>OZ245804.1:0-3259507 GCA_965228265.1 Phycisphaerales bacterium
CAGCCCCGGGCGCTCGTCCCGGTTCTCGTACTCCATGTTGAGAAAGATGCCGCTGACGATGTACCCGGTCAGCAGCGTGAGCACGAGAAAGATGAGCCCGACCTTGGACAGGAGCCCGAGCGAGCTGAGGCGGGGCCATGCTGGCGATTGCGTGGTCAAGGGACGTTCTCCGTGGTGATCGCTCAGACTTCGATCGATTGCTCGCTGCCGGTGGTGATGGCCTTGTGCGCCGCGATGCCGATGGCGGTCGCGCGGGCGGCCTCTTCAACCACACACGCGGGGGTGCTGCCGTCGGCGGCGCAGGCCACGAAGTCACCGAGCGCGTAGTACAGCGCCGAGTTGGGCAGCCCGATGCCGTCCTTGAGCTTGCCCTGACTGGCGAGCTTGGTCGCGTCGGCGATGAGCGTGATGCCCTCGTCCTTGTGGAACTGCTGGCGGTTCGCGTAGACCTCCCAGCCCTGCGTGGGCGCGTCGGATTCCTTGAACATCCAGCCGTGGCTCCAGGCGAGCTTGATCGCCGCGTTGGTGCCGTACAGCACCTCGTATGTGCCCTCGTACGAGTTGGCGAGCGTGGCTTGGTACTGCAGCACCGCACCGTCCTCGTATGTGAGCGAGCAGGCGATCGTGTCGTGTACAGAGCGGCCGTCTTTGTGAAGACGGATCGAGCCCGCGCCCGAAACCTTGACCGGGTAGCGCTCGGTGTACCAGTTGAAGACGTCGAACTGCTGCGTCCCCCACTCGCCGGCCAGGCCCGTGGTGACCTCGGGATCGAGCCGCCAGTTGAGCGCCTTGTCACGGGCGGGATCGTTTGCGGGCGTGCGCCAGCTCGTTTTCTGGTTGTGCTGGGCGCGCATCGTGACAAGATCACGCACCGAGTCGGAGCGGAAGAACGTGCGCGCAAGCTTGTAGACCGGGTTGCTCCGGCCCTGCAGACCCGAGGCGACGACGCCCTTGGCGGAGCGGGCCGCGGTCACGATCTCGTTGCAGCCTTCGACCGTGTTCGCCAGCGGGCCGTCGAGGTAGACATGCACGCCCGCCTCGATGCACTGCTTGGCGACCTCGGGGTGCGTGTGTGTCGGCGTCGCGATGGCGACGGCATCGACCTTGCCCGAACTCAGCATCGCGGCAACATCGCCGAAGCCCTCGGCACCCGCAGAGCGGCGGAGCCCCGCGTTCATCCGGCGTTCGTCGATATCACAGACCGCTGCAACTTCCGCGCCTTCGATCTTCGTCAATTCGCCCAGGATCGAACGTCCCTGACGCCCGGCTCCGATGACACCTACGCGCAGGCCCGCGCGGGGATCGGGCAGCTTCACAAAGCCGAGCTCGGGCAGCACCGCCGCTGCTGCGAGACCACCCGCCGTCTTCACCAGAAACTCGCGTCTGTTGTTCATGATGCTTGCTGCCCTTCGTGTTCAGAATCTGGAACGATGACTCTTCCCGCCGCGTTGCCCGCGACGGCCCATCCCCCCGGCGTGGAGCCTTGTGCAGGGAGGATACTGACAACGTCTTGCGAGATCGAGTCCGGGCGCGCGCCCAGCACGACCAAAGCCGTCGATAGCGCATCCGTGTCGGCGCTGTATACAGCGATCACCGCCGCCAGGCGTGCACCGGCGGACGGCTTTCCCGAACGCGGATCGAGGACATGCCCCTCCTGAGCTTCATTCACTCGCCCGCTGGGCGCACTGACCGAGAGCGACGCGTCGGCGAGTAACGCGATCGGGGCGTGTTCGTCGTCTTCGATGCGCACGCGCCAGGGATCGCCCCCGGGAGCCGTGCCGATCGATCCCACGGTGCTCGTCCCGCCGTGCAAAAGCGCCGATGTCACACCCGCTTCACGCAGCGCCTCGAGTGCCCGATCGATCGCCCAGCCCTTGGCGACGGCTCCAAAGTCCAGCTTCACGCCCGGCTCAGCGAAACGCACCGTCATGGCTGCCGCGTCTACCTCAACCAAGTCCATGCCAAAGCACGGCACATCGCCAGTCGCGGCAGCATCTCGGAAACCCAAGTGCTCCATCAGCGACCCAACCGCGATATCGAACGCGCCCCCGGTCATCGCCCGGCATCGCTCGCACGCGGCGAGCAGATCCAGCATGTCCCGGTCGATGCGCACGGCTCTCTCGTGAGCCTCCCGGTTGATCCGGCTGACAAGCGAGCCCCTGTCGAAGATGCTCAGGCGGTCGTGCCAATCCTGGATGATCTCGAGCGCCGATTCGCCAAGGGCACGCAGCTCGTGTTCGCTTTTGTGGTCGGCGAGCACGAGCTCGAAGCGCGTCCCCATCGCGGGTAAAGCCAGACGGAGGCCGATTGAGCCTCCGTCCGGGTGAGAAACGTGGTGTGTCATGCGCGGATCGCGATCAGATGCGGCTGTAGCGCATCGAATTCGGATCGAAGCGGTACGCCCGGCCGTCCCACATGCTGCGGGTGGCAAGGTCGACAGCGACCATGACCTTCGAGGCCAGGTCGATGTTGCTCACCGCCGGCGTGCGGGTGCGGATGCACTCGAGGAAGTTCAGACGCAGCTGGTCCTGGTCGTTGCCGATGTCCGGGCACTCGATACGGCGCTGGTCGACCTCGTCGACGAAGATGCGTTCCGGGCGGATATCGACGTGCCGGCTGTTGAGGTACATGTTCGCCTCGTGGCCGCGGATCATGGTCTCCAGGCCCACCTCGTTGGCGGTCGAGCCGGCCACGATCATGGTGTGCCCGTCCTCGAACTCGACGTTCAGGTTGACCTGATCCGGGTTCTCCATCTCAAGGTCCACGACGTGATGGCCCGAGGCGGTCACACGCACGGGCCAGCCCGCGTCGACGGCCATGATCAGGGGCGTCATCACGTGGACGAGCAGGTCACCGATGATACCCGTCGAGAAATCCTTGTACCGGCGCCAGCGGGCGTAGACCTTCGGGTCCCACTCGCGCGGGCCGAGGTAGCCGAGCCAGGCCTTCCAATCGACGTTCTCGCCCGGGACCCAGCGATCGTCGAGGCCGTAGTAGTTCCACTCACCCGTCTTCGAGTTCCGGCAGTAGCTCGTCTGGCTCCAGACGGGCTTGCCGATCGCGCCGGCCTTGATCGCCTTGCGCGCCTCGATGTACTTGGGCAGCATCATCATCTGCGTGCCGACCTGGAAGATGCGGTCCGGGTTGTCGAGCACGAACTTGCGGAGATCGAGCGCCTGATCGAGGTCCAGGGTCATCGGCTTCTCGCAGTACACGTCCTTGCCCGCGTTGAGCGCGTCGATCGCGTGCTGCGCGTGCCAGTGCTCGGTCGAGGCAATCAGCACCGCGTGGATGTCATCACGCCGGAGCACGTCGTGGTAATCGACGTACGCGTCGACCGCGATGCCCTGCTTGTCCTGACACGCCTTCTGGCAATCGGCCATGCGGACCTGGTTCACATCGCAGACCGCGACGATCTGCGTGTTGGTCTTGCCCTGCTCCGTCAGATTCATGATCGCGTGGCAGTGACCCGTGCCCATGCCGCCCGTGCCGATGACGGCCATGCGGATCGGCTCGTTGTCCTTGACCGCCACGGGCGGGAGCTTCTCGATCGTGGGCACGGTTTTCACCGCCCCTCTGCCGCCCGGACGCAGACCGCCCGTCGACGCGCAGCCGGCGGCGAAAAGACTCGCGCCGCCTGCGGTCACGGCCGCGTTGCCCAGGAACTGACGCCTCGATTGGTCTGACTCTTTCCTGCGATTGCTCATTTCACGTCTTCTCCTGGTTTCGCCGCGGCCCCCCGGCGTCGGCGCTTATTGCTTGCGTTCAGGCTACACCACACGTCACGGTGCGTTCAACTGTTACATTTTGCGAGCAAACTGTTACATCGTCGTTCGCTCATCCATTTCATCGACAGCAGGCGCTTCAATCCTGGGCTTTCGCCCCGGGTCCCGGAAGAACAGGAAGAAGATCACCATGATCACGCCCGCGAAGATGCAGGGCACGATCCAGACCTGCTTCCAATCGATCACCGCCAACTCGCCCTCGCCCGTGGTGTTCATCGCCACGAGCTTGCCGATGATCTGGGCACCGATGAACATACCCAGGCCCTGCGTGATGAGTACGAGGAAACCCTGAGCCTGGCCACGGATCTTGGCGGTCGACGCGTTATCCACATAGATCTGCCCGGTGACGAAGAAGAAGTCGTAGCAGATGCCGTGCAGGATGACCCCCGTCAAGACCATCCACTTGATGCTGTCGCCCGCGGCCCCGGCGAAGAGGCCGTAGCGAGCCACCCACGCCGCCATGCCGACCAGCAGCATCCACTTCACACCCAGTCGTGCAAAGAACAGGGGCATCACGAGCATGAACGCGATTTCGGACATCTGCCCGAACGACATTGTCTGCGTGATCTTCTCGAAACCGGTCTCCCCTACGAACTGCCCGGCCAGCGCGTAGTACGCAGCCAGCGGGATACAGATCAGGAAGCTGCACAGCACGAACACCGAGAACGAGCGGTTCTTGAGCAGGACCAACGCATCAAGCCCGAGTGCATCGCGCGCCGAGAACGCCTGGCCCTTGGCGGGCGGCGGCGTGTGCGGCAGGGTAAAGCTGAACACGCCCATCGCCAGGGCTGCACCGCCAGCAAGGTAGAACATGTTCGCCGACGTATCCCAACCGGCCTGCGAGATAGTGACATTGGCGACGATCCAGCCGATTGTGCCCCACACGCGGATCAGCGGGAACTGCTTCTCCGAGTCCGTCATGTTGTGGAACGCGAGGGTGTTTGTCAGCCCGAGCGTCGGCATGTAGCAGAGCATGTGCAGCAGGATCGCGACGATGAACAGGTTTGCCGACTGCGAAGCCGCCCACGGAGCCGCGCACAGCGCCACGCCCCCGAGAATCTGCATGACCCCGAGCACCCGCTCGGTCGCAAAGAACCGGTCGGCGATCATGCCCAGGAAGAAGGGGCTCACGATCGCGGCGATCGGACCCACCGAGTACGCCCAGCCCACCACGTCGCCCATCTCGTTCGCAAACAGGTACGGCCCCATCGAGACGTACCACGCACCCCAGAGGAAGAACTCCAGGAACATCATGATCGACAGGCGCGAGCGAACAAACGCAGGGGCTTGGACTGGATCCATGGGCTCAATTCTCACTAGACCGGGAACTCGGTCGCGCGGCGAGTGTAGCGGATTGTGTACACGCCCGTTGGTTGTATACAGGCCCTTTCGGCTACCGTGTGGGGCATACAGGACGCGCGGGCGGAAGTCACGCCCGATGCCTCCCGAACAACACATTCACGGAGCCGACCGATGCCGAGGCCTGTCACCCTGTTCACCGGCCAGTGGGCCGACCTCCCCCTCGAGAAACTCTGCGAAATGGTCAGCCAGTGGGGCTACGACGGCCTCGAACTCGCCTGCTGGGGCGACCACTTCGAAGTCGACAAGGCCCTCGCCGACGACGACTACTGCAAACGCAAGCACGACCTGCTCGCCTCCTACGGGCTCAGCTGCTTCGCCATCAGCAACCACCTCGTCGGCCAAGCCGTCAGCGACCCCATCGATCCCCGCCACAAATCAATCGTCCCCGAACGCGTCTGGGGCGACGGCTCACCCGCCGGCGTCAACGCAAGAGCCGCCCAGGAGATGATCGACACCGCACGAGCCGCCCGGAAGTTCGGCGTCGACGTCGTCAACGGCTTCACCGGCTCGCCCGTCTGGCACAAACTCTACTTCTTCCCCCCCACCACCCAGGACGAGATCGACGAGGGCTACGAGACATTCGCCAAGCAGTGGACACCCATCCTCGACGCCTTCGAGGAAGAAGGCATCCGCTTCGCGCTCGAGGTCCACCCCACCGAGATCGCCTACGACATCTACACCTTCGACCGCGCCCTCGACGCGCTCGACGGCCACGACGCCTTCGCCATCAACTTCGACCCCTCACACCTCATCTGGCAGGGGCTCGACCCCGTCAAGCTCATCGATGTCTTCCCCGACCGCATCGCGCACGTGCACATCAAAGACGCAGCCAGAACGCTCGACGGCGCGACCTCGATCCTGGGCAGCCATCTCGCCTTCGGCGACGCGGGAAGGGGCTGGGACTTCCGCTCGCCCGGGCGGGGCGAGGTCGATTTCGAGGGCATCCTCCGCTCGCTCAACCGCATCGGCTACGAGGGCCCGCTCAGTGTCGAGTGGGAGGACAGCGCCATGGCCCGCGAGCACGGCGCCATGGAAGCCGTCGAATTCGTCAAGGCCATCGACTTCCCACCCGCGGGACGGGCGTTCGACTCCGCCTTCGACAAGGAGCGCGACTCATGAGCCTGACCTACGCCATGATCGGTGGCGGCATCGGGGCCTTCATCGGTGAAGTCCACCGCAAGGCCATCGCACTCGACCACACCGCAACACTCGTGGCCGGGGCCCTGTCTTCGACACCCGAGAAGTCCCTCGAATCCGCAAAGCAACTCGGCCTGCCCGAGGACCGGTCCTACGGCTCATGGCAGGAGCTCGTCGAATCCGAGCCCAAGCGCACGGACCCCGTCGACTTCATCGTCATCGTCACGCCCAACGGCACGCACTTCGAGATCGCCGAGGCCTGCCTCAGCGCGGGTCTGAACGTCGTCATCGACAAGCCCATGACGACCACCTCCGACGAGGCCCGGAAGCTGGCGCACCTGGCCAACGAGAAGGAATTGCTCTGCGCCCTGACGTACACGTACTCGGGCTACCCCATGATCCGTGAGGCCGCCGAGCTGGTGCGCTCCGGGGCGCTCGGCAAGCTCCGCCGCGTCGAGGTGAACTACATCCAGGGCTGGCTCGCCGAGAGCATCGAGAAGACGGGCCAGAAGCAGGCGAGCTGGCGTATGGACCCGAAGCAAGCCGGCGCGGGCGGGGCACTGGGTGACATCGGCACACACGCCGAGCACCTGGCATCGTTTGTCACAGGGCTCGAGATCGAAGCCCTCTCGGCCGAGCTCACGAGCTTCGGCGAGGGCCGCGTCCTCGACGACGACGCGCTGATCCGTATCCGCTTCGCTGGCGGCGCCAAGGGATCGATCAGCGTCTCCCAGATCTGCATCGGCGAGGAGAACTCCATCTCGCTCGGTGTCTTCGGCGACAAGGGCTCGGTCCGCTGGTCCCACGACAACCCCAACGACCTGCGCATCACCACGCTCGACACCGGCACACGTCTTGTCACACGAGGCCAAGGCGGGCTCAGCGAAAGAGCCGCCGCCGCAACAAGAACGCCCCCGGGTCACCCCGAGGGCTATCTGGAAGCATTCGCCAATATCTACCGCGGCGTCGCCGAACTCATCCACGCCAAGAAGTCGGGCACACCCATCGGCCCGCTGGGCCAGGACGTCCCCGGACCCGCCGCCGGGGTGGAGGGCATGCGCTTCGTCGAACGCGTTGTCGAGAGCTCCAATAGCGACGGCAAGTGGGTCTAACCGGATGTCACGGCTTGTCCGTCTGCGGCAAGCCGTGCCCGTCAGACCCACACGGGTTGCAAGACAACCCGTGGCACCCGCCAAGCCCTACTCGAGCTCGAGCACCCGGATGTCCTTGTACATGATCTCGTTGCCCTCGTGGTGCGTCTGCAGCGCGAAGTGCCCCTCGCTGAAGTCGCTCAGCTCCGTATCCACGAAGGGCACGCCGTTGATCCATGTCTGGATGCGATCGCCCTCGGCGCGGATGCGGTAGTCGAACCACGCGTTGTCTCTGGTAATCGGGCCGCCGTCGCCCTCGGGCCAGGCGCGGTTGTAGATGCACCCCGTGTAGTTCTTCGGGTCGTGCTGGTCGACCTGAGCCTCGTAGCCCGTGGGCCACGGGAAGCCTTCCTGCTCGCTCGGCACGGTGCGGAAATAGAGCCCGCTGTTCCCGTTGGCGTTCACCTTCACCAGTGCGCGAAGCTCGAAATCCGTGTACGTCTTCTCTGAAAACAGATGCCCCGGCCCGTCGCGACCGACGATCGCGCCGTTCTCGAACGTCCACTTGCCGGCGTCCCGGCTGAACCAGCCGTCGAGGTTCCCATCGGCAAGGTGCACCATGCCCTCGGGCTCCGGGTCAACCGAGAGATCGCGGATCTTGATGTTGCGGAAGCGGAACGCGTGGCCGTGATCCTGCATCGCGATGTACCCGGTCGTGGCGCGGGTGTTCAAGGGCAGCGGGTTCTCCTCACTGCGGAAGAAGCCCCGATCGTCCAGCTTCGTGTCGATGTGGATCGGCTCGCCGTTGAGCCAGACGTTGAGCGTGTCGCCCGTCAGCATGACGCGATAGGTGTTCCATTCGCCCGGCTCGTTGACGGACATCCGCGCCGGGGCGACCGCCTCGTAGACCGCGCCGCAGTTGCGGAGCCCCGGCTCCTCGCCGTGGGTGTCGAGCATCTGGATCTCAAAGCCTGTAAAGGCCGGATCCCCGCCCGAAGAGCCCCGAAGGCCCAGCCCGGAGTTCCCGCCCTCGGGCATGTAGAAATCGATCGTGAGCTCGAAGTCGCGGTACATGCGGTCCGTACGGAGCCACCCGCCCGTGCCGGGCTTGACCGTCACGATCTCGCCGTTCTCAACGCCCCAGGCGTCGGGCGCACCGGTCGAGACCCATCCCGTGAGATCCTCGCCGTTGAAGAGCGGCTGCCAGGACGTATCTGTCTCCTGCGCCCCTGCGAACGAAACGACCATCCCCACCAAGCATGCCGATGCCAGCTTCCGCATCACGAATCCTCCTCTGACGGGCCGGTCGCCCGAGCGCATCAAAGCTACCCGCCCTGAGAGCCCCCCGCCACTAGGGCCCCGGCGACCACTCCAGATCACCCTCGATGTTCTGTTGGCATTCCGTTAGACTCGTCTCAATCGCGAAGGAGAATCCCAATGGGCACACTGGTCATCGAGAAGCACATCAACGCGCCAATCGAGCGCGTCTACGACGTCATGACCGACCTCGAACGCTGGCCCGACACCATCGAGGCCATCACCAGAATCGAGAAGCTCACCGAGGGCCCCGTCGGCAACGGAACGCGGTTCAAGGAAACCCGCGTCATGTTCGGGAAGGAACACACCGAAACCATGTGCTTCGAGGACGTCGTCCCGAACAGGGGCTACACGCTCGCCGCCAACTCCTGCGGCATGGAATACGCAAGCGTCCACACACTCGCCCCCGACGCCGGCGGCACGCTGCTCCGCATGGAACTCCGCAGCAAGCCCGTCACCCTGGGCGCCAAAATCATGTCGCCCGTCATGGGCGTGATGATGAAGGGCACGATGCGCAAGATGATCAGCAAGGATTTCGACGAGGTCGCCCGCGTGTGCGAGGCGCAGGCCTGACCCGTGAGCTTGGAATGGGGACGCAGGGACTCGAACCCTGGACCAGCGGATTAAAAGTCCGATGCTCTACCAACTGAGCTACGTCCCCTCGCGCCGCGGCGCTCGGACGCGATCTTAGGCAAGACCCCGCACGGGTCGCCTGCGTTTGGTCAGATCAGCCAGCGTCATCAGCAACTCCGCGTGCCTCGCGCTGGCGCCCCGCTGGGCCTCCACACACGCCCTCGCGTTCTCGCCCAGCTTCCGCCGCTCGTCCCGATCGCGGATCAGACGCTCCAGATCCGCCGCCAGTGATCGCCTCGTCGACCTCGCCAGCCCCCCCGCTTTCTCCAAAACGCCGACGATTTCCGTAAAATCCCCGACGCTCGGCCCGATGAGGGTCGCCTTGCCCAGGGCCGCCGGCTCGGTCGGGTCC
The DNA here is from genome assembly GCA_965228265.1 of Phycisphaerales bacterium. Classification (GTDB taxonomy): domain Bacteria; phylum Planctomycetota; class Phycisphaerae; order Phycisphaerales; family UBA1924. Next base: position 9,678 of record OZ245804.1, read on the forward strand.
GAGCCGAACTGATCCCCGAACGACCGCCCCATCACGACCAGGTCCGCCAGCTCGTACGCGTGGCGCAGCTCCCCGATCGTGTCGAGCAGGAACCGCGTCGCGCCCGCCCGCCGCTCGCCCGTCGACCGCCGCACACACTCGCCGAGCGCCAACGCCGCGCCGTCGAACCGCTCCGGCTTGCGCGGGGCGCACAGCAGCTGCACGCCCGCGGGGCACGCCTCGTTCAGCAGTTCCTCCTCGCCCGGGCCGGTGCTGCCAGCGACGATCAGCGGCTTGTCCCGGTCGATCCCGAGCGCCTCGGCCAGTTCCTCGGCCTTGCCCGGATCCCGCGAGAGGTTCGCCGCGTCCCACTTCATCGAACCCGTGACCACGACCTTCCGGGTGCCCATCTTGCGAAAACGCCCCGCGTACGTCGCGTCCTGCGCCCCCACAACCGAGAGCGATTCGAACAAGCCGCCCACGACCCGCTTGGCGCGGTGATACCCCTCGAACGATCGCTCGCTCAGCCTGCCGTTGATGATGCACACCGGGATGTCCCGCCGACGACACGCGAGCGTGAGATTGGGCCAGACCTCCAGCTCAACCAAGCCGACAACGTCGGGCCTGACCCGCTTCAGGAAACGCTCGACACCCCACGAGAAGTCCATCGGCATGCGCCCGACCTCCGCGACGTCTCCGTACAGCTCCTTGGCGCGCGCCAGCCCCGTGTCCGTCGAGGCGCACACCACCACCTGCGCCCGCTCGGCGAGCATCGGCACGAGCGTGCGCAATGCGTTGACCTCACCCACAGACACCGCGTGCAGGAGCACCCGCCTGCGGCTTGTCGCCTCAGGCTTCGGCTCGATCGTGATCCCCAGACGCTCGGACCAACCGCGACGAGCCTTGCGTGCAAGCGCCGGCGACGCGGCAACAGCTGCAACCAGATATGCGGCATCAACCGGGTTCAAAGCACATCTCTCCGGCACCCAGACACGGGCCCCTGATCATACTCGGCGTTTCTTTCCACGCGAACGCAGGAATACACGCCCCACCGACCTTGTTCGTCCGTCAACCACCCGAGGCGAGCCACACCATGCAGACACACCGGTCCACAACACTCACCGCCGCTCGATGGGCCGCAAAGCTCGTCGCCGTCTTCTTCCTCTCCGTCACCGGCTTCGTGCCCAAGTTCACCGGCATGGCGGGCCCGCTTGCCGACAAACTCCCCGGCGGCTGGCCCGTCGTCATCGCCATCGGCGTCATGGAACTCGTGACCGTCGTTGCCATCCTCGTCCCGCGCACCGCCTTCTTCGGCTCCGTGCTCGCCGTCTTCACCATGCTCGGCGCGATCGCCAGCCACATCGTCGGCCCCGTCGGCATCGAGGGCGATTTCCTCGGCGTCTTCATCGCCGCCATCATCACGCTTGCCGCCGCACTCACCGCATCGCTGCTCGAGTTCAACAAGGCCGGCGGCCTCTCGGGCGTGCTGCCCAGGCGAATCAACCACCACACCGCACCCGAAGCCTGACCCGCTCATCCCGTCGACTGCATCGCAGCCGCGATCCCGTTGATCGTCGACTGAATCGCCGCGCGGAGCTCCTCCTCATCGCCCTTGCCCGCACGCTGCCGCGAGAGCAACTCGACCTGGATCAGATTCAGCACGTCCGTCCACGGGTTGCGCTCGGCGATCGCTCGTTCGATCGCCGGCGCGTGCGCCAGCAGCGAGGGCCGGCCAGTCAAACGCAGGACCGCCGAAGTCGTCGACTCGTACTCCTCCTCGATCATCCGCATGACGGCCGCGTGCTCGCCCGATAGCGCCGCGTACCGCCGAACGATCGGCAGCCTCGCGCGTGCCAGCTCCTGCGAGGTGTTCGCCAAAAGCGTCCCGAGGAACGGGCTCTTGGCGTGCCCGGCAGCAAAGTCCGCCGCCGATCGGCCCTCGGCGTCTTCCGCGTTCAGGGCCGTGCCCACACCGAACCAGCCCGGCACGAGCGCCCGGATCTGAATCCACGAGAACCCCCACGGGATCGCGCGCAGATTCTCGAACGCCATCGTCTTGCCCGCACGCGACACGGGCCTGCTCGCGATCGGGAGTGAACCGATCTGCGCGATCGGCGTCGTCGCGACGAACCAGTCCCAGAACTCAGGGTGATCGATCAACTCGCGGTACCGCTTCATCGCGCGGCCGGCGAGCACACCGATAGCATCGATCAGCTCCGACTCCCCGTTCGCCTCGTCCCTTGGCGTTCCCTCGCAGAGCAGAGCCGCGTTGACGATCTGCTCGAGGTGCCTGTGCGCCATCTGCGGCAAGGCGTACCGGAACGAGATCACCTCGCCCTGCTCGGTAAACCGGAGCGAACCCGACCGCGCGTGTGCCGGGGCCGCCAGCATCGCCCGACCCGCGCGACCACCACCACGCCCGACCGTCCCGCCGCGCCCGTGGAAGAACCTGATCCGCACGCCCCGCTCATTGCCCACGCCCGCGACCGACTCCTGCGCCCGCTGGAGCGCGTAGTTGGCCATCAGGAAACCGCCATCCTTGTTGGAATCCGAGTACCCCAGCATAATTTCCTGCTCGGGATGCTCCTCGCTCGACGTCGCCCGCGTGTGCTGCGCGAACAGCCCGTCGTCGAGCATCTCCGCCACAATCCCCGGCGCCCGCTCCAGGTCGTCGATCGTCTCGAACAACGGCACTACCTGCACCCGCGCCACCAGCTTGCCGCCCGGCTCCTGCCACACAAGGCCCGCTTCCTTCATCAGCAGCAGCACCTCGTACAGATCGCTCAGCCCGTGCGTCATCGAAACGATCCACGAACGCACCGCCTTCGCGTCACGCTCGAGCGCCTCGGCGACCACACCCAGCGTGTCGAAAATCTCCCGCGCTTCGGGCGAGAGCTCCGCGTGCACCGGCCGCAAAGGCCTCGGTGTACGCAGCTCACGCCTGAGCAGCTCCAGCTTGGCCTCCTCTGACAAGGCCGCGTAGTCATCCTCCGCGCCCGCAAGCCGCAGCAGTTCCCCCACCGCCGCCTCGTGCACCGAGCTGTGCTGACGGAGGTCCAGCGTCGCAACCCGGAGCCCGAACGCCCGCGCCCTCACGATCGCATCGACCAACGGGCCGGCGTTCGCGTTCTTCACCAGCCCCACGCGCAAAAGCTCGGCGCGCAGCGTCACCAGATCATGCTCCAGATCAGCCGTCGTGTACGCGCTGTCCTCCCTGATCGCCTGGCGGATCTCCATGATCCGCAGCCGCAACGGCTCGAACCGCTGATGCTCGGCGACACTCACCTCTTCCGACAACGCCCGGCACCGACCCGCGGGCAGATCGATATCCACCAGCTTCTCCGAAACGCTCAGCTCGCGCTGGAGCGCATAAAGCGACGCGTCCCAGAGCTTCACGGCACTCTCACGCATCGCGCGGAATGCCTGGCGCGTCACCTCGGCCGTCACCTTCGGGTTGCCGTCGCGGTCGCCCCCGATCCATGTGCGATAGCTCAGGTACGCGGGCAGATCCGCCGCCGTTTCGTCCTCCCCGATCGCTCTTGCCAGATCGCCTGCAAGCCTGGGCACGATGTCCCAGATCGTCGTCGTCAGGAAATAGATCCCGTTGCGAATCTCGTCGAACACGTCCAGCCGCCTCGAACGAACCATGTCCGTCACAAGCAGCGACGACACCAGCTGGCACACCCGGTCGTGTATGTCCTGATGCTCCTCCGGGATCAGCCGCTTGTCATCGAGGCGGTACAACTCCAACGCGATCTGGGTCTGCTTGTCGAGCACCGAGCGCCGGCGAGCCTCGGTCGGGTGAGCCGTCAAGGTGGGCTGGATGTTGAGCCGATCCGCGATGCCGCGCAGCGACTCGTCCGACACCCCCATCCGGCGCAGCTCGGCGACCGCCGCCGCGACCGACTCGGGCCTTGGCGCTTCCGGCGTCGCGCGCTGCGAACGCTCGCGGTTGATCCGGATAATGCTCAGCTGCTCGGCCTTATTGAGCAGGTGAAACCGAGCCGTCACGAATCGTGTGACCGCGGCCAGTTCATCGATGCCGAGCCGCCCGATCCGCTCAGCCGCCTCATCCAGCGCCGCCTCGGTGTCCGAGCCGCAGATCTCCGCCAGCTCTCCCGCCTGCTCGAACGCCCTCGGCAGAAGCCGACTCGACGCCTCGGAGAGTGCCTGATCAATCAGTGAGCGATCGTTTGATGTCATGCCAGAGCGTACGACGCTTCCTCACGGGACAAGATCACACCTCAACCCGCACAAATACCTTTCAAAATCATGATGCATGGATCTCTGATCCATGTTAGATTCATCCAAGAACCACCCTGCTCCACTTCAGGCATCAGGAGACGCCCGGAATGCGATGTCAAAGGCCGAGTCGAACACGGAGCCACACCGGCTTCACACTCATCGAACTGCTTGTCGTGATCGCGATCATCGCGCTGCTCATCGGGATCCTCCTCCCGGCTCTCGCCAAAGCACGACTCGCCGCCCAGAAAATGCTCGGCCAAGCCAACCACCGCAGCGTCCAGCAGGGACTGACCCTGTACGCGGACCAGTTCGACGGCGAGATGCCCACGGGACACGACGCCTCGACCGGATCGTGGGCCTACTCCTGGCCCGCCCAGGTCCGACTGGGCATGGGCGGCGATGACAAATCCATGGAAGTCTTCAGAAACCCAGGTGCCGGCAAAGACTTCCCCGTCGACTGGTACAAGTACCTCAGCGAACGCAGCAGATACCGCGCCCGCGACGGCATCGGGATGGACTTCGGCTACGCCGAGGACGAGATCATGGTCGTCCACCGACCCGGTCGATTCAACTTCCGCGATGTCGAGGGCGGCTTTGCCACATTCAGCTTCGCGTGGAACGAATCGGGCACCGCAGACAGCTTCGTCACCGACCCCAAAGTCCCCGGCGCCACGCTCATGCTCGGCATGGGCATGCACGTCAACCCGCGCGACATGTTCTACTCGGACAACGCCGGCGAACGACGCGAAGCCGTCTCGCAATACGGCCCCCGCATCCACATGGTCCGCGAACCCTCAAACATGATCGCCATCGCCGATTCGTTCGTCGACGTCAACAACGACCCCTGGGTCTCGCCGCTGGGCATCTACCCCGCCACACACCCGGGCGGCTACTTCGGAGGCCAGGCCAACTTCGCCTTCCTCGACGGCCACGTCGAAGCCCAACGCGTCACCGACTACACGCTCATCAACGATTCCGACTCAGGCCCCGGCAACGACTGGCAAAGCGAAACCGACGACCCTTCCCGCAAAGCCCGCATGCGCCGCTGGAACAACGACGGCAACCCGCACGTCGAATACTGGCAATAACCAAAGGACAAATGGGCAAGCGGGGACTCGAACCCCGGACCCTCCGCTTGTAAGGCGGATGCTCTAGCCAACTGAGCTACTCGCCCGGCTTGTGAACCATAGCCGCCCCGCTCCTACCCTTGCCCATGACAAGCACCAATCGCATCTGCCGGGTCGGGAACATCGCCATCGGTCAAGGCCAGCCCCTGGCGATCATCGCCGGGCCGTGCGTGATCGAGTCCTTCGAGCAGGGGCTCATGATCGGCAAGACCATCAAGGCCGTTTGCGAAAGTCTCGGCCTGCCCTACGTCTTCAAGGCCTCTTTCGACAAAGCCAACCGCTCGAGCATCACCAGCTACCGCGGCCCGGGCCTCGCCGAAGGGCTCGACTGGATCAGCCGCATCGGCAAGGAACTGGGCGTCCCCACCACCACCGACATCCACGAGCCCCATCAGGCCGACGCGATCGCCGAGGCCATCGACCTCATCCAGATCCCCGCCTTCCTCTGCCGACAGACCGACCTGCTGCTCGCCGCGGGACAGGCCGCAAAGCAACACAACCGCGCAATCAACACCAAGAAGGGTCAGTTCCTCTCCCCCGCCGAGATGGTCGGCCCCGTCGCCAAGCTCGAGGAAGCGGGCCTCTCCAACCAGATGCTCACCGAGCGCGGCACGTTCTTCGGCTACCACCGCCTCGTCAACGACTTCACGGGACTGGGCGATCTCATGGAACTGCCTGCTCCAGCCGGATCACCACCCGTCTGCTTCGACGTCACCCACTCGACCCAGCTTCCCGGCTCTGGCACACAGACCGGCGGCCGGCCCGAACGCGCTCCGCTGCTCGCCAGAGCCGCCACAGCCGCAGGCGTCCACGCGCTCTTCATCGAAACCCACCCCGACCCGAGCAAGGCCAAGTCCGACGGCGCCACGGTCCTCCCCCTCGACATCGCCTCGGACATCATCACCACCTGCGCCCGCATCCGCAAAGCAATGACTTCCTAATACCCAATACCCAATGCCCAATGCCTAATGCCTAATGCCTAATGCCTGATGCTTTGCTCGAAAAGAAAAAGCCGACCCATATGGGCCGGCTCATTCGTCTCTCTCATCAACCTTGGCTCGCACCTTGGCTGATCTCTCTCATCCCATGGTTGGATGATTAGTTGGCTTTGGCCCCGATGAACTCGCGGAGCGACTTGGGCTTGGCGATCTCCGCGTCGTACGGATCGATGTGCACGCGTCGGCCCTGGAAGACCACGCGACCGAGGCCCGTCGAGTAGAGCGTGTCGTCGTTGCCCCGGCGGACCAGGAAGCCCGGGAGGAACTTCGTGCCGTTCTGACGAACGATGATCGAGCCAGGCTTGGCCGTCTCACCGCCGTAGAGCTTGATCCCGAGATACTGCGGGTTGGAATCGCGACCGTTGCGGGTCGAGCCCTGTCCCTTTTTGTGTGCCATGACGACGTTCCTTAGCTACTCAAAGCCCCCACAGGACCGGCCTGCGGGGTGGAAAGGATCCTAGACCGGAATTAGCGCATGATCCAGCGTTCGTCCCGGGGCTTGAGCGGCTCCGAGCCCCGGAGCTCCAACGAACCCGGGATGTCATACTGGACCATGTACGTCTTGCGGAGCACGATCTCACGCTTCTCGCCCGACTCCGGGTCGGGAAGCTCGATCCGGGCCGTCTCACCGCTAAAGCCCGTCGCGTACACCGAAACCTCGTCGATATCCATGTCGCCCACGGGCCAGACCACCAGCCCGTCCTTGGCGTTCTCCTTGCCCTGGAGCAGGGTCCCGAGGATCGCGATCTGGTCCTCGAGCAGCGGGTTCCCGAGGCGGTCGAGCAGCTCAAGCCGGACCGCACGGGGCACATCCCGACCGGCACGGAAAAGCTCGCCCTCATCGGTGCCCAGCTCGAAGATCGGGGCAAACTGGAGATCCTGTCCCGAGTTGTTGGTCACCCGGTAGGTCATGTAGTAATACACCTGAGGCTCATGGCCCTCGATGTCCACCATCGCCACACGCAACGGCCCGACATCGATGTCCAGCTGCCAGCGTTTGGGCAGGGGATCGGGCTCGGGCGGACGGGTCCAGGCAAGGGCGGTCAGGCTCAGAGCAGCCAGAACACAGGCAATACAGGCCGACAGCCGCGAACGGGTCGTGGACATGAGACAATTCTCCGGGTCCGGAGGCCGATCGAGGCGCCGCCCACCCGGGCACGCCGAACTCGGCCTCCACGAGCGTAGTCTACAGCCAATCGCATGACCACACACCCCCGCCATCCCGAGAGCCTCTCAAACGCCGCAAACCCCGTCCCATCGCGCGTGCCGGCGGATCGACACATCGAGGCAGCCGCCAGGCTCCTGCCCGCCCCGCCCCACCAGCGTGAACAGATCGCACGACAGTTCCTCGCCGGGGTCAGAGCCGCCGGGTACGACCTCTCCAATATGTGGTGCACCATCGACCCCGCTGATACCAAATCGCGGATTCGCGAAGCCTGTCTCGCGATCGAGGGACCGGGCAAAACCGCGATGTGCTTCCTTTCCGGGCCCGAATCGGGCGAGACCGACGACAGCCGTGACGCCGAGCGGGGCTTGTGCCTGCGCTCCATGGTCGATCACCTCGACCCGGCCCGGATCAGCCTCGCGCAGGCGCTGCCCGAGCTGCACGAATCCTGGGCAGTCCGGGCCTACGAACACGCTCGATTCACACACGCGGGCGATCTCTCCTACATGGAACTCGAACTCCGAAACCGACGCCGGAAACAGCCCCCACACCCCTCAAAGCCCATCAGCTGGCCCGCGGGCATCGAAACGCGATCCGTGCGAGACCCGTACACGAACGACCGCGACAACCTGCTCCGCGTCCTTGAGAGCTCGTACATCGACACACTCGACTGTCCCGAGCTCTGCGGCCTGCGCGCCACCGACGACGTGCTCGAGAGCCATCTCTCCACCGGCGCGTTCGATCCGTCGCTCTGGACGCTCGCTTTCGAGGGTGAGACACCGATAGGCTGTAGTCTGGTGAGCCCCATCCCCGAGAACGGGTCTGCCGAGCTTGTGTACATCGGGCTTTCCCCGAGTGGGCGCGGGCGAGGCCTCGGGCGCGCACTGCTCGAACACTCGATCACGCAACTGCAACAACACCGCATCGAACGCCTTGTGTGCGCTGTTGATCGGCGCAATCAACCCGCTGTGCGCCTCTACGAGAGCCTAGGTTTTCAGGTGTTTTCAGCGCGCAGCGCCTGGGTGCACCCCGTGCGCGCAACGTCAACGCATGTGGGCGAAAGTGTGTGAAGCGTGGATAAAGAACTTTTCGGTGCGCAAGTTCTTATGCAGCGGACGCCAGCGGCTTGGCATGCGGCTTTTCAAAGACCGACTCGATTGCTGCCGAGCCTTTCATGCCCTACGCTGACTCCCGCTGCACGGAGCGCGGCGAGGCCCGGATCGGGCCGCTCTTGGGGCAAGGACAGCGATCACCAACACGAGTCGTGAAGCGGCCGGGCGAATCGGGCTCACCCGATTGCGCAGGCGATCAGAGCGCTCACGAATGACTCACTGTCACGCGCCGGCCGGTGGGGCCGAGAGAGGGGACGGACTTTTGGGAGAGTCCACGGCACGTTCGGCGACCGGATCAGTCAAGGCTTCGCGCACAACCTCCAACAACCGACCGGCGACGCCCGGCCGTGCGACAGAGGAACACCAGAACCGCGCCGAGCAGACTCGCAAGCCAAAGGCGCGACGCGCCTCGGCTAGCACCACGCCCGCGCCCGCCACGCCCGTAAGCGAACTCATCCCCACTCTCCTCGCTCGGCTCGAAGAAGAGTTCGGCGCCCAACGCGTCAACCGCTACTTCAACATCCAGGCCCGCCTCGCACTCTCGGGCACCGTCCTCAACATCACCGTGCCCACCGCTTTCCACATCGAACTCATGGAGAACATCTTCGGCAAGAAGCTCCGTGAGACGCTCGGCGATCTCGTGCGTGACGGCGCCCCGGGCGTCGAGTACCGCATCGACCCGGAACTCTTCCCGGGCCTGAGCGACCCCGACGTCATGCCCAAGGCCCAGGCCAAGCCAAAGGCCAGCCGCGCACTCGCCAAGCCCCGCGCCAAGAGCGAGGCCTTCGACGAACGCTGCGACCTCGACCGCTTCGTCGTCGGCGACGCCAACGAGATGGCCTACGACGCCGCTCTCCAGATGGCGGACCTCAGCCAGTCCACACCCTTTACACGCCTCTTCCTCCACAGCGACTGCGGGCTGGGCAAGACCCACCTGCTCCGCGGCATCATCCGGCGCACCCTCGCCGCCAACTCGCAGGCCCGCGTGCGTTACGTCGCCGCCGAAGCCTTCACCAACGAATACATCGCCTCCGTGCAGGCCGGCAACGTCGAGTCCTTCCGCAAGCGCTACCGCAGCCTCGACCTGCTCTGCCTCGACGACATCCACTTCCTCTCACGCAAGAACGCGACCCAGGTCGAGCTCCTGCACACCTTCGACGCGATCGAGATCGGCGGCTCGCGCCTCGTGCTCGCCTCCGACGTTCACCCCGCACAGATCGAATCGCTCACCCCGGGCCTCACCAACCGCCTGCTCTCGGGCCTGGTCGTCAAAATCCAGACCCCCGACGCGCCGCTCCGCAAACGACTGGTTGTCGAACTCGCCTCCCGCCGAGGCCTGCGACTCGATCAGGCCGCGGTGCAGCGCCTCATCGAAGACCCGAGCCGGGGCGAGTGGACCGTCCGCGAACTCGAGGGCGCACTGACCCGCATCGTCGCGACCGCCAATGTCATCACCGACCGGGCCGAGGACGGCTCGATCCCGATGCACATCGTCGAGCGGGCGCTCTCGGCGCTTGGCCGAGCCAGCACCCCTATCCGCGCGATCCGATTCGATCACATCCGCGACGCGGTTTGCAGCACACTCGAGGTCGAGCACAAGGATCTGGGCGAGAGCGGCAGGCACAAGCGCGTCGTCATGGCGCGTGCCGTCATCACCGTGCTCTGCAAGCAGATGACCACGCTCAGCTACCCCGAGATCGCTCGCAAGCTCGGCAAGACCAACCACTCGACCGTCATCACCGCGCACCAGCGCATCGCCAAGCAGATGGGCGACACCGTCGCACTCGGCCTGCCCGTCGACGGCATGACGATCGAGCAACTCACCGAGAACATCGGCCGCCGCATCAAGGAATCCGGCGCCCAGGCCTGATCGACCCAGCCTCAGGACCCTGACCGCGATTCCCGGACCCTCCGCACGTCCGACAACCCGCATCCCCCCCACTGATTCCACACGCGCAGGTGGCCAAACCCCTGCGCATTTGTGACATCCCATGAGGTGGGGAGACATCGCGTCATCTCGTCGGCTCTGATCCTGATCGCACTGGCGGGCTCCGTGCGCGCACAGGGCGTCATCGCCGCCCCGCCCAGCGGCGAGATGATCGACGTCATGCGCGAGACCTTCGACGCCACCGACGAGCAGACCCGGTTCGAGAGCATCAGTTGGATCCGCTCACGCACCACGCCCGCAGCCTTCCAGGTGCTCCGCCGCGCCTCGCGCGACCCCGTCCCCGCGATCGCCTTCGAGGGGCTTCTGGGGCTGGCCGAGATCGCACCGGAGTATGAACTCGACGGCTACCAGATGCGTCACCTGCCGGGCCAGGCCCGGGCCGAGCTTGTCAGACGAGCAGCCGAGCAGGGATTGATCGGGCTCCCCTCGCTCCGCGCGATCGCGATGGACTCCAGCGCCGAGCACGCCGAACGCACCGAAGCGCTCCTGGCGATGCAGCTCCTGGGCGAGCCCCCGAGGCCCGCGCTCTGGCTCCCGATGCTGGGCTCGACCGATGACCGCGTGCGCCTCCTGGCGGCTCTCTCGATCGTGACCGATTCGCCGCGGATCAGGTCCGTCGCCATCGCGCAGGACCACGCCACCTCGATCGTGCGCCAGAGCGTGCGTGACGCCGCGAGCGCCCGCATCTCGACCGTGATCCGGGCACTGGCCGACGCTCGCAGGGCGCCTTCGCCTGCGACCGCCGACTGGTGCCTGGCCCTCCTCGGTGCCTGTTCGCAGGAGAGCGACGAGCACCGACTCGTGTACGAGGAAGCTCTGCGCACCGCGCTGACCGTTTCGCCGCAGCGCGTGCGCAAGCACTGGGAGAAATGGTGCCAGGCCTCGACCCCGGACGACGTGACGAAGCTCGCCGGCTGGGCGCTCGAAGTCGCGGTCCAGCGAGACGCGCGGAACGCTTCCGTCCCGGGCTGGCTGGCCGACCTGCCCCACCGCGACGCGACCGATGCGTCCGCCTTCGTCCGCGCTTCCGGCCTTGCCATCGAGGCCCTGAGCGAGGGCCGATCACCCGGATCGGCGCTGGTGGACATCCTCGCAACCGGCGGCCCCACGCCGAGGCGGCTGGCGACGCAAGCCATACTGGATCTCCCCGAGCACGACCGAGCGGAGGTCATCACCTCGTTCCTCGAGCGCGCCCAGGACGCGACGAGGATCGAGTCCTCGCACATCATGGCCCTGGCCCGGGATCTGGCCTCGATCGACCCCATCTCCGCTCAGGTCGCGCTCGAACAGGCCGAGCCCGGAAGCCTCGTCGCCCGGTGCCTCGTTCTGTCGGGGGTCTGGTCGCCCTCGCTGCGTGAGGGGTCCACGCTCGGTCTGCTCCGAGCACTCTGGCTTGCCGAGCGCGAGATCGAGGGCGCCCGTACCGAGCAGCGGTCCTCGCTGGCGGGGAGGCTGGAACTGATCACGAACAGCCCGGACGCGTTCAGCGACGAGATACGGGCCGAGGCCGCCTGGCTCGCCCTCGTCCTGCGGGACCAGACCTCAGAGGCCATGGCCAATCTCCCGGTGCTTTCACCCGTCTACGACGACGACTTGAGCCTGGAACTCGAACAGGCCGATAGCCTGTTGCAATGGGCCCAGATGCCATACCCCTGAGTAAGCCGGACATCGGACCGCTCGAACTCGAGATGGTCGGCGAGGTTCTGCGTAGCGGTCGCCTTGCGATCGGTCCCATGACCGAACGCTTCGAGAAGCTCGTCGCCACGCGCGCCGGGTGTACCCACGGCGTCGCGGTCAATTCCGGGACCAGCGGCCTGCACCTCCTGATGCAGGCCCTCGAGATCGGGCTGGGCGACGAGGTCATCACCACGCCGCTCTCCTTCATCGCCTCGGCCAACCCCATCCTCTATGCCGGCGCCCGACCCGTCTTCGTCGATGTCTGCCCGCGCACGCTCAATATGGATCCCAAGAAGATCGAGTCGGCCATCTCGCCCCGCACGCGCGCGATCGTGGGTGTCGAGGCCTTCGGCAACCCCGCCCACATGGACGCCTACGCGCAGATCGCTGCCAAGTACGAGATCCATCTCATCGAGGACTCCTGCGAGGCCCTCGGCACCACGCACAAGGGACGCCCCTGCGGCAGCTTCGGCCGAGCGGGCGTCTTCGGGTTCTACCCCAACAAGCAGATCACCACGGGCGAGGGCGGCATGATCGTCACCGACGACTCGCACCTGGCCGACATGTGCAAGTCCCTGCGCAACCAGGGACGCGATGTCTTCCCGGACAGCGCCAGCGAAGGCCAGAAGCTGGGCTCGTGGCTCCAGCACCCGCGCGTCGGGTACAACTACCGGATGGACGAGATGTCCGCCGCCCTCGGGCTCGCGCAGATGCGCCGATTCGACGAGATGATGGAGAAACGCGAACGCATCGCGCGGATGTACATCCAGCGGCTCAGCGGCATCGAGTCGCTCGTTCTGCCCACCATCGAGCCCGAATCCACCATGACCTGGTTCGTCTTCGTCGTCCGCCTGACGACCGACTACACGGTCGAGGACCGCGACCGCATCGTCGAGGGCCTGCGGATGCACGACGTGGGCAGCGCGACCTACTTCCCCTGCATCCACCTCCAGCCGGCCTACCGCGAGAAATTCGGCTTCAAGCCCGGCGACTTCCCGATCGCCGAGAGCATCAGCAACCGCACGATCGCCCTGCCCTTCTTCAACGATCTGACCGAGCGTGAGATCGACCTGATCGCCCAGACACTCGAAGTCATGATCAGCAGGCAGAATTTGAGCCGGAGTTGAGCCGGATCAGTTTCGACACCTATTGAATATCCCCCGCCGGGCGCTACACTTGCTGCCCACAAGCCGGACCGGTGGTGTCGGATTGTGGCAAACATTGACCGAACAAAGAGACCCGGAGCTCTGCGATGCCTTACGAGTGCCACTTCACCGGCAAGAAGACAACCTTTGGCAAGACCCGCGCTTACTCGGGTCAGAAGATCACCAAGGGCGGCTTCGGCCTCAAGACCACCGGCATCAGCCGCCGGGCCTTCCGTCCCAACCTCCAGCGGGTCACCGCCCTCGTCGACGGCAAGCCCCAGCGGGTCACCGTCTCGACCAAGGCCGTCCGCATGGGCCTGGTCGTCAAGCCGCTCAAGCGGAAGTACGGCTACACCCGCCAGCAGAAGGAAGCCGAGGGCAACTGACCGCCCTCCCGCCCCGCCAGGGCGGACGATTTCCCGCTCAAATAAGCCTCATTCGACCCGAACCGCCGATGACCTCGGCGGTTCGTTTACAATGGGACGGCGGCGATATGGTTCGCCGCGGAGCAGGACGCGATGGCAAACTACTGCGAAGGATGCGGGGAGGACCCCGTCACCCACGAAACGATCATTGATCAGGTGACCGGAAAGGCCATCGATCACCACTTCTGCGCCAACTGCCCCAAGGCCAAGGGCCTGATCGGGCACCCCGCCGGCACCGAGCCCGGAGCTGTTCACAAGGTCTCGGTCGTCCGCGTGACCTCGACGGGCGTGGGCCCCTGCCCCGGGTGCGGGATGACCTTCGCCCGCTTCCGCGAATCGGGCCGACTCGGATGCGCTTCGTGCTACGCACACTTTGAGAAGACACTCGGCCCGCTCATCGCCCGTGCCCAGGAAGGCGCAACGCACCACGTGGGCAAGCTGCCAAGACGCGCGATCTCCTGTGCCAACGAACCCGAGAACAAGCGATCGCTCATGGAAGTTCTGGGCCGGGCCGAGGAACGCGCCCGCAAGATGGCGGCCCTGCGCGACCAGCTCCACACCGCGCTGACAAGCGAACGCTACGAGCAGGCAGCTCTCATCCGCGACCAGATCGAGCAGCTCCAGTCGCTCTACGAGCTGCCGGGCGAGGGCAAAGACTGATGCTGCCCGAGGACCCGTCATCCAGATCAGGTGCTGTGATGAAGCAGATCCTGGCGCAGACCCCCGCCTGGCTCTCGGGCGGCGGGGACCACGCGGACGTGGTGCTCTCGAGCCGCGTGCGACTGGCGCGGAACATCGCGGGCTTCCGGTTTGTCGGGAGAGCCGACATTCAGGAACGCCGGGACGTCTTCAACCTTGTGCGCAAGAACCTGACGAAGGCGGGGATCGTCTCGGAAGATCTCGGCTCGGGCGGCGCGTGCTGGCTCGATGTCAGCGCGATCGACCAGTACGAACGCGACGCGCTCAGCGAGCGCCAGTGCATCAGCCGACAGCACGCCAAGGGCCACAAAACCACGGCAAATGAAGGCCCGGACCCGCGCGCGGTGATCGTTCAGACACCCAGCGAGACCGTTTCGATCATGGTCAACGAGGAGGACCATCTGCGCCTCCGCGCGGTGCGTCCGGGGCTGATGCTCCACGAAGCGCTCGAAGAGATCGACAAGGTTGATGATCAGATCGAGAGCGTGCTGGAGTACGCCTTCAGCTCGCGGTTCGGGTACCTGACCGCCTGCCCCACCAACGTGGGCACGGGGGTGCGCGTCTCGGTGATGATGCACCTGCCGGCGCTGCGCATCCTGGGCGAGATCGACCGCGTCAAGCGAGCCGCCTCGGACATGTCTCTTGCGCTGCGTGGATTCTGGGGCGAGGGCTCCGAAGCCGACGGCGACTTCTACCAGCTCTCCAACCAGACCACGCTTGGCAAGAGCGAGGAATTGATCCTCAACGAGCTTTCCAGCACGATCGTGCCCAAGGTGATCGAGTACGAGCGCCGGGCGCGCGAGAAGCTCATGACCCACCGCCGGGAGTTCACCGAGGACGTGATCTACCGGGCCCTGGGCACACTGACGCACGCCAGGCGGATCGCAGCCGACGAGGCGATGTGCAAGCTGAGCGAGGTGCGACTCGGTGTCAACCTCGGGCTCATCAGCGGCCCGGACGTGGCGACGGTTAACCGCCTGCTGCTGCAGGTCCAGCAGGCCCACCTCCAGCACGCGGTCGGGCGTGTGCTCGAGCCCGCCGAACGCAAGGCCGCCAGGGCCACGCTGCTGCGCCAAACGCTAAGCTAAGCCCGTGCCCGGGCAGAACTTCCAGACCAACGACACACAGGAGAAGCTGCCCTTCGTTTGGCCGCCTGTTGCCCCCACCACTCAGTCTGCGGATGGGTCTAAGGACGGGCCGAAGGATGGGCCGGATGGCGGCGCAATCGGTCTCGTCGAGCCCAAGCCCGGCGCCCCGCACCACCGCCCGATGCCCAAACCCATCGGGCATACCCGAGAGCCGAATTGGTTCGAGCAGGTCGAGTCCGCCCTGCTCGGGACACGGGCCAGAGTCCTGACCGGCAGCGACGGCCGATGGAGCCCGGAGCCGATCGATTTCGCGTGCCCCCGCTGCGGCCGGGACGTCGGCGAGGGCGAGGTCGCACCGGACGATGGCAAATGCTCGACCTGCCGAGCCGAGCGGTACCCCTGGCAAAGGCTCATCCGCCTCGGTCGGTTCGAGGCCGAGCTCCGAGAGGCGATCCTGGCGACGAAATACGAGGCCTGGCGCCGTCAAGGGACGCTATTAGGCCGGCTAATGGGCCAGAGACTGGCAGACGAGCTGGATCGGGCCGGGATATCGCGTGAATGGGTGCTATTGGTGCCCGTTCCGATGCCGACGTTTCGCCGGCTGACGCGAGGGATCGACCACAGTCTGGTCATCTCGAGGGGCGTTCGGGAGGCCTCGGGGGCGTCGATCGACCGGATTTTGAGTCGTCGGGGCGGCAAACCCCAGGTGCGGGTCGCCCCGAGTCTGAGGGCCGGGAACATCCAGAACCGGGTCCGGGCGAGCCTTCGCCCCCGGATACAGCCCGAATTGGTGGTCCTGGTTGACGATGTGAAGACGACCGGCGCAACTTTACGGGCCTGTGGGATGGCAATTCGCTCAACGGATTGGGGTCGGCAAGTGCCGATTTGGGCGGTAGTTGCGGGCGTGAGGGGCGAGAAGAACCGCCGAGGACGATCAGATTTTGATCTCCCAGCTTGACCGTCATTGAGTGCGCGCTACACTCGTCTCCTGCCCACCAAGGGCTTGAGACTGTATCGGCCTGATGGCTCAGAGCGGTCCACCTCTTTGACAAGTCGTGATCAATGCCCGCGAGAATGTGGGGATCATGTCAGCGTTGAACGACGCGGCCTTGCTTGGCCAGACATGAGACCAACATTTTTGCAAGCTACGTTGGTCTTTCACAGGACCGACGTTCCCTGCTGAGTGTTCATCCGGCCCCGTCCGGATCGGCAGGGAGAAAAAATCCTCCGTGGTAGCCACCCGGAGGTGTCAACGAGTGATCGTTGACAGACCGCCAATCTGTCTTCGGATGGGTTGGTTTATACAGTTTCAAATCTCGAAATTGACCGGTGCTTGTCACCGGACGCATAGGCAATCAATTGAAGAGTTTGATCCTGGCTCAGATTGAACGCTGGCGGCATGGCTAATGCATGCAAGTCGAACGAAAGCCCTTCGGGGCAAAAGTGGCGAAAGGGCGAGTAATGCGATCGAACGTACCCCAAGGTGGAGGATAGCGTCGAGAAATCGGCAGTAATACTCCATGTGCTCTTCGGAGGAAAGCTTTGGCGCCTTGGGAGCGGCGATCGTCCTATCAGGTAGTTGGTGAGGTAACGGCTCACCAAGCCGAAGACGGGTAGCGGGTGTGAGAGCATGACCCGCCGCATCGGAACTGAGACACTGTCCGGACTCCTACGGGAGGCTGCAGCGACGAATCTTCCGCAATGGGCGCAAGCCTGACGGAGCAATGCCGCGTGTGGGATGAAGCATCTTCGATGTGTAAACCACTGTCAGATTCTAGGAACACTGACCAGAATCAGAGGAAGGGCCGGCTAACCTCGTGCCAGCAGCCGCGGTAATACGAGGGGCCCGAGCGTTAATCAGAATCACTGGGCTTAAAGCGTGCGCAGGCGGTCCAGCAAGCGTCTTGTGAAATCCCTCGGCTCAACCGGGGAAGTGCAGGGCGAACTGCTGGACTTGAGGCAGGTAGGGGCTGATGGAACCATGGGTGGAGCGGTGAAATGCGTAGATATCCATGGGAACGCCGATGGGGAAGCCGATCAGCTGGGCCTGTCCTGACGCTCAGGCACGAAAGCGTGGGGAGCAAACAGGATTAGATACCCTGGTAGTCCACGCCGTAAACGATGCACACTAGGTCGGGGCAGCTCTGACGCTGTCTCGGCCGAAGGAAAACTATTAAGTGTGCCGCCTGGGGAGTACGGTCGCAAGGCTAAAACTCAAAGGAATTGACGGGGGCTCACACAAGCGGTGGAGCATGTTGCTTAATTCGAGGCAACGCGAAGAACCTTATCCTAGGCTTGACATGTATGGATTAGCTGTTGGAAACTTCAGTGACGCCCTTGGGTGGAACATACACAGGTGCTGCATGGCTGTCGTCAGCTCGTGCTGTGAAGTGTCGGGTTAAGTCCCTTAACGAGCGCAACCCCTGTCGTTAGTTGCTAACGTGTAATGACGAGCACTCTAGCGAGACTGCCGGTGTCAAACCGGAGGAAGGTGGGGACGACGTCAAGTCCTCATGGCCCTTATGCCTAGGGCTGCAAACGTGCTACAATGGTACGGACAGAGCGAGGCGATCCTGCGAAGGTGAGCAAATCGCAAAAACTGTGCCCCAGTTCGGATAGCAGGCTGCAATTCGCCTGCTTGAAGTTGGAATCGCTAGTAATCGCGGATCAGCTACGCCGCGGTGAATGTGTTCCTGAGCCTTGTACACACCGCCCGTCAAGTCATGGAAGCCGGGAGTGCCCAAAGTCACGTCATTTCAGGCGTGCCTACGGCAAGTTCGGTGACTGGGACTAAGTCGTAACAAGGTAGCCGTAGGAGAACCTGCGGCTGGATCACCTCCTTTCTAAGGGATTTCCTTAGACTCGCCAGAACACATCGAAGCCTTCGGGCCTTGTCCAAACACGACCGTTTGGCATGTTCATCGATGTTTCGTGTGGAGCGATCCACAGCGAGCAAGTCAGCGCATTCTCGTCCGTCACAATCCCGATCCCCCACCGTTCACGCGATGGATGGATCTGACGGATAGCCAATCAGGCAACTGATGGCCAATGGGCAAAGATCACGTACTCAACGCCCATCTCTTCGGAGGTGGGCGTTGTCTTTTTTACAACCCTGTCTTTCTCCGACTCGATCCGCTCTCTCGCACACCCCGGCACAACCACGCATGGCAGAATGCTCAGTCCGCCAGTGCTGGCACGGGCCTCAGCTCATCGTCCTGGATCCGGTGGATGCTCGAACGATCCTCGGTCCGTTCGATCGCAAAGAGCCCCAGGTCGAGCTCCACGCCGTAGATCGTGTCCATGTCGATCGTCTGCCGGGCACGGTCCTCGTCGGGCAGCAGCCTGATCCGTACGGGCTGATCGAAGTCGGGCACGGGCTGGGCCCATTCCCGCTCGCCCGACGCCCCCACTCTGGTTGGCACCAATGTCCCACTCACAGGCATCGCGTGGTAGCGAGCCTGGAGCAGGTCTCGGCGGATCAGGTGACCCAGTTCCCAGACATGGTCGCCCTGCTCGGCGATGACGAGGTACGCCACGTCGATCTTGGGCCACATCCACTGTTCCTGGCCCCGTTGATCGTGACTCAGGCTTGCCAGACCGATCTTCAAAGCCCACGGCCCCTGACTGCCAAAGGGCGGGGCCGAGCTGTAGTACACGGGCGAGACGCGGAGGTTCTCGAGCACCACCTCGGGCTCGGGCGCATCCTCCTCGCTCGGCTTCAGGAGCCGAACCTCGTCCTCACCCGCCGACACCACATGGAACGGCGCCGTGATCGTGATCGTCCGATCGATGACCGGTGGCAGCTCGTTGACCATATCGCCCGATGGGGACTCCTCGCCCTCGGGTTGCGTGCCGGCGATCACTTTCACATGCACATCGATCTCCAGCTCGGCCGGCCCGGGTTGCAGCCCTTCGATGCGAGCGGCCGTGCTGGATGTGCCCATGAGGTAGCCCATGTGCCTCGAAGCCTGACGCGTCTGGGAAGAGCCGCCGAACGACGCGTACTTCGGCGTCAGAACCCGATCGCCCTGCCTGACGAGGAGCCTTTCTACCCGCTCTGAGAAGACAACCATGTCACCCTCGTTACCGACGTTCGGCGGGAGCGCGAACCGGATCGTGTAGGGCACCCTCCCGAGTTCTTTTGTGACATTGGGTCTGACCTCGAGCCGGAGCTCGGGCGCATCCTGGTAGAGCTGTGTGAGCAATTCGTGTGTGACGATGCCGGGCGAGCTGGGCGATTCCCACCAGTTCCAGAGCAGCTGCGAGCACATCGAGGCCAAGGCGTAGTCCGGCTTCTCTTTCAACGAAGCCTCGGTGCCCTGCTGGATGACGGGGCGGAGCTTCTCGAGATCGAGGCCCGTCGATCGGATGAGTGCGCCCAGGACCTCCCTGTGCAGATAGTTGCCGTGGGCAAACGATCGCTCGGCCCGCATCTCGTCGGTCCACTGCCCGATCAGATCGAGCATGATGGGTGCCGCCTCTTCGGCGCTCACGCCCCCGACCAGAGCTGAGAACTTGAGAAGGTCGTACGCCGAGGCCTTGGGCTCGGCCGCGCCAACCAGATCAACCGCGAGCCGGCCGATCGCCCGGGCCTCATCGGGGTTGACGCCGCCCTTCTGGACCCGCCTGGTGAGCTCCTTGGTGATCCGTTCGTCGCCCTCGTCGTTGACGACCATCATCTCTGCCCGCATCAGCCAGACGGGCTTGAGTTTGTCGAAACCGGGCGAGCGGACGAGCAGGTACGTCAGCGCGAGCCCCCCCACCAGCAGCATGGATGTGCCGAACCAGATTAGGCGTGGCCTGCGCACGCCGCGCACGATCGCATCGCTCTGTGTCAGGTCCGCGTTGCACTCGGGGCAGTTGGTTGGCTGGTGAGAGGTGAGGTCGTACCCGCACTTTCGACAAGCCGGTCTGTCACCCCTGCGTATGTAGAGCCCAGCGAACTGCAACGACAGACCCGCGAAGATCACGAGCAGCAGCAAGATTGTCAGGGGCAGGCCCATGTTGCACAGCCTACCTGAAGCAGCCGGACGCCCGCCACGGTGCGTGTGCCAGTGAGTGGATCAGAACCTCAGAGTCACGCCCGAGAAGAGACCAATGTCATCGGCATCCCGGGACAAACCGATGTTTGTGCCCGCGTCGAACTGGAGGTTCGATGTGACGGCATAGGTCGCGCCAAGACCGAGGATCGCAACGTCGGGCGAATCGCCGTCGGCCCCTGTCGAGCCGATCAGCTCGGCGTACGCGCCGACTGTTTCCGTGAGCTCGAATCCCACCGCGGCCGTGGCAACCAGCTCGGTCTCGTAGTTTCCAGCTGCGTCGTCGTACACAAAGTCTGCCTCGACCATCAGCCCCAGCCCCACGCCATCGGCGAGTTCCATCGCAAAGGGCAGGATGACGCCGCCCTCAAGATGATCGTGCCCGAGATCGTCCGATGCGGTCGGGATCTGGATGAAGGGCATGATCGCCATGGCGGTCTCGCCGCCGTCGTTGCCCCACAGGTTGATTTTGAGTCGGATCTGCGAGTCCCCGAAACCACTCTGCGAGTCGTCATCCTCTTCCACATGCACGTAGGGATTGACCACGAACTGGACGTCTACATTATCGAGCAAGCCGATCTTGATGTTCGAAGGAGCGAGAGCGAACGTGTCGGTGCTTCCGGACTTGGCGTAGTCGAAGAAGCTAAGCTCGATCTGCACCGCGCCCGCGTCCACCGTGTACGGGCTTTCGGTGATATCCGGGCGATCCGCGCTGAGTTCACGCCAGTCGGGCTCGGGCGTTGGATAGAGCAGCGAAGGCATTTCAGTCCGCGGCTCCTCCTGAGCCATCGCCGTGCCTGACGCGAACACCACCGGGAGAACAACCATTATCGTCTTCATCTCAACTCCAGCTAAGAGGACCGAACCAGTTGTAGCACATGCTACGGATTGACAGTAGCATATGCTACTTTCTGCGTCAAGCGCACACGGATCGGCCTCGGCTCAGAGCTGGGGCTCAGGGCCGGGGCTGGCTGATGTGTTACTTCTGGTGCTTGGCGTGGCGGACGATCTCGCCCGTGCCCAGGTAGACCACGTCCTCGGCGATGTTCTTCATCAGATCGCCCACGCGCTCGAGTTCGCGGCCGACGCGGTAGAGCAGAAGCCCAGCCGCGATGTCGTCCTCGCCCTTATGCGCCAGCGACTTGGTCAGCTCCGCGTACGAACCCTTGTCGAGTTTGTCGAGAAGCTTGTCGTCCAGCACGATCTGACGAGCCGCGGCGACATCCTCCTCGAGCATCGCCCGAAGCAGCTTGTGGCAGGTCGCCGGCACACGCTCACCGAGCTCGCGCAGGCCCGTCGGGAACTTGGGCACCACGGGCAGGGCCGCGAGCTTCATGGCGACCTTGGAGATGCTGCTGGCGTGGTCGGCGACGCGCTCGATGTCGTGGTTGACCTTGAGCACGAAGGCGAGCACCCGGAAGTCCCGGGCGACTGGCTGCTGGAGCGCCAGAATCTGGTAGCACTCCTCCTCGATCCGGACCTCTTCGGTGTCGATCGCCGAGTCCTGCTCGCGGACGTGCATGGCGACCTCGGCGTCGATCGACCAGAGGGCGTCGAGGGAGGCCTCGAGCATCCCGATGGCAAGCGTGCCCTGTCGGATCATCCGCCTCTTGATCGCGTCGATCTGCTTCTGTGCCGTCCAGCCGCCGGGGGCGGGGTCTTCGGGGAGTTTGGTTCTGCTCGTTTCGGCCATTATCGCTCTATCGGCAAGATGCCCCTCCAAGTTGGGTAGCCCAAACAGGATCTTATCCGAATTCAAAGCCGTTGTCATGCCCCTGTCGGTTGAGCCGTGAGAACCGGCTTGGTGCCCCCAATACCATCGTCCCGAATCGACACCCCCTTGGGACACGCCTTCCATGCTGCTGCAAATCGGACTGCTGATGGCCTCGCTGATGGTCATGACACTCGGGGCCGAGGGCCTGGTCCGAGGGGCTGTGACCATCGCCCGGCAGCTTGGAATCTCCAGCTTCTTCATCGGCCTGACGATCGTCGGTTTCGGCACCTCGACGCCCGAACTCTGCACCTCGCTAGCGGCCGCCTGGAAGGGAACGGGCGAGATCGCCGTCGGCAATGTCATCGGTTCCAACATCTTCAACATCGCTGTCGTGCTCGGGCTGACGGCCCTGATCTGTCCGATCCCGCTCAAACTCGACATCGTTCGGCGGGAAGTGCTCGTCGTGATCGCCGCCGCTTGCGTGCCGTTCGTTGCGATTGCCACCGGCGGACAACTGGGCCGCCTGACGGGCGGCGTCATGGTGGCGTTGCTCGTTGTCTACCTCTGGAACGGCTACCGCCGGGGGCGTGCGCAGAACCAGAGTGAACTCGAATTGAACGCCGAGCACGAAATCGAGACCGAACTGGCGACCCCGGTCGCCGGCTGGAAAGCACATCCACTTTCAAGCGCCGCATTGATCGGCTTCGGGCTGGCGATGCTGATACTTGGATCCTGGCTCCTCGTGCAATCGGCGACCTCGATCGCCAGGTCGCTTGGCGTCTCGGATCTCGTCATCGGGCTCACGGTCGTGGCGGCCGGGACGAGCGCACCTGAATTCGTCACCAGTCTCGTCGCGGCTGTGCGCAAGCAGCCCGACATCAGCGTGGGCAATATTCTCGGCTCAAATGTTTTCAATGTGCTCGGGATACTCGGGCTCACGTGCGTGGTGCTGCCGCAGGAAGTCGGTCGCCAGTCGCTCATGCTCGACCTGCCCGTGATGCTGGCGGTGAGCCTGGCGTGCCTGCCGATCATGATGTCGGGCTCACGGATCTCTCGGACCGAGGGCGCAGTGCTCATCGTGTTCTACGCGGCATACGCGGTTGCGCTCTTTGCGTGGGCGCCGGGGTGGTTTGGATAGTTGACGAGCCCGAAGCGCAAGCGAGGGTCACAAGTCTTACCCCCTTCCGTCTGCTCCGCAGACACCTCCCCCGTCGGCGACGGGGGAGGAAAGAGGTCGCTCAGACTTTCGCCTTTGCTTCCTGTGGCCTCGGTCGCAATCGGCTCAGCATGACTCGTGGAAGGCTCTGCGGATCGAGGTACTTCGCCGGCGGGCGCCAGTACACCTCGCTGAGTGACTGCCCAGACTTGGGCGGGAGCGTCGTCACCTTGCCCCTGGCCCCGGCGAGCGCTTCGGCGATAGGCCTCGGGTCTTCGGCGCGGAAGATCACGTCCGGCTCGCGCATGACCACGGCTTTCACGCCAAGCGACGCGCACGCGACGCGGATCTCCGCGAGTCGGAGCAGCCGATCGACGAGCGGCGGCGGCTCGCCGTAGGCCGCGGTGAGGTCCTCGCGGAGCTTGTCGAGATCCTCGTGCGAAGCCGCGGTCGCCATGCGCCGGTAGGCCTCCAGACGCCTCGTATCGCTCGGGATGTAGGGCCTTGGGATGTGCCCCCAGACGCCGATCTCCAGACTCGCCCGGCTCGCCGAGGGGGGCGGGGCCTCGTGGCGCAGCTCGCGCACCTGCTGCTCGAGGAGCTGGCAGTACATCTCGTAGCCCACGGCGGCAATGTGCCCCGACTGCTCGGAGCCCAGGATATTGCCCGCGCCGCGGATCTCGAGGTCTCGCATCGCGATCTTGAAGCCCGCGCCGAGCATCGTGTACTGCTCGAGCGCCTTGAGCCGCTTGCGCGCCACATCGGTCACGTTGCGTTTGTCGGGCAAAAGCAGGTAGCAGTACGCGCGGTGCTTGGAACGCCCGACACGCCCGCGGAGCTGGTGGAGTTCGCTCAGCCCGAAACGGTCGGCGTCCTCGATGATCATCGTGTTGGCGTTGGGGATGTCGATGCCCGACTCGATGATCGTGGTCGAGACAAGGATGTCCGCCTCGTGACGGATGAACTTGAGCATGACTTTTTCGAGATCGGTCGCGGGCATCTGACCGTGGCCGTAGATCACGCGGGCACCGGGCGCGAGCATGCGCACGTCGTCGGCGACGCTCACGATGTCGTGCACACGGTTGTGCACCCAGAAAACCTGACCCTGCCGACCGAGCTCACGCGCGAGCGCCTGCTGGATGCGCTTGCGGTTGTAGGGCACGACCTCGGTCACGATGCTCTGGCGATCCGCGGGTGGCGTGGCGAGCGAGGAGATGTCGCGGATGCCCAGCATCGACATGTGCAGCGTGCGGGGGATGGGCGTGGCGCTGAGCGTGAGCACGTCCGCGGCCAATCGCAGGCGGAGCAGCTGCTCCTTGTGCTCAACGCCGAATCGCTGCTCCTCGTCCACGATCACCAGCCCGAGATCCGCAAAGCGCACGTCCTTGGACAGGATGCGGTGCGTGCCGATGATGACGTCGATCTGTCCTTTGCGCAGGGCCGCGAGCATCGCGTTGGATTCTTTCGTCGTCTTGAGCCGGCTCAGCGATTCGATGCGGAACGGGTATCCCGCGAAGCGGTCGCGGAAGGTGCGTTCGTGCTGCTCGGCGAGCACGGTCGTCGGGACGAGCACAGCGACCTGCTTGCCCGACTCGACCACCTTGAACGCGGCGCGGATCGCCAGTTCGGTCTTGCCGAAACCCACGTCGCCGCAGAGCAGGCGGTCCATCGGGCGCTCCGACTGCTGGTCCTTCTTGATCGAGATCATCGCGGCGAGCTGATCTTCGGTCTCCTGATAAGGGAACTCGCCCTCGAACTCGTTCTGCCAGGGCGTGTCGCCCGGGAAGCGCACGCCGGGCAGACTCTCGCGGGCCGCTCGCACGCGCAGTAGCTCCGACGCCAGATCGCGCACGGATTCGACGACTTTCTCCTTCTGCTTCTTCCAGCGCGTGCCGCCCAGTTTCGAGAGCGGCGGCTTGCCGTTGAACCCGCCGATGTACTTCTGCACAAGGTCAATCTTGAGCGCCGGCACATGGAGTTGCGAACCGTCGGCGAACTCGAGCGTCAGGAACTCCTGGAGCTCGCCCTCCTCGTCCTTGCGTTTCTTCTTGGGGGGCCCCACCGCTCTGGACTTGCCCAGGCGATCCGGGTCCATGAGGCGCAGGCCTTCGAATCGCGCGATGCCGTGCTCGGCGTGGACGACATAGTCGCCCGGTTCGATCTCGAGGAAGGTGTCCATCGCGCGGCCGGCGCGCATGCGGCGCGTCCCGCGACGCGCGTGGAAGCGGTGGACAAGCTCGTGGTACGGCACGACCGCCAGCGAGTCGCCCTCGTCGGGCTCGTAGACGAATCCACGATGGATGTACCCGACCTTCGCGATGGGTCTGGGCTTCAGCATCGGTGCGTACTGCGTGATGAGCTCGCCCAGACGCTGCGTCTCGGCCTCGGTCTCGCAGGGAACGAGCGTCGTGCGGCCCTTCACGCCCGAGAGCTCGGCCAGTTCCTCGACCGCCTCAGACAGCTCCCGGCTGAGCGCCGGCAGCGGCATGATCGGGAGATTGATCACTGTTTCGGCGCTTGCGGCCGGCGCAGAGAACTGGTTGATCTCACAGAACGCGTGGAACCGATCCTGGAGCAGCTTGAAAACCGCGGGTGGGCCGTACACGCCGCGTGAGTCGGTGACCCGCTCGAAGTACCCCCGCGCCTGCTCGGTGACTTCGAGCGTCTCGCACACCACCGCGACCGCGCGATCGGGGATGACGTTCAGGAAGCTCGTGCCCTCGTCGGCGAGGTTCGGATCGAGCGCGGCCGCGATGAACTCGACCGAGTCGATGCGCCGATCGGACCCCATCGTTTCAAGGTCGATCTCGGTGAGCTTCTCGAGCTCGTCGCCGAAAAAATCGAGACGGACGGGTTCGACGCTCGTGCCGCCGGCGGGGAAGACGTCGATGATCCCGCCTCGGACCGCGAACTCGCCGGGTTCCTCGATCGTCTCGCGGCGGGTGTACCCCGCGCTCACGAGCCATTCGATGAGTTCTTCGGGCTGCACGCGGTCGCCCGTGCCCACGACTCTGCTCAGGCCCTTGATCTGCTCGTACCTTGGCACCGCCTGCATCAGCGCGTGCACCGGCGCAACGATGACCGGCGCGTCCTTGGCGCCGATCGCCAGCGTCTGGCGCACGGCTCCGACACGCTCGGCGAGCAGGTCCGCGGCTGCGGCGCTCTCGCCCGGCAGCACCTCGAGCGCGGGAAGGCGGATCGAGCTGGTCCCGAAGTAGGCCAGCTCCTCGACCGCGTGGTCCGCCTCGTCGAGGTGGGCCATCACGAGCACGACGGGCCGGCCTGTCATCCTCGCTAGGCACGAAGCGACGACAACGCTCGACGAGCCGGCGGCTCCGCTTGCGACGCACCTCGATCCCTCCTGCAGCGCGCTGACGAGCGCCCGCATCGGCGGGGCATCCAGGAGCGTTTGCAGAGGGGACTGGGTCGTCGGTTTGGGGGGCACTTTGAGCCGATTTCCTCGGTGCGCGCACGGGTGTGCCCGGGCAGGCGACGCGCCGGCCGGGCCGTGGGTGCTTTGGTCGGGTCATGCTACGTCAGTCGAACCGGATAAGGGGCGTGAGCTTCTCCAGCGTCTTGGGGCCGATGCCTTTGACGCGGTCGAGGTCCGCAGGCGATCGGTAGAGCCCGTTGGTCGTGCGGTCCTTGATGATCCGCCCGGCCATCACGGGCCCGATGCCGGGCAGGAGCTGGAGCTCCGCCGACGACGCGGTGTTCACGTTGACGAGTTTCTGGATGCCTACGTCGCGTGGTTCGGATTCAGCCGGTTTGGAGGCAGGATCGGACTCCGGCGCGGCCATAAAGGTAGCGGCTGTTTCGGCAGGTGTGAGCGTCCCGGCAGGCTCGCGCTGGTCCGTGAGTGGCTGGGACTGGGACGTGGGCTGTGACTGGGGTTGCGCGGGGACGGTGATCGAGACGCGTTCCGGCTCAGAAGTTTGGCGGAGGGGTTGTGAATCGAGCAGGCCCTTGCCGACACCGATCGCACCCAGGCCGCCGAGGACCGCGACGCACGCCCATCTGGCTCCGCCCGTGAGCGAGCCTTCGGGAGCGCGGGCGCTCACGCGTGGACCGCCTTGGGCATCGTCGCGGCGATGTCGCCCGACTGGATCGCCTTGCGCAGGGCGATGGCGTTCTTGACGGCGGGCCTTGGCTGGCCCGAAGTGTCGATGAGGCTGCCGGGCATCGGGCCCTTGGCGCCGGGCGGGAGTTCCTGCTCCTGCCAGACGAAGCTCATGACGCTCGGCTTGCTCACGATGACTTCCATCGCCCGGCGGAGCCAGTTGATGTCTTCCTCGTCGAGCACGCCCTCGCCCGGCTCGAGCGCCCGGCTGACCGCGGTGACCGCAAGCGGGCGGTCGAGCAGCGCGTAGCGGTCGATCGCGGCCGACAGCGACATCAGATCACGCCGGATGCATCCGGTCTTGGGGCGATCGAGTTCGAGGCGGATGCCCCAGGCGTCGACGCCGATGCCCGCCTGCTGGACCATCTCGGCGTAGAGCGCACCGGGCAGCGAGCGCGGGCGATGCCCGGGCTCGGCGCTGAAGGGGTGCAGCACTTCGATCTGCATCTTGCCCTGCGGGTGCAGCTTGCGGGCCAGGAGCATGGCCATGCGGGTCAGGTCCATCATCTGCTCGAACGAGAGCTGGAAGTTCTCGTTGCGGTTGAGGCCGCTGAGCACGGTCCAGCGGGGCACGGTCCGCCTGTACCGGGTGATGACATTTTTGACGTGCTCGTAGACGACCTCGCGGAGCGTCTCGTAGTCGTGTTCCCAGATGTAGAGCCAGTCGGGCACGTTGGATCGGCCAAGATCCACAACCGGCCCGGCCGAGACGGGCATCTTCGAGTGGCGCACGGCCCATTCGATCCAGCGGTCGGTCGGGGTGAAGGCGTACTTGCCCTCGTCGGGTTCCATGTCGCGCCAGCGTGTCGGGAGCGAGATGAAGTCGCAGCCGGTCGTGATGAGGCTCTGGAGCGATTCCGAGAACTGAACCGGATTCAGCCCGACGGAGATCGCCGGCTTGACGGGCAGCACGAGGCCGGTGTCGTTGGGGCTCTTGACGGCCGGGCCTTGGACCGGGCCTTTGGAGAGGTCTTTGCCGGTGGCGTTCGCGTAGGCGGCACCGCTGACGCGGTCGGGCAGGGCGCGTTCGCTCTGAGCCAGAACGAGCGCATCACTGGCTTTGAGCGCCAGATCAATGGCTTCGCGCGCCATCTTGTCGGCTTCCTGCGCGTACGAGCCGTCCTCGCCCTGGTTGAGGCGGTGGCTCACGAGCGCTCTTGTGAAGGCCAGCCGGGCTTCCTCGAGCGCGAGCATCGCGGGGTGATCGCTTGCCAGATCGAAGAGCGACCAGTCCTCGAGTTTGTTGAGGAGCGTCATGATCCGCTGACGCGCCAGTTCGAGGCTCAGCAGATACGGGTGGTCGCGTTCGGGCAGCAGGCAGGTCTGGAGATAGAGCGGCGAGCCGTCGTGCTCCTCGAGGGGCGGGAAGACCGTCGCCAGGCCCGCGGCCTCGGCGGAGTGCTTCTCGCACACGATGCGCCCGGGGACGGCGCGGACCTCGGCCGGGACGGGGACCTCGTCCTGACCGAACACATGCGACTCGGCGGTGGCCCAGTCGGACGCGGGACCTGTGCTGTCGAATACGGCAAAGCTGAGCATCGCTCTGGAGGACCTCCCGGGTGGCATTGCACGCCCTGCGGACCGTACCCGATCCGGCGCGGGGGCGCTTGGTGCCTCCCTACGATATCTGGCTCGGAGCCCCTCCATCAAAGGACTCGCTGGGAAACATGCCAAGCCTGTTTCAATCCGATCTCGCTTTGCCCGTCAGAAGGGGCAAGGTGCGTGATGTGTACGAACTGGGACCGGACACAACCGGAACCGATCGCCTGCTCATGGTCGCCTCGGACCGCCTCTCGGCCTTCGATGTGGTCCTGCCCACGCCCGTGCCGGGCAAGGGGCAGCTTCTGACCTCGATCGCGGCCTTCTGGCTCCGCTGGATCGAGCACGAGGGGCTCTGCCGGACGCACCTGATCTCGACCGATGCTGGGGATATCCCTGATTCGGCGCTCAAACCGGGTGGGACGACCCGAAAGGACCTGGCGGGCCGAATCACGATCGGCCGCCGATGCGGCGTGCTGCCCGTCGAGTGCGTCGTCCGCGGCTACCTCGAAGGATCGGGCTGGAAGGACTACCAGGCGACGGGCTCGGTCTGTGGCGTCAAGCTGCCCGGGGGCCTGGTCCAGTGCGACAAGCTCCCCGAGCCGATCTTCACGCCCGCGACCAAGGCCGAGCAGGGCGAGCACGACGAGAACATCAGCGAAGACACGGCCCGCGCGATCATCGGCGATGAGCGACTCGAGCAGGTGAAGCGCATCTCGCTGGCGATCTATGAACGGGCGTCGGCGTACGCGGCGGACCGCGGGGTGATCATCGCCGACACCAAGTTCGAGTTCGGCATCGACCCGAGCGAGCCGGACGGCGAGCCGATCCTGATCGACGAGGCGCTCACGCCCGACAGCAGCCGATTCTGGCCCGCCGAGACGTACGAGCCGGGACACGCGCAGCAGAGCTTCGACAAGCAGTTCGTGCGCGAGTATCTGGAGTCGCTCGTCGAGCGCGAGCGCTGGGACAAAGCCGAGCCCGGGCCCGAGCTGCCGGCGGATGTCATCGCGGGCACGCTCGATCGGTACCGGGCAGTGCGGACGCTGCTCACCGGCGAATCCGAGTAAGCCCAGAGTCAGCCATTGATCGCGATGCGCCCCCACTTACGCGAGGGCTCGATTCCGTCGGGCACTGCGCGCGGGCGTGGCTACTTGATATCGATGTTGTAGTCGCGCTGCTGCTGCTGGCGCAGGGCTTCCATCTCGAGACGGAACTGGTCGATGCCGATGGGCGGCGGGAAGACCTCGTTGAAGGGTCGGCCCTCGCCCGCGGCGGCTCGCTCGTTCATGGTTTCACTGAGCTCGCGCTCCAGAATCCAGTAGGCGTACTGGCGCAGCTCGTTCGGGGCGGCCAGGTACATGGCTTCGCGCTCGGACTCGCTGAGCGATGCGAGCAGGTTGGTGAACACGCCGCCGGCGAGCACGCGGAAGTCCTTGGGCAGGTTTTCCATGCGTCCGGTTTCGGGGTTGGCGAGCATGCCGCCCTTGTTCTGCTCGCGGATGAAGTACTCGTGGAACTGTCGGGCCCAGCGGTACTGGCTGAGGAAGAGGTCCTGATCGCCGGCGAGCAGGCCGCTGGTGTACGCGCCCATGAGCGCGGCCGTGATCTGGTTCACGTAGAGCGAGGGCGAGGTGTATCGCCCCATCATTTCCCACTCGACGTACTGGTCGATGGGCCAGCTGAGTTTCTCGTCGGCTTCCCAGTCGTTGATGTTGCGGCCGGGCCAGGTGAGCAGCTTGTGGCGGTACTCCATGGCTTTGTCGAGATCGCCCCGGCGGTAGTAGTGCAGGATGGCGTCCTGGAGGAAGTTCTCGAAGCCGGCGGCGTAGTTGGTGTAGGTGCGCTTCATGGAGGTGGCGATGCCGCCGCGGCTGGCGACGTCTTCGAGCTGGTCGCCGTAGGAATCGATGAAGAAGGTGTTGGGCATGGCCATGTAGTAGGCGTACTTGCCCTGCTCGAATTCGAGGAAGTCGAAGTAGAGCTCGCTCGAGCGGAAGAGCTCCTGGATCGAGTGCATGACGAGCCGGTCGGTGTTGGTGAAGTCGAAGTCGGTCTTGTTCTGTTCCTCGACGCGACCGAGCCCGCGTTCGACGCCCAGGCGTGCCCAGTAGAGCGAATGGGCCGCGGGGTGGCGCCAGTCGAGCGGCCCGAAATCGCGGGTGTACCGGGCCATCCGCGAGGGGTCCATGTTGTAGGTGTCGAGCAGAACGCGTTTGCGGAGGTGGGCGATGTAGACGCTCCAGGCGTTCTCGAGCTGGGGCTCGTGCATGAGCCTGCTGAGTGTCTGGATGCGTTCGAGCTCGTCCTCGTCGATGACACCCAGGATGTCGCCCAGGCGGTCGTCGCTCATGTTCTTGCGGTGGAGCTCTTCGTGGACGGCGTATCGACGGAGCGAGTCGAGCGGGGCCTCGGTGCCGAAGAGGTCCTCGAGCGCGGCGATCAGCTCGGCGACGAGGGGTTCTTCCTGGATCGCGCCTTCGATGGTGTCGGGCGCGGTGGCGACCTCATCGAGCCAGTTGCCGTAGGCCTCGATCGCCTGCTCGCGTGTGCGCATCTCGGGCCCGGGGGGCGGTGGCGGGCCGAGGACAACGGTCCATTCCTCGGCGACCTTGCGTTTGTAGTACTGGTTCGCGTCGTCGGTCACGCCCTGGATTTTGTGGAGGAAGATCCAGGCCAACTCCTTGTGCAGGAGCATGTCGTTCGGGTTCTGGGGGATACCCTCGTCTCGGAGGAGGCGCACGCCGGAATCGACCCACTGCCAGCGCTCGTCCGGGGTCTGCGTGGAGACGGAGATGTTGTACGCGAGGTTCCACGCGTGGAAGACCCAGACGCGCGGGAAGCGTGGCTGGAGCTTGGTGATCGTCTCGGCGAGCTCGATGGCCTCGTAGTACTTGCCTTCTTCCTGGAGGCGGTTGGCGCGGATCCAGAGCATGTTGACGAACACGCCGCGGAACGCGCCCATCGCGATGCCGACGGCGACCTCGGGGCTGTCGTTGTCGGCGGCGGTGTCGGCCATCACAAGCCGGTGCCGGCCGCTCGATTCCGTGATCGTCGTGCCGACCACGCCCGAGCCTGCGAGCAGGACGACTATGACGGCCCCGGCGATGATCTGGATGAGCTTGTCGTGCGACACGCCTTGGGGTTCCTTTGGCCTACTGGCCCGAGTAGATCGCCAACTCACGCTTGCGGAAGATCAAAACACTCCCGAAGAACAGCACGAAGCACCAGACGCCGATCACGGCCCCGGCGACCATCATGTCTACGCCCCCCACCATCTGCCCGTTCACGAGTTTCTCGACGGGCTTGAGGTCCGCGTAGACGTTGAAGATCCACGACACGCCGTAGGAGATGAACGAGATCGCAAGCTTGAGGAAGTTGATCTGGTCATCGCTGCCCAGCGTGGAGTAGTTGTCGACGGCGAGCCGGACGTAACCGGCGCTCTCGGCCATCAGGAAGACGCCGAAGCTGACCATGCTGGCGACGGGGAACGAGAGGAACGTGGAGCAGAAGATGCCGAGCATCGCCAGGAACGCGAGCTTGAGCCAGAGGATGGCCATCGTGCGCGCGTAGTTGGCGTGGTAGCTGCCCGCGGGATAGCTGATGGCCAGCCCGCCGCCGGGGAATTGGATGTGCTCGTCGTTGGGGATGATGACCGGGCTGAGGATGCGCCCGGCTTCGTCGGTCTGGTAGGCGAACTGCCCGTTGGAGATCTGGATCGCAAAGCGGCCCTTGTCGATCATCTCGCCGGCGGTGATGTACTGGGCGCCGGGCAGCCGGTCGGCCTTGTACGCCTCCATCGCGCGTGTGAACGAGGGATCGTCGGGCAGGATGACGCGGGGCATCGGCTCACGCGCATCGGCGGGCAGGATCAGGATCGGCGCCAGCGGCAGCGAGTGCGAGTGCCCGAGGCCCGTCGGCCGGACGATCGGTGCCGTGCCGGCCAACTGGAACGAGAGCTTGTACTGGCGGTCGGGCTCGTTGGCGGCCGAATCGATGCGGTAGCGCAGCACGAGGGGGACGTCCGCGTCCGGCGCGAGATCGATCCCCTCGAAGATGAATGTCCGCGATGCGCTCCGATCGATCGCGAAGTAGAGCATGCGGTTCTGCTTGAGGATGTCCTCGCGGAACTTCGTTTCGATGTCGGGCGTGAAGACGTAGCTCGGGTCCGTCTGGCGGATCTGCTCGATGCGGCGCTGGATGATGCTCTGGATCGTCTCTTCGTCGAGTTTGGGCTCGGTCGCCTCGACCGTGCGCTGGGCGCTGAGGATCTGTGTCTCGAGCACGAGACGGTCTTCGCTCAGCCCCTCGTCGGCGTAGGCGATGAACGCCTCTTTCTCGCCGATCGCGGGCTGGTTGCGGAGGTACTCGACAAAGAGAAACACGCCGGAACTGCTGACGGCCAGCAGCACGCCCGCGAGCGCCACGACGCCCACCCACTTGCCCAGCAGGTACCGCCAGGGCGCGACGGGCTTGGTCATGGTCTGCCAGATGATCTTGTCGCGCTGCTCGGTGCTGACCGTGCTGACGCTGAAGAAGACCGTCAGGAGTGCGATGAGCCAGAACGACCCGCCCGTGCCAAACTGCATGAACGACTGGACGCGGTATCGGAGGGGCTGGTCGGCGTCGAGCAAGCCCGGCAGGGCCGCCAGCCCGAAGATGAGCAGCACGATGAAGACGATCGAGAGTCGGAGTCGAACGGCCTCGGCGAGGACGTTGCGTGCGATCGCGCGGACCGGGCCCTTGCCGCTCAGCAGCATCCGGGCGCCCTGCATGAGCGCCGAGAACGCGGCGGCGAGGATGACGATCGCCATGATGAGTTTGGAGAAATCGCGGGTGGACTCGAAGAGCCAGAGCGGAGCCGCGACGACCGCGAGCACCAGCCCCAGCACGGAGTAGGTCACCCCGAGGCCCAGCCAGACCACGATGAGCGCGCCGATGGCGACGATGCCCGCGCCGATGATGGTGCCCGAGGGGCCCCGCGCGTCCTTGAGCACGGTCTCGAGCATGAGCTGCGCCGAGTCGGTGTTGGTGATGGTCGAGCCGACGCCGGTCGTGCTCTCGGGCGCTGTCTCGGCGGATCGCTGGATGACCGGCGAAGCGGAAGCCACGTACGCGGCGACCGACACGCCGATGAAGGCGAGCACAATCACCGCCGAGGCGATGTACTTGAAGCCCCGGCTTTGCTGGACGCTGTCGGCACGGGCCTTGAGTTCGCCGAGTTTCACGGCGTCTGCCCCCCACCCTTGCCCGGCTCGTCGGTGTCATCCAGCAGCGAGCTGATGACATCGAGATCCACATCGCCCCCGTCTTTCGGGGCGCGATCGGGCGAGGGCTTCGGCGCGGCGGGCTCGGACGAATCGGTCCGGGACACGGACTTGGACTCTCGCTCCGGCTCGGGTTTGCGCTGCGGTTCGGGTTCGGGTTCGTCGGCGGCGACGAGTTCGTCCACCACGCTGCGCTCGGTCTCCGCATCGGCCACGGCATCGGCGGCCTGCTTGGCGCGTTTCTGCTCGGCCTCGGGCACCGGCTCGGGCTCGGCCGAGACCAGCTTGTCGATCAGTTCCTCGCCTGAGGATTCGTCCGTCTTGCCGGAAGCAAGGAACGACGCGGTCTCGCCCTCGCCGCTGGCGCCGGAGGTCTCGACGCGGTCGGCCTTGGCCTTCTGCACGATCTCGAGGAATTTCTCTTCGAGCTTCTGACGCGGGTGAGTGACGGCAAGCATGCTCTTGGTCCCACCGGATCGGCGCCGGATGACCTCGTCGATCTCGGCGATGGTCTCGTCGTCGAGCACATCGGTCTCGATGGTGGTCTTGGAGTGCTTGGTGAGCAGCGAGTCGGTCGTGCCCTCGTCGCGGATCTTGCCGCCGTAGAGAATGACCATCCGGTCGACCACGTCCTCGACATCGGAGAGGAGGTGGCTCGAGAGGAGCACGGTCTTGCCGCGCCGCCCGAGCTCGATGATCAGGTCCTTGACCTGCTTGGTGCCGATCGGGTCGAGGCCCGTGGTCGGCTCATCGAGGATGAGAAAGTCCGGGTCGTTGATGAGCGCCTGGGCGAGGCCGATGCGGCGCTGCATGCCCTTGGAGTACTCGCGCACCGGCCGGTGCTGCGCGGCGGTCAGGCCGACCATGTCGAGCAGTTCGTCGATGCGCCGGGTGCGCGTTTTGACGTCGAGCTCGAAGAGCTTGGCGTAGTACTCGAGCGTCTCGCGGGCGTTGAGGAAGGGGTAGAGGTAGCTCTCCTCGGGGAGGTAGCCGATGCGTTTCTTCGTCTCGACGTCCGAGGGCGACTTGCCGAAGACCACGAGGCGACCCCGGGTCGGGTTGAGCAGCCCGAGGATCATCTTGATCGTCGTGGACTTGCCCGAGCCGTTGGGGCCGAGCAGGCCGAAGATCTCGTGCGGCATGATCTCGAGTGAGAGATCCTCGACCGCGCGGACGCGGGGCCGCATCCAGAAATCCTTGAAGACCTTGGTCAGCCGCTGGCAGGCGACGACGGGTGTCTGGCTCTTATGTGCTGGCGCGTCTGCCAAGCTCGGGTGCTCCGGTTAGCGTTCGGTCTGGTTCACGTCTCTGAGTTGCGGCTGACTGATCTGTTCCTTGCGCTGCTCGTTGGCCTGGATGAGCAGCTCGCGGTTGCGAACTTTCTCCTGGTCACGCAGGATCTGCGGGTCGCGGTTGAGCAGCAGTTCGAGGACGTCCGTGCCGCGGGGCAGGAACATCGCCTGCACCGTGTCCTTCTTGAGGAACTCCCCGATCGCGTCCGACCACTCGCGGGTGATCAGCACGCCCCGGTTGCCCTCGTACTGCTCGAGCTTCGAGCGGAAGCGGGTCACGTCGGCCTGCGCACGGTCACGCACACGACGCCGATAGGTCTCGGCATCGCTGATGAGGCGGGTCACCTCGCCCGAGACGAGCCCTTCCTGAACGACCAGCGGCTCCTCGTCCTCGAAGACGGGTTCAACGGTGACCTCTTCGCCCATCAACACCGACTCGATCGCGGCCAGGAGCGTGCCCTGAGCCTCGGTGTTGCCGAGATCCGATGCACGCTCGTAGCGGTCGATCAGTTCGACGATCGACTGAGCCGCCCCACCGGCGACCTGGTTGAGCGTTGTCCGCGCGTCCTGCTGGGCGCGGTCACGCTCGGCGTTGGCGTTCGACTGGGCGCTGTTGACGGCTGCGAACTCGTTGTACAGATTGATCGGCGGCGCGGGATCGACCATGTCCAGACGCACGATCTGGATGCCCGAGTCCAGGCGGTCGAGCGCTTCCTGCGCAAACTGCTCGGCCCGGCGGGCCACCGAGCCCTCGGAACCGGCCGACTGCTTGAGCAGGTCCTCGATCGTCACCTCGGCCATCGCGCGCACCACGGCACGCTCGACCGAAAGGCGGATGATCTGGTCCTCCAGCTCGAAGTCATCGATATTCGTCAGCCAGTCGTTCGGCGCGGCACGCTCGTAGAGCACCTGCCACTTGGCGTGCGCCAGATTCTGATCGGCGGTGATGATCGAGCCGTCCTTCGTCGGGTCGTAGCTCCGGAACCCGCCGCGGGTGGCCAGTTCCTGCACGGTCTGGCTGCGCTGTCGCCCCTCGATCGCCGGGTAGAAGGCGTTGTCGATCCGCAGCGTCTGCTGGCCGATCTTGACCTTCTTGAGCTCGCCGATGGGCGGCGGGTAGGCGAACTGGAAACCCGCGCCGAGGTTGGCGTCGGTGATCCGCCCGAATCGCAGGCGCACGGCTCGCTCGCTCTCGCTCACCGACTGGAAGCCGCTGAGCACGAACACCACGATGAGCCCGACCATGATCCAGCTCATGATCGTGTACGCGATGCGCAGCGCATCGAGGGCCGAGCGGTTGGCGCTGTCGAGCAGCGCACCGTCTTCGCTGGCTTGCTCCGATTCGCGCAGCGTCACGGACGCGTTGCCGCGAGAGACGGGCGTGGGATCGAGCTGTTCGTTGTGCTCGTCCGTCACTGGCCTTCCTCCTCGCCGTCGTCCTCGAGCAGCTTGTCAAGGGCCGCCGGCTGCAGCATGCGGAAGCCGGGAGCGCCCGAGACGACCAGGGTGATCTGCTTCGAGTAGGCGTCACGCAGGAATTGAAGCTCTTCGAGCAGCATCGCAAGCTGCGGGTTCTCCTGCATCATCGCGATGAACCGGCCCGCCTCCTGATCGCCGATCGCCTTCAGGTTGCTCGCCTGACGCTCGGCGAACGAGCGGATGCGCTCGGCGTCGCTCTCGGCCTTGGAGCGGATCGACTGCGCGTCGGCCTGACCCGAACTGATCGTGTCCTGGGCGAGCTTCTGACGGTCGGCCTTCATGCGCTCGATCACGTCGGTGCTGTTCTGCTCGCTCAGGCGGATGCGGTTGATGCCCACGTCCACGATCTCGATGCCAAGGCCTGTGGTATTCGGATCACCCGCGTCACGCTTGACGACCGCCAGGATCGCCGACTCGAGATCGGGCAGCTTCGACGAGCCGGGGTTCGGCGAGAAGAGCTCGTCCATGCGGAAGCGGCTCGTCTCGCTGATCGCCGAGTTCAGGCTCGAGTTCACGGTCTTCTTCGCCTCGGCGTAGTGGTCGCTCTCGTCCGGGCCCGCGTTGGAGAACTTGCGGTAGAACACCAGCGGGTTGCTCACACGCCAAACGGCGTACGCCTCGACGATCACCTGCTTGTCGTCGGCCGTCTGCTGCTGCGTGCCAAGCGCGTCGACGATCTGGGGCCGCGTGTCGTAGCTCGTCACGGACTGGAACGGGTAGGGCCATTTGAATTTCAGCCCGGCCTCCGTTTTCAGGTCGGCCTCGTCGGCCGAGCCGAAGTTCGTGACCACGGCCCGCTCGTTGTACTGCACCGTGTACGTGAAGCTGAACGCGCCCAGCGCGAGCACGATCAGCCCGGCCAGGAGGAAGAACAAGGGTCTGCGCAGAGTCTTCATCATGCTCCTCACATGTCGCCTTCATTCAGCGGCTCGAAACCGCTTGTGCCGATGTATTTGTCGAGCAGGTCCAGACGGATCCGCTTCTCAACCGATTCGTCCACGATGTAGAGCCTCAGCTCCTTGATCGCCTCGGCCATCGCCTCGAACCGCATGCGGTTCTCGTAAATCAGGGGCGCGGCCTGGTACGCCGCGAGCTTGCCGTTGTATTCCTCGGAGAGCGCCCGTGCGGACATGTGCTCGTCCCAACGGTCCGCCCTCGCCGCCAGGATGATGTCGCCCGCCTCACCGCCGGCGTCCTCGATCATCCCCCGGATCTCGAGCTCCTTCTCCAGAAGCTCCTGCGGATCAGTCGACGCGGGCATCGCGTCGAGCTCGGCGATCGCGGCGACGATCTCCTCGGCGCCTTCGACCGAGCCGACCACCTTCGCCAGTGTCTCGGCGCGGGACTGCTCGGCCTGGATCACGACTGTGGCCGCCTTCTGCGAGGCCTCGAGCACCTGTTCGTACGCCTTGGCCGCGTCGCCCGGCGGGCGTGCGTCTTCAAGACCAACGAACAGCACCTCGACGCCGGCCCCGCGGGGCGTGCCTGTCTCGTCGGGGTTCAGGTTCGCAAACGCCTGAGTGATGCGCTGCTTGAGCGATTCGCGGATGTCGTTTCGGCCCGAGCCGACCACCTCGTCGATGCTGCGCGAGGCGAGCTCACGCATGAGCTCGCGCTGTGCGACACGGTTGAGCACCTGGTCGCGGGTTCTGCCGTCGATGCCCAGTCGCAGGTAAGACTCGACGCCGCCGGGCTTGACGCTGTAATACACGGGCACGCGCACGGTCGCCAGCGACAGCCCGCGTCCGACATCGCGCGTGCGCCGGATCAGGGCCTCGCGCGACGGCTGCACGACCATCAGCGATTCTTCGAGCTCCTCGTTGGCCCAGAGCATGACCGTGGGCGACGTGGGAGCGTTGGCCCCGAGTTGCAGCACGCGGACACCCGTGGCGGTTTCTTCCACGACGTCGCGCTGCCGCGCGTCGCGCCCCTCACCGACCGTTTCGGTCCGGATGAACTCCGGCACGACGACCTTGCCGAAAGGCCAGGGCGGCTTGAAGTGCAGGCCCGGGCCGAGCTCGCTGCCCGTGGGCTTGCCGTTGACCAGCAGGAGCCCGCGCTGGTGCGGCTCGACCACTGCAAGCGAGGTCATGAGCCAGACGGCCACGCCCCCGAAGAGCACGAGCCACAGGAACGACTTGCTGAGCAGCTTGTAGAACCAGCTCGAGGTGACCTCGTAGCCAAACTGGTAGTTGATCGCGTCGTTGATCGACTCGGCGATGCGGTCGGGTGCCGCGACGAAGCCGAGCAGACGCGAATCGAACGCGGGCCTTGGGTATTCGCCCTGGGGCCTTGGCCTGTAGATGTCGAGCACGAAGTTCAGGAAGATCTCAGCGCCCAGGACGATCATCGTGATCGAGAGGGCATCGCTGATCCATTGCAGCACGCTGCCGAGGCCGGCAAGGTCGGCAAAGTGGGCGATGGCGATCGCCAGCCCGAAGAGCGCCGAGCCGACGGAGTACACCGAGCCGCCGCGGAGATTCTCCCAGACCTTGGCCCTGGCCATGCCCGAGGTGAACCGTGCGAAGACGAAGCCGATGACGGCGATCCCGATGCCAAGCGCGATCGCCCAGCCGTGATGCCCCATGCCGGTGACGGTCGCGACCTCCTCGTTCATCTGGTCGCGGAACGCTTCGGTCTTGCCCGAGAGCCTGATCCAGCCCAGCGCGATCAGGGCGATGCCCATCGCGATGCTGACGGCCGGGAGCATGTACTTGTACAGCCCGTCGAGACGCTTGGCCGCGACACGCAGGTCGGCGCCCGATTCCTCGAAGACGCTCGAACTGGCAAGGTCCTGCTCGGAGAAATTCTCGAACTCGACGGCCTCGATGCGTTCGCG
Source organism: Phycisphaerales bacterium (assembly GCA_965228265.1). Classification (GTDB taxonomy): domain Bacteria; phylum Planctomycetota; class Phycisphaerae; order Phycisphaerales; family UBA1924. The sequence goes on from OZ245804.1 coordinate 49,731, forward strand.
GCGATGCTGATCGAAGACGATCGCCAGCGCGATCCACGCGACCGAGCCGAGCAGGATGAACACGGAACCGGTAATCCCGGCCCGGTCATCGAGCAACAAGCCGTAGAGAAGAAGACCCACGCCCAGCACGAGCTGGATGACGATGCCCAGCATCGCAACATTCGTGGCCCGCTTGTAAGACAGGTGATCCGCCCGCATCGTGTGTTCCTGTCAGAATCAATCGAACTGGTATGACGAGCCCGGACCCGCGTGGAGCCGATCCATCGCTGATCCGGCCCCCATGCATGGGGGCATGCGCAGCTCCGCCGCGCCCCTGGCCGGACTCGCCGGGGGGTGCATTGTCAGCACGCCCCCTTCGGCTGTCCACTCATGACGCAACGTGAGCCGACAGGCCTTCACGCGTTGAACTACGATCAGGGCGGCTCTATGTTCAGCCACCCCGCGAACTTTCGACGGGCAAACGCGTATCCAACACCGTCCGATCCCGGAAACCCCTGCCCAAGAACGTACATCGGGCCCGATCCGAGAACGAACACACACCCCACGATGCTCCTCCAGACCTTCATCATCGCTCGCAACACGCTCGTCGAGAGCCTCAGGCAGCCCATTTTCTTTGTGCTCATCATCGCCTCGGGCCTCATGCAGGCGCTCAACACCGCCATAAGCGCTTTCTCCATGGGCTATACCGAGACCGCGGAAGTCCACGGCGACAACAAGATGCTCCTCGATGTGGGCATGGCGACCGTCTTCGTCATGGGCATGATCCTGGCCGCCTTCCAGGCGACAGCGGTCATCAGCCGCGAGATTGAGGACAAGACCATCCTCACCATTGTCTCCAAGCCCATCGCCAGACCCACTGTCGTATTCGGGAAATATTTGGGCGTCTCGATCGCCATCATCATGGCGACGCTCATCATGGTGACCTTCATGATGTTCGGGATCCGTCATGAAGTCATGACCCGGGCCTCGGACACCATCGACGCGCCTGTCTTTGTGTTCAGCCTGAGCGCCGTCGGGATCGCGGTCATCGTCGCGGCCTGGACGAACTTCTTCTACGGCTGGTCCTTCTCCCAGATCGCCGTCGTCCTCATGACGCCGCTCGTCCCCTTGGCCTACATCATCACGCTCCTGATCAGCAAGGAATGGGAGTTCCAATCGATCAGCACGGACTTCAAGCCGCAGATCCTGCTCGCATGCGCAGCCCTCGGGCTTGCGATGCTGGTGCTGACCTCGATTGCCGTGGCCGCCTCGACACGTCTGAGCCAGGTGATGACGCTTGTGATCTGCGTGGGCGTCTTCGTGATGGGCCTGCTCTCGAACCACTTCCTCGGCAAGCGTGCGTTCCTGAACGACTTTGCCGCGATCGTCGAGACGGCCGAGCCCGACCGCCCCGAGTTCGAGGACTTCCGTGCCGTCGGCGCGCGGTACAACCTGACGCTGACCAACTTCCCCGACGAAGCACTCCGCCCCGGCACACCGATCTACTACGGCCCGAGCCCGCAGGGCGTCGGCATGGCGGTGCCCGATTTCGAGCCCTACACGGGTGACCCCGCGGATGAACCGTTGCTGACCGCGAACGGCACGCCGTCCGGCATTATGGTGAAGACGATCGACCGTAAGTCGCTCACGATCCAGAACATCGGCCCGCGCTCGCTGCCCGTAGAACGCCCGCCCCGCGAGGGCGATTACATCTTCACCCAGCCGACACGCATCAACCCGGTCGCGCTGGGGGCGTGGTCGGTCGTGCCCAATATGCACTTCTTCTGGCTACTGGACGCGGTCTCACAGAACCGCACCATCCCCGCAAGCCACGTCGTTCGGATCGCTGTCTACAGCGTGATGCAGATCGGGGCCTTCCTGGCGCTGGCCGTGATCCTGTTCCAGAGGCGTGACGTCGGGTAGCGCCCTCTCTTTCGGCCCCCATCCGGGCGGGTCTGTCGGCTAGAATCACGCTCTGATCGCCCAGCGGACGATCTGTCCGATTGGCAAGACCAAAGTGCAATTCAGCGCCGTGCGCATTCGCGCCCATAAGATGAAGGAGTCACATCATGGCAGAGGGTTCAAAGGGCAACACAGTCAAGATCGCGCTGGTCGTCGTGATCTTCGCCGCTGCGGGCGCGATTTTCTGGTACTCCACCAAGGGCAGCAGCACCCCGCCCCCCACCGCAGCCGACCGCGTCTCGGATGAGGTCCGCCAGCAGAACGAGGAATACCAGAAGCAGATCGAAGAGATGCCCGAAGAGGTCATCGGCGGCTCATAACGAGCCCCGCACGATCTGCTGTTCGATCAGCTGCCCCGCCAACCGGGGGGCGACATCAGACCATCGCCATACCGCGGACGGCCTCGTACACATCGGCCGTCCGCTTTGCTGCGCCGTCCCAGGTCAGCCCGCGCAGCTCGAGCGGGCCGTGCTGGCGGAGCGTCTGACTCAGGGGCGGGTGGCGCAGGACCGCGATGATCTTGTTGGCCATCCCGTCGATGTCCCAGAAGTCGACCTTGAGCGCATGCGTCAGGACCTCGCTCACGCCCGACTGCTTGCTGATGATCACGGGCACGTCGTTCTTCATCGCCTCGAGCGGCGCGATCCCGAAGGGCTCCGACACGCTCGGCATGACGTAGCAGTCGGCCATCTGGAACACACGGTCGACGTCTTTGCCACGCAGAAAGCCCGTAAAGAGCACCTTGTGCCCGATGTTCAGCGCGGCGGCTTCCTCGATCATCCGCACCGCCATGTCGCCCGATCCTGCCACGACGAACTTCACATCCTGGTACTTGTCGAGCACACGACGGGCCGCGCGCACGAAGTACTCGGGCCCCTTCTGCATCGTGATGCGCCCGAGGAAGAGCACGATTTTGTCCGTGCTGGCGATCGTCTGGCCCGCGCCGGGCTGGACGCGTTCATCGTCGATGCCGTTGTAGACAACTTCGATCTTGTCCGCCTCGACGCCGTAGCGCCGCGTGCAGATGGACTTGGTTAGTCGGCTCACCGCGATCAGGCGGTCGGCGGCGTGCATACCCATGCGCTCGATGTCGTAGATCCGCTGGTTCACATTCTCGCCCGAGCGGTCGAACTCCGTCGAGTGCACGTGCGCGACCAGCGGCTTGCCCGAAAGCTGGCTTGCCACCACACCCGCGGCGTAGGTCATCCAGTCGTGGGCATGGATCACGTCGAATGTCTCGACCTCAGCGAGAGCCGCGACGAACCGGGCGTAGCGGGCAGCGTCGCCCAGCATGTCCCCGCCGTAGTGGTCCTGCGAGGCCGCGACAAAGCCCTCGTCGCCCGAGACGTGCACCCCTGCCGAGGCCAGCGCCTGACGCTGGCGCCTGCTCATTTTGACGGCTCCGGGCGAAACCGTCGCGTCCGAGCCTTCCTGAAGCACTTCCAGCGAGCCCGGCGCGGATGCGTCGAAATTCGCATACGGGCTCGTCGTCCCCGAGGGCACCGCGACAAACCGCGTATGCCGAAAGCCGGGGGCGGCTCCGGGTGTCGCGCCGGGCGCTGCTGAGTCGGGCTGAGCGCTCGTCAACTCGTCTGACGCTTCCGGCTCGCTCGAATGCTGCATCAGCTCGCTGCGTTCGGCGGCGGCCTTGGCGACTTTCTCGGTGATCGCGTTGGGCCCGACGATCCGCACGTGCTCGCTGGCCATCCCGTCCGCCGAGCGGGGCAGGACGAAGAGGATCTCGTGCCCGAGTCGATCGAGCGCGCGCGTCAGCCCGTTGCAAGCCGTCCCGAGTCCGCCCGCGATAAAGGGCGGGAATTCCCAGCCCAGCATCAGCACCCGCATCAATCGCCCCAGTCAGATCAGTCCAAGAGAACCGCGTGATACCGGAAATGTATCAGTCTTCGTCGCCCTCGGCGTCCATGTCTCCGAGCTGCCTGAAGCATGCCTCGTACCCGAGCAGGAATTGAGACGCCCGCTCGCCCGCCTGCTCGGTATCCAGCCCCTCGATCGGGACGGGTGTCTCGAAGACAAACAGCATCGCGTCGTTCCGGAAGTGCCGGTACGTCGGCTCGTCGCCCTCGTACCCGAGCTCGGCCAGCTCCTCGTCGAGCAGCTCCTCGAGCTTGTCGCCCGTGTGCATCAGCGTCGACTCGATCGACTCGCTTTGCCAGCGGTCGGCCATGTCGAGCGAGACGACCAGCCCCCCATCCCGGGGCATCAGGCGGTAATGGGCCTCCTCGGCCGAGCCCTGAGCCTGACAGACGAGCCCGCCGTCCTGAGGCTGAACGCTCTGGAAGACCCCGGCCTTCTCGGCCCGGTCCTTGGCGATGGCGACGATCTGGTCCAGGCTGACCCCGGCTGTGCCCATTGCAATAGCTCCCTTGGGCCGCTCTGCGGGCCCGTTCGGGTGACTCTAGGTTGCCGGTGTTGACATGGCTTGCCCACAGGACTCGATTCATGGCAATGAATGCGTATACTTCCGCCCCACTGCCCGAGCGATCGGTCAGCGGGCCTCATGCCCAGGTGGCGGAATTGGCAGACGCGCTACCTTGAGGTGGTAGTCCTGGAAACAGGGTGGAGGTTCAAGTCCTCTCCTGGGCATTACTTTCTTCTTCCCCTTCAATCGCACGCCGCGCCAAACACAATCTCATCCCGTAAATTTCGACCCGTCCTGTCCGGAATCGGCGCGCACTCTGTGCATCGGCCCACCACTTCTGTGCCTGGCGCGCCCCCTTCGCGTTCCGATAAAGACCGCTTCAAGTTGAACGTCCACTCCAGATCAAGTCATCACCTTCACGGCTCGATCTGGTGATCGGCCCGGAGCATCGCCAGCCCGTGGCCCATCGCGTGGGGAAGGCGAAACTCCGATCAAGGACAGACGATGGATCCTCAATACATCACACCGTTTATCAAGAGCATCCAGAACGTCTTCTCCACGATGCTGCGCATGCCGGTGACGATCAACCCGCCCACAATCAAGCAGGGCGCCTCGGCCGCGTACGACGTCTCGGGCATCATCGGGATGTCGGGCGACGTCGTCGGCTCGGTCGTGCTCAGCTTCCCGAAGGAAACTGCTCAGAAGCTCATCACGGCTTTCTGCGGCATGGAGTTCCCCGCGGACTCGCCCGACTTCGCCGACGCTGTGGGTGAACTGGTCAACATGATCTCCGGTTCGGCCAAGGGCATGTTCGTGGACAAGAACGTGTCGATCAGCTGCCCGAGCGTTGTGATCGGTCCGGGCCACCACATCAACACCCGCAGCGACACGCCCTGCGTCTGCATCCCGTGCTCGACGGATCAGGGTGATCTGTCGATCGAGATCGCCATTCGTGAGGCCGCCGCCGCTGCGGGCACCGGCTCAGACTCGAAGGCCGCCTGAGATAGTTCATCACACGCACATCATCCGTTCCAGGAAATCCTGCCATGAAGATCATGCTTGTTGACGATTCAAAGACGATGCGTTCCATTCAGAAGTCCGTCCTCGGCCAGCTCGGTTACACCGAGATCGAGGAAGCGTGCGACGGCCAGGACGCGCTCAGCAAGGTCGGCGCGTTCGAGCCCGACCTCCTGCTTGTCGACTGGAACATGCCCAACATGGACGGCATCACGTTCGTCAAAACCTACCGCCAGACCAACAAGACCACGCCCATCATCATGGTCACCACCGAGAGCGAGAAGACCCGCGTGATCGAGGCGATCAAGGCCGGCGTGAACAACTACGTCGTCAAACCCTTCACGCCCGATGCGCTCAGCCAGCGCATCACCGAGACGCTCTCGAAGAAAGCCGCCTGACCTCGCGCTCTGTACGAGGACAGGAGCCGCCCGCTCATGACGACCCAAGACGACAACCTTATCACGATCAGGCTCTCTTCGGACCGCCTCGAGGCGTCGCTTGTCATCATGCCGGGGATTGACAGGAACTACGTCAGCGCCGATGTCGCGCTGGCCAAAGCGCTCTCGCAGGCGATCCAGCCGGGCCCGAAACTCAACCAGAGCATCTCAGAAGCGATCAACGCGTTCGAATCGCACGATCTCGAGAGCTACGGCGAGTTCAGGTACCTCGTCGCCGAGGGTCAGCCCAGCGAAGAGGGTGTCGACGGGCGGTTCGTTCTCGAACCCGATCTCGAGGCGATCCACGAGCACAGCAAGAAACGCGTGATCGAGAACGAGCCTCCCGCTGAATCCGATTCGGCGGATGAAACTCTCGATCACCGCGAACGCTCAACACTGATGGTCGTCAAGGCCGGCCAGCGTCTGGGTCAGATCCAGCGGGCAACCGACGGGATCGACGGCACGGACGTTTGCGGCAACACGATCCGCGCCAAGGCCGGCAAGCAGACGCCCGTCACGTTCGACTCCCAAACCATCGAACTCCACGAGAACGGCGCGGTCATCGCGAAAATCGCGGGCCAGCTCGTGATCGAGCATGATTCCGTTCACATCAGCCCCTCGCTGATCATCAATGACTACGTCGATTACTCCACTGGCAACATCGATTTCCCGGGCAACATCGAGGTGCACCAGGGCATCCGCGACTGTTTCGAGGTCACCTCGGGCAAATCGATCAAGGTCATGGGCCTGGTCGAGGCCGCCGATCTCGTAGCCGCCCGTAACATCGAGCTGCCCGGCGGTATCTAGGGTCGGGAGAAGGGGACCCTGCACGCGGGCCGCGACCTCATCGCTCACTATCTCAACGGCGCTGAATGCCGGGTCGGTCGCAACCTTGTCGTCGACAAGGAGATCTGTGACTGCGACATTTTCGTCATCGGGAACGTGCGTTCACCCTCGGCGACGATCATGGGAGGCCATCTCTCGGCGCTCGGCGCGTGCGAGTTCCAGCAGGTCGGGAGCGAAGCCGGTTCGCACACCGTGATCTCGCTCGGGCGCGCCGATGCACTCGACGAGCTTGTGCGCGACTCGCTCGGCCTCATCAAGAAACTGGCGGACAAGGCCGCCAAGGCCCACGCTCAGATGCAGGAGCTGCGCGATGACCCCGACGCCTCATCGCTCAAGGCCGAGATGATGACCACGCTCCAGTTCGAGGCCGCCGAGGCGGAAGCCAAGATTGTGCCGATCAAGGAAGCGCTCCAGGCGGCCTACACACTCATCAAAGACAACTGCGAGCCCGTGCTGACAGTGCAGGGCATGCTCTGTCAGGACACCGATGTCCGCGCCGGCGGGACCAGTGCCGTGTTCAAACAAAGCCTCAAGGGCCCGATCGCGATCAAGCTCGATGAACAGGGCGAGATGATCTGCCTCGATCTGAACACAGGCGGGATCACGCCCGTGAAGAATCTGGCCACTCTCTCACCCGACCAGACCTCCTACCGCTTCCAGGACTTGCCCGCTGAGTTCCGAAAGTCCGCCTGAGGCTTCCCGCTGGACATCGCCGGCCTTGTGCCTCACAATCAGGTCGGTGATTACCCAAACCCACATCCTGTCGTGTCGTGTCCTGTTCGCTGCCGCCTCGCTAGCCGTCGGCCTGACATCGCTGCCAACACTGGCCCAGGAATCGACGCCCGCAGCGAGCCAGCCCGAGGAAGGCCGGACGGCGACGATCATCCTGCACGACGGGCAGGTCATCACGGGCGTGCTCGTTGAAGAAACCGACGACGCGATCACGCTGACGATCAACGGCATCCGGACCACCATCGAAACGCGCAAAATCCGTGAGTCCTACATCCAGCCCCCGATCGAGGATCGCTACAAGACCACTCGAGCCGCCATCGACGACGACGACGCCGAATCGCTCATCCAGCTCGCTCGCTGGCTCATGGACAAGGGGCGGTACGACCTGGCGCTCATCGAGCTGAACGGCGTGCTCGACCACGAACCCTTCAACGACAGCGCCCGCTCGCTGCGTGTCCTCGCCGAGCAGAACATCAAACTGCAGGAAAACCGTCTCGAGCCGGAAGACCGCGAGGACGAGGAGCAGGAGCGTCCCGAGCGGGCCGACGACACACCGAACTTCCCGCTGCTGTCGGCCGAGGACATCAACCTGATCCGGGTGTGGGAGATCAACGAGAAGAACCCGCCGCTGATCACGATCCCGCGAGAGACGATGGAAGCGGTGATCGAGAAGTACGCCGGGCATCCACGGATCCCGGACTCGGCCGCCGACCGGGCCGCGATCCTCGCCTGGGAGCCCGCCGAGCAGCTCAGGCTTCTGTTCGCCCTCCAGGCGCGGGAGTTCTACCACGAGGTCCGAGTCCACGAGGACCCGGCTGCGATCAAGATCTTCCGCGACCAGATCCACAAGACCTGGCTCCGCAACGCGTGCGCGACGACCCGCTGCCACGGCGGGACCGAGGCCGGGCGTCTCCAACTCGTCCGCGCCACCGCCAACACGCCCGAGGTGTACTACACGAACATGTACATCCTCGAGAATTATCGGACGGACGAGGGCTTCCCGCTGCTGGACTTCCAGAACCCATCCGACAGCCTGCTTCTGCAGATGTGCCTCCCGAGGCGGGAGACGAGCACCCCCCACCCGACCGTCCGGGGGTGGCGTCCGGTCTTCCGCTCGGACGACGACCGCAACTTCCGCCGAGCCGTCGACTGGATCGACGCTTTGTGGACTCCACGCCCGGACTACGAGATCGACTATGATCCCCCCAGTGCCATGGAGCCTGCCGACCCTGAGGTCGACGGGAGCCGGTGAGCAGCGCTTGCCGGCGGGCAGCCGACCGCAACCCCACCCAGGGTCGGCAACGAACCGAAACTGAGCCGACCCCCACGCGTCCGGAGATCCGTATGCCCCGCAGCCTGTCCCGCAACCGCAAGCCCTCTATCCGATTCGCAGGGGCCCTGATCGCGGCTTCTCTGGCATTCGCCACCGGATGCCTCGAAGAAGATCAGGTCACGCCCGCACTGCGCGAGGCCTCCTCACGACTCGAAGCGCTCGGCGCCCCCGGCAGCGCCGTCCCGGGCGACGAGTTCCGCATGGCCGAGTACCGCGCCACGATCGGTATCCTCCGCCCGATCGCCAGCGAGGGCAGCGACGTCCAGAACGCCGCGGCTGCGCTCATGATCGCACGCGCGGAGATGGGGCTCGCCGAGATCCCCGCAGCCGAGCTGGCAGCGACCAACCAGCGTCTCTACGACCTCGCCGCCGACGCCAGGGGCGAGCTCGATTCATGGAACAAGCTCAACAGCCTCGCGGACACAGCCGCCTCGTTCAATCCTGAACAAGAGCTGGCCAACATCAACAGCAAGATCCAGCAGCGCGACACGGAGATCCAGGCCGAGCGTGAAGCCGCAGCCGCCGTGGAGAAGCGCGTGGCCGAGCTCGAGCAGCTTGCCGAGCAGGCTTCGCAGGCCGGTGGCGAGCTGCGTGTGCAGGAGACCGAGCTGCGCGATCGCGCCAACGCGCTCAACCCCGTTGAGGCGCAGCCCCTGCACGAGCAGGCCGCCCAGGTGCGCCGCGAAGCCGATGCGCTCGAGATGAAGGCCGAGCAGTTCATGGCTCAGGCCGACACGATCCGCCCGGAGATCACCGATCACGAGCTCGAGATCGATCGTCTGACGAAGCAGCGCGACCAGCTCGTGGCGAGCACGCAGTATCTGGCCGCCAAGGGTGTCGAAGGCCGCGAGGAAGCCAAGCAGCTCCGTGCACAGGCCGCCGAAGCCGCCGAGCGGCTCGGCAAAGTCATCGGCGAGCTGGAATCGCTCCGCAGCGGCGACGCGGCGAGCAAGCTCGAAAACGCCAAGGCCGCTTATCAGGCGGCTCTCAGCTCCGCGGGCCGTGCCCGTTCGGGTGACCGCTCCGGCGCGTCGCTGGCGATCGCGGAGATTCAGCAGACGCTCGGCAACACGCTCGCCTCGCACGCTTCGGCAGCCGGCTTTGTGGCCGACATGCTGAACCAGGCCGCCAGCGCGCGCACGCCGCTGCCCAACGTCGGAACGATCCAGTCCGCATCCTCGGGCTACAGCAGCCACGCCGAGAGCGTCCGCGGTGAAGCGGTCGAGGCGCTCATCGCCGCCCGCGACGCCTTCGGCTCTGCGGGTGTCCGAGGCGAAGAAGCCGAGCGGATCGAGCGTGTCAGCGCGGACCTGAGCACGATGATCGAATCGCTCGGCGGCCCCGCAGCCGAGCCCGAGTTCGAAGAGCCCGCTCCGGAAGAGTCGTTCGAGGATGAGAGCGTCGAGGACGAACCCGCGGCGGAAGAAGAATCGGCACCCGTTGACGCCGAGGACCCCGACGCCGGCGAGGGCTGAGCAGGATCGGAAAGAGCCATGCCTGATACCAGCCGCGGAGATGGGCCCGAACTGCCCGAGGTGCAGATGCATCTGCACCGCCCCGGCGATGGTGGCATCGGTATCGTGACGAAAAACGAGATCTGCACCGCAAAGAAAGCCGCGGGCTTTGTGCGCCATCTCGAGATCGACGTCTCAAAGACTCGGCTGGCGGGCCAGTTCCGCAGCGGGCAGTCCTTTGGCGTCTGCCCGCCGGGGGTGGACGACAAGGGCCGACCCCACCAGCAGCGTCTCTACTCCATCGCCAGCCCATCGCGGGGCGAGGACGGGCAGGGCAACGTCCTCTCCACCACCGTCAAACGACTCATCGACGAGGACTGGGTCACCCACCGCCTCTATACGGGCCTGGCCAGCAACTACCTCTGCGATCTCGATGAAGGCGACGAGATCGAGATCTTCGGGCCCAACGGCAAACGCTTCCTCTTGCCGACCAGGCAGGACGACTACGACTATCTCTTCATCGCCACCGGCACGGGCATCGCGCCCTTCCGCGGCATGCTCATGGATCTCTACGAACACAAGCCCCCGCCCCGGTCGGCGACGCTCATCATGGGCACGCCCTACGCCACCGATCTCATGTACCACGACCAGTTCACGATGCTCGATCGCGAGAACCCGAGCTTCACGTACCTGACCGCGCTCAGCCGGGAACGCCAGAACGACTGCGATCAGGGCCTCTACGTGCAGGACCGCCTCCGGACCCACCGCGAGCAGATCGCCGACCTTCTGGCCCGCCCCACCACGCTCGTCTACATCTGCGGGCTGATTGGCATGGAGATGGGCATTTTCCAGCAGATGGCCCGGATGCTCCCGGAAGAGGCCCTCGCCCAGTACCTCCGTATCGACGAGGATATCCGGGGCGATGTGGACGGCTGGACGCGGAAGATGCTTCACCGCAAGATCAAGCCGACCCGCAGAGTCTTCGTGGAGGTCTATTGAACGGGTCCGTTTGGGCCTCTGGATAGGGTGGCCCTATAGTGAGTGCCCGGCGGGAGAGCCCGCCCCAGACGCGGCAAGAACCCCGAACGCGAGCAGCAATGAAGGACGACCGATGATCAAGCGCCCGATGCGACCGATGTGTGCAGCCGCTATCGCCCTCTTGGCCGCCCTGCCCGCGATGGCTCAGCCCATCGAGCAGCGCGATCTCGACCGCCTCGTCTCGGACAACCTCAAGCAGGTCCAGGCGGCACGCTCGTCGATCATCACCGCCATCAGCGATCCGGGCATGCCCGTCGGCAGCCGGCTCGAGGCCTCGGGCCAGCTCATCGATCCGGTCCGCGCCATGATCGAATCGGGCGATGAGAACCAGATCGTCAACGGCCTCATGATCGCCGGCAGCATCGTCACACCCGAGGCGATCGGCCTCATCGAGAGCACCTACGCCAGCGAGACACAGGGCGTGCGCTACGCCGCGATGCGGGCACTCCGCACTACGCTCCGCATTCTGGGCGAGCAGCGGACCCCTTCGCTCCAGGCGCCGGAAGTGGCGCGTCAGGTCAAAGCCGCCGGCGAGATCCTGCGCAACGACCCCGACGCCTACGTCGCAGAGGGTGCCGCCCGCGCACTGGCCCAGGGGGCCAAGATGGGCAACGACCGCCTCGCCTCCTCGGCCGAAGCCGCGTTCACCGAGCTCGCACAGGGCGCCTCGGCCCGCCTGAAGAGCATCGACGAACTCTCGGAAGAGAAGCACGAGGGCGTGATCCGCATCGCGATGATGTCGACGTTTGAGCTTGGGCGCATCCTTCAGGGCGCCAACCGCCCGGGACCGGAAGCCGTGCGTGAAGCCGGGGCTCTGGCGGGCGATTCGCTCGCGTACGTCTACAAGCGGTTCCAGGACGCGGGTCGCCAGATCGGTTCGATCGACGCCGACCAGAAGCTCCCCCTGACGCAGCTTGTCGGGTCGTCGGAGACGCTGATCTACTACGCCCGCTCGGCGCTTGGTCAGTCGGCCCAGCAGACGCAGCTCCGCGCGAACTTCGAGGCCGGCAACGACCGCGACTTCAACCGCAACATCCTGAGCATCATCGGGGGCACCGGGATCCTGACCCAGCCGCCCTTCTCGCTGGAAGCGGACCGTTTCGTCGCCTCGGGCGGCTGATGCCTCGCCGCCGCCGATGTGCGGTATCCTCTTGGCATGCTGAAGCTGATTGTCCCCTTCGTCCTGCTGTTTGGCGCGATCTTCGCCGTCGTCGCCTCGGACCAGCCCGACCCGCCCGCGGACTTCACGTTCATCAACCGGGGTGATGTCACCACGCTCGATCCCCAGCGGATGAGCTGGATGCAGGACCTGCGCGTCGCGCGACTGCTCTTCGAGCCGCTCGTCCGTCTTGACGTCATGACCAAGGACTACCAGATCGTCCCGGGCGTCGCCGAGCGCTGGGACGTCAGCGAGGACTTCAAGGAGTACACCTTCCATCTCCGCGAGGACGCCAGGTGGTCCAACGGCCAGCCCGTGACCGCGCAGCAATTCGTCTACTCGTGGAAACGGGCGCTGCTGCCCGAGACGGCCGCCGACTACACCGCGCTCTTCCAGAACATCGACGGCGCCAAGGACTTCTTCGAGTGGCGCTCCGAGCAGACACGCCAGTACTCCATCCGCGCCCGCGACCTCACCGAAGAAGAGAAGCGGATCGAGTCGCAGAAACTCTGGGACGAGGCCTCGGCGTATTTCGACGAGCACGTCGCGCTCAAGGCTGTGGACGACCGCACGCTGACGATGCGCCTCGAAGCCTCGACGCCCTACTGGCTCGACCTCTGCGCATTTATCGTCTTCGCCCCGGTCTACGAGCCCCTGGTCAGCCAGTACGAGCAGATCGACCCCGACACGGGCATGGTTAAGCTCAGGCTGGGGTGGACCAAGCCGCCGCTCTTGATCGGTAATGGGCCGTTCGTGCTCGAGAGCTGGCGTTTCAAGCGGGGGCTGTTCCTCCGCGCCAACCCCGAGTGGTGGGCAAAGGACACACTCGACATCGAGACCATCTCGATCCCGTCCGTCGAGGACTCCAACTCGCAGGTGCTCGCGTTCGAGTCCGGCGCGGTGCAGTGGGTCAGCGACGTGAACGCCGACTACCGCATCCAGATGCTGGCCGACAAGCAGGCCTTCTACGACGAAAACCGCGAGCAGTATGAAGAACTCAAGGCGCAGGGGCTCGATGCCTTCGCCATCGACGCGGCCCTGCCCGACGACCCACGCAAGAACGTCCACGCGCTGGCGGCCTTCGGAACGTACTGGTACAACTTCAACTGCAAGCCCACGCTAGCCGACGGGCGTGAGAACCCCTTCCACGACGCCCGCGTCCGGCGGGCGTTTGCCATGTGCATCGACAAGCAGCGCATCTGCGACGACGTCATGCGCATCGGCACGCCCGTGGCCCGCAACATGTTCCCCCCCGGCGCGATCGCGGGGTACACCTCGCCCAAGGGCCTCAAGTGCATCTCCGACGCCAAGACCCCCGCCGAGAAGCAGGCCATCATCGACGAGGCCAAGGCCCTCCTCGCCGAGGCCGGATACCCGAACCCCGCCGAGATGCCCCGCATTGAGCTGCTCTTCAACTCCGACGGCGGGCACGGGCTCGTCGCCCAGCAGCTTGCCAAAGACTGGGAAGAATTCCTCGGCGTGCGAACCTTCCTCGCCCAGAAAGAGATCAAGGTCTACAAGGACGACCTCAAACGACAGAACTTCATGACCGGACGCGCCGGCTGGTTCGCCGACTACGCCGACCCGACCACCTTCCTCGACCTCAACCGCACGGGCGACGGCAACAACGACCGCGCCTACTCCAGCCCCGTCTACGACGGCCTGCTCGATCAGGCCAAGGAAGAGACCGACCCCGAGAAACGCATGGCACTCCTCGCCGAGGCCGAACGCATCATCATGGAAGAGGACCTCCCCCTCGTCCCGCTCTACTACTACGTCAACATCTACCTCTTCGATCCCGACGAAATCACCGGCATCAGCCTGCACCCCCGACTCCAGCAGGACCTCTTCAACGTCGACGTCCTGGGTGACGGCAAAGGCCGCGACGAGATCAAGCACATCCGCAACAAGGAACTCAACTGATGCTGGGCCTCATCCTCCGCCGCCTCATCCAGCTCCCCGTCATCATCCTGGTGATCTACACCATCACGCTGACGCTGAGCTGGGCCATCCCGGGCAACCCTCTCGAGAAACCCGAGGGCCGCCAGCCCAGCGCTGAGGTCATCGAGGCGATGAAGCGTCAGTACAAGCTCGACAGCTTCCCCGCTTTCTACACCTCGTATCTCACCAGCGCCACGGGCCTCGACTATCTGGGCGATACGATGAGCGGCAAGCGCGCCCGCGAGCGCGAGCAGGCCGAGGCCGCGGGCGTCGCGCCCCCCACCACCTACGTCTTCAACCTCGGCCCGTCGCTCCAGTACAACGACTGGAACGTCAACGAGATCGTCGCCGACGCGCTGCCCGTCTCGGTCGTGCTGGGTTTGACAGCGATCCTCATCGCGCTGGTCATCGGGATCACCGCGGGCGTCATCGGCGCGGTCAAGCCCAACTCGTTCGCCGACCTCGCCACGCTCATGGTCGCGCTCATCGGCATCAGCCTGCCCAGCTTCGTCGTGGGCACGCTGCTCTTGCTCATCTTCGCCGTGATCTTCCCGATCTTCCCCGTGGGCGGCTGGGGCAAGCTCTCGGGCCTCGTCCTACCCGCGACCACGCTCAGCCTCCCGTTCGCCGCCTACATCGCGCGCCTCACACGCATGGGCATGATCGACGCGCTCACCGCCGACTACATCCGCACCGCACGCGCCAAGGGCCTCGGCGAGATGACCGTGCTCCTCAAGCACGCACTCAAGAACGCCTTCCTGCCCGTGCTCAGCTACCTCGGACCGGCCACCGCCTACGCCATGACCGGCAGCTTCGTCATCGAAAAAGTCTTCTCGATCCCGGGCCTCGGCCAACACTTCGTCAACGGCGTCCTCAACAAGGACCTCTTCCTCATCATGGGCGTCGTCCTCATCTTCGCCACGATGCTCGTGCTGTTTAACCTGGCGGTGGACGTGCTGTACAGGTGGGTGGATCCGAGGATCAGCTAATCCCCATATTTAGGTATCAAGCATGATCCGATTAATACTTGCCCTCCCCTTTCCTCTCCATGTATGCTCATGGAATGAATGCGTTCAGCAGATCTAGCTCTCAATCATTTTTCCTTATTTGTCTCGCGGCAGTGTCGCTTGTTTACACACACTCAGTCCAAGCACAAATGCAAGACATTGAGGCGTGGGCTCACGAACAGTGGAACAAGGCACGCTTCGAGGACATACCCATTCCGGTTGATGTGCTCATAGAGTACGACACTGTACAATTTAGCACTGTTTCTCAGGCTCAGATTGAAGCATGGAGGAACGAAGTCGAGAACAAGCCCGATCATCCGCTCCGACACCAGCTCGAACTCGAATCTCGTCGACTTCAAAGAGGAGGCGACATACAGCACTGGTCGATAGTTCGAGGCGAATTAGGCTGGCGGCATTCTCGCCATACCGATGACGGTTTCTACGCCGACACGGGCAAGCACGGAAGCCGTATGTGGCTCTTGTCTCCGAGCCAACTCGTCGATTCCAGTGGAGCCGCTGAACCCGGTGGCCCACACGATCTCTCTAACATGGCCACAACCGCTTCCGCTGATCTGATGCTATTGCTTTACGGCGGCCTTGGCGGAGGTGAGAGTATTGGTCGTTCAATTGAGTCAGTGCACAGCATCGACCAAAATCAATGGTTATTATCAGCGCCAGCTAATGGGAATTTTCCTCTAGCAGAGTTCACCATCGCTCTTACAAACCAGCCCCATCCATATGCAGTAACAAGCCTGGAGTACATTGATAGCGATGGGCACCCGGTTGAATCGTATACATTCGAGAACTGGAAATTCATCCCGGAGCTCGGTGGGAATCCCATCGCATTTACCATCAAGAATTATCGCGACTCGCGCCTAGTCAAAGAGTACCGCATCACCGGTATATCAACCCTCACCTCAGAAGAATGTCAGAAGCTCACGCGTACTCCCGATATCGGCCGCCCAGATCCTCTCCGGGGGCCGCTCACTGTAAATCGGGTCGTACGCGACACCTCAGCTCAAACAACGTATTCGAGGTTGCGTCCCGACGGGACTTCGGATGTCACTGTGTACACACCGGACAGTCCAGCAAAGCTGTCCCGGCTTCGAACACTTGGCTGGATTTCTGCTGGATCCATTATCGTCGGCATCGCTTTATATAAACTTTATCGGAAAGGACAATAGAAATGAAATCGCACTCCACACTCGTTACCGCATCCATCTCGCTTTTGACCGGTTGCCTTCTCGCAACTACCGCAATGGCTGCTACCTTGTGCGCAAGAGAGACGCCAAGTGACGCCTGCAATTATGCAAGCCCACCCGCGAACTGCAACCTGATTCAAACGGTGAACGACGAGTGCATTTACATCACTTATGAGCAGATGAATGGACGCGAGACCTCAACCGCGTACGAAGCTACCTGCTCATATGACGTATACACAACAAACTCAAACGGCCAGTGCGTTTTCAGCCATGCATGGACCGGCGAATCCCAATGCGAAAGGGCATCGGGCAAAGGCTGCATCACTTCAGGAGGCCAGGGCTGATTGCTTGGCTTCTGCCCTGAACTCCGGGTTATACTGCCATGAAATCGTTGCGATTCGCGACTATTGCTCTTAGTGCTTCAGCGGCGGCATTGGTTGCGCTCGCGGGCCTGTGGAAGCTAATTGATCTTCCAACGTTCACACACTCACTTGAGTCTTGGACGTTAATGCCGAAGTGGGTCCGAGTGACTGCTGGTGCGACTATCCCGCCTGCCGAGATGTTGCTTGGCAGTTTGTGTCTTATACACATTACACATCGGAGACTGTACTGCCTGCTGGCTTCCACTGTCGGCTTCTTTACACTGATCTATCTCCTGCATCTGTGGCTTGCAGAAACCCCGGATTGTGCCTGTTTTGGAAAGCTGCTTCACTTCGAATACGGCCAGAACGAGGCGGTTATTGTTGTCTCACGGAATCTTTTACTCATTTGCGCGATCCTTGCTTTCCCGATTTTCTCGTTCCTTGCGCAACAAAGCTATCTCCGATCGCATGAGCGCCCTCGCACAAAGCCCCTGCACGTTGACGCCGAGAACTCGACACGCGGCGCTTTCACGCTCATCGAACTGCTTGTGACACTCGCAATCATCGGGTCATTTGCCTTGATACTCGTTCCGTCGTTGTACCAAGTGCGCGAGTCGGCAAAGCGGATCCAGAGGCAATCCGGACTGCGTCAGGCGGTGGTTTCATTTCATAGTTACGCGATTGACTTCGACGACATGTGGCCACAATACACATTCATGCCCCCTGCCAACACTGTAATCCGTGCCAACGGCCAAGCGTTCGAGTTCCCATATTTCCACGCATATAGCTTCTGGCATGTTGCACTGGCTGATTATCTCTATGACGGTATCTGGGACTCGCCTGCACTCGCACCTCGGAGTATTCACTCGGGCGGTCTGTTCTCGGATTATTGGTACTCCGCTTCCCTGCGAGCCTTTCCTGAGTTCTGGAATGCCGAGTCTCGCACCGGACCGGCCCAGTGGGGCCCGACACGCACGACGCAAGTTACTTATTCAAGCAAGAAAGTTGTGCTCCGTGATTCAGGCCCACATAGTTTGCTCGATGACGGGCGCTACGCGCTGACACCCCGCTACCACGCCGGTATGGCAGATGGTTCTGCAGTAAGCCGCGACCAAAGTCAGATCCAAGATGCTTACCCACAAGGGGAAGGGTCATGGGTCGGATCTAAATTTTCCATCGGTCTTTGGGGGATGCACACTATCGACGGTGTGCGAGGCCAAGATATTCGATGAATGCGTGTGTCCAGATTTCAAGGGTCTTAGGTAGCTTCCTCAAAGCTCGCCCCGCTTTCAACCCCCATACTCACAAACTGCCCAACCTCAAAGTCCGAAGCCTTCTGCCGCGGATCCGTCGGCACGCAGTGGATCGGGACGCCCGTGTTCACCACCACGGCGTCGCCCTCGATCGCCACGATGCTCGTGCTGTTCAATCTGGCGGCGGACGTGCTGTACAGGTGGGTGGATCCGAGGATCAGCTAGTAGCAGTCCCACTGAACCTGGACGTCATCGAAGTTACACGCCGCAAGATCCGTCGGTCGAATGGTGAAATACAGATTGCCCGCGTCGCCCCACCCGTATGGCCCCCAAGGCCCCATCTGCATCAACAGGATTCGGCCTGTATCAGGACTGGCTCGCAGCCGCTCGGTGTTGTAACTCTCGATGCAATCCGGGCCTTGTATCGACTGGTGAACACCGAGCAACCAATGCTCTTGCCACGCGAGCTCTGGCTCTGATTGCCCATATACACCATGAATGAGCTTTTCGAATCTCTCATCCTCGCTTGAATCGAGATCACTTATCAGCTGCCACAACGCATTACCCGGTGACGTCTTACATGTTTCCCACATCTCATCAAACGGAAAGTAGAACTGCGGCTTAAATGACAGCGGGATCGCAGAAGGAGCGTTTGTTTCAGGGTCACACTCACGCTCGTTCATGTGTGATTCACGCTGCCAACCGGCGTTTCGTGGGTGGGTTCTTGCCATCTTCAATGTATCGATGTCTGAGAAGTAGAAACACCGGACGGGTGGATCGCCTTCTGATTCTCGATCCGCACCGACAAAGAATGACAACATGCCAGAACGCGGCAGCAGGGAACGAGCCTCACAGTCCGGCAACTCATCAAGCTTGATCTGACAGAGAAATTCGTAGTAATGCGACTCCGAACATGGCCATTCAAATCCATCAGGAAGATCCGGCAATCCGCCAAAGCGTGACTTGGAGGCATAACTAACTTCAGGCCCATCCGGAAACGGATTCATCCTTCTTTCGATCGCCTCATCCGTGAGGATGATCGTCTTTTTGCCGAAGAGCCCTTTGATACGGTGGATATCCGACTTCGGGAGTGTTCCAGTTGAATACTCATAGAAAACTTGCAGACCAACCGTTTCTTTGTCCAAACGGAACGATTCCGGGTTTCCTACCCGAATCGCGATGCCTTCTCTGCCGTCTCGTTCGACAAACTCCCAGAGGTGGCCGAAGCCCGCCTCCTGCATTTCACGCTTGAGTTCGTCTTTCGGAAAGGACATCGTTAGTTGCTTTCCTCAAAGCTCGCCCCAGCCTCAACCCCCATGCTCACAAACTGCCCCACCTCAAAGTCCGACGCCTTCTGCCTCGGATCCGTCGGCACGCAGTGGATCGGGACGCCCGTGTTCACCACCACGGCGTCGCCCTCGATCGCCACGATCGAACCCTGCACGCGGCGCGGGCGGCCGAAGACCGGGTCGATGAACCTGCCACCGGTCGCGCAGGTGTCGATGCGCTTGGCGCGGGCGCGGATGGTGCCCACGATCGTCTTGCCGGGCTTTGCCGTGATCTCCCCCACCGGCTCCAGATGCACGCGGTAGCTGGTGTTCGGGAAGCTGATGACCGCGAAGGCGGGCTTGGTGGCTGTCGCGGGCAGGACCTCTTCGAGGACGCCGCGGGCGAGCTTCGGATCGATCTTCGTCGTGGGTGCGGGGTGAATCATGGTGCCAGAGGATAGCCCAAAGAGCCGCGGGCGTAAGCACGCTGGCCCGGGTGTCGTGCCCCGTCAGGCGTCCGCGTGCTCACGCACGCGGCTCTTTCCAAAGGACAGAAAGTTCGCCAGCATCTGGGGCCCCTCGAGCGTCATGAAGCTCTCGGGGTGGAACTGCAGCCCCTCGATCGGCTGCTTCGACGCGTCCGCCCAGACCCGGCGCAGGCCCATGACCACACGCCGCGTCCCGCCGTTGCCGTCGTCCTCGTCGGTCCAGGCACTGACCTCCCAGCCGTTGCCCTCCGAATCGACCCCGGTGGGGATCGTCTCCGGATAGACCACGAGCGAGTGGTAGCGCATCGCCTCGAACGGATTGGACAGCCCGGCGAAGACGCCCTTGCCGTCGTGGTGGACGGGGCTCGTCTTGCCGTGGACCGCGACCGCGTGTCTGCCCACGGTCATGCCGTGGAGCGCGCCCATGCACTGGTGCCCGAGGCAGACGCCCAGGATGGGAACCTTGCCGGCAAAGTGAGCGATGACCTCGCTCGAGACCCCCGCCTCCTTGGGCGTGCATGGGCCGGGCGAGATGACGATGTGCGTCGGCCCTTGTCCGCCATCCAGCTTCTCGATCTCTTGGGGCTTGATTTTGTCGTTGCGCACGACCATGAGATCCTGCCCGGGCTCGAGCGAGGGATCGATCTCGCCCAGGCGCTGGACCAGGTTCCAGGTGAAGCTGTCGTAATTGTCGATGAGCAGGATCACGCCGGCATAGTAGCTCACGCCGCGCACACCGCCGAATCCCGAAAGCCGGATGTCGAATGCCGAGTGCCGGCTCAGGCCGCCTCGCGTCCCTCATCGAAGCCGGTATCGAGATCCTTGCCGAAGGCCTCCGGCCCGATCTCGCTCAGACGCTCAACGCCGAAGTCGTTCAGCACCGTGCCCGCGACGCCGTCACGCGTGACGAGGAAGAACTCGTCCGTGATCGGGTAAGGCAGACGGGTGTAGTCCTGCACGACGCGTCGGTGCAGCCGCTGCAGAAATGGCGTGGGCCCGGCCGAGAGGGCGACGAACATGTCCCGCGCGGGGATCGCCACCAGGAAATCAGGGCCGAGCCTGCTCGACAGCGCGTGGTGCAGCCCGCCCAGCAGCACGCGGGCGGCATCGTAGCCGTCCTGCTCGCCGATGATCGCGGCCTGCCCGCCCTCCTTGGACTCGACAAACTGCATGTCCAGCTCGGGCGTGTAGCTGTTGAGGTTCTCACGCGCAATCGCTTCGAGTTCGTCGGCCGTCACGCCCCAGCGGATCATCTGCTCGGTCGTGATACTGACCGTCATGTTGGGCATGTCCATGACGAACACGATCACCGTGCCGTTGACGAAAGGGACGTGCGCCACAAGCTCACGCGAGAGGTGCTCGAAGATCGATTCGGGCTGAATCCTCGGCATGATGCGGTCTTTGATCAGCTCGAACCCGAGGTCAGTCTGGTCGAGCGAATCGTCGGCGAACAACTGTTCCAAATAGTGCTCGACGATCTCGCGCCCCCGGACACGGTCGTGCGAGACCATGCGATAGAGGTTGTCCAGATCAAGACGACGACCGTCGACGAGCAGCTCGCTCGACCCGATCAGCTTGACCGCGAAATCGGGCTGGAGCTCGCGGAGCATCTCCGCAACCTTGGCCGCAAAAGCATCCAATTCCCGTGGCATCTGCGCCATGTGCAGTCCCTCTCCGAAGCCGGTCCGACCAGAAGCCGGCACGGCGATCCCCTCGCTGCAATCCGGGAATCACATCGACCACCAGAGGCCCAGCCTGAGCCGCAGAGGGCCGACCGACGCACACCTGAACAGGTGGTTTCTTCACAAGACCATCCTGAGTGGTCCCACCGATCGGGGAGGGCATTTGGTCACCCCGCCCGTAAACCCCGATGGAATCGTGGTTTGGGCGTGTCACTCAGGAAGAACCCCGTCATATTGCACGAGAATCGGCGTTCGCTTGCTGGCACGTCCGATTTGGCTAGAATCCTGCCTTGCACCGGGCCGCGGGGTGGTCTCGCCCCGGGGGTGTGCAGGGACGGAGAATTACGCGTGACAGAGCAGGACATCGAAGCAAAGGTGATCGACATCGTGGCCGAGCAACTCGGCGCTGATAAAGCCAAGATCACCCGTGACACAAGCTTTGTTGAGGACCTCAACGCCGACAGCCTCGACACCGTCGAGCTGGTCATGGAGTTCGAGGACGCCTTTGAGACATCCATTCCCGATGACCAGGCCGAGAAGATCAAGACCGTCGGCCAGGCGATCGAGTTCATCAAGGGCGCACAGGGCACCGATTGATCGCCGCCCCCTGCGTGCTTTCCTGATCCGGGATCCGGAGGCGGCTGCGTTGCCGCCTTTTTTGTGGGCCGTGCCGGGAATCGAACCCTCGCTCGGCCTTGCGTGTGGAGCTGCTTTCCATGAGTGAGAATCGCCGAGTCGTGATCACCGGCGTCGGGGCCGTGACCAACCTTGGTCAGGACGCACCGTCGACGTGGAGTGCCATGCGCGAAGGCCGCAGCGGCATCTCGCACGTGACCGACCCCGCGTTCGACCAGTACGAAGGCTGGACCGTCCGCATCGCCGGTGCCATCAAGGACTGGAACCCCGAGCAGTTCATCGACAAACGGGAGCTCCGCCGCCTCGATCGGTGCACGCAGCTCGGCATGGTCGCCGCCCAGGAAGCCATCGAAGCCTCGGGGCTCGATATGTCCAAGGAAGACCCCATCCGCTGCGGCGTGGTGGTCGGATCGGGCGTGGGCGGCATCTCCACCATCGAGCACAACGTCACCACGCTCAACTCCAAAGG
Source organism: Phycisphaerales bacterium (assembly GCA_965228265.1). Taxonomy (GTDB): domain Bacteria; phylum Planctomycetota; class Phycisphaerae; order Phycisphaerales; family UBA1924. Next base: position 72,376 of record OZ245804.1, read on the forward strand.
CCCGGACCGGATCAACCCGTTCACCGTGCCCCGCCTGATGGTCAACGCGGTCGCGGGCAACATCTCGATCAAGCACAACCTCCAGGGCCCCGCCTCCGCGCACGCCACCGCCTGCGCCAGCTCCGGGCACGCCATGGGCGACGCGATGCGCTACATCCAGCGCGGCGACGCCGACGTCATGATCGCCGGCGGCTCGGAAGCCGCGTGCACCCCGCTCTGCCTGGGCGCGTTCATGACCATGAAGGCCCTGAGCACACGCAACGACGACCCAGAGGGCGCCAGCCGACCCTTCGACGCCGACCGCGACGGGTTCCTCCTCGCCGAGGGAGCCGCCATCTGCGTCCTCGAGAGCGAGGAGCACGCCAAGGCCCGAGGGGCCACCATCCTCGGTGAACTCGTCGGCTTCGGGAACTCCTGCGACGCGAGCCACATCACGGCTCCTAACGCCGAGGGACGCGGCGCCAAACGCTCCATGGAGTGGGCGCTCAAGGACGCCGGCCTGAACCCGGAAGAGATCGACTACGTCAACGCCCACGGCACATCGACGCCCCTGGGCGACTCGGCCGAGGTCGCAGCCGCCATCTCGCTCTTCGGCGATCACGCACGCAAGTCCGCCGGCGGGAAGCTGCTGATGAGCTCCACCAAGTCCATGCACGGGCACACGCTCGGCGCTTCGGGCGCGGTCGAGACCATCGCCTGCCTCCACGCCGTCCGCGAGGGCATCATTGCCCCCACCATCAACCTCCACAACCCGGGGACGAAGCGTGAGGACGGCTCCGTCGAGCCCTTCGACATGAACCTCGTCGCCAACGAGGCCCGTGAGCGTCCGATCCGATACGCCATGAACAACACATTCGGCTTCGGCGGGCACAACGTCACCCTCATCCTCGCCCGCTACGACGGCTAACCGGGCCCGGACCCGATTCGATTGGCCCCTTTCCCGCAGAACCCGGGCCCGTCCTGCCGATATGCGTGCAGCCATGGCGAAAAAGCTGGATGCCATCCTGAAGCTTGAGGTGCCCCTCATCGTCCGCGTGGGACGCCGGAATATGCGCCTCAAGGAAATCGCCGAGCTCACCCCGGGCCGGATCCTGGAGCTCAACAAGCCCGCCGACGACGAGCTCGACCTGCTCGTCAACAACGTTCCGATCGGACAGGGACAGGCCGTGAAGGTGGGTGAGAACTTCGGCGTGTCCATCTCCTTTATCGGGGATGTCAAAGCCCGCATCGAGGCCCTGGGCGGTGCGCCGGTGGTGGCGACCACCCCGGAGAGCGAGGCCGAGCTGGACGACAGCGAGGCCGCCGCCCTCGCGGATCAGTTTCTGGCGGGCTGATCCCCCGGATCGGGCACAACCGCCCCCCCTGACCGACCGATACCCTCGTGAGGCGCGATGGAGCGCCCACGGACCGCCCAGAGCAAGGACGAACCTTCCATGCCCCGCGACATCCCCGTCGGCAACGGCTCGCTGTTGATCAACTTTGACAGCACCTACCGCATCCGCGATATCTACTTCCCCTGCGTGGGCCAGCCCAACCACACACAGGGCCATATCCAGCGCTTCGGCGTTTGGGTCGATGGGCAGTTCGCCTGGATCGAGGAGACCGGCTGGAAGCGCACGCTCCGCTACAAGCCCGACACACTCGTCACCGAGGTCTCGCTCGTCCATAAGGAATTCGGGATCGAGCTCGTCTGCAACGACGCGGTCGACCACACCGAGCCCATCTACTTCCGCAAGACCACCGTGCGCGACCTCATGGGCAAGGACCGCGACGTCCGCATCTTCTTCCACCACGATCTCTCGATCGGCGGCAACCCCGTCGGCGACACCGCCAACTACGACCCCACCACCAACTCCGTCGTCTTCTACAAGGACGGCTTCTACTTCCTCGTCAACGCCTGCGACCAGCACAAGTGCGGCATCGACCACTGGGCCATCGGGTCCAAGCGTGTCGGCGGCGCCGAGGGCACCTGGCGCGACGCCGAGGACGGACACCTCGGACGCAACACCATCGCCCAAGGCTCGGTCGACGCCACCATCGGATTCAACCTCCACGTCCCCGCGGGCGGCGAGAGCTACGTCACCAACTGGTTCGCCTGCGGACGCAGCTACGACGACGTCAAGAACCTCAACCGACTCATCTGGGACACCAGCGCCGAGCGCATGATCTACCAGACCGAGGCGTACTGGAAAACCTGGGTCCACAAGGAACGCATCGACACCAGCCCGCTGCCCGAGTCCGTCGAGGACATGTACTACCGCTCGGCGCTCATCCTGCGCACACAGGTCGACAACGGCGGCGCGATCATCGCTGCCAACGACACCGACATCGCCCAGTTCGGCGGCGACCACTACTCCTACTGCTGGCCCCGCGACGGCGCGCTCTGCGCGTACTCGCTCATCCTCACCGGGCAGAGCGAACTCTCACGCCAGTTCTTCCGCTTCTCGGCCAGCGTGATCAACAAGGAAGGCTTCTTCCTCCACAAGTACAACCCCTCGGGCTCGCTCGCCTCGAGCTGGCATCCGTGGACACTCGAAGGCCAGAAGATCCTGCCCATCCAGCAGGACGAGACGGCTCTGGTCGTCTGGGCCCTGCGCCAGCACTTCGAGACCTTCCGCGACGTCGAGTTCATCAAGAGCGTCTACGAGGAGCTGATCGTCCGTCCGGCCGACTGGATGTGCAGCTACCGCGACGCCAACGGCATCCCGAAGCAGTCGTGGGATCTCTGGGAAGAACGCCGGGGCGTGCACACGTTCACGGTCGCCAGCACCATCGGTGCGCTCAAGGCCGCGGCCGAGTTCTGCAAAGACTTCGGCGAGCCCGACCGCGCCGCCAAGTACACCGAGGCGGCCGAGCGGATGACCTTCGCGTTCATGAAGCACTTCTGGCACGAGCCGGCGGGGCGCTTTGCGCGCCGGGCCGTGCCCCAGGAAGACGGCTCCTACCGCCTCGACCTCGTCGCCGACGCCTCGAACTACGCGCTCTTTGCCATCGGCGGGCTCGACCCCGATGACCCGAAGATCGCCAGCGACCAGAAGGCCACGCGCGATCTGCTCTCGGTCCGCACGGAGATCGGCGGCGTCGCCCGCTACCAGAACGACTACTACCACCAGATCGAATCGAGCAAGCTCGATATCGTCCCGGGCAACCCGTGGGTGATCTGCACGCTCTGGCAGGCGCAGTACATCATCTCACGCGCCAAGACGAAGGCCGACATGACCGAAGCGCTCGACCTGATCAACTGGTGCACCTACCGCCAGCTGCCCTCGGGCGTGCTCGCTGAGCAGTTCCACCCGTACACGGGCGCGCCGATCTCGGTCAGCCCGCTTACGTGGAGCCACGCGACGGTCATGATCGTCGTCAGCGAGTATCTCAACAAGCTCAAGGAGCTCGAGAACATCGGCACGGGCACGCCCCACCCGACGTACACCGGCATCGCCACGGCTCACTAACGCAACAGGCCCCGCGCCATGTAAACCCCCGCGGCTGCGCACGCCACGAGGATCCCCATCACGACCCAGAACCCGTAGGGGTGCCCCACCAGCGGCAGCCCGCCCGTGTTCATACCCCAGATCGCCGCGATCATGTTCGCCGGCAGGAACACCGCCGCGATCACGGTCAGTCGCAGGCTGATGCGCCCCATCCGCTCGTTCTCGATGAGGCTCAGCTCGTCGTGCACCGCTGTCGCGCGATCACGCATCTCGTCGAGATGGTCAACGATCCGCGCCAGACCGATCGCCGAGTCGTGGATCGCGTGCTTGACGTGATCGCCCGCCCAGTGCGGCAATTCCCGCTCGGCTAGCAGGAGCGCATCACGCTGGGGCGCCAGGTACCGGCGGATCATCACGATTTTGCGCCGAAGGTCGGCGATCTTGCCCCGGATGCTGCCCAGATCCCGACGCTCCTCGTCTTCCTCGTGCGCCGAAAGCTCGTCGTCCATCCCGACCAGGATCGGTTCCATGCGCTCGATGAGCGATTCGTTGATGCCCATCAATACATCAACCGATTCCCACGGCCCTGTGCCGCGCAGAAGCGCTTGCCGCCGATCGTCGACCGACATGATCCGCCGCTTGCGGGTTGTGATCACGCGGTTCTCGTCGATCCAGAGGCGCATCGAGACCATGTCCTCGGGGTCGGCGTTCTCGTTGAAGTTGAGTCCGCGCAGCACAAAGAGCATGCCCTCGGGCGAGCCTTCCATCGCGGGGTAATACGAGAACCTCGGACGCGGGTCTTCCTCAAGCAGCGCGCGGATCGCTGAGTCGGGGAGCCTTGCGCCGGATTCCACCCACTGGCGCGCCTTTGTGCCCGTGCGGTCGAGGTGGACCCAGATATCGCCCTGCTCTTTGTCCCCCTTCGGGTCGGCCTCGATCGCGTCCCAATCGATGTCGACGCCGCCGCCCTTGCCGTCAAGGCGATATGCCCCGATCAGCCCGCCGCGATTGGTTAACTCGCTCATCTTCTGAGCGTTGTTCTCCATCTCACCAGCCATCGGGGTAGCTCCCTCACTTGAGTTTCACAGCTCCGGTGCCCTTGCGGATCTCGCCCAGCACGCACACCGTCTCGCCCTGCTTCTCGAGCTTGCGCTGCACCGCCTCGGCGAACGTCGGCCGCACGATCAGCACGTACCCGATGCCCATGTTGAACACGCGGTCCATCTCGGCGTCGTCGACCTTGCCGTGCTTCTGGAGGAACTTGAAGACCGCGGGCACGTCCCACGCCTTGCGATTGAGCACCGCATCGACCTGCGGGTTCAGGACGCGCTCGATGTTCTGCGCGAGCCCGCCCCCGGTGATGTGCGCCATCCCGCTGATGATCTTCTTGACCTTGTACGCCCGCTGCACACGCACGATCGGCGCGGGATACAGCCTCGTCGGCGTGAGCAGCACCTTGCCGAGCGTTTGCTCCGGGTCGAGATCCTTGTACACCTTGTGCAGATCGAGCTTGGCGTGCGACACGACCTTGCGCACCAGACTGAAGCCGTTGGAGTGCAACCCGTCCGAGGCGAGCCCGAGCACCACATCCCCGGGCGCCACGCGCAGGGGGTCGGTCGCCTTCTTGAGCTCGACCACCCCCACCGCAAAGCCGGCCATGTCGAACTCACCCGGCGCGTACACATCGGGCATCTCGGCCGTCTCGCCCCCGATGAGCGAGCAGTTCGAGTCCTTGCACGCGCCGGCGATGCCGTGCACCATCGCGCTCAGCATCTCGGGGATCACCTTGGGCACCGCGATGTAATCGAGGAAGAACAGCGGCTCGGCCCCCTGGACGATCAGGTCGTTGACGCTCATCGCGACGAGGTCGATCCCGATCGTCGAGTAGTCGTTCATCTCGGTGGCGAGCTTGAGCTTGGTGCCCACGCCGTCGCAGCAGGCGACCAGAACCGGGTCGACGTAGTTCTGCTTGAAGAGCTTCTGGTTGTAATCGAGCCGAAACAGCCCCGCGAACCCCCCCGGGTTCTGGATGACCCTGGGCCCGTGCGTCCGCCGGACCATGGCCCCGAGCCCGGAGATGAACGAGTCATACGTCTTGAGGTCCACCCCCGCGTCCGCGTAGGTAAGACCGGGCTTTTTGGGGCTCTGTCGCTTGGCCATGCGACAACAATAGCGTCGGAGCCTCGCGCGCAACGCCCGGACAGGCCGGTGGTTCTCACCCGGCCCGCTCTCTACAGTCTTTCTCAACCCGCATTTGAAGCAGGAGACCCAGCTTGAGCTACCAGTTCACCTCCGAGTCCGTGTCCATGGGCCACCCCGACAAGGTCGCCGACCAGATTTCTGACGCCGTTCTCGACGCGATGCTCGCGCAGGACCCCAACAGCCGTGTCGCCTGTGAGACCATGGTCTCCACCGGCATGGCGATCGTGGCAGGCGAGGTCCGCACCGAGGCCTACGTCGAGATCCCCGACATCGTCCGCAGCACCATCGAGCGCATCGGCTACACATCGGGCGACATGGCCTTCGACCACGTCTCCTGCGCCGTACTCAGCTCCATCAAGGCCCAGAGCCCCGACATCGCCATGGGCGTCGACTCGGGCAGCAAGGGCGAAGAGGGAGCCGGCGACCAGGGCATGATGTTCGGCTTCGCCTGCACCGAGACCCCCGAATTCATGCCGCTGCCTATCCAACTTGCCCACCAGCTCGTCGCCAAGCACGCCGAGGTCCGCCGCTCCAACACCGTCGAGGGCCTGCGTCCCGACGCCAAGAGCCAGGTGACCTTCGAGTACGACGAAGACAACAAGCCGACCCGGCTCGACACCGTCGTCCTCTCGACCCAGCACGCGCCCAAGTGGAGCAACGACCAGAAGGGCCTGGCCGAGCAGGTCCTCGCGAACGTCATCAAACCCGTCGTCGGCAACCTCTGGAACGACGACATCAAGGTGCACATCAACCCGACCGGCAAGTTCGAGATCGGGGGCCCCCACGGCGACGTCGGGCTCACCGGACGCAAGATCATCGTCGACACTTACGGCGGACGCGGGCGTCACGGCGGCGGGGCCTTCAGCGGCAAGGACCCCACCAAGGTCGACCGCTCGGCCGCCTACATGGCCCGCTACATCGCCAAGAACGTCGTCGCCGCGGGCCTCGCCTCGCAGTGCGAGATCCAGCTCTCCTACGCCATCGGCGTCCCCCAGCCCACCAGCGTCCACGTCAACACCTTCGGCACCGAAGAAGCCGACCCCGTCAAGATCTCACACGCCATCCGCGAGGTCTTCAAGCTCACACCCCGCGGCATCATCGACTCGCTCAAGCTCACCAACCCCATCTACGCACACACCGCCTACCACGGCCACTTCGGCCGCGAGCCGGGCAGCGTCGAGGTCGCGATGAACGACGGCTCGACCAAGTCCTTCGAGACCTTCACCTGGGAAAGGACCGACAAGGCCGACGCGCTCAAGTCCATCGTGGGCTGACTCGTTCCCTTGATTCAGTCTCGATAGAGATCTTTCGTTCTGATATATAAAGCGACCTCCGGGCAGACGACGCCCCGGAGGTCGCTTTCTTTCTGCGCCCCCAGCGCCTCGCGCACAGCTGTCGCGCTGATCTCAAGGTGGTCCACCTCGCACCATGCGTCCACCAACCGGTCGCGCAGACTCGAGCCCGCAAGACGATCGGCCAGTTCCTGTTTCGTGCGCACGTCGCCCCGGTTGATCACCACGATCTCGGCGAGTTCCAAAATCTGCTCCGGCTCGCGCCAGCGGTCGAAGCTGATCGCCTGATCCGCGCCGACGAGAAACAGCAGCCGCCTCGCCTGGCCGACGAGTTGCCGTGCTCTCGCAAGCGTGGTGACCCAGTAGCTCGGCTCGCCCGAGGCCGCCCGATCGAGTTCGTCGGTCCAGACGTCCGCCTTGGCGATCTCCGCGAAAGCGAGCCTGAGCATCGCAACCCGTTGCATGCCAGTGGCTTCCGGGCCGCCCTCTTTGTGAGGCGATCTGGCCGCGGGCACGAAGTACAGGAACGCCCCGGGGGCAACGATCTCCCGGGCCTGCCTTGGGAGCTCGGTGTGGGCCAGATGAGGCGGATCGAAGGTCCCGCCCACGAGCATCACGGGCGACGCGGAATCGAGGCCTGGCATGGGCGTGACGGGGGTTTGGGCCATTCGACAAGCCTACGCCGAGACACGGGCCGGATTGGGGCCCTACAGTCATGCCCACTGGATGGCCCCGTCGTCTAGTCTGGTCCAGGACACCAGGTTTTCATCCTGGTAACGCGGGTTCGAATCCCGCCGGGGTCACTTTCTTTCGCCCGCCGATCGCCTGCCGATTGAACGAGGTCGGCAGGCCCCCCACCACAACACAGCGCAGCCGCCGCCACGGGTCGACCGCACGTCAACTCCGCGTCGCCCCACGTCAATCCGTGTGCGCCGTCGCTATCCGTGTGATTATCGGAACAGAATCCCCCGGGAACCCGGGAGAATGGAGCGGAAGGGAATCGAACCCTCAACTTCCAGCTTGCAAAGCTGGCACTCTACCAATTGAGTTACCGCCCCGTTGGGAGCGGAGTGTAGGCCGCTTCTTGTCCGTTGCCCGATGATCCCTCTGCACCGACCTATACTCGCCCCGCGGGACCGGTCGCACTGCCTCCCGGAGGAACCAAATGCCTGTGAAATCGCTTTCTGTTCTCCTGCTGGCGGGCCTTGCTGCCCCGACCCTCGCTCAGAGCTTCGGCGACGACGAAGACGTCGGAATCCAGATCGCTCCCGAGAAGGAGATCCGGTTCTTCGCGACCGGCAGCGCCGACTTCTACACCGCCGCCCAGAGCCGGGGACGATCAGGAGGTGAGCTCACTTCCGCCTCGATCGAAGCCGCCATCACCGCGGTCATCCCCGTCGATGAGCTGACCGACGCCACACTCACCTTCAGCCACTCCTCGACTGGCTACGACTTCGACCGCTTCGGCTCGTTCGGCGGCGGACGGACCGACCCCATCGACTACGGCATGCAGAACAGCCTGTCCGGCACCATCATGCACACATTCGACCCGGAATGGTCCATCTTCGGCGGCGCCCGTCTGGCCAGCAGCGGCGAAGCCGGCGCCGACTTCGGTGACACGCTCACCTACGGCGGCTACGTGGGCATGATGTACCACGTCCACCAGGACCTCTCGATCGGACTCGCTGTCAGCGGCTTCTCGCAGCTCGAGGACGACTTCACCCTCTTCCCCGTCCCCACCATCCGCTGGCAGATCGATGACTACTGGCGCTTCGTGCTCGGCGCGACCTCGGGCGCTGGCCGACCCGGGGCCGAGATCACCTACCACCTCAACGACGCCTGGGAAGTCGGCGGCAGCATCACCTTCGACTACAAACAGTTCAGGCTCGAAGAGGACAACAACCAGCTCCCCGACGGCGTCTTCGAGGACTGGTCCATCCCCCTCATGTTCATCACCACCTGGAAGCCCGAACCCAACCTCACCGTCAGCGGCCGAATCGGCGCGATCGTCTACCGCGAGGTCAGCCTCCGCGACACCAACGAGGTCCGCCAGGGCGACGCGATCCTCGACCCCGCCTTCGGGATCGGGATCTCCGCCGAATACCGGTTCTGACCCAAAAACAAACCGGGTCGACCCGCATCGGATCGACCCAGTCGGATAGTTTGAATTCGTCACTCATCACAGCAGCCGATCAGCTCACCTGATCGGCTGTTTCATTTTTAGTGCTCACCGGCCGCCGGCGGGCTGAGCGCTCGGAGCCTTGACAGGCTCGGGCCCGGTGCCACGCGGAGCGGCGTCCACAAGCTTCACGCTCTTGATCTTGGGCGGGTTCACCGGACGCTGCCCGTTGAGGGGCGTGTCGGCGATCTTGTTGATCACCTCCGCGCCCGAGATCGCCTGGCCGAAAGCCGTGTACCGGCCGTCGAGCGCCCGCGTCGCCTCGCGGCTCAGGCACACGAAGATCTGCGAACCGTTCGAGTTCGGATCGCCCGAACGCGCCATCGAGATCACGCCGAAATCGTGCGGCAGCTTGCTGTCCTCGAGATCGATCATGTACCCGGGCCCGCCCGAGCCCTCGCCCAGCGGATCGCCCGCCTGAATCACGAAGCGGTTGGGCTGCGTGACGATGCGGTGGAAGATGATGTCGGTGTAGAAGCCGCCATCACCGAGCTGCATGAAGTTCCACGCGGTGTTCGGCGCGTGGTCCGGACGCATGCGGAAGAGGATGTCACCCTCGGTCGTGGTCATCAGCACGTTCTTCTCGACGTACGCGCGGTAACCCGTGAACGTGCGCGGGCTGGGTGTCCACGACAGGCTCCCGCTCCGCTGATCGAGCGCCGCGTAAGGCTGCGAGATCATCGGCTGGAGCACCACCGCCGGGCCGACCGGCTCCTCGCCCGTGTACAACTGGGCGTACAGCACGCCGCGCGAGCCCTTGGATTCCCACAGCGAAGGGAAGAGCACCGCCAGATCGACCTGTCCCGGCTCGACCGATTCGACCGTCTCGAGCACCGCGTTCGACGCGTCGAGCAGCTTGACGCTGAGCGCCTCTTCGTTGCCATCGGGATTGGTGACGTGCACCGGGAACGCCCGCTCGATGCCGTAGTACGTCCGATCGGGCGTGATCTGCGACTGCGCGGGCCCACCCAGAAACGCCGCCGCAGCGGCAACGACAAACGAGACAACGGTTCGGCTTCTCATCAGCATGGGACTACTCCACTCTCCGAGGTGTGTTCTTGCCGGGACCAGTAGGGTAGACGCCCCGGGATAGGACCATTCGACGGGATACTCTGCCGCCCTCGCACCTGCATGCTTACAAGGCCGCCCCGGATGTGATGCATCGGGCCGGATTCCGGGGTTGATTCAGTGGGTCTCAATCAGAGGGTTGATCAGTTGGAGCCGCTGCTGCCGCCCCCGCTGACAAACCCGTCAAGCTCGGCCCAGACGCGATCCGTCGAGGCGGGCGAGCTCAGCGAGAGCAGCGACATGACGTCGTCGTCCAGCTCGCCGAACCAGAAGACCGCCAGATCCGCGCGGAGCACGTTCATCCCGCTGTCGTGGTTCAGATCCTGCTCGGAGCGGATCGAGTCCGACACGATCGCCGAGCGTCTCGGCGTGATCATGAACAGCCTTCGGTCCCCGTTGGGCCCTTCGCCGCGGTACTGGAAGTTCCCGACGATGTTCGAGTCAGACCTGTTCCACGCGGCTACCTGCTCGCTGTGACGGAAACGACCCTGGTGCGACGGGCAGTAGAAAATGCCCGGCGTCTCGAGGTAATCCTCGTTGTACAGATGGCCCAGGCCGTCCCACTGCGCCGACGGCTGGTTGTCGGTGTTGACACGCGACGCGTACAGCGACGTCGAGGCGATCCGCAAGCGGTTCGTCTCCGCGGGCAACCGGCCCAGATTGATGTTGGTAAACGTCGTCGAGGGAAGCAGCCCCTTGTTGTCGTCGGCGAACATCGTGATGCCGAGACCAACCTGGCGGATGTTCGAACTGCACACGACTCGGCGTGTGGTCTCCTTCACCACCGCCAGCGAAGGGAGCATGATCCCGACAAGCACAGCGATCACCACGAGCGTGACGAGCACGTCGATCAGCGTAAAGGCTGACGATCGGCGGTCAGCCTTGAACGAATGGGACGAGTTGGCCCATGACCGTTGGATTGTCATCACTCCCCGTACGAGCCCCCGCGAGGGCGTTTCCAGTTCCCGAGTTTATGGGAAATTCGCAGTTCGCACAACTGGTACTAATCCCTATCGGCCCCCTCTTGTTCGCCCCGGAGGCCGATTGGAGTCGAAAATCCAATTGGGTCAAGGATCCCCCCGATTCTGCCCTACGTACCTGTATGCTGAGCACAGGGACCGACGAATACCGTACATAGGCCAAAAATGGCGTCTGCGAACGATAAACAAGCCGATCTCAAGCTGATGCAGCGCATCGCCGCGGGCGAGGAATCCGCCGTGGTTGAGCTGTACGACCGCTTCGGGTCGCTTGTGTATCGACTGGCGTACCAGGCGATGCCCTCGCGGGACGAGGCCGAGGACGCGGTGCAGGAGGTCTTTGTTCGCCTCTGGAAGACCGCGGACCGGTATGACCCGGCCCGGGCGGCCCTGGTGACCTGGGTGCTTCTGATCACCCGCCGCCACCTGGTGGACCGTCTCCGCCGGAGCCAGTCGCGGATCAAACCCGTGAAGATGAACGAGGAATTCCACCCCCCGATCGCCGAACCGGTCGACGGGGCGGGCCTCGAAACCGAAGAGCGATTCGCGTCGCTCATGGACAAGATTGCCACTCTCCCGGAACTCCAGCGGACGGTGGTCATGCGTGCGTACCTGGGCGGACAGACGCTCAGGCAGATCGGGGAAGAGCTGGACACCCCGATCGGAACCGTGAAATCCGCCCTCTCGAGGGCACTCGTCCGGCTTCGTGAATGCAGCGGTGTAGAGGAATCAGTGTCATGAACGCCCAGCAACTCCTCGAGATGGCTCTCCTCGATTCTTGCGGCTTGCTCGAGGACGATGAACTCGAACAGTTCGAGACCGCCTTCGCCGAGGCGCCCGAATCGATCAAGGCCCAGATCCGGCGCGAGCAGTCCCGCTTTGCGGACCAGTCTGAGCTGCTGCCCGATGTCTCGCCGCGACCCGAGCTGCGCCGCCTTGTCGTCGATGCCGTCCGCCGAGCCGCGGGCGCTGCCGTCACCGCCGACACCCTCCGCTTCGAGCGGATGGTCAGCGCCGGCACCGGTCCCACTCCTGCCGACATTCACCGCCGACGCGTGATGCCCGCCTGGCGGGCCGCCGCGATCGTGCTGGCTGTCACCACCGTCTTCGGCGGCGTGCTCTCGCTCGAACTCCGCAACCAGATCGGAGACATGGGCAACCGCATCTCGTCGATCACCTCGGCCGACCTCTTCCTCCGCTACGGCAACATGCCCGGACTCCAGAACGCCATGTTCGGCCCCAACTCCGAACGCGTGCTCTTCTCGCCCGTCGACCCCTCGATGGAAACCATCGCCGCCGTCTTCACCAACACCGAGACCGAACGCAGCTACTTCGTCTGCAACCGACTGCCCGTCCTCGAAAACGGGCAGTACGAGATCGTCGTACTCGACGACGATCAGAAGTACGTCTCGACCATCACCACCTTCACCTCGAACGGTGAAACCGACGGCCACGAGTTCGCGTTCACCAATGAGCTTCGCGGCAACATCGCCATCGCCGCCCGCACCGCCTCGGGCGCCCTCGAACTCGTCATGATCGTCGCCGCCTGATCAAACAGACACGACCAAACAGGCACGATCACACTGGCTCTCTGAGACGGGCTCGCTGAGAGGGGCCTGGCTCCGGATCAATCGCCGCCGATGAGTCCCTGCTCGTAGGCAGCGTGCTGTGCGCGCAGCCTGCGGTAGAGCACCATCCCGCCGAGACCCACCACCAGCAGCCCACCGCCGCCGATGCCGGCCGCGTACACGGGCCGCTCGTCGACGAGCGGGTCGGGCTCGACCGTGGCATCCACGGTCAGCTTGGTCCCCGCGCCGCCGGCTCGCTGGTCCTTCGTGCCGTTGGCGAGCGAGACGATCGACACGGCGTACGTATCGAGCGTGCGCTTGGTGACACCTGCGCCGTCGCCGCGGAGTTCGAGCACAAGCCGGCCCGGCTCCGAAGACTCGAATGACAGATCGCTCTTCAAGCGGGCCGCCAGCTCACCCGGCTGCCCGAGCTCCTCGATGCCACGCTTGCCAAGCCGATCGGACGCAAGCTCCATCAGGCTCGGATCGGTCAGCACACTCTCGTGGTACCGCTGCCATTCGTTCAGTTCGTCCTCTGACAGCGTCCGGCCACGCCCGTCGGCGCGGATCTCAGCCGTGACGGCGTACCGCGCCGGTGCAGCCTGATCCGCCAGCGCCCAGCTCAGCACCGCAACGATCGCAATGGTCGCAACCGAGTAGAAAAGCGTGGTAATCGTCTTGTTCCGCGCCATGAGCGAGACCACTCGCTGCTCGCGCTTCTGCAGAGCCGCGCCCTGACGCGCGATCTCACGCCTGTTGGCGAGCACCTGGTCCGCCTCACGGGCGCGTTCCTCGAGCACCGCTTCGGTCCGCTCGAGCTGGTTGTACTTGTCCCGAAGAGCCCGGCGGATCCGCGCAAGCCTCTCCCGGCGGGTTTTCAGATAGGGCGGCACGCCCCCCGCCTGCTTGAGCGCCTTCTCCTGGTCACGGATCGCCTCGGCCGCCTCGCGCAGCTCGTGGGCCATCTTCGTGCTCATCTCCGAGAACTCTCGCTCGCGGTCGGCCAGCTGACGCTCGGCGCGCACCAACGCCCGGCAACGGGCCTCGATGTCCGCGATCGCTCCGATATCGGAGAAATCAGCGATCTCGTCCTCGCAGGAGGTGTCTTCAAAGATCGGGTTCTGATCGGGCTCGGCCATGTTCTGTGTTTCCTCCATGGCGGGTCCGCCCGCTGCCTTGCAAGCGGTCGTCATGGTTCCGGCTCGGTTATCGACCCAAATTCCGGGCGACTCAAGACGCTCTGGGAACAATCTTCCCGGGTTCAGGGTTTCTCCCCGCACCCGCGGATCCGCGGGGACGTATCTCTGCGTGAAAAGCCTGTTTCAGGGCTCTGAATGTGTTAGGATGTCACTGACCGGCGGCCGATGTCGCCGCACGATCTAGATCAAGAGGATGTAGCGATGAAGAACCATGGTTCGAGTCTGACGTCGGTCGTTCTGGCGGTTGCCGCCGCTGTGGGCGTGGGCGTTGGTGGGTACTACGTGATGGGCGGCTGTTCGAGCTGCGAGACCGAGGCCGCCGCCGCGGACGCCACCGCCGTGAGCAACGAGGCCGTCGACAGCTGCTGCGCCGTCGAGGGCGAAGCCGCCGTCGAGACCGTGGCCCTCGAAGCCACCGAAGACTGCTGCGCTGTTGAGGGCGCCGAGAAGGCCGCCAAGGAAGACGATTGCTGCGCCGTTGAGGGCGCCGAGATGGCCGAGAAGGAAGACAGCTGCTGCGCCGTCGAGGGCGAAGCCCAGACCGTCGCTCTCGAGGGCGAAGTCTGCACCGACAAGGCCGACTGCGAAGGCAAGACCGACTGCGAAGACAAGACCGACTGCGAGACCGAGTGCGAAGACAAGGCCGCTGAGGAACTCACCGACGCCGGCGCCGACGAGTCCAGCAACGGCTGATCGCCTTCAACACATCACCGATTCACGAGCACGCTCCCGACACCGGGGGCGTGCTTCTTTTTTGAGACGCCACCTACCATCCCGCATGGCCACCTTCCTCATCAAAACCGAACCCGACGACTACGCGTACGACGATCTCGTCCGTGACAAGAAAACCGCCTGGACCGGCGTCACCAACCCCGCAGCCCAGAAGCACATGCGCTCCATCGCCAAGGGCGACGAGGTGCTCATCTACCACACCGGCAAAGAGAAACGCATCGCGGGCCTCGGCAAGGTCGTCAAAGCCGCCTACCCCGACCCCGACAAGCCGCAGACACTCGTCTCGGGCGAACCCAAGTTCGTGCTCTTCGACATCACACCCGTCAAGAAATCGACCAAGGACTGCACGCTCGCAGACGTCAAAGCAGACGCACGCTTCGAAGGCTTCGCCCTCGTCCGCGAATCCCGGCTCAGCGTCATGCCCGTGCCGGCCAACCTCGACAAGATCCTCCGCAAGATGGCGGGACTGTCATGAAACGACTCGCCCTGCTCGCGCTCGCTGCCGCTCCCGCCACGGCCCAGCCCGCCCCGCCCGACTACGGCTTCAACTTCATCACGATCGGCGACGTCGGCAATCCAGGATATACAGGGCCCGATCCGGATGGACACGTATTTGAGCACGGATCGGTGGGTTATGAGTATCGGATTGCTCGGACCGAAGTGACGACGGCGCAATACGTTGAATTTCTCAATGGCCAGATTGACGCTGGTCTCAAACCAAATCTCGCATTCGCGCCGCTCTACATGGGTGGAGGCTTTGATTTCGGGAACGGCCGGTGGGTTGTGTCGCCGGGCGGTGATCGACTGCCCATCGCGGGCGTTTCGTGGAGATCTGCGGCGATCTTCATGAACTGGCTGCACAACGGCAAGGTCAACACGATCGAGGCGCTCTCTTCCGGAGCCTATGACGTGTCCACCTTCAACTCATCTAGCCCCTATACCGACCAATCTACGCGCAGCCCAGGTGCGAAGTACTGGATCCCGAGCCTGGATGAATGGATGAAAGCAGCGCACTACGACCCGGACCGCTACGGTCCGGGTGAGGGCGGATGGTGGAATTTCAATAACTCATCGGACACGATGCCCGTGCCTGGGCTGCCCGGTGAAGGCGATACGTCTGCGGGACTCCAGATTGCCGATGATCTTGCCTTCGCCATTCCGCTTGAGAGCTACCCGGAAACAACAACTCCTTGGGGTCTTCTTGACACCTCTGGCGGAGGGGGTGAGTGGACCGAGGAGTGGCTGCGTGGCGGCGCCGTGAGCCGGGTCTGGCAGGGCAACGCTGCCGGGCGAACGACATGGAACCCGCTCGACCCTTTCAGCCACAGCGCAGATGAAATCTGGAGAATCGGCGCCGAGCGACCGAACTTTCCATTCGCGTTGACGACCTTTCGCGTCGCGTCCTTGGTTCCAGCGCCTGGTGTTGGCTCGCTCCTGATCGTGTTATTCGCAACAACCAATACCCGCCGAAAACGCCGCTGAATCACTCGATCTTCAAACCCCTGAGCTCCGCGTCCATCGGTGGCGTCATGGGGTCCATCAGTTCCAGCTCCCGGCGCACAATGCTTGAGATCGCCCAGTTGCGGTACCACTTCCGGTCCGCCGGGATCACAAACCACGGCGCGTCCGGCGTCGAGCAGCGCTCGAGCATCGCCTCGTACGCGTCCATGTACTCATCCCAACGCTTGCGCGTCTCGAGATCACCCAGGGCGAACTTCCAACCCTTCTCCGGGTCGTCGAGCCGGGCCTGCAGCCGCTCCTTCTGCTCGTCCTTTGAGATGTGCAGCATGAACTTCAGGATCCGCGTGCCCGACTGCGTCAGCAATCGCTCGAAGTCGTTGATCTGGTCGTACCGCAGACTCCACTCGCTCTCGGGGACCAGGTTCAGCACGCGCACCACGAGCACGTCCTCGTAGTGCGAGCGGTTGAAGACGCCGATCATGCCCCGTCGCGGCACGACCTTGTGCACACGCCAGAGATAGTCGTGCGCCAGCTCCTCGTCCGTCGGCTTTTTGAAGCTCCAAACGCGCACGCCCTGCGGGTTGAGTGGCCCGAGCACCCGTCGCGTCGTGCCATCCTTGCCCGAGCAGTCCATGCCCTGCAGCACGATCAGAAGCGACTGCTTCGCCTCGGCCGCGAGCCGGTACTGGAGCTGCTGCATCACCTCGATGTTCTGTGCACGCAGCGCGTCGGCCGCCGCCCGCTCCTGCTCGTCGGGGCCCTGCAAACCGGGCGTCTTGGATGGATCGATATCCCGGAGATTGACCTTCGAACCGGGCTTGATGCAGTGCAGGGTGTACGCGTCCATGCGCTGAGCTTACTTCACCCCGCGCGATTCAGCCCCACCGACCGCAGATAGTCCGAGAGACTCCGGAACCCTTCACGCCGGCTTGCCTCTTCGAGGAGCAGCTTCTCTTCCGCGGTCAGTCGAATGTTGACCTGCTGGTCACGCTTGCCCTCGCTCGCGCTCGTGGGCGGCGTCTGGCCTTCTTCAAGGAGTGAAGCCACAGCCGTCGCGGTGGCTTCGAGCGTCGCCGCCACGCACGCCTCGGGCGTCTCGCCGTCGGCCATCACATAAGGCATCTCGATCGTGCGTCCGAAGTAGCCCACATCCGAATCGGGCATCAGAACAATCTGATACGAACGGGCGATCGCCTCGGCCCGCTTCCTGACATCGCTCGCAATCGGGCGATCAACCGCCTTGCTGCCGCTCGACTTCGCGGATCGCGGCTTCGATTTGGCGGATGTAGACCGCTTTGACCCGCCCTTTGTGGACCGGGATGCTGAGGAGCGGCCGCCCTTCGCCTTTGAAGACGTGGTGCGACCCTTTGATACGGATGAGTTCCCAGCCATTGGACTCCAGGATGCGCTGCAGCTCCAGAAATTTCGAATCACGGGCCATCGCCCTGCCCTCCCATCGGTCCCCGCTGATCGAGGAGATAGCAAAAACACAGCGATTCCATCGCCATGTCCCTTCTCTCCTCTCAGCGGGCAAGGATGGGAGGTTCACGCCGCCTCATCAATTGCACCCTGCTCTCAACTATGTGTATATCACACGCTATGCGTGATGTCAACGGGTTCGCTGACTCAGGATCCAGATTTCTGCCCCTGCCGCGCTTTGCGCTCCGCCTCGATCGTGCTCAGGATGTCCGCCTGGTGATCCGCGTGGTAGCTCGAACGCACCATCGGCCCCGACTCCACAACCTTCAGCCCACGCTTGAGGCCCTCTTCGTGGTACATCTCGAATGTTTCTGGCGTGACCCAGCGGTCGATCGGCAGGTGATTCCGCGTCGGCTGGAGGTACTGCCCGATTGTCAGGATGTCGCACGGGTCGCCCGGGTTCGGGCCGTTGTGCTTGCTCGTCTGCTCGACGAGCTCGTCCATCATGTCGAGGACTTCCGAGTCCTTCTCACCGATGCCCACCATGATGCCCGTCTTGGCGACGCCGCCCTGCTCCTTCACACGGCGTAGCAGCTCGATCGAGCGATCAAACTTCGCGCTTGGGCGCACAGCCGGGTACATCCGCTTCACCGTTTCGATGTTGTGGTTGATGATGTGCGGCTTCGCATCGATCACCATCTGCAGCGCGCCCGCGTCACCCATGAAGTCGGGGATCAGCACCTCGATCGACATCGTCGGGCAGGCTTCCTTGGCGCGGATGATCGTCTCCGCCCAGATCCCCGCCCCACCATCGGGCAGCTCGTCCCGGTTCACACTCGTGACCACGACGTGCTTGAGGCCCATCAGCGCCAAACTCTCGGCGACGCGCCGCGGCTCGTCCTTGTCCAGCACCGGGGGCTTGCCCGTCTTCACGTTGCAGAACCCGCACGCGCGCGTGCAGGTGTCGCCAAGGATCATGATCGTCGCCACGCCCCGGGCCCAGCACTCGCCCATGTTGGGGCAGCCGGCTTCTTCGCAGACCGTGAAGAGTTTGTGCTCGTGCAGGATGTCCTTGAGCCGGTCGTAGCCCGCCCCGCCCGGGAGTTTGGCCTTGAGCCACTTGGGCTTGCGCTTGGTCGAGAGCTGGTGTGGCTGCTCGTCGGCGTTATTGAGCACCATGCCCGTCAGGCTGACGACGGGTTTGGACGCCCTCTTCATGGGGTCGCCGCCCAGAGGCCTCGGATGGCGGGCCAGCGTGCGTTCGAGCGAGCTCGATCGCCTCGGGGCCTCGTTCGAGGCGGGTGCCAGAGCGGGTTCACCGGCTGGTTGGTCGATCATCAGACAACTCTAGTCGGCCATCACGAGCGGGCCGAGAGAGGCCCGATCCCTAAATGACAGGGCGCATCTCCGGCGCTCCCGCCTGTTTGGAGCCGAGTTTGTGCCTTTGACACACGTTGGCAGGGGCACCGGTCGATAAAAACCATGACCCAAGACCGTGGGCGCGGTGCCGGCTGGCCCGCTAGACTCGCTGCCCAGGGCCGATAGGTCCGATAGAGTGTGCATCTCGCCAACGGATGGCGGGTGACTGAGAGATTTCGAGCCCGGATGCCACAGACATGACCAACGACGTGACCATGAAACGCGCCTTCCGGCGCTTCCTCCCGGCCGCAACACTCACTGCCTGCCTGACGATTGGCGGAATCGCCTCCGTCGGCTGCGAGGTCGACTCCTATCTGGACCCCTCGACCACGGGTTACTGGGAGCACACCCCCACCACGATGCCGATCCTTCGCAGGATCGCTGCCATCGAGCCCGACGACTCCGAGTTCGTCCAGATCACCGACGTCCGACCCGAGGACCTCAGGCCCCTCATCACCGACTACAGGCTTGTCCCCGGCGACACGCTCGTCGTCACCATCTTCGACTACCCCGCCCAGTCCGTGAACACGCCCTTCGAGGTCCGCGTCGAGAACAACGGCCTCATTGACCTGCTCAACATCGGCAAGTTCTTCGTCCTCGGCGCGACCAGCGACGAAGTGAAGCGGATCGTCTCCGACGGCTTGATCGCACAGGACCTCATCCGCCGACCGCAGGTGGGCGTCAACATCATCGGCCGGAGCCAGCAGCAGTACAGCGTCATCGGTGCCGTCCGGGCGCCCGGGCCGTACTTCATCCCCGAGCCCTCCTACCGCCTGCTCGACGCGCTGGCCGCGGCCGGTGGCATGGTCGACGAGAGCACCGCGGAACTCTTTGTCATCCGCCAGGTCGCCCTCAACGACGAATACTCCGACGTCGGCGCTCCCGCCGGCGCACGCACGATCAACCCCGATACGGGCGAGACGGGCAACGCCCCGCAGAACACCGACCGCCTGATCGATCTCATCGACGAGCTCAGCCAGCCCGCCGACGAGAACCCCTCGATCGTCTCCTCCTCGCGCACACGCGCCCGCTCGGTCTACCAGCCCGAGAACCGCGAGCCCGAGGTCGATCTGGTCGACGGCTCCGGCGTTCAGGAGCAGCCCGACGGCGAACGCCTGAGCCCCTTCGACACCACCGCCAGCCAGTGGATCTTCATCGATGGGCGTTGGGTGCAGATCAAGGACACGCCGAACCTGGCGGGCACGCTCCGCGAACGGGCCGACGAGGCGCTCGAAGCCGAGAACCTCGTGACCCAGCGGATCATCTCGATCCCCGCCGACCGCCTGATGCAGGGCGACGCCCGGTACAACATCGTCGTCCGTCCGGGCGACATTCTCCGCGTGCCCTCGCCGGGCAGCGGCACGATCTACCTGAGCGGTCAGGTCGCCCGGGGCGGCGCGTTCGAGTACAACCCGCAGCTGACGCTGAGCCGACTCTTCGCCGCCGCCGGCGGACTGGGCGGGCTGGCGATCCCCGAGCGTGTGGACATCACCCGCATGGTCGGCACCGACCGCCAGGCCACGATCCGCGTCAACTACCGCGCCATCGCCAACAACAGCGAGCCCGACATCTTCCTGAAGCCCAATGACCACATCAATGTGGGCACCAACTTCTGGGCCTACCCCCTGGCGGTTGTCCGTGGCGGGTTCCGGGCCTCCTACGGCTTCGGATTCCTGCTTGACCGGAACTTCGGCAGCGACGTCTTCGGCGCACCGCCCACAGACCGCGGCTTCTAATCCCTCAATCCCACATCCCGTTTCCGCATCCCCCAGCCCGAGGGGCCTATTCCAAGGCCCCTCGGGCTGTCTTCTTGGCCTCGGGGTGATAACAATCCAACGGAGTGGGTCCGGGATATGGATCTCCGGGATCCGAGTGAACCGTGGTTCGGGCATGGACGTAACACCGATCCCGCAGGGCTCTTCGTGGGCGATCTGGTGCCTTGGCAGAGGGAAAAACTCTCCGCCGGAAACACAACCGGACGTGACGAGACACGTGCTGCGGGCCGATCAACGGGTACAGCAAACGGGGTTGCATTGCCCCCAAATCAGGTGACGAGGCGCCGCGGGCGTCCCGGAGTGAGTCCGTCATGTCCACGGTCAGCACGAAGAGAGGGATCACGTCGCAGGACGTCGCCTCGCGCGCGCAGGACACCTGGAACTCGCCGACCAACCTCATCCTGATCTCGCTGATCTGTCTCTCGATGGGCGGCCTCTTTTACCGCTGGTTTCTGAAGCAATCCGAATTCAGCTCACGCCAGCTCGAGGACTGGGGCCACGCCTTCTTTGTTCCCGTGATCGCGGGCTACCTGATCTGGCAGCGACGTCAGCAGATCGCCGAGGCCCATCAGCGGGTCTTCCTCCCGGGCCTGCTCGCTGTCGGCACAGGCATCCTGGGCTACCTCACCTTCTCGATCGGCCCGATCCCGGGCGTGCACATGGGGCAGGGGCTGTTTGTCATCCTCACGATGTGGGGCTCGGCGCTCGTGCTCTTTGGCCCGGCGGTCGCACGCTGGCTCGTGCTGCCCGCCGCGTACCTCGTCTTCATGATCACCGTCTCCGAGGGCGTGATGCTCCGCATCACCTGGCCCTTGCAGCTCCTGGCCAGCGACGGCGCACACATCATCCTCAGCCTCATCGGCATGGTGTTCGGCTTCACCGTCGATGTCGATGGCAACGTCCTGACCGTCATCTCGAGCTCAGGCGTCGAGCACCCGCTCAACGTCGCCGAGGCGTGCAGCGGCATGCGAATGGTCGTCGCGTTCATCGCGCTTGCCGGCGCCGTTGCACTGCTCTCGACACGCGAATGGTGGAAACGCATCACCCTCATGATGCTCAGCATCCCCGTCGCGCTGCTCATGAACGTCACGCGCGTGGCGATCCTGGGGCTGGCCACACTGGGCGACAGCGACCTGGCCGCGGGCGAGGCGCACACGCTCATCGGGACGCTGCTGCTGATCCCGGGCCTTGGCCTCTTCCTGGCCGTCGGCTGGGCGCTCGAGAAAATCGCCCCCACCATCAAGGAACCCAAGCCCAAGGGCGAGGGCCCGAAGCTCCGGCTCAGACTTGCCAAACCCGTCACGGGCGTGCTGCTCGTGATCCTCTTCGGCTCGGCGATCGGCATGGGCTGGGCGATCAACTACTACAAGATCCACCTCAACAAGCTCCCCATCTACGCCCCGGGCAACCGCGTGGTCTCCAGCATCCCGCGCGAGACGGATTCGTGGGTGCAGGTCGGCGCTGATCAGATCGTCTCGGCCGAGGTGCTCGAGGAGCTTGGCACCTCCAACTACGTGACGCGCGTGTTCATGGAGAAGAACCCGCCAGAGGGCATGCAGCCCCGGATCATCGAGTTCCACGCCGCGTACTACACCGACCAGATCGACACCGTCCCCCACGTGCCGGAGCGCTGCTTCGTCGGCGCGGGCATCACCCAGTCGGGCGAGAGCACGCCCCTGCCCTTCGAGCTGGACCAGACCGGGTGGATTCTCGATCAGGAGGCCTCGACCGAGAACCGCCCGATCTACACCGCCAGCACGAGCCGGCGCTGGTCGGACACCCGCGGCAAACGCGTCCGGCTGCCCCAGAACATCGAGAACGTCCGGGTCCGCACGAGCAAGTACCTGAGCCAGGGCGGCAAGGAGCTGTTCGCGGGCTACTTCTTCGTCGCCAACGGCGGGGTCGCCGCCAGCGCCGAGGAGGTCCGGTTCCTCGCATTCGATCTCCGAAACGATTACGCCTTTTATCTGAAAGTTCAGTTCAACTCACAGTCCGTCTCCAGCTACGACGAGTTCGCTGCCGTATCGTCCAGCCTGCTGAGCGAGCTGCTGCCTGATCTGATGCTGTGTGTCCCGGACTGGGTCGAGGTCCAGAACGGACGCTACCCGACCGACCGCCAGGCGAGCCAGAGCACTTCGGGCGATTGACGCCCTGGATTTGGAAAGGACCGACCGAACATGTCCGGGCGAGTAAATGTGAAGTTCGTGGTCATTCTGTCCGCAGTGCTGTTCGTCGTGATGGGCGTTGCGGTGGTCGGGGCCGCGCTGGTCCTCATGAAATCCGGCGCCGATCACGCCGCTCTGGCACAGAAGGCCGAGGCCGCGGGCGACTGGAAAGCCGCCGAACGCAGCTGGGGCAACGCGGTCAGCGAAGAGCAAACCAACCCCGAGTATCTCGAGGGCTACCTCAAAGCGATCCAGAACAAGCCCAACGCAACGGCGACCGACTACCAGGTGCAGTTCGAGAAGTACCGCTCCGTGCTCCGCACGATCGCCGAGGTGAAGCGGACCGATCTGGACGCCCACGAGCGTTACTTCGACGAGATCCTGCTCATGCTGCGCTCGTCGCCCCCCTCGCGCAGCACGTACGAGTTCCTGATCTCCGAGGTCGATCGCGTCGAGAGCCTGCTCTACGGGGAATCGCCCGAGATCTTCCAGAACCTGAGGCGTCATCGCGGCGAAGCCATCGCGATCATCGCGCAGATCGCCGCGGACATCGACGATGACCTGCTCGACAAGGGCATCGAGGACCTCGAGCAGGCGAGCCAGGTCCGCCCGGACGATATCAGCATCACCGAGGCGCTCTACACCATCCACTCCCGCAAGGCCGAGCGTGCCAAGCTCTCGCGTCGCGATAATCTCGCGAGCGAGTCATTCGCCGCGGCTCATGAGGCCGTCGCCCAGTTCGCGCAGGCCAACCCGGACAACATCGCCGCCCAGTTCCTGCTGCTCCGCGCCGACATTGATGAGGCGCTGCGTGGCCTGGAATCCAAGGAGCTCTTCGGCCCCGAGCTCAGCCGGGCACGTCAGCGCACGCTCGCCGAGTTCGAGGACCGCACGAGGACGCTCGCCGAAGAGGCCGCCACCGCCGAACCGGCCCAGCTCAACGGCCGCACGATGAACGTCATCACGAGCGTGATCGTCTCGGTCCTGACCGAGGACGCGGGCGAAGCGCTCGAGAAGGTCTGGGACCGCGCCAGCGAGAACACCGAGGCCGACCGCTCGCTGCAGTTCGCCCATGGCCAGTTCCTCCGGCAGCTCGGCAAGCACCCCGAAGCGATCGAGATCTTCGAGAAGATCGCCGATCTGCCCGACGTGCCCGTCTCGACCGAGGGCTGGCTGCGGTTCGAGGACCGCAACCGCGCGCTCTACTTCATGGCCGACGCCGCCATCGAACGCTGGACGCGCATGGAAGGCCAGGGCCAGTCCGACGAGCGCAAGGAGTGGCTCGAGCGCTCGATCACCTACCGCGACCGCCTCGCCGAGGAGGTCCCCGAAGACCGCCCCATGATGCAGTTCCTCGACGCAAGGCTCGCGATGGCCCGCGGCGAGTACACCAAGGCCGACCGACTCTTCCGCGAATTCAACAACGCGACCAGCCGATCCAACCCCGAGGGCCTGAAGCTCGCGGCGGCCGTCGCCAAGCAGCTCGGCAACCAGGGCCTCGAGCTCGAGTACCTCGAGGCCGCGAGGCAGCTCCAGCCCAACGACATCAACACCCTCTTCCGCCTTGCCAGCGTGCACATGGATCTGCGTGATTACAGCCGCGCCGAGACTCTCCTCGAACACGCCCGCGACATCCGTCCCGACATCCCCGAGATCGAAGAACAGCTCAACATCATCAAGGCCTTCGCGGACAGCTCCGCCGAGACCGACCCGGTCAAGAAGGTCCTGATCGACGCGATGCTCGCCCAGGACAGCGGCGAACTCGACACCGCGATCAACACCATCCAGGAAGGCCTCCGGGAGCACCCGGACGAGGTCCCGCTCATCGTCGGCCTCGGTCAGCTTCTCAACGAGGCGCAGCGGTACGACGAACTCACGCAGGTCGTTGCGCGTGGTCTTGAACTCGACCCGGACAACACCAACCTGAAATCGCTCAAGATCCTCGCCGACATCGGCGGCGACATCGAGAAGCAGATCGGCGCTGTCGAAGGACGCGAGGACATCCCCGAGATCGAACGCCAGATCGCGCTGCACAGGCTGCATCTTCAGAACGAGGACGCCGAGGCCGCGGCCGCGGCTCTCGCGGCCGCCCGCGCGATCGACCCGCAGCACAGGCTCGTCGTGATTTACTCCTTCGATGAGGCGCTCCGCAACAACGACCTCGTCGCAGCCCGCCGCCTGTACGAGGCCAACAAGGACCGCGATATCGACGGCGCCGAGGGCCTTGCGATCCGCGCCCGGATCGAGCTTGCCGAGGGCAACAAGGATCTGGCGAAGCGGACGCTCCAGGCCGCGGTCGAGCGTGGCAGCGTCAACGCCGTCACGATCAAGCTGCTCGCCGATGTGCAGATGGAGCTTGGCGAGACCTTCCAGGCGCTCCAGAACTACAAGCGCGCCATCGCCGTGCGTCCCGACAACGTCGAGCTCATCAAGGGCTACATCGTCGTGCTTACAAGGCTCGGCCGCATGAACGAGGCGCTCAGCGAGGCCCGCTCGGCGCTCTCGATCGGTCAGCGTGACGCCCAGTTCCGCGAGATGTGGCTCCACCTCGAGGGCATGGTGGGCGACAAGCAGCTCGCCTACGAGCGACGCCTGACCATCGCCGAGAACGAACCCGAGAACCAGCGCAACTCGACCCTGCTGATCGGGCTCGCGCTCGACCTCCGCAAGTTCGACGAGGCGCGCAACCGACTCGATGCCGCTCGCTCGAGCAACGACAGCCTCGCGCTGGCCGCCCTCGACGCCCGCTGGCACGCCGACCGCAACGACCTGCAGAAGGCCATCAATGTCTTCTCCGAGTTCATCGCCTCGCCCGCAAACGATCTCAACGACCCGTCGGCGTACCTGGCGTTCGGCGACTTCCTGATCCAGCGGGGCCTGGTCGAGCAGGGCATCACCACCCTCCGTCAGGCGCAGTCCGTTCAGAGCAAGGAAAGCCCGATCGCCGACGCGATCCTCTCCGACAAGCTCTTCGAGCTCCGCCGATACGAGGAAGCCGTCCCCGTGCTCAAGTCGCTCATCGCGGCCGACTTCCAGATGGACACCGCCCGGGGTCGGCTGATCGAGTCCTACCTCCGGCTCCGCAAGCCCGAGCTGGCGCGTGAGGAGATGAACAACCTCAGCGAGCAGCAGCTGAATTCGCTCAGCATCATGCTCATGCGAGCCGACATGCTCGCGCTCGAGGGCAAAGAGGCCGAGTCGAACGATCTGATCGACCAGGCGATCCAGGACTACCCCGAAGAGTCGCTTGCGTACCTGAAGCGCGCCACGCGCCTCATGTCCGACCGCCAGACCATGCCCGACGCGGTCGCCGACCTCACACGGGCCATCGAGCTGAACCCGACGAATGCGGACGCGTACCGCTTCCGCTCGCTCGTGCACGCCGAGATGGGCCGCATGGACGACGCCGCCCGTGACATCGTCGCCTCGGCCGAGGCCAACCCCGACAGCCTCCAGCTCCGGCTCGGCGCGATCAACCGACTCATCGAGCTCGATCGCGAGCAGATGGCATCCGACCTCGTGGACACCGCGCTCAAACGCCGCCCCACCGACCTCTCACTCATGATGAGCGCGGGCGACATGTTCACCAACGCGGGTCTGCACCGCACCGCGATGCGCTACTACGAGCGAGCCTGGGAGCAGTCCAAGACTTTCGCCATCGGACAGCGTCTCGCCTCGAGCATCCTCGAGCAGCCGCGGCCGGACCTACGCCGGGCGCGCCAGATCGCGCAGGACCCCAACCTCACCTCGGCCGAGTCGCCCGCGACGTACATGCTTCGCGCCAAGATCGAGAACTCCGCCGGGAACTCCGAGGGCGTGCGGACGAACCTGACCGCCGCCTACGAGCTCATCAAGAACAACCCGCAGCAGCTCGTCGCCTGGACGCGGAGCCTGCCCGACATGCTGGAGACGACGTCCGCGGCTCTGCAGTACCTGGCTGCCCTCGACCGCGAGAAGTCACTCTCGCCCTGGGCCTCGCTCTTCCGCGCACAGCTCATGCTGACCGACGATGCCTCCAAAGCAGAGGGCATCCGCCAGCTCGGCCGGGTCATCGACGCCGTCGAGAACCCCCAGATCAAGCAGAACGCGTACAAGTTCCGCTCGATGGCCCGCTACGGCGAGTCGGACTACGAAGGGGCCGCCGGCGACATGCGCAAGGCTCTTGAGATCGCCCCCAGCGACGCCGAGGTGCTCAACAACCTCGCCTACACACTGGCCAAGCATCTGAACCAGGCCGCCGAGGCCGAGCCCATGGCCCGCAAGGCCGTCGAGCTGGACCCGAATTCGAGGGCGTCGCAGGACACCCTCGGACTGGTGCTGATCGAGGTGGGCAAGGCCGAGGAAGCGGTCTCGGTTCTGCAACGGGCACTTAGCCTGGCCCAGACAGATGTCGATAAGGCGACTGTGCTGGTGCATCTTGCGCGGGCATTGCTCGCGTCCGGTAACCCGGTCGGCGCGCAGGACGCCGCCGGCCAGGCCCGAACAATCATGGCCGGGGATTCGGCTTCATTCGATGAGGAGCTTCGCACCGAGCTGGAACAGATCCAGACCGAGCTGCGGAACCAGTAAGAGATCAGGGTCGATACGTTTCTGAGAAAGCAACCATGAGCACAGCAGCATCCACACAGCGACCCGCCATCCCGATGGCAGCCAGACCCGCGGCCCCCAGCTCGAGCGGCGGCGGAGGCGGTCCGTCCATCGACCCCATCAAGCTCTTCAAGAAGTACTTCTGGCTGCTCATGATCTCATGTGTCATCGGGCTCGCCGTCGGTGTCGGGGCGTACCTTGTTCTTGCCAAATTCTTCCCGAAGTACCGCGCCGAGGTTTACTTCAAGGTTCTGCCTCAGCAGGTCGACGCGCTGAAGATCGCCAACGATGACCGGCTCAGCCGCGAGCAGCTCGAACGCTTCATGTCCACGCAGGCCCAGACCATGGTCTCGGACAAGGTGCTTGACCGCGCCCTGCTGTCACCGGGTCTCAAGACCGAGGCCGCCAACTGGATCGAACCGTTCATGGATGGCTCTGGCTCTATCGCACGCGCCGACGCGATCCGCGAACTCCAGGAAGACGTCTCGGCCAGGCCCGTCCCCAAGTCCGAATTCATCGTCCTCTCGATGAGCTACAAGCTGCCCAAGGACGCCGCCTTCATCGCCCGCCAGATCACACAGGCGTACATGGACGAGCTGGCAACCTCATCGAATCAACTCACCGACGAACAGCGCGAGTCGCTCAGCAAACGCGTTCTCGAGTACGAGAACGAGATCAGTCTCAGCGAGCGCGCTCGAGACCGCATCATCAACGTCAACCAGATCGATTCCATCGAATCCAGCAAGAGCGAGGCCTACGCCTCGATGCAGGAGAAGGTCGAGCGTCGCGGCATCATCCAGGACAACATCACCGCGCTCCAGAGCCAGCAGCTCGAGTTGCAGCGTGTCATGTCGGCGCCGGGCGGCGTGGTCTACCCCGAACAGGTCCGCCAGGCCGCTGAGAACGACCCGCTGGTCCGCCAGACCAAGTCGGGTCTCCAGCAGATTCTCGCTGCGGACCGCTCGCTTGAGAAATCCGGGCTCGGTGTCAATCACCCGAGCCGTCTGCAGATCCAGTCCCAGATCGATGGCACGCGGGAAGAACTCGACATCCTGCGCACCTCGATCATGCAGTCGCTCTTTAGCGCACAGGTTGACACCATCCGCCAGAGCCTCATGCAGCTCCGCGCTCAGGAAACGGAGCTGCTCAGCGCCATTGATAAGGACAGAGCTCGTCTGAACGAGCTTGCCGCGCTGCAGCAGGAACTCATGGAACTCGATCGCAAGATCCAGCGCGTGAGCGAGCGCAAAGACGAGGCCCAGGCTGCGCTCAACAACCTCGACGATATCGCCAGCCGCGAGAGCTCCAACCGTGTGCAGGTCTACCAGCACGCCAAGGTGCCCGACAGGCCCTCGTTCCCCGATCCCAAGATCATCGTCCCCGCCGGATTCGTTGTGTTCGTCAGTCTCGTCGCGGGCCTGATCGTGCTCCGCGAGGTGCTCGACCAACGCATCAAGGGACCGGCTGACGTCGCCATGATCCCGAGGACGACCGTCCTTGGTATGCTCCCGATGGCCTCGGAAGACCCCTCGCGCCCCGAGCGCCCGGAGACGGCCTTCCACGACCGCCCCACCGGCGTCATGGCCGAGAGCATCCGCCAGCTCCGCGTCTCGATCGTCAAACGCATGCAGGAAGCCGGGCACCGCTCGCTCCTGGTCGTCCCCGCGACGCCCCAGTCCGGCGCCACCACCTTTGTCACCAACCTCTCCGAGGCGTGCGCACGGGCCGACATCAAGACGCTGCTCATCGACGCCAACCTCCGCCGGCCGCGGATCCACGGCCTCTTCAACCTCGAAGCCAACCCGGGCCTCGTGGACATCCTCGCCGGCGTGTCTTCCATCGACGAAGCCGTCTGCACCACGGATAACGAGAACCTCGACGTGCTGACCGTCGGCTCGGCCGAGCACCGCATGTTCGAGCGCATCGTCACCGATCCGATGGGCGAGCTGCTCACCAGGCTCGAGGCCCGCTACGACATGGTCATCATCGACACCGCCCCGGCCATCGTCGCCGGTGACGCGGTCGCGCTGGCCAACCGCTGCGGCGCCACCGTCCTCGTCGCTCGCGCGATGAACGAGAAGCGCGGCACGGTCGCCAGACTCAAGAACGACCTCTCCGACACGAGGGCCGAGTTCCTGGGCGTCATGATCAACGCCGTCCGCTCCTCCGCAGGCGGGTACTTCCGCAAGAACATCCGCGCCTCGCACGAGTACCAGCAGCGCGGCCGCAAGGCAGCCAAGGCCTGAGCCGAGCGACAACGATGACCACCACCGGCGCGACAAACCGGGCTTCGCTGCGAACCCTGGTCACCGGGGGCGCCGGCTTCATTGGCTCGCACCTGACCGACCGCCTCCTCGCCGAGGGACGCGAGGTTGTCGTCGTCGACAATCTCTCGACCGGTCGCCGATCAAACCTGCCCGAGTCGCACGAACGCCTCACGTTCATCGAGAGCGACCTTGGCGGACTCATCGGCGGCCTGGGTGAGCAGGGCGAACTCGGCGCGTTCGACGAGATCTACCACCTCGCCGCCGCCGTCGGCGTCCAGCTCGTGATGGACAAGCCCGCCGAGGCCATCGAAACCAACGTCACGCTCACCGCCGAGCTCCTCAAGGCCTCGCTCCATTCGGGCGAAGACGGCAAGCCCAGCCGCGTGCTGGTTGCCTCCAGCTCCGAGGTCTACGGCAAGGGCGTCGGCGAAGTCTTCAGCGAGGAAGACGACGTGGTCTACGGCCCCACCACCGTCACCCGCTGGTCCTACGCCGCAAGCAAAGCACTCGACGAACACCTCGCGCTCGCGTACCACCGCCAGTCAAACCTGCCCGTCGTCATCGCACGGTTTTTCAACACCGTCGGGCCGCGCCAGATCGGGACCTACGGCATGGTGCTGCCCCGATTCGTCGAGGCCGCGCTTGCAAACAACCCACTCAAAGTCTTCGGCGAGGGCTCCCAGTCGCGCTGCTTCTGCGATGTGCGCGATGTTGTCGGCGTCCTGCCCGAACTCATGGGCCGGGGCAACTGCTTCGGGCGTGTGTTCAATGTTGGTTCAGACCACCCGATCACGATCAACGAGCTCGCACAGGCTGTGATCAAGACGCTCGGCTCCCAATCGACCGTCGAGCACGTGCCCTACGCTGAGGCCTACCCCGCGGGGTTCGAGGATCTGCGCCGGCGTCGGCCCGATCTGACCCGCCTCCGCGAAGCGGTCGGCTTTGAAGCGCGTGTGCCGCTCGAGAAGACCATCGAGGATCTGGCCCGGGTCATCCGGGCGGACGAGCGTGTCGCATGATGGCCCTGCTGCAACCACAGGATTGGATGAGCCTCGCCCCGCCGCTGGACGAGCCCGAAACCGCAGCCGCCGCGACCGAAGTCGTGGCCGAGGTCTCGCGCACCAGCATCTTCCAGGGCTACGTGGGTGTCTTTGCCGTCGCCTTCCTCGTCACACTCCTTACCACACCGATCATGCGCCGCCTCGCGGTCGCCAACAAGATCGTCGATATCCCCAGCGACCCGCGCAAGGTCCACAAGCAGCCCACCGCCTACCTCGGGGGCGTGGCCGTCTTCCTCGGCCTCATGGCCGCCATGATCTTCGCCGTCATCGCCACGCAGTTCCCCGGGCTCATCGAGTACCACCCGACCGATCACACGCTCCGCACGGCCAACAAAATCGTCCCCTTCTCCATCATGCTCGGCATGGCCGTCATCATGTTCGTCGGCCTCTTCGACGACATCGCGCACATCAGCCCGCGTCTCAAAATCTCCGGGCAGCTCTTCGCAGCCGCTGCACTCGCCCTCGACGAGGTCGGGATCAAAGTCGCCAGCGGCATCATCCTCCCCGTGGCCCACGGCCTCGGCATCGACACCATCCTCATCAACGGGCAGGAAACCGTCGGGTTCGTGCTCTTCGGCGTCGGGTTCGATGTCATCTACTGGACCGGCGCCGCTGTCATCGCCGCCTTCGTTCTGGGCGGGTGCAACGCCGCCAACCTCATCGACGGGCTCGACGGCCTGCTCTCTGGGGTCACCGGCATCGCCGCTGCGGGCATCCTCGTCATCGCGCTCACGCTCGCACTCGTCGACGACGGCCCCCGCGACACCCAACGCATCATCCTCGCCATGGCCATCCTGGGCGCCTGCCTCGGATTCCTCCCCCACAACTTCAACCCGGCAAGCATCTTCCTCGGCGACGCCGGCTCGCTGCTGCTCGGCTACTGCATGGTCGTGCTCATCCTCACGCTGGGTGACACGGGCAAGACCCACCTCGTCGTCGCGGGGCTCGTCATCTTCGCCATCCCCATCATGGACACCACACTGGCCATCGTCCGGCGCAAACTCTCCGGCAAAAAGATGAGCGAGGCCGACTCCAACCACCTCCACCACATGCTCAAACGAGCTCTGGGCGTCAAGGGCGCGGTCTTCGCGCTCTACGGCATCGGGGCCGCGTTCGCGCTCCTGGGCATCGGCGCCAGCTTCGGTCGCGCGCGACTCATCTACGCCATCATCATCGTCCTGGCGAGCTTCATCGGTGTCACCGCTATCAAGATCGCCCGCCGTGACACCTTCGAGGCCGAGATCGTCGGCTCCATCAGCAAGGGCGTCACCAAGCCCGCTCCGCCCGCAACCGACAGCGACGCCGACGCGAGCGCCACCAAGTCCGCCTCGGGCAACTGACACCCGCATCTCCCCAGATCCAGCAGCCACCGCGCAAAGCTCTATACTCGGGCCATGGACGCCTTCCAACAGCCCGGCAAGCCGCGCATCATCGCGCTGATGAACCAGAAAGGCGGCGTGGGCAAGACGACCACGACCGTCAACCTCGCCGCTGCCCTCGCCAAACAGGGCCTGCGCACGCTCATGGTCGACCTCGACCCGCAGGCGCACGCCACACTCCACTTCGGGATCGACCCCACCGCCCTCGACGGCTCGATCTACGACGTCCTCCACGAACCCGAGACCGAGATCCACCGCGCGATCGTCGAATCACGCCAGAACCTCTGGGTCCTCCCCGCCGAGACCGACCTTGCCGGCGTCGAGAACGACCTCCGCGACGCCCCGGACCGCAACCAGCGCCTCAAAAAGGCCCTGACCGCTGTCCGCGACCGGTTCGATGTCGTCATGCTCGACTGCCCGCCCGCACTCGGGCTCCTGACCCTCAACGCGCTCACTGCAGCCGACAGCGTCCTGATCCCCATGCAGGCGCACTACCTCGCCCTCCAGGGCGTGAGCAAGCTGCTCGAAACCGTCCAGCTCGTGCGCCAATCGCTCAACGCCTCGCTGAACGTGGAGGGCGTCGTGCTCTGCATGCACGAGATGCAGACCACCCTCGCGCAGGAAGTCGTCGCCGACCTCGAGGACTTCTTTGAGGCCGCCAAGGGGACGGACGTCCCGTGGTCCAGCGCCCGCCTGCTCCGCCCGGCTGTTCGACGCAACATCAAGCTCGCCGAGTGCCCCAGCTTCGGGCAGACCATCTTCGAGTACGCCCCGTCCGCCGCGGGCGCTGCCGATTACGAAGCCCTTGCCCGCAATCTGACCGGCGCACCCGAGCCGACCCCTCCATCCAAGGACGAGCCTAAGAACGAGCCCAACGCCGAGCCCGCACCGGGTCCCGGCGTCCAGACCGTCGAAACCAAGCCGGAAGCTCAGCCTGCACCACAGCCACAGTCACAGCCCGAGACTCAGCCCGAGGCTCAGTCCCAGCCCGAATCGCAGGCACAGGTCGAGCCCAAGCCGGAGACCGAGCAGCCGAGCCAGGCCCAGTCCTCGTCGTCCGGCACCAGCATCACCACACCCGGCTCATGGATCGATGACTCGCCCTACGGGTACCCGACGTGATCACAATCCCCTTCCCGCGCTGGCTGCGCATCCTCGCGTTCGTCGGCATCGCGGTCCTGCTCTTCGTCGGCACGCACTGGCCCCAGCTCCGCATCGAGGGACCGATCAAGCGTCCCGATCTCGTCATCCACTTTGTCGCCTTCGGCCTCTGGTCGTTCCTGTTCTGCATGACGGGCCTGCTCGGTGAGCCCGGCACGCGCAGCAACGCCATCCGGTGCTTCCTCGTGGGCCTCGTCTACGCCGCCTTCGACGAAGCGACCCAGATGATCCCCGCCCTCGGCCGATTCGCCGGGCTCGATGACTACGCCTTCAACGTCATCGGCCTCATCATCGGGTGCTCGTTCTCGCTCCTCTTCCGCACCCACGAAGAGCCCCGCCCCCTGCGCCCGGTGTAGGCTCCCGCTACCGGGTCCTCGGCTTGTCCCGCATCGATAAGCCGTGCGATTGCTCCCCGGCGGACCGATCCGAGACACGACGCTGTGAACGACTCACCCAAGCCGAACACGATCGCACGCGACACGCGCACCGTCGCCTCGGTGACGCTCATCTCCCGTGTCTTCGGCCTCGCCCGCGATCTCGTCACTGTCCGCCTCTTCGGTGACTCGCTCGTCGGCTCCGCGTTCGCCGCAGCGTTTGCCATCCCGAATCTCTTCCGCCGCCTGCTGGGCGAGGGCGCGCTCTCGGCCGCGTTCATCCCCCGATACACACGCCTGACCGAAGAGAGCGAACAGACCGCCGAGCGCTACGCGACCCTCATCGTCATGATCCTGGCGATCGTCACCACGCTGCTGCTCATCGCGGGCGAAGCCCTCGTGCTCGGGCTCTACTTCACCGCCGATGACGAGGCCAGCCGATTCAGCTTCGGGCTCATCGCACTCCTGCTCCCGTTCATGCCCATGGTCTGCATCACCGCGATCATGGGCGGGATGCTTCAGGTCCGCGGGCGTTTCCTCCCGCTCTCGGCATCGCCCATCCTGCTCAGCGTCTGCATCATCGCCGCGGCTCTGCTGGCCATGGTGCAGGACGCCTCCCCCGAGCGCGGCGCGATCTGGATCGGTTTCGCCACGCTCCTGGCGGGCGTGCTGCAGATGCTCTGGGTGATCGCCGAGCTCAAACGCCGCACACACTGGCGCCTGGACACCAAACCCGCCCGCGACGAAGCCAGAGCCACCATGCGCAAGTTCCTGCCCGTGCTCGTCGGCATGGGCACGCTCCAGCTCAACACGCTCCTCGACACCATCCTGGCGATGTGGCCCACCTGGGTCGGGCCCACGCTCCTCGGACGCACCGTCCCCATGGACGAAGCCTCCAACGCGATCGTCGGGTACACGCAGCGCCTCTACCAATTCCCGCTGGGCGTCTTCGGCATCGCCGTCGCCACCGCCGCGTTTCCCGCACTCGCACGCACCGCTGCCGACAAAGCCCGATTCTCCGAAACCGTCTCCCACGGCATGCGGCTCTCGCTCTTCATCGGGCTCCCCGCAACCGTCGGCCTCCTCGTCGTGCGACACGACCTCGTCCAGGTCATGTTTTCCGGCGGCGGCGGGTTCAGCGACGAGGGCCTCACCAGATCCGCTGCGGTCCTCGCCGGCTACTCCGTCGGCGTCTTCGCCTACTCGCTCAACCACATGCTCAGCCGGTCCTTCTACGCACTCGACGACACACTCACCCCCATGCGTGTCAGCCTCGCGATGGTCGCGGTCAACCTCCTCTGCAACCTCGCGCTCATCTGGTCGCTCCGCGAGGCCGGGCTCGCCTGGTCGACCGCGATCAGCGCCGTGCTGCAAACCCTCGTGCTCGCTTTCCTCCTGCGCAAACGCATCGAGGCGAACGTCTCCATCCTCCCCGGCGCGGTGCGCATCGCGCTGATTTCGGTCATCATGGGGACGCTCGTCTGGCTGACGCTCCACTTCATGCCCGAGGCCGACACCTGGACCTCAAGCGCTCTGCGCCTGACCTTTGCGGTCGTCGTCGGCATCGGCTCATACGCCGGGCTTGCGTTCGCACTCAGAATGCCGGAGCTCCGTTGGCTTGCAAGGGGGCGTGATGGCGAAGATTGACCTGCAAGGCAAACCCATCGCGATCACCGGCGCGTCCAGCGGCATCGGAGCCGTCACCGCACTCGCCTGCGCCAAGGTCGGCATGCCCGTCGCCCTCGCCGCCAGGCGCACCGAGAAACTCGAAGCGCTCAAAGAACGCATCGAGCGCGAGGGCGGCAAGGCGATCGTCGTCCGATGCGACGTCGCCTCGCAGGACGAGTGCGACGCCATGATTGAGCGCACAGTCGAAGCCTTCGGCTCGATCTACAGCGTCTTTGCCAACGCGGGCTTCGGCGCCAAGCACGACCTGCTCGATACGTCGGAAGCACTCCTCCGCGAGATGTTCGAGGTCAATTTCTTCGGCACCGTCCACACCATCCGGGCCGCTGCAAAGCCGATGCTGAGCGCTCAGGCCGGGCACATGCTCATCTGCACCAGCTGTCTCTCGGCCCTCCCTTCACCCGGGTACAGCGTTTACTCCGCCACCAAATCCGCCCAGCACCACATCGGGCGTGCGCTGGGTGTCGAGCTTGCACCCTCGGGCATCCATGTCACCACTGTCCACCCCGTGCGCACGCGGACAGAGTTCTTCGAAGCGATGCAGCTGCGCCAAGGGGCCGACACACTCAAAGTCAAAGACCGCCCGGGTCAGCCCGCCGAACGCGTAGCCGACGCCGTCATCAAAGCGCTGCGCAAACCCCGTCCCGAGATCTGGATGAGCCAGCCCGCGCGACTAGCAGCGCAACTGGCCGCGATGTGCCCGCGCCTGACCGATCGCGTGATCTGGAAACCCCGGCGCAAATAAACGCGTCTCAACCGCTTCAGGCGCGTTCGAGCAGCACGACCGCGTGCACCTCGACCGCGCGGTTCTCCCCCACCGCATCGACCTTCTCGTGCGTCTTGCCCTTTACGTTCACGAGCCGATCGTCGATCCCGATCAGGCGGGCGATGTTCTGGCGGATGCGGTCCTTGACGGGCTGGAGCTTGGGCCGTTCCAGGATCACCGTCACATCCAGGTTGGAAACCCGGTACCCCGCTTCCTGCACCCGGCTGACCGCCTCGAGCAGGAACTGGTCCGATGACGCCCCCTCCCACCGGGGATCGGTGTCGGCAAAGAGCTGCCCGATGTCCGGCTCGCCCAGCGCCCCCAGCAGTGCATCCGTGACCGCGTGCAGCACCGCGTCTCCGTCCGAATGGCTCACCGGGCCCCGGTCGTGCTCGAGGCCCACGGCTCCCAGAATCAGCGGGCGCCCCTCCCCCGCGGGGGGGCGGGATTCGAGGCGGTGCAGGTCGTAGCCGTGACCGATGCGATAGGCGGGCTTGGGGCTGTCGGTTGTTGCTGGGTCGGGGGTCATGGGAGGGGACTCTACCCGCCAGGACGCGCGGAATGCGCAGGACCGGTTCCGGGTGGACGACTGAGGCCCAACTCGTCGATAGACTCTCCGGGCCCGCCGATCGACTGGCCGGGCACCCGGAGAAACGACCGATGACCAGCCGATCCTACGTTCTGTTCGCAGCCTGCCTGGGTCTGATGGGGGCCCTTCTTTCGGGTTGCAGCGCCTCGCTCGACGCCCACACGTACGAGAGCACCCCGATGCTCCCGATGACGGTGACCATCGTGGACACGACCACGGGCGAGTCGCTCTGGGCGATGGATGTCCCGGTGAACCAGAAGCTGCGTGTGCGGTTCTACGACGACCGCCGCCCGGACGACGTGGTCGGCAACCGCACCGCGATGATGCGCTGGGAGCTGACGAGCACGGACAAGAGCACCGGCAAGCTCCGCAACGAGATCGCCGTGCCCCAGGCTCACTCTCGCCGCATTGACGTCTCGCTGCGTGACATCCCCGAGTACGCCTCGACCGGCGCGTACGTGCCCCCCAGCACCACGCCGGCTCCGCCCGCCGACTCGGGCAACATGCTCCCCTCCGAGACCGCGCCCCGCGAACGTGGCGGCGACAACCCGCCCTCGCTTGATCCCGTTGTGATCCCCGATAGCGACGGCTGATCGACCCCGGCTGCGCCCCGCCCGCCGAGCGGGCCAACACTTGCTGATGGATTCACCCGACCGACCGACGCCCGGCCTCGTCCGGTGGTGCACGCACCCCGCTGTCGTGATCCCGGCGCTGGTGGTCATGCTCGCCCTGGGTGTCTGGCTCTCGGTCCGGTTCGGCACCGAGAACCTGTCGGCCCTGCCCGACCAGGTGGCACGCACGATCTCCAACGAGATCCGGCTCCCCCGGGCGCTGTGCGCCGTCATCGTGGGACTCGACCTTGCCGTCGCGGGTGTCCTGCTGCAAGCCGTCATGCGCAACCCGCTGGCGGCCCCCAACATCATCGGTGTCACAGCCGGCGCGGGGCTCGCGGCGACGATCGTTCTCGTGCTGCTGCCATCCGTCACCGCGACGCTGCCGGACGATCACATCCTGCGGACCAACAGCGGCATCATCCTGCCCGCCGGCGCGTTCATCGGTGCACTCATCGCGGGGCTCGTCGTCTACGCGATCAGCTACCGACCCGGCGCGGGCGCCAGCCCCATTCGGATGGTGCTGGCGGGCATCGCGATCACGGCGATGCTCGGCGCGTTCACCACGTACCTGCTCATCGCATACCCCGACCGCAACCAGGCCGCGATCCAGTGGCTCTCGGGCTCGCTCAACGGGCGGGGCTGGAGCGAGGTGCACTTCGTCAAGTGGTACTCGCTCGCGGCGCTCCTGCTCGTCGTGCCGCTGATCCCCGCGCTCGATGCGCTGCGCCTGGGTGACGACGCGGCAAAGGGTCTCGGCGTGCGCGTCGAGTTCGTGCGCTTCTCAGCGCTCGCACTGGCATGCCTGCTGGCCGCCAGCGCGGTCTCCGTCGGCGGCAACATCACCTTCATCGGCCTCATCGTCCCCCACATGCTCAGGCTCATGATCGGGTCGAAGCACACGCTCCTGATCCCCGCCGCGGCTCTGGGCGGCGCGGTGCTGCTCGTCTACGCGGACCTGGGCGCACGCACCGTGCAGAAACCACAGGAACTGCCCGTCGGGATGATTACCGCTCTGCTCGGCGGGCCCTACTTCATTCTCCTCATCTCGACCACGAGGTCCATCCGGTGAAACTCGCGTGCGAGGACATCTCGGTCAGGTTCGGTCGATCGACCGTGCTCGGCTCGCCCGAGCCGATCTCCCTCACGCTCGCCGAGTCGGATTTCGCGGCGATCATCGGGCCCAACGGCTCGGGCAAATCCACGCTCCTGCGCACGCTCTGCCGACTCCAGAAGCCCACAACCGGGCGCGTGCTGATCGACGGCAAACCCGTGCGCGAGATGCCGACCAAAGACGTCGCCCGCGTGCTCGCGCTCGTCGCGCAGTCGCCGCCCGTTCCGCACGACATGACCGTGCTCGACCTCGTCGCCCATGG
This sequence comes from Phycisphaerales bacterium, assembly GCA_965228265.1. Taxonomy (GTDB): domain Bacteria; phylum Planctomycetota; class Phycisphaerae; order Phycisphaerales; family UBA1924. The sequence goes on from OZ245804.1 coordinate 111,120, forward strand.
CAGATACCCCCACCGCGGCTTTGCCGAGCAGCTCACCGGCAGCGACCGCGCGATCGTGGAGTCGGCGATCGCGCGATGCGACGTCGAGGCGTTCGCAGGCCGAAGGCTCGCCACGCTCTCGGGCGGCGAGCGCCAGCGGGCCTGGATCGCTGCGGCACTGGCGCAGGAACCACGGATCCTGCTGCTCGACGAGCCGACGAGCGCGCTGGACATTCGGCATCAGTTGGCCGTGATGGACCTGCTGCGCGGCCTCAACGAGCGCGATGGGATCACCATCGGAATCGTCGTGCACGACATCAACCTCGCCGCCCGCGCCTGCAGCCGGATCATCGCGATGCGCAAGGGCCAGATCGTCCGCGACGCCAAGCCGGGCGACGTCATCACGCCCGATCTCATGCGCGAGGTCTTCGGTGTGGAAACCGAGATCGGTACCGACCCGGCGACCGGCGCGCCCGTGTGCCGATACCTCTCGCCCATCGGCTGCGCGGTCGAGTAAGACGCCTCACGCCCGGATCAGCCGATCGCCCATCCGGCTCTCGTAGATCCGCATCGCGTCGCGTGTGTCCACGACCAGCCTGGCGTGCTCGGCGAGCAGCTCATAATCGAACGCGGTGTGGTTCGTCGAGATGATGACCGCGTCGTAGCTCGCCACCGACTCGGGCGTGAGCTCGATGCTCGTCAGCCCGAGGTCGTACCGGCGCATCTTCCACGTCGCCTTGATGTACGGGTCGGAGTAATCCGCGTGCGCGCCCTTCAGGCGGAGCAGCTCGATCAACTCGAACGACGGGCTCTCGCGCACGTCGTCGATGTCGGGCTTGTACGCAAGCCCCAGAACAAGCACACGCGCTTTCTGCGGCTCAACGCCCCGGGTCTTCAGCGCTTCGACGCATCGGCCCACGACATACGCCGGCATCGCGTGATTGATCTCGCCCGCCAGTTCGATGAACTTTGCTTCTCGCCCGACTTCCTTGGCGCGGTGGGCCAGGTAATACGGATCGATGGGGATGCAGTGCCCGCCCAGGCCCGGACCCGGATAGAAAGGCTGGAAGCCAAACGGCTTGGTCGCCGCGGCCCGCACGACCTCGAACACATCGATATCCATGTCCGACAGGATCAGCTTCATCTCGTTGACGAGCGCGATGTTCACGGCCCGGTAAACGTTCTCAAGAATCTTGGCCGCCTCGGCAACCTCCGCGGATGAGACAGGGATGACCTCGCGGACCCCGATGCAGTAGAGCTCGCAGGCGACCCGCGTCGCGCGATCGTCGAGCCCGCCGACAAGCTTGGGAATCGTCGCCGTCGCGTGCGACTTGCGCCCCGGGTCCTCACGCTCGGGGCTGAAGGCGACAAGAAAGTCCTCGCCCGACCGCAGCTTTGGATTGTCGGCCGGCGCCGAGTCCATGATCGACGAGAGAAACTCCCGCCGCGTCGTGCCGGGGTAGGTCGTGGATTCGAGCACAACGAGCTGGCCCGGCCGGAGTGTGCGCCCGATCGCGCGGGCCGTGTCGATGACGTACGACAGATCCGGCGTGCGATCGCCCCGCAACGGCGTGGGTACGCAGACAATGACCACGTCCGCTTCGCCGAGCCTTACAAAGTCGGTCGTGACGTCGAATCGATCACTCGTAGCAAGCTCAGCGAACATCTCATCGCCCAGGTGCTTGAGATAGTTCTTGCGTTCGGCGAACGCGGTGATCTTGGACGGATCGACATCGAAGCCGATCACGTGCACGCCGCCCTGGTGGAGCGCCGAGGCCAGCGGCAGCCCGACATACCCGAGCCCGACGACGCCCACCACAACGGAGCGGTCGGCGACTTTCTGTTCGAGCTGGTCGAGTGGGCTCATGGTCATCCGGGGCTCAGTTTACGCGAGCCCGCCGAGGGTGCGCAGGGCCTTCTCCATGCGGCCCGCGTTGACGTCAAGGTCGAATTCCTCGGCGATTCGCCGCCTCCCCTGTACGCCGAGCCGCTCGCGGAGTTCATCGGATGCGAGAAGTTCCTCGAGCGTGCCGGCCAGTGCCTCGGCATCACCACCGGTAACGAGCCTGCCGCTGACCCGGTCTTCGATCAGTTCGCGGATCGCGGGCAGATCACCCGAGACAGTTGCCACGCCGCACGCCATCGCTTCCATGAGCGCGACCGGGATGCCGTCGCGATCGCCCGAGGAGTCATCCCGGCAGGGCAGACAGAACACGCTCGCTTGGCGCACCAGCTCGCGCACCTGCTCGTTCGGAAGAGGGCCGAGCAATTCCACCGACTTCTCAAGGTTCTGCTCGTTGATCATCGAAGCAAGCCCATCGCGCATCGGCCCGTCGCCGGCGATCCTGCACCGCAGTTCAACGCCGCGATCGCGCAGGATCGCGCACGCCCTAACGAGCGTGTCGAGGCCCTTCTTCTCGACCAGCCGCGCGACCGAGACGATCAGCCCCGGCGTCTGGGCCGCGGGTGCAAAGTCGTTCAGATCAACGCCGCAACGTATGATCGGCCGGTTATCGCGTTTGGCTGGCTGGACTGAGCCGTACCAGTGGTTGTGCCAGCTGCTGATGCAGGCGACGAACGCCGCGCGGCCGAGTTTTTCCTCGAGCAGCGACCGGTGCTGAAAGAGATCGTTGGCGTGCCCCGTGAAGCTGAACGGGATGCCGAGCTGCTTGGCCGCCGACATCGCGATTGTCGTGGGCACGTGCGCAAAGTGCGCGTGGATATGGCGAACACCCGTCTCACGCACGCGTCTAGCCAGCGAGATACCCGCGAGTGACTGATAGAACGCCTTGGCGCGCCCCTTGAGCGAGAGCCCCTTGGCAAAGAGCGGATCGAGCTTGGCGTAGAGCATTGTCATCGCCGTCGGCACCGGGTGGCTCACGGCTTCGAGCAGCGCATCGATCAACACGCCGAAGACGCCGCCCTGGTAGACGACGACCGCTTCACGCTTCATCTGCGCCAGCTCGGGACGGGTGAAGTCGTCTTTCGGGGCGTGCACACTGGCGACCCGCACATCCACCCCCCGTGCGCGCAGCGCCAGGATCTCGCGGTACACGAACGTTTCCGAGAGCTTGGGCAGCTCGGAGGCGATGTACAGGATCGGGCCGGCCTCAGGCATCGCTCGCCCCGGGCTGAGCGCCCTTGTACTCGATGATCCGCGTGCGCCGACCGAGCAATCGGTTCTTCAGGAACGTCAGCACACCGACAAGAAGCGCAAACTGCGAGAGCAGCGTGAACCCGCTGCTCAGCCGCGCGATGCGCCGCGTCTTGCCACGATTGCGCTGGCGTGCGTACATGCGGAAGTACTGGATCGCGTAGATCCCTAGCAAGGCCACGATGCTCAGACCGAACGTCCAGTACGCCGCCGCGATCGCAAGCAGCGGCAGGACCCCCGCCCAGAAGATCGGGCGGAGCGTGCGCTTCACGTTGAATCGCTCGCGCGAGCGTCCGTGCATCCACGCGCCCTCGGCCGCCGCGTGCCCGGCGCGGACGGCTCGCTTCCACCACTGCCCGAACGTCTCCATGTTCGCGTCGTGCAGCGTCATCTCCGCGTCGAGCCTGCGGATCGTCCAACCGCCCGCCCGCAGACGGAAACACATCTCGGGCTCCTCGCCCGCGATCACGCTCGGGTCGTAGCCCCCCACCGCTTCGAGTGCCGCGTTGCGGAAAAGCGCATCGCCGCCGCAGGACTGCGCAGGCCCGATCGGCGTGTCCCACTCCATATCGGTCAGCGTGTTGTAGATGCTCGCCTCGGGGAAACGCTCGCGACGCCGGCCGCAGACCACAGCCAGTTTCTCGTCCGCCTCGAGCGCCGATCTGGCCGTATCGATCCACTCGGCGCGGACCTCGCAATCGCCGTCGACGAACTGCACGTACTCAACCCCCGGCAGAACATCGCGCAGCCGATCGAGCCCCTCGTTGCGCGCTCTAGCCGCGGTGAAAGGTCTGGACAGATCGAGCTCGACGACCTCGACACCCAGCGATCGCGCCAGATCCCGGCTGTTGTCGGTCGAGCCCGAATCCACATACACGACCCGGTCCACACGCCCGACCAGCGAGCGCAGACACGCGGCGAGGCGTTCGCCCTCGTTCCGTCCGATCGCCACCGCGCCGATGCCGCCCGCCCCGCTCATGACATACTCCCGGCGGTGGCGAACGTCATGACCTCGCGGACGGTGCGCTCTTTGAAGTTCTCGCAGGTCAGCGGCTCATCAAGGCCGAGCATCGCCGAAAGCTCACGCAGGTCCTCGTCGTAGAGCGTCTCAAGCATCTGCCGAACCGCGGGCGAGAGATCGGGGCGTTCTTTCATCCGCCAGAGACTCTTGGCGCGGTCGCGCAGGCTCTTTGGCACCAGGCCCCGCCGGATCTGCTTGAGCCCGGGCGCGTTGAGCACCGCGTCGCGCAGCGGGCTCTTGCGCAGACGCTGGCCCGACACATTCTGATCGCCCGCATCGACCCACACCGGCTTGCCCGCGTATCCCAGAAACGCGCACACACGCTCGAGCTCGGCCTGTGGCTCGGCCCGCAGGCGCTCGTTGAACACGGGCAGAACGCGGTCCGCCCCGTACGCGTCGAGCCACGGTCCAATCTGCATCGCGTAGCGCCCGTAATCCACGATCCACGGGTTCTTCGCGAGTTCATCGTCGATCGGACCCGACACCAGCCGCTGCGACCACTCGTGCATGTACTGAGACACAACGCGATCGATCGGGTGGCGCATGACATAGATCAGCCGGGCGTCCGGGAGCATCGCTCTGAACCGCTCGATCGTGTGCGGGTACGTCGGCAGCTTCGTGTAGTGCGTGCTCGCCTCACCCACGAGCGAGCAACCCTTGGCCCCGTCAAACAGCGACTCGTACCACGCCGGCCCATTGGCGTAGATCTCGTCGTTGCTGAAGAAGTTCGGCTCCTTCGGGTCGGAGATGAACACGCCCTCCTGCGCCGCCAGCTGCACCGCGAGCGTCGTGGTCGCGCATTTCATCGCGCCGATGACGACAAAGCCGGGCAGCGTCACGAGGCACCTCCCGGGCGCCACCGGCGCATGGGAGACGAGAAAGCCGTCCAGTTGTCGCGCAGCGCGCGTCTGGGCGTGCCGATGCGTCGGCCCTGAAAGACGCGGCGCGCCAGCGCGACGAGCCAGCCCGCGGTCCACGCCGTGTTGGCCGCGACCAGGCCGATCCGGCCGCCGAACTTCACGAAATAGCGCGTGCGCGAGGCGTAGAAGTACGCGGGCAGACGCTTGCGCGCAGCCGCGTAGGACTTCACGGGCGACGAGCCGCCGCGCAGGTGCACGACGTGCGCCGCGGGCCAGTGCAGCACCTCGTACCCCGCCCGGCGCGCCATCCGGCAGTAGTCCGCGTCCTCGAAGTACATGAAGTACCCCTCGTCCATCAGCCCCACCTTCGACACGACCTCGCCCCGGATCAGTACGCACGCGAAGCTCACCCAGTCCGCTTGCGTCGGCTCCTCGAAAATCCCCATCGACACGTCGCGCGACGCGAACATCTTTGTGATCGGCCCCGTCTGCGCACCGGCGATCAGTTCGCTCCAGACGCTCTTGTCCCGGAAGCACGAGTTCTGCGGCTCGGCGTTCTCCCACTCCAGGCGAGGCCCGACCAGCCCCGCCCCCGGCCGCTCTTCCATCGCGCGCAGAAGCTCGGCGATCGCGCCCGGGCGGACCAGCGTGTCGCTGTTGAGCAGCAGATAAAACTCGGCCTCCACGGCCTGCATGCCCACGTTGTTGCCCGCGCTGAACCCGCCGTTCACCTCCGAACGCACCAAGGCCGCCCAGCCCGTCCAACCCCGCGCCGCGAGCGTGCTCTCGATCTCGTCGGCCGAGCCATCGCCCGAGCAGTTGTCCACCACGACCGCGACATCGCGCGTGTGATCGAGCTCCGCCTCGAGCGTGGCCAGACAGTCCGCGACAAGCCCGGGTGTCTTGTAGTTCAGCACCACGACCGCGAGTCGTTTCGGGTTGTTGAGTCGTGCGCCCTGCACCGATCCCCGCTCCATCACGCCCGGCCCGGGCCCGCGTCTGCCAGCACCCGATCCCGGCCAGGTTGCCCGAGCGCCACTCGCTGGCGATGCCTCGACCGCGCCCCCACCCGTCCGGCCGCCTTCTCGGTCACGACCAGCCCCGTGATGCCCCCGGCGGCCATCACGTACATCGGGTTCAGCATCGAGTTGGGCAAACAATCCATCGCGTACATACACAGCACAGCCGCCAGGCCTGTCGCCGCTGCGTATTCAGGCGAGATCAATCTTTCAGCATTGAATCGCTTGAGCAGCATGAAGACGGGCAGGAGCAGCACGAGGAAACTCGCCGTCAACCCGATGATGCCGTTCTGCCCGAGCGTGATGATCCAGAACCCGTCGGTTACGGTCAGGTCGTTGCCCGCGTCGTCGTAGACGCGGTTACGCCCCCAGCCGCCCCATCCCAGGAGGGGCCGCTCCATCGCCTTCTCGAGCAGCATGTGCTCGTTCTCGAACCTGAACTGGACCGATCCGGCGCGGTCCTCGTCGATTTTGGCGACCAGATCGACGAGCGTCTGATCGAAGCTGATGTTCGTGTACTGCTGCGTCATGCGCACGCCCACGAACACGAACGGGATCAGCGCAAACAGCACCATCGGAATGCGGATCTTCAGCACACGCAGCGCCCCGAGTGCGCCGCACGCGATGGCGAAGACAAGCAACCCGTTGAGCGCCCGACAGAGCACAAAGACCCCGAGCAGCCCGATCACGATGGGCCAGAAGACCACCGTCGGCCCCACCGCGTCGACGACTCTGCGCCGGCCGCCGGTGTCCTGGATCATCCGCTTGCCACGCATCCCCGGGGGCATGAGCGGGAAGACCCGAATCGTTTTCGTGAACCAGAACCAGCACGCCAGCAGCGTGCACGAGGCCATCAGGACGCCCATCATCAGGCCGTGACGCTGGAAGACCAGAGGCCGCCACCCACCCAGACGCCGCGTCGCCGTCCCGCCGTGGTCGTACGTCCGGAACCCGTAGATGGACTGGTGCAGCCTCGGGCTGAACCTGATCTCCCACAGGATGAATGGCACATAGAGCAGCGCCGCGAAGATGAAGATCATCGCCATGTGCTTGAGCGCCGCGTAGTCCGTCACGTACAGCCGCCCGATCAGATAAGGCAGCCCCCAGACATAGAGCTGGCTCTGGATATTCGCCGCCCCGTCGTACGCGCCCAGATCGTTCGACATCGACGTAAAGAACGGCGAGATGCACCACACAACGATCGGCAGATCAAACCACGAGGGCCGGAGCCTGAGAAAGCGTGTCGGGTCAAAGAAGAAGATGCACCCGATCACATTGAGCGACACCGCCACGTTGCGTGTGATGTCGAGCGGCCCCACCTGGAAGTGCCCCCAGGGCAGAAAAAGCCACCCGATCACCAGCCCGCTGAAGGCAGCCGTCCGCTTGGGCAGAAACAGGAACAACGCCGGCACGCCGACGAAGAACCACCCGAGCAGCGCGATGTAACCCTGGGGCGTCATGACAGCGGACCGGCACTCCTGAGGGGCTCTTGTGCAATCCTAGACGCCCGATTCTCGGACCCGAGCGCGCAGAATCAGCCCACAACTAGTGTCGGCCCGAGAGCCCCGATCCATAAGAAACAAGACGCCGATCCACGCGATTATCGGCTCGGACGCAGCTCGTGGTAGCACAAGAGCATCGGGCGGAGCCAGAAGAGCCCGGTCACGGCACTGGCGACGAGCACCCCCGCCAGAGCCGCCCCGCGCGCGTGCCCGATGAACGAAGCCGCGAAATCGCCCGCCAGCATCCCGAGAGCCGCGCTGGCGACAACCAGCCAGCATGTCCTGGCGTCCTTGGGCAGCACGTGCAGCCCCCGCCGCGTCGCGTTGATCGCCATCGACGCGTACTGGAAGCAGTCCGAGAGCGCCACCCCCGCGATGAACCCCATCATCCCGAGCTGCCGGTACCCCACCCACGTCAGCAGCGCAAAGCCGATGATCTTCATCACCTGCCCCGTCGCGATCGCTCGGGGCTTGCCGATCGCCATCAGCGCGGCCTTGGAGGTCTCGCTCAGCACCCGCATCAGCATCCCCACCGCCAGCAGCTGGAGCATCCAGCCGGCCGAGTGGAACTGCACCGGGTAGAGCAGCTTCACCGCCCAGGGCCCCGCCGCGAACATCCCGCTGGCCGCCAGCCCGGTCGCCACGAGCACGGGCTGTCGCACCCGATCCAGCACCCGCGACAGGTCCTCGCCCCGGTTGATCACCTTGGCGTACGTCGGGAAAACGACCTGATTGCCAAGCCTCATCACGGCCTGCATCGGAACCGTCGAGAACGTCGCCGCCACGCCGTAGATCCCGAGCCACGTCACATCGAACACCTTGCCGAAGGCGAGCTTGTCGATCTGCGAGGTGACAAAGGTCAGGATCGTGGCGACAAAGATCCACCCGCCAAAGCGCAGCAGGTCCTTGGCAGCCGTGTTGCTCCACCCGATCGTCGCCCGGTGCTCGGCAAAGACAATGTGCGAAACCGTCGTCCTGAACAGGGCTCCCGTGATGTTCCCCGCCACCAGCGCCCACACGCTCGGGTGCAGGAACGCCCACACCAGCATCACCACCAGCCCCGCCGACTGCGTGCCCAGCTCGATCAGCGTGAGCTTCTTCACGTCGAGGTTCCGCTTGGCCAGGATCATCCCAGACGAGGCGCACCCATTCAGCAGCGTGATCACGCCCGTGAGCGGAATCAGCTGCGCCAGGATCGGCTCGCCGTAGTAGCTCGCAAACGGGAGCGCAAAGAGCCAGCACGCGCCGTACAGCACCGCGCCGCGGATGACCTGAAGCGTCCAGGCCGTGTTGACATAGAGCTTGTCGTCGCCCTTCTTGTGCTGAATCAGCCCGAGGTTGAACCCCACATCGGAGAACATCCGCAGGCCCTGGAGGAACGAGTTGACCAGCGCCATCAGCCCGAGCGCGCCGATGTTGTCCACCAGCAGGTACGCCAGTATCAGGTTGGACACCAGGCGCAGGAAGTTGCCGAAGGCAAACCCGCCCATCGTCCACATCGACGCCTTCACCGCCGTGGCCTTGAGCGACTCAGGCCTGGGCGTGCGCATGGCGTCGATCGGCGCGGTGCTCTCGATCGCAGATTCGTTCTTCGGGACACTCACGCGCGGGAAACCTTCAGCACACCAGTCTTAGAGCCGGCACAACAACGACCATTGATCGGCCAGATCGGTGCGGTTGTTACACGAAGCAACCCGACGGATGCCCCTCGCCCCTCATCGGCACACAGAAACACCGTTTGAAGCCCAGGACCGGATCGGCCGCACGCCCGACGAGCCAGCATAGACCCGGTCCATGACCAGTCATCCCGGTCTCGCCCAGCGTCAGCCGCCCCCCAAAACCCACGTCCGCGTGGTTTCCCACGCGGACGGGTGCTCTCTCCTTCCCGACTCAGCCGGGATGGTTCAGCTCAGTTCGAGTTGACCAGCGTGAACCCCTCGCGGAAGTACTCCCCGATGGCCTCGGCGGTCAGGCGCTCGTCCCAGTCGCCCTTGCGGACCGAGCGCATCGCCTCGATCAGCTCATCGGCGCCGGACAGGCCGATCGAGCGGGCGTACGTGTCGAACGTCCGGGTGTCGTCGACGAACGGGCTCGTCAGGATCTGCGAACCGTCGCCGTGATCGCTGTTCCACTCGGGCAGGCTCAGGTCCGAGCTGCCCACCTGGAACCAGTCCGGGTCCCCGGCACGCATGTAGCGGTTGCCCGAGTACGTCACAGCGTTGATCGTCTCCGCGTCGCGGTGCTTGATCAGGTGCTTGTCGTCGTCTGAGTTCGTCAGGATGTTGTCACGGAACGTCACGCTCACCGCGTTCTCACGCACACGGAAGGGCAGGTCCCAGTCGTGGACGATGTTGTTGGCGATGAGGGCGTTGCGGACCGGGGCCGAAGAGGGTCCGTCGATCGAGATGCCGTAGGCGCTGCTGGGCTCGTTGAGGTTTCGGCTGAGGATGTTCTCGGTCACCTCGATCTCCGCGGTGTGCTGGATGACGATGCCGTCACCACGCGGAAGCTCCGGGCTGATATCGATGCCCTCGAGGATGACGTTGCGCTTGATGGTGCCGTAGACGGGCGTCTCGTAGGTCTGACCGCCCTCGTTGCCCATCATGATGGACATCGGGTTCTGGTAGAAGATGTTGCCCTCGAGGATGCCGCCCTTGCGGGCCTGGATGCCGTGCGAGCCGGCACGCATCACGATGTTGTTCTTGAAGACAAGATCCTCGGTGGACCGCTGGATGTAGCAGTTGTGCGCGAAGATCGTCGCCGAGGCCGACCGACCGGCGTCGCTGTCCCAGCCGTTGCGGTCGATGATGTTGCCCTCGATCAGAAGGCCGTGCGTGTGGGAGGAGTAGATCGCCTGGGCGTGCGTGGAGCCGCGTGCATCGAGAATCACGTTCCTGCGGATGCGGACGTTCTCGATCTTGTCGCTGCTGCTGCCCTGCACGATGATGTTCACGTAGTACTGATTGAGGTAGCAGTCCTCGATCAGGAAGTCCTCAACAGCGCCCGTCACGATGCGGATGCCGCCGGCCGGGTGACCCGTTCCGGGCTCGAGGTGGAGGCTGGTGATCGCGACGTGGTGCCGCGGATCAGACCCGGCGAGATTGAAGGCCGGGCTTGTGCCCGTGTAGAACTTGGGCCGCGGGCCCTCGCCGTAGGCGCCGATGACCATCGGCTTGTCCTCGCTCATCCCCGAGAACTTGAAGCTCCCGAAGTTGCCCGAGAACGTATCGCCCCGCTTGAAGAGCAGCCAGTCCGGCTGACCCGAACGCAGCTTCGACAGACCTCGATCGATCGTGCGCAGCGGCGCAGCCGGCGAGAGCCCGTCGTTGGAGTCGTTGCCGAGCGTGCTGGAAACGTAGATCACACGGCTCTCGGGCGCTGGCGACAGATCGGTCCAGCCCTCGGTGTAGTTGTTGTCGCTGTTGTCGTCGCTGTCGTCGTCGTCCCCGCCGCCGCCGCCGTCGTTGTTGTCATCATCGCCGTCGTCGTTGTTGCCGGCGTTGTTGGTGCCCCCACCATTGAGCCCGTCGTCATGCCCGCCGTGGGCGTTCAGACGCTCGATATAGGCCGAGTAATCGGCCGGCGTAAGTCGGCCGTCGCCGTTGGCGTCGGCTGCCATGTTCCCGGCGCGATAGAGCAGGAGCCACTGGGCCACCTGCCTCTGAAGATCGTCGGGGATGTCGTCCGGATACCACTCGGTCTCGTCCTCATTGTTGTTATTGCTGCCGCTGCCGTTGCTGCCGCTCCCTGAGGAGTTGCCGCTCGACGAATCGTTCACATCCGTCTTGGTCGTGCGAGGCACGTAGCGAACGATCCGCTTGCCGTTTGGCAACGCGATCACGATCCGCTCCATCTCGACGTCTTCCCCCGCCGATTGAGCCGCCGCGGGTGCCGTCACGGCACCAGAACTGAGCATGAGTGCGAGCGTTGCCGCCTGCCACTTGCGAGTCAGGTTCATATCGACCTCCGAATGCCTTGTCCAATCAAGGCTTACGGCAAAGATCGACCGCAGCGAGAGGCCCCGTGAGCCCCCGGAGAGTCTCACCCGAGTGCCGAGGCGGCATCCCCAGCACAAGGGCACTGATCCATACCCCCCCCACAATCCGCACAGCCCAATCCCAAACCCGCGCCACGCACACTGGATAGGCACTCTGGGCAACCCCAACACCCTGAAGGACCGATCATCCACGCGTTGACGCATCAACATGTTATTCGAGACGCTGCTGTATGCAGCAATGATTCTCGGACATCAGCGATGCAAACCGGGTCAAACCCCGAAGTCAGCCCGATCGCTCACAACGCCGATACCGTGTACAACCACACACGCAGGAACGCCAAACACGCATGAGCGAACAGAACCCACAGCCAAAGACCGGCGCTCCCGGACGTCGATACGCGCTCATCTGCCCCTGCAAGGACGAAGCCGAGCACGCACAGGCCACCATCGACTCCCTCGCCGCCCAGTCCGAACCGCCCACACTCTGCCTCTTCGTCGACGACGGCTCAACCGACGACACACCTCGAATCCTCAGAGAGGCCGAGAACAAATACCCGTGGTTCAAGGTCCACCACCGGAGGAACACCGGCCAGCGCCGCGTCGGACCGGGCGTTATCGCTGCCTTCAACGAGGGCTATGAGCAGATCAACAAAGAAGACTTCGACTTCGTCTGCAAGATCGACGCCGACCTCGAATTCCCGCCTCGCTACTTCGAGCTCGTCATGGACAAGATGAACTCGCACCCCCGCTACGGCAACTACTCGGGCAAGCTCTACGTCCGCCTGGGCGATGGCACGCTCGAACCCGAACCCACCGGCGACGAGAACGCCGTCGGAAACGCCAAGTTCTTCCGCGTCAAAGCTTTCGAGGATATCGGGCGCTTCGCCGAGGAAGTCGGCTGGGACGGCATCGACGGCCACATGTGCCGAATGAAGGGCTGGATCGCTCAGAGCGAAGAACACCCCGAGCTCCGGATCATCCACCGACGACTCATGGGCTCCTCTTATAAAGGTATCTTCCACGGCCGCCAGCGCTGGGGACGTGCCAAGTGGTACATGGGCACCAGCCCCTTCTACATGATCTTCGTCACCCTCTACCGCATGAAAGAACGACCCGTCATCATCGGGGGCCTCGGCATCCTCACCGGCTACATCAAATCCATGCTCACCGGCTACCCGCGCCACGGCTCCAAAGAGTTCCGACGCTTCCTCCGCAAGTTCGAGCACCGCTCGCTCGTGATCGGCAAGGCCGCCGCCGCCCGAGAAGCAAACGAACGAACCAAACGCGAATGGGACAAGCACCTCCCCGCCACATGAGCCAGACCGAACTCAACTCGGAACCTCCGCGCGTCCACATCGCCGGCGGGTGGGTGCACAAGCTCACCATGACCGAAGCCGTCGACCGCATCGATCACGCGATCGCCCAGAACATCGGCGGCTGGGTTGTCACGCCGAACCTCGACATCCTCCACAAACTCACACACGACAAAGCCTTCGCAGAGCTCGTCGAACCCGCAACGCTCCGCCTCGCCGACGGCATGCCGCTCGTCTGGGCCAGCAAACTCGCCGGCAACCCGCTCCCCGAACGCGTCGCCGGCTCCGACCTCGTCTGGCACATCTGCCAGCGCGCAGCACAACGCAACTACAGCGTCTTCCTCCTCGGGGGTGACGAGGGCGTCGCCGACAAAGCCGCTCGCGTCCTTCGCATGAAATTCCAGGGCCTGCGCATCGCGGACACCCACTGCCCGCCCTTCGGCTTCGAAAAGAATCCGAAAGAAATGGACGCCATCCGGACCAAGCTCTCCGATGCCAAGCCCGACATCGTCCTCGTCGCGCTCGGATGCCCCAAGCAGGAACGCCTCATCGACACCCTCCGACACGACTTCCCCGATTCGTGGTTCTTCGGCATCGGGATCAGCCTCAGCTTCGTCACAGGCGATGTGAAGCGTGCACCCACCTTGATCAGGCGGCTCGGACTCGAATGGGTCCACAGACTCCTCCAGGAACCCGGACGACTCGCCAAACGCTACATCCTCGTCGGCATCCCATTCGCATGCCGAGTGCTCATCGGCTCGGTACTCGCCCGATTCAGGGGATGAGTGTTGCGTCACTCATGTTTGTAATTCCAAGCTTGTCGCATAGACTCAGTTGGTCGCCAAACATGGCGATGCAAGAGGAGAAGCGCCGTCAAGAGAAACCCCCTACCTAGGCGGGTAATGAGAGATGATCCGACACGCACCAACCCCTGAGCAGGACACACCTGCGGAGCCGCCCATGGCGGGACCCCGGCTGGAAACCTGCATCCTTCTGGCAGGCGGGCTTGTGCCATCTCCTCTGGCCAAACTCACCCACCGCATGACGCTCGAGCTCTGGCTCACCGCGCACGAAACTGTCTTCGGGCGATGGTGCGATGTGCTCGATCACCTCTCACTCCAGGCTGGCATCGGGCGACCCTCCATCCGCGTCGTGCACAGCGGCCCACCCTACGAACCCTCACACGCGCTCGCCGACGAACGTTTCGAAGTCCGCACCATGGCCGAGCCCGACGAGTTCCGCGGCCCAGCCGGCGTGCTCCGCGACGTCACGCGCAAAGACGACCCGGACTCGATCATCCTCGTCGCCGAGGCCGCACGCTACATCGCCGGCTCGCTCGTCCACCTGGTCCAGGACTGGAACACACACGAGCCCGACATCCTGATCTCGCGTTCGCCCGACGGCTCACCCGCCGGGATCATGCTCATGCGCTGCTCGGCGCTGCAGAACGTGCCCGACGCCGGTTATATGGACATCAAGGAACAGTGGCTCCCAAAGTGCATCGAAGAGGGCCTGAACGTCCGGACGTCCACGACCCTGAATTTCATGCCCTTTCCGCTGCGCACGCGCGAGCAGTTCCTCTCCGCCTCAGCCGTCGCGGTGGGTCAGTCCTGCCCGATCAACGACAGCCCGCCTGTTCTCGGACCGCTCCGCCCTCTGGCGCGGACGCTCGATAAAACGCGCATCGCCGAGGACGCCAGGGTGGCGAGGGACGCGATTGTCGCCGATGCAGTGATTATGCCCGGCGCCAAAGTCGGGCCCGGCGCGATCGTTGTTCGGTCGCTTGTCTGCCCCGGGGCCGTGGTGCCCGCCGGGGCTGTCGTCGTCGATGACGTCGTCGCCGCGCAGTAAGCCGCGACGTGTCCGCATCATGAGTCCTCTTGGGGGTTTCAAGCTTCGATGTTGATGATCCGGAACTGGCGAATGATCGACTGCATAGCGCTTGCGGTGCTTCTCATCGCAGCCGTCGCCGCGTCGTGGAGCGCCTGGATCGACATCTTCAACCAGGGCCTGCACGACCCAGAGCAGTCGCACGTCCTGCTCGCGATCCCCGTGGCGATCTGGCTCGCCTGGCTCCGCAGGGGTCGCCTCATCCGCTGCAAGCCCAAGGGATCATACTTCGGCCCCATCGTCATCCTCGCGGCCTGGGGCATCGGCGAGCTCGGCCTGCGCCACTCGCGCGACCTCTTCTGGCACTTCTCGGCGATCATGCTCCTGCTCGGAGCCGTCCTCTCCGTCGCCGGCACCAAGCCCATCATCAAAATGGCCGTCCCCGCGACCGCCATGCTCTTCCTGCTGCCCGTCCCCGCGGTCATCCGGCTCGAGATCGCACAGCCGCTCCAGGAAATCAGCGCCCGCTGCTCGCAGTACCTCCTCGACCTCTTCGGCGTCCCCGTCGTCCGGTCGGGCAACGCACTCATCATCAACGGGCAGAACGTCGTCATCGCCGAGGCGTGCAACGGCATGCGCATGGTCGCCGCACTCTTCGTCGTCACCTACACCTTTGCCTTCTCCATCCCCGCGCGCCCAATGGTCCGCGCCCTGCTGCTCGCCTCAAGCCCGCTCCTGGCCGTCGTCGTCAACATCCTGCGACTCATGCCCACCGTCGTCTTCTACGGCTACGCGAGCGAGAACACAGCCACCGCCTTCCACGACCTCTCGGGCTGGTTCATGATGGTCATCGCACTCATCGTCCTCTGGGCCATCATGAGACTCCTCCGCTGGATGGAGCTCCCCGTCCTCAACTACGGAGCGATGCGCGAGTAACCATGGCACGATCCATCAACAACCCGATCAAGAAACTCCTGATCCCCGTGATCTCGGGCGCGATCCTCGTCGGACTCCTGGCCGTCGGAACGCTCAACCCCACACCACCCGAGAACGTCGACGGCTACTTCGAAACCGTCGCACGCACCATCGACCGCATGCCCTACCGCGTCGGCAGCTGGACCGGGCGAGACCTCTCTTCCGCCCCGCCCCAGGTCCTCGAGATGCTCAGGCCCAACCGCGTTCTACACCGCGGCTACTCGAGCGAGTCCGACCGCTTCCGCCTCGTCATGGTCCACTGCACCGACGTCCGCGACATGCAGGGGCATTACCCCATGCGCTGCTACCCAGCGACAGGTTGGTCGCCCACAGGCTCCGAAACCGTCAAAGCCACGTTTGCAGGCCAGGAACGAGACCTCACCATCTTCCGATTCGCACGGATGGGCGATTTCGGCAAACCAATGAACATCACAATCGGGCTTTTCTTCGCTCTGCCGACGCAGGGCATGCCCGAACCGGCCCAGGCGATCTACGCTGATCTGAGCGGCGTACGAGGAGCGTCTGAGAACCGGAGGCGGAACCTGCTCGGGTCCGCACAGATTCAGATCATCTTCGACAGCGACAGGCCGAGCGCCGACGTGGTCCGCGTACTGGAAGCGATCGCACCAGCACTGGACCCGGTGATCGAGACCGTGGCGGAGGGACTCAAGTGAGCAGTTCAATGCACGACCACGACGCCCCGATGCACAAGCCCACGCCCGAGGAGTTCGTCCCCCTCGGCGCCGAGGAGCAGGCACTCGACCTCGTCACACTCGCCAAACGATCCATCAGAGGCCGCGTGCCCCTGACCGTGATCACCGCCGTCGTCCTCGGCCTCGTTTTCGCCGTCATCGGGTACACCCGCAAGGGCCTCGAATACCAGAGCCGCGTGCGCATCCTCGTCCAGGAGAACATCCGCAGCATCACGGGCGAGTCCCTCGACGTCGAAGGCAAGTTCACCGACTTCGTCGAGCGCAAATCGCTCGAGTTCGTCTCCGATGACGTGTTCCTCGACGCCGCCGACGACCCCGAACTCCAGGCCGCCGGCTGGCCCGACGCCGAGCGCGGCGCCAGCAAGCTCGAAAGCGCGATCTCCGTCGAGTTCAAAAAGAACAAGTCCTACTTCACCGCGACCTGCACCACCGAAGACCCCAAGACCGCACGCGAGGCGCTCGTCTCCGTCGTCGAAGCCTTCATGAAGCAGGAAAAAGCCCGCAACAGCATCGCCGCCGAAGAGAACGAACTCAACGGCAAAATCCGCGAACTCGAGGGCCAGATCCAGAGCATCACGCAGTCCATCCAGATCGCCACGCGCGAGTACGGCTCAACCGACCTCACGGGCCAGATCACAAACCTCGAGAGCGAACTGGCCGGCATCCAGCGCGAACTCGACGAGCTCCGCATCACGATCGACCTGCGCAAGAAGCAGGCCGAGAACGAGCCGCAGAGCGCCTCGGTCGACCCGAAGGAACTCCAGCCCGAAGACCTCGCCGACCAGGACCAGCAGCTCATGCAGCTGCTCTCCAAGCGCGACGAGCTCGACGCCCGCATCCACCACCTCATTCAGACCAAGGGCAGCCGGTACCCGGAGGTCGAGAACCTCCGCCAGGACCGCGAGGTGCTGACCCAGATGATCGACCGCAAGGCCGAGGAAGTCCGGGGCCGAGTCATCACCGGCGCCGCGACGATCGACCCCAACAAGCTCAGCCTCCAGCAGCTCTACGACCAGCAGGTGCTCCGCCAGCAGATCCGCACGCTCCGCGAAGAGCGTCTGCGTGAGCTCCGCGCCGCGCAGGAGAAAATCGCCCGCGACGCCGAGGACCTCAACCAGTTCAAGGCCAACCGCGCCGAACTCGTCCAGCACCGCGCCAACCTGCGACTCAATCAGGATCGCCAGCAGCAGGGCCGCATCGAGATCGTCAGCCCGCCCTCGGCCGCCGTCAAAGCCCCCGACCGCCGCCCCATGCTCGCAGGCCTCGGCTTCATCGCCGGCTCGTTCATGGGCGTCGCCGCGATCGTGGCCTTCGGCTCCATCCGCCGCGAGTTCCGCTACGTCGACGACCTCGAGTCCATCCGCACCCTGCCGCCCCTACTCGGCACGCTGCCCGAACTCGAGCGCCACGACCCGGAGAACGAGCGCATCGCCGCCGTCAGCGTCCACAACCTCCGCAACACCCTCCAATCCATCCAGGGCTACAACGACAAAACCTCCGTCGTCATCGCCTGCACCAGCGCCGAGCCGGGCGACGGCAAAACAACGCTCATCCAGTCCCTCGGCGCGTCCTACGCGCTCACGGGCCTGCGCACCATCCTCGTCGACATGGACCTCGTTGGGGGCGGGCTCACCGCGCGCCTCGGGCTCACCGGTCGTCGCGGCGTCGCAGACCTCCTCACAGGACTTGAGCCCACCAAGTGCATCAAGCACACCCAGACCGAAAAGCTCTACGCTATGCCCATCGGCGACACCACCAAGTGCCGACCCGAGCAGCTCGCAAGCCGACCTATCCAGCAGGTCATCGACTGGCTCCGCGAACGCTTCGACGTCATCCTCATGGACACGGGCCCCGTGCTCGGCAGCCTCGAGGCAGGCATCGTCACCGCGGCCGCCGACCAGGTGCTCCTCGTCGTCGCGCGGGGTCAGGCCGATGCCGTGGTCCAGGCGGGCGTCTCGCGCCTCGAACGCCTCGGCGTCCGCAGCACGGGCCTCGTCTTCAACCGCGCCGACCCGGAAGACCTCCGCCGCAGCCTGAGCGCCGCATCCGTCGGCGCGCCCAGCATGCACCAGATGCCCCGCCGCGCCGGCGAGCAGTCGCTCGATATGGACCGCTCGATCGTGGGCAGCATCCCGCCGCCCAAGTCTGAACGCGTCGGCTCGCTCGACGCCACCGAGGACGAGACCGGGACGTGAGCACCGTGCTTCGACAGGAACCGTGCGCGATGAAGGAGTCCTGCCCGGACGCCGCGACGCCTGTGTGGGGCCTTTCGCTCACCGAAATCCACGACCGCTATTGGGCGAGCAGGGGCTTCCAGGTCGTCAGACCCCAAGGCCCAAAGCCCGACCCCAACGGACCCGAACTCTACATCCTCCTCGACGACGACAAGCTCGTCGGCTTCGGCGTCCGAAAGCTCCTGCGCATCATGTCATGGATGCACCCAAAGGCCATCCGCGTCCGGCTCGTCGAAACAGAGAGCACCCCCTACCACGAATCCGTCCGAGACGACGAAGACGGACGGTTCCTCAAGTTCGTCCGCAGCTACAACGCGCGACAGGTCCACTCCGCCCAGCTCTGGATCACCCCGAGCATCGAGTACGCCAACACCTGGAACGAGGCCGAATCGGGCAAGGCAGGCTCGCGCAAGCTCTCCAAGGACATCCCCACCGAAGAACGTGTCGCCCTCCGCGTCCCCGGTCGCATCTTCATGACCGACGCCGAGGGCTCCGACGACTTCCGCCGCTGGATCCTCCAGGCGTGGGCCTCGCCCAGCGGCGTCATCCAGGGCGTCTACCAGCCAAGCCCGGGCGTCTGGATCCACGAGACCTGCACCGTCGACCCGAACACCCGCATCATCGGGCCCGTCTGGCTCGGCGCGGGGCACGAGCTCAAGTCAGGCGAAACCGTCGTCGGGCCCGCCATCATCCCCGATAAGCCGGGCGTCGAGGCAGACCCGAGCGAGATCGACTGGTACGCCGTCACCCACTCCGCATGGCGGCTCATCCCCTCCATGCGCAAACGCCCACTCCGAGCCGTCTCCAAGCGCACATTCGACATCGTCGTCGCGCTCATAGCCATCCTGTGCACGCTCCCGATCTACCCCATCATCATGGCGGCCATCTACATCGACGACGGCCGCCCCTTCTTCTTCAAGCACTACCGCCAGCGCTTCGGCGGCCGCTCGTTCCCCTGCCTCAAGTTCCGCTCCATGCGACGCGACGCAGAGGAAATCAAAAAACAACTCCAGGCGCAAAACAAGTCCGATGGGCCGCAGTTCCACATGGACAACGACCCGAGACTCCTCCGCATCGGCAAGTTCATCCGCAAGTACAAAATCGACGAGCTCCCGCAGTTCTTCAACGTCCTCGTCGGGCACATGTCCATCGTCGGACCACGCCCGAGCCCAGACAACGAGAACCAGTACTGCCCCGCCTGGCGCGAAGCGCGCCTCAGCGTCCGCCCCGGCATCACGGGACTCTGGCAGGTCAAGAGCCAGCGCAAGCCGCTCACCGACTTCCAGGAATGGATCCGCTACGACCTCGAGTACGTCCAGAACAACTCCTGGAGACTCGACATCTGGATCATGGTCGAAACCGTCAAAAAGATCATCCTCCGCTCATAGGCGGCAACCCGAAGCCACACTCGCAAACACGACTGTCACGGACCGACACCCATGCGAACCAAAAACCAACGCATCGTCAAAAGACTCATGATCCTCGGCTCACTCGCCGTGCTGGTCATCGCGCTCGGTGTCGGCCTCAGCGTCGTCCGCAACCGCGTCAAAGCACGCACGCTCCAGGAAAGCCGAGAGCAGGGGCTCGCCGCCTACGAGTCGGGCGACCTCGATCTCGCCGCCGAGAAACTCGGCTACTACCACGCCACCAAAAACGACGACCCGGACGTCGCATACAAGCTCGCCGACGCAAGCATGCGCCTGCCCTCTCAGGGCAACGAAGGCCTCCGCTCGGCCGCGCTCTTTGCAAAGCGCGCCGCCGACCTGGCGCCCACACGCACCGAGCCGCTCGAACTGCTCGTCGAAATCTTCGGCCTGCTCAACCAGCAGACCGAACGCCTCGACGCCGCCGAGCGACTCCTCGAACTCGACCCCGCCAGCACCATCGCACTCGACGCCAAAGCCAGAGCCCTCGTCGCCATGGGTCGGCGTGACGAAGCCCTCGAAGCCGCAAACGAACTCACCGCCATCACGCCCGATGACCCGGAAGGCCACCGACTCGTCTTTGCCATCCTCTCCACCGAGGAGCCCACGATCGGCCGCACCAAGATGGCCGAGTACGTCAAGAAGCTGGGCGAGTCCCACCCCGATGACGCACGCTTCACCGTCCTCCGTATCCACGCCACCGCGCTCATGGGCGACCTGAACACCGCCCGCGAGATCGCCGCCACCATGACCGACGCCGATCTCGACGCTCGCACCCTGGGCGAGATGATGCGCTCCTTCGACCTGCTCGGCATGCGCGAGGCCGGCGACGAACTCCTCGCACGACACGCCGACAAACCCGACATGCTCCGCGCCGTCAGCGTCCTGGGCGTCCAGCGCCAGTTCATGCGGGGCCAGCTCGACCGGGCCACCGAGACCGCACGACGCGCGCTCGAAACACCCGGAGCCGCATCCGCCGACCTGCTCCCCTGGGCCATGGCCTGCGGCCTCGAGATCGCCGACGACCGCTACGCCGAGATCCTCGCCGAGTCCGAATTCAACACCAGCTACCACGAGGTCATGCGCGAAGGTTTCCTCGCCCTGGCCAACCGCGACCCCGTCTCTGCGCGCTCCGCCTTCTCCGCCGCTCTGAACATCCGCCGCGAGGACCCGCTCGCCGGCGCACTGCTCGCCGACGCGATGGACCGCATCGGCGCCTGGAAAGACGCCGCACTCGAACGACGCGACGTGCTCCGCAAAACACCCGAGTTCACCACCGTCCGGCTCGCACACGTTGACGCCCTCATGATGCGGGGCCGACCGGTCGAAGCCGACGCTGCCGTCCGCGACGGCCTCGAACTCGACCCGAGCAACGGCGCCCTCCTGCTGGCGCACATCCTCTGCGTCGCCGAGATGACCTCCACCGGCGTCTCGCTCCCCGAAGAAGTCCGCGGCGCCGTCCGCCTCGCCCGCGCCATGGAAGGCGAAACCGACGAAGTCACACCCGTCACCATCCCACTGGCAAGACTCCTCGTCGCCATGGGTGACCGCCCCGATCTCGACACCACGCTCGACCGCATCACCCGCGCCGACACCAACACCATCAACCTGCGCGCACTCATGTCGCTCGCCGAGGCGATCGAGGCCGCCGGCCTCCCCCGCGCTGGCGAGCTCTACGCCATGATCGACCAGGCCGAACGCATCGACCCCTACATCATCCTCGAACGCGCCACCGACATGGCCGACGACGGCGACTCCCAGCAGGGCCTCGCCCTCATGGACCGCAAGCTCGAACAGGCCAGGCAGTCATCCGAACAGCTCGGCCTCCAGATGGAGATGGCCCGCGCCGCCTACCTCGACCGCACCGCCGACAGCACCGCCATCGAAGCCATCCGCGCCCTGGCCAGCGCCAACCCCGGGAACGCCGCCGTTCAGACGCTCGTCCTCGAGTCACAGACCGCCTGGTCCGACCGCCAGCTCATCTCCGACGCCGTCTCCAGACTCCGCACCATCACAGGCGACGACTCGACCGGCTGGCGCCTGCACGAAGCGCGCCGGATGCTCGTCTTCGATCCGACTGCCCAGAGCGCCGCCGCCGTCATCAACCTCCTCGACAACGAGAACCCCGCCGAGTCCGCCGACCCCGTCTCCGAACTCGTCCTCGCCGATGCCATGTCCATCCTGGGCGACGCCCGCGCCTCGGCCGACCACCTCGAACGCGCCATCGACGCCGGCCTCGACAGCCCCGCCCTCGTCCTCAGGCTCATCTCCATCCGCCAGAGCATGGGCGAGATCGACAACGCCCGCCGCCGGGCCATCGCGCTCACGCAGCACGAACCCGTCAGCGATCAGATCCGGCGCGAACGCGTCGCCGCACTCATCCGACTTGGCCTCTACGAACCCGCCAAGCAGGACGCAGACCTGCTCGCCCAGACGCCAAACGCCCGCAACCTCATCATCGCCGCCTCTCTCTCCGGCAAGCTCGGCGACACCGCCGAAACCAACCGCCGACTCGATGCGCTCATGGCCCTGAATGAAGTCCCCGACCAAGTGCTCTCGGCCGCTGCCCTCACACTCGTCGAGGCCGACCGCACACGCGACGCCTACCTGCTGCTCGAACGCCACCGCAAGCCCGAGCCGAGCACCGACTTCGTGCTCGCCGAAGCCACCCTCATGGAATCCACGGGCCGACCCGAAGACGCCGCAGAAGTCCTCGCACAGGCCGTCCGCTCCAACAACGACGCCGAGCTCTTCACCGCGCAGGCCGGCCTGCTCGCTCGCCTCGGCCGGATCGATCAGGCCAAGGCCGCCTGCGACGCTGGCCTCGCACAGGCACCCTCCAACCAGCAGCTCCTGCTGCTCAAGGAAGCCATCGGGCTCGTCAGCGCCCAGCACAGCTCCAGCATCGGCGAGGACGCACAGGCCGCCCGCCGCGTGATCGAGGCCCTCCGCGCCAACACCGTCGAGTCCAGCAACCCCGCCGAGCTCGTCCGCCAGCTCCGCGTTATCACCGAAGAGCAACCCACCTTCTATCCGGGCTGGTCCGTCCTCACAGCCCAACTCCAGAGCCAGGCCCGCTACGAGGAAGCCGCCGAGACCGCACTCACCGCCATGCGCATCATGCCGGGCGACCCGCGTCCTGCGCGCCTGGCCGTCGATGCGCTCCTGCTCATCAACGAGCCCCGCCGAGCACTCGCCGCCGCCGACGAGTGGAGCCGACGCTCCAAGCCCGACTCCTACCAGGCCGACACGACCATGGCCGCGCTGCACATCCGCCTCGGCTCCCCCACCAACGCCTCGCAGGTCCTCGAGCCCTGGGTCGAGCGCATCCAGGGCGACCCGGACGCCGCCCCGATCCTCGTCCGCCTGCTCGCAGCCGTCGACATCCTCCAGGGCAACCAAGCCGGCGCTTGGGAGCTCATCAAACCGCGCGTCGATCGGAACCCCCAGTGGCTCGCGCACGCCATCGAGATCTCCCGCGACCTCATCCAGATCAAGGCGCCCATCAACGCCTCCGTCTCCTGGCTCGACCGGGTCACCAACCACTGGAAGCCGGGCACCGAGGACACCCTCCGCATCGCCCAGGCCCGCATGGACATCGCCACCGCCACCGGCAGCGAGAACGACCTCCTCCTGACCATCCAGACCCTCGACCGCCTCCGCACCATGCCCGGTCAATCCGAATGGCAGGAACGCGGCGGCATGCTCCTGCGCATCGCCGCCGAGCGCATGCTCGGCCGCACCGCCGAGGCCGCCCAGCACGCCCGAGAACTCGTCGCCGCCCGCCCCGACGACACCATCGCCCTGAGCATGCTCACTCTTGCCACCCTCGAATCAGGGGGCGACACACAACAGGCCCTCACCTCCGCGACCCGGGCCGTCCAGCTCGCCGAGCAGAACACCCGCGACCGAAGCGAGCTGACCACCGCCCTCGATGCCCTGGGCCAGGCCCAGCTCGCCTCGGGCCAGACCGCCGAGGCCGAGACCACCTTCCGCCGACTGCTCGGGCTCCAGTCCGATTCCGCCATGGCTCGCCTCGGCCTGGCCGAGGTCTTCATCGCCAAGGACCTGCCCGACGAGGCCCGCCGCATGGTCCAGAGCCCCGGCGTCGAGAGCGCCCTCGAACGCTCTCCGTGGATCCAAACAAGAGTCGACCAGATCAACCGCCGCCTGCCCTAGAATCGGACTCTGTTATCTACAAACAAGCCGCAAACTTCACACGCTAGTGAGCACTCAATATTTTTGATATTTTTCCCAGACGCCCGATATCCGGTGGCGGGAGGTCCGTATACTGACTTTACAGAGGAAGCGGGGTAACAGGGCTTGACGGTGCCCCCAATTGCGGGCATGATGTACTGTAAGTTCTGAACAAAGAGCCAATTACGGCTCAGCCCCTCTTGCGACCAGACAATCGTTCTGGCGGAGACCAGGGCCGATAAATCAAAGAGATGAGGATCAGTCATGGATACGACACGATTCGCAATGGCAGGGCTCGCGATTCTCGCAGCCGGGACCACAGCAGCACAGAATCTCACCGTTGTGAACGCTCCGCCCGCGGGTGAGAGCGGCCACGCCCAGATGCTCGCCGAAGCCTTCGGCGGCTCGTTCACCTCCCTCGGCCAGGTCGGGGGCAACAACGCGGTCTCGGGTGGCGCCAGCCTCACCGACATCGGGTTCACCAACGGTTCACTCACCTTCAGCCGCATCGCCGACGCCGGTGCCTCCGAGGGCATCAACCTCCGGAACGTCGCCGGGAGCGACTCCGCCTGGACCGGCGGCTCCTACCGCGCCGAAGCCATCGGCGGCTTCTCGATGCACAGCCACACGCTCGGCTACATGACCGAGAGCGGCCAGTTCGAGACCATCAGCGCCACCGGCGTCATGGGCGAGAACAGCTCCATCCACCCCAATGAAGCGTTTACCTGGGCCGTCCAGAACGGCAACGGGCAGACCTACTACGGCGACAGCTCCATGAACGGCGGCGCCGACCACATGGTCTCCTACGCCATGTACGACGAGTCCAACAAGCTCATCGGTGCCGTCCTCTTCTTCGAAGACTGGCACGGAGCCGCGAGCGACTACGACTACAACGACTTCGCAGTCCTCCTCACCCTCGCACCGACCCCCCAGGCCGCCCTGCTGGGCATCCTCGGTCTCGGCGGCGTGGGCCTCGCGACCGGACGTCGCCGCTCGCAGATCGCCTGATACAGGCTCAAAACTACTGATCCGAGTGCAGATCTTGAAAAAGATCTGCACTTTTTTTATGGGCAAACCCCTAAATAAAGCCCAAAAACCCATATTCAGTGTGGTTTGCATAAAACCCCTTGATCTGGAGAGTGACTACGGGCATACCCCTACTATACTGTTATGGACGCAGGTTGGAGGCCTGCAAGTGTGGGTTCTGAAAGAACTTGAGTAGGGAGAGATGGGATGTCACGCCCTCTTATCGCAGCAACTATCGGTCTGTCACTGTTCGCCGGAATCGCCCTCGCAGACGGCGATGACGCGTACACCAACGTCCGCAGCCCCTCGCACGGCGAGGCCAGCCACGCCGACATTCTCGCGAATGCCTTTGGCGGGTCCTTTTCGGCTTCCGGAAGGGATTTCTCCAACGGCTCCATTTCCGCCATCCGCAACCGGGACTTCTCGCACCACGGCAACGATGACCGCATCTGGGACGCCGGCAATTACTCGGCCAAGATGATCGCCAGCGAGAACTCGCGCGATTCCAGCTTCGGGTACATCAACGGCACCCACGGCGGGCACTACCAGGAACTCTTCGACTCCGACGATCTCGGCGCCGAGGCGTCCGTCTCCACCAGCAGCGATTTCCGCTGGGCCATCAAGGTCGACGGCTGGATCTGGGACTCCGTCTACACCTCACGCGACGCCGATAACTGGGGCAAGGACATGATGGTGTCCTACAGCCTCTACAACAACTCGGGCAACTTCATCGGCTCCTTCCTCTTCTTCGAGGACAAGAAGCACGGCAGCGACAAGGACTTCAACGACGTCGCCGTCCTGCTCACCCTCGTCCCCACTCCCCAGGCCGCCACGATGGGCCTGCTCGGTCTCGGTGGCATCGGCGTCCTCGCCGGCCGTCGCCGCCGCTAAGCACGTCGCATAACCGACGAATAGCACAACGATTTACCCGAGCGGGTCCGCAAATCATTGCGGGCCCGCTTGTGTTTTTGAATCATCGTTAAGGCTTGTCCAGATTGACTTTATAAACAACGCCGGAACCTTGCGATCCGGGTCTTTCCCCCCATGATAGGGGTGCCGGCGAGATGTTCGAGCCGGGGAAGACAGACATCGGAAGACAAGGGGTTTCGCCATGCGTCAGGCCAGTATCATCGCGATCGCCGCCGCGGTTTCGGCCGGGGCTACTTCGGCTCAGTACACCAACGTCCACTCGCCCAGCTGGGGTGAGGCAAGCCACGCTCAGATTCTCTCCTCCGCGCTCGGCGGTACGTTCTCATCTGCTACCAGCAAGGACTACTCCAACGGCTCCATCTACGCCGACCGCATGAAGGACTCCAAGGACCGCTACTGGGCCGCCGGAACCTACCACGCCAAGATGGTCGCCAAAGAAGCCGCCTACAC
The DNA here is from genome assembly GCA_965228265.1 of Phycisphaerales bacterium. Classification (GTDB taxonomy): domain Bacteria; phylum Planctomycetota; class Phycisphaerae; order Phycisphaerales; family UBA1924. The sequence continues at coordinate 137,744 of OZ245804.1, forward strand.
GCACACCTTCGGCACCGTCGAGGGCACCTACGGCGGAGGCCACCTCAACACCTACCAGGCCTTCCTCAACTCGACCGATATCGGCTCGGAAGCCACCATCCAGATGGACGAGAACTTCCGCTGGGCCATCGAGGCAGACAACGGCAATCACCATCACAGCGACACCCTCTTCACCTCGCGTGATTGGGACAACTCGGGCTACCGCGACCACATGGTCAGCTACAAGCTGCTCCGCGACGGCAACCTCTTCGGCTACGCACTCTTCTTCGAAGACCTGAAGTACTGCCCCGACAAGGACTACAACGACGTCGCCGTCATCCTCACCCTCGTGCCCACCCCCCAGGCCGCGATGATGGGCCTCACCGGCCTCGGCGGGCTCGGACTTCTCGCCGGCCGCCGCCGCCGCGAAAGCATGTAAGCAACGTACGCCGCGATTTCTCTCTCGCTGCTTCGAGCAAGGCCCGTTCTGGGCCTTGCTCTGTTTTTGAAGCGAAGAGCGTTCGTTACCCGCCGTACATGTTGGCGTAGTAGTCCTGGTACGCCCCGCTCCGCACACGCTCCCACCACGGGCGGTTGTCCGTGTACCAGCGCACCGTGTCCTCGAGCGCCTTGGGCCAGGCCGACCGCGTCGGCTGCCAACCGAGCTCGCGTTTGATCTTGCTCGCGTCGATCGCGTACCGCCGATCATGCCCGAGCCGATCCTCGACATAGCGGATCATGTCCTCGCCCTTGCCCATCAGCCCGAGGATCGAGTGCGTGAGCTCGAGATTCGACCGCTCGTTGTTGCCGCCGATGTTGTACACCTCGCCCGCCGTGCCCTTCTCGAGCACCGTCAGCACCGCCTCACAGTGGTCGTCCACATGCAGCCAGTCGCGGACGTTCTTGCCGTCGCCGTACAACGGCACCTGCTTGCCGTCGAGCAGGTTCGTCACGAACAGTGGGATCACCTTCTCCGGGAACTGGTAAGGCCCGAAGTTGTTCGAGCACCGCGTCGTGCAGATATCCATCCCGAACGTGTGGTGGTACGCGCTGGCCAGGAGATCCCCGCCCGCCTTGCTCGCCGAGTACGGGCTGCTCGGGTCGAGGTGCGTCTCCTCGGTGAACTTGATCTCCGGGTTCTCCAGCGGCAACGAGCCGTACACCTCGTCCGTCGACACATACACAAACCGCTTCGTTCCGCCCGTCGCCCGTCGCCAGGCATCAAGCAGCACCTGCGTGCCGCGGGTGTTCGTATCAATAAACGGCCCGGAGTCCATGATCGACCGATCAACATGGCTCTCGGCCGCCATGTGCACCACCGCGTCCACACCCTCGAGCGCCTTATCCAGGGCCGCCGGGTCGCGCACGTCGCCCTTGATGAACGTGTAGCGATCATCCCCCTCGATCTCGCTCAGGTTCTCGAGGTTGCCCGAGTACGTCAGCACATCAAAGTTCGTGATGCGATAGTCCGGCCGCTCACGCAGCAGAAGCCTGACGAAGTTTGATCCGATGAACCCGGCGCCGCCGGTAAGCAAGATGTGCATGTGTGACCTCTGCGCAGTGCTCTGCGTGGTTCAGCCCAGGGGCTCCAATCGTTTCAATACATCCGCCAGATTCGCCCGCCAATCGGGCATCCTCCCGATCAACGCCTCCGTGCGTGAAAGATCCAGCACGCTGTAGGCGGGCCTGGGCGCGGGCCTCGGGAATTCATCCGTTGTACAGGGCTTGATCTCGCACGCGTGCCCGAGCCCGTCGCGGATCGCGCAGGCAAACTCGTACCACGTGCACTCCCCGCCGTCGGTCACGTGGAACGTCCCCGTCCCTTCCGCATCCACGAGGGCCACGAGCGAGCGGGCCAGGTGCTCGGCCGACGTCGGCCGACCTCGCTGGTCATCGACGACCTTCAGCTCATCCCTGTCACGGGTCAGCTTGGCCATCGTGCGGACGAAGTTGTTCGCCCACGGCGCATAAATCCAGCTCGTACGGGCGATGATGCATGCGCAACCGGAATCCTCGATCACCTTCTCGCCCGCCGCCTTGGTTCGGCCGTACGCACCGATCGGATCACGCGGCTCGTCAACCCGGTAAGGCTCGCTGGCCCGCCCGTTGAACACATAGTCCGTCGAGACATGCACCAGCTTCCCGCCCGCGTCCCCGAGCCGATCGCAGAGCGACTGCAATCCCTCGCCGCCGTTGACCGCCAGTGCATCGGCTTCGTGCGCCTCAGCGCCGTCAACATCCGTCCACGCCGCGCAGTTGAACCACACCGCGTCCATCGGCAGCCGCGAACGCTTCACCCCCTCCGGGTCGGCCACGTCGAACACCTTGCGGTCGGCCGCGATCACGCTCACGCCCCGTTCCTCGAGCAACGCGCAGAGACCACGCCCGAGCATGCCTTTCGCGCCGAGCACCACCGCGCCCCGCTCGATGAGCAACGAATCCACGGTCATCCGTGCTGGACCTCCCACGGGAAGCCGGCAAAGCCGTCGTGCGCCATCCGCTCCTCGTCGGGGTTCTCCGGATCGTACGCCTCGGTCACGAAGTACAACAGACCAGCCGACTCGGGGCCGACCGTCGCCGCCCCATGCCAGAGCGTCGGCGGGATGATGACTGTCCCCGGACTCTTCTCACCCGTCACGCGCGCCCAGCTCACACCGTCGGTCTGGCGGTGCACGCCAACCTTCAGATGCCCGCGGAGCACCAGCCAGAAATCCGTCTGCTTCTTGTGACGGTGCCACGCCTTGATCACCCCCGGGTACTGCGTGCTGAAGTTCACCTGCCCCTTGGGCGAGAGAACGCCCTGGAGCTGATTCATCAGCGACCACCCGCGGTCATCCGCGAAGTGCCTGCTCGGCACGAACACCGGCTCGTGCTCGGCGAGCGCCCGGCGATACCCAGACTCGACTGTCCCGTCCCAGACGGGGATCCCGATCACACGCATCGATCAGCCCCCCACCGACGCAGGCATCTGCAGATGATTCGCGCCGCCCTCGGCCACCAGCTTCGCCGCGCGGAACAGGCTCTCGTGCGTCCCCGCGTCCGTCCACCAGCCATCGAGCACCTGGCTCGTCAGCGTCCCGCGACGGATGTATTCATTATTCACATCAGTGATCTCAAGCTCGCCACGCTTGGAAGGCACCAGCGTCTTGCAGATATCGAACACCTCGTTGTCGTAGAAGTAGATCCCCGTCACCGCAAGATTGCTCTTGGGCTCCGTCGGCTTCTCCTCGATCGAAAGAATCTTCCCGTCTTCCACTTCCGCGACCCCGAAACGCTCCGGGTCGGGCACTTCCTTGAGCAGCAGCTTCGCGCCCGATTTCTGCGTAAAGAAATCGCCCGCGGCCTGACGGATGTTGCCCTCGATGATGTTGTCACCCAGAACCACGCACACCTTCCCGCCGTCGGCGAAGTCCTCCGCCAGCTTCAGCGCGTCGGCGATCCCGCCCTCGCCCTCCTGGTACGCGTACGCCAGGTGCTTGGCACCCAGGTCCTTCCCGTTCTTGAGCAGCTTCAGGAAGTCGCCCGCGTGGTCGCCCCCCGTCACGATCATGATCTCGTCCAGCCCCGCGTTGATCAGGCACTCGATCGGGTAGTAGATCATCGGCCGGTCATAGACCGGCAACAGGTGCTTGTTGGTGACCAGCGTCAGGGGCCGGAGTCTGGAACCGAGCCCGCCGGCGAGGATGATGCCCTTCATGGAAAAGTCGCCTTTCTTCCGTGTTCATGCAGTCTAGACAGCCCCCCCCGGACCTCCCGTTTCATCGGCCTCCGATCGAACTCGGATCAGCCCGACTCGGTAGGATGACCCATACGGAGGGCCAAATCATGCGTACCAAGACAAGCTTCATGCTCACCTGCCTCACCGCCGCGACCCTTGCCGTTGTCGGCTGCGAGGAATCCACGAGCACTTCATCCAACGCATCGCCTGAATCGGGGAGAAGCCCGCAGAGCCAGCTCGGCAAGTCCGTCGAGATGGGCAAGAACCTGCAAGACCAGATCCAGGGCCGAGACATGGCAGCCGGCGCGCTCGCCGACTCCATCTCCGGCGGCGACGGCGCCGTTCAGGTCGGCAACATCTCCATCCCCATCCCCGCCGGCTGGACCAAGGTCACACCCTCAAACTCCATGAGGCTTGCTCAGTACGAAGCAGAGGACGGCGAGGTCGTCATCGCCTTCAGCCAGGCCGGCGGCTCCATCGACGACAACATCGACCGCTGGGCGAACCAGGTCACTCAGAACAACGAGCCCGTCACCCCCGACGTCGAAGAACTCACCGTCGCCGGCTACCCCGCCGTCATCGTCGAACTCATCGGCCGCTACGCCGAGGGCGGCATGATGGGCACACCCACCTACCACAACGACTACCAGGTCAAAGCCGCCATCATCGACACCGGCGCCACGAAGACATTCATCAAAATGACCGGCCCAATCTCGCTCGTCGACGACCACGCCGCGCACTTCGACAACATGGTCCGGGGCATCGCTCGCAAGTAATCGCCGGCCGCGTCAGGCCGCGATCTCACCCGCGACCATCTTGTCGTACCACTCGCGCCGGCGGACATCCCCGAGCACCGCGTACGCCTTGGCGATCCGATCAAACCGCTCCGCCGCATCGGGCGACGGATCGTGATCGGGGTGGTGCTTCTGCGCCAGCTTGCGGTACGAACGCTTGATCTCGTCGGCGCTCGCATCGGGGGCCACGCCGAGCACCTCGTAGAGATTCTCGAAATCGATGAACGCCTGAGGCCGCTCGGACTCGCCCGCCTGCGACTGTCCGCCGGCGGCGCCAGCCGCTTTCTCCTCAGATTCGCCGGTGATCTTTGTCGACTTGTTCGCAAACCCGAACTGACCGAGCTGACGCAGCGCCACGCCCACACCCGGCCGGGGGTCGATGATCTGGAACCCCGCCTCGTACACCGCCGGCAGCCAGCACACCCGGCGCACCCACTGCACACGCGCCTTCACGGCGAGCTGCTTGCTCTCCGTCCGGATGCGGATCTCATGGATCTCGCCCTTCTTGAGATCCAACCGCTTCCGCGAAGACAGACGGAATCCCGTCTCCGAGACATCGCGCACCGTTCCCACCGGACACGAGAGCGTGTTCGTCTCGAAACGCTGCGCGTTCCGCGGCATGTGCAGACGTGAAGATGTCCCCTTGGTGCCGAGACCCATAAGTCAAAGTTCGGCACACAAGAGGACCGTCTTGATCCAAAGTTGACCCCGCCCACTTAAAGGGAAGGACCGGAACGTGTTATCGCACGCCCAGAAGCTCGATCTCGAAGATCAGATCGGCCTTCGGCGGGATGCTGGGCGGCGCGCCGTGCACGCCGTAACCGAGCATGTACGGGATCGTCAGCTTGCGCTTGCCCCCGACCTTCATGCCCGGGATCCCTTCCTGCCAACCCTTGATGAGATTGCCAAGCGGGAACTCAATCGGCTCGCCCCGCTTGTAGGACGAATCGAACTCTGTGCCATCCATCAGCGTGCCACGGTAATGCACACGAACGATCGCGCCGGGAGGGCATTCCTCACCATTGCCGACGACCGAATCCTCGATGACCAGGTCACTCACTGGCTCACTCATCTCTCACTCCCCAAACGATTGCACACAATGGCGCCGGCTCACTCGTACCAGACCCCAGATGCAATGGTTTACATCGTAGAAACCCCTGACTACCGCATCGCGAGAAATATTCAGTGATTTCACCCTCTCTGGCGAGCAAGATACCGACACAAACACCAGCCTGACCTGCACCATCCCATTGAGAGGTGGTATTCTCCCGCCATGAGATCAATCAATCGCCGTCGATTCATCGCCGCAACCTCGCTCACCGCTGTCTCAGGTATTACCCCGAGTGCATACGCCAAACATGCTGCACGCGGCCCCGGTGATGACCACAGAGGCCCTGTCTGTATCGCTTCAGGCAACGGCGTCCCAGCCGTCGCGAAGGCCTGGGATCTCATGCACGCCGGACGAGACACCGCCGAAGCAATCGTCGCTGGCGTACGCATCGTCGAGGAAGACCCAAACGACATGTCCGTGGGCTACGGCGGCCTCCCTAACGACAGGGGTGTCGTGCAGCTCGACGCCTCCGTCATGCACGGCCCTACACACAAAGCCGGTGCCGTCGCGTGTCTCGAAAACATAAAGACACCGGCGTCCGTTGCTCTCGAGATCCTCCGCCGAACCGATCACGTCATGCTCGTCGGGCAGGGCGCCAAGGAATTCGCCATCGCACTCGGTTTCCCCGAGGAAAACCTCCTCACCGAACAGGCACGCAAAGCATGGCTCCGATGGAAAGCGAACCACGGCCCCAATGACGACTGGCTCAACCCCGAACAGATGGACTGGGAATTCGACAAGGACGGCCACGGAACACATACCGCTGTGGCTCAAAATCAAAGCGACGACCCCATCCCCTTCACCACCGGCACCATCCACTGTTCAGCTCTGAACGACAAGGGCGAGATCTCGGGCTGCACCACAACCAGCGGCCTCTCGTACAAAATCCCCGGCCGCGTCGGCGACTCGCCCATCATCGGCGCGGGCATGTACGTCGACAACGAGATCGGTGCAGCCGGCGCCACCGGACGCGGCGAAGCCGTCATCCAATCCTGCGGCTCATTCCTTGCTGTCCAGTTCATGGATCAGGGCATGACACCCAACGAAGCATGCCGAGCCGTGCTCAAACGCATCGCCGACCGGACCAAGCAGAAGCGCCTGCTCAACGCCAAGGGCGAACCCAACTTCCAGGTAACGATGTACGCGATGCGAAAGGACGGCGCCTACGGGTCGGCCACCATGAGACCGGGCGGGACCTTCGCCGTTTGCGACGACGAAGGCCCCCGGCGTCTGCCGTCTGAGCCGCTGTTCGATTGACCCACCAACCGCCAGCGCGGCCCGGCCTGATCCGGCAAAGATCATATCCTTGCCCTGAGAGAAATACCTCTCCTCAACCGGATATCTGTCACACCACTCCGTGAACCGCCCCGCCGAATCCCCCCGGAGCGGCTTGTTCATCTGCACAAACATGTACGAGATCGCGGCTGCCGGGGTTCCCCTGATTTCAACGCCCCCGCCTGTCACCTATTGCACCCGCTTGACAGACCGCCCCCTCCGGATATGCTGAGCCCTGCTACGGGTGCCCCGATCTGTGTTGGGGTGAAAAGGGAAGTGCGGTTGAAAGCCGCCGCGGACGCGCCGCCGTGATGGGCACGATTCCGCCGGATCACACGCCACTGAGCCAGTCAGGCTCGGGAAGGCGATCCAGCGGAGCCCAGAGCCGGAAGACCTGCCCGGAGCCTGCGTTTGACCGCCCTCGCGAAACGGGCGTCGGCGGCTGCTCCGCGCGTTCGCTTCCGCGTGCGAAGTCCCTCCGACACATGCTCCCGCGAAGGCCACCCCACTTGGCCGGAAGCCGTACCGCGCGAATCGGTGCGAAACCGCGAGAGAATCATGCAGACAATCCGCCTTGCCGTGCTGGCCGCCGCCGCCAGCTCCGCCATCACACCCGCTGCCCGGGCCGACATCAACGTCCCCTACAGCCTCGTCGGCACCTTCGCCCTCCCGTCCAACACCTACGACCTCCTCCCCGATGGCAGGCTCATCTCCATCGACCCCGCCGGCAACGTCGCCATCCAGAACGCCGTCAACGCTTCCGCCTACACCAACGTCGGTTCCATCGGTGCCGTCAACTCCGACGGCTTCGGCCCCGCGTTCGTCGCCGTCAGCCCCGACGGCTCCACACTCGCCGTCGGCAACAACGAGTTCAACAACACCAACGCCGTCCTCTTCTTCGACACCGCCCAGGCAACCACAGGGAACGCCACGCCAACGAGTTCCATCACCACGCCCCACTTCGCAGGCGGCTGGGCCGACAACCAGACCTTCTACGTCAGCGGCGCCGACAGCGCCACCTTCGGCACCGTCGTCAACCGGCTCGATGTCGCACTCGGAACCGCCACCACCGTCATCGACCCCGCCGGCGGATTCAGCGGCGCGGTCCACGCCTCGGGCGGCAACCTCTACGCCGGCGAAGGCGACACCGGCAACGTCTTCGCCTTCGACCTCGCCACACTCGCCGCCGCGACGATCCCCACACCCATCAACACCGGCACCCACAGCACCACCCACGAGAGCGCAGGCTCCATCGACACCGACCCCTTCGGCAACCTCATCGTTGCCGGCGGCTTCTACGACTTCGGCTCAAACACGTTCACCGGTTCCGCCGCTGTCATCGACCCACTGACCCAGGACAAACTCGTCCTCACACCCGCGGGCACCGGCACGTTCTACGGCTCATACTTCAACCACGCCACCAACGAACTCGTCGTGACCGCCGACGGCACAGCCTTCGTCTACGCCATCCCAACCCCTGCCACACTCGCGCCCTTCACACTCGGAATCATCGCCATCCGCCGAAGGAACCGGAACTGATCATGCACGCGCACGCCTGCATCCATCCCGCACGCCTCATCCTCGCCGGGGCCGTTTCGGTGGCGGCCCCGGCGTCCGCGCAGAACGACTTCGCCTCGCGCGTCGTCGACTACGCACCCGCACAAGGACAGTTCGTCAACGACCCCGACTTCAACGACCCAACCCGCGCACTCGGCGCACCCGCCGGCGGCGGAACCATCAACGCCGACCTCTCATCACTCGTCTCACTCGGCGGCTTCGGCGGATCCATTACGCTCGCCTTCGACAGCCTCGTCGAGAACCACCCGGACAACCCCCTCGGGCTCGACTTCATCGTCTTCGGCAACGCCTTCCACCTCACCGGCAACGAGAACCGCCGATGGGCCGAGGCCGGGCTCGTCGAAATCGCCTACGACGCCAACGCCAACGGCCTCGCCGACGACACGTGGTACACCATCCCAGGCTCAGCGCTCACCCCGCCCATCTCACTCCCCCTCCCCCCAGCCTTCAACGGCCCCGTCCTCGAGAACCTCACCGGCACCAGCGCCGAATCCCACTGGGGCTACGCCGACCTCTCACCCACACTCCTGCTGGGTGACACCAACGCCGACAACCTCGTCGATGATCCGGACGCCGATCCCGCCGCGTTCTACACCGTCCCCGATGACCCCATGACCGTCGGCGTCGACCCGGGCTCGGGCGGGGGCGACGCCTTCGACATCGACTGGGCCATCGACCCCACCACAGGCGACCCCGCGAATCTCCCCGGCTTCCACTTCATCCGCATCACCACCGCCGTCGATCACACCACCGCCATCTTCGGCGAGAACTCCCCGGAGATCGACGCCGTCGCCGACGTCCGACCCATCACCATCTGCCTCCCGGACGTCAACAACGACGGCTCCCTCACCCCAGCCGATTTCTCCGCGTGGGTCGCCGCCTTCAACACACAAAGCCCCGCCGCCGACCAGAACCGCGACGGGCACATCACCCCCGCCGACTTCTCCGCATGGGTCGCCAACTACAACGCGGGGTGCGACACATGACCCGCCGCGCGTTCACGCTCATCGAACTCCTCGTCGTCATCGCGATCATCGCGCTGGTCATCGGCATCCTGCTGCCCTCGCTCAGCAGTGCCCGGGGCGCCGGTCAGCGGCTCGTCTGCGCTTCCAACGCCCGGCAACTCCAGCTCGCGACCGCCGCCTACGCCGTCGATCATCAAGGCCACTACCCCCCCGGCGCTTCGGACTTCCGCAGCAATCTCCACCGCTGGCACGGCTCGCGCACCAGCCCCTCCGAACAGTTCGCCGCAGAGGCCGCCCCGCTCATGGGCTACATGGGCGACACCCCGGGCACCACCGAGGCCATCCGCAGCTGCCCCACTTTCGCGCGCACCATCGAAGCCGACCGCACCGCCCCAACCACCCGCACCGGCGCGTTCGAGAAATCAGCCGGGGGCTACGGCTACAACAACGCATTCGTCGGCACACTCCGTGGAAAGCTCGGCTCACCCGGCGACCACACCTGGCGCGTCGTCTCCGACCAGACCGGCTCGCCCGAACATCTCTTCCTTCGACCCAGCGAAACCATGGCCTTCGCCGACGCCGCCTTCCCCTCCGGCCGAGCCAGCGGAAACGTCATCGAGTACAGCTTCCTTGAACCCCGCTTCCAGCCCGCTTTCGGCCTCACCCACCGAGCAGACCCCTCCATCCACTTCCGCCACGACCACCGTGCCAACATCGCACACCTCGACGGCCACGTCGAAGCACGCCAGCTCGGCTTCAGCTGGTCCAGCGGCCTCTACACACCCGAAGCCATCACCCTCAACATCGGATGGCCCGCGGGAGACGACTCAAACCGCGGCTACGGGTACAGGTGAGCCATGAACGTCGACCGATGCGTCTGCTACAACGTCACACTCGCCGAGCTGAAAGATATCTCCAACAAGTCCACCACCCTCGATGAACTCAGCGCCAAAACCGGCTGCTGCACCGGCTGCGGCATGTGCAAGCCCTACGTCATCCTCATGCTCCGCACCGGTCGAACCACCTTCCCCGTCCTCCCCCCGCACGAAGCCCAGCGCATCGAATCACTCCACAGCTAACCCAGTGGCGGAGGCTTCCAGCCTCCGCTGTCCCCCTCCCCCGGTGGGAAGGCGTCCCGCCGCCCATCTCTTGCAATCTGCAAGCTTCTCCCACAACCAACCAAAAAGAAAAGCCCCCCGCAATCGCGAGGGGCTCATGTGAATTCAGATTGACAAGAGAACGATCAGTTCTCCTGGCTGGCCTCGGCAGACTCGGCGAGCGTCACGTCGCGCACCTCGACCTGCGGCACACCGAGCGCGTCGTTGCGATCGGCGCCCAACCGCTCCGCCGCCATCGCGGCCTCCTCGAGCATGCTCGACTCGTCCACGCTCTCCGCCTCGGGCAGCTCCCCGATCGTGCGGATGCGGATGTCCTGGTGAGCCTGGAAACCCGTACCAGCCGGGATCAGGTGACCCAGAAGCACGTTCTCCTTCAGACCGATCAGCGTGTCCACCGCGCCCTTGAGCGACGCCTCCGTGAGCACCTTCGTGGTCTCCTGGAACGACGCACCCGACAGGAAGCTCTCGCTCTGCAGCGAGGCCTTCGTGATGCCCAGAAGCAGCGTACGACCCGAAGCCGGACGCGCCTTCTTCGTCTTGGCGATGTCCTTGCCCTCGGCCTCCGCCCTCGCGTTGGCTTCCTTCACCTCGTCGCGATCGACAAGCGCACCAACCGGAAGGTCCGTCCCACCCGACTCGATCACCTTCAGCATGTTCGCGACCTTGTTGTTCGCCTGCTTGAAGTGATAACGGTCCAGAACGTCCTGCGGCAAGAGCCCGGTGTCGCCCGGGTTCTCGACCTTCACCTTGCGCAGCATCTGCGAAAGGATCAGCTCGATGTGCTTGTCGTTGATCGCCACACCCTGAGCGCGGTACACGTTCTGCACCTCGTCCAGCATGTACGCCCACAGCGCCTCCTCACCCTTAATCTTCAGGATGTCGTGAGGCACAAGCGGACCCTCGGTCAGCGGATCACCCGCAAGCACCGTGTCGCCCGTGTGCACCATCAGAGGCTTGTCGTTGGGAACGTGGTGGTCCTTCTCGATGCCCGAGTCGGAAACCACGCGGATCGTCATCTTGCCCTTGCGCTTGTCGGAGTGCAGCTCGACACGACCCGAGATCTCGGCCATCACGGCCGGGTCCTTGGGCTTGCGTGCCTCGAAGATCTCCGTCACGCGGGGCAGACCACCGACGATGTCCTGCGAACCCGCTGCAAGCCGCGGCTGACGCGCCAGCATCTGGCCCGCCTCGATCGCTTCGCCGTCCTTCACCTCGATACGCGCCTTGGCCGGCAGGTAGTGGAAGTCGAGGATGTTCCCGTCGCCATCGACAATGTTGATCTGCGGGTGCAGATCGCCCTTGTGCTCGATGACAACCAGCGCCTTGCGGCCCTGACCCGCGTCCTCCTCGCGCACCGTCTCGCCCATCTCGATGTCGACGTACTGAACCGTACCCGACTTCTCCGCAAGAATCGGCGTCCGGTGAGGGTCCCACGTCACGAGCACCTGGCCCGCCTTCACCATCGAACCCGGATCAACAAGAACCGACGCACCGTACGGGATCTTCGACTTCTCGATCTCCCGGCCCTCGCCGTCGAGAAGCGCGATCTCCGAGTTCCGCTTCAGCACAACCCAGATGTCGTTCCCGTCGGCGTCCTTGACCTTCACCTCGTTACAGTCACGAAGCTCGACCTTGCCCGCTGCGACCGCGCGGTACTCGCTCTCGGCAACCGTTCGAGTACCGATACCACCCGTGTGGAACGTACGCATCGTCAGCTGCGTGCCCGGCTCACCGATCGACTGGGCCGCGATGATGCCCACAGCCATGCCCGGCTCGACAAGCTTGCCAGTCGACATGTCCATGCCGTAGTCGAGCGCCGAGCAACCCGTCGAGCTCTCGCTCGTCAGCGGGCTCCGAACCACGACCGAGTCGATGCCCATCTCCTCGACACGCTCGGCGGCGTCGGGCAGGATCATCTCGTTGGCCGCGATGATCACCTCGCCCGTCGCCGGGTTGGCGATCTGGTGCACGCTCACGCGACCGACAATCTGGTCACGCAGACGCACGTCGACCTGCTCGCCCTTGTACACGGCCCGCTTCACGATGCCGCGCTTGGAGCCGCAGTCGTACTCGCCGATGATCACCGACTGAGCAACGTCGCACAGCTTCCTCGTCAGGTAACCCGAGTCCGCCGTCTTGAGCGCCGTATCCGCCAGACCCTTACGAGCACCGTGCGTCGAGCTGAAGTACTCGAGGATGTTCAGACCCTCGCGGAAGTTCGCGCGGATCGGGGTCTCGATGATCTCACCCGAAGGCTTGGCCATCAGGCCTCGCATGCCCGCGAGCTGCTGCATCTGGCTCACGTTACCACGAGCACCCGAGTCCATCATGAGGTACACAGGGTTCAGGTAGGCATCCCCCTCCTTCTCCTCGATGCTCGCGTACTCGTCCTCGCCCTTGCGGCGATCGTGCTTGAGCGTCTCGATCAGCGTCTTCGTGATCTCCTCACGGCAGTGCGACCAGATATCAAGAAGCTGGTTGTACCGCTCACGAGGCGTGATGATGCCGTCCTCGTACGAACGCTCCACGCGGTTCACCTGCTTCTGAGCCGCGTCGAGCATCGACTGCTTCGCCTCCGGAATCCGAAGGTCGGTGATGCCGAACGAGAGACCCGCGGTCGTCGACTGCTTGAAGCCGATCCCCTTCAGGTTGTCGAGCATGTCGATCGTCGCCGCGCGACCCGAGTACAGGTACGCGTCGTCGATCACACGCGCGCAGCCCTTCTTGCCCAGCGTGCAGTTGTAGAACGGCATGCCCGGGCTCAGGATGTCCGCGAACAGAATCCGCCCCGCGGTCGTCACGATCCGCCCGCCCTCGGGCATCGCCTCGGGGACCGCGCGCTCCTTCGTCACAACCTGATCGAAGCCCTCGACACGCACCACGATCGGGTCGTGCACGTCGATCTTCCCGCTGTCCAGCGCCATCAGCGCCTCGGTCGCGTCCTTGTACTTCGGAAGCTTCGCAGGGTCCGTCTCCGCGTCGTTACGCATCAGCGTGATGAAGTACACGCCCATCACGATGTCCTGCGAAGGCGAGATAATCGGCGCACCGTTCGCCGGGCTGAAGATGTTGTGCGTCGCAAGCATCAGCACATGTGCCTCGGCCTGCGCCTCCACCGACAACGGCAGGTGAACCGCCATCTGGTCGCCGTCGAAGTCCGCGTTGAAGCCCGAGCACACCAAGGGGTGCAGACGGATCGCGTTGCCCTCAACCAGCGTCGGCTCGAACGCCTGGATACCCATCCGGTGAAGCGTCGGCGCACGGTTCAGAAGCACCGGGTGCTGGTAGATCACCTCTTCGAGCACATCCCACACCGCCGGGTCACGACGCTCGAGCATCCGCTTGGCGCTCTTGATCGTGTCGGCCAGGCCGTGCTCTTTCAGCTTCCGAATGATGAACGGCTGGAACAGCTCCAGCGCAATCTTCTTCGGAAGACCACACTGGTACAGCTTCAGCTCCGGCCCCACCACGATCACCGAACGCGCCGAGTAATCGACTCGCTTGCCGAGCAGGTTCTCGCGGAACCGACCCTGCTTGCCCTTGATCATGTCCGTCAGCGACTTCAGCGCCCGGTTGCTCGAACCCAAGACCGGCCTGCGGCAACGCCCGTTATCAAACAGCGCATCGACCGCCTGCTGGAGCATCCGCTTCTCGTTGCGGATGATGACCTCGGGTGCATTGAGGTCCATCAGCTTCTTGAGACGGTTGTTCCGGTTGATGATCCGGCGGTACAGATCGTTCAGATCGCTCGTCGCGAAGTTGCCGCTCTCGAGCTGCACCAGCGGGCGCAGATCCGGCGGGATCACCGGCACCACGTCCATCACCAGCCACGACGGATCGTTCTCGCTCTCGCGCACGATCTCGACCAGCTTCAGACGCTTGGCCAGGTCCTTGATCTTCTGCTGCGAACGCGTCGCGCCCAGATCCTCGCGGATCTGTTTGGCTTCCTCATCGAGATCCAGCATCTCCAGCAGCTCGCGCACCGCCTCGGCGCCCATCTGAGCGCGGAAGGCGTTGCCGTACTGCTCGACCGCCACACGGTGCTCGTCCTCGGTCATCACCTGCTTGAAGGTCAGCTCGGTGTCACCCGGATCCACCACCACGTAGTCCTGGTAGTAGATGATCTTCTCGAGATCGCTCGTCTTCATCCCAAGCAGCGTGCCAAGGCGGCTCGGCATGCTCTTGAAGAACCAGATGTGCACCGTCGGCGAAGCAAGGTTGATGTGCCCCATCCGCTTGCGCCGGACACGGCTGTGCGTCACCTTCACGCCGCAGCGGTCGCAGATGATGCCCTTGAACTTCGTCCCGCGGTACTTGCCGCAGGCGCACTCGTAGTCACGCTCCGGCCCGAAGATCCGCTCACAGAACAGACCGTCCTTCTCGGGGCGGTACGTTCTGTAGTTGATGGTCTCGGGCTTCTTGACCTCGCCGTAGCTCCACGCGCGGATGTCGTTGGGCGACGCAAGCGTCACCTTGACAGCGCTGAAGTCATTCACCCGGTCGTACACGCTCTCAGCCATAAGTGCTCACCCCGTGATGGTGTGAAATCTGCTTCTGTGTCGGAGCCTCGCGAGCCCCGGAAATACCGATGTCATCGACGTTGAAGAGTGTTCAGAGAAGGCTCCCGCCCTCAACCTTGCGCTTCTCCAGCGTCACATTGAGACCAAGACCCTTGAGCTCGTTGCAAAGCACGTCGAACGCGACGGGCATGCCCGCCTCGAGCTTGTTCGTGCCCTTGACCATCGACTCGTAGATCTTGGTGCGCCCCTCGACGTCGTCGGACTTGACCGTCAGGAGTTCCTGAAGGATGTACGCCGCGCCGTAGGCCTCGAGCGCCCAGACCTCCATCTCGCCGAACCGCTGACCGCCCGTACGCGCCTTACCACCGAGCGGCTGCTGGGTGATGAGGCTGTAAGGCCCGGTCGCACGAGCGTGGATCTTGTCATCCACGAGGTGGTGCAGCTTGAGCATGTACATGCAGCCAACGGTCGTCTTCTGGTGGAACGCCTCGCCGGTACGGCCGTCGTAGAGCTGGATCTTGCCACCACGCGGCATGTGCGCGAGGATCTCACGCGGCCCCGCGGGGATGCCCTTCTCCTCGATCTCCGCCAGACGCTTGTCCACGTGCGCGTTCGCCTCGGCGATCGCGTCGTGGATCTCCTGCTCCGTGCACCCGTCGAACACAGGCGTCACAGCCTGGAACCCGAGCAGCTTGGCAGCCCACGCCAGGTGAACCTCAAGGATCTGCCCCACGTTCATGCGGCTGGGCACGCCCAGCGGGTTCAGCATGATCTCGACGGGCGAGCCGTCCTCCATGAACGGCATGTCCTCTTCCGGAACGATGCGGGCGATCACACCCTTGTTGCCGTGACGACCGGCCATCTTGTCGCCGACCGAAAGCGAACGCTTCATCGCGACGTAGACCTTCACCATCTCCAGCACACCGGTCGCAAGCTCGTCGCCGCGCTTCTTGTGAGCCACGACACGCTGCTTCTCGACCTCGACCGCCTTCACGCGCGGCCACTGGAGGTGGTAAATCTTCTCCGCCTCCTCGCGGGCCTCCTTCGAGCCCTTGATCCACTTCAGATCAAACGTGTTGATCTGCTCGAGAATAACCTCGGGGATCTCGCTCGCACCCACACGCTGACGCGTGAACGGGTCGACCATCTCGGTGCCGACTGCCTCGTTGATGGCCTCAACCATCTGACGGAAGCGCTTGATCGCCTCCGCGTTCATCTCGGCCTCGTACTCCTCGATCTCCTTGTTCAGCTGACGCTTCTGCTCCTCGGTCAGGTGCATGCGCCGGCTGAACTTCTTCGTCCCGATCACCACGCCCGAAGAACCCGCCGGAACCTCGAGCGAGTCGTTCTTCACGTCCTCGCCCGCGCGACCGAAGATCGCGTGCAGCAGCTTCTCTTCCGGCGTCAGCTCGGTCTTCGCCTTGGGCGAAACCTTGCCCACCAGGATGTCACCCGGGCCGACGCGGGCGCCGACACGGATAATCCCGTTGTCATCGAGATTGCGGAGCATCTTCTCCGACACGTTCGGGATGTCGCGCGTGAACTCCTCACGACCGAGCTTCGTCTCGCGGATCTCCACGTCGTAGCTGTCGATGTGGATGCTCGTGAAGACGTCGTCCTTCACGACGCGCTCGTTGATCACGATCGCGTCCTCGAAGTTGTAACCGTCGAACGTGTTGAACGCGACAAGCACGTTCTTCCCGATCGAAAGCTCGCCGTTGACCGTCGAAGCGCCGTCGGCGATCACCTGGTCCTTCTCGACCTTGTCGCCGGCCTCGACCAGCGGCCGCTGGTTCAGGCACGTCCGCTCGTTCAGACCAACAAACTTCCGAAGCTCGTACTCGTCCGACTGATCGATGATGATCCGCTCGCTGTCGGCGTAAGTCACCGTACCCGACCGACGCGCCTTGATCACCATGCCCGAGTTGCGACCCACATCATGCTCAAGACCCGTCGCGATCAACGGCGGCTCGACCTTGATCAGCGGCACCGCCTGACGCTGCATGTTCGAACCCATCAGCGCCCGGTTCGCGTCGTCGTGCTCAAGGAACGGGATCAGACTCGCGGAAATACCCACGATCTGCTTGGGCGAGATGTCCGCAAAGTTCACGTCCTCGGAGTGAACCTGCGCCAGCTCGCCATCCACACGAGCGATGACCGCCTCGCCCTTGAGCTTGCCCTCGGCGTCGAACGCGTCGGCCGGCGCGAGCACCGCCTTCATCTCCTCGTCCGCACGAAGGTACACGGTCTTGCCCGTCACCTTGCCGTTCTTGACCTCGCGGTAAGGCGTCTCGAGGAAGCCGTACGGATCGATCTGGGCGTACAGACCCAGCGACGCGATCAGACCGATGTTCGTGCCTTCCGGCGTCTCGATCGGGCAGATACGGCCGTAGTGCGAGATGTGAACGTCTCGAACCTCAAAGCCGGCTCGCTTGCGGTTCAGACCGCCCGGCCCGAGCGCCGACAAACGACGCTCGTGCACCAGAGAGCTCAAGGGGTTCGTCTGGTCCACAACCTGCGACAGCTCGCTGCGACCAAAGAAGAAGTCGATCGCACTCGAGATGCTCTTCGAGTTCACCAGGTCGCTGATCTTCGAGAGCTCGTCCGGGTCCTTGACGCTCATGCGCTCCTGCACCGTCCGGCGAAGCTTCAGGAAGCCCTTGCGGAGCTCTTCCACCGCCAACTCGTCCAGCGTCCGCAGACGACGGTTGCCCAGGTGGTCGATGTCGTCCACCTGCGCCACCGGACGACCCGTCTTCGGATCGATGCGGTTCGAACGCAGATCGAGCAGGTACTCGATGACCTTCAGGAAGTCCTCGCCCGTCAGGAACTGCTGGTCCTCGGGCGTCTCCAGACCAAACTTCCGGTTGATGCGGAAACGACCAACCCGGCCCAGACGGTACCGGTTGTCGTCGTAGAACTTCTCGTAGAAGAGCTGCTTGGCCTTCTCGACCTGGGGCGGGTTGCCCGGGCGGAGCTTGCCGTACACCTTCAGCATCGCCCGGCCGTGGTCCGTGTCGGCCTGAACCTCGTCCAGCCCCTCGTCGGCGATCGTGTTCAGAATGAGCACGTCCGACGGGTTCTGGATCACCTTCAGCTTCTTCAGTGCCGACGCACGGATCGCCTCGGCCGCCTCGCCGATCTGGTGCCCGACGTGGACGATCTCCTCGCCCGTCTCCGTGTCGATGATCGACTCGGCCGCCCAGTCGCCCTCCGTCACGTCCGCGGCTTTCACCTCGGAGATGTGATAGAACAGGCTCAGGATCGCCTCGGTCGACGACACACTCTCGTCCAGACACCGCAGGAACGTCGTCGCCGCAAGACGGGTCGACTGATCGATCTTCATCGTCAGCCGGTCCTTCTTGTCCACCGACATCTCGATCCACGAGCCACGCTCGGGGATGATCCGCGCCGAGTGCAGCGGACGGTCGGCCTCGCTCGAAGGAATGCTGAAGTCCACACCGGGCGAGCGGTGCAGCTGACTCACGATCACACGCTCGGCACCGTTCACAATGAACTCGCCGCCGCCCATCATGATCGGGAAGTCACCGAGGTAGATGTCCTCCTCGGGGATCTCGTCCACACCGTCACGCACCAGCTTGATGCGGATGCGGAACGGCATGCCGTAGGTCAGCCTCAGCTCCCGGCACTCGTCCGAGTTGTACCGAGGACTGTCCAGGCCGTACGAGACGTACTCGAGACGCATCGTCCCGTCGTAGCTCTCGATCGGAAAGATCTCGTGCAGAAGCGACTCAAGCCCATAGGTCGGATCGCGTCCGTCCTCAGGCTTCGTCAGCTGCAGAAATCTCTCGTATGCGTCGGTCTGAACACGTGTAAGATTGGGAACGGGAAGCGCGTCTCCACGCTTCTTGTAATTGCGCACATTCATCGTGGCCATCGAGCCCCTCGCGATGGTTCGCGTCTACAGCAACTCTCCATGTGATCCCGTGGATTGCACACGAAAGCCTTGCGTCGTCCGGTGGTGTAAATTTGCCGCGCCGAATCGGGAAGTCTACCGCGCCGTCATGTCCGGTTCCACCCAACCACCGGACTGGCGCTCCAATTTCCACACACGCGATGCCTACGGTTCCGTCTCTGAATGGTAGCCCCGCACCTCTCAGCACGGAGCTCCCTGATCATTTTTGATCAACACCCGATCAAATACCGATCGGATGCCGCATGATTACTTGAGCTCGACGTCGGCGCCGACTTCCTTGAACTGGGCAGCCAGAGCCTCGGCGTCTTCCTTCGACAGGCCTTCCTTGATCGGCTTGCCCGGGTTGTCCACGACTTCCTTCGCCTCCTTGAGGCCAAGGCCTGTCGCCTCGCGCACGAGCTTAATCACCTTGATCTTCTCGCCGCCGGCACCCTTCAGGATCACCGCGAACTCCGACTGCTCCTCAGCAGCAGCATCCGCCGGACCCGCAGCCATCACAACACCGCCGGCCGCGGCCTCGATGCCGTAGGTTTCCTTCATGTAGTCGCCGAGCTCGACCGCCTGCTTCAGGTTCAGCTCCGCGAGCTTGTCACCAAGGCTCTTGATCGCCGAATCGAACTCTTTCACTGCTGCTTCGTCGCTCATCTGATTTCCAACCTTTCATTCACCCCGCCCGATAGGGACCGAAACACTCGGCTCCTTACCCCGGACACACCGGGCCAATCGGACGCTGATGCAAATTCCACTTTCCCGAAACGGTCAGCCGACCTTGGCGATCTCTTCGCCATTCTCCAGCTTCTCTTCGATCGCCTTGATGATCCCCGCGATCTTCCGACCGGGACCAAGAATGAGCGACACCGTGTTGCCCTGAGCCTCGATAAGCGTGGGCATCTTGCTCAGACGCGTCACACCCTCTTCGCCCTCGAACAACTCACCCTCGAGAAGCGCGCCCTTCAGCTCGATCTCAGGGTTCGACTTGACCAGGTCGATGATGTCACGCGCGATCTCGATGATCGGTTTGTCGCCAAAGATCACCGCGTTCTGACCCTTGAGCACCGGCGAAAGTGCCGACAGCGCCGTCCCCTCGAAGGCCTTCCGGGCCAGAGAGTTCTTCACCACCGTCACCTCGACGCTGTTCTCACGCATCTTGTTGCGGATCGTCTCGGTCCCCTCGGCCTTCACGCCGCGGAGAGAAACAATCAGCGCTTCCTCGGTCTCGCCGAGGCGACTCTGATACTCAGAGACGATCATTTCCTTCATCGGTTTGGACATGGCGCCAAACTCCCTTATGCCGTCGCGACGGCTGACGCGTCGCTGTACTTGATCCGGATGCCCGGGGTCATCGTGCCGCTGATCGAGATGCTCTTGATGTAGTTGTGCTTCACCGACTGAGGCTTCGCGCCCTCGATCGTCTTGAGCAGGTGCTCAAAGTTCTCGAGGAGATCGCCCTCCGGGAAGCTCATCTTGCCGATGGTCGCGTGGACGTTCCCGCCCTTGTCGGCCCGGTACTCGACCTTGCCGGCTGAGTAATCCTTCACAGCCTCGACCACGTCCTTCGTCACCGTCCCCGCCTTCGGGCTCGGCATCAGTCCCTTCGGACCAAGAACACGACCAAGCTTCGAGATCACACGCATCATGTCAGGGCTCGCCACCGCGACGTCAAAGTCGAACCAGCCCTTCTCAATCTTCGAAACAAGATCCTCGCCGCCCGCCTCGACCGCGCCGGCCGCCTTGGCGGCATCGACCTGGTCAGACGTGCAGAAAGCAACGACACGCTTCGTCTTGCCGATGCCCTTGGGCAGGCTTACCGAACCGCGAACAAGCTGATCCGCCTGCTTCGTGTCGATCCCGAGGTGGAACACAACGTCGACCGCCTGGTCGAACTTCGTCCCCTGGAACCGCTTCACCGCCGCCATCGCGCTGGCTGCCTCCATCGGCTCACGCGAAGCCTTCTCGACGTTCGTCTTCATCCGCTTCGAAGGTTTGAAGCGGAGCTTGCCCTTGCGACGCTTCCCCTCTTCCTGAGAGGCACCCGCCGTCGCGGCCTTGCCCTCAGCCGGTGCGCCGAACTGTGCTGCGTTGGTTTCGTCAGCCATCGATCAGCCCCCCACCGTGATGCCCATCGAACGGGCTTGACCTTCGACGATCCGGCACGCGGCCTCAAGGCTCGCGGCGTTCAGGTCTTCCATCTTCTCATTCGCGATCGATTCAACCTGCTCCTTGGTGATGTTCCCAACCTTGTTCTTGTTGGGCTCACCAGAAGCCTTCTCGACGCCCGCAGCTTCCTTGATCAACACAGCCGTCGGCGACGTCTTGATGTCGAACTCGAATGAGCGATCCGAGAAGACGCGGACCACAACACCAACGACCTTGCCGTTGAGCTGACCCGTCGCCGCGTTGAACTGCTGAATGAACTGGCCCGGGTTCACACCCTTGGCACCAAGCACCGGACCCAGAGGAGGCGCAGGCGTCGCCTGCCCACCCGGGGCCATCAGCTTAAACGTTTCGGTAAGTTCTCTTTTGGCCATCGTGCTCCACCTCCCACCGGCCGGCTGCGACGAGCAGCAAGAACGGGCCAGCCATGCACCCGCTCCAGACTCAGTGGTTCCAACGGTTCCTGCGAATCAATTATCCTGCAATGACTTGCACCGCAAAGCCGCCCCCCACCGGGGCCGAGCTCGCGCGGACAGGATCGTAGACCGCCACCATCCCCCGATTCCACGGCTCGCTGGACGCCAATCTCACATTCTCCCGATACCCTCGAACCATGCCCACCACTCTCAAACCCCTCTACACCCTGATCCTCACACTCCTGGCACTCACCGCCCTCACCGGCTGCGGCTCATACGCCAGCTTCACCATCACCTCGCCACTCAGCGGCGCCTCACTTTCACCCAAACTCACCACTCGGGCATACACCTTCGCCGACGAGAACACCGTCGATATCTACCTCAGCGACCTCACCCCCGAAGAACTCGGCCTCCCCATCGACCCCGACCCCGCCAAACGACCCGTGGGCCAGATCGTCCACATCCACATGTTCATCCGACCAAGCCCCGGCAAAACACCGATCGAACCCCAAGCCTCCAACTGCTCCATTCGCCACCTCATCCTCGCGCCGGGAGCCACCGGTCTTTACGGCGGGGGCGGGTTCCTCCTCCCCTCAGGCTCGGCAAGCTCGGGCACCTTCGGCGGCTCCATCTCCGCAGGCACACTCCGCCTCCAGGCCGCAAGCCCCCACTTCCACGACGCCATCGGCCCCTCGGGCGTCCGCGCGTCCTTCAAGGTCAAGGAAAACCGCGAGCTCGCCCTCACCATGGCCCGCCGACTCGAAGAAGCCACACCCCGCGACGAGTGAACCGCGCCGAGGGTATCGGGTGCCACGGCTTGACCGTCCTCGGCAAGCCGTGAGTCAGACTCACCCGTCCCCGTACTGCTTCGCCACACGCCGCGTCACCGCCGTCGCGTACAGCTCCGTCAGCATCTCCGCAGAGAGCGACTTCCCGCAGAGTCTGGGCGAGCTCATCTCGTCGTACTTCTCGGGCTCAACCATCATCAGATCCGGGTCCGCGATCGGGCTCGGGCCGTCGTAGTCCGTCTCAAACATCGTCCGCAGCGCCCAGTACCGGCTCGCGTACAGCTCGAACGCCTGCTCCGGGTCCTCGGCCTGCCCCGCCGCGTACGCCGTGTCGTCCGTCGAGAACAGATGCTCGTCCCGCGCCACGATGTCCGACCCAAAGAGCACCCGCCCTCGCCACCGCTCGAGAAACGCTGCAAACTCATCCCGCGGCTGCTTGCTCAGCTCCCGCACCTGCCACTTGCACGCGCTCGTGTCGATCGACAGGTTCGGATGCCGCTCGAGCAACCCCGACAAAAAGCCCAGATCCTCGGGCGATCCCGCCATGTGTGCCGCCAGAAACTGCGTCTCCGGGTACCGCGAGATCAGCCGCTCAAACGGCTCGTAGTTCTGCGCCTTCGTCCCGTACACCGAGCTGTCCGCGTACTTCGTCGCAAACCACGTATCAGGGTCGGCGATGTGGATCATCACCATCATCCCCAGCTCCTGAGCCAGCTCGACCGCCTTCGCCTTCCACGGCCCATCAAGAGCCAGGTCCGCCATCGTCTCCGCGTCCATCAGATCGCGTAGCCTCGGCGCCTGCCAGAACTTCAGCATCCGCGCCCCGTACTCACCATGCCAGACGCGGATCCGCTCCAGAAACCCGTCCGTAAACGCGTGCTTCTTGTCCGCCGACATGAAGTCCGGCACCGCGATGAACCGCACCCGATCCCCCAAGGCATCGCGCACAGCCGGCGCCTGCTCCAACACCGTCTGCGAGTACGTCTGCACCACCCCGTACCGAGCCGCCGCGTCCGCCCAGACCTCCGCCGCACGCCCGCCGTTGATGTGCGTGTGCACATCAACAATCGGGGCCACCGGCTCGCCCAGCAACTCCGCCTCCGCCCGGTAGTCCAACCCAAGCGTGTTCTGGGCCCACGGCTCCTTCATGGGAGATCTCTCCTACGCCCCCGCGCACGCTAGACCGGTACGCTTCCGGACCCCCGATGGTAGACCCAAAGCCCAAACTCACCACCTCAACAACAAAACCCCGCGTGGCCCTCTGCCACGACTGGCTCGTCGCCCGCCGAGGAGGCGAACTCGTCCTCGAAGCCATCGCCGAAGCCATCCAACCCATCGCCGAACTCGACGCCGTCTACACCATGTTCGACACCGGCTCGTCCATCGGCCCCGCCGTCGACCCACTCCCCCGCAAAGCCTCCCTCCTCAACACCCTCCCCGCCCGCCGATGGCTCCTCCCCCTCTACCCACTGGCCGTCCGAGACCTCTCCCGCAAACTCCGTCAACGACACCGCGAGAAACCCATCGACCTCGTCATCTCCACCCACTCCGCAGCCATCAAGGCCATCAAGCCCCCGCCCGGCGTCCCGCACATCTGCTACTGCCACGCACCCGCCCGCTACATCTGGACCCACGCCGAGGGCTACGCCGGCGGCCTCCGAGGCCTGGGCCTCGCCCTTATCCGACCCCTCTACAAAGTCTGGGATCGCCGCACCGCCAAACGCGTCGACACCTTCCTCGCCAACTCCACCCACACCCACCGCCAGATCGGCCGCGCCTACAAACGCCAATCCGAAGTCTGCTTCCCACCCGTCCGCACGCGCTTCTTCACCTACAACAAGGACATCCTCCGCGACGACTACTGGCTCGCCGTCGGCGCACTCGTCCCGTACAAACGTTTCGACCTCGCCATCGAGGCCGCCAACACACGCAAACACCCGCTCAAAGTCATCGGCACCGGCCCGGAGCTCGAACGCCTCAAAGCCCTCGCCGGCCCCACCGTCACCTTCGAAACCGCCAAAACCGACGTCCAGCTCCGCGACGCCTACCGACGCGCCAAACTCCTCATCTTCCCCCAGCTCGAAGACTTCGGCATCGTCGCCGTCGAGGCCCAGGCCTGCGGCACACCCGTCGTCGCGTACGCCAAAGGCGGCGCCAATGACACCGTCATCAACAACGCCACCGGCGCCCACTTCGAGTCTCAATCCGTCGATGCCCTGCTCGAAGCCATCGACCGCTGCCCGAAACACAACGCCCTGGCCTGCCGCGAAAACGCCGAGCGTTTCTCCGAGGACCGCTTCCGCGAGCAGATCGCCCGCCTCACCCGCGAGCTCATCCGCCGGGCGTGACCACCCGCGCATCGACCACCTGGCCAATGAACAGCTCGCAGTCCGCCTCGAGATCCAGATGCCGCACGACCTCGCAGTCGATCGCCGCCCGAGCCCGCCTCAGAATCGGCGACCCCGTCGACCACGATTTCACCTCGAGCGCATCAAACGGATCGCTCGCCTCGTCCGGCGCCTGAAACGTGTCAAACTTCCGAAGTAGCAGCCGATCTGACTCATCGATCAGGTTGAGCGCAAAGCTCCGGCTGTCGCGGATCAAGGGCTCCAGCGAGTGACACTTCTTGACCGAAACGCTCACCAGCACCGGCTCGTTCGCGCACCGCTGCACCCAGCGCACGACCATCCCGCCGCGAGCTCCGTCGTGCGCCGCAGTCATCACCCAAGTCGCCCAGGGCACACGCTCTAGAACCGAGGCCACTCTCTCGGAATCGATCTGCACAGACACGAATCACTCCCCGGGATGGTCCCAGACAGGCCCACCCAACTTCTCCCCCGGCTGAGCGCCGGCAGCCTAACCCAGACCGCCATTTTCTGCACCATGAGAAATTTTTGAACACCGACCATAAACCGATCGACCGCGCCAACTCCCCTTCGCATCGGCACCTTACGAGATCCGCCAGAAAGCGGACTTTCCCCACTGAGCCCACAAAGGGCTCAAGGGTGTTGCAAAGTGGGACGAAATGGTACAAGATCCCACACATGCCCATGGAGACGAGCACCATTGCTCTTCACAGGATCGTCAGAACACACCATCGACAGCAAAAACCGCCTGTCGATCGCGTCCAAGCACCGGGCGCTGCTCCCACAGAGCGTGGTGGCGTGGTACTGCATCCCATGGCCCTCGGGCATTTTGCGCCTCTATCCGGAACCCACCTTCCTGGAGCTAGCCAACAAATGGGACGACTCCCTGACACCATCCGACGACCAGGCACAGCTGGTTTCAACGATGTTCAGCTTCGCCGAGAGGCTGGAGATGGACTCCGCCGGCCGCGTCAGACTCCCGCAGAAACACCTCGACCTGGCCGGGCTTGGACCGGAGGTCGCCGTGCTCGGGTCCAAGAGCAAACTCGAGATCGTCGATCGACAGAAGTGGCAGGAAGGCGAGCAGCAGCGCTTCGAAGACCTCAAGCGACTGGTCGCGACCCAAACCCCCTCATCAAAGCCCTGACCGCCCTCATCCCGGGCCGACACGAAGCCCGGCATGAACGCAACAACCAAACCGCCCGCAGGCCTCTGCACGTCCAAGGAAGGACCTCCCGCTAAGGCCAACAGCAGCCCGGCGACCGCAAGGACGCGATCGCCGGCACGGGCCTTTGCCCCACCAACACCACCGCACCCACACCCAGGCCGGGGATCAACCGCGAGGGAGAGAGAGACCGACTCCCCGGCCAACCCAAAAAGAACACCGCCGACCGTCGCAGTTGTTCCACGCGGTCGGCGTTGTTCGTTGTCATTGTGATGTCGTCACCGAGGTGTCGTCACCCTCGTCCCGAACCGATCAGCCGATCGCCTTGTCCAGACGAGCCGCCAGATCCTCACGTGAGGTCAGACCCACACGCATATCCACGACCTCGCCACCCTTGAAGATCGCGACCGTCGGGATCGAACGAATCCCAAACTTCATCGATGTCTCGCGGGCCTCATCGATGTTCAACTTCACGACCTTGGCCTTGCCGGCGTATTCGCCCGCAAGCTCCTCGATCACCGGCGAGAGCGCCACACAGGGTGCGCACCACTCCGCCCAGAAATCCACAAGCACCGGCGTGCTGCTGTCGAGCACCTCGCTCTGAAAGTTCTCATCCGTGACTGCGATTGTTGCTGCGCCCATTGTGGTGCTCCTTTGCCCTTCTCTTCTTCTTTATCGGCCCATCGGTTTCGTAGGCCTCAGCTACCATAAACACGCCTCTGAAGCCTATTATTGCGGATCATATTTTTCGGGCTCTGGGGAACCCGGGCGATCCGAGGATCGTAGGAACGTGGTACACTCACGGACCGGCCGATAGAATCGGCCCTCCGCTGCGGCCCGTCTAGGACCCCCGCAGACCTCAGTTTGGACATTTACGAGGGCTCAACGAAATGAAAAGGGATTCTCGCGCATTCACGCTGATCGAGCTGCTGGTCGTTATCGCGATCATCGCGCTCCTCATCGGTATTCTCCTGCCGGCTCTGGCCAAGGCCCGTCTCGCCGCACAGAAGATGCTCGGCCAGGCCAACCACCGCAGCATCCAGCAGGGCGTTGCCTTCTACGCTGACCAGAACAAGGAATTCACGCCCGCCGGCCACGACACAGTCGCCACGAACTTCTGGAACTACGTCTGGCCCGCTCAGGTCCGCCATGCGATGGGCAACGATGCCAAGAGCATGGAAGTCTTCCGGAACCCCGGCGCGGGCAAGGACTATCCCAACGATTGGGTCCAGTCCGTCGACACTTCCTCGAACGCCAGAGCGCGTGCCGGCGTCGAAACCCAGTACGGCTACCTCGAGGACGAGATCATGGTCCGTCACACCGAGGGACGCGCAGGCCAGACCGTTGACTTCCAGCGTCGCGGCTTCAACTCAATCAGCATCGGCTGGAATGAGCTCGGCCTCACTAACGCCCCCCTTCCCACAGATGCGACGCAGAACCTCGGCATGGGCGAGCACTTCCTCTTCCCCGAGGACCTGAACAACACCAACACCGATCAGAGACGCCAGTCGATCCTCTCCGCCGGCCCCAAGATCGCCAATATCCAGGAACCGGCCAACATGATCGTGACCGCCGACTCCTTCGTCGACCTCATTCAGGACGGCTGGGTCTCGCCCAAGTTCAACAACACCAGCGAGCACCCCGGGGCCTACTTCTCCGGCCAGGCCAACTTCGCTTTCGCCGACGGACACGTCGAAGCACTCAAGGTGGATGACTACGTGCTCCTCCCGAGCGGCGACGACAACTTCAACGGATGGGACACCGAAGACTCCAGCTGGAAGTCACGCATGCGTCGCTGGAACAACGACGCTCGCCCCCACACCGAATTGTGGAATTCCGGCACCTGATTCAGCCAAAGAGCTACTCGTCTGATCTGACGCCGCCCCCACCCAAGGGGGCGGCGTTCTTTTCAGCCCAACCCAGCGAACCTGCTGGACCAAACACACGTAAACCTGTATCCTGAAAGCCATCAGGGCCCTCCCCACTCGGGGAGGGATGCACGCCGATTAAGCGGGGACAACTCATGAACAGCAAAAGGGCATTCACGCTCATCGAACTTCTCGTGGTCATCGCGATCATCGCGCTGCTCATCGGCATCCTCCTCCCGGCCCTGGCCAAAGCCAGACTCGCCGCCCAGAAGATGCTCGGACAGGCCAACCACCGATCCGTCCAGCAGGGCGTCGCCCTCTACGCCGACCAGTACAAAGAGCACATGCCCACAGGCCACGACTCGGGCACCTCGTCATGGGCCTACCCCTGGCCCGCGCAGATCCGCCTGGCCATGGGCGGCGAAGAAAAATCCATGGAAGCCTTCCTCAACCCCGGTGCGGGCAAGGAATTCCCCGTCGAGTGGTACAAAATCCTCGACCCCACCGCCGCTGCCCGCGCGTTCAACGACCTCCACCTGGGCGCCGGCTACGACGAAAACGAAATCATGGTCCGTCACTCACCGGGCCGAGCCGCTTTCAACATCAAACGTGGCTTCTCCGGCATGAGCTTCGGCTGGAACGAGTGCGGAACCGCGAGCGAAACAGCCAACGACCTTCGCTACCCCGGCCGCCCCGCCATGCTCGGCATGGGCATGCACCTCTGGCCCGAAGCAAGCTTCAACTCGGCTGCCATTGAAACACGCCAGCAGGCCATCATCGAGTACGGCCCAAAGATCTCTCAGATCGCCGAGCCCTCCAACATGATCGCGGTCACCGACTCCTTCGTCGATTTGAGCCAGGACGCATGGGTTTCCGTCATCACTCGCAACACATCACAACACCCCGGCGCATACTTCAGCGGCCAGGGCAACTTCGCATTCCTCGACGGCCATGTCGAATCACTGAAAGTCAGGGATTACACGCTCATCAACGATGATCCCGCCTCGGGCATCGTCGGCAACGACTGGGACCCCAACGACGCCGGCTGGAAGTCCCGTATGCGCCGCTGGAACAACGACGCAAGGCCGAACACCGATTACTGGCAGTAAGCCCACCTCACATCCCAACCACACTGCGACGGCCGCTCCTCAATGGGCGGCCGTCGTTCTCTATTACGTACCCCACAACTCCACACTCGAACACCCCCACACCCGCTGCGTAACATGTATGAGGTCACACAAGGAGACCGCATGAAAGCCAGCCGACTCATCACACTCGCAACCCTCCTCCTCTGCGCAGCCGCAGTCACCGCCATGGTCTCCTGCAGCGACACCGACAACGACGCTCAAGCTCCCGGCAACCAGATCAGACTCTGGGTCTGCCTCGCCGAAGAGGAACCGCACGACTTCAAACTCACCGTCAGCGAAGAAGCCAAAATGAACGGCGTCGTCTGCCCCGTCTGCGACTCCATCGACGTCTTCCGCGCCGGCGACTGCCCGAGTTGCGGCCGGTTCTACCCCATCGGTCGCTACAACGCCTCTCCCTCTCACTGCATGCACTGCGGAAGCGAGCTCCCGGGCAAAGACGTCAGCACCCTCCACAGCCACGGCGGACACTAACCACCGAAAATCCAGATACACTCCTCCCCACAAGGGAGACACATGAACAACGCCTACCAACAACCGCCCGCAACGCCACCCTCAAACGGGCTCGGTGTCGCCGGGTTCGTCTGCTCGCTCCTGGGCATCCTCACCACCTGCGGCCTGCTCAGCCCCATCGGCCTCATCTTTTCGCTCATCGCACTCCGCAAAGAACCCCGCGGACTCGCCATCGCCGGCACCATCATCGGGGCCTTCGGCTCCATCGGGTTCATCATCTTCTTCCTCATCTTCGGCTTCATGCTCATGGGCCTGCTCGCCGTCGCCGGCGCTGGCGTCGCCCTCACGCTCCCAAACATCCAGACCGCCGGCAACATGCTCGAGATGCACAACCAGATCGACCAATACCACAGCACACTCGGCTCTCTCCCCGAGTCCGTCGACACCATCACCACTCTCAAACCAGACCTCAAGCTCGACGCATGGAACAACCCCATCCGCTACGAGATCACCGGCACCAACAGCTACGAGCTCCAATCCGCAGGACCCGACGGCAAATGGAACACCGCCGACGACATCGAGCTCCCATTCACCGCCGGCAACTGATCACGTCACGACGAGCGTGAACCATCGCCCTTGGATACCCGGCGCTTCCCGCCCCGACCCACAAGCAGCTTCGCCACTCGGAAATCGAGCCACAACACGATCACCACCACAAGCACGATCGCAAGCGTCGGCACCATCCCCGCGTTGTTCTCAAACGTCCGCTGCACACCCGAGACAAACTCATCCCAGGCGGCCTGACCGTCGCTGATCTGACCGAGCGTGTTGGGTCCCCAGGGCATCACACCACTGTCATCGACCGACCCAGTCCCCACATCGACCCCGATCCGAAGACCTCACCCCAACAAAGCGTCCGAGAACAGCCGCCCCAACCTCACACCTGTTCTCACGCACCCTCAGAATCCTCATCCCTCGACCCACAACCCCACGGCCGCACATCCCCCTCCCGCCGAAGCAGCATGTGCAGCTCGTCGTAGCTCACACCATCCAGCCGGAGACAGTCCGGCTCACGCCCCCACACCTCAAACCCGAGCCGCTCATAGAGCCTCCGGGCCTCCGAACGCTCGCTGACCGAGAGCGCCACCGAATCCACACCGGGCCAGCCGAGCGCCTCATCAACCGCCGCCCGCACCACCACCGCCCCAAGCCCCCGGCGACGGCAATCCGGCCGCACATACACGCCCCAGATCTCCGCCCGATGCCAGAGCTTCTTCCGAGGACGACGCACCACGCCAGCCACCGACGTCAACGCCCCCGCCCCGTCCTCCGTCGCCAGGATCGAATGGAAACGCTTGGCCAGCCGCGCCACGAACGCCGACGGATCACGCGAATTGTCCGACTCCGGGTCCGACGCAAACGCCCAGGGCGTCTCCTCGAGCATCGCCTGGCGGATCTCCCAGTACCGCCCCGCGTCCTCGGCTCGCAGCTTGAAAGCGCTCGACATGCGCATGTTGTACCCCAACTAAGGCCACCTAGAATCACCCATGCCTGAAATACACCCCACCGCCATCCTCGAAGGCGACATCAACCTCGCCGACGACGTCAAGATCGGCCCCTCCTGCATCCTCCGCGGCAACATCACCATCGGATCAGGCGTTCAACTCCTCGAACGCGTCAGCATCAAAGGGCCCGCGCGCATCGGCGCCGGCTCCATCTTCTACCCGGGCGCCATCATCGGCTTCGAACCGCAGGACTACAAGTTCCTCCCCGGTACACCCACCGCCGGCGTCGTGCTCGGCGAGAACTGCATCATCCGAGAACACGCCACCGTCCACGCCGCCACCAGCACCGAACACCCCACCACCCTCGGCGAGGGCGTCTTCCTCATGGTCAACAGCCACGTCGGACACGACTCCGTTGTCGGCGACCGGACCATCCTCGTCAACAACACCGCACTCGCGGGGCATGTCACCGTCGAAGACCGCGTCACTTTCTCGGGCGGCTGCCTCGTCCACCAGCACTGCCGCATCGGACGACTCTGCATGTTCTCCGGCGGATCCGTCGTCACCACCGACATCCCGCCCTTCTTCATGCTCATCGATCGCAACGAGATCGTCGGCCTCAACCTCGTCGGACTCCGACGCAACGGCTACTCGAACGATGACATCAACGTCCTCCGCAAGGTCTTCACCACCGTCATGCGCCGCAATCTCCAACGACAGGAACTCATCGCCGAACTCGCCGAGCGAATGGAAGACAGCGCCCCCGTCCGCGAACTCCATGACTTCATCGTCAAGTGCGACAAAAAACCCCTCGCACCCGTCGGCCGCAAACGCAACGTGCGCTGAACCAGACAGAACAACGCCACCCTCTCCCCACCCGTGCCACGGCCGTGCCGGCCGTGCTCCCCCTCAACCCCTCCCCACCCTAGCGAGCCGCCCGCGTAAGCGGGCGGAATCCACACATCACCCCGCCTCTGCCCGAGTACCGGACACCGATTCCCGCACGCGCCGCCCATTCAGCATCACCCCGATCGGCGTGTACCGAACCAGGTACCGGTAGCTCACCAGCAGCACCGCAAACGTCACTAACGTCAGCACGCCAAACTCAACGAGCGCCGGCATCTCCACTCTGAGCAGCAACCCCTGCCCCAGGATGATCAACGGCAAGTGCACCAGGTACAGCCAGTACGACGAATCCGACACAAACCGCACCCACCGCCGCCCCTTGCTCAGCAGCGCCTCGCACAACCCCATCAACCCAAACGTCACCAGCCACGCGTACGCCACCTGCACGCCCGCCGAACACCAGTGACGCACCGCATCATCCGCAACCCATCCCTGCGCCCGCTCCGCGTCGTACCCAAGCACCATCCCGATCGGCAGCAGCACCGCCGCGGCGGGCAGCGCGAGATACCAGAACCGCCCTAGACGCGCCTCCGCACCCCGCACGCTGTACACCACCGCACCAAAGCCGAAGAACACCGCGTAATACCCAAGCACGTGCCACATCGGCAAAAGCCCCGCCGACGTGTCGGGACCAAACCCCGGGGTCGCGCCACCGCCGTGCATGCGAAGCTGGAACACCATCGTCACCGGCACAAGCCACACCAACGCCAGGGGTGAAGCCACCAACGCCGCCGGCAACCTGAGCCTCGGCAGGACGCGGCCGCACAACACAACAACAGCAAACCCCGCGTTGAGCCAGCACAAGAACCACAGAAACCACAGGTGCTGGAACAGAACACCAGACGTCAGCTGCGACATGAACCAGTTGCCGCCCGCGTGCTCCGACGCACCTAGCGCACCGGCCTTGTCCTGAGCAATGGTGCCAGCCTCAATCATGCCGCGGATACGTTCCCGCCCGGCAGCCACCTCAGCGAAATCGATCGGCACGCGGACCAGATTCGCGATGAACTCGGTCGTCTGCTGGTTGTGACGCATCGCGTCGGCAGGCACTTCCCCGGCGGGGCTCTTGATCGTCAGATCAGCCCCCGCCCGGAGCAGTTGCTCCGCAACTTCCGCCCTGCCGAAGAAACACGCCGTGTGCATCGGCGTGTTGCCGTCCTTGTAGCGTGCGCTCGGGTCGGCCCCGATCTCAAGCAGGTAAGCGGTCGCCTCGGGCGTGTCCTTGATAGCCGTCCAGCCCAGAGGCGTCACACCAAAGTTCGGATCGGGCGCATCCAGATCAGGCTCGCCCCGCGTGTACGCAGCGAGTCCCTGCATGTCGCCGTAGGCCGCGACTGTCCAGATGTCAGGCGACGGCGCACGCGGAGCCTCGGCTGCATCCTCCGGCAACGCCCCACGGAGCCGCTCCGTCTGCTCGCGGATGGCCCAGCTGTTGACGGACCACATCGTCGGGATGATGATCGAGCCGGCAATCGCGAGCGGAATCAGGATGCGCTTGGTGCGCTGAGTCAGAAGCCCCGACAAGCCCCGCCGTTGCCAGAGCATCGCGGTAAAGAAGCCCGAGAGGAGAAAGAACAGGGGCATCCGGAAACCGTGGATCGCGGAGACCAGCACACCCAGACTTTCGGACGCCGGGGTGTCATTGACGACCCAGCCCGCCCCGACATACGCAAGAGCCGCGTGCAGCGCAATGCCAAGCAGCATGGCGAACGAACGCAAGGCGTCGAGGTCGTGTCGGCGAACCGCGGGTACAGACTGATCAAGCATGGATGACTCCCCTCCCGGCACCACCATTGGGATCGTGTGTCAGAGGGTTTCATCTCCTGGAATGGGAACCGTGCTCAAATCAGGCCGACCCGGACACGCTCGCGACCCAACCCACGAAACTGCCCTGGGGGCATTGAAGAGACGTTTTTTGAGAATTCGCTCGGGATTGAGTATCAACCCCTTGTCGCGCCTAGACTTGCCTGATCTTCCCCTTGTATTCGGCCGCCTTCGAGTGCGGCGCAATGGGTTGACCCGGTCTTGGGACGCCCTGGGGCACCAACCGGGCGCGAATGACCCCGGGGCAGCTTTGATTGGAATCCAGTTTGAAAATGTACGTAGGAAACCTGTCGTATGACGCGACAGAGGGTGATATCCGCAGCCTGTTCGAAGAGTTCGGTACCGTCGACAGCGTCAACCTCATCATGGACCGCGAAACCGGCCGCCCCCGTGGCTTCGGCTTCGTCGAAATGAACGACAACGACGCGGCCAACGCGGCGATGACCAAGCTCAACGGCGCCGACTTCCAGGGCCGCAACCTGAACATCAACGAGGCCCGCGCCCGTGAAGAGCGTTCAGGCGGCTTCGGTGGTGGCGGCGGCGGTCGCGGCGGCTTCGGCGGCGGCGGCGGCGGTGGTGGTCGCGGCGGCAACCGCGGCGGCGGCTGGTAAAGCCCGCTGGGGCTCACACCCCAAACCCAATGCATCACACATCACACCCCTGCCCTCGGGCGGGGGTTTTTTTGTAGGCTGATCTTGTCGCTGATGCGGCTTCTTACAAGGGGGTTCAGATGGGATTGAAAGTGATTGGGGCGGGCTACGGGCGGACGGGGACGGCTTCGCTCAAGCTGGCGCTGGACAAACTGGGGTTTGGGCCGACGCACCATATGAGTGAGGTGCTGCCCAACCCGGAGCGGGTCGGGCTTTGGACGCGGATCGGCAAGGGTGAGGCGGAGGGGAATCCGGCGCTGTGGGATGAGGCGTTTGCGGGGTATGGGGCGACGGTTGATTGGCCGGCGGCGACGCATTGGCGGGCGCTGATGGGGCACTTTCCGGAGGCGAAGGTGATTCTTTCGCGGCGGGATGCGGGGAAGTGGTTCGAGTCGGTGAATGCGACGATCTTGAAGCCGGAGGTGAACGCGGCGCTGGCGAAGACGCCGATGGGGACGATGCTGGATGGGAATATCTGGCGGCTCTTTGGGGACAAGATCGCCGACCGGGAGCACATGATGGCGTGCTTTGAGAAGCACTGCGACGAGGTGGTCGCGGGTGTGGCGCGGGATCGGCTTTTGGTGTTTGATCCCAAGGAGGGTTGGGGGCCTTTGTGTTCGTTTTTGGGTGTGGATTCGCCGGGCGGGGCGTTCCCGCATGTGAACTCGAAGGAGGAGACGGCGAAGATCATGGGCGAGCTTGCGGCCCAGATCGAGCGGGGTGCGCAGAGTGCGTCTTCTGACTTTGCGGATGAGATGTATGAGAAGGGCAAGTCGCCGAGCGTTTGAGCTGGGTCGGTTGTGATTTGCTTTGTGACCCTCGCGTTTGGGCGGGGGTTTTTTGTTGGGTGGGGGAAAGAGCGGGAGCCCCTCTCCCCGGAGGGGAGAGGGAGGAGATCAAGAGCCCTCACCCCGGCCCTCTCCCGCGGGGCGCGGGAGAGGGAGGAAGAGTTGGCCCCCTGCGTCTGCTT
Source organism: Phycisphaerales bacterium (assembly GCA_965228265.1). Taxonomy (GTDB): domain Bacteria; phylum Planctomycetota; class Phycisphaerae; order Phycisphaerales; family UBA1924. The sequence continues at coordinate 172,949 of OZ245804.1, forward strand.
TGCAGACACCTCCCCCACCGGCGGCGGGGGAGGGGATAAGAGGCCCCCTCGCTCACGCGAGGGGCTCGTTTGGGCGGAGAGGGTGAGGAGTTTGGTGGCGGCTTTGCGGGTGGTTTCGGGGGTGCGGTTGTCGTAGGTGAGGTCGCGGAGGGCGGCGATGGCTGCGGGGCGGGCTTCGGTAAGTTCGAGGCGGCACCGGGCGGCGCTGATCTGTTCGATAGCGGCGAAGTGAGCCTGCGCTTCGGGGGTGGCCAGGAGGGCGGCGACGTCGGGGATGCTGAGGCCCAGCTCGGCGGCGATGTCGGGGATGGTGTTCACGGGGTTTTGGAGGGCGGTGAAGAGGGAATTGAGGAGGGAGGGGGAGGGTGAAGAGGCGGAGCCCCTCTCCCCGGCCCTCTCCCGCGGGGCGCGGGAGAGGGAGGAAGAGTTGGCCCCCTCCGTCTGCTTCGCAGACACCTCCCCCGTCGGCGACGGGGGAGGGGAAAGACATGCCCTCACCCCGGCCCTCTCCCGCGGGGCGCGGGAGAGGGAGGAAGAGTTGGCCCCCTCCGTCTGCTTCGCAGACACCTCCCCCACCGGCGGCGGGGGAGGGGAAAGACGGCCCCTCTCCCCGGCCCTCTCCCCGGAGGGGAGAGGGAGGAAGACCCTCGCTTGCGCTTCGGGCTCGTCAAGAGGGAGGGTGGATTCGCTCAGCGCGCGTGTGGATTGCATGGCCCAAGGTCTCCTTGCGGGGGAGTGCTTTGGGGGTGATGCAATTGTGTGGCGGGGATTGGGTGGGGGCAAGAGAGGGGACGCAGGTGCGGGATTTGGCGCACGGATGCAGGCGAAAAGAAACGACTCAGGTCGGGAACAAGTATTCGACAGCTTTAGATTTCAGTTCTCGCTCTACTTCTGCGGCGTCGTCGCGTGTCTTCGTCGCAAGCGTGCGGTACTCAATATCGTTGAGATGACGTGCGATGTAGTCCCGTTTGTCTTTATTGTTACGTGTGCCGCCCCCACCATGAACTGATGAAAGTAGGCTCGTCATTCGGCTTGCACAGTTCTTACCGATACCAAAGCAGACGAGCTGCCCTGTAGAATGTCGCCGAATCTCATAGACACCCGGCCCGTCGGGCGCTTGCAGGATGCCGAGTTCGCGAGGATTGGGAAAGGGCTTCCATCTCGACCACTTCATGATCGAAGTGTATCAGACCGAGAGGATGACAGAGACGAGGAGCACGGCCGACACGGCCGTGGCACGGAGGAGAGGAACACGCATTGCCCGCACCAATCACCACGACTTGGGAAGCTTATTAATATTTGCTTTGATTGATCTAATACGAAAATCTATAGGCATAGCAGTATCCGTGTTCAAATCATTGTAGACAACTTTACGATCCGCTTCACCAAACTCAAAGCCATCTACCAACATCGCCGCGTTGACAGATTCATGATACTTTGATTTATACCATTTAGACGATGCTGCCTGTCCCATACTCATGAAATCATTAGTACATTTGCCAGTTCGCTCCAGCACAAATTGATCATCAAGCAAGTGATCAATTAGTCTCTGGTATTGCTTAGCTGCAATACTACCGGTGCCCGGCAGCATTACTAAAGAACAAACATCGCCACGAAGAGGTATCGGATACACATATGCAATGGATACCATCTGTGAATCCCGCAACAGGCATATCTGGCCATCATTATAAGGCAACTGCAAAAATAGCCTGGTAAGATCATGATAACCAGTAAATGACTCAATAGCCCTTTCTCGATCGGGTCTATGATTGCATGCATTGATGAGCGGCTTACGAATCAACTCGTATGATTTGTCTTCAACCGTATTGAGTCCAAAGCAGGACTTCGCCCAAAGCACCGCTGTGTGTAACAACGCTCCAACCACTTGTTTAGTATAAAATACTTCCATATTTATATTAAATTTATAATTTTCTTTATCGATATACTCTACTTTTGGAGCCTCATCAATATAGGCAATGTCTATCTTGATTCGTCTATCAACGATACGACATGAAAGCACCCTGACTTCTTTTCCATTCATTGTCTTTACTTTAACATAATTTTTGTAGAACTTTTCCATCTGAGACTCTGATAGCTCTTGGTATGCCATTTTATACATAGCAACCTGTGAATTAAGCGCCACATCAGCTATCGTGCCTAACCAAGAATTGCAATCTCTGCACTCAGTCACGCTTACATTGTCTTCTCGACACATCTCAGGCAGAACATGCCCATCAGTCTTGATAACACTGTGACTGAATACTCTCATGCATATCGGGCACTTGTCAGCTGCTGATTCGATACCCACACAAGTATCCATTACATAAACCTCAATAAAAAGAAGGCTCATAGAGCCTTCGATTGTAACCTAGTTATTGACGATCAGGGATTAGTAATCAAAGTCCTCGTCATGCCCGTGGCCGCCCTTGGGCTTCTTCTCCTTGAGTTCGACGATGGCGGCGTCGGTGGTGAGGAGGAGGGCTGCGATGGAGGCGGCGTTCTGGAGGGCGGTGCGTTCGACCTTGGTGGGGACGATGACGCCCATGGAGACGAGGTCGCCGTATTCGTGGGTGACGGCGTTGTAGCCGAAGTTGGTGTCGTTGTTTTCCTCGATCTTTGAGGCGATGACGGAGCCGTCGAGGCCGCAGTTGGCTGCGATCTGCTTGACGGGAGCGGCGACGGCTCTGCTGACGATGTCGATGCCGACGCGCTGGTCTCCGGTGGCCTTCTTCTTGAGGGCTTCGAGTGCGCGGCGGGCGCGGAGGATGGCGACGCCGCCGCCCGGGAGGATGCCTTCCTCGGCGGCTGCGCGGCAGGAGTGGAGAGCGTCTTCGACGCGGTCCTTCTTCTCCTTCATTTCGACTTCGGTTGCGGCTCCGACGTTGATCTGGGCGACGCCGCCGGCGAGCTTGGCGAGGCGTTCTTCGAGCTTCTCGCGGTCGTAGTCTGAGGAGGAGGCTTCGATCTGGTGGCGGAGCTGCTCGACGCGTCCCTTGATGTCCTTGGAGGAGCCGGCGCCTTCGACGATGGTGGTTTCATCCTTGGTGATGATGACCTTCTTGGCGCGGCCAAGGTCTTTGAGTTCGAGCTTTTCGATGTCGATGCCGAGCTCTTCCATGATGGGCTGGCCGCCGGTGAGGATGGCGAGATCCTCGAGCATGGCCTTGCGGCGGTCGCCGAAGCCGGGGGCCTTGACGGCTGCGACTTTGAGGACGCCGCGGAGCTTGTTGACGACGAGCATGGCGAGTGCTTCGCCTTCGATGTCTTCGGCGATGATGAGGAGGGGTGCGCCGGCTTCGGCGGCCTTGCCGAGGATGGGGAGGATGTCCTTGGCGGAGGAGATCTTCTTTTCGTGGATGAGGATGTAGGGCTTCTCGAGTTCGCACTCCATGTTTGCGGGGTCGGTGACGAAGTGTGGCGAGAGGTAGCCCTTGTCGAACTGCATGCCTTCGAGGAGTTCGACTTCGGTTTCGAGGCCCTGGCCCTCTTCGATGGTGATGACGCCGTCCTTGCCGACCTTGTCCATGGCTTCGGCGATGATCTTGCCGATCTGCTCGTCCTGGTTGGCGGAGCAGGTGCCGACCTGTGCGATTTCCTTGGAGGACTTCACGGGGCGGGACATTTTGCCGAGCTCTTCGACGATGGAGTTGACGGCCATGTCGATGCCGATTTTGACCTGGTTGGGGTTGGCGCCGGCGGTGATGTTCTTGAGGCCTTCGGTGTAGATGGCTTCGGCGTAGACGGTTGCGGTTGTGGTGCCGTCGCCTGCGTCCTTGGAGGCTTTGGAGGCGACTTCCTTGACCATTTGGGCGCCCATGTTTTCGTAGGGGTCGTCGAGTGTGATTTCCTTGGCGACGGAGACGCCGTCCTTGGTGACGTTGGGGGCGCCGAAGGATTTCTCGATGACGACGACGCGGCCTGAGGGGCCGAGTGTGACTTTGACTGCGGAGGCGAGTTTCTGGACGCCGCGGAGGATGCGCTCGCGTGCGTCGGTGTCGTATGCGATCTGCTTGGCTGACATTGAGAGATCTCCAAATTGCGAATGGCCTGAGGGCCGGTTTGTTCTTTGTGATTCAGTGTGTGGTGAGTGAGTTTGATTCTGCGGAAAGTCTGACCCATGCGACGCGGTCGGCGTCGATGACGTACTCGGAGCGGCCGTCGGTGAGTTTGACGAGGTGGTCGTCCTCGTCGGGGACGAGGAGCGCGGCGTTGATTTTGAGGTGTGCGGCGGCGTCGGCGACGCCTGCGAAGCAGAGGTGGACGTCGCGGTTGCCCTGGCAGTCTGAGAGCGCTTTACGGAGTTGGTCGGAGGTCATGATTCAGCCCGCATAACTTTTGAAGACTTTGCCGGTAGGCCGTGATTGATTTAGTGAACTAACCCAAGCGAAGAACTGGTCTAATTCATCTTGGACTTCATCCTCACTTACAGATCCATTCCGATATTCAGACCATAGATGTCGTAAAAAATTTGTTGTGAGCGTGGGAACAATAACCATGTCGTTAGAAGCCCAGTGATTGAAATTTTCATCATCCTCGGCATTCTCATGATCCCCGATGTCGTCCCCACAACGTAGTTTACTTCTATGGGTGCCGGTTCCAAAGGTAACCCGCCATCCTTCATCGGAATCGGTGAACGCCCAAACATCATCATGTCCCCATCTAGCAGAGAACACTTTGACATTAAATGTTTTGTTCATGAGAGTCGTCCTTGTATTGGTTTAGTCGACGATGGCGAGGATGTCGGCCTCGTTCATGATGAGGTACTCGTCGTCGCCGAGCTTGACGTCGGTGCCGGCGTAGCTGGTGAAGATGACGCGCTGGCCGACGGAGATGCCCATGGGGATGCGTTCGCCGGTCTCGGTGTTGAGGGCGCCGTCACCGACGGCGACGACCGTGCCGGTCTTGGGGCGTTCTTTGCCGGACTCGGGGAGGATGATGCCAGCGGCGGTGGTCTGCTCGGGCTCATCGCGCTCGACGAGGATCTTGTCGTGGAGGGGGCGGATCGCGACGCGTGTCTTGGTTGCCATGTTTCTGGTCTCCGATGAAAGAAATGGACAGTGTGAATGGATGTTTCGGCGTTACGCGGTGGGCCATCGGCCCTTGTAGTGACGCGTGACGCATCGTCTGAGGACTTCGAGGAGTGTTTCGACGTCGCCTGCGGTGCGGGGTCGGTTCATGACGGCGAACACGCCGTGACGCAGGGCGGCGTTGAGCTGGCGGACTTCCTCGCGTGGGGTGCGGGCGCTGATGATGGCGACCATGGGTGGCCGGTTGGCGAGGCGTGAAAGGATGTCGAGGAGTCGGTAGCCGCCCTCTGCGGCCTGGGTGGGGTCGCAGGTTTCGATGGGCAGGCCGAGGTCCACGAGGGCGACGTGGATGGGCATGGACTGGATGAGGTGGGTGGCCTGCTGGCCCGAGCCGGCGACGTGGGCCTGGACGCCCATGGGCCCGAGGAGCCTCGGGAGGAGCTCGGCCCAGGAGTCGGTGCGGTAGGAGGCGTCGGAGAGAAGCATGTTGAGTCGGTTGGCCGGGCCTGTGGAGGGGCGGCCGGCGGGGTCTGCCCCACCGTTGCCGTTGGTCCCGAACTGGTCCTGGCGCACCGACTGCATGAGAAGCCAATGGCAAGCGGCGTGCCCGGCGGGAATGCGGCGATAGAGAGCGCCCAGCGGGGGTCGGGCGGTGCGGGGGCTGCCTGCGGTTTGCGGGGTGGTTGCGAGGGGTGTCAATCTGGCAGAACGCGGCCGAGCGGGCGTGTTTGGGATCAGGCCGGGTCTGGCGTGAGTTTGGCGTCGAGTGTGAAGCGATCGAAGGGGTGCCAGACGAGCAGGAGTGCGATGACAACGGCGTAGATGAGCTGGTCGGCGAGGATATCCCAGGATTGCTGGAGTCCCTTGCCGAAGTGGAGCATGCACATCAGGGCCCCGGCAGCGAGGAGGGTTGCTCGGAGCTTGAACCCTGCGAGCAGCGCGAGGCCGAGTATCGATTCGATGATGGGGATGATGAAGCCGGTGATGTAGGCGAGTTGGACGGGCATCCAGGTGTTCTCGAAGCCATCTGACATGGCGCGTGCAAAGCCGGGGAGATTCGGGAGTCTGGTGATGCCATGGAGGCCGAGGTTGATGGCGAGCATCAGGCGGAGCACGAGCGCTGCGTATCCGAGATCGCGGGGATTGATTGTCATTCCGAGTGTGTCCTTGTGGGAGCAGGGTGAGGTCCACCGCAGAACGGGTTTGTGCTGGGGTGTATTCCCGCGAGTTGGACAGCACCGTGGATCTATTCATGCAGCGGCATGACGCGGCGTGCGAAGGGCTGGGCTGGCCCCTGATACACTCCTGACATGGAGATTCTGCTGATCGTGCTTGGGGTTGGGGTGGTCGCTTTGGGCGGCCTGGCGGTGTGGCTCGGGCTTCGGCTCGGGCGGGCCAACGGGGAGCTTGCGAGCCTGCGGGCGGGCGAGGCGAGCCAGCGGCAGGCTGCGGACACGCAGATCGCTGAGCTGCGAAATGAGCTGGCGCAGGCCAAGGCCCTGGCGGACAGCAGCGGTCAGCGGGTGGCGCAGCAGGCGGAAGAGCTGGCGCGGCTGAATGAGCGGCTCGAGAACGCGGCGGCGGTGCAGCAGGAACTCTCAAAGAACGAGGCGAGGCTGAAGGAGGCGTTCGGGGCGCTGAGTGCTCAGGCGCTCAAGGAGGGGCGTGCGGAGTTTCTGGCGCAGGCCAAGCCGGTCTTTGAGGCGGCGAGGAAGGAGCAGAGCGATCTGGTCAAGCCGATCGGCGAGGTGCTGAGCGCGACACGGGAGAAGCTGGAGGCGATCGAGAAGGCCAGGGCGGAGAGCTTTGCGGCGCTCACCGAGCGGATGGAGCTGGTGACGCAGGCGGGGCGCGGGCTGCGCGAGGAGACGAACAAGCTAACCAAGGCGCTCAGTCGGCCGGAGATCCGCGGGCAGTACGGCGAGATCCAGCTGCGCCGGGTTGCGGAGCTTGCGGGGATGACGAACTACTGCGACTTTACGGAGCAGACGAGTGTGCGCGACAGCGAGGGGAGCTTGCTGCGCCCTGACATGGTCGTGAATCTGCCGAACGAGCGCGTCATCGCGGTGGACGCGAAGACGAACACGTACGCGTACATCGAGGCGGTGAACGCGGCGGACGATGCGGAGCGCGAGCAGCACCTGGAGCGGTTCGCCAGGCACGTGCACGAGCAGGCGAAGAAGCTATCGGACAAGAAGTACTGGTCGCAGTTCGACGGGTCGCCCGAGTTTGTGGTGATGTTTGTGCCGGGCGATCACTTTATTGATGCGGCGCTCTCGCGGAAGCCTGAGCTTATTGACTTTGCGGCGCAGCACGGCGTGATCCTGGCGAGCCCGAGCACGCTGATCGGTTTGCTGCGCGCGGTGGCGGTTGGCTGGCGTGAGGAAAGGCTGGCGCAGGAGGCGCGGGGGCTGTGGGAGCTCGGGAAGGAATTGCACGAGCGCGCGGCGGTGGCGTTCGAGCACGCGGGGAAGCTCGGCGACTCGATCCGGCAGAGCGTGGAGCGGTACAACAGGCTTGTGGGGTCGATCGATTCGCGTCTGGTGCCGACGCTGAAGAAATTTGAGGATGCGGGGGCGGCGAGTGCGAAGACGATGCCCGAGATGAAGCAGGTGGACAGCCAGCCGAGGCTCGGTGATCACATCGAGAGTCTTGCGGACTGAGCCTGGGGCATTCGATATTGAACGGGTGTTTCATATAAAGTCTGAATGGTAGTGTGTATAGCGGTGCCGGATCTGGTAATCTGTAACGGTCTGATCTCTCGTGGTTATCAGTTGAGAGGAGCACCAGATGAAAACGATTGCTGCTGTAACATTCGGATTCTGCCTGGCTTCTGGCATTGCGTGTGCGGAGCCGGTGCGTTATGACGTGCCGAGCGGCACGGACCCGCAGTTTCCAGGTTGGTGGATGGCTTCCCACCAGAAACTCGACCTGACACAAACATTCGAAGACAACCTCTTTGGTCCGACATGGGAAGCGGAGTCTTCGTTCGATTCGCTGATGATCGAGGGCATGGCATCGGTGTACTTCCCGCGTGAGGGATTGTCGGCGGGCAGCGGGTTTGGCGCCTCGAAGGGTGTGCTCACGACGCCGGGGAGCGAGGGCCCGCTCGCAGTCCCGCTCTCGTACGGCGCGACGATTGACGGAACCAGCGGCACGTACACAACTGACGGCTATTACTACGTCAGCAGCCGGGGCGCGACCGATCCGAACGATCCGTATGTGCTGGAATGGTTCAACTATGAGTCGAACTTCACACCTGAGGAATCCACGTATGTTGGGATGAAGTTCCTCATCGGCGGGCAGGTGCACTACGGCTGGGTGGAGGTCCTGCTGACCGGTACTGAGCCTGTGATTGGTACTCCCGCGGGTGGCAACCTCACCGCCAATGTGCTTGCCTGGGGGTATGAGACCGAGCCGGGGATGCCTGCGGTTGCGGGCGTGCCGGCACCGGCATCGGGTGCGCTGATCGGGCTTGCGGGGATCGCGGCCACGCGGCGTCGGCGCTGACGTTTGAATTCCATCGAGTGTTGATACGGGCCCTCTCGCGTGTGCGAGGGGGTCATTTTTTCTGCGAACTCTTCTTTATCCTTAGGCCTGATCGATGCCGGTTCTTTCGGAGGGCGGGCTGAAGAGGTCGAGGATGATGGTTTCTTCGAGTGCTTCGGCGCCGTGGGGGACGTTTGGGGGCAGGACGATGGCCTGGCCGCCGACGAGGAGTTCTTCGTGCTCGGTCTTGGTGTTTGCTTCGCCCAGCAGGAATTTGACGCGGCCTGAGAGGACGATTGCGATCTGTTCGTTTTCGTGGGCGTGGCGATCGACGCGGAATCCTTTGTGGAGGACGACGCGGGAGACCATCATGTGCTCGGCGATGATCCGCTGGCGGTCGATCAGCGGCATGGGCGAGTCGGCCTCGAGATCGGCGAGTGTGATGACGCGTGCGTTCATAGGTAGAGCGTACAAAGAAAGACACCCCGCGAGGGCGGGGTGTTGGAGCGTGTTTGAAATTGCAGTTCTTATGCCGGGCTTGGCGCGGCGCCGGGTGGGAGGTCGGGTTCGCCGTCCTCTGCGGTTGGCGTGGGCGGTTCGTTGCGTTTGCGTGAGGCCTCGCGTCTGAGGAGGTCGGAGACGGAGGGTTTGTTGAGTTCTTCGCCGCGGATGATGGCGTGGACCTCGTCGCCGGTGAGTGTTTCGTGCTTGAGGAGCGCGTCTGCGAGCGCTTCGACGCGGTCCCACTTGTCACGGAGCATGCGTTCGGCGTCGGCGTAGGCCTCGTCGACGATTCGGCGGACCTCTTCGTCGATGAGTTTGGCGGTCTCGTCGGAGTAGTCCTTGTCGGGGAGGTATGACTCGCGGGTGTCGTTGCCGGCGTAGCGGACGAAGCCGAGTTTTTCGCTCATGCCCCATTCGAGGACCATGGCGCGTGCGAGCTGAGTGGCTTGGGAGATGTCCTGTGCGGCGCCGCTGGAGACGTCGCCCATGGCGATTTCCTCGGCGATTCGGCCGCCGCAGACGACGCGCATGGTGGCCTTGATCCACTTGAGGCTGTAGCCCATTCGGTCTTTTTCGGGCATGCTGAAGGTGGCGCCGCCGAACTGGCCTCGTGGGATGATGGTGACCTTGTGGAGCGGGTCGGCGTCGACGAGCATGGCCTGGAGGATGGCGTGGCCTGCTTCGTGGTAGGCGGTGAGTTTGTTTTCCTCGACCTCGCGGACGCGGCTTTTCTTGGCGCGGCCGAAGCGGATCTTGTCGCGGGCCTCTTCGAGGTCTTCCTGTTCGACGAAGTCCTTGCCGCCGAGTGTGGCGCTGATGGCTGCTTCGTTGATGATGGCGGCCAGGTCGGCGCCGGAGAACATGGGTGTGACGCGGGCGAGGCGTTCGAGGTCGACGTTTGGGCCGAGTTTGACCTTGTTGGCGTGGACCTTGAGGATTTCGAGGCGTCCGACGACGTCGGGGAGGGGGACGACGATCTGCCGATCGAAGCGGCCCGGGCGGATGAGCGCGGGGTCAAGGACGTCGGCGCGGTTGGTTGCGGCGATGACGATGACGCCGTCGCCTGAGGCGAAGCCGTCCATCTCGACGAGGATGGCGTTGAGTGTTTGCTCTCGTTCGTCGTGACCGCCGGTGGTGAAGCCGCCGCCTCTGCGGCGTCCGACGGCGTCGATTTCGTCGAGGAAGATGATGCAGGGCGCGGTGTCCTTGGCCTGCTTGAAGAGGTCGCGGACGCGGCTGGCGCCGACGCCGACGAACATTTCGACGAAGTCTGAGCCTGAGATGGAGAAGAAGGGGACGTCTGCTTCGCCTGCGATGGCCTTGGCGAGGAGTGTTTTGCCGCAGCCGGGCTCACCGACGAGGAGGACGCCTCTTGGGATGCGGCCGCCGATTTTGGTGAAGCGCTTCGGGTTCTTGAGGAACTCGATGATCTCGGAGACTTCTTCTTTTGCTTCCTGGATGCCGGCGACGTCTTTGAAGGTGACGCCGGTCATTTCCTTAGAGAGGACGCGGTGCTTGGACTTTCCGAAGTTGCCGAGCATGCCTCCGCCGCCGGCGGCTGATCGGAGACCTCTTGAGAGGAAGAACCAGAAGATGGCGATGATGAGGATGAACGGGAGGAAGAACCAGATGGCGTTGAGCCAGCCGGGCGTTGGTTTTTCGGCGTAGTTGCCGCCGGTGAGTTCATCGAGCTTTTTGGTGTAGTGCTCGCTCGCGGAGGCGCGGAAACGGACCTGCGCGGGGACGGGCTGGTCGCTTGCGGTTTCCTCCATGAAGGCTTCGGGTCTGATCTTGGCGGAGATGGAGGTTTCGCCGATGGCGACGGAGTTCACAAGAACGTCGCCTTTGTTGTAATAGGTGGCGAATTCCTGCCAGTTGATTTGTCGGCCTTGCTGGGAGGTGTTGAAGAGCATGAAGAGGAGCGCGATGACGGCGATGAAAGCGAAGAGGCCGAAGAGGCCCCTGCTGCCCTGGGGGGCCGGCTGGTTCGGCTTGTTGCCCGGGCGGTTTTCGCCCTCTTTGTTCGGGCCGTCGGGTCCGGATTGTGTGGGTCGCTGATTCGTCATGCGTCGGTGTGTGCTTTCCTGCTTGGGTTCGGGCACGTGCCTTCGGCTGGGTTCCTGTTTGGGGAGTTGCGGTCCCTCCCTGGTATCGGCCTGGCCTTCCCACCATTCGAGCCCGGGCTCACTCCAGTTCGGATTCGGAGCCGATCTCTGTCTGGATAACGCTAGGCTGATAGTCCAAACCGGTCTTGGGGGTTCGGAATTCCGGGTTTCTGGTGTTTGCTTGTTTACCAGACTTGCTGGAGGTCACCCACCAGATCACGGGCCAACGTTTGCGTGGCGCCGGCGTAGCCGACGTCGATGCGTTCTCCGGTCGGCTGAGCGGGGACGAATGAGCCGAGAGCGCGGTAGCCGGTCCGGGATGTGAGCGTCTTTCCGGAGCGGTTGTCGACGAACTCGAAATCGACACTGATCTGCACAGCCATTTCCTGTACGAAGCCGGAGCCGGTTCGGGTCGAGAGTGCCCGCAGATTCACGCTCTTGATGGACCCCGTGAGGAGAGCGTCGGCGTTTTCGGCTGATGTGACGCGCCAGGGGGTTTGTCGCTGGATCTGTTTGATGATGTCTTCGGTGAGTGTGAGTTCGACGCCGTGGTGGAAGGTGTCGTTGCTGAAGATGGGGACGGCGACGGTGCGGATGGAGGAGTCGTGTGCGGACTCGAAGGAGTAGCCCTTGGTGGGGTCGCTGGCGCACGAGCCGAGGGTGGCTGCGAGGGCGAGGAGGACGAGGATGCGGAGCTGGGCGACGGCGTTCGTCATGGTGTGGGCTCCGGTCCGAGGATTTCGGGCTCGACGGTTTCACGCTCGGTTTCGAGCCAGCCCCGTTCCTGGAGGATGGAGAGTCCTTCTGTGGCCGCGACGGTGCCGGTGTGGTCTCGGACGAGCCGTGTGAGGGTGTACTTTGCGGCGGGGCCGTCGCCGACGCGGATGTACCACTTTGCGGCTTCGAGCTGCTGAGCGGCGGCGGATTCTTCGAGTCTGACGACGAGGGCGCTGGTCAGGCCGGCCTGTTCGGCCTGGGCGGGGTAGTCGCGGGCGAAGCGTTGGATGAGGAGTTTGGATTCGAGGAGGAGCGAGCCGTCGTACCGGGGGCCTTTGAATCGTGCGATGTTGGAGTAGACCTGTCTCTGCATGGCGTGCATGCGGTGGGGTGAGCTTGGGTAGTTCTGGAGGAAGATGGAGTACATCTCGGCGGCCATTTCGAGACGGCGTTTGTCGAAGTAGTAGTCGGCGAGGAAGATGGCGGCGTCCTCGGCGACGAGTGAGCCGGGCATGCGTTCCTGGGCGCGGATAAGGAGTTCTTCGCCCGTGCCGGCCTTTCCTTCGATGCGCATGCCGAGCCAGCGTTTGCGGAGTCCTGAGAGGTACTTCTTGGCGATCTCGACCTCGCGCTGGATGGCGACGACGTACTCGGAGGAGGCGGGGTATTCGCGGATGACCTGCTCGTAGTCGAAGAGCGCCTTGTACTCGTAGCCGAGGGCGTACTTGGCGTCGCCCCGGAGTCGGAGTGCTTCGGCTCTGTACTGGCTGTTGGCGTAATCGTCGTTGTCGAGCCAGTCTTCGAGGATGCGTTTGGCCTTGGCGGGTTCTTCGCGCGCGATGAGTGATCGTGCCTCGTCGAGTTCGGCGCGGGCGGGGTCGACGGTTTCGCTGGTGGCGGCTTCCCAGCCGGCGTTCGGGTCGAGCGTGGCGCGCTTGGCCTGCGCGTGTGTGCTTGCGGCGATTGCGAAGGCGAGAGCGAGATGGGTGAGGCGTGGTCTGGTCACGCGATCATGGTAGCTCGATTGGGAAGCTGGGTAGGAAAAACGCCGCCAGCGCGTCCGGTCGAAGCCGGAGCGCGCTGGCGGTTAGTGGGTAGTGTCGAGCCAGCGGGCGCTATGGGCGCCGACGGCGGGCTCCCAATAGGCCTGCCCCGAGGAGTAGGCTGGCTGTGGTTGGTGCGGGGACGAAGGTGGCGTCGTAGTCGTAGGTGATCTCGATGCGGTTGACATCGGACCCGACGCTGAAGAGGTTGCCGGGCATGGCGTCGGTGCCGTCCCAGGTCGAGCCGATCCCGAGCGTGAACCCGAATGCGAGCGAGTTGAGCTGGACGTCGTCGTTGAAGAAGACGGCCCTTGCTTCGACCATGACGACGTCTTCGACGAATGGGCGGAACCCGATGGCGTCGGCGAAGGCCTGGTCGGCGGGGTCGGCGTGGGCGCCGATTTCCCAGCGGAGGAAGTTGAAGCCGTTGTTTGCGGCATCCTCCGAGATGAACGACGAGCCGTCGGACGTTGAGATATCGAAGCGGACGCGGCTGAAGATGCCTGCGTCGCCGGGGCGGTTGTCGTAGATCTCATCCCATCCGACGAGGATGTTGGCGCTCGGCGAGTTGTGGCTCGCGCCGGCAACGTGCGGGAAATCGAGTGACCCCCGTTCGATGCTGGCCGGGCCCATGTCGCCGTTGAGCTGTTGCTCAACGCCACCATCGGTCGCCATGAAGATGAGGAATGACGCATCGTCCCCCGCTCCGATTACTGGTTCCTGCGGATCCGCGGCGGCGATTCCCGCGAAAGCGGAGACCGCGAGTCCGGCGGCGCTCATCAGAAGCGCACCGCGTATATGTGCCATCGTGCGTGGCATAGAGCATCTCTCCTGGCACACCGATCGCGCTCGGATTTCTCCAGCCGATTGCAACCAATGCTGTGTGTGCGACTGCCGCGGACCGCTTTCCACACGATCACCACGTCAGTCGGCTTCTCCTACCTCTCAGTGGTGAAGCTACAACGAGTTTGAGGGATGACCAGCCAAAGTGTAAAAAACGACTTGTATCTTCTGATGGGTTCAGGACTTTCCCTATCGCGTTGGAGTCATGCTTACCCAAACTGAAATAGGATCGAGCTGATGGAACTCACCGCCCTACGTCAGTTCGTGGTCATCGCGGAGTCCGGGCACATCACGCGTGCGGCGCAGCGGCTTGGGGTGTCCCAGCCGGCGTTGTCGGCGATGCTGAAGAAACTCGAGGCTGAGGTCGGGGCGCCGCTGCTCGATCGGACGGGCCGGGGTGTGCTGCTGACGGCTGCGGGGCGGGTCTTCCTGGAGCATGCGCAGGCCTCGGTGCGTCGGGCGGATGAGGCGGTGACGTCTGTTCGGGAATTGATTGGGCTTGAGTCCGGGTCGATCCGGATCGGTGGCGGTGCGACTGCTGTGGCTCATCTGTTGCCGAGCGTGGTGTCGGCGGTTCGGCGGGCTCATCCGGCGTTGCGGTTCTATGTGCGGGAGGCGGGTTCGCGGGCGGTGGCGGATGCGGTGTTGTCGGGCGAGTTGGACTTAGGCATTGTGACCACACCGATTACGGGGCCGGGGTCGGATGATCTGATGGCGGTGGCGGCGATCCAGGATGAGCTGATGCTGGTGGTGCCGAGCGATCACGAGCTTGCCGACCAGAGTTCGTACACCTGGTCAAGCATCTGTGAAGATCCGCTCGTGCTCTTTGAACACGGTTCGGCGGTGCGGAACATCATCGACCATGCCTCGCGAGATTCAGGGGTTTCCCTGAACGTGGTCATGGAGGTTCGATCGACAGAGACGATCGAGCGAATGGTAGAGGCGGGGATCGGGCCCGGGTTTATCAGCCGATTCGCGCTAGGGGACAAACGGGGGCTGATATGCAGAGACGGAAGGCTCTTCCGCGAGTTGGCGGTCGTGCGCAGGCGCGACCGGGTACCCAGTGCCGCTTCGGCGGTCTTCGAGAAGGTGCTTATCGCGGAGCTCTCGGCGTACTCGCCGCAGTCGCTGCGGTGACGGCTTCGGGTGAGGAGCCGATGTCGGCGGCACTGGAGGACGCAGAGAGCAGGGTGAGCCTGCTCAGTTCGGCGTCGGCTTTGTATTCGCCGCCGAAGGCGTCGGGTGTGTCGATCACGAGCGCGGACGGGAGCGCGGTGCTGAAGTTCACGGGTCAGTTCCAGTTCAGGCACGTGTACAACCACCGGGAGGGGAGTGTCGCGGACAACGACGACTTCGGGTTTGAGCATCGTCGGATCCGTCCCAAGGTTTCGGGCTCGGTGCTGGACGGGAAGGTGCCGTTCGCGTTCTTCGGTGAGTTTGCCCGGTCGGCGTCGTTCTCGCTTGTGGACGCGTGGGTTGGGTATGTGCCGGGCGAGGGTCAGCGAGTGAGGGTGGGCCAGTATGTGGCGCCGTTCTCGCGCGAGGAGATGGTGAGCAGCGCTCGCAGGCTTGCCAGCGACTACACGCTTTCGCACAACTACTTCACGCTCGAGCGGAGCCAGGGCATCGACTACAGGCACCGCGAGGGTGACTGGGGTTACCAGGTGATGCTGGGCGAGAGTGCGCGTGACAAGAACACGCCTTACACGATGGACGCGGACTTCGGGCTGACGGCCCGAGTGGAGCGGAAGTCGGAGGCGGGCTGGAAGCGGCACGACGACTTCGTGGGCTGGCGGGGCGAGGACCTGGCCTGGCTGGCGGGCGCGGCGGTGCACATCTCGGGCGGGCAGGTTGATGCCGACGGCGACACGATGACGGACGACGACTACAGCGACCTGCGCGGCACGGTGGACTTCGGCATCGAGGGCAACGGGTGGAACGCGTTCGCGGCGCTCTTCGGTCAGAGCTTTGACGTGGACAACGGGGAGTCGTTCACGGCCTTTGGCGCGACGGTGCAGGGCGGTGTGTTCGTGACCGATGACGTGGATGTGTTTGCGCAGTACGCGTGGGCCGACGACGATGCGGGGTTGGGGCAGCTCAACGTCGTGACGGTGGGCACGAACTACTACATCCACGGGCACGTGCTGAAGCTGACGGTGGATGCGAACATCGTGCTCGATCCGATCACGTCGACGTACAACAGCGGCTCGCGGGGATTCCTGGTGGACGCGGCGGGCGAGGATGGGCAGTTCGTGCTCCGCTCGCAGTTCCAGGCGTTGTTCTAAATCGGCAGCGTGTCAATGCGATGTGATGAGCCCCCTCGCTTGTGCGGGGGGGCTTTTTTTGTGCGCGGATCAGGCGAAGAGTTCTGGAGTGATGGCGCATTCGAGTTCGAGGAGGCGTTGTTTGTTGTGCATGCCGCCGCCGAAGCCGGTGAGTGAGCCGTCGGCTCCGATGACGCGGTGGCAAGGGACGACGATGGGGACGCGGTTGGCGCCGTTGGCCCCCCCTACTGCTCTGGCGACTGAGCCGACGCGTTTGGCGAGTGTGTCGTAGCTGATGGTGGTGCCGAAGGGGATCTCGGTGAGGGCGTGCCAGACTTTCTGCTGGAAGGGTGTGCCGGGCAGGCGGAGGGGCAGGTCGAAGGCGGTGCGCTGGTTTGCGAAGTACTCGTCGAGCTGGCGCTGGGTTTCGTCCAGCAGTTGGGTGGCGGGGGTTGCGGTTTCGAACTCGCCCTGTTCTTCGAGCGGGCAGGCGAGGAGGCGGGCGAGGTCGCTTTGGGCCTGGCTCAGGCGCGGGCGGGAGGTGAACTCGAGGAGGCAGAGGCTTGGTCCTTCATTGGGGTCGACCGGTTCTGTGACGCCGGCGAGGAGCGGGCCGACTGGCGACTCGATGGTTCGGGTGACGACGCGCAGGATGGGGCCGGTGCTAGGCATAGCAGATCATAACATTGACCTGATATCCACATTGCTTATGGTTATTACAATTGTCATTGATTTGATATATGCAAGCAGGGTGTCGATGCTGTATCAACTCGAAAGGAATCACCCATGGCAAGCGACGCGTTTGGTGCCCGCAAGACTCTGACGGTCGGCGGCGAGACTTATACCTATTACAGCATCCGTGAGCTTGAGAGCAAGGGTCTGGCTCGGATCGACGCGATGCCTTACTCGGTTCGTGTGTTGCTTGAGGCGCAGCTTCGCAACCTCGACGGGTTCATCGTGACGAACGACGATGTTTCGGCGCTGGGCGGTTACAACGCGGGCGATGTGAACCGGGTGGAGATGCCCTTCATGCCGGGGCGTGTGGTGCTTCAGGACTTCACGGGTGTGCCGTGCGTTGTTGATCTTGCGGCGATGCGTGACGCGATGAAGCAGCTGGGCGGCGATCCGGAGCAGATCAACCCGGAGGTTGTGTGCGACCTTGTGATCGATCACTCGGTGCAGGTGGATGACTTTGCGACGCGGGTGGCGCTGACGATCAATGCGGAGCGTGAGTTCGAGCGGAACAACGAGCGGTACAAGTTCCTGAAGTGGGGTCAGGAGAGTCTGAGTCGTTTCCGCGTTGTGCCGCCGGCGACGGGGATCGTGCACCAGGTGAACCTTGAGTACCTGGCGCGGGGTGTTTTGACGCGGACGGTCAATGGCGAGCTTCAGGTGTACCCGGATTCGCTGGTGGGTACGGACAGCCACACGACGATGATTAATGGTTTGGGTGTGCTTGGCTGGGGTGTTGGCGGCATCGAGGCCGAGGCTGTGATGCTGGGTCAGCCGGTGTACATGCTGACGCCCGAGGTTGTGGGCTTCAAGCTGAAGGGCAAGCTGCCCGAGGGCGCGACGGCGACGGACCTGGTGCTGACGGTGACGCAGATGCTGCGTGCTCATGGTGTGGTTGAGAAGTTTGTGGAGTTCTTCGGCGAGGGCATGGCGGACCTGAGCCTGCCGGACCGCGCGACGATCGCGAACATGGCGCCGGAGTACGGCGCGACGTGCGGCTTCTTCCCGATCGACTCGGTGACGCTGGACTACCTGCGTCTGACGGCTCACACGGAAGAAGAGATCGAGCTGACGGAGAAGTACGCCAAGGCGAACGACTTCTGGTGGGATAAGTCGAAGCCCGAGCCGACGTTCTCGTCGGTTCTTGAGCTTGATCTGTCGACGGTGGTACCGAGCCTTGCGGGTCCGAAGCGGCCGCAGGATCGTGTCGAGCTGACGAGCATGAAGGCGCAGTGGCACAAGGAGCTGGTGGATTCGTTCGGCAAGAAGGTGCCCTCGGAGAGTGTGAACCTGAACCGCTGGGCGGGCGAGGGCGGCGAAGCGGACAACGCGCCGGTGAACCCCGATGCTTCCAACGGTGTTGAGGCGGTGGACTCGGTGACGGTGACGCTGAGCGAGGCGTGTCATCCGGAGAAGCCGGGCACGAAGGTGAACCTGACGCACGGCGACGTGGTGATCGCGGCGATCACGAGCTGCACGAACACGAGCAACCCGGACGTGATGATCGCGGCTGGTCTGGTGGCGCGAAAGGCACGGGCGCTAGGGATCACGCGCAGGCCCTGGGTGAAGACGAGTCTGGCGCCGGGTTCGAAGGTGGTGACGGAGTACTACGACAAGGCGGGCCTGACGGAGGATCTGGAGGCGCTCGGGTTCCACACGGTGGGGTATGGGTGCACGACGTGCATCGGGAACTCGGGGCCGTTGCCGCCCGAGATCGAGGAAGCGATCAAGAAGGGCGACCTTGCGGTTTCGAGCGTGCTCTCGGGGAACCGGAACTTTGAGGGGCGTGTGCATCCGCGGGTGAAGGCGAACTATCTGGCGAGCCCGCCCCTGGTTGTGGCGTACGCGATCGCGGGGACGGTTGACATTAACCTGCACAGCGACCCGATCGCGCAGACGCCCGACGGGAAGGACGTGTACCTGAAGGACATCTGGCCTTCGCTGACGGAGGTTCGGGCGCTGCGTGAGCAGTGCATCAGCTCGGAGCAGTTTGCGGACAAGTACGCGGACGTGTTCACGGGGAACCCGACGTGGAACAACGTGCCGGTGAGCAAGAGCGAGCTGTATGGGTGGGATCACAGTTCGACGTACATCCAGAACCCGCCGTTCTTTGAGGGGATGACGGAGGAGGCTCCGGGGTTCGGCTCGATTCACGGGGCGCGGGCGCTGTGTGTGCTTGCGGACAGCGTGACGACGGACCACATCTCGCCGGCAGGCCGGATCGAGCCGGAGACGCCCGCGGGGCAGTATCTGATCGATGCGGGCGTGGCGCAGCGTGACTTCAACAGCTACGGGTCGCGTCGGGGGAACGACCGCGTGATGACGCGGGGCACGTTTGCGAACGTGCGTGTGCGGAACCTGCTGGCCAAGAAGGATGATGGCAGCATCCCCGAGGGCGGCTGGACGCGCGACTTTACGAAGGGTCAGGGCTGGGACGCGCCGGTGAGCTACATCTATGACGCGGCCCAGAGCTACAAGGCTGCGGGGACACCGCTGGTTGTGCTTGCGGGCAAGGACTACGGGATGGGCAGCTCGCGTGACTGGGCGGCCAAGGGCACGCTGCTGCTGGGTGTGAAGGCGGTGATCGCCGAGAGCTTCGAGCGGATCCACCGGAGCAACCTGGTGTTCATGGGCGTGTTGCCGTTGGTCTTCAAGGCGGGCCAGAACGCGGCGAGCCTTGGCCTGGACGGGACGGAGACGTTCGACATCGAGCTTCCCTCGAGCATGGAGCCGGGCACGACGATCGGCGTGCAGGCGACGAAGGCGGACGGCAGCGTCGTGCGGTTCGAGTGCACGAGCCGAATCGATACGGCTGTGGAGATCGAGTACTACAAGAACGGCGGTATTCTGCAGACCGTGATTCGCAAGAAGCTGAATGAGTCGAAGGTCGGGGCCCGGTGATGGCACGGGTGCCCTCATGAGCGGGGCGATCAAGTTCGAGCACGACGCTGACTCTTCGAGTCAGGTGGCTTTGGTCAAGTGCTCGCTCCGCTTCCCCACGTCGCTCAGCAGGATGGCCGAGCGCCATCTTCGCATAGCGAGAGTGATCTGGGCGGTTGTGTTCGGTGTGATTTCGATCCCGGTCATCTATGTCATGACGGGATCGCGTTCAACCGCGCTGACGATGGGCGTGGTGGACGCGGTTCTGTTCTATGTGATCGGCCTCATACCGTACTTTGCGAACAGCTACAAACGCAGTTACGAGCGCAAAATGCTCAAGCAAGTGCATCGCATGGCCAAGGATCTGCCCGTTTGCAACGGGCGTTGGCGTTACACGATCACGGCGGAGGCGGTTGAGTTCGAGAACCTGACCAATGGATCGGTCGTTGTGACAAAGATGCGATCGATCGATCGGGCCGAGCTGACTGACGGGCATCTGTGCTTGTTTGTACAAGGGGAAGTGGTCGCTTCCGTGCCGCTGGAAGGGATGGAATCCCAGGCGCAGGTCGAGAGCTTCCGACTCATGCTGAGCGAGGCTGGGGCCGAAGGGTGGCCCAAGGACACGACAGATTCTTCTTTGTGAGGAAGTGAGCAGAGACAGAAGCTGAAACGCATTGACTCGGACTGAGAGTACAAAAAGGAAACGCCCCGGGCGATTGCTCGGGGCGTTTTTGTGCTTCAGCGGAAGGTCACACCGAAGCTCAGGGGGGCAGAGGAGAGTGTTTCTGCACAGTGAGACGCCGCCGGGGGTGTGAAAGTTCCCGGGGTGTGGAAAAGGAAATGATATTTTCTGTCGCGACACCGGGGTGTCTTTCAGCATCGTGCGAAGTGTTCGGGTTTAGGGCGTGGTGTTCACGAGCGTTTCGGCGGCGGGCCACATGAGGGCGAAGATTGCGCCGGTGGCGAGGGCGTAGATGAGGCCGTCGATGGCGTCGGTGAGGAAGAACCGCAAACGCTTGCCGAACCAGATGCCGTTGGGTGCGCCGCCGAGGACGTGTGCGAGGATGGCGCCGGTGGATGCGATCTGGAAGACGGCGAGGAAATCGCTGCCCGGGGCGCGGGCCTGGCTGGTGAGGTAGGCGACGAGCAGGCTGACCAGGAAGAAGTACAGGACGGTGAGGGCCATGTTGCGTCCCATGTTGGGCTTGCCCGACCAGACGCTGAGTGTGCCCCAGGGGCCGGCGTTGAACTTCTCGATGTTCTCGGGTTTTTGGTAGTCCTTGCGTTCGGCACAGTTCGGGAACATGTAGACGCCGGGCTCGAGGTTGGAGGAGCGGACGAGGTCCATGATCTTGTCCTGCTCGGGGGTGAACTTGACGTCGCCCTTGTGGTGCGGGAGGACGGCCCAGGTGAGGAAACTGAGGAAGAACGTGGCGATGGTGGCGATCAGGATCGGGAGCCAGAGATCGGTGATGGGCATGGCTTTCTCCTACGAGTGAGGGAAGTGAAACAGCCGGTACCCGATAGATTACCGGACAAACCGCGAGCATGCGTCAAATGGGGTTCCAACGGGCGGCGTCTGTGGATAGTGTGGAGGCGGAATCAGGGGGAGATGGAGAGAGATGATGCGTACGACAGCGAGCGTTCTGGCGATTGGTTTGGCGACGGTTTCGGGGCTTTCGACGGGTATGGCTTCGGGCCAGGTGACGACTGAGCTGTTCGCGAGCGGTCTGGACCGCCCGGTGTACATGGTCGCGGCTCCGGGTGATCCGGACACGTTCTATGTGATCGAGCAGGAGGGTGCGATCCGCATCATCGAGGACGGCATACTGCTGCCGACGCCCTTTCTGGACATCGATCCGCTGGTGACGAACGGGACATCGGGTGGCAACGAGCAGGGCATGCTGGGTCTGGCGTTCAACCCGGACTACGAGACAAGCGGCCGGTTCTTTGTGTACTACATCGGCGCGGGCTCGGACACGTACATCGTGGAGTACAAGCGCTCTGCGGCTGACCCTTACATCGCCGATCCGGCTTCGGCGCGGACGATCATGACGATCGACCAGCCTTACAGCAATCACAACGGCGGTTGGATGGACTTCGGTCCCGATGGGTATCTGTACATCGGGACGGGCGACGGTGGCAGCAGCAACGACCCGGGCAACCGCGCGAGCCAGTTGACGTTCCTGCTTGGCAAGCTGCTTCGGATCGATGTGAGCGATGACCAGGTGCCTTATACGGTGCCCGCGGACAATCCGTTTGTTGGCGTAAGCGGCGTGCTGCCGGAGATCTGGGCGTACGGGCTGCGGAACCCGTGGCGGACGAGCTTTGATCAGATGACGGGTGACCTTTGGATCGCCGACGTGGGTCAGAACACCCGGGAAGAGGTGAACTTCCAGCCCGCTTCGAGCACGGGTGGCGAGCACTACGGTTGGCGCTGCCGGGAGGGGTTCATCGAGAACCCGAGCTTCTCGGGTTGCACGTCATCGCTGCCTGCGGGCGTTGTTGATCCGGTGTACGACTACTCGCACACGGGCGGGCGCTGCTCGATCACGGGCGGGTACATGTACTACGGGTGCGCGGTGCCGGAGTTTGAGGGCAAGTACATCTTCGGTGATTACTGCTCGGGTGACATCTACACGCTCGACCCGGCCAACGGGAACTCGGTCGTGGCGGTTGCGGACCAGGGCTTCGGTGTGAGCGCGTTTGCGCAGGACAGCCGGGGCGAGATCTACGTGCTTGATCTGTTCGGCGGCACGATCGAGAAGTTCGTCTCGATGAGCGCGGTCGATAGCGACGGCGACACGATCCCCGATGCGTGCGAGACGGTCTGCCTGCCCGACGTCAACGGCGACGGTGTGCTGTCGCCCGCGGACTTCTCGGCGTGGGTGGCGGCGTTCAACGCGGGCGATCCCGAGTGTGACCAGAACGGTGACAGCGCGTGCACCCCGGCCGACTTCTCGGCCTGGGTGGCGAATTACAACGCGGGCTGCTGAGCGGCGTTGATATTGAGTCGGTTTGGCCGGGCGTTGATCGTGGATCGACGCCCGGTTTCTTTCTCTGGGACCTGCCTGCGTAATCGGCAGAGGTGTTCCAGGCCGGGCTGCTTGCGTTCGTGGCCTATGTAGACCGGGTTCCCACTGATTCGGGTGTGGCGGCCAGGCTTTCCGTCGGCAAATCGGGTGGTGAATCGGATAGTCGTTGTATGCGCCGACTTACGCCCATCGTGATCGCTCTCGGAACGCTCCTTCTTGCGGGGGGGACTCGGGGTCAGGTGTACACGACGGACCCTGATCTGATGGCGCCGCCCATGAGTGACGGGGATGTTCCGATTATCGAGCCGCGGAATATGGCGCTGTATGACACGCTGGGTCATGCGGACGCGATCACGCCTGTGATCTCGATCGAGCACCACGATGAGTTGTCGTACGACGTCCGGTATACGTTCAAGAACACGGGGGCTTCCGCGCGGCCGATCGGTCGGCTGGAGATGGGGATTTTCGGTCTCGGGCAGCGGCTACGCGCACTGGATCATGCGAGCACGCTCGCGTGGCGCGACATCGAGCACGACAGTTTCTCGGGGTATTCGTGGTGTTATCCGGGGCACGCGTACAGCCCGGTGATGGTGGTGCAATCGCAGACGCACGTGATTGGTGTGAGTCTGCTGTACCCGGTGATGGAGTACAGGCATGACGCGGCGGTGCAGCTGCACCGCGTGGGCGGTGTGTTCCGCGGGCCCGAAGAGCGGCTTGGGTGGATGATCTCGTTTGATCTGAGTAACGCCGGTTACGCCAACGCCCGGGAGCGGGTGAGCTTTGGGGCCCTGGTTCAGCCGGGGGAGACGCGGGAGTACACGCTGGCGGTTCGGGCGATGCCTCGCCCGGCGGCGGGCACGGTGACGGGCGTGCAGGAGTGGCTTGAGGTGATCGAGCCTTACCGGTCGTACTTTCAGTCCCGCGTGGGGGGCGTGACGTACGAGCGCCGGACGAAGCCGGTGATGACCTGGGGCTTTGCCGACGAGACAAACATCAACGCGACGAACCGACGCGGGTTTGGCGGCAACGACCTCAGGCCTGACCGGGTTGGCTTTGCGCCGGCTGCCGACCGGATTAGCAGGGTACAGGCGGGGTATGACAGCGTGATGATCTGGGCGCCCAGTGGGTTGTACTCGGAGCACAGGGAGCACAATTTCCCGTCGCGGTTTACAGCGGGCTGGCTGGATATCGAGAAGCTGCGGACGGCGACGGACTCGATCGGGTTGCCGGCGATTCCAAGATCGGGCAAGGAGCTCGGGCTCTGGTGGGGCCGCGCGGCCCAGCATATGGAGGGGTGGGACGACGGTTCGATGGAGATTCTTGATCCGAGCAACCCGCGTCACATGCGGCTGGTGTATCAGCAGCTGGACCTGGCCGAGCAGGCGGGCGCGACGATGATCGGTCTGGATGCGTTCTCACACCATCGCATGCCATCGTGGACGCAGGTGGAGTATCTGACGGGGCTGCAGCAGCGATATCCGGAGATGTCATTCATCGTGGAGCCGATCGCCAGCGACATTGTGCACAGGGTTGCGCCGACGTTCCTGCGGGCGTGGCAGGCGGATGCGGACATGAGTCACGAGGATGAGTTCCACAGGCTCAGAACGCCCCACTACCTTTCGGACTTCGTGCTGCCGGGGCACGAGACATGGGCGTACTTCCGCTACAACGACATCTCGCAGCTCGGTGGTGTGGTTGATTCGGATCGGGTGCAGCGAGATGTCGAGCGTCTGGCTCGGAACGGGTATGTGCCGATCATGGCGAGTCTTGTGCCGTTGCGGGATCCGCAGCTTGCCAGGGCGGACGCGACTTGGCTGACGACGGTGCCCGGCGGGCTCGGTGGTTCGGGCGATGACGACGATGCGCTCGGTGGTGGCGGCGGCGGCGGCGCTTCGGATGATGGCGGCGATGATGGAGACGCGGGCGGGAAGTCGGACGGCGACGCGGGTGGCACCGGGAGCGAGTACTCGCCGCCGGGCGGTGACTCGGGTGAGACCAAGACGATGCCCGACGGCGGATTGAAGCCCAAGCAGGTGTACTACATCACGCTCCCGGACGGTCGGCGGCTGCGGATCGTGGCAAGGCGGTAATTGGAACGAACGCTCGTTCTGAAATCGCCCAGCGACTCACCTGATGGGAAATACGCCGCCAACTGAACGGCTCCTGTTTGCACCTGCATCCCGAAACCGGCCAAGGGGTTCCCCTCACGAAACCCCCATTACGAGGCAAGGTTTCCACTGATTTGAGGCATTTGAACGCGGTTTTCTGTTCTTTTGCATGCGATGGAGACGCATGTATCTGATAAATGGCCAGCCGGGTCCATTGCTTCAAATCACCCCCTGAACAGGGTTTCGTGCGAGCCCTTTCAGCGGTGCAAGGAAGATCAGACGTGAGTGACTCGAATCTCAATCAGCTCCATGTCCCGCTGCGGGTGACGCCTCATATTTCGCAGCGGATCGCTCAGCAGCAGCAGCTCGATGCGCGGCAGGACACGCGGCGGGCGAAGCGGTACGCGATCGAGCCCAGCAAGAGGGTGGTGATCGAGTTTGAGCGTTCGGACGGCCGGGTGACGGCGGACGCGATGCTCCGCGACATGTCCGAGGATGGCATGGGGCTGTGGATCGGCACGTTTATCCATCCGAACACGCACTGCTGGATCATGGTGGTGTCGGATCATGGGCCGGAGTTTGAGATCGAGGGCGAGGTGCGGTGGTGCAGGCACTTTGCTCATGCGGTGCACGAGATCGGCATCAGCATGAACCGCAAGAACGCGCACGTGCTGTCCGAGACGTTGTCTGAGCAGACGAACAAGCTGGCGAGTGATCTGGCGGATATCACGTCGATGATCCGGCTGGTGCTTCAGCAGATGCACCCGCATCTCGAGACGGGGCTGCCGGCGGATATCACTTCGAAGATCTACAACGAGCTCAACTCTCTGGTGGAGTGATCCCGCGGCTGCGTGGTTCGCCCCGGGGTGTTGTTGTGTTGCCTGAGACAGTGGCACCGAGGCGTTCGAGCACGAGCCGATACTCGTCTTCGAGTTGGCCGGCGTCGCTGACGGACTCGTTGAGCACATCTTTGATCGCGGCCTGTAGCTTCCGTTTGACGGTCTGGACGCGTTGTGAGACGTCGCCCTGATCGATGCCGGTCTCGGCGGCGATCTGAGCGTTGCTGGGCTGGGTGCCGCTGCGGATGGGGCCGAGCACTTTGAGCTCGAATGCCTGCCAGTGAATCGCCTGGTCTTCCTGTATACAGGAGTGATGGGTTCTTTCGAGAGCGTCGCTCAGGATCTGTCGAGCCCATTCGAGTTGGAAGGCATCATCGGGATCCCTGCCCGGCACGACGTGGGGGAGCGTGGAGAGATCGACGGGGTTGAAGGTGTCTTTCTCGCGGTTTGTGCGCCGGCCGGTGTCGATGAGGTGGTTGCGCAGGCTTGAGACGAGGTAGGCCCGGAAGCTGCCCTGGGTTGGGTCGGCTTTTTCGAACAGGCCTCGTCCCAGGAGCACGACGGTCACGAAGCTCTGTGTAAGGTCGGCGGCCTCGTCGGGGGTGTGTCCCTTGGCGCAGATGTAGGCGTAGATCGGTTTCCAGTATCTGGCCATGAGCCGTTCGAGGGCATCGCTGTCGTGGGCCTTGCGGACCAGGGACCAGTCAGTGGTCAGAAATCGATCAGGATTGTTCACAGATCCCCCCCCTGTCTGGTAGGGTATCAGCGTTCCCGGGTTCAGGCGGAGAATTGGGGTCAGAAGTGAGCGAAGAACTTGACTTCAATTCAGCATCTGAGCTCGCTCGGTATCTTGCTGACAGCGCAGGGGACGAGGCGGCTGATCTGACAGCTGACGATCCGAGCGCCCCACTCCCGAGGACGATCGGTGAATACCGCGTCCGTCGGCTGATCGCGGTGGGTGGGATGGCCGAGGTCTTCGAGGCTGTCGGGCCTTCGCAGAAACGGGTGGCGCTCAAGGTCGTTCGGCACTACCCGCCCGGCTCGCCCGCGGCGAGGCGCCTGCTCCGGGAGGCGGATCTGCTGCAGCTGCTCGATCACCCGTGCGTGGCGCGAGTGCACGAGGCGGGCGAAGCGCCGATTGACGGCAACGGGCCGGGGCTGCCCTACATCGCGATGGATCTGATCGAGCAGGGCCGACCGATCGATGCGTATGCGGAGGAGGCGGGGCTTTCGACCCGCGAGCGTGTGCGTCTGATGTCGCGTGTGGTGGATGCGGTCTCGCATGCGCACAGGCGGGGCGTGATTCATCGGGATCTCAAGCCGAGCAATGTGCTTGTGGGAGCCGATGGTGAACCGGTGGTGGTCGACTTTGGGATCGGCGCCAACGCGGGGGGTGTGGATGCGACGATGCAGACGTTGCAGACACTGCCCGGGCAGCTTCTGGGGACGCTGCAGTACATGAGCCCGGAGCAGGTTTCGGGTGAGCCGGCGGGTGTGGATCTGCGGACGGATGTGTATTCGCTTGGCATGATCCTTTACAAGGTTGTGACGGGCGAGACGCCCTATTCGACAGCCGGGGTGCCGTTGGTGATTGCGACGCAGATTGTGCGTACGGCGTCGGTGCCCCAGATGAGGACGAGTGGTCGGCGAATCGACCGGGATCTCGAGGCGGTGATTGCAAAGTGCCTGTCCAAGTCGGCATCGCAGCGGTATCAGACGGTTGAGGATTTGTGTGACGATCTGAACCGGTGGCTTAGGGGTCATCGTGTCGAGGCGCGGTCATCGCGTTGGTGGATCGGGTTTACACAGTGGCTCGGCCGTCACCCGATCGCGGCGACGCTGCTCGCGTGTTCGGCGATCGTGCTGGTTTCGGTGGCGACGGCGGTGGTGTCGGTGCGGATCGTGAACAACACGCCGCACAGTTTGTATGTGAACCGCTCGAGTCGTTTGGCCCAGGTGCGCACGTTGAGCGGGCGGGTTATGCATGAGTGGCAGCATCTGGCTGCGATGGGCGGCAACAACATGACTGCTGTGATCGTGCGGGCGTCGGACGGGCGTCAGAGTGAGCGGTTTATCGCGGTTTGCATGAGTACCTACCACGAGCACGATACGAGCAACTTGGAGATCGTGTCGATGCAGGACCCGGAGCATGTGCTCTGGAGTGGGCCCGGCGTGACGCCCACCGATCGGTATCCGGAGTATCTGGAGCGGGATCTGATCAAGGGGACCGCGCTGCCCGACAAGCGCAAGGAATTCTTTGCTCGGATACTCGCGGTTGCGGATGTGTTTGAGGAGGTTCCGGGTGAGGAGCTGATCGTGCTTGCGCCCAACCGGAGGCACTTTCCGACGGCGATCCGGATCTACAGCCTATCGCCGATGCTCACGGGCGATGAGCCCGAGGTGCTGTATGAGTGCTGGCACCCGGGCCATCTGGATAGTGTGCATTGGCATGAGGAGAGCGGCTTGCTGCTTGTGACGGGCAAGAACAACCGTCTCGATTACGCACGAGTGAATGAGGCACACCACAACTGGCGTCATCCCGGGGTGCTCTTTGCCGTACGTCCCGTGCAAGGGCATATCGAGAGTCAGCTTGACAGGCCTCGGTGGCTCACGGAGTTCCCCAGCGGCTCGGAGCGTGGCCCGCTTTGGTATCGAGTTCTGACACCGACGGAGCAGTGCGGGCTCTGGGAGTTTTCAGGAATACTTGAGGGAAGGTTTGTCGCGGAGTCGGGGCGGACGTGTGTCGCGCGGATGAAGTACACGGGCGCTGAATCGCCGGACGCTTCGACTTACGTGTACTGGGATTTCAACCCGCACAACGGGGACACGGTGTTGGGGCCGATCAATGACACCACCCGCGCCAAGGACTGGCTGAAGCTGCCCGGGAGCGTCCTGGAGGATGGCAGCATGCTCGAGTGGGCGATGATGCCCGTCGAGGGCCCCTGCTACTGGGAGGTCGATCCGCTCCCGATGGATACGGACCTCGGTATCGAATAAATCTTTTTTGGTGACTGCTATGAGGCGGAGTGCTTCTCGTACCCGGCAAGGGAGCAGTTGTGCCGTCTGGCGCTGGCGGACTGGCCGGCCAGGCCAGGAGGGCGGCGCAAGCCTCGAGGCTCCCCTCCTCTTCTGCGCACCGTGGCCCCCTGCCGCGGTGCGCTTTTCTCAATCGCACAAGCCGCCCTGATTCAAGGGGCGGCTTGTGGTTGTGGCATTGCGTGATGGATTCCGGTTTACGGGCAGCCGGCGTTGTAGTTGGCGACCCAGGCGCTGAAGTCTGCTGGGGTGCAGCTGCCGTCGCTGTTCTGATCGCACGCGGGTGCAGCTGCGTTGAAAGCGGCGACCCATGCGGAGAAGTCGGCGGGCGAGAGCATGCCGTCGTTGTTTGTGTCGGCGAGGCATTCCGTCGTGAGATGGATGATGAACGAGTGGTAATCGGGGTAGTTTGCGGGGTAGCTGCCGAAGCCGACGATTTTCGAGCCGTCGGGGGTGACAGCGGTGAGTCCGTCGATCTGGAAGCCGTCGGGCAGTTCGATGCCGTTGTCATCGAGGAGATCGAGGACATCGACCATGCCGGTGGCTTGCGTCCAGATGAAGCCGGTCTGTGTGGAGAACGGCCCGTTGTCGATGAATCGGTTGGTGCCGAGGATGACGGACCCGTCGCCGGAGATTGCGGTGGCGTACGACCAGCCGCCGAGGGGGCCGATGGGGGTGTTTGGGAGGATACCGAGGAGTTCTTCGTTCCAGGCGTTGCCGTCCCAGACCCACTTTGCCGCGACGCGCATGGCGTTAGCGGGGTCGTATGACCAGCCGACGACGATGGTGCCGTCGTCACTGACCGCACGTGCTTCGCAGGAGATGGGCGTGTTTGCGAGGATGGTCTTGTTGCCGTCGACCCAGACGGCTGGCTGCCACTGGCCGGGGTCGATTCTTTCCCAGCCGACGACGACGGAGCCGTCTTCGTTGACGCCGTTGGCCCTGCTGCTGTCTGCGGTCATGGAGCCGCCGAGTCCGGTGGGGCCGTCGGTTTCGTTCCAGCTGAAGGCGTGCGCCGAGCCGCCGCCGAAGGTCTGTCGATCGCGCCAGTAGAGGCCTGCGAGTGTGCTGCCGTCGCCCGAGAGGGCCCATGCGGAGCCGTAGGAGGAATCGAGGAGCATCTGGCTCGGCAGGAGGGGCGGGAAGACTTCCTGCCAGCCTTGTCCTTCGGTCCAGATGCCGGCGGTGATGTAGGCGTCGTTGGCGCCGGTGATGGTTGAGGAGACGCGGGTGCCGTCGTAGGAGACCTGCGGTGCGCCGGCTCCGGTGCCGAAGACAGGTCCGGTGGCGCGTCCGAGGAGGACGAATCCGGTGTCGCTCGTCCAGCGTCCCTGCTGGTAGAGGCTGTCGTTGATGGTGTTCCCGACGACGACTGAGCCGTCGGCGGAGATGTCAGTGGCGCCAAAGCCGGCGCCGATGAATTCAAGTGTGACCTGTGCGTGAGTGGTCGCAGCTGCTGCGCTTGCGAGTGCGGCCATGATGCTGATCTGGCGCCGATTCATGTGTGGTTCTCCGGTGCCGACGTATCGGCTTGCGTGTCTGGTGTGTGTGTCTGTCAACGGTGCGTAGGCCCTTTCGGATCTGTCGCACCGGTGTGAGTGAGTTCTGATTAGCAGCCGGCGTTGTAGTTTGCGACCCAGGCGCTGAAGTCTGCGGGTGAGCAGACGCTGTCGCCGTTCTGGTCGCACTCGATTGAGGCTTCGTTGAAGGCGGCGACCCAGGCGCTGAAGTCTGCGGGCGAGAGGATGCCGTCGCCGTTGACGTCTGCGGGGCATGAGGTGTCGAGATCGATGAGGATGGAGTAGTAATCGGGGTAGTTTGCGGGGTAGCTTCCGACGCCGACGATTTTGGTGCCGTCCTGTGAGATTCCGGTGAGTCCGTCGATCTGGAACCCCGCGGGGAGTGTGATGCCGTTGTCGCTGAGCACATCGCGGATATCGCGGAGTCCTTCGTCGGCTGTCCAGATGAATCCTGTGGGGCTGGAGAAGGGTCCGTTCTCGGTGAAGCGGTTGGTGCCGACGACGACGGATCCGTCGCCCGAGATGGCCGAGGCGAACGATCGGCCACCGAAGGGCCCGATCGGTGTGCCGGGGAGGAGGCCGAGGAGCTCTTCGTTCCAGGTGTTGCCGTCCCAGGTCCAGATGCATGCGGTTTCGGTGGCGATCGGTACGTCGAGCGTCCAGCCGCAGATAACGGTTCCGTCGTCGTTGACGGCGTTTGCTTCGACCCATGCCTCGACGTCGACGAGTCGAGTGCTGACGCCGTTGACCCAGACGGTTGCCTGCCAGTAGCCGATGGGGAGTGATTCCCAACCGACGGCGACGGTGCCGTCGAGGTTGAGGCCGTTGATTCTGCTGTCGCGCATGCCGGGCGATCCGCCGAGATCGGCGGGTCCGGTTGTTTCGTTCCAGGTGAAAGCGTGCGCCGAGCCGCCGCCGTGCGTCAGTCGGTCGCGCCAGAAGAGTCCTGCGACGGTTGAGCCATCACCGGAGAGCGCCCAGGCGGAGCCGTAGGCGTTGTCGAGCAGTATTGCGTCAGGGAGGAGGGGCGGGAGAATTTCCTGCCAGCCCTGTCCCTGCGTCCAGAGTCCGGGGGTCATGTAGGTGTTGTCGAAGCTTGCGATGGTTGAGGAGACGCGTGAGCCGTCGTTGGAGACCTGCGGTGCGCCGGCTCCGGTGCCGAAGACGGGCCCGGTGGCCTGACCAAGCAGGACGAAGCCGGTTTCGCGTGTCCAGCGTGCCTGCTGGTAGAGACCGTCATTGACGGTGTTTCCGACGATGACGGATCCATCGGCGGAGATGTCGTTGGCGGCAAAGCCGGGGCCGAGGATCTCGAAAGAGACTTGTGCGTTGGCAGCACAGGCGGTTGAAGCAGCGAGGAACGCAACTGCGGCTGCACGGTGATTGCTCATTCTTGCTGCTCCATTAGATCGTGCTCTTGCGATCGCAAACGGGTCTTGGTCAAGACGCCCACCCCTCGTGAGAGCGATGGACGTGGGAGTGTGTTTATGGACGATCAGGCGCGACGGCGGCGCGTGGCGGCGAGGCCTGCGAGCCCGAGGAGACCTGCGCTCGCGGGCGCGGGGATGGCGTTCCAGGAGGTGTTGTCGATGTGGGTGAGGGGCTGGAAGCCGAAGCCGAGGATCCGGACGTCGTCGAACTTCATGCCGCCGGTGGCGTTGATGTTGATCCACTCATCGCCGACGCCGCCCCAGCTGGGAGCGAAGGCGAAGTTTGCGACTTCGACGCCGTCGTCGAAGAGGAAGACATAGGCGCCGCCGCCGAAGGGGCTGGGCGCGCCGGAGGGGTCCCAGACCTGAGAGGAGAAGTCGGTGAG
Organism: Phycisphaerales bacterium; assembly: GCA_965228265.1. Taxonomy (GTDB): domain Bacteria; phylum Planctomycetota; class Phycisphaerae; order Phycisphaerales; family UBA1924. The sequence continues at coordinate 204,907 of OZ245804.1, forward strand.
GTCGTTCTCGAAGGTCATGAAGACGCCGAAGTTGCCGAGGAAGGCGTTGTCGGTGCCGAGCCAAGCCTGGCCGGGCGTGGTGGAGAAGTTGTTGACGACGGACTGGCCGTCGCCGGCGGTGATGTCGACGCCGTGGGTCGAGATCCATGTGCTCGAGGGGACGACGCCGGTGGGCGTGCCGGGCTCGTCGAAAGTGAGCGTGGTGGAGTAGGTCGGAGCGCTCGCGCCGAGCGAGATCGTGATATCGGCGTGCGCGGGTGCTGCTGTGATCGCGGCCCCAACCATCAGAGCTGTCATTGCGTTGTTCATTGCTGTCTCTCCCGAAATGCGTTGTCTGATCCCATGTGCCATCAGTGGTTTGCATGCCCCCACTCTGGCTGCTGGCACGGTCCGAGTCACACCCGGAAACCGTCCTGATTCGGAGACGATAACCCGGCATATTTTTCCGCACAAGTTTCCAGCTGGAAATTCTGTAGATTATTTTTCTGGTATACCGCCCCCGCGCGAAATCACGCTATACTCCCCTCAAGGCCGACGAGTGTCGTTTTGTTAGGATTTTGATTATGTCAACACTTGAGCGGGAATGCAGCGAAGCGGTCGGTCGGCTTCGGGCTGCGCTGATCGGGCTTTACGACAGCGTGGGCGCGGACCCGTCGAGCCCGCAGGAGGTGGCCCGCACCTTCCGGATCAACAAGACGCTCACGTGGAACATGGCGAAGCTGATGCAGTCGGGCGACGGTCTCGCGGCTGTGCCGCACGTGCCGGGCAACTCCTCGATCGAGCGGTTTCTCAAGGCGACCGAGTCGAAGGGCGCGAACAAGAAGGCGGTCGAGGCGGTGCGCACGGCGACGCGCGAGTTCGAGCGGGTGATCAGTGTTCATGTGGGGGATCGCGCGACGCTTGATCTCGTGATCGACGCGATGCCGAACTCGGATGCCCAGGGACTTGAGCTGAGCCGAAAGCGGGCGTTTTTGGGCAACAGCGGGATCTATGGCGTGCAGGCGCGGGCGAACCTGATGTGCTGCTTCCTGGCGCCCAATGAGGAAGACCCGAGCCAGCTCGACATGGTGATGCTGAGGGGGCTGCTGGGCGTGCGCCGACTCCGCCCGACGGTGCGGATCCCGATCTTCAGGACGCGTCAGTGGAGCTCGGCGGGCCAGGCGATCGCATCGCAGCAGTGGCAGCCGATCGAAGAGCACGCGAACGACGCGTTCCTGAGCCGATTCAACAAGGGCGAGATCCCGGAGATCGAGGCGGTCGAAGCGCCGGGCGGGACCGACTACCTCATCCAGCCCGGCCCGATCGGGAACACGGGTGCGTTCGATTGTTTCTACGGCGACATGATCCGCGCGGGAGCCTCGCGTTACAGCGACAGCACGGACGAGACGGGCGAGTTCGGTGTGACAGTCACCGCGCCGGCGGAGTGTGTGCTGTTCGACATCGTGGCGCACAAGGATCTCGATTTCGTGCTGGATGCGGAATCGTTTGTGTACGCCCACCTCTACACGGGCGGGCAGATCGATGGCCAGTGGGACGAGGCGTCGCTGCTGCCGATCCGTCAGCGCGCGATGGCGATCCCCGGTTCGCCCCCGGCTGTGGCGACGACGCTGGTCCCCCACTACTCCGATATGCACGGGTATATCTATGAGCGTCTGGGCTGGGACCCGAGCGCGTTCCGCGCGATCCGCCTCGAGATGAAGTACCCACCTCTCGGGTCCACGATCATCCAGCGGTTCGGCCTGCCAGAACGCCCCTGATTCATGATCGTCCGACGGCTATGCACAACAAGCGAGGACCCGATCAGTCGTCGATCGTGATGATGACGTTGCCCTGCTTGTGCCCCTCGTCGACGTAGCGGTGCGCATCGCGGATCTGGTCGAGCGTGAAGCGCCGATCGATGACCGAGCGGTACGCCCCGGCCTCGATCATCTCTCGGAAGTAGGCCAGGTCTTCCGGCACTTCGGAGGCTACGCCCATGATGACCTTTGAAGACCGGGTCAGGGTGCACCAGAGAGCTTGCAGGACGGTCTTGGCGCTCATGACAACGGCGATGAATCGGCTGCCCGTGGACATGACGGGGCGGCAGGCAAGAGGCGTGGTCGCGCCGACGGCGTCGAAGACGATGTCGTATGGCTCGCGGCCAACCGAGGGTTTGGTGTAGTCGTGCTTCTTGTAGTCGATGACGGAATCGGCGCCGAGTTCGTGCATCAGCTCGGTGTGCCGGGTGCTGCAGACCGCGGTGACGTGGGCCCCGGTGTGCTTGGCGAGCTGGACGGCTGCGCACCCGACGGCTCCGGATGCGCCGATGACGAGCACGCGTTGGTTTGGCTGAAGCTTTGCGGCTTGATGGAGGAAGTGACGCGCGGTCAGGAGGCCGAAGCAGAGGCACCCGGCTTCGTCAAAGGACATGCTCTCGGGGATGGGTTCGATGAGTCCGTCCGCGGAGATGGCGATGAGCTGGGCGTGGGTGCCGGCGGGCTTTGAGAAGGAGGCCATGCCGAACACGCGATCGCCAGGGACAAAGCGTGTGACATCCGGTGCGGTTGACTCGACGACGCCGGCGAACTCGGTCCCGAGCACACGGCGTCGCGGGCGGAAGATGCCGAGGGCGAGCTTTGCGGGCAACCAGAAGATGCCGGGGACGTTGAAGCCTCGGACGCGCGCGTCGCCCGACGAAACGGTGGTGGCACGGATGCGCACGAGCACTTCGCCCGGTGCGGTGGCGGGGTCGGGTAGCTCGGTGAAGCGGATGACATCGGGGGAGCCGTAGCGGGAGACGATCGCGGCTTTCATGGGGAGGGGAGTCCTTGGGATGGTTGGCGGGGAGATTGCTTAGGCCTGATCGAGCAACCGCTCGGCCATGAGCCTTGCGCGGCGTGCGGCGACGCCGGGGTTGTTGCCGCTGTCGGTGACCTGGCCGACGACGCGAGCCGTCACGATAGCACCTTCGAGGAGGATGTTGAGTTGCTCTGCGAGTTCGGCGGGATCGGCGAAGTCGGCGGCCTCGCACAGTTCTTTGAGGTAGCGGACGATTTCCAGTTTGTGCTCGGCGGCGAGTCGGCGGGGCGCGGAGTCGGCGGAGGAGAACTCGGCGGCGGCGTTGATGAACATGCAGCCGCAGAACTCGTTGCCGGTGAACCACTCCTCGTGGAAATCGAAGACGGCCAGGATTTGCTCGCGTGGGGTCTTGGCCTGGGCGCCCACGAACTTCATGAGTTTGTTTCGGAAGATCTCGTCGCGACGGCGCATGGCGGCGACGACGAGCTCGTCTTTGGACTTGAAGTGGTTGTAGAGCGTCATGCGGCTGATGCCGCCCTCTTTCTGGATGTCATCCAGGCTCGAGGCGTGGAAGCCGTGCTTGTAGAAGACGCGCATGGCTGCGTCGATCAGATCGTCTCGTCGGCTGGGGGGCATGGGTTCCCTCTGGTGAACAGGTCCTGTACTGACTCAACAGTACGCATGAAGAGGTCTTGCAGATCTCTTTCGTGAGAATTTGCCTGGTCAGAATAGGAATTATCGGGGGTTTTGAACGCAGAATGCGGTTTCTATGGCGATTTTGCGAGAAACTCTGGAATGGGAGTTGAAGTATACTGATTAGTCAGTATAGTTACGACACAAGGCCCGTTCCTCCCGGTGTTGGCGGGGCGCAGGGCTTTGAGGCAATCCGGCGCGAGGAGCGCCCACATCACCGCGATGGCCGAGCCCGGCGAGCGTTTCGCTGGGATGGGTATCGCATGGCCTGAAGGAGGCACACCATGTCCCGTTTCCCGATTCACACCGCAGAGACCGCACCCGCAGCCAAGTCGCTCATTTCGAACGCTGAGCAGGCGTTCGGCTTTCTTCCGAACCTGCTGGCCGTGATGGCCGAGGCCCCGGCGCTGCTCGAGGGGTACATGACGCTGGCGTCGATCTTTGACAAGAGCGACCTCTCGCCGACCGAGCGTCAGATTGTGTTGATGGTGAACAACCGTCTGAACGGCTGCACGTACTGCATGGCGGCTCACTCGGGGATCGCCAAGGCGCAGGGTGTTTCCGACGATGTCATCTCGGCGCTCCGCGACGGGTCGGAGCTTGCAGACCCGAAGCTCGAGGCGCTGCGTGTGTTTGCGGTGAAGATCAACGAGAGCCGCGGCTGGCCTGAGGAGAGTGATATCGAGGCGCTGCTCGGCGCGGGGTATACGGCGCGGACGGTGCTCGAGGTGATTCTCGGCACGGCGGTGAAGGTGATGTCCAACTACACGAACCACATCGCAGGCACGCCGCTGGACAAGGCCTTTGCCGCGGTGGCGTGGTCGCCCGACGAGGCCTGCGCGACGCGCGGCTGATTCCACTGGCTGATGGCGGGCGCTGGCAGCGCGGAGCCGACGCAAGGAGTTTGATATGAGTTCTGAAACAGGACCGGGCGCTTCGGCGTCTGCGCGATCGCCGCGCCCGCTCGTCCCGCCGTTCACGCCTGAGACGGCGTTGGCGAAGGTGCGAGCCGCGGAGGACGCCTGGAACAGCAGAGATCCGGAGCGCGTGTCCATGGCGTACTCGCCCGACAGCGAGTGGCGCAACCGCGATGTGTTTGTGCGGGGACGCGACGAGATCCGGGCGTTTCTCCGGGGCAAATGGGAGCGTGAGCTGGATTACCGGCTGACCAAGGCGCTCTGGGGCTTTCGTGAGAACCGCATAGCCGTGCGGTTTCAGTACGAATGGCACGACGCGGATGGGCGGTGGTTCCGCAGCTACGGCAACGAGTTGTGGGAGTTCGATGCGCTCGGCCTGATGCGTCGGCGCGAGGCGAGCATCAACGACGTTGCGATCACCGAGGCGGAGCGGCGTTTCCTCTGGCCCGCGCCGGGGCCGAGACCTGTGGTGCACGCGGGCATACCCGACGTGCGGTAACGCAAGGGGCTGCCCGGCGGGACGGTCTTGCGCGGGCATGCAGTACGAGCTTTGAGATTGACGCCGAGCGATGAGCCCGGTGAGAAAGGAACAGCAGATGAACCGGAACAGGATGACGATTGCAGCTCTGACGATGTGTGCCGCCTGGCCCGTGACGGCTGGGGCGCAGCCGGGGCATCCCGATGAGCACGCGGGGCACGATCACGCGCATCACATTCACTACATCAACGGCCCGCGTGAGGACGCGCCGATCCCGAGGCCCGGGGTGGAGCTTGGCCGGGGCAGCTTTGCGCTCCTAGTTATCGATCCGCAGAATGACTTTCTGAGTCCGGAGGGCGTCACCTGGGGCGTGGTTGGCGAGAGCGTGACGGAGAACAACACGGTCGAGAATATCGAGCGGTTGTTTGCGGCGGCCAAGGACGCCGATGCGAGGGTCTTTGTGAGCCCCCACTATTACTACCCGCACGACCACACCTGGAAGTTTGAGGGCGCGCTCGAGACGCTGATGCACGACATCAACATGTTCGAGCGCGAAGGGCCGTTGGCGACCGAGGGCATCGAGGGCTCGGGCGCGGACTGGCTGGAGCGGTACAAGCCCTACATCAATGATGGCGAGACGGTTGTGGTCAGCCCGCACAAGGTGTACGGCTCCGATTCGAACGACCTGGCGCTGCAGCTGCGCAAGGCGGGGGTCGATCAGGTTGTGATCGCGGGGATGTCGGCGAATTTGTGCGTCGAGTCGCACATGCGGAACTTGATCGAGGAGGGTTTCGAGGTGGCGATTGTGTCGGACGCGACGGCGGCCGCCAAGCTGCCCGGGTACGACGGCTACGAGGCGGCGTTCGTCAACTACCGCATGATCGCCAGCGACGTGTGGAGCACGGACGAGGCGGTCGAGAAGATCGCGGGGGCAAGGGGGAACCTCGTGAATGTTTCGGGCGCCAGCAGGATCGGGCTCGACGGGTTTGATCCGGTGAGTTTCTTCGAGGGCCGTTCGCCAGTGAACGGGTCGCCGATGATTCGGGCCGAGCACGCGGGGGCGACGTACCTCTTTGCGAGCGAGCGGAGCCGGACGAAGTTCCTGGCCGACCCCGACCGGTTTGCGCCGCAGTACGGCGGGTTCTGCTCCTACGGGGTATCGATCAACATCCTGCTGCCGGTGGATATCACCACCGCGCAGGTGCGGAACGACAAGCTGTACCTGAACGTGAACGCGGACATCCTCGAGAAGTTCAACGCGGATTTCGAGGGCAGTGTCTCGCGTGCCGAAACGAACTGGCCGGGACTGTTCGAAGAGCACGCCGAGTGAGCGTCAGACCGCAGACAGACCGGTGACTGACCAAGCCAGACCCCCACATTCCCCGCCCGCTCGGCATCGATCGCCGGCGGGCGGGTTGTTTGCTGGGGCATGAGGAGATCTGTGTCAGTGATGTTCGAGACACTCACGGCACGGCAAGTGCAGGAGTGCGGGAGTGCATTCGCGCGGGCATCAGTATGCTTCGTCAGTCATCGCCTCGAGTCGTTTGTAGACCAGTGAGACCATGCGATCGCAGCGTTCACCATCGAACGCAAGCTGGCGGCGGATCTCGTCGGCGCCGGCACCTTTGAGGGCTTGTGCCATCTTGGGTTTGGTCCTGAGAAGACAGACTTTCACGTTGCTTTCTGTCATGCCGAGACTTGCGGCGGTTTCGCGTGTGCTGAGTCCCTGCACGATGCGGAGCATGACGACCCCCCGCTCACGTTCGGAGAGCGCATCCAGGGCGTCGTCGAACATCTGCATCCTTTCTTGACTATCCATGCTTTGCCCTGAATCTCGGGTGCGGGGCGTGGTCTGTTCGTACGACTCGACGGACTGTTCGCGCAGCCGCTGCTTCGCCCGGCGTGAACGGAAACGCAGGGCTTCATTGAACACGATGCGTGTCATCCATGTGACGAGCCTGGAGCGTTCAGCGAATTCGGGGAGCCCCTTGTAGATGCGGATGTATGACTCTTGCAGGACGTCCTGTGCGTCGGTGTCGTTGGTCAGCACGGATCGAGCAGTGCGGAAGAGGCGTTCGTTGTGTCGCCGCATGAGCAGTTCGAATGCGCCGACATCGCCGGATATCACACGCGAGGCCACTTCGGCGTCGTCCATCGGGGCCAGTGTATCGAGTTTATTCAGATACGTTCGCATCGTGCGCTCGTGAGGATTGTACGGGTGCTTTCTCATGATGCGTACGTCGAGGTCGTGCGATGCGACACGCCGACGCCGGGGATGAGCTGCTCGCCGCGATACGCCGCCAGCCCGGAGAGTGTGTACGCCCCGAGCGCCATGACCAGGTCTCGCACGGCGATATCGAGGTAGCCGGCCAGTGCGACGTTGATTGCGATGAGCACAAGCCAGGCGGCTACGACGTATCCGCCCAGTCTTGTGAGTTTGGTCAGGACCGCGAGCCCCGCGACAATCTCGATCACGCCCACGATCATCATGAAGACGGCGGGCTTGAACGGGAGAAGATCGCCAGCGAATTGGGGCAGGTATTGCGACCAGTCGGTGAGCAGGTTTGTGAACTTATCGGCACCCGCGACGATCGGCACCAGGCCGTAGCAGAGGCGGAGCGGGATATACAGGTGATCGAGCCGGTTGTTGCTTTCCATGGTGGGTCCTTCCTTTCAGGAAGTCAGACCCGGGCTTCAGCGGCGCGGTTACACGGCCTTTCTGCTCGTTGCGATTTCACCTGTTTCGCCGGCCGGGGATGTTCGCCGGGCGGCGGCGTGCCCAGCCCCGCCCGCGAGGACGAGAAGGGCGTACCCAGCATCCCCCGCAGCGATTCGATTTCTTCGGGCTTGAATCCATCAAGACCAACCGGGATGGCTTCTGGATCGGAGCGAGCCGACGCGGTCCCAAAGATTCTGTCCCAGATGGAGAGTACCGCGCCGTAGTTGCTGTCGGTCAGCGGCTGCCATCGCGCGTGGTGCAAGCGATGCGAGCCCGGCGTGATGATGAACACGCGGAGCACCCGTTCAAGTTGACGTGGCAGGCGAATATTGGCGTGATGAAAGACGCTCATCGGGATGACGATCGCGTTGTACAGAGCCAGGTCGTGGATGCGGAATCCGAAGATGAGAAGCAGCGGGATGAGCATGAGCCCGTGCGCCACGACTTCCAGCGTGTGGAACCGAAAGGCCGTCGTGCTCTCGACATGTTCGGCGTGATGATGGACCGCGTGCATCCTCCAGAGGAATGGCACCTTGTGCATCACCACATGACTCGTGTACTGGCAGAGATCAAGAATGAGGAACGCGGCGAGTGCGGCACCCCACACCGGGAGATCCAAGAGCTTGAGCAGCCCGATGCCGTTCCTGGTGGCGTATGTGTCCATGATGCCCAGCAGCGAAGCAATCCCGATCGTCGGGATCGCGTTGATCGCTCCGAGCACGAGATGCCTGCACCGAACTGCCCTCGAGTCCGTTCTGGCCATCTGGACAGCGGGCACGACGAGTTCGCACGCCCAGCACCCCGCAAGAAAGACAACAACCGCCAACGTCTGAATCTCATACAACATGTCTGGGGTCGCGCCTCCATGGTTGATGACCCAGCACAGGCGATGTTGGTTACATCCAGTTCAATGTATGCCTTTCATTATTTGTCGGTAACCGATCGGATGCAAGAAGGGTCTTGTCTGCCGCACCTCTCGCGGTGATCGCGAAGAAAGGACAGACAGCACATGAAATTGAGTGGTTCAATCAACCCCTGTTTCCGAGCCCGACTGAGAGCCATACTGATGTGATCATTTGCGGGAACTTCAAGAGGCGCGTCAGTGAATCTGTGAGCGCACACCACGCACAGCCCGATCGGCTCGTAAAGCTGCTCGAAATCGCCCGTTTGATGGGGAATTCCCGTCGTCGGAGCGCCGTGTTCTCGAGTCGATGCTGTCGCGCGTTCTGTCAGAGGAGGATGTCAAGCGGTGAGCATCATTCGACGCTGCGGATCAGGTCGCGTTCTCAGGTCGACTCAGTCCAGATCCGCTCTTCGATCCCGCATTGCTCGCATGCTCGCGATCCTCCCCAAGCGTCACCCCCACCGCGAGCACACCCCCACTTTCTCCGCCCATTCGGCGCAGAATGCCGGCGGGCGGGGTAGAAGTTGGGGCGTGCGGATGTTTGCAGCGATCAGGACTGAACGCTGTGTTCGGCCTTGATGACACCACCGGCGACAGCTCGGGCCGCGAACTCTCTGAAGCTGCGCGGCGGTCGGCCGAGCGCGCGTTCGATGCCGTCGGAGAGGTGCGCGTTGACGCCCGACTTCGTGATGTCGAAGAGATACCGCAGCAGGTCGGCGTACGCCGAGGGGACACCTGCCTGTGCCATGCCATCGAAGAACTGCTCGTCGCTGACGGGGATGTATCGGATCTCGCGTCCCGTCGCTTCGCTGAGGAGCGTTGCGATGTCGGCGTAGGTCAGCAGCTCTGGGCCTGAGACCTCGTAGATCTCGCCGGTGTGCCGGGGATCGAGCAGCGACTCGACCACAACCTCGGCGATGTCATCGACATCGACGAACGGCTCGCGCACATCGGGGTTCGGGAGCGTGATCGCGCCATCGGCGATCGTGCCGGCGAATTCGCCTTCGCTGAAGTTCTGGTTGAACCACGCGGCGCGGACAATGGTGAAAGCGAGCCCCGAGTGTTCGACAATCTGCTCGCAAGCCCGGGCTTCGGGCTCGCCCCGACCCGAGAGCAGGACGATCTTGCGTACGCCGCGTTCTTTGGCGATCTCGACGAATCGGCGGAGGTCCTGATCGGCACCCGGGACGGCAAGGTCCGGGGTGTACACGACGTAGGCCGCGTCCATGCTTTCCAGCGCGGGCCCCCAAGTCGTGGGCTCGGCCCAATCGAACGCGGGCGTGCCCGATCTGGATCCACGGCGGACGGTCACGCCGCGCGACTCGAGCTGCCGGGCCACGCGCCGGCCAGTCTTGCCGTTGGCGGCGATGACGAGGATGTTCTGGGGTTGGTGTTGCTGGCTTGCCATGGGTTGCTCCGATCATGGATGCGGGCGGCCTCACTCTGCCGCCCCGGTTCATGTATCCATCATCAGACCTATCCACAAGACTCTCAATGATCGTTTTTCTGTTTTTCTTGCTCATTCGTCCAGTATCGTGGCGATGGAGTGCGACGCGTCTCTATCATGCCGCATGCCAACGACGACGAGGACAAGTCAAACTAAACCGCCCGCGGATGCGTGGGAGTCGACGGATCCTCTGGGGGAGACGCTTCACTCGTTTCGCCTGGAGGGGGTGGTGTACGCCCGGTCACGCCTGACCGCACCGTGGGGTATCGCCATGCCTCCGATGCCCGGTTGTCTGATGTTTCACATCGTGACGGCAGGCTCGTGCAGACTTGAGTTCGCTGATCAAGAAGCCGCGACCATCCGCCCCGGCGAGTTCGCTCTGATGCCCCGTGGCGAGGGGCATGCGATCAAGTATGACGAGGGGGTGGCTGCTGAGCCCTTCTTCGACCTGCCCATCCAGCGGATCACGCCTCGCTACGAGCTGCTCGACTACGGGGGCGGCGGCGAGGAAACCACGCTGATCTGCGGCGCGGTCCGCTTCGACCATCCGGCTGCTGGCGACTTGATCGAGCTGCTGCCGAGCTTGATTCATATCAGAACATGGAACTCGACTTCCGGGAATTCGGCTCACGCCGAGTGGATGCACAGCACGCTGCGGCTCATGGCGGCGGAGGCGAGCACACGTCAACCCGGCGGCGAGACGGTGGTGACAAGACTGGCCGACATCCTGGTGATACAGGCGATCCGTTCGTGGCTTCTGGAGAATCCGGCCTCGCGTCGCGGCTGGCTTGGTGCGCTTGATGACAAACGCATCGGGCCCGCGATCCTGCAGATTCACCGCGAACCGACGAAGGACTGGACCGTCGCAACTCTCGCCCAATCGGTCTCGATGTCCCGCTCGGCGTTTTCGGCCCGTTTCACCGAGCTCGTCGGCGAATCCGCGATGCAGTATCTCACACGATGGCGCATGCACCTGGCGGGATCGTGGCTGCGCGATGGCGACATCACAGCAGCCGAGTGCGGGGCACGTCTCGGTTACAACTCCGAGGCGGCATTCAGCCGGGCATTTAAAAGAGTGATGGGCCAGCCGCCGGGAGCCTGGCAGTCCTCGGAGCAGCCCCCGGGAGCATGAACGTCGCCGGACTCAAGAAGCCGAACAGAAGTACCCCCCGAAGGACTCGAACCTTCAACCCGCTGATTAAGAGCCCGACTGAAAACCGCACTGACGCGATCAGAAGCGGGAGTTTCGATGAGCGCGGAAGTGGATCTGTGGGCGAACGCGACGCACAGCCGGATCGACTCGAAATGCTGGTCGAAATCGCCCGCGTGATCAGCCGGCTTCCGCCGGCGGAACGCCATGTTCTTGGGTCGATGCTATCGCTTGTCTTGCCTGACGGTGACGCTTCGCGGTGAGCATCTCTCGATGCTGCGGATCTGGTCACGCTCTCAAGTCGACTCCGTCCAGATCCGCTCTTCGATCCCGCATTGCTCGCATGCTCGTAGGTATTTAGGGCCTTCTTTGCGAATCCGAACGACCTTGCCGCGGTGTCCCTCCGCCCCGCACGCTGAGCAGTTCGTCGGCATCGAGGCGTTGGTCCCGCAGCTCTGGCACTTCCAGTAGTAGCCGTACTTACCCCAATGGGCGGATAGATCGGTGCCGCCGCAGCCTTTGCATGCCGCACCAGCCGCAGGGACCGCGGCCGGCTCTGACTTCGGTGCGGGCGGTGGAATTTCAACCGCGACGGTTGCTGCGGTTTGCGTGTCAAGCTTTGGTCGGACATTGGCCTCATGGCGTGCCGCGAGGAACTCCGCAACAAGCGTGACTTCCTCGGATTTCATGGACCACAATCCATAATCGCCGGTTGACATATTCGTCAGCTTGCTTGCCGCCTTGTGCTTTCTGAATTCCTCTCTGATCTTGGTTGGGACGAGATCGGCCTTGCTGACATATGTGTGGAACGGCTTTTGGGGTTCTTTCCAATGGTTGATCCGGCGGATCTTTCCCCGATCCGAGATCGCCACGATGATCTGGATGGGCATGTTGCCAAAGCCACGGTGCTCTGTGCCGGCCATGATTTTGGCGAGTGTTCGGAAGCCGGGCGGCATTTTGCCGAGCAACTCTTCTCGGTGCCGCTGGAGAAACACGCGCAGGAACTCCCCCTGGCGGCGTGCCTGTTGGATCGGCGACGGAAAACCCAGCTCCTGACCACGGTACCGACGCGTCCACTCATCACCGCCTGCTCCGTCGTCGCGTACGGCCACTTCGTCCGTGACGGACTTACTCTCCACGATGAATGCACCCCACCGGTGAAGGATGAGGTGATCGATCTGACAGACACCTGGCCGGTCGTCGAGCTCGGGCTGATCCGGATCGACGAGACGCAGGTCGTTGAGGACGAGCAAGCCTGCCTCGGAAGCGAAATCTCGGTGCAGATAGAAGGCCATCTGCCGCTCAGCCTCGACGCCCGCGCGAAGCTTCGGATCTGACGACACTGACTGCGATTGGGTTTGCTTGACGATCATCACATCTTCCCGGTTGTGAGTCACTACAAGTCCGTGTTCGTATACATTATGACGATGACCGGCTCTGAGAAAAGACAACCGGAGGTGCCGCAAGGTCTCTATGACCATCTCGTCGACACCGCTCTCAAGGCGACACTTGACGGCATGGGTGACTCTCGACTTGCGGAACTCGCCGAGGTCGATGCGGAGGACGCCCACGCCGCGATCGCCCAGTACCTCGAACGGCTTCTAGCGAAATCCATGTCCACCCTCCGCGGGCGAGAGGCCGCCGATCGCCAGCGTCGGCTTGTCGATCGGGTGATCGAGGCCCTCGTTGCCGAACTCGGCGACGACTGGGCCGACCGCTTCAACCTCACCAGCCCGCTGCGTCGCCTGCTCGCCGTCCACGCCGAGCCCCGGGACACGGGCGCGTCGCGCCCCGACACGCCGCTCGCACGCTCGGCCCTGCTCACCGGCACCCGGCTGGACCCATCCCTCGCCTCGCAGCTCTCCAAGGAGTTTGCGGCGGCCGACCGAGTCGACATCCTCTGCTCGTTCATCAAATGGAGCGGCATCCGCCTGCTGATGGACGCGCTTCGCGAGCTCACCGCCACGCCCCACCCGGACGGCCCTCGACTCCGCGTCATCTCCACGAGCTACATGGGCGCGACCGACTCCAAAGCAATCGAGGCCCTGCGTGATCTGCCCAACACTGAGGTCAAGGTGTCCTACGACACCGAGCGCACGCGGCTCCACGCCAAGGCCTATCTCGTCCATCGCGCGACCGGTTTCGGCAGCGCCTACATCGGCTCGGCCAACGTCTCCCGGGCCGCACTCTCTGAAGGTCTTGAATGGACGAGCAAGATCAGCCAGTACGAGCTCCCGCACCTCTGGCAGAAGATCGTTGCGACCTTTGACTCGTATTGGAACGATGACGAGTTCGAGCATTTTGATGGTGACGCGGCGCCGAGACTTCGCGAGGCGATCAGCCGCGAGCGAACGCGCGGCTCCGTCGAGATCGGCGAGCTACCGACCTTCGACCTTCGTCCCTATGCGTTCCAACAGGAGATCCTCGACGCGATGGCGGCCGAGCGAGAGGTGCAAGACAAGCACCGTCACCTCGTCGTGGCTGCGACCGGCACCGGCAAAACGATGATCGCGGCATTCGATTACAAGCGATGGTCAGGTACTCGCAAGCCGTCGTTGCTCTTCATCGCCCACCGGGAGGAGATCCTTCGCCAAGCACTCGGCACCTACCGGGCCGTGCTCCGCGATCAGAACTTTGGCGATGTACTCGTTGGCGGCACGGCCCCCGGGCAACAAGACCACCTGTTCTGCTCGATCCAGAGCTACAACAGCCGGGGGCTGCACAAGCTCCCATCGGATCTGTTCGACTACATCGTGGTTGATGAGTTTCATCACGCCGCGGCGCCGAGCTATCGGCGTCTGCTCGATACCGCCCAGCCGAAGATACTTTTGGGCCTGACCGCGACGCCTGAACGAGCCGACGGTCTCGACGTACTCACACCGTTTGGCGGTGAACCGACCGCCGAGGTGCGATTGCCCGATGCGATCAGCCGGCGCCTGCTCTGTCCGTTCCAGTACTTCGGCGTTGCCGACAGCGTCGACCTCGACGGCCTGACGTGGCAGCGCGGCGGCTACCGCATCGAAGACCTCGACGCAGTCTACACCGGTAACGACGTTCGCGCCGGCCTCGTGCTCGACAAGGTGCACGAAAACCTGCTCGACCCGCTCCACGCCCGCGGCCTGGGCTTCTGCGTCAGCGTCGCCCACGCGAACTTCATGGCCCGCTTCTTCACTGAGCACGGCATCCCCGCGATCGCGCTCTCCGCCGAGACGCCCGCCGAAGAACGTCGCGCGGCCAAGGAACGTCTCATCCGCCGCGAGATCAACTTCATTTTCGTCGTCGATCTCTACAACGAAGGCGTCGACATTCCCGAGGTCGACACGGTCTTGTTCCTCCGCCCGACGGAGAGCCTGACCGTCTATCTCCAGCAGCTCGGACGTGGCCTCCGCCTGCATGACGAGAAGGAGTGCCTGACTGTCCTCGACTTCATCGGGGCTCAGCACCGGCAGTTCCGTTTTGCGTCTCGGTTCCGAGCACTGAGCACCGACCCCACTGGCCGCCTCGAACGCGAGATCGAGTCCGGCTTCCCGCACCTCCCTGCCGGCTGCTTCATCCGGTTGGAGCGAGTTGCTCAACAACGCGTGCTGGAGAACGTGCGCCAATCACTGACGCTGCGGCGCCCGCAGATGGTCGGTGACATACGCGAGCTCGGCCGTCACCTCGGCCGCGCTCCGAGCATCCGTGAGACGCTCGAGTACCTCGACACCACGCTCGATGAGCTTCTCAAGCGAGGCCTCTGGAGCCGGCTTCTGAGCGATGCGGGCCTCACCGACGCACCCACCGGCGAAGACGAAGACCGGCTCGCGAAAGGCATTCGCCGTCTGGTCCACATCGACGACCCGCAACAACTCCGCTTTCTCCTCGCACACCTCGACGGCCAAGCGCCGCAAGACCCCCTCGCCGAACGACGCCGAGCCATTTTGCATGTGACCCTGTGGGGTGCCGACGGCGTCTCCATGTCACCCGATGAAGCCGATGCCCGCCTTCGGGAGAATCCGAATGCGCTCGATGATCTCCGGGCCGTGCTCGATTACCGACTCCACCACACCCGCACCCGCCCGAGGGACCTGCTCCCCGACCTCGCCGGCCCGCTCGCCCTCCATGCCGAGTACACCCGAGACGAGGCCCTCATCGGCCTCGGCCACTGGGACTTGGATCGTCGCCCGGATTTTCGCGAGGGCGTCCTCCACATCCCGGACCGTAAGATCGACGCCTTCTTTGTGACGCTGCACAAGACAGAGGAGGCGTACTCGCCGACGACGATGTACGAGGACTACGCGATCAGCGACCAGCTCTTCCATTGGCAGTCGCAGAGCACCACCTCGGCCGACTCGAAGACCGGGCAGAGGTACATCCACCACCGGGCGCAAGGCTACACCCCGCTGCTGTTCGTCCGCGAGCGCAAATCACTCCCCGGCGGCCTCGCCGCCCCATACGCCTTCCTCGGCCCAGCTGACTACGTGTCCCACGAGGGCAGCCGCCCGGTGAGCATCATCTGGCGCCTGCGGACGCGGATGCCGACGCGGATTGCCCGGGTTGCGGTGGGATAGCGGGCGAGTGGATCCAAGCCATCTGAATCTCTGACATCGTGTCCACACTGAACGGTAATCTGGTGAACCCAACCGGTCGTATCATTTGCTAGAGAAAGGTACCGCATGGCGAATCTAACTGGCTGTCCTGAAATTCGCTACGAAGCTCTTCGTCGCGTTAGGGAGACCGCTCTGGTCGATTTTGGTAGTCTCTTCACACCGGATCGGAAGATTTGGACAGCCCGCAATCTCCAACGGCACCACGAGATGGTCGTTCAGCGATTCGACGAAGGCGAGGGGAACTTCCTCAGCAAGTACCAGCACCAACTTGGCGGCGCGGACGACGACACGATCCAGCTTGCTGCCGAGCTCGTATACGTCCAGCAGATTTTCACCACGGTCACCGGTCCCAAGAAGAAGATAGCGAATGTTCAAGAGATCTTGACATGGTGCGATCGAGCCGTCGACGTCCCGGAGTGGGCGATCGACGGCGCTGCCGGACATGCTGGAGACCAGAGCTTCAACCAGCACCGACCGTGGCACCTGGCATGGATCAACGAGTATCTTCTCCACTGGCATGAGCTGCCCGAGTCGCTTAGGACGGAGATCCTTGCCGATCCGTGGACATTTCGAGAGAACGTGTTCGGACACAAGACCTCCTTGAAAGCATTCCAACCGATGCGGGAGGCATGGCTCTACATCGCGTTTCCCGACACATTTGAGAACATCTCGTCCCGCAAGGACAAGAAGGCGATCAGAAGCGGCTTCGAGAGTCTCTTGCCCAACGGCGCGACCGACAACATCGATCGCGATCTCCTAGCTATTCGCGAAGCGCTCGGCAAGGACGCAGAGCCGGGCTTCCACTTCTATCGGAAGCCATACCTACAGCAGTGGAAGGAGCCCAAGGAGCCGAAGCCGAAGAAGCAGGCTGGTGCAGGCGCGGGGAATACCGTGACACCGAGCCCCGGTCTGTCCATGAGCAATGCACCAGCACTGATCGAGTCGCTTGATGATCTCGCAGTATCACTGATGCTGGAACCCACCGACACTCTGTCGCGATGGGCGGCGCTGCTCGTAGAGAAGGGCCAGGTCATACTCCAAGGACCGCCCGGCACCGGGAAGACCTTCCTCGCTCGCAAGATGGCGGAGTCGCTCGCGGGTTCCGCGGATCGCGTGACGGTCGTCCAGTTCCATCCCTCGTATGCATACGAGGACTTCGTTGAGGGCTTCCGCCCTGCCGGTCCCAATCACTTCGAAGTTAAGGACGGTCCGCTCAAGCGGCTGGCGACCCGAGCGGCGGCCGATCCCGGCGCACGCTTTGTACTGATTATTGACGAGATCAACCGAGGCAACATCGCAAAGGTGTTCGGCGAGCTGCTCTACCTACTCGAGTACCGCGATGAGGCCATCACCCTGCAGTATTCCGAGGCCCCATTCCGTCTGCCGCGGAATCTCTTGATCATCGGGACGATGAACACCGCCGATAGATCGATCGCTTTGCTCGACATGGCACTGCGGCGGCGGTTCCGGTTCCTCGACCTTGTCCCCGGCGAGGCGCCGATCGATGGGTTGCTTGAGAGGTTCTTGGAATCGAACGCTCCGGACATGGTATATCTCGCCGGCATGATCGATGTCGTCAACGAGATTGTGGGCGACCGGCACGTGATGGTTGGACCGAGCCATTTTATCACCGATGACCCGCGAGCCCTTACCGAGGAGTGGGCGAAGCAGATCTGGGAGCATTCGGTCATTCCCGCTTTGGCGGACCGCTTCTTCAACAACCCCAGCGAGATGAGTCAGTTCCTCTACGACACCGTTAGAGACCAGGTCACCTCCGACAATATTGTGGCCGACCAATCGGAGGACGAGGATGCGTCGGCTGACGCTGACTGAGTACAGCACGACGAGCGGAGTCGCTCTCGATGCTGCCGAGCTCGCGATGCTCCGCGGTGTTCATCCAACACTGCGGATCGAGCCCGCGATAGGCCTGCCGGGTCGATTCGACTTGACCCCCAATCAGCACATCGGTCTAGTTCAACTGCCCACTATCGCCATCGAGATTCAACCCAAGATGCCGATTTCGTCCGTTGTCTTCCTCGTCTCTTACGCAGCTGACCGCATGAGCTGGTCACGTATGCAGACGGCGTGGCAGGATGACGCGACGCTTGTCGATCTGATCGCGACCGTGCTGTGTCGATCCATCGAACGCTCGACCCGAGAAGGACTTCTCGCGGGATATCGCTCCCACGAGGAGTCGTTGTCGGCGCCACGGGGCCGGATTCGGTTCCCCGAGCACATCAGCAAGCGACTCGGACAAGCTCCGCCAATCGAGATCGAGCATGACCTGTTCACGACGGACATCATCGAAAATCGAGTCTTGCTCAGCGCCCTCTCACAGCTGCGCCGCCTCCCGTTGCGATCGATGACGATCAACCACGAGATCGGACGCGCTGCGCGGCTCTTTGGCGGCGTGGAACTCGTTCACTATCCGAAACACAGCATTCCAGATCCAGTCATCACGCAGCTCAATCGGCACTATGAACCGGCGCTTCGAATCGCTCAGCTCGTGCTCCGGTCGTCTTCCGTCGACGTCGGGTCGGGAGCCCGGCGAGCGGACGCGTTTCTCGTCGACATGAATGCCGTCTTCGAACTGTTTCTCCGCACGGCGTTACGAGAGTCGCTCCGGTGTCCCCTGAGCGCATTCCCTGATCGGCCGCCACGACTTCGCTTGGATGCCGCGGAGTGCATCCCGCTCAAGCCGGACCTTTGCTTGATCGCGAGCGGGAGAATCGTCTGGGTTGGTGATGCAAAGTACAAGCGCCTCAGCCCGGCCGGCTATCAGAACGCCGACGTGTACCAGATGCTCGCGTATCTGACAGCCACCGGGTTGCCATCGGGTATGTTGATCTACGCTGCCGACGCAGGTTTGGCTTCGACGACGCACGTTATCGAGGGCGCGACTCGAGAGGTACGGATACGCACCCTCGATCTAAGAAAGCCGCCGTCTGGCATCCTGCGGGAGGTCGCGCTGATCGCAGACGAGATCCAGTCGGGGCAGAACTCGCCCGAAGTAAGCGAGCACTCTGTTGACTAGGCCGGGTCGGCATTCCGGCGTACCGGAGAGTGAGTTTGCATGTCTGTTCAGGCGGATCCCGAGACAGAGCACGGGCGTCAGTGTCAGCAGATGTGTAGTTGTTGCCTAGCGGAGAGGGGGGGACTGTTTCGGCCGGGCACGACCCACGAGTTGCAAATGCGACCGATGCTGATAAATGCTTGTCTGACAATTGATTGCGTCGATTGATCCCAAATTATCCGATGCGATTCGAATCGCTTTGGATTGGCGGATCAAGGCCAGTTCTAGGCCACTACAAACTCTACAGATCCGGCTCTTCGCGACGCCAGCACCCCGATCTAGCCCCCGAATGAGAGCTAGATCGTACGTCATACTACACCGTACTAAACCCATACCTCGTGGGAAAAAAGCCGCTGAGCTGGGCCCCATTCAGCCGAATCATTCGACCAATTCAGAAAATTGTAGTCAGGCTACAGGACGGTGTTCTTGACAATGACTCACGAAATTATATACTTGTAGCGTAGCTACTGTTTTAGAACATGGCGACTAATCCGAACACAGTTGCTGACGGCAAGGCATTCATGACCACACGAACAGCTCAACTCGACCAGATCGCCGAGGTCTTCAGCGGTCACTATGAGAAGGGTGCCGCCAAGGACGAGCCGTCCGGCACACACCGCCTCGTGTTCATCGGGTCCATCGATCCGGAGCCCGGCCATCGCTTGCTCCGCGACCGTTGCCCGAGATTCACACCGGTCAAGGGCCCCGGCGATGCCGTGCTCCGGCGCGGCGACCTCATTATCCCCGCCCGGGGCGAGCGGCTCGACATCGCGATGATCGATGAGCTGCCGGACAGCCGGCCTCTCGTGGCCGCGTCGTTCCTTCATGTCATCCGCGTGAACACCGACGACGCCAATCCCGGATATCTCGCCTGGTGGCTCAACCAGCCGCAGGCCCAGGCTGCCCTCCGTGACCGCGTCCGCGGCACAAAGATCCCGTTCCTTTCTTTGAAGGCAACGCGTGCGTTGGAGGTCCACCTTCCGCCGCTCGACATCCAGCGTCGCATCTCTGAGTTCCACACCCTCGCCGTCCGTGAATCCCAGATCATGACCGACCTGCGTGATACGAGATCACAACTGAACAACGCCCTCGCACTCCAGGTCGCCACAGGAGCCGTCCACGCATGAGCCAGACCAAGCACACCACCAAGCAGATCGCCGACGCCGTCTGGGCCGCGTGCGACACTTTCCGCGGGGCCGTCGACCCGGCCAACTACAAGAACTACGCCCTCACGATGCTCTTCCTGAAGTACCTGTCCGACATGATGGTCGATCGGCGGGAGGAGCTCAGCAAGAAGTACAAGGGCGACGAGACCCGCGTCGAGCGTGCCCTCCGCAACGAGCGGTTCGTCCTCCCCGAGGGCTCCGACTTCCGCGACCTCTACATCAAGCGTGACGCCGACAACATCGGCGAGCTGATCAACATCGCCCTCGTCAACCTTGAGGACAACAACAAATCCAAGCTGGAGAATGTCTTCAGCAACATCGACTTCAACAGCGAGGCTGAGCTCGGCGAGACGCGCGACCGCAACGCCCGCCTAAAGAACTTGCTCGAAGACTTCAACAAGATCGACTGCCGCCCGTCGCACCTCGCCGGTCGCGATACGATCGGCGACGCATACGAACGGCTCATCGGCTGGTTCGCCGCGGGTGCCGGCAAGAAGGCCGGCGAGTTCTACACCCCGCCCGAGGTCTCCGAGCTGCTCGCCAAGCTGCTCCGGCCCGAGGAAGGTGCCCGCATCCTCGACCCCGCCTGCGGCTCGGGCTCGCTGCTCATCAAGGTCGCCCGCGAGGTCGGCTCGGACAACTTCGCAGTGTTCGGCCAGGAGTCCAACGGCTCCACCTGGGCCCTCTGCAAGCAGAACATGTTCCTGCACCAGATGGACCAGGCCCGCATCGAGCGGTGCGATACGCTCCGCTCGCCCAAGCTGCTCGACAACGACGAACTCATGCGGTTCGACATCGTCACCGCCAATCCCCCGTTCAGCCTCGACAAGTGGGGACAGGAAGACGCCGAGAAGGACCGCTTCAACCGCTTCTGGCGGGGCGTGCCGCCCAAGAGCCGCGGCGACTACGCCTTCATCAGCCACATGATCGAGACCGCCCTGGAGGGGCACGGCCGCGTCGGCGTCATCGTGCCTCACGGCGTGCTCTTCCGCTCGGGGGCCGAGGGCCGCATCCGCCGCAAGCTCATCGAAGACAACCTGCTCGAACTTGTCGTCGGCTTGCCGCCCAACCTCTTCTACGGCACCGGAATCCCCGCCGCGATCCTCATCTTCGACAAGTCGCGGAAGGGCGACACCAAGCGGGACACGGTGCTCTTCATCGACGCCAGCCGCGAGTTCGAGCAGGGCACCAACCAGAACCGCCTGACTGAGGACAACATCAAGAAGATCCTCGCGACCTACAAGGCGTACGAGAGCGTCGAGAAATACGCCCACGCCGCGACGGCCGAGGAGCTCGCCGAGAACGACTTCAACCTGAACATCCCGCGGTACGTCGACACCTTCGAGGACGAGGAGGAGATCGATATCGAGGAGACGCAGGCCGAGATCGATCGGCTTGAAATCGAGCTCGCCGAGGTCCGCGGCAAGATGGCGGCAACGCTGAAGGAGCTCGGCGTTGCGACATCCTGAATGGCCCATCATGAAGCTTGGCAAGCTGTGCAAGACTCAGTACGGGACATCAGCTGCTACAACATCTGACGGTGAACAGCACGTTCTCGGGATGTCGAATATCGGGGACGGCCGTGTAGACCTCGCGGGCCTGTCGCGTCTGTCCTTGTCTGAACGGGAGGCGAGCACGCTTCGTCTCCACAAGTACGATGTGCTTTTCAACCGCACTAATAGCAGGGCTCTGGTTGGCAAAGTCGGCATCCTTATGGAGGAGCCGGAGACGCCAACAGTCTTTGCTTCATACCTCGTCCGATTGATCCCGAACGAACGGGTGAGGCCGCAGTGGCTTGCCTATGCGATGAGCTCCGGGATCACCGGGCGATCGATCGTTCGCCTGATCACACTCGGGGTGAGCCAGGCGAACATCAATCCGTCCGAGCTGTTGAAGTGGGTGGCTATTCCGGTGCCTCCGATCGAGGTTCAGGACCACTTGATCGACCGATTCGGCGATTTCGACAACGCTGCTGACAAGCTGCGATATCATATTGAGTTCGCCAAGCATCGCCTCCACGGCCTGATGCAACAGCTCCTGACCGGCCGCCGCCGCCTGCCGGCGTTCGCGGGCGAGGCGTGGGAGGAGGTGCCATTCGGCGATCTCCTTGATCAGGTCGACCGATATGTCGAGTGGTCCGACGACGAGGTGTACCGACTCGTCTCCGTGCGACGCCGGTCGGGTGGCTTCTTCGACCGGGAACGCAAGCCCGGGAGCGAGATTCTCACCAAGACACTGAAGACCACGCGGACAGGTGACTTTGTGATCGCGAAGATGCAGGTCCTTCACGGTGCGATGACAGTCACGCCGCCGGAGTTCGACGGCTCGCATGTGTCCGACTCCTATCTCACGTTCGTGCCCAAGGACCAGGCCCGGCTCCACATGCCGTTCCTCGGCTGGCTCTCGAAGACACCTCGCATGTACTACAAGGCCTTCAGGTCGAGCTACGGCGTCGCGATCGAGAAGATGACCTTCCATCTGCCCTGGTTCATGCAGGAAACCATCTCGCTGCCCACGAGCATCGACGAGCAGCGTGCCATCGCCGACATCCTCGACACCGCCCAACGCGAGATCGAGCTGCTCGAACAGCTCCGCGAGCAGATCCAGCTCCAGAAGCGTGGGCTGATGCAGAAGCTGCTGACCGGCGAGATCCGCGTGCCCGGGGACGAGCCTGTCGCTGAGGAGGTGTCGACATGACGACACCAGAGCTGCTCAACTTCAATGACGCCATCTCGCGTTGCATCAAAGCCCCCCATGTGTTGTTGGGCAATGGTTTCAGCGTGGCGTGCCGGCCCAACCTGTTCAATTACAGCCGCCTCCTGGATCAGGCGAACCTCTCCGGCCGCCCGCAGGCACGTGAGGCGTTCGATCGTCTCGGTACGACGGACTTCGAGATTGTCATGAACGGCCTCTCCCGGGCCGCTGAGCTTGCAGACGTGTACGGCACCTCTGATGGCTCACTCGCCGACCGATTCCGCGAGGATGCCGAAGCCCTGAAAGAGGTCCTCGTTCAGACGATTGCCGGGACGCACCCTGACCTGCCCAAGGCGATTACCGATGATGAGTGTGCCGCGGCGAAGCGATTCCTGTCGCACTTCAGAGGCCGCCGCGACCAGAAGATCTACCTCTTGAACTACGACCTGCTGACCTATTGGGCTCTGATGCGGTCTGATGTTGAGCCGCAGATTGAGTTCGACGATGGGTTCCGGCAGCCGGAGGACGGACCCGAAGACTGGGTCGTGTGGGAATCGAACCGCCACATCCAGAACCTGTTCTACCTTCACGGCGGTTTGCACATCTACCAGTCCGGCCCCGAGATCCGGAAGTTCACATGGTGCAACACCGGTCTGCCGCTGATGGATCAGATCCGGGCTGCTCTCGACGAGAACCGGTTTCCGCTCTATGTCGCTGAGGGCACCTGGCAGGACAAGATGACGCGGATCCGCCGCAGCGATTTCCTCGGCCGCGGTCGAAGGAGTTTCCGTCAGATCGGCGGCTCGCTGTTCATCTACGGAATGTCACTGAGCGACAACGACGACCACATCCTGCGAGCGATCGCGAGTGGCAGTGTCGAGCAGCTCTTCGTGTCCGTGTATGGGGGCATGGAGACCGATGCGAATCGCGAGCTCTGTGAGCGAGCCCTTGCCCTTACCGAGAGGCGGCAAGGAATCGGCGGGCGGAACCCTAAGCCGCTCAATGTCCAGTTCTTCGACGCCGAGTCGGCGAACGTGTGGGCGGCAGGTGCACCAGGGGAGAAGGCGTGATGACGATGGCAAGCAACGCGACCGGCCCGACACTCACTCGTCCCGTCGTGATCCGACCGGGACGACCCAACTTGCGGACGACCTTCCAGCTTTCGGCGGCACTGCTCCCGGATGAGGGGCAGGCTGTTGACGAACTGTTCGACGCCGCGAGGTCGACAGCTCTGAAGTGGCTGCAGGACAAGTTCCCCGAGCGGCTTCCTGCTCCGGCCCTCGCCGGCGAGTCGTTCGACATCGACCTGCACGGCCAGAGCATGGCGGCGGTCGAGCTGTCCTCCGAGGGGCTGTGGACGGTCCGGCTCGTGCAGCCCGACGCCCCCTTTGGCGACCGGAAGGCGGTGCCGGGACGTTCGTGGACCACCGAGATCGCCTTCGCGAAGGACACCGGGCAGGTCCGCTTCGGTATCCGCGTGCTCTGTGCGTCCCTTGAGTTTGCGACCGAGCCGATCGCACTCACCCGACCCCGCATTGTGGTTGAGCTGTCCAATCGGTTCCGCATGCAGATCTCGGCACCGATCTCCGGCCAGGCGTGGGAGCCGCAGGATGACGCGGACCTCGCTCGGCTGCGTGACCTGCTGATCGACCCGCGTCGCGAGCTGCCCGTCTATCTCCTGTCGGTGCCCGACAAGAACCAGCTCGGCATCAACCCGGCTCCGTATCTGCTGAACCATGAGCGACTCGCTCACAAGTGCCAGGGCATCGCCCATGTGGTGACGATGCCGTGGAGCCTGGGGTACGCGTGGACCGATATGGTCGGCAAGCAGTGGTCGGCGTTCCTCGGTGCGGTCCGGACATACCGCCCGGGTTTGAACTTTGACGAGGACAGCCCGTCCGACCATCCGCGTGCCTTTGCCGAACGCATCCTCGGCTTCTACTACAACGGGCAAACGATGGAAAGGGCCTTCGAGGACTTCCTCATCGACAAGGCCTACGAGCACGCGGCGACCAAGCGGATGGAGTGGGGATCGCTGATCTTCCTCGCCGACGCCCGAACGCGAGCCGCGGCCCTCGCGCGCGAGAGCACGACCGATGAGGGGGAGTGGCGTGAGCTCTACGAGACTGAGATCAAGTCGCTCAAAGAGAAGATCAAAGAGCTGGAAGGTGAATCTGAGGGTTATCTCGATGTCGCGACTGCAGCCGAGCAGGAGCGAGACCAGGCGACTGAAGAAAACCGGAAGCTCCGCACACAGATCGATTCGCTCCGCACGGCACTCCAGGCAAAGACCGGCGAGAACCCGGACACAACGATTCAGATGCCCGCCTCCTATGACGAACTGCCTGAGTGGGTCGAGGCAAACCTGGCCGGCCGTCTCACGCTGCACAACAGAGCGGTGAGTCGGGGCCTGAAGAAGCCAGAGTTCGAGGATGTGGAGCAGGTGGCCCGCGTGCTGCTGCTCTTGGCCGGAGAGTACCGCACGATGCGAATGGGTCACGATGGCGGCAAAGATGCCTTCGACCGGAAAGTTACAGAGATGTCTCTCCGGTACGACGGGTCCATTTCCGAAGAGCGAGCTGGACAAGAGGGTGAGACGTACTTTGTGAAGTGGCCGTATCCCACTTCAAGTCGGCGATTCCTCAAGTGGCACATTCGATCCGGCGGAAACACTCGCGATCCCAAGCGGTGCCTTGCGGTGTACTTCTTCTGGGATGACGACACCCAGCAGGTCGTCGTGGGCTGGCTCCCGAGCCACTTGAACAACAGGCTGACCTGATGGACATGAATGAGCGAATCACGCCGCGTTCTGACGAGGACGCGACCAGTCAGCTTCCCGCACTCAAGGTGCTGATCAACCTCGGCTGGAAGTACCTGACGCAGGAGGATGCTTTGTCGCTGCGAGGCGGGAGAACCTCCGAGGTCTTACTCTACGGGGTCCTCGAAGACTGGCTCCGAGAGAACAACCGCATCGAGTATCGCGGCGAGTCAGTGCCCTTCACCGAGGCCAACATCGCGTCGGCAATCGCCACGCTCCGCGACGAACAAGACGACGGCCTCGTCCGCACAAATGAGAAGCTCTACGACCATCTTCTGCTCGGCAAGTCGCTCAAGCAAACGGTGCTCGGAGACAGCAAGAGCTTCCAGCTTAAATACATCGACTGGGATGCTCCCGAGAACAACGTCTATCACGTGACGGAGGAGTTTGCCGTCGACCGCTCAGGATCGGATAAGACGTACCGCCCGGACTTGGTGCTCTTTGTCAATGGCATCCCTTTGGGCGTCATCGAGTGCAAGCGGAGCGATCTCGGGCCCAGCAAACCCGCCCCCGTGATTCAGGCCATCGAACAGCACGTCCGCAATCAGAAGCCCGATGGGATTCCGAAGCTCTATTGGTACTCACAGGTTATTGGGGCACTCTCGCCTGCCGGTGCTCCTTCTGGAGAGGTAGTCACGGACGAGTACGAGTCCGAAGCCAAGCTCCCCGCCCGGTACGCGACCACAGGTACACCGAAGAAGTTCTGGGCAAGTTGGCGTGAGTCAGCGATCGTCAACGGTGAGTATGAGGTGGCCGACGCCTCTGTCGATGCGGCGGTCAACGATCGGCTCGGCCAAGCCGATGTTGAGCGACTACTTAAGAACCGAACGGCTTCTGTCAAGGCCGACTTTCACGCGGCAGAAGACCAGGGACGCCTCGCGACCGAGCAGGACCGGCTCCTGTGCCGCGTGTTTTCTCCGGAACGCTTGCTTCGATTGTCGCACCGTTACATCGTGTTTGATGCTGGTGTGAAGAAGATCGCTCGATACCAGCAGTATTTCTGTGTCGAGAAGATCCGCCGTCGCATTCGTGACCTTGGACCGGATGGGATGCGTCGGGGAGGTGTCGTCTGGCACACCCAGGGCTCAGGGAAGAGCCTCACGATGGTCATGCTCGCGAAGGCCATCGCAATGGACCGGCACCGGGGCGACCTTCTCGGCGGTGAGGGGGGTGAGCGAATCGTCTTGGTCACCGACCGAGTCGATCTTGATGACCAGATCTACAAGACATTCAAGCACTGCGGCCTGAAGGCTGTTCAGGCGAATAAAGGAAGCGATCTGGTCCGGCTTCTCAAGGACACTGAAGCCAAGATCGCGACCACGGTGATTAACAAGTTCGATGCCGCACTCGGCAAAGAACAGATCAGCGTGGACGATCCCAATGTGATCGTGCTGGTTGACGAGGGGCACAGGACCCAGTTCGGCATTCGTCACTCAACGATGAGACGCGTGCTTCCGAACGCGTGCTACATCGGTTTCACCGGTACGCCCGTCCGGCGGAAAGACCGGAGCACTGTTGAGAAGTTTGGCGGCATGATCGACTCGTACACAATCAAGCAAGCTGAGCAGGACCGGGCGGTGCTGCCGATCGTCTACGAGGGAAGGCACGTCATCAAGGACGTCAACCAGGCCGAGATCGACGATTGGTTCGACAAGTACACCGAGGGCCTCTCCGATGAGCAGAAGCAGGACCTGCGTCGGAAGGTGAGTACCGAAGACCAGATCATGCAGGCCGACCCGGTCATTCGACGGATTGCCCGCGATGTCTCGGAGCACTACCGCAACTTCCTGCAGGGGACCGGCCTCAAGGCCCAGCTC
Organism: Phycisphaerales bacterium; assembly: GCA_965228265.1. Classification (GTDB taxonomy): domain Bacteria; phylum Planctomycetota; class Phycisphaerae; order Phycisphaerales; family UBA1924. The sequence goes on from OZ245804.1 coordinate 232,150, forward strand.
GTCGCACCATCGAAGGCTGCTGCGATCCGCTACAAGCACTGGCTCGACGACCTGGGCGAAGTTCGTTCCGAGGTCTTGATCTCCCCGCCGGACGACCGAGAGGGCGACGAGGACATCTACAAGCCAAACCGTGAGCTCGTCAATCGATTTTGGGTCGGCGTGCTGCAGAGATTCGGGACAGATGTTCAGTACGCCAAGCAACTCATCAACTCCTTCAAGCACGGCGACACCGCTGATCCAGAGAGCGATGCTCCCGAGATCATGATCGTTGTGGACAAGCTCTTGACCGGCTTTGACGCCCCAGAGAACACGGTGCTCTATTTGGGCCGAAAGCTCAGGGAGCACAATCTCCTGCAGGCCATCGCTCGTGTGAACCGGTTGGCGACCGGCAAAGAGCGTGGATACGTCTTGGACTATCGAGGCGTCCTCGAAGAGCTCGACGATGCGTTCGCCATGTATTCCCGAGATCCTGATGACCCGGAATCGGCTGACCTTGGCTTCGTTGAATCCCTCGCGAGTATCGACAAGGCATGGGATGACCTCCCTCAGCGACACTCTCTATTGTGGGACACGTTCAAGGATCTTGCCGGCAGCCGCGACCGGGAGGCATACGAGCAGCACCTTGCTGACGAAGCCTTGCGAATCCGGTTCTACGAACGCTACGCCGCCTTCGCTCGGGTGCTCGATGTCGCGTTGTCATCCCACACATTCCTCAACGCGACACCCAATGCGACAGTCGCGAAGTATCGCGAAGACCTGAAGTTCTTTGGAGAACTGCGGCGTGCGGTGCGGATCCGCTACGCTGAAGTCGTCGACTTCTCTGAGTATGAGCCGAAGATTCGGAAGCTGCTCGATCAGTACATCAGTGCGAGCGGTGTCGAGAGCATCACCGGAAAGATCGACCTCTACGATCGGGACCAGCGAGCCGCCGCCCTTGAAGCCGCAGGCTCCGCATCATCGAAGGCTGAAACAATCGCCAGCAACGTGAGCCGGGTACTGGAAGAGCGTGTCCGCGAGGAAGACCCAGCAACATATCGCAGGCTGTCTGCAATGCTCCGGGACATCATGGAGCGGATGCGTACTGGTTGGCTGGCTGCTGCTGAAGCTCTTGCCCAGGTCGAGGATATCGAAAGCGAGGTCATTCGTCCGACAGCCGACGACGTGCCCGAGTCACTAAGAGACTCGCGGCTCGGTGCCATCATCTTCCGGAATATCAAAGAAGAGCTCGGCGACGCTAGTGAGCAGGCTGCAGTGTCGATTGAATCAATCATCCGAAACCGGGCGATTGTTGGGTGGCGGAATAATGTCGACTGTCAGAAGTCGATGCGTCAGGCAATCGATGATTTCCTCTTTGAGCTTGGTGATGCCGTCGGTGCTACTTGGACTCTCGAAACAATCGACAAAGTAGTTGACATGTCTATTGAGCGGGCGAGGGCTGTTTTGTGACTGGAGAGCCCAAGCAACGAAGCATCATGGTTGGCTCGGAGAAACTTCCGTACGTGGTTGTTCGGACATCCGGTAACTCAGCTCGACTCGTCGTTGCTCCCTCTGGAGCCGTCGAGGCCAGGGTGCCGGACGGCCGCTCCGACAAATCTATCGAACAGTTCGTCCGCAGCAAGGCACGGTGGATCATCCGGCAGCAAGACTACTTCGCGTCATTTAGGCCACGTGATCCACGGCGTCAGTATGTCAGTGGCGAGACCATTCGGTACCTGGGGCGTCAGTACCGACTGAAGGTCAGCCCGTCGGAACAGCAATCCGCGAAGTTGCTCGGAAAGCACCTTGTCGTCGGGATCCAAGCGGGCAGCGACAGTGGTGAAGTACGACGCATTGTCCTCGATTGGTATCGCGTGCGTGCGGCCGAGGTGTTTCGCCAGCAAGCAGACAACCTGCACGAGAGGCTGGCGGCACACGGCGTTGGTGAGGCACAGATCAGCGTGCGTTGGATGACACGACGCTGGGGCAGTTGCACACCGACAAATCAGATCATTTTGAATCCGCTTCTCGTGATCAATCCAATTGACTGCGTCGCATATGTCGTCGCCCACGAGTTGTGTCACCTCAAGGTGCCAAACCATGGGGACGCGTTCTACCAACTGCTCTCGACAGTCATGCCAGACTGGCGGAAGCGACGCGAACGACTTGGGCGGTCAGGGGCTCACCTTGACCTTTGAGCTCAACGACCTGCAGCATCGACGAATCCAGCTAGCCCAAGGCGGGCTTCTGGTCATTTCGAGGGGTCGTTCCCGGGAGTTTGCAACCGTATCGAGTCAGCAGATGAAGCTGTCACGCCGCAGGTCCGGTTGATCGCCACGCTTCGGCGAGGAAGCCGGCGACACCTCTCCCCGCGTCCGTCAGCCGCCAAGTCTGCCCCGACTTCCGCTCGATGAGCCCCTGCTTAGAGAGCATCCCTGTGATCCGCTTCCAGCCGGGTCGCCCCGTGGGCGTCGTTTTTGCTGGATTTTGCCACGGCAGTCTCTTGTAGTACCGGTCTGCGATCTGCCAGGTCCATTTCCGCTCCCGCAGCATCACGATCAGCGTGAGGTCAGCGGCGAGTGCCCACGCGGGCGACGCCTAGGAGCCATCCCACTCTCGCTTGATTAACCGGCGTCGTACTTTGGGGCGATGTCTTCATGGTGAACGCCCACGCCGTCGATGACGACGAGCGGCGGGCGGAACAAGACATCGTCCGAGGTGACCGAGTTGCCAGGGTCAAACACCGCATCGAGGCCTTCGTCGTCAATGAGCTTGAGGAACCTCTCCACCTCCTCGTCGGTCATCTTCTTGGCAGGGTAGTGAGCGGCCCGGCTCGGACGGACCATCGGTCCTCGCTTCGGCCGCGGTCGCCGCGGGGCGAGCGGCTTCGAAGGCTTCAGGTCCACGGTCGTCGGATTGCCCATGAGCTGCATCAACCGGCTGCACGGTCTCCTGAGCGCGGGGCCGGTTCAATAGGTCGGACGGGACTCGAAACCGCACGAGGTTTCCCCCACGACCTTGTCGGTGGCACCCAGCAGGTGCCACCGGGAAAAACCGCGCGTCTGCCATTCCGCCACCGACCCGAAGCTACAGCCCGGACAGTTCACTTTGAACCGCCGGAGCAACAGATGTTCTGTATGGAACCGGCGCGGAACCGAGCACCGTGGCACCCTAACGGTTCGGGCTCTGTCCACGAAATACGGCCCTCACGGGCCGTGAAAATACCCCCCGAAGAACTCGAACAAGGGCGTGTTTTACCGAGAAATACGCCTGTTTGTGATACAGGCGGCATCAAATCCGGCAGCATCCAGGCCCCCTTGGTAGCTCAGTCCCGAGCTGAAACCACTTCATTATCGCCTGATCCAGAGTTGGCGGCGGAAGTCGCGGCATGGGCCGATCTGCCCGCGGCGATCCGGGCGGGGATTCTGGCCATGATCGAGGCGAGCTATCCGCAGTGAAGACTCTGACCGCTCTCACCGGTTGAATTCGGAATGATAGTGCTCCAGGTGCCAAACTTACTTCGCAGGTATCAGTGACTTTCAAGTGAACACCGAGACAGTCGTCAGATCACCCTCACCGACTTTCTGGTGAACCCGGTGGTGCCCGAATGATGCGATCACCTGAGCATTCGTCATTGCGTGGTCGCTGAGTGAACCAGTGAGGAACGCCCCACCGCCGGCAAGGGCGAGCGGCAACATCAGCTGGTCGGCCAGATGCTCCCAGACGGGGACGCCAGCGGCGAGGTATTTCTGGACCTCCTTCGCCGCGTTAGACGCGACTCGCTCGGCGGAAACGCCGCGCTCCCCGAAGCCCGTGAATACCTCGGTGATGTCCTCCCGCTGAACGATGAGGCTCAGGGTGTTGCCGGGGCCGGCGCTCTCCTGAACCTGCTCGATCTGGAGACAGTCATCCTCCCAGCCGAGCATCGTGTTGATCGTGTTCAGCTCGCGCTTGGCGATTGCTCCATCGAGAGCGGCGATCGTGGCGACTGCTCGGCGCGCGACAACCGGTCTCACCTCGACGAGTTCAATCGGTGACAGGCGCTCGGCCGGTTCAATGTCGACGCGGATCTGCCCGCCGCCACCGGGGTAGAAGCCGTGGCGGTCGAGATGGATGCGGACCCTCGGCCCCATCCGTTCCAAGAGCGGAAGAAACGCATGAGTAAGATAGGTAACACTTGGCGCAAACAAGTTGTGTGTCCCGCCTGTGATGGTGAGCGTTGAGGGTTCCTTTGCAAGCATGAGCGCCGGAAGCACGGTCTGTAGGACGAGCGTTGTGCTTCCCGCTGTGCCGATCGCAAAGCTGTACACCCCACCGCGAACGGGACCAGGTCTGAACTCAAGGGCAATCGATCCGATCTCGGCGCCGATAGCGCTGGCGCCGCACACCTCTGCCGCAGCGAGCGTGGAGGTCAGATGCTGCCGAAGCAAGCCCGGCTTTGGCCGATTGACGCGGATGTTCTCGATGCGAAAGGGTTGGCCCGTGACCATGGACAGGGCGAGAGCAGTCCGCAGGATCTGCCCGCCGCCCTCGCCCTGGCTGCCGTCGATCTTAATCATCGGCCTTGTCCCCGTCCTTGATCACGAAGCGTGCTTCGAGGCGTGCAATCTCGGTCGCGAGATCTGCTTCCTCGACGGAGCGCAGCACCTCGTCGAAGTCCTTGTACGCCGCGGGAGCCTCATCGATCGGATAGTTCCGGCAATTCGTGAGGATGTCACGCTCCTTGAATGACGCGTCGATCGCGCCCTGGTCGAGCGCCTTGGCGGCGGCTCGGCGACCGAGCGCTCGGCCTGCGCCGTGATTCACGCTGTAGCACGACTTGACGGCACCCTCGTTTGCGACCATGACGGACGAGCCCGCCTGCGGATTGCCCGGGAGAAGAATGGGGTGGCCCGTCTTCTCGAATAGTGTGCCCTTGAGCGCGTGGTGGCCCCCGGGAAACGCGCGAGTCGCGCCCTTGCGGTGCACCCAGTGCGGCTTGTTGTCCAATATCTCCTGGCGCGCGATGTTATGGCTGATGAAATACACCAGGCGACCCGTCACGCCAGGCAGAACCTCCTGAAATGCTTCGAGCACGAGCGCGTTGATGAGAAGATGGTTCACGGTCGCGAAGTTGGCACCGAGCGCCATGTCGTCAAGGTAGGCATTGGCTTGGTCGCTCCCCAGCGGCGCGTGCACGAGCTGGCGATCGTTGCCCGGCAGCGGGATGCCCCAGGTCGCAAAGTGCTGCTCAAGTGACTTGAACTGACTTGACGCGAGATCGTGCCCGAGACCGCGTGAGCCGCAGTGCGAGAGGAACGCCACGCCACCATCGCGGAGACCGAAGACTTCGGCAGCTTGGTGCGCACGCTCGCCCTCGCGGACGCGCACGACCTCGCACTCGCCGAAGTGGTTGCCCCCGCCGTAGGAGCCGAGCTGGCGGATCTTGCCCGGGAGCTTGTTGCGGAATCGGCCCTCCTGCTTGAGGAATTCAAGGCGTGCAAGAAGGCCCTCGGTCGAGCCTTCGTGCGCGAAGTGGGCGCTGTCTTCGCAGCGGTCGGCCCATTCGGGCGGGATACCGAGTTCATTGCACACACCGGCGGACGCGCCCTCGGTAATCACGCGCTCGCCGATTGCGTCATCAACGAGACGCGACTTGGATGCATGGCGCTGGCCTCGGCCTGCGCCGGTAGGCGTGCGCTCGCAGATGGCATCAATGATCGCCCGGCGCGTGCGTACATCACGGACAGCGTCCTCGTCGATGTCGATCGCAAGAAGACTCATCGAACACTTGATGTCGACACCGACGGGGCCGGGGTAGATATGCGTTGGGCTTGCCATGACGCAGCCGACCGGGGTGCCGTAGCCCACGTGCGCGTCCGGGTTGAGCACAAGGTGCGACACACCCGGCGCGGTGGCGGAATTGATGGCCTGCTGGATGCACTGCTCGTCGAACGTCTCGCGGATAGCGGGAGTTCCGATGACGGTGACGGGCTTCTGGTTGGTCGGGAGCGGCAGCATCGCGGTAGCCTCGCCGGTCTCGATGAATGGATTTGTTGACTCGGACATGATTGATCTCCGTACAGAGTGGAGTGCTACAGGAATGGAAATTGATGATACTGAACAAGGGTGAACGAAGGGGCTCGAACTCTCAACCCCCGGGCTCACAACCCGGTGCTCTGCCCAATTGAGCTACGCTCACCATCGCAACGAAACAGCCTCGGCAGGACTCGAACCTGCGACCCCCGCATTCGTAGTGCGGCGCTCTGATTCCGACTGAGCTACGAGGCTTCGAACTTGTTTGTCAATCTGGGTGAGAGGACTCGAACCTCTGGCCTCGTGCTTCCAAGGCACGCGCTCTGCCAAGCTGAGCTACACCCAGTCGATTGCTTTCGTTCACGAATCGAATAGCTCCGGCAGGAGTCGAACCTGCAACGAACGGTTTCTAAGACCGCCGCCTCTACCAATTGGGCTACGGAGCCGAGTCTTTGAATCGTGACCGCACGCTTTCGCGCGGGGTCACGGGGTTAGGGGTTTGCGTTGGCCTGCTTCTGGCGGATCAGCGAGCCGATCTGCTCGGACAGGTCGCCCGAGCCGAGCACGAAGGTTGCGTTGGCTCCCTTCATGATCTCCTGCAGCGCCTCGAGTTCCTTCATGCGAGCGAGCACGGGGTTCTCCGCGAGCAGCTTGGCGGTGTTCGCCTGGCTGCGCGCGGCCGCGGTCTCCTCGCGACGACGGATGAGGTTGGCCTCGGCCTGCTTCTGGGCGATGATGACCTCGTTGAGGATGGTCTTCATGTCGCCCGGCAGGATGAGGTCCCGCAGGCCGACACCGGAAACAGCGACACCGAATGCGTTTGCCTTCGGCGAGATCGTGTTGGCGATCTCGGAAGATACCTCGTCCTTGTCGGCGAGGAGCCTCTCGAGGGTCCGCCCCCCCACCGCGGTGCGGAGCGCGAGCTGCGCCTCGCGGTAGAGCGCCTGCTTCCACTCGGTGACCTCCGTCACCGCCTTGAGCGGATCGATCACACGGAAGGTCACCACGAGGTTGACCCGCAGCGAGACCTTGTCCGAGGTCAGGATCTCCTGACCCTGGATGTCCTCGATCTGCTCGCGCAGATCCACGGACTTCCAGGTGATGTTCGAGCCGCCCTTCCAGTAGACGTAGAGACCTGCGCCGACCTGGTCGATGAGCTCGCCATCACGGAAGATCAGGACGGTCTCGTGCGATTCGGCCCTGATGCCGGTGAAGGCGTTTGCCGAACCCGGCAGAAGAAGGACGGGCTCGATCTTTGGGTGATCGAAGCGGACATCGTTGACGGTGTACCGCTCGACCTTGATCGAGACGCCCTCGTTCCAGTAGGCGTGGATGCCCTTGGCGAGGACGGCGTTCAGGCGGCCGTCCACCCAAACGAGCGCACGCTCATCATCCTTAAGGTCGATTACTGTGAGTCTCGACGCGAGTCGCTCGTCCTCGATGAGAGTGCGGAGCCTTGCGTGCGTGAATCTCGGCTCGCAGATGTCGATGACCTCGACGTTGGCCGAGCCCGCCCAGAAGGCGTGACGCCCCTCATCGATAACTTCCTCGAGACAATTGTCCACCCACACGAGCGCGATCTCGCGCTTGCGGAGGTTGATGACCTCGAGCAGATCCGACAACAGGTGGTTCTGAGTCAACGCCTTGAGCTGGTCGTGTTCGAACCTTGGCATGAGAGTGTCGACCACTTCGATGCGGTCCCTGGATGACCAGGGCCAGACGCGAGGCAGACGACGCACGCCATGACCGACGACCTTGTAGAGGTCGTTATGACGGAACCAAAGCCCGAGTTCGTTGTTTCTGATGCGGTATGTGTTCCACATGGGACGGCTCCTTTCTTTGAAGCTCAAGGGGATTGAAACGAAACGGAAACGTTTGTTGAAATGCGAGCAGAGAGGTCCTTCCGAGCCAGCGCCCCGGTTGGCGGCGGGGATCGGCTTGAGAACCGGCAGTGAGCGTGCGGCAGACGGAACTCGGGAGCGATCCGCACGCCTCCTTCGGGAGACGATCTGGAACGCCCGGTCGTGCCGGGCCGCGTTGCTTTGTCGGTTCGGTATCCGCGGATCCGCGAGCCGCGTCGCGGGTGCCTGGCCGTCGATGCGTCGGCGCTGGGCGCCTTGCATCGCACGGGTCGGCTGCGCTCGGGTGGATGGCTACCCCTCGACTCGCTCATGTGCTTGCCCTTAACCGGAGCGAGCGGGGGGAGTCGAACCCCAGTCTTTTTGAAGACTTACCAGTTGTAACGAGACCGGATTTGAACCGGCTACCGTCGAGTTCTCAACTCGATGCTCTACCAAATGAGCTACTCGTGATGCTTTGCCCCGCCGACAGAACCCTGAGTCGCGAGACACGGGGCGCCGATCGGCACCGCGTCGCAGGACGACGGGGCGCCACAAATGGATGCCGAGGGAATCGAACCCTTTCCCGGCGGGGGACAAATCTCCCCGCCGGGGCCGCCTGGCAGCGATCCGTACATGAACGTGTGCAAACCCCGGGTTGTCAGAGAGGCGAGGAGCCGTGCGGCTCGACATGACATATGCAGAAAGCGTGCCAGTTCGAAGAGACATTCAAAATATGCCCTGATGGCGCCAGAACGCCGTTTTAAAGATTCATGTACAAATGATGCTTGGCAAAGTATGATCTGCCCATATCGCTTTTGATATATATGGATCATCTCTATGCCCAACCCGAAATCGCCACCTCGCAAAAAAACCGTCGTCATCGGCATCCTCGGAACCACCCTCGATGCGGGCAAGGGGGCCAAGCGATGGGAACGCTGGCGGCCCACCGTCTCGCTCTGCCAACACGAGGACCTGCTCGTCGACAGACTCGATCTGCTGCATGACAGACGGTCAACATCTCTTGCCAACACGATCATCGAAGACATCGCCAGTGTGTCTCCCGAGACAAAGGTTGTTGAGCACGACGTCGAGATGCTCGATCCGTGGGACTTTGAGGAGGTCTACGGCCTACTTCACGAGTTTGCTTCGGGCTATCCCTTTGACACAGAGCTTGAGGAATACCTCGTTCATATCACGACCGGCTCACACGTGGCGCAGATCTGTAACTTTCTACTCACGGAGGCACGGTACTTCCCCGCGAGGCTCATTCAGTCGAGCCCGGCGCGCAAAGCAGAAGAACGGGCCGGCAACTACAGCATTATCGATCTGGATCTCTCGAAGTACGACCGTCTCGCGTCACGCTTTGAGCGCGAGCACACGGACGCCATCGCCTCACTGAAAGGAGGCATCGCGACCCGCAACCCCGCGTTTAACAGCCTGATCGAGAGGATCGAGCACGTTTCCGCCCGCACCACCGACCCGCTCCTGATCACAGGGCCCACCGGCGCCGGGAAATCACGGCTCGCAGGGAGGATCTTTGAGCTCCGCAGGCACCGTCGACTCGTGGAAGGGAAGCTCGTTGAGGTCAACTGCGCCACATTGCGAGGCGACGGCGCGATGTCGACACTCTTTGGACACAAGAAAGGAGCCTTCACGGGCGCCATGGCCGATCGTCCCGGGCTTCTCCGCTCGGCGGACGGTGGGATGCTGTTTCTCGATGAGATCGGTGAACTCGGGCTCGACGAGCAAGCGATGCTTTTACGCGCGATCGAAGAGAAGCGGTTTCTCCCTCTCGGGGCCGACACGGAGGTACGGAGTGATTTCCAGCTCATCGCGGGCACGAACCGCGACCTGGGCGCCCGGGTGCACGAGGGGCTCTTCCGTGAGGACCTGCTCGCACGGATCAACCTCTGGACGTTCTGTCTGCCGAGCCTTCGCGAACGGCCCGAGGACATCGAACCGAACCTTGAGTTCGAACTCGAGCGTTTCGCACGGGAACGTGGCCGACTCATCCGGTTCAGCGCCGAGGCGAGAGAGCGATTCCTAGCCTTTGCGATCCGATCCGATTCGAGCTGGAAGGGTAACTTCCGCGATCTCGGTGCGGCACTCACGCGGATGGCGACGCTCGCGCCCGGGGGGAGGATATCGAGCGATATCGTCGACGAAGAGATATCAAGGCTCAGAATTCAATGGCAGAGCCATGAATCGCAATCCGATGACGCGGAGCTTCTGGGTTACTTTGATGCCGATCGGCTTGCCGAGATCGACTTGTTCGACAGGGTGCAGCTCGCTGCGGTGCTCCGGGTGTGCCGGGATTCGGCCTCGCTCTCAGACGCGGGGCGTAAGCTCTTTGGAGCCTCGAGAGAGAAACGCTCAACGGTCAACGACTCCGATCGTGTCCGGAAGTACTTGGCGAAGTTTCGGCTGAGCTGGGACCGGTTGCACGGTACCTGAGACTCTTTCTTGCTGGCGGTGCTGATGTCCAGTGCGTGTACTCTGAAGCCTGAGTTCTATTGGCGAGTGGATTCGAGAGCCTTGACGCTTTCTAGAGCGAGCCGCGGTGTGGAACAGTTATACAACCCATCCGTAGAGACCCGTTAGAGATGCCACACGTTGCTTTCGTCTCGATGTCGGGCTTTCGGGTGCATGAGGCATCACTGGCGGAACTCGGCATGACCCTTCCCGGGCTGGCCGGGCGGGCCAGAGCGATCACGGCTCTTCCCCCGCTTGGCCTGCTCACCCTCGCAGGGCTCACGCCGGGCTCTTGGGATGTGAGCCTGTTTGAATCGCCGACTGTGACGGACGACCTTGTCGAACGTATCGCCGGTAAGCGCCCGACGCTCGTCGCCATCTCCGCCTTGACGGCCTCGATTCTGGAGGCGTATTCGCTGGCCGATACGCTGCGTGCCCTCGGGATCGCGGTTGTCCTTGGAGGTTTGCATGTCACGGCGTGCCCGATCGAGGCGGGTCGTCACGCGGATGCGATCGTGATCGGTGAGGGCGAGCCAGTCTGGGCGTCACTCCTTCGGGACGCGGAGCGAGGGAAGCTCAGGCCCGAATACCGGGCCAGGGCTCCGTTTGATCTGGCTCTGGCACCGCTTCCAAGGTTTGATCTGCTCGGCAAGGATGAACGTCCGCGCTACACGCTGCAGGCGACCCGCGGCTGCCCGTTTGCCTGTGATTTCTGCGCGGCGAGCAGGCTTCTTGGCCCGTTCCGAACGAAACCTCCCGAGCGGATCGCCGCGGAGCTCGACGCGATCAGAGCCATGGATGCGCGTCCGTTTCTTGAACTCGCCGACGACAACACCTTTGCACAGGGCGGCCCGCACGACGAACTGCTTGAAGTCATGGGGTCATCGGGTGCGCGGTGGTTTACCGAATCGGACTGGCGTGTCGGGGAGAATGCCGCGTTGCTCGGGAAGCTCGCCGATGCTGGGTGTGTTCAGCTGCTCATCGGTCTCGAATCCCTTGTCCACGAGCACCGAGGCATGGGAGCCAAGCGAACTTCGATGGATCGCATGATGGACGCCGTGGAGAGCATCCAGCACGCAGGGATCGCGGTGATCGGGTGCTACATAGTCGGCAGCGACGGCGAAACCCCCAAGACAATCGATCGCCTTCGCTGTTTCCTCGATTCGGACCCGTGCGCGGACGCCCAGATCACGCTTCAGACACCATTCCCGGGGACCGCCCTTCGCAAGCGATTGCACGCCGAGAGTCGCTTGCTCCGTGACAGGGATTGGTCGCACTGCACGCTCTTCGATGTCACCTACCAACCAGACAAGATGTCAGTCAGCGATCTGGAGCACGGCTTTCGGCAGCTCCTGATCGATGCGTTTGGCTTTACTCCGACACGCCGCCGGAGAGAGATTCGTCGCACCACATGGGCTCGGAATCCCTCGCTTGCAAGAGGAGCGTTCTGATGAATGCGTCGGTCCTCCCAAAGTATCTTCTGGGTTCGAAGAGCGCCATACTCGAAGTTGCCAATTCACCCATGTCATTCATCATCGGCCTGGTGTTTGTCATTTCGGCCGGACTGGCCCGCGAGTACGACGGCGAGGATCTCATCCACCAGCCCTGGCACGCACTCCGTCCGTTGGGCGCGTCGCTGGTCTCGGGGACAATTCTGTTTCTTGTGATCCATCTTGCCGCCCTGCTCAACAAGCACAGACCACCGTCATATTTCGGTGCCTGGCGATCGTTCATGGGGCTCTTCTGGATGACCGCCCCGATGGCATGGCTTTATGCAATCCCTTACGAGCACATGATGACACCGGTCGGTGCTGTCTCGCTGAATCTGTGGACGCTCGCAATTGTAGCCGCCTGGCGCGTGTGGCTGATTGCAAGGGTGATCAGCGTCGTGTACGGCATAGGAGGATTGTCATCGTTCTTTCTCGTCATGTTCTTTGCGGACGCTGTTACATTCACCGTGGTGACCCTGGCGCCCACGCCAGTGATCGATGTCATGGGCGGCATCCGCCACACTGATCGAGATGCGTTAATCGCCGAGGTCACCTTCTCGGTGACCATCCTCTCGGTAATGACCGCTCCAGTTTGGCTCATTGGGGCTCTGATTGCTACCGCCAGATTGAAACCCCAATGGCCTGAACCGAACACTCACCCAGCTGAACGCGGATCTCGCGGACTTCTCAGAGTCGCGGTTCTTGCGGTGGTCGCATTCATTCCCTTGCTCATTCTGAGCCAGCCGGAACAGATCAACAAGCACAGAGTGGAGACACTCTTCAAGCAGGGCAGAGTGGATGAAGCGCTCGACAGAATGTCTGCCCTGCAGCCGAATGACTACCCGTCACACTGGGATCCACCTCCACGGCTCGGATACAGGGAGAACAAGCCGGATCTCGACCGAATACGAGACGCGATGGCTACAAAGTGGCCTGCTGACTGGGTAGCCGATCTCTACCTTGCGAAGATTGGGCGCAAGCTCAAACAAAGCGTGCTGTATTATTGGGCTGATGCAAGCTGGTCCCAGATCGTCGATGAGATCCAGGAATACGCCCAATACTACTCGAATGGATCCACCTCAAGAGTGTCTGTGGAGCAAGCTCGGACCGCTCGTTTTCTTCTCGATTACGATGACTCACTGGGTGAGAATGATCGCCGCGCACTTGAGAGACTCATCGCGATCGCAACACCCACTGAATTAGAATCGATCGATGAATCAGACCAGATATTCCAAGACATTCCGGATTGAGTCGAGTGTTCATATTGGCTATTCTCCCACCCTTCCCACCTGCAACATGCCAATACTAATGCAAGGGGCTTCGCCAGCTGAGATGCTCATGCCTGGTCGCATACGCCCAGTCAATGCACCTGTGTGACTCACGGGCTAACCTAGCAGAACGTTGCATCTCGGCACGTATTGATACCTGATCCATACCCGTGACATGGGGCTTGATCCAGTTCTCGGCACGGATACCGAGAATGGCTCCACTGAGCACCAACACCATCAACTGCAGCTTCCTGTTCATCTCGTGCTCCTTTCTTTCGGGGGATTCAGGCCCCATGAGCACAAGCGAGACCGGGCGGAGTCAGCTGCCACGTTCTAGATCATCTGAATCCTGGCCGAGTTATGATCCAGCCATGGACGACCCATCAGCCGCGATCACCCTCCTGCTCGCCAATCAGCACGACTCACCCGATGCGGCCAAGGAACTCCTGCCTCTCGTATACGAACAGCTCCGCAGGTCCGCCCAGCTCGCCCTGCTCGACGAGGCCTCCGGGCACACACTTGAGCCCACTGCGCTCGTCCATGAGGCATACGTTAAGCTCGCGGGCCCGCGTGAAATTCCATGGGCCAACCGGGGGCACTACTACGCCGCGGCAGCTCAGGCGATGCGACGGATCCTGATCGACCACGCCCGCTCCAAGGGTGCCCGCATGGCCCGGGAAGCCGCGATCAAAGGGCTCTCCGATGTGGCTTCGCTGGCTCGCCAGGAACCTGGCACAATCCTGGCAGTCGACGAGGCTCTGTCTCGCTTGGAGGTTGAGGACCCCGAGGCGGCCGCCATTGTTCGGCTGCGTTTCTTTGCGGGCCTCAGCGTGGAACAGGCGGCGCTGGCGATGGGGACCTCCCCGCGCACCGCGGCCCGCCTCTGGTCGCTCGCCCGCGCCAGGCTCCACGTCTTCCTGACCCAGCCGGGCGCCGGAGAGGCCAATGACTGACCACATTGCTAAGCGTGCCCGCGAAATCTACTTGCAGCTCTCGACACTCGACCAGAGCGCCCTAGAAGCCGAGCTGGATCGCCTGTCTGGTGGCGACGCGAAACTTAAGGACGCGGTCGTCAGCCTAATCGACGCCCAAGCGCACGCTGACCAAGACGACTTCATGTCGAGCCCCACCGCCGGCACGACCGCAATGAGTGCAACCATCACCGAGTCCGCGGGCTCGGCCATCGGCCCATACAAACTCCTGCAGCTCATCGGCGAGGGCGGCTTCGGTTCAGTCTTCCTTGCCGAGCAGGCGAGACCCGTTCGCAGACGTGCCGCGCTCAAGATCATCAAGCTGGGTATGGACACCAAGCAGGTCATCGCCCGCTTCGAGGCCGAGCGCCAGGCGCTGGCGATGATGGACCACCCGCACATCGCGCGGGTCTATGACGCCGGCGCAACGGATACAGGCCGCCCTTACTTTGCGATGGAATACGTCGTTGGCGACGCGATCACCAAGTTCGCCGACGCCCACAAACTCGACATCCCATCGCGTCTGGCGCTCTTTGCGCAGGCCTGCTCTGCTGTCCAGCACGCGCACACCAAGGGCGTCATCCACCGAGACCTCAAGCCCGCAAACGTGCTCGTCAGCATGGTCGACGGCAAGCCGTACGCCAAGGTCATTGACTTCGGCATCGCGAAGGCCACCGCCTCGCCGCTCACCGAGAAAACGCTCTTCACCGAGCACCGCCAGCTCATCGGCACGCCCGAGTACATGAGCCCCGAGCAGGCCGAGGGCTCGCCCGACATCGACACACGCACCGACGTGTACGCGCTGGGCGTCTTGCTCTATGAGCTCCTGACGGGCGTGACGCCCTTCGACGCCAAACGCTTGCGCTCGGCCGCGTTCGGGGAGATGCAGCGCATCATCAAGGAAGAAGACCCCCCCGCTCCCAGCCTGCGCCTGACACGCAACCTCGAAAGCCTCGCCAAGACTGCGATGGACCGCAAGGTTGAGCCGACTAAGCTCAGCAACGCCGTGCGCGGCGAGCTGGACTGGATCGTCATGAAATCTCTCGACAAGGACCGGGCCCGGCGGTACGAGAGCGCCGCCCAGCTGGCGACAGACATCGGCAACCACCTGGCGGGCGATGCAGTCGTCGCCGCACCGCCGAGCCGGGGGTATCGGTTGCGGAAGTTTGTGCGCCGGAATAGGGGGGCGGTGATCGCGGGGAGCGCCGTGTCCGCGGCAATCCTGCTTGGGCTGGCTGGTACGGCTTGGGGATGGAACGCGGCCAGGCAGTCGAACAAGGATCTCTCACAGAATCTCTCCATTGCGCGTGAATCTCTTCTGAGCAGCATCGTTCAGACCGTTGAGTTTGACGAAGGAGAGCGACTAGCGCTGATGGATGAGATGGGGATCACTGAGAGCCAGGCGCGGCGTGAGCAAGCCAATGCTTTTGTCGAAGGTATCCGCCAAGCTCGCAAGCATCTTGCCGCAGAAGAAGGCCGCACTGTCGATCCCACAGAACTCAATGACATCGCAATGCTCTCATTTGTTTCCACCATGAGCGTCGAAGAGATCGTCAAGCTGCGCGACAAGCTGCGAAACCAGGCCGACATCGCCCGCAACGGCTTGGACGAGATGAGCCGGATTCTCAACGATTACGATCCCCAGGAATCGCCGCAAGTCGGCGAGGTCGCCCTATCCACATGGAACTCCCACAACAGCGACCAATTCCCAGGCGAATCCCCGGACGAACTCAGGCTCCGGGCACTCATGGCGTATGCGACAGGCAATGCGAAGAAGCTCGTTGCAGAATCTAATCGATCAAGCCGAATAGCCCAGGCCGTAGCCATGATGGGCGATGTCCAGAATGAGTACGTTGCCAATATGTACAGCAGTTACAGCGGTAACCTTGCGGACGGTTCTGAGAAATCGAGTTTGCAATATCTTATGGAGGCTCTAGATGAAGGCCTGCTCGCCGACGCACCGGAAGCCGAGTTTCCGATCCGTTCCGCGCTCAGTTCGCTCCTGGAAACCTCAACGAAATCGGACGCGATCGACTTTTGCCTGAAATCACTCCAGAAGGCCGAGCAACGACTGGGATCCGAGCATCCGATCTCGATCAGATTGCTGGTGAACCTCGTCAGGATGCATGACCAGAACTCTGCAAAGAAAGACGAGACGATTCTCGCCGAGGCACGAAGCTGGTACGGGCACCTCCGCCAGCGGCTCCACGCGGTTCGAGGCGACCTCCCCGAGCACGACACGCGCCAATGGGCCAGCGAGCTTATTTCATACAGCTCGCAGTACGACGATACCAACTGGACGGCAGCGATGGTGCTCGGCGAACCCGACGCGTTCAGCTACACGGACCATGAAGGCGCGTGGACGCCTGTAGCGAGCAGCAGGAAATTCGAGCACGTGACCGTTGGATTCGAACAGCCCGTCTTCGCGACGGGTGTCATGGTGCGACAGGTTCTCAATAACGGGTTCGTCAGGCTGATCGAAGTAATCGATCTGGGCGGCGAGCTGCACCCCGTATGGGCGGGTGAAGATACGAGCGAGAGAGGTATGCCTTACGACTTCGTCGCACGGTTCGAACGCACACCATTTGCAGTTCAAGGAGTGCGCGTCACCATCGACGCAAATCACGCGTCGACCTATGAAGAAGTCGACGCGATCGAGCTCATCGGCTTTGCCGTACGCCCCGACGAGATCCAGGCCGATCCGGAGGTCAGAGCCCTTGCAAGCACGCGTCATGAACAGGCCATGCGACTCGTCGGCCCCATCGTGCAGGAAGCCCTCGCCAACGCTCCCACACTGAAAGAAGCCGAGCAACGCGTAATGAACGCGCCCGATCTAGATACCGCCGAGCGAAACAAAGTCGCCTTGGCTTTCTCCAAGGCGAGCATGGAGGTTCGCGATCTGGCACGCACGCAGGGTGAGCAGTTCGTAGCCCAGTGCCTCACCCTCGACCGCAGCATTGCCAAACTCGATCGCACAGATGGTCTCACGCCCATCATGCGTGACGAAATCAGAAAGGAGCTCCAAACGCTTGCCCAGAACTCGATCTACGCGATCAACGAGCGGATCTGGAGAACTGTACACGTCCCGGGGGCTTCTAAAGAAACACTCGCCATCGCCCTCGAAGAGGCGCTCAAACTCACCGAGGCATACCCGGATTCCCCCAACTATCGATTTACACTCGGAGCCACGCAGTACAGACTCGGTGAATTCGAAAGTGCCCTTGCCTCGCTCACCGAATCACGCCGGTTGTACGGCAGCCGCGTGCTCACCTTGGATCACCTATTCCTGGCTATGGTCTACGCCAAACTCGGAAGAGACCAGGAGGCTCTCGATATCTTCCTGAACTGGGACATCGATCTTCGCTCGACAGATACAAACACCGAGAACGGCCGTATCTACACCGAGACGCTCGAAGTACTCGGACCAATCCTCAGGAACGCCGGCATCGACGCCTCCGAGCCGATCGCCCAGCCCCCCACACCCTGAGCCTCCTCGCACAACTAGCGCCGCTCCGGAGCTTGGTGGTATGCTCAGACACCAGGCTTGCCGTCGTGTTCAGGCTGCTCGAGGTCCACGAAACGGAGATCATTCAGCACGAGGACATCGGCATCGCCGGCAAAGTCTCGATGTAGATAGAAGGCCAACTGCCGCTCGGCCTCGATGCCGGCTCGGAGTTTCGGATCGGACGGGAGCGTGCTCGACTGAGATGGCTTCACGATCATGTCCTTGCTCCTGCTCTGCGGCATGACTGGGGGCATTTCGCATTCATTAGAACCATGGCCACGCACAATGGAGACGAGCACGACATCCAGCATGGTCTGTACGATCACCTCGTGAGCCTGGCCCTCCAGGAACGACTATATTTGTATAATATCCTCGCCTCACTGAATACACCGAGCTCGATGCTGGGGAGGCCCACTCGGCTATTGCCCAGTATGTGGAGCGTCTACTGGCCGACTCGCTGTCGACACTCCGGGGCAAGGACTCCGCCGATAGGCAGCGTCGTCTCGTGGACCAGCTCATCGGGACGCTCATCGCTGAGCTGGGTGACGATTGGGCAGACCGGTTCAATCTGGCTAGCCCAGTTCGTCGGCTGCTCGCGATGCACGCTGAGCCTCAGAAGCATCCGGCAACGCGCCCATATACGCTCTTGGCCCGTTCCGCATTGCTCACCGGTACGCGGCTTGATCCATCGCTGGCGTCGCAGCTTGCGAAAGAGTTTGCTAGTGCAGACCGGGTCGACATTCTGTGCTCATTCATCAAATGGAGCGGCATCCGCCTGCTGATGGACGCGATCCGCGAACTCACAGCCACGCCTCATCCGGACGGCCCGCGACTTCGCGTCATCTCCACGAGTTACATTGGCGCGACGGATGCAAAGGCGATCGAAGTAATCCGCGACTTGCCGAACACCCAGGTCAAAATGTCCTACGACACCGAACGGACCCGCCTACACGCGAAGTCCTATGTAGTCCACCGCAACACTGGTTTCGGCAGCGCCTACATCGGTTCGGCCAACCTATCACGAGCAGCACTGTCCGAGGGCCTCGAATGGACCAGCAAGATAAGCCAGTACGAGTTGCCTCACCTGTGGCAGACAATCGTCGCTACCTTTGAGACCTACTGGAATGACGACGAGTTTGAAAGCTTTGATGGTGCCGCCTTACCCAAGCTCCGCGAGGCGCTCGATCGCGAACGCACACGCGGCTCTATTGATATTGGGGATCTCCCAACATTTGACCTCCGCCCCTACCCATTTCAGGAAGAGATCTTGGACGCAATGGCCGCCGAGCGGGAGGTGCAAGGGAAGCATCGCTACCTCATCGTAGCCGCGACGGGGACCGGCAAGACGATGATCGCCGCGTTCGACTACAAGCGATGGGCCGGCGGCCGGAAGCCGTCTCTGCTCTTTATCGTCCACCGCGAAGAGATCCTCCGACAAGCTCTTGGTATGTACAGGGCCGTGCTTCGCGACCATAACTTCGGCGATGTACTCGTCGGGGGCAGCATCCCCGAGCAACGCGACCACCTGTTCTGCTCCATCCTGAGCAACAACCGCCGCAGCCTTCATGAACTCCCACCAGGCCAATTCGATGACATCGTGGTAGACGAGTTTCACCACGCCGCGGCTCAGAGCTACCGTCGACTTCTGGACATCGTGCAGCCGAAGATCCTGCTTGGGCTCACCGCGACCCCAGAACGCGCTGACGGCCTTGATGTCCTTGCCTTGTGGCGGCGAGCCAGCCGCCGAGGTCCGCTTATCCGCCGCGATCAGCCGACGACTGCTCTGCCCGTTCCAGTATTTCGGGGTCGCTGACAACGTCGACCTCGATGGGTTGACCTGGCAGCGCGGCGGCTACCGGATCGAAGACTGACCTGCCCCCCAGAATCTGATCCATCTTGAGGCTGGTAGCCTCTGGTTTGAATCGAGGAGGATCTGGGATGGCGAGGAACCGGTATTCGGCTGAGGAGACAGTCAACATTCTGCGGCAGGCTGAGGTCGAGCTGCCCAAGGGCTCGACGGTGGCCCAGGCGTGCAAGCAGATCGGGGTGGCTGATCAGACGTATTACAAGTGGTGACGCGAGTACGGCGGGCTCAAGACCGATCAGGCGAAGCGATTCAAGCAGCTCGAGCAGGAGAACGCGCGGCTGAAGATGCTGGTCGCGGACCTTTCGCTGGATAAGGCGATGCTGCAGGATGTCGCCCGGGGAAACTATATAAGCCCGCGCAAGACGCGTCGGGCGGTCGGCGCGCTGCACGCCCGAGCCCCCGCCGCGCTCGGCCTCCGGGCTCGACGTATCCACGACCTACCTCGGCTCGCTGGGCTGAGGACCCGTGCTCCTTGGTGTCAGGGATGACACCTGCCCCGGCCGGTCCTGCCATCTGGATCGGCCGGGGATCTAGTATCTGTCACATTTCAGTGGCATTTGGGTCATTCTAAACCACAAGATGGTGCCCGCAGGCACTTAAGGGATCCAAACCTTACACATACCCGCCAAAGGTGCAAATCACATCGTTACTGAACTGACTTACAACAATGCCGGGGTATTGCCCCGATACGCATAGATTCCAGTAGAATTACGGCGACACAGATCCAGATACGGACCGCCCTCGCCATGGCTTTTGATGCTCAACTCATTGCTCACCGCCCCAGAGAAACCGCTGGGTCCCTAAGCGCAAATCGATTTGAGTTTCAACTCAATTGGGCGATTTGTCACTTGATTAAACTTCACAGAACTATAGACGAGTATGTCGTACTCATTGATTATCACGAGGACATAGTCGTTCTTAATGCGGAAACAAACCCGACGAGTGCAGAGTTTTTCCAGATCAAATCGAAGACGACGGGAAACTGGACAACGAAACAACTAATTAAACAGGAAAAGGGAAATTCTGGCAAGAAACTTTCAATTCTTGGAAAACTGTATCATTCGTATACTTTGTGGCCGAATTGCACTGCCGGACTCTACTTTGTCAGCAACGCACCACTCAAAGCAAAGGATCAAAAATCCCAAAGCACCATAAAACTTGCTACGATTCCTTTTTCTGCGCTTCTAAAGTCAGAGCAAGATGAGATCGTTAATTCTATCAACACAGAGCACAGCACGCAGGACGCATCAACAGGCCTCAAGCTATTCACCTACAAGAAATGCAATCTCACCCCTAGCGGCCAGGCGGAAATGGCAATAGGAGTTGTAGCCAATTTTCTTGAATCCATTCAGGGAGGCCAAACACTA
Organism: Phycisphaerales bacterium; assembly: GCA_965228265.1. Classification (GTDB taxonomy): domain Bacteria; phylum Planctomycetota; class Phycisphaerae; order Phycisphaerales; family UBA1924. The sequence continues at coordinate 252,922 of OZ245804.1, forward strand.
CCTGCACCGGCTTTCTACAGAGCACTCAAAGACGAGCTCCAGAGGAGATTTCGCACAGAGCAGATCCCAATTTCCTACAATGAACTACGTGAGTTTAAGGGACTATCTGGATCACATTTTGCCAAGATGATCGAGGTTGCTGTTGCCGAGCCGTTGCGGCAAGACTTAGCAACGTTGATTGGCGGTCGCCTGAACAGTGAGGACGTGCCCTTCGCAGAAGTAAACCGGATTCGCAACGAGGTAAGTAAGATCCAGTTGAAATTGCTTGATAGTTCAAACCTGTTCATCACCGACTCCCTCTCGGTAGTCCGAGGTGTAGTCACTCAAGTGAAAAGACACTCCAGACTTTGGGACACCATTGAGGAAACCGCATCACATCCTGGCTTAAAAACACTTAAAAGGACATTGTCACACGATGTCGTTCGTGCTATGATAGGGATTTGTCTGCATGAGTCAAATGACACACTACCGGCTCCTGATCCGGATGCTCAGGAGAAAGCAACATGAAACGATTGCGATTCGACGAACTCATTCTCTTCTCACAGAAGGAAAGGAGCGCAAGAAGGCTCAGCCTCCATCCGACCGCAACGGTAATCAAGGGCGACAATGACACTGGCAAATCTTCGCTGGTGAAATCGCTTTATTGGGCCCTCGGTGCCAAACCTCCAGTCATTCCTCCAAACTGGGAACAATCTGGAGTTGTCACCTCATTACGCTTTCGTGTGAGTGATGTTCAATACCGCGTGATACGTAATGGCGACCGATTTAGTTTCTTTGACGGCGACGACCAACTGATCGAATCCTTCGTGAGTATCACTCATGGTGTGAGTCCATTCATTGCAAAGTTGTTTGACTTTCGCTTGCAGCTACCGGGCAAAAGTGCAAGAGCAGAAACGCAAGCAACGCCTGCCTTCTTGTTCTTGCCGTTCTACATCGATCAGGATTCGGGATGGGGCAATGAGTGGCTTCGGTCCTTCTCCAGGCTGCAGCAGTTTCGATTCAGACGTGAAGATGTACTGAGGTTCCACTTTGGAATCAGACCATCGGATTACTATCTTGCAAAAATTCGGCTTGCCGAAATTGTGAGCAAGGCGAACGAGGTGCGACGTGAACGAGAGATTCTCGACGGCCTTTTGGAGGATCTGCACAAGGAACTCCGGGAAGTTGATTTTACTGTCGACATTGATTTCTTCAAGGAAGAAGTTACCCAACTCCTAGAACGTTCCAACCGGCTACAGCAGGAGGAAGAACAGCTACGCGATCGAATGGCGATCGCATATGGCGATTTGTCAGCAGTGCGTGACCAATTACGCATCACGAAACACGCGCTAGCGGAACTTCAAGCCGACCGGAAGTTTGCGAGTGAGCTAGAGGGTGACTCAGTTCAATGCCCAACGTGTCATGCGGAGTATGCGAACGATTTTGCCGAGCGATTCTCGATCGCGGTGGACGAAGATCGTTGCCTCGGACTACTCAGTGAACTCGACCAGCAGAAACGCAAGGCGGAGGAAGCTTACCAGTCAGCTATGCAAATGACGTCCAGCCTTCGCGCGGAATCCGAAGAAGTAGAGGCCCTGCTGAGATCAAAGAAAGAGAACTTGGTTTTACACGATGTGATCAAGAGTGAAGGCCGACGAGAGATGCTTGGGCTGCTTCGTCGGCAACTGTCTGCACTTCATGAGCAACTCGGGGTACTCGATTCCAGAGAAGCCGAAACACGCAAGAAGATGAAGGAATACGACGACCCCAAGCGAAAGAAAGAGATCGTTGGCTACTACAATAATCAAGCAGCGCGAATGCTCGATAAGCTTGACGTGAAAAACGTTCATGCTTCGGCATATAAATCGCTTGGAGCGCCGATTAAGGATTCTGGCAGCGACGTATCACGGGCGGTGCTCGCATTCGTTTTGGCTAGCCTCCGGACAATCGACAAATATTCTAAATGCGCTATGTGCCCACTCGTGATCGACTCGCCAAGACAGCATGATCAAGATGACCATAGCTTCAAGTTAATCCGCGAAGCAATCCGAGACGAGCGTCCGGATCAGTGCCAGTTAATCCTCGCGCTTACCGACGATGAAGGAACGGACTTTGGCGGCGAAATTGTTGAGTTGGATAGGAAGCGGAAGGTGCTTGACACCGAAGAGTTCGCTGAGGTGTCAGAGGAAATTCGTCCTCTAATCGAGCGGTCCCTCATGTCTAACGAAGATGAAGATTAGAGCCGCTAACGAGTGGGGTGCCGTGACACAATCCGTTGGACCGGCGTTGGACAGTGCCTCGCAGTCCGGTAAAACCTTCTGAAAATACCCCCCGAAGGACTCGAACCTTCAACCCGCTGATTAAGAGTCAGCTGCTCTACCGATTGAGCTAGGGAGGCATTCCGGGGCCTCTCGGCCGCGGAGCGGACCGATCGTAGGTCGCTCTCGTCAAAGGGTCCACATACACCAGCCAAGCCGATTTTGGCTCGCTTGGGATTGGAATCCAGACACCCATCTGTTCGCATCCCGATCGGGTTTCGCGGGCTTGTGGTCCGTTGACCTATCTAGCCGCCCGCGCTAGTGTTGGGGCCCTCTGAAGAGGCCGATCCTCGGCCGAGAAGGGGCAACCGCTGCAGCCAAACCCGGGCCAGGGGCCCGTGTCAGAATCGAGGATCCATCATGCTCCCCACGCAAAGAGTCAGCAAGGGCCGAAGCCGTCGTCGTCGTTCGCATGACGCGCTCACCGCGATCAAGCCGGCGATCTGCCCGGTCAGTGGCATGCCCAAGCGCAACCACCGCGCGTGCGCCGAGTCTGGCTACGTCCGTCCCGGGCTGACCATCAAGGTCCGCAAGCTCGGCATCGGCGTCGAGCGGGACTAAACGATGCGCATCGCTGTTGACGTCATGGGCGGCGACAACGCCCCCGACGACATCCTTCGTGGCTGCATCGAGGGGCTCCAGCACCTCGCACCCGATGACAAGCTCGTTCTCTTCGGGAACCAGCGTGATATCGACGAAGTGCTCGAAGAGGCTGGCGTCAGTGACGCGCGCCTTGAAGTCGTCGCGACGACGCAGGTCATCGAGATGGCCGAGGCGCCCTCGCTCGCGGTCAAGGGCAAGCCCGATTCCTCCATCGTCCAGATGTGCCGGTACAGCTCGCAACGCGAGCAGGACCCCGCCAAGCGCTGCGACGCGGCTCTCTCGGCGGGCAACACCGGCGCGTGCGTGGCTGCGGGCATCATGCAGATGAAGCGCCTGCCCGGCATCCACCGCCCGGGCATCTCGGTCGCCATGCCCAGCATGCACGGGCCCATGGTCCTGTGCGACGCCGGCGCCAACCCGGAACCGACGGCGACGCACCTCTGGCAATACGCGGTGATGGCCGACGTCGTGGCTCGCAAGCTGCTGCACATCGACAACCCGCGTGTCGCCGTGATGAACATCGGCGCCGAGGACTCCAAGGGCACGGGCACGATCAAGCAGGCCCGCGACATGATCAAGGCGACCCCGGGTCTGAACTACATCGGCTTCATCGAGGGACGCGAGTTCTTCGCCGGCGTGGCGGACGTGGTCGTGACCGACGGGCTCATGGGCAACGTCGTCCTCAAGACGGCCGAGGGCATCGCCAAGAGCATCTTCGAGGCGATCACCCAGGAGATCCTCGAGATCGACTCGGATCTGATGTCCCGCTTCGCTCCGGTGGCCAAATCCATCTGGAAGAAGAACGACTACCACGAGTACGGCGGGGCTCCGCTGATCGGCGTGAACGGAACGCTGTTCATCGCCCACGGCTCGAGCGAACCGCGTACCATCGCCAACGCGATCCGATCCTGCCGGGAGTACGTCTCGACCGGGATCAACGACGGCATCGTCGAGAGGATCGCCGAGGCAGAGGCCGCGGTGCTGCCGCAGACAGCCTCCGCCTGATCCGCTTCAACGCGCCGCGATCCCTGTTGGACGCACGCGGGGCGAAGCCGCGACGGACAGGGAAGGACCGGGCTCATGCCAAACCATGCTGACCGACAGTTCGGGATCGAGATCGTTGGCGTCGGCGCACACGCGCCCGAGAAAGTCCTGACCAACAAAGATCTCGAAGGCATGATGGATACCTCCGACGAGTGGATCCAGCAGCGCACCGGGATCAAGCAGCGCCACAAGGCCGATCTCGAGAACGGCGAAACGGTGCTCCACCTCGCCAAGGGCGCACTCGAGAAAGCCCTGGCCGATGCCAAGACAGATGCGAGCGAGCTCGACCTCGTTCTCCTCGCCACGATGTCGTCCGAGATGACCTGCCCCCCCACCGCCTGCCGACTCACGTCGATGATCGGCGCGGGCAACGCGGGCGCTTGGGATATCTCCGCCGCCTGCTGCGGCTTCGTCTTCGCGATGAACACCGCCTACGGGCTCATGCAGACCGGCCCCTACAGAAACGTCGCTGTCATCGGCGCCGACACACTCACCAAATCCGTGGAGTTCAGCACCCGCGGCCGCGGCGCTGCGATACTCTTCGGCGATGCCGCCGCGGGCGTCATCCTCAAACGCACCGAGGACACATCCAAGGGCCTGATCGCGCAGGCGATGCACTCCGACGGCTCGCGTTGGAGCGACCTCTACATCCCCGAGACAAAGCACGACCTGACGGAAGATGACCGCCAGAGCAACGACCAGCTCTGCGTCCTGCACATGAACGGCGCGGGCGTCTTCCGCTTCGCGGTGGGCACCTTCCCGCAGGTGATCGGCCAGACCCTCGAAGCCGCGGGCATCACCGCCGACGAGGTCGACCACTTTGTCTGCCATCAATCCAACCAGCGAATCCTGCAGGCGGCCAAGGAACGCTTCGGCCTGCCCGATGAAAAACTGCACGTCAACATCGACCGCTTCGGCAACACCGTGGCCGCCAGCGTGCCGCTCGTCTTGAACGATCTCCGCGAGGCCGGCCGGGTCGAGAAGGGCCAGAAGGTCATGTTCGTCGGTTTCGGGGGCGGCCTCACCTGGGGCACAAGCCTCTGGCAGATCTGATTCACCGAATCATCCACCGAAATCGCCGATAGAAACAGAATCATGCCCACCGATCGTCCAGCGCGATCAACACCCACCCCGCCCGTGCGCAAGGGTGCTGTCCCACGCCCCGTGCATCCGGAGGGCGCGGTCGTCGAATCCGTGCTGCCCATCGATCCGCTCGGACTCGGACAACTGACCTTTCCCCTGCGTCGCCCCCGCACACGCCGGGTGCTGGAGCAGGAGTTCGGCCTGACACGCAGACAGGCTCACGCCGTCGCTGTCCGCCTCCAGACCCACCGCGTCCTCAAGCGTCGGCAACTCCGCGCCCGCGTGCGGTTCTGGGGAGCTGTGGCGCTGGGCGTTCTGGTTCTGGGCGTGCTCGTCGGGCCGATCTCGGTCAGCGCCTACCTCGACTGGGCCGCGGGCAGGCCCGAGAGCCACCCGGCGAACCTGATCGTCTCGGTGTCCCTGGCCCTCTTGATTGCTCTGGCCGGCCCGCTGCTCTGGCTCATCGCCGAGCGTCATATCCAGGATCGACTCGTCGAGGACGAGCTGCGCCGGTGCTGGGGCGAGCAGGAGTGCATCTGGTGCGGGCGGGACATGGACGGCTGCGTGGTCGACCGCGAACGCTGGTCCCGGTGCCCGGAGTGCGGGCTGCGGTCGCCCATCGGCGCGCGAGCCTCTACCATCTGATCTATGGCAGACCCCATGATCATCGTGTGCCCGGGACAGGGCGCTCAGGCCGTCGGCATGGGCAAAGTCTGGGCCGAGACCAGCCCGGAGGCCCAGGCCGTTTTCGACGAGGCCGACCAGGTCCTGGGCACCTCGCTCGGACAGACACTCAGCTCGATCTGTTTCGCCGGCCCCGCCGAGATGCTCAACCGCACCGACGTCAGCCAGCCCGCGCTCTACACCTGCGCGATCGCGAGCTGGCGGGGCATGTGCGCACAGATGGGCCTGAGCGAGAACGAAGCGCCGATCAAGGCCGCCGCGGGCCTGAGCCTGGGCGAGTACTCCGCGCTGCACGTCGCCGGTTCGTTCAGCTTCGCCGACGGGCTCCGGCTCGTCGCGCTGCGGGGCAAAGCGATGCAGAACGCAGCCGAAGCCGTGCCCAGCGGCATGGTCGCGCTCGTGGGCGCCGACGAAGACCAGGCCAACGCCGTGTGCGATGAAGCGCGCGAGTCGGGTGTTCTGGTCTGCGCCAACTTCAACGCTCCGGGGCAGGTCGTGCTCTCGGGCGACAAGGACGCCTGCGCCCGCGCGGAGAAAGTCGCCGCGGACAAGGGCCTCCGCGCTGTCGCGCTCGCCGTCGCCGGCGCGTTCCATTCTCCGATCATGCAGCCCGCGGCCGAGGCGCTGGGCGCCGCGCTCGCGGGTGTGAACATCGAAGCACCTCGCGTGCCCGTCTGGTCGAACGTGACGGCCGAGCCTCACGCCGATGACGCCGGCTCGATCCGGGCTCGCCTGGCCGAGCAGCTCACCTCGCCCGTCCGCTGGGCGCAGTCGTTCGCCGCGATCATCGAGCAGTTCCCAGAGACCCAGGTCCACGAACTGGCCCCGGGCAAGACCCTCGCGGGCATGGCCAAACGCATTTCCCGCTCCACCAAAGTCATCAGCCACGACGCACCGGAGATCTGATCATGCAGACCCGTTTGAAGCTTTCGTCCGCGCTCACGGGCGCTGTGATCGCGGCCCTTATCGGTTGCAAGGAAGAGCCGCCACCCCCGCCTCCACCGCCGCCGCCACCGCCTGCGCCCAAAGCGCCGGACCCGGTGGACATCCAGAGCGTGCTCTCGGAGATGGACGCCGACGCGCGGATCACCTTCCCGCAGGAAGTCGCGCCGATCGACGCAGACCTGGCGCGCTCCGTCGTGAACTTCGCCGAGGCCTTCCTCGCAGGCGACGACGCCGAGGTCCGCTCCATGCTCGACCTGGCGGGTCAGTCCGTGCTCGACCGCCTGCTCATCACGGGCGGCTGGTACGACGCGACCGACGAACTCGAAGCCGTCCGCGTGCTCGAACTCCGTGAAGCCGGCGCAGGCCAGGGCGGGAGCGTCGTCTACGCGCTCCAGACCCCCGGCTCGGCCTACACGCTCGCCTGGGGCATCGAACCAGGACCCGGCGGCGGGCTCGTCTTCACCGCTGAACCCACCGGCGACGAGGAACGCCCACGCGCCAGCGACTTTGCCGACCCCAACTACGAAGCCACCGGCGGCTCGGCCAGCACAGTCGCCGCACCGGGCACGCCCTCGGCCGGCGACATGAGCAGCGCCCTGTCATCACTCGATCCGATGCTCATTTATATGATCGTCGAACTGAATACAAAGATCCAAACGGATCTGGGCATCCCCGTCTCCGACAAGAGCCTTGTCTTTGCGGGCATCTCGCAGTCGATGGGCATCTCCGCCGAACAGGCCCAGACCATGTACGACCAGGGCAAGACCAAGTCCGACGCCGGCAGCAAACTGGCCGCCCCCTACGTCTCCGGGCTCATCCAGAGCATGACGACCATCACCGAAGTGCAGGGTCTGGACATCGACCGCGACCGCATCATCGAGCTCTACGCCGAGCTCTCAGGTCAGAGCGTCGATGACGTCCGCAGCATGGCCGACACCGGCGCCGGCTGAACCGCAACACGATGACAAAGGATTCCTGATGTCTGATACCCGTATCGCATTCGTCACCGGCGCCAGCCGAGGCATCGGCAAGGCCGTCGCACTCCGGCTCGCCAAAGAAGGTCGGCACGTCGTTCTGGCCAGCCGGAGCGAGGGCCCGCTCAGCGAGGTCAAAGCCGAGATCGAAGCCGCCGGCGGCAAGGCGAGCGTCTGCGCCGTCGACATCTCCGACCGCAAGGCCTTCGCCGAGGCGATCGAGGGCGTCATCGCCGAGCACGGCAGGCTCGACATCCTCGTCAACAACGCCGGCATCACGCGCGACAACCTCCTGCTCCGCATGTCCGACGAGGAATGGGACGCGGTCATCGAGACGAACCTCACCAGCGCGTTCGTCGCCATGCGGGCCGCCGCCCGCGCGATGATGAAGGGCAAGTTCGGCCGCATCGTCAACATCGCCTCGACCAGCGGGCTGGTGGGCAACTCGGGGCAGGCCAACTACGCCGCCAGCAAGAGCGGCCTCGTCGGCATGACGCGCACCGTCGCCCGTGAGATCGGCGGCAAGGGCATCACCGCCAACGTCGTCGCGCCGGGCTTCATCCAGACCGACATGACCGCCAACCTCCCTGAGAGCGTCCTCGACTCCGTCAAGGGCCTCATCCAGGTCAAGCGTCTCGGCACGCCCGAGGACATCGCCGCCGCGGTCGCATACTGCACGAGCGACGACGCCGGCTTCCTCACGGGCCAGGTCATCACCGTCGACGGCGGCATGACGATGTGCTGATTGGCGACCCCCTTGCGCAAGCTCAGGGTCGCACAAGCTCACACTTGCATCAAACACACGGGCCCCTCGCTTACGCGGGGGGCTTGTCTTTTTGAGTCACGACGACTCGGCAAGCTCGCAGGTCAGCGTGATCTCGCACGGCGCGGGCGGGTGGTCGATCGCGGCCCGGTAGCACCGGTAGCCGTTGAGATCGCCCAGCTTGCCGCGAGAGATCGCCTCGGAAACAAGCCCCGTGTAATCGATCGGCATCGCGGATGATCGCAGCGAGCCGGGCGTCACCGCGTCGGCGGGCTTGATCGGGAAGAGCTCGCGCCCCGCGGCTTTCTCGCTCGAGATCCGCTCTTCCAGATTGCCCGTCACCGTCACCGTGGGCCAGCGGAAGTTGACCAGGTCCGGGTGCAGCAACAGATCAAACTGCACATACTCCACTGGCGTGCGCACGGTCAGGATGTACCGACCTTCGGTGTTGTCCTCGCTGCGATACCTTGGCAGGGCCGCGTGGTAGCGCTCGCCCGCGATGACCGTCACCGCGCCCTTGCGCCCCACATCGCCCGGCGCGAGCTCGTCATAGAGCCACCCCGTCTGCCCCACGCGTTGGCGGATCTCGGGCAGGGGCTTGGAGCAGTACGAGGTCATCAGACTCAGCGGGCGGTCCGCGCCCTCCAGCTTGCTCGCGCCCTCGGGGTCGAGCGGCTCGCGCTCGAAGGGGCCCGAGGATGAGCCGTCGTCCTCATGCACGCGAAGTCGTCGAATCACCCAGGGCAGATCCGGTCGCAGCCGCTCGAGATCGACGAACCCCGAGACCTGCACACAGTCGAGCTTGCCCGGGTCACGCGCTGAAGGCGCCAGCGCGAGCGTCAGGATCTGCGCCTTGGCGCGCACACCCCAGATCGCGCTGCCCGCCTTGAAGAACGCCTTGCGTTCCTCGGCCTCGGTCTGCGGATCGGGCCGAGCGCCGGCGAGCATCGCCTCGAACGTCCGCCGATCCCCCGCGTGCTTGCGCACAAACCCGCGCAGATCGCGGTCGGCCTTGCGCACCGCGTCGAGCCGATCGGGCGTGACGCCCAGATTGCCCGCCGCCTTGACGACAATTTCGACGCCCCCCTGCCCGGGCAGGTGCTTGAAGGCCGAGCACGGGTCGGACTGATCCGTAAACCGTGCGAGCTTCCAGGCCAGGGTCTTGTCGAGTTTGAGCGTCCGGGCCAGATCCACCGCCCGCACACCCTCGAGGCCGGCTTCGGTGATGAGATCCGAAAGAGCCGCCTGAGCCTCACGGATCGCACGCTCGGCCTCCGAACCAAAGGCCCCGGGCAACGCCTCGGCTGTGGAATCGGGTTTCGTCGCGGCTCGGGCCATGCGAGCATCCTACAGCAGATTCCGGGGTGTATGCAGCACCTTGGAAAAATCTCTGGAGATTTTTTAGATAATCTCTTGGCGCTGGTCCCATCTCCCGGTACCTTCGGATCCAAAGGCCCACACGGGGGCCACGCACACATGGATTTGGCCCCGGATGGGCGGGGCAGGGAGACGACAGATGAAGACCACCGTTGCACTGATCGCGGCTCTGGCCGCCGGGGCTGCCTCGGCGCAGACCGTGACGCAAGTCATCCCGTTCGATTACGACGTCGCCATCGACGTGGCGTTCCCCGAGTTCCAGCTCTTCGACACGATGGGCGGCACGCGCGAGTTGATCGGCGTCACCCTCAGCTACGACCAGAGCATCTCGATCACGTCGCGATTCGAGCAGAACTCGCCGATCTCGATCGCGGCCGACAACTTCTACGCCGAGATCAGCTACATCTCGATCCACCAGCTCGGGCTCGTCGACGACAACCCCAACCCGCCCTTCCTCGGACCGGGCGCGGGCGGCGCTTCGATCTCCGTCCCCGAACTCGGCCCGAGCGACGGCTACAACGGCTCGGGGCCCGACACCTACGTCGAAACCGTCGACACGGGCATGTTCAACTTCACCGCTGCCTATGACCACAACGATCAGGACTTCCTCGACGTCTTCACCGGGCAGGGCACGCTCACCACGCTGCTCGGCGGGTTCTCCGAGATCTTCGCCGGCTACAACTCAGACCCCGGCTTCCCCGCCGTGGATCCCAACAACCCGCCCGACGGCCCCTTCTTCCCGTTCCAGGATCCGTTCTACGGCGTCTTCGTTGAGCTCCCCAGCATCCGCCACCAGGGCACCATCACCGCGACCTTCGAGTACCGCAACGTCCCCGCCCCCGCGTCGCTGGCGCTCCTAGGCATGAGTGCGCTCGGCGCCGCTCGACGTCGGCGCTAAACGATCACAATCCAGGTACTCACTCCACTGACGCGGCGCTCGGGTTCACACTCGGCGCCGTGTTTTTCTGCGCACCCGATGCTGTAGCCAGGACGATCACACCCGCGATGATCAGCGCCACGCCGCCGGCCTTGCGCCAGTCGAAGGACTCGTGCAGGAACAGCACTCCCAGCATCACCGCGATCGCCGGGGCGAGCGAGAACGCGATGGGTTTGACGCGGCTGACATCGCCGAAGCTGAGCGCGAGATAGAAGCAGAGCATCCCGCCCGCGCCGGCGATGAGTCCCGAGCCGAAGATGAGTTTGAGCAGCGTTGCGGTCTCGGCCTGCCAGAACTTCACGGGCTCCATCTTGCGGCCGGCGACCAGGGCCGCCCAGACGGCCCACATGACGGGCAGGGCCACGGTCGAGCGCACCGCGATAGCCGTGATCGGCCCGATCGCTTTGGTGTGCAAGACGCTCTTGGTGAAGACCTCCCCGACACCCCAGCACAGCCCCGCCAGCACGGCGAAGACGATCGCGACCATCGGCACGCTCCTTAATGATTGACAGAGATGAACGACAGATGCATCGCGCTGTGGCTGCGGTTGATCGTGATCCACTGCTCGCGCGTGAGCTCTCCAAAGAGCGGGCTGGCGGGGATGTAGGCGTCGCCATTGCGCGTGCGCTCGATGCATGTGCGGAGCGCTTCCATGCCCTGCTCGAATGTCACGCCCTGTCGCGGCATGAAGGCGTCCATCTTTGCAGGGATCTTGAAACCGGGCGGGGGCGGGCTGCCGCTGACCGCTTTCTTCTTGAAGAGCACCTGCGCCATGATCCGGATCGGCATAGGGACCTTGCCGGGCGGGAAGCCGTCGAGCGAGCACGTCCAGAAGTTGGCGATGTGATCGAGGATCTCTGCGGGCGTCCAGTTGCCGGTGTGCCCGAGGTTCCCGGCGGCATTGGCGGCCTCAAGGCGATCAAGCTCGGCGCTGAGTTCATCGAGCGAGCCGAAACTCAGCTCACGACGGGGGGCGGTTTTGGTGTTGACCATCTCAGTCCTCTTGCTCGCGGCGTGCTGATTATTCTATGTTGGAACTGGAAGCCGAATGGGGCCTGAGCACATCGAACGATCTCATCGGCAGATTTCGTAGCACCCAGAATGACAGTACCACGGCAAGCACCGCCCAACCGACCCACCCGGGTACATTCCAGCGCGTTCGGCTCTCCGGGCGGAAACATCGATAGACGACCCACGCTGCAGCCGGCACACCGAGCACAAGGACGAGCGAGTTCTGACCCAGGCTTGCGACAATATCGCCCCGAACAAGTATGTGTGTCGCCCGCGTTGACCCGCACCCGGCGCAGTACCACCCGGTGGTCGAATGGAAAAGGCATCGGTACCACGAGGGATACTCGGCAGGCTTGACGAACAGAGCCGCCACGACCCATCCGATCAGAAATAGAGCCGGAACCAATCTCAGTCCGAGGGCCGGTATACTCTGCCGGCTGCCTCTCTGGATTTGATCAGGAGCCCGAGCGTCCATGTACTGCCCCAACTGCGGCCAACAACAGCCAGATACCGGTGTGAACTGTAGCTCCTGCGGCTCGGCGCTCCCAAGACTAGCTCCTCCACCCATCCCGAGTTTCGCCGACGAGGCGGGCATGCTGATCCCCGTGAACGTTGAGCCGTTCAGCATGATCGCCGGGTATCTGGGTATTTTCGGCTTCTTCTTCGCGGGGCTCCCGGGCCTCTTCGCGGTGGCTTCCGGGATCATTGGCCTCAAGCAGTTGAAACTGAAACCAGAAAGCAAAGGCGTCGCCCGTGCCTGGACCGGCATTATCCTCGGAACGGTTCAATGTATCCTGCTCACATGGCTCATCTTCCTGTTGTAAGCTGACGACGGATCAGGTCTCACACGTAAGACAAGCGAGCAACAAGCCATGTACTGCGCGAAATGTGGTTCACTCAACGACGACAATAACTTCCGTTGCATGCAGTGCGGCGAGCAACTACTCAGAGCCGGCGGACACGGCGGGGTCGCCAACGACGGGCTGGGGCCGGCACCGTCGGGCCTGGCGACGGCCATCATCGTGACCATTCTTTGCTGCTGGCCCTTTGGAATCCCGGCGATCGTCTTCGCGGCACAGACTATGGGGCACAACTCAGCCGGGCGATTCCAGGAAGCACACCAGACTTCTCAACAATCCAAGAAGTGGAGCTGGATTGCCTTCGGAATCGGGCTCGTTACCGGGCTGATCTATACGGCCATCACCATCCTGAGCGCGACAGCCACTCCCTGATTCCGTTGCCAGAAAGCGTTCATGCCGGCCTACCAAAGAAACAGCCCCGCACATGGCGGGGCTGCTCGGGTGGATCGGGGTGACGCCGGGATCAGGCGTTGGCGGCCATTTTCTCGGCCTTCTTGCGGGCGTCGTCGAGCGTGCCGACGTACATGAACGCCGACTCGGGCAGGTCGTCGCCCTCGCCGTTGACCAGACGCTCGAACGAATCGATCGTGTCCTCGAGGCTGGTGTAGATACCCGGGAAGCCGGTGAAGACCTCGGCCACATAGAAGGGCTGAGAGAGGAAGCGTTCGATGCGGCGGGCACGGGCCACGATGAGCTTGTCGTCTTCCGAAAGCTCGTCGACACCGAGAATCGCGATGATGTCCTGGAGGTCCTTGTAGCGCTGCAGGATCCGCTGGACCTGGCTGGCGACGCTGTAGTGACGCTCGCCGAGCACGCCCGGGTCGAGGATGGTCGAGGTCGAGGCGAGCGGGTCCACCGCGGGGAAGATGCCCTTCTCGGCGATGCCACGGGCCAGAACGACGAACGCGTCAAGGTGAGCAAACGCCGTCGCGGGCGCGGGGTCGGTCAGGTCGTCCGCGGGGACGTAAATGGCCTGCACCGAAGTAATGGCGCCCTTGGCGGTCGAGGTGATCCGCTCCTGAAGCTCACCCATCTCGGTCGAGAGCGTCGGCTGGTAACCCACCGCAGAGGGCATTCGGCCGAGCAGCGCCGACACTTCCGAACCCGCCTGGGTGAATCGGAAGATGTTGTCGACGAACATCATGGTTTCCTTACCGGAGGCGTCGCGGAACTCCTCGGCCATGGTCAGGCCGGACAGAGCCACACGCAGACGCGAGCCGGGGGGCTCGTTCATCTGACCGAAGACCATCGCCACCTTGTCGATGACGTGGGCGGTGTTGCCGTTCTCATCGGTGTACTCGGCCTCCTGCATTTCGAGCCAGAGGTCGTTGCCTTCACGGGTCCGCTCGCCCACGCCGCAGAACACGGAGTAGCCGCCGAACTCACGGGCCACACGGGCGATCATCTCCTGGATGATGACGGTCTTGCCGACACCCGCACCACCGAAGAGGCCGATCTTGCCGCCTCGGACGAAGGGGCAGAGCAGGTCGACGACCTTGATGCCCGTGGGCAGGATTTCGGTCTTGGGGTTGAGTTGGTCGAACTCGGGAGGAGCGCGGTGGATGGGCATCCGCTTAGTGCCCTCGAGGGCGGGCTTGTTGTCGATCGGGTTGCCGAGCAGGTTGAACACCCGGCCCAGGACTTCCTCGCCCACGGGGACGGAGACGGGAGCGCCGGTGTCGACGATCTCCATGCCCCGGCTCATGCCGTCGGTCGAGCCGAGCGCAACGGCACGGACGGCCCCGCCGCCAAGGTGCTGCTGCACCTCGCCGTAGAGACGCCTCGCCTCGCCTTCCTGCTTCCACGTCACTTCGATGGCGTTGTAGATCTCCGGGAGCGCGTCCTCGGGGAACTGGGCATCGAACGTCGAGCCGATGACCTGGATAACGGTACCTTTGGTGCCTGCAGCCATTCGGCCGATCCTCCGCTGATAGGTGATCCCCGCGCTCCAGAGGCCGGGGGAGAGAGGATAGGCCCCAACCCCTGGGATGGCGAGGCCGAGGGGCCCTCGGAAAGACCCATCTGGAAGCCCGAGAATGGGGCCGCCGGGCTCGCAAATTGCGATTTTTCTCTATCTGAAACCAGCTCCCGTTAGACTCCGGACAGTCACCATCTCTCCGGAGCAAGTATGCCCAAACTCACCGACACAGGCCTGTACTTTCTTGCGTGGCTCGCCGCTGCTGGGGCCCTGCCGACCATGGGCCAGATCCTCAACGAGGACCGCAAACTCATCGCGTCTGATGGGGTGCTCTTTGACCTCTTCGGTCATTCCATCGCCATCGACGGCGGGATCGTTGCGGTCGGTGCCTCCCAGAATGATGACTATGGCTTTTCTTCGGGGGCGGCATATCTCTTCGATGCCACCACGGGCAGCGAACTCCACAAGCTCCTTCCGGACGATGGAGCCGCGGACGATAACTTCGGCATTTCGATCGGCATCGACGGCGGCATCGTCGTCGTCGGGACATTCATCGCCGTTTCTGGCGCCGTGAACCCGTACGCGGCGTATCTCTTTGATGCAAATACCGGAGCACAGCTCCACAAGCTCCTCCCGGAGGACGGCCAGACTGGGAGACTCTTCGGCTTCGCCGTGGCGATCGACAGCGGCGTCGTTGTCGTGGGTGCGTGGGGAGACTCAAGCACGCTCCCTCAACAGGGTTCGGCCTATCTCTTCGACGCGGCTACGGGTGAGCAACTCTTCAAACTCAAACCCGGCACCGAGAGCGGCGGGGATAACTTCGGCTTCGCCGTCGACATCGATGACGGGATTGTCGCCATCGGGGCATACCGGGACGATGATCTCGGCTTTGATGCTGGTGCTGCGTATCTTTTCGATGCCGTCACGGGCAGCTTGCTCTACAAGCTTCTCCCCGACGACGGGGCCGCGGGCGATGAGTTCGGGCGCTCCATCGCCATCGACAACGGCGTTGTTGCTGTTGGCGCAATTCGAGACGACGACGACGGCACGGACTCCGGGTCGGTCTATCTCTTCGATGCCGCAACAGGCACACAGCTATGGAAGCTCCTCGCTGACGATGGCGCGGAGTTCAAGCATCTGGGGTATTCCGTCGCTATCAATCACGGCACCGTTGCCGCGGGCGCCTGGATCTCGAATGATAACGGCAGCGGTTCAGGTTCGGCGTATCTGTTCGATGCCGCTGCCGGCACGCAGCTCGCCAAGCTGCTCCCGAGCGATGGAACGACAGATGAGCGTTTCGGCACGTCCGTCGCCGTTGGTGGTGATTTGGCTACGGTCGGTGCTTACTTCGGCAACACCGTTCACGGCAGCCAGACCGGTTCTGCGTTCGTCTTTACCGCCCCAGCAGCACCCTGCATCGCCGATGTGAATGGCGACGGTGTACTGTCACCTGCCGACTTCTCCGCCTGGGTCGCCGCGTTCAATGCCGGCACGCCCGCGTGCGATCAGAACGGCGACGGTTCTTGCACGCCGGCTGACTTCTCCGCCTGGGTCGCCAACTACAACGCCGGATGCTGACGTCGGGTCAGGGCCCGTACGCCCGGCGCCAGGCGTCGGGCGAGCGGTGCTTGCGCGGGTCCACGTAGAACGTGTACTGGCTCGTGTCCGCGCCGCTCTCCATGCGCTCGGACCGGACCGACCCGTCCAGGAAGGCCAGATGACCCTCGCGCGGGCCATACCAGAAGCCCTCGACCGCCAGAGCGGTCTGGAGCTCGGCGTCAGAATACCGCCCCGCTTCCATCTGCCCCGCCCCGCCCACGACGACGAAACGCCACGGGTCCGCGGTCACGTTCCTCGGGCCCAGACGCGTCGTGTACGCGCTGCCCGGGCCGCCCTGGTTGTGGAAACCGATCGCCGCTCCCGGCTGGCACCACATCCACTCGTTGGCGAAGTAGCTCGTCCCGAGGGCCAGGAACGACGTCTCGGCGATGTGGGCGTCGGTCTCCAGACCCAGTCGCTCCCACACCGGCTCCTCCGGGATCGACAGGTAGTAGAGCCCGTCATCGGCCGGCGAGTGGTACACCTCGCTCAGGGCCGTGGTGTTGGCCGCCATGTCCAGATAGGTGTTCAGCGGGCGGGGCAGGTCGGCGACCGGGTCGTCCGAGCCGCTGGGCAGGGTGTTCACCCCGCCGAAGGACCAGCGGACCCGGCGGTAGGCCTCGGGCAGGCGGTCGGCGGAAGGGAAGTTCCGCTCGGCGTCGGTGTACATCGTGAACCCCAGCCCGATCTGGCGGAGGTTCGAGAGGCTCTTCAACGACTGGGCGCTCGTCTTGGCCTTGGCCGCCACGGGCACGATGATCCCCATCAGCACCCCGATGATCGCGATGACGACCAGGAGCTCGATGAGTGTGAATGCTCGGCCTCGGCTACGCCCCCGCCGAAGATGTGAGGTCGATGTGGTCTCGTTCATGCCCCCCGGTTTCGGATGGCTCGAACGGGGGAGAGAGTCGAACCCCCGTGCCCTGCCCCACTTTCCCAGCCGGAAAGCTCGGCATCCGTCTCAACCGCGTCGTCTGGCCCGCAGATCCACTTTTTCGCGCCGATCCGCTTGCAACCACAATCCGACCATCCCCATCCGAATCCAAACCGCACCCCACTCGCAGGCCCGAGAACGCGGGTGTAGGATCGCTGACCATCTATCAGGAGCCCGAGATGAAGATCCACGAATACCAGGCCCGTGAACTGCTCTCCAACGCCGGCGTCCCCGTCCCCGCGGGCACGCTGCTCGAATCTGTCGAAGCCGCCGCCGGAACCTACAAAGACATCGCGGGCCAGTCGGGCACGGACCTCGCCGTCATCAAGGCCCAGGTCCACGCGGGCGGCCGGGGCAAGGCGGGCTTCGTCAAGCTCGTGCGCTCACCCGAGGAAACCACCGAAGCCGCACGCTTCATGCTCAGCAACAAGATGGTCAGCAACCAGACCGGGCCCGAGGGGCTCGAGGTCAAGAAGCTGCTCGTCGCCGCGGGCGTCGACATCGCGCACGAGTACTACCTCGCCATCACCGTCGATCGCACGCGTCGGCGGAACATCCTGATCGCCTCGCGCGAGGGCGGCGTCGAGATCGAGAAAGTCGCGGAAGAAAACCCCGACGCCATCATCAAGCAGGAACTCCACCCCCTGCTCGGGCTCCAGCCATACGCCGCGCGCAACATCGCCTTCCAGCTCGGCTTCACGGGCAAGCAGGTCGGGCAGGCCGTCAAGGTCATGACCAACCTCGCCAAGCTCTTCGTTGAGAAGGACTGCTCGCTCGCCGAGATCAACCCGCTCATCGTCACCCCGCCCAGCGACAAGCACCCCGACGGCGAGGTCCTCGCCATCGACGCCAAGTTCAACTTCGACGACAACGGCCTCTTCCGTCACAAGGAGATCCAGGCCCTCTTCGACCCCACCGAAGAAAACCCCGCCGAGATGCGCGCCAGCCGAATGGGCCTGAGCTACATCGCACTCGACGGCAACATCGGCTGCCTCGTCAACGGCGCGGGCCTGGCCATGGCGACCATGGACACCATCAAGCTCCACGGCGGGGAGCCGGCCAACTTCCTCGACGTCGGCGGCGGCGCGAGCGAGGAAGCCGTCACCGAAGCCTTCAGCATCATCCTCTCCGACGACGCCGTGAAGGGCATCCTCGTCAACATCTTCGGTGGGATCATGGACTGCGCCGTGATCGCCCAGGGCATCGTCAACGCGGCCAAGAGCATCGGCTTCAAGGTGCCGCTGGTTGTGAGGCTCGAGGGCACGAACGTGGACGCGGGTCGCGAGATCCTCAAGAAGGCCGCGGGCGATCTGCCGACGCTTCAGGCGGCGAGTGATCTTGGGGATGCGGCGGCGAAGGTTGTGAAGGCGGTGGGGTGAGTATCGGACTGTAGATCCGAAGGTTGCGGGTTTGAGTCCTGTGCGCCTCGCTTGAAACGGCCCATTTATGGGCCCTTTCTCTTTTTGCTACAAACTCGCCGCATAAAGTGCTTTTGTCAGACGCAATAATTTTGCTACGTCCATGCAATAACGCGGTTTAGCGTTCATCATCATTCTTACTGGGAGGCTCTTGTGGTCCAGCCGGACCTGCTTCGCCCTGTGGGCCTACGGGGCCAATTGCTCCTGGTGATCCCTGCGGTCCAGCTTCACCAGTATCACCCTTTGGACCAGTCGGCCCGGCAGGGCCTGCTTGTCCTTGAGGTCCCATGGGACCGCGAGTACCTGGCGGGCCTAGCAGTAGTGAACGCACTCTAGCGTCGGTCTCGATACGCTTTACTAGCAGGTCTGGGGGTCTGTAAAATGCAACTGAGAGTAGCACGGGTACTAATGACGCAAGTGCCAGTATCAATGCACGCCGGGCTGCTCGGTGAACCCCAATGCGCAGGTCGTTCTGCGGCCCCATACTTCTCGCACAGTTAAACTCGTCTCGTGCGATTGCGAGTTTAGTCGCAGTATTTGTCGACCAATTAATCGTTGTAGGATCCATTCTCATTGTCTTGTACGTACGAAAATACATCAGCGTCAAAAAGACGGCGGAGAGTACGAAGACAAGGGGGATAAGCCCAACCCACCGATAAGGAAGATGTGCAAGTAGTGCTGCATTGGCAGCAAGAAGTAGAGCGCTAACAGTTAAAAGCACCTTACTCTTGTCATCAATTGCGGACCTGCGTTCCTCTTCTCGATCAACTTCTCGTCTTGCTTCGGCTATCGCCAAGTCTGGATCAGCGTCGTCAGGTAGCACCACTGTCGGAGATGGGGAAGCACAAGTCATTTCACCGCTACGAATCTCATCATATTTGTGTCCTGGATTAAGAAAGTAGATAAGTAGGTAGGCGGTGCGATACGCCAACATAATTGCAATGTCTTCCGCGATATCAATGCAAGAACGCTTGGGAGGAGAAGAAGGAGGAGTATTGGTTGTGGTGTCCGACATGTTATGTCTCAAACGGTTTTTGAAGAGTCTCTACAAACAGCGATCCAATATCGCTAGCTCCGACTAAGTCGAGCCACGCCCATTGGCCGTTAGGATTAATTTCAAAGAAGTTCCATTGGCCTTTGTCGTCGATAGCAAAGTCGATTGCTGCGAAACGAAGGCTGTAGCTGTTCATCAGTTGCAAGACGCCATTGGCAATTTGAGTTGGTACGGACAACGTGGCATAGTTCACGTCGCGCATATTGTCTCGTCGTATATCTAGTCGCTGAAGACCATCACAGTCACGGGCAGTTAGAGAAACCGCTAAGAGATGTCGGTCTAATGCAATTAGTCGAACATCAGTTGATTTGGGCACCCTTGCTTGAAAGAGAACTGGGCAGTTTGTGATTCTGTCGAGCAGGTAGTCGTGGGATGGGTTGATACATTGCGTGTAGATCAGCGTATCATCTGCCGGATTGTCTCTTTCGATGTATCCGCTTGCAAGCGGTTTTGCGATAATGTCCGGTCCGTACTTAGCGAGAAAATTCCTTGCGACAGTTGGGTTGGTCGTGACTATCCATTCCGGCACTAGGAGTCCATTTGCTCGCGCTCTCACTAACTGGTCGGTCTTGTGTGAGGCAATGAAGTTGTAAGGAGGATAGTTGATCCAGCGGGGTGCGGGTACCTGTGAAAGAAAACCTTCGAGTGCTTCGGCCCACTCATCGGCAGCATGTACTTGTTGAGCATTGTCCCCAGATATAGCGGGAGAAAATGGCTTGGGTCTCCGATACACGATGGAATCAACATGTCGTGATTCGATACTGTGCTTTAGCCACGAGAGACGGGAGTAATCAGAAGATAGGTTGAGTTCAATCGAATCAAGGGCTGTGTCAGTATCGAACCGACAGTATGCGACAGCTTTCTGATCAAGCCTCTGGCACAGGTAGTCTGTGGTGGCATCAGTCGAGTTCGTCAGAATAAGTATGGTGGGGTCATGCATGTACCTTATCCGTACGGGGGAAAGATGCTAAACCTCGTACGGGAGGATCTTGATCTGGTTCTTCGCGGGACTCAGTAGCTGTCTGAGTTAGCATCGCACTGATGTTACAAGGATCCGCAAAACCTGTTCGCACGGGGTCTTGATCTTGTTCTTCACGCATCTTAGTGATCGTTTGGGTCTGCATGAGAGTTGGGCGAGGGATAGCAGCAAAGCCTCTAGGCTGAGGATCTTGATCGTCTTCTTCACGAGTTGCAGTGAGCGTTTTGGTGGGATTGCTAATAGATGTGGCGTCTTGGTCTGGCTCTTCCCGCTGGCGGGTCTGAGTTCGTGTGAGCGTATCCAAGATAGACTCATCACTAGCCTCTTCAAACGCAGCCCAAAATGAAATGTTGTTCACGGTATGGCCTCCAATATCACTACAATATATACTACTTTTGCTAGGCTGATGCAAATGACACTAGTTAATGACCAGCGGGTGGCCCAACTTCCACCTCCGCGTAGCCCTGCTTGCCAAACAGTGCTTTCTCCCACCCAAGATCACTGGTTGCAAGCAACCAGTGGCACACGGAGACAGGGGCGGGTGGCACTCTCCCCTCGCCCCACTGACTCCGTCCTCGGGGTCAGTGCATCCGCAGCCAACCTTCCAAAGCAGCACCGACCCCGCAGAGCCGGGGCCGGTGGCACTCTTACTTGTGATCTCAGCGTCTGCGCCGCATCGCGGCCAAACCGGTGAGGGCGAGGAGGGCGGAGGTGCCGGGCGTGGGGATGTATTCAATCCGCAGATCAACTAGCCCGTATCGGATCTGCTGGCTTGGTCCGGCTGAAGAGTTGATCACGAATATCTGGTCGCCGTTGATGAGTGAAGTGTCCATACTCAGGGGGAGATCCAGACCTTGGATAAGTGTGGGTTCATCACCAACGAGAGTTTGTGACAAGTCCATTGAAGTGATACTGAAGTCGGGATGATCCATGAAGAGATGAATAAACAGCGTGTCTCGCAACCCGGCTGGGAGACCCGCTGAATTATCTAGCACTTGAACACCGTGGAACATATTTGAGGACGGGTAAACCCCCTGGGCACCACTTGTTGACACGTTCCCAGACGTGAAGTGAGTATCAAGTATTTGATAGCTTTGATGCTGAGGATCACTCGAAGGAAAGATAGACGAATCATTCAGAACATCGAATGTCAAAGAGCCAGCCGTGCCTACGGTTAGAGAAGCAAGGTCGTTGGATGTTGATGGCTGGACCGTGTTGCTCACAACCGCGAGATCGACCTCATACCGGACATATTCCTGGATATCCCCATGGGCAGATCCGGCTACAACCATAGCACATAACGATACAAAATGACGCATATCTTGTCTCCCATCGGCCTTCCCAAGCCGTGTGTGTAACATACCAGATCCCTGTCCACGCTCAAATGCTTTCTGTTATTGACAGCAGATAGCACCAATCGCCCCTACGCAACTGAACCCTTCACGCGGTCGGTGATACCTTTGGCTAACCAACTTCGAGCACCGACCACGCAGAGCCGGGGCCGGAGGCACTCTTACTTGTGCTCTCAGCGTCTGCGCCGCATCGCGGCCAAGCCCGTGAGGGCGAGGAAGGCGCCGGTGCCGGGTGTTGGGATCACGGTGATGGTGACGTCGAATACATCGAAAACAACGTCTCCGCCAGCGAGGTCTGAGGGGATGTGGAATTCTGGAAACAGGCCCGGGGTTGTCGCAGACAAATCGAGTGACCGAGGCAGATCCAGCCCGTTCAGGAAGGTTGGGGCGGTATCGGTGTTTCGTCTACTAAGAGAAAACGCAGTATTTCCGATCTCGGGGTCAGCGAACTGTGGTAGGAGTATAAAAGAGTCGAAGAAAGGGCCGCTCGGACTGAAAGATGTGTTGTCATCCATGAGTAAGCCCAGGATTCCATTGGTATTCGGATATGCACCTTCAGCCGCGCCGGAACTGAATGAGCCAACGCTGACAGAGACATCTAAGACCTGATGTGTTTGAAAGGTTGGTGTAGTCGGTGAACTGGGGAAAATTGTTCGGTCATCCAGAGCAATGAGCGTAAACGTACCGACCTCATTGACACCGATGGATGCGAGGTCGCCGCTGGGGACCGTGTTCGACAAGACTCTGATGGCGAAGTCGTACCTGATGACATCCTGGGCCCCGGCTGAGGATGCAAATACCAGACCAATCAGGCACGCATTGAATCGCATTGATCTTCTCCATCTGAAGCTTCTCGGGCTCTCCGAACAGACTACCAGATGCGAGGCTGATTTGAGTATATTTTCTTGGGATTTCTGTGTGGCCTGAGCACCGACCCCACTCCCCTACCGCCTCCTCAGCACCTCCAGAAAGTTCCCACTCTCGGAACAGCTCCACCAACCAACGCCGGCAAGTCAGAACGCCGTTGAACCCCCCGCGGATGCAGTTCTACCATCAGCCCATGCAAGCTCCATCGGTTCGTTTGGCGACGATTGAGATCCCCGTCCGTTCGCTGCCGCGGGCTGCGGGTTGGTACGAGGCGGCGCTCGGCTACACGTCGGAGTGGTCGGACGACCACCACGCGATGCTTGTGCCGAGGGGCGACGCGGCGGGGGCTCCCAAGCTCTTGCTGGTCGAGACCGCCGACGAGGACGCCCGGCTCGCCTTTGGCTCCACGCACACCGCGATCACGCACAGCGTGCTGGACTTCGAGTCGCGCGATCTCGACGCACTGCACGCGCACCTGACAAGGCTCGGCACGCCGATCGACGAACTCGGGCCGCCCAAGAACGATTGGGCCCCCCGCGGCTTCGGCTTCGAGGACACCGAGGGCAACCGCCTGGGCGCGTTCGAATACCAAGCCGCGGGCGACTGATCAGACGGACACAACCAGTTTGATTTCAGCACCCGGCGTTGTAGTTCCCGATCCAGGAACTGAAATCTGCCGGCGAGCAGACGCCGTCGGAGTTCTGGTCGCAGGCGGGCAGGTTGGCGTTGAAGGCGGCGATCCATGCGCTGAAGTCGGCGGGCGAGAGCGCACCGTCGCCGTTGACATCGCCCGGGCATTCCTGCGTGCCCTGCATGCCGTAGAACGTAAACGTCACCGAGTACTGCGGATCGATCGCCGAGTCGATCACAAGCTTCCGCGTGGTCGCGAGCTGGAGATTCGCGCTGGTCGGCGGGAAGAGGCTCGAAAGAAGCGTGGGCACCTGGCCCGGCTGGCTGTCCTGACGGATGGCCATCGTGGTGAAGGCGATATCCGGGTGGCTCAGCGCGAGCACGGCCTCGAGCGCGTCCACGCGGATCAGATTGATCGTGTCGACGACCTCGTTGTCGGCGATCTGGAGCGCCAGAAACGGGCTGGCCGTGGGGTAGGTGCTGGCAAGTCCGTTCGCGGACAGACTGCCGGCCGTGAACGAGACCTCGAGGATGTCGTGCGCGACGATGGTCTCGGTATTCCAGCCGGGGTAGGTCGCGCGGTCGCCTTCGATCACGAGGCGCAGCTCGCCGAGCGTGCCCACGGGCAGCGTCGAGAGTGTCCCGCCCAGCCCGTTGGCGATGACTTCATTCGCCGTGACGACGACCTGGAAGTCGTAGATGAATTCGCGCTGGGCCCGCGCGTCGGCCGCGAGGCAGGCAAGAGAGAGAAGGACGAACAATCCGGCGCAGCGCATCTTGAGACCTTTTTTCCGGGTACAAGCGTGGGGTTCAACCAGTCATTGTGCAAGTCTCAGCCCGCAATGCAAGCCTTTCCTGCACAGCCCGAATGCACCCCGACCCGGTTTGCCCAGAGTCCGCGCCCGACTTGTTCGACCGGGCCCGGCTTTACGGGCAGCCGGCGTTGTAGTTGCTGACCCACGCGCTGAAGTCGGCGGGCGAGCAGACCCCGTCGCCGTTCTGATCACACGCCGGCGCCATCGCGTTGAACGCAGCGACCCACGCGCTGAAGTCCGCGGGCGTCACAAACCCGTCGCCGTTCGTGTCGGCCAGGCAGGGCGACTCGATCGTGATCGAGACGTCATCCATGAGGACGGGCGGGCTCTTGCCGTGCAGAACCCACTGGTCGTACATGATCTGACCCTTGGTGTCGGTCGTGTTCTCGTCGCGCAGGAACTCGATGTACTCCTTGCTCGCGGTCTGGTAGTACACCTTCACCTCCGCGCGGACAGCGCCGGCGGGGATGTCGTACACCGTGTCGTCCCAGTGCTGACCGTCCGCGTAGGTGTACCCCACCGGGGCCGCCTGGACCGCCTCGAAGCCCGCGTTCGTGAAGCCCATCGGCGGGATGCGGTTGTCCTTGATCCACTCGTTGTTCAGCACGAAGTGGAAGCTCTCACCCGCGGGCTTGCCCACGATCGGTGCGAAAGCCGTCGAGATCCCCAGCTTCGCCTCGTACACCTTCGTGTCACTCGTCGAGAGCTCAGCGGTCACGGGGTCGTACGCGCCGCGTTCCTCGAGCAGCGCATCGAACGCGTTGTAGAACTTCACGTTGATCCACATCCGCCGACCCTCGGGGTAGCCCGTGGGCAGCTTGTGCGCCGAGTAATTCGTCACGCGGACGTTCAGGTCACTCCCGTCCTGCGTCAGCGTCACATCGCTCGCCTCGGCCAGCAGGTTCTCGCTCTGCTGGATCGCAAGACTCACCGACGTGTCCGTCAGGAACGTCTCCGAGTCCGGGTACAGATCGCGGATCGCGTTGAGCATCCACGTGTTCCCGCCGCGGAACTGGTGCGTCGAGAGCTGCTCGCGGTAATCGCCGAAGAAGCAGCTCACACCCGGGTCGGGCGGCATGTGACAGTCCTGACACGAGCTCACACCCATGATCAGGTTCGGCGCGAACCGCCCCCCCACATCGACAGGACTCGTGGCGAACGCGCTCTGGCTCCACTCCGAATACGTCCGCTCGATGGGGAACTGGTCGTACGGGCTGTGGCTCGGCGCAGGCGTGTCGAACGCGCCGGGCATGTACGTGCCGTCGGGCTGCCTCTCGAAGACCGGGTTGGACACGTCGTGGCACGCCGCGCACATCTGCGACGACGACTGGAACGGTGCCTCGAGCCACTCGTGGTACTGGAACTTCCCGAGATCGTAAGGCCCGCGCCTGCGGTCCTCGGGGTCGATCACAAACTGCCCTGTGTGCGGCGTCGTGGGCACGTCCGTCAGGTTCGACAGGATCGTCGCGTCCACCGCCGGGTCCACGCCCGGGTTGTGGATCGGGTCCACCATGCGGTGGCAGAAGTTGCAGTTGACGCCCTCGAGATCGACACCCGACAAAAGCGAGCCGTCGGTCGGTGTGGAGCGCCCCTCGAGCCAGCCGTTGGGCGCGTGGCAGCGCAGGCACATGTCGCCCGCGAAGGCGGCGTCCTGGTTGGCGATCGTCAGCGCCGCGTGGAAGAGCGGGTCGCGCGAGGCCTGGCCCATCATGCTCGCCGCCCACGGGCGGAAGGGCTCGTGCAGGTCATCGAAGTCGCCGTGACACGACATGCACTCCTGCGAACTCTGGACAGCCGTGTTCAGGCCGTGCGGCTGAGTGCCGGGCGCAAAGAAGTCGTTCACGGTCGTCGGCAGAGGCCCGCCCACGAACGCCGCGACGCCCAGTCCGCCCACGGGCACACAGATCCCAAGAAGCCACAACACCTCTGGCGCAACCAGCGCCCGGCCCTTCTTACGAGTCGATGCCATCGATACCTCTATCTCTCGCCCACCCCACCGGGCACACACACCACCCACTGTACTTGCTGACCACGCCCGGGCAAAGCCGATTTTCGGCCCGATTTCCGCCCTGCCCCGGGACAAATCGACACTCGGGGTCCACCAGGTTCCCTTTGTGGCGACTGCAACGCCCGGAAACGTCGCCCGTACGCTTCCCCGTACGCTCAAACCGAACAGGAGCCCCTCATGCGCCAGCCAACCATCCTTCTCTCACTCGCCGCCATCCCGATCATCCTGACCGGCTGCTCGTTCAATCTGACCATCCACGAGACCGAAACCAGACCCGCCACAGCCGCGCACACCGTCCAAATCGTTGAGCCCGCGCCGGCCCCCAAGCCGATCGAGCCGCCCACGATCTTCGCCGACGGGCGTTACCACTTCAGCGCCCAGCCCGACGAGGGCACACTCGAAAGCGAGATCCAGGACAAGGGCGTCACCACCGTCGTCAACTTCAGGCGAGACTCCGAGATGGAATCCGTCCCCTTCGACGAAGCCGAGCTCATCAATGATCTCGGCGCGACCTACGTCCACATCCCCCTCGGTGGCGGCGTGGGCGACGAGCCCGGCTACGACCCCGAGGATGTCGACCGCCTCGCCGAGGTTCTCGAGAACGCCGAGGGCAACGTGCTGCTGCACTGCGCCTCGGGCGGCCGGGCGCGCACCATCTGGACCGCCTACCTCATCAAATACGAAGGCCTGAGCGAGGACGAAGCCGTGCTCAGGGCGCAAAGAGCGGGCCAGCAGCCAAGCTCGCTCGACCGCCTGCTCGGCAAGCCCAGCGCCTACGTCCCGCCCGCCGAGGACGAGTAGATCCAGCACCAGATCCAGACCGAATCGCATCCAAGACCGCGAGCCCACGCTCGCGGCTCTTTTTTCCTACGCTCTGATTGATGCAGGGCGCACGCGGGTACATCCAGCTCCTGGCGACCGGAGGCACCATCTCCGCAGGGCCCGACGGCCCGCTCCGCGCCAAGAGCATGATCAAGATGGCAAGGCGTCTGCCGGCGGATATCCCAGTCCGGGGCGAGGACTTTGACACCATCCACAGCAGCTCCATCACGCTCCAGCAGATCGAACAACTCGCCGACCGTGTGCGCTCGGCGCTGGAGGATGCCTCGTGCCTTGGTGTGGTCATCACCCACGGCACGGACACGATGGAAGAAACCGCAGCCGCCCTGGAATGCATGATCCACCCTGAGAAACCCGTCGTCCTGACCGGCGCGATGGTGCCGACGAAAGACCGCGGCGCCGACGGCCCCGACAACGTCGCCGACGCCATCGCGTGCGTGAGCGAGGGCTCGATCGCCCGGCTCGGCGTCGTGATCGCCATGCACCAGCGCCTGCACGCGGCGATGGAAGTCACCAAGGGACACACCACGAGCACAGACAGCTTCACCTCGGGCGACGCCGGGCCCATCGGCTGGGTGACGCCGACTGCCGTCGAGATCGTGCGCGCACCGATGCGACTCCCCCTCACCAGCACCAGACTCGAACAGCATGTCGCTCTCGTCAGGCTCGTCGCGGGCGACACGGGCCGACTCATCGAGCTGGCGGCTGGGGACGGTGCCCGAGGCCTCGTCGTCGAGTGCATGGGCATGGGCAACGTGCCAGAGCCCGCGATCGCGGTCTGCAAAGAGGCGGCCCGGGCCGGGGTTGTTGTCCTGACCACCACCCGCGTGCCCGACGGGCCCATGTCGATCTGGCCCTCGGTGGTCGAGGCGGGCACGATCCCAGCCGCGATCGGGCCCCGGCGGCTTACGGGTCTGGCGGCAAGAATGCTCCTCATGGCCGCCCTCGGGGCGGGATTCGACGCCAAAGCCCTCGCCGAGACCCTCAAAGGGGCAAGCCCCGGGAACATCGGGCCGATGAAGAGGGTCTAAGCCTCAGCAAGTCCGGGAGAGGTATGCGCGGCAAATATCCGAACTGGTTCGTCTTTCAGGCCGCGAGGCTCCGTCGTGCGCCCATGGTCGCGCGCCTCAGGAACCTCGTCGAATGGCAGCCGATGACGAGCCCCGAGGAGGGGCTGACCGTCGTCATCGGGTGCATGGCCGCACTGCCCGACGTGGCTGTCATGAACCTCAACCTCATCCGGCGCATGGCCACCCCCTCGCTCAAGGAAGTGGTCCTCGTCTTCGACCGCCCAGAGAACCAGATGCCCGAGGGGCTGATGGCCCGCATCGAAGAGGCCAAGAGCGACGTCCCCGTCACCGTCCTCAACTACACCGAACACCAGTACGAGGTCGCGCGCAGCATCCAGTGGGGATGGGTCTACGCGTGGATGAGCTGGTCCAAGGGCATCGCCCACAGCAAGACCAGGCACGTCCTGCTCCACGACCTCGACGCCATGCCCGTCAAGCCCGACTTCTTCGAACGTCGGTACAAGCTCGCGCTCGAGTCCGGCAAGGCCTTCTTCGGCATCCGCTGGTACAAGGGCAACGGCATCGAGCCCGAGGATCACCTGACCACCACATTCGAGATGGTCCTCGATGCACAGGTCATGCGCGCACAGACACGCCCCATCGACGGCTTCAACGACATCCGCAAGTACAAGGGCCGATCCGTCGACCTCGACACCTTCCTCGGCTCGCAGATCATCGTGGACAGCTCGGGCGAAGCGCCGATCGACGAGGGCGACATGGTCCACCCCTCGCAGCTGATCTGCCAGTACACCGACCACATCGCCGGGCGAAACACCGCGCCGATGCCCAAGACGAATCTCCCGCTCATGCCCGCGTACATGCACCTGGGCGGGCACTCCGAGCCCATGATCGAGATCACCCGCCACCTCGAATCCGCGGGCACACCCAGGCTCCCCTTCATGGGCAAGGAACTGGACGTCTCCAGACTCTCGGCCCACCACTGGTCCTGGCTCGAGAGCGAGACCCGCAAGCTCGGCGAGGCTGTGGCAGGGAGCGTCGGCCCCGAACTCGACAAGTACCTCGGGCTGATGCGCAAGCGCGTCGAAGCCAACGCCTCCTGAAACGCCCGAAAGTCCGAGCTGACATGCCCCAAGTAGACTCTCGACCGGGCGGCGATCCGTGCGCCCGCAACGGGAGATGCATCATGCGAAATCGGGCGATCATCGCGTCAACAATTCTGGCTCTGGCGGCCTCAACCGGCTCTTCGATCGGTTGCTCGGTCGGCTGGCACTCACCGAACGCCTCGGTCCTGAGTGTCATGGTGGCCGATCTCGACACGAGCCGGGCCGAGTCGGTGCTCGCGCAAACCGAGGCGGGCGACATCGAGCTCATCGCGTCCGATGGCCCCGCCTCCATCGAGGCCCATATCTACGCCCAGACCGAGCAACGCGCCGACGCGGCGAGGATCCGGGCCGAGATTTCGGACGAGGGTCGACTCGAGATCAGCATCGACTGGCCCGATGGCGGGCGGCGTGAGAACGAGAGCTGCGACATCGTGGCCCGCATCCCGCGGATGCAGGGCGTATGGGTCCGCACCGGCGCGGGCGACGTCGACGTCGCGGGCATGGCCGGCGAGATGCGGATCGAAACCGGGGCCGGCGATATCGACGTCGACCGCCACGCGGGCAAGGTCGCCGCGACCACCTCGGCGGGGGATATCACACTGAAAGAGGTCTCTGGCCCGGTCAGCGCCTCAACCGGCGCAGGCGATGTGGACTTGGAACTCGTCCGGGGCCCCATCGACGCGAGCACCTCGGCCGGCGATATCCACGCCACACTGACCAAGTCGTATCAGGGAACCATCATCGCGCGGGCCGCCGTGGGCGACCTTCGTGTGATGGGACGCGAGTACCGCGAGCGGCACGCGACGGTCAGACTCGGTGAGAGTCCGGAAAACAGCAGATTCGAGACATCAGTTGGCGACATCGTTGTCCGGACGTCCGGGGAATAGGGTATACAACCCGCAAATCCGGCTTATCCCTTATTCAGGTCCATCGTGGTCAACCCGATTGCCTTGTCACCGAGGAGGCGTCGCGCAGACTGCAATCACTATGGGAAGAATCGCACGAAACATCCTGCCAGATCTTGAGAAGTGCACGGACGAGAACCGTCCCGAGAACAAGCGCCGCCACGGACGACTGGTCGTCCAGGAGACCGGGTGCTCGATCGGAACGATCGAAGACCTGTCTTGCTCCGGCGCCCGCATCACGACCAAATTCAAGGTCAAGCCGAGCGACCAGCCCATCGGGCTGCGGATCGAGACGCTCGACGGCCCGACCACGCTGCCCTGCAAGGTGGTCTGGTCCAAGAGGGTCAGCTTCCGCAGGTGGTCGATCGGCGTGCAGTTCACAGCCATGTCGCTGGACCAGCGCCGCCTGCTGACGGACCTGGCCCGCTCGGTGAGCCGAAACGAGTGCATGAGGCCCATGCCCCGCAAGGCGGGCTGAATACCGCTCCATACAGCACAAACCCCTCCCAAGGGCTCTACGCTGGTGCGTGGAGCCCTTTGCCATGGCACAGATCGCGATCGTCTATCACTCCGGTTTCGGACACACAAAGGTCATCGCCGAACGCGTTGCCCGGGGCGCATCGAGCATCGACGGAGCCGTCGTCCTGCTCATCGCGGCCGAGGAACTCCAGAAGCTTGAGCCGGGCCAACCCGGCGGGCGCTGGGACGATCTCAACGCCTCGGACTGCATCATCTTCGGGTGCCCGACCTACATGGGCTCGGTGACCGCCGAGCTCAAACGCGTCTTCGAATGCACCGGCAAGATCTGGGGACGCCAGCTCTGGCGCGACAAGCTGGCCTCCGGCTTTACAAACGCGGCGGCTACCTCGGGCGACAAGCTCAACGCCATCCAGGACATCTACCACTTCACGATGCAGCACAGCATGATCTGGGTGAGCCAGGGACTCATGACCACAGGCGCCACCGAGCACGACGTCAACCGCATGGGCTCCTACGCGGGCATGATGGCCCAGTCACGAGACGACTCGCCCATGGTGACGCCGCCCGAGGGCGACCGGCGCACGGCCGAGCTGTTCGGCAAACGCATCGCCGAGGTCACACTGCGATTTGTACGGGGGAAACAGGCATGAAATCGATCCTGATCGCACTGCTGCTCACGCTGCCCTTCTTCGCCCACGCCGAGCCAAGGGACGAGGTCAACGACCTCCTGAACCGCATGCACATCGCGACCACCGACGCGGATCACGAGGCGTACTTCGCGATGTTCACCGACGATGCCGTGTTCTTCGGCACGGATATCTGGGAACACTGGGAACTGCCCGAGTTCGAATCGCTCTACCGGCCCTACATGCAGAGCGGGCGGGGCTGGTCGTTCCAGATGCGCGACCGGCACATCAACATCCAACCCGGCGGCACGGTCGCCCTCTTCGACGAGACCCTCTACTCAAGGTCCTACGGCCAGTGCCGGGGCACCGGCGCCTGCCGACTCGAAGACGGGCAGTGGAAAATCGCCAGCTACCACCTCGATATCACCATCCCTAATTCCGTCAGCACCCCCATCGTCGAAATGATCCGGCAGGAAGAAGCCAACCGCATCGAGCTGATGTCATTCAACATCCGCTACGGCACCGCCAACGACGGCGACAACGTCTGGAAAAACCGGCGCGATCTCGTCACAAGCCTCATCCGCGCCGAGCTGCCCGACGTGCTGGGCGTGCAGGAAGCACTCCGCTTCCAGATCGATGAGATGAACGATGCCATGCCCGGGTACGCATGGGTCGGTGTCGGTCGAGACGACGGCGACCAGAAGGGCGAGTTCGCGCCCATCTTCTACAACACCGACAAACTCCGGCTCCTGCGCAGCGGAACGATCTGGCTCAGCGACACACCAGCCGCCCCCGGCTCGACGTCCTACGGCAACACCATCCCCCGCATCTGCACATGGGGCGAGTTCACCACGCTGCACTCAGACTCACCCAACACCTTCTTCGTCTTCAACGCACACCTTGACCACCAGTCCGCCGAGTCACGCCTCAAGAGCATGCAGCAGATCCGCGCACAGCTCGAAGAAGACCTGTTCAGCACCGACCCCTGCTTCGTGATGGGCGATTTCAACTGCACACCGGATTCGGCGCCCATGCAGACGCTCATCAGCCAGGGCTGGTTCGAGGCGCTCGATGAGGACACAAAGACCGGCACATTCCACGGCTTCAAGGGCGACGCGGGCGACAGACGCATCGACATGATCCTCGTCCCACAGCGCTGCGAGCTCGAAGAGGCCGAGATCATCACCACAGGTGGCGAGGGCGGCATCTGGCCGAGCGACCACTACCCCGTCCGCGCCATCGTGACACTCAAGCCGCAACGCGACGACTAAGCCGCACCGGGATCACGCGCTCACGACAGCCAGCGACTCGGCGGCCTCGGCGATCGCGTCGGCGGCGCGCTCGACGTCGTCATCGGTGATGTGCAGGTGCGTCACCGCCCGCACGGTCTGACGGCTCTCGTCGAGCATCCGCACCTTGTCATCGAGCTTCTCGCAGAACGCGCGGGCCGAGCCGAGCTTCGGATCGACGCCGAAATACACCATGTTCGTCCGGATGCGGTCCGAGTCGACGCTCAGCCCCGGCACCTCGGCAAGACGCTCGGCCAGCCGCTGCGCACGGGCGTGGTCCTGAGCGATGCGCTCGCGGTGGTGATCCAGCGCATACGACGCTGCACCGGCGAGCATCCCCGCCTGACGCATCGAGCCCCCCACCACCTTGCGCATACGACGGGCCCTGCCGATCGACTCCTCATCACCCACCAGCGCCGACCCCACCGGGCAGCCAAGCCCCTTGCTGAAGCAAACACTGATCGTGTCGGCGAACTCCGCGTAGTCGGCCGGCTCAACGCCCTCGGCCGCGCACGCGTTCCACAGCCTCGCGCCGTCCATGTGCAGCCTCAACCCATGTCTTCTGGACTCGCAGTACACCTCGGCGAGCTGCTCGATGGGCCAGGGGATGCCCCCGCCGCGGTTGTGGGTGTTCTCAACCGCGACCAGCGTCGTCTTCGGGAAGTGATCGTCAACGGCCGGATGAGGGCTTCGAGTTCGTCGGCGGTAAAGAGCCCGCGTGCGCCGCGTGTGAACCGGGGCGACACGCCACAGAATGCCGAGTATCCCGCCGCCTCGTAGTAGTAGATGTGGCATTCCTGGTCGCAGATCACCTCTTCGCCCGGATTGGTCTGGCACTTGATCGCCAGCAGATTCGCCATCGTGCCCGAAGGAACGAACAGCGCCGCCTCCTTCCCGAGCAGATCGGCAAGCCTGGCTTCGAGAGCGCGGACCGAGGGATCCCCCTCGAGCACATCGTCGCCGAGCGGGGCTGCCTGCATCGCCTCGCGCATCTCAGGGGTGGGTTGAGTCACGGTGTCGGAACGAAAATCGACTGGATTCATGCCAAAGAGACTACCGAATCTGACGGACCCGCAAGTCCCACTTTCTTGATATTTCACAAATCACGGAATACTCCCGAGTTACGAAAGCCAACCATTTTGTCCATAAGGGAAAACCATGTCAGCATGGGGAAACGTGAAGCAACCGCACCCCCGGCATGAAGACCGGATCAGAGCCCGCCCTTGCTGAGCGGCGCGGGGCCACGGGTCTTGGAGGTCGCCGGGCCTTCGTCGTTGACCGGCGTCAGATCCATCGTCCGCGCCATCGACAGGAACCCGAAGGCCCCGGCAAGCACAAGCGCCAGGCAGACCGGCAGCACGAACGCGCCCGCGTGGTCGCGCACGCCCTCGAGCGTGTTGTACAGACTCACAGCGAGCACCGGCCCGAGCAGGCCTCGCACACCCGTCAGCGTCACGTGCACACCCATGTACTCCGAGGCTCGCTCCTTGGGCGCAAAGTCGTGGTGCCCGAGCTGCCAGGCGAGCATGCCCCCCGCCTGGGCCGAGCCCTGCGAGATCGCAGCCACATACAGCAGCCACTTCTGCTCGAGCACCGTCGCCGAGAAGAGCGCGATGATCGTGAACACGAACACCCAGCTGTGCACGGTCCGGAACTTGACGATGTGCACCCTGTCCAGCAGCCGCGACCAGACCGGGATCATCATGGGCGTGATGAGCATGGGCAGAGCGCTCGCGAGCAGGATGCCCTGGAAGTAATCGATATCGAACCGTTCGCGCAGGATGATGGGGATCAGGGGCATCAACATCAGATTGCCCATGCCCATCAGGAACTGGTTGATCTGGTACACGCCGAAGCGCCGGTCCTCGAGCAGGAGCTTGACGACCCCCATCGGGTTGATCGTGGGCCCCGTGTTGTCGGACGCGGAGTCGCGCTCCTCGCGCAGCATGCGCTTGTGCTGACGCACGCGGATGGTCGAGAGGATCGCCACCCCCACCGCCCCGAGCACGACGCAGATCACCACGTACACCCGGAACACGCCCAGGGGCTTGATCCCAAGAGACGTCAGGCTCAGTCCCGGATCCAGCCGCGCCAGATTGTCGCCCATCACCGCGCCCAGCGTCAGGCCCAGCGTCGATGCGGTCAGCGTCTGGATCGTCGCCAGCTTGCCCGCCACGCGCGCTCGGAGGTACCTCGGGTAATTACTGCGCCAGATCGTCGAGCGCATCGCGATGAAGCCCGACCAGCAGACCCACACCGCCAGCAGGACCGCGCTGAGCATCACCAGCCCCATCGGCGAGTGCGGGACCAGCGCGATCCCGAGCAGCAGCGTGATCATCGCGATCTGCACGCCCGTCGAGAAGCGGATCTTGTTCTTGCCGTGCGCCACGCGCGCCCAGATGAAGTTCAGGATGTTCGCAAGCGCGGGCATCGAGGCGAGCACCGCGACAGCGAGATTGAGCATCGAGTCCGACACCACGCCGTCGTACGAGATCCGCACCACGATCCCCAGGACCGACCCGTCGAAGGCCGCCCTCGCCACCGAGAGAAACGCCGTCCCCGGCAGCTCCCGGCTGTAGTTGCGCCGGATCGAGGCCGGCATCGCGCTGGGCAAAAAGGAACCCGCGGCTTGCTTGGACAGACGAAGAGCCGAGCGGGTCGGGGTCACAAGGGTTCATAGCTCCCGCGATGCGCCCGGGCAACGCGGAAGACCGATTCGGCTCAGCCCCCGGGCTGATCCGGCGCGCCGCTGGCGATCGGTTCGAGACCCTCCAGACCGCACTCCGGACAGCGCCCCCCGCTGACCGTCCCTGCATACCGGCAGCCGGGACAGCCCGCATCGGGCACCGCGATGATCCATCGCACCAGCTTCCTGCTCGTCAAAGCCAGCGTGAACCCGATCAGAAGCATCGGCACACCCCGGACAATCCCGTGGTCCTCGCCCACTCGCATGTGCGCGACCAAGCTATTGAGCCCGCCACCGAAGAACGAGAAGACAACCCTCGCCACGATCAGATACACGCCGTAGAGCACCAGAAAGGCCGCGATCGCCCGGATCACCCAGAGCGTCACCCC
Organism: Phycisphaerales bacterium; assembly: GCA_965228265.1. GTDB lineage: Bacteria > Planctomycetota > Phycisphaerae > Phycisphaerales > UBA1924. Next base: position 288,423 of record OZ245804.1, read on the forward strand.
ACGCACCGCATTCACATGGCCCGGCCGGATTCTTGGCATCAGACAACCTCCGCTCGCGCATACCATTGGGCCAGGGGCCGGGCCGGAGCGCCGCCCTCAAGGTTTACCAGACTACCACCCGGGATTCAGCGTTGCAGATCCGAAACTTCTCCATCATCGCCCACATCGACCACGGCAAGTCCACACTCGCCGACCGCCTGCTCCAGGCCACCAAGGCCGTCAGCGATCGAGAGGCCAAGGCCCAGCTCCTCGACTCGATGGACCTCGAGCGCGAGCGCGGCATCACCATCAAGGCCTCGGCCGTCACCGTCCTTCACGAGCACAACGGCGAGCAGTACATGCTCAACTTCATCGACACGCCCGGCCACGTCGACTTCGGCTACGAAGTCAGCCGGGCGCTCAAGGCCTGTGAAGGCGCGCTGCTCGTCGTCGATGCCGCCCAGGGCGTGCAGGCCCAGACCGTCGTCAACGCCTACCTCGCCATCGAGCAGGATCTGGAGATCGTTCCCGTCCTGAACAAGATCGACCTGCCCGGCGCGCGCTCGGATGAGATCGCCATGGAAGTCGAGCAGGTGCTGGGCTTCAAGGCCGAGGACTGCATCCTCTGCTCGGCCAAGACGGGCCAGGGCATCCCCGAACTGCTCGACGCGATCTGCGAGCGATTCCCAGCGCCGCGCGAGCCCAAGACCACCAAGACACGCGCCCTGATCTTCGACGCTGTTTACGACGATTACCGCGGCGTCATCGTCTACTGCCGAGTCTTCGACGGGCGCCTCAAGGTCGGCGACAAGATCCGCATGATGGGCCTGGGCCGCACGTTCAACGTCACCGAGCTGGGCAAATACACCCCCAAGGCCGTCAAGGTCAAAGAAGTCGGCCCGGGCGAGACCTGCTACCTCGTCGCCGCCATCAAAACCCTCGGCGACGTCCGCGTCGGTGACACCATCACCATCGACCACGACCCCGCCGAGAAAGCCCTCTCCGGATACGAACCCCCGAGGCAGATGGTCTTCTGCGACTTCTACCCCGCCACCAATTCCGAGAAAAAAGGCAACGACTTCGAAGCCCTCCGCGAAGCGATGGAAAAACTCTCGCTCAATGACGCTTCATTCACATTCCAGACCGTCCACTCTGAAGCCCTCGGCTTCGGCTACCGCTGCGGCTTCCTGGGCCTGCTCCACATGGACATCATCCAGGAACGACTCGAACGCGAAGGCGATGTCGAGATCGTCCAGACCGCACCCACCGTCTCCTACAAGGTCGACATCCGAGGCAAGGAAGGCCAGACCGAAGAAGTCGAGGTCCACAACCCCGCCGACCTGCCCGACATGGGAGCCGTCATCGCCATCAAGGAACCCATCGCCAAGGTCGAGGTCATGGTCCCCAAAGACTACATCGGCGATGTCATGAAACTCGCCCTCGACCGCCGCGGCGTCTTCACCAACCAGATGTACGTCTCCGACGCCCGCGACATGCTCACCTTCGAGATCCCCCTCGCCGAACTCATCTACGACTTCTACGACAAACTCAAGGGCCTCACCGCCGGCTACGGCACCATGGACTACGAAATCGTCCGCTACCAGGAAGACCGACTCGCAAGGTCGATGTCCTCATCAACGGCGACCCCGTCGAGGCACTCTCCGTCATCGTCCACAAAGACAAAGCCGAACAGCGCGGCCGAAACCTCCTGACCCGCCTCAAAAAACAAATCCCACGACACCAGTTCGAGATCCCCCTCCAGTGCGCCATCGGCGGCAAGATCATCGCCCGCGAAACAATCAAGGGCTTCCGCAAGAACGTCACCGCCAAGTGCTACGGCGGCGACGTCAGCCGAAAGCGCAAGCTCCTCGAGAAGCAGAAGAAGGGCAAGGAGCGGATGAAGAACATCGGAGCCGTCAGCATCCCGCAGGAGGCGTTCATGGCGGTGCTGGATGTGGGCGACGACGGCTAAAATTCGTGTACCATGACCCCGAGCAATCCGCTCGGGAGATCACGCCATGTCCTCGATGAAAGAAACCGCCTTCAAGCTCTTCGACGCCTGCGAATCCGGCAAGGGCTGGGACGTCTGCAAACAGTACTGCACACCAAGCGCCACCTTCTCGGCCCAGGCCGACGCACTCGCCGAGACCAAGACCCTCCAGGCCTACACCGACTGGATGGTCGGCGTCTACACCTTCGCCCCCGACGCCAGCTACGAGATCAAGTCCTTTGCCGTCGACGAGGAACGCGGCAACGTCACGGGCTACGGCATCTTCCGAGCCACCCACACCCACGAAGGCGGCCCCGTCCCCCCCACCGGCAAAGCCATCGAGTCCGACTACGTCTACATCATGCAGTTCGAAGGCGACAAAGTCAGCCACATGACCAAGGTCTGGAACGATGGGTTCAGCTTCAAGCAGCTTGGGTGGGCGTGAGTTAAAGTCACATGTTCTCCAGTGCCTTTTCGAGCATTGCTTTCGTGCGTCTACGTCGTATTGCAGGATCTTCGTACTGAAGATACTCGGCAGCAGCCAAATCATCACCTCGTTTACGATTCTGACGAGGCTCAACAGCCTCTATGAGTAACGCTTCGAGGGCTGGGATCATGACATCGCCGCTGTACTCGTCAGGCAGATTGCCTAACTCACCCTCGTTAGATACAGGTCGCAAACCGAACCATGAAAAACGGTCCCATCGCGTAGAAAGACGGTCGACTGTGTGTTCATACAACCGCTTTCCCAAAGGGCGTTCTTTAGACCGACCCACATACACCACCTCTCTACCGTCGTAAAGAAGGTAAACACCCAGCTGCCCATAGAAATCAACCGGCATGGCTCCAATCTGTTGCATTCCAAGAACACGAGTAGTCGCGGACCACTCAACTAAGTTCCTACGCCAGAACATCCCAAACGAAGTGAGCAGGTCGTACTGCCGCTCATTCTCTTCCTCTCTAACCACTGCAGCGGATTGCATTACTTGCTGATTCCGCTGGTCCTTACCAAGAGTATAAGTTCCGGGGCCTACCCTCGAATACCTGACCCCATCCCCTTTGTGTTTTATAGAAGCCGCAATTTGTGCGTTCACCGTGCTCGCAGGCGTAGCGCCCATGGAAACCCGAAGACCGCGAGCTATGATTTCTTCAGTTATTTCGGTATAATGAAGCGGTACTTTTGAATCCGTCAGCACCGCGTCTATAGCTTGTTTCCACGTCAACTCTGATGTCACAGGTCCCCCCATAATGTAGAAAGCCACAAGTACCCGCTTATCCACTTCTTTTGATTATCATAACATTCTTCGCTGATGCGAGTGTGCGATTTCAGACTGAACTAATCTACTCAGAATTACCGCGCACGGAGCCACAACCCCATCTCAAGTACCGCTCCGACTCCCATACCGAATAAGAACTGCAAGCCTACCCCTCCCCACCCGTCACCTTCAGCCCCACAATCGCCACACCCAAGAGCACGAGAAAGAACACCCGCCAGAGTGTCACGGGTTCGTTCAGGATGAGGATGCCAAGCAGGGCCGTGCCCGCGGCTCCGATGCCGACCCAGACCGCGTAGGCCGTCCCGATCGGGAGCGTCCGGGCCGCGACCGAGAGCAGGTACATGCTCAGCACGATCGCGATGATCGTAAAGACGCTCGGCCAGAGCCTCGTGAAACCGTGTGTGTACTTGAGCCCCACCGCCCAGGCGATCTCGAGCAGACCCGCAACACCAAGAATGAACCACGCCATGACGACACTCCTTGTGAGTGCGTCGTCTTGTCCTGACCGGGTACGGCGCGTCTCGTCCGGGCCACGAATGGCAGAGGTTGTGCTGCGACTCTAGTCGCCCGCTGCGCGCGCAGCCGCTCCGCCCCCCACCACCCCCGTCGCCCACGCCCACTGGAAGTTGAACCCCCCGATCCTGCCGTCGACGTCGAGGATCTCGCCCACCAGAAACAGCCCCGGGCAGACCCGGCTCTGCATCGTGCCGGGGTCTATCTCGCTCAGCGTGACGCCCCCCGCGGTCGCCTCGGCGTGGGTGAAGCCGCGGTCACGGGCGATGTCGACCGGCATCTCGACCAGCGCGTGCGCCAGGGCACGCCTGGCGTCCTTGGTCAGCGTCGCCCCCGTCGCCTGCTCGGGCACGCCGGCCTGTGCGCACAAAGCCAGCGCCAATCGCTCGGGCAGCTTCTCCCGCACCCAGTGCACGACCCGGCGCGTGCCGAGCGACATGAGCGCCCGCTCCACCGACTCGAACGTCTCGCCCATCACCCAAGCGATCCGCAGGTGCGCACCGGCATCGGCGAACCGCGCCTCGGTCAGCCAGCGCGAGGCATCCATGACCGCCGGCCCCGAGAGCCCAAAGTGCGTCATGAGCAGATCGTTCTCGTACCGCACCAGCTTCTTCCCCGAGCCCGCCCGCACCTCGACCGCCGCCCGCGCGCTGATGCCCGAGAGCTCGGTGAGCCAGCCGCTCTCCTCCCCCACGACCATCGGCACCAGAGCCGGGAACCGATGCCTCGTCAGCGTGTGACCAAGCCCCGTCGCCAGCGCATACCCGCCGCCATCGGACCCGGACTTGGGCAGCGCCATCCCCCCCGTCGCCAGCACCACCCGCGCCGCCTCGATCACATCCCCCGAATCTGCGCGCGAAATGACGAACGTCTCGCCCGTCTGATCGGCACGCCTTTCGACGGCCCCCACGCGCCAGGGGTGTCGAATCTCCACCCCCACGCGCTCGATCTCGCGCAGCATCGCATCGAGCACGGTCTGTGCGCGGTCGGTCGTCGGGAAGAGCTTGCCCGTCTCCTCACGCTTGAGCTCGACGCCGAGCTCCTTGAAGAACGCGACCGTCTCCGGCACATCGAATCGGCGAAGGACTTTCCTGATCGTGTTCCGCGACCCGCCGGCGTACTGCTTCTCGTCGACCGCGTGGTGTGTGACATTACACCGCCCCCCGCCGGCGACGAGGATCTTCACCCCGATCGTCGATGCCCCGTCGAGCACAACCACACGCCTGCCCGAGCCCATCAGCCCGCGCCCCGCGTGAATGGCTGTCATCAGACCGGCAGCCCCCGCACCCACGATCGCGATATCGACCCGTTCACCCATCACGCATTATGACGAGCCCGGAGCGCGAGCGAGGGATGTCCCCTCCTTCTCCCATTTGGGGAGAAGGTGCCCGCGAAGCGGGCGGATGAGGGGCTTTGGGTTTGCAGAGAGTGTCAAATACGCCCTCACCCCGGCCCTTTCCCCCGAGGGGAGAGGGAGACAATGCGCTCACCCCTTGCGCTTGAGCACAAACGTGATCGAGTTGGCCACGTTGCCGTCGGCGTCGAAGCTGGTCCAGTCCTGGTGGATGGTGTTGTCGTTGACGAACGTCACCCGCAGGCCGCCCATGTAGTGGTCCTGGCCCTCGATGAAGTTGGAGACGCTGTCAAACTCGAAGTCGAGCGCGGGGCCTTCGTCCGTCTGTGTGATCCCGCTTGCGACCATGCGTGGCTGGTTGCCCGCGGCGCAGTAGTGCGTGCACACGACCTCCGTGCCGTCCATGTGGTAGAGATTGGTCATCTCGTGCTCGTGCCCCGGGAACATGATCTCGCGCACAGCCGACCCGCCCGCGGTGACGTGGAACACCGAGCCCGGCCCGGTCGTGCCGTCGGCGCTGACCATCTCCCACTCGCCCTCGAGCTTGGAGAGCACATCCATCGACTCAACCGTGACCGCGGGGTCCGTGTGCACGGGGTGCACCCCCGAAGACTGGCAGCCGGTAAGCAGCGTGAAACAGGCGAGCGAAAGCGCAAGAGTCGTGCGGGGCATGGTGATCTCCTGTAATCGGGTGCGCGCCGAGTGTACCTCAGTTGGCAAGCTCTGAGAGATCCACCGGCTGGCCTCGCCTCGTCGAATCGATCACCAGGATCATCCGCGTGACCTCGTTCTCCGAGGCGTTGGCGAACGAGTGCACCTCGTCGGATGCGTAGTTGGCGCTCTCGCCCGGCTCGAGGAGCGCCGAATCGACCTCCTCGCCCTTGCGCTCCACACGGACACGCCCCTCCAAACAGGTGATGTGTTCGAGCACGCCCTGACCGTCCGAGCCGAAGTCGACGACCCCGCCGACGGGCATCGTGAACTCGAGCACCTGCACGCCGTGCTGGACCATGTGCGGCGCCAGCAGCCGACGCCTCACACCCGTCTCGGGGTCCAGGAGCACCTGCCCCGCGTCCTTCTCCAGCTTCGAGAACCGCACGACCGGCGGCAAGTCGAGCAGATCCGAGATCTGACAATTCAGCGCCACCGAGATGGAACAAGCGACCTTCAGTGTCGGGTTCTTCTTGCCCGACTCGATCTCGCTGATCATGGCTTTACTGGTGCCGCTGGCAGCGGACAAATCGGACTGCGACATCCCGAGACTCTCGCGTCTGAGCTTCACAGCCTCACCGAATTCCATGGGAAACCCCTAATTAGCAAACATGTTCGCTATAGCGATTGACATCTTCTGCCGATACCGTACACTATAGCGAACATCATCGCTCATTTCTTGAAGGGAGGCGACCATGAAAGCGAATCTGTGTGAGGCATGGGGAAGCAGGGCTTCGTGGAACGTTGCCCGCGGTTGGATGGAGGTGGGCTTCCTGCTCACGTTCGTGCTGATCGCACTGATCTGACCCAAACGACAGGCGCCGCCGACCCCGGACATTGACTCGGGACTGGCGGCGCCTTCTTTTTGCGCCCACTGAGAAGCCTATTTCCGCGATTCCGGGGTCCGATTTGATGCCCGGTCTCCTCGCGCTAGGGTGAATGGATCCGGTGGCACACTGCTGTCGCGTCTCTCACGCTGGACACGAGCCCGAGGAGAAAATCATGTCGTCGACCCGCCCCGCGAGCGAAGCCGCTCCCTCTGTAGCCGCGCTCGCCGAGAAGGCCCCGCCCATCGCCCTGCCCGCCGGCACGGGCACACTCGCCCAGGACAGCGAGTGGTTCCTCGTCAAGCACGAGAACCGCTGGCACGAGCTCCGGCTCCACGACTACCCGGACATCTATTCCATCACCGGGCTCTACGAAAAGATTGTCTACGACGTGCTGAAGTGTCATTCGCCCGAGGTGGTCCGCGACGAACTCATCGCCGCGATCAAGCAGGCCGGTCAGGACCCCGCCACGCTCACGGTGCTGGATCTCGGCGCGGGCAACGGCATCGTGTCGGAAGAGCTCAGCCGGGCGGGGATCGGCGCTTCGGAGGAGGGCGGGTTTATCGGTGCGGACCTGCTGCCCGAGGCCGCCGAAGCCGCTGAACGCGATCGACCCGGGCTGTACGACGAGTACGTCGTGGGCGACATCACCGACCTGCCCCCGGCGCAGGAAACCAAGCTCGAAACGACCAAGCCCGATGTGCTCATCTGCGTCGCGGCTCTGGGGTTCGGGGACATCCCGCCCGAGGCGTTCATGGCAGCCTTCGAGCAGGTCACCGAGGGCGGCTGGGTCGCCTTCTGCATCAAGGACGAGTTCATCAGCGAAGAGGACCGCTCGGGGTTCTCGAAACTGATCGACGAGCTGATCGACGCGGGCACGCTCAAGATCGTCCGCGAGAAGAAGTACATCCACCGGATCGCCATGTCGGGCAAGCCGCTGGAATACATCGCGTACATCGCCCGTAAAGCGGGAAACTGACACAATTTGCGACTTCTTTCGACTCGCCGGGAGCCAATGCGCGGGCGGTGACTCTCTATCTACAGGTTGGTAGATGAATAGGCCGCCACGCGCGCGGCCGGGAGGACCGCATGAAAGCGATCGCTGCGATGGGTGTGGGGCTGATGCTCCTGATCGGGTGTCAGAGCACCAACACGGAGTGCTGCACAATCGCGCCCGAGGACCCGGCCCCGGTCTCGATGGGGCTGCCCGAAATGGAATCCACGCTGGACGCCCTCGCCAAAGCGCTCGAAGACGAGCGCAAATCCGAGGCGATGTACATGGCTGTGATGAAGGTCCACGGCGAGCGCCGGCCCTTCTCGATGATCGTCAACGCCGAGCGCAACCACCAGCGGGCACTCATCACGCAGTTTGAGCGCCTCGGGGTGGAGGTGCCCCAGTCGCCCACGTTTGAATTCGAGGTGCCAGAGACCTTCGAGGGCGCGTGCGAGATGGCGGCTCAGTCCGAGATCGACAACGCCAGCCTGTACGACGAGATCGAAGCGGCCGTGAGCGATCCGCAGATCCTTCGGGTCTTCTCGAGGCTGCGCAGCGCGAGCGAGAACTGCCACCTGCCCGCGTTCCAGCGAGCTGCCGGGGGCGACGCCACCGGAGGATGCGCCGGCGATTGCGGCCAGGTCAAAGGAAAAGGCCAGGGCAAGGGTCAGGGGCAGGGCCAGGGCAAGGGCGGCGGTTGCGGCGAAGGCGGTGGGGGTTGCGGCGGCGGCGGCTGCGGCGAGGAATGAACAATTCCGCGGACGCCCTGCACGGCACTCGCATCTGGGCAACACTAGTGCATGCCCGATGAGCCGCGAGCACGAACACACGCCGGCGACGCACGCGTTGCCCTGACACTTCTGGCGATCGTGGTGGTGTTTGTCACGCTCTATCCGTTCGGGTTTGTGCGCACAAGCGAGGTCTACTTCCGCGACCTGAAGCAATCGCTGCGCGACCCGTTCGATGTGTACCTGCCTGTGCACGCCCTGCCGGCGATGCTCGGCGTCTGGCTCATGCTCGCAAGCCGGGCATGGCGGAGACGATGGCTGCCCGCGGTGATCGTGTGCCTGGCACTGCTGGCGCTCGAGGGTGTGCAGACTGGGGTTTCGCGCAGGCATGCGCGTGTGGGTGATCTCGGGGTGCAGTGGATCGGCGCAGCCCTAGGCGTCTGGCTCTGGCCCTTGGCGCTCAGAGCCGGGGCGGTCTTCGTCCGTTTCCGGCGCACGGCCTGGGCGCTCGTGCTCGTCATGTGGACCGCGCTGGCGTGCACCGTTGTTGTGCGCGGGCAGATGGGACACCGCATCGAGAACTGGGAACCCTTCCCGTTCATGCTCGGCAACGAGTACGAGGGGCAGCGCCCCTGGTCGGGGGTCATTCACACGGCTGGCATCTACGCGGGCGCGATCGACCAGGCGCGGGCAGCTGTCATGACCGGAGCGCCCATCGCGTCTGAAGAAGGACTCGCGGCTCGCGAGGTGTTCGCGCCCTCGATGATCTATGACCTGGCGCAGGGGCCGGGCGATCTGGGCACGGTCGGGTTCGATCTGCGGACGAAGGGCATCGTGTACTCCGAGCGGGGTCTGGAGCTCGACGAGGGGCGCTACGCGCAGGGCCAGCGCCCGGCGAGCGAGATCACCGAAGCCGTCGCCGATACCGGCGGCGTGACGATCGAGGTCGAGTGCACACCGACCACGACCGAGCAGTTCGGGCCGGCGAGGCTTGTGTCGCTCAGCAAGGGGCTGGATTTCCGCAACATCACGCTGGCGCAGGAAGGGGACTCGGCCGTGCTGCGTGTACGCACAAGGCGGGCGGGTCGGAACGGCGCGGATATCGCCATCGAGTGGCCGGGCGTCTTTCGAGCGGGCCAGCGGGTGCACCTGATCGTCACCACGACCGGCGGACGCTCGCGGCTGTGGGTTAGCGGCCAGGACATGGGCGAGCGCGAGTCGATCAGCAGTCTCGGGGACTGGCTCAAGATCCGCGCGGCAAGGGGCAAGGGCTGGATCGCGGGGGCGGTGCTCTATCTCCCGATCGGGCTGATCGCGACGGCTCTTGTGCGCGGCCCGATGGGGCGGGGCGTGCTGGCGGGGGTCTTTGGGGGCTTGGCGATCGCGTCGGCTCTCGGATATGCCCAAACCGCGGGGCGGACCTTGCCGATGAACGCTGCGGCGATCGGCGGCGTGTGCGTCGCCATCGGGCTTGTCCTCGGCTGGTGGATGACAGGCCGGGCGAGCCGAACGATCACCGCGGGTGTGCGCCCCGAAACGGAGTCCTGAACGTGCCCTCACCGATCGCCCACGGCTCGCTTGTCGTCCCCGCCTGCGCGGCTCTGGGCGCAGAGACCAGGGGCCTGCGCGGGCTGATGGCCTTCGGGCTGGTGCTCTTTGCGACCGTGGCGCCCGACATGGACATCCCCATCAGCTGGGCCCGCACGGGCAAGCCCTTCCTGGAGCACGGGTCGTATTCGCACTCGCTGCTGCTGGCGCCGATCTTCGGTGTGCTCTTCGCGTGCGCGATGAAGCTGATCTCCCCGAATGTGCGCCCCGGCCGCGCGTTTGCGGTCGGCGCGTTGCTGTACGCTCTGCACGTGGTGATGGATCTCCTGGTGATCGATTCGAGAGGCGTGTCGATGTTCTGGCCGATCGTGCCGGGACGCATCGCGTCGCCCTACGGGATCTTCGCGGGCGTGGAGTACAGCGAGTGGAGACGCTGGGATCTGCATCTCTTGATGCTCGCCAACGAGGTGCTCTTCGGGCTTGTGGTGTGGGGCGTGACGGCAATCGCGATCCGCAGACGGAGGCGCGCCGATGCCTGAAGTCGTGACACTCATCGATGCGCACGTGCACCTTCGGCCGAGCCATGACCCGGCGCGTGTGCTGGACGGGGCGGTGGCGCACTTTGAGCGCGCCAGCACGCGCCTCGGAGCGGCTACGTGCGAGGGTGTGCTGATGCTGACAGAAGCGCAGGGCGAGCACGGGTTTGATCGCCTGGCCTCGGCTGACGCCCCGGTTGGTCGGTGGAGGGTCGAGCCGACGGGTGATCCGCTGACGATCCGGTGCGTGCGTGAGGACCAGAGCGAGATCATGGTTGTGAACGGGCGTCAGGTCGCCACGCGCGACGGGCTCGAGGTGCTGACGCTGGCGTCCGGCGTGGAGATCGACGACGGGCTCGGGATCGAGGAGACGATCGAGCGCGGGCTCGGGGCTGGGGCGCTGGTGACGCTGCCCTGGGGCTTTGGGAAGTGGACGGGCCAGCGGAAGGGTCGGATGCTGGAAATCGTGCGCCGGTTCGGGCCGAGGGGCGTGGTGCTCGGGGATTCGGCAGGTCGGCCCGCCGGTCTCGGGGAAGGGGCGATCTTCAAGCTGGCGCGAGAGATGGGCGTGCCGATCCTGCCGGGCACGGACCCGCTGCCGATCCCGGGTCACGCCGAGCGGGCTGGCCGATACGGGTTGTGGCTTGAGGGAAAGCTGGATCAACGATCGATTTCTGCCGATCTGAGGGAGAGGCTCGCGGTCCCGCGCGGGCACGACGCGGCCATCGGCCGGCGCGACGGGCTCGTCGCTTCGATACTCACGCAGCTCCGGCTCAGGCTCGGCTAAACCTTCAAGGACACACTCCACGATGCGCATCCTCGTCCTGGCACCCCACCCGTTCTACATCGACCGCGGCACGCCGATCGACGTGGACATCCTCGTCAAGGCGCTGTGCGAACTCGGGCACGAGGTGCACCTTGCCACGCTCCACGCGGGGGAGGACCGCGACTACCCGGGGCTGACGATCCACCGCATCGAAGCGCCAAAGGGTGTGGGCATGCCCGCGCCGGGGTTCAGCGGCGCGAAACTCAAGTGTGATGTCCGCCTCTACGGGCTCGCCAAGAAGCTCGTGACAGAGATCAAACCCGATGTGATCCACGCGGGCGAGGAAGCGGTCTTCATGGCGCGGTGGCTCAAGATGACGCGCGGCGTGCCGTACGTCTATGACATGGATTCCTCGATCGCCCAGCAGATGGTCGAGCAGATGGGGTTCCTCAGACCCTTCGCCTGGTTCTTCGACGCGTTCGAGGGGATCGGCGTGAAGGGTGCGGCGGCGTGCGCGCCGGTGTGTCACGCGCTGGCGGACGTTGCAAAGAAGCAGGGCGCCAAGCGACAGGTCACGCTCCACGACATCTCGCAGCTCGATGTGGACTCGCTCAGCGCGACCGGTTGGCTGCGCAAGCAGGAAGGGATCGCCGACAGCTCGGCGCTGGTGGTCTACTGCGGCAACCTGCAGACGTACCAGGGCGTGGACCTGCTGATCGACGGGATGAAAGAGGCCCTGGCGGGCGGTGCGGACGTGGACGCGGTGATCGCCGGGGGCGAGGAGAGCCAGATCGAGGCCTACAGGGCCAAGGCTTTGGCGCTTGGGATCGGGGACCGGGTTCACCTGATCGGGCGCTGGCCCGCTGCGAGACTGGGCGAGCTGCTGATTGAAGCGGACATTCTCACGGCACCTCGGACCAAGGGCGTGAACACGCCACAGAAAGTCTTTCCATATCTTCACACGGGACGGGCGGTGCTGGTGACGGACCTGCCGACGCACTCTCAGATCCTGACACAGGACGTGTGCCGACTGGCGCCGGCGGATCCGGTCGGGTTCGGTCGCGCGATCGCGGAACTGGCGGGCGACGAGGCCCTGCGAAAGCGGCTCGGGGAGGCTGGCAAGCTTTTCGCGGAGAAGGAGCACACCTATCCTGCGCACAAGCGCCGGGTCGCCGAGCTTTACGCCGTGGTCGCCGAGTCGATCCGGTAGTCAGCCGACCCCCGCTTGGGCCGCGCCGGAGTCGCGGAGTAGTGCAGGGAAGGATTCACACCATGCCGACGCTGGTCACCGGTGGCACGGGCTTTACGGGCAGTCACCTCGTCCGCAGGCTTATCGAGAACGGCGAGCAGGTCCGCGTGCTGGACAACCAGCCGGGCTTGTTCCACGACCATCTCAAAGAGCTCGGCGCAGAGATTACGATCGCCAGCGTGACGGACAAGGACGCTGTCATGCGTGTGACGGATGGCTGCGAGATTGTGCATCACACGGCCGCGGCGTTCCGCAAACTGAATGTCCCCGATCAGCACTACTGGGATGTCAACGTCGAGGGCACGCGCAACGTGTGCGAGGCGTGCATGAAGTTCGGCGTGCGGCGGCTCGTCTACTGCTCGACCCAGGGCGTGCACGGCGACATCAAAGAGAAGATCGGCAGCGAGCAGAGCCCGATCGCGCCGGCCGACTATTACCAGCAAACCAAGTACAACGGCGAAGAGGTCGTCCAGGAGTTTGTCCAGAAGGGCCTCGACGCGACGATCATCCGCCCCACCGCGATCTACGGGCCGGGCGATCCGGGGAGGTTCCTGATTCTCTTCCGCCTCGTCAGGAAGGGCACCTTCCTGATGTTCGGCGACGGCAAGACGCACTATCACCCCGTGCACATCGAGAACCTGGTCGACGCGTTCGAGCTGGCTGCGGTCAAAGAAGGGATCACGGGTGAGGCGTTCATCATCGGCGATGACCGGTCCTGGGAGCTCAACGAGCTCGTGCACGCGGTCGCCGAGGCGATGGATATGGCTGTGAAGGTCCGATACCTGCCTTTCAAGCCCTTGCGAATGGTGGCTGTGGTCTGCGAGGCTCTCTGCAAGCCGATACGGGTGACACCCCCGCTCTTTCCGCGTCGGGTAGACTGGTTCAAGCAGAACCGGTCGTTTGATATAAGCAAGGCACGCGGGCTGCTCGGGTATGAACCTCGCGTGGATCTGAAGACCGGGCTGAAGCAGACAGGGGACTGGTACCGAGAATGCGGGTACCTCGGCGGGTCCCCGGCGGCCCAGCTCCGGCTGCCGAGGGCGATTCCGAAGCGTGAGCAGGTCGGCGCAGCGATGTAAGCCGATACCCGCGCCGCTTCACTGGAGACGGTGGGACTTATGCGGGTACTGGTCACAGGCGCAACCGGGTTTACGGGCGGCCGCCTCGCCGAGATGCTTCTCGAGCGGGGAGATGATGTTGTGGCGCTGGCGCGTAAGGGCTCGCGGACCGACGGGCTCAAGGCCGCGGGGGCGGAGATCGTCACGGGCGATATCCGGTCCAGGGAAGACGTGAGCCGCGCGGCCGAGGGCTGCGAGATCATCTACCACATCGCGGCGCTCTACCGTTCGGCCAAGCACCCGGACAGCGTGTACCACGATGTGAACGTCGGGGGCACCGAGAACGTGCTGCACGCGGCGCGGAAGCATGGCGCTGCGCGCGTGGTGCACTGCTCGACCGTGGGCGTGCACGGCAAGGTCAAGACGCTGCCCGTCGATGAGACCGCCCCGTTTGCGCCGGGCGATATCTATCAGGAAACCAAGCTGCTCGGCGAGCAGCGTGTGAAGAAAGCGATCGAGAGCGGGCTGCCCGCCGTGATCGCGCGTCCCGCGGGCATCTACGGGCCGGGCGATCTGCGGTTCCTCAAGCTGTTCCGCACGATCCAATCGGGCAAATTCCGGATGATCGGCACGGGCAAGGTGGTGTACCACTTCACGTACGTCGACGATCTCTGCCGGGGGTTCATGACCTGCGCGACGCACGAGGCGGCGACGGGCGGGACATTCATTCTCTGCGGCAAGGATTACCACCCGATCGACGAGGTGGCGCGGATCGTGAGCGATTGCGTGGACACGCCCCTGCGTCGCGGCTCGGTGCCGGTGTGGCCCGTGATGCTGAGCGCGACGGTGTGCGAGGCGCTGTGCAAGGCGCTTCGGGTCGAGCCGCCGCTGCACCGCAGGCGTCTGGACTTCTTCATCAAGGACCGGGCGTTCACGGGCGCCAAGGCGAAGGCGGAGCTGGGCTTCGAGGCCGAGGTCTCGCTCGCTTCGGGTTTCCGCAAGACGGCGCGGTGGTACTTCAAGCAGGGCCTGCTCACGGGCGAGGCGCCGGCTTCGCTTGCCAGCACGCCCGCCCCCCCGGTGACGGCCCAGCAGGCCTGAACCGGGAATCGCCCGAGTCGGCTTGTGCGGGGACCCACCCTGATCGAGCCCCCCCTGTCCAGATGCGCCGGGCCGAGAACGAATGTGTCGCGCCAACTCGCTTGACACGCAGCGTGAGCCGAGCGTTTCGTGCCGATGGCTTCGATGACTTATGTCACACAAGCGCAGACCAGACCGACTCGGGGCTGCCCCGGCGAGACTGATGATCATCGCGATCATCCTGCTCGCCCAGGGGCTGGTGGTCGGCATGGGCTGGTGGTCGGGCAGCCGGGACGTGCTGACCGAGGTGGTCGACCAGTACAGCCGGCGCGTCGAGGCCTCGGCCAAGGACACCGCCAGCGGCCTCGCGCTCGCCATCGCCAAGCTTGACGCGGATTCCATCGAGCCGGGCACGCCCGGGGGCGATCGCGTCCGGACGATGCTCGATGATCTGGAGATGCCGGGCCGCTCGATCATCTCCATCGTCTCGAACGACGGCCAAGAGCTGTACCACGTTGGGGATTCATCGCAGGGTGTGTCGACCTACACGGCGAGCGTGCCGCTGGCCCGGTACGGCGCGTATCTGCGTGTCAACGCGCCGGCCGAGCAGCTTGTCTCGGCGCGTGACGCCGCGGCGAGCGAGATCAATCTGCGCATCTGGCTCGGCGGGTCTGTCATCATTCTGCTGACTGGTGTCGTGGCGCTCGCGCTGATCTCGCTGCACGAGCGGCGTCTGGTGCGCGCCAACCGGGTGCTGGGTCAGCAGGTGCAGCGGAAGGATTCGGATCTGATCGCGGCCCGCGAGGGGATGATCCTCGGGCTCGCCAAGCTTGCCGACTACCGCGACACGGATACGGGCCAGCACCTGGACCGCATCTGCGAGTACAGCAGTCTGCTCGCCAGAGCCGCCAGCCAGAGATACCCCGAGATAAGCGAAAACTACATCCGCTCGATTCACCTGGCCTCGTCGCTGCACGACATCGGCAAGGTCGGCATCCCGGACGCGATCCTGCTCAAGCCGGGTGCGCTGCTCCCCTCGGAGCGCGAGCTCATCGAGAAGCACACCACCATGGGCGCACAGACGCTCACGTCTATCCGTGACCGGTTCGGCGAGGACGAGCTGCTCGATATGGGCATCGACATCGCGCTGTGCCACCACGAACGCTGGGACGGGACGGGGTATCCCAACGGGCTGCGCAGCAACGAGATCCCCTTCGCCGCCAGGATCGTCGCGATCGCGGACGTCTACGACGCGCTGACGTCGGTCCGCGTCTACAAGCCGGCGATGAGCCACAAGCGGGCGGTCGAGATCATGCGCGAGGGCCGGGGCACGCAGTTCGACCCGGTGCTGCTGGACATCTTCCTTTCGATCGCCAATGAGTTCGACAGCGCCCGCCGAACGCTCCAGCCGCTGGAGCTCCCGCGCGTCGCGCAGCTGATGGCGGCCTGATCAGAACCCGGTATCACCCCGCGCGGCGTTGGCGCCGGTACCGAACGCGGCTGCCACCGCCAATATGACCCAGAGCGCATCGAAGAAGAGGTCCTTGCCGCCGTAGTTCGCGCTCATGAACGCCGCGGTCACCTCGGGGTTGTTGAGCATTTCAGCCAGTTCCTCGAACCCCTCATTGATGTGCGCGACCTGCTGGGCTCTGGTCATGCCGTCCCACCTTGCGCCGCATTCGTCGACGATGTCCTTGGGATAGTCCTCGATCAGATAGGACTCCTCGTAGGTCATGCCCGCGGGCCACGCGAGTGTCTGGCCCGCTTCCATCCGTTCGTAGGCGATCTCGTCGGCCATCGTGGCGACGACGTTCTCGCGCATCAGCTCGTCCTTGCGCGCGTTGCGTTCGTCCGGCGAAAGCTTCTGCCAGTCCATCTTGATTTTGGTGGTGATGTCCGTGGGGTAGTCGCGCAGCTCGTAGGCCTCTTCCCAGCTCTTGCCGATGGGCCAGCGGAGCGTCTCGCCCCGATTCTCACGCCGGAGCGCTTCGTCGTAGGCCATCTCGAGCATGGCCTCGTCGTCGGTGAACCACGGGCGGTCCGGGTCGTGGAGCTGGGTCTGGATTGATTCGCGAGTTTCGGAGATCAGGTCGTCCATAGCGATCTGCATGGCCGCGAACTTGCCGACGGCGATCGCCAGGATCGCCACGCCTGATGCGACGAGTCCCGAAACAAGCCCCGCGCGCGACTGCGCCCCCATCACCGCCCCCAAGCCGCAGAGGAGCCCGACACCCACCGCGATGTACCCGATCTCGGCGTTCAGGAAGACCGTGACCATGGCCCACACGAACGCGCCGATCGCGCCGCCGATCGAGGCACCGATCAACGCGAGCAGCCACGCGGCGGAGGTGGTCGCACCGGCCTTGGTCGCGTTGCCAAGCGCGGTCTCCTTGGAGACCTTCACCTTCCCCGCGGATTGTCCCGTCTTGAAGTTGTGCCCGCAGACCGTGCAGAGCACAGCCCCGCCCTGGACGGCGCTGCCGCAATCCGGGCAGCTCGCGGCGTTCTCGTCTGTCGCGGGGATGTCGGCGAACATGTCGTCGCCGCCCAGTCCGAGACCGTTGTCTTCGAGGCCGTAGATCTCGTCGGCGGGTTCGGCTTCACGCGAGGGAACGGGCACCGGGGCGGCGGGTCTTGGCTTGGGTGCCACGACCTCGACGGGTTGGCGCTTCTTTGCCTTGGCAAGGGCCTTCTCGTAGCAGGCCTTGTGGAGGTAGCGGCCTTTCTTGTCCTTGATACGGGGCTGACCCGAGCAGTCTTCACCGCAGGCCTGACACACACGCACCCTGGTCCCGGATTCCGACATCACGCAGCCCTCGTGGCCGCGATTGCGACCAAAAATGAAAGAACGGCCAGCCTACCGGAGGCTGACCGTTTCAGTCAACTGCGATTTGGTTTCTGAACCGGACGCTGACGCCCGGCCCGGATCAGCCCTTGAGGCCGATGCGGCGGCCGATGCGGCGGCGGCGGTTCATGATCTTGCGGCCGCCTTGGTCCGCATGCGGGCACGGAAGCCCTGTGAGCGGACACGCTTGATACGGCTGATTCGCCTCGGGTAGTGCATAGCCATCGAGAAACTCCGGATCTTCACGCCCCACCGGCGCGGACGTAGTTGTAGGCCTGAGCCCGGCTTGCTTCAAGCTCAGCCAAAGATCCGACCCCAACCAGAGCCGATTTGATCGGGTTCTACTTGGTTTCTCTCAACCCCTCTTTGTGCCCGTGCGGGCCCTGGGCTTGGCAGCGGGCTTGGGTTTGGACTCGGGCTTGGACTTCGTGTTCAGGGCCATGGCCGCCTTGATGAGGGCCTTGAAGGACCGGGCGTTGATCTTGTCGCCCTCGAAGAGGTCGATCGCCCGCCGAGCGTTGCCTTCGAGGCTCGCGTTGAAGAGGCCCGCCTTGTACTCGAGCTGGGCCCCCTTGGGGAAGGTCAGTTTGACCTTGTCCTTGTACGTCTCGCCCGTGCAGATCAGCCCGCCGTGCGACCAGCACGGCACGCCGGCGGGATTCGAGGGCTTGCGCCACTTCACCTCCTCCACCACCTCCGGGTCGGCCTCGTGGATGAGGTCTCGGACGCGTGAGAGCGTTTCGGCTCGCCAACCACCGAGGGCGGCAAGCTGGGCGGTGATTTCCTGGGATGCACTCGGATCCGATCCGTGCGACGATGGTTTCTTGGCCATGCGGTCCAATGTACCTCTCCTCGCCGCCCGGATCACACGGCGGGCTCGTCTTTGAGGCGGGTCTCTCCAGCGGGCCTAAGATGAGGACGCATGTCCGATCTTCCAGACCCGGTCAGTCAGGCCGAGGCCATTCTTGGGTATTCCTTCACAGACGCCGGCCTCATGCGGCGGGCTCTGACGCATGCCTCGGCGGCGGAGGATCGTCTCGAATCCAACGAGCGGATGGAGTTCCTGGGCGACGCGGTCCTCGGGCTGGTTGCCTGTCAGCGGATCTACGAGCTGTACCCCGACCTGCTCGAGGGGGAGATGACCAAGATCAAGTCGGTCGCGGTCAGCCGAAAGATATGCGCGGTGATCGCCAGGCAGATCGGGCTTGAGGATCTGATCATCCTGGGCAAGGGCATCCGCGGGCCCGGCGGGCAGTTGCCCCAGTCGCTGGCGGCGGCGGCGATCGAATCGACGATCGCGGCGGTGTACCTCGACGGCGGGCTGGCTCCGGTGTACGCGTGGCTGGCGCCCTTGCTCGATGCGCATATTGAGGCCGCGTACGAGAGCGGGCATCAGCAGAACTACAAGAGCGTGCTCCAGCAGCACGCGCAACGCCGGTTCCAGCAGACGCCCGAGTACGTCATGCTGAGCGAGGACGGCCCGGACCACGCCAAGACCTTCCGCGTCGCGGTGCGGATCGATGGTCGCACGTTCGAGCCGGGCAAGGGCGCTTCCAAGAAGCAGGCCGAGCAGAAGGCGGCGCTCATCGCGCTGCAAGAGCTTGAGATCGTCGCCAATCACGAAGACGGCAGCGTTCGGATCGTCTGAGTTCTTTGAGTTTGTGTTTAGCGCATCCGGGTGCCACGGCTTGTTCTCAAGCCGTGCTTGCTCACGATGATTCACGCACTGCTTGCCGAGGACGGTCAAGCAGTGGCACCCGGCGCGGAGGCTGGAAGCCTCCGCCACTGGTTTGGTTTACGGCGCGCGGAGGTCGAGGACGATCGGGCGGTGGTCGCTTGCCATCGCGTCGATTTCTTCGATGTTGAGCGCCTTGAGCGACTCGGCCGAGAGTCGGGCGGGGTCGAACACGAACGAGCGTGAGACGACGGCCGAGGCGTCGGAGTAGACCGCGTAATCGAGCCTGCCGGGCAGGAACCGGCTCGTGGGCTCGGTCCAGGTGTACATCGCGTTGTCACCCATGACGAAAGGCTCGGCGACGGTGGCGTTCGAGCCGTCGACGTCGAAGCCGCGGGCGAGGGCGTAGAGCGGCTCCTTCGAGCCGACGAGGTTGAAATCGCCCATGACGACGCGCACGTGCGGGCCGATGTCCTGGGTCTGTTCCTTGATCATGTTCGCGATGGCGTTGGCTTCGATCACACGCTGCTCGTCCTCGGGCGAGCCCGAGCTGCCGCAGCACTTGAGGTGGATCGATGCGATCGCGATGGGCCCGATGGGCGATTCAACGAGCGCCGGGGTGACGCGGACGGTGCGCTCGCGGCCCCGGGCCTCGATGTTGAGTGCGGGCGGGCCCATGGGCGCGATGTCGAGCCGGCTGATCACCGCGACGCCGCGGCCTTCGCTCGTGACCGCGCGCCAGCGACCGTTGATCGCCATGTGCTCGTTGAACCAGGCGGCCATTTCCTCGGCTGGCGTGTCGTACCACTCCTGCACGACCACGATGTCCGGGTCGAGCGCACGGAGCAGGCGGGCGAAGGGCTCTGGCTTCTGCAGCGGCGAGCCGTTGAGCACGTTGTGCGAGACGATGCGGACCGTGCCGAGAGGCTTGTTCGGGATGCTCGCGCGGACGCGCTTGGGGTTGGGCGAGGCGGGCGGGAGGATCGTCTCGAAGAGCGGGGCCTCGGCGACGCGTTTGCCGCTGGGCGTGAACATCGAGAGTCGGCCCGCCAGCCGACCCGAGCTGAAGAGCCCCTCGACGGGGAGCAGGTTCTTGGTGGTGGTGCGTCTGGCGATGCGCAGCTCGAACCACTCGGAGGCGTGCGAGGGGGAAACGCTGATGTCGAGGAGCGCGGGTGCGAGCGTGATGCGTTCGCCGTCGGGCGAGATCGCGGAGACGACGGTGCCGTTGCCCGGCGTGCCGTCGTCGCGGGGCGGGCTGAAGGTGATCTCGAGATCGACCCCGAGCTCGCCCGCGGGGAGGCCCGTGGACATGTTGCCGTCGATGTCGAGGGCCACGACGACCGACTCCTTGTTGGACTGGAGGGAGATCGCCTCGCCCGGGCTGAACCGGAGGTAGAGGAAGTACTCGTCGGCGGCGACGACCTTATCGGCGGGCCAATCGTCGATCGAGGAATCCAAGACCATGGTCATGGGTTGGGTGTACGGAGCAAGAGCGTTTCGCTTCTTGGCCGAGTCCTGCCGGGCGCTTGTGCAGCCGGGTGTCAGGATGACGCTTACGAGCCCGATGACGCACCAGAGAGTCCGAAGTCGCATGGGTGTACTATCCCCCGGAAAAAGGCCTGACGTATTCATAGGACGGATCGTGGACCAGACACAGGGACAGCCCGGCTCGGCTTCCGCCCAACAGGGGCATCGGCTATCGAGGCATGGTGACTGGCAAACCCGCTTGCGCGAGGTCACCCAGCTCATGCGGGAGCTCTCGCAGCAGACCGATCCGCAGGAGATGGTCAAGCTCTACCGGGACCGCATGGGCACCTATCTGCCCGTCGAGGCCTATGTCGCCCTCAGCAGGCGGGGGCTGGACAAGCCGGGCTACAAGGTCACCCGCTCCTCGAAGTGGGACGCCGACTTCGATCCGTGGCAGAACCAGGACAAGCTGCCCGTGCACGAATCGGGCCTGCTCATGGACCTGATGATGAAGGGCGAGGCCGCCTACCTGACGGACGTCGAGATCCAAGAGGACGACCCCGCTTACGAGTACCTGAGCGGGATGAGCATCCTGATCGCGGTCCCCAGCTACGACGACGGTCAGGCGCTCAATATGTTCGTCATGGGCCTGAACGACCCGGATCTGTTCAACCCCGACGAGCTGCCCGACGCGGTCTGGCGGACCAACCTCTTCGGACGGGCGACAAACATGCTCGTGCTCAAGCGCGAACGCGACCGGGCGTACGAGCAGGTCGACGCCGAGCTCAAGGTCGTCGCCGATATCCAGAGATCGCTTCTGCCCAAGGACCTGCCCGAGATCCCCGGGCTCGGTCTTGCGGCCCACTACCAGACCTCGACGCGCGCGGGCGGGGATTACTACGACATCTTCCCGCTCGAAGATGGCAAGTGGGGATTCCTCATCGCCGATGTCTGCGGCCACGGCGCGCCCGCGGCTGTGCTCATGGCGATCATGCACGCGCTGGCGCATACCTACCCGGGGACCATCACCCAGCCGGGCGAGTTGCTCGCGTATGTCAACGACAAGCTCGCCGCGCACTACATCGCCGACGGCAACTTCATCACCGCCTTCTACGCGATCTACGACCCGAGCGAGCTCACACTCACCTACGCCAGCGCCGGGCACAACCCGCCCAGGCTCAAACGCTGCTCCGACGGCTCGATGCTCGTGCTCGACGGGGCGCAGTCGATTCCGCTTGGCATCATGCCCGAGATGACGTATACACAGGCCACCATGCAGCTCGTCCGGGGCGATCAGGTCGTCCTCTATACCGACGGCGTCACCGAAGCCTTCAACGACGAGGACGATATCTTCGGCACCGAAAGACTCGACGAGGTGCTGACCAACTGCGGCATCGATGCGCACGCGCTCATCGAGAGCGTTCTGGAATCGGTCGAGACTTTCACCCAAGGCCGACCCGCCGACGACGACCGGACGCTGCTCGTGCTCAAGGTGAAGTAAGAACGACCACTTCCCCTCGGTGGGGGCGGCGTCCCGCCGCCCATTTCTTGCTCACCTTCATAAAACACATAATGCCTCCCACAAAAGGAAAGCATGCAATCTCGATTTTAATGTGAATGAAGTTATTGTAGTGGAAAAGTTGGGCGGCGAGACGCCGCCCCCACCGAGATGCATAGATCAAAGAAGTGTAATCAGTTGCCGAGGCCGACGGGCTGGGGAGCGACGCTGTGGGTCGGGGCGATGGAGATGCCCAGCGACGCGCGCTTGCCGCCCGGGCCGGCGGGCGGGATGCGGTCTTCGTCGATGATGCGCTGGATCGCCATCACGCCCTCGATGAGCTGTTCGGGGCGGGGCGGGCAGCCGGGGACGTAGACATCAACGGGGATGAACTGATCGACGCCCTGGACGACGGCGTAGTTGTCGAACACGCCGCCGGTCGAGGCGCACGCACCCATGGAAATGACCCAGCGGGGCTCGGTCATCTGCTGGTAGATGCGCTGGAGGACGGGCATCATCTTGACGCTGACGCGGCCGGCGACGATGAGCAGATCGCTCTGACGCGGGCTGAACCGCATGACCTCGGCACCGAAGCGGGCCAGGTCGTACCGGCTCGAGGCGGTCGCCATCAGCTCGATGCCGCAGCAGGCCGTCGCGAACGGGATGGGCCAGATCGAGCTGCGCCTCGCCCAGTTGATGACCCGCTGGAGCTGGGTCGTCAGGACGAAATCGGTCGGCATTGCGGTTTCGAGACCCATCGTGCTTCCTCCGTTGAGCATTGTAGTTCGCCCGAAGCGGGCGGTCAGACGTTCTGATCAGCGGCGTTTGTCGCGCGTGAGCACGTCCTGCACCGGGTTCTCGGAGCCGAACTCGTGGTTCTTGCGGAGCTCCGTGGAATCGGCCCCGATCCCCTTGGCGTCGACGACCTTGGAGTAGCAACCGCAGGCGACGACCGCAGCGAGCAACCCGAAACACAGGCGAGCCCCTCGTCCGATGGCTCGACGATGCGAAGCCGAATTCATGCCGAATCCTCCTGAGACCGGTCCAGAAGATGCGCCACGCTCTGACCGCGAATGACGTCGAGCTGAGCGTTGCGGACCCGCTCGATCGCCCCGGTCCAGGGGCCTGTGGAGATCTGGCCCGAGTCGGTGATCTCGCCCATGGCCGCCAGCAGTCCCTCCAGCGGGATCTCCTCGGCAGGCTTGGCAAGGGCGTAGTTGTCGAATGGCCCGTCGACCGGGTTGATGATCCCGGCCCGCGTGAGCTTGCCCAGCATCGTGCCCACGACCTCGGCGGGCAGGTGGAGCTCGTCGGCGATCAGGTCCTGACCCGTCGACTTGCCCCGCCTGAAACGCTCGGCGATGACCGCCAGCACGCCGAGCACCGAGGCCGGGTCTGTCAGTCGTTCCTCGGCGTCTTCCTCGTCGATGTGCTTGGCTGCGTCGTAGTGCTGGAGCCCGTAGGCGATCTGGAGCCCGAACAGGATGATGAGCCAGGTCAGGTACACCCAGAGCATGAAGAGCGGCAGGACCGCCATCGAGCCGTAGAGCTTGGCGTAGCTGACCGAGTAGCCCAGGTACTGACGGAAGCCCCACTTGGCGAGCTCCCAGAGGATCGCGGCCACGAGCGCCCCCACCACGCCCGAACGGACGTGGACGCGCGTGTTCGGGATGATCATGTACGCCAGCAGAAGCAGCAGCGCGGTGATCGCGATGCTGACCACGGAGCCGGCGATCCCGACACCGATCCCGCGGAACTGCTCGGAGGCGTAGAAAGCGGAGAAAAGCAGGATGGGGACCAGCGTGATGATGGTCCAGTATTGGATGATGCGCTTGCCCCAGCTCTTGCCGACCTGCGCGCGGTAGACGCTGTTGAAGGCGCGTTCGATCTCGGTCAGCATCGAGATCGAGGCGTAGATGAGTGTCAGCACACCGACCGCGCCGATGGCGCCGAAGGGGAGGCTCAGGATCTGGTCGACCAGCTTCATGAGCAGCTTCACGATCTGGCTGGCGGCCTCGTCCTGATTCTCTTCGGTTTGGCCTTCTTCTGATCCGTCCGCAGGAGCCGTGCCTGTCGGTGTCTCGTCCTTGGGCTCGAGTTCGACGACGAGGTCATCCAGGGAATCGGCGCCGGTGATGCCCGACTCGGGATCGACGCCCTCTTCGGGCGACGGGCCGACCTCTTCGCTCTTCGGATCGCGGACCTGAACCTGGATATCGCTGATGCCGAGGTTGTCGAAGGTCTGCTCCATGATGACCTTGACGTCTTCCGGCTCGGCGAACGCGCCGATGGCGGCGACGGAGATCACGAGCATCGGGATGAGCGCAAAGAGCGTGCGGAACGCCAGGGCCGCGGCCATCTGAGGCAGGCGCGAGCGGTAGAGCCCGCGCACACCGAAGCGGACGACGCGGATCGTTTCGCCCACGCGGGGCGTTTTCTCCTGAGCGGCGCTCATCGACGGCCCTCGCCGCTGGTCAGCCGACGGGCGCCCTTCTTCGGCGCGGGGCGGTCCGATGAGGAGACAGCAGCCTTGATGCGCTTGGCGTCGACGATCGACGTCAGGTTCTTCTCGGCTTCTTCCTCACGCTTGGTCATGGGGCGCTTCTTGGTCGTCTTCTTCTTGCCCTTGCCGCCCTTGCCGGCGGAGGCCGAGCTCTTGTCGGCGTTCTTGCCCCGGGTGATGGCCCGGCGGAGCATGTCCACCTCGCCCTTGGTCAGCTCGCGCCACGCGCCCGAGGGCAGGCCCTTCAAGACCAGCGGCCCCATCGCCACGCGCTGGAGCTTCTTCACCGGGCACCCCACGGCCGCCAGCATGCGGCGGACCTGGCGGTTGCGCCCCTCTTGCAGGCGGAGTTCCAGAATCGTGCGCTCGCGGTCACGCCTGAAGATCGACACTTCCACGCGGGCCGTTCGGCTCGCCCCGGTCGTTTTCCCCGCTTTGCGCTCGGCGAGATAGATCCCCTCGGCGATCTGGGCCGCGTCGTCGTCCGTCAGCTTGCCCTTGACCACGGCGTGGTACGTTTTGACCACCCCGTATTTGGGGTGTGTCAATTTGTTCGCCAGGTCGCCGTCGTTGGTCAGGAGCAGAAGGCCGGTGGTGTCGTAGTCGAGTCGGCCCACGGGGTAGAGGCGGCTGGCGCTCGGGTGGTCGACGAGGTCGGTGACGGTCCGGCGGTCCATGTCGGGCTCGTCGGCGGTGGTCGTCACGGTCCGCGGCGGCTTGTTGAGGATGACGTAGATCTTGCGGGTCTGGTTCTTGATGGGGCGGCCCTGGACCTTGATGCGGTCGGTCTCGGGGTCCACGAAAGCGGGGAGCTCGTCGACGATGCGCCCGTTGACCTCGACGTCGCCGGCGAGGATGAGTTCCTCGCAGACCCGGCGCGCGGCGACGCCTGCATCGGCGAGGACGCGCTGGAGACGGGGGCCGCGGGACTTGTCGTCGTAGCGGTCGGGCATGTCGGCATCAGATCTGCGGGCCATGCATGAGTCTATGCCAACCGGGAGCCTGCCCCATTTCTGGCCTCTGATGCGGGTTTGCGACGATTGAGACAGTGACAGACCCGGCACGGAGGCCGGGGTTTGGGGTCCTCCTGTGGCCCCGGCTCGCCGGAGGCGAACCCAGAGCGTGAATGCGCAGGCACAGAACCGAGAGCACCCGGGGGCGACGGAGGAGATCTTCCTGACGCCGAGGGTGGTGGACCGTCGGGCGTTCGAGACGTTCGCGTCGATGCTGCGCGCAAGCGTGGAGAAGGCCGAGCACGAGAGCGACCTGCTCGCGCGCCGGGCCGAGGCTGCGGCCAGCGTGCTCGAGAGGCTCGAGGGTTTCGTCGGCTCGCACGCCGACGTCTTCAAGCGCGCAGCCGACCTCATCGACACGATCGACCAGCGTCAGCGCACCGCGGGCGACACACTCGATGCGCTGACCAAACGCGTGGAGCTGGCGCAGCAGGCGGCGCGGGATGTCGAATCGCTCGTGCGCGAACGCGGCGAGTCGTTCGAGGCGAGGCTGACCACGCTCGCGGCGGGGACACTCGATTCCTTTGAAGCGGCGCGGCAAACGCTCAGCGGCGACGCGTCGATCATGCGACGCGACCTGAGCCAGCGGCTCGACGAGCTCCGTCAGCGTGGCGAGTCGCTCCTGGCATCGCTCGAAGAGCGGGCCGAGCACGCGGGGCAGGGCCTTGCCGAGCAGTTGACGCATCTCGAAACGGCGCGCGAGACGCTCAGGGTCGAGCACCGCGAAACGACGCGGAAGCTGGACGAGCAGGCGGGCGAGCTGCGCGAGGGGCTTCGGACCGAGGGCTCTGCGGTGAAGCGCGAGCTGGACGCGGCGGCAAGATCGCTGCGTGAAGCGATCGCCGCGAGCAGTGCGCACAGGGACACAATCGAAAGGGCGGCCGAGCTTGCCGTCGGACGGGTGCAGGCCGGCGCGGGCGAGCAGACCCTCGAGGTCGAGCGGCTTGTGCGCCGGGCCGAGGGTTTGCTGCGGGATCACGGGCAGTCGGTCGAATCGCTCTCGGCGGAGATCGAGGCGAGGCTGGAGTCGGCGCGGGACCGGGCCGAGGCCGAGCTCGGACAGGCGAGCTCGAACGCGAAGGCGAAGGCCCGCGAGATCGAGACGACGCTGAACGACCGCATCGCGGCGGCGCAGTCGGCGGCTTCGACACTGCTCGGACTCGAGAACGCGACGGACGAGGCGGGTCGGCTGATCGAGTCGATCGAGGGGCGCCAGGAATCGGTGCGCGCGCAGATCGCGGCGATGGTCGAGGAGGCATGCACCGGTCGGCTTGAAGCCGTGAGCAACGACAACGCGAGGCTCGATGCTTCGTTGAGCGCAGCCGACGAGGAGCGTGCGTCGCTCAGGGAAGTGGTGCGCGAGCAGCAGGATCGTCTCGAGCGGTGCGACCGCGAGAACGCGGAGCTGCGCGTGGCGCTCGAACTGTCCGAGTCGAAGCAGGCCTCGCTCCGGGAAGAACTCGTGGCTCAGAACGACCGACTCGCGGCGATTGAGAAGCAGCTCGCGGGGCTTGTGGCCGCGAAAGCCGAGAGCAACGCAGCCCCGGAGGCAGAGGAGCCCGAGGCCGAGCCCCTGGTGCCGGTGGTGGTGAAATCGACGTCCAGAGCCAAGCCGAAGAAGAAGGCGCCCACTCGCAAGAAGGCCCCGAGCAAGAAAGCGGCGAGCAAGAAGGCATCGTCCAAGGCGACAACGAAGAAACCCGCTGCGCCCAAGGCG
This sequence comes from Phycisphaerales bacterium, assembly GCA_965228265.1. Classification (GTDB taxonomy): domain Bacteria; phylum Planctomycetota; class Phycisphaerae; order Phycisphaerales; family UBA1924. The sequence goes on from OZ245804.1 coordinate 315,754, forward strand.
ACGACGAAGAAGGCTACAAGCGCGACCAGCACGACGACCCGCAAGAAAGCCCCTGCCAAAGCGGAGGGCGACGAAGCCGAGGCTCCAGCCCTGACGGCTTCGTGAGCGTGGACGCGGGCTGCTTTCTCTGATCAGTCATCCGATCTTGAACGGTCATCCGCGTGGAAAATGAAACAGGCCCCGTCTTGGGTGACGGGGCCTGCTTCCTGCAAGGTGTGGCTTCGTGTATCGCTGGCGTTAGTTGGCCAGGATTCTGTCGAGCAGTGACTCGGCGTTCTGGTTGCCCAGGAAGAAGCCGGTGTTGTCGAGCGACGAGAGGTGGCTTGCGAGCCTGCGGCCCTCGTCGGAGATGACGTAGTCGCCGAAGAACGAGCCGAACGTCACCGACGCGTTGTTGAAGAGGTCGATATCGGTGGCCGTGAACTGCGACTGGGTCAGACGCAGGCCGACGAGTTCACCGACACGGCGACCGGTGGAAGCCGTCAGCGAATCGATGAAGCGATCGAGATCGTCCGTCGAGGGCGTGAGACCCAGGACGCTGAGGTCGGGCGTGAAGACGACGGCTTCGTCCTCGTTGTCGGTGTTGAAGGGGTCGGAGTGCTCGGCGTAGCCGTATTCGGTATCGAGGATCAGCCCGATGGGGTCGTGGTCGCTCGAGAGGAAGACGGTTGAGAAGTCCTGGAACTCGAAGTCGGCGGGGTTGGTCGAGAAGGTGATGTCGTACCCGGCGGCCGAGTAGATGTCGTTGAGCCTGGTGACGAGCTGGTTGAGGATGTATGTGTTGACGGGGACGTTGTTCACGCGGCCCGTGAACCCGAGCGAGCGTGCATCGAATCCGCCGACCTCGACGGGAGCGCCGTCGACGGTGAGCCAGTCGAGCACGCCGCCGGCGGTCTCGATGAGCACGTTCTGGCTCTGGCGTGTGTAGCTGCCGGTGCCCTGAGTGACGACTTCGAGTTCGTAATCGCCGCGGAACGCGCCCTGCATGTAAACGGCGAACGAGCCGGAGTCGCTGGTCCCGCCGCCGAGTGCGGGCGGGACGACGAAGGTGATGTAGAAGTCGCCGTTGGCGTTGAAGCCGTACTTGGTGGCGCCGTTCTGAGCGATGACGGTGTTGGGTTCGCCGGCCCGCGAGCTGAAGTCGGTGGGGCTGAAGACGAGGTCCGCGTCACCGATGGCGGTGGAGTTGGTGGTGTCGAAGAAGCCGAACTGCACACTCTGGGTGTAGTCGCTGAAGTCGGCGAGCGAGTCGAAGTTGACGGCATCGGTGGTGATGGTCGAGCCGAGGTCGGTGCCGATCTCTGCGAGCTTGACCGTGATGGTCATGAGAGTGCCCGGCGCGATGGGCTGGCCGTTGTTGAGGTGCCAGACATCGACATCGGAGGAGACATCACCGGGGATGCCGGTCACGCCGCTGTAGCCGATGGAGCTCGAGATGGTGTTGACGAGCCTGGTGCCCTGGCGGGTCGAGGTGCGTTCGCCGTCGGCGCTGGTGCCGGTGACGACGTCGTCGGTGTTCCCGAAGACGCCGTCGGCGCCGGCTGTGCGGAAGAAGGTGTAGTCACCGATGACGACGCTGTCGGTCGGATCCGTAAAGAGCGAGAGGGGCGGAGCGTGGGCGACCTGCGTGCCGTTGCCCGAGTCGTTGCCGGCGGAGAAGCCGGAGTTCCCGTCGTCGAAGAGGTTGACGCTGAAGGCGTAGTTGCCGATCTGGTTCGGCTGGATGGCTGCGTTGTTGACGACGCCCGTGCTGTACCAGGAGTTTGTCGGGAGAGAGCCGGATTCCACGACGATGTAGAAGGTGCCGGATTCCTTGATGAGGATGGCAGCGCCGTCGGAGCGGTCGGAAAGCTCGGTCGGCTCGATGGGCAGTGGCAGGGCCTGATCGGATTCCGAGCCGAAGAAACTGAAGAATGCGTTGGCGTTGAACTGCGAGCCGGCCTGTGTGAACAGGAGCTCGGGCGTGCCGTTGCCGCTCGGCTGGTAGTAGAGGCTGCGTTGTGCGCTGAATGCGGCACCGGTCATCTCGCCCAGCTGGAGGATCTGGCCGGCCTGCAGTGTCAGCCTGTACACATCGACGTCGCCGCCGAAGCCGAAGTCGTTGAGATCGCGGTCGGGGTGGTCGCCCATCGCGCCGCGGAGGACGAAGGGGCTGTTGGGGTCGGGGACGCTGTCGGGGTTGGTGTTGGAATCGAAGACCTGATCGAGATCGACCGCGTCGAAGAAGTCCACGAGCAGGGAGCCGTCGCCGTTGACGTCGATCTGCTCGGCATCACGCGGGCCGGCGACATCGCCAGCGTCACCGATGATGTCGTCGATCGAGAAGTCGTCGTTGACCTCGGCGTACCCGTCGCCGTCGCCGTCGAGACGGGCCTGGCTGACGCGGCTGCGGAGGACGTTGGCGTCGAGTGTGATGCGGTAGACACCGGCCTTGGCGCCCGCGTCTGCGAGGTCCTTGTCGGTGATCGCGCGATCGACGGTGACCATGACCATGCGGGTCTCGCGGTCGAACTCGATCGTGTAATCGCCCGAGCCCGGCACGCCGTCGGTCGGCTTGGTGAGCGGGATGAAGTTGCCCTCGCTGATGACCTGCTCGATGGAGAGCGCATCGTTGAAGGTGCTGATGTCGAGGTCCTGGTTGAAGGTGAATGTGGCGGTGTAGGTGCGTGCGTCCTGGAGGACGTTGAAATTGGTGACCTGGATCGGCAGCGGGAGGCCCGTGAACTCGTCGATGGCGAGGTTGCCGATCGGTGTGGCGTCGGTGCCGCCCGCCGTGACGAACGCGAGCGTGCCGGCCGAGGCGATGGTGTAGGACTCGCTGTTGACGTTGGAGCCGGCGATCTCACCATCGATGGTGATGTTGCCGATCGTTGAGACGCCGCTCGCGGCAACGTCGTCATCGGTCCCGAAGAAGCCGTCGCCGCCGCGGAGGTACCCGGCGACGATGTCGGATTCGGTGAAGTCGCCGCCGATGTTGACGGCACCAATGTTGCCGCTGGTGGCGCGATCGACGGTGGACGAGTTGCCGCCCGTGCCGATCTGTGCGTCGGAGCCGAGATCGCCGCCGGCGAGGATGGCCGAGTCGAAGACATCGCCGAGCACGTTCACGGAGCCGATGGTGTTGGCGACGCTGATGCGTGCGCGGGTGATGTTGTCGGCTGTGATGTTGGTGATCGAGCCGCCGGCACGGATGAGGCTCTGGGCGATATCGCCGCCCACGGTGAAGCTCTGCGTGACGGAGCGTTCGACGTTGACGTTGCCGGTCAGGTTCTGCGCGACGCTGAAGACGCGGTTGCCGGTGAAGGTGATGAAGGGCACGTTGCCGCTGGAGGCGACGATGCTCTTGGTTGAGGTGAAGCTGTCGACGTAGTTGGCGCGGATGCTGCCGCCGGCGAATCGTCCGACGGTGAGCGTTCCGACGTCGACACCGACGACGATCTGGCCGTCGCCGTCGTAGTCATCGATATCGATGTTGCGTGCGTAGGTGTCGACGATGATGTCGGACCCGCCGCGGAGGTCGCCGTTGACACGGATGAGGCCGATGGCCGCGTCATCGTTCGAGATGATGTCGAAGTCGATGAGTTCGGGCAGCGGCGTGGCGTCGTTGTTGTCGTTGTCGAGGACGGTGATGATGACGCCGTCGGCGAGCCTCGTGTTGGCGAGGATCACGCGGCCTCTCGAGAAGTCCCAGATGATGCCGCGCGCCGGGTCGGCGTTTGCGGCTCCGCTCTCGGACGAGGTGGCCTCGATGGTGAAGGTGGTGCCGTTCCAGGCGAAGGTCTGGGTCGTGCCGAAGTCGACGACGACACCCAGGTTCCCGAGATCGACCCCGCCGCCCGAGTAGGCCGCGGTGAGCGGATCGAGCAGCCCGTCGGCGTTGGCCGCGGTGCGGCCCGCGTTGTTGAGCGAGGGCGTGGCGTTCTGGATGGCTGGCGTGATGACGGTGCCGTTGAGCGTGTACCACTTGCGGTCGGCGGAGACGGTGACGTCGCTCATCGTGCCGCCGATGGTCAGGTCATCGACATAGCTGAACCCGATGACGTGGCGTGCGTTGGCGGCGCCGTACTGGCCGTTGTCGCCCGCGGTCATGCCGGCCACGAACGTGACGTGCGAGGCGTTGGCGCCGATCTCCACGTTCTGGATGCGACCGGACTTGATCGTGTCGGCGTTGGCGCCGGTGCCGCCGGCGCGGTCCATGTAGGTGGGTTCGAGGATGTTGAACATCGGCGACGAGCCGAAGCTGGTGACACCCGCGATGAAGAGCGTGTTGCTCACGCCGCCCGTGATGCGGACATCCTGAATCTGATCGCCCGCGGCGATAACGACGTAGGCGTTGTCGGATTCGGCAGGATTGAGCGGCGTGTTCTGGCCGTCGTCCTGCACGTTCCCGGCGACGCTGAGCAGGCCGAGGTTGGTGCCCGCGTAGATGGTGGCGTCGAAGATCGAGCCGCCGGTGACGATGATGCTGTTGATGCCGCGGAGCGAGGCGATGACGGGGCCATCGATCTCGTTGGTGGCCAGGAGCCCCGGGGGCAGCTGGTTGCGGTTCGAGTCGCTGGAGGCGGTGCCGGAGGAGAGGTTCGGGTTGATGCCGATGTCACCGAACACGCCGTCGCTGGAGTGCTCGACACGGATCAGGCCGATCGTCTGGTCGGCATAGATGTTGCCCATGAGGTGGCCGGCGACGATGATGACGCTTCCGATGCCGCCGTCGCGGGCGATGATCGAGGCGTCGGGCAGGAACGAGCCGTTGGTGATGGTGACATTCCCGATGCCGCCGGATTCAGAGACGATGTTGCCGTCGTAATCGCCGGTGATCTGGATGCTCTGGATGCGGCCGAAGGCCTCGATGTCGCCGTCGGCGTCCTTGACGTCGGAGGGCTTGTTGGCGACGCCGCCGATGACAACGCTGGTGATGCCCTGCCCGGCGCGGAGGTCGGAGTAGAGCCTGCCGCCCGAGATGTCGAGCATGCCGACCTGGCCCCGGACGAGGACAACGCTCGGGTTGTCGGCGTCGCCGATGTTGCGGCCAGCGGAGAGTTCCTCAAGATCGCCGGCGATATCAGTCTCGATGGCGAGATCGCGGAACGCGGAGATGAGCGCGACGTCGCCGCGCTCGGTGGTCGTGGAGACCGAGCCGCGGATGTCGCCGGCGGTCGACTCGATGGTGTCGATCGGGCCGGACGAGGTGATGTCTGCGTTGATGTCGTTGACGACGGTGATCTCGTCGATCCGGCCGTCGGGACCGCTGACGGTGATGTCGGATCGGCTGATCTCGTTCATCACGCTGAGGCTGATGAGCGGACCGCTGACGCTGATGCTCGAGGTGCGGATGCTGTCGCCGACGGTCATGGTGCGGAGCTGACCGGTGGTGATGTTGCTGGCGAGCATGTCGGCAGCGATGACCACCGAGTTGAGCGTGTTGCTCACACCGATGTCGGCCCGGATGACGCTGTTGGCCGTGATCGAGCGGACGACCGAGCCGGTGACCTGGATCGCGGTGTCGACGATGTCGCCGTTGACGGCGCGGAGTCGCTCGAGATCCTCAGCGACGATGATCCGGCTGAGCCTGAATTCGAGCAGGTCACCACCGATGGTCGAGTTGCGGAAACCCGCGGCCTCGATGGTGTTGGTGACCTCGTTGCGCACATTCATGCGGGTCGCGTCGTAGAAGCCGTTGGTGATCTGGAGCGTGTTCAGCGTGCCCAGCTCGAGGTTCGAGCGGAAGATGTCGCCGTTCGTGACCCGGATCTGGTTGGTGGTGCCGGAGAAGACGCGGTGGTTGCCATAGCCCGTGCTGACCCAGAACTCGTCGAGTCTGGTGCTGTTGGAGATGTACGCATCGCGGATGCTGCCGCCGCGGGTGAGCTGGATGCTGTTGATGCCGACCACGGGCGCGACGCGCGGGTTGAGCGGGTCGACCGTCCGATCGAACGTGGCCGCGGTGATGACACCCTCGATGTTGGCAACGACGGACGAAGTCGATCCCGCGTTGTCGCGGACGGTGTCGATGAAGCTGGTGGCGAAGATGCCCGCGCCCGCCATGGGGCCCGAGCCCGGGCCGATGAGGCCGTTGCCGATCTCGATGATGTCGATATCGCGACCCGAGAAGATCGAGCCGAAGATGCCGTCGAAGCTTCCGTCCTCGGAGACGCGGTCGTCGTTGGCGCGGACGAGGATGATGTCGGCGGTGTTGTCCTGGCTGATGACGTCACCGACGCCGCCGGCGACCTGAACGAGCTGGATGCCGCCCGTGCGGACGACGAGGCCGTTGAGGTAGCCGTCGAACGGTGCACCGACGTCGTCGAGGTACGCGTTGAGACCATCGAAGTTGGAATCGTTGGTCGGGCGGTAGATGTTGGTGTTCCAGTCCGGGTCGATGACGTCGGCGATGACGCCGAGTTCTTCGCCGTTGTCCTGAGACGCACCCGCCGTCAGGCCGAGATAGGGCCCGAGCTCCGAGGGGCCCCAGTCGACGACCTCGGTCCGGCCGAGATCGCCCTCGTTGATGATGAGCTGGTTGAGCGTGTCGGTATCGATCGCGATGATGTCGCCGCGCGGCGTGTCCTGGGTGATCGTGTCCAGACCGTTCGGGGCGTCGATGCGCCAGACGTCGATCTGGGCCGTGCCGTTGATCAGGATCCGGCTCTGCTCGTCCGAATCGGTCACAACGATGCGGCCGATGGAGATGATGTCGTTGACCGACTGCCCGCTCTCGCCCCGGATCTGGAGCGTGCGGCCGCCGGAGATGGTGCCCGTGCCGGTCAGATCAACCTCGATGCGTGCGATCGCAACGCCCTCGGAGCCATCGATCGGAACGATGTACACCCGCCCGACGGTGACGGGCACGGGGCCGAGCGACGTGACCGAGATCTCGAGTCGGCCGCCCGCGTCATCGACGAGCGTGAGTGTCTCACCGGCGATGAGCGGGATCGCCAGGTCAGCAGCGCCCTGGATGTCGATCTGCGGGATGTCGACGAAGCGGATGTCGGAGTCCTGCCCGAGCGTGATGTCGAGGCCGCCGAATCCGTCGAAGATGCCGTAGTCGTCGCCATAGAGCCCGTCGTTGCCGAAGTCGTCGACATCCTGCGAGACGAGGAAGCCGCCGACAATGGCCCCGGGCGAGGCGGAGGTGTCGAGGATGAAGTTCGCGCCAGCGACGTGAGAGCCGACGCGGATGAGGCCGATGTGGCCTTCGAGGTCTTCGTCCAGACCCGTGCGGATGATGGTGGGCGATCCGGTTTCGACGACGAGGTTGCCGACGGAGTTGTCCTGGTCAGCGCCGATGGTGCCGCCGATGTTGAGCAGGGCAATCTGCCCGCCGACATTGAGCGCCAGTCCGGTGACGTCGCCGTTGATGGGCCGATCGCCAAGAAGGTCGAGACGACCGGTGTAGAGCGTTCCGAAGTGACCGCCGATGGTGAAGTCGTTGGGGACGAACGTGCCAGCGGAGCCGGCGCCGATGTCGCCGCCGGTGGTGATGTTGTAGAGGTTGCCAGGCGCGGAGAAGGAGAAGCCTGCCATCTGGGTGATGGTGTCGCCGTCGACGAGCGTGTTGACGAGCCCGTCGGCGAGGGATTCCTGGCCCGAGCCATCGACGTAGCCCGTGCCGACGCGGATGGCGCCGGCGCTGCCCGAGTTGAGCACGACGACGGGTCGGTCGAGGAAGCCGTCGGCCGCGACACCCCGGGAGTCCGCCCCTGAGCCGAATCCGAGCGCGGTGCGGTATGAGCCGAGCGTGGTCGGGGCCATGCCGCTGACGAGCACGGAATAGGCGAAGTCAAGCCCCGGGTCCGTGTCAGCGCCGCCGAGGTAGTTGATCACGAGGTAGTACACGCCCGGGGCCGTGGGCGTGTAGCGAACCACGCTGCCGAAGGCGGTCTTCTCATCGAGCGTGGTGGAGGCGACGGTCCGGCCGTCAGAGTCGACGATGCGGAGCTGTCCGCCGAATGCCGTGGTGAGCCCCAGCGACTCGATGACGATGTCGCGTGTGCCATCGACCGCAAAGCCGTAAACGTCACCAAAGTCGACCCCGGTGCTCACGGGGTCCTGGCCTCCGAGCGAGCCGGTCACGATCGCGGCCGTGCCGGGCGAGTTCAGGAACTCGGCGCTCAGGATCGTGTCATTGCGGATGGTGGCATCGCCGAAGAGCACAGCGCGCTGGCCCAGGACGTCATCGCCGCCGAAATCGCGGTTGGTCCGGAGGAAGGCCCGGATCGCATCGTCGACGTTCGGATCGAAACCGTAGATGATTTCTTTTTCTGTGTAATTCAGGATGTCGATCGGGGGCGCGGTGTCGGGCGAGTTCAGGTCGCCGTCCACGACGATGCGCGAAAGGTTCTTGCCGCCGACGATGAACTGCCCCAGCGAGCGTCCGACCAGAATCTGCGAGTCGGTCGTGAAGTTCCGGTTCTCCGTGGAGTCGTCATCGCCCGGGTCCTGCGAGAAGACGCCCGAGTCCGAGGCGACGATGAACGCACCCAGGTCGCCCGCGACGGACAGGCTGCCGTAGTTCACACCGACAGCGAACATGTCGACCGAGCCATTGAATCGGCTCGAGCCCATCTGGATCGAGTTGAGAATGACATCGCCGATGCTCGAGCCGTCGGTGAGGAAGACGCCCTGGTTGGGGTCCGTGAACGTGCCGTCGGGTCCCAGCGGCGTGCCGCCCGGGTTGTAACCGAGCTGGGGTCGATCGAACGGCGAACCGATGATGACCTGAGCCGCCGCGTTGGGCAGACCCATCGCGCCCAGTTCGTCATCGGGCAGTGTGAAGAAGCCGAAGCCCGAGCCCTCGAACTGATCGATCAGGTCGATGTCATCGAAGAGCCACGCGAAGTCCCCCTCGATGAACTCGGCCTGCGCGGGCGGTTCACCCGTGAACGAGTCGATCACGCCGCCGGTCATGTACACGGACGAGCCCTCGCCATCCCCGAAGCCGGAGAGATCGATGCGTCCGATGCCGTCGTTGTACTCGGGGACGCCGTCGCCGTCGAAATCGCCCCAGACGAAGTTCGTCCCGGGCTGCTGACCGAGGCGGATAGTCTGTTCCATGTCCCGGCCGTAGAGGTCGGTGAGTGTCGCCGTTGCGCCGATCTCGCCCGTGATGCGGATGTACGCGCCGTAGACACGATCGTCGACAATCGAGGTGAACTCGGTAACGGGCGGGCTGTAGATGAAATCGTCCAGCGAGAACTCGCCTGCCACGACACCGGGCGAGCCGGCGGTCTCGGTCTGGGTAAACCGGATCTCGTCGAACGCGCCGATCTGGCTGCCGATGGCGTTGAAGGTGTACGCGCCGGTGCCGTTGGGGTTGATCGCCGCCAGGTCGCCCTGGTCGTAGGTGCGCTGCACCTCGCCGTCGAAGAGCAGCTCGACCTGGATCGCGCCGTTGAGCAGCCCCACGCTGCCCAAACCGTTGACCACATTGCCGACCGTCAGCTGAACACTGGTGTACACGTTGCGGAGCCCGTTGGCGTTGGTGCTCGCAAGGGTAATGAGCGAGAAGGTGTCGCCCGCGAAGTTCATGTCGACATCGAGACGGGTCTGCTCGGTGATCGGCTGGCCATCCCCATCGAGAGGGGCGTTGATCTCGAGCGAGGTCCGGTTCAGGCCAGTGGCCGGGTTGCGGACGAGGATGTTCGAGCCCGCCAGCACGCGCTGCTGACCCGGGTTGATCGGCGGCGTGCCCTGGGTCTCATCGTTCAGGTCCTCGATGAGTGTCTCGTCCTCGTCTTCGCCAACCTCCTGCGAGCTGAAGTAGTACGGGATGAAGTAGGCGAAGTAGGCATCCTCGTAGAAGTTGCCGTTGCTGTCCTGATTCGAGCCATCGATCGTGATCGAGAAGAGGAGCTTCCTCGGCTCGAGCTGCTCGACCATCGGGCGATCGATGGGAGCCTGCCCCGCTTTGCTCACCAGATCCTGGCTCGCTCGGCGAGTGATCGACTTGGTCTGGCGGACATACGGACGACGCGCACTGAATGAACGACTCATGGCTGCTTCCTGTCCCCGGTGGGTGTCCCGCTTCGCCTCGGGCACGCATCCTTGACGTGCCTCTGGCGTGCATAGCTCGATCCCGACCGGAGCACCGCCCCGGCGACGACGATGCCCGCCGGCCGCACGGGACGGCTTGGCATCGCTCGGGATTCGCATGTCTGCCGGGCGCCTGCCGTATCCGTCCGACACGGGGCCCGACCTGGGTGCCGCGTACGCTACCGGACCCACGCCCGAAGCTCAACCGGCACCAAGAGTTTGATTCGAGCCCGGCATCGACCGAAACCCTATCAAACCCCTGCTCACGCCCGCCCCATTCGGCGCGGACATGTTGGCGGTCATTATCACAGCAATCCGCCCGCTCTGCACGCTCAGATCCCAACGATCGCGCGGAATCCGCACCGAACGCCCGTTTCCCAGCGTTGCGACAACCAGATAGTCAGACTTGGAACGTGGCGCTGCCGATCAGAGGATCCGGCGCGATCGCGGATAGCTGCCCAGAACCGTCAGATCCTTGCAGTGCGACGACGCCCGCTCGATCGCAGACGCCAGCCGCTCGTCATCACGATGCCCCTCGGCATCGATGAAAAACGTGTACTGCCAGTTCTTGACACGACTTGGGCGCTTGTCGATGTGCGTCAGATTGACACCCGACGACTCGAACACCTGGAGCACCCGAACGAGCGCGCCGGGTTTGTCGGCCGTGTTGAACATGATTGACGTTTTGTCATCCCCCGATTTACGGGCCTTCTGACGACCCAGCACGAGGAAGCGCGTGATGTTACCCGGGCGGTCTTCGATGTTCTCGAAGAGCGTGTTCAGGCCGTAAATCGAGCCAGCCAAAGAGTTTCCGATCGCAGCCGCGACGGGGGTCGTCCCGATGGCCTCGGCCTGGGCGCATTCCTCGGCCGCGGTGATTGCCGCCCTGCTGCTGCTGGCTGCGGGCACCTGCTCGGCTTGTGGATATTGCGTTGCCAGCCACGTCTTGCACTGGGTGAAGATCTCGGGCTTGGAATGGATCCGGCGGATCTGCCCCGGCTCACAATTGGCCAGCAGCGCGTGGTGAATCTCGATCTGTGCCTCGGCGTAGACCGTCACCTTGCTCGCGTGCTCGGTGAAGGCGTCGAGCGCCTCAACGATCCCCCCGCCGATCGAATTCTCGATCGGGACAAGCCCGTAATCGACATGACCCCGGCTGACCTCGGTGAACACGCCGTCGATCGAGTGGAGATCCTCGAAATCCACGCTCTGACCGAAGTGCTTGGCCGAGGCCAGATGGCTGAACGAGCCCCGCGGCCCGAGAAACCCGATCCGCAGAGGCCTTTCCAGCGCAAAGCTGCCCGACATCAGTTCGCGGTAGACCGCCTCGACCGTCTTATCGAAGAGGGGGCCGCGGTTGTTCTTGAGCACCCGCTCGAGCACCGCGCTCTCGCGGTGCGGGGCATAGATCGGGATGCCGGTCTTCTGCTTGAGCTTGCCCACGCTCACGACGGTCCTGGCCCGCTCGTTGAGCATCTTGACCAGCTCGGTATCAAGCTCGTTGATCCGGGTCCGGAGCCGTTCCAGCTTCTGGCGCTCGGCGGGCGAGGAGACGGCTTCGGTGCCGGAGTCCTTCACGGGCCGGGCCTTGGGGGCGGGCTTCTTCTTCGTGGCGGCTTTCTTCCGCGCAGCGGACGACCCGCCCGGTTTGGGCTTGCCAACCGATCGCTTGGGCGCGGGCTTGCCTGCCGGTTTGGTTGCGGGTGCTTTTTTGCGCGTCTTCTTGGCCATGTATCCCCTCTGGCGGGCGAGTTATCGACGATTCTTGGCGATCGATCAAGCCAACCTGACACAAGGGCCTGTGAAATCCGAAGGAAAGGCTGCCCAAAGGCCGTACAGTTTGGGTGGAGCGAGCATGAATCCGGAAACATTGGACCAGGTCAACGAGATCGTCGCCGCGATTCAGAGCCACCCGCTCTGGGCGCACGCGGGGCTGTTCACCCTGCTGATCGCCGGGGCGATGCTGTGGATCGCGGGTCGCCGGGTGCTCAAGCCGACGTTTGCGGTGCTTGGCGCTCTGGCGGGCGGATTCCTCGGCAACGCGATCGTGCCGGGCATGGGCATCGACTCGATGTTCGGTCTCTCGGGCGGGATGGCCGGGGCCGCGGTAGGCGGGGCGCTCGGAGCATTGGCTGCGATCCTGATTTTCCGCGTCGCCATCGGCGTGCTCGCGGCGACCGTCGTCAGCGGGCTTGCGATCCTTGCCGCCTCGATCTTCATCCAGACCAGCGAGCCGCCGCCAGCGGCCATCGACGCACCTTCTGAGACCCTGACTGCGGAACCTGACCACTCGCTCGACGAGGACAGCTCCACGTGGAAGGACGAGCTGCGTGAGGGCGTCACACAGGGCGCCAAGGACGTCGCCGCGGGCGAGACCGAGCCCGGACAATTCGTGACGGATCTCTACGAAGGCCTGAAGGCCGAGCTTTGGGACCCGCTAGAGGCGGGCGACAAGATGCTGCTCACCTCGTCAGGCCTGGCGGGCTTTGTCGCGGGATTGGCGCTCGGTGTGTTTGCACCCAAGAAGACGACCGCGCTCGTCACCGCGTTTGCCGGGGCCGGCATGTGGCTGCCCGCGCTGTACTTCCTGAGTCAGTCGCTCGATCTGCCGGGCAAGGCGATGTTCGAGCGCACACCGGTCGAGTGGCTGGCGATCTGGCTGGTCATCTCGATGACGGGCCTGTTCATCCAGTGGCAGGGGCTCAAGAAGAAGGACGAGAGCCGACCCCGCCGAGACCGGGATGACGAGGAAGACGACTACGACGACGATGATGAGGACGAGGACTAGAGCCTGAGCCTCTTCCACTTGATGAGTGGCGGAGGCTTCCAGCCTCCGCAGTCATTGAATCATCAATCGTTCTTGTGGCTTGCATTCAAAGCCACCGGCTCGCGGAGGCTGGAAGCCTCCGCCACGGCGTCGTTGTTCGGATGCACCGCGTCGTGCGCCAGGCGTGCGATCGGGCCCGCGAAGATCGTCATGAGCACCACACCCGCAGCGCCGAGGGCCCCCACCGCCGGGCGTGTCCGCATCGGCGTGAGGTTGAATGCCTTGGCCTCGTCGCCCGCCTCGTCGAAGAGCGGGTAGGCGACCAGTCGCAGGTAATAGAACGCCGCGATCGCTGAGTTGATACCCAGGATCACAACCAAACCGATCTCACCCGCCGAGACACCCGCGGTGAACAGCGGCAGCTTGCCAAAGAAACCGATCGTCAGCGGGAAGCCGAGCAGGCTGAGTGCGCAGATCACCAGGCTCCACCCGAGCAGCGGGCGCGTGCGGGCCAGGCCCCGGATGGCTTCGATGCTGTCGGCCTCGTCGTAGGCGAGCTCGCCCGTGTGCGTGCGCTGCGGGCTGCGCTCGAGCGAGGCGATCACCGCGAACGCGCCGGTGCTCATCACGCCGTAGGACAGCAGGTAGAACAGCACCGCCGAGAGACCGCTCTGTGTGAACGTGTCGCCCGGCCCCGCGATGATCCCGACGAGCATGTAGCCCGAGTGCGCGATGGACGAGTAAGCGAGCATGCGCTTCATGGAGGTCTGCAGGAGCGCCAGCACGTTGCCGAGCGTCATGGACATGACCGCCATGACCCAGAGCAGGAGACGCACCGATTCGGGCAGACCCTGGCCCGTCTCGCCGAAGTGCCACCCGATCGTCGAGCAGATCAGCATGAGCGCCAGGAAGCCGGCCGTCTTGGGCACGAACGCGAGCATCGCGGTGACCGAGGTCGCGGCCCCCTGGTACACGTCGGCGGTGTAGTAATGCATCGGGACAGCCGCGATCTTGAAGCCGATCCCGATGATCGCCAGCAGCAGGCCGCCCAGAGTGATCGGGTTGAGACCTTCGCCCGCCATCTGCGTGGTGATGGCGTGGTGGATCTCGGTGAGGTGGACGCTGCCCGTGCCGCCGTAGATGAGCGTAAACCCATAGAGGAAGATCGCCGCGCCCAGCGCGCCGAGGAAGAAGTACTTCACGCCCGCCTCGCGCGCGTTGGAGCGTGCGGTGCTGATCGTGACCATGACGTACGTCGGGAGGCTGGTCAGCTCGAGGGCGAGGAAGAGCCAGATGAGCGTGTCGGCACTGGCAGTCAGCATGAGTCCCGTCAGGCTGAACAGGAAGAACGAGTAGAACTCGCCCGAGTTCAGACGGAGCGGGTCGAAGGCTCGGCCCTTCTCGATCTTGGCTTCCTCTTCGCGGTCAACCGTGCCCGCAAGGAGCATGACCAGCAGAATGCCCACGGCCGCGATGATCGCCTTGGCATAGGGCAGCATCGAGGGCATGAGGCTGCGTGCGTGCTCGGGGCCCGTCGGCGTCGTGCCGATGGCGAAGATGCCAGCCGCCGCGAGCGAGAGGCCGCAGATCAGCGGGCAGAGCTTGCGCACCGCGGCGCTGGGCGAGAGCCCGACGACCATGACGACGCACGTCGCGAGGAAGAGCGTGACTTCGGGCCACAGATAGGCGAGTGTCTCGGCCATCGGTCAGTGTCCCTCTCCGCTGTGATCTTCGTTGTGCTCGTCCTGAGCGTGTTCGCCCTGGTGCGTGTCGCCGTGATCCGAACCGTGATCGGCGTCGTGATCGTCGTCGTGCGAAGCCGTCCAGACCATGACCCGGCCCGTGTCGCCCGTGTTGAGCGACTGGACGTAGGCAACGGTGTCGTTGACCGGGGCTTCGACGGCCTTCATGAGCGGCGCAGGGTAGAGCCCGAAGACCAGGCAGCCCGCGGCCAGCGGCAGCAGCACGCCGATCTCACGCGCCGAGAGATCCGTCGGCAGCACCTCGTGCTCGTGGTGCCCGTCCGGCTCGCGCATCGGACCCCAGACGATCTTGCCCGTCATGTAGAGCAGGTAGATCGCGGCGACGATCATGCCAGTGCCCGCAAAGGCCGCGAACACCGGGCCCAGCATGCCGAACGTCGCGCCGGGCGTCACGCCCGCCTCGCCCGTCCACGGGCCGGACTGGAACGTGCCGAAGAGGCACATGATCTCGCTGACAAAGCCGTTGAGCCCGGGCAGGCCGACGGAGGCCATCACGAAGAAGACCATGAAGGTCGACCAGACCGGCATCTTGGAACCCAGGCCCGAGACTTCCTTCATGGAGCGCG
The DNA here is from genome assembly GCA_965228265.1 of Phycisphaerales bacterium. Taxonomy (GTDB): domain Bacteria; phylum Planctomycetota; class Phycisphaerae; order Phycisphaerales; family UBA1924. The sequence continues at coordinate 330,882 of OZ245804.1, forward strand.
TGTGGTAGCGCTCGTACATCATGCCGATCATGAGGAAGAGCGCGCCGGTCGAGAAGCCGTGGCTGATCATGTAGAGCACCGAGCCCGTGACGCCGACCGAGTTCACCGCGAACAGGCCCAGCATGCAGAAGCCCAGGTGGCTCACCGACGAGTAGGCGACGAGCTTCTTGATGTCCGTCTGTACCCAGCAGATCAGGCCGGCGTAAAGGATGCCGATGATCGCCAGGATAGCCATAAATGGAGCGTACTCGAGCATCGCGACGGGCGCAAAGGGCAGTGCGAATTTGTACACGCCGTAGGTGCCCAGCTTGAGCAGCACGCCCGCCAGGATGACCGAGCCCGCCGTCGGCGCTTCGGTGTGCGCCAGCGGCAGCCAGGTATGCACGGGGAACAGCGGCACCTTGACCGCAAACCCCGCCATGAGCGCCAGGAGCACCCACGCCTGCTGGCTTGCGTTCAGCGCGCGGGCCGTCTCGCCCAGGGCGGCCATATTGAACGACCACTCGCCGGTAAAGACCGAGTGCTGCCAGGCGACGTACGCGAAGCCGGCCAGCGCGATGACCGAGCCGGTGAAGGTGTAGAGGAAGAACTTGGTCGAGGCCTTGCGCCGGTTGGATGAGCCGAACATCGCGATGAGGATGTACATCGGGATGAGCGTGAACTCGAAGCAGATGTAGAAGAGGACCAGGTCGCGGGCGCAGAAGACGCCGACCATCGCCGACTGCAGGATCAGCAGCCACGCGTAGAAGGTCTTCTGGTTCTCGGTCACCGCGGTGAACGAGCCGATGACGCAGATCGGCCCGAGCAGGACCGTCAGCGCGATCAAGAGGAGCGAGACGGAATCGACCCCGAGCGCGAGGTTGAGCCCGAGCGCCGGCACCCACTCGATGTTGACCAGCATCTGATCGACGTTGCCGCGACCCCAGTCGAACGCCGCCAGCGCGACAACGCCGAACACGACCGAGACGAGCGAGCCGCCCGCGGCGATGTACTTCGCCTGCTCGCGCGGGTTGAACACGATCAGCCCGGCGCAAATCAGGGGGATCACGATGAGCAAGAGAAGCACCATCAGAGCGTCACCAGTACCACGATGAAGAGGATCACACCTACGCCGCCGGCCATCGAGAGGGCGTACCCGTGCAGCACGCCGCTCTGACCGGGCTGAGCCCCACGACCCAGGAGCCGCGGCAGATACCCGAAGAGATTCACAAGCCCATCAACGAGCAGCTTGTCGATCGTCTGGAAGATGTACGAGACCACCCACAGGGGCCGCACAAACAGGAAGTGGTAGAACTCGTCCACGTACCACTTGTTCTCCGCCCATCGCGGGATCGGGTCGAACGCCTTGGCGACCGCGTCCATCCGGCACTTGCCGGCCTCGACGCGGTTGCCCAGGAAGCCGCTGACCATGCCCCTCGGCCCGTGCAGATACGCCGCCAGAGCGATGCCCGTCAGCCCGAAGACCGCGGAGATGTAGTACATCACCTTGTGCGGATCGAAGCCGAGGATCGAGCCGTGCGCACCGTGGGCGTGGTCGCCCGCGTGCGCATCGTGCGTGTCATGAGCCGCGTGGGCGTTGTCGTCGATCAGGAACATCGCGGCCGCGGAGTGGTCATCCGTGTAGAGATTGTGCGCGGTCGACTCTTCGAGCATGTCGCCCACCCAGCCGTGCTTCTCGGGGCTGACAAAGTAGAGACCCGCAGCCAGCACCGCGAGCACACTGAGCGTCGCGAGGACAAAGTTGATCGCGAACCTCGGCGGGTGCGGGTGGAAGTGATCGGCCGCGTGGTCCTCGTGGGAGTGGCCCTCGTGCCCGTGGGCGTCGTCCTGTGCGTGGTCGTGCCCGTGGTCGTCCTCGCCGTGGTGCTCATCGCCCGGCTCGTACTGGACCGGCCCGGTGAAGACACGGAAGAAGACGCGGAAGGTGTAGTACGCCGTGAGCCCGGCCGTGAAGAGCAGCGTCCAGCCGAGCAGGCTGTAGCCGAAGCCCTGCGTGACGAAGGCCTCGGCGATGATCATGTCCTTACTGAAGAAGCCCGCGGTGAAGGGCACGCCGGCCAGGTTCAGGCAGCCGATCAGCATGCCCACGCTGACGACCCGCCAGCCCTTCATGTGCCAGAGGCCCGAGAGTTTGCGGAGATCGAGCTGACCCGCAAAGCCGTGCATCACCGCGCCGCAGCAGAGGAAGAGCAGCGCCTTGAAGAAGGCGTGCGTGACGACGTGGTACACGCCGCCGACGGACGAGAGCATCGCGATGCCCGCGAACATGTACCCGAGCTGCGAGACGGTCGAGTACGCCATGATGCGTTTGATATCGAACTGCGCCATGCCGATCGTGGCCGCCAGCAGAGCCGTGAACGTGCCCACCCAGGCGACGATGGGCAGGGCCCACTCGCTGAGAAGGAACACGGGCAGCATGCGGGCGATCAGGTAGACACCGGCCGTCACCATCGTCGCCGCGTGGATCAGCGCCGACACGGGTGTCGGGCCCTCCATCGCGTCGGGCAACCAGACGTACAGCGGGAACTGGGCGCTCTTGCCGAACGCACCGATCATCAGGAAGACCGCGATGAGCTGGGCCATCAGCGGCACGTCGCCCGCGCGCCCCTCCTGCACCGCCGCGATGTACCCGGCCAGCTGCTCCGACTGGAAGAGCTGGGCGTACTCGAGCGTGCCGAAGTGCACGAACGTCAGCATCACGCCGATCGCCAGGCCGAGGTCACCGATGCGGTTGACGATGAAGGCCTTCTTGGCCGCCGCGACAGCCGCGGGCTTCTTGTAGAAGTAGCCGATGAGCAGGTACGAGCAGAGGCCCACACCCTCCCAGCCCAGGTAGAGCATGAGCATGTTGTCGCCCATGACCAGGCACGTCATGCTGAACACGAACAGCCCGAAGGCGACGAAGAACCGCGTGTAGCCCTTGCCGACGTCGTGCTCCATGTACTCGCTGGCGTAGACCGCGATCAGCGTCGCAAGCCCCGTCACAAAGAGCATCCAGAGCAGCGTCAGGTTGTCGATGTAGAACCCGAAGTCGGCGATGAACTGCTGCCCCTGCCCGGTGCCCCAGGAGAGGTCGAACCACTTCCACGCCGTGACGACGTTGGTCTGGCCCGAGAGCGCCATGAAAGCCAGCGCGGTCGCCAGGAAGCTGCCCGCCAGGCACGCGATGGTGATCCACGCAGGGAGCTTGGTCTTGACACGGAAGATCGCGCCGAAGGTGTTGAGCACCACAGCCAGGAGCGGCAGCATCGGGATCGCCAGCACCCAGGCCGGCGCCGAACCGACGTTCAGAGCCGTGTCGGCCACCGCGGCCAGAGTCGGGCTGATCGAAGTCATTTCGAGCACGGACAAGTACCCCCGCTTAGCCCTTGAGCAGCGACCAGACCGAGCCGTCGAGCGTCTCGTGACGCCTGAACAGCAGCACAACGAGTGCCAAAGCCATCGCCGCTTCCGCAGCCGCGACCGTCAGCACGAAGATCACGAACACCTGCCCCGTGTACTCCAGGTAGTACCGGCTGAACGCGATGAGCGCGATCCCCGATGCCTGGAACATCATCTCGGTGCAGAGGAACATCACGATCAGGTTCCGACGCGTCACAAACCCGATCAGACCCAGCGTGAACATCACCGCCGAGATAAACAAGTAGTGAAACAGCGTCAGGCTCGACATCGCCTCGGGGAACCCGCTCTGGGCCAGTGTGGTCATCATGACGAAGCCCCCTCGCTGCCCGCGCCCGACAGGCTCTCGGCCTGCACACGCTTGGCGTCCTCGTCGATCTGCATCTGCTTGCGCGCCAGCACCACCGCGCCCAGCATCGCCATCAGCAGGATCACACCCGCGATCTCGATCGCGCCGGGCTGGGCCTTGATCAGCTCATACCCCACACCCTCGACGTTGCCGAGCGTCAGGTTCTCAGGCCAGGCAACCGTGCGCGTCGCGCCGCCCTCGGCATCGACCCGCACCACCGCCGTCCGGTCGATCGGATCGACTAGATAAGGCCCGGGCGAGCCGTCCTCGTTCACGCCGCGGGCGAGCGTTTCGCTCGGCAGGATGCCGCCCTCGCCGGTCAGCGTGTGCTGCTCACGCAGCGCCCGCTCGATCCGCAGGGGCAATTCGGTCAGGATCTGGTCGCCCTGCACAACGGGCCGGACGGTCAGCGTCGGCACGCCCCGGGCCATGAGCGTCGAGAGCACCGCGAGCATAAGGAAGCCCGCGACGGTCGCCATCACCGGCTCGCGCGCCACGCGGTCGAAGGGCGCCTGGTTCTCCGTCATCTCTTCGGTCGGAGCCTGCGTCGCCAACATGATGACGAACAGATACGTAATCAGGATCGCACCGGCATAGATGATCACCAGCGCAAAGGCCATGAACTCAGCCGACAAGATCAGAAACAGCCCGCACGTCGCCAGGATCGTCAGGATGAAGTAGAGCGCCGAGTACACGGGCTTGGGGTGCGTGATCACGCGGAGCGAGGCCGCCAGCGCCACAAACCCGAAGACGTAGAAATAGAGGTTGGGCAGGCCCCGGGCGCCGTCCATGTCCACGGCTTTGACGCCGAGCACCATGAGCACCACGCCGCCGGCGACCGCACCGATCAGGAAACCGGGCAGCGCAAAGTTGGCCTTCGCCCGCGGGAGCGCCAAGAGCACGCCAACCGCCCCGAGTGCGATCATCGAATACAGAACGATCGGGCTGATCACCGCTTCCACGCTGCTGCGCCCCTTGAGACCGACACGGATGCCGCCCCAGATGCCCCGCCTGCCCCGCTTGGAGCGGCTTGCGGGCGATGATGCTCGAAAACCGAAACAGACCGAACGCCAGCCGCCCGATCAAGTGTGCTGAGGATAGGGACCGCCAACACACCCTTCAACCGAACCGAAAACCGCATTCGCCCCCGATCCAACGTACCATCCGGCCTTGACCAACACCCACACAACCCGACCCCGCGCCACCGGCTGGCGACTCCACACCCCCAACACCCTTGTCGGGGTGAGGCTCGCTCTGTCGGTTGTCGTGTTCTATCTCCTCTCCCAGACGGGCATTGCCGAGAACCAGACCCAGCTCCTCGTCGCGTGCGCCTGCTTCGTCCTCGCGGCGATCACCGACGCGCTCGACGGCATGCTCGCCCGCAAATGGAACGCCATCACCCGATTCGGACGCGTCATGGACCCGCTGGCCGACAAAGTCCTCGTCTTGGGCTCGCTCGTCCTGCTCGCGGGCCCCACATTCGATCACGCCGCCGGATTCACGGGGTGGATGGTCATCGTCATCCTCACCCGCGAGCTGCTCGTCACCAGCCTCCGCGGCATGCTTGAGAGCGAGGGCGTCGACGCCTCGGCCAACTGGTCCGGCAAGATCAAGATGATCCTCCAGTCCGTTTCCATCCCCCTGATCCTGCTCATGCTCGGGACTCACGCGCTGAACGAGCCAAACCGCGAACGCGTCATCACCGCCCTCGCCTGGCTCACGACAATCGCCACCGCCCTGAGCGCCGGGCCCTACATCACACGCGCCGCCGCCGCGTTCAAGAAGAGCTAAACCATGCACACACCACGACTTCTGTTCTCAACCACGCTCGGTCTTGGTCGCCTGAGGCCCGCCCCGGGCACCTGGGGCTCGCTCCCGCCGCCCGCGATCGCGTATCTGCTTGTCCTGGCAGGGTTTGGACCAATTTCCACGCTCTACTGGCTCGTCATCGGGCTGGTCTTCTTCGCCTTCTGCATCGGGTGCATCCTTGAAGGCGACCTCGCCGAGGCTGTGCTAGGCAAGAAAGACCACGGCTCGGTCGTCGCCGACGAAACCGCCGGCCAGTGCATCCCACTGCTCGCCCTCGCCTGGGCCCCGGCCTCGGTCATGGCCCCGTGGTGGCCCGCGATGCTCACACTCGGCGGCTCGTTCCTGGCCTTCCGCCTGACGGACATCATCAAGCCCCCGCCCGCCATGCAGATCCAGAAACTCCCCTCGGGCTGGGGCGTGCTGCTCGACGACCTCGTCGCTGGCATCTACGCCGCGATCCTCGTCTTAGTCGTGGCGCACCTTGTGGGCTGACATTTCATCCAGTGGCGGAGGCTTCCAGCCTCCGCTGTCCCCTCTGAAATTCCTTATGGAATAAAGAGCCGCGGAGGCTGGAAGCCTCCGCCACTGAATGACTCAATCCTCTGACTTCTTCACCGACCCGCTCTCACCCTGCGTGCTGGGGACGTTGCGATGATCGAGCCGATCGCGCGCGGGCTCATCGCCGGCGTCATCCGCCTCGAAGACGTTGTTGCTCCGGTCCACGTCGGGCAGCCAATTGTCAGGGTCGATCTCGATGCGCGTGATCGACTTCCCGCCCGAGTCCCAGCGCGTCGGGAACGAATCCGTCCGCGCCCACGCCTCAACGGGAATCCGCCGACGTTCGGTCGAGCCGTCGTCGTACGTCACGAGCATGTCCACCGGCATGACCATGCGGCGGAGGTTGTTGATCTCCACCCCCACGCGTCCCCGGCGGGGTTTGGCCGTCACACTCCCGATCGCCTGATCAAGAGCCGCCGGCTCGTAGAACCAGCCCCGCCAGAACCACGCCAGATCCGCGCCCGCGGCGTCCTCCATCGTGCGGAAGAAATCCTCGGGCTTGGGGCTCTTGAACGCCCAACGCCGGACATACTCACGGAACGCCTCGTCGAACCGCTCCGGGCCGAGGATGTAGTCACGCAGAATCTGCATGCCGTAACCCGGCTTGCCGTACACCAGAAACCCGAGATCCCCATCCCCGATGCGGTCGGGGAAGGTCATGATCGGCTGGCCCGGCTCCGACGCCAGCGCCTTGGCGGTCGTGTACGCCTGATCCGACGTCCCCTTCGGCGACTCGTTGAAGTAATCACCGAAGCTGTAGTAATTGATGAATGTATTGAAGCCCTCGTCCATCCAGCCGTACCGACGCTCGTCGGTGTTCACGATCATCGGGAACCACTCGTGCCCGAACTCATGATCGGTCACACCGAGCAGGCCTTTCCGGCTGCGCTGCTCGGCGCAGAAGACGATCATCGGGTATTCCATCCCCCCCACCACGCCGTTGACGTTCGTCGCCGTCGGGTACGGGTACTCCATGAGCCACTCGGAGTAGTAGTTGATCGAGTGCTGCCCCATCGCGACAGCTTCATCGGGCCACAGCGGCGCCGCCTCGGGCGGGTAGAAGGTCTGGCACAGCACCGGGCGGTCCTCGGCCGCGATCGCCGCGTCCCACGCGAACGCCCGGCTCGACGCGAACGCGAACGCCCGCACGTCCTCGGCCCTGAACGTCCAGGTCGAGGTCCCCTCGCCACGCACACTCGGGATCTCATCGAGCGAGCGGATCGTCACCTTCTCGGTGCTCGCTTTGGCGCGGGCGAGCCGGTCCTGCATCTCGTCGGTCAGCACGTCCTCGGCGTTGACGAGTTCACCCGTCGCCGCGACGAGGTGATCCGAGGGCACCGTGATGTTGACCGTGTAATCGCCGAAGTTCGTGTAGAACTCCCCGTCGCCCTGATGGGGCAGGATGTTCCAGCCGTGAACGTCGTCGTAAACCGCGACATTGGGGAACCAGTGAGCGAGCTGGAAGACGGTCCCCGCGTCGGACTCGTACACACCCAGCCTGCCGCGGGGCGGGATGGGCATGCCGAACTCCAGTTCGAGCACGACCGACTCGCCCGGCTCGAGCGGATCGGGCAGGTTCACCTTGCCCATCGCGTCGTAGACCTTGATCTCGATCATCTCCCCGTCGACCGCCGCATCGCCCAGATCGAACCCGCCCATAAAGTCCGCCGGCACGCGCCACCAGAGATCGGGCATCATCGAGAGCGTGCCGATCGAGTCGGGGCGGAACGCGTTCTGCTCGAGATTGAGCCACAGGTACCGCAGCTCGTGCGGCGAGTTGTTCGTGTACGTGCACCGGAGGGCGCCATCCAGACGCCGGCTCTCTTCATCGAGCGTGACGTCGATCTCGTAGTCGGCTCTCTGCTGCCAGTAATCGGGCCCCGGCGCGCCGGATGCCGTGCGCACCGAGCCGTGATCCGGCCACGGGATCGGCGCGAAGATCGAATCCGTGACCGCGTACCCCGACTGCGCCAGAGCCGACGCGGCCAGGACACCACCAAGCCCACACATCACTGTTCTTGTCAGCACGGCCGATGCTCCTTGTCCGGTGCCTTGTGCACCGACAGAGCGTAGCCGAGATGCCTCTCAACGAGCCCGAAGCGCAAGCAAGGAGAAGCGAGGTGAAGCGCGGGGTAGCGAGGTGAAGCCCAACCCTAAACGCCGGCGAAGCCCCACACTCGCTGGTGCTTCGGGCTCGTCACGCGTCACAGCCGACGATCCAGCAGCCGATACCCCACCGCCTCGGCGACGTGCTCCGGCGCGATCTCGTCCTTGCCATCCAGATCCGCGATCGATCGGCTGACGCGCCGGATCTTGTCGTACGCCCGGGCGCTCAGGTTGAGCGAACGGATCGCCTCGCCCAGCAGCATCCGAGCCGAGTCATTCATCGGGGCCAGCTCATCCAGCTGCGTGCCCGTCAGGTTCGAGTTGATGATCCCCTCGCCCTGCCTGGCCCGCTGACGCTCGCGGGCCGAGAGCACTCGCTCGCGCATCGTCTGCGAGTTCGTGCCACGCGGCGCGGTCGAGAGCTCGTCCCACGGCACCTTGGGCGCTTCACAATGGATATCGATCCGTTCGAGCATCGGCCCGGAGATGCGACCCACATACCGCTCCATCTCCCGCCGACCCACCTCCCCCGCTGTCACGTCGCCCTTGGGCGTCGGGTTCATCGCGGCCACGAGCATGAAATCCGTCGGGAACTTCACCGAGCCCTGCACGCGCGTGATCGTGACCTCGCGGTCCTCGATCGGCTGGCGCATCGTCTCCAGCACATTGCGCGAGAACTCGGGCAACTCGTCCAGGAACAACACGCCGTGGTGCGCCAGCGAGATCTCTCCGGGCCTGGGCACCGCGCCGCCCCCCACGATCGAGGCCGAACTCGCTGTGTGGTGCGGCGTGCGCACGGGACGCTCGCTGATCAATCCCTCCCCGGGAGGCAACCGGCCCGCAGCCGAGTAGATCCGCGTGATCGTGATCGCTTCCGTCGGTGTCAAGGGCGGCAAGATTCCGGGCAGCGCCCGCGCCATCATCGTCTTGCCCGTCCCAGCAGGACCGAGCATCAGGAGATTGTGCCCCCCCGCCGCGGCCACCGTGATCGCGCGCTTGACCGCCTCCTGACCCTTCACCTCCGCAAAGTCGATCGGGGCCGGGGCACTCGAGATCAGACCGGCCACATCCGTCGGCGGGAGCGGCTCGGGCGTCAGGTGCCCGGTCAGCATGCCCACGACCTCGCTCAGCGTGCGCACGCCGAAGATCTCAAGCTCGCGCCGACCGGGCAGGTTCGCCGCGACCGCCGCCTCGACCCCGTTCTCCGCCGGCAGCACAACCCCGTCGAGCCCTTTTTCAGCGGCGAGCGTCGCCAGCGCGATCGCCCCCTTGATGGGGCGCAGTCGCCCGTCGAGCGCGAGCTCGCCCGCAAAGAGGAACCGGCGATGGTCAAGCCCCGACCCGCCCCCCTCGGGGATGAGCCCCTGCGCGATGAGCAGTCCCACCGCGATCGGGAGGTCGTACACCGGCCCCTCCTTGCGGAGGTCGGCCGGGGCCAGATTGATCAGCGTGCTGCCCTTCGGGTACGAGTACCCGCCGTTGGAGATCGCGGCCTTTACCCGCTCGAGTGATTCACGCACCGCCGCGTCAGGCAGCCCGACAATCAGCGACTTGTCGAGCCCCACGCCGTCGTGGTCCACCTCGACCTCGCACCCGATGGCGTCGATGCCTTGCAGCAGAGCAGATTGGATACGTGCAAGCATCCGAACAGCGTACAATCAGATTCGTCCAAATGCCAAACGAAACGGGATCGGATACCGATCATGTGGAATCCTGCGGCCCGCCTTGCGCAACCGGTTTCGTGACCGAGATTTACGACACAGACCCGGTGTGGATACCTATCTGACCCGCGCCAGAGCGAGGCCGTCGTAGCCCTTGGAACCGACCTGCTGCTGGATGACAGCCTCTACGCGGGGGTCCTTGCTGAGTTTCTCGTTGAACTCGCGCACGCCGAGGACGTTGGGGTCATCGGAGTTGATGTCGATCACGTTGCCCGCGCGGACGACGTTGTCAGCAAGGATCAGCCCGCCGGGCCTGGTCAATTTGAGGGCCCAGTCGAGGTAGCCCGGGTAGTTGTTCTTGTCGGCGTCAATAAACACCATGTCGAAGAGGGCCTGCCCCTGAAATTCGGGGAGTGTCTTCAGTGCAGCCCCGACACGGACGTCGACCTTGTCATCGAGCTTGGCGTGGGCGATATTCCGCCGGGCGACATCGGCGTGCTTCTTCTCGCTTTCGAGCGAGACAAGGCGGCCACCGCTGGGCAGAGCCCGGGCGAGCCAGATGGTCGAGTACCCACCCAGGGTGCCGATCTCGAGGATGCGGCGGGCACCGATGAGCTTGGCGAGGAGGTAGATGTACCGCCCCTGGCTTGGCGAGATCTGGATCTCGGGTAAACCCGCCTCGTCACTGGCTTTGAGAGCGGCTTCGAGGATCGGGTCGTGTTCGTGAAAGAGGGCTTCGATGTAGCCGTCGACCGCGGAGACGAGTGCCTGATCCATGCCTGATACCTCCTGCGAAGCCAACAGCCTAGACAGGGTGTGTCATTCCTGAATCCCCAAAGCCGCGGACCGCCGATAGCCGTCTGCGATGGGTACTACCACCAAGAAAGCCGGGACGGGCAAGAGCAAGGCTCGTCAGGACGAGTTCGACGAGGGATTCCCGCTTTGGCGGGCGGCTCCGGTGCTCGGGGCGATTGTGCTGCTGTTCGTGGCTGCGAGCCTGATCAGCTACAACGCTGCCGACGCGCCGTCGCACTCGGTCTGGCCCACGAATGACCCCGCCCGGAACTGGTGCGGGTCGGTCGGGGCGTGGGTCGCGTGGGCGGGGTACCGCACGTTCGGCCTTGCGATCTGGCCCATGCTGTTTGGCATGGTCGGGCTGGTGGTGGTGTGCCTCAGGGGGTACATCGTGACGCACCCCGTGATGCGGGCGGCGGGGATCGTGATCGCCGGCGCCGGGCTGGCGGGCATGCAGGGGTACCTGATGCCGAGGACCGGCCCGATCCCGGGTCTGCCTGGCGGCACGGTCGGGCTGGTGATGTCGCACGAGCTGGCGCTGCGTTTCGGCGGGCTGGGCACGGTGCTCTGCTTGGTCATGACGATGGCGCTCGGGCTTGTGGTGGCGATGGACCGCTGGCTGCTGGCTACGCCCGTGTGGGCGATGGCGCACCTTGGGTATGTCGCCGAGAAGGGGACGATCGCGGGCGATCTGATCCGCAGGGCGCTGGGCGGCGCGTACGAGCGCGTGCGTGTGCCGGCGGCTCGGGTGACCGATCTCGACGACGCCGAGGAGCAGACGTTCACCGAGGCCGAGCGGAAGAAGATGCTCGCGGCGCGCAAGAAGAAGGAGAAGGCGATCAAGGTCGTCGAGGTGGACGAGGACGAGATCGAGGTCGCCCAGACGATCGACGAGGACGAGGACGCCGAGTACGAAGAGGACGAGTACGAGGACTACGAGGAAGAAGACGAGTACGAGGACGAGGACGACGAGGAGGCAGAGGAGGAGGACGAGGACGACGTTGCCGGGGCACCGCAGGTGTTCACGGAGGAGTCGATCCGCGAGAAGGTCGCCAAGCTGCCGCTGCGGTTTGCCGGCGCCAACCGCGAGGTGGCGACGGACGACGATCTCTCTGATCTGCAGAACTTCGCGGAGCTCGAGGGCTACCAGTTCCCGGGTCTGGATCTGCTCGAGGAGCCGGACGACGACTTCTCGGGGACGCTCGAGGCGTTGGTGCGTGAGCAGGCCGAGGCGCTCGAGAGTGCTCTGCGTGAGTACCGCATCGCCGGCGAGGTCGTGGGTATCGAGTCGGGCCCGGTGATCACGCTCTACGACATCAAGCTGGCGCCGGGCACGAAGGTGAGCAAGCTGACGAGCATCGCCAGCGACCTGGCGCGTTCGCTCAAGGCGGTGAACATCCGCATCGTCGCCAACCAGGTCGGCCGAGACACGGTGGGCGTCGAGGTGCCCAACCCGACGAAGGAGCGCGTGCGTCTGCGTGAGCTGATGTCGAAGCGCGAGAAGTTCGCCAAGATGAAGCTGCCCATGTTCCTTGGCAAGGACTCGGCGGGCGACCCGCTCATCGAGGACCTGACCAAGATGCCGCACATGCTGATCGCGGGCACGACGGGCTCGGGCAAATCGGTGTGCATGAACACGATCATCATGAGCTTCCTCTACACGAAGAAGCCCAACGAGCTGAAGCTGGTGCTGGTCGACCCCAAGATGGTCGAGATGAGCCAGTTCAAGGACATCCCGCACCTGATGTGCCCGGTGGTGACCGAAATGAACCGGGCGGCTGCGATCCTGGAGTGGGCGGTCAAGAAGATGGACGAGCGGTACGAGCTGCTCGCCGAGGCCGGCTGCCGGGATATCAGCTCGTACAACAGCCTCGAGTTCGAGGAGCTGTGCGAGCGTCTGGGTGCACACACCGAGGAGCAGCAGGCGCGCGTGCCGCGGCAGATGCCCTACATGGTGTTCATCATCGACGAGCTCGCCGACCTCATGATGACGAACAAGGAGGTCGAGGGCTCGATCATCCGCATCGCCCAGAAGGCGCGTGCGGTGGGCATCCACCTGATCCTGGCGACGCAGAGGCCGCAGGCGAACGTCGTGACGGGCCTGATCAAGTCGAACATGCCCTGCCGGATCGCGTTCAAGGTCGCGTCGGGCATGGACTCGCGGATCGTGCTGGACCAGAAGGGCGGCGAGCTGCTGCTCGGCCAAGGCGACATGCTGATCCTGAGCCCAAGGAACCACAAGCTGCACCGGGCCCAGGGCACGCTTGTCGAGGATGCGGAGATCCGCCACGTCGTCAAGTTCATGCGCGACATCGCGGGCCCGACGTACGAGCGCCAGCTCATGCAGCTGCGATCGGGCGATCCGGACGAGCAGCGCCTCGAGATGAGCGAGAACAACTCGAGCGCCTCGCTCGAGGCGGCGCAGGAAGACCCGCTCTTTGACCGTGCGGTGGAGATCGTGCTGGAGACCAAGCGCGGCTCGGTGTCGCTCCTGCAGCGACGACTGGCGATCGGGTACACGCGGGCCAGCCGACTCATCGACCTGATGGGTATCGCCGGGATCATCGGCGAGCACAAGGGCTCGGTGGCGCGTGAGGTCGTGATCTCGCTCGAGGAGTGGGAAGCGATGAAGGCGTACAACGAGCAGCAGATGCGCAAGGCCGACGGCGACGAGCGCTCCGACGACGAGTACGCGATGGACCAGGAGAAGGCCAAGGCCAACTTCCAGGCGGTGCAGGGCACAACGGCGACGGCTTCGCGTGTCAAGCAGGCCGAGGCTCAGGCGGTGGAGACTGCTGAGGAAGAAGAGGAAGCCCCCTTCGAAACGGACGAGGCCGAGGAACCCGATGAGGTTGAAGCCGAGGCCGAGACCGATGTCGAACCCGAGGACGAAGCCGAGGAATCGGACGAGTACGAGGACGACGAGGAAGGCGACGAAGAGGAAGACGAGTACGAGGAGGTCGACGAGGACGAGGAAGCCGAGGACGACGACGAGTACGAGTACGTGCTGGTTGACGAAGAGGGCAACGAGATCGATCCTGACGAGGCCGACGAGTACGAGCTTGAGGATGAGGCCGAGGAAGAGGAAGAAGACGAGGAAGAGGACGAGCCCCGTCCTCGTCACGCCCGGGCCGGCTGATCCGGAACGATTCCAATGTAAGAAGTGACAAGGCCCCCGAAACCGCGAGTTTCGGGGGCTTCTTTCATGCTGTGTTCATGTGTGGATGTCAAATTGGTGAAGTCAGGTGAGTACCCGATGAGGGTGATCCCTCCCTAGTGTTGCAACGGAGGGTTCGTGAGGACCAAGAAACAACCAGCGGGGTCGTCGAACTGAAACGAGCCTCGCTGTTTTGCGTCAGGCGGGTGGTGCCCGGAGCGGGCCACACGGTTGACGTGCATGAAAGGACGACTGATGAAGACGGTTCTGAGCAGAACGCTGGCTGCGGTGTGTATCGCCGGGCTTCCCCTTGGTCTGGCAAGCGCGGACGTGCCCGAGGTGCTCGACCGCGTGCCGGCGAGCACGCCCGTGGTGGTCTCGATCGGGAACGTGAACGCGTTCTTTGCGCAGGCCGAGGCGATCACCGGAGCGCTCAAGCAGGACGAGGCTCAGGCCGGCGTGCAGATGGCCAAGGCGATGCTCTCGATGCCGGGCATCAACGCCGACGGCTCGGCCGCGATCGCGATCACCTCGCTCGAGGGGATGAACGAGGAAGGCTCTGAGCCTCCGATGGTTGTGCTGATGCCCGTGAGCGATTACGCCGCTTTGGTCGGGAACTTCGGCGGCACGGGCGAAGGCCTCGAGATGCTCAACATCGAGGGCAACGAGGTCTTCATCCAGAACGTCGGCGGCGGGTACGCGATGGTCGGCCCCCAGCAGGACGTGCTCGAGGGCTTCGACGCTTCTGAAGGCAACGCGGCTGAGCACGAGACGATGCTGGGCGACGTCGGGCAGCGCATGTCGGACGAGAACACCGTGCTGGTCATTGCCAACATGGATCACCTCCGCGAGCCCATGATGCAGGGCTGGCAGGAAACCTCGCAGAACATGCGCCAGATGATGGCCATGGGCGGGCAGGACCCCGAGCAGGCCGAGGCCACGATCGACATGATTGACGGGCTCATGGAGGCCTTCAGCCGCGACGCGCAGCGCGGGCTGATGGGCATGTCGGGCGGTGACTACGGCTTCAGCTTCGAGATCGGTGCCAGCTTCAAGGGCGGCAGCGAGCTGGCGGGCACGTTCGCCCAGTCGGGCAACGCGGCCAAGCTCGTCGACAAGCTCCCGGGCGGGCCCTACCTCGTCGCGTACGCGATCGACAGCTCGGCCCCGGGCATCCAGGCCATGCTCACGAAAATGGCCGAGATGGGCGGCGAAGCCAACAAGATCCCCGGCCTGAACCCGGCTGGCTTCCTGGGCAAGGCCCGCGGCATGGCTCAGTCGATCGGCCTGAACCCGGCCGGCCTGATGGGCGGGCTCTTTGTGAACACGACCGCGGTCATCGATTCGCCCGACGCCAACGGGCTGGTCGAGATGTTCGGTGAGCAGATCAAGGCCACCAACGGGCAGGTCGCCAGCGGCCTGAGCATGACCACCACCTTCGCCGACGCGCCCGAGCAGATCGGCGGCGTCGACGCGTACAAGTGGTCCATGCAGATGCTGCCCGACATGAACACCCCGGGCGCGATGCAGATGCAGATGATGATGCCCATGCTCTTTGGCCCCTCGGGCGGCCCGAACGGCTACGCCGCCGCTGCCGACGAGAACACCGTTGTCGTCACCTACAGCACCAGCGCTTCGCTGCTCGAGAAGGCTGTCGGCGCGGCTCAGAACGGCGGCGAGCTCGCCAAGAACGAGATGGTCATGGCTCAGAACGAGCGCCTGCACGACGAGGCGTTCGGCTACGTCTACGTCGACATGGGCACGATCCTCAAGGCGGTCCTCCCGACCGTGGCGATGTTCGCCGGCCCGGTGAACGTGGACATCCCCGAGAACGTCACGCCCCTGGCGATGTCGATGTCGTCGTCGGGCGGCGGTGTCGGCATCCGCACGGTGGTGCCCGCTGACCTCATCGAGCTGATGAAGGAGACCGGGGCCGCGTTCGAGCAGATGGGCGGCGGCATGGGCGGCCCGGGCGGCGGCGAGGAAGCCCCCCCCAGCTTCTAAACACACCTGTATCCATCCAAACCCACACGGCGGAGGCTTCGGCCTCCGCCTTCTTTTTTGGACCTCATTCCCTCGGTGAGCGCGGTATCCCACCACCCAAAACGCCAATCCCTATCGCTTTCCCGCGCTTGCGCTTCGGGCTCGTCATGACTTCCTAACGTTTGACCATGCCCCACACCACCTGGCAACTCGCGCACGGCAGGGCGCTCGATCTTGCCGAGCCGCGGATCGTGGCGATCTTGAACATCACGCCCGACAGCTTTTCCGACGGGGGCGAGTACAACACGCCTGCGCTGGCGATCGAGCGGGCGAAGCGCTGCGTAGCTGAGGGCGCTCATGTGCTGGAGGTCGGGGGCGAATCGACTCGCCCCGGTGCCGAGCGGATCGGCGTGGACGAACAGCTTGCCCGCGTGCTGCCCGTGATCGAGGGCATCCGCGAGGCGCTGCCCGAGATCCCGATCAGTATCGACACCACGCAGAGCGAGGTGGCGCGGCGAGCGATCGGTGCGGGGGCGCACATCATCAACGACGTGTCGGCGGGCGAGGAGGACGACGCGATGCTCGCCCTGGCGGCCAAGACGGGGGCGGGGCTTGTACTGATGCACCGGCTCAAGCCGCCGGGCGAGGACTCGTTCAGCGATCGGTACGAAGGCGAGCCGACGTACGCGGACGTGGTCACGGATGTGCGCACGTATCTGGATGCGCGTCTGGCGCGGGCGGTGGACGCCGGCGTGCGCGCGGACGCGGTGGTGCTCGATCCGGGGCTCGGGTTTGGCAAGAGCGTGGCTCAGAATCTGGAACTGATCCGGCGCACCTCGGAGTTGTGCTCGATCGGGCGGGCGGTGATGAGCGCGGCCAGCCGCAAGAGCTTCGTGGGGCGCGTGGGGCTCGGGCGCGACAGCGAGCCTTCGGAGCGGCTCGGCGGGTCGGTGGCGGTGAGCGTGCTGCACGCCGAGGCCGGTGCGAGGCTGTTCCGGGTGCACGACGTCTTCGAGCACGCGCAGGCCCTGCGCCTGTGGGCGGGGGTGGGTCAGAGCGGGCGTGTGTCGCCCTGATTTCTCCCGCAGATGGGGGTATTCCCGGACCTTGAATCCGGTTGGGATGCGGGCTGGGCGGGGTGTAGACTTATGCTGCCGACGAGTGAGGCTCCCGGGGCTTGTGTTTGCCCGCGGGGAATGGAGACTGGATGACGGGCACACGGATCGAGATTCTGACGGCTGAGACATTTGATACCTCGGTGTCGGACGGAGCCGTCCTTGTTGAGTTCTCGGCGCAGTGGTGCATGCCCTGCCGGATGCTTGAGCCTGTGATGCACCAGCTGGCTCAGAGCTTCGCGGGTCGGCTCCGGGTGATGAGCGTGGACACGGACAAGCAGCCGACGCTGGCCGAGCGGTTCGAGGTGCGGACGGTTCCGACGATGCTGCTGATGCGTGACGGCGAGGTGGTGCGTCGGTTCTCGGGATTGATGTCGTTCGAGCGTTTGGCGCGGGCGATCAATGATCACGCGCCGCGGAACGATGCGGCTTCGGGCACGGGGCAATAACCGGGCCTGACACCCGTTCCAAAGATGAATGAGGCCGGCGCTGGCCGGCTGAGGGACACACGTAACGATGAGCGGACAGGAAGCACGGAGTGCGCAGATGATCGAGAGCAAGCCCGAAGGCAGGAAACTCCGTTGCGCCGCGATCGGCGTGGGTCGGATGGGTCAGCACCATGCGCGCGTGTACGCGCAGCTGCCGGACGTTGAGCTGGTGGGTGTGTACGACGCGAACCCTGAGCGGGCGCAGGAGATCGCCGACAAGTTCGAGTGCGAGGCCTTCCCGACGCTCGAGGCGGCTGTGGAGGCGGGCATCGACGCGGCGAGCATCGCGGTCCCGACGATCTATCACAAGGAGATGGCCGAGCCCTTCCTTCGTGCGGGTGTGGCGTGCCTGATCGAGAAGCCCCTGGCGCAGGACCCGGACGAGGCCGAGGCGATCAAGAAAATCGCCGACGAATCGGGCGCGATCCTGATGGTGGGCCACATCGAGCGGTTCAACCCGATCATGCGGGCGCTGGCCCGGGCGACGGCCGAGGGCCTGACGATCACCCCCCGCTTCATGGAGGTGCAGCGTGTCAGCCCGATGACGTTCCGCTCGGTCGACATCGGCGTGGTGTACGACATGGGCATCCACGACCTGGACGTGGTGATCAGCCTGATGGGCGGCCGCGAGCCGGACCGGATCGAGGCCTCGGGCGTGTCGGTCATCACCGAGCACGAGGACCTCTGCAACGCGCGACTGACCTGGGAGCTGGGCGAGGACCAGGGCGTGTGCGTCGCCAACCTGACGTTCAGCAGGCTCGCGCTCAAGACCGAGCGTGTGACGCGGATCACGTCCGAGGACGCGTACATCAAGATCGACTACGGCAAGAAGACGGGCACCCTGATCAGGCGCGTCGCCAACGAGGCCCAGATGGGCGAGGTCCGCGAGCAGCTGGCCCAGGGGCTCGATCTGACGAGCCTGAAGTGGGACGAACTGGTCAACATCGAGGACCTGATCGTCGACGACGGCGAGCCGATCGTGAAGGAGATCGAGTCGTTCCTGGACTCGGTCCGCTCCGGTCAGCGCCCGATCATCGACGCTGAGGCGGGTCTGGCCAACGTGCGCACGGCCCAGCGGATCGTCGAGGCGATTCGTGAAAGCCTGCCGAAATCCATGGCTTCTCGCTAGATGACCCCGGCACCAGCGCAGCGACTGCGGTAGACTCGCCTCCCGCCGGGGAGGTGGTTCGGCGCAGCGTGCGCCGCCCCGGCATGAACCCATTTCCTTCGTCAATTATCCGGATCTGTCACCCCATGGACACGCCAACACCCGATCAGCAGCCCCCACAGAACACCCCGCCCGCGCCGGAAACCGGCAAGAGCCAGACCCACGGCCTGGACGCCGAGATCCAGGGCGAACTGGATCAGGCGATGGCGGACCTCGAGAAGCTGACCGGGGACGCCCACCCGCACAACCCGCAGGAGATCGACCAGGCCAAGCAGGCCGCGGCCTCGGCTCCGAAGAAGGGCCTGCGTGGTCCGCGTGTCGTGCATGCCGGCCGCGAGCACCGCACGGGCATCGTCGTCAGCGTCGGGCCGAGCGATCTGTTCGTGGAGTTCGGGCCCAAGGAGCTTGGCGTCGTTGACCGGAACCAGTGGAAGGAAGGCGAGGAGGCCCCGAAGGTGGGCTCCGAGCTGGAGGTGACGGTCGATCGCTACGAGGCGAGCGAGGGTCTGTACGTCTGCTCGCGTCCGGGCGCGGTCAAGAAGGCCGACTGGGAGATGCTCGAGCCGGGCCAGATCGTCGAGGCCCGCGTGGTGGACGTGAACAAGGGCGGTCTCGAGCTTGAGGTTGCCGGTCACCGCGCGTTCATGCCGGCCAGCCAGGTCTCGCTCGATCGCGTGCCGGATCTTTCGATCTTCAAGGGCGAGAAGTTCGAGTGCCATGTGCAGCGTGTCGATCGCCGCGGCTCGGGCAACATCGTGCTGAGCCGACGCCAGATCCTGCAGGAGCAGAAAGCCAAGCTCCAGGCGGAGCTGCGCGACAAGCTCGCCGAGGGCCAGACCGTCAAGGGCAAGGTCAAGAAGATCATGCCCTTCGGCGCGTTCGTGGACATCGGCGGTGTCGACGGCCTCGTGCATGTTTCCGACCTCTCGCACGAGCGGGTCAACATGGGCGAGAAGAACGTGGCGCGGCACGTCCAGGAAGGCCAGGAGGTGCAGGTCCAGGTTCTCAAGCTCGACTGGGACGAGAACCGCATCAGCCTCGGGCTCAAGCAGCTTCAGGACGACCCCTTCGCCGCGGCTGTGGAAGAGATCAAGGAAGGCGAGATCGTCACGGGCAAGGTGAAGAACCTGGCCGACTTCGGCGCGTTCATCGAGCTGCCCGGCGGTCTCGAGGGCCTCGTGCACGTCTCGGAGATTGATTACAAGCGGATCAACTCCCCCGCCGACGTGCTCAAGCCCGACGAGGTCGTGAGCGTGAAGGTGCTCAAGGTCGACCCGGATTCGCGGCGGATCAGCCTCTCGATCAAGCAGACCAAGGAAGCACCCAAGGGCGAGAAGAAGCCGGGCGACGGCAAGGGTCGTGGCAGGGGCCGGGGCGGCAAGGTCGAACGCGACGACCGCTCACCCGAGGAGATCCTCAAGGAAACCCCGGCGCTGCGCCGTCAGCGCGAGAAGGCCAAGGCCAAGGCCGCCAAGGACAAGGGCGGGCTCGATCTCGACCGCTTCGGCGGCATCGGGCTGGGCGATCTCAAGCTCTGATCCTCAGGCACACTTCGTCAGAGTAAAGCATCAAACCAGCCGCCGCGACGCATCAGAGTCGCGGCGGTTTTTTGTGCGCAGCGCGCGGGAGGCGCGTTCGTGATGTCTTGTTAGCGAACCCCGACGCCGCCGGTCGAGCCGAAGCCCCCGGCCCCGCGTGCGGTGGTGTCGAGGTCATCGACTTCCTGCGTGCGGACGTGTGCGATGGGGGCGATGACGAGCTGCGCGACGCGGTCGCCGTGACGGATGGTGACGGGTTCGTTGCCGAGGTTGATGAGGGCGACGAACATCTCGCCTCTGTAGTCGCTGTCGACAGTGCCCGGTGCGTTTGGGATGGTGATGCCGTGCTTGGTGGCCAGCCCCGATCGGGGGCGGACCTGTCCTTCGAATCCGACGGGGATGGCGCAGGCGAAGCCGCAGGGCATCTTCATGATGCGGCCGCCCTTGTGGATGGGCTCGATGGTGATCTCGTTCTCGGGGAATTCGCCGCGTGGCAGACAGACGGAGAGATCGAGCCCGGCGGCTGTCTCGGTCTGGTAGGCGGGGAGCTTGGCGCTGGGGTCGAGTTTCTTGAAGAGGACGTCGGGTGTCTGCATGGCCCAGCGTAGGGCCGACGGATCACGACGTCTTGTCGAGCTCGTCGAGCAGGGCGATCTCTTCGGGCGAGAGCTTGGTGCGGAGTTCGACGAGGACGCGGTCGAGCGAGTCGATCATGCGCTGGGTGCTGGTGATGGCGTTGTCGAGCGCGCTCTTGCCTGTGAGGCTTTTGAGGATGTCGCTCCGGCTCAGCTCGGCCAGGCGCGCTTCGGACTTGGAGCGGGCGTCGATGAGGCCCGCGAGCAGACGCTCGGCGTCGGCGCGGGCGTCGGCGGTTTCGGTCAGGATGCGTGCTCGGTCGTTCATGGTGTGTCTCGTAGGAGAGAGGGTAACGCGATCGGCCCCGCTATGCAGCCGCCCCGCTGGGCCTGGTTGTTTCGTTCTTGAACTCGGCCAGCACACTCGCCCGGGGCGCCATCTCGGGCACGTGCGTGCGGATCGCCTCGATCACGGCCTCGCGGTCGCGGCTGGCGCGGACGGCCGAGAGGTCATCCACGAGCGCTTCCAGATCAAAGTCATCGGGCAGGTGACCGGCCCACGTGTGGATGCCGGGCATGCCGGTCTCGGCGAGCTGCTCGGCGTCGTAGGCGAGTTCTTCGTGGAGCTTCTCGCCCGGGCGGGCGCCGGTCAGGATGATCGGGGCCTCGCCCCGGACGCCCATGGCCTCGCAGAACCGCCTGGCGAGTTCCATGATCCTGATGGGCCTGCCCATGTCGAGGACGAAGACGGGGGCCCGCTTGCCGTCGTGGGCGATGGCGGCGGACTGGATGACCAGAGCCGCGGCTTCGGGGATGGTCATGAAGTAGCGCGTCATGCGTTCGTCGGTGACGGTGATCGGTCGTCCCTGCGCGAGCTGGCTCCCCCAGATCGGCAGCACGCTGCACGCCGAGCCGAGCACGTTGCCGAAACGCACCATGCTGAATTTGGTTGAGACGTTTCTTTGCCGCTGCACGCCCTGGATGTAGCGCTCGGCGAGGCGCTTGGTTGCGCCCATGACGCTCGAGGGATTGACGGCCTTGTCGCTGGAGATCAGGACGAAACGCTCGGCACCCGCGGCGATGGCGGCGTCGGCGATCGACTTCGTGCCGAACAGATTGTTCGTCACCGCGTGCGAGGGGTGATCCTCCATCAGCGGGACGTGCTTGTGAGCCGCCGCGTGGAAAACGATGTCGGGCTTCAATTCTCGGAGGTGCGCTCTGGTGCCCTCGGCGTCGACGACGTCGTGCAACACAGCGAGGCGCTCGACGGCGGGCTGTTCTTCTTTCAGCTTGCGGTCGATCTCGAAGAGCGCGTTCTCGGAGCGCTCCATGAGGATGATCTGCGCCGGCCCGTAGCTGGCGGCGATGGTGGCCAGTTCACTGCCGATTGAGCCGCCCGCGCCGGTGACGAGCACCCGCTTGCCGCGGATCAGGTTCCGCACGGCCTCGGTGTCGATCGGATGCGGCGTGCGCCCGATGAGCGAGGCGATATCGACGGGCTTGCCCGGCATATGCACCGCGGCTGGCGGGGCGGTATGGGTGATCTGGTCGGCGATGGGCGTGACGGCGCGGACATCGACGCCGAGCCGGCGAAGTTCGCCCTGGGTGATGCCCGTGTCTCTGTCCTGGGGGATGGAGACGATCGCACGGTTGATGTGGTAGCGCTGGACGATCTGGGCGAGCTCGGTGGCGTCGCCCAGCATGGGGCGGGCCGCGGGCGGGGCGATGTCGTCGAGCGAGACGCATCCGACGAGCTTGCCCGCCTCCGTCAGGGGCATCGCGCTGACGAGTTCGCCGAGCGTTCGGCTGGTGCCCACAAGGAGGGTGCATGGCGTGTTCGCGGCTGTGGTCATGGCTCTTGGCACTCCCGCCGGGCGTTGCGTGGATCACGGACCGGTTCTCGGCCCTTCATGAGGGGTTATCGGCGTGATGGGTTGGCAACCTGAGCCGCCTGGGCGGGAAACCCACCGGCTCGCGGGATGGGACTACGCTCGTGGTGATGATCGATCGTCTGACAGGTCGGCTCGAACGCGTCGAGGGGAGCGAGGCCATCGTCCTGCCCGCCGGCGGGTTCCTCGCGCTCACGGTTCTGGTGCCGGGCTATCTCACCGAACGCCTGCAAACGCAGATCGGGCGAGAGGTGACGCTCTGGACACACCTGATCCTCGAATCCCAGAATCAGGGGGCGAGCTTTTCGCCCCGGCTCATGGGGTTCGGGTCGGCCTCGGAGCGCGCGTTTTTCATGCTGTTCACGACCGTCAAGGGCGTCGGGCCCCGCAAGGCGCTCCGGGCGATGGCGGCCGAGCCGGGCGAGATCGCGCGTGCCATCGCCGCCCACGACGCCAAAACGCTCACGAAGCTCCCAGAGATCGGCAAGCGCATGGCCGAGACGATCGTGGCCGAGCTCGACGGCAAGGTGGCCAAGTACGTGTCGGGCGACGATCTCGATGAGGCCCTGAATGAGGCGAGCCAGCGAGCGGTGGGCGGCTCGCTCCCGGGCGAGGCCCGCAAGGCCCAGGCGGCGCTCATGGCGCTGGGCGAGACACCCGCGGACGCCGAGTCGATGGTGAGAAGGGCCCTGGCGCTGGAGCCGGCGCCCGAGACGTCCGACGAATTGATCCGGGCGGCCTATCAGGTCGGTCGTCCCTGAAGAGCGAGAATGAGCGATGCGTCACGCGATGATCATGGCTGGTGGATCGGGGACGAGGCTCTGGCCCGTCTCACGCGACGGGCAGCCCAAGCAGCTCATCGAGTTCATCCCGGGCGAGGACGGCAAGCCCAAGTCGCTGCTTGCGATCGCCGCGGAGCGTCTTGAAGGTCTTGTGCCCGCGACGGAGCGCCTGATCTGCACGGGCGAACGCTACCGCGAGCAGATCCGGGCCGTGCTGCCCGCCTTCGGTGATGCGCAGATCCTGGGCGAGCCCGCGCCGCGCGACACGGTCAACGCCGTGGGATTCACGGCTGCGGTGCTTGCGAAACAGAACAAGGACGCGGTCTTTGCTGTGCTGACCGCGGATCACCTGATCGAGCCGATCTCGATTTTCCAGGAGCGGCTGCGTCTCGGGTTCGAGCTGGTCGAGCAGGACCCTTCGCGGCTGGTGACGTTCTCGATCCGCCCGACGTACCCGGCGACGGGGTTCGGGTATGTCGAGCGCGGCGCGCCGATCGACTCGCTGCCGGCCTGCAAGGTCGATGGCAAGCCGATCGCGTTCGGGGTGACAAAGTTCGTCGAGAAGCCGCCCCTGCACAAAGCGCAGGCGTACGTCGAGAGCGGGATGTTCGGCTGGAACTCCGGGATGTTCGTCTTCCAAGCGCAGACGGTGCTCGATTGTCTGGCTCGTTACAAGCCCGAGTCGCACGAGGGACTGATCAAGATCCAGAACGCGTGGGGCACGCCGGATCAGGAGCGTGTGCTGGGCGAGGTGTACCCGACACTTCCCAAGACGAGCGTGGACTACGCGATCATGGAGCCGGCCTCGACGGACCCCAAGCTCGAGGTCTGCACGGTCGAGATGGATGTCCGCTGGAAGGATGTGGGCAGCTGGCCCAGCTTCTTCGAGACGCGCAAGGCCGGCGAGCACGGGCACCGGACAGCCGGCCCCGGGGCTGCTGCCTTCGAGGGCGGTTCGGACTCGTGTGTCTACAACGCCGAGGACGGGCACACCGTCGCGCTGGTCGGGTGCGAAGGGCTGATCGTGGTCCATACGCCCGAGGCAACGCTCGTGATGCCGGCCAGTGAGGCCCAGGAACTCAAGGCCCTGCACAGCAAGCTCCCGCCCGAGCAGCGCTAATCGCGGGGCCCTCGGCTCTGATACCCTGTTGTATCAGGTACTTAGCGGTCGATCTCGGGGATAAGCGGACGGGGCTGGCGCTCGGCAACAGCGCCACGGCGATCGTTACGCCCATTGGGATGATCGATGTGCAGATCTCCCACGGCGGGGGCAACGCGCTGCTCGAAGCCATCGCCAGGGTCGCTGTTGAACAGCTCGGCGAGGACCCGCGTCGCGAGGCGGGGGAGATCGTGGTCGGGCTACCCATGAACATGGACGGCACAGAGGGCCCGCGAGCCAAAGCCGTGCGCTCGTTCGCGGATCGACTGGGCCAGCGGACGGGGCGGGCCGTCCGCGTGCAGGACGAGCGGCTGACAAGCGTCGAGGCCGACTGGCGGATGTCGGGCTCGGGCATGACGCACAAGCAGAAGAAGATGAAACGCGACGCGCTCGCGGCGGCTGCGATCCTGCGCGATTATCTGGAATCGCTCGGCACAACCCCCGAGCGCACTCAGGAGCCAACGCCCGAAACGGACTGGCGGGATCAGGGCTGAGCAGAAACACGGCTGAAGAAAGCACGTGAGCGAGCGTCAGTGAACCGCCACGACGGGCGGACGGTACAAGGAAGTCGATCGGCCTCAGGAGGAAGCCCGCATGGTGCGCACGTTCGTCGCAATGCTTTTGATGATCTCGGCAACGCTCGCCCGCGGGCAGGCCGTCGGCGGGTTCGCGGATCTCGCCGAGTTGCTCGACGCGCTCGAGACCGCCGACGCGAACATCGAGAAGCTCAGCGCCAAGATCCTGTACGAGCGCGAGTACGCGCTGGCCGGCGATCTGCAGACGCGCGACGGGAGCGTGTCGTTCGTCGTGAGTGAGAAGCCCGAGGGCGGCAAGAGCCGGGCCTTCGCGGTGGTCTTCGACACCACGATCATCGGCGAACGCTCCGAGCCCGACGGCCGAACGTTCGTCTTCGACGGGCAGTGGCTCACCGAGCGCATCCCCGAGGAGAAGCTGGTCCTGCGCAGGCAGGTCGCCCCGCCCGGCGCGGACTTCGACCCGCTGAAGATCGGCGAAGGCCCCCTGCCGCTGCCCCTTGGTCAGAAGAAGGCGGACATCCTGGCCAACTACAACGCCACGATGCTCCCGCCCGAGGAGGGCATCGGGCACCGCGAGGACCTGGTGCAGTTCACGAAGAAGTGCGCACAGCTCCTGCTTGTGCCCAACGAGGTGCGTGCGCCCAAGGACGACTTCGAGGAGATCCGCCTCTGGTACGTCAAGGGCGAGAAGGGCCTCTTGCCCCGGATGGCGATGACGCTCAATAAGACGGGCGACGAGGTGGTCGTCCGGCTCTGGAACGTCAAGCTGAACGAGAACGCCGAGATCGACGAGGCGGACTTCGATGACGAGATCCCCGAGGGCTGGGACGCGGACATCCAGCCCTACCGCGGCGCGCAGTTACTGCCGAACGAGGACACATCCCCCGTGCTCGCGCGGCTCATCGAACAGCCGGAGATCGCAACCCTCGGCGACACACTCAAACAGGAGCAGCCGGAGTTCACGCTCCATCCAACGGTGCAGCGTCTGCTCGACGCGCCGCACACCGACGAAGACACCGCCAAAGACCTCCGGGTCTTTCATGGTTTTTGGACCGAGGATGATCTGGATACATCACGGCGCACAGCCCTTGCGATGCTGATCCGGGGCGATGTCGATCACGAGATCTTTGGCTCTGAGGACGTCCCCGCCGATCTGCGCGCCGAGGCGGCGATCCGGCGGGGCGAGCCCGAGCTTGCACTCACGCTCACCGAGAACGACGACTCGCTCCGGGCGATCCATCTGCGGACGTGGGCGTACTCGGAACTGGCGCAGCACGAGAACGCGGCGAAGCAGTCGCGACGGGCCGTCGACGTGATGCTGAAAGAACGCATCGAGAGCGCCGCCGAGCTGACCAGCGGCGTGATGGCGCTGATCGAGCGGGCGCGCGTGGCCGGCCCCGAGCGGGCCGACGGCTCGGACTTCCGCACACTCCAGTCGCTGCTCACCCGCGCCAAGGGCGAACTCGATCGACTCTACTGGCCCGCCACGCTCGCCGAGGCCAAGCTGCTCTACGACAAGGACGAGCGCTCGGCTGCGAACGAGGCGCTGATCCAGGTGCTGAAGCTCAACCCGCAGTGCGCCGAGGCGTGGCACCTGCTCGGGCTCCTCGCGGTCGATTCGTTCGACTTCGACCGGGTCCGGATGCTGGTCGATCGGCTGGACGAACTCGAGGAGGGTCGCACGGCGCACGGCTTGCTCGGCGCGCAGGTGCTCGCCAAGGCGCGGATCCGCCAGGGCGATTCGAACGACGCGGCCCGCATCGTTGAAGAAGCGCTCGAGAGATACCCGACGAGCCGAGATCTCTTTGCGATGCTCGCCGCCGCCGAGGCCTCGCGGTTTGATTTCGAACGCGCAAACGAGCTGCTCGACGAGCTCGACACGCTGAGCCCGGGGACGGAGAAGGGGTATCTGCTGGCGGGCTGGGCGCTGTCGGAGCGTCGTCAGTACGCCGAGGCGGCCCAGATGCTCGAAGAGGCGATGCGCCGTGCGCCCAATATGCCGGGGCCCGCGATCGAGCTTGGGCTCCTCGAACTCCAATCGGGTCGTGATCTGAACGCGCTCTCGGCTTTGCGCCGCGTCGCGGAGCTCGACCCGTTCAACGCACGCGCTGTGAACAGTCTGAAGCTGCTGGAGGAGCTCGTCGGGTACCACACCGTTGAGAGCGAGCACTTCGTGGTGCGCTACAAGCCGGGGATCGACGAGATCCTGGCGCGTGAGATGACGGGGCCTTTGGAACTGGCGCACGCGCGGATCACGGGCGACGAGAACGGGGGCATCGACCACGAGCCGGCGCAGCGAACGGTGATCGAGCTCATGCCCGATCACGCGTGGTTCGCGGTGCGCATCGCGGGCATGCCCGAGCTGCACACGATCGCGGCCTCGACCGGGCCGGTCATCGCGATGGAGGTCCCCCGCGAGGGCCCGGGGCACAAGGTCGGGCATTACGACTGGCGCCGCGTAATCGCGCACGAATACGTGCACACCGTGACACTCAGCCGAACCAAGAACCGCCTGCCCCACTGGTTCACCGAGGCGGCGGCGCAGTATCTCGAAGACGCGCCGCGCGACGAGGCGACGTGCCGACTGCTCGGGGTGAAGCTGCAGACCGACGAGCTCTTCGCGATGGACGAGATCAACATCAAGTTCACGCGCCCCGAGACCCCCACCGACCGTCAGCAGGCGTACGCGCAGGGGCACTGGATGTACGAGTACATGGTCGAGCGTTTCGGCGACGAGGCGCCGCTGCGACTGATGGACGCGTACGCGGAAGGTCGCACGGAATCAGAAGCGATGCCGAGCGAGCTTGGCGTGTCACCCGAGCAGTTTCTCGAGGAGTTCAAGGTCTGGGCGCGCACAGAGGCCGAGGCGTGGGGCGTTCTCATGCCCGAGGACGCGATCACGATCGCGGAGCTGATCGAGCAGGACAAGATCGAGGGCGTGCCGGGACCGGACGACTTTGTGCGCTGGGCGGGCGAACTGCCCGGTCACGCGGAGATCACGGAGATCGCGGCCAAGCTGGCGCTAGAGGAAGCGGGCCGAACGGATGACGAGATGGTCCCGATGCTGATCGCTTGGGCTGAGGCGGTGCCCGTGGCGGAGGAGCCCCACCGCCTGCTGGCGAGGCATTATCTGGACCGGGGGACAGCCGAGGGCGAGGATCTGGCGCTGCCGCACCTTGAGTTTCTCGACGCGCGGGCGCAGTACACGCCCGCGTACGCGGCTGCACTGGCCAAACGCTACGCAGAAATCGGCGCCAAAGAGAAGGCCATCGCCAAGGCCGAGCGCGCGGTGAGCATCGCGCCCTACGACGCGGACCAGCGCGAGCTGGCAGCGAGGGTGAACCTCGTCGCGGGGAGGCTTGCTGACACGGAGAGGCACCTCGATGCGCTCACGAAGCTGGAGCCCGAGATCAAGCAGCACGCAACGAGGCTCGAGCGCGTGCGCGAGCTGATGGCCAGGAACCAGTAAGTCTTACTTGCCGCGACCGGCCTCGATCTGACGCGGGTTCTCGTTGACGGGCCAACCGGTCCAATCCCGGTAGCGGTCGAAGAGATCCTGCGCGATGTCCTTGGCGCCCAGGCCCGAGTCTTCGTAGTTGATGGGCTCGTGGAATGTGACGCGGCTTCGGCTCGGGTGCCAGAGGCTGGCGAAGGCGGGGTCGACCTGGGGTGTGCCGTCGATCACGACGGGGACGACGATGGCTCTGGACTTTTTGATGATGAGCCCGACGCCCGGCTCGAAGGGGATGAGCTGTCTGGGCGGCCGCTCGAGCCCGCCCTCGGGGAAGATGCCCACCGAGCCGCCCTGCGCCAGTTCGCGGAGCGCTTCGCGTGCGGCGGCGGGGTCGCCGGCGATGCGGTCGACGTCGATGATGCGCATCCAGTTCCAGAACGTTTCGAGCATCGGCGTGCGCATGTCGCGGGCCATCATCCAGCGGATGTCGTGGCCGCTGACGAGGTGGACGAGCAGCGGGTCGATGCCGGCGGTGTGGTTGCAGACGAAGAGTGTGGGCCTGCCCGTGGGCGGGATGAGCCCGAGGCCCTCGTAGCGGACACGGTGCACGATCCGGGTGTAGAGGCGGAGGATCGCGGCGAGCATGCCGGTGCTCGGCTCGTGGCGTGGGTTGTTGCAGACGGCGCGCGCGAAAAAGCCGAGACCGACGAGCACGATCAACGCGAACAAAGCCCACAAAGCCAGCCCCGCGATGGACACCGGGGACGTTAGCGAGTACGTCAACAACCTTCAACCGACAGAACGCTCAGCCGGCGATTCATGGTCGGTGGGTGATAGGATCACCCCATGGCGGACCTGTGGGCAGAAAGACGGGCGGAGGCGAGGCGCAAGGCGGCCCCTCTGGCAGTCCGGCTTCGGCCAAGGTCACTCGACGAGCTCGTCGGGCAGACGCACATCGTGGGCGAGGGCAAACTGCTGCGGCGGATGCTGCTGGCCGACACGATCACGAGCCTGATCCTCCACGGCCCCCCCGGAACAGGCAAGACGACGCTGGCCCGCCTCATCGCACACCACTCCAAGAAGCACTTCGTCGCCGAGAACGCGGCCAGCGTGGGCGTGAAGCGGATCCGCGAGATCATCGACGACTCGGCCCGCCGCGTGGAGGCGGGCTCCGGGCGGTCGATCCTGTTCCTCGACGAGATCCACCGCTTCACCAAGGCGCAGCAGGACGTCCTGCTGGGCGATGTCGAGCGGGGGCTCGTGACGCTCGTGGGCGCGACGACGGAGAACCCGCTCTTCGCGTGCAACGCGGCGCTCGTCAGCCGATCGACGCTCTTCCGGCTCGAGCCCCTGAGTGTCGAGGACATCAAGGAGGTCTTGCGCCGGGCGATCACGGACGAGGAACGCGGGTTCGGGAAGCTGCCCATCGAGGCGAGCGATGACGCGCTCGAGGTCTGGGCGATCAAATCCGACGGCGACGCCCGGCGGGCGCTGACCGCGCTCGAGGTCGCGGTCATGAGCAGCGACCAGAACGCAAAGCCCATCGTCATCGACCGCGCGGTCGCCGAGGAGTCGATCCAGCAGAAGGCGGCGGTCTACGCCGACGACGAGCATTACGACTCGGCGTCGGCGATGATCAAGTCGATCCGGGGCTCGGACCCGGACGCGGCGGTCTACTGGATCGCGCGCATGCTCGAGGGCGGCGAGGACCCGCGGTTTATCGCGCGGAGACTGGCGATCCTGGCCAGCGAGGACATCGGCAACGCCGACCCGCAGGCGATGGTCATGTCGGCCTCGGCCTGGACACTCGTCGAACGCATCGGCCTGCCCGAGGCGCGGATCACGCTCGGACAGCTTGCGACATATCTGGCGCTGGCGCCCAAGAGCAACGCGAGCTACGTGGCGATCGACGCGGCTATCGCGGATGTGCGCGAGGGGCGGACGATCCCGGTGCCGATGCACCTGCGCGATCCCAATTCATCCCCTACCGCCGACGATTCGGGCAAGGGCGTGAAGATGCGCGAGCGGCGCAAGGCGAACGCCGACGAGCGGTATGAGTACAGCCACAGCGAGAGCGACAGCATCACGGGGCAGGACTACCTGGGCGTGGAGAAGGCGTACTACGAGCCGATCGATCGGGGCTTCGAGGCGGATCTGCGGAAGCGGCTTGCTGAGATCAAAGCGCTGCGTGAGCAGAAGCGGGGGAAGAACGACTGATGGGCTGCGCGAGTGACAATCCGAAGGCCAACCTCCGCAAAGAGATCGGTCAGCGACTGGCCCAGCTTGGCGCCAAAGAAATCCAGAGGCGATCGGCCCTGGCGTGCGGGCATCTGGTGGAGCGGTATCCCTCGCCCGGGACGGCGATGGCGTACCTGTCGCTGCCGGGCGAGGCCGACCCTGCGGGTGCGATTGCGATGTGGCGGATGCGGGGCGTGCGAGTGGCGGTGCCCCGTGTGAACTGGGCGGACAAGTCGATGGAACCAGCGCTGCTTGGGACGGGATTGGGCACGGCTCGTGGAGAGCTTGTGGAAAGCAAGTTCGGCCTGCGCGAGCCGGGCGCGGACGCGCCGACGGTGCCGATCGAGGAGATCGGGCTGGTGATCGTGCCCGCGCTGGCGTATTCGCGTTCGGGTGAGCGTCTCGGGCGGGGCGGGGGCTTCTATGATCGCTTCCTGGCGCGGCTTTCACCCGGCGCGGTGACGGTCGGGCTGGTACTCTCGTGTCAGGTCGTCGACGAAGTGCCCGCAGAAGCGCACGACATGAGCGTCGGCGTCGTCATCACGGAGGATGGGCCGGTCTGATCCCGATTTTGGGGAGATCGGCTACGGTGGGTTCAGGAGGAATCGAGGCATGCCGCTCCCGTCTCAGAGTCGCTCGTTCGGATCAAGGACATCCCGTCGCCGTCGCCGCAAGAAGGGCCCGCCCAAGGCGGTGTTCGTTGTGCCGGTGGTTCTCGTCGGGCTGGTGTCGCTCTACTGGCTCTTCGGCGGGTCGGGCGAGGAAGGGCCCAAGACGAGTGGTGAAGGCTCGCTGGTCGCGGCTGCGGAGAATGTGCTGGTCGATCCGGTGCTGACCGACCCGCTCGGCGATGTCCCCGCGCCGAACCGGATGCGGGAGGAAGCCCCCAGGGCCGAGACGCGCAGGCCCGCTGCTCAAGAGCCGACGCACGAGACGCTGATGCTCGGGGCGGCTCGCAGCGAGGCGAGTCAGAACCAGACGGACGAGGTGAACCGGACCCCGCCGCCGAACTCGACGGTGCGCGAGACGACGCGTTCGCAGCCGGCGACAGACCCGGCTGGCGACCTGCCGCGGGAGGACCCGATCGCCCAGCCGTTGTCGACGGGGATCGCGGCTCTGCTGGACCGCGCTTCGGCTCACCTTAACCGGGGCGAGCTCGTCTCGGCCCGCGCGGTGCTGAACGATGCGCTGATGTCGCCCCAGGCGAGTGAGTCGGACAAGGCCCGCATCCGTGAGGAACTGTCCACGGTCAACCAGGAGCTCTTCTTCGGGACGAAGGTGTACCCGGGCGACACGCTCTCGGAGATGTACGAGATTCAGTCGGGCGACTCGCTGGCGCGGATCACGGCCCGTCAGAGTCTGACGGTCGACTGGCGTCTGATCCAGCGGATCAACCGCATCAACAACCCGTCGCGCATCCGCGTGGGGCAGAAGATCAAGCTCGTCCGCGGACCGATGCACGCGGTCGTGGACAAGAGCGATTACCGGCTCGACCTGTACGCGGGCCCTCCCGGTGCGCCGAGCCAGTGGACCTACATCCGCTCGTTCCCCGTCGGGCTGGGCGAGGCCGACTCGACCCCGATCGGTGAGTTCGTGGTGCGGACCGACTCGAAGCTGATCAACCCGGTCTGGCGCAACCCGCGCACGGGCGAGTTCTTCGCGGCGGACAACCCCGAGAACCCGATCGGCGAACGCTGGGTCGGCATCGAGGGCGTCGGGCAGTACGCGAACCTCGAGGGCTACGGCATCCACGGCACGATCGACCCGGGCTCGATCGGCAAGGACGCCTCGATGGGCTGTGTCCGCATGCAGGACGGCGACGTGGAGATCGTCTACGAGTCGCTCGTCGAGCAGGTGAGCCAGGTCATCATCAAGCCGTAACTTGCTTCAAAGTGGCGGAGGCGTCCGGCCTCCGTTTGCACAGACAACTGAGCCACACACGACCCGCTGCTTTCTGGCGGGTTGTTTTTTGTGCGCACTGATCCGGATATCGACGCGGAGGCTTGAAGACATTGCCACCTGACCATTCATCCGGTGAGTTGGTCGCTGGGCATGACAGGTGTCGGGGCGTCCGTCACCGCGGCCTGTGCGATCGCCAGGACGAGCCGGCGCCGGGCCGGGGACATGATGAGGCTGACCGCTTCGGGGTTGCACTCGGGCGGATGGACCATGCCCTGGTTCCACTTCTTGCTCCAGACTTTGGCGGGCCTCGGTGTGCCGGGCGGGCGCTCGGGCTCGGCGAAGAGGGCGACCTCGTTGAGCATGAGCGGCCGCTTGCGGAGGTCGATCGAGGCGAGCGGGTGCATGGATGACCCCAGCAGGGGCGCGCGGATGACATCGAGTCGTCCCGGGATGACGCGGACGTAAGTCGGGAAGAAGAACTCGGGGATGACGACCGAACCGAGCACCCCCATGCCCATGGTGAACCAGAACATCACCGCGAAATGAACGCGGTCCCAGCCGAAGACGGTCAGCCCGACCGCGGCGGCCGCGAGGCCTGTGAGCCACCCGATGGTGGCCAGTTTCTTTGTGCTGTCATCGAAGCCGAGGGCGAGGGGAACGCGGGCGATCTCGGGCTCGAAGCCGTGACGGGCATCCGGGAGCGCGTGGATGATGCGGAGTGCCAGCTTTGGGCGCACGCAGATATGGATGCGCTTGAGAGACTTGAGCGATTCGTAGGGGATCCTGGCGTGGATCGCGCCGCCCCGATCGAAGGTGGATCGGACGTCCCGGGTGATCAGAGTGACGAGGATCACGACCAGCGCGATGGCTCCGCCCGCGATGAGCAAGGTGGTCCCGACACCGATGGCCGATATGGCGATCCCGAGCACGCCGGTGAAGGTCAGTACGACCGCGACCAGGCTGTAGGTCAGGTGCATATTGGCCCGCGCGATGTGCTTCGGGATGGTGTGATACTCGGGAAGATCGTCGCGGATGAAGGCGATGGAGTCGTCGGTCTGGAGGGGCTCATGAGCCGGCGGGTCGGCACCTTCCGGGGGAGGCTCGTTTGGGGCCGATGAGGCCTGCTTTTTGTGGGTGAACTGGGTCATCCGGGAGAGGCCTCTGAGGGGACTTTTTGCCCTTCGCATCCTACAATTTCCTGCCCCGAAACGGCGCCCTTATGTGAGGGATTCCGGGGCGACTCTTCAGGCGACACCCATCCGCCGACGGGCCCCGATGCTTCGGGCCGATCGGTGATGACGGGTCGCGAGCGAGGCGCGATGGCAGACGCAACCAACGGCAACTACGGCTCCGATCAGATCAAGGTCCTCGAGGGGCTCGAGGCGGTCCGCAAGAGGCCCGGTATGTACATCGGCGGCACGGGGATCGGGGCGCTGCACCACCTCGTGTACGAGACCGTCGACAACTCGATCGACGAGGCGATGGCGGGCTTTGCTTCGTTCGTGGGTGTGACGATTCAGGCCGACGGATCGTGCAGCGTCGTCGACGACGGGCGGGGCATCCCCATCGACCCGATGAAGCACGAGGACCCGGCGCTCAACGGCAAGCCCGCGGTCGAGATCGTCATGACCAAACTCCACGCCGGCGGCAAGTTCGGGCAGGAGGGCTCGGCGTACAAAGTCTCGGGCGGCCTGCACGGCGTGGGCGTCAGTTGTGTCAACGCGCTCAGCGACCACCTCGAGGTCGAGGTCTACCGCGACGGGAAGGCGTACGAGATGGCCTTCGAGCGCGGCGTGGTGACGCGGCCTCTGCACGAGGTCGGGCCCATCCCCAAGGACGCGACGCGCCAGAAGGGCACGCGCGTCACCTTCAAGCCAGACTCCTCGATCTTTGAGGACACGAACTTCAGCGCCGAGACGCTGACCAACCGGCTACGCGAGCTGAGCTTCCTGAACCCGGGTGTGACGATCCGGTTCACGGACGAGCGCACGGGTGACGGGCACGACAACGAGCCCAAGATCTTCTGCGCCGAGAAGGGGCTCTTGGAGTACGTCCAGCACCTGATGGGCCCGAAGAGCGAGATGAGCCCGCCGGTGCACGTGATCAAGGAGCAGGGCGACCACGTGTGCGAGGTCGCGATGCAGTACCACGACGGGTACTCCGAGTCGCTGTTCAGCTTTGCCAACAACATCTACAACCCCGACGGGGGCACGCACGCCCAGGGCTTCAAGCTCGCGCTGACGCGTTCGCTCAACGGCTACGCCCGCAAGGCGGGGCTTATCCGCGAGAAGGACCCGACCCCGACGGGCGAAGACCTCCGCGAGGGTTTGATCGCGATCATCAGTGTGAAACTGCCCGACCCGGCGTTCAACAACCAGCCCAAGGAACGCCTGCTGAACCCGGAGATCGAGAGCTTCGTGAGCCAGGCGGTGGGCGAGGCGCTCGAGACGTGGCTCGAGGAGCACCCGGCCGAGGCGAAGCTGGTGTGCCAGAAGGGCATCGTGGCGGCTCAGGCTCGCGAGGCGGCCAGGCGTGCGCGTGAGCTGACGCGGCGCAAGACGGCGCTCGAATCGGGCTCGATGCCGCACAAGCTGCGCGACTGCAAGACGCGCGACGTGGCTCGCTCGGAACTGTTCATCGTCGAGGGTGATTCGGCCGGTGGGTCGGCGACGCAGGGGCGTGACGTGGACACGCAGGCGATTCTGCCGCTCAAAGGTAAGATCCTGAACGTCGAGAAGGCCCGCATCGACAAGATGCTCCAGCACGAGGAGATCCGCACGCTGATCCAGGCGATGCGCTGCGGCATCGGGGGCGACTTCGATCTTTCGAAACTGCGTTACGGCAAGATCATCCTGATGACCGACGCCGACGTGGACGGGAGCCACATCCGCACGCTTTTGCTCACGTTCCTGTTCCGTCACATGCCCGAGCTGATCCGCAAGGGGCACGTGTTCATCGCTCAGCCGCCGTTGTACCAGCTCGTCAAGGGCAACAAGGGCGGGCCTTATGTGCTGAACGAGGCGGCGCTCTCGGGCACGCTGACGAAGATGGGGCTCGAGCGGGCGAAGCTACAGGTGCGGGACATCACCTCGGCGCAGGAGCTCAAGGGCGGCAAGGTGGGCGAGGCGCCGGTCGAGCTGGAGCTTTCGGGCGAGCAGGCGAAGCAGGCGGTCGAGCTGCTCGAAAGGCTCGAGCAGTTGGTCGAGATCGCCGAGCGTCGCGGGACCCCGCTGGTCAAGCTGCTCGAGGTGCGGAGCGAAGACCCCGAGGGCAAGAACCGCCTGCCGACGCACCGCGTGAGCTGGCGTGGCGGCGAGGAGCTGTGCTGGTCGGAGAGCGACGCGATCGCTGCGGTCGAGAAGCACGGGCTGCGTCTGAGCGACGGGCAGGCCGACGAGAACGGCACGCCCGTGGCTGCGGTGCGTGAGCTGCACGAGAACCGCGAGCTCGAGCGTGTGTTCGCGGGTCTGGCGGAGCTTGGTTTGTCGATCTCGGATTACAGCCTTGTGCAGGAGGAATCGGTGACGGGCGAGAAACTCCCCGCGCGGTTCTGCTGGACGATCGAGGGCGCGAGCAAGGCGACTGAGGAAGCCGAGGACGAGAGCGCCGAGGGCGAAAGCGAGGATGCGCCCAAGAAGTCGTCGTCGAAGACGATCGAGGCGGTGAACCTGCGCGAGATCGTGCCGGCGCTGCATGAGGTTGGTCGCCGGGGCATGGAGATCAAGCGGTTCAAGGGTCTGGGCGAGATGGACGCGATCCAGCTCTGGGACACGACGATGGACCCGGACGCGCGGACGCTGCTGCGTGTGACGTGGGACATGGCGGGCCAGGCCGAGAGCCTGTTCAGCACGCTCATGGGCGAAGAGGTCGAGCCGAGGCGCAAGTTCATCGAGGACCACGCGCTCGAGGTGAAGAACCTCGACGTCTGAGGCTCACTTTCCGGTCACGGCCTTTCTGGAGCAGCACGGCTGGGTGCACGACGACCCGATGGGTCGGGGCTGTTTGTGTGTCCATGGTTATCGGGAGATGACTCTGCGGGTTGTGCGGGCGATTCCGTGCTGAAGGGCTGGGAAGTCTGCGCGATCCAGCCGTGGTTCGGGCGGCCGTTGAACGTCCTCGGGGGAATTGCCGACACTCGTTCCGGGTCTGACCGAGGCGTCCCGGGTGACGCGGCGGTGTGGCTCTGTCTGTCTGTTGACGGGGGGCTTTGCGGTGCAGAACGAGATCGACCAGCTTTCGGCTGCGGTGAGCGGCTTCGGGCCAGTGGCGTGGGCGGTGTTCGGTGCCGTGACGCTCGTCATGGTGGGAATGGGTCTGGTCCTAGGCATGGTGCTGCGCCGGCCGAGGAACGCGGGCGGCGAGCGGGCCGGTGAGCCGGGGGCGCTCGGCGCGTGCGGCGCAGCGACTTTTTCTTGCCGGGTGACGCCTTCGCTGAAGTTCACGGCGCTCTCGGCGGACATCGAGACGATCACGGGCTACACGAGCCAGGTGCTGACCGAGAGCGACGCGTTCCTGCGGATGCTCGACGAGCAGGACGCGGCGATGTTCGAGAACAAGGCCCGCAACGCGGTGCAGTCAGAGATCCCCTTCGTCTCGGATGTGCGTTACGAGGACGCCGACGGGCAGAAGCGTTGGCTTCAGATCCGGGCGGAGATCGCGCGGGACGGGCGAGGCAAGTCGAGGGGGCTGTGCGGTGTGGTGAAGGAGATCACCGAGCAGAAGCGCCTGGCGACCGATGCCGCCGACGCGTGGGCCAGGTTCAACGCGATCGCCAACGCGACGCCGACGATGCTCTGGGTGCTGGATGTGCGGGGTGATTGCCAGGCGATCAACAGCGCGACGGAGCGCTTTGCGGGCATGAACGAGGCGCAGCTCCTGGGCACGGGCTGGACACGGTCGATCCCCGAAGACGAGCGCCAGGCGGTGATGAAGTTCGTTGCCCGCTCGGTCGAGGAACGCACGAGCCTGAAGCGTGACTCGGCGATGATCGACGGCAGCGGGCGGGTGCGTCTCGTCTCGCTCAGCACGAGCGTCGCCCGCGATGATCAGGGGCAGGTCTCGGGCGTGGTTGTCACGGGCAAGGACGTGACCGACCGCTCCGAGGGCGACAAGCAGCTCGATCGGCTCCGCCAGATCGTGGATGTGAGCGATCAGCACGTCGCGATTCTCGCGCCGGACATGCGTGTGACGACGCTCAACACGCAGGCGCGGACGGTGCTCGGGCTGGGTGAGCGTGACTCGGCTGACAGCCTCGCGCTCTGGCATCTGGTCACCAAGGACACAAGCGACGAGATCCGCACCGAGGGTGTCAAGGCGTGCGCCGAGGAGGGCGTCTGGCACGGGCGCGGCATGGTGCGCACGGGCGAGGACACGAGCGTCGCGTCGGAACTGACGGTGACGTCATTGGGCGACGGGTGGCACGGGCTGATCGCGAGACCCATCGAGCACGAACTCCGCCGGGAGGCGGACGCGGCGCTCGACAAGCGGCGTCTGGCGGTGGCGATGGGTGCGCTCGAGAAGCTCGGGGGCGGGGGCTGGGCGCCCGGACGCGCAGCCGAGCGGATCGTGGAATCGGTCGCCAGACACTACACGCACCTCCGCGCGACGTACGCGACGTTCACGGACGAGGGCAGGATCATCGTCGAGGCCTCGGACGGCCCCGCGTGGATGGGCTCGGCCAAGGGGCGCGTCGTCCGGGTCGATCCGGACGGGACGCTCTACGAGCGTTTGCGCTCCGATGAGATCGTGAAGGTTGTCGATGTCTGGGACGAACCCGCGTTCGAGGACTCGCTGCTGGCGTTCGAGCAGACCGCCACGCGTTCGATCGCGGCGGTGGTCGTGGACGCGGGCGATCGGTCGGCCGGGCTGATGTTGTTTGAGAAGGCTGAGGCCTCGGACTGGACGCCCGACGAGGTGCAGACGCTGCGTCTGGCCTCGGGTGTTCTGGGCGTGGCGCTGCGTTCGGAGCGGGACCGCCGGGCGAGGATGGCGGCTGAGGCACGGGCGGCCGAGCAGACGCAGCGTTGGCGTGAGGAACGCACACGGTGCGAGGAGCTCTCGGCACTGGCTTCGGACCGCGCGGGCGAGGCGGAGCGGCTCGAATCCAAGCTGGCACGCGTCGACCAGGCGTGGGCGGGCGGACTGGCTGAGCTTGGCAAGCGGGCGATGGGGGCTTCGGAACTGGCTGCCAGCGCCCGCGAGCAGGGTCAGACCAAGCTGGCCGAGGGGCTCGAGAATCTGGCGATCGACGCGGATCGGGCCGAGATCGCGGGTCGGCTGGTGTCGGGCACGCTCAAGCCGAGGCTCGAGGCGTGCCAGCCCGCGGCGGTGCTGCGCCACGTCGGCGAGCGGTTCGTGGGCAAGGCCAAGGCCCGGGGCGTGACGCTCAAGATCACGCAGGAGGGCACACTGCCCGAGTCGATCGAGGCGGATCAGCGGCTTGTGAAGCTGGCTTGCTGCGAGCTGCTGGATGTGGCGCTGGCGCGGTGCTCGACCAGGGAGATGGTCGCGGTGGCGAGTGTCCGGGGCGAGGAGCCCGACCGGGCGATGGTGGTCCGCATCAAGGGCGGGCCCGTGGCAAGCCCGACGGACGCGGCTCCGGGGGCCCCGACGGGGTTGTCGCTGCTGAGACAACTGGCCGAGGTCATGGGCGGGAAGCTGGATCTGAAGTCCGAATCGGGCGAGACGGAGCTGGCGTTGGTGTTGCCCCTAGCCCAGGAGGCGAGCCTGAACTTGCCGGAGCACTCGGATCGCGCGGACGACGGGGGCGATGCACCCGAGCGTTCGGCGGCTTGATTCTGGACTGTCTGGGGAAGGAAAAGAAAGAAGGGTGACCGACGGGATTTGAACCCGCGACCCCAAGGATCACAACCTTGTGCTCTGCCAACTGAGCTACGGCCACCGTCTGGCCCGTCCCGGTCTTTGTCCGGTTCGGGCAGGAAAGAACGATACGGAAGGCAGAGGCTAAGGGTCAATGGGGCCCGAACGGATTGGCCGATCCGCGGGGAGGGGTCTAGTGTCCCCTTCCGGCATTGCATACAACGGCTCCGGGCGGAGGCCCGGGGTGGCCGGGGGAGGCGAAAAGTGTCGATTGGAGCGATGGAGAAGTTGGATCTGTCCGCCAGCCGGACTTCGGTAAACCTGGCCCCGGCTGAACTGATCGAGGACGCGATCAGACGCGGCGAGGGCACGCTGGCCTCCAACGGTGCCCTGGTGTGCAAGACGGGCACCTTCACGGGACGCTGCCCGAAGGACAAGTACCTCGAGGACACCCCGGGGATCCACGACAAGATCTGGTGGGGCAAGGTCAACCAGGCCATCACGCCCGATCAGTTTGCGCTCTGCGAGCAGATCGCTACGAAGTATCTGAACGAGCAGGACCATCTCTACGTCTTCGAGGGCTTTGCTGGCGCCGAGCCCAAGCACCGTCTGGGTGTGCGCGTCGTGACGGAGCAGGCCTGGCACAGTCTCTTTGCGAGCACGCTGTTCATCAAGCAGGGCTCGGACGCGGCCGGCGGCTCGACCGACTGGAACCACGACTGGACCATCCTCAACGCGGGCAAGCGTTTGCTGACCGACGAAGAGTGCAAAGCGCTCGGCGTGACGAACAAGACGATCATCGTGCAGTCGCTCGAGAAGCGCACGGTCGTGATCCTGGGCACCGAGTACGCCGGCGAGATCAAGAAGAGCATCTTCTACGCGATGAACTTCGACATGCCCGAGGTGGGCGTCTTCCCGATGCACTGCTCGTCCAACGTCGACAAGAAGGACCCGTCCAACGTGGCGCTCTTCTTCGGGCTGTCGGGCACGGGCAAGACGACGCTGAGCGCTGACCCGAACCGGGCGCTCATCGGTGACGACGAGCACGGCTGGGGGCCCGAGGGGGTCTTCAACTTCGAGGGCGGGTGCTACGCCAAGTGCATCAACCTCTCGCCCGAGGGTGAGCCGGAGATCTATGCCGCCATCAAGTTTGGGTCCGTGCTCGAGAACGTCATCATGAAGGACGGGCGCGAGCCGGACTACGACGACGGCTCGATCACCGAGAACACGCGCGTGACCTACCCGGTCGACTACATCCCGGGCGCGGTGATCCCGAGCGTGGGCAGCCACCCGAAGAACGTGATTTTCCTGACCGCCGACGCGTTCGGCGTGATGCCCCCGATGAGCAAGCTGACGCCCGAGCAGGCGATGTACTACTTCATCAACGGGTACACCTCGAAGCTGGCGGGCACCGAGGCCGGCGTGACCGAGCCCCAGCCCAACTTCAGCCCCTGCTTCGGCGGGCCCTTCATGCCCCGCCAGCCGGTCGAGTACGCCAAGATGCTCGCCGAGCGGATCGAGAAGCACGGCGCGAATGTCTGGCTGCTCAACACGGGCTGGACGGGTGGTCCCTACGGCACGGGCAAGCGGTTCAGCCTGAAGTACACCCGCGCGATGGTGACAGCGATCCTGAGCGGCCAACTCGCCGACGTGAAGACCGAGGCCGACCCGATCTTCGGGCTCAACATCCCGGTCAGCGTGCCGGGGGTTCCCGATGAGGTGCTCAAGCCGCGGGACACGTGGGCCGATGGAGCCGCGTACGACGCGAAGGCCAAGGAACTGGCGGCGAAGTTCCGCGAGAACGCCGCCAAGTTCGAGATGACCGACGCGGTGAAGAACGCCGGTCCCCGGGGCTGACGGTATACAACGCTTTCTGCCGATCCTGTGTGTACCCCAGGGCGATCGAACTGATTGGAGTCGAGAGTGTCTGACCGCAAGCCGTATGTTGGTGGCAATTGGAAGATGAACACGTCTGTCGACACGTCGAGCTCATTGGCTCGGGGTGTGGTGGATGCGTGCGAGTCTGCCCAGGGCGGCGTCGATATCGTCGTCTTCCCGCCGGCGCCCTACCTGATCGGGGTCAAGAGCATCCTGCGGT
Source organism: Phycisphaerales bacterium (assembly GCA_965228265.1). Taxonomy (GTDB): domain Bacteria; phylum Planctomycetota; class Phycisphaerae; order Phycisphaerales; family UBA1924. The sequence goes on from OZ245804.1 coordinate 372,460, forward strand.
CCAGGCCCACCTCGATCGCGACGGGGGCTCAGGATCTCTACTACGAGCCCGACGGGGCGTTTACGGGTGAGATCAGCGTGGAGATGGTCAAGGACTGCGGCTGCGGGCATGCCCTGGCCGGTCACTCCGAGCGTCGGCATGTCATCGGCGAGAGCGACGAGCTCGTCAACGCCAAGGTCCGTGCCACCCTCGAGGGCGGGCTGACCTGTGTGCTCTGCATCGGCGAGACGCTTGAGGAGCGCGAGGCGGGGCAGACGAACGCGACGAACGAGCGTCAGCTCCGCACGGGGCTTGCGGATGTCGGGCTCCGCCAGATGGAGAACGTCGTCATCGCCTACGAGCCCGTCTGGGCCATCGGCACGGGCAAGACGGCCAGCCCCGAGGACGCCCAGGCGGCCCACGCCTTCATCCGGGGGCTGATCGCCGAGATGTACTCGGATGAGGTCGCCCAGCGGACGCGGATTATCTACGGCGGGTCGGTCAAGCCCTCCAACGCGGCGGCCCTGTTTGCCCAGCCTGACATCGATGGCGGGCTGATCGGCGGGGCGAGCCTCAAGGTCGAGGATTTCGCTGCGATCGTGAAGGCAGCGGCTTCTCAGTAAACCCAGCTGACGCGGATTCCCAATGCGATCGGGCGGCCGGGCCATGCACGCCCGGTGGCGCTAGAGTTGCAGCCCCAAAGGACAGGGCCGGGTGTCGGCTCGTCCGGGGACGGTTTTTGACGCACAGGGGCAGGCCTGAAGATGGTGACGAGTGTTCTGACGTTGGGTCTTGCGCCGTGGCTGGTCGGTCTGGCGACCGTCGGGTTCCTGCTGATCTGCCTGCTTCTGGTTCTGATCGTGCTCATCCAGCGGCCTCAGGGCGGCGGGCTGAGTGGCGCGTTCGGGGCTGGCGGCGGCGGCTCGGGGCAGACGGCCTTCGGCGCCAAGACGGGCGATGCGCTGACGATCGCGACGGTGAGTGTCTTCGTGCTGTTTCTCGTGGGTGCGGTGCTGCTGAACTTTGCGATCCGTCCGCCCGAGGAGGGCGAGCCCGCGCAGCAGACCGCGGCCGAGCAGACACCGGCGGACGCGGGCGAGGCTGCGACCGAATCGGGCGAGGGCGATGAAACCGCGACCGATGAGTCCGGTGAATCGGCCGAGCCTTCGGCGAACGATGCGGGCGATGACGCGTCCGCGGAAGAGACCACGCCGCCGAGCGAGACCGAGACGCCCACGGACGATGAGCCCTCCGAGGGTGAAGGCCGGTAATCACGGCTTCTGATCCGTTGGGTGCTCGCTTGGCCCGTGTTCACCCGCACTCAACCGTCAATCGTGTAGACTCGAACAGATGAACCGTGGGCCGAGAGCCGACGGGTTGGAGATTCACCAGCGTGATCCGGAGCATGACAGGCTACGGCGAGGCCTCGGCGCATATCGATGGCACGCACTACTTCGTGCAGATTCGCTCGCTCAACGGGCGTCACTTCAAGGCATCGGTCCGGCTTCAGGAAGAGTTCGAATCGCTCGAGGCTGAGCTCGAGACGCGGCTGCGCAAGCACATCTCGCGCGGGAGCGTGACGCTCAAGGCGTCGTGCACCGATGACACGGAGCAGGCGGCGGGCGAGATCAACTGCAAGGCGCTCGATAAGTACGTCGAGCAGCTCAATCAGTCCAAGCATGTGGCCTCGGGGCGGGTGGCGATCGAGCTGGGTTCGCTTCTGGATCTGCCCGGCGTGGTCCAGCCGCCGGCCGATGAGGGCGAGCGGATCGGCCGCGTGCGCGAGGTGTTCGCGAAGCTGACCGACGAGGCGTGCGCGGGGCTCATCAAGATGCGCGTCAGCGAGGGCAAGATGCTCGAGGAGGATCTGTCCAAGCAGCTGGGCCTGATCGAGCAGCACCTGGCCGAGGTGAAAGAACGGGCGCCCGATGTGGTCAAGGACTTCGAGACGCGGCTGCGCTCACGGATCGATGAGCTGCTGGCGGGGTCGTCGATCGCCGAGAACACGGTGGACATCATCCGCGAGATCGCGGCCCACGCGGAGCGGACGGATATCGCCGAGGAAATCACCCGTCTTGGTGGTCACCTGGAACAGTTCGGCAAGCTGGTCGGACAGGAAGGTGACGCCCCGGTGGGTCGGACGCTGGACTTCATGGCGCAGGAACTCCTGCGTGAGGCGAATACGATGTCGAGCAAGTCGATGGATACACGGATCAGCCGATCGATCGTTGAGATCAAGGGCGCGATCGATCGGATCAAGGAGCAGGTCCAGAACGTTGAGTGACGTTCGGACCCAACGCCCCGACAACCGCCCAGAGGATTTGGGCGGCGGACAATCGGACTTCTGAGCAGGGATATGCGCGAGGAAGCAGACATGCACGCCGAGCAGACATTGGAAACCCGGCAATCGTCGGTCGATCTGTTCGCCGACAGCGCGGGCGTGTCGAGTTCCTCGGACACGGTGGCCGGTCAGGTGGTCGTGCCTTCCGGGGCTGCGGCGGGGCCGCGACCGTGCCCGGGTGAGGCGGGCGACGCGAGGCCCGCGGTCGAGGGGTACGACCGGTTCGCCACGGGCGAGCTTGCGATCGTCTGCTCGCACTACAGCCTGGGCCGGATCCACAGCGTGCGGGAATTCCGCAGGGGCTCGCGGCAGGCACCCAAGGTGGTGCTCGAGACGAGCTCGGGGACGGTGCTCATCAAGCGGCGTTCGCCCGGCAAGGCCTCGGCCCAGCACGTCGCGTTCTGCCACGCGATTCAGACACACCTCTCGCATCGTTCGTTCCCGCTGGCCCGGCTCGTCCCGACACAGACAGGCCAGGGCGCGCTGACGATCGACGGGTTTGTGTACGAGGTGTTCGACTTTATCAGCGGCAAGCGGTACGACCGGACGATCCCCCCCACCGCCGAGGCGGGCCGGGCGTTGGCGTATTTCCACAGATTGCTCGCCGACTACGCGGGCCCGGGCTCGCCCGTGACGGGCAGCTACCACGGGGTGGCCAAGGTCGCCGAGACGCTGCGGGCGATGCCAGCGGCGCTCAAGGTGCCCGCGATGGAGCAGACGACGCCCAGGCTCGCGGCTCTGTACGAGCACGCGGCGGTGCGTGTGCGCGAGACCGGGATCGCCGGCTGGCCCAGGCAGATCATCCACTCGGACTTCCATCCGGGGAATGTGATCTTTGCGGACAAGGGCGTGCGCGCGGTCGTGGACTTCGACTCGGCGCGCGTGGGTCCCAGGGCGATCGACGTGGCCAACGGGGCGCTGCAGTTCTCGGTGACGCGGACGGGTCTTGATCCGATGTCGTGGCCGGTGGAGCTGGATATGGATCGGCTTCGCGCGTTTCTTGGCGCGTACGACGCGGTCGAGGGCTGCATCCTGAGCCGAGCCGAGTGCCGGGCGCTGCCCTGGCTCATGATCGAGGCGCTGATCACCGAGGCGACGCTGCCGATTGCGGCGACGGGTCGGTTCGGGCAGATCGAGGGCTCGACGTTCCTGCGCATGGTCGAGCGCAAGGCGACCTGGATCGCCGAGGCGGCCGAGGAGCTGATCCGATTGTGATGCGACGTCTGCTGACTGGTCTGGTGCTGTGCGTGCCGCTGTCGGTGAGCGGACAAGCATCGGACCCGGATCTTGTCGCGTCGCTGGTCGAGGATCTGAAGAACCCCTCGTTCGTCACGCGCGAGCTTGCCGAGCGTGAACTCCAGTACGAGGAGTCGATCACGCTCGAGGCGCTCGAGGCGCAGCTGATGCGCGACGACCTTTCGCAGGAGCAGCGGATCAGGCTGCTCAAGGCTGCGAGCATGCGGTTTGCGAGCGAGCCGCGGGCGGCGATGGGGATCCAGCTCACGAACGAGCTGAGTGAGCTCGGCCTCAAAATCAGCGGCCCGGTCGAGGGTTTCGACTCGATGGCCAAGCTCCGGGCGAACGACATCATCTCGCGGATCGGTGATCTTCCGATCCGTTCGACGACGGATCTGCAGGTCGCGATCATCAGCCGATCGCCCGGCGAGGTGGTGCCGGTGGAGGTCGTGCGGGACGGGCAACGCCTGACACTCGACATCGAGCTTGGCAAATGGTCGAACCTCTCCACGGCCGGCGGCATCCCGCGGTCGTACGTCGAGGCGGCGTGGATCTTCCGCTCACGCGAATACGCGGGCAAGGACGAGCCCGAGGTGATCGAGTTCGACGCGGATCCAAACGCGTGGAACGAATCGGCGATCGGTGGCTGGGGCGATCAGCGGTCACGCCGAAACGTTGGCGAGCAGACCCGGCAGGCGGTGGTCGTCGGGGGTGAGGCCAGGCCCAGGCCCGGCTCGATGGCGGGCGTTCGGCTCGATCGTCCGCTGGCGCCCTCGGCCCGCGGGCGCGCCAGCGACTTCCCGCCCATGCTCAGGCAGGAACTCAACAAGACCGAGCTGGACATCATCGCCACGCAGGAACGCATCCGTCGGCTCGAGGTGCAGATCGATCTGTACAAGCAGAACGCGACGAGGCTGGCGACGATCCAGCAGGCCGAGCAGCAGCTCGATCAGTTCGAGGCGATTCTCGACGAGCTCAACCGCCGCGCGGACAGGCTTCGTCAGGAACTCTCTGAGATGGGCGTTCAGGACCCCTGAGTCTGCGCGATCCGATTCTTCAGAATGTCGATGGCCCGCGCGGTCTCGGGGTGGGTTAAGCGGTCGGGCTCGGCCAGCGTGATGGCCCTGTCGCACCGGGCCAGGTGGCGCTTGGCGGCTTTGGGCGCGTCCTCAGCCTTGCTGGTGTGCATGTCGCAGAGATTGTCGTAGACGTCGGCGAGCTTGATGAGCCGGGCCCGCCAGTCGGCGCTGGCGAGTCGCGCGTCGTACTCCGGCTCGCGCTTGTGTTCGGGGAGGATCATGTTCTTCGTGAGGGCCGCGACGATATCGGCGACCTGATTGCCGAAGCGGTCCGCGACGTCGTCGTAGTCGGCGGGCGTGTCCTCGATGGTGTCGTGGAGGATCGCGGCCGTGAGCGCGACGTTGTCTTGGCAGCCGAAGGTGTGCCGGAGCGTGAGCGCGACACGGACGGGGTGGCTGAAGTAGGGAGTGAGGCCGTCCTTGCGGGTTTGTCCGGCGTGGAAGCGGGCCGCAAAGGCGCAGGCCGACTGCCAGGGGGCGTCGTCCTGCGTTCTTTGGTTTTGATCGGTCATGTGTTTAGCGCCGGATGGGCTGGTTGTTCTTGTCGAAGGCGAGCTTCACCTTGGCGGGCGAGTTGCCGTGCTCGTCGAAGATGGTGAGCACGTTCTTTTTGCCGGCTTTGATGAGCGACTCGGGCAGGAGCATGCTGGTGGAGGGTCCGACCTGCTTGCGTGTGCTCGTTTCGAGGAAGTATCGCCCGAGGTGCTGGTCGTTCAGGAAGACGACGCCCTTGCTGAGGCCCGTGAGATCCAGGCGGAGGGGTGTGCCCTCGGGGTCGATGTTGAACTCGGTGCGGTACCACGTCGGTCCCTTGAACGAGCCGAGCTTGTTCTTGGCGACGTCGTCGTAATCGACCTTGGCGGGCGGCTCCCACTTGGCGAATGCCCATTCGGCCTTGGCGGTGACGCTGTCGGCGCCCTCGGTGAAGTTGGTCGCCGAGGCGAGGGTCGCCAGTGTGCCAGCGGGATCGGGCTCGTCACCCAGGATGGCGATCTGGAGTGTGTTGTTGCCCCGGTTGAGCTCGGTCTGATCGAGCATGAACCTGGAGGGGCCCGACTCGTCGAGGAAGCGGATGGGCTGATCGTTGAGGATGACCAGGATGCGTGTGGGCAACGGGTCGATCGTGATGATGATGGGCGACTTCTTGCGGTGCACGAACGACCACTCGACGCGCTCGGGGTAGGTCGTGTCGCCGACACGCATGTGCCAGAGCGGCGAGTGCGTCGCCAGCGGCTGGATCGGGTCGGCGGGGACGATCGAATGACGCCCGGCTCGGAAAGGCTTGATGATGAAGAGCTCGTCGACGAGGCCCTTGGGCTCGGCAAGCGTGAGGCCCGAGTCGGGGCGTCCCATGTTCTCGGCGAGCACGACGAGGTTGTGGTCGCTCTTGGTGAGCGTGAGCGCCATCGGCTCGTGGTCGGCGCCGGGGCCGAAGCCCATGATGCCCTGTTCCTCGCCGTCGAGGAAGAAGCGGAGGCGGTCGCGCGAGCTCGGGGCGAGGACCTTGTGCTTCTTGCCGTCGCCCGACTTGATGCTGATGCGGTACCACCCGTACCCGAAGGGTGAGCCGAGGTCGGCCAGATCCGCCGGGCCCGTGATGGGCGCAAAGCGGGCGGAGGTGCCGGCGACGTGCTCTTCGGCGCTGGCGGCGGTCCAATCGCTGATGGTGACGCTGGACGAGCCGGGGCGGGCCGCGGGCTTGTCCTTGACGACGACCTTTTGCTCTTCGCCCGAGAGATCGATGTGCGTGCAGCTCTTGGCACCGGCGAGCGGGACGGGCTCGCCCGAGGCGCTGACCGAGTGCACACCCACGAAGACGCCCTGCTCGGTCGGGAAGACCGTGTCGATGGAGTCCTCGTTGGCGATGACGAGTGTGAAGCCCTCGTGGTGCTCGGTGGCGACGGACTTGCCCTTGGGCACGGCGATCGTCAGCGGCGAGCCGTTGATCGACACCACACCCTCGGAGCCGGCGGGACCGAAGCAGACGAGGCACTTGCCCGTGAGCGACATCACGCTCAGCGTGCAGTAGTCCATCGTGCCGCGACCGTCGAGGAGGACATCGAAGAGGACCCACGCGGCGGCCTGCTTGCCCATGGGCACCGAGAGCGCCGAGCCGTCACCCAGGAGGATGTCGACGTTGTGCGAGCGTGAGCTCTTGCCGGTGGCGTATGGCTCGCGGGCGAGGAGGAAGGCGACGGAGCCCTGCGTGCCGACGAGATCGACGATGGCGATGCCGTCGGAGGCGTTCTGCGTGAGTCGCTGATCGAGGAGGATGGGCTTGTAGTTGTGGTTGAGGTTGGCAAAGACGCGAGCGAAGCTCGAGGCCATCGTGGTGACGCGTCGGATGATGTGGTAGTTGTCGGTGGGCGAGCCCGCGTCGTCGATGGGGGCGTGCCGGCCGTGGGCGTTTTCGTAGAAGCGGGCGGCGTCGGAGCCGTCGCGACCGGGCCAGAAGCCGGGCGTCTGTCCGCCGGCGACGGGGTTCAGGACGAACTGTCCGCCGCCGGCGAGGACCTCGGCGATGCGGCGCTGGATGGCGTAGGGCGGGACCGCTGCCTCGGCCTGGCCCCCGACGAACGAGGGCTGGTCGATGGGCATGTCCACGACCATGCGCGGCTGATCCGGGGCGACACTCGTGAGCTGGCGCAGCGTGGCGAGCATGTCTTCTGAGCCGACCCAGCCTTCGATCTCGCCCTCGACGCTCTGCCAGAGGTTGTTGGCATTGATCGAGGGGATGGTGAACCCGGCTTCGCGGTAGTAGCGTGCGAGTTCGCCGAGGTAGGCGTTGGCCGCGTCGTCGTCGCCGCAGGTCCAGGCGGACTCGTTCTGGAGCAGGACGATGGGCCCGCCCTCGCCGGGGCTTGTGACCTGCAGGTCGCGGACCTGCTCGGCAACGGCTGTGATGTACCGGCTGGCGGCTTCGAGGAACGGAGCCGAGGCGGCGCGGAGCTTGATGTCGGTCTTGCGGGCGACCCAGTCCGGGATGCCGCCCATGTCCCAACCCGCGCCGATGTAGGGCCCGGGGCGGAGGATGCAGAGCATGCCGGCCTGGTGGATGAGCTGGACAAAGCGGCGCAGGTCGTGTTCGCCCTTGAAGTCGAACTGTCCCGGGCGGGGCTCGTGGAGCGCCCACGGGATGCTCGTGGCGATCGCGTTGAAGCCCGCGAGCTTGGCCGCGTGGATCCGGTCGGCCCAGGCCTCCGCGGGTATCCTGCCGTAGTCCATCTGCCCGGCAACGAGCCAGATGCGTCGGCTATCGATCATGAAGCTCTGACCGTCGTGGGTCACCGTCGCCATCAAGCGGGCTCCGTATTCTGCGAGGTCTGTGAGAAGGGGTGAGGGGCCGAGTCTTCAAGCGGCCGATCTGTTCGGTTCTTATTTGAAGACGGCGAGTCGGAGAGAACGATAGGAGGGCACCTCGGAAACCGCAACATTTTCGGTGTCAAGGAATTAGATACCCCTGCCGCAGGGCCTTCAGTTCGTCCATCTTCGGAGCGTTTGTTTGGATAAAAGCAAAGTATATGTTTGGGCTATTCCTTTGATTCTGACTGTTCCTTCGGGGTGCATGGTCGGGATGGACGGAATCGATCGGCGGGTCGACAAAGTGCTCGCCGAGCGGTCGAATCAGCTCGGGGACTTCGTCGCCCCCACCACGATCCGGGGTTCTGGCGAAACAGAGACCGACCGCCCGGGGCAGTCGAGCAAGACAATCGCGACAGAGAATCCCGCGCCGGAGGATCTGGAGTACCACCCCGCCGACGAGGCCCGCGACGCGCAGGCGAGGCTTGACAGTTACCTGACCGAGACGTCGGCCGAGACGATGGAGATCACGCTCGCCGAGGCGCTCAGGATCAGCCAGAACCAGAGCCGGGAGTTTCTAAGTGCCCAGGAGGACTACGTCCTGTCGGCGATCACGCTGCTGATCCAGCGTCACCGGTTCGACCCGCGGGTGTTCAACACGACCTCGGTCGAGGTCGCCGGCGAGGGCGACGACGGGCGGTTCACGTCGGTGCTCTCGATTCTAAACGAGCTGGGCGTAACGAAGCAGTTCGAGCGGGGCGGGCAGGTGGCTGCGAGCTGGCTGCTGAGCGCGACGGAGGACCTGCGAGACGGGGCGACGGACCGGTACACGCAGTCGAGCGAGATCGTTCTCTCGGGCAATTTCCCGCTCCTGCGCGGCGCGGGGACGGTCGCGAGCGAGGCGCTGATCCAGGCCGAGCGGAACGTGGTGTACGCGGCCCGGAACTTCGAGCGGTTCCGCAGGCAGTTGTTTGTCTCGATCGCCAGCGATTACATCCGTCTGCTCCAGCAGCTTGCCTCGATCGAGAACCAGGAGCGGCGGATCGAGTCGCTCGAGATTCTGCAGAACGAGACACAGGCCAAGGCCGACGCGGGCCAGGTGCGGAGCTTCGAGATCTCGATCGCCGAGAGCGACCTGCTCCAGGCGCGTGCGGACCTCGCGGGGCTGCGGGACCGGTACCGCCTGTCGGAGGATCAGTTCAAGATCCGCATCGGCTTGCCGGTCGATCAGCCGATCCGCATCACGCCGATGGAGCTGATGCTGCCTGACCCGGACATCACGCTCGACGAGGCGATGAGCAGGGCGCTGGATTTTCGGCTTGATCTGCAGAACGCGCGAGACCGCGTGCTGGATGCCCGTCGCAGCGTGTCCAACGCACGCAACGACGTGCTGCCCGATCTGGACGTGAACGCGCGAGTGGGCCTGCCGACCGATCCCGATGTGGACGAGGGCGGGCTGGACTTTGATCCCGATGAGCTGAGCTACTCGGCGGGGATCATGCTTGATCTGCCCCTGGATCGGCTCGAAGAGAAGCTGCGTGTGCGGCAGAGCCTGATCGAGCTCGAGCAGCAGATCCGCAGCTACGAGCGCGACCGGGACAACGTGGTGATCGATTCCCGCGCGGCGGTGCGCGGCGTCGAACTGGCCAGGCTTCAGCTCACACTCGCCGAGCGTCAGGTCGAGACGAACCGTCGCCGACAGCGCGGGCAGGAGCTCGACCCCGACAACGTGACGCCGCAGGAGCGGGTCGACACGCAGAACGCGCTGCTCTCCGCGGAGAACGCGCGTGACCAGGCCGAGGCGGACCTTCGTGTGGCGATTCTGAATTACCTGCTGAGCACGGGCCAGATGCGCGTGACCGAGACGGGCGCGATCTCCCCGATCGGCGGGCTTGAGTTGATGCCGGTGGATTGAGTCGAATAGCCCCGCCCGGTTCCGCGGGCGGCTTGTTGGCGGAGTGGTTTAGCCGAACTCGCGTTGCCAGTCGTCGACGGTGAGCTGCCATCGGTCGTGGACGTGCCAGGCTTCGCCTGTGGTGAGGTGCGTGGATTCGTCGCCGGACTTGGTGAAGCCGCAGGAGGCGTAGAGCTTCTGGCTGGATGTGTTTTCGGGCTGGATCCATGCGTCGACGCGGTGCATGCCGAGGCCTTCGGGCAGGTCGGCGAGCGAGTAGGACATGAGCGCCAGGAGTCCTTCGCGGGCCAGGCCCACGCCGGTGCGTTCGGGGTCGAGCCAGCAGTTGGCGTCGGCGTTGTTCTCGAAGCCGCGACGGATGACGACGAGGTTGAACGCGCCGACGATCGAGCCGGTGCGGTTGGTCGCGATGCGGCGGAAGGCCTTGCCGGTCTTTTCGCCTTGCCGGGTCAGCTCGAGCTGGCGGGCGAAGATGGCCTCGGGGGTGGCGTTCTCGTCGCCCGTGGGCAGGACGGGCATGAGGTGGTCGCGGGCGCGTTCGACGAGTTCGACGAAGGCGGCTTCGTCGCCGGGCTCGAGAGCACGGAGGATCAGGCGGGGGGTTTCGATCGTGACCGAGGGGTGTTCGGTCGTGGGCGGCTCGACGTGGACGCGGACCGGCTTGCGGGTGGCCTGCACGCTGGGTTTTTTGGTGCCGAACTCAACCTCGGGGGTCATTGCTGATCTCCGTGCTTGCCTTGGGCGGTCTGGTACAGTCGGTCCATGGAGACCGAGGTCGCCCTGGCGGTGCGCATGGTTCTGGCTATCGGCTTGGCGTGGGTTCTGACGTTTACGTTTGGGCGTCGTTTGCTCAGGCTCGACCTGCGCGGGGCGGGAGTTGTGGGCGGCGTATGCGCAGGAATTGCGCTCGGGCCGATGGTCTTGGGGAAGGTCGCGCCGGCGTTCTACGAGGAGGTCAATGTCGGGGGCGCTCAGCAGCAGGAGATGATCGAAGCGACCGAGCGGGCGTACCGGGCAGACATCCACGCGCTCGAAGAGAGCGGCGTCACCGAAATCGCCATCGCGGAGCTCAGATCAGAGCTCCATTGGGCATTGCTGGCCCTCCAGAAAGATCAGGCTTCGCTCCGTGCGTGGCATCGTGATCTTCCCTTGGCGATCGCATCCTCACTCGGACTCATCGCGCTCATGCTCGGGGCGATGCGTGAGCGGGGTGCCTTACTCGATGGCATCCGCATCGGCGGAGTGACAGCAGCCATCGCGGCTCTGGCGTGGGCGGTTGTCGCGCGTCGGCTTGTGGGTGTGGATCTGGCGCTCGCGGCTGTCATCGGCGGCACGCTCGCGGCCGGCTCGGTCTGGACGCGCGGATCGTGGCGGATGGGATTCGGACTGACGGGTCTCATGGTCGCGGTGCTGGCGCTCACTGTGGGCGATGCGTTCGGCGCGGCTTGGCGCGCGTTCGTGACTGTGGCGCTCGGGCTTGTCCTCGGGCGGGTCGTGCGTTTCGGGCCAACGGGTGATCGCCGATCGATGTGGGTGGTGCACGGGCTCATGGTGCCAGCCGTCGTGTCGGTGATGGTCTCGTCGTGCGATCTCTCGCAGGTGCCGGGCTCGGCGCTCTGGTTCGTGCTGCTCGCGGGCGTATTGGGCGCTGACCTGCACTTTCTCGCGGCGTTCCTGGCGCTCGGCTGGCTCGGGCGCGGCTGGAGGCAGTGGCGTCCGATGACCGCCTGGCACAACGCCTACGCGCAGGGCTTCGGCGGGACGCAGATTGTGCTTGCGAATCTCGTGCTCGCGTTCGGGCTCATGGAGCGTCAGCCCGAGATCGCGGGCGTACTGGGGTTTGCAGCTGCGGCGATGGCGGTGACGGGCGAGATCACACGGCCCGCGACGCACAAGGCGCTGGCCAGGATGCGAGGCGAATCGGTCTTGTAAACGAACGGGTGCCACGGGTTGTCTTGCAACCCGTGACTTGTTTCGTGTACTCATCCAGATTCGCACGGCTTGCCGAGGACGGACAAGCCGTGGCACCCGGCGTTACTCGACGGTGACGCTCTTGGCGAGGTTGCGAGGCTTGTCGACGTCGTGGCCGCGCAGGACCGCGGCGTAGTACGCCATGAGCTGCAGCGGCACGACCGTGAGCAAGGGGCTCAGCGGCTCGGCGACCTCGGGCACCCAGAGAACGTCGTGGGCGACCTGCTCGATCTCATTGTCGCCTTCGGTGGCGACGGCGATGATGTGCCCGCCGCGGGCGCGGACCTCTTCGATGTTGGCGAGCACCTTGGTGTACTGCGCGCCGCGGTTGGCGATGAAGACGGCGGGCATGCCCTCGTTGATGAGTGCGATCGGGCCGTGCTTCATCTCGGCTGCGGGCATGCCCTCGGCGTGGATGTAGCTGATTTCTTTGAGCTTGAGCGCCCCCTCGAGCGCGGTCGGGTAGTTGTACCCCCGGCCCATGAAGAGCCAGTTCTCGCGCTGGACGTACTTCTCGGTGACGGACTTGATGCGGTCGGCCTGCTCGAGCACGATCTCGATTTTGTCGGGGATGCTCTCGAGCTCGGCGATCATGTGCTTGGTCTTTTCGACGCTCGTAAACCGCCGGCGGCCCAGGAACAGGGCCATCATCGTGAGCACCGCGACCTGGCCCGTGAAGGCCTTGGTGCTGGCGACGCCGATCTCGGGCCCGACGCGGAGGTAGACGCCCGCGTCGGTGTTGCGTGAGATGCTCGAGCCGACGGAGTTGACGACACCCAGCGCCAGGGCGCCCTTGTCCTTGGCCTCTTCGAGGGCGGCGAGCGTGTCGGCGGTCTCGCCCGACTGGCTGATCGCGCAGACGACGGTGCCCTCTTCGACGATCGGGTTGCGGTACCGGAACTCGGAGGCGTACTCGACCTCGGTGGGGATCTTGGCGAGGTCCTCGAAGAGGTACTCGCCGATCATGCCCGCGTGGAGGGCCGTGCCCTGGCCCGTCATGATGAATTTGCGGGCACGGACGAGCTCTTTGGCGTGGCTGAGGAGCCCACCCAGCACGATGCGTCCCTCGTCGCGGTCGACCCGGCCGCGAAGCGTGGTGCGGAGCGCGCGGGGCTGCTCGAAGATTTCCTTCTGCATGTAGTGGTCGAAGGAGCCCAGCTCGACCTGGCCAAGCTCCGAGTTGAGCTGGAGCATCTGGGGCGTGACGGCCTTGTTGTGGATGGTCGAAGTGCGGATCGAGTCGCGTGTGAGGCGGACGACGTTGTAGTCATCGAGCGCAAAGGCGCGGTTGGTGTGCGCCACGATCGCGGAGGGGTCGGAGGCGACGACATACTCGCCCGAGCCGACGCCCACCATGAGCGGGCCGCCCTTGCGCGCGCAGACGAGGACATCGGGCTCCTGCGTGCAGAGGACGGCGATGGCGTAGGCGCCGGTGACTTCCTTGAGTGCCGCCTTGACAGCCGCTTCGAGGTCCCCTTCGTAGAACTCGGAGATCAGGCAGGCCAGGACCTCGGTGTCGGTTTCGGTGTGGAACTCGTGGCCCCGCTCGCCCAGAACGGTGCGGAGGGCGGCGTAGTTCTCGATGATGCCGTTGTGCACGAGGCAGATGTTGCCCGCGTTGTCGGTGTGTGGGTGGCAGTTGGTTTCGGTGACGGCACCGTGTGTGGCCCATCTGGTATGCGCGATGCCGAGGGTGCCGTCGAATCCGGCCCGGGACTCGAGCTTGGCTTCGAGGTTGGCGACGCGTCCGACGGCTCGCTCGACGTCGAGGCCCTCATCGCCCAGTACGGCGAGACCGGCCGAGTCGTAGCCGCGGTATTCGAGCCGCTTGAGCCCCTCGACGAGGAGGCTCTTGGCGGGGATGTTTCCGATGTACCCGACGATGCCGCACATGTGGTGATCTCTCCGAAACGGTGCTGGACCCGTGACAACTCTATCAACGCGGTGGGTGGTTGCCGGGTTCGCCTGATGAATGGTTATCGACAGGTTCGGCCCGATAGGGCAATCGGGGCACGGAAAGGGCATTGCCGGGCATGAATGGCGGGCGGGTTGTGTGAATACGTGAATCTGGGGGATCGGGGAGAGGGTCTGTCAGCGGTGAGCGGCCTACGCTCATGGAGTTTGCGTCGAGCGAATCGACGCCGCTCTGAGGGGACCACCCACCGATGCCAAAGCGCGACGATATCCGCACGATCCTGATCATCGGCTCCGGGCCCATCGTGATCGGGCAGGGATGCGAGTTTGACTACTCCGGGACGCAGGCTTGCAAGGCGCTCCGGGCCGAGGGGTACCGGGTGGTGCTCGTCAACTCGAACCCGGCGACGATCATGACCGACCCAGCCTTCAGCGACCGGACGTACATCGAGCCGATCACGCCCGAGGCGGTGCGGAAGATCATCGAGAAGGAACGCGATCTCGGCACGCCGATCGACGCGGTGCTGCCGACGCTGGGCGGGCAGACGGGGCTGAACTGCGCGTGCGCACTGCACGACTCGGGCGCCCTTGCCGAGCTCGGAGTGGAACTTATCGGCGCGACGCGCGAGGTGATCCATCGGGCCGAGGACCGCAAGGCGTTCGCCAAGATCTGCGCCGACATCGGGCTCAAGACGCCCCCGGCGACGACGGTCGGCTCGATGAGCGAAGCGATGGAGGCCGTGGAATCGATCGGCCTGCCCGCGATCATCCGCCCGGCGTTCACACTCGGCGGCTTTGGCGGCGGGATCGCCTACAACGCCGAGGAGTACCGCGAGCTCGTCCAGCGTGGTCTCGACGCCTCCATGATCACCCAGGTCCAGATCGACAAGAGCCTGATCGGATGGAAGGAATACGAGCTCGAGGTCATCCGCGACGTCAAGGACAACTGCATCATCGTCTGCGGCATCGAGAACCTCGACGCGATGGGCGTGCACACGGGCGATTCGATCACCGTCGCCCCGGTGCTCACGCTGACGGACAAGGAATACCAGGCGCTCCGCGATGCGGCGCTCGGGGTCATGCGGGCGGTGGGCGTTGAGACGGGCGGCTCGAACGTGCAGTTCGCGGTGAACCCCGATCCGGAAGACGGCAAGTTCGAGTTCGTGGTCGTCGAGATGAACCCCCGCGTGAGCCGAAGCTCGGCGCTGGCGTCCAAGGCCACGGGTTTCCCGATCGCCAAGATCGCGGCCCAGCTGGCGGTGGGCTACACGCTCGACGAGCTGCGCAACGACATCACCGGCACAACGAGCGCGTGCTTCGAGCCGACGATTGATTACGTCGTCACGAAGATCCCGCGATGGACGTTCGAGAAATTCCCCGAGGCCGACGAAACGCTGACGACGCAGATGAAGTCCGTCGGCGAGGTGATGGCGATCGGGCGGACGTTCAAGGAGAGCTTCCAGAAGGCGATCCGCTCGCTCGATGTGAAGCGCTTCGGGCTCGGGCTCGACAAGAACGACAAGTGGCTCGCCTCGATGCGCTCGGGCGGCACGGGCCGGACGGCCGACGGGCAACCGATCGAGTGGCCCATCGCCGAGGACAAGCTGATCCGCAAGCTGAGCGTGCCGAGCCAGGGACGGATCTACTACATCCGCTACGCGCTCAAGAGCGGGATGACGGTCGATGAGATCAGCAGGCACACGCGGATCGATCCGTTCTTCATCGATCAGATGGCGCAGCTCGTTGAGTTCGAGGACCAACTGACGGCGTACGAGTCGCTCGACGCCCTGCCCGCCGAGACGCTCGCCGAGGCCAAGCGTCTCGGATTCAGCGATGCGCAGGTCGCCAACCTGTACCTGGGCGGGATCAGTGACGAGACGATCCTCAAGGTGCGCAGGCACCGCGAGGCGCAGGGCATCAAGCCGGTGTTCAAGCTGGTGGACACGTGTGCCGCCGAGTTCGAGGCGGTCACGCCCTACTACTACTCGACGTATGAGTTTGCATCACCCGGTGGCGGAGGCTTCCAGCCTCCGCATGATGAGGCGCGGAGGCTGGAAGCCTCCGCCACTGGAGAGGTAGCAGAATCGGAAGTGCGCCAGAGCGACACCGAGAAGGTCGTCATCCTCGGCGGCGGGCCGAACCGGATCGGGCAGGGAATCGAGTTCGACTACTGCTGCGTCCACGCGTCGCTGGCGGCCCGTGAGATCGGGTACGAGTCGGTGATGATCAACTGCAACCCGGAGACGGTGAGCACCGACTACGACACGAGCGACATGCTGTTCTTTGAGCCGCTGACGCTCGAGGACACGCTCAACATCATCGAGGCGATCAACGCGCCCAGCGGCAAGGTCAAGGGCGCGATCGTGCAGCTCGGCGGGCAGACGCCGCTCAATTTGGCGCACGGGCTCAACTCCGCGGGCGTGCCCTTGCTCGGAACAAGCCTGGATTCGATCGACCTTGCCGAGGACCGCGAGCGGTTCGACGCGATGCTTGAGGAACTCGGTCTTGAGCGCCCGGCCTCGGGCATCGCACGCTCGATCGAGGACGCGGTGCGAATCGCGGGCAAGATCGGGTACCCGGTGCTGGTGCGCCCCAGCTACGTGCTGGGCGGGCGGGGCATGGAGATCTGCTCCGACGAGTCGGCGCTCAAGCGGTACGTCGCCACGGCGGTCGATGTCTCGGGCCTCGACGATGCGCCGATCCTGATCGATCAGTTCCTCGACTCGGCGACCGAGGTCGACGTCGACGTCGTCGCGGACTTTGCGCCCGATGGCACCGGCAAGGCGATGGTCTGTGGCGTGATGGAGCACATCGAGCAGGCGGGCGTGCACTCGGGCGACAGCTCGTGCACCATCCCGCCGTGGTCGCTCGGGGCGGGGGTGGTCGAGCGTGTGCGCACGACCGCGCGGAAGCTCGCCGAGCGCCTGAAGGTGCGCGGGCTGATGAACGTGCAGATGGCGATCAAAGACGACCGGGTGTTCATCATTGAAGTGAACCCAAGAGCGAGCCGGACCGTGCCGTTTGTTGGCAAAGCCAAGCACACGTCGTGGGCCTCGACGGCTTCAAAGGTCATGATGGGCCAATCGCTCGATGAGCTGGGCGCGATGGAGATCAACCAGCCGGGCGTGTTCGCGGTGAAAGAGTCCGTGTTCCCGTTCAGCAGGTTCCCGGGCGTGGACGTGATCCTGGGCCCGGAGATGCGATCGACGGGCGAGGTGATGGGCATCGACGTGTCGCTGCCCGTCGCGGTGCTCAAGGCCGCGATGGCGGCGGGGATGATGCTGCCCAAAGAAGGCGGCGTGTTCCTCTCCGTACGCGAGGGCGACAAGCACGACGTCGTGCCGATCGCGCGTTCGCTCATGGCGATGGGCTTTACGGTCTACGCCACGCAGGGCACGGCCAAGGTGCTCACGCGCCACGGCCTCCAGCCGCGCGTGCTCGAGAAGCTGTCATCAGGCACGAGGCCCAACGTCCTCGACCTGATGACCGACGGCAAGATTCAGCTTGTCATCAACACGCCCACCAAGTCGGGCTTCGGCACCGACGAGGGCATCATCCGCTCGGCGACGGTCAGGCTCTCGATCCCGATCATCACGACCGTGACGGGTGCTCAGGCCGCGGTCGACGCGATCCAGGCGCTCCGCGCGGGCGACTGGGGCGTGGCGGCTTTGCAGGACTACGCGGCCGAGGTCGGGGCGGGGACGTGATTGCTCCCCCTCTCCTTGGGGCAGAGGACCGGGGTGAGGACATTCAAGTGCGGGTGCCACGGGTTGTCTTGCAACCCGTGTCTTCGCCGCATATCGCACGGCTTGCCGAAGACGGTCAAGCCGTGGCACCCTTGGATACACATTGTCAGAGTCAGACTGAGTAGCCCATCGCCGCCAGATCGAGCCCGGTCAGGCGCGCCAGCTCGGCGTTGCTCTCGTCGTAGCGACCCAGCGTGCGTTCTTTGATGTACGCCTTCCATGATTTCTCGATCTTGGCGTGGCGAGACTTTGGACTGATATTGTCGAGCTTGTAGCAGACCCGCTGCGCGTTGCGGACGCTCCAGGGCTGCTTGGGGCCGAGCGGGTTGCGGACCGCGAATCTGCTGAAGAAGCGGAAGATCTCGAGCGTCTGCCCGCCCCAGCCGGCGTTGGAGACACCAGCTTTGCCGAGGTCTTCGGGCGAGCCGGTGCTGCCGGCGAAGTCGAGCAGTCGCTTGAGGTACCTCGGCTCGTCGTCGCGCAGGAGTTCCAGCGGCTGGACGAGGACGTTGTCCTGGCCGAACAGTTCCTGATAGCAGCGGACGAAACGGTCGTAGTGGAAGAACTCGAGCCTGCACAGCGGCGACCAGCCCGCGGGCTCGTTGCCTGTGCCGATGAATTGCTTGAGCGAGTAGACCCCGCCGTTGCGGACAAACTGGCGGTAGAGGGACAGGATCATGCCCTTCTGCTCGCGGATGCCGATAACGATGCGGGCGTTTGGGAAGACCTCGTGCAGGCGCCCCGCGACGGTGGGCGCGTAGTACGTGCCGCGAACCGGGCGGCTCGACAACCCCTCGTGCGAGAGCACAGGGATGTAGCCCTTCTCGCGCGAGGCGTCGACATCCGGGCCGAGGCGAGCCAGCGTGGCCTTGGCGTCGAAGCTGAGCGGGTCGACGAGCATGAACTCGGCCACCGCGGGCGAGGCCATCGGCCCCCAGGGGGAATCGAAGCCCAGCTTGTTGTTGACGAATACGCGGTCCTGAAGCCAGGTCGTGCCTGTTTTGTGCAGGCCGACGTGGATAAGGAGATTCGCGGGGTCGCGACGGGCTGGGTCGGAGGGATTCACGGAGTGTGTATCGGCAGATAGGACGTTGACTCTTGCTCCCTCTCCCCTCTGGGGAGAGGGCCGGGGTGAGGGGGTTGAAATGAACGGTTCCGAAGAGATCCCCTCATCCGCCTCGCTGCGCTCGGCACCTTCTCCCCAAGTGGGAGAAGGAGGAAAGCCGTCAGAAGTTCGCCGCCGTGAATGCCGTCGCGGTCTCTTCGCGGTCCCAGGTCACGCTCGGGCCCTGCTTGGTTTCGTAGAAGGTCCAGAGCTCGAACCAGTAGCTCTTGAACTTGTACTCGCCGAAGGGCTCGTAGTGCTTCTCGAGTTTCTTGATGATCTGCCGCTCGGTGCCGGTGAAGCCCAGAGCCGCCTTGCCGTGGCGGACGGTCTCGGTGTCGATCGCCAGGCGTGAGTACCGCCCGAGGAGCATCATGATGTTGCCCGCGGCGTATGGCCCGATGCCGGGCAGGGACTTGAGGAACGCGAAGACCTCGTCGTCGGGCGTGTCCGGGTGCTCGAGCCAGGCCTCGTCGATCTCGCCGCGATGAAACAGTTTGGCGAGATCAATGATCCGCTGATCCCGGTAGCCGACGCGGCAGCGCCCGCGCAGCGTGCCGACGCGCGAGCGAGAGACCCGCGCCTCGGTCGGGAAGCAGCCGCCCTTGCCCAGGTGCCGAACCATCTGCTTGTTCATATTGACGGTGCTGGGCCATGCGACGTTGCAGCTCGTGACCGTCTTGATCACGTCCTCGAACAGGCTGGGCGAACGAAAGAGCCTCGCCCGGCCCGACTTCTTCCATCGCGGGTCGGCCCTGTGAAAGCCCTTCGTGTGCGACTCGTCCTCGTTGAGGCGCAGCATGCGCGCGATCAGACGCTTGGCCTCGGCCCGCTCGGCGGCTGTGAGTGTGCGGTCGAACTTCGCTTCGAGCGAAGAAGACGAAGCCCCCCTGACCCCGGCCCTCTCCCCTCGTGGGGAGAGAGAGCGAAGGACCACAGTCGTCGGCCCTTCTGCCAGATGCAACGGGCGGGTGAGTGTGTGTTTCTTGATGTCCCAGTGGTTGGGAGCGAGCACGAAGTAGCCGTAGGAACACACGTCGCGCTTCAGGTCATAGTCGCGCGGCGTGGTGATCTTCAGCGTCGAGCCCATAATCGGCTCAGGCGTTTGTCAGGGCGCGGAAGGTGAAGGCGTAGGTCACCAGGTTCACGCAGATGCGGTCCGCGACGCGGGCGAACATCTCGTACTTCTTCTCACGGTCGGCGGCGAATGCGGCCTCGCTTGCGCCGGCCTCGGCGATCAGGTCCGTGTCGGCGTCCACGAAGTAGTCGATGAGCGAGCCGTCCACCTCGAAGTGGAACTGGAAGCTGATCGTCCGCTGCCCGACGCGCATGATCTGGTTCGGGCAGAGCTCGCTCTTGCCGAGAACGACCGCGCCCGGCGGGGGCGTGGTGACGGCGAACGCGTGCGACTGGAACTGCGGCGTCGACCATGGCACGCCGGCAAGCAGCACATCGGTCTGGCCCGGAGTCGTGAGATCGACATTGAGGAAGCCCCACTCGGGCTTGTCAAGACGTCCGACCTCGCCGCCGAGAGCCCGCGCGATGAGCTGGTGCCCGAGACAAATGCCGATCATGGGCAGGTCACGGGACTGGGCTTCCTTGATGAGTTCAAGCTCTTTGAGGATCCACGGGTCGTCCTGATCGGGCTGCGCAGGGCCGCCGAGCAGGAGAATGCCCTGGTAGTCGTCGAGGTCATTGGGCAATTCGTGCCCGCCCTCGCTCACGGGGATCGTGGGCTTGCGGACATCGAGCTTGAAGGCGTGGTCGCGGAGCGTTGCTCCGAGTCGACCCGGGCCGGCGACGCTGTGCTGGAGAACAAGGATGGTTGCCATGCCCGCATGATAGCTCGGGCCCATGCCGCGGCCCGGACAGAAGTGGGCGGTAGGATTCGTCGAGCAAGCCCGCAGCAGAAAGGACATCTCCACCATGCACGGACGCCGACTTCTGACCCTCCTGATCGCCCTCGCTTTCACTCCCGCCGCCCTCGCCCAGCCCGAGGACGAGCTGATCCGCAACAGCGTTGTCAAGATCTTCACGACCTCCCGCCTGCCCAACCTGACCCAGCCCTGGACGCGGCAGTCGCCCTCCAACTCGACCGGATCGGGCGTGGTCATCGAGGGAAACAGGATCCTGACCAATGCCCACGTCGTGAACTACGGCCAGCGGATCCTCGTCCAGCCCCACCAGAGCTCGGAGAAGTACGAGGCCGACGTCGTCGCCATCGCACGCGGGATCGATCTGGCCATCATCGAGCTCGAGGACGAGAGCTTCTTCGACTCCCACCCCCCGGCCGAGCTCTCTGCCGAGCTGCCCCGCATCGGCTCGATGGTCCACGCGATCGGCTACCCGATGGGCGGCGACGCGCTCTCGGTCACCGCGGGCATCCTCAGCCGAATCGAGTACACCGATTACAACCAGGGCACGCTGGGCCTACGCATGCAGGTCGATACGCCGCTCAACCCCGGCAACTCCGGCGGGCCCGTCTTCGTCGACAACAAGGTCATCGGCATCGTCTTCAGCGGCATCCCCTCGGCCGAGAACATCGGCTACGTCATCCCCACCGACGAGATCAATATGTTCCTCGCCGACGTCGAGGACGGGAGCTACGAGGGCAACCCGCGCATCTTCGCACACCTCCAGACCGCCGAGAACCCAGCCATCCGCAAGAGGCTCGGCCTCGAGTCCGACGACACAGGCCTGATCGTCACCACCGCCGACGAGGACTCGGTTCTCAAAGCATGGGACGTCATCGTCGCCATCGGTGAGCACGACATCGACAACCGCGGCATGGTCGCCGTCGAGGGCGGATTCCGTCTGCACTTCGGGTACTACGTCCCCAAGCTCGCCAAGAACGGGGCCGTGCCCGTCACCATCATCCGCGATGGCAACAAGATGCAGATCGATCTGCCCGTCATGCCCAAGCTGGACTCGCTCCAGAAATCGCTCGACGGCGCCTACCCGAGCTACCTGATCTACGGCCCCATGGTCTTCACACCGAGCTACGCCGAGCTGGCCCAGGCCGCGGCTCGGGCCGCCCCGCTGCTGGCCGCCAGCGGCAACCCGATCATCTCGCGGCTGGGCGACGAGGTCGCCTTCGAGGGCGAGCAGCTCGTCGCGATGCCCTCGCCCTTCTTCCCCCACCGCGTCACGCGGGGCTACGAACTGGGCGTCGTGCCCGTGCTCGAGAGCGTCAACGGCGAGAAGGTGAAGAACCTGGCGCACCTGGCCGAGATCCTCCGCGACGCCGAGGGCGAGTTCATCGAGTTCAAGTTTGCCGGCACAACCAACGAGACGCTCGTCTTCGACCGCGAGCAGCTCGAAGATGCGACCGAGGACGTGCTCGACGACGCGGGCATCCGCAGCCGGGCGTCGGACGACATCCTGCCGATCATCGAAGGCGAGTAAGCACGATCTGAAATGATTCTTGAAGAGCCCGAAGCGCGAGCGAGGAGGAATGCAGGGTCATTCCCTCGCTTGCGCTTCGGGCTCGTTGTCAATGAAGAAACAATCGCTCTACGCAAAGAGCCCGATCGTCGCGTCGTGCCCTTCGAGGTAGTCGTGCCGAAGGATGATCCGCGGCGTGAGCTTGGCGAGCGTCGCGAAGACGCGGGTGGTGTCAAAGCGTCTGGCCGGCCCGGTGTCGCCCGAGGGCGGCTCGTGCACGAGGTCGCTCAGAAAGTTGAACACCACCGCCCCGCGTGACTTCTTCACCGCGCCGTACGCCCGCCTGATGATCTCGACCGCGTGATCTTCCTCGAACGTGTTGAGCGAGCCGCTGAAACAGATCAGCTCCACGCCCCGGCTGCGCACGAGCGACTCGAACAGATCCGTGTCGGCGGCGAAGTCGCCCTCGATCACTTCCGCCTCTTCGAGTTTCTCAGACGCGATGCGTTGGCGGCAGAACTGCGCCAATTCCGTGACACCCTCGACGGCGACGAACCGGCCGTACTCGACATCATGGTCGACAAGCCACCGGAGCATGTCCGCCCGGCCTGCGCCCATGTCGGCGATCACGCGCCCGGACAAGACCGACAGATCCGCCGGCCGCTCGTGCGCGTTGAGACCGGCGCTTGCGACCTCGCAGAGGATGCGGAAACGCGTCAGCTGGAACTGTTTGTTCTTCCAGAGGAGCGACTCGAAGCCAGTGCCGCCGGATTCGACGGCTTCTTCGTACGGCTTGAGGTAATCGCCCGTCATGTATCCCTCAGTGCACGCGGAGCATGTGCGCGAACTCATCGAACCGCTCGCCGAGGTCCTTGGTCGTCAGCGACGCCAGACGGTCCAGCGAGAAGGTCTCGATGGTGAAACTCGCCATGACCGTGCCGTGGGCGAGGGCGGCCTTGAGACGGGCCAGGTCGAACTTGGGCTCGCCGCCCTGATCGTGCGCGAGATAGCCCATCATGCCGCCGGCGAAACTGTCGCCCGCACCGGTCGGGTCGATGACGGTCTCAGCGGGGAAGGCGGGCAGTGCGCCGATGCCGATGCCGTCCTCGTCGCGGATGACAAAGAGGCACCCGTGCTCGCCTTTCTTGACGACGACAAAGCTCGGGCCCATCTCGAGGATGTGCTTGGCCGCGGCAACGGTGTTGTTGTGGCCCGTCAGCAGCTGCGCCTCGTCATAGTTGAGCACAAGCCCGTCGACCTTGGTGATGAGCTGATCCAGCTCCGCGCGGGCCGTGTTGATCCAGAGGTCCATCGTGTCGGCGACAGCGAGCTTGCGACCCGGAAGCTGCTCGAGCATCCCGAGCTGCACCATCGGGTGCGCGTTGGCGAGGAAGACGTACTTCGCGTCCTTGTATTCCTCCGGCACAACCGGCGGCGACTCGATCAGCACGTTCAGATCCGTGAACGTCGTGTCGCGGTGGTCCATGTTGTCGTGGTACTTGCCGCCCCAGCGGAAGGTCTTGGAACCCTGCCGGACCTCGAGGCCCCGCTTGTCCATGCCCTTCAAGCTGTCCAGCTTGGCCATGTGCTCAGCGGGGAAGTCATCGCCGACGGCGGCGACAATGTTCACGGCCCCGTGATGCTGGGCGGCTGCGGCGAAATACGCACACGACCCGCCGAGCACCCCCTCGCGGACCTCGCCCGTGGGGGTTTCAACGGTGTCGATTCCGATAGTTCCGGTGACAATCAGGCTCATGGGCAGAGTGTAGGACTGGGCCTGAGCAGACGCGACCTACGAAACGAAAGCCTGAACATTCCCAATACATGAGTGCCGAATTCTCGGCGCGGGGAAAGCAATATTGAGCATCAACATACCACCGGGGCCGTGTCCGAACTGCAGAAAATCGCTCAGGATGGGGCAGTCGACGTGTTTCGGTTGCGGGTACGACCGCATGCTCGAACGCAATATCAACGAGAAACCCGATCGCGGCCCGCTCTGGAAACGCATCGCGTCTTCACCCATCGGTTTCATACTCCTCACCAGCGGCACCGCATGGCTGACCGCGCTGCTCATCTATGGCAATCCCACGCTGACACGGGCATACTTCGCAATCGGTGCGTGTGTCGTGATGATCACGGCTGTGCTTATATTCAAGGCGATTCAAGCCGATCCGCCCGGCTTCTGGGAAATGCGGTTCGATACCGCACGCGACTGGTACACCTTCGACATTCTCTTCGGCGATCGCGGTCCGATCGGCATGCAGTCGCTCGTAGTGCTGAGCTGCGTCACCATCGGTTGCGGCGTGTGGCTCGAAACCGGTTTGCCCGAAGCAGAACGCGTGCTCGCCCCTGCACTCGGCATCGAGCCCTCGGACTAACGTGCGATCTCACTGGCCGATCTCGATCTCCGGCTTCCAGTCGAGCCAGTCGTTATCGAGCGACGGCGCAAGCTCGAACTCGGCCCCTGCCTGAACAAGCTCTCCCGCTTTGGTGGGCGTGGCCATCCCCACAGCTCCGCGCAGGACCGAATCCAGCGGGCCCGCCGCGACCGACAGCCCGCGGAAGAGCCCGAAGTCGACCCCCACGCCGCTGGCGTCCCAGAAGCGCGTGTTCTGGCGCACAAGCGGGGCGAACCTCGGCTCGATGATCGCGTCGATCTCGACGTGCGTCGCGTCGCTTGCCATCTGCAATCCGATCACACGCCCGATGCGCATCCCGCGATAGAGCACCGCAGAACCCGTTGAGATCGAACTGGCCGAACGCGCCTGAAGATGAACCAGGAGCCCGTCCACCGCCTGCTGCGGCAAGCGCGGGGGCTCGGCCAAACCCTCGAACCGGCGCACCGATGCGCCAGGCGTCTCCATCGGACGCACCGCGATATACCGCGGGCCGAGCAGCGTATCCAAACCCGAAACGCGGTCGAGACTCACCTCGGGACGCACGATCCAGAACTGCGTCCCCTCGGCCGCCAGCCCCTTGGCGTGCGGCGCAATCTCCGCTTCCACGATCACCGAGTTCAGATCCTCGTCGAGGCGGACATCCTTCACAACGCCCACGCGGATGCCGCGATGGATCAGGTTCGCCCCCGACTCCAGCCCAGCCGCGTCATCGAACGTGATCGTCACGATCGGGCCCCGCTCGGCGCGCACCTGCATGTACAACAGCGCCCCCACAAAGGCGAGCGCCACCACCGGCGCGATCCAGAGCGTGCTCATGCGCCTCGGCTGACGGTCGATGACCGCGACGGGCACGGGTTCGTTCTCGCTCACGCGTCTTCCTCCCAGATGGCATGCGGGTCGAAGCTGATCGTCGCGAGCATGCTCAGGAGCACCACGACACCGAACACCACCACGCCCGGCCCGGGCGTGACGGTCACCAGATCCCCGAGTTTCACGATCGCGACAAGAATCGCGACCAAGAGCACATCGAGCATCCCCCACCGCCCGATGAACTCGACCGCGTGGTACGTCGAGGCCTTCGCCCCGCGCGAGAGCCAGCGCCTGCCGAAGCAGAGCGCAAACAGCGCCGAGAGCTTGGCGATCGGCGCCACGATCGAGAAGAAGAAAATCGTCAGCCCGACCGGGTAGTGCCCCTCGGCCAGCAGCCGCACCGTGCCCGACCAGATGGAGTTGATCGATTCATGCCCGAGGCGCGAGAGCGTCATGACGGGCAGCGTGAGTGCGGGGACGTACAGCACGAGCGCCGCCGCCGCCAACGCCGCCGTTCGGCTCTCGGCCGCAGGATGCCTGCCGTGCCGGATCACCGATCGGCATCGCGTGCACCTTGCGACGGCTTCAACCGGGACGCTCGGCACCTCGTGAACGAGGCCGCAGGTGGCGCAGGCGCGAAGGGACATACGCACAGCTTATTCGGAAACGGCCGGGCCTACTTGCCCTGCTCCTTCGACCACGAATCCCGGAGCGTCGCGGTGCGGTTGAAGATCAGCCGACCTTCCTTCGCCGAATCACGATCGACGCAGTAATACCCCGTGCGCTCGAACTGGAAGCGCCGGATGCCATCGGGCCATTCGGGCTCGCCCTCGGATGATGCCAGCGCCGGCTCGACCTTGGCATTCTCAACGACCGTCATCGCCTCGGGGTTCAGGTTCTGCATGAACGACCAGCCCTCGGGCGCGTCCTTGGGCTCGCGGGCCGGGTTTGGCACCGTAAAGAGCCGATCGATCTGGCGCACCTCCGCGTCGACCGCGTCGTGCGCACTGACCCAGTGGATCGTGCCCTTGACCTTGCGCACCTTGCCGTCCCCGTCCGGCGGCGGGTTCTCGCCGCCCCTGGTCGCTGGGTCGTAGGTGCAGTGAATCTCCGTCACCTTTCCGTCGGCGTCCTTGACGAAATCGGTGCACGTCACCCAGTACGCGTAGCGCAGCCGAACCTCGCGCCCCGGCCCCAGTCGGAAGAACTTCTTGGGCGGGTCCTCCATGAAGTCCTCACGCTCGATGTACAGCTCACGCGAGAAAGCAACTTTCCGCGTGCCCGCCGACGCATCGTTCGGGTTGTTCACCGCGTCGAACTCCTCGACGCGGTCCGGGTCGCCGTGCTCTCCCCAGTTGGTGATGACGACCTTCACAGGGTCGAGCACCGCCATTCGGCGAGGGGCCGCGATATTCAGATGGTCGCGCACCGCAGCCTCAAGAAGCCCGATGTCGTGCGAGGCCTTGAACTTCGTCACACCCGTCGCCTTGGCAAACGCACGGAGCGACTCGGGCGTGAACCCGCGACGACGCATGCCGCTGACCGTGGGCATGCGCGGGTCGTCCCAGCCCATCACGTGCCCCTCATCGACGAGCAGCTTCAGACTCCGCTTGCTCGTGATGATGTACGTCGGCTCGAGCCTCGAGAATTCGATCTGCTGCGGGTGGTGGATCGGCTCATCGCGGTCCTTGTTGATCGCGTCGATGAACCAGTCGTACAGCGGGCGGTGGTTCTCGAACTCCAGCGTGCAGATCGAGTGCGTGATGCCCTCGATCGAGTCCTCGAGCCCGTGCGCCCAGTCGTACATCGGGTAGATGTGCCAGGTGCTGCCCGTGCGGTGGTGCTTCGCGTTGACGACGCGGTACATCACCGGGTCGCGGAGGTTCATGTTGGGCGAGGTCATGTCGATCTTGGCGCGGAGCACCATCGACCCGTCCTTGAATTCGCCGGCCTTCATCTTGGCAAAGAGATCCAGCGACTCCTCGGCCGGGCGATCGCGGAACGGGCTGTTGACGCCGGGCTTCGAGACATCGCCCCTGTTGGCGCGGATCTCTTCGGGCGTCTGTTCATCGACGTACGCCATCCCCTTGCGGATCAGATCCCTGGCCCACTCGTAGAACTGCTCGAAGTAATCGGAGGCGAAGCGGACCTCGCCGTCCCACCGGGCGCCGAGCCAGCGGACGTCCTCGATGATCGAGTCGACGTACTCCTGCTCTTCCTTGGCGGGGTTGGTATCGTCGAAGCGGAGCATGAACCTGCCGCCGAACTGGGCGGCGAGCCCGTAGCTGAGGTTCACAGCCTTGGCGTGCCCGATGTGCAGGTAGCCGTTGGGCTCGGGCGGGAAGCGCGTGGCGACCACCGACCGGTCGCCGGGCTGCCCCCACTTCCCCGACGCGATGTCCGCGTCGATGATCTGCTCGATGAAGTGGCGGCTGGTTGGTTCGTTCGTATCGTCGGGCATGGCGGGATGGTATTCACCGCCGCCACACCCGACGCTGTGGAGATCTCACGATCATGCGGACGCCGAGGCCTCCACCAGGCTCGGGTAATCCGTGTACCCCTTCTCCGTCCCGCCGTAGAACGTCGATTGGTCCGCCTCGTTGTACGGCCCGCCCCGCTCGATCCGAGCCGGCAGATCCGGATTCGAGATGAACAGCGTCCCGAAAGCCACGGCGTCGGCGAGTCCCTTCGCCAGACGCGCCTCGGCTTCTTCGGGCTCGAGCCCGCCGTTGGACACGTAGATCCTGCCTCCTGCGTTCTTGAACCGGTCCCGGACCTCCGCGATCACGCGCTCGGCCTCGTCATCGCGTGGCGTGCCCGCGAACGCCTCGACGTTGTGCAGGTACGCCAGTCCCAGCTTGCCCAGCCCCTCAGCCAATGCGCCGAACGTCTCGAAGGGCGTCGAGTCCGTCAGGTCGTTGAACTGCCCGAGCGGGCTCACTCGGTAGCCCACACGCCCCGGCCCCCAGACGTCAGCCACCGCCCTGGCGACCTCGAGCGGGAGGCGGATGCGGTTCTCGATCGACCCGCCGTAGTTGTCGGTGCGCTTGTTTGAGCCGTCGCGTGTGAACTGATCGAGGAGGTAGCCGTTGGCGCCGTGGATCTCCACGCCGTCGAAGCCCGCTTTCTTGGCGTTCTCGGCCCCGACGCGGAACTGCTCGACGATGCCCGGGATCTCATCGGTTTCGAGCGCGCGGGGCGTGGATGTGGGCACCATGCCCGACTCGGCGCTGGTGAACGTCTGCGCCTTGGCCGCGATCGCCGAGGGCGCAACGGGTGCCTCACCGCCCGGCTGGAGGTCGTTGTGACTGATCCGCCCGACGTGCCAGAGCTGGAGGAAGATGCGCCCGCCCGCCTCGTGGACCGCGTCTGTCACCTGCTTCCAGCCGTTGATCTGCTCCTCGCTGTGGATGCCGGGCGTGTAGGCGTAGCCCTTGCCCTGCGGGCTCACCTGCGTCGCCTCCGAGATGATCAGCCCGGCCCCCGCCCGCTGGCGGTAGTACTCGGCGTTGAGCTCCCAGGGGATGTCGCCCGGCTGCTTGCTCCGCGAGCGGGTCAATGGGGCCATGAAGATCCGGTTGGGTGCGTCAATCTCGCCAAACTCGATCGGGCTCGTCAGTCTCTCGAATGCGGACATCGTGGACTCTCCTTCACGCGGGCCCCATCGGCCCGGGCACGGAGAAACCCAGCAACGCATGTCAGTGTTCCAACGACTTCATGTTCAACTGGCAAAAAATCGCCTCACTGACGCAAGATCAGGATTCGTCGGGGTTTATCGGAAGCACCCGGAGCCCGAAAGCCGCCGCGAAGACGTCCGCCTGCTCGCCGGCGATGACCGCCCCGGCCAGGCGATCCGGGCTGACCGCCAGCCCCTCGACCCGGCTCCCCCGGAAATCGACGCTCGAGAGCCCCGACCGCAGCAAGCGAGCGCCTCTGAGATCGCAATCGCGGAAGGCGACGCGGTCGAACCGGGACTCCTCGAACTCAGCCTCGCGCAGGTCGCAGCCCTTGAACCAGCACCGCTCAAAGCTCGCGCCAAACGCACGGGCCATGCGGAGCTGGCAGCCAACGAACAGGCAGTCCCGCAGCACGCCACCCGAGACATCCACGCCGAGCAGTTGGCAATCGCGCAGCACGAGCCTCATTCCGACAGCATCCACGAATGAGGCATTCCGCGCGTCGCACGACTCGGCCACGACATCGCGGAGACGGGCCCTGGAGTGGTCCCCCACCGCCCGACATCGCGTCATTTTCGCGCGCGCCAGTTCGAGATCCGCCTCGATCGTCTCACCCGAGAGCGATCGCTCTTCTTCCTCGGGCGACTCAACCTCGGCTTGGCGCAGAGGATCGGTCATACACCAACAGCACTCAGGCAACGCTCGATCCGGCGCAGCGACTCGTCCTTGCCGAGCGAAGCAAGCGTGATGCCCAGCGGCGGGCTGACCGCGGCTCCGGTCAGCGCGATACGGATCGGCTGGGCGAGCGAGCCCATCTTCAGCCCTTCGTGCTCGCAGTAGTCGGCGAGCCTCGCCTCGATCGCCTCTGGCGCGAACGGCTCAAGCTCGGCGAGCCTCGGCGCAAACTCGCGCAGCACGTCCGCCCCCGCGGGCTCGCCCTTGTGCATGAACTTCGCCACCGCCTTCTCGTCGTACTCGAGCGACTCGGCATCCTTGAACAGATACGCGACGGGCTGGCGGGCCTCGCTCAGTGTCGCGGCTCTGGGCTGGACAGCCGACGCGAGCATCTGCATGTCCTCAGCGCTCAAACGCTGCACGAGCGCCTCGTCATACCGCTCGGCCCAGGCGCGCCAGACCCTTGCAAACTCGGTCGGCTCCATCGACTTGATCAGGTCGAAGTTGAACGCGCGCAGCTTCTCGCGGTCGAACTTGCTTGCCGCCTTGCCCACACGCCCAAAGTCGAATTTCGCGTCCAGATACGCCCGGTCGAACCGTTCGAGATCCTTCCCGTCCGCTTCTTTCTCGCCCGGGTTCCAGCCGAGCAGCGCGATGTAGTTCACCACCGCCTCAGCCAGATAGCCCGACCGCCGGAAGTCCTCGACCTCGATCTCGGGCAGCTCGACGTTCAGCTTCCTGGCCAGGGGCACCAGCTTGTCCTGGGGCAGCTGGACCGTCTTGTCCTTCTGCCACTTCTTGAACACGCCCTCGTCGACCCCCGCGTCCTCAGCGGTCACCTCGCCCGAGGCCTTCACCGCGGCGCGCACGGCCTTGTCCTTGTCGCGTTTGCTCATCTTCGACCCGTCCGGGTTGAAGATCAGTGGCAGATGCGCAAACACGGGCACCGGGTACCCGAGCGCTCCCATCAGCGCGACGTGCCGGGGCGTGTTGTTCAGATGCTCCTGCCCGCGGATGACGTGCGTGACGCCCATCGCGTGGTCATCGACGACGACCGCGAAGTGGTACGTCGGGAAGCCGTCACGCTTGCGGATGACGAGGTCGTCCAGCTCCTCGTAGGGGAAGACGACCTCGCCCAGGATCTCGTCCTTCACGGTCACCGCCTGCGCGGGCATTTTGAAGCGCAGCACGTGATCCTCGCTTTCGGCGCGTTTGAGCGCCTGGGCGTGGTCGTAGCCCTCGCGCTGGCGGTAGATAAACGTCTGCTTGTTCGCCTCGGCCTCCTTGCGCATCCCGGCGAGTTCCTCGGTGGTCTCGAAGCAGGGGTAGGCCAGGCCCAGCTCGATGAGCTTCTGGAAGGCTTCGTTGTAGAAGGACAGACGCTGGGATTGGTGGTAAGGCCCGACGCCGCGCGAATCCCCGCCGCAGTCCTCGAACACGGGCCCGTCGTCCCAGGTGATGCCGAGCCAGGCGAGGTCTTCGAGGATGCCCGCCGCGGCGGCTTCGGAGGATCTTTTCTGGTCGGTGTCCTCGACGCGCAGGACGAATCGGCCCGCGTGGCCGCGTGCGTAAGCCGCGCAGAACAAAGCGGTTCGGGCGCCCCCGATATGGAGGTGTCCGGTGGGCGAGGGAGCGAATCGGGTGATCGGGTTGGTCATCGCGGAAGGATAGGTGTGGTGGCCCATTGTTGATGGATGGGCGCGCAGGCGGGGTGGCTGTATACTGAATCGGTTCGAGACGGGTGAGCCCGCGTGGCAAGCCCGGCGGGGTGTTTCAGGTGGACGCCCGTCGACACGCCGGACCTGGCATCGCGGCTCACCGTGGCACAAATTGTCCCGGCCGCCCGCGGCCTCCACCGTCGTTCGTCGCCCAACACGCGACCCTCGAAGGCGCGCGAGCGACCCGAAAGGAGGGCCGTCATCATGGCGACTGCACACCCGCCCGCTGAAATCCGCAACATCGCTCTGGTTGGTCACGGTGGTTCCGGAAAGACCACCCTCACCGAGCGCTTGTTATTTTCAGCGGGCGTCACCCAGCGCATGGGCAGCATCCAGGACAAGAACACCGTCAGCGATTGGTCCGAGGAAGAACACCACCACCAGCACTCGCTCAACCAGACGATGGTCCACTTCGAGGCCAGGAGCCACCTGTCGGACAAGAGCGTCGTCGTCAACCTGCTCGACACGCCGGGCCTGGCCGACTTTGTCGGGCACGCGATCGCCAGCCTCCCCGCGGTCGAGACGGCGATGGTCGTCATCGACGCGGGCAAGGGCATCGAGACCGTCACGCGGCGCATCTTCAACATCGCCAAGGAACGCAACCTCCCCCGCGCGATCGTCATCAACAAGATCGATGAGCACAACATCGATCTCGAAGGGCTTGTCGGCAGGATCCGCGAGGCGTTCGGCATGGAGTGCCTGCCGATCAACCTGCCCACCGCCGGCGGCGAGAAGGTCATCAATGTCTTCGAGGCCGAGCACGCCGACGGAGACGCCCCGGTCTTCGGCTCCGTCGAAGAAGCACACCAGCAGATCCAGGAGCAGGTCGTCGAAGTCGACGAGGCTCTCACCGAGACCTATTTCGAGGGCGGCGAGCTCGACCCCAAGAAGCTCCACGTCGCGTTCGAGAAGTGTCTGCGCGAGGGACACCTCGTCCCCATCTGCTTCTGCTCAGCCAAAACCGGCGCGGGCATCGATGACCTCTTGCACGTCATGGTCGATTACATGCCAAGCCCACTCGAGGGCAACCCCCGCCCCTTCGTCGAGGGCGGCGGGCAGACCGACGAGAAGCCCTATCACTACACCGCCGACGCCAACAAGCCGCTGCTGGCGCACGTCTTCAAGGTCGCAAGCGATCGGCACATCGGCAAGCTGGGCGTTTTCCGCGTGCACCAGGGCACCATCAAGCCCAAGGACGAGGTGTACATCGGCGCCAGCAAGAAGCCCGTGCGCATCGCGCACATCTTCAAGCGCCTCGGCAACCAGAACATCGAGGTCGACGAGCTCGGCCCGGGCGACATCGGAGCCGTCGCCAAGATCGACGAGATCCACTTCGGGTCCGTGCTGCACAGCGACCACAGCGCCGACACCGTGCACCTCAAGCGCCTGCCGCTGCCCAAGCCGATGTACGGCGTCGCGGTCGAGCTCAAGAACCACAAGGACGAGGCCAAGTTCGCACCCGCGGTGCACAAGCTCATGGAAGAGGACCCGAGCCTGATCATCGAGCGCGTCGCCGCGACGAACCAGACCGTGATGCGGGGCCTGGGCGAGCTGCACCTGCGCGTCATCAACGAGAAGCTCAAGGATCAGTACGGCATCGAGATCGAAACCTCGGTGCCCAAGATCGCCTTCAAGGAATCCGTCAGCGCCAAGGCCGAGGGGCACCACCGCCACAAGAAGCAATCGGGCGGCTCGGGCGAGTTCGGGGAGGTCTACCTCCGCGTCGAGCCACTGGCGATCGAGGACTCGCACAGCGACGAGCCCGCGTTCGAGTTCGTCAACGCCACGGTCGGCGGCTCGATCCCCAAGCAGTACATCCCGGCGATCGAGAAGGGCATCCGCGATGTCCTCAAGTCCGGGGCCGTCGCGGGCTATCCGATGACGGGCGTGCGGGTGGAGGTCTACGACGGGAAGTACCACGCCGTGGACTCGAAGGAAGTCGCGTTCATCAAGGCGGGCAAGCGGGCATTCATCGACGCGGTCCAGAAAGCCAAGCCGATCCTGCTCGAGCCCTTCGTGCACCTCGAGGTGACGGTTCCGAGCACAAGCATGGGCGACATCGCGGGCGACCTGTCCACCAAACGCGGGCGTGTCGAGGACACCGAGATGATCGGATCAGACACGGTCATCGTGAAGGCCCAGGCGCCGCTGTCGGAGTTGCAGAACTACTCCACGCACCTCAAGAGCATGACCGCGGGCGCGGGCTCGTACACGATGGACTTCAGCCACATCGAGCAGACGCCGCCGAACATCCAGGCTTCGGTGATCGCTGAGTTCAAGGGCCACCACGACGAGGACTGAGTCGCTGGGCACTGGGCACTGGGCACTGGGCACTGGGCACTGGGCAGAGATTCAATGAGCCCCCTGCGCATGCGGGGGGTCTCTTTTTGCGCGTTCGGTATCGCGCAGCAAGCCCGATAACACGAAGTGGCGCGCCGGGCGGATCGAATGTGAAGTTGGGTGATACACTGCTCCTCGGTAGGAGAGACATGGACCGGATCAGTTTCAATCAATACGCGAACCCGACCGCCTCGCCGGCGATGCTGCGCGAGCCGAAGCTCATCGACGCCTCGGCCCGTCTCAAGATCGCCGACCGTGCCGACACGGTTGAGCTCTCGAGCCAGGCCCGTGGGACATCGCCCACCGGGCAGGCCCAAGAGTCGCACACGCCGGCTTCGGCCAAGAGCGTGTCGCGCCTGGTGGCGGCCCGTGTGACCGAGCCGGCCGGGCCCGCGAATGTCACCCCCGCAGCCGCCCGCGCGATGCGGTTCTACGCCGACCCCTCCGAGCAGAACGCCGCGGCCACTCTCGGCGCAGGCTCCTCGCTCGACGTCCTGGCCTAATGAACCTCCGGGCACCACTGCTTCCCCGTCCTCGACAAGCCGTGATGTGTTGTTGATGCCAGCAAGGCTCTCTCTTGGGGACAAGCCTTGGCACCCGCATACCCTTGTCCAAGATGCACACGAATCAACGCCCCCCGCGTTCTGCGGTCGCGCACCACTGGCGACTCGACCCGGACCTCGTCTTCCTGAACCACGGCTCGTTCGGCGCGTGCCCCACACCCGTCGTCGAGGCCCAGCAGCAGATGCGAGACCGCATCGAGCGCGAGCCGGTCAGCTTCTTCTGTGACAAACTCTTCCACCAGACCGACCGATCGCGCAAGGCCATCGCCTCGCTGACCGGCGGCCGACCCGAGGACTACGTCTTCCTCGCCAACGCGACGCAATCGGTCGCCACCGTGCTCGACAACGCGCTCATGGGCGTGGGCCTGCCGGAAGGCAAACCCCTCGGCCCGGGCGATGAGATCCTGATCAACAGCCACGAGTACCCCGCGTGCCAGAACATCATCCGGCGTGCCGCGGCTCGCGCGGGCGCAAAGGTCGTCACGGCCGAGCTGCCCTGGCTCGACGAGCCGACGCCCGTCACCGCGGATCGGCTCTTCGAGATCATGATGTCGGGCGTCACCGATCGCACGAGGTTCTGCATGATGAGCCTGATCACCAGCCCCACGGGCATGATCATGCCCGTGTCACGCCTGGTGCACGCCCTGCGCGCTCGCGGCGTGGCGACGCTCGTCGACGCGGCCCACGGCCCGGGCGCGATCGAGATGGACGTTACCAAACTCGGCGCCGACTTCATCACCTCCAACTGCCACAAATGGCTCTGCTCACCCAAAGGCTCGGCGTTCCTGTATGTCCGCCCCGAGCACCAGCAGGGCTTCCGCCCGATGGCCCTTTCCAATTACGCCAACGCTCCCGAGGGCACGAAGAACCGCAGCAAGTTCAACCTCGAGTTCGATTACGTCGGCACCGACGACCCGACCGCGAGGCTCGCCATCGCCGACGCCGTGGAACGTGTCCCAGAGTGCGCCGAACGCACATGGAGCGAGATCATCGCCCACAACCGTGACCTGGTGATGCGCGGGCGGGATGTGCTGCTTGAGCGACTGGGCATGGCCGCGCCGGCATCGGACGAACTCATCGGCCCGCTGGCGGTCGTGCCCCTGCCCGATACCCCGCCCGAGCGGCGCCAGACCATCGCCGATCGCCCGACACTCTACTCCAACGCGCTCCAGGACAACCTCGTCACGAACCACGGCGTGCAGGTGCCCGTCTGGGTGCCGAGCGCCTACCTCGGCCAGCCATTCGACGGCAAACGCTACATCCGTCTGAGCGCGCAGGTCTACAACACGCTCGCGCAGTACGAGTATCTCGCCGACGCACTTCTTCAAGAGCTTGAGGCAGAGTCGAGGCTCTAGCCCGCAGCGGAATCGCCAGATCGCAAATGACCAGAATGCAAAATGAAATGCATCCGAACCTGGCCCAATGATTCTCTGGCTCTCTGCGATCTGGTTTTCTGATTACTGCTTGATGCCGTACGTCGGGTAGAGCTTCTGCCGAAGCTGCCTGACCAGCGGCTCGGCCGAGAGCGGCTTGCCCGTGGCTCGCTCGCAGAGTTCTGAGGGCGTGTACCGCCGGCCGTGGATGTGCACCCGCGAACGGAACCAACTCAGCAGCGGCGCAAAGTTTCCACTGGCGATCTGGTCGTCCAGATCCGTGTTCTCCTCACGGACCTTCTCCCAGAACTGCGCCGCGTAGAGATTCCCGAGCGTGTATGTCGGGAAGTAGCCGATCAGCCCGAACGACCAGTGCACGTCCTGCAGGCACCCCTCGCGGTCGCTTGGCACATCGAGCCCGAGCGACTCCTTGTACGCGGCGTTCCAGGCGTCCGGCAGATCCGCGGTCGAGAGATCCCCCGACAGGAGCGCCCGCTCGAGCTCGAATCGGATCATGATGTGCAGGTTGTACGTGCCCTCGTCGGCCTCGACGCGGATGAACGACGGGGCAGCCGTGTTCACCGCGCGGGTGATCGACTCGGGCGTCTGATCGCCCATCACCTGACCCAGATGCTTCTGCGCGTGCGGCAGCGCCCACGTCCAGAACGACAGGCTCCGCCCCACCGCGTTCTCCCAGAGTCGGCTCTGGCTTTCATGAATCCCCAGACTCACGGCTTCGCCGCAGGGCAGACCGAACTGGCTCTCGACGTGCCCCTGCCCGTGCGATTCACCCAGCGGCAGGCCCTGCTCGTACAGCCCGTGCCCCATCTCGTGCATGATGCCGTAGAGCGAATCGGTCCAGCTCGCCTCGCGGTAGCGCGTGGTCATCCGCGTGTCACCCGGCGCGACGCCCTCGCAGAAGGGGTGCGTCGTGATGTCGAGTCGCCCCCGCTCGAACGAGAAGCCGCAGGACTCTGCGACGAACCGCCCGAATGCCTCCTGCTTGGCCGGCGCGACGGGGCGCCCCAGCACCTCCGTGCTCGGCGGCTTGCCGTTCTCCGCGATCGTGCGCACGAGGTCGGAGATCTGCTTGCGCAGCGGCGTAAAGACCTCCTCGATCTCGCTCGCCTTCACGCCCGGCTCGTACACGTCGATCAACGCGTCGTACAGCTCGCCCGAGCCGTCGGAGAGACACCGCGCTTTCTCGCGGCTCAGCTCGAGGACCTTGTCGAGAAAGGGGCGGAAAGCCGCGAAATTCGCGTCCGCCCGGGCGGACTTCCACGCGTGCTGGGCGCGGCTGGTCGCCTCGGTCAGCTCCGACACGAGCGTGCTGGGCAGCTTGGTTTTCTTGTCGTAGTCGCGGCGCATCTCGCGGATGTTGGCCGCCTCGCACGTGTCGCCCTCGTTCAGACGGTCGTCGGCCTCGCACGCCGCGATCAGATCGCCGAGCTCCTTGGACGTGCACATCTCGTGGTGCATGCGCGCGATGAGTGAGAGCTGCCCCGCGCGGGCATCGGCGCCGCCGGCGGGCATGTATGTCTCCTGATCCCAACCCAGGACGGCGCTGACCGAATGCATGTGGGCGGCCTCGCGGGCCTTCTGGACAAGGTTGACGTAGTGCGCGGGATGATCGGGCATGCTGTGGAACTCCGAAAGATTCAGCGGGTTTCGAGGTGTTCGCGCGCCTGCTGGAGCGCGATGAGGCTGTACGCGGTGATCAGGACAGGGTTGTCTTCCATCCAGCGGTCGTCGACAACGCGGAACGAGCCGTCGGCCTGCTGGAGGCTCTCGAGCGTATCGACCAGGTCCAAGGCCCAGTCGCGCCGGAGCATCATGTCTTCCTTCTGAACGTTGACGGTCCGCTCGCCCCAGGTG
Organism: Phycisphaerales bacterium; assembly: GCA_965228265.1. Lineage (GTDB taxonomy): Bacteria > Planctomycetota > Phycisphaerae > Phycisphaerales > UBA1924. The sequence continues at coordinate 409,860 of OZ245804.1, forward strand.
TTGAGGGCACGCCCGAACACCATGAGGTAGTAGTAGTACCCGTCCATCCCAACGCCGGGGTTCTCTTCGAGTGTGTAGTTCTGCGCGAGCCACTTGCGGGCAGCGAGCACACGCGGGTCAGAACGCGTGAGCCCCGCGTACGCGAAGCTCTTGAAGCCCGCGTAGGTCATCGAGCCGTACGCCCGGAGCCGGCTGGCGGTCGTGCCGTCGGAAAGCGTTTCCTCGATCATCGGGCCCTTGGATTCACCGATGTCGGTCTCGTCGCCCGAGGGGCCGACGGAATAGATGAACCCGCCCTGGGTCGAGCCCTCGGCATACGGCATCGAGTTGGTTGCGCCGTTCATCTGCGTGCGCTCAAGAAACACGAGCGCCCGCTGCACCGCGGGGTCATCGCCCGGCACGCCCGCGTCCTGCAGCGCCTGGAGCCAGAAGTTGAGGTTCGAGTTGTCGGGCCTGCTGTGGCTGCCGTAACCCACCCCGCCGTAGAACGGGTGCGTGCGCGCCACGGGCTGGGCCTCATCCGAGAGCGCGCCCTCGATCGTCTGATCGGCGCCCCACTGGAGCTGGCGCAGGAACTTCACCGCGGGCTCGACACTCTCCTCTGCTGCGGGCAGCTCCTCGCGCGCCAGCGTGAGCGCCGAGAGGCAGATCGCGGTGTTGTAGCTGGCCAGCACGCGGTCGTAGATCCCGCCGTCGGGCTGACGGAAGGTGAGGATGTACCCGATGCCCTCGGAGACGTCGGTGTCCCCCGCGTTGATGTCCGGGTCCATGAGCATGCCGGTGATCACCAGCCCGGTGACCGCAGGGAAGCTCGGCCCCTCCTCGCGCACGCTCCAACCGCCCGAGTCGTGCTGCTGCGTGCGCAGATACTCGATCGCGCGATCGGCGATCGCCTTGGCGCGGGCTTCGAGTTCATCTTGGGCGGCTGCGGTCATGGTGAGCACTGAGGTCAAAACAATCGCTGCGAGCTTCTTCATTCGGATGCCTCCTCGCCCGGTATACCCGGGGGCGGGCCCTGACGCTGCTCCAGATCCATGATGATCGCGCAAGCCGCGGCGGCTGCCGTCTCCACACGCATCACGTGCGACCCGAACCGGGTGATCCGCGCCCCGCTGCGGCGCAAAAGCTCGAGCTCCGCGCTCGTCCAGCCCCCCTCGGGACCGACCGCCAGTGTCAAACGCTGCACACGCATCGGCTGGTACGGCTCGCCCGACTGATCCGCCACCACGATCGGACCCGGCGCATCGAGCAGCTCCTTGAACTGCAGCGCCCGTTCGATCCGCATGAGCCACGCCCGGCCGCACTGCTTGGCGGACTCTTCGCATATGCGTTCGAGCCGACCCAGCTTGCCCTCGCGCGGGTTTACGACCGACCGCTCGGACCGCAGCGGGCCCCAACTCGTCGCACCGATCTGGCCCAGCTGATCGACCATCTCCTCGAGCCTCGGGCCCTTGGGGACCGCCGAGCGGACGTCGATCTGGGGGTAAACAGGCGGAGCACGCCGGACGGCTTCGATCCGTACATCGATCGCCCAACCGTCTTTCTTACCCAGTTTCTCAGCCCCCACCATCGAGGCCTCGGCGATAAGCCCCGAACCGGTCAGGAGCTCGAGCCGCTCGCCCGGCTCCAGTCTTTTGACCTTCACAGCATGACGCGCCTCATCGCCCGTGATGCGGACGCATTCGCCCTGCTGGAGGGGTTCACCCGAGTTGGCCAGGGAAATTCGGTGCATACCGGAACAGGCTAGCTCCGGAATATCGGAGAAGAGGTCCAATATCCCTTGAGTAAGGCCTTCGGCTCGTCGATCATGGGCGCGAGGCTCTCCGCGACCATGCCCAATCAGAAACAGAACAATCCGGAGATCGATATCGATCAGCAGATCGACAAGCTTGTCGCTGGCATGACCGAGGCGACCGAGCAGCTCGAGCGCGAGATCGAACAGGCCAACCAGCCCGACGAAGACTTCGAGACCGAGGCGCTGATCTCCTCCGCGGTGCAGACGGAAGAAGCCGAAGAAACAGACCCCACAGCTGAAAGCGAAGCCGAGGCGGAAACCGAGCAGGCTTCGGAGCCGGAACCCGAAGCCTTGGAAACTCCGGAACCCGAGTCGGCATCGGAGCCCGAACCGGAACCCGAGCCAGTCGCCGAGCCATCGATGCTCGATGCGCAGATCGATGAGATGCTCGAGGACGCAGCAGCCTCTGTTGAGCAGGCGCCGCCATCGAAGTCGACCGTCGACGCAGTGGACGAGGAACTCGCGGAGCTGGCCGACGAGATGCTCGATGGCGATTTCGACGACGCGGACACCGTGCTCGCCGCGGGCATCGAACAGCCAGCCGCCGCACCCAAAGACCCGGACGAGAATGCCGTCGCGCCCGCGCCGCCCGAGAACGTCGAGCCCGCCAAGCCAGAACCCGAGTCAGCCGGCGACGCCGAAGTTGCTGCGGACGACCTGCTAGACGGCGACTTCGATGATGCTGATGAAGTAATCGCGCAGGGCGAGCCCGAGCCGCCGAAGGCCGAGGCCAAACCCGAGCCCAAACCCGAGCCTGAGCCATCGGCAGAGGTGGTCACGCCCGAGCCGGCGCCGAGCACCAAATCCGAACCCAAGGCCTCAGCACCCGAGTCTGCGCCCGAAGCCAAAGCCGAGCCCAAGCCCGAGCCCGAACCCGAGGCCGTTGAAACTGTCGAGCCAGCGCCCGATCGCGCGGCTCGTCACAAGAAGCGCAAGGGGAGCATCAAGCGCGAGACCGAGGGCATGCCGCGCTGGCGCGTGATCGCCGAGGAAACCCGCGACCGCGTGGGCGAAGCGGTGTACATCGTCGCCGACAAGCTCACCAGGCCGCTGGACTCGCGTCCCGAGATGCTCAAGGGGCTGACGGGCTGGCTGGCTGCCGTCACACTCTTCAACGCGGCCGCGGTATGGGTGTTCCTGCTCATCGCGCGCGGACCCGCACCGGGCACATCCGACGAGCCCTCGCTCGACCTGGTCGGTCAGCAGACCAACGCGGCTACGCAGAGCGAAGAGATCGACTGATCCCGCGCCGAGTGTCAACGAGTCACGCCCGTCAACTGCCCTTCTTGAGTTCCTCGGCTTCTTTCCGGGCCTTCTCCTCGGCCTCGCGCGCCCGGCGCTCGGCGAGTGACTGGGCGATCGAAGCGCGCCACTGCTCGTCGACGGCTGCGAACGACTCACCGAGCGCGTGCTCGCTCGCCTCATCGAGTGTCATGCCGTGCATGAGCGATTCCATCATCTCCCGCCGCGCGTCGACGCCGAACGTCTCGTCGATGTAGCCCACCATGTGCCGACCCTGCGTGTAGACCTGGCTGTAGTGCGCCGGATCGACCGTATAGAAATCGGTAAGGTCTTCCCAATCGCGCAGCTCGCCCGTGTCGAGCCAGTGCTCGACCGCGAACTGCGATCGCCCGCGGTTGGGCGTAAAGCCCTGGGCCGCGAACTCGGCGATGCCCTCGTGCACCCACCACGGCACCGCGTGCGCCCGCTCGACCGCCACCTCGGGCTCGGGCACCGCGAACATCATCGCGTGCGCGTACTCGTGACCGACCACCGCCTTGAGATGCCCGCGCGAGAAGCTGCGCCCGACGAGCTTGATCGACTCCATCGGCTCGTTCCACCCGCCCAGCGGCTCGATGTACGCGGGGAAGATCGAATACTGCAGCTCGGGCATCGAGGTGTACATCTTGATGACCTGCGGGTGATCGAGCTCGCGGGCGAAGCCTTCCTCGATTGATTTTTTGATGTCGGGCCAGATCTCGAGCGCACGGTCGGCGGAGTCTTCAAGCCCCGCGACGTAGAGAATGCGCACGCCGTCGCCGTCCTTCTCCTCCCAGTCCCGGTCGGCGTAGTACCACGTGCCATCCTCGTTGACGAACCGCACAGGCAGGTCGATCACGCGGTTAGCGCCGGTCCAGTTCTCCGTGTTCCACGTGATACGCAGATCGGCGAACGCCTCGTCGCCCTCCCGCACGGGCTCGCTCATGAGCTCGTAGATCAGCACGTCGGGCGCGATCCGCTCAATGTCCTTGGCCCACGCCCAGTGCTCCTGATAGAGCGTCGGCTCGCCCTGCCAGATGTATTCGAGGTACCCGTCCATGTCCGCGGCCAGCGCCGAGGCGGCCATGCCGGAGAGGGTGGATTCGAGATCCTCGCGGAGCGAGGGCTCGGCGAGGGAGATGGAGCCGGAGAGGACGAGGGCGGTGAGGGTTGTGATCATGCCGCGAGTGTACTTCCTACCTAGTTCTTTGACACCGAGCATAGTTAAAAATCGACAGCAGTAAACCACAAATTACTCAACTGCGAGTCGGATATAATTTTTGCATTATGGGATCCCGTATTTCGCTACAAGTTGACGAGATAAGCCTCGATTTCGGCAAGAATGCATTTTGGACAAACCATGCACAACTATTTCAGCCACACAACTATCTACCAACTTCGCATAACGAGGACATCTACGAAGAACCACCAGACGAATCCGAACCCCCAACAGGCAAGTACGTACGCACACTCGGGCAAACGATTGGCCGACTTGACCTTCTTGGCTACTCAGAAGACGCCTGCCGTAGCTATGTAAAAGAAAACGTAGAACACGTTATCGACGACACACTTGCCGCAAACGGAGATTACGATGACGCATGGGTTCCCTTAGAACCAGACTGGGTACTATCTGCTTTATCACATGTTAATTTGGATCTGATTAAACAAGCACAACAGGACTATATCGAACACACTTCGCACTACACTGACAACCCAAAGTTTGTGCATGATTGGCTTGAACGAATACAGCTTGAATCAAAACTAACTAACATACCAACCAATCGCTTTAGTGATGTACTTAGCTTTTTGCACTTGTCTTTTGATTTTCCGAACAAACATCCGGATGAGCTATGCCACCCGTACGTAGTACTACGACTATTGGGCACAAACCCTTCGAATCTTGATCGTCAAGTAAAATGGGATCATTCCGACCTCGTTGCAGGCGAATGGGCTGATCCAAACGATTTCTTGCCGTATCTAGATCCAACAAATCAAATACTAGTAGTTACAGAAGGATCCAGCGACGCTTCTGTGTTAAAGAAATCCCTAGAACAGCTACGACCAGATATCGCAGACTTTTTCTACTTCGTCGACATGACTGAGAACTACCCGTTTACTGGCACAGGAAATCTCTTTCGCTTCACACAAGGCCTCTCAAGCATCAACATCCAAAACAAAACCATAATTATATATGATAACGACGCAGAGGGATGTTTTAATTTCAATCGCACAACTGCGATAGAACGACCTCCCCACCTTGGAGTAATTCGACTCCCTTCTCTGACGGAATTTGCAAATTATCCAACAATTGGCCCGGAAGGCCAAGGTCAATCAGACATCAATGGACGCGCCGTGTCGATTGAATTATTCTTGAAGTCTGCGGATGACATCACAGACCCGCCCGTTCGATGGACCAGCTACCACGAGAAGAACGCAACTTATCAAGGCGTGATCGATACAAAAACTGACTTAGTCAAACGTTTCATGAATCCCAGATCACACCCCAAAGACTTCCCGAGAATCGAATCGCTACTGAACGAATTGCTCGCCGAAGCTACTCGGATTTCAGTAATCGCTCGCAGATACTTGGAACGCGGCAATAGCCACCCCTGGACATTTAGTTCTTGAAGTGTTATTATAACAATTAATTGCACACAATACGTTCCTCGCACTCTCTACTCAACGAAGTATCACACTGCTCAGAACTCTGCCTGCTTCGGCGCTCTCGGGAATGGGATCACATCGCGGATATTGCCCATGCCCGTCGAAAACTGGACGAGGCGTTCGAAGCCGAGGCCGAATCCCGCGTGGGGGACGGTGCCGTAGCGGCGCAGGTCGCGGTACCACCAGTACTCGTCCTTGGGCAGGCCCATCTCGTCGATGCGGCGATCGAGGACGTCGAGGCGTTCTTCGCGCTGCGAGCCGCCGATGATCTCGCCGATGCCGGGCACGAGAACGTCCATGGCGGCAACCGTCTTCTCGTCGTCGTTGAGCCGCATGTAGAACGCCTTGATGTCCTTCGGATAGTCCGTCAGGATCACCGGACGCTTGAAGTGCTCCTCGGTCAGGAACCGCTCATGCTCGGACTGAAGATCGGAGCCCCACTCGACCGGGTACTCGAACTTCTTGCCGGCCTTCTTCAAAATCTCCACCGCCTCGGTGTACGGCAGACGCAGAAAGTCACTCTCGATAATGTGCGTCAGGTTCTCGATCAGGCCCGGCTGGATGCGCTTGTCGAAGAACGCCATGTCGTCGGCCCGGCATTCGAGCAGGTCCTTGAAGACGTACCTGAGCATGTCCTCGGCCAGCTGCGCATCGTCGGCCAGATCCGCAAACGCGATCTCCGGCTCGATCATCCAGAACTCGGCCAGGTGCCGACTCGTGTTGCTGTTCTCGGCCCGGAACGTCGGGCCGAACGTGTACACCCGGCTGAGCGCACAGCAGTACGTCTCGACCGAGAGCTGCCCCGACACGGTCAGGTGCGACTCCTTGCCGAAGAAGTCCTGCGTGAAATCGACCTCGCCCGTGTCGTTGCGAGGCGGGTTCAGGGCGTCGAGCGTCGAGACGCGGAACATCTGCCCCGCGCCCTCGGCGTCGCTGGCGGTGATGATCGGCGTGTGGACGTAGTAGAACTCCCGCTCATCGAAGAAGCTGTGCACCGCCATCGAGAGCGCGTGCCGCACGCGGGCGATCGCGCCGAAGGTGTTCGTCCGCGAGCGCAGGTGGGCGACCTCGCGGAGGTACTCGAACGAGTGCCGCTTGGCGCTAACCGGATAAGTGTCCGGGTCATCGACCCAGCCGACGACGCGGATGGCCTTAGCCCTGACCTCGACCGACTGGCCCTTACCCTGGGATTCGACGATCTCGCCATCGACCTCGATCGAGCAGCCGGTGTTGAGCCGCTGGATCTCGGATTCGTAGTTGGGCAGGTCATTGGGTGCGACGACCTGGATCGGGTCCTGGCAGGTGCCGTCGTGGAGATTGATGAAGGAGAGGCCGGCCTTGGAGTCCCGGCGGGTGCGGACCCAGCCTTTGAGGGTGATCTCTTCACCCGGCTTCGACGTCATGGCGTGCTTGACTTGTACCCAGCTCACGGCGGACTCCTGCGTGCGGAATGAGGCAATCTACGACTCGGCCGGATCTTAGCAGCCCCCTACGCTTTGCCGTGGTGATCGATCCCTCGCAGCACAGCCTCCCCGACCCCATGGGCCTGACGCACGCCCAGTGGCTCAATGCCTGCGCCCACCTGCCGGGGGGCAGGGCCGAGGCGAGCCTCGCCTACAAGAAGCTCATGCGCGAGGCCGACAGCTCGCTCCTGCCCGAGCCCTACCAGAGCCGCTTCCCCTGGCTGCCCGTCGTGGGCGAGCAGCGCTCGATGGGCCCCGAGGCCGAGGGCGAGACGGTCAAGGTGCTCACCGAAGTCCCCGCCCGGGCCGAGGGCGCCAGCCACGCCGAGAAGAAGGCCTACGAAGAGGGCCGGATGCTGCCCGTCGAATCCGTCGTCATCCCGATGCTCGGGAGCACGGGCAAGCTCACGCACACGCTCTGCGTCTCGAGTCAGGTCGGCTGCGCGATGGGCTGCGAGTTCTGCGAGACCGCGCAGATGGGCCTCGTCCGGAACCTTACCGCGGCCGAGATCGTCGCCCAGTGGCACACCGCCCAGTTCACGCATTGCCGGAACACCGGCAAAACGATCAAGAACATCGTCTTCATGGGCATGGGCGAGCCGCTGGACAACCTCGACAACGTGCTGCAGGCGATCAGCGTGCTGACCGACAACAACGGGCCGGGCATCTCGCCCCGGGGCGTCACCGTCAGCACCGTCGGACGCGTCGACGGCCTCCGCCGCCTGCGCGAGCAATGCACCAAAGAAGGCTGGCGGCGCCTCGGCATCGCCATCAGCGTCAATGCGCCCAACGACCGGGTGCGCAACGAGATCATGCCCATCAACCGCAAGTGGAACATGGCCGAGCTTCAGGAGGTCCTGATCGACTTCCCCCGCTCGGGCAACGTGCCGATCATGATCGAGTACGTGCTGATCCCGGGCGTGAATGACGCGGACGAGCACGCCGACGAATTGGTCGAGTTCGTGCGCCCGCTGCACTGCGCGGTGAACATCATCCCCTACAACCCCCGCCGCGACTCACCCTGGCCCGCGCCGGAGGAAGCGGACGTGGAACGCTTTGCCAACCGCGTGAAATCGGCGGGCGTGTTCACCAAACGACGCAGAACCAAGGGACGCGACCAGATGGCCGCCTGCGGCCAGCTCGGCACGCAGCACATCCGCGGACGCAAAATGGTCGACATCACCACGGGCAAGACGGACTAAAGCTTTGCAGAAAGCACTCAAATGGATCCGATCGCATTGGCGTCTCTCGCTTGCGATCTACGCCGCGCTGGTTGTGCTCCAACTGGTACTCGAAAACGATCAGTGGCACTTCCGGTACAAGGTGCTCCAGAATATGGAGGCCCAGTACGGCGCGCTGACGATCGACAGAATCCCCTCGACGAGCATCTCAACACTCCGTCGCAATCTTGACGACATCCCGTATCTCGACACACACCCTGTCAGCAAATCGAGCAAGCCCCCGGTCATCCTGCTCCACGGCACACCCGGCTCGTCCATCGGCTTCAACGACCTTGGGCCGGAGTTCTCGAACCACCAGCGCCGCGCGATCTGGTTCGACCTGCCCGGGTTCGCCGCGATGGGCGGGCCCCGATCACGAGCCTTCTCGGATCTTTCATCGAAGACCTACGCCGAGTATGTGCTGGCAGTCATGGACGAGCTCGACATCGAACGAGCCCACATCGTTGGCTGGTCCAATGGCGGAGCTGTCGCGCTGAACATGGCCGACACCCACCCCGATCGCGTCGCATCCATCACTCTTCTTGCTGCCGTCGGTGCGCAAGAAACCGAGGGTTCAGGGAGCCACTTCTTCGAACACACCAAGTACGCCCTTGGCGGCATATTCAGTGTGTGGCTTCCTCGTGTCGTGCCGCCGTTCGCGCTGATCCCGCTCGACGAGCGTGAGTCCTTCATCCGGAATTTCTCGGATACCGACCAGCGCCCGCTGGCTGACATCATGCGGAAGCTCGCCACACCCACACTCATCCTCCACGGCCGCGACGACTTCCTCACCGCCGACTGGGCCGCCGAATACCACCACGAGCTCATGCCCACCAGCACGCTCGTCATGACGCACCACGACCACTTCATGCCCTTCCTTGCGCCCAAGGAAACGGCACAGCACATCGAGAACTACATCGCGCGGTTCGACGACCCGAACGCCATCCCCGTGCGCGAGACTATTGACCTTGCACCCCGCCGCACGCCCTTCGGCGGGCTTGGCGGCTCGTTCCTCCATTGGGTCCACTTCGGGCCGTGGTGGGTGATGGTGCTCTTTGTCGCGGGTGCTTCGCTCGTCCTTCGGCGGATCGGGCAGGCGTGGATTGTGGTCCTCATGGGCGCCACGGAGCTGGACGTCGGCGTCGCGTGGGTCGGGCTTACGCTGGCGATCCTGATCTCCATGATCGTGCGCCACACACTGACCGACTGGCGCGCGTGGGTCGGTTCGGTGCTCCGGCCGGGCGTGATGCTCGGGGCCGGGTTCTTCCTCACACAACTCGCCTTCCGCCCGCTCGGGCTCGCGCTCGGCGAGGTCGGCTGGGTGCTTTCCGTCCTCATCATGGCGCTCCTCATCGAGATCAACATCCGACCCCTCACCCGGAAAGGTCGGCTCGGCCTGATCACCCAGTGGAAGCATCTGCGCCACCACGAATGGTGGCCAACCTGGGCGCTGCACCTGCCCTCGATCCCCATCTTTCTCGCAGCCGCCATCAAACACCGGCACCCGCTCGTCTTTACCTGCTGCAACCCGGGCATCGACCAGGGCGGCGGGTTCGCGGGCGAGAGCAAAGTCGACATCCTCCGAGGACTCCTCCACGCGGGCGATGAAACGGTCCTCTTCGGCGACCTCGTCGAAACCGGCCCAAAGCACCAGATCCGTGCGCAGAAAGCGTGCGACCTCATCGCAAACGAACCCCGCCTCGGCGGCTTCCCGATCATCCTCAAACCCAATCAGGGTGAGAACGGCCGCGGGCTCAAACTCTGCCGAAACGAAGCCGACGTCCACGCCTACTTCGAGCGCACACCCGCCGGCGTCATACTGCAAAAATTCCACCCCGGCCCGCACGAGCTCGGCGTCTTCTGGGTGCGCGATCCGCACAAGGACTCGGGGCTCGAAGGGCGCGTCTTCTCGATCTGCCGAAAGGAATTCCCCGAGCTCGAGTGCGACGGCAAACGCACACTCGGCAGGCTCATCGACGACCACCCACGCTTCCGCCTCCAGCGCGAAGTCTTCCGCACACGCTTTGCGGACCGCCTGGATGACGTGCCGGAGGCGGGCACCACCATCCGGCTCTCGCCCGCGGGCAACCACAAACAGGGCGCGATCTTCCGCGATGCGCCGGAACTCCTGACCCCCGAGCTCGAAGCCGAGATCGACCGCGTAGCCGCCGCATTCAAAGGCCAAAACGGCGGCCCGATCGACTTCGGGCGCTTCGACGTCCGCTACGAAAGCGAAGAAAGCCTCCGCGCCGGACGCGGGCTGGCGATCATCGAGCTCAACGGCGTCACAAGCGAGACCATCAACATCTACGACCCGAACCTCTCCGTCTGGTTCGCATGGGCCATCCTGCGCAAGCAATGGAAAGTCGCCTGCGACCTCGGCGGGTGGCGCAAGGCCCAGGGCGTCAAACCCATGGGCGTTTTCGCCCTCCTCTTCGGCACGCGGGACCACCTTAAAAACAGGCGGTCCTACGCCTCGGCTTCCTGAGCGACCAGCGACGACGTCTCATAGATGCGCACGACCTTGTCGTTGCACCCGAGCGCGACGCGCCGGCCGTCGTCGCTCACCGCGATCGTGTGGATCTTGAAATCCCCCACTCGCAGGATCGTCATCGCGGGCCTGGCCTCCGTGTCGATCAGATACAGCCTGCGGTTGGTCGCACGTGCCAGCAGGCGGGTGGTGTCAATCGGGCAGGCCTCTTCCACCTGCTTGCGCAGCTTGATGAGGCCGCTGACCTTCTCGCCCTCTTCGGTCCAGAGGCGCATGTTCTGGTTCTCACCGATCGTGGCGATCAGTCCCCCCGGCACGCGCACAAGGCCGCGCACACCGGCCAGATGCGCCGTTCGCTTCACGACCGGCTTTTTGCTGCCCGGTTCGAGAATGAGCAGCTTGGAGTTCATCCCCGCAGCGATGCGCCCGCTCGGGAGGCACACCAACCGCGAACGCTCGCTCATGGCGAACTTCCACTCGGCGAGCTTCTCACCCGTGTGGATGTCGTGCGCGTACACACGGTGGTTGTGCGCGATCATCGCGACATAGCTCGCGTCGGGCGCGACATCGGCGCTGGCGTAGTGGTGCGCCTGGGCCGATGCGCTCGATGCGAGCATGGGCAGCAGCGCCCAGAACCCCCCCGCTGCCATCGGGACGAAGCTCAGGCCCGTGCCGATCGAGTTCAAGACCCGGGCCGCCACGTTCCGCGCCTCGGCACGATCCTCGTGCGCGGGGATGTGCGCCACGACCTCCTCCTCGGCGAGATCAAGCACCTGCGCCCCCTGCTCGGACCAGACCAATACTCCGCCCTCGTCGGGCCAGAACCGAGAGCCGATCACCTTCGTGCCCGACTCCACCACGTGCACGGGCTCATCGGGTTTGTGCAGATCCCAGACCGTCAGCGCCCGCCTGGCTTCCGCGGCGAGCAGCACATCGTCACTGCCCGGCGCAAAGGCGAGGACATCGATCCCCTTGCGAAACTTCGGGAGCGTGACAATCGGGCTGGGCGGCTCGCGGGCCGTCATGGCTGGAGACGCGTCACCTGCCAGGGGCCACCACTGAACCCATCGCCCTCGGGCGTCAGCTCACGCGTCCACACGGCCCGGTCATGAAACCGCCCCTTGCCACCGATCCAGAGTTCGACCCGCGTGGCCCAGATGCGGTAGCCCCCCCAGTGTTCCGGGCGGGGGATGGTGATATTCCGCCCCTCCACGTCGTTCATGATCGTGTCCACACCCACGCCGAAACGCTCCATCACCTCGGCGTACTGCATGAGCAGATCCTCGCGGGAGGTGATGGGCTCGGACTGGTGGCTTGCCCACGCGCCGAGTCGGCTGATCAGCGCCCGCGAGGCGAAGTAGGCGTCGCTCTCCTCGGGCGGGCTCTTGACCACATGCCCCTCGATGCAGGCCTGTCGGTGCAGGATGCTCCAGTGAAAACCCGCAGCGGCATTCGGGTTGGCAGCGAGCTGCCTCGCCTTGCGGCCGTTGTAGTTCGTATAGAAGCAGATCCAGCCGGCGCTGAGGTCCATGCCCTTGCAATAGACAATGCGATTGCTCGGCATGCCCGACTGGCCGAGGGTCGCCAGGGCCATGGCGTTGGGGTGTGCCTCGATGGGCTTGCCCTCGTCGCCCGTATGGGCCTCGTCCCACCACGCTTTGAAAATGTCCCAGGGGTGGTCGGGGAGGTCCTCGGGGAGCGTGCCGCCCGAACTGAACGGATCACCGAATGGGTCGTTCTGGGTCATGTGCAAGGGTACGCAGTTGTTTCTGTGAACCGACACCTTGTCCAGAGACGCCTTGAGTTCCGGCGGGTACTCTGGCTTGGTTCAACGAGGGGAACGAACACAGTGAGCGATCAGGGACGATCCAAACGAGGCGGGAAGGACCAGAAGGTCCTGATGAGCATCGAGAAGCTCTTCGACCGCCTGCCCCCGCACTCGCTCGAGTCGGAGATGAGCCTGCTCGGGTCGATGATCCTCGACCCGGCCGTGATCGCCGACGTCCTGCCGCACGTCTCGACGGACGAGATGTTCTACTCCGCGGCTCACGGGGCGATCTTCAAAGAGATCATCGGGCTCTACGAGCAGCACCAGTCGGGCGACCTGGTCATGCTGGTCGACCGCCTGCGCGATCGGCATGTGCTCAAGGACATCGGGGGCGAGGAGTATCTGGTCAAGCTGGCCGAGGCGGTGCCCGCGGCGACGAGTGCGCCGTACTACGCCCGCATGGTGGCCGACAAGCACCGCCTGCGCAAGCTGATCGACGCGGCGGGGCAGATCCTCTACGACGCGTACCACCCGACCGACGACTCGGCGAGTGTGAACGAGGTGGTCGACAAGGCCGAGGGCCGGATCTTCGCCATCGCCGAGCAGGCCCAGTCCAACGATGCGCAAGCGCTCGGCGAACTGCTCCAGCAGGAGATCGAACGCCTCGAATCCATCGAGGGCAAGGGCGTCAGCGGCATCCCGACGGGCTACCACGCGCTCGACGACAAGCTCAGCGGCCTGCACCCGGGCGAGATGATCATCGTCGCCGCCCGACCCTCGATGGGTAAGACCGCGCTGGCGCTGAACATCGCCGAGCAGATCGCCTTCGGCGGCGCCACCGCGGGAGAAAAGGCCAAGGGCGAGAAGGTGGGCGTCGCGTTCTTCAGCCTGGAAATGTCCAAGGAAGCCGTGACGAGCCGACTGCTGTCGGCCAAGTCGGGCGTGGACAGCCACAAGATGCGTACCGGTGCGTTCACCGAGACGGACTTCCAGAAACTCATCCGCGCCGCGGGCGAGATGGGCGATGCGCCGATCTTCATCGACGACACACCCAACCTGACGGTGCTGGGCCTGCGCGCCCGGGCGCGAAGACTCGTGCGCCGTCACGACGTGCGATGCATCGTGATCGACTACCTCCAGCTTCTGAGTTCGCCGACTGCGGCACGCGAGAGCAGGCAGGTGGAAGTCTCCGAGATCTCGCGTGGCATCAAGTCGCTGGCGCGTGAGCTCGACCTGCCCGTGATCTGCCTGGCGCAGCTCAACCGTGGCGCGACGCAGCGCGAAGGCAACACGCCCCGCCTCAGCGACCTGCGTGAATCGGGCTCCATCGAGCAGGACGCCGACGTCGTGCTGCTGCTGCACCGCGAGGCGTACTACCACATCGGCGACACCGAGTGGGAGATGGAGAACGAGGACAAGAAGGACCTGGCCGAGCTCATCATCGCCAAGCAGCGCAACGGCCCGACGGGCACGATCGAGCTGACCTGGGACCGCGGCACGACGCGCTTCAAAAACCAGGACAAGAACTACTACGACGACGGGGGCGGCTACTCATCGCAGAGCTTCGCCCAGATCCCCGCGGGACCCGTCGAGTACACGCCGCCGCCCATCGCGGACGTGGAACCCAAGCCCCTGACAAACCCGGGCCAGCCAGCTGGGTTCAGCTCGTTCGGCAACCGCGCCAAGACGGGCCCGGCCGAGGACCACCGCGACGGCGGCGGGCCGACGGAGTTCGACACGGACGAATTCGAGGGCGACGAGGCCGCGCCGTTCTGATTCTCGGTGCCACTACCCATCTCCGATGGGTAGTGCCCGAAACCTTGGCTGATGCGCATACGAGCACCACGCATCAGAGATGCGTGGTGGCACCGGGCCCCTCATCCGTCCGCCGCGCGGACACCTTTTCCCCAGAACGGAGAAGAAGCGGAGACTTTCTTAGTGGATCGCCTTGAACGTCCGCCCCCAGCGCGGTGACCAGCCGTCGAGGCTGAACGCGACGGCGAAGGCTTCGCCGTGGATGCGGTCGATATCCATGAAGTCGACGCGCGTGCCGTACTCTGACGGGGGCATGTTCCACGCGCGGCTGTCCTTGGAGTTGTCGCGGTTGTCGCCGATGATGACGTACTGATCCTCGGGCACTTCCTGCTCGGGGAAGTTGCGGATGCTCTGCGGGTTCTTCTTCTCGAACATCACGTAGTGCCCGTCGCCCTCGACGGCCTCCGTGAAGAAGTCCATCTCCGTCCTCACGACAGGATCGAGAGCGGGGAACTCTGACGGGTCGACCGCTTCGTAGTCGGGCTCCTGGCCGTTGATCCAGAGGCGGCCGTTCTTCATCTCGATCGTGTCACCCGGGACGGCGACGACGCGTTTGACGAGCCGCACCTCATCGCCCTGATCGGGCGAATAGCAGACGACCAGGTCGCCGCGCTCCGGGCGTCCCCATTGGGCGATCCATGTTTCCTTGGTGAACGGGACGCGCAGGCCGTAGGTGAACTTTTTCACAGCGATGCGGTCGCCGGTCATGATGGTGGGCTCCATCGAGCCACTGGGCACATCGAACCAGTCGAACGCGGTCAATCGGAAGACACCCATGATGATGAAGATGGTGCCGAGCGGGCGGATCCACTCGCCCCAGAGGTAGCCCGTGAAGGAGTCGTACTTCTTCTTTTCTTTCTTCTTGCGCTTCTTGGGTTCGGGCTGCTGATTGGGAGCGGCGCGCGGCGGGAGCGATGAGCCGGCCTTGGGCTCCTGGGCTCCCTGCGATTCGGGGGCCTGATCGTTCGGCTTGGTGTCCTCGGGCATCACGTCGGCTCCTGTTGGTCTGGTCGGGGCAAAGGGTAGCCCGATTCCCCGGGAATCAGATTCTTGGGATTCAGTCCCCGAAGCTTGTGTAGACGGCTCTGGCCGCGGCGATCATCGGGTGATCGGGCGGGACGAGCCGCTGCTTGTCGGCCGCCGAGGTAATATCGACGTCCGTCAGCTTGCCCTCCTGCATCACGACCAGCCTGTTCTTCGCGCCGGCTTTGAGCAGCTCCATCGCGTGGTGCCCGAACTGCGTGGCCAGCACGCGGTCGGCGGCCACGGGTGTGCCACCCCGCTGCACATGCCCGAGCACGACGTACCGGCTCTCGATGCCGGTCATGTCTTCGATCTGATCGGCGACCCATTTGCCCACGCCGCCCAGACGGATCGGGTCGGGGCTGGTCGGGTCGACGCGCTCGACGAGCTGCTTGCCCCCCTTGGGGCGGGCGCCCTCGGAGCAGCAGATGATCGTGAACCGCTTGCCGTGCTGGGAACGCTGCTCGCAGACGCGGGCCACCTTCTCAAGGTCGAACTCGATCTCGGGCAGGAGGATGACGTCCGATCCCGAGGCGACGCCGGCGTGCAGAGCGATCCAGCCCGCGTTGCGGCCCATGACTTCGACGACCATCACGCGGTGGTGGCTCGCTGCGGTCGTGTGAACGCGGTCGAGTGCCTCGGTGGCGATGCTGACCGCGGTCGCGAACCCGAAGGTGATGTCCGAGCCCCAGAGGTCGTTGTCGATGGTCTTGGGGACCCCGATGCAGTTGATGCCACGCTCGGTGAAGGGCTTGGCCGCCGACATGGTGCCGTCGCCCCCGATGCAGACCAGTGCCTGGAGCCCGTGGATCTCCATGTGCGTCATGCAGACGTCGGTGAGGTCCTTGAAGTTGGGCGAGCCGTCGGGCAGTGTGCCGACGGGGTATTTCTGTGGGTTGGCTTTGTTGGACGAGCCGAGGATGGTGCCGCCGTAGGTGAGGATGTTGGAGACGTCGTTCTTGTCGAGGGGTTTGACGCGGTCCTCGATGAGGCCGAGGAACCCGTCCTCGATGCCCAGAACGTCGATATCGTGATAAATGGCGTCCTTGACGACGGCTCGGATGACCGCGTTGAGGCCCGGGCAGTCACCGCCGCCCGTGAGAACACCAATCCTGGTAGGGTGCTTTTCCATGCTTGGCCTAGGTATCGGCACGATGGGCCTGATTTGGGTGCAATCCGTGGGGCCTGGCTGCGTTCCTCTCCGGATAAGGCCCCAAACAGGGCCCGGAACGACACCCGATAGCCGATGATTGGGTACAACCGCTCGCGGAGGGAATGACCATGAAAGCCACGACCCCGATTCTATCGGTGACCCTGCTCGTCCTCGTCGCGGGCACAGTGGCCTCGCAGCTCGATTTCTTCGGCAGCAAATCGGGGAAGGCTCAGGAAGCCTCCGCACCGATCCTTGAGACCCCCGAGCCCGAGCCCCAGCCCGTCGTGATCCGCCAGAGGCCCCAGGCCGAACGACCGATCGCCGAACGCCCCGCCCGTGAGCCGGGCGAGGAACGCGAGGGCCGACGCTCAAGGCGTGGCGACCGCGAGGAGATGACCGAAGAAGAGCGCGAGGCCCGACGCGAAGAGGCGCGTCAGGAGATGCTCAGCCGATTCGACACCGACGGCGACGGGGAACTCAATGAGGCCGAGATGCAGGCCGCCCGCGAGGCCCGTCGCGAACGCATGGAAGAGATGCGCCGCCAGCAGCGCGAGCGGATGCGCCAGGCGATGCTCGAACGCTACGACGCCGACGGCAACGGCGAACTCGACGATGCCGAACGCGAAGCCGCCCGCGCCGAGGCCGAGCAGCGCCGACAGGATCTCATCCAGCAGTTCGACATCGACGGCGACGGCGAGCTCACCGGCGACGAACGCACAGCCGTCCGGGAGCACTTCCGTCAGGAACGCGAGAACCGCCGGATGGACGTCAACGGCGACGGGGTGGTCGATGATCTCGACGTTCAGGCCGCCATCAACCGGGTCTCCGGTGAGCAGAACCTCCACGATTTCAACCGCGACGGCTTTCAAGACGCCAACGACGTGAACGAGCTGATCCGACGGATCCAGAACGACGGCGATCAGTAAACCATCACCTTTGCAGTTCGGGCGATGCCCCGAATCCAGACACGATTATCCGCTTGAATGCGCACGAGTCCGTGTGTGCGCCTGCTTGTTCATTGCAATGACCGAGCACGATTTCATAACGCGCACATGATCACGCAACGAAGCACCAAGGATCATCCCGTAAGGGAATGCCCCGAGACTTGAGCGCAAACTCAGCCGATCTCTTGCTCATCTAAGGGGGGTGATGGCGCAGTCCGACCCTGTCATGCACACGTCTTTGGCGCGACATTGTTTTCGACACACATATCTAGAATGAATGGCCGAGATTTGACCCAGTCGTGTGTTGAAATCAACCTGAGGTTGGGTCATGAACTTACCAGCTGATACGGTAGCCGAACTACTGGCAATCGCCCAAAGTCTTGACTCACATCAACCCAGCAGCGCCAAACTCCGTCGGCGGCACGTCAGACTATCGGACCCAACGATCAACGTGCGTGCCAAAGTCCCGGGCGGCATCGGCGGGAACGACCTCGAACGCAACGTCGCGCTCATCGACATCAGCTCCGGCGGCTTGCAGATCATCTGGCTCGCCTTTGTGCACACGGGCACCGAGTTCTCACTCCAACTCCAACGCCCGGGCGGACCCATGATCGAGGTTGAGGCAACGTCGGTGTGGTGCAAGCACCTGCGCAACCGCTTCCACGCGGTGGGACTCCAGACCAAGAGCACACTCCAGCTCCACGAGATCGTCAGCCAGCAGGTCTGGCTCGAGGCGTGCGCCAAGAACCCCGAGCTCCAGCACCCCGTCAGCGGCCGGCTGGCCATCTACGGCGAGAACGAGCTCATGGTGCAGTCCGCGGTGTTCCAGACCCAGGACTCGGGCCTGACGACTCAGGTGGTCGATTCCCGCGGCGTGCTGATGGATCTCATCGAGCGGGGCGAGATCGACATGCTTGTCTTCGACGCGGACCCCGAATCACTCGACGCGACCGAGTTCATCTCGGCGTGCCGAAACCGTGCCTTCAGCGGCCCGCTGATTCTGATGTCGCTCGACACCGAGGCGGAATACCTCGCCAAGATGGATCCGCTGCACCGATCACGGTTCGTGCAGTTGCCCATGGGCACCAACGCGATCGTGGCCGCGATCAGGGACGTGATCCGCACGCACCCGGACTGCCTCCTTAATAGCGGCGAGATCTACTCGCACTCGCCCATGACACTCCACCGGGACGCATCACTCAAACGCTTCATCTCGCTCGCCAAGTCGATGTGCGTAGAAGCCAACACCGCGATGGATGTCGATCGCCCCGACGCGGTGCTCAAGGTCGTGCAATCCCTCGCCGCGAGCGGAGGCTCCCACGGCTACCCGGACCTCTCCGTGGCCGCCATGAAATACATCGCCGCCGCCAACGACCCGAAACAGGTCAAACGCCTGCCCTCGCTCCTGCAGAACATCGAGTCCATCGTGGACCGGCTCCGACCGGGCCAGCCCGGCAAGGCCGCGGCCTGAAATGAGCCGATGAAACTCTGCGCCATCGGCTGCAGCGCCACGAACAGACTACCGGTACGATGCTTGCATGGCCGACGCCCCCGCCGCTGCCCGTGACGCCTCGCTCTATCTGCACCCGCAGACACTGGCACGTCTGGGATCCTTCGAGCTCCGCGCCAAGATGATCGTCGAGGGCGTCATGAGCGGCATGCACCGCTCCCCCTACCAGGGCTTCAGCGTCGAATTCGCGCAGCACCGCCCATACTCGCCGGGCGATGACATCCGCCGACTCGACTGGAAGGTCTACGCACGCACCGACAAGCTCCAGATCAAGCAGTACCAGCAGGAGACCAACCTCGATCTCGTGCTCATGGTCGACAACTCGGGCTCGATGGGCTTCGGCTCGATCGACTTTGCCAAGGCATCGGGACAGGGCACGAGCGCCGGCAGCAACGGACGCCAGAACTGGACCAAGTTCGACCACGCCACGGGCATGGCCGCCGCGATGGCCTACATCACCCTCCACCAGGGCGACCGCGTGGGCCTCGTCACCTTCGCCGATGAGATCACGGGCCTCGTCGACCGGTCCGGGCAGCGCTCGACCTGGCGTCCCATCGTCGAATCGCTCAGCACCCAGACGCTCGACAAACCGACCGACTACGCCCGCGTGACCGACCAGGTCCTCGCCAAGATTAACAACCGCTGCCTGATCGTTCTCATCAGCGACTTCTTCGAAGACCCCGACCGCGTGCGCTCGGCGCTGGCGCGCATCCGCCACCGCGGGCACGACGCGATCGTCTTTCAGGTCCTCGACCCCGTCGAACAGAACTTCACGTTCGACGAGCCGACGATCTTCGAGGGGCTTGAGGGCGAAGCGCGGCTGCGCATCAACCCGCGCGCGATCCGCGAGGGCTACCTCGAAGTCCTGGGCGAACACATGGACGCCGTCGAACGCGCCACGCTCAGCTTCGGGTTCGATTACCAGCTCGTCACCAGCGGCTCGTGGCTCGGCCCGACACTCGCCCAGTTCGTCGCGCAGCGCAACGCCAAGATCAAGAAGGGCAAGATGGGATGAGTCTCCTCAACCCCATCCTCGGCGCGATCGCCTTCGCGTTCGTCGCGCTCCCGATCATCCTGCACTTTCTCAAGCGCAAGCGCAAGCCCGTCGAGTGGGGCGCGATGCGTTTCCTGATCGAGGCCTACCGGCGCAAACGCCGACGGATGACGCTCGAGCAGCTCCTGCTCCTGCTCACGCGGTGCGCCCTGGTCCTGCTCTTTGCCCTGGCGATCGGCCGCCCGTCTTTGGGGTCCGCGTCGTCGCGATCCGGCCCGACCGAGCTGTACATCCTGCTCGACGATTCCATCGCATCGGCGGCCCTCGATCCGCAAGGCAGGGAAGCCTTCGACGCGCTCAAGACTCAGGCGATCGCGCTCATTGACACGCTCAGCCCCGACGCCGGCGACCGCGCGGGGCTCGTATTGATGTCCGCGCCGACAAGAGCCGTGATTGCGCCGGCTTCGAGCGACCTGAGCGCCGTCCGCCGCGCGATCGAACGAGCCGAACGGACCGATGCCGCCGCCGACCTGCACAACGCACTCTCGACACTCGAATCCACGCTCACCAGCGACGAAGAGAACGCCCCGGCCGTCACGATCGCTCTGCTGAGCCCGATGCGCGCCGGCTCGCTCGACCCCGAACGCCCCCTGCCGAGACTCGCAGCCGCCGGACGCGAGGTGCGGCTCATCGCCAGCGCACCGGGCGAGACCGCGCCCTCCAACGCCGCGATCGCCTCGATCGACCCCGTGCGCAGCGTCGTGCTGGGCGAAAGCCAGACCGACGGGCAGGCGCTCGTCCGCCTCGAACGCTCGGGCGCGAGCGTGGGCGAATCGCAGCGCGTCGCTGTCACACTGGGTGTCGCTGGCACCAACGCGACGAGCCAGGGCCAGGCCGAGTTTGCTCCTGGCCAGACGTCCGCCGAGATCATGCTGGGCTTCGTGCTCCCGGCGACAGAAAACGCCGAGCAGCCCGTGCTGACCGCTTCGATCGCCAGCGACGCAAACGCCGCGGACAACTCGGCCCTGCTCCCGATCGATCGGCGCGGAGCGCTGCGGGTGGGCATCATCGCCTCGCGCCCGCTCGTCGGGCAGGTCGGGATCGACCGCTTCACCCCCGCCGATTGGGTGCGTCTGGCGCTGGCGCCGGGCGAGGCCTCGGGCGAACTGCGCCTCGTCGATACGACGCCGTCCTCGATCGACGCACCAAGACTCGCGACGCTCGACGCGGCCTTTCTCCTCGAGCCCGATGCCGTCGCAGCCGAGAGCTGGTTCCTGCTGCGCCGGTTCGTCGAGCGCGGCGGGTTGCTCATTGTCATGCCGCCGGCCAAGGACAGCGTGCAGCTCTGGACCGACGCGATGACCGAAGCCCTCGGGCTCGACTGGCAGATCGCGCGCGAGCCCGTCACGAGCGAGCCGCCCGTCGGGATCGATCCAGAAAGCCGACCCGCAAGCGATCGCCTGCTAACGATGATCGCGGGCGAACTCGACCAGCTCGCCGCATCGGTCACCATCGAGAAATCGCTGCCCGTGCTGCCCGCGCAGGCCGACGAATCGCCCGTGCTCCGGCTCGCCGACGGCTCGGTGCTGCTCGCCGCCGCGCACCCCGCGACGACATCGGGCCGCGTCATGCCCGGGCTGGTTGTGTACCTGGCAAGCCCGCCGAGCCTGTCGTGGACGGATCTCCCGACGCGCCCGCTCATGGTGCCACTGATGCAGGAACTCGTGCGCCAGGGTGTCGGGCTGGCAAGCGACCGCGCGGTACGCGTGGCGGGACAGACAGGCGAGCTGCCCGGCCGCGCGACCGAGGCCATGAGCGCCGAGGGCGAACCCGTCGAACTGCCCATCCGCAGCGCAGGGCGGTACGACCTGCTCGACGATGCGGGCGAGAACGCGGGCGTGCTGGCGGTGCACGCGGACGTGCGTGGCTCGCGGATCGATGCGCTTGCACGGGCGGCTCTCGAGCCCTGGCTCGCCGCGAGCGTGGGCGATGCCGATCGCTTGAGCTGGCTCGACACCGAGGGCAACACCACGACCTCCGAGCTCGCCGAGCAGGCGGGCACCAGGCAGGCCGGCGCCGAGCCCTGGATCATCTGGCTCATCGCTCTGGCGCTCGCGCTTGCCGTTCTTGAGACGGGCCTGGCGCGCTGGTCCGCTCGTTCGATGGAGCGGCTACCCGCCGGGGAGGTCTCGGCATGATGGAGTGGCTGCTCGGCATCGACCGACTCGCACCGGGCGATCCGGATGTGGTCTTCGCGCTTGCGCGCCCCATGCCGGCGTGGGCGTGGGCGATGATCGTCCTGGCCGCGGGCGCACTCGGCTGGATCAGCTACACGCGGCTCGAAGGCTCGCGCGTCGCGCGCATGCTCTTCGCCTCGATGCGCTCACTCGTCCTCCTGCTGCTGGTCCTCATGCTCGCCGGCCCCGAACTCCGCAGACCCAACGAACGCGTCGAACGCGACTGGCTTGTCGTCATGGCCGACCGCTCCGCTTCGATGACGATCGGCGACGCGCCGGGCGGCGAGCCCCGCGAGACACAGCTCGCCGAGGCGCTCAACGCCGCGCAAAGCCCGCTGCGCGAGATCGCCCAAAGCCGACGCGTCCTGACGCTCGGGTTCGACGCGGGCGTCTTCGAACTGGCGATGGACGAAACAGGCGCGATCGACGCGGGACAGGCCGACGGGCGACGCACGCTCCTTGGCCGCTCACTTGACCGGGCACTCGACGAGGTCGCCGCCAGGCCTGTCTCGGGTGTCGTGCTCCTGTCCGATGGCACATCCGCCGACGCACCCTCCCGCCGTGCACTCCAGCGCCTGCGCAGCGAACGCATCCCCGTCTTCGTCGTGCCCATCGGCTCGCCCGACCCGGTGAGCGACCTGGCGATCGCCGACGTCCGCGCACCCGCGGCCGGGTTCATCAACGACCGCATGCCAGTCACCGTCGACATCGACCGCCTGGGCTCGGGCGCCACCAGCGGCGCATGGGTCGAACTCGTCGACCGCGACACGGGAGAAGTCCTCGAACGCAAACGGGCCGAGGCGACCGACCAGAGCGTCACGCTCGTCACCCAGCCGGGTGAACCGGGCGACGCGTCCTGGCTCGTTCGGCTCGTCCCCGACGAGCCCGACCTGCTCGCCGAGAACAACGCCGAGAACCTCACCGTCACCCTCGTCGACCGCCCGCTCCGCGCGCTGCAGATCGACGGCTACCCCCGCTGGGAATTCCGCTACACCAAGAACCTCCTGCTCCGCGAGCAGACCATCTCCTCCTCCTCGCTCCTGCTCAGCTCACGCCGACGCTATGTGCAGGAGGGCGATGTCGAGTTGACCGACCTGCCCGACTCCCCCGGCGCTTGGGAGGGCATCGACGTCATCGTGATCGGCGATGTCCGCGCGGACCTCTTCACGACGTCGCAGCTCGAACAGATCCACGACCTTGTCGCCCTGCGCGGCGCGGGCATCCTCTGGATCGCCGGCCCGAGCGCCACGCCCGACTCCTGGCGTGGCACGCCGCTCGAACCGCTCCTGCCCATCACGCTCGCCAGCCCCGCCAGCGCCTGGAACGAGCCCGTCACGATGCGCCGCGAACTCGCCGCCGAAAGGCTCGGCCTGCTCGAACTCGCCGACGCATCCGAGGGCGGCTGGCCCGAGCGCCTGACCGATCCCGATACGGGCTGGGCGATGCTGCGCTGGGCGCAGAAGATCGATCCCGATGCCGTCAAACCCACCGCCGAGGTGCTCGCATCCGCGTTACCCGCCAACTCGGGCGACAACCCTGCGCCCATCGTGCTCTCGATGCGCTACGGCGCGGGGCGCTCGGTCTACGTCGGCACCGACGAGATCTGGCGCTGGCGCTACGCCCGGGGCGAGGAACTCCCCGAACGGTTCTGGATCCCGCTCGTGCGCCTGATCGGGCGCGAGGGCCTGGCCCGCGCAGGCCGCAGCGCCCTGCTCGAGGCCAACCCGCCACGCACCGAGCCGATGTCGCCCGTCCGCATCACGCTCGAACTTCTCGACGAGCGTCTGGCGCTTCAGCGGCCCCAGTCCGTCAGCGCCACCGTTCGTCTCGCGGGAAGCCAGGCCGAGCCCACACCCATCCTGCTCCGACCCGAGGAAGGCGCCGGCGACGGCTCGCCGCGCTTTGCCGCGACCTGGCTCCCCGCCTCGGCCGGCGCGTACGAGATCGCGGTCAACGACGCGCTCCTGCTCAGCGAGAGTCTGACCGAAAGCGTCGAAGTCCTCGCTCCGGACGACGAACTCCGCAGACCCGAGACCGACTTTGCAACACTGCGAACGCTCGCCGAGGAGACCGGCGGACGGGTGCTCACGCCGGGCGAGCTGGCAGAGCTGGAAGAGTTCCTGCCCAACCGTCAGCGCCGCGTCGCGGGCACACCCGACATCGAGACGCTCTGGGACAGCCCCCTGGCCCTCATCCTGCTCGTCCTGCTGCTTGGAACCGAATGGATCGGGCGACGGATGATTCGTCTGGTGTAAGGTGTTGATGTTGCCGGCGAACCCTGTAGGGCTCGCCCGAGTCGAATATCGGGGGTGGAACCGCCCGATGGCAGAGCAGTAGCACCTCTGCAGGCCCACGCGCAAGGAGGCACGGTGTCACGCGCAGCCCCAACCACACCCACGCACCCGAACGCGGGCCTGCGTTCCGAACGCGCACTGATCGCCCTGCGCTCACGCCTGCGCCGGGTCGCGATCGGCGAAGTGCTGACCGCGGGCGTCGGGCTCGTGCTGGTGGCCCTGCTCGCCGAGGGGCTTGCCGACTTCGTCCTGCGCCTGCCCTCCTGGCTCCGCGTCCTGCTGCTCATCGCCGGGCTCGTCGCGCTCGTCGCGGGCATCCGGCGCAAGCTCATCCCGGCGATTGCCCTGCGACCCAAGCTCTCGACGCTTGCGCTCCGCGTGGAGCGATCCCGGCTCGGGCAGGACCGCAAGCTGCCGGGCGTGCTCGCCTCGGGTGTCGAATTGTCGCACCAGCAGGCCGACGAGGGCGAACCCGAATCGATCGGCTGGCTCCGCCGCGCCGCCGCCGAGCGTGCAGACGCGAGCGCACAGGACGCGCCGCTCACCTCGCTCGTCCACACGACCACGCTCAAGCACAACGCCGCGGGCCTGGTGCTCACGGCAATCGTCATCGCGACCATCGCCTTCTTCTCGCCCGCGACCGCAAAGACCGGCCTTGCGCGCACACTCCTGCCCTGGTCGGACGCGAGCTGGCCCAAACGCACCGAGCTTGTCGATGCGACCCAGACCGAGCCGCACGCGCTCGGATCGGCGCTGCCCGTGCGTGCGATCGTGACGCGCACCAACCGATCCGTCGGCCAGACACCCGTCGAGGTCGTGTACCGCATCGTCACGGGCAACACCTCCACCCCCGAACGCACGGAGCAGCTGACCGGGCAGGAGACCTTCGAGATGGCCGCCTCGGGCGAGCCGGGCGAGGCGTACGAACGACTGCTCGAACCGACCGTGAGCCTTGGCGCCGACGAAGCCGAGGCGTGGCTCGAGTACTGGCTGCGCACCCCCGACGACCGCACCGAGACCACGCGCATCCGCCTCGTCGAGCCCCCGCGTGTGGAATCCATGCTCGCGACGATCGAGCCGCCCGCTTACGCCCCCACCACCGAGAGCGCGTCGTGGGTCGCAGGCCAGCGCGATCTCGGGCAGGGTCAGGACGAACGGGCCGTGCTCGGCCCCGTGCTCGTCGGCTCGCGCATCACGATCACCACAACACTCAACAAGCCCGCCGAGTTTGTGGGCGATGTGCTGGACACCGAGCGCGAAGAAGGCGACCTCTCCATCGAAGAGTCGGGCCGCGTGCGCACGCTGACCTGGACCGCCAGCGAGCGGGGCGTCTTCAGGATCCGCCTGCGCGACGAGCTCGGCATCGAGAGCGTCGACGACGCCATCGTCCGCATCGAGACGCTCACCGACCGCGAGCCGAGCGTGACCGTCACGGTGCCCGAGCGCGACGAGGCCGTGCTGGCAAGCGCGGTCGTCGATCTCGTGGGCGAGGCCCGCGACGACGTGGGCCTCTCGTGGCTCGCGCTCCGCGCACAGACCGCACGCATCCCGGCTTCCGCCAAAGACTCCGCCGGCGCCCTGCCCGAGACCGATGGCGAGCCGAGCGAACTCGTCCGCGTCGAGACCGGCGAACTCCGGGGCGAGGCCCGCGCCACGCTCCAGCTCACTCCGCTCAATCTCGAGGTCGGCGACGAGGTGCAGATCACCGCTGTCGCGATGGATGTCTTCGCTCTGCCCGGTGCCGGCGAATCGCCGCAGACCCACGGCGAGACCGTCTCCGCCGTGCGCCGACTCCGCATCATCTCGCAGAACGAACTCGTCGATCAGATCCTCGCCGAGCTCGGTGGCGTCCGCCGGAGCGCCGTTCGCCTGGCCGAGCAGCAGGACGAACTCATCGACCAGGTGCGCCAGTCGCGCACGACGGGCACGCCGCCCATGCACTCGATGGCCCGCGACCAGGCCGCGCTGACCGACGCGCTCGACCGCATCGACAGCACCGTCGAACAGCTGAGCCAGCGCGCCGAGCGCAACGCGCTCAATGATGATTCGCTGGATGAGCTGCTCGCACGCGCCGAGCAGTCGCTCAGCCGCGCAGGCGACGACTCCGAGCAGGCCGCCGCGAGACTCAGCGAAGCCGCCGAGCGTGAGCAGCCCGAGCTGTCCGAAGAAGCCGAGGCCTCGCAGCAGCGTGTGCGCCGCTCGCTCGAAGACCTGGCGCTCATGCTCGACCGGGGCGAGGACTCCTGGGCCGTCCGCCAAGCCCTCGAAGGCCTGCTCGAAGATCAGCAGCAGCTCGCCGAGCAGACCGCCGAGATCGGACGCCAGACGGTCGGGCGCTCCGCCTCGCAGCTCACACCCGAGGAACTCACCGAACTCGATCGCATCGCGCAGCGACAACTCGAACTCGCCGAGCGCAGCGCGGATCTGCTCGACGAGATGGACACCCGCTCGCAGGACCTGCAGGAGACCGATCCGGGTCAGGCCGCCGCCATGCGCGCCGCATCCCGTCGAGGCCGCGAGCAGGGCGTGCCCCAATCGCTCGAGCAGGCCGCCCAGAACGTGCAGAGCAACAACACCCAGCAGGCGGGCCAGCAGCAACAGCAGGCCGCCCAGCAGCTCGAGCAGATGCTCGAAGACTTGGACGAAGCGCAGAAACAGCGCGACCAGGAGCTCCAGCGGGCGCTCATGAGCCTCATCGAGTCGATCGAGGCGCTCGTCCGCACGCAGGAATCCGAGCTCGCCCAGCTCATCGAGACGCAGCAGAACGCGGGCGACGTCCGGGCTCTTGCCGCGGGCGTCTCGGCTCTCTACCGCAACACGCTGAGCGTCTCTGACGAGGCCTCGGAGAACCCGGACACCGCCCGCATCGCCAGCCTGCTGGGCGAAGCCGGGGCTGCGCAGTCGGACGCGATCACCTCACTAAACGCAGACGACGCGCCGCTCGCCCAGCGTCATGAAAACGTCAGCCTCGATCGCCTCGAAGCCGCGCTCGAGGAAGCGCAGCAGCAACTCGAGGACGCCGAGCAGCGCGAACGCGAGCAGCGCAAGCGCGAACTCAAGCAGGCCTACACCGATGCGCTCGCCCTCCAGAACGAGATCAGCGCCCAGACCGACCCGCTCGTCAAGGACCGCCTCTCCCGGCGTGAACGCGCCGAGGCGCGTGACCTTGGCAGCCGCGAACAGGAACTCCGCGAAACCCTCCGCACGCTGCTCGCCCAGTACGAGGAGATCACCGCCGCGGGCGTCTTCGATTACGCCCACCAGCGTCTTGACAGCCAGCTCGACAGCGTGGGCACCACGCTCACCGCGGGCAAGGTCACGCACACCGAACGCCGCAGGCAGGCCTCCATCGAATCGATGCTCGCGGGCCTCATCGAGGCGCTCGACGATCCGGAATCGAAACAATCCGACTTCGACCAGGGTTCGTCTCAGGGAGGCGAGGGCCAGTCGGGTCAGCAGCAGCAGGAACAGCTCATCCCGCCGCTCGCCGAGCTGCGCCTCCTGCGCACCATGCAGCAGGACCTGCTCGACCAGACCCGCATGATGGACGCCCTCGGCTCGTCGCAGGACGAGGCCCGCGAGGTCGGTGCGGTTCAGGACGACCTCGCCCGACAGGGGGAGATCCTGATCGAGAAAATGAAACAGCAGCAGCAGGGCCAGCAACCGATGCCCCCCATGCCCGAACCGGAGAGCCCCGAACCGGAGAGCGAGGACGATCAATGAATCGGCGTCTTTCCATCCCGATCGCGTGCACGCTCGCGCTCGCCGCGACCGCTGCTTTCGCGCAGCCCGAAGACGAGCCGCTGCCCTCGCTCGACGAACTGCTCGGCCTCGAAGAGAAGGACGAATCAGCGCCACAGCACGAGGTCGACACCGATGCCGCCGACGCCGAGCTCAACCGCGAGCTCGCACAGGACAAACCCATCGCCGACGAGTTCCTCGAAGCCGTCGGCCTGATGCACGAGAGCGCCGGGCGGCTCGGCACCCGGGGCGACACGGGCGTCGTCACCCAGCGACTCCAGGAAGACATCCTCCGCCGACTCGACGAACTCATCGACCGCGCAGGCGAGCAGTCGAGCTCCAGCTCGCAGAGCCAGTCCCAGCAGGATCAACAAAGCCAGCAGCAACCCAATCAACAGCGCCGCGAAGAAGAGCAGCAACAAAACCAGGGCGAACCCAGCGACCGCCAGGAAGGCCCCGCAGGCCAGGACGCCCAGCTCGGCGCCCAGGCCCTGCTCGACGGCGCACGATGGGGCAATCTCCCCGAGCGCCTCCGCGAAGCGCTGCTCCAGGGCTCGAGCGACAGCTACAGCTCGCTCTACAAATCCATGACCGAGTCCTACTACAAACGCCTCGCCGAGGAGGCCTCGGAATGATCCGCCGCCTCGTCATCGCAGCCGCCTGCGCACTGCCGCTCGGCGCTCTCGCACAGGGCGCCGAGAATGATGCGCTCGAGAACGAGATCACCCAGGCCTCCGACCGAGCCGTCGAGCAGGGGCTCGCGGCCCTCGCCGAACTCCAGACGGACAACGGCTCATTCGGTGACGGACGCTACGCCAACAACGTCGCCGTCACCTCCCTCGCGTGTCTCGCCTTCATGGCCGACGGCAACGTCCCCGGACGCGGGGCCTACGGCGAGAACGTCCGACTTGGACTCGAATTCGTCCTCGACAACGCTTCCGAAAGCGGACTCATCGCCGGCGAAGCCGCCAACGGCCCAATGTACGGCCACGGGTTCGCCGCGCTCTTCCTGGGCGAGGTCTACGGCATGACCGGCGGGTCCGACACGCCCCTGGCCGACCGGACCTACGAAGCGCTCGTCAAAGCCATCCGCCTCATCGAACGCACGCAGAACGAAGAGGGCGGCTGGCGCTACAACCCGCTGCCCAACGACGCCGACGTCTCCGTCACCATCTGCCAGATCATGGCCCTGCGCTCGGCGCGCAACGCGGGCATCGAGGTTTCCAGGGACGTCATCGAGAAAGCCGTCGATTACGTCAAACAGTGCCAGAACCCCGACGGCGGTTTCCGGTACCAACTGCGGACGAGAGACAGCGCCTGGCCAAGGACGGCCGCCGGCGTCGCTTCCCTGCAATACGCGGGGATCTACGACGACCAGGCCATCGAAAACGGGATGCAGTACATCGTCCGCACGGCTGCACCGGGACAGGGGGCCGCGCGGCGCAGCCCGCATTACTTCTACGGGCAGTACTACTCCGTCCAGGCCGCCTACCTCGCCGGCGGAGACTGGTGGGCCACATGGTGGCCCGGAACAAGGGATGAGATCGTCGCCGCCCAACGCCCCGACGGACTCTGGGAAGACCGTGGCGTTGGTGAGGCCTACGGCACGTCAATGGCCCTGATTGTCCTGCA
Organism: Phycisphaerales bacterium; assembly: GCA_965228265.1. Taxonomy (GTDB): domain Bacteria; phylum Planctomycetota; class Phycisphaerae; order Phycisphaerales; family UBA1924. The sequence goes on from OZ245804.1 coordinate 439,864, forward strand.
AATGCCCAAGCGTTATCTGCCGATCTTCCAGAAGTGAGTACGCGCACACTCATCCCGGCTCTCGCACTCCTCGCAGGCACATGCCTCGCGCAGGACGCACAGACGCTCCCCCTGCGCGTGCTCATCGACCGCAACCTCGATCGACAGCTCATCGAGCTCGTCTCGATCGATGACACGCACATCACCTACGTCGACACCGCCGGAAGCCGGGTCAACGCGCCGCGCGATGCGTTCGTCGCCCTCGCGCCGATCGACGCGTGGGACAGCGCCCAGGCCGCCGGCAACGTCTTCAACCAGGGCCGGATGATCAGCAGACCCGGCGTCCTCGAACTCACCGACGGACAGCGCTTCGTCGGCACCGCCTCCGTCGCCGACGCGGGCGAAGAGATGATCGCCTGGAACTACCCACGCCTCGGCCTCATCAGCATCCCGCTCGAGAACGTCACCCGCATCGTCCTCCCGCGCATCATGAACGCCGATCAGGCAAGGCCACCACTTGCCGTCGAAGACGACGACGTCCTCAGACTCGCCAACGGCGACACGCTCCGAGGGTTTCTCGCAAGCTACGGCTCGACCACCACCATCGAACTCGACGACGGCTCAACCATCGACACGCCCATCAATGTCCTCGACGAGATCACGCTTGCCAACCCGACCCAAGCCCCATCGGGCATGCGGCTCTGGCTCACCGGCGGCAACATCGTCGATGCGCAATCCATCTCACCCAGCGACCGCCCCGACACCCGTGCGCAGATCATCACACTCAAAGAAGACCCCATCTCCCCCTTCGGCGCCGCCTCCGCCGCCAGCGAAGCCGACGACACCCAGTCGGGCCTCCGCTTCGAGATCGGACGCGAGATGATCGAGGCCATCAGCTTCGACGCCGAGGCACTCATCCCCCTCGCCGCGATCGAAGCCCGGGCCATGGGACGCGCCCTGACCATCAACAACACAAGCACAGCCGCCCTCGGCGCCCGCGACATCAGCATGCCGGGCCCCATGACCGCGACCTGGCCCATCCCCCGCGGCTCGACCCGCCTGGCGTTCACCGCCGAGCTGCCCATCGAGGCACGCGCCTGGGGCAACCTCGAACTCATCATCCTCGTCGACGGCTCGGAGCGCCAGCGACACACGCTCAGCGCCCAATCACCCGAAGCGCACGTCCGACTCGATATCGAGAACGCCCGTGATCTCACGATCACACTCGACGAGGGCGACTTCGGCCCCGTGCAGGACCGCGTCACCATCCGAGAAGCCGTCCTGCTGATCGGACGCTAACGCACCTTCAGCATCGCCAGAGCCGCGATCACCAGAATCACCCCCACGATCCAGAGTCGGCTCACGACCTGCTGCTCGCGCCACCCGCCCAGATGCAGGTGATGGTGGTACGGCGCACACCGGAAGATCCGCTTGCCGCCCGTCGACTTGAAGTACGCCACCTGCATCACGACCGAGCCGATCTCCGCGAGAAACACGCCGCACATCAGAAGCACGAGCAGCTCCTGACGGATCACCACCGAGGTGTACCCGATGAGCGCCCCGAGCGAGAGCGAGCCCGTGTCGCCCATGAACACCTGCGCGGGCGAGCAGTTCCACCACAGAAACCCGAGGCACGCCCCGATCATCGCGCCGATGAGCACCGTCAGCTCGCCCGAGTCCACGATGTAGGGCAACAGCAGCCGCTGCGCCCACACCTCCTGACCCGCAATCAGTGTCATCACGACCAGCCCGATCGAAACGATCACCACCAGCCCCGACGCGAGCCCGTCCATCCCGTCCGTGATGTTCACCGCGTTGCTGAGCCCCGCGATCATCATCACCGTGATGAACACATAGAAAGGTTTGCTCAGGTAGATCAGCCCCTCGCTCACCGCGTACGACCCGCCGTGGTATGTGCTCTGCAACGGCAGGTTCAGCACATGGTTCAGGCTCTCTTCGCCCTCGCCCCGGTTGTACGCGAACACCCCGATCAGCACGCCGATCCCGAGCTGGAAGACGAGCTTCTCCCACGCGTGCAGGCCCTGCCGCCCGTCGCCGCGACGCGCCGCCGTCAGCTTGAGCCAGTCGTCCACGCTCCCGACCGCCGCCATCCAGACGAGCAGAATCAGCGCCATGTAGATGTACGCCACGCGCACATCCGCGAGCAAAATCACGCTGGCGAAGATCGCCCCCACAATCAGGACGCCCCCCATCGTCGGGACGTTCGCCTTGCCCTCGGCGTGCTTGCGCAGCGCGACCGCGTCCGTCACGCCCGTATCCCCGATCTTCATCGCGCGGAGCTTGGCGATCGTCCGGGGCCCGAGCAGGAGCACGATCAGAAACGCCAGCGTCGCCGCCGCCAGCACGCGAAACTCCAGCTCGTCCAGCAGCCGCACCAGGGAGTACAGCGTCAGGTCGCCGAAGAGATCGACGCTGTCGAGCCGGGTGCGGTAGATGTCCAGGAGCCAGTAGAGCAAGTGTGGTGTTTCTCTCAGTGGGACCGCGTCAAGCGGGTGCGGGGGCCTGCATCACCAGAACCACGCGTTCGAGCCCGACCGACCGGGACCCCTTCAGGAGCACACCGTCGCCGGGGCGAAGCCGCTCTGCGATGGATCGGCCGTCGCCCGCCTCGGGCTCCAAGACCACGCCATCGGGTCCAAGTGCCGAAACGATCGGCTCTTGCGCCAAACGAGCCAGATCCCCCACCAGCACGACGAAATCGGGCCCCTGACCCGCCCGAACCGTCTCGGCGATCGCCCGACCCACCTCTTCGTGCAGGCCCGGCCCCGCCTCCCCCAGTTCGAGCATCTCGCCCAGGACCAGCACCCGACGCTCGACCCCCGTCATCAGCCCACCCAACGCCCGCACCGCCGCCAGCACCGAGTCCGGGTTCGCGTTGTACGCGTCATTGATGACCTCGATCCCCGCGATCGTGCGCCGATCGAGCCGCATCTCCGCACCGCGCGCGTTGCGCAGCGCCTCGGCGATCGATTCCTCGCTCATCCCCATCCGCCGCGCCACCGCGATCGCAGCCGCCGCGTTGAACGCGTTGTGCGCCCCGAGCAGCCCGATCTCGTACCGCTGCCCCCCGTTGGTCGCAAACCGCACGCCCCCGGCGTGGCTCTCGAGCTCCGTCAACCGCAGGTCCGCGTGCTCCGACGCACCAAACCGCACGTGCGCCACGTCGGGACGCAGGAACTCTTCCAGATACGCCGCATCCGCCGGCACCACACCGAGCCCGCCCGGCATGAGCCCCTGCAAGAGCGACGCCTTCTCCCGCGCGATCGCCCGCTGCGAGCCCAACTTCTCCAGATGCGCCCGACCCACACTCGTGATCACCGCGATATCAGGCGATGCGATCGGCGCCAGATACCCAATCTCACCCGGGCTGCTCATCCCCGCCTCGCACACCACGTACTGATCCGTCGGCTTCGCAGCCAGGATCGTCAGCGGCAACCCGATGTCGTTGTTGAAACTCTTGATCGAGGCCGACCCGCGGAACCTGGTCGCCAGCACCTGATCGATCAGCCGCACCGTCGTCGTCTTGCCGTTGGACCCCGTCACCGCGATCACGCGCGTCGAAGTCAGCGCTTTGCGGTACGCCCTTGCGAGCTTGCCCAGAGCCGCCCGCGTCGACTCGACCTCGATGATCGTCATGCCCTCGGGCAGCTCGCCCGGGAGCTCGCCGCCCCGCTCCACGATCGCCAGCGTGCTGCCCGCCTTCTGCGCCTCGTGCAGATACCGGTGCCCGTCGACCTTCTCGCCCTTGAAGGCCGCGAAAATCTGACCGGGCCTGAGCGTGCGTGTATCGATCGACACACCGCCGGCGAGGCTCACGACCTGCGCTCTGGCGCGGTACGTCCCCCCCACAGCCGCACGGATGGACTCTGGTGTAAAGAAGCTCATTGGGCCGTCACCCGTCCCCGCAGGCACGCCGACGCGAGCGATACATCATCAAACTCGCGCACAACCTTGTGACCCTGCCCATCGCTCAGTTCCTGGAAACGCTCGTGCCCCTTGCCCGCGATGATCACCACGTCGCCCGCCTGGGCGTCCCCCACCGCCCGCACGATCGCCTCGGCCCGGTCCGGGATCTGCGCCACATCCGTGCGCCTGGCAGGCGCCACGCCCTCGAACACCTCGCGCACGATCGCCTCGGGCGCCTCGGTCCGCGGGTTGTCGCTCGTGATCACGATCCGGTCGGCCAGCTCGCCGGCGATCTGCCCCATCACCGGGCGCTTGGTCTTGTCCTTGTTCCCGCCGCAACCGAAAACAACCCAAAGCCGACCCCGGTGCCCAGACTCCTGCATCGAGCGCCGCATCTCGCGGAGTGTGCGCTCAAGCGCGTCGGGTGTGTGCGCAAAATCCACAAACACGTGCACATCGCCCGTGCCCGGCACACGCTCGAGCCTGCCCCTTGGCAGCCTCGGCTGCACCATCGCCGCGACGATCGACTCCGCATCCACGCCCAGCTCATGCGCCACCGCGACCGCCTGGAGCAGGTTCATCGCGTTGTGAGCGCCCATCAAGGGCAGGCTCACCTCGATCGCGCCGATCGCCCCCTCGATGCGCACGCGCACGCCATCAATCTGCCGCGACAGCACACGCACCGTCCAGTCGCCCCGCTCCATCGACGTGCGCACAACTCTGGCCCTGCACCCGGCGATCATCGCCTCGCACGCCTCGTCGTCGGCGTTCACGATCGCCACGCCGTCCTCGCCGAGCATGCCAAAGAGCCTCTGCTTCGCCTGCAGATAGCTCTGGCGGTCGGTGTGATAGTCCATGTGGTCTGTGCCGAGCGTCGTGAAGACCCCGATATCGAACGCGAGCCCCGCGACCCGGCGCTGGTCGAGCGCGTGGCTCGACGCCTCCATCACCGCCGCCTGGCACCCCGCGTCGACCATGCTCGCAAACGTTCGGCTCAGCTCGATCGCCGGGGGCGTGGTCATCTCCGCGAGCGCGATCTCGCGACCGTCGTCGATCTCCACGGTCCCGACCATCCCCGTGCGCACGCCGGCGGCGTTCATGATCCCGTGCACCAGATGCACGACCGTCGTCTTCCCGTTCGTCCCCGTCACGCCGACCAGCTTCAGCTTCTGCGTCGGGTTCCCGTGGAAGCGCTCAGCCATCTGCGCCGCGACCAGCGCGATGTCGCCCGCCACGAGCGCCGTCGCGTGCTCGGCGTCCACAAGCCCGGCGCCCGTCTCGTCGGTCAGGACCGCGACCGCGCCGTCGCGCACGGCCTGTTCGATGTACCGCCGCCCGTCGTCGTGCACGCCCGGCCTTGCCACAAAGAGCGAGCCGGGCAGAACTGTCCGGCTGTCGTCGGTGAGATCGGTCACCCGCACCCCGAGCGCACCCTGAGAGACCGCCCGCACATCCAGCGTCTCGATCAGTTGGCGCAATTCCATCTTCCGCACTCCGAGCCGCGGGCTTCCGTTCCCGCTTCAGACGCGAAGATCATACACCCACCCATCGGGCACGAATCCCGTGAGACCTGTCCGGGCGCCACGGCTTGTCCGTCCTCGGCAAGCCGTGCGATCGACGTGAAACCACACGGGTTGCCCGACGGGACAACCCCTGGCACCCGATTTTCAACCCCACGCGCTACGGCAGAATCAGCATCGCGTCCCCGAAGCTGAAAAACCGGTACCGCTCGCGGATCGCCTCGGCGTAGATCTCACGCACCCGTTCCGCCCCTTCCGGGAACAGAGCCGCGACCATCGCGATGAGCGTCGACCTGGGCAGGTGGAAATTTGTCATGAGGCCGTCTGTCACCTGCCACGCGTACCCGGGCGAGATCAGCAGATCCGTGTCCAGCTCGCCCGCGTCCACACCCCGACCCGCGAAGGACTCGAGCGTTCGGCAGCTCGTCGACCCCACCGGGATCACGCGCCCGCCGTCGGCTCTGGCTTCGCGCAAGCGCTCCATCACGCCCGGCTCGATCCGGCAGTGCTCGGAATGCATCGGGTGCGATTCGAGCTCGTCGACCTCCACGGGCTGGAACGTGCCGCGGCCGACGTGGAGTGTGACATCCTCGCGAGCGACACCCTGATCGCATAGTGCGCCGAGAAGCTCGGGCGTGAAGTGCAAACCCGCCGTCGGGGCCGCCACACTGCCGGGTTCTTGCGCATAAACGGTTTGATAGACCCCCTCGTCCTCGTCGCGGTTCTCCGCCTCGCCCGCGTGGCGTCTGGCCGACAGGATGTATGGCGGCAGCGGCGGCAAGCCCGCACGTTCGAGCGCCCCCTCGCCCCCCGTCACACGGACAAGCCAGACCCCATCCTCGGTCTCGCGGCGGACGAGTTCGAGTTCGACCGGCTCGGTCTGGCCCGGCCTGAGTTCCAGCCCGATCCGCACGCCCGGGCGGTGGCGGCGCATCTTGATCAGCACGCGCCAGTGGTCCGGCTTGGGGGCGGTCTCCAGGTAGAGCCCGGTCACCTTGCCCCCCGTGTCAAGATTGATCCCCGTAAACCGCGCGGGCACCACGCGGGTCGTGTTGAAGACGAGCACATCCCCGGCGCGCAGATAGCCCGGCAGATCGCGCACGATCCGGTGCTCGAGCACCGACGGGTCGCTCCGGCTCACGACGAGCAGACGCGAGGCGTCTCGGGGGCGCATCGGCTCGCGGGCGATGAGCTCCTCGGGCAGTTCGAAATCCAGCTCGTCCGTCCGCACGCGGGCTCCTGTTCGGTGTGGACAGCATCCAACGCCGCCCGTTGCCTCCCGGCAACACTTCGGGTCGATCGGACGCCCCGCGGCCGGCCTGAATCCTCCACATCGCCCCAGAGCGGCACACCACGCGACATTCTGGGACCGTGCGCGGTCGGCACCGGGCTCGCAACTCGTCATTCGTGCGCACGGGAGCCCTCCAACACGATCGAGCCGTCGAGGCCTGCCACCAGTACGCCCGGCAGGCGTCCTGCACGGACCGCCCGATCCCGTTTGCCGACTACCTGCACCAGTCCAACCGCGAGCACCGCGACACGCTTGAGATCAGCCCGGCGTGCCAGAGGCTCAGCGAGGCCCAGAACGTCACATCTGTGCGCACGGATGAGCCCGAACGCGCAGTCAGTCGGCCCGAGGTGCCGCGGACCGAGACCATTCGGCGTGTGGAGTTCACGTACGAGATCCGGAGCGATCTGCCGACCGGGCAGTTGATCGACGTGCTGCTGTGATCATGTCGCGATCGGGTGCCACGGCATGTCCGTCCTCGGCAAGCCGTGCATCCTGCACTGAATGACACGCCATCACCTCACGGGTTGCCCTGCGGGACAACCCGTGGCACCCAGAGATGGATTGCGTTTCATCAATAGATACGTGTGACTTCGAGTTCTGGGTAGAAGGTGCGGAGGATGGCGCGCCAGTCGTCGCCGCGCTCGGCCATGCCCTGGGCGCAATTCTGACACATGCCCACGCCGTGGCCGTGGCCGTGGCCTGTGAAGACGGTGACGCTTCTACCTACGCGGACTTCGAAGTCGTTGCTGTGGACGCGTGCGACGTTTGAGAGTTCGGGCAGGCCGCTGGCCGGGTAATTGGCCGCGATGCGCAGCTGCTCGGCGGAGAGCGTCACGGATTCGCCCTTGGTGTCGGTCACCTTGACGAGCATCGAACGCCCGGCCTGGGTGCGTTGGACGACTTCGACGCTCCGGAGCGTGCCCAGCTTGGCGAGGTCGTGCTTGCGGTCCTTGCCCCAGGCTTTGAGTCGGCTCGAGAGCTCGCCGGTTCGGCGGGCGACTTCCCATTCGTACCACTGCGCGTTCTGGCAGAAGATCTCGCGTGCGAGGCCTGTGTTGGCGCTGGTGGTCGGAGGTGTGTAGCCGACTTTCTGGATGTTGACGGACTGTGTGTCTTTGGGCCAGATTTCCTCGGCGAGCGCGGGTTTGCCGCCGCAGACCGCGGAGTAGAGCGCCTCGCCCAGTCTGTTGCCGGTGGTCATGACGACGCCTCGCGTGGCTTCGGTCGCGCGGAGTGCGACGCGTTGGCCCGTGAGTCCGCCGTAGACCTGATGGATAGTCGAGTCGTCGACGTCGAAGTATCGCCCGGCCTTGCGCGCGGCTTCGCGGCGCTGGAGGGCGTAGGTGCGGGCTGCGACGGCCTGGACCATAAAGGTGGTCTCGTCCCAGTGCGGGAAGATCTCCTTGCTGATCACGCCGGGGACGTAGCGCTCGACCTCGACGACGTTGACGACGTCGAATGCGTTTGGTTCGGATTCGATCGGCACGACCCGGAAGGTGCCCGGGTAGCGGTAGCCGCCGAGGTTGATGATCTCTTCGCCCGAGAGGTCGCCTCGTCGGAGGACGGGGCCGGCGTAGACGGGTGTGCCCGGCCCGAAGCCGCGGACGTGGCCTTGGGCGTCGGCGACGCGGATGCCGCCGGCGGAGCTGGTGATGGTGACGGGACCGGTGAGGATCTCGCCGGTGCGGGCGCCTTCGACGGCGATGAGCCAGGGGCCCCGGCCTTCGATCTGTGCGGCTTCGATCTGCCTTGCGATGCGGACGCGCATCATGGGCTCGGGTCGTGACTCGGCGCCCTCGGCGCTGGAGACATCGAGCCCGCCGGCGAGGCCGGAGTGCGGGACAATGCCCGAGCGCGTGGTCTTGCAGGACCACGCGACGAGGAGAGCCGATGCGAGCAGAGCACCGGCGAGCAGACAGAGCGCCAGCTTGAGGGCGGTGCCCCGGGCGGACTTGTGCTCGTATGTCGTCTGCTCTGCGCTCAAGCAGTGCTCCTGTGTTGGAGTCGGAAGGTCCGATTCGGTCTGCTCACGATACAACCCAACTGACGGCACGGATCGATCGGACACCGGGAAGTCGGTGTTTGCTACACTGACCGCATGCCGAACATTGCTCAGGACACCCTTGAACTGGTTGCTCTGTCGCTCACCCCCGGATTGGGGCCGGTGCGTGCGAGGCGGCTGCTCAGTCATTTCGGATCGCCGGGCGCGGTGCTCGGGGCGTCGCAGCGGGATCTTGCGTGTGTGGAGGGGATCGGGCCGGGCGTGAGCTCGGGGATCGTCAAGCATCGGGGCAAGGCGCTGGCACGGGCTGGCAAGGAGATCGAGAAGGCGGAGCAGATGGGAGCCAGGGTCGTGGCGCGGGGGGATGGGATGTACCCGGCGCTCATGGAGCCCCTGCCCGATGCGCCGCTGGCGCTCTATGTGCGGGGAGAGTTGACGGAGGCGGACCGGTTTGCGCTGGGTGTGGTCGGCTCACGGCGGTGCTCAAGCTATGGGCTGGAGCAGTCGACGCGGTTTGCGACGCAGCTGGCGCAGCGTGGGATCACGATTGTGTCGGGCGGTGCGCGCGGGATCGACACGGCGGCTCATCGGGGCGCGGTGCAGGCGGGCGGGCGGACGATCGTGGTGCTGGGGTGTGGGCTCGGGCACACGTATCCGCCGGAGAACCTGGGGCTGTTCGATGCGATCGTGGAGGGCGGCCAGGGGGCGGTGGTGTCGGAGCTGCCCTGCGATTCGCCGCCGGAGGCGCGGAACTTCCCGGCCCGGAATCGGCTGATCTCGGGGATGTCGCTGGGTGTGCTGGTGATCGAGGCGGGTCGTCGGTCGGGGGCGCTGATCACGGCTCGTCAGGCTGTGGAGGAGCAGGGCCGGGAGGTCTTTGCGCTGCCCGGCCGGGTGGATAGCGAGGCGTGCGAGGGGTCGCTGGACCTGTTGAAGTCGGGCGGTGCGCAGCTGGTGACCCAGCCGAGCGACATATTGGATGGGCTCGAGTCGCCGGCGTGGCACGCGCATGGGGGGACGCACGAGTCGCGGTACATGCCCCCGGCGGTGGAGCTGAGCACGATCCCGGGCGGTGATGCGGGTCGGCAGGTCTTTGAGGCGTGCGGGGAGCCCAGGACGCCGGACCAGATCGGTCAGGCGACGGGTCTGGAGATGGCGGTGATCAGCCAGACGATCACGCTGCTGGAAATTTCGGGGCTGGTGCGTCGATCGGGGAGTCGGATTGAGCGGGTACGGTGATTCTTGCGCCTGGGTTGTCCGATAATTTCCCTGACAGTGAGCCGAGAACGCTTGTTCTTTGTTTGGGGATCAGCAGCCGTACAGAATGCGTTCAAAGGGGTGTGTAAGTTGGATCTCGTTCGGGTGGCGATGCGATATTATCCACATGAAACACAGCGAATCGCGTCCATTTGACACAGAGTTGAGCTTTGACGATCGTACAGAGTCGGCAGACGCTCGGCATCGAAACGGGAACCGGCAGGGGAAGCACCGAATTCGTGGTATTTGGCGGCGCCTTGCTGATATGTTCGGTGGTGTGGCGAGCGAGAGTGTAAGTTGTTACTCTCTGATCCGCCTAGGACCGGGGGGTTCGTATGTGCAGGAATATGTCCCGGACGGGTCAGATCCGAAAAAGCTGAACAAAGTGCCAACAACAGCCTTTACGCGGTCTTTGTTCGATATAGAATTGGTATCGGTCAGGGCGCTCGCTCAGCAGCTAGGGGGGCACGCTAAGGGGGGAAGGCCTGACCGATTGGTGACACTTCACGGGGGAAGATTGGCATCTTCGGAACGGGCTCAGTCCGGGCAGTTTGATGTCAGGAAAGCTTGCGGCACTGAGCCGTTGAAGAGGAAGGACTCAACGCATGAATCTCACACCGAAGCAGCTTCGCATCCTGAAACTCATCCGCGACTGGCGTGTTCTGCATGGCTATTCGCCGACGATGCAGGAGCTCGCCGACGAGATCGGCGTGAGCAAGGTCACCGTGTTCGAGCACGTGGAGGCGCTCATTCAAAAAGGCGCCCTGACACGCGAGCCGAACAAGGCACGCTCTTTGTCGATCGCTGACGGGATCAGCGTGCCGGACGAGTCGCGGCCGCTGCGTTTCCCGCTGGTGGGCAAGATCGCTGCGGGTTACCCGATCGAGCGTGTGGCGGGTCAGGACGAGATCGATCTGGGCGAGGTGATCGGCTCGACGACCGAGCGCTCCGACTCCACGTTTGCGCTCAAGGTTGATGGCGAGTCCATGAAGGACGAGGGCATCCTTAACGGCGACTTCGTGCTCGTTGAGCGGACCGAGGTGGCGCGGGACGGGGACAAGGTCGTGGCGCTGCTGCCCGACGGCTCGACCACGCTCAAGACCTTCTTCAAGGAAGACGACCACATCCGTCTCCAGCCGGCCAACCCGGACTTCGATCCGATCCGAGTGAAGTTCTGCACGATCCAGGGCATCGTCCGGGGTGTGGTGCGGCAGTACTGATCCGGCATCCGGGATTCAACAATTGAACGTGTCGCGGGAAAGCGAGGCGGAGTCCTCGCTTTCTTGCATTTTTGGGGTATCGGATCGCTGCCAGTCTCCGGGGAGGGGGCTTCGGCTTTGTGGGTACGATCGTGTGGGTGTGGTTGCGTGGGAGTGGCGGGTCGTGTTTAGAAGCGTTTGTGTGAGGCGCGATCTCGGTCGTCGGCTGGGCCGAAGAGGGCGCGTGCGAGTTCGAGGTCTTCGTCTCGGGTGATTTTGATGTTGCGTGCTTCGCCTTCGACGACGATGACCGGCTCGCCGAGGCGTTCGACGAGGCCCGCGTCGTCGGTGCTGGCGAGGTCGTTCTGCGCGTAGGCGCGTTCGATGAGCTCGCGCGTGAAGACCTGGGGCGTCTGGACGAGCATGAGGTTTGATCGGTCGATGGTGCCGATGACGCGGTTGTATGTGGTGTTGATCTTGCCGGAGTCACCGAGGAGAGCGTCGAGGGGGTCTTCATTGCCGGCGTCGTCGATGGGTTCGGTTCGTTTGATGGTGTCGCCGACGGGCAGAGCCGGGATGACGGCGGGGTGTGATTGAGCGGCTTCGAGGACGCGGTCGATGAGTTTTTGAGAGGTGCAGGGGCGGGCGGCGTCATGGATGGCGACGTGCGAGCAGTCGGGGTGGATCTCGGCGAGTGCGGCCTGGACGGATTCGTATCGGTGGGTCTTGCCGCCGCGGCAGAGCTTGGCGCCGTAGAACCCGATCTTTGGGCCGTGGCGTTCGCGGAACTCGTCGAGCGCGGTTTGGTCGTGTGGGCCGGCGACGATGATTGAGTGGACGTCGTCGCGAGCGGTGAAGATTTCGAGTGATCGGTAGAGGACATTCCGGCCCGCGAGGTCTTCTTCGAGTTTGTGTCTCAGGCCGCCGGTGGCTGTGAACCGTGAAGAGGCTCCGGCAGCTGGGATGATGACGCAGAGGTGTGAAATTCCCACAATTTGCTCCCGGAAATCGGGGTTGGTTGGCGTGATTTTGTTGTTTGTCTCGTGCGGCCGTTCGTCTGATTACATCCTACGCTCTTCCTCCACGAGTTCTTGGCTGCATATAGGGGAAACACATGCTTTGGATGCTTCAGGAAGCGGTCGACGGTGAGACTGCGCAGGCTGCTGTAGAGGATGCGGGCGCGGGTGCTCAGGAGGGAGCCGCGACGACAGGGAGTACGCTCGATTTTTCGGATGGCGTCTCGAGTGACGAGATGATGGCGCTCTGGGTGGACTGGGGTCTGCCGATCGTCAAGGCGCTCATTCTGATTATCGCGGTGCTGATCATCTCCAAGTGGGTTGGCGGCTTAATCACGCGTATCTGCCGGAAAGCGAAGGTCGACGAGACGCTCGCCCGTTTCTTCGGGAACATGGGCAAGTACGCGATCATGGTGCTGGGCGGTCTTGCGGTCCTGAGCACGTTCGGGGTCGATACGACGAGCTTTGCGGCTGTGATCGCGGCTGCGGGCTTTGCGGTCGGTATGGCGATGTCGGGGCTGCTGGGCAACTTCGCGGCGGGCATCATGCTGCTGATTTTCCGGCCCTTCAAGATCGGCGATGTGGTCAACGCTGCTGGCATCACGGCGAAGGTCGAGGCGATCGAGCTGTTCACGACGGTGTTCACCACGCCTGACAACCGGAAAATCATCGTTCCCAACGGCGAGATCTACGGCGGGACGATCGAGAACATCACGTTCCACGACACACGCCGGGTCGATGTTTCGGTCGGCACGGATTACTCGGCTGATCTTGACAAGACGCGTGAGGTGCTGATGGGCGCGGCGAAGAAGATCGAGGGCGTCCTCGGTGATCCTGAGCCGGTGGTGTACCTGAGTGAGCTGGGCGGTTCTTCGATCGACTGGGCTGTTCGTGTGTGGGCCAACACGCCGGACTACTGGGGCGTGAAGGAGAAACTGACTCGTCAGATCAAGTACGATCTGGATGAGGCGGGCATCGGGATTCCGTTCCCGCAGATGGACGTGCACATCGACGGCGCGGTCAGCCAGGGCTGATCCGGTCGTAAGTTGGATGATTCAAGGGCGGGCCGCGAAGGCTCGCCCTTTTTTTGTCGCTGGGGTGCGTAGAATAAAGTCATGCCCGGGCGGGTTTGCCTGGTGTTGTTTGACAAGTTGGGGCCGATGTGGTTTCGACCGGACGAGTTCAGGTTCGGCGTGGCGCGTCGAGGGGCGTGGTGGCCTCGTAAAAACCACGCACACACAATAACTGCCAACGAGCAGTACGCACTGGCCGCCTAATTTAGGTGGTCTGAGCCCTGTCCAACGCCTGCTAGGGCGGGGCTCAACGACAGCAGGCTGGCCGACTCCTGGTGCACCCTGGGGTGAAGCGGCGAGATTTTGACAGGGTGCTGGACCCGGCGGAGGCTGTCGATCGTCGCCAATGGGTTGAGATCAAATGATTGACTACACGCGTAGAGGCGTCGTTCCGGCCGTATCGGCACGGGGGTTCGATTCCCCCCGGCTCCATTGAGGATCATTGCTTGAGCAGTGCATCCAGTCAGAGGTGCGCCGGCTATTTTCGGATAGTCGGCGTTTTCTCTTTTTCGGATCTGACTGCAGACCCGGGTCGGATGTTCTGAACCTGGCTCACCGAGAGCCGGGGTCGCACGGTTCTGAGTTGATCCAGTGGCGAGGTTCTGGCTGCGGCTGGTGCTTGCTGGTCAGGCGGGGTTCTGCTTGGTCGGCTTGTCCCTTTCGCACTCGCGTTCGTCAATGAGCGTGACACTGCTGGAGTGTTGCCAACGTGCTTCTTCCGTAGACTCAGGCCATGGGCTTGCGAGCAGACAATCTGTTGCGGGGTTCCTCGGAGGCTCTCGATGAGCCTGGCCCTCAGTCTTGCGATGTTCGAGACGCGCAGGGAGGCTTTGCCGGGAGTGTCATCGAAGCGCTGCTGATGCTCGGGGCTTGTGAGTTCCAGAAGGCAGAGAACTCGGCGATCGTTGCGGCGTTCCGTGCCGGGAGGATCGATGCGCGGGGCGTTCTGAGGGGCTTGTCACTCAGAGTGTACGAGGCAATCGCGTGTCGGCTTGCGCGTGAGCGGGGCCTGATGCTTGGTGCTCGGTATGAGACCGACGGGCCTCGGCGTGATCTTGCTGAGATCGGTGGATTGTTTGAGTCGCATATCGCCGAGGTGTGCCGGGATCCGTCGGGTGTGCTCGGCGCGAGTTATGAAGCGGTACTTGAGCACGAGCCCGTGATCGATCTGGAAAGGCGCACTTTAGAGTTTCGCGCAGTGCGTTTGAATGCGCGGCAATCGAGCGGGTCGTACTACACGCCCGGGCCGTTGGTCGAGCACGTGCTGCAGAATTCGCTGGAGCCGATGCTGGAAGAACGACTCCGGCGGGCTGGTGCTGGTGATCGCGCGGAGGCGGTGCTCGGGCTCAGAGTGTGCGACCCGGCGTGTGGGTCGGGCGCGTTTCTCACGGCGGCGGCGAGGATGCTCGCTCGACATGCTGAGCGGCGCGAGGTTGTCCAGCGGTGTCTGTATGGCGTCGATCTGGACCCGGTTGCGGCTCTTCTTTGCCGGGTTTCGCTCTGGCTTGAGGTGAATGACCAGTCGTTGTCGCTCGAGGCGCTCGAGGCGAACATACGCGTTGGCGATGCACTGCTCGGCACCACGCCCGAGCTTATGGCGCGGGGCATTCCCGATGAGGCGATGGCGTCGCGCGAGGGCGATGACAAGCGAGTCGCTGCGCGATTGCGACGCACGAACCGGGTTGAGCGGGACGGGGTTCTGCAGCGGCCGGGGCTTGATCCAACTGATCGAGTTGTTGCGGATGCGTGGTGCGCCTCGTTTGTGCTGAAGAAGGACGGGCGCGATGCCGAGCTGACGGACGGGGTGTTCCGTGACGTGGCGCTTCGGCGAGATGGCGTGGACCCGGGCTTGCTTGAGCGGGTTGAGCGTCTGGCCCGGGGATGCGGGTTCTTTCATTGGCACATCGAGTTTCCAACGGTGTTCGGGCGTGAGAACGCCGGGTTTGATGTAATCGTTGGTAATCCGCCATTCCAGAATCAGCTCTCGTCCTCGACGGCGACTGATGCAGGAACGACGCAGCTTCACAGGGTGCTCTCGGGCGGTGTGGTTTCGCGGTACGCGGATGTATCGACCAGATTCCTGGCACGCTCGCTCTCGCTGTGCAGGCGGGGTGGATGGGTTGGGTTGGTGCTTCCGATGTCGGTGCTTTCGGCATCGGATGCGCTGGCGACAAGGCGCTATGCAGCGCGGGAAGCCTCGATCTCGTCGGTCTGGCTGGCGACCGAGCACGTCTTTGCGGGCGCGAGTGTGTACGCGTGCGCGGTGATGGCCAAGCGCAGCGGGCCGCGACGGACAACGCTTGCGCGGACGAAGAACCTGCCTGCCGAGGTGTTGCCATCGATCGGTGTGGACCACGACGCGCTCGCCGAGGAGGCGACGTGGTCTCCCTTGATCGCGGCGGCGCTTGGGATTCCGGAGTTCGGGTACCTGAACGCGGGCACGGTCGGTGATGTCGCGACTGCGACGGCGGATTTCCGCGATCAGTACTACGGGCTCGACGGCTTTCTGGTGGAGTCTGAGGACGCGGGACCGGAGATGGATGGAGCGTTGTTCCCGCCGATCGTCACCGCGGGGATGATTGATCTAGCTGAGTGTGGGTGGGGTGAGGCGCGGGTGCGGCTGTTGAAACGGGCGTGGCGGTCGCCGCGGGTGGATCGCGCAGCGATGCGCACGCGTGGCACGCTGGATTCGTGGCTCACGCAGCGGCTGGTGCCGAAAATCATACTGGCGACGCAGACGCGTGTGCTCGAGGTCTATGTAGACGAGGCGGGCCAGTACGTGCCGAGCACGCCCTTGATCTCGGTCGTGCCGAGGGAGGGGGTGAGCATCTGGGATGTCGCCTCGGCGTTGGCATCGCCCGTGTCGTCGGCACTCTCGCTGCAGCGGTACGCGGGCTCGGCGCTGAGCACGCAGGCGATCAAGCTGAGCGCGAAGCAGTCGCTGCTTTTGCCGTTGCCTGTGGACCGGGAAGCCTGGTCGCGGTCGGCTAAGGCATTCCGTGCGGCGCAGCAGGGTACGAAATCGCAGCGGCGGGCGCTCCTGGAGTGCTATGCCCACGAGAGCGTCGCGGCGTACCGCGTGCCGGGGGCCGAGGCGGGGGAACTCTTGCGATGGTGGGCCGGGCGATTGAAGTCAAAACCATCTCATCCGTGAGTCGGAATCTGTTTGGCATTGTTCAGTCTTTGTGAGACGCTCGGAACCCGGCGCTGGTTCATGCGTCATATATGCGTACTGGTGCTCTCAAGAGATGGAGACGATGCGAATGAGCGGAAATCGGGGCTTTACGGTTGTGGACGTTCTCGCGGCGGGCGCGGTCGGGTGTGTTCTGGTGGCGATGGCTCAGCCGGTGCTCAAGGAGAACAAGGCGCAGAGCATGAGCATCACGAACCGTTCGCAGCACCAGTTTCTCGCTGCGCGGCAGGGGATGTTCATGCTGGCCAACGACGGTCAGTTTTCCGGCGCGAACATAACGGGGTGGGTGGATATCCCGGGGCCGAACCAGTCTGACTCGCATTACGTCGGCACCACGACGTCGTCGACGCCCACACAGACGACGGACTGGATCACGCCGCTGGTTGGTGATGAGCTTGGCTTCAGCGCCAATAGGGCACGACGGACACAGGAGTTGTTTGAGCAGGTGCGCGACCCGCGGAACGGGGCGACGAATGATTCGCTCTATGGCATCGCGGCCGATCAGAGTGATTTCGTGGATATATTCAATCGTGGGAGCTATCGCGCGACGAGTTACCTGGCACCCGCGGCGTTTCACTACTGGGGGACGCCGAACCCGGGCGGGTTTGTACCCGGGCAGGGGATGGTACACGGCGACGCCTATTACTGGGAGTTGAAGTACGGCGGCGTGCCCTACAACTGGGGCGGTGCCATGGCATCACAGATTCAAACGCCGCGTGCGTATCGCCCCCGCATCGAGAATGTCGGAACTTCGCTCGACCAGAAAGTGATGTTTGCTGACGGTACTCGTTACGTCGATTTCTCGGGCCAGATCGATATCGAACTTCATCCGACACCGCTCTTATTTGGCAATTTCCATTCGGGTTTCTTCGCGAATGAAGGCGAAGTGGCTTATGGCCGGGAGTGGCCCGGCTTGCCATATTCGGCTCGGAGACAAGGGCTCGGGCAGGACCTCGATAGCCGAACGCTCTTCATCACGTTCTACGACGGATCAACACGCACGGCGACGGTCGCGCAGGCCAAGGCGCGCCCAGACTGGTGGGCGCCGACCGGCAGCGAGTGGGTGAGCTTTCAAAACGCGGCGCCCGATGCCACCGCGGGATACCAGATCGGCGACCAACTGCCCTGAACGGCACTGGCTTGTGGCGTGTTACTCGGGGCGTGAGACTGACTGCACGCGCCAGAGTTCGAATTGGCCTTTGGTGTCGCCGTTGTCGGCGGAGACGAGTCGCTCGGCGAGCAGGTCTTCTGGCCAGGTGAGTCTTTCGCGGCGGATGTCGACCATGACGAAGGCTTTGCCGGCGTCGCGCAGGGTGTTTGCGAGTGTGTCGGGGTCGGTGTAGGTCGGGATGACGCGGTGGAGTTCGTACTGCTGTTCCTCGAAGGGTTCGAGCCAGCCGAGGAGTGTGTCGTCGGGTGTGACGAGTTCGGCGACCTGCATGGAGAAGGCGCGTTCGTCGAGGCGGTTGGATCGCCAGAACCCGCCGCGGTGCGAGGCGGTCGCGAGCGCGACGGATGCCGAGGCTGCGACGACAACCGCGACACCCGCGACGCCGAGTGCGTGGCGGAGTTTGGGCATGGCGAGCATGGTGATGCACGCCAGGCAGGTCAGGGCAATCAGGACGTACATCCAGATCGGGGCGCTGCCGAGGTAGGCGTTGTGACGGCTCAGAGCGACGGCGGCGAAGATGGCCATGCCGACGGCGTGGACGCCAAAGAGCAGCGCCCAGCCCCATGTTTTGCGGCTCTTCCAGAGATCGGGCGCCAGGAGCATCGCGGTTGAGCCGAGGACGACGGCGTAAGGCGCGAGCATGGGGAGCATGTAGTACCAGCGTCGGCCCCGGGAGAACGAGAGGATGATCGCGACGATGCAGATCATCCACCAGAGGCGCATCGCGCCGGGGCGGGTGCGGTATTTCTTGAGCCACGGGCCCAGGAGCGCCCCGGGCACGAAGAAGAGCCAGGGCGTGAGCATGAGCAGGGGTCGGTAGAGGTAGTAGGGCTCGAGGAGTGTCACCCACGAGTCGGTCTGGCTCGTGATGCGGTCGATCGTTTCGCCCTTGAGGATCTCGCCGGCGTTCGGGACGGTGGTGAGGACAAGGGCGAACCACCAGAAGCCGACGATGAGGTAGATGGGGATGCCAAGCGCCAGGTGGAGTGAGCGGGTGGTCTGCTTGAGATTGCCCGCGCGCCAGGCGCCGAAGAGCCAGCCGAGGATCATGGGGATAGGCAGCTGCGGGCCTTTGGTAATGTTGGCCATGCCGAAGCAGGCCCACGCGGCGAGAGCGGCGAGCAGTGCATCGCGTTTGCGAGAGGCGATGGTGTGTTTCTCGGCGGAGACGAGTCCGAGCAGGCCGGCGACGCACCAAGCGGCGTAGACCATCTCCGGGCGGGCGCTGTGGGTGTACGAGATGAACCCGCTGCATGTGGCGAGGATCGCGCCGGCGATGAGCCCGGCCTCGGGGCTGACGAGTTGTCTGCCCAGCCGAACGGCCATGAGTGTGAGGAGCACGCCCGCCAGTGCGGAGGGGAATCGCGCTTCGAATTCGGTGATGATGCTGTCGTTGCCTGTGACGAGGTTGACGCCCAGGACGAGCCAGTACTCGAGGGGGGGTTTCTTGAGGCGCGGTGTGTCGTTGAAATAGGGGACGAGCCACTCGCTGCGGTCGTGCATCTCCTCGGCGGTGCGTGCGACGAAGACCTCGTGCGCATCGAGGGGGAGGGTGGAGCCGGTGCCGACGAACGAGGTGAGCGAGCTGGCGACAAGGAGCAGAAAGAGCCAGAGTCGCCAGCGGGCGACGGGTGCGCTGGCCTCTGTTTGGTTCAGCGTGGGTTGATCCATTGATTCCGTGGTTGTCTGGGCCTGCGGTGCGCGGATGCTTGGCGGGATGATACGCCCCCGGTGTCGTTTCCAACGGCAAGGCTCGGCGGGGATATTCTCTCCTGATGATCCACGTGGGATGGGTGTTCAGTCTGGTGCGGTCGGGCTCGTCGGCGGCGAGCTACGCGGCTGCTGCGCCGTGGGGGCTCCCGATCGCGGACGAGCTCTTCGGGCCGTGGGACCGGACGGCAGAGCCCTACAACATGCCGAGGCGCCAGGCCGAGCTTGTGCGTGCGTTCCGCGCGGTCGGGCATGTGCTGACGGCCGAGATCGTGGGGCTGGCCAACGACATTATTCGTGAGCTGGCCGAGCTGGATGAGTCGGGCAAGGGCTGGGTGATCAGCAAGTGCCCGCACCTGATGTTCACGCCCAAGGACTTCCACACGTGGTTCGGTCAGGCGCAGGGGCAGGGCATCACGCATCACGCGGCGTATTTGATCCGCAACCCGCTGAGGCGTGTGAACAGTTGTTACAGCCGGGGCTGGGAGCACATGCTCAATGACCCGTACGAGCTGGGCGTGTATCGCACGTTCATGAACCGCTGGAAGGAGGCCCAGGTGCGGCTGCGCTACGAGGACATGCGCAGCGACCCGGTGTCGTTCTTCCGCGCGCTCTACGAGGGCTGGGGCCTGCCCTTTGCCGAGGGCGATGTGGAGAAGGCGCGGGCGTATCTCGGGGAACGGTACCACGACTCATCGGCCGAGAGCCGGCGCGTTGAAGGGGAACTCAGGCCGAGGAGCGAGGGTGTGTGGGCAGCGCCGCCCGAGGTGCTGGATGCGTATCTCGCTGATGCGCAGATGCTGGACTTCATGGATGAGCAGGGCTGGGCGACGAGTCGGGGCGCATACGAGGGGTGGCTAGCTTCGAGGCTCTGGCGCACGTTCCGTGGTGCGGGCACGCGGGTGACGCCGTGAGCGTTTCGGACCCGATACGTGTGGGCTGGGTGTTCGGACTGGCGCGGTCGGGTTCGTCGGTCACGGCGTACGCGGCGGCGGCCCCGTGGAACCTGCCCGTTGCCGACGAGATCATGGGCCCCTGGGACCGGACGGGCGCGCCATACAACTATCCGCCCGAGCAGGCGAGACTCGTCGAGATGTTCAAGGCCTCGCAGTCGCGTCTGACGCCCGAGGTGGCTGCGCTCACCCGCCGATTGCTTGAGGGTTTGGCGCAGAAGCAGAACGCGGACCGGA
The DNA here is from genome assembly GCA_965228265.1 of Phycisphaerales bacterium. Classification (GTDB taxonomy): domain Bacteria; phylum Planctomycetota; class Phycisphaerae; order Phycisphaerales; family UBA1924. The sequence continues at coordinate 460,392 of OZ245804.1, forward strand.
TCGTGAGCAAGCATCCGCACCTGCGCTTCACGCCGGAGGAGCTGATCGAGCGATTCCCGAGCGATCGCGGTGTGTGGCTGATCCGCAACCCGCTGCGTCGGCTGGCGAGCATCCACGCGCGGGGCTGGACGTCGATCGTGCGTCCGAATCATGACCTGAACTACTTCCGGGAGTATGCCGAGCGTTGGCTGAGTCTGCCGAACGACCGGACGCTGGTGTTCGAGTCGCTGAGGCGCGACCCGCGTGCGTACTTCGCGAAGATCTACGGCGCGTGGGATTGGACCTTTACCGAGGGCGACATCGACAGGGCCATCGCGTACCAGCGGGCCAAGTACCACGGGGCGAGCGGCGAGGTGGAGGCGGACCACACGCCCAAGCGGGCCGTGAGCGAGCGGGCACGCACCGTCCCTCCCGAGGCGGTGGAGCTGTATCTGCGTGATCCGTTCATGCGTGATCTGTTTGAGCGCCTGGGATGGTCGACGCGGAAGTACGACTATTGCGAGCGGCCGCCGACGCTTCCTGTACGCATCCGCCGGAAGCTTCGGGCGCTGAAGCAGCAGCGGGACGACGCGTCGTGAACCGGCCTCGGGTGGTGTGGCTTTTCTCGATGACGCGATCGGGCTCGAGCGCGGTGACGTATGCCTCGGCCAAGGCGCTCGGCTGGGCGGTCGCTGACGAACCCTTCGGCCCGTGGGACCGCACGGGCGAGCCGTACAACTATCCGCAGGAGCAGGTCGAGTTGCACCGCGTGCATTACGAGCGGGGCGAGCGATTGACACCGGAAACGGTTCAGCTCGCCGAGCGTGTGCTTAGCCGGATCGCCGCGGATCAGCAGTCCGACACGGTGATCATCAAGATGCCGCACGCGATGATCGAGCCGGGGGATGTTGCAAAGTACTGGCCTGCCGACCTGACGGCGTTTCTGGTGCGCAACCCGCTGGCGCGACTGAACAGTCTTTATACTCGTGGCTGGACCGACACGATCCGTGAGCCGTACGACATGGAGACGCTCAAGCTGTTTCTGCATCGATTCATGCACCAGCCGATTGAGCGCCGGTTCACGTTCGACGAGTTCACGGACACGCCGAGACGGTTTTTCCGCAGGCTCTGGACCGCGTGGGGCGCCGAGTACAGCGAGGAACAGGTCGAGCTGGCGGTGCGCTACAAGGCGAAGACGTACCACGAGTCATCGGGCGAGACGATCGAGGGGCGCAACCCCCACCGTGTGCTGAGCGAGCACCGCGCGGACGTGCCCGAGGAAGCCGTGCGCGCGTACCTGGACGATCCGGTGATCGGAACTTTCTTGCATCGGATGGGGTGGGACGAGTCGGCATCGAGGTATCTCTCGACATGAAGTTTCTCCCGCGACACGCCGCAATGGACTGGCTCGTCGTGCTTGTTGTCGCGGCTTTGCCCCGTCTGCTCGGCTACTTCACGCTGCCGATCATCATCACCAATGACAGCCTGGGTTATCTTGCGTGGGGCGAGACGATCGCCTCGGGCGGATGGCCCGACCTGCCCGTCGAGCGGGTGCCGGGGTATCCGGTCTTTCTGGCGGGTGTGTTCGGAGTCTTTGGCACTTCGGCGCACGCGATCACGCTGGCTCAATCGGTGCTGGGCGTGTGCTCGGCGCTTCTGGCGTGGCGGATCGCCCGGCGGACCTCTGGACGTGCAGCGGGAATGGTTGCGGGCGTGGCGATCGCGCTGGAGCCGTGGTGTTTCATGTTCGAGCACTACGCGATCACCGAGTCGCTCACGCTCTTTCTGGTTCTGAGCGCGTGCGCGGCGGCGCTGGGTGACGGGCGCTGGCCGAGGCTCGTGCTCGGCGCATTTCTTGCGGGGGTGTGCATCATCGCGGCGGTTCTGACAAGGCCCGCGATGCTCGCCTGGGTGCCCTTCGTCGGCCTGGCGTGCGTTCTGAGCGCGCCCTCACCCCGACGGGCCGCGGCTCCGGCGATGGCGTTCGCTGTTGGCGTGATGGTGAGCCTGACACCCTGGCTCGCGTTCAACAAGACGCGCGACGTCAACAACATCGTGCAAACCGACGGGCTCGCGATGTGGGGCGGGCTCGCACGCGCGGGGCTTCTCTCTCGCGCGTATCCGCTCCCGGAAAGTGTCGCGCCCAAGGCTGCGGCGCTCTACACCGGAGAACCCCCGAGCGAGGACGCGGTGCTCGGCTTCTACCACGCTCTTGACAAAGTTCGCGGCATCGACCGCGGTGAACTGCTGCAAGGCTGGGTGTCGGTGAGCATCGATGAGCATCGGGCGGGCTACGCCAACGCTGTCTTGCACGCGGCGGTCTGGCAATCCAACGCGATGCTCCCGAGTTCGCCTTACACGCACGACGAGCTCTGGTGGTTCATGCAGCGCCTTGGAAGCGACGGCACAGCCGATGGGCAGCCCGCGCCCAATGTTCAGATCAGTAGCGACGGCGTGGTCAAAGAGCACTATCACGATCGTTCGCCGATCGGGCCTCAGGCGTGGCTGTACCGCAAGTGGCCCATCGGGATGGCGCGGAACGTCGTGCATCCGGTTCTCGGACTTGCGTCGTTTGTTTGCGTTTTCGTGCTCGTGAAACGCCGCAAGTACGCAGCCGCGGCGTTGCTTCTGGGCTCGTTCGCGCTTATCGCCGGACACGCGGTGCTCTTGCAGCCGTTCTCGCGGTATTCGATGACGGCATGGGCTCTCTGGTGGTGCGGCCTGGCTATGCTCATTCCAACGAGGAAAACCGACGTTGAGCCAGCACCCGACGCAACCTGAAACCATCGCCCATGCGGCGGCGGACGCGATCATTGAGGCTATGCCTTTCGGCGGTGTCGTTGACGCTGCTCGCCCGGAAGTCCTGCACTCGCCAAGGGTGAGCGTTGTGATTCCGTGCCTGAACGAGTCGCGCACGATCGCTGGCGTTGTGAGCGAGGCGCTCGGGTGGGCTGAACGCTCTCGAGAATCGATCGAGGTTGTGGTCGCGGACAACGGCAGCACGGACGGATCGGTGGCAATCGCCGAGAAATCCGGCGCACGTGTTGTGCCGATCGCCGAGCGAGGCTACGGCAGCGCGATACGCGGCGGGCTGGCGAGCGCACTGGGTGATGTTCTTGTCATCGGTGACGCAGACGGACAGCACGATTTCTCGCAGATCGGTGAGTTTGTTCGCCGAATTGATGGCGGCTGCGACATGGTCGTCGGCTCGCGTTTCGAGGATCGCGACGAGGCCAGGCGTTCGATCCCGTGGCTCAACCGCACAATCGGCGCGCCGGCGCTCTCGGCGATCGGACGCACGCTCTCGGGTGCCGGGGTCCGCGACTTTCATTGCGGCTATCGCGCGATCTCCCGGCAGGCGCTCGGACGCCTCTCGCTGACCTGCGACGGCATGGAGTTTGCGACCGAGATGATTGTCAGAGCGGCTCAGGCGAGGCTTCGTATCGAACAGTGCCCGGTGACGATCCGGCCCGCGGGGCGTGACCGGCCGCCACACCTGCGGCCGCTCCGGGACGGGCTTCGGCACCTGTCCTGGATGGTGCGGAATACATGAACCAACGACCCGCGACAGGTAGGCGTTTGATGGCTCATCCGATCACGATCACCATCGCCGGGGCTGCGTGGTATCTTGGTGGTCTGGGTCTCGTGCTGCTCTACTCGGGTGTTTCGGACGCGCTTCACCCCTACCGGTACGCTGTACTGTGTCTCGGAACACTGCTCTTTGCTGTGCCCGTGTTCTGGCTTCGCACTGAAGCCGGCACTGTGCGCGGCAAGCGACGCGAAGACATCGTCCATCGTATCTCTCGCGGCATGTTGTTCGTTCTCGGATTGGCCGCGATTGCTGCGATCGGAATACTCGGAATTACCAGAGTGTTCGCAGCGACCTCTCTTCTCATCCTGATCTTTCTCGGGTTTTTCTGCCTGGGTACCTATGCACTCAGCGCATGGCTTTCGTGGATTCGGCGCGAGTTCTATTTGCAGCGCTGCCCAAACTGCCTCTACGACCTCTCGGCCGTGGAGTCCCCCACTTGCCCTGAGTGTGGCAGGATTGTCACGCCGTTTGAAACGGACCCCAGCTGATTTCTTGATCGGCGACCTTGTCGAGCAGGTCGAGGTAGCGTTCGGTTTCGATCTCGGTGACGCCGAACTGTTCGAGGTGCGGGTTGACGAACTGCGTGTCGATGACGCTGAAGCCGCGGTCGGTGCAGTGCTGGATGAGTTTGACGAGGCAGACTTTGGAGGCATCGGTGCCGCCGCGTTCTGGTCTGCTGAACATGCTCTCGGCGCAGAAGACGCCCCCGAGGGCGAGGCCGTAGAGCCCCCCGACGAGATCGAGCTGGCCCGAGTCTCGTTCGAGCCACGCTTCGATGGAGTGCGCGAGCCTTGCCTCGTGGAGCAGCTCGAACGCCTGGATGATGCGGTCGTCGATCCAGGTTTCGGTGGATGAGCTGGGTGTTTCCTTGCGTGGCTCGGCGCAGGCGCGGATGACGCGGCCGAAGGCGGCGTCGGTCGTGAGGCGGAACTTGCCCGATCGGTACGTCCGCATGAGGCGTCTTGGCAGGTGCACGCCCTTTTCGAGGCCGAGCAGTTCGGGACGGATCGGGAGCACGGCCCGCTCGAAGGGGCGGTACCAGCGGACGGGTTTGCCGAGCCTGGCGGCATCGCGGCCCTCGGCCATCGGGAACGCACCCTGCCGATAGGCGTCCAGGATCGCCTCGATGAGCTGGGTTTCGCCCGATTCCATGCCCGAGAATACGAACCCGGGTACCCGAAAATCACCCTTCCCGGTACAATTGATCCGGTCGGTGAAAGGGTGCGTCCAGGTTTCCCAAACACACTTCCGGCACAAGCGGAGCACGGACTATGGACAACGAACTCATCGAACTCATCTTCGCGGGTGACAACATCATCTTTGTCACGGGCGGGACGATCGCGATCGTGGCGATCCTGTTCAGTGCGATCAAGAGCATGGTGATCGCCGGGCACCGTGAGAAGTCGCGTCGTGAGATCGCCGCGTATATCGCCGAGGGCTCGATGACGCCCGAGCAGGGCGAGAAGCTGATGAACGCCGGCCCCAAGAGCAAGTGCAGCTAGGAGAACCGCGATGCTGGAATTCGTTCTTGCCGACAACACGCTGACGGACGCGATCGCCGAAGAGATCAAGCTTGTGATGATCGTTGGGGGCGGGCTCACCTTTGCGACGGTGATTGCCATCGCCGGGACACTCAAGAGTGTGATGGGCACGCGGGCCCGCGAGAAGACCAAGCGCGAGATGGCGGCGTATGTCGCCGAGGGCTCGGTCGACCCCGAGCACGCGATTCGAATTCTGACCGCCGGCAACGGGACGGACGCGTGCGAGATCATCGCCAAGCGTGCCGCCGAGGGCTGGATCAGCGCGAAGAAGGCCGACCAGCTCATCCAAGCACTCGAGAAGCAGAACGCTGCCAAGGCGTGAGACCGTTGACAAACCACACTGACTGAATCGTTCACATCGGACCGACAGACAAGACAGGACACGACCGACATGCTCGAAGCGACACTCGCCGACTCCGCACTCTCCGAATCGTTTGCTCGCTATCTGCTTCCGATCATCGCGATCGGGGCGGGGACGATCGTTGGATCGCTGGCCATCACGTGCGGGGTGATGTACTCCATCGCGGTGAACAAGGCGCGCGAGAACACGAAACGCGAGCTTTCGGCGTATGTGGCGGAGGGTTCGATCACGCCCGATGACGCGGTGCGCATCCTGGCGGTCGGCCTGACCAACCAGAAGGGCAGCAAGGACATGCTCGCGCAGGTGCTGGCGGCCCACACGGGCGCAAGGCCCATGCCGCAACCTGCCCAGCCCGCGCACGCCTGATGCGCGAAACGCGCTAGGCCTTTGCCGATTCACACCCACGGATCATGACGAGCACGCGGAGGACCTCCGCGATGGACCATGCCTGCGCCGGGCAGCCGCCGGGCGACTGGGGCTTGGGTGTTGTGTCGCCGTCGTAGACCTCGTAGAGCTGCCCGAGCGCGGGGGCTTCGGGATCGGTGACGAGATCGACGAGCTTCTGGACCAGCATGCGGGCCTCGGCACAGGCACTGGGCGCGTGATCGAACGCGCGGAGCCAGGCCTCGGCCATCGGGCCGATGAGCCAGGGCCAGACCGTGCCGTTGTGGTACGCGGCATCGAGCTCGCGGATCGGGCCCACGAATCTGCCGCGGTATTTGGCGTCGAGCGGGTCGAGCGTGCGCATGCCCGCGGGCGTCCAGAGCCTTTCGCGGCAGACTTTCACGAGCGAGCGTTCCTGGGTCGTGCCGAGCGGGCCGTGCGGCAGGCTGACGAGGAAGAGCTGGTTCGGGCGGAGCTCCATGATCGGGCGCCAGCCGTTCGAGGTGAGCTGCAAACGGTCGTACGCGCAGCCGAAGCGTTCGCACCAGAACTGTCCGCGGATGGCCTCGGCGGCCTGATCGGCGCGGGCGGTCAGGTCGCGCGAGCGGCTGATATCAGTTGACGCGACGAGCACCGCGAGCGAGCGGAGCGCGGATTGCCAGAGCGCCTGGATCTCAACGGGCTTGCCGTGACGGGGCGTGAAGATGAAGCCGTCACGCTTGGCGTCCATCCACGTGAGCTGTGTGTGCTCGTTGCCGGCGCTGACGAGTCCGTCGGCGGGATCGACCTTGATGTCGTAGCGCGTGCCGGTGAGGTAAGCCGAGATCACGCGGTAGCAGGCGGGGACGAGTTCGTCGGAGACGACCGATCGTGTGTCGGCGTCGTGCGCGACGCTCGCGAGCTGGCAGACCGCGTGGACGAACCACAGGCTCGCGTCGACGGTGTTGTACTCGGCCTCGCCGCCCTCGTCGCTGAACCGGTTCGGGATGAGCCCGTCCTGCTGCGCCTCGGCAAACGTCCGGAGCATCGAGGCGGCTTCGGTTGTTCGGCCCGTCGCCAGCAGCAAGCCGGGCATCGAGATCATCGCGTCGCGGCCCCAATCGCTGAACCACGGGTAACCCGCCAGGATCGAGACCTGCGCGTGCTCGTCGCGCACGCTCCTGGGTGTCGGGCCCCGGCGGACAACGAACTGGTCCGCGGCCCGCGCCAGCGCCATGACCGCTCGGTCGTCGGCATGGTCGCCCGAGCCGCTGCGCAGAACGACGTGCGCTGCGCGCTCCGTCCGCTCGCGCCGCTCGCAGGGGTCGCCCGGCTTCCAGGCGCGGAGATCGGCTTCCTCGGCGTGCCCGCCCAGGCGGACGAGCACCTGCGCGGGTTCCTCGAGAGACAGGTGCAGCTCACCCGGGCAGAAGAGGCACTCGGTGTCGTCGTAGCCTCGGTTCGTCTCTGTGGTGTACCGCGCGCCGTGCCACCAGTGCGGATGGGGCTTGAACCCGCCTCTGGCCTCGATGGTCGCGAACAGGCCGTGGCGTTCGATGGTCACGCTCTGCCCGCATGCTGTACCGGCCAGCCGCACCGCCGTGTCGGGTTCGTGGTTGAGGTGGTGGTGATCTCGCAGGGGCATGAGCGGTCGGCACTGGATCCAGCCGTGCGCGCCGGCGAGCTCGTAGCGGATGGTGGCCGCTGAGCGACGCTCGTGCAGGTGAAGGCTGCGTTTAAGCGTGGCGCCATCCCCCACGTCGTAGGTCCAGACGGCTTCATCGCCGACTTCAAAGGAGATCAGGCGATCGCGTCCGCCCGAGAGCAGGGTCTCGTCCGCGAACCGCATGTCGGTCAGGTCAACGGGCCGGGCGTTTGGGGTGTCCGGGTGGAGCCAGAGGATCTCGCCCATCGAGGTGAGCAGCATCGCCCGGCTGACGGGTGGCGTGAGCGAGACGCAGAGCAGCCCGTGGTAGCGCCGATCGGGCAGACCCGCGGCATTTCCCATGGCGTACCCGCCCGAGCCGTCGGTCAGGAGCCATTCCCGAGCCCCAAGCTGTAAACGCTCGGCGGGCGTGCCCGCACAGACCTTCACGGGTCGGGCCCGCACCTCTTCTGCCGTGTCTGCTCGGATCACCGTTTGCCCCGGAGTCTTGATGGCTCTCTTGCTTGACTGCCCATGCTACCCGTGGGACACTGTCTCATGGGTACCCTCACCACTTCCGAATCGGCCGATCCCTCCCGCAAGCCCTCAGAAAAGGGGGCGGCAGTTGCAGGGAACGCCTGGCGCTCCAACCCGACAGCCAAGATTGTCGCCGACGGCATCACCTTCGATGACGTCCTGCTTATCCCGAGGGCCAGCTCGATCAGCCCCGCCGAGACCAAGGTCACGGCCCGTCTGACCAAGTCCATCTCGCTGGGCATCCCGCTCATGAGCGCCCCGATGGACACCGTGACCGAGTCGGATCTGGCGATCGCACTCGCCCAGGAGGGCGGCATCGGGATCATCCACAAGAACCTGAGCCCCGAGGCCCAGGCCCGCGAGGTCACCAAGGTCAAACGCTCGGCCAACGGCATCATCGTGGACCCCATCACGCTCGGGCCGAACGACTCGATCGGTCGCGCCCGCGAGCTGATGCGCAAGCACCACGTCTCGGGGTTCCCTGTTACCGAGCACGGCTCGTCCGACGAACGCCACGAGGGGCCGGGCAAGGTCGTGGGCATCCTGACGGGGCGCGACCTCAAGTTCGTTACCGATGAATCGACACTCGTCCGCGACGTCATGACCAGCGAGGGACTCGTCACCGCCAAGCCGGGCACGACGCTCGAGCAGGCGCTAGTCATTCTCAGCCAGAACAAGGTCGAGAAGCTTCTGCTCGTCGACGACGACTTCAGCCTCGCGGGGCTGATCACGATGCGGGACATCGACCGGCTATCGAGCTTCCCCCGCGCGAATCTCGACAGCCGGGGTCGTCTGCTCTGCGGGGCCGCGATCGGGGTGCACCAGTACGACCGGGCCCAGGCGCTGATCGAGGCGGGCGTGGACGTGATCATCGTTGATACGGCGCACGGTCACTCGAAGAACGTGCTGGACACGGTCCGGACGATCAAGAGCAAGCACAGCGTGGACGTGATCGCGGGCAACATCGCCACCGCCGAGGCGGCTCGCGACCTGATCGAGGCGGGCGCGGACGCGGTGAAGGTGGGCATCGGGCCCGGCTCGATCTGCACGACGCGTGTGGTGACGGGCGTGGGTGTGCCCCAGATCACCGCGATCATGAACGTCGTCGAGGGCGTGGCGAGCGCAGGCAGCGACATCCCCATCATCGCCGATGGCGGGGTTCGTTCTTCGGGCGATATCTCCAAGGCGATCGCCGCCGGCGCGGACGCGGTGATGATGGGCTCGCTCTTTGCCGGGCTCGACGAGGCCCCGGGCGAGCTGGTGATCAGCCAGGGCCGCCGCTACAAGACCTACCGCGGGATGGGCTCCGAGGGCGCGATGAACGCGGGCTCGGCCGACCGCTACGGGCAGGGCGACAAATACGACGACAAGGGCAAGCCCAAGGCCAAGTTCGTGCCCGAGGGCGTTGAGGGGCTGGTCCCCTACCGCGGGCCGCTCTCAGAGTTCGTCTACCAGCTCGTCGGGGGGCTGCGGTCGGCGATGGGCTACACCGGTTGCGAGACGATCGCCGAGATGCATGAGCACGCACGCTTCACACGCATCTCGAGCGCGACCGTCGTCGAGAACCACCCGCACGACATCCGCATCACCAAGGAGTCGCCCAACTACATGAGCGACCGCCACGGCTGATTCACGCGAGGCTCAGCCCGCGCCCTGGCCGCTGAGCTGGTTGGTGTCCTTGCCCTGCTTCTCCTTCATCTCGCGCGTGATGCGGAAGCGCTGGGGCGTGCCCTGCTCGGTCGTGAGGTTCCGCTCTTCGTACTGGCCGTAGGTCCGGGCGTCTTCCTTCACGAAGGGCCTGCGGGGCTGGACACCCGTCATCTCGATGTACGCGACGTAGGTCGGCATGTACTCGTTCAGCCCGTTGTCGCTCAGCATCACGAGCGAAGCGCGTTCGTCGTCGATCATCGGCCCGAAGGTCGCGGCCTTGAAGGGCAGCTCACGCAGGCCCCCCATCGTGTCGTTGTCGGCGATGAACGTCTTCTTCACAGGCACAAAGTCCGTACCCGCCTCGAGCCCTTTGAGGCTCTCGACATCAGAGATGTCCGAAGCGCCCTCGAGTTCGACGAGATAGAGCTCGGTGCGAGCCTGGTGGAAGCGCTTCTTGCTCTCGGGCATCGTGATGTTCTCGACGGCAACGAGCGTGTCGTTGTCGACGGCGACGAGCTCGACGAGACTGCGCTCGGCGTTCTCGCCGTACTTCGCGTCGGGTGCTTCGAGCGGGTATGCCATCTCATCGAGCTGGTTGGATTTGAAGTAGTCGAGGTGGATCAGCCTTGTGTAGGTTGTCCCGGTGCCGGGGGTGCACTTGGGGCCGTCCTGCACGAGCGCCTGCTCGTAGCCGGCGATGATCTCCATATTGGGCAGGAGCGCCAGCGATTCGAGCGCGTGTGCGTGTCTCGGGCCCTGCTTGTCTTCGATGTAGTTCAGGTGGGGCGAGGTGACGAATCCGTCCATGAACGTCGCGCCGGTGCACATCTGGAAGACGCCGGCCTTGTGTCCCTTGTTGAGCACACCCTCGCTGGTCCAGATGAGGTAGGGCTCGTCGCCGATCGGATCGGGCGGGATAATGCGGACCGCGCCGGGGGAGTGCCTCCCGGGTTCGTAGATATCGCCGTTGGGGTGGTTCAGTCGCTGGACTTCATCGGAGATGAAGAAGATGTTGCCATACTCGTCGATCTGGATGTCCATCGCGAAGAATCGGACGGGCGCCGAGGAGCCGGTGTCGTTGCTGACGACGTACCAGAACTTGGACTGCTGGTCGTAGTCGATGCCGCTGATCCCACCGAAGACAAGACCTTCGACGCGCGCGAAGCCGTCGATGTAATCATCCTGGTTGAGCAGGGTCGCCGTGACGTCGGCCTGAGCCGCGGCACCGGAAACGAGCAAGAGCGAAGCGAGAGAGACGAATCGTGAGCACCGCATGGGTTCCTCCTGACAGGCCGGCAGAACGCCGGGCCTAAGAGATCCTAGTGCGCGCCGAGAAAGTCTTCTCTCGGCGCGAGCCGATCGGCAGGGACAACCTTCCCTTCGGGGTCCACTATTTCATACAGGACAAATGTCGTGGGAATCCCCGGCGCGAAGTTGTTGTCGGTGCAGAGGATCAGCGACTGGTTGCCGTTGTCGAGCTTCGGCCCCAGACACATGCCCTCCGCGTTGCCGATGCTGCCGCCCAGATCGGCGAGCAGCGTTTTTTGTACGCCTTTGAAGTCGCCCGAGTTCAGTGAATCCCGCCCATTCACGTCGGTGGCGTCGCCCAGCTCGACGAGAAAGACCCGGATCGACTGCTTGGCCGTCATCGTCCAGGAACGCTCCAAGGAGAGCAGCCGACCGTCTGCGAGGCCGACGAGTTCGACCAGACCGTTCTGAGCGCCGGGCTCGCCTTTCATGGGCGGGTCGAGCGGGTAGGCGTACTCGCGCAAGGGTTCTGATTCGGGCTTGTTCAGATCGAACACGCTGAGCCGCACGTAGGTGTCGCCGTCCTGCATGAGCGGCTCTTCCGTCGCGGTCATGGCCAGGCGGTCGGCGAGGATGGCGACCGATTCGTACGCCCGGTTGTTCCGCGCGCCCCGGCGTCGGCCGTCGGGCTTCTGCCACTGAGGCGCGGTCCAGGTGTCCATCCGGGTCGCGCCGGTGCAGATCTCGTACAGCTTGGGTGGGTGGCCCTGTCTGGCGGCCCCCTCGCTCGCCCAGAGGAGCGTGGGCTCGCCGAAGTAGTCGCGGTGCGGCAGGAAGCGGATCGACTCGCCGTCGTACTGCGCACCCTTCATGAGTTCGCCCGTGCCCCAGCACATGGGCATGAGCAGATTGACCTCGACGTTGGTGAGCCGCTCGCCGTTGATCTGCACATCCGCGAGGTAGCCGCGAACCGGGCCGTGGTTGCCCTTGTCATCGCTGATCAGGGCCCAGGAGTTCCAGCCGGGCTCGAAGTCGATCCCGCTGATCCCGCCGACCCGCGTCCCGAGCCAGGAGTGGTCCGAGGGCAGATCGAGTCGGTCGAGCTGCCGGATCTCCGGCTGAGCCACCGCCGCAGCCGCCACTACCATCGCCAGATGCAACATCGATCGATCTCCTCTTCCACACTCCCCTACGTCTGATCTGCTCGCCCGGCTGCCCGGAAGGCACAGAATCCCGTGAAACGGGGTCTGAATCCCCGGATTCTCAGACGTTGAACAGGAAGTGGCACACGTCCGCGTCGCGCATGACGTATTCCTTGCCCTCCAGACGCATCTTCCCGGCTTCCTTGATCGCCTTCTCCGAGCCGAACTGCTCCAGATCACTCACCGAGTAAATCTCGGCCCGGATGAAGCCACGCTCGAAGTCGGTATGGATCACGCCCGCAGCCTGGGGCGCCTTAGCGCCCACAGGGACCGTCCACGCCCGGATCTCCTGAGGCCCCGCGGTATAGAAGCTCTGCACATCGAGCAGGTGGTACGCGCTTCGCGCCAGCTTCGCCAGCGCCGGCTCGTCCATGCCCATGTCCGCCAGCATCTCCGCGCGGTCCGCGTCGTCGAGCTCGGCCAGTTCGCTCTCGATCTTCGCGCAGATCGGGACCATCTCCATCCCCTCGGCCTCGGCGTGCGCCCGCACCTTTGACGCCAGGGGCCCAGTCCCGTTCACGTCCGACTCATCGACGTTCGCGACGTACAGAACCTTCTTGGATGTGATGAGCGTCATCTGCTTGAGCGCCTTCACCTCGGCCGGGTCTTCGAGGTTCAGCGTCCGCGCGGGCTTGCCATCGGTCAGCAGCGGCTCGAGCTTCTTGAGCACACTCAGCCGAGCCAAGTCTCCCGGGTCGCGGGCTCTGGCTGCGCGCTCGGCCTTGGGCAGTGCGTTCTCGACCGTCTGCAGGTCAGCCAGGATCAGCTCGGTTGCGATGGTCTCGATGTCACGGATCGGGTCGACCGAGCCGTCGACGTGCGTGACGTCCTCGCCGCCCGACTTCTGCTCGAAGCAGCGGACGACCTGGACGATGGCGTCGACCTCGCGGATGTGGCTCAGAAACTTGTTGCCCAGCCCCTCGCCTTCGCTGGCGCCGCGAACGATGCCCGCGATGTCAACGAGCCGAAGGGCCGCCGGCACGATCTTCTGAGAATCGATGTGCTTGCGGATCGTCTCGAGCCTGGGGTCGGGGATGGGCACGACGCCCACGTTGGGCTCGATGGTGGCGAAGGGGTAGTTCGCCGCCAAGGCCCCGGCCGCGGTCAACGCGTTGAAAAGAGTGCTCTTGCCCACGTTGGGCAGCCCGACAATCCCTGCTTCCATCGACCGACTCCAGCCGCCCGGCGTGGGCGGACTGGAGGGTATGCGCCACAGAGCCTCGATTGGGTGTGCATCGGGCCTTACGGACTGACGATCGGCCTGCGGTTCGCATACTGCGGGTAATCGACGCCCTGGAGCCCATCGCGGGTCTGGTCGTAGTACACCGGGACCCGCTGAGACTGTGAGCCGTAGGGGTCCCAGCCCTTGATGGGCTGACACTGGTAGTACACGGACGGCGCATCTGGTTTCGTCGATCCAACCCACGGCTGGTTGGGGTCAAACCCGAAGTCCGACTCCCGGGTAGGCAGCCGCTGAACATGCCCGTCGTAAAAGGACACGATCGATCGCGCCGTTCGCAGTCCGAAGTACTGCCCATGCGGCCCGGTGTACCGGTCATACTCGTCGAACATCATGACCTTTGCCGAGGGAATGGCCACTTCGCTCATCGATCGGCGACCCAGCAGCCCGGGGTCTGTCGGCATCCGCCACAGGGCATTGTTCACGATCCTTGAGACCGTCCTTGGCGGCCCGAAGTCAGGCGCGTAGTGGGAGGCGCCGATCTGGAACGACGAGCTCAACGCCCAGCGCCACAGATCCTCAAAGCGACTTGCCGTTGTGGGCGGACGATAAGCCCCGCCCTGCGGGTCCAGCAGGTATGACTCCGGATCCGCGACCCACGCGTTCCGGTGTGCGTCAGCTTGCGAGATGAACACCTCCGACGGCAACGGCTCACCCACGTAGTACGCGAGCACGAGATGGCTGTATCTCACATACGGCGTGAAATCCGTCGCTGCCAGACTCGGCGTCGGCTGGATCAGACGCAGATCCGTGAGCTGCGAGACCAGATCCAGATGCTGCAGCACCGCAGCGTGCTGATCATCACCGCCACTGGTCCCGGGCAATTGAGCACAAGCCGCGGCGAGCTGCGCATTGGGCGTCACCGGCACCTCGCCCGGACGCCACGAGAACGTAAAGAGCCGATCCTGAAAGTCCGCAGAATAGATCGCCGACGCCTGACCGATCAGCCGGAGCCGTGACACATCGCCTCGGACCGAGGCCTGCCTGCGATTCCGCTCGATCGCCAGCAAACACAACGCCAGCAACACCGCCGCGATCGCGATGACCACGACGAGTTCCACCATTGCGAACGCCCGTGAGCGCGCCATGTGTTGCCCTCCGATACCAGTTGCGAACGCGGCCCGCATGAACACAAGCCAGATCAAGGGTCAGACGCACGGAGCCCGGTCCGGTTCCGACTGCGATCGAGAAATCACAGCCCCGCCCCGCTTACTTGCCCGGAAAATCCACCCCCTGCAGCCCGTCGCGGGTCTGGTCGAAGTAGACCGGCACAATCGTCCTGAGCGAGCCGGGTGAGTCCCATCGCTTGCTCGGCCTATAGAAATATGTCGGTGCGTGCGTGTTCGAGGGCAGATTCGGGTTGAATCCCTTGTTCGCGCTCCCGGTCAGGACCCGCTCGGCGTGGCCGTCGTAGAAATTCACCAAGGTGCTTGCGCCGGGCAACGCAAAGTACTGCTTGGTTGGCCCTGAGTAGCGGTCGTAATCGTCATACATCATCACCTTCATCGACGGGTGCGCGACCTCTGTCATCTGGCGGCGCGCGAGCACACCGGGTTGTGTCGGCATGAAATATATGCTTTGATGCGTAATACTCCTCCCCACAGTATTCGGCGGCGCGGAATCATTCGAAAAGTGCGACGGCCCCAGTGAGAAAGTAGAACTGAAAGGCCAACGCCACTGATCACGAAAGTCCGGCGATGCATTGGGAGACGGGTACGGCGACCCGTGTGGATCCAGGAGGTACTCCTCCGTGTTCTCGATCCAGTAGTTCCTGCTCGCATCCGCGTGCGAAACGAACACCTCTGAGGGCACGCCCTCGCCCATGTGATACGCGAGCACCAGATGGCTGAAAAGAAAGTACGGCGCATGCGCCTGCGGCGTCATCGTGATCGTCGGCTGGATGAGCCGGTAGTCAGACATCTGCGTCACCAGATCAAGCTGCTGGTACAACGCCGCCCGCGTGTCATCCTGGCCAGAGTTCCCGAGCAGCTGAGCACACGACGCGGCGAGCTGCGCATTGGGCGTCACCGGCACCTCGCCCGGACGCCACGAAAACGTAAAGAGCCGATCCTGAAAGTCAGTTGAATAGACCGCCGACGCCTGGCTGATCAGCCGGAGCCGCGCCAGGTCACCCTTGATCGAGGCCTGCCTGCGATTCCGCTCGATCGCCGGCAAACACAACGCCAGCAGCACCGCCGCGATCGCGATGACCACGACGAGTTCCACCAATGCGAACGCCCGTGAGCGCGCCATGTGTTGCCCTCCGATACCAGTTGCCAGCGCGGCCCGCATGAACACAAGACAGATCAAGGGTCAGACGCACGGAGCCCGGTCCGGTTCCGACTGCGATCGAGAAATCACAGCCCGCCCCGCTTACTTGCCCGGGTAATCGATCCCCTGGAGTCCGCCGCGTGTCTGGTCGTAACGCACGGGCACGAGCGTGTTGACGGCTCCCATCGGATCCCAGCCCGCGACCGGCTGGTAAGTGTACTGGGCCGAGGGCTCGTCGGGCGTGTCGGCACCGAAGTCCGGGTTGTTGGGCCAGAAGCCGTAGTTCGCGTCCGCCGTTGCCTTCCGAGCCGCGTGCCCGTCGTAGAAGTTCATGATCGAGGACGAGGATTCAAGACCGAAGTACTCCCGCCCCTTGGCGTTGTAGCGGTCATACAGGTCAAACATCATCACCTTCATCGACGGATACGCGACCTCAATCGCGTTCCTTTTGCCGAGCACACCGGGTTGGTTGGGCATCACCCACTGGTCTTGACTCGCCGAAGTGCGAGAAGCAGTCATTGGCAGTTTAGCGCCCCCCTGTGTACTCCCGGTGTCGTTCGCGTAGTGCGACGGCCCGGCCATGTATGACGAGCTGAATGCCCAGCGCCAGAGGTGAACGAAATTGGTGCTCGACGAGGGAGGCCTGGCCGGTGACGAGGCGGGATCATCCAGGTACTCATCGATATTGTTGAGCCAGTAGGTGCGGTGTTTGTCGCCGCGCGAGATGAATAAATCTGACGGCAACGATTCACCCATGAAACGCGTGAGCACGAAGTGGTTGTAGAGCGGGTATGGCGTGAAGCCCGATCCAACGTTGTGCAGTCTTGGCGCGAGCCGCTCGTCCTTGAAGCCGTACGTCACGAGATCGAGTTGTTGGATCGCACCGGCTCGCAAGATCCCACTGGAGCTGTTTGGATTGAGAACCGCACACGCCAACGCCAGCTCCGCGTTGGGCGTCACCGGCACCTGCCCGGCCTCCCAAGAAAACGTGAACAGCCTGCCCGCGTTGGCGCCCGAGTACATCGCCGAGGCCTGACCGATCAGCCGCATGTTGCCGAGGTCCGCCTTGATCGACGCCTGTCGCCGCTGCTCCTGGATCGTCGGCAGGCACACCGCCAGCAGCACCGCCGCCAGACACACCACCACCAACACCTCAACCAACGCGAACGCCCGTCTCTCTGTCATCTGGTCTTCTCCCGCCTGCCGGACGCGACCGCGCCCTGTCAGATTGTGGGTGAGACGCCAAAGCTCGGCCTCGGTTCCAAAGTGCGTGCCCACCGAGACCAATGTACCTACGATCGGGGCGTGCCCCTGTAGCTCAGTTGGATAGAGCACGGCTTTCCTAAAGCTGAGGTCGCAGGTTCGAATCCTGCCGGGGGTGCTTTCTTCCGCACCCTCCACCCGCACCTATTGCCTCAGAACGAGGCCCGCAGACAAATTTCCAGCCTCTCATCCGTTTGGGTCTTGCTTTGGATCGGGCGATCCGTGATGATGCACCTCAACAGGGGAAGTCGCGTCGGGGCAACACCCGAATCGGACGGTCCGGTAATCATCGGCCTCCCGCGTCCAAACCTGGCGGCGTCCTTCGGGCCTGCCGTTTGTATCGAGGTGCAGGTATGCAAGACCTGCGGGCCTTGGGAAAGAGAGTGGCCGGAGTCATGCCCGGCCCAGAGTGCTCCGGTTCGGAGTGCGCTGGTGGTGCAGTGGGATCGCGCAGGGCCGCAACCCTCGCGATGACAGCCATCGTTCTTTTCATGACAAGCCAGCTCGGCGGCTGCGCGACCAAGGTCGCCGCGCGCCAGCGTCCCCCCACCCTCGGGCCCGCTGGCAACACCTGGGAACTCGTCTTCGAATCCCCCTCGGCCAGCGCCACCAGCTACGCTCACGCCGACCGCCCCGAGATGACCCGGCGCAACGACTCAATGAACATCATGAGTAGCGCCCCCACCCTCGCCACCGACCGCTGGCCCGAGGACCCGAGGCCCAGCCTGCGCTACGACCGGCGGATCTATCTGCCACGCGACGCCCGGAGCTACCAGTACTACGACAGCTCATACCGCAGCACGTACGGACGCACCGACCGAGTCAGGTATTGGAACACCCGTTAAGCATGCAAGCACTCCATAAGGGGTGCCACGGCTTGTCCCGAAGGGCAAGCCGTGCCCTGGGTGGTCTCTGTATCACGGCTTGCAGAAGACAGACAAGCCGTGGCACCCCTGAATGAGCTGGCTTACTGCTTGATGAGTTCCATCATGATGTTGCACACCTGCATCGTGGCGCGCTGCTCGTCCATGCCCTTGACGAGTCGGCGGGTGTAGGAAAGCTGGTGATCGGAGTTGCTCACGTAATCCGTGTGGAAGCGCGTCTTCTCTCCGATGACGGGTTCTTTCGCCCATGCCAGGCGCAATTCCGGGTTCATCGCCGAGGACCTGTACGCGTCGATCCGGGTCATGACCGTGGGCTCGTCGTAGAGATAGATGTCGATCGCGTGGAGCATCCGCCCGCCGGGTTTGAGCAGGCGAGCCATATCCGCAAAGCACTCCCCCACCATCTCATCTGGCACGTGCTCGATGACTGAGATCGAGAAGACCACATCGAACGAGCCGTCTTCGAGCGATTCATCGAACTCGCCCATGTACGAGCGGACCGTCCGGACACCCTCGATGCCGGGGTCCTTTTTCGGCCCCTTGCCGAAGCCCTCGAGCTTGTCGATATTGACGCAGGTGTTGTTCGGGGCCAGGTGGCGAAGCAGCCTCGAATCCCCGCCACCGATCTCTGCGATGGTCAGGCCCTTGCTCTCGCCCAGCTCGGCCATGATCCAGGCGTCCTGCACGCTCTTGAGGTTGCGGGCCTTCGTATCCACGAAGCCGGCGTCCCACCACTCGAACATCTGACGCTTGCGGGTGAAGTCGAACACGCCGGTACCCCCCTGCCGAGCCGCATGCCTGGCACAATCGTAAATCGCCCCCGAATCGGGACGACAGCAGCCCATTCCGGGCGAGTAGTATGTTAGCGCCGGGCCCAATGGAGTGCCCACGAAAGACATCTTCGCACCAGGGAGGGTGGCGAAATGGATATGTTCGAGATCGAAGGCAGTAGGCGCCTGTCGGGCGAGATCGCCGTCAACGGCTCAAAGAACGCGGCCCTGCCCATCATGGCCGCCGCCCTGCTCACGCAGGAGCCCGTGCGCCTCTCTGACGTGCCCGACCTCTCCGACATCCGAAACATGCAGAAACTGCTCACCGAGCTCGGCTGCGCCGTCGAACGCACCGGCAAGCACGACTGCATCCTCCACACCACCGACACCACCGAGAGCCACGCGCGCTACGACATCGTCAAGACCATGCGCGCCAGCGTCTGCGTGCTCGGACCGCTGCTGGCCGCCCGAGGCAAAGCCCGCGTCTCCCTCCCCGGCGGCTGCGCGATCGGGCAACGCCCCATCGACCTCCACCTCAAAGGCCTCGAAGCACTCGGAGCCACCTTCGAACTCGAGGGCGGCGACGTCATCGGACGCGTGCCCGGCGGTCGGCTCCGGGGCAACCGCATCTTCCTGGGCGGCGCGTTCGGATCGACCGTGCTCGGCACTGCCAACATCCTCTCGGCAGCCGTCCTCGCGCAGGGCACCACCGTCATCGAATCGGCCGCCTGCGAGCCCGAGATCGTCGACCTGGCCAACCTGCTCTCGGCGATGGGCGCCAGGATCACCGGCGCCGGCTCGCCCCGCATCGTTGTCGAGGGCGTCGAGCAGCTCGGCGGCGGGTCGCACCAGATCATCCCCGACCGCATCGAGGCGGGCACGTTCATGGTCGCAGCCGCGATCACCGCGGGCGAACTGACCATCACCAACTGCCCGCTCGACGCGCTGATGGCCGCGACCAACTGCCTCGAACAGATCGGTGTCGAGGTCGAAGCACTCGACGACGCCAGCTCGATGCGCGCCCGCGTCCGCGTCGCCGGCGGACGGGCACTCCGCCCCTGCGACATCACGACGCAGCCCCACCCGGGCTTCCCGACCGACCTGCAGGCGCAGTTCATGGCCCTGCTCACACTCGCCGACGGCACGAGCGTGATCACCGAGAAGATCTTCCCGGAACGCTTCCTCCACGTCGCCGAGCTCTCCCGCATGGGCGCCCAGCTCTTCCGCCAAGGCCCCACCGCGATCGTCTCGGGCGTCCGCCGACTCGTCGGCGCCCCCGTGATGGCTTCGGATCTCCGCGCCTCAGCAGGCCTCGTCCTCGCGGGCCTGGCCGCCGAGGGCACGACACGCGTCCTGCGCGTCTACCACCTCGACCGCGGCTACGAGAAACTCGAAGAGCGACTCGCGAAAGTCGGGGCGAGGATTAAGAGAGTGAGTGAAGAGGAGTGAACATACTTAGAACACAATCGAGAGATCAGCAACCTGTTCCGTCTTGAGTGTTCGTAACGCTTGCTGGGTGTAAGGATGCATCAGCACACTCGTGATCACCTCGATCGGATCACCTTCACCCTCGCCCGACACTTCGATTGAGGTTTCGGCGCGGACAACCCGGTATCCTCCATTCGCTTCGAGTCTCCACTCCCCATCAATTTCTCTAAGGGAATGCACAACACCTTGTAACTGATGCATTCCTCGGACATAGCAAAGACATCCAACTTCTAGATTCCTACTACTGCTTTGCCACTCTGTATTTACACGCCCCTGATACTCTGACTCGGTAACATACAGAGCAAGACAGAATGGCCGATCCGGCAGAGGCTGCCTTAACGCATTATCTAGCGACATGGGGCCACCTAACTTCTTGTAACCAAGTTCAGCGAGCGACACGATCCCACCTGGGTCGGTCGAGTCATCACCGGGCTCTAGCTCAATGAATGTGACTTCCGACACACCAAATCCTTGCCGATAGAGATCAACCAGACCATCCACACCCGAATGGCCGTTGCGCAGAACGTGAAAGCTGTAAGAATTCATCACGCCATCCTAATCAATTCCATTTCCAATGCGATCTATTTGAAGGATTGCCGATACAGT
Source organism: Phycisphaerales bacterium (assembly GCA_965228265.1). Lineage (GTDB taxonomy): Bacteria > Planctomycetota > Phycisphaerae > Phycisphaerales > UBA1924. The sequence continues at coordinate 481,032 of OZ245804.1, forward strand.
ATCCGCATGAACCGAATTCTTGCGCACCTTATCTCGATGTCAGCCGCCACCACCTACGCCGCCTCGGCTTTGGCCCAGAGCCAAACGCTGGACGCGGTCTGTGGCCTCAAGGAAGACACACCCTACGAACTCGCCCTCCACACCTCGATCACTCAGGGCGGCCTGCTCGTCAAGTCCGCCGACGGAACAGTCCGTTTCACGATCGAAACCGACGAAGAGGGCACTCAACTTCTGCGAACCGAGCTGGCCACGGGCGACATGCCGCTCTCGCCCGCACAACTCGAACAGCTCGGCCTCACGAAGGAAGACCTCCGCTCCGAAATCGTGTTCGTGCTGGGTGAAGATCTGGCCATCGTCGGCATCAAGGACTGGCAGGCGGTGCGCGACAAGACGATCAGAGTCACCGACAGCCTCTTCGATGCGCTCGTGAAGTTCGGCCAGGCCGACGAGGCGACCGCCGAAAAGGCCAAGGCCGGCACCGCCCAGCTCTTTGCGACTGAGCAGGCGGTCCTTGCCATGTACTCCCGGCGCATCGTCCCCTACCTCTTCGGCTACGGCTGGTCGATCTCCGACGAGAACACCATCGAGCAAGAGGTCGCCCTGCCCAACCCCTTCGGCGGCGACCCGCTCCCCGCAGTCGCCACCACCTCGCTCGACGATGACCCGGCAACACCACATCTCATCGAGTACCGGTACGACCAGACCCTCGACCCCGAGGGCGTGAGCGAACTCATCATCGAAGCACTGACAAAGCTCGGCCTGCCCATCGCCGAGGCCGAGAAACAGGCCAACTTGTTCGATATCAACGACACGATGCTCTGGGGCTACGACAACGCCCGGCAACTGATCACGAAGTCCGAACTCAAGCGCACCGCAACCATGCCGGGCCAGGGCTCACGCACCGAGCACTACATCTGGAAACTCGTTTCCGTGGATCAGCAGGCCGAGTAGGACAATCAGTCCTCCCCGAATCCCTCGGCGACCAGCCTCGAGAGCGCTTTGGCGCAATCGTCCGCGTCGTCACCCTCGCAGATGACATCGAGCTCGGTGCCCTTGGTCGCCGCCAGCATCATGACTTCCATGATGGATTTGCCATCGACCGCGAAGTCGCCCTTCTGCACCTTCACCGAGCACTTGTAAGCCTGGGCCGCGTCGACGAACGTCATCGCGGGCCGGGCGTGCAGGCCCAGCCGGTTGACGATCGTGACCGTGATTTGTGCGCGGCTCGGCACCACATGCTCCCAATCCGCCCCGGGCTCAGCCCGCGGCCTGCTTCGAATCCGCTTCCATCAGAAGCGTCTTGACGTCCTCGATACTCGTCGCCTGACGGAGCTGCCGACGGAACGTCTCCTTGCTCAGCTGCTTGAAGATCGCCTCCATCGCCTGGAGATGCTCCTCCGGGCGGTCGATCGGGCTCAGGAGCAGGAACACCGAGAACACCGGCTGACGATCCAGCGCGTTGAAGTCCACGCCCGTCTGGGAGAGGCCGATCGCCACGGACATCCGCTCGACGCTGGGCTGCTTGACGTGCGGCACAGCCACACCCCGCCCATACCCCGTCGAGCCCGTCTGCTCGCGACTCAGAACCTTCGCGATCAGATCATCGCGCGACTCGGGCAAAGCCGAGCCCGCCTCGATCAGAAGGTCCACCATCTCAGCGATGACGTCGTCACGCTGGGTCGACTGAAGATGCGTTGAGATCGCGCCTTCCGGCACGAGTTCGATCAGCTTCATTGTCTGTTGCTCCAAGCCCCTCAGCGCGGCTCGTCTGGATGGTGACTGCTCAGCTTGAGCTTCTCTTTGAAGTCCGTCAACTGACGACTCATCTTCTGGACCGAAGAGTCAATCGCCAGATAAAGATCATCCCCAGTTGCGGTGGCGACAAAGTCGTCATGCTTCTCCACATCGACGACGAGCTCCACCTCGAAATCACGCCCGGCCGGCTGTGCCAGTCGGATGGTGATCAGCTGGATGCCGTCGAAATAGCGGCTGAGCTTCTCGACCTTCGAATCCGCGTACTCACGGATCGCGTCGGTCACCTCGAACTTCAGCCCCACCACATCCACGCGCATGATCTGCCCTCCACTGGCCCCCCGAGATCAAAGGCCCAGGGGAGGGGAGTCTAGGACTCGGACGGCTTGCGGTCAGTCTCGCCATCCTTCTCAGGAATGACGCTCGGAACATGGATCTGAGGCACACCGGAGGCCGGGGGCATCTCGTGCCCCTCGGGCACCAGCACGCCCGCCGTGATCACGAACCGCAGCGCCTGATCGATCGTCATATCCACATCCACGCACTCTGAGGCCGGCACGTTGATCGTGAAACCCGTAAAGGGCGTCGGGCTTGTCGGGATGAAGATCGTCAGCACATCGCCCTGCACCTGCTCGGCGATCGACTTGATCGAACTCGACGTCACCAGACCGACCGTCCAGATCCCCTTGCGGGGGTACTCGACGAGCACGACCCGCCGGAACGCCATCTGGCTGTCGCCCATGATCAGGTCGACCATCTGCTTCACGTGCGGATAGACCTGCTTGAACCCCGGAATCGCCTTGAGAAGACGCTCCAGGCGGTGGAAGAAGTACCGCCCCATGAAGCTGCCGAGCACCCGGCCACCCAGATAGATCAGCACGATCGCCACCAGGAGCCCGGTGAGCCTGAGCACCCCGAACGACCACGTGTTCCAGTAACTCTCGAGCTGTCGGGTGCGGATGTGCTGGCTGATCGCCGCGTCCGGCGCCTTGCGCATGAGCGGGTCGGTCGTGGTGCGTTTGAATTCCTCAACCTCTTCCGCCGTCACCCGGAACCACTCAGGCATGTGCGCATCGCTCACGACGCGTGGCGTCACCTCCACAATCGCAGTCCTGATTCCCCGGTTGATGGGGGCGGCGACGTTGTTGTAAAGAAAGATAAACGCCTGAAAGAGCAGCCAGAGCGTCAACACCGATGGCAGAAGCACACCCAGACCTCTGAGAAAGAAGAGGCGGAAGTCGCTCCAGAAACTCGGGGTCGGCTTGGCCATGCGGTCCTTATGGTCGGCGCTCGGCGTGGTTCGCCAAGAAACCAGACCAACCAGCGTACTCGCGTGTCCTCAATGGGCCTGACAGGACTTGAACCTGTGACCTCACCCTTATCAGGGGTGCGCTCTACCGACTGAGCTACAAGCCCTACAGCGGCCAGTCTAGGCCCGAGGAGCCCCGAGTCAATCCGTCCCCCCGACCCTTCGATTGTTCCAATTCAATCAAGAATCACCGGGTCCGGAAACCGCTGCCCATCGAATCGCGAAATGTATTTAGGGAAAGGCCCTCGATCTCGGTTTTGCCCCCAAGTACACTCACAGTGCGAGAGTGCTCCGCCTTGACCCTCTTCTCCAGTTTCACACGTCGTGCAACCAAGAGAGCCGAGGCACAGCGTCAATTCGACCCACCTGAGAGGAGACACCACATGATCCGGAAAACCACGTTCCTTGCGGCCATCGCAGGATTCGCAGCCTCGGCCTCGGCTCAAATGCCCGGCGACATCCTTTTCACCACCAACGACCGGGACGGCGGCTCGGACACCGTCCAGCTCCTCAACTACGCAACCCTCACCCCGAGCCTCTATGTCAGCTTCCCCGCGGCTCCGGATTCGGACCACCGCATCAACGGCGGCATCGCGCAGGGGCCCAGCGGCGAGTTCTACATCTCAAACTCTCCCTTTCCCAACCAAAACCCCTCCACCGCATCCATCTACCGCATCGACAACATGTTCAATGCCGGCACCCGCACCGTGAGCACCTTCGCCACAAGCGACCCGATCCAGGCCGTCGAAGGCATGGCCTATGACCCGCTCACCAACAACCTCCTCTTCGCCAACAACCCGGGCTCCGATCAGGTCCTCCCGCTCCGTGAAGAGGGTGTCATCGGCATCGACATCAACAACGCCGCCAACGTCAGCGTGGTTGTCCCCCAGCCCGACTTTGGTGACCCGCTCCCACGCCCCGTCGCATTCAATGTTCTCGAAGCCGACCGCACACGCGCCAACAACTACTACGTCGGCGCCGTCAACGGCGGCGTGGGCACCGACCCCAACATCCCCTTCTCGACGAGCAGCATCATCAACCGCCTCGTCATGAACAACCCCGCCGACCCCACCGACGTCTCCTTCGACATGGTCATCGACCTCGCCGACGCCAACACCGGCCTCGGCTACTCGCTCACTCACATCCGCGGCATCGCGTCCACCGACGACGGCAACCTGATCGTCGCCGAGCAGGAAACACGCTCGCTCTACTCCGTCGAACTCGACGGCAACGGCGACTTCGTCAGCATCGCCAAGATCTTCGACCTTGACGCCGCTTTCGACAGCGACAACACCGGCGTCTACTTCCAGCCCTTCAATGTGATCTACAACGAGTACACCGACAAAATCAACTACGTTGAGCGCAACATGACCGCCGGCGACGGCACAAGCCGCATCGTTGAGATCAACCTCGACGGCACCGGTCACAACGTGCTGCTTGACGGCGTCAAGGCCGGCGCACTCTTCGTGGTGCCCGCCCCGACCACGCTCGCGCTGCTCGGCCTGGGCGGCCTGGCCGCGACGCGTCGCCGCCGCTGATATCAGCTCAACTCAGTACACATCAAAAAGCCCCGCACCGAAACGCAGGTGCGGGGCTTTCTCTTTGATACATTGCCGGTGACACAAGGTCACCCGATGGCCTGATCAGCCGGCCAGCTTGTAGCCTTCCTTGAAGTACGCCACGATCTTCTTGGCGGTGTAGTTGTCGTCCCAGATCGAACGGTTCTGCGTGCGTGCACGCGAGATGACCAAGTCGCCGTCGGCGGGCAGAAGCAGGTTCTGAGCGTACGTTGTCAGTGTGCGGGAGTCATCGACGAAGCTCTGCCCCGAGATCGTCCTCGGGCTGGATTCGTCGGCGACGTTGACCCACTGGTTCAGGCTGTAGTACGAGTTGTGCGCCCGGAACCAGTTGCTGGTCCCGCCGATGAAGTAGGTGTTGTCGTACGCCGTCACGTCGTCGAGCGTGGACGTCGTCCAGTGACGAACAGCCGGGCTCTCGTTCTGCGAGTCGAACACGATGTTGTTGCGGAAGGTCATGTTGCGCAGACCCTCGTTCTCGATCACAACGTTGTTGAGCCAGTTGTAGATCGTGTTCCGCTCGATGAGCAGGTTCTGAACGAGGTCGTTGCTGTCACCGATGATCGAGATCGCCTCACTCTGACCGGCGTCGGTGCCGTTGCGGAGGATAAGGTTGTCGCGGACCTTCGCGTTATCCGTGAACTGGATGTGAATGCCCATGCCTCGGGGCAGGCCCGGGCCGATGTCCTTGCCGGCCATGATGACGTTGCCGTTCACCGCGCCGGTGGTGACATAGTCCTCGTGACCGAGCAGCACGTTGATCGCGTTCTTGTAGAAGAAGTTCCCGATCACCACACCACCCGAACGCATCTGCACGCCGTGGCTCGACGCGTTCGAGATGATGTTGTCGAGCACCTGGATGCCCGAGCAGGTCGCCTGGATATAGATGTTGTGGTTGAAGATGGTCGGCTCGGCGCCCTCTTCGTTCTCGTTCCAGCCGTTGTGGTCGAAGATGTTCTGCTCAAGGAACATGTTGTCCACTCGGGTTGCATACAGCCCCTGCGAGTGGCGGCCGACCGCCCACGAGTCCGTGATGATGTTCCGGCGGACACGGATGTCCCGTGCGCGACGGTCCGAATCGCCCTGGAACTGGAGGTTGTCCGCGTAGCCCGAGATCAGGCAGTCCTCGATGAGGATGTCCTCGTGCTCGCAGATGAACTCGATGCCGCCCGGCGCATCATCACGCGTCCGAAGGTGCGGCCGGAGCTCGAAGCCCACGAAACGCAGGTGCTTGCGGATCTCATCGCCCGTGGCGCGCATCCCGCGGGTGGTCCCCGTCAGCAGACGCGGACGGTTGGTCGACGAGCCGTAGTACGACACGACCATCGGCTCGGCGTAAGACTTGCCCGACTTCTTCCAGTTCGGGAGCGACTCGTACCACGTGTCACCCCGACGCAGGCGGACCCAGTCGGGCTGGCCGTCGCGGAGCAGGTCGTATGCACGCTGGATCGTCTTGACGGGTCGGCTCTCTGACCGGCCGTCGTTGTTGTCGTTGCCCTGCGAGCTCGAGACATAGATCACGACCGAGTTGGAACTCGGGTTCAGCTCGGTCCAGCCATCGGAGGGCTGGGGCGGCTGGGGCGGGTTGTCGTAGTTGATCAGGAACGCCGAGAAATCGGCAGGCGTAACCATGTTGTCATAGTTGTAATCCGCCCGGATGTCACTGTTCGTGTAATACGTCAGCCACTGCAAGAACTGCGCAGCCGAGGGCTGGGCAGAAGCCGCCGAGTTCATCCAAGGCCCGATGGCCAGTACGAACAGCAGCGTGAATCGGAAAAATGAGTACAGCACCAGTCGGTTCCTCCCTGAGTGGTGACCCCACATGGCATCCGCCAATACGGGGCGCCGACACAGCTCTGGCCGGCACGAAAAAGTGTTCTGGATGACCTTCGGGGTCTCTTTGGTTGCGACAGCCCGCAGGCGCCGACAACCCCCTCTTCTCACCCGCTCCCTGCGCGGGCGACTCTCCCCGACCTGCCGCGGTCCTTGCGGCTCTGCTCACCGGTCGTCATCTCCCCGGGTGGGAAGACTCGCGGCTGCGATTGTCGGACAGCTTACCGGCTCAATTACGGTGAGAATTTACTAACAGAGCCGATAACATGGAATTTTGCGCGTGTATCTGTCACTTAGTCTGCACATTGAGGGGAAACAGCCACCTACTTCCGGGCAGATCTAACTGAGAATGGTTCTCAATAGATCTCGAAAACACCTTGACCCCGACCGCCACCCGGCGATGATCACTGCAGCATGCCCGTTATGGGCCGCCAAGGAGCCACAACATGACCACCGAGACCAAGCCCATCAGCCAGATGATGAAAGAGGGTTGCGCCGACCTCCACGAGCAGGCCGAGCACGCGACCATCCCCGCTCGCATGGTTTCGGGCCAGATGAGCAAGGACGAATTTGTCGCCATGCTCCAGCAGGGCGTGCTCTGGAACCGCGCTCTCGACGTGGCCATCCTCGAAATCCGCCCGAGCAGCCCCTACCTTGAGGCCCTCGTCGATGATGCCCAGCTCCAGGGCCCCTACTACGACGCCGATCTGAAGTTCTTTGGCTCCAAGGCCGCCACCGAGCCCACCCCGGGCGTCGCGGCCCTCTGCCAGGACATCGAGAAAGCCGACGCCCTCACCCTCCTCGGGCTCCACTACGTCCGCGAGGGTGCCAACAACGGCAACCGCTACGTAGCCAAGAAGTTGCGCGCCGCATGGGAAGCCGAGGGAAGCGATGGCTTCCGCTCGCTCGATCCCTACGGCGAGAACCAGCGCCCCCGCTGGGAGACCTTCAAAACCACCCTCGACGCCCAGCCCTTCACCGAGGAAGAGAAAGCCAAGCTCGTCGAGGCAGGACGACTCATGTTCACCCGCATCATGGCCATCCATGACGATCTGGCCGGTCAGCTCGAACTCGCTGGCGCCTAAGCCAACACGTCAATCCGAATCACGACCAGACGCGGCCCCGGGGTCGCGTCTGTCTTTTTTGGCCCCAACGGCCTACAGTCTTTAGAACGATTCTAATCTAATGAAAGGACTTTCATGTCAGACATCACCAAGGACCAGCTGATCGAGGCACTGAACGAGGATCTGGCGTACGAGTTCTCGGCGGTGCTGCAGTACCTGACCTACGCCGCCAAGGTGAGCGGGCCCTCCAGGCCTGAGCTCAAATCGTTCTTTGAGGCCGAGGTCCCCGACGAGACCGGGCACGCGCAGTACCTGGCTTCCAAGATCGTCGCACTCGGCGGCGAACCGACCACTACGCCCAAGCCGGTCAAGAACGCCGACTCACCCAAGGACATGCTCAAGGCGATCCTTGAAGCCGAGACCGAGGCGCACGACCGGTACGCCAAGCGAGCCGCGCAGGCCGAGTCGCTCGGGATGAAGGGCCTGCAGGTTCAGCTCGAAGACATGGCCCGGGACGAGAGCGAGCATCGCGACGAAACCGCACGCATCCTCCGCCGCTGGGATCAGGACAGCTAAGCCGGCTTCGCAGCGACGATCAACGCACCAGCACCCATCTCCCGTCAGCGTTGGGTGTTGGTGCCGTTAGAACGGCGGGTGTTCATCGAGCGGGCGGTTCGACGTGGCGGCTACTTCTGCAGGGGTCAGGAGTTCATTCTCCGAGTGCCCCACAACCGCGGCCACCATGCAGTCGCCCGTCACGTTCACGCTCGTTCGGCACATATCTAGGATGCGGTCCACGCCCAGGATCACCGCGATGCCCTCGAGCGGCAGGCCGACCGATTCGAGCACGATGACCAGCATCACGATGCCCACGCCCGGCACAGCAGCCGTCCCGATCGAGGCGAGCGTCGCGGTCAGCACGATCATGAGCTGTTCCGTGATGGACAGGGGCATGTTGAACATCTGCGCGATGAACACAGCCGCGACGCCCTGATAGAGAGCCGTCCCGTCCATGTTGATCGTCGCGCCGACGGGGATGACAAAGCTCGTGACATCCTCGGACACGCCCAAACGGTTCTCGACGCACTCCATCGTGACGGGCATGGTCGCGCCTGAACTCGACGAGCTGAACGCGAGCAGCTGCGCGGGGCTGATGGCCGTGAAGAACCGCCCATACCCGACCGGCGTGAAGATCTTGAGCACGAGCGGGTAGACCGCGAACATCATCAACGCCAGCGCGCCGACCACGGTGAGGCAGTAGATCAGGAGTGATTGCAGCACGTCGATGCCAAGATCCGCGATCTGCGTAACGATCAGCGAGAACACCGCGACCGGCGCGATCTTGAGCACGACCTCGACGATCTTGATGATGACGCTCGTCATGCCCTCGAAGAACTGAACGAGCGGGGCCGCCTCCTGCTCCGGCAGCAGCGTGATCGCAAAGCCGATGAGCAGCCCGACCACAACGACCTGGAGCGTATTGCCCGCTGCCATCGACTCGAACGGGTTGCTCGGGAAGATGTTGAGGATGTTGTCCCACGCCGACTTGCTGCGCTGCTCCTCGGCACTCTTTACCTTCGTCGAGGCGTCGGCCTGGTACTGCGCCTCAAGCTGGGCACGCTTCTCTTCGGGGAAAGACTTGCCCGGCTTGGCGAGGTTGGCAGCCACGAGCCCCACGGTGATCGCGATCGCGGTCGTACAGAGATAGATCCCGATCGTCTTGCCGCCGATGCGTCCGAGCTTGCGGGTGTCGTTCAGGCTCGCCACGCCGGCGACGAGGCTGAACAGCACGATGGGGACCGCGATGAACTTGAGCCCCTGCATGAAGAGCTTGCCGATGAACTCGTTGGCCTGTCTGGCGAAGACGGCCACGCGAGCGGTGAAATCGGCGTACTCGTTGGTCCCGCCCGGCCTGAGCGATTCGGTGGCTGCCTTGCCCCCATCGAGCAGCACCTTGGCGTTGTTGACCCCGAGCGAGGCCCAGGTGTCGCGCGTCCAGGTGGTGTTGATGATCACGCCGACGATGATGCCCAGCGCCAGCCCGATCAGGATCCTCCAGTGCAGCGCGATCTTCGATCCCGGTAACGCCATCGGTCTGTCCCCTGTCCTTGCTCGCACGGCGCCGAGAATCCGGCACTCCGAAGCGAGAGCCTAGCATCCGCCCGTGCAGAACGAAAGCCGGCCAGGCAAGGCAAGCAGCAGACGATTCACGGCGTACAAAGTCCGTCGGCGGCAGAAGTCGCGTGAGGGACACGACGAAGCCGTCACCAGCAACGAACCCACCAAACGCCAACGCACGCGGTCCGTCCGCGAGGTGCTCGCCGCGTTCTGGAAACTCAGCCGAGGCCACCACTCGAGGCTGGGGTTGGCGCTGGCCACGCTCAGTGTCTCCACGCTCATCGGCATGGTCCTGCCCGTCTCGACCAAGCTCGTGATGGACTACGTCTGGGCCGACGAGCCCGGACCCGAACAGCTCGCCCGGTACATCGACATCCCGCGCACCGCCGACGGCTCGCCCGACCGGATGGCCATGCTCTGGCTCATCGGGCTGGCGATGATCTCGCTCACCATGATCAGCGTCGTCATCGCGATGTGGGGACGCTGGCAGGCCACGCGCATCACCAAGCGTCTTCAGGTCTCGTTCCGAAGGACGCTCTTCGATCACGCGGTCCGGCTCCCGCTCGAACGTGTGCAGGCGCTCAAATCCGGCGGCATCGCCTCGATCCTCCGCGAAGACGCGGGCGGCGTGGGCGAGCTCGTTTTCAGCCTGATCTACAACCCATGGCGAGCCGTCACACAGGTCGGCGTCACACTCGTCATCCTGGCGATGGTCGACTGGAAGCTCCTCGTCGGCTCGCTGCTCATGATCCCCGCCATCTGGATCACGCACCGCACCTGGATCGGACGCATCCGACCCATCTACCGAGACATCCGCGTCAGCCGAACCAACATCGACAGCCACTCCACCGAAGTCTTCGGCGGCATGCGCATCGTCCGGGGCTTTAGCCGGTGGCGCGGCGAGGGACAGCGGTTCGTCGGCGCCAACCACTTCATGATCCGCAAAGAGATCATGGCGTGGTGGTGGTCCCGCGGCATCGAGGTCGCCTGGGCGCTGCTCATCCCCGTCGCCTCGACGGGCGTTCTGGTCTACGGCGGATCGCAGGTCATCAACGGCAAGCTCACGCCGGGCGATGTCATCATGTTCGTCACCTACGTCGTCATGCTGCTGGGCCCGCTCGAAGCGCTCGCCTCCAGCGCGACCACCGTGCAGAACAACCTCTCCGCACTCGACAAAACCCTCGACCTGCTCGACGAGCCCATGGAGTTCGAGGGTAAACGCGAGGGCGCTCAAGTCTCACGCGCGACCGCACGGGGCGAGATCGCCATCGAAAACCTCAGCTTTGCCTATCCCAAGTCCCCGACGGACTCTTCAACCGACGAGCCCGCCCGCGTGATTCAGGATCTCAGCCTGACCATCCAGCCCGGGCAGACGCTCGCGCTCGTCGGTCCATCAGGTGCCGGCAAAACAACACTCTGCAACCTCGTCGCGCGCTTCTACGACCCGACCGAGGGCACGATCCGCCTCGACGGCACGGATCTCAAGGACATCGACGTCGACAGCTACCGCAGGCTGCTCGGCATCGTCGAGCAGGACGTTTTCCTGTTCGATGGCACGATCGCCGAGAACATCGCCTACGCCAAACGCGACGCGCCCATCGAACAGATCGAACACGCCGCCAAGCTCGCCAACGCGCACGAGTTCATCGTCGAAACTGAGAAGGGCTACGACACACTCATCGGCGAGCGCGGCGTACGCCTCTCGGGCGGGCAGAAGCAGCGCCTGGCGATCGCCCGCGCGATCCTGGCCGACCCGGTGCTGCTCATCCTCGACGAAGCCACCAGCAACCTCGACTCACGCTCGGAGGCGCTCATCCAGCGCTCGCTTGCGGACCTGATGCAGGGTCGCACGAGCATCGTGATCGCCCACCGCCTGAGCACGATCCGTCACGCGGATGTCATCGCGGTCCTGGAGAAGGGACGCCTGATCGAGCTGGGCACACACGAAGAGCTGCTCGCCAGCGACGGGCTCTACGCGGCCTACCTCAAAATGCAACTCGACCCCGACGCGGCCCACACCGTCGATCTGCTGGATTGATCTACGAGCCCCTCGCGTGAGCGAGGGGGCCTCCTAGTCTCTGATGCAAGTCCCTGACCAAAAACAAAGCCCCCCTGCTTACGCAGGGGGCTCGTACGAACAAATAGGGCAATAGGGACTTGAACCCCAACTAACAGAATCAGAATCTGTCGTGCTACCAATTACACCATTGCCCCGGCAATGCCCATGATTGTTAGCCGTCGGGGCACCCCGGGCAAGGAGCCGGCTCAGGCAGCCTGAGCCCGGTTCAGGATCGCCACCGCCTTCATGACGTCCCGGCAGACCGGGAGCATCCGGTCGAGCTGGGTGATCTTGAACATCTGCTCGAGGGTGGCAGCCGCGTTCACGATCACCAGACGCCCCTCGATGATCTGGAGCCGGTTGTTCAGGAAGACCAGCATGCCAAGCGACGTCGAGTCCATGAACTCGATGTTCTCGAGGTCGACGATGACGTTGCAGACCTCGCCGTTGGCGTCCACCTCGGCGAGGATGGTCTCGACGAGGTCGGCCGAGTCCATCCCGACCAGCCTGTTCTGCAGTGCGGTGGCCACCAGGATGCCGTCGACCACGTCAAAGTTGGCCATCTCAGGGCGGACCCTGGGCATCTCGGGCGTGTTCGGGTACGCGCTGCGGTCGTCCGGAGCCGTGCGCGGGCGCTGCTGGTTGTGGCTCTGCCCCCGCCACTTGCCCATCAGCTTGTCGAACATGGTTGGATCCCTCTGGAATCAGTCGTTCTGATCGGGTGCGCCCCGATCGGACCACCGGCTGGTCGATGCGTCGTTCTGGTTGTTCCGCAAGGGCTTGGCTCGCCCGAAGGGGCTCGGGGCCCGATTCGTCGTCGGACGGGCCGGGCCTACCGCGGGTGGCGGCGGCTCGGTCGTTCGACCCGCCGGCTCCTCGCTGCGAGCCGGCTCGCTCGCCGGACGCTGCTCGGGGTCACCGTGCAGGCGCTTCTCGCGTGCCTGATCGATGGATCGGTCGAGGCGACCGAGAATCGATCGGACCTGGTCGATGGTGTGTTGAGAAGTGCTCATTGCAACGGGCTCCTGGTCACTCTGGCGTATCGGCCCGCTCCGGGCGGAGCTTTCCGATGCCGATCGAGCCGATTGGGCCGGCGCTTGAAACCGTGACGGCTGTGCGGTCTGGGTAGGTCCGTGCCGCGTGATGGACCGGGACAATGCCCTAGACTGTCAGCGTGGAACAGCCTCACCCGCACAGCCCGAACCCCGCTGCCTACAGCGGGTCCGACCCCAGCCTCGCCCATCCAAGGCCCCCGGTCGGGGAGCTCCGCGAGCTCTTCTGGCAGAACGTCATCCGCGAAATGCTCACCTCGCTCTCCATGCTCAGCATGAAGCTCGAGGCCCAGCACCAGGCCGAGAAGATCGACCCGGGCACCGTGATCATCGATACCCCCGAGGGCACCATCACCCAGGCAGGACCGGACGCCGCCGATAACCCCGAGGAAGCCGAGCCCTCCGAAAGCGACCTCTTCGACGGGCGTTTGGCTGTGATCACCACCCTCGGCAACCGGATCCCCATCGCCGACGTCCACCCGCTCTTTGCCTGCGGCGTGACGCACAACTCGGACGCACGATCCCTCGCCACAGCCGTCGAATGCACCGTCTTCCAGATCCGCACCCCCCCGGGCGAGGTGTTCACATTGCCCCTCTCCGAGATCCGGGGCTTCCACTCGCTCTCCCCAGAACTGGTTGAGAAGCTCCAGAGACAGGCCGAGGCCCAGCTCAATCACATGAGTGGCGGGCCCGACGAGGAGAACCAGCAGCCCTTCGGGTTCGCGGCCTTCACCTCACTCGCCAAGTCCAGCGGCGACCAGAACACGGACGAGATCGACCGATCATAATCCGAATATCCGTCTTGACATTCCCACGCTCGTTTGTATTGTGTTCGGAATGGACACCGAAGACTTCGCCTACCGCGATGCGCTCCGCGGCGGGCCGGCACATCGGCGCGGCGCAGGGCTGAATCCGGGGAATCGTTTCGAGGACATCAGGCTCCACGTGCTGGGCGAAGAGCTCGACCGCCAGTGGGTCGAGCGCGAGGCCGAGGGCGGCGGGGCCGATCGCGTCGAGCGCAAGGTCTACCGCGACAAGACCCAGACCATCATCAACCGTGTCGCGCGCACCTCGGACGTCCCCTTCGACTGGACCGTCAACCCCTACCGCGGCTGCGAGCACGGGTGCATCTACTGCTTCGCCCGCCCGTTCCACGAGTACCTCGGCTTCAGTTGCGGCCTCGACTTCGAAACGCGCCTCGTCGCCAAGCCGGAGGCCCCCGAACTCCTGCGCAAAGAACTGGCATCCCTCAAGTGGAAGCCCGAGCCCATCGTGATGTCCGCCATCACGGACATCTACCAGCCCATCGAGCACAAACTCAGGATCGCGCGCCAGTGCCTGGAGGTCATGGCCGAGTGCCACCAGCCGGTCTCGACCATGACCAAGAGTGCGCTCGTCCTGCGCGATACTGATCTTTGGCAGAAGCTGGCCGAGAAGAACGCGGGGCGGGTGATCGTCACGCTCGTGACACTCGACGCGGAGCTGGCCCAGAAACTCGAACCCCGCGCGACGAACCCGAGCGGCAGGCTGCGGATCATCCGCGAGCTCACACAAGCGGGCGTGCCCGTGACGGTGAACGTCGCGCCGATCATCCCGGGCCTGACGGACGCGGAGCTGCCCTCGATCCTGGAAGCTGTCGCCGAGGCCGGCGCCAGTAGAGCCGCGTGGGTGCTGCTGCGCCTGCCCTATCAGGTCAAGGACCTCTTCCTCGAGTGGCTCGAACGCAACGTCCACCCCGCCAAGGCCCGCAAGGTCGAGTCGCTCATCCGCCAGTCCCGTGGCGGCAAGCTGTACAACGCCAACTTGAACCGCGGCCGGGGCGAGGGCGCCCACGTCAAACAGATCGCCCAGAACTTCGACGTCTTCACCCGCAAGTACGGCATCAACCGCGATGTCAGGCCGATCACCGGCAAGCACTTCAAACGTCCCGAATTCGGCGGACAGCTCGGGCTCTTCTAGCGCCCCCCCGCCGGTACTCAGACGTCGATCACGACCTTGCCCATCGCCTTACCGCTCTCGAGGCGCGCGTGCGCTTCGCCGGCCTGTTCGAGCGAGAATGTCGGCTCATCGAGCACGGGTGTGAGCCCGCCCGCTTCGACGATCCGCGCCAGCTCGCGCAGGATCTGGGCGTGCGCCTCGCGCTTGTGGTCGTGGATCATCGGGATCAGCATGAACACCACGTGCAGCGACAGCCCCTTGAAGTGCGCCGGCGTCAGGTCCAGCTCGCACATCGAGACGGTCGTGGCGATCTGTGCGTTCAGCGCAGCCGCCTCGAAAGAGTTCACCAGGTTCGCACCGCCCACCGAGTCGAACACAAGATCAAAGCCCCGGCCATCGGTGTGCGTGTTGACGTACTGCTCGACCGTTTCCGTCTTGTAGTTGATGGGCGTCGCGCCGAGCTTCTCGATCAGCGCGAGCTGCTGATCGCCCCCGCCCGTCGAGTAGACCTTGGCCCCAAAGTGCTTTGCAATTTGCAAGGCGACGTGCCCCACGCCGCCCGAGCCTCCGTGCACGAGCACCTTCTGCCCTTCACCCTTTCCTGGGCCGAGGCCCGCGCGGGTCAGCCCCTCGTAGGCGGTGATCCCGACCAGCGGCAACGCGGCCGCCTCGCGCATCGAGAGAGTCTTCGGCTTGTGCGCGATCAGCCGAGCGTCGGCGGCCATGTACTGGGCCAGCGCACCGGGCAGATCCCCCAGCCCGCCCGCGCAGCCAAAGACCTCGTCGCCGATGGCGTAGCCCTCGACCCCCTTGCCGACCGCCTCGACGATGCCGGCGAAATCCATCCCGAGGATGGCGGGCGTCTTGGGCGCAAAGGGCAGATCAGCGCCCATCTTGCGGATCATCGTGTCGACCGTATTCACGCTCGTCGCGGCAACCTTCACGAGCACCTGGCCCGGCCCGGCCTCGGGGCGGTCGATCTCGGCGGGCGTGAACGCGGCTTCCGGGCCGTACGACTCGATGTGCATCGCTTGCATGGCTCTGGTCCTTTCAAACGCCCTTTTTTGGGCCTGTGGTTGCGAACTGGTTGAACCTACGCCTATGCTGATATTCAAACAAGTACCCACAAAAATGTAAGTGTTGAGATTTTTGAGACCCGGAGCCCGCCATGGCGCGTCATTACAACTGGAAGACCGGCTGCGACGTCGAGGCCACGCTGAGCGTCATCGGGGGGCGGTGGAAACCCGTCCTGGTCTGTCACCTGCTCTCGGGTCGCAAACGCTTCGGCGAGCTGCGTCGGCTCACGCCCAACGCGACCGAGCGGATGATCACGCTCCAGCTGCGCGAGCTCGAGGCCGACGGCGTGATCTCCCGGCACGTCTTTGCCGAGGTCCCGCCACGCGTGGAATACGAGGTCACCGAATTCGGGCGATCCCTCGAACCCGTGCTCCTGGCGATGCAGGAATGGGGCAGGGCCTTCAAAGCGCGACAGTCGGCAGCAGAGGCAGAGATCCGGGATTGCACCCCGGCGTGATTGATCGTCAGGATCCCGCGTCCAGTTCGTGAACCGACACGAATCCGGGATCGACATGCGAGGAACGGGAATCCCGCGGGCCAATCGGTGGTTCGTCACCTTGCCGCGGGGCTCATAGAGTTTGTACGCCCGCACCGGGCTCGGAGAACACGATGCGAACACTGGTGGCGATCCCTGTCTACAACGAGCAGAAGTACGTCGCCAGCGTTCTGGAGAAGGTTCGCCAGCACGCCGACCACATCCTCGTGATCGACGACGGCTCCAAAGACGCCACCCCCCAGCTCCTGGCCAACTTCCCCGTCGAAGTGATCCGCCACTCGACCAACCGGGGCTACGGGCACTCGCTGATGGACGCCTTCCGATGGGCCGCGGTCGACGGGTTCGACTGGGTCATCACGATGGATTGCGACGAGCAGCACGAGCCGGCCTCGATCCCCGCCTTCCTCGAGGCCGCCCGCGAGAATCGGGCCGACGTCATCAGCGGCTCACGCTACCTGATCCCCATCGAGATGCAGGAAGCCATCGGTTCACCCCCTCCCGAGCGGCGTGGCGTCAACGAGCTCATCACCGACGAACTCAACAGCAGGCTCGGGCTCTCGCTCACTGATGCGTTCTGCGGCTTCAAGGCCTTCCGCGTCTCGGCGCTGGCGGGCCTCACACTCGACGAGCAGGGCTACGCCTTCCCGATGCAGTTCTGGGTGCAGGCGGTCGCGGCTGGCCTTCGGATCGAAGAGATCCCAGTCAAGCTGATCTACAACGATCTGCAGCGCAGCTTCGGCGGGCCGCTGGATGACCGCGATGTGCGCCTGGCGCACTACCGGCGTGTGCTGCACTGCGAACTCAAGCGGTGTCAGCGTCGTCTGCCAAGCTCGGCGATGCAGGACGTCACAGCGGTGGACTGCGGCTCTTGACGACCGGCACCGAGACGAGCCCGATACTGACCGAGCTCGACCCCGAGCCGACGTCGTGGGCGCACCTCGTCACGCACAACACATCCGACCGGGCGCTGCGTTTCCGCCAGCAGCTCGGCCTGCCCACCGACAAGCCGATCATCATGACCGGGCACCAGGCGCAGCTCTGGCACCCGGGGATACTCGCCAAACTCTTTGCCGCCCAGTCTCTCGCAGAACGTGTCGGGGGCGTGGTCGTCTGGCTCATCGTGGACATGGACACGAACGAAGCGCTCTCGCTCCGCGTGCCCGTGCGCCACGCGGATGGGCCGATGACCGATGAGCTTTTCGACTTCACGCCCACTGATCAGCGCTCGGTCCGGCGTGCAACCGGCGCCACGCCCGCAGTCGAGCCCGCGCCGATCCGCTTCGGCCCTGAGATCCAACCCGCGTCGCCCGAGATCGCGGGCCGCCTCGACCGCTTACGCGAGGCGATCGCTGCGCACGCGAACGCGTCTTCGATCGCGATGCAGGCGACCGAGGCCCTCTTCGACGTGCTCGCACCCGTGAGCGATCGGCCCACGATCGTCGCGCCGACGAAGTTCGCCGAGACGGACCTGTACAAAGAAGTCCTGTCGATCGCGGCCGACGACCCGGGGCACTTCGCGGGCACGTTCAACGAAGCGGTAGAGAGCGTGCCGAACTCGGGCGTTTCGCCGGTCTCGCTCGGCAACGAAGAGCTGCCGATGTGGCGTCTGGGTGAGCGAGGCAGGCGCGAGCGGGCGCGGGCGAGCGATGCCAAGCGCGGCGAGCCGTTGCTCCCCGGCGGGCTGCTCATGACCGGGCTCATGCGCCTGGCCGGGTGCGACCTGTTCATTCACGGCACGGGCGGGCGCTCGTACGAACCCGTCAACGACCTTTGGCTCCCCCACCTCATCGAGTCGCCGCTGGCGCCCTTTACCAGCGCGACCGCGACACTGACGCTCGACTTCGACGACCACCAGCCGGCCACCCAGCAGGACGCGGCACACGCGGCGTGGCTGGCACACCACGCCCGGCACGATCCCTCACTCGTCGGCGAAGATGAAGATGAACGCCGAAAGCGTGAGCTGGCAGCCACAATCGAATCGCTCCCGAGACACAGCAAAGAACGCCGGGCGCTGTACGAAAAAATCCTGGCGATCCTTGAACGCACCCGACGCGAGCACGCCGAGGAGATTCGGCAATACCGCCAGGACGCCGAGCGGACGAAGAGACTCGCGATGGAGCACCGCCTGCGCACGGACCGGACCTGGTCGGTCGCGCTGCACAACCCGGATCGGCTCGCCAGGCTGCGCGACACGATCGATGCGCGCTTTGCCGGGTAGGCTTGGCGTATGCGGCTGGCGCTCACACTCATACTGACTGGCCTCTTGGCCGTGTTGCCCTCGTGCAGCGACGACACAAATGAGCCCGGCACACCCGAGACGCGCGACGATCAACCCCGCATTGTCTCGCTCAGCCCGGCTGGTTCCAAGATCCTGATCGATCTCGGCCTCGAAGAGGCGATCGTCGGCAGGCACAACTTCGATCGGGCCGCAAGCGCCGACGTGCCGCCCGTGGGCGAGCAGGGCGCGATCGACTACGAGAAGCTGCTGTCGATCAAGCCCACCCACGTGATCGTGCAGACCGATTCGCAGAGCATGCCGGCAAGGCTCACACAGATCGCCGGCGAGACAGGCTTCGAGATCGTGAACCTCACGCGCACGCTCACACTCGACGATGTGCAGCGGGCGACGCGCCAACTCGAAGACCGCTTCGCGCCCGGTGCAGGGCTCGCCGAGCAGCTCGCCCGCGCGATCGAGCCCCGCGCCGAAGGCCGGCCTGGCTGGGGCACCGTGCTCATCGCGATGCAGACGGCCCCCACCGTCGACATCCTCGGCCCGGGCTCGGCCCATCACGAGCTGATTGAACGCCTGGGCTACACCCCAGCGATCACCGAGGGCAAGCCCTACATGCCCACCGACGCCGAGGACGTCCTGGCGATGGACCCTGGCGTGATCGTGCTCGTCATGCCCCGCGCGCCGGATGAGCAGGCCGCCCCCTCGGATTGGCGCCCCTCGCCCGAAGAGCTCGGCTCGCTCGCCGGGCTCGGGATGCGTGCGGTCGAATCCGGACGCGTGGTGCTGATCGACGATCCGCTGGCGCTCCTGCCCAGCACGGCTTTCATCGGGGTCAGCGACCAGTTGGAGCGCAGGCTCGGAGCGCTCGGGCCGCTAGGATCGCAGCACGATGACAGAGGCACAGACACAACAGAGGCTGGACCCGGTTGAGATGCTCGGCGAGCGGTTCGTCGCCGCCATCGCCGAGGCATTCGTGGGCAAGCTCGAAACCGGCGCGATCGATCCGCTCATCACGCCCAGCAAGAACCCGCAGCACGGCGACTACCAGAGCAACGCGGCCATGCCACTGGCCAAAACCCTCGGCATGCCGCCGCGCGAGGTCGCCAAGGCGATCGTCGAGAAGCTCGATCTGGGCGACCTGGCGCTGCCCATGGACGAAAGCTCGATCGCCGGGCCGGGCTTTATCAATGTCAGGCTCAAGCCCGAAACCCTCGCCGAGCTCGTGGGCGAGCTCGACCGCCCGTCGCTGGGCGTCAAGGCCGAGGAGCAGCAGACGATCGTCGTCGATGTCTGCGGCGTGAACCTCGCCAAACAGATGCACGTCGGGCACCTTCGCTCGACCGTGATCGGCGACGCGATCTGCCGAACGCTCGAGAAACTCGGGCACACCGTCGTCCGCCAGAACCACGTCGGCGACTGGGGCCTGCCCATCGCGATGGTCGTCGCCAAGCTCCAGAGCGAAGCCAAGGCCGGTCGCATCGATCTCGACAAGGTCACGCTCGACGATCTCGACCGCCTCTACAAAGTCGCCAAACAGGAGAGCAGCGCCGACACCAAGGGCCTCAAAGCGGTCCAGCGCTTCCAGCTCGGCCCCAAGGCGCAGGCCGAGCTCGAAGCGCAGGTCGCCGGCGCGACCGAAGCGCTCGAGCACGCCAAACAGACACTCGTGAAGCTGCAATCGGGCGACCAAGAAACCGTCGCGCTCTGGCAGAAGCTCTACGACGTCACGATGGGCGCGTGCCTCGAAACGTGCGAGCGTCTGCAGGCGAACATCACCGAGAAAGACTCGGCCGGCGAATCGAGCTTCCGCGATCAGCTCGGCGAGATCGTGCAGATCCTCATCGACAAGAACCTCGCCGAGGAAGACGACGGCGCGCTCGTCGTCCGCAACGAGGGGCTCGAGCCCACGCTCGTCCGCAAGAGCGACGGCGGCTTCCTCTACGCCACCACCGACCTCGCTGCGGTCCGCAAACGCGTCCAGCAGCTCGGCGCCGACCGCGTGATCTACTGCGTCGATGCGCGGCAGGCCCTGCACTTCAAGCAGGTCTTTGCAACCGCAAAGAAAGCCGGCTTTGCGCACAAGGACGACGCAACCGAGGACTCGACGCTCGAGCACGCGCCGTTTGGCATGGTGCTCGGTGAGGACGGCCGCCCCTTCAAGACGCGATCGGGCGAGAACGTCAAGCTCAGCGATCTCATCGACGAGGCCGAGGAGCGGGCCGCGGTCATCTCGGCCGAGAAAAACCCGGACCTCACGGACGAAGAGCGCAAGCGCATCGCGCACACCGTCGCGGTCGCGGCCCTCAAGTACGCCGACCTCTCGAGCGACCGGATCAAGGACTACGTCTTCGACTGGGACCGCATGCTCGCCTTCGAGGGCAACACGGGCCCCTACCTGCTCTACACCTACGTCCGCATCCAGAGCATCTTCCGCAAAGCGCGCGAGCAGGGCGTAGCGGACGGATACGAATCAGCACCGCTGTCGATCAACGAGCCCGAGGAGAAACAACTCGCGCTCGTCCTGCTGCGCTACCCGGCCACGGTCGCCAGCGTCGCGCGGACACTCGAGCCCCACCGGATGTGCGGCTACCTCTACGAACTGGCCGGCACCTTCAGCCGGTTCTTCGAGAAATGCCCCGTGCTCAAGGCCGACACCGACGCCTCACGCCTCGCGCGGCTGCGCCTCTGCAACCTGACCTCGCGCGTCCTCGAAGACGGGCTCGATTGCCTCGGCATCCAAACACTCGAACGGATGTAAAGAGCGCCTCCCAGCATCCGGCATCTGTAGATGCCTGCACCACACGGCAAATATCCCCTCGCACACCCAAGTGCCAAGTGCCTAGTGCCCAATGCCTAGTGCCCAATGCCTCATGCCTCAAAAAAACGGACCGGCCCTTTCGGACCGGTCCGCGTGGTACTGAGTTCAGACCTGAGTCAGATCAGAAGCTGACCTGAGCCTGGCCCATGGCGGTGACCTGACCACCCTCGCTGTCGGCCAGGAGGCCGGCATCCGTGTTGGGCATCACGAGACCGCCGGTCTCGGTCTGAGCGTCGATGAAGATCGTGACGCCAGCCGAGAGCTTGACAGCCTGCGAACCCTGGAAGGGGAAGTGGTTCACACCGACCTGGAGGGTGTTGAACGGATCGGCGTCGGCAGCGAGGTCGTCATCGGGGATGACCATGTCGAACGAACCGAAGATTTCGGTGTTCTCGCTGACGAAGTAACCACCCTGGAGCACGAGGCCCAGGTTGAGGAAGTCGTCGCCGGCGGCGTCGGAATCGACCGACTGCAGGTGACCGGCAGCGAAGAAGTTCCAGCCGTTGCCGTTGTCCATGAGGAAGTCCACACCGGCAGCGATCAGCGAGGTGTCGCCGTTGTTGCCGACGTCGGGGCTCTGCTCGAAGTGGATGTAACCACCGAGGATCATGGCGTTCTCGCCGCCCGGCATGAGGCGGGTGGTGGCGAAGTACGGATCGACGGTGCCTTCGAAGGCCATGTCGCCGCGAACGGTGATGGCGATGTCGCCGTCGTCACCGGGGACGGTGTCGGGCGAGGTGAAGTTGTTGTAGGGGGTGTTGCCGGTGCGGGCACCGTCGCTGAAAGCACCGGTGACGCGGTAGCTGTTGGCCTCGTCGGTGAAGCTGATCGCAGCACCCTGGATCTGACCGGCCGAGAAGACCCAGTCGGTCGGGGTGCGCTCGATGGTCTGGAGCTGGTTGTCCTCGACCATCGACTCACGGGTGACGGGGGCGGTGAACTGACCGATACGGCCGCTGGTGCCGTTACCGAAGTCGTGGTTCAGGAACGCGTCCATCAGGCCCACGTCGCCGTTGCTGTCGAAGTACAGCTCGATCTTGTACGTGGTGTCCGGGCTGACGACCGAACCATCAAAGATCAGTCGGGTGTCCGGGGTGAAGAAACCGGTTTCGAGGTCATCTTCCTCGGCGTTGCCCGCGTCATCACGGATCGTGATGGCGTAACGGGTCTGGTGCCAGCCGCTGAAGTTCAGGGTCGAGCTGCCGTCGGCCGAGGTCAGACCGAACTGGGCGTTGCTGCCCTGAGCGCTGTCCAGGAGGCTGGTGCGCTGCTGAGCGTCAGCAACGACCTCAGCGGCGTACTCGCGGGTTTGGTCGAGGCTCTGGGCGCTCGCAACACCTGTCGCCAGCGCGGTACCTGCCAAAATCATCAGACGAATCTTCGGACTCATGTCGTGCCACTCCTTGCTACGTGTCGCGCAACGTGTCGCGATTGCTCGTGCAGGCCTTTTGCCTCACGATGCGGGCTAGTCGCGGCGCTCACGCGGCGTCGCAGAAGTCTCTCATACCCGCACGCAGGTTCAACAAAACTACTTCCTGCATGATCTGACTCTACCAGCGGATAGGTGGGGTCTCTGTCTTGAATATTCCGACCTGAATCCACCAACCGGTCGTCCCTCAGATCCTCTGAAAGGCTCCGACATCATGCAAGCAACGAACCACCCGGCCCGATGCTCACCCCCACACACAGAACCTCCGGCCCTGTCATGGAGCGGCAAAAGCCTCCTGCTCTTACCGGTACGAATCACCCACCCGCAAACCCCGTGCGATCCATGCCCGGGAGGTGGGAAACCGGACACTTCCTACAGTCCGGTACAGTGAACACTAGGCATCGGATTTCCGGACGACGACTCGCCACGAATTGAGTTTCAAGTCGCAGAACCACGATTTTTTTTCGCCTTCACACTAGAAAGCTAGCCGACACAAACATGTCAAGCGTTTGTGAAGATCCCCTTCCCAAGCCGGTTCTGGCTTGGAGAACACGCCGCGTGTCCCTACCCTTGCTGCGGCTTGACCGCAGGGGTGCCCAGCCAAGATTTCGCATCATGATTCCCCCGAAATCGGCGGGTCTGCAAGGGGTCGGCAGATGCAAGAGATCCGAAACATCCTGGTGGTCGAGGACGAGCTCGATCTCGCCGAGCTGCTCAGGTACAACCTGAACGTCTCCGGTCACAAGGCCGAGGTCGCCCACTCCGGGGCCGCCGCGATCGAAGCAGTCGCCGCGAAGAAGCCCGACCTCATCATCCTCGACATCATGCTTCCAGAGATGGACGGCATCGAGGTCGCCACCAAACTCAAGCGCAACGCCGAGACCGCAAGCATCCCCATCATCATGCTCACCGCCAAGTCCGCCGACGAGGATCAGATCCGCGGCCTTGACGCCGGCGCAGACGACTACGTCACCAAACCATTCTCTATTAAGGTTTTGCTGGCCCGCGTTGACGCGGTGCTCCGCCGGGCGTCCAAGGAAGCGGGCGCCTCATCCATCGTCGAACTCGGGCCGGTCCGCATCGACCTCGATCGCCACGAAGCGAGCTGCGCCGACGAGAGCGTCAAATTGACGCTGACAGAATTCCGCCTCCTGGCGGCTCTGATGCAGGCCCCCGGTCGCGTTCTTTCCAGACGCGGGCTCATCTCCAACGCCATCGGGCCGGGCATCACCGTCACCGAGCGCACAATCGATGTGCATGTCGCTGCGATCCGCAAGAAGCTCGGCGAGTACGGCTCGATGATCCAGACCGTCCGCGGCGTCGGGTACCGCATCAACGACCCCGACGCCTGACACCAACTCCACACCCCTGCGCCACCTCGGCGCACTCCCACCGATCCGCCCCTCGCGTTCAATGCACCACCCGCCCGACCCGGGTCCGCATCTCTAGGGTTGTCCCATGGCCCGCCTCGGCAAGCATGAAATCTGGCAGCTCTGCGGCTACGCGTCGCTGGTGTCCCTCGCCTGGGCGAGCCTCGCCATCGGGCTGCGCTGGCAGGGGTGGGTCATCGGCATGGGCTGGGGTGTCACGATTGCCCTGGCCGGCGTCGCGCTGATGGGCTTTCTTCTCACAGACCAGGGTGCGGACCAAAGCGAGCCGACTTCTCCATCCGAGCCGACCGAGAAGCCCGCGCCAGAGCAGGAAACAGGACAGTTCGAGCGACTGGACGAGCTGATCGAGGCGGTGGGCGACCCGGTCATCGCGATCGGCCCGGACGGGCTGGTCGTGCAGGCGAACATGCGGGCGTCGCGAATCCTGGGCCTGACCCGCCCGCTGACGGGGCGGTACGTCGAAGAGGTCGTGACCAAGGCCGAGCTGCTCGATCGGATTTCCCGCGGCAGACGGGGTGAGCAGTGGCGCGGCTCGATCCGCCTCCCCAGCGCGGGGGGTGTCAAAGTGTGCGATGTGTCGATTGTCCCCCTTTCCGACGATCGCCCCGCCAGCGTCGTGGCGACGCTCCGGGACATCACCGAGCTCGACGGCGCCCTCAAGCTCAAGACCGATTTCGTCGCCAACGCATCGCACGAGCTGCGGACTCCGATCGCGGCGATCAAGGGTGCAGCCGAGACGCTGAGCATCGCTCAGGGCGATGAGGCGATGCGCACCAAGCTGGTGGGCATGATCGAGTCCCACGTGCTGCGCCTCGAGGAGATGATCAACGACCTGCTTGATCTGTCGCGGCTCGAGTCCGAGGCGATGCGGCTCGAACTCAAGCCCATCTCGCTCGCGCTGCTCAGCGAGCAGATGTCGGAATTGCTGGCGGATCTGTGCGCCAAGCGGAATGTCACGCTCGATTTCGATCTCGATCCCGCGTGCGAGACCATCCACACGGACAAGCGGCTGCTGGTGCTGATCACCAAGAACCTGATCGAGAACGCCGCGAAGTTCACGGCCGAGGGCACGAATGTCCGCATCGAGGCCAGGCCCGGCGAGGCGGAGGGCTCGTGCGTCATCCGCGTGACGGATCGGGGCCCGGGCATCCCGCTGGCGCAGCAGCAACGGATCTTCGAGCGCTTTTATCAGGTCGATCCCGCGCGAACGGGGGCCCAGCGGGGCACGGGGCTCGGGCTGGCGATCGTCAAGCACGCGGCTCGATTGCTCAACGGCACGGTCGATGTCGAGTCCGTCTGGCAGCAGGGCACGACGATGATCGTGACACTGCCTGCGCACACATCCTGAACATGCGACCGGGGTCAGTTGGCTGGCGCGGTGTCCTTGCCCGCGAGGGCTTCGAGGTGGTGGATGACCTCGCCCACGACGGCTCGCTGGAAGGGCGAAGCGCTCTCGAGGAGTGAGCCGGTGTTGATGGAGATGCCTGCGGGGCCACCCTCGGGGCCAGGCCAGGTCTCGAGCGCCTCGAACTCGAGCCAGAACTGGTCGTCCAGCACGGAGAGCATGTCGAGGCGGATGCGCGAGCCCTTTTCGCCCTGGCCGATCTCGGTGCGCCCGACGACGGCGGTCTCGGTCCGCTTGACGGTCCGGCTCATGGCGGCGTCGATGTCGTTCCAATCGGCGACAACGGTGGCCGGCAGATCGCCCTCGTAGGCCCGGGCACGGGGGAGGCTGGCGCAGGCGGTGAGAGAGAGCATCAAAGCCGCTAACAGCACCCCCCATACAGGGTGAATCCGAGAAATCGGGAAGGATTTGGTGGATCCGACCAAGGCGGGTCGAATCCGTGTACGATTTTGGAATCGCAGGCAGTGGTTCCCCGCGCCTTGGAGGGCGGGCCGGAGTTGACGGTTGGAGATCACGGTTCGCATTCCTGTGGCTGGTGACTGGGTCCGCTTCGCCGGACCGGCTGACTCTAATCTGAAACTTGTGCGCGAGGCGGTTGGTGTCACGATCGCGGCTCGCGATGGCGTGGTCCAGCTCGCGGGTCAGGAGGAGCCGGTCTGCATCGCCAAGGCGGTGATCGACCGGATGATCGAGCTTGCGTCGCGCGGCCATCAGTGTCAGCCGGGCGAGGTGCAGGATCTGATCGCCGACGAGACAGAGGACCAGGCGGTGCAGGTGGCGTCGATGGACGAGCCTGAGCTGCGGCCGGTGTCGTGGGAGGGCGACCTCGAGGTGTACTCGGCGGGTCGCCGAATCCGGCCGCGCACGGACAACCAGCAGAAGTATGTCGAGGCGATCCGTCACAACGATCTCGTGTTCGGTTCGGGCCCGGCGGGAACGGGCAAGACGTATCTGGCGGTGGCGTGCGCGGTGCACATGCTCAAGGCGGACCGCGTGCGCAAGATCATGCTGGTGCGGCCGGCGGTCGAGGCGGGCGAGAAGCTGGGCTTTTTGCCGGGGGATCTGGAGGCGAAGGTGCACCCGTACCTGCGGCCTCTGCTCGACGCGCTGCACGACATGCTCGAGTTCGAGACGATCCGGCGATTCATGGAGACGGATGTGCTGGAGATCGCGCCGCTCGCGTACATGCGCGGCCGGACGCTGAATCATTCGGTGATCATCCTCGACGAGGCGCAGAACACGACGGCGGCGCAGATGAAGATGTTTCTGACGCGTCTCGGGCACGGGTCGAAGATGATCGTGACGGGGGACACGTCGCAGATTGATCTCTCCAACCCGGCGCACAGCGGGCTGATTGATGCGGCGAGGCGGTTCAAGGATGTGCCCGGTGCGGCGTTCATCCGGCTGCAGAATTCCGATGTGGTCCGGCACCCGTTGGTGCAGCGGATCATCGAGGCGTACCAGGTGGACGGGCCCCACCACTAACACCGATTTCCAAAAAGAGAGCGATGGCAAAGGAATCGACCAAATCGACCGGGCGCGGCAGCCGGGCCAAGCGGAAGCTCGCGGTGAAACGCGAGACGCTGTCGCTGACCTCGCTCTTGCGGCGGGCGTCGAGCTCACCCGAGTTCGGCTGGGGCGCGGTGATCGTGGTGCTGTTCACGGTGTTCAGCGCGTGGATGGTCTGGTGGGCGGGCACGGAGCCGATGGTGGCGCCGGGAGACACGGCCAGGCGGACGGTCCTGACGCGCGTGCCGGTGCAGCTTCTGGACGCGGACGCGACGTCCCGGGCCCGCGAGCAGGCGCGTCTGCGCGAGCCCCGGGTGTACACGCCCGACGAGCCGTTGATGGCCGAGATCCTGACATCGCTTGAGAGTCTGCCGACGATCATCGCGCCGACGGAGAGCGTCGAGCAGGTGGACAACGACATCCGCCGGGCCTTTGCGATCGGGACGGATGCGTACGCGGAGCTGAAGAAGCGGGCGGATGCCAACGGCGTGCCGACGGACGCGTGGCGTTCGCGGATCGAGTCGCTGAGGCGTCAGCTCGAGCGGCGGCCGATCCTGGATGCGGAGACGTACAGGCGCGAGCGGGAGTCTTTGGGCGAGAACATCCAGCTCGCGTTCCCGAGCGCGCGGCGGAGTGTGCTTTCGGTGGGCGTGGTCAACGGCGGCGACAGCACGGCGCTCAAGCAGGCCGGCAAGGAGATGGCGACGCAGGCGGGCATCGCACCGGCGCTCGTCCAGGTGGTCGAGGCGCGGATCGGGGCGCTCAAGAGCCCGACGTTCCGGTTCGATCAGCAGGCGACGAGCGAGCTCCAGGAGTCGGCGGCGGCGCGCGTGCCCGAGGTGGTCAACGACCATCCCGCGGGGGCGGTGGTCTTCCGCGCGGGCGAGCCGGTGACGGCGACGCAGCTCGAGCTGTTCCGTAAGGAGGCGGAGACGTACGCCGTCGACGGCCCCGAGAGGGCGATCTACGTGAATCTGGCGGCCCAGTTCTTCGGGTGCTTTGCGATTGCGCTCGGGGCGGCTGGGTACACGGCGCTCTACTGCCCGCGAATCCGGCGCAATCCGCAGCGGATGCTGGGCGTGGCGGCGCTGATGCTGGGCGCGCAGGCGGTGACGGTCTTCGGCACGGCCGGGGCTCCTGAGCTTCGGGGCGTGACGGTGCTGGCGCCCACGATCTTTGCGACGGTGATCCTGCTGATCGCGTACGACCCGCGGGTGGCGCTGGCGCTTGGGACGCTGGCGGCGGTGCTCGTGTGTCACTCGGTGAACGAGCCGGTCGCCACGCTTGCGGCTCTTCTGGCGGGGATCGGTGTCGCGGCCTGGCAGCTCTATGAGATCCGCGATCGCCGGACGCTGATCCGCGCGGGGTTCATCATCGGCGGCACGCTTGCTGCGGCGACCGCGGTCGCCAGCACGGTCGGGCGTCCCGGTGTGACAGCGGTGGACATGGCTCGCGTGCTGCAGGAGGCGCTGACAGCCGGCGCGGGCGGCGTGCTGGTGATGGGTGTGACGCTGTTCATCCTGCCGACCGTTGAGCGGCTGTTCCAGATCACGACGGGCATGACGCTCATCGAGCTGCGTGACCCGAAGCAGCGGCTCCTGCGCGAGCTTCAGCAGCGGGCGCCGGGCACGTACAACCACTCGCTGAATGTCGCGTCGATCGCCGAGACCGCGGCCGACGCGATCGGGGCCGACGCGCTGCTGACGTATGTCGGGGCGCTGTACCACGACGTGGGCAAGATGAACAAGCCCGAGTACTTCGTGGAGAACCAGACGGGCGGGCCGAGCAAGCACGACAAGCTGAGCCCGGCGATGAGTCTGCTGGTGATTGTGGGGCATGTGAAGGACGGGCTCGAGATGGCGCGGGAGTTCGGGCTGCCCCGCAAGTTGCACGCGTTCATCGAGGGTCACCACGGCACGACGCTGGTGGAGTACTTCTACGACCGGGCGAAGAAGCAGGCCAAGACGAAGGCGGAGGACTCGGGCGAGACGCGGGCGGAGCTGCCCGAGGAGATCGAGTACCGCTACCCGGGGCCGAAGCCTCAGACGAAAGAGGTGGCGATCCTGATGATCGCCGACGCGATCGAGAGCGCGACGCGCTCGATGAGCGAACCCACGCCGAGCCGGATCGAATCGCTGGTGCACGCGATCGCCAAGAAGCGGCTCGAGGACGGGCAGTTCGACGAGTGCGGGCTGACGCTCAAGGACCTGCACACGATCGAGGAATCGGTCGCCAAGAGCGTGACGGCGATCTACCACGGGCGGATCAGCTACCCGGGGGCCGACACGGGCACGACGGGTCGATAACCGCGGGCTGACCCGCCCCGGAGGCGGGATTCAAGAGAAAGCCCCACGCGCGAACCGCGGGGGAGACGGCTCGGTCTGATCCACGGGAAAGACGCTTGAAAGACCAGGCGAGGCCCCATCTCGATGCGCCCGATTCGGGCGATGACGGGACGCTCAGCGATGAGCGGATCCTGGCGCGGTTTGTATCGGGTGATGAAGAGGCGCTGGGCGAGCTGGCCCGGCGGTACGAGGGTCTGCTCCTCGGGCTGTGCACGGGCATGCTCGGGGATCGGGCGCTGGCGATGGAGGCGGTGCAGGAGACGTGGCTTCGGGTGATCAGGCACAGCAGGACGTACGACGGCAGAGCGAGTGTGAAGACGTGGGTGTACCAGATCGCCATGAACCGTTGCCGGGACCTCGGGCGGTCGCGCAGCGCGAGCAAGAAGCGCGAGCGTGTGCACCACGATCGCCTACAGGACGCGAAGAAGGCGCATGTGATCCCCACGGCTTCGCCGATCGATCCGAGGCTGGAGGCTGCGGTCGGGGCGCTCGAGGAGCACCAGCGGGAGACGGTGATTCTGTGTTACCACCGCGGGCTGACGCATCGGCAGGCGGCGGAAGTCTTGGGTGTGCCGATGGGCACGATCAAGAGTCGGCTGAACAAGGCCCTGGAGAAGTTGCGTGAGAGCCTGGGCACCCAAGACGCGGTGCCCGGCCGGGGGGTCGAGGCATGAGCGATCCGACGATGGACCAGATCGAACAGGGCCTGCGCGCGATGAGTGAGCCACGCAATCCAGAGGGTGCCGGCGGGGCCGACGGATCAACCGAGCTTTGGAAACGGGCGCTGGAGATCTCGCGTGCCGAGGAGCGCGCGGGGCTTGTTCACCCGGCGGCCGACCGCGAGGCGTCGCCCCGTGGTCGGCGGATGCTGATCGCGCTGAATGCGGTGGGCGTGGCGGCGATGGTGCTGCTGGCGGCGGGCGTGTGGACGATCATGCGGCCGGGCGTGCCCGCAGAGCCAAGCCCAAATGAGCAAGCCGCGGCTGCCGCGGGCATCGGGCCGGATGTGTCCGCGTACGCCGACCAGGGCGTGTCGCTGTTTGCGGATCAGCGCGCCGGCGACAACTCGGATGCGATCCCAGACAACGCACTCGCGCATGCCAAGACAGAGTCGGACGAGACCCGAATCGCGAGTCGCCAGGGTGCAGCGATTGTGGCTGAGGACTCGACCCAGGGCGATGCTGCCCAACTGCTGGCGGACCTTGGGCGTGCTGTCGAGGCAGAGGGCGATGCGCTCGATCCGGTGCGCGCTCAATCCGAGCCCGCTGCGGAGCGTATGGGCATGCGTTCGCGGTCGATAGAGAAGCCGGAGGCGTCGTGGCGCGAGATCGCCGCGACACCGGAATCGGAGCTTGCGGATGTGGACGCCGTCGACCCAACCGTCGCGGTGGACGATTCACACCCGGGGATCTCGCAGATGGCGATGGCACCGGAGGCGGGGCTGGCGCTCGAAGCCGCCGACGCGTCGGTGATGGCGTTCGATCCGTATCTGGTGAATGCGGACATTGTGATCGAGGTGAGTGATGTGAAGTCGGCGTTCAACGCGCTCTCTGAGATGCCGAGGGCCGAGTTCGACGAGTTCAGCGTGGTTGTTCCCGACGAGTCGGGGGACGGGGCCGAGCCGTTGGGAGCGCTGGTGCTCAACATGTCGCCGGCGAGGCTGGAGCAGACGCTGGGCGAGATCCGCGGGCTTGGCCGGGTTGTTGAGGAGCGTCGCCAGATCGACACCCCGGCAAGGCGCGCCGGGGCCGCGATCGATTGGGCGCTCATAAATACAGCCCCGGGGACGCGTGCGCTCG
The DNA here is from genome assembly GCA_965228265.1 of Phycisphaerales bacterium. Classification (GTDB taxonomy): domain Bacteria; phylum Planctomycetota; class Phycisphaerae; order Phycisphaerales; family UBA1924. The sequence goes on from OZ245804.1 coordinate 512,236, forward strand.
AGACGGTGATCGAAGCGCAGGGGCTGACCGAGCACGAGCGCGCCCACCGTCATCTGCCGATCAACGAGGCCGAGCAGCTCGAGGCGGCCCGCGACGTCTTCACCGAGATCTCACGCAAGCTGGAGATGACCCGCCGATCGATGAACCTGTCGCGGATCAATATCAGCATCAGGCAGGCGACGGATTCTGATACGATCGAGGAATGAACGAAACCGAGCCCGCCCTGCTCGAACCCCGCCAGCCCGAACGCATCGCTTCCGTTGATATTCTGCGTGGGCTGGTGATGATCGTGATGGCGCTCGATCACGCTCGCAATTACTTCGGCCCGACGCCCTTCGACCCACTGGATGCCGAGCTCACGACCCCCGGCTGGTACTTCACGCGCTGGGTGACGTACTTCTGCGCACCGGTGTTTGTCTTCCTGGCAGGCACGAGCGCGTTCATGGTCAGGCATCGCGGGATGTCGCGTGAGGCGCTCTCTCGCCGGCTCTTCATGCGCGGCCTCTGGCTGATCCTGCTCGAACTCACCATCATCGACGCGAGCTGGGGGTTCCTCTTCGGCGGGATGTGGGTGCTGCAGGTGATCTGGGCGATCGGCTGGTCGATGATCGTGCTGGGCTTCCTGATCCGTCTGCCCCTGCCTTGGATCGGCGCGTTCGGGATCGCGATGATCGGGCACCACAATCTGCTCGATTCCATCCCGACCGACTCGGCTCTGCATCAGAGTGATCTCTTTGCGATCCTGCACGTGCAGCGGCCGCTGAACTCGACCGGGACGTCTTTCATGGGTCTGCCGACGGTTTGGGTGCTCTACCCGCTGATCCCGTGGATCGGCGTGATGGCGCTCGGCTACCGCTTCGGCTCGATGCTCGTCAGACCCAAGCGCGATCTGATCTGCATCGCGACGGGCTCGTTCATGATCGTGTCGTTTCTCTTGCTGAGGGCGTTCAGTCTGTATGGCGACACGACCGTCTGGTCGACCGGAGACGCCGGGCCGCGCAACCTCATGACGTTCCTGCACACGCAGAAATACCCGCCGTCACTCCAGTTCCTGCTCATGACGCTCGGGCCGGCGATTCTGTCGATGCCGCTGCTCGAACGGCTCGCCAAGGCAGCGCCCAAGCTGATCGAACCCGTGCGCGTGTTCGGCAACGTCGCGATGTTCTACTACATCCTGCACATCCCGCTGACGCACATCAGCAGCGGCGTGCTCTCGGTCGTGCACTACGACACGTGGGTGATGTGGGCCTTTACGGGGCAGTTCCCCGAGGGCTACACACCCAGGCTCTGGCTCGTGTACGTCGCGTGGATCGGGATTGTGCTGATGCTGTACTTCCCCTGCGCGTGGTACGCGAGGTACAAGCGCAGGCACAGGTACTGGTGGATGGTGTACGTCTGAGTATGAGTGTCGAGCATCGGGTGCCACGGCTTGTCCCGCAGGGCAAGCCGTGCTGGTCTACATCACACACGGCTTGCCGAAGACGGACAAGCCGTGGCACCCCGAATGATGTGATCAATCAATCGACGAGCGTGCTCTGGAAAACCGGGTCGCTCTCGACGATGCGGTGCACGGGGCATCGGCCGGCGATCTCGTGGAGGCGCTGGCGCTGCTCGTCGGTGAGGTCGCCGGTCAGTTCGACCTCGACATCGAAGACGTGGCGCTTGGGGCCGCCCTCTTCGATGGCGCGCTGGTCGTGACTGACGCGCACGGTGACAGACTCAAGCGGCCAGCCCTTGCGCTTTGCGTACATCTGCACGGTGATGGTCTTGCACCCCGCGAGCGCCGCCTCGAGGAGTTCGTGGGGCGTGGCGCCCTTGCCCTCGCCTCCCTCGGAGGGGTGGGCATCGGTCAGGAACTGCTGCTGCACCTCGCCCTTGACGGTCACGATGGACGTGTACGAGTCGGCGTTGGTGGTGACGATGGTTGAGCGGTCGTTCATGGTTGGCATGACCAACCCTACGCGGGCCCGGGCTATTCCAGCTCGAAATACCGGCTCACATCGCGGGCGATGTCGTCCGAGCGCGTCAGTTCGACGACCCGGAGCAGGCGGAGCAGGTCCCGCTTGCGTTTCTCGGCGATCTCTTCGTCGTCGACCTCGCCCGGCTCGAGCTCGCGCAGGAGGCGGTACCTGGGCTCGGCGTCGGTGACGCTCGTCTGCTCGACCACGCCGAGCTCTTCCAGACGGATGAGCGCGTGATCGACGATGCCCGACTGCCCGGTCTTGCCGAGGATGACGAGCCTGAGTTCGTCGGCGTCGAAGTCCGCGTGATCGGAGGCGTGCATCGTGCGCACGATCTCTTCCATCAGCGATCGTCCGGGGTTTTTCCACTCGACGAACTGCTGCTGGATGGCAAGGTCGTCCTGGGAGTAGAGCATGCGGCAGACGCTGGGCAGGCCGTCACGCCCGGCCCTGCCGACTTCCTGGTGGTAGCTCTCGACGCTGCCGGGGATCTGCGCGTGCACGATGAACCGGATGTCGGGCTTGTCGACGCCCATGCCGAAGGCGTTGGTCGCCAGGAGCAGGAGGTTGTCCTCGGGCTTGGCGCTGGTGAACTCGTTGTAGATGTACTTCTTGTTCTGGGGCGAGAGCTTGCCGTGGTAGATGCGGACGGTGCGACCCGGCATCGCGCGTCGCAATTCGCCGGCCATGCGGTCGAGGTCTTTGATAAGCGCAAAGTAGACGATGCCCGTGCCCGGGTAGTCGCGGGCGGTCTCGGTGATGCGTTCGATCTTGGCGCGATCGTCCCAGGCGTCCTCGGCCTCGAGCTTCAGGTTCGGTCGATCCACCGGCAGGGCCGAGAGCGGCATCGAACTCTCGTCGAAGCCGAGCACGCGCCGGACATCGTCGCGCACCTCGCGCGTCGCGGTGGCGGTGAGGGCGACGGTCACCGGACTCCCGAGCTCTTTGCGGAACTCGCCCACGCGCTGGTAGGCGGGGCGGAGATCGTGACCCCAGCGTGTGACGCAGTGGCACTCGTCGACGGCCAGCAGGTGCACGCCGCCGGGCACGGTTTCGAGGGCGCTCACAAACTCGGGCTTATCCATGCGCTCGGGTGTGGCGTAGACGATCTCGTACTTGCCCTCGGCCAGCTTGCTGTAGCGTTCTTCGCGCTTCTTCTTCGAGAGTGTGGAGTTGATGTAGGTCGCCTTGATGCCGCGTTTGCGGAGTGAGCTGACCTGGTCTTCCATGAGCGCGATGAGCGGGCTGAAGACGAGCGTGACGCCCGGCTGTTCGCCCTTCTGCTTCGCTTCGTCGGCGAGCACGAGGGCGGGGAGCTGGTAGCAGAGGCTCTTGCCCGAGCCGGTGGGCCAGACGACGAGCATGGACGTGCCGTGGACGAGGTTCTCGACCACGGGCGTCTGCTCGGGGCGCAGGCTGGAAAGCCCGAACCGGCGGGCGAGGACGCCTTGGTAGCGGGTGTGCGAGGAGTGTTGGGATCGGCTCTCGGTGGACACGAGAGGAGGCTAGGTCGCCCGCCGGCGGGCGTCCCTGAATCGTCAGCCGAGCAGTCGGATCAGCTGATTGGGATCAAACTTGCCCCCCGCCGAGGAGATCCGCAGCGACGCGTTCTCCAGCACATCCAGCCGCGCCAGCGCCGCGGTCGCCTTGGCGTAATCGGTGTCGCGGATGGAAGATTCCGCAGCCGCCAGGCTCTCGATGGCGATGCTGAGCCCGGCTTGTCTGGGCTCGATGGCGTGCATCTCGAACGCGCCGACCTCGCTCTGCGCGAAGATTGCTTCCTGCCGGGCGGCCCGGATGATCTCGAGCGATCGGCTCGTGTCGCTGTGCTCGATCGAGAACTTGCCGCCCGAGGCGACGTCGGCGAGCGTGTATATCTCGCCTTCGATGTCTGTGGAGCCGAGGTCTGTCACCGCGGCACTTGGCAGACTCACGCTCCCGCCGGCGACCTCCAGCGTCATCCCGCCGCGAAGCAGGGGCGTGTCCTTGAAGCTCGACGAGCTGGCGACGCGGTCGACAGCCGAGAGGATGAAGTTGAGCTCCATCTGGTTCGCCTCGCGCTCGGCCTCAGAGAGGCCCGCGGTGTTGGCGTTGGCGACGGCCAGCGCCTCGGCCTCGATCAGCAGGTCGCCGATCTCACCCAGTGAGCTGTCGGCGATGCGGGCTGCGCCGCGGGCGCGTTCGAGCGAGGCGCTCTCGGCCTCGAGCTCAGCGAGCATGGCGCGGAGCTGTTCAGACGAGACGAGGCCCGCCGGGTCGTCGGCGCCGCGGTTGATGCGCATGCCGGTGGCGAGCGACTCGAGGACGCCCTGCTTCTGCTGCTGGATGAAACCGAACTGGTGTGTCTGCCGGGGTCCGAACGAGCCGCCAATCGGGTTCATACCTGCTGCCTCCTCGCGCCGCCGATGGGCGGGTTCCCACCGGGAGACTCGCAAACGCGGAACGCGGGGGCGCTCCGGATTGCGTGGCGCGGGCCCCGACACCCGGATATGTGCCCTCACAACCGGCATAGCCAGCCGGGATTCAACGTGAAGGCGTGACTATTGGACGGCTCGGATCGGCTGAAAAATGCCGCGGCCCCGCGTGTGGGCGGGGGGCCGCGGGGTCTCTCGGATGCGTGCGATCGGATCAGGCGTCGCCGTTCTTGGCCTTGGTGATGAAGGCGTCCTTGTCGGCCTCGCTCATGTCTTCCCAGCCGGCCTTGCAGCCCGGGCAGCAGAAGCCGACATCGTTGCCCTTGTACTCGGCCTTGCCGCCCTCGGCCATGACCGCCTCGCCACCGATCGGGCAGGTCTCGTTGACGAACATGCCGGGCGAGGCCTCTTCGCCTTCGACAGCGCATTTGTCACAGGCGCAGCCGCCCAGAGCCAGCAGGGCGATCGGAAGAACGACAGCAAAGCGTGCACGCATGGTAAAGCTCCTTGATTCTGGTTCGCTGGCGGCCGGAACTGGCAGCCGGGATCATTCTAGCAGGATGTAACGCAGAACAGCGAACCCGTATTCGGGGAATCAGTCCCGAAGAAGCAGAGAGATAGTGGACACGCAAGGCCAGATGTCGTCAGTTCCCAATGAGATCCGTGTTGTCCTGCCACTCGCCCACATACGCCTCCGCCTTGCGGAGTTCGTGGGTCAGGGCCCGCATGTAGAGCGTGCCCATGCCCCGGCGGGACTTCTTCTTGATGTTCACCTGAATCAGTGTCACCTCGTCGGTCTGGTGCTCGACCTGAACCGTCAGGCGGTCGTCCTCGTCGTAGAGAAAGCGGATCTCGGTGTGGCCTTCGGAGACCTCGCGGACGCTGTACATATCCAGCCCGATCGACTCGCCCGCCCGCAGCGCGGCCGAGAGCGAATCCTCATACCGCGCCGGCTGGAAGGAGTACGAATCCACGCCGGACACGTACGTCACACCCTGCTGCACTGCGTTGACACCGACGCCGATCATCGCCGGCTCGATGCCCGTGCAACCGAGCGCAAGGAAAGAGAATGCACCAAGACCGATCAGTCCGAATCTCATACGGTCGATCGTAGGGCCGGGCACCCCTCCGCGGTCGGGCCCTAGCCCTGGTCCGAGGTGTCGATGTACACCGTCTCGCGCAGCTCCCGGATGTATCCGGCCCGCTCCGTCTGGTTCTGCCGTTCCGCGTCGGCGGCCATGAGATCGAGCAGTTCGTGGATATATGCCATCTGATCAAAGCTCGCCGACGTTCGTCGCCCGCCCATCTTGTAATGGTGGCTAAACGCCGCCTCGTGGTGCGTATCGACGAGGCCAACGTACCAGGGGCCGGCCTGGTCATAGTCCGGCAGCGTGTGGAGCAGCTCGTACACCTGCTCGCGCGTGTGCTCGGATTCGTCGGACTTGTTCGAGAATTTCAGCCCGATCGCGATAGCCGCGATGACGAGAGCCACGATGATGCCGCCGGCCTTGCCCATATCCTGCTCCAAAGAGGGTCTTTCTGAACTGACCTGACGAGCGTACAAGCGGCGGGCTTCCGCCACAAGGGGACAACCCGATCTTTATGAATGCTCGCTACAATCAATTCACAGGAGACCGATATGCCACGCAGACCCGATTTCGCCGTCCTCGTCGCTCTTTCACTCATCGCCCTCCCCGCCGTGGGCACGACAGCACTGACCGGCTGCGCCAAGACCAAGATCTGGATGAACGAGAAGCTGGGCTACGAGAAGCGCGAGCAGCTCGTGGGTTCGGTCGAGAAGGCCCGCGACCAGCAGGAGAAGGCCAAGGTCGCCTTTGCCAGTGCGCTGGAGGAGTTCCTGGCGATCACCGAGGGCGACGAGTCGACCGCGGACCTGGAGAAGAAGTACAAGAAGATCGAGTCGGCCTACGAGAACAGCGCGAGCCGCGCCGAGGCGGTGCACGGCCGGATCGCCAGCGTCGAGACCGTCGCCAAGGCGCTCTTCAAGGAGTGGGAGAAGGAGCTGGGTCAGTACTCGAGCGACTCGCTCCGGGCCGCCAGCCAGGAGCAGCTCGACGCGACGCGTGAGCGCTACACGAAGCTCGTGGGCGCGATGAAGGACGCGGCCGCCAAGATGGACCCGGTGCTGGCCGCCTTCAAGGACCAGACGCTCTTCCTGAAACACAACCTCAACGCCCGCGCGATCGCGTCGCTCGAGACGGACCTTGCCAAGGTCAAGACCGAAGTCGCCGAGCTGATCCAGGAGATGGAAGCGTCGATCGCCGAGGCGAACGCGTTTATTGATTCGTTGCAGGAGTAGGCGTCAGCGCCCAATCAACCGAAACGAACAAGAGGCCCCCCGCCATGGCGCGAGGGGCCTCTTTCATTTCCGGGTTCCCGCGGATGCGACCTATCGCGCTTCGAGCTTCTCGAACGTCTTCGACAGCGTTCGTTTCAGCTTGCCCGCAGCCTCGTGGACGGTTTCGTAGAAGTCCTCGCCGTGGACCTCGACGACGACCGGGTCGAGCCCCTTGGGGCGGGCTTCGAGCAGGCAGCGTTTGTCGTTCTCGCCGCCCTTGTGCGCGTTCTCGTCGCCGAGGTGCACCTCGACGCGTGTCAGCCGATCGGTCAGGTGGTCGAGTGTGCTTTCGAGTGTCTCACGGATGCGCGTGTCGAGGGCATCGGATGACTTGCCGTCGCGGTAGTTGATTTCGATGAGCATGTGTGCCTCCTTGCTGGTATGTACCGGCAGCGCGAAACCCGGGTTCGGGGTGCGCGCCGAAATTCGGCGCAGCGATCAGGCTGCACACGCACTCTACACCACGCGTATGAGAAACTTTTAAACCCGCGGGCGTGCCGCCCCGGCAAGCATCCCGCCGTCCAGATTGAACGCCGAGCCCGTCGTGTACGCCGACGCGTCCGACGCCAGATACACCGCAAGCTCGGCGACCTCTTCGGGCGTGCCGAATCGCTTGAGCGGACAGTCTGCGACGATCGCTTCCTCGATGGCTTTGCGCCCCGGCGTTCCGGGCTCGCCGAGCATCGGTTCCCACATGGGCGTCAAGATCGCTGCGGGCTGGATCACGTTGCACCGGATGTTCAGGCCTTCCTCGGCGCAGTACAGCGCCACACTCCGCGTGTGATTGAGCACCGCCGCCTTGCTCGCCGCGTATGGCGCAGCCCTTGGCACGCCGACGAGCCCCGAGCGTGAGCCGATGTTGATGATCGAACCACCCTTCGGGTCGTTGGCACGCATCGCGCCGATCGCGTGCTTGCATCCGAGGACCACGCCTTCGAGATTCGTCCGCATCACGTCGCGGAAGTGCGCCAGGTCCGCGTGCTCCGGGTTGTTATGCTCGGGCTTCGCGTGCATGCCTGCTACGCCAGCGTTGTTCACAACGACATCGAGCCGGCCGAAGCTCTCACGCGCGAACGCAACCGCCGACGCCCAGTCCGATTCCTCGCGCACGTCGAGTCGCTGATAGTTCGCACCGATCTCTTTGGCGCCGGCTGCGCCGAGTTCGTCCTGGATGTCGGTCATCACGACCGAAGCGCCCTCGTTCACGAACGCACGGGCGATACCCAGACCGACGCCTTGGGCGGCACCGGTCACCAACGCCGCCTTCCCAGCGAGCCTTGACATCTTACGCTCCTCGCAGGGTCGGATCAGACCAGGCGGTCGTCCTTGGCAATCCCAAGCGCCGGCCGCACATCGACCTGCACGAGCTGCTCGTCCTGGATGCGCTTCGCCTCGTCGTCATCGACGTAGTCCGAATGGCACGAAGCCTTGCCCTCGTCCTTGGCGGCCACGGTCTTCTTGACCTTGCTCGCCAGTTTGTGGATCTCCTCGGGCTTGAGGTATCCCCGCTGCTCGAGGATCTTCTGCTGCTCCTCGGTGAGGGCGTCCGACTTGACGGGCTTGCCCCGCTCGAAGCCGTCGGCTTTGCCGGAGGCAAACTCCTGGATCTCCTTGCTGATGCGCACGGAGCACCAGTCGTGGCCGCACATGGCGCAGAAGTCGGTGTCGACGTCGAGGTCCTCGTCGTGGTACGCGCGGGCGGTGTCGGTGTCGAAGGCGAGCTCGAAGTGCTTCTCCCAGTTGAGAGCGGCCCGGGCGTTGGTCAGCTCGTCGTCCCACGTGCGCGTGCCGGGGATCCCGAGCGCCACGTCGGCCGCATGGGCCGCGATTTTGTAAGCGATGCAGCCTTCCTTCACGTCGCCCTTCTTGGGCAGGCCCAGGTGCTCCTTGGGCGTGACGTAGCAGAGCATCGAGGCGCCGTGGTAGGCGATCGCCGTGGCGCCGATGCAACTGGTGATGTGGTCGTAGCCCGGGAAGACGTCGGTCACGAGCGGGCCGAGCACGTAGAACGGCGCGCCGTGACAGAGCGATCGCTGGAGCTTGGCGTTGTACTCGATCTGATCGAACGGCACGTGGCCGGGGCCCTCGATCATGACCTGCACGCCGCGACGCCACGCGCGCTCGGTGAGTTCGCCCAGTGTTTCGAGCTCGGCCAGCTGCGCATCGTCGGTCGCGTCGGCGAGCCCGCCGGGACGCAGACCGTCACCGATGGAGAATGTGACATCGTGCTCGCGCATGAGATCGCAGATGTCCTCCCACATGTCGTACATGATGTTCTCGCGGTTGTGCGTGAGCATCCACTTGGCCAGCAGCGAGCCGCCGCGGCTGACGATCCCGATGAGCCGGTTCTTCACGAACTTGAGGTGCCCCTTGCGGACGCCGGCGTGGATCGTGAAGTAGTCGACGCCCTGACGAGCCTGGTGCTCGAGCGTCTGCATGATGGTCTCTTCGTCGAGGTCTTCGAGGCGCTTGCCGATGATCATCGAATAAATCGGCACGGTCCCGATGGGCACGGTCGAGTTGCGGAGGATCGCCTCGCGGCACTCGTCGAGGTCGCCCCCGGTCGACAGGTCCATGACCGTGTCGGCCCCCCACTTCTCCGCCCACTTGAGCTTCTCGACTTCCTCGTCGGTGCCGGACGAGACCGGCGAAGCGCCCATGTTCGCGTTAACCTTCGTCTTGCTCGCGCGACCGATCGCCATCGGATCCAGGTTGTACTTGAGGTGCGTGCGGTTGGCGGGGATCACCATGCGGCCCGCGGCCACCTCGTCGCGCACCTGCTCGGGCGTCAGGTGCCCCTCGCGCTGGGCGACGCGCTTCATCTCGGGCGTCACGATGCCCAGACGCGCCGACTCGAGCTGCGTGATGGGCGTAAAGCCGGGAGGCGTCGTGACACGCCGGGTGACACCCTTCGCGTCGGTAAAGACATGAGCCTCGTGCGCACACGGCGACGAAGCGCTGGCGTTCACATCGGCGTTCTCGATGATCTCAACCGACCAGTCTTCGGGCAGGAAGTCCCACGCGGTCTTCTCGCTCGGTGCGGGCATGCCGGGCGTGTCGGGCGAGCTGAAGGCCAGCGGCCCGCCGATGTCGGGCTTGTTGGCGAAGCTGCCGGGCGAGGTGATGCCGGGCAGCCCGGGGTTGCCCGCGCCGTGCGTCGGCACGCGGAACTTGCTGGTGGGCAGAACTGTGCTCTGTGAATTGTCTTGTGCTTTACTCATGGGTCGCATCCCTCCGCCGGTACGAGCCGGATCAGGTTCATCGGGTGCCTCTCAGCCCGCGTACGACGCGGGCGCCCCGTGCGTCAACGGATTGTAGGGGAGCCGGATGAGGAGCCCAAGGAAACCGCCCGGCGCATGAAAAACGCCCGGGGCGGGCCCGGGCGCTGCGAGAGATCTCGGCTGCTGCGGGATCAGGCCCCGGTCGGCTGCGGCGCGTTGCGCGTGGCCTCGGTCATGGCCGCCTCGACGTCGATGTTGAGCTTCTTCGCGATCCGCATGCCGTAGTCACGGTCGGCGCGGAAGAAGTGGCAGAGCTGGAGCATCTGGACTTCCTTGCGTGCGTCACCCAGGACACCCGCGATACGGGTCGTCAGGCGGTCCTTCTGGCCGTCATCGAACATGCGGTACAGATTCCCCGCCTGCGTGAAGTCATCGTGGTCCTTGCGCGAATCGAAGCGGTCGACGATCGACTGACCGATGTCCCACGCGGGGTCGCGGTACTCGGGCGCTTCCTGCGGCGTGCCAGCGACGGTGTTGGGGAAGTAGTTCGGCATCGAGCCGTACGTCTCGGCGGTCGCGCCCTGACCGTCACGCATGTAGTGCATCACGGGGCAGCGGGGCTTGTTGACCGGGATCTGGTGGTGGTTCACACCGAGGCGGTGCAGGTGCGTGTCGGCGTAGCTCATCAGGCGCGCCTGGAGCATCTTGTCCGGGCTCGGCCCGATGCCCGGCACCAGAGCGCTCGGCTTGAAAGCCGCCTGCTCGACCTCGGCGTGGTAGTTCTCCGGGTTGCGGTTGAGCTCCATGACGCCGACATCGATGAGCGGGAAGTCGCCGTGGGGCCAGACCTTGGTCAGGTCGAACGGGTTCCAGCCCGTCTTCTGCTCCCACTCGACAGCCTCCTGCTGCGTCATGACCTGGATCTGCACGTTCCAGCGGGGGAAATCGCCCTTCTCGATCGCGGTGAACAGATCGCGCTGGTGGCTTTCGCGGTCGCCGGCGATGATCGCGGCCGCGTCCTCGTCGGTCATCGTCTGGAAGCCGGCCTGGTTCTTGAAGTGGAACTTCACCCAGACGCGCTCGCCCTCGGCGTTGATCATCGAGTAGGTGTGCGAGCCGTAGCCGTGCATCGTGCGGTAGCTCTTGGGGATGCCGCGGTCAGAGAAAAGGATCGTGACCTGGTGCAGGCTCTCGGGGCACTGGCTCCAGAAATCCCACTGCATGTCGTTGTTGCGGAGGTTGCTCTTGGGCTCGCGCTTCTGGGTGTGGATGAAGTTGGCGAACTTCAAGGGGTCACGGATGAAGAAGACGGGCGTGTTGTTGCCCACGACGTCCCAGTTGCCCTCGTCCGTGTAGAACTTCACCGCAAAGCCGCGCACGTCGCGCTCGGCGTCGGCGGCACCCTTCTCGCCCGCCACCGTCGAGAAGCGCAGGAAGACCTCGGTCTCCTTGCCCACCTTGCTGAACACGCTCGCCTTGGAGTACTTGGTGATGTCATTGGTCACCTTGAACGTGCCGTAGGCGCCCGAGCCCTTGGCGTGCACCACACGCTCGGGGATCCGCTCGCGGTTGAAGTGCTGCATCTGCTCGAGCAGTTGCACGTCCTGCATCAGCAGCGGACCCCGCGGCCCCGCGGTCAGCGAGTTCACGTTGTCGGCGATCGGACACCCCTCGGCGGTCGTCAAAGTCGGACGGTCAGACATGTGTCGGCTCCTGGTCAGGGTCAGTGTGAAGTCGTAGGACCGAGAACGATCCTAGTTTAGAATGACTCTAGACAATCAGGCCCGATCCGTCCACCGCTCCCGGCGCGCACAAGAACGCGGGGACCAAGGCCGGGTGGTCGGGGGAATCGACCGGTGGTCCCCGCGATCGGTTCGATCGGATCCATCCGATCGGGAGCGAAAGTGCTCCGTGTGGCCTGCCCGCAGATGCGGGTCAGGCCGTCTTCTGGCCCGCGTGGACGCCCTCGCGGATCTCCTCGATCAGTTTCTTGTTGAAGGCGGGCAGGTCATCGGGCGTTCGGCTCGTCACCAGCGCCTCGTCGCAGACGACTTCCTTGTCCACCCAGCGTGCGCCCGCGTTCTTCAGGTCGTTCTTGATCGACGGGTAGCTCGTCACCTCACGCCCCTCGATCACGCCGCAGTCGATCAGGATCTGCGGCCCGTGGCAGATCGAACCCACCGGCTTGCCCGCCTTAAAGAACTCGCGCACGAACGTCGTGGCGTCCTCACGCATGCGGAGCTGATCGGGGTTCATGACGCCCCCGGGCAGCACGAGCGCGTCGTACTCATCCACACGCGACTGCGCCTCGTCGATCGTGCGGTCGACATCGACAGAGTCGCCCCACTCGCCATCGTTCCAGCCGCGGATCTTCCCCGACTTCGGTGCAACAACATGAACCGCAGCGCCCGCATCCTCCAGGGCGCGAATCGGTTCGGTCAGTTCACTCTGCTCAAAGCCATCCGTGGCGAGAACAGCGATCGTTGCGTTGAGCGTACTCATATGTTGGCTCCTCTTTCTTGGTTCGAAGTTCTGTTCGCCGGACTGCCTGCCCGACACAAGAAGCTTCGCTCCCAAGCATGGAGCCACGCATAATTCAGCGTGAATTTGGGTTCATAGTGCCATCTGCCGACGAGGCTTTGGCGCCCTCAATCGCATAGAACTGCGACTGGAGCTCAGCACCCCGCATTGTAGTTGGACACCCACGCGGAGAAGTCCGCGGGCGTGAGCATGCCGTCGCTGTTCTGATCGGCTCGCATGTCCTGCGTGTTGTAGGCCGAGACCCACGCGGAGAAGTCCGCCGGGCTGAGCGCCCCGTCGCCGTTGACATCCGCGACGCACGCGGGCGCTTCCATCTCACCGATCAGCTCGATCGCCAGACCCGTGACGCCCACATCGCCCTCGTCGAGTCCGAGGCCGTCGTAGAGATCCACGAACACCACGCCGTCACCGGCCGCGCTGGCCCAGCTCCACGACTCTCGCCCTTCTCTCGGCGGCACAAAGTGCATCGCCGACACCGACACCACATACGACTGGCCGCCCGCCAATTCGATCGGGTCGCCGGCAAGATCAAGCTCGTACGCGAACATCCGCGCCTCTTCATCGCCGAACGTCGCGGCCGTCTCTGCGGGCGAGGCAAACCCCCGCGCGAATCGACGGTCGTGCAGCAGTGTCAGCGATTCCCCGTTCTGCTCGTAGATCTGGAGCCGAAAGCCCATCGTGTTCAGATCGTTCTGCCCGCTCGTCTCGGAGCCGCCCCAGAAGCGGATGCGTTCGACCAACCCCGTGCGCTCGAGCGTCAGGTTCTCGCCCATCTTCTGGTCGTCGTAGATGTACGCCCCGCCCGGTTCTTCCGCCGAGATCGCCCCCTGCGCAGGCGTCTGGGGCGCGTGCCCGCCGATCACGTCCTGCGCCGTAGCCGGCGCAGCTGCACACACAAGCGAGAAAGCAATCAGTCGGCGCACGTCCATGGCGATGTCTCCGTGCGGCAAGGCCGCTGTTCAAAGACATACACCAATCCCGCGACCCCGCACGTCACAAGCCGAAAAGGGAACCAATTCAAACGTTCTCGGGCGTGCCGCGACGAGCTATCCGGACTCAGCCGATCACACCCGGCAACCCCATCGCTCGCCGCAGGTCCGCCAATTGCCCCGCGTGCGTGCCGTTGTGGAACATGATCCGGGCCGCCAGATCCGCGACCCTGAATGTCCCCTTGCCCCAGGGCTGCTGCTCGTCGAGCTGCGCTTCATCGAGCGACTCGATCGCCGCGCCGATCCGCTCGATCGCGTCCTCGAACACCCGCTGTGCGCGCTCGAGCGTTGGGTAGATCGACGGATCATCAACGGGCCTCGAACCGAGGCACACCGACTCGGTGTCGAACCGCGTCTCGTTTCCCGCCGCTCCATCGCCCGTGACAAAATCCGACGCGGGCAGAGCCTGCCCGTCGAAGCGCTCGGCGAACCGGTGCATCGTCAGCGCCAGGTGCCCAAGGCACCACGCCGCGTGATTCGGGAGCGTCGGCATCTGCTTCGTCCGGTTCGTGTCGTCGAAGCCCGTCAGAAACCGCGTCACCAAAGGGCCCGTCGCCCGCATCGCCTCGGCCAGCGCCGTCGCGCGATCACAATCCGCCATCACTCGCCCTCCCCCGTCGCGGCCTTCTCGATGTGCCCGCGTCGCTCGAGCTCCTCGAGCATCTGGCCCGGGATCGCCTCCATCTCGGGCGTCTCGTATATGTTCGAGTGATCCCGGCCCGGCACGATCGTGATGTAGCCGTGATACGCCCGGTTCCCCGCGAACGACAACCCATCGAGCTCGGTCTTGAGCTTCTTCACCGCCTCGTCGAGGTCGTAGTTGTCCATGTCGCCCACGATCAGCCGGAGCCTGTCTTTGAGAATGGGCCCGTAGCTGGCGCGTTTGCTCCGCAGCGTGCGCACGATGTCGTACTTCTCGTACTGCCGCGCCACGCCACGATCGATCGCGCCCGTGCGCGGGTCGAAGAGGTCCGCGGGCGAGCCGTCGGCTCGTCTTGGGCCAAAGACCGCCAGCCACGAGTCCCACTGCTGCCCGCTCGTGTTGCCCGGCCCGAGCACCTCCTCCATCCGGTTCTCCTGACGGATGGTCATGCCGACGTTGCCATGCTCGTCCTTGTAGCTGGGGATCCAGACGATCTCGTTTGCCTTGTCCCGGCTCTTGTCTTCACGCCGGTACATATTGGCCTCGGTGTAGATGTCGACCGCCTGGAACGAGCTGAAATCAACCGGGTCGGGCGAGCTGGACCACGCGCTCCCGAAGACGTCGGGCCAGTTCAGCATGAGCCAGATCACCGACCACCCGCCCGAGGAGTGCCCGCGCAGGAGCCTGGCGCTGGGCGCGGCGATGGTCTGGAACGCCTCGTCGATCGCGGGGATGAGTTCCCTGGTGAGCGCCTGACTGACCGGGCCGTTGTTCGCCGAGTCCGCGAACAGGTGGTGCCCGTTGGGCCCCTCGGGATCGAGCACTACCCAGTACGCGTTGCGTGCCAGCCTGCCGATGTCAGAATCCGCGGGCATAAAACGCATCCTCGCCCCGACCCAGAGCGCGCGGTTGTGATCGCCGCCGAAGCCCGGCACTTCGTACACCACCGGGTATCGGCGCCCCTCCTCCATATCGACCGGCTCGATCACCGTCGCCTTGAGCGTGACCTCGTGCCCCCGGAACGCCGACAGCAGCCGCGACTGCACCGCGATCGGATGCACGCCCTCCTCCGATCGACTCTCGTATGAACCCACCCGCTGCGACAGTCGCAGATGCACCACCTGCACCTGCTCGCGCTCGGTCACATCAAACAGCACCGGCTCCGAGAACAGGTTCCCCTCCTCGCGGCGCCAGCTGCTGTTCGTTCGGCTCTGATCGAGCACCGCCTGCGCACGATACCGGCCGGGCGACAGCTCGCTGGGCATCACCGGAAAGAAAGCCGCCCCGTCATCGACAACGATCGTCTCCCCCGCGGGCACACCACGCACCCCGACCGAGAACATCGGCTGCGGATCAGAAAAGAACGGCCCGTCCGCCGGCTGGGCCCGCGAAAGATCCGAATCCAGATCGATCAGGTACACCACCAGCCTGCCATTGGCCGGCGTCGATTGCACCGACGGGTCCACCGTCGCACGGAACTCGATCGACCGCTGCGCCTGCGTCCCCAGCGCGAACACAATCGCCACCAGCATGGATAGGTGTTTCATACCCGAATCGTACCGGCACGCGGGCCGGGCGCGTCATACGGCCCATCCTAAGCCGGCCTCACACCTGCCCCGCGCCCGGACCAAGCCCCGGCCCGAACCGCTCGTGCATCTGGCGGTTGAAGTCGTCGCTCCCGCCCGGCTTGACCGTGAGCCACTTCCACCCATCGCCCACCAGCATCCGCCCGAGCCACACAATCTGACCCGTGTGATACCCCGCGTGCAAGAGCTGACGGCTCACCGCCTCGGGCACCGTGTGATCCTCGCCCCGGATCGTGATCGTCCGCGACAGATCCTCTTCCGTCATCGACATCAGCTCGCGGTAGATCGTCACCCAAGCGCCGTCCCAGAGCTGCTGCACGTCCTTACGCGTCAGCCCCTCGACATCGAACTCTGTCTCGCGGTTTCGCCAGGGCTTCTCGCCGTCGGTCGTGCGCCAATCGGTCCACCGGCTCTTCACGTTCCCCGCGATGTGCTTCATGATCGCCGCCACCGAGTTGAACCCCGGCGCGACCTGCGTAAAGAGCTGTTCGTCCGACATCTGCTCGATCGAGCCGTCGGCCCACTTCTTCGAGCTGGCAAAGGCCGTCAGCCAGCCCTGGATGATCGTGTTGTCGTGACTGGGCGTTTCCATCGCATCAAGCCTCCGTGTACAACTCATCCAATACCGCGCGCCAGTCGGCCAGCGAGCTGACCGCGATCATGCGCTGGCGCACCAGCTCACTCTCCGGGTGGTGCTGCGCAAAGCGGATGCCGAATTTGCGCATCGTCTTGCCCGTGTGCGACTCTGGGCTGCGCACCATCGAGCGGTTGACACTCATCGCAAGCTCGAAATGGTCCTCGAGGACTTGCCGCTGCTCGGCGATCGTGGGCATGCTCGGCTCGCGCCCGGCCATCAGATCCCGTGCCTGTCTGAAGATCCACGGGTTCCCGATGCACCCGCGCGCGACGCTCACGCCGGACAGGCCCGTGTAGGCCATCATGCGGAAAATGTCGCCCGCGTTCCAGATGTCCCCCGAGCCCAGGATCACGCGATCGGGGCGGACCTCGCGGATCTCTTTCAGCAAGTCCCATCGGCTCGGGCCGACGTATTTCTGCTCGACCGTGCGTCCGTGCACCGTCACCCACGCGCAGCCCATGTCGTAGGCCGCGTCGAAGATCTTCCAGAAGCTCTCGATCATCTCGGGCGTGTCGTCGAAACTGCGGCGCATCTTCACCGTCACGGGCACATGCGTCGGCACCGCCTCGCGCACCGCCTCAAGAATCCGGATCGCGCCCGTCGGCTCGGCCAGCCAGTGCCCGCCCCGCGCCTTTTTGGCGATCTTCTTCACCGGGCACGCCAGGTTCACATCGATGGCTGCAAAGGAGGAGGCTGCTGCTTCTGGTGGGGGAGGCTTCCAGCCTCCCTCTTCCTCTTCTCTATCACTTCCATCCTCTGGGCGGCGGGACGCCGCCCCCACCAAACTTGCTCCCACTCCGGAAAAATCCTCGCGCACCTTGTGCCGCGTGATGTCCTCGTACGCCAGATCCCGGTACGCCTTGGCACCGCGGTTGTCCTGCTCGAGCATCTTCAGCGCCGCCGCGGCCATCTCCGCCGGCTCACTGCCCATGATCTGCCCGACCAGGGGCGCGTCCTCGTCGCCGCCCGGCACATTGTCGTGCAGCTCGCCCAGATCCGCCTTGGCAAACCCCCGTCCGCCCGCCAGGAGCGTCCGATCGAGCAAGGCCTCGGTCACGCAGGCCGGGCAGCCGTGACGCCTCGCGATGATCCGCATCGCCGCGTCGGAATACCCCGCCAGCCCCGCCTGAAAGAAGGGCGCATCCCAGCCCGGCACAGCCCCCGGGATTCTGGGGTCGATCCCCAGCCCGCCATGCGAGCGCGCCACGTCCTCGGCACATCGCCTCGGATCGAGCCCCTCGCCCCCCGGAGCGATTCCGGGCGCGGGAGCGGTCGCGTTGTTGCTCTGGCAGCCCACCGGGTAGAGGATAGGAACGATGCGACCCACCCCAGCACGTCTCCTCCCGCCCGCCCTCATCGCCCTCGCGGCCGTCCTGCTGCCAGGATGCCTGCGATCGGCCGCCTTCGTCGAGCGGGACCCCTACCCCACCAACTTCACCACGCTCGAGCCAAGCAACATCCAGATCTACCGCCAGGGCCGATCCATCACACTCACCAACACCACCGCCACCAACTTCGGGCCCTCCACCATCTGGCTCAACAAGTGGTTCAGCAAGGAGATCCAGGGCCTCGGCATCGGGCAGTCGCTCACGATCAGCCTCGCCGAATTCAAGGACCAGTACAGCGACGCCTTCAAAGGCGGCGGGTTCTTCGCCACCACCGCCCCCGAACGCATCGTCCACGCCGAACTCGAAACCGACGCCTTCGGCGAGCAGGCGCTCCTGCCACTCATCGTCGTCGGTCAGCGGGAGTACTGAGCCATGGCCAACATCCTCGTCATCGGCCCGCACCCGGACGATCAGGAGCTGGGCATGGGCGGCACCATCGCCAAGCTCGCCGCGCAAGGCCACAACCTCCTCCTCCTCGACGTCACCAACGGCGAGCCCACGCCCTTTGGCGACCCCGTCACGCGCCAGAGCGAAGCCATGAAAGCCGCCGAGATCCTCGCGCCCAAAGACCAACCGCCCATCAAGCGCCACCTGCTCGGGCTCAAGAACCGCGAGGTCCTGCACTCGGTCGAGGCCCGCCACAAGCTCGCTGCGGTCATCCGCGCACACCAAGCCGACATCCTCTTTGCGCCCTTCTTCGAAGACGCCCACCCGGACCACATCGCCGTCACACGCATCGCCGAGGACGCCCGCTTCGACGCCAAGCTCACCAGCCTCGACCTGCCCGACCCCGTCGACGGCTGGACGGGCGAGTCGATCCCGCTCGGCGAACCGATCTACCCCAAATGGTTCTTCTACTACTACGCCACCCACCTGCGCTGGGTGGCCAACCCGAGCTTCGTCGTCGACGTCACGGGCTACGAGCAGACCAAGATCGACTCCATCAACGCCTACCACACCCAGTTCGTCCTGCCCGAGAAGAACCGCAGGATCGTCGACTGGGTCCACGCCTCGCTCACCTACTTCGGCTCACGCATCGGCACCCCCTCGGGCGAGGCCTTTTACACCCGCGAACCCGTCGGGCTCTCGGGGTTTGATTCCCTGGCGTAGCCTTCTCTGTGAATCCCACGAGCCAACTGCTCATGCCCGAGGTCTCCGAGCTGATCGCCCGGCGGGACTTCCGCGCACTGCGCGAGTCGCTCACGGGCGTGCCGCCCGCGGACGTGGCGGACCTCTTGACCGATCTCCCGCTCGAACAAGCCGCGGTCACATTCCGACTCCTCCCGCGCGACGAGGCGGGCGATGTCTTCGCCGAGCTCGACGCGGATCTCCAGACCGACCTGATCGACCAGCTCGGCGACATCCGCTCGCGCCAGGCGATCGAAGCGCTCGAACCCGACGACCGCGCCCGCGTGCTCGACGAGCTGCCCACCGAGGTCGCCACGCGCCTGATCGCCTCACTCAGCCCAGCCACGCGCCGCGAGACGCAGGCCATCCTCGGCTACGACGCCGACATGGTCGGACGCCTCATGACGCCCGACTACGTGCGCGTCCGCCCCGAGTGGACCGTCAGCCGCGCACTCGATCACATCCGCAAGTTCGGACGCGACGCGGAAACCGTCCACTGGATCTTCGTCGTCGACAGCAAGCAGCGCCTCGTCGATGACCTCATGATCCGTCAGCTCCTGATCGCCGACCCTTCGACGCACATCAGCGACCTGATGGACGACTCCTTCCAGTACCTCGACGCGCACGAAGACCGCGAAGAAGCCGTCCGCATGATGGGCCGATACGACCGCACGGCCCTGCCCGTCATCGACTCGCGGGGTGTGCTGCTCGGCATCGTCACCCACGACGACGTCGCCGACGTCGCCGAGGAAGAAGTCACTGAGGACATCCAGAAACAGGCCGGTATGGAGGCGCTCGACAAGCCCTACATGCAGACCGGGCTCCTCGAGATGGTCAAGGCCCGCGGCATCTGGCTCTGCATCCTGCTCATTCTCCAGGTCGCCACCATCGGCGTGCTCGACATGTTCCAGTCGCACCTCGAAAAGGCCGCCATCCTCGTCTCGTTCATCCCGCTCATCATCTCCTCGGGGGGCAACACGGGCACACAGGCCGCGAGCCTGCTCATCCGCGCCATCTCGCTCGAAGAGATCGAGCACGCCGACTGGCTGCGCGTCATCGTCCGCGAGCTGCGCACGGGGCTCATCCTCGGAGCCGTGCTCGGCGTGCTGGCGTTCGTGGTCGTCGTCACGCTCAACGCGTCGGGCATCGTCACCGACACACGCGCCGCGAGCGTGGGGCTGACCGTCGGGATCTCGATCCTGGCCATCGTGATCTGGGGTGTGACGATCGGCTCGATGTTCCCGATCATCCTCGACCGCATCGGGCTCGACCCGGCGACCATCAGCTCGCCGCTCGTCGCGACGCTCATGGACGTCTCTGGGCTGGTGATCTACCTCGCCTGCGCGTCGATCCTCGTGCTCTAGCGCACGTTCTCGATGATCCAGGACGCCATCTTCTCGATCACGCCCTCGTCGAACGTCGTCTCGATCTGGCCGTACTCATCCATGCTCCCCGTCGTGGCCGGCTGGAACAGATGGTTGAGCCCCTCGAATTCGATCGCGGTCAGCTGGTCGCTCTTGCCGGCCTCCTCGAACACCCGCTCGATCTCAGCCAGATTCTGATCCGCCGCGACCTGCAGATCGAGTGAGCCGTTGAGCGCCATGACCGGCTGGGTCATCTCGCGCAGCGCCGGCCGGGGGTCGAGCGTCAGAAACTGCTGCCACCACGGACCCGTCACCTGCTTGTGCGTCTGATCCACCGCATCGGTGACCGACTGATCCTGCTCCTCCGGCCCGAAGCCGAGTTGCAGACGCACCAGCTTCTCGATCTCCGCCCGGACATCCGCCTCGTCGGCCTCGGAGAGGAGCAGGTCGTACACGCGCTCCATCATCACGGACTGCTTCTCGATGGTCTCATCATCAAGCCCGCCCGCGGCGCTCAGATCGCGCATCTGGCGCATCAGCACCTCACGCCCCGGCACACCCGGGCCAGCAAGCATCACCACGCAGTCCACGTCCGCGTTGCCGTTGGCCACGAACGGCGCAATCAACCCGCCCTCGCTGTGACCGATGATCGCCACGCGATCCACCTCGGGACGCTGACGGATCCATCTGGCGCACGCCTTTGCGTCCTCGGCAAAGTCCAGCGTCGTCGCGCGGGCAAAGTCGCCCGTTGATTCGCCGAAGCCGCGATCGTCGTACCGCAGAACCGCGATCCCCCGACGCGTCAATTGATCGCTCAGCACCAGGAACGGCTTGTGACCCATGATCGTCTCGTCACGATCCTGCGGCCCCGAACCCGTAATGAGCACCGCGCCCGGGAATGGCCCCTTCCCAAACTCCTCCTCGCTCGGCACCGTGAGCGTCCCCGCCAGCGTGTGCTCGCCCGCGTCGATCGTCACCTCGATCTCCGCGTACGGGAAAGGTCGCTTGGGATGCTGGGGCCGCGTGAGAATCTCCGCCCGGCCCGTCTCATCCAGCGTCATCGTCGTCGGGAACACACCCCCGGACTGATGCAGCGCCCCACTGGCCGACGTGCCGTCTTCATCAACGGTGACGACCCACTTGGGCCAGACCGCTTCGGGCTGATTCGGGATGGCAAAGACAAATCGAAGCTCGTCGCCCTCGCGCTCCACGGCGTGGAGTTGACCGCCCATCAGCCCCTGCGCGGGGATGTCGATGTTGCCGGCCAAACGACCCTCAATCTCGACAATCGTGACCGCAAAGTCGATCACCTGCCCGGGGATCTCCACCTGGCCGAGCCATCGCTCTTCATCCGGGCGCGTCCCGTCGGGAGTCTCAACCTCGGGCTGCAGGGCCACCTCCTCCTGCACGTGGGACACCTCCACGATCGCCGGGGGCGATTCGGGCACAGGTGCCGCGACGGCTTCGGATTCACCGCCAAGCAGGATGGAAAGCAGCGCAATCAGCGGCGCCATGGAAATACCCCCAAGGTTCAGACGGAGCCGATCGGCCCCCGTTACTCCTTGGGATGCGCACCGTTCACGTTGCAGGCAAGTATTCCATGCGCCGACAAAAGACCGAACCTTTTTCGGATCGCCCCCTTAGGCGGGCTGGCTGCGGAGCCCCCGGATCGAGCCCTCGCGACGGACCATGCCCTCGCTCTCGCCCGATTCCTCTGCCACCGCGATGTTCTCGCCGAAGCGGAACAGGCGGAAGCTGTTGGCGATCACGATCACACCCGTGGCGAACTGGTACAGGCCCGCCAGGAAGGGTCCGAACGAGTTATCGAGCGTCCGCGTCGTCGCGAGCCCGAGCCCGATCAGCGCCATGAAGATCGCGATGGCAATATTCTGCGTCACGATCGCCCGGGCCTTGCGGGACAGCTCCATCAAGAAGGGCACGCGCGACAGATCGTCGTTCATGAGCGCCACGCCCGCGCTGTTGGCCGCGATGTCCGAGCCCGAGAGCCCCATCGCAACGCCCAGCTCAGCCGCCGCCAGCGACGGGCCGTCGTTGATGCCGTCACCGACCATCAGCGTCTTGGCGCCCGACTTGGTCAGCCTGCGGATCTGCTCGTGCTTCTCCTCGGGCAGGCACTCGGCCTCGATCGCATCAATCCCGACAGCCACGCCCACACGCTTGGCCACGCTCACCCGGTCGCCCGTGAACATCGCGATCTTGCGAACGCCAAGCTCACGCAGACGCTCGATCACGCTCTTCGTGTTCTTGCGAACCGTGTCGGCAAGACCCACCGCGCCCAGGTACTTGCCGTCCTGCATCACGTGCACGCCCGTCATGCCCTCGATCTTCGATTCGACCTCGGCAAGCTGCGGCTTGATCTCCGGGTTCAACTCGCTCAGCCACGTCGCGCGACCAACGCACAGCTCACCGATCGAAGTCCGCGCCCGCACGCCCCGGCCGTGCACTTCCTCGTAATCCCGCGTGCCGTCCGGATCGATCTTGGCGGCCTTGGCCGTCTTGAGGATCGACTGCGCGAGCGGGTGGTTGGAGTGCTGCTCGCCGTTGACCGCCGCCCGGAGCAGGTCCGCGCCGCTGACACCCTCAGCCGGAACAAGCTTGGACACCTCGAAGACGCCCGTCGTCATCGTGCCCGTCTTGTCCATCACGACCGTGTCGATTGTGGCAGCCGCTTCGAGGTAGGTCGCCTTCTTGATCAGGATGCCGAGCCGAGCCGCCGCAGCGAACGCCGCGACCATCGCCGTCGGGCTGGCAAGCAGAAGTGCCGTCGGGCACGTCACGACCAGGATCTGCACGAATGTCGAAACCGCCGCGTCTCTGGTCGCCTGGTCCTCGCTCCGGCTCATCGCCCACCAGGTCACCGCGGCGACCGCGACCACCACCGGCACAAAGAACTGCGCCACCTGCTCGATGATGAGCTGCCTGGGCGTCTTGGACTTCTCCGCCTCGCCGATGAGCTTGGTCACCTTACCGATCGTCGTTTCCGCGCCGACCTCGGTCACGCGCAGATCGATGCCGCCCGTCAGGTTCGTCGTGCCTGCATACACATGGTCGTTCACCGCGACCTCAACAGGCACGGCTTCACCCGTCAGCGACGCCTGATTGATCGTCGAGCGACCCTCGATCACCACGCCGTCCACCGGCAGGTTCTCGCCGGGACGCACACGGACGACCTGGCCGACCTTGATCTGCTCGAGGGGCACCTCGCGTTCGGCGCCCTCCTCCACGAGCCTGGCGATGTCGGGGGTCAGCCCGATGAGCTGCTCGATCGCCCGCTGGGCACCCCAGGCCGTGCGCCGCACGAACTGATCCGCCACCAGCAGGATGAACGCGAGCGAGCCGGCGACCGCGTACATCTGACTCATGATCGCCGCGAGAATCGCAAGCGAGGCGAGCGTGTTCGAGCTGATCTGCTGCCTGCGGATCTCACCCAGAGCCGCGCCGAACAGGGGCACCGCCAGGATCACCGAGCCGATCAGCGCCGGGATCTGCGCCACCAGCTCGGGCAACAACCCGAATACGTTGGAGATCAAGGTCGTCAGCACAA
This sequence comes from Phycisphaerales bacterium, assembly GCA_965228265.1. Lineage (GTDB taxonomy): Bacteria > Planctomycetota > Phycisphaerae > Phycisphaerales > UBA1924. Next base: position 536,032 of record OZ245804.1, read on the forward strand.
GCATGCCGCCGATCAGATAGATCAGTACGTAACGCTCGCTTTTGGCCTCCGCGGCCGCGGCCTCGAACGCGTCCGAAGTGCTCGTCGCGCTCTGCTGAAGGCCCATCACCTCGGCGGTCTGTGTCTCTGACATGCGTGGTCGGCTCCCTGGCCCGATCGGGCCGGTGCAAATCTCGTCTGTCGGCTCTGGAATCACTCGCCCCGCGCCGACCCACCGGCCGGGCTGGTATCGTAGCGCTCTACGCCCGCGCGCCCACGCGGGTTCACCGCAGACCCACGCGAGGACACAATGACCGATCAAACCACGACCAATATTGCCATCCTCGGCGTCGGACAGATGGGCCTCGTCTGCGCCAACATGCTCGCCGGCTCAGACCCCGGCCTTGGGGGGCAGCGCAAAGCCGTCAACGTCCGAGCATGGGGCCACGACCCAGACGAGGTCGGCGCCCTCGCCCAGACCCACACCTCCAACCGGCTCGCCCACTTCGAGCTCGATGAGACCGTCCGCGTCACGCTCGACCTCGAAGAAGCCCTCTTCGAGAGCCAGATCGTCGTCGTCGCCGTCCCCACCCAACACATCCGCGAGGTCATCGGCCGCGTCCGCGAGTGGGTCCCCGAGAGCGCCGGCTTCGTGAGCGTCGCCAAGGGCGTCGAGATCGACACCCTCCTCCGCCCCACCCAGATCATCGCCGACGTCCTCGATGACGACCCCGACCGGGCCGCCCGCCCCCTGGGCTGCCTCTCGGGCCCCACCATCGCGACCGAACTGGCCGCCTGTCTCCCGGCGACCATGGTCGCCTCCACAGACCCGGCCACCGACGACGGCTCATTCGCAAGCGCCCTCCAGCGCCTCTTCAACACAAGCTGGCTGCGTGTCTACACCAACGACGACCTGCTCGGCGTCGAACTCGCCGGCGCCACCAAGAACGTCATCGCCATCGCCGCGGGCATCCTCGACGGGCTCCAGGCCGGCGCCAACGCCAAGAGCGCACTCCTGGCCCGAGGACTCGCCGAGATCGCACGCCTCGGCGTCGCCATGGGCGCCAGCCGGGACACCTTCTTCGGCGTCGCGGGCGTGGGCGACCTGGCCACCACATGCTTCAGCCCCGAAGGACGCAACCGCTCCTGCGGCGAAGCGCTCGGCAAGGGCGAACCACTCGACGCCTACCTCAAACGAACACCCTTCGTCGTCGAGGGCGTCGCCACCTCCAAAGCAGTCGTCGCGCTGGCCAAGAAATTCCGCGTCGAGATGCCCATCACCCAGGCCGTCCACTCCGTCCTTTTCGACCGCGTCGATCCACTGGACGCCATCACGAACCTCATGAGCCGCGAACTCAAATCCGAACAGATCGGCTAATCACCAGCCGGCGTTGCGACACCCGGACCATCTATCCGCATTTCCCCCGACTCTTCACATTCTGGTCATGTTTGCCGCTGCGCAATCCACACCCGCTTGTAAACTGGCAGCACCCAACCGCGCTGACCGATCATCCCATCAGCGGGCGGACACGAAAGGCAGCATCATGACAACCCGGCTGTTCTACACCAAAGCACTCGGTCTCGGCGTCGTGCTCACCGCGCTCGTTTCACGCCACGTCTACGCAGAGGACTCTGTCACCAATCTCACGCTCGAGGTCAGCGCCCTCGTGCTCCTGGTCGTCGCCGCGATGGGAAGACTCTGGTCCGCCGCCTTCATCACGGGCAAGAAGAGCAAGGTCCTCGTCACCGACGGCCCGTACTCGCTCGTTCGAAACCCGCTCTACTTCTTCAGCTTCCTCGGCTTCATCGGCGCGGGCCTCGCCTTCGAGTCCATCACGCTCGCCATTCTGCTCGCAGCCATCTTCTTTCTCACCCATTGGCCCACGATCCTCAGCGAGGAACGCAAGCTCCGCGACCTCTTCGGCGAAGCCTTCGATGAGTACACCAGCCGCGTCCCGCGGTTCGTCCCGCTTGTGCGCAAACCCGCGCTGTGCGAATCCATGGCCGTCTCGCCGCGCATCCTCACCAAGGCGATGCTTGAGTCCTCGCTTGTGCTTTGCATCTTCGGCCTCGCGCATATCAACGAATGGGCGCACATGCACCAGATTCTGCCAACCGTGCTCACCATCTACTAGAACGCAGACGCGCAGGCGAACGTGATACCATGCGCTCCCGACCACTCGGAAAGGAGCAACCCATGGCCGCCACCATCCAGTACCTCGGTCACTCCGCCTTCCTCATCGCCGCGGGCGAGTTCCGCGTCCTGATCGACCCGTTCATCACCGGCAACCCCTCCGCCGAGAACGCCGGCATCAAGGCGGACGACCTTCACCCCACCCACATCCTCCTCACCCACGGGCACAGCGACCACGTCGGCGACGCGCCCGCCATCGCCAGACGCACGCAGGCGCAGGTCACCGCCAACTTCGAAGTCTGCGAGTGGCTCCGCACACGCCACAACTACGACAACATCAACCCGGGCAACCCCGGCGGACGCGTCCCCACATCCTTCGGCTCCGTCGACTTCACACACGCCATCCACTCATCGAGCATCGACGACGGCTTCTACATGGGCGTCGCCTGCGGCCTAATCATCAAAATCGCCGGCCTCACCATCTACCACGCGGGCGACACCGCCCTCTTCTCCGACATGAAACTCATCGGCGAGCTCCACAAACCCGACGTCGCCATCCTCCCCGTGGGCGACCGCTTCACCATGGGCCCCGCACACGCGACCCTCGCCGCCGAGTGGGTCGGCGCCAAGACCGTCATCCCCTGCCACTACAACACCTGGCCCCCCATCGAGGTCGATCTGGACGATTTCAATCCCAAAGACATCCGCGTTAAAGCGCTCGGCGCTGGCGATTCCATCGAGGTCTAGGCCACCCACCTAACCTCCCCCGATGCGTTTCACCTTCCTCGGCACGGGCACCAGCGCCGGCATCCCGCTCATCGGATGCGACTGCGCCGTCTGCACAAGCACCGACCCACGCGACAACCGCACACGCACCAGCGCCCTCATCGAGTGGACCGACCCGACCGGGCAGGATCGGGCCGTCCTCATCGACGCCGGCCCCGACCTTCGCCAACAGGTCCTGCGCCACAACCTCCAGCGCCTCGACGCGATCCTCTTCACCCACAACCACGTCGACCACACCTTCGGCCTCGACGAGGTCCGCCGATTCAACATCACCATGGGCCGGGCGATCGACATCTACGCAAGCGCCCACACACTCGAGCACCTCCGCCGCGTCTACCAGCACATCTTCGAGCCCAGCCGAAACATCCAGAAAAGCTTCGTCGCCTCGCTCATCGCCCACGAAATCCCCAGCAACCACCCCATCGACCTCTTCGGCCTGCGCTTCACGCCCATCAACCTGCTCCACGGGCGACTCCCCGTGCTCGGCTTCCGCATCGAGCCGACTTCCTCGCTGCCCGAGCCGGGCTGGATGCCCCTGGCCTACTGCACCGACGTCTCGGCCATCCCCACCGAGAGCTGGGCCAAGTTCGCCGGCCTCAAGACACTCGTCCTCGACGCCCTCCGCGACCGCAAGCACCCCACCCACCTGACCCTCGACGAGGCTGTCTCGATCGCCACCCGCGTCGACGCCGACCGGACCCTGTTCGTCCACATGAGCCACGAGCTCGCCCACGAAGCCACCAACGCATCCCTCCCCGAGGCCATGGCCCTCGCCCACGACGGCCTGACCCTCTCCTGAACCACCCCCAAACACTGACGCCCAGAACCGACCCAATCTGGCTCGGGGGAACCCCTCGGTTTTCTCAGACCTTCCCCGGGCGTGAATGGATGTCAGCATGGGCAGGTTGCTCCGCCTATCCGCCCGCTGTCGCCCCCCAAGGCCGATTTCGGATGGATCTCCGGGCCGGGAGCCTTGCCAGCGGGTCATCCGGTGGCCTCTTGCATGACGCAAGCCCGCCCGGGCCAAAGCCGAAGGAGCAAGACATGAGCCCACGACCCAGCCACACCGACCGCAACCGCGTCCGTGAAGGCCTGAGCTTCGCCTTCCCCATGCAGTTGCCCCCCGCAGGCACCGGCGCCGGCTCGTGCCAGGTCCACCCCAAGGCTCAGTCCCACAAGTCGCACCAGGAAGCTGCCAAGAGGCGCTGACAGGGCCGAAACGGGGCCTACCATTGGCCCCATGGGAAAGACCCGCGAAATCAAGAAGCGCATCAAGGCCGTCGGCAACATCAAACGCATCACGCGCACGATGCAGATGATCGCCACGAGCAAGTTCAGCCGGGCCCTGATCAAGGCCACGGCCACGAAGCCCTACACCGAGGGTGTCTTCGGGCTCGTCACCGAACTCGCCGAGACCGCCGGCAACCTCGACCACCCGCTCATCAACGGGCCCGACGCCGGATTCAAGCCCGATGCCAAGGAACTCACACTCCTGATCACCTCCGACCGAGGACTCTGCGGGCCCTACAACGGCAACATCCTCCGCGTCGCCACCAACCACTTCAAAGCCAACCCCGACGCCAAGAACGGCCGCATCGAGGTCGTCGGCAAGAAGGGCGTCAACTTCCTCAAGTTCAACCAGATCCCCGTCACCACCACACACTCCATCGGTGACAACCCCACCTTCGCACAGATCGAGAAGCTCGCCGAGGATTTCATGGACCGCTTCATGGCCGGCGAGGTCACCGCGGTCCGCGTGATCTACATGCGGTTCATCTCGACCGGCAAGCAGGTGCCCGAGGTGCTCAACCTCCTGCCCCTCAAGCCGCCCGCCGCGGACACCACCGCGCCCAAGTCGGGCCCCGCTCTTCAGTACGAGTTCACCCCGAGCGGCCCGGAACTGCTCGCCGAGCTCCTGCCCAGCACCGTCAAGGCCTCGCTCTTCCAGGCCTTCAACGACGCGATCGTCTCCGAGCACGTCGCACGCATGGTCGCCATGAAGGCCGCCACCGACAACGCCGGCTCCATGGGCAAGGACCTGACCCGCGTCTACAACCGCGCCCGCCAGGCCCAGATCACCACCGAGCTCACCGAGATCATCTCGGGTGCCGCGGCCCTCGAGTAGAACTTTGATTCAGATCATGCCAAAGCAGCATTTGCGATATCAGTTGCCTGCAGACTTATTGCCTCAAGTGTAGGTTTAAATCCCCTAAATGGCTTGGAAGCACCTTCAAATCGATCTACAACGGGATCCAATTTTTTAGTCAATGTCATTGCTACATGATCGAGATCATGCTTATCAACATCGATCTCTATACGCAGTAAACGCCCAGACCGCTTACCTACGAAAAAATGTAGCGCGTCTTGTGGATCGTCATCGACCTCGACCGTGCCCTCGTCGTCATCAATACCGTACTTGCATTGAATGACGAATTTGCCCTCCAGTGCATTTATCGATGGGACAACCTCTTCAGGGAAGTAGTAAGGTGAAATTCCAACCTCAAACTCAATGCCCTTGATCGTTTCTTTGTCGGTAACTCGTGTTGCATTTAGCTGAATTGCGTGCATGTCAGTTCTCCAAGACTGCCGACAGCAGATTCAACAAACGACGTCCAGACTTCGACGAAGTAAACACAGCGTCTTGTACTGGGTCTGCATCGCGAGAATCAATAAGGAGAACACCCCATCGCTCGCCGTTCACATACACAGCTACGCCTCCAATCACTCTAGCAGAATATTTTTCGCTCTTCACAATAGCAATAGAGTCATTGGTCCGCTTGGCATATTCTTTGTATGCCTCGTCCGATACGGGCATCATCTCACCGGGTTGCCCGTTTCTTGGATGCAAGTCAGGTAAATTGCGTTGAATAAGGGATTTCTGGCCACGGCAAAACGCTAAGCCTGCGATGCCCTCACAATGATCCCCGTCCTGGTCGTTGACTCGAAATACACGCCGCGGACGTCGACCCGACCGAGGAGCTCGGGCTCTTGGCACAAGTCTATGGGTCCAATTGTGTCCTCCGAAAAATCTTGACCACCATCTGAGCGCAAACCATCGTTTTTGAAGCTGAAACAAGGTGACTCGATGCTCATGCTCACCCCCCTCAAGCTTGTCCGGGTTGGATTGCCACAACTCAGCACCAAGTTGTTCGAGTATTCGCAACACCGACCTCCGCCATGGAGATCCAAAATGATTAAGAAACTCCATTAAAATCAGACAAATAAATGATAATACAGCGCATGCAACCGCACCGACTATATACCATTTTTGTTCTTTAGGATCGGACGGAAGCAGAAACGGTAAAACGCCTAGTCCTATTGCTCCACCAAATTCTCCTACAGCAATAAGAACTCTGTAGATCCAATGGATCCGGATAGGATCCCTCCAACATGTAGGCCATATGGTGTTTGCCATGAGGGCCGATTATAGCGACTTTTTGATTTACTTCACAACGCCGCCTTCGCCCGCCGGCGTCACGGTCACGCTGATCGTGTTGCCCGGCGCGTAGTACTTCGCAAACGCCGCACGCACCTCGTCGGCCGTGAACCTTGCGTAGTCCTCCTCGATCTGCGCCACGTCGTCGAGGTTCACGCCGCGGTACGTCATGTCGCTGAGGACCCCCGTCCAGTAGCCCGGCTCCTTGAGCTGCTCGTCGAGCTGGTTGAAGATCTGCTTGCGAGCCGTCTCGACCTCCCCGCCCGAGGGGCCTTCCTTGGCGAACTCGGCAAACATGTTGCCGATCTCACTGGCGAGCTTGGCCTCGTTGCCCGGCTTGCACGGCCCGGCCGCGTAGATCGTGCCCATCCCCGGGTACGCCGAAGCAGGTCGGCTCACCGCGCGGATCGAGTACACGAGCTGCTGCTCCTCGCGGATGCGTTCGACCATCCGTGTCGACAGGATCTGTGTCGCCAGGTTCACCAGACGCACATCCCGCACGTTCGACGCGTCGGGACCGAAGCTGCCCGCCCACGCGATCGCCATCTCCGTCTGCGTGTCCATCTGCTCGCTCACCTCGAGCGGCCCCATCGGGCGATCGATCATCCGGTGCTCGTCGAGCGTGTCCTCCGAGATCCGCTCCCTCGCCGGCAAGGAACCGATGTACGTCTCCACCAGCTCGATCGCCCGCTCCTTGTCGATGTCGCCCACGACCGACACCTCGATCGGTGCGTGCTGCACCGTGAAGTCCAGCCAGTTCTGCGCCTCGTCCAGCGTCACACGCTCGACGTCCTCCATCGTCAAAGGCAGCATCCGCACCTCGCCCGCGGGCGACGTCGTCTCGCGCAGCAGCTCCTGAAGCTTCGCCTGGGGCGACGTCTCACGCTGCTCGATCGCCTGCTTCTGCGACTCACGCCACTGATCCAGCGCCGCCTGCTCGATCACAGGCTCCGTCAGCAGCAGGTGCGCCAGCTGCAACGCGGGCTCAAAGTCCGAAGGATTCCCCGAGACCGTCAGCCGAACTGTGTCGTCGCCGGCGTACCCGAACACACTGGCCTTCTTGCCCGTCATCAGATCGCGCACGTTCGTGCTCGACAGCCCACGCGTCGCCGGCCGGGAGAGCGCCAAAGCCGCCACGTCCGTGATGCCCCTGGTCGCCTCGCTCTCGAGAATCCGCCCGCCCGCGAGCGTGATCGTGATCGTCGCGCTCTCCTTGCGGTAATCCATCTCGCGGACATGCACGCGCACGCCGTTATCGAGCCAGGCCGACCACACGTCCGTCCCGTCGTGCCGCGCAAGCTCCTTCGCCTTGCCGGGCGTCGGGAGCTCTGCCATCAGCTCCGTCGGGCGCTCCTCATCGACCTCCGCCTCGGGCGTCACGCTCAGCGCCGCCTCCGCGATCGAGAGCAGCTCGCTCTCCGTCGGCGCATCCTCGCTCTCGGGAAGCGTCACGAACACCGTCATGTTCTGATCGTCGTACAGATCCAGGAACCGCTGGCTCACCTCTTCGTCCGTGATCGTCGGCACGAGCTCGCGCACCAGCTCCAAATCCTGAGCCGCCGACGTCAGCGTCTCCCCCGAAGCCACCGCGTTGTTGAACTGCCCGAGGATCGCCCGCGCCGGCAGGGTGCCCTCCGATTCCGCCGAACGCTCCGCGCCCGCGATCATCGCCTTGCGCGCGTCCTCGATCTCCCGGCTCGTAAACCCGTGCAGCCGCGCCCGGCGCAGCTCGGCCGCGTTCTCCTCGAGAATCGCCTGCCACGCATCGGGTCGGCCCCCGCCCACGATCATCGACAGACGAAGCGCGTTGAACAGGTCCGCTGCGAACGCGCCCCCGCCCAGCATCGACATCTCGCCCTCGTTCACCTTCTTCGACAACCGGCGGTTGAACACGCTCGAAGCCAAATTCTCCACCAGCCGATCACGCAGCAGCTCCTTCGTCGTCACCGGCGGCATCGGCTCGCGGATCCCGATCATCTGCACCTGCGCCTCGCGCAGCTCCGCGTCCGTGATCACCACCGCGCGCAAACCCTCGTAAGGCGTCAGGTTGATGTCCAGATCCTCGGGCCGCTCCACAAACGCGCCACGTGAGAAGTGGTTCTTGATCTCCTTCACCACGATCTCCGGGTCCGTGTCCGCCACGACGATCACCGTCATGTTGCTCGGCACGTACCACGTATCCACGTACTGCTGGAAATCCTCGCGATCCACGGACTGGATCGCCTCCTCCGTCCCGATCGGCAGACGCTCGCCGAACGTCGAGCCCGGCGCCAGCTCCTTGAAGAACGCGTCCTGCACCCGCTGCTGCGCACCCAGACGCGTGCGCTTCTCCTCGAGAATCACGCCCCGCTCCTCATCGATCTGGTCCGGCAGCAGACTCAGCCCGAACGCCACGTCCGAAAGAAAGAGCATGCCATTGTCGATCGTCGCCGGCTCCGCGTCGGGAAGCTCCAGGATGTACGTCGTCTGGTTGAAGCTCGTAAACGCGTTCTGGTGACGCCCGAACGTCAGACCGATCGACTCGAAGAACGGGATCAGCTCGCCCGGCGGGAAGTTCTCCGAGCCGTTGAACGCCATGTGCTCCAGGAAGTGCGACAGACCACGGATCTCCTCCGTCTCGTTGAGCGAGCCCGTCGAGATGTGCAGATACATCGCGCTCCGACCCGGCGGGTTCGCGTGCTCCTTGACGATGTAGCCCAGCCCGTTGTCCAGCGTCCCCGTCACGATGTCATCGCGTGGCGACAAGGGCTGGGCCGAAACCGCCAGAGCCATTCCTGCCGACATCACAAGACCGAGCGTCCGTTGAATCTTCATGCGTATCTCCGCCTGGCGTGCGCACACTCCCCATCGCCGAGCGCCGCCGGTTCTCTACAAGCCTACCCGGCCAAACCACGTATGTTGCATTCCCGCCCCCTCTCACCGAGGAGAACGCCCTGGGCCAGATCAGACAACGAGCGAGACTCCAAAGTCGCTGTCCCACGACAGCCCCAGCCGGGCCCCCGCCTCTACTCCGCGCCGCCCATCAGAAGTTCGCACTGTCCCCCGCACCCCTTCTTGGGCACAAATTCACCAGCCAGAATCCCCTCGATCGCCTTGTCGATCGCCTTGCGGACTTTCTTGTGGTCGATCTCGCCCAGCCCGATCACGCCCCGCTCGCCCGTCGCAAAGAGCCAGTACTCCGCGCTGCCCGAGAGCTCGTCGATCGGCATGCCCAGCTTCGCCGCCAGCGCCATCGCGTAGATCCCAAGCTGCAGATCGTCTTTCTTCGGCTCGCGCAGCTTGTTCCACGCCTGGCCCGTCTTGTAGTCCACGATCCGGAACCCCTCGGCCAGCCGGTCCACGCGGTCCAGCTTCGCCGAGAATCTGTGCGCCCCCTCATCCGCACCCGCGCGCTCGTACGCGAACGGCGCATTCTCCTCGAGCAGGATCACCTCCGCGCTCTCGTCGTGCAGCTTCTCGTACCCGAGCCGCAGCTGCGCCTCGATCTGATCCAGCTGCGACGCCTCCACCCCGCGCACACGTCGGCTCTCGAACACGAACAACTCGCGCGCGATCCCGATCAGATCATCGAGCGTCGGCTTCGTCTCGCCCTCGACGTCCGCGTCGCTCCAGCGCCTGTAAAACCGCTCCAGAGCCGCGTGCGCGACCGTGCCCACGATCTGCTGACTCGTGCCCGGCTCGACCATCCCGAGCACGTACCGCAGATAAAAACACGCCGGGCAGCGGCGATACTGATCGACCTTCGAATAACTCAATTCCAGCGGGGCCGTCAGCCGACGCAGCCCCGTGCCCTGACCCGACAACTCGATCGCGCCCTCGATCTGCTGCGCCAGCTCGTCCGCGTACGCGTCCGTCCCCGCGAGCCACGCCGGCACAGCTAGGCCCGTCTCCACCGCACGCACGATCGCCAGCCGACGCGCCGACCGACCAAGCTCGTCCCCGATCGCGTCCAGCGCGCTCTCATCGGCGATCCCGTCTTCCGCGCGGTCCAGCGCCGCCGCAGCCGCCTTCCGAGCCGTGCGCCTCGCGTCGGCGATCACGCGCGAGCGGATCTCCCGCTCGGTGCCCGCCGAGCCGCTCTCCGCCGAGAGCGCATCGCCCCCGCGCAGCACGACCCCCGACTCGCCCGCCTGCGCAACGACCGACTCGCCCTCGTAGAGCGCCACCGACTCGCCCCGCTCGTCCGGGCCCATCGGCGCCTTGCCTCGCCACGCCAGCTCCTGGAACAGGTGCATCGAGCCGCTGCGCGTCCTGGCACGCTTGCTCAGCAGCACGAGCCGGCGCTCGGCTCGGGTGCACGCGACATAGAAAAGCCGGCGAACCTCGTCCTGCTCGCGCTCATTGGCGGAGCGCTCGTCCGCCTCGAACGCACCGAGCGCCGCAGGCAGACACGGGCCCTCGCGCTTCATGACCTGACCGAAACACCCGGCCGCCGCGCCGATCCTCGGCACAAACACCGTGTCAAACTCCAGCCCCTTCGACGCGTGCGCCGTCAGCAGCTTCACGCCCTCGGCCGACAGCTCCGCCTCGTCCTCCGAAGCCTTGCTCTCAAAGCTCGCAAGACCCTGCGCCTGCTCGTCCGCGTCCAGCTCCTCGTAGTACCGCTGGAACGACGCCAGATCGCCCGGCGCATCGATCCGCGCCTGCAGCGTGCGCACAAACCCGATGAATGTCGCAAGCGCCCGCACCCGACGCGCTTCCTCCCTCGGGCTCGGCAGCTCCCGGTGCGCCACACCCGTGCGCTCGATGATCAGACGAACCATCTCCTCGGCGCTCCGCACCGCCGCCTCGGCCACAAACTCCGCGAGCAACTCAGACAACCGCCCCAGACCCGCGTGCTCCTCGGCACGCTCGGCCAGAAAAGCCCCGACCGACATCGGCTCGGCCCCCTCGACACGCGCCTGACGCTCGTGCGACGCGTACGCCGACACCAGAGACACCGCTAGCTCCGGCGGCAACGCCACCGGCGGGCGCACAAGCAGACGCATCACCCAGGGCCCGGGCACACCCGTCACCAGACCGATCCACGCCTTCACGTCCAGGACCGCCTCGTCCTCCTCGTACCGCTTCGTCTGCGAGAAATCGACCGGGATCCCCTCGAGTTCGAGCGCCCTTCCGATCTCCGACACCGTCGTGTGCGAGCGACCGATCACCGCGATGCGCGACAGATCCCGTCCCTCGTGCTCGGCCAGATCCTTCAGGATCATCGCCGCGATCGTGACCCCCTCCTCCGCCGGCCCCGCGACATGCACCGCCTCGACCTGCCCCGGCGCATCCTCAAAGACCCGGCGCGCCTGAATCTCTTTCTCCGGCTCGAAGCGATCGTGAGACGCGGAGATCACACGATGAGCCGTCGTCAGCACCGCCTCGCTCGAGCGATAATTCTCGGTCAGCGTGACGACCTCGGCCCCCCGCCAGATCTCGGCGAAGTGCTGGAACGCGCGGTCGTCCGAGCCCCGGAAGCCATAAATCGCCTGGTCGTCGTCGCCGACCACGCAGATATCCCGGTTCTTGCCGGGCGGCGAAAGCTCGCGCAAAAACGCCAGCTGCGCGCCGTTCACATCCTGGAACTCGTCCACCACCACATGCCGAAGCTCATCCAGAATCCACGCCCGCGCGCGCTCAGACTCGCGCAGCACGCGGATCGGGAGCATGATGTAGTCGTCAAACCCGAGCAGCCCGCGATCGAGACGGATCCGCTCGAAGTGCGCGTAGATGGCCGAGCTTGCCGACAGTTCCTCCGCGTTGATGCGCTCGGCGGCCGCCCGCTCGTCGTCCCAATCGTCCGAGCCCTCCTGCTCGTTGATCCACTCCATCCACCTCGTGGCGAGCTTCATGCTTTCATCCGCAAATACCGCCGACGTGCGCAGATACTCGATCCACGCCCACGCCCGTGTGACCAGCGCATCCACCCCGCCGTCGGCCAGCAGCGCGCCCGGCACACGCCCCTCGTCGATCGCCAGCCGACTCGCCTCGCGCAGCATGCGCTTGCGCTGCACCGAGTCCATCAGCTCCGACCGCCCCGGCACACCGATCGTGTCGCCCCAGCGGCCAAGGATCCTCCGCCCGAGACTGTGAAACGTCCCCACGCTCACCTGCGAGGCGGGCGATTCGCCAATGAGCACCCCCAAGCGCTCGCGCATCTCCTTGGCGGCTTTGACCGTGAACGTCACCGCCGCGATCGACTCGGGACGCGAGCCGTCGCGATCGATCAGTCTGGCGATGCGATGCGTGATCACGCGCGTCTTGCCCGTGCCCGGACCCGCGAGCACCGCGACCGGCCCGGCGTCATAGCTCACCGCCTCGCGCTGGGCGGCGTTGAGCCCCTCGGACCAGTGGGCCCTACTCGTCACCGGCGGCGTCCTTGTCGCGCATGTACAGATGAATCGCGGTCGTGCCGTACTCGTGCGTCTCGGGCCCGAGGGCGCCCTCGACCTTCAGGCTGGGCTCGGCGAAGATGCTGCGCACCTTGTCGTCGACTTCTTCAGACCCGACAACATGCTTGAAGGGCCAGGGTGTGCGCAGGACCGCGTAGCCCTCGTCGTCGAGATTCTGGATGAGCCTGCCGAACTGCTTGATCACGCGCGGGTAGGTCTCGGGGTCTTCGACGAGCTTGTAGGGCGGATCGAAAAAGATCAGGTGCACTGGCCTCGGGCAGCGCGCCAGAGCCGCGGCTCCGAGCGCGTCGGCCTTCACGGGCTCGGCCCGCTCGCCCGCGCCGACGTGATCGATGTTCTTCTGCAGCACCTGCATGACGTTCTTGTCACGCTCGATGAAGACGCACCGCTTGGCGCCCCGGCTGATCGCCTCGAGGCCGATCGCGCCCGAACCCGCGAAGCCGTCGTAACACTCCTGCCCCTCGACATGGCCGCGGAGAAGGTTGAAAAGGGCCTCCTTGACCAGGTCGGGGATGGGCCTTGTGGGCATTTTCTCCGAGGGGCCAAAGAGACGCTTGCGTTTGAACTCGCCACCGATAATGCGCATAGGGATCAGCAAAGCCGATCGGGAGGGGCGGGTCAAGTTGAGGCGAAGAAGTGGTCACCCCTCTGCCCGGCTCATTCCCGGCCGAGCGGGGGAGGAAACGCTCAATTCATAAGAGCATTGATCGAGGCGAAGAGGGCGTCGTCGGCGACAGCCTCGGGGTCTTCGAGCAGGCGAGAGATCGGGCCGGCGATGACCGGGGGGCTCTCGACACCAGAAACCACGCGCCAGAAGGGCTCGTCCGCACCGTCGCTGAGCCACCTGCGGAGCTGACCCGATTCCATATCCGCGTAGCCGCGCAGGTCCTCGCCCCCGATGTAGACCACACGGGTGACGAGCAGGTAATCGTCGCTGGCGAACTCGGCCTCGGCGGCCACGCCCGCGATGGCGTCGGCGAGGCGTCCGAACAGCTCCTCGTCCGCGCGGATCATCGCGTCCGCGTCGTGCCAGACGATGAAGCGGTTCCGCAGAGGCGGGCGTCCCGGAATGACGGGCTGGGCACGCAGACGGGCAACAACGCCGCTCGGGCCATCGATTCGGCGGCGCATCGGGGCCTCGCCGGGGATCGAACGCTCGAGCTGGTAGCAGAGGCCGTCGAGATCGGTGACATCGCGTCCGAAGATCGGGATGACCTGTGCGTCGTGGATGCCGGCGAGGAACGCGGCCAGACCCGCAGCGAACGAGGCCCGCTCGCCGGACTGGTTTGACCAGGCTGCGAGGTGGTGCTCGTCGAGCACGCGGGCAAGCTCGGCTTGCCAGCCCCGCATGGGTGAACCCGGAACAGAATGGCCGCGCAGTAATTCCATCGCGCCAAAGTCACGCCCATTTCGGGGCGTCCTCTCCGACGACACGGCTACCGCACGACCGTTCGCTCTTGATCCAGACAACGCGTACGCCCCCACTCAGGGCGACCCGTTTCCCACGTCTGACAGCCAGACCATGCGCCGGAAACAAGCCCCTGCAACCCATTCGATCGGTTCAGCCGTAAAAAGCCCTCCAATCTGGGGCGATACCCTGCCCCGTTTGACATTTTCTTGTTCGGACACGCACTGGACCGTGGTGTCCTTCAATACGCCATGCCCAAAGCCCTCTTCCACAGCCGACCCATCTTCGCAGCCATCGTGCTGGGGCTCGCCTCGATCACGCCGCTGGCCGGGTGCGACAACGCCGAGGCCCGGCTCGACATCATCTATTCGGGCGTAGCGCGCAACGGGCGGGCCGCGACCTTCGGCAACCTCAAGCGCGAATTCGACGCGGGCAACATCACCTTCGAGAGCGCGATGATCCGGGCCGAGGAGATGCTCCAGGCGGGCGATGCGGACGCGGTCGCCTTCGCGGGCGCGGTGCTCGATCTGTCGGAGGCCATCGAGGACAAGTTCCCCACCGGCGGCGAGTTCGAGCTGTTCTGGAGGCGCCTCGGCAGGCTCGCCTACACCTCGGCGCACGCGGCCTTCGAGGCGGGCGACTACGAGACGGGCTCGATGCTCGTGCTCGCCGGCCCCGATCGGTGGAAGCGGGACCCGTACTGGATCGCCTACCCGAACCACGAGATTCTCGTCGCCCTGGCGATGGCGTACGAGGGCAACGCGCGGGGCGGGATCGCACTGCTCAGCCAGCGCACGCCCCAGCCGGACGAGTACAAAGAGGCCATCCAGACCATCGCGGAGATTCAGCGGCGTCAGCAGCAGGCAAGAGATCGCGCCGCCGAGAACGAAGCCGAAAGCGAATCAGAGAGCGAAGAGGGCGGGTGAATACGCCTATGTGCGGTCGGTGACGCCCAGTTCTTCTTCGCTGATCGTCGCCTCGTCGATGTCGCCGGCGCTTGCGATGTTCGCGGCGTTCTTGGCCTCGAGTTCCTGCGCGATGCGCTTCTCGCCTGAGCCGGCGACCTTGGGTCTCTCGTGCTCGGCGGCCTGGCGGCCGTCGTCGGTCACCTTGTAGGTGATGCCGATCGTCTGCTCGGGCTTGCCCGTGGTCAGGCGGTCGATGAGCTCGACGCCCTGCATGACCGAGTGATCGGTGTTGGCGACCTCGTACTTCCACATGCCGAAACGCCCGCGGGAGTAGATCCCGCGTTCTTCCAGCCAGGGGATGAGCTTTGCGAGCAGTTCGTCGCGCTCGACGCTGGGCGTCGGGTAGCTGTAGTTCACCTTCATGACCCAGGTGGAGACGATGTCGTCGCGCTCGCCCGGCTCAAGCAGGCCCGAGGATTCGAGGCCCGCGATCGTGCGCTCGAGGATGGTTGCTTCGTCCTCGGGCTTGTCTTCGCTGAAGCTCGTCTCGCAGAGGAGCGAGTAGTAACGCTCGGGGTCGGGCGTCATGCGCGGGGAGTAGTTGCTGAGGTAGGTGACGCGGTAGAAGGGGCTGTCGGCTTCGGGGAAGTACATCCAGCACTTGGTGGAGGGGCAGGGTCGCTTGATTCCGACGCCGACCATGTAGCCGCCGGAGTGCATGAGTTTCTGCGCGGTTTCGCGGATATCCGCGGGCGCGTCCTCGATGACGTCGCAGATGAGTTTGTCCAGCGGCATGGTCGAGACGAGCGCGTCGAAGGGCTCGGTCCGAAGTTGGCCCTGATGATCGAACGTCGCGGTGCGGGCGGCTGTGTCGATCGAGACGAGCCTGGTGTGCAGCTGGAGTTGATCGGTAAAGAGCGGTGCGAAGCGGTCGTAGAAATCGCCCGTGCCGCCGAGCGGGTACTTGAAGGTGTTGTTGGGTCCCCAGCCGAAGTCGTCGAGGCCCTCGTCCATGTTGCGCTTGGCGCGCTTCCAGTCGATGACCGCGACGCGTTCGCCGATCCAGGTTTTGTTCATCTTCTCGGGGGCGTAGGCCCAGACCTTGAAGTTGTAAGGCCTCATGAATTGCTGCGCGATCCCGGAGCCAAAGACGTTGTCGATGAACTCCCCGAAGTTGCGCGCGCCGGCGGCTCCTGCCGAGTTGGTCTGCGCCTCGATGAGCCCGTCGATGCAGGCCTTTGCATCGGCCTCGGGGAGGTAGCGGAGGTTGTTCTGGAAGGGGTACGGCACCCACGTGCCGGCGATGCGGACCCAGCTCTCGCGCTCGTTGGTCGTGTACTGGCCCTGCATGAGCTCTTCGAAGATGCGGTCGTACTCGGCGTAGTGGCTAAAGAGCACGTGCCCGCCGACGTCCCAGGTGAAGCCGACGTCGTCGGTGTAGCTCCGCGCGAGCCCGCCCACGTTGTCCGAGGCTTCGCAGAGGGCGAAATCGGTCAGCCCGAGCTGGCGCAGGCGGTACGCGGCCCCGAGGCCCGTGGGGCCGGCGCCGACGATCAGAACGCGTCCGGGGCTTTGAATCTGTTGCTCGCTCATCGTGCTCCTGTGGGGTCAGACGTGGGAGATGGTAGAGCACCCGATTCGGGTGAATCCCTCGGACGAGGCTGGCGAACACCTGTGGCGATCCGTTTGGCACCCGATCCGGGCGAATCCCCCGAATAGGCTGGATTTTGGGGGGCATTCTACCTATTTTATCGGGAGATGGTGAAGACGCCTGATCATGGTGTATTTCGGGTGTGGATTTTGCCGACGTCCGATAGACTTAGGTATTTCCATCACCCGTGTGTGGGGATGGTTTGGAAGTAAGGGTTGAGTGCCACGCCCGGAGGCCACAATATGGATTCCGAACGAAACAGCGCTCTCGATGCCGTGATGTCCGCGGTGGCGACGTCGACCGAGTCGATCGTCGGTCTGCCAGCGGTGGCGACACTTGAGTGGTGCGATCGCGCGGCTTGGTGTCTGGCCGGTCTTTGTGAGCCGGCGCTTGCCACGCTGACGGTCGGCACACTCTCGCCCACGGGTGATTTGACGACACAGGAAGTCTCGGGCGTCGCAGCCCGAACCGGGGTGGCAAGAGCCAGAGCGATCCGGCGCAGCGAGGGCGAGACCCGGGGCGAGGACCCGCGTATTGCGACGCTCCGTGTGCGCGCTGCACGGTTCCGCCGCGTCGGTGTGCGCGTCCCCACGACGTCGCGCACGATCCCGACCGTTGGTCGGCTGACCGAATTGCCGGGGGGTGAAAACGTGACACGGGGTGACATCCCGCGCCTGTGGAACGGGCTGGAGTCATCCGATGTGCTCGTCGGCATTCTGGGCATCGGCGACCCCGAAGCGGGGCGGGTGCTTCTGGCACAGGTCGCCCCGATCGGGCAGGGCCTGCGGCTGACGAGTCATCACAACACTGCGATGGCGGCGATCCTGCCTGTGCTCGCGCGGCGGGCGATCCTGGCGCTGGGTGACGGCTCGGACGGGCCGACGAAGTGGCTCACGCAGCGCGAGCAGATCGTGCTCGAGCAGCTGACACTGGGCAAGAGCGTGCGCGAGATCGCGGACGATCTGGGTCGGAGCCCGCACACGGTGCACGACCACGTGAAGAGCCTGCACCGCAAGCTGGGTGCTTCGAGCCGGGGCGAACTGGTCGCACGGGCGCTTGGCCACATGACCGTTGAGGCCGAGCCGACGACGGCGACGATCGAACCCAAGCCGGGCGAGACGGTGCATCGTCACGAGGCGATCGAGCCCAAGCCGGGCGTCGCGGCCCGCAGGCTCGACTGATTCGAGCAATCACAGAACAACAGAAGTGGCGGAGGCTTTGGGCCTCCGCTTTCTTTTTTGGTGAAGATCGGCAAAGACGCCCTCACCCGCCTCGCTTCGCTCGGCACCCTCTGGCCAGGTGGGAGAGGGAGGGAGATGAAGAGCACGGCTGGCACAGCCGTGGCACGGAGAGAGAGAAAGGAAAGTCAGGCCCCCTCCGTCTGCTGCGCAGACACCTCCCCCGTCGGCGACGGGGGAGGAAGAAATCAGATGGGTGGCGGGACGCCGCCCCCACGGGGGAGTCAGTTGCTTGAGAGGCGAGAGCCGATGCGGGAGGCGAGCCTGGCTTCGAGGGCGTGATCGCGCTGGGTGATGACGGTGAAGCTGCTGGACATGGCCCGGTCGGCCAGGCCCGGGTCGCGTGTGCGTGAGACGCCGACGGGGTGAACGGTCGAAACGCGCTTGTAGGGTCGGTAGACGCGCTCGATGGAGACCTCGACGACGCCGACGAGTTCTTCGGTCGTGCTGGTCTCGGCGATGGAACGCGGCGCGCCCTGCCCGGTGATCTGGGTGATGGGCTCGTCGGTGGGGATGCGGTCGATCTCGGAGGCGGGGCGGAAGCTGATGCGGACGGTCCGCTGCTGCGGGTGGGCGAGGTCTGCGACTTCGGACCGGAGGGAGGCCTGCTCGCGGTCCCAGAGAGTGGCGAGCCCCGCCGAGGACTTGGGCTTGGTGGAGATGACGCCCGAGTAGGCGTCGACGCGGTCGATCGTAAAGCCCAGGCCCACGAGTTCGTCGCGGGCGATGTCGAAGGCGGCGTCGTACGTGCCGGGCTGTGTGACGAATCGGCCAACTGTGCCCGTGGTCGTTGGGCCGGGGGCAGCGCACCCGGTGAGCACGCAGGCGACGAAGAGCAGCATGGCGAGTCGTGTCGGCATCGCCATGAGCTTACCCGCCTTGTGTGATCGCGGTCGCGACGGCTGACATCTGATCGAAGAGCGCCCGGACGTGCTCGTCGCGCGTGGTTGTGGCACCGATGGCGACGCGGATAGCGTAGCGGTTGCCGCCCGGCGTGGGGATGGCTGTGTGCGTCAGGTAGCTTGGCCCACGCTGGTTGAGTGTGTCCATGAGCCGGCGTGTCGCGTCGTCGCCCGCGCGGAGGGCGATGCAGACAAGGTTCATGGTGCGCGGCGTGAGCACCTCGAAACGGTCATCGGCGCGGACGAGCGATTCGAACAGCTCGGCCTGCGCCAGGCCCTGGCGGACGTGGGCGCGCAGGCCCGAGAGACCGTAGTGGCGGAGCACGAACCAGAGCTTGAGCGCGCGGAAGCGGCGGCCCAGCGGCACGCCCCAGTCGCGGTAGTCGAAGACCTCGCCCGAATCGGTCGCGGCATTGCGAAGATACTCGGGCGTGACGGACATGCTCGACACGAGCGCCTTGCGGTCGCGCGTCCAGAAGAGATCGCAGTCGAAGTTCACGAGCAGCCACTTGTGCGGGTTGAAGCAGAGCGAGTCGGCGTGCTCGATGCCCTCGATCATCGCGCGGTGTTCGGGGCAGACGAGCAGAGCGCCGGCGTGTGCTGCGTCGACGTGCAGCCAGCAGCCTTTCTCGGTCGCGCCGGTGTCTCGGAGGACGCGGGCGATGTCATCGAGCGGGTCGATCGCGGTGGTGCCCGTCGTGCCGAGCGTGGCGCAGACCATCGCGGGGGTGAGGCCTCGCGCGATGTCTTCGCGGATGGCGGCCTCGAGCTTTGCCGGGTCCATGCGGAGCTGGTCGTCGGTCTCGATCGTGCGGACGCGCGAGGTGTCGGTGACGGTCGAGGCCAGGCCCGTGATAAGGGCGGCCTTGATGAACGAGCTGTGCGTTTGCGACGAGGCGTAGACGGTGGTCTTGTGGAAGTCGGCGCCTTGGTCACTGACGCGGCGGCGGCCGGCGACCATGGCGGCGAGCGTGGCGTCGCTGGCGGTGGACTGGATGCACCCGCCGCCGGTTTCGCTCGCGGAGAGGAAGGATTCGGGCAGTCCCATCGCGCGGCCCATCTGATCGAGCAGGGCACGTTCGAGTTCGCTGGCGGCGGGCGAGGTGGCCCAGAGCATGCCCTGCTGGCCGAAGCCGGCGCTGAGCAGCTCGCCGATGATCGCGGGCCCGGTCGAGTTGCAGGGGAAGTAGCCGAAGAAATTCGGCGACTGCCAGTGCGTCATGTTGGGGACGACGATGCGCTCGAGGTCATCGAAGATGCGTGTCCACTCGTACGCATCGCCGGGCGTTTCGCTGGCGTGCTCGGGGATGTGTTTGAGTACATCGCCCGGCTTGGTGCGCGGGCGCGCGGGGAGGGATTCGACGCGGCGCATGTAGTCCGCGACGGCATCGACCGCGCGGATCGCCTGCTCACGGAAGGCATCGGGCGACATGTGGGGCGGCGATTCGTCCACGCGTGTTCCTCGGGTGGTTACTCGGGGAGCTTGGCGAGTTCGGCTTCGACGCGCGCGACGAGCTTCTTGACGGTCTTGGGGCCGAAGTCGAAGTCGAGGCCCGCGGCGGCGAAGAGCTCGGGCAGCGGCCGGCTGCCGCCGAGGCTGAGGGCGTTGATGTACGCGTCGATGGCGACCTTGGGTCCTTCTTCGAGCGAGCGGATCCAGAGGCCAAGAGCGCCCAGCTGCGCGATGCCGTACTCGATGTAGTAGAAGGGCGAGCCGAACAGATGGCCCTGCTTCTGCCAGCCCGAGTCGCGGTACTGCTCGAGGCCATGCCAGCTGAAGCCCTTGCCGAAGCGTTTGTCGAGATTGATCCATTCCTGCGTGCGCTCGTCGCGGGTGTGGGTCGGGTTGGCGTAGACCCAGTGCTGGAAGGCGTCGATGGTGGCGATCCAGGGCAGGAGCGTGACGGAGGATTCGATCTGTCGGCGCATCGCGCGGGCGTGGTCGCTGGGCTTGCCCTCGTAGAAGGAGCCCGGCGCATTCCAGTGCGGCATGGTCAGCAGCTCCATCGACATGCTGGCCACCTCGGCGAACTCGATCGGGCTGTGGCGGTAGTGCAGCAGGGGCTCGTCGACGCAGAGCATGCTGTGGAACGCGTGGCCCGCCTCGTGAACCATCGTTTCGAGATCGCGGTGCAGGCCCGCGGCGTTCATGAAGATGAAGGGCACGCGCGAGCGGTCGCGCATGTACTGGTAGCCGCCGGGCGCTTTGCCCTTGCGCGAATCGAGATCGAGCAGCGGCGGGTTCTTCATGTTCTCTGACGTGACGCGCCCGTCGCCCGCGCCGAGTTCTTTCAGCATCGAGGCCAGCCGCGGGTCGAGGGCTTCGAAGGCCGCGACGGACTTGTCCATCAGATCCGCGCCGCCCGCAAAGGGCGTCAGCGGCTCGCGGCCGAGCTCGTCGACGGTCATGTCCCACGGGCGGAGTGTTTCGACGCCGAGCTTCTGGCGACGCTGTTCGTCGAGCTGTCGCGCAAACGGTGCGACGATTTTCTCGCACGCCTCGTGGAAGGCGAAGCAGTGCTCGGGCGTGTAATCGAATCGGTGCTTGGCCTTGAAGGCGTAGGACGTGAAGCTGTCGAAGCCGGCGTTCTTGGCGACCTTGTCGCGGAGGCCGACCATCTCGTCGTATATCGCGTTGATCGGCTCAACGTCTTTGAGCCTGCGGTCGGCGACGAGTCGCCACGTCTCTTCGCGCACGGCCCGGTCGGTGCTCTCCTGATAGACGCCCATCTGCGGCAAGGTTTTCTCGTCGCCTTTGTAGGTGACCATCATCTCGCCACAGATCGTGTCGTACTTCTGATCGAGCTTGGCCAGCTCGGTTTCCAGCGGGACGTTCTCGGGGCGGAAGAGTTCGACGTCGGCGGCGGTGTCGCGGTTGATGACTTCGTACCGCGCCCCGTCCAGATCGAGTTCACTGGCGAGCTTGGCCTGGCGCTTGTCGAGCTCGAAGGCGATGGGCTTGAGCTTGGGCGGGATCGTCTCGATGAAGTGCGTGTACGCCTTGGAGGCGGCCTCGTCGTTCGTGTTGCAGGTCATGGCGATGTAGAGCAGGGCTGCGGCCTCGGAGCAGGCGGCGTCCAACTCGCTGCGATCGACAAGCCAGGTCTCAAGCTCGGCGGCACTCGTGACGGAGCGGACCAGAAGATCCTGATAGAGCGGCTCGATCTGGGAAAGGTCGGTCGCGTCGATGTCGGCGGGGACGAAGGTGGTGTTGATCGTGGGCATTCTCGGCTCCGTGAATGAATGTATACAGGAGTCGATGATATGCGCCCGAAAAAGAAACCGACCGAGCGGCGTGCTCGGTCGGCGTGAATTCAGGTGTGTTCGTTTCGGCTCAGCCGCGGCGGAGTTGGCGGATGACCTCTTCCTGCCTGCGGATCCAGTCGCCGTCGTAGCCGTTGCGGAGGCCGAAGTTGGGGTTGATATTGTGGAGGCGTTTGATCTGGGAGAGGTAGCCCTCGGCCCGGCGGAGGAAGCCGCCGCGTGAGTCAACGGGGACGCTCTGGGCGTTCTGGAGTTCCATGGCGTACTTGTTGACGATCTCGGCGAAGCGTTTCTCTTGGAAGTCGACTTCCTTGCGGTAATCGCGCTGGTACTGCTCGGCCTTGCAGACGGGGTAGGGGATGCCTTCGACATGCTCGCCGACCCAGACGATCTCGCCGACGCTTTTCTCGAGGAGGGCCTGGAGTTCTTCGATGGTGCCCGCGGTGCCTGAGCTGAAGCCGCAGTCGCGAGCGGAGTTGGCGTTGAAGGTGAGGATCTCGGTGCCGTCGTTGAGGACGTGCTCGCCGTCGAGGCTGTCGTAGAAACTGACTTTACCGGTTTCTTCGTCGACGTCGTAGGAGAGTTCCCAGTTGATCTGCATGGCGCGCATGATGAAGGGGTTCTTGTTGCCGCGGGCGGAGATTTTCTCCATCTTGTAGAGCACGTCCTCGAGGCCCCGACCTTCGACGGCCTGGAGATCGCCGTACCAGCCGGTGCAGGCGCCGAAGTTGCCCTTGGGCATGAAGTAGAGTTCCTCGATGGTGATGGCGGTCATGGCGGCCGCGGAGATGGCGCTGTCGATCCAGCCGACCACCTGAAATTCAGGCTTGTACTCGTTCTGGATCACATCGCTGAGGCGCTGGATCTCGAGGAGCATGCCGCCGCCCGAGTTCACCTTGAAGACGACGAGGTCGACGCCTTCTTCCTTGAGCAGGGGGATGGCTTCACGCAGGGGCTTGGCGGCCATCTGCATGCCGACGGTGCCCTCGGTCGTGATGATCGCGGCACGGGTCACGCCGGGGATGCGTTCCCAGGACTGTTCCTTCTCGGCCTTGGCCTTGATGGTCTCGGCTGCTTCCTCACCCGAGGGGATGGGCTCGTCGGAGCCGCGGACGATCTCCTGGATGTCGCTCGGGGAGATGAACATCTCGGGCCCGACACCGAGGTCGATCCAGATGTAGCCGTTCTGTTCCTTGACGATGGTGCCCTTGAGCTCGCGGCCGTCCTTGAGCTTGACGAGGTCCTGATCGGGCTCGTAGAGGTTGACGGCCGCCATAGCGCGGGGCGTCGCGACGAGCATCGCCAGTGCCACGGCGAGTGTTGCGATGCGGTTTCTGAGGGTCATACGTGCTCCCTTTCGTGGGTCTGATTCGTGTGTTCTCGAGTGCGTGCCGGTGGGCAGGGCGAATTAGCCGCCCCCGCCGCCGCGGCGTGTGCGTTCGAGCCTCTTCTCGTTTTCGATCTGCGTGCGCATGAGTTCGAGCTGCACGCGATTCTGTTCGTTGGGATCGAGAACCTCGCCGTACTTGTTCAGCAGGGCGATGGCCTCGTTGATGAGCCGGGTGCGTTGGGCTCTTGCGGCGTTGCGCGACTTGGAGCCGTCGGGGTCGTTGCGCATCTCGCGGGGCTGGACGTTGGCCAGATCGAACTGGAGGCGTTGGAGTTTCTGGTCGGCGCGCTCCAGGCCGGTGGACCACTTGTCGAGCTCGTAGCGGGCGGCATCGGTTTCGTCGTCGCCGTCCTCGTCGCCCATGACGTACGCGCGGTCCTCGATGCCCATCTCGAAGAGCAGGTCGTCGAGGGTGTCGGCGGTGCCCTTTGAGAGCTGGAGCTTCTGGGCGAGGTCGGCGTCGAGCGTGAGCAGGTCGTTGCCCAGGCCGCGGACGATCTCGTAGTCGGTGTCGGCCCGCTCGTCTTGGCCGTCGTCGGTTAGCAGGATCCACCCGGGGGCTTCGCCCTCGAGGAAGACGGGCTTGCCGTTCTCGATGCGGTAGCTGAGGACGACGCTTTCTTCGGTCATGCCGCGGACGATGAGTTCGTTGTGCCCGCCCATGATGGCCATGCTCTGGACGAACTGCTTGAGGAGCGATTCCTGCTTGTCGCGGACGACCTCGTCGCCGCGCGAACCGAAGAGCTGCTCGAGCCCGCCGACGCCGCCGAGGCGGCCGTCGCTGGTGAAGTAGATGTCAGGCTTGATGAGGGGGAGGAAGGCCATGCCGCTCATGGCGCGCTCGACCCAGAAGACGACCTGGGGCGGGTTCTCCCACTTGGACTGCATCTCGCTGGTGAAGATCGGCTGGATGGCCTCGGCGATGGAGTACTCAACGAATCGACCCTGATCGTCGTTGAGTTCGTCCTCGAAGCCTTCGAGGGCTTTCCAGTTGTTGTTGCACTTGACGATGATGATGTCCGCGTTCATCTCGCGGGCCTTCTCGACCGCGTCGTTGACGGGCGTGTAGCTCACGTCCCAGCCGAAACGCCCGCCGAGCTCCATGACGTAGACGCGCAGGGCGTTGTCGGGGATGTTCTCGTCGGCTTTCTTTGCGACTGCTGCCTTGGCGGTGGACGCGGCGCTGGTCGTCGCGCCGGCGGTGGACTGGCTGATCTCCGTGATCGAGACGATCTCGCTCCGCTGGTAGGAGCGCGAGGCGGTCATGCCGCCCACGTAGACGTTCACCTCGATCTCGGCGTCGGACTCGCTGAGGATCTCGACCTTGACGGTCTGGCCCGTGTTCAGGAGGATCTCATGGGTCGGCTCGCCCTGATAGGCGAGGGTGGCTGCGGCTGCCGGCTCGGCGGGCGAGGCCATCAAGACGAGGCCGGCGGCGGCCACGAGACCCGCGGCGGCGCGTCCAAGAATGCGGGCGTGTCTGGTTCGGTTCATCGACATGGCTGCTCCTCTTCAAACCACTACACGCACCGGTCGTCCCGGCTGCGATTGCGGCACATCCCGCCTTGCGGGCGTTGCTGATCATCTTATCCGAACGTTCCACCGAACCGGTCGGGAATCGGCGAAACTCCCGGTCCCCCCCTATGAGACCGCGCACCTGCACACAGGCGTCCTACTCACTTTGACGCATGAGACCCCGCATTGTTCCCTTAGCCGAGCAGTTTTTGGGCAAGAGCCCTGGCGCCAGCAAGGTCCGATATCCGCCCCTCGAGCTGTGCGTCGTAGACAGCCTGGAGCACCCCGGCGAACCGTGGACCCGGCTGGAAACCCATTGAGATGAGCTCGTCGCCCCCAATAAGGGGGTCTGGAGCGAGGCCGCCGGGGGTGTCGGCGAGCTCCTCGACCCGGCCTCGGACCATCATGGCCGAGCTGGAATCCTCGGCCTCGAAGACGGCCAGGGCTCCATCAAATCCCTCTCGGCTTGCCAGACGTTTCTGTCCCGCCACACCCAGGGCCTCCCACGCGCCGCCAAGCACACCCACGATCTCGATGATGGAGGCGATCAGCGAGGACTCGTCATTGGAGAGGCTGAGCGCTTTGCGGTAGGAGGCGACTTTGGCGGCTGTGCCTTCGCGGTCAAGGATCCAGGCCGCCAGAGCCCACTCGAATGGGGCCCCGGGCAGGAGGCGGGTGAGCCGGCGGAGTGCGTGTTCGATCTGGCTGCCGAAGATCGGGGCTTCCATGCCGAGTTCGATGATCATGCGGGCGGCCTGTGCTCGGTTGGGGTGAGCGAGCATCCGGCGGAGCTCGTGCCCGATGCGTTCGACGCTCACGCCGCGGAGCTGGCCCGCGTGCTCGCGGATGGCCTTGGCGGTGTCGGGATCGATGTCGTAGCCGAGCCGCGCGGCGAATCGCACGGCTCTGAGGGCGCGGAGGTGGTCTTCGCGGAGGCGGTCCTCGGCTTTGCCGACGGCTCGGACGATGCCGGCCTTGAGGTCGTCCAGCCCTCCGACGTGGTCGACGACGTGGCCGTGGATCGTCGGGGCGTCTTCGGAGGCGAGCGGGTCGAGAAAGAGGGCGTTGATGGTGAAGTCGCGGCGTTTGGCGTCCTCGGTTTCGGTGGCGAACTCGACGGAGTCGGGGCGGCGGTTGTCGGAGTAGTCGCCGTCACGCCGGAACGTGGCGACCTCGACGCCCTCGCCCTTGCCCGTGCGGACGATGACGACGCCGAAGTGGGCCCCGACGTGCGCGGTGGAGCGGAAGAGCTCTGCGATCTGCTCGGGTCTGGCGTCGGTGGCGACGTCGTAATCGGTCGGGTGGAGTCCGAGGATCTCGTCGCGGACGCATCCGCCGGCAAAGAGCGCGCGGTAGCCGGCGCTCTGGAGTGTGCGGACGACCTCGACCGCCTGGCGCCGGGCCAGCTCGGGGTCCTGTGGGGTTGCGTGTGCGCCGGTCTGCGACAGGGGCGGCTCCTTGGTCTGGTTAGGCGTGGTTCTGTGCGTCGCGGCAGGCGTCGAGGAACTCGAACGCGCGGCGCATGTGCGGGATGACGATCGAGCCGCCCACGATGAGCGCGATGTCGAACGTCTCCTGGAGCTCCTGGTCGCTTGCGCCGCACTCGACGGCCCGGTTGATGTGGTAGGCGATGCAGTCGTCACAGCGGAGGACCATCGACGCGCAGAGCCCGAGCAGCTCCTTGTGCTTTTCGTCGATCGCGCCGGGCTCGTAGGCCTTGCTGTCGAGGTTGAAAAACCGCTTGGTGACGAGCGTGGCCTCGGGCTTGTCCTCGCCCGGCTTCAGGATGCGATCGTTGAGCTTGGTTCGAAACGCCTGGAAGTCCTCGTAGCGTCCCATCGGCTTACTTTCCGACGAGCATCGACTCGATGCGCTCGGTGAACTGCGCCCGCAGCTCGGCGTGGCGTTCGGGGGCGGCGGGGCCCACGAAGCCCTGGTGCACCGCGACGACCTCGCCCTCGGGGCTGACGAAGGCGATGGTCGGGAAGGCACGGACCTTGTCGAGGGCGCCGAGGGCCTGGGTGGCGTTCTCTTTGTTGCGCTGGCCTGCGACGAGGATCGGGAAGGGGACGGACTTGCGAACGACGTAGGTCCGGACGTTCTCGGCTTGCTCGTCGAAGGACTGGGGCGTCTCGAAGGCGAGGCCCACGATCGAGAGGCCCTGGTCGTGGTACTGCTCGTAGAGCGAGCTGAGGTAGTTGGTCGCGTCGGCGCAGTTGTGGCACCAGGTGCCCATGATGTAGACGAGGCGGGGCGAGCCGTCGGGCGCGAGGTCGGCGAGGTTGACCTCGCTGCCCTCATAGTTGCGGAAGCTGAGGTCGGCGAGCCCGACGTCGTGCTTCCACTTGGTGAGCTCGAAGAGATCGGGCAGTGCGGCGTCGCCGTCGGGCGAGGCGGTGAATCCCTCGGCGTGGTGGGCGAGGGATCGGAAGGTGCCGATGAGGGTGCCGTCGGCCTCGATGGTGCCGTCGTAGAGCAGGCCCGAGCCGCCGGTGAAGCGGGAGAGGCGGAGCCGCCCGTTCTCGAAGGTGCCGGCGAGCTGGCCGTCGTCGCCCGTCGGGGTCATGACGGTGCCCCAGACGGTCACGCCGTCGGGCAATGTGCGGAGCTCGGCGACGGCCGGGCCCGAGCGTTCGTCGAAGTTGACGACCCATCGCGGGGCGATGGGGTCTTCGGGGAGCCAGTTGGGGTCGAGCCAGGCGAATCGGCGGGAGTCGGAGCACTGGGCCGAGAAGGGCAGGCGGTATTCGACCTCTTCGCCGGCGTCGTTGTTGCGGGTGTAGATGTACTCGCCGCTGAGCGAGGTGTCGGTGCGGTCGCTGGTGGCCTCGATGCGGGCGGTTGTGCCGGGGAATGTCAGGACGATCTGGGGGTATTCGACCTTCATCTCGGCGGGGAGGGACTCGGGGCCGTTGCGGAGCATGACGGTCCAGAGGGGCATGCCCTCCTCGTCGCGCTGGAAGTCGATGTCGAAGTTGAAGGAGAGGACCTTCGAGCCGGGCAGCTCGATCTCACCCCGCCAGATGCCCCATCGGGGCGCGAAGTCGACGAAGTTTTTGGGGTCGCGTTTGGGCTCTTCGGGCTCGGCTTCGGGCTGGAAGGGGCCTGGGGTCGTCTCGGGTTGAGTGGTCGGTTGGGCGGCAGGCTGCGCGGGTGCGTCCTGCGCCGAGGCGGCGCACACGGGTGCGAGGGACAGGGCCAGAACCGTCGTCAGCAGCAGCGAGAGAGTTCGTTTCATAATTGGATCATAGAGCCCGGGGGCTCTCCCTACCATGCGGCATGACCGAGACCGCCTTCAGCACGATCGAAGAATGCCTCGAGGAACTCCGCCAGGGTCGGATGGTCGTTTTGACCGACGACGAGGACCGCGAGAACGAGGGCGACATCGTGATGGCCGCCGAGTTTGTGACCCCCGAGGCGATCAGCTTCATGGTCCGGGAAGCCGCGGGTTATCTGTTCCTCTCTCTTACCGAGGCGGACTGTGATCGGCTGCAGCTGGTGCCCCAGGCGGAGGTGAACACGAGCGTCCGCGGGACGCCGCTGACCGTGTCGATCGACGGGCACCCGAAGCACGGCTTTACGACGGGTGTGAGCGCGCAAGAACGCGCCAAGACGATCAAGCTCGCCATCGATCCCGAGAGCCAGGCGGGCGACTTTGTCAGGCCCGGACACATCAACCCGCTCCGCGCCCGAGACGGGGGCGTGCTTGTGCGTATCGGTCAGACCGAGGGCTCGGTCGACCTGTGCAAGCTGGCGGGCCTGACGCCCGCGGCGGTGGGCATCGAGATCTGCAACCCGGACGGGACGATGGCGCGCCTGCCCGACCTGACCAAGTTCATCCAGAAGCACAACATGAAGATGTGCTCGGTGAAGCAGATCATCGAGCACAGGCTCCAGAAGTCGAGCATCGTGCACCGCATGGAGCCGACCGGCGGCACGACGATCAACACCCCCGAGGGGCCGTTCAACCTGATCGCGTTCCAGTCGGTCGTCGATCCGTTGCCCCACATAGCTCTGACGGTCGGGGATGTCGGGGCGCTTGCGAGCGACGGCACGGTGATCGACGCCAGCGAGCCGACGCTCGTGCGTGTGCATCGGCGGGACCTTCTGGGCGACATCTTCGCGGCGACGCAGGAGGGCGAGACGCACTCCTCGCGCGCGACGCTCGTCGCCTCGATGCGCGCGATCCAGAAAGCCGGTCGCGGCGCGATCGTCTACCTGCGCCCCCACGGCCTGGGCGACGGGCTCGGGCAGAGGCTCATGCAGCCCCAGGGGCACTCGCTGGAAGACAAGCCGCAGCAGTCCGTCTCGGGCCCGATGCTCGAGTACGGCATGGGCTGCCAGCTCCTGAGAGCACTCGGACTCTCCAAGATCCGCCTGCTCAGCAACTCGGACACCGAATACCCCCAGATCGAGGCGTTTGGTATCGAGATTGTGGAGCGTGTTGGGCTTGATATCGAGTAATCACTCCACAGTGCATTCAGTGTTTGGTAGGCTATCGGTGCTCGAAGCGCGATGGTGGGTGCCTTGTGTGGGTCCGGCGCCGAGCTCAGGTTTACTGAAAGGAACCGAAGATGCTGTGCTGTAATGCCTCGAAGTTTGCGCTGACATTGGCTGCCGGTCTCGCCGGCGGGTTCATGCTCCAGGCCTCGCTCGCGCCGAGCCACGCGCTCCAGCCCGAGGGCGAGATGCCGGACATGGATCAGATGATGCAGGAGATGATGCGTCTCGGCACGCCGGGCGAGCACCACCAGAAACTGGCGCGCACGGTGGGCGAGTGGGACGTGGACGCGATGTTCATGGACCCGGCGGGCGGCGAGATGAAGGGCGAGGGCACGATGAGCTGCGAGTGGGTGCTCGACGGGCGGTTCGTCAAGACGGACTTCAGCCTGCCCGAGTTCATGGGCATGCCCTTTGCCGGCATCGGGTACAACGGCTACGACAACGGGGCCGAGAAGTACGTCGGCGTCTGGATGGACAACATGTCCACGAAGGTCTTCGTCACCGAGGGCAAGATGCTCGACGACGGCTCGTTCGTCTCGATCGGCCCGAACTCGATGGGCGGAAAGATGAAGATTGTCTCGGTCATGGAGGGCGATGACAAAATGATTGATACTTTCTACGACTCGATGGACGGCGGCCAGAACTGGCACGAATCGGGCAAGATGGTGTACACCCGCAAGTGATCCGGAGTATCAGCACATGAGTGAACAGCAAGAAATGGATTGCGCACCGGCCGGCCCCGTCGAGCAGCACATGCTGTTCGAGCAGTTCGTCGGCACGTGGAAGGCCGAGGTCACGATGTGGATGGGCCCGGGTGAGCCGATGGTCTCGATGGGCACCATGGTCAACAGCCTCGATCTCGGCGGCCGGTACCTGAAGCAGGACTACAAGGGCGACGCCACGGAAGGGCCCTTCCCGAACTTCGAGGGCCGGGGCTTCTGGGGCTTCAACGACGTGACCGGCAAGTTCGAGGGGCTGTGGATCGACAACGCCTCGAACCAGATGGCGACCGAGCAGGGCGACTACGACGCGTCGAGCACGTCATGGACGATGCTGGGCGAGATGTCGATGCCGGGCGGCGTCAAGTGCGCCAAGCGCAGCGTCATCAAGGTGAACTCGGACAACGAGCACACGATGGACATGTACTTCACCGGCCCCGACGGGCAGGAGAACAAGGGCATGCACATCAAGTACGTGCGCGCCTGAGCTCACTGCAATCAGCAACTTAAGTGGCGGAGGCTTCCAGCCTCCGCTTTTTCTTGCGCCATTCCAGATCTACAGCGGAGGCTGGAAGCCTCCGCCACTGGAACAAATATCTGGAGCCGGGATTAGAGCTTGGCGAACTCGGGCAGGTCTCCGACGAGGGGTCTGGCGTAGTTGATGAACGCGTCGGTGACGTCGTTGGTGCCCTTGATGAACTCTTCGGGCATGTGGCGGGTCTTGGCGGCGACGTCGCTGAGTTCGATGCGTTTGTAACCGGATTCGTACGGCGCGTCATTGGTGCGGATGATGGCGATCGAGCCGTCGACATCGCCCTGCGAGGCGATCTCGGCGGCGAATCGGCCCGAGCCGCGTGCCTCGGCGACGTCGACGGGCGACTGGTCGGGGTAGCAGCGCTGCATGTAACCCAGCGTGTCGGCGCGGACGCGTGGCGGCTTGCCGCCGGAGGGCGTGAGCTTGGCCTTGAGGACATTGGCGAGCTGATCGCCAAGCGCCCCCGAGCCCGAGAGCTGCACGTTGCCGTGGTCATCGGTCTCGCCCTGGATGAGCATGGCGCCGATGGCCTGGCCGTCTTTGTCCTGGATGCCTTCGCTGACGGCGATCTGGCATCGGCCGTGCTTGTCGTAGACGTTGGCGACGTCCTGCACGAATCGTTCGAGATCGAAGGCGACCTCGGGCATGTAGATGAGGTGCGGGCCGTCGTTTGAATCGGACCGCGCCAGGGCGCTAGCGGCGGTGAGGAAGCCGGCGTGTCGTCCCATGATGATGTTGACCTTGATGCCCGGGAGCGAGGCGTTGTCGGCGCTGTCGGCCTTGAGGGCCTTGGCGACGTAGCGGGCCGCCGACGGGTAGCCGGGGGTGTGGTCGTTCATCATGAGGTCGTTGTCGACGGTCTTTGGGATATGGAAGCAGCGGAGCTCATAGCCGGCCTGGTTGGAGACTTCGTTCACAATTCGGCAAGCGTCTGAGGAATCGTTGCCGCCGATGTAGAAGAAGTAGCGGATGTCGTGCTTCTTGCAGGACTCGAAGATGCGCTTGCAGTAATCGACGTCTGGCTTGTCGCGCGTGGAGCCGAGGGCGGCCGAGGGCGTGTGGCAGAGGGCGTCGAGCGTGTGCGAGCCGATGTCGGTGAGATCAACGAGCCGATCCTGCGTGAGGCCTTTCACGCCGTGACGCATGCCGAGGATTTTGTTGATGGCCCCGACGCTCTTGAGGCCTTCGACGACCCCTGCGAGCGAGGCGTTGATGACGGCTGTGGGACCGCCAGATTGCCCGATGACCGCGTTTCCTTCGATTGGTCCGTTACTCATTCAGATACTTCCAAAATTAATTTTGTTGATAACCCGCTATGGATTGAATTCATTTCCGTTATACAGTACGTTGCAGTCCCATTTCGTTTCGGCCGCCGAGAGTCATGCCTCGAACGCCGTAGGGTAGGCAACCGGAGCGGTTCGCCCGCTTCGACGAGGGAGTGAGAGAGACCCCCTCAACAACCAGACTTTGACGAGGCCGAGCTGATCGGCATGGTCATCCTGCGGGCACATGGGAAAGCCCGCAAGCGCGATCGGTGCGTCGCCGACGCGGACAGTGAGACGGGGCCTGTATGCAGGCCCGCTGAGAGAGGGAGAGACAGACATGAACAAGGCATTTGGTACTTTTGCATCGGCGATCACGCTGGCCGCGGGCACCGCGACCGCTCAGACGGTCTTTCTGCCCGGTGACGGCATCACCGACACGACCAACCCGATCGGTGTTGCCGGCGACGCGGCCCCGGGCTTCGGCACGGGCTCGTTCCAGGCCAACGGGGCCACCAAGACCGCCATCGAGATCACGCCCGAGGTGCTCTTCGGCGCAGGCTCATCCTTCACGATCGGCGATATCGCCAACGTGAGCTTCTGGACCAAGCAGAGTGCCGTCCCGAGCGATCCCGGCGCATACCTCAACTGGTACCTCGAGATCTACACCACGCCCACGGGCAGCGGCGACGACAGCTGGTACCGCCGGCGTCTGAACTTCGAGCCCTACTTCTCGCCGGACCTCTCCGATGCGAACCAGCCCGCAGACACGTGGGTCGAGTGGAGTACTGACGCCAGCGCCAATCAGCTCCGCGTCTTCGATGCCAACCGCGGCGACGGCGGCCCGATCTACGGCACGTACGCCGACCCATTCCTCAGCGACATTCAGGTCGGCCCCATCGACTGGAGCACCTTCTACTCGGGCTACTCCGACACACCCGTCACCTACGAGAACGACGATGTGATGCGCCTGGCCATCGCGACCGGCAGCGGCTGGGCGGCGGGCTTTGATGGGCAGGTCGACGGCGTGACCGTCACGCTGCACAACGGGCAGGTCGCCACGGTCGACTTCGAGGCGATTCCCGCGCCGGCATCGTGCGCCCTGATGGCGCTGGGCGGGCTGGCCGCGATCCGTCGCCGTCGAGCCTGAGCCAGAGAAACAGACCACAACCAGCTTCATTCGTATGGAGCGACAAGACAGCGTCCCGGAAAGAGAGAGCCGGGGCGCAGGACAGAGAGAGATCGCAAACACATTGGGAATTTGAGAGAGATAAGGAGCAGAGAAATGAAAATCGCAGCAGCAGCCATGATGCTCGTCGCAGGCGCGGCGCAGGCCCAGACGGACGGCCTCATCAGCACCGATCGTTTCGGATACACCGGCACCGTCGTCCGCTACGCATCCCTCGCCGACGCGCAGTCCGCCAGCAACGCCATCGAGACCGTCGCGATCGGCGACCGTGACCTTTCCGTTTATGTCGCCCACAATGACACGGTCGAGGCCGACTTCAATTACATGAGCGGCTCGTGGTGGTACACCACCAACGAGCAGTACGGTCCGGGACAAGGCTCGGCGGGTTGGGGCAACTCCACCGGCAACACGGGCGTCGGATTCCTTCAACTTTACGATGCCGACGCGAACACGGATGCCAGTGTCGCGATGAGCTTTGACAACTTCGACGGCACGCATTACACAGAGTTCAATCTGAGTGTGCAGGGCAGCAACGCCGGGGCCGCTGATTACAGTCGTTTCAGCGCGTACGACAATCTCAATGACGGTGGCATCTGGCACAACTACGACCTCAGCCTCACCGCAACGGGGCTGACGGGTACAGAGGTTTCGCCCGGCATCATCGAGTCCAACGTCCACCCGACCGGCGTTTCCGGCTCGATCACCGGCATCTTCGAGATCACCGAGAACCAGACCACCCCCGCGCACCAGGGCTTCTATGTCGTCAATCTCGATCTCTCGATGGTCAACTGGGCATACGACAACATGGGGAATCTGACTCCCAACATTTCCTATGACGGCGGACAGTCATTCAGCGACGGCACGTTCGCACCGAGTCTCTTCCGCACCGTGCCGACGCCGGCGACGGGGGCACTGATCGCGCTGGCGGGCGTGGGGGCAGCCCGTCGCCGGCGTCGCTGATTTCAAGAGCAAACACTCCTCGTACACTCTCCTCGGGCGCACCCGTTCATCCTTTGGGCGGGTGCGCCTTCTTTTTGGCGCCACTGATCATCTGCTAGACTCCCCCCGCCAAGGGCGGCCGATTCCGTGCCGCGGTTCAGGAGTCCAGCATGACTTTCCGATCGATCCTCGCCTCTGTCGCCTTCGTCGCACTGAGCGTGATGCACACACACGCCCAGCCCTCCGGGACGAGCCCGCTCAGCCCGCCCGAGAACGGGCCACGCGTCACCGACCCGGGCTGGCACGCGATCACCGGCGGCGCGGTGCACCTGCCCAGCGGCGTCGAAACGGGTGTGACGATCCTCATCAGAGACGGCAAGATCGAGCGCATCGCGCGCGATGCCGACGACCTTGACCTGACCGGGTACCGCCAGTGGACGCTCGACGACGACGCGCACATCTACCCGGGCTTCGTGGACCCCTGGATCGAGGTCGACACGCCCGAGCACGACGCCAACCGCCCCGGCCGGCACTGGAACCCCAAGATCACACCAGACCGCAGCGTCCTCGAGGGCGAGGGCCTCGACAACGGCACAGCCAAATCGCTCCGCGAACTCGGCTTCGTCGCCGCGGGCATCGCGCCGGACAGCGGCATCCTCCGCGGACTCGGCGCGGTCGTGAGCACCGCACCGAGACCCGAGAGCGCCGCCGCCGACCGCGCACCGGTCATCAGGCACGACGCGTTCCATGCTGCCGACCTCTGGAAGGGCGGCTGGGGTGGCGGGATGATCTACCCCACCAGCCAGATGGGCTGCATCGCGCTCATCCGTCAGACGTTCAACGACGCCAACTGGCAGAAAGCCCAGGAATACAAGCCAAGCACCAACGCGATCGACGCGCTGACCACCATCGACGCGCCGATCTTCTTCAAGCTCGACAACGAGCTGGAGGCCTTCCAGGCGCACGAGGTCGTGCAGACACTCAGCAAGGACACGGAGCTGGTCTTGATCGGCACGGGCACCGAGTTCAAGCGGCTGGACGCGATCGTCGCCGACGGGCACGCGCTGGTTGTCCCCCTGCGCTACCCGCGCAAGCCCGACGTCTCGAGCGTGGGCAAGGCCGAGGACGTCGAGCTCGAAATAATGATGACCTGGGAGCAGGCCCCCACCAACGCGCGGCGTCTCCGCGACGCGGGCGCAACGGTCGCCCTGACCACGAGCAAGAGCCGGAAGCGCAGCGACTTCTTCAAGAACCTGCACGAGGCGATCAGAGCGGGCCTTTCCGCTGAGGATGCGCTTGCGATGATCACGACCGTGCCCGCGGAGCTGCTCGGCGTGGATGACACGGTCGGCACGCTCGAGGAAGGCCGGGGCGCATCGCTCGTGGTGGCCTCGGGCGATCTCTTCGACCCCGAGGCCAAGGCCAAGATCCGCGACGTCTGGATCGACGGCGTGCGCCACAAGATCAACGCCGACAAGGACGCGCAGCCCTTCGACGGCCAGTGGGCCCTCTGGGTCGGCCCCGAGGACGCGCCCGACTTCGAGATGACGATGACCGTCGACGGCAAGAAGATCGAAACCACCGAAGCCATGGAGGGCGACGAACCCGCCACCAGCAAGGCGCGCCACGTCGACATCACCAGGAACACCATCAGCTTCCTCGTCGATGATCAAGACGACGGCTCGGGCACCTACATCATGTCGGGCATCCTCTCGGGTGATCGCATCACGGGCTCGGCCATCGCGCCCGACGACAGCAGCTTCACCTGGCAGGCCCGACGCATCGAGAGCGATGACGAAGCCAAGACCGAAGACGACAAGAAGAAGAATGACAAGGACGACGAGTACGAACCCGCGCCGGAAGCTCTGCCCGGCTACCCCTTCGGCCCGTACGCGATCGCCGAAGAACCCGCGCAGGAAACGGTGCTCTTCACGAACGCCACCATCTGGACCAGCGGGCCCGCGGGCGTCATCGAGAACGGCTCCTTGATGATCGAGGACGGCCGCATCAGCATCGTCACCGAGGGCAAGCTGGCCGCCCGCATCCCCAGCGGCGCCCGCACCATCGATCTGGCCGGCAAGCACATCACGCCCGGCATCATCGACGCCCACAGCCACACCGGCACGTGGACCTTCGGCACCAACGAGGGCGCACAGTCCGTCACCAGCGAAGTTCGTATGGCCGACACCTCCGACCCCGATCACATCAACTGGTACCGCCAGCTTGCCGCGGGTGTGACGACCGTCAACACACTGCACGGCTCGGCCAACCCCATCGGCGGGCAGAACGTGATCCAGAAAGTCCGCTGGGGAGCCGCCCACCCGAGGGGCATGCACCTCGAGGGCGCCAAGGCGGGCATCAAGTTCGCGCTGGGCGAGAACGTCACGCACGCCAACTGGGGCAACGAGGGGCGCGACCGCTACCCGCAGACGCGCATGGGTGTCGACACGCTCATGCGTGATCGCTTCATCGCCGCCCGCCAGTACGCCCGCGACTGGACAAGCTACCTGAACACGACCAAGGCCAAGCCCGAAGACGTGGGCATGAACCCGGTGCTCGCCAAGAGCCTCGCCAAGGCGGCCAAGTTCGAGGGCAAAATGCCCCAGAACAGCGTTCGCCCCCGCCGCGATTACGAGCTCGACCCGCTCGCCGAGATCCTCGCGGGCGACCGGCTCATCCATTGCCACAGCTACCGCCAGGACGAGATCCTGATGCTCGCCAAGATCGCCGAGGACTTCGGCTTCAAGATCGGTTCGTACCAGCACGGCCTGGAAACGTACAAGGTCGCCGAGGCCGTCAAGGCCAACGCGATCGGCGCGAGCCTCTTCTCCGACTGGTGGGCCTACAAGGTCGAGGTGCAGGACGCCATCGCGCAGGCCGGCCCGATCCTCTGGGAGACTGGCGTCTCCGTCAGCTACAACTCCGACTCCGACGAGCTCGTGCGCCGACTCAACACAGAGGCCGCCAAGGCCGTCAAGTACGGCAACGTGCCCCCCGAAGAAGCGCTCAAGTTCATCACCATCAACCCCGCCACGCAGCTCGGCATCGAGGACCGTGTCGGCTCGATCGAAGTCGGTAAGGACGCGGACCTGGCGATCTGGTCGGGCGATCCGCTCTCGGGCCTCTCGCGCTGCGAGGCGACCTGGATCGACGGGCGCGAATACTACTCGCTCGAGAAAGACGCGCAGCTCCGGGCCGCCAACGCAGCCGAACGAGCTCGCCTGATCGCCAAGCTCAACGGCAAACCCGACAAGAAAGACGACGAGCCATCCGAATCCGAAGACGAAGAATCCGAAGACACCACCGACGAGCCCGAACGCATGTCGCTGGCGTCCCGCATCCAGCTCCAGAACCTCAAGGCGCACAACATGCAGCTCTGGCTCGAAGGCAAGAACCCGAACACCACCATGCAGCCCGGCGACTGCGGCTGCGGCCTTTCGCACATGGGGATCATCCGATGAACAACCACACCAACAAGCACCCACACCTGAAACTCGTCACCAGCACGCTCGTCATCGCAGCCAGCCAGGCCGGCGCGCAGGACCTCATCCACAAGGCCCCGCCCCAGGACATGCCCATCGCCATCAGCGGCGCCACCATCCACCCCATGTCCGGGCCATCCATCGGCACCGGGTACATCCTCTTCGACAACGGCGTCATCACCGAGGTCGGCGAGGGCGACCGCATGTTCACCGCGACCACCAGGGTCATCGACGGCGAAGGCCTGCACGTCTACCCCGGGCTCATCGCGCCCGTCACGCAGCTCGGCCTCACCGAGATCGCCGCGCTCCGCCAGACCGATGACCGCAACGAAGTAGGCAACGCCACACCCGAGGTCCTCGCCGCGACAGCCGTCAACCCTGACTCCACCCTCATCCCCGTCACGCGCGCCAACGGCATCCTCACCTTCGGCTCCTTCCCCACCCGCGGCTCCGTCCCGGGACGCGTCAGCATCATGACCGCCGACGGCTGGACCTGGGACGACATGTCACTCAAACAAGACGCGGGACTGGCCATCAACTGGCCCAGCATGCGCCCCTCCAACAACTGGTGGGCCGACGAACCCGACGCGCGACAAATGCAACGCATCAACGACCGACTCGATGAGATCGACGAGCTCTTCCAGCAGGCCATCAGCTACCGCGACGGCGACCGCTCGCCACGCGACCTCCGCTTCGACGCCATGCTCTCGGTCATCCCGGGCGCCGACGGCAGCGAACCCGAGAACCCCGTCTTCATCTCGGCGCTCGACGTCGAACAGATCAACGCCGCCGTCACCTGGGCCATCGACCTTGGCCTGCGTCCCGTCATCGTGGGCGGCTTCGACGCCCCGCTCTCGGCCGAACTCCTCAAGCAGCACGACGTCCCCGTCATCGTCTCGGGCACGCACCGCTTCCCCAAACGCGACGACGCGCCGCACGACGCCGCATTCACGCTCCCCATCGAGCTCACCGAACTCGGCATCCGCTGGTGCATGGCCTCGAGCGACGACACCGCCCACGAACGCAACCTCCCCTACAACGTCTCCAAGTCTGTCGCCTTCGGCCTCGACCACGACGCCGGCATGCACGCCCTCACCATCGACACCGCGCGGATCCTCGAAGTCGACGACCTCGTAGGCTCACTCGAAACCGGCAAGCAGGCGACCATCATCGTCACCACCGGCTCGCCGCTGGAAGTCACCACCAACCCCGTCATGGCCTTCGTCCAGGGACGCCAGATCAACCTCGAATCCAAACAGTCCGAACTCGCCGAGAAGTACCGCGAAAAATACCGCCAACTCGGCCTGACACGGGACGAGTAAGTCCACCACCCTCTCCCGCTTGAGGAGAGGGTGTCGAGCGCAGCAAGGCGGGTGAGGGTCTCCCTCCCCTCTCTCCGTTCTCTCCGTGCCACGGCTGTGCCAGCCGTGCTCCGCCTCTACTTACCTGCAAAGGAGGAAAGAGCCAAATCGCAAATAGCCTGATCGCCAGATGAAGAATGGTCTTCATCTGCTATCTGGCAAACTGGCCCTCCCCTCCGCAGATCTGCGCCTTCCCCTGCTTCCCGACTACCCTTCCAACATGTCCACCGACTTCTGGAACGAGCGGTACGCCAGCAACGATTTCGTCTACGGCCAATCGCCCAACGAATTCATCGCGATCCACTCCAACCTCTTCCCAAAGACCGGCACCGCCCTCGACATCGCCGCCGGCGAAGGGCGTAACGCGCTCTACCTCGCATCACTCGGGCTCGATGTCCTCGCAATCGATCAGAGCACCGTGGGTCTTCAGAAAGCCCAGCGCCTCGCCCGGGAGCGTGGACTCATGCTCAGCACCCAAGCCGTCGATTTAAACGACTACCAAGCCAAGCCCAGTTCGTTCAACGTCATCACCTCGACGTTCGCGCATGTCCCGCAAGACATCCGCGCCAAGGTCCACGCGGGCGTTCAATCTTGGCTCAAGCCGGGCGGCATCTTCCTGCTCGAGGCCTACGCACCCGATCAGATCCACCGCGACACCGGCGGGCCTAAGGACCCGGCCCTGCTCGCACCGCTCGACACCATTCTGAGTGAACTCGAGGGTCTCACGTTCGAGCACGGTGTCTCGATCGTGCGCGACGTCAGCGAGGGCGACTTTCACACAGGCGAAGCTGCCGTCGTTCAAGTGCTGGCAAAAAAGCCTATGACCGCTCGCTGAGAGAAGAAGACAGAGTGCCCTTTCATCTCACACAACTCGTCTCAGGAATGTTCGTCATTGCGGGCGCCCTTTTCCTGGTTGGTTTGGCGGTGCTTATCTTTGCCAGTCCAAGGCAAGCCGATGCGTTTCTCCGCCTATTCGCAAGCTCCGCACGAGCGCACTACACGGAGCAGGTTCTCCGTCTTCTGGCTGGGATCGGCTTGATTCTGTACGCGCCGCATGCCGCATGGGCATCAGCATTTGGAATCCTCGGCTGGGCGCTCATCATCTCGTCGGCGTTGCTTCTCATTCTGCCTTGGAGATTGCATCAAAGCTTCGGCGAACGCGTCATCCCGGCTGTTATCAGATACAAGATCATCTACGCGACCGGTTCACTCTTGCTTGGCACACTCGTGCTGATCGGCATGGCAATCCCATTTCTCGCCTAAACCGAACAGC
Source organism: Phycisphaerales bacterium (assembly GCA_965228265.1). Taxonomy (GTDB): domain Bacteria; phylum Planctomycetota; class Phycisphaerae; order Phycisphaerales; family UBA1924. The sequence goes on from OZ245804.1 coordinate 576,304, forward strand.
TCAGAAGTCCTTCTCAAACGTATCGCGCAGATCGACCGTCACGCCCCCCTCGCCGATCGTGCGGTAGAAAAGCCTGATCCGCACGCGCTCGCGCTGCCCCTGCCCATCCGCTCGCTCAGCAAGCCACTCGGGCAGCTGCGCCAGGGGCAGACGGTACATCCGCGTCACATCGAAGAGCGCCGAGTTGCGCGCCGGGTTTGTCAGATCCGCTTCCCACCGGTCGGCCAGCGTCGCCAGTCCCGCCGAGACACCGCCCAGGCGGTAGACCTGCACCTGCGCCACCCCCGGGGCCTTGGTCGAGTGCCCCCAGTTGTCGGTCAGCTCAAAGTAGACCGCCAGCTCCGGCTTGCCGTCCGTCCCCGTCTCGAGCCTGGTCAGCGGGCTGATGCGCATCGCTACCGGCGCAAACGCCGACGCGAGCGTCGGGTCCAGCGCATCGGGCAGATCGCCCCCGGGCCCGGCGCACCCGGCGGTCAGCAACGACGCGATCAGAATGAACACAGAACCCACACGCATGCGCCCACAGTCTAAGCGCGCGCATGGCTGTTCTGCTCGGGATCGGGACCCGAATTCACCACGCCCGCCCGCTCGAGCGCCGCTGTCAGCCGACGCTGCCCCGCTTCCAGGCTCACCATCGCCCGCGTATTCGCCTCGAGCGCCGCCAGCAGCACACCCAGCTCTGCCTTGTCACCCCTGATCCGGTCGTGCAGCTCGCTCACCTGTCGCTCCCGCTCGTGCGCCGAGCGCCGTTCGCTCAGCCACATCAGCCCGATGAGCCCCGCCGCCCCGAGCTGCGCCAGCACACCCGCGATCTCCGCCTCCATTCCCATCATCCCGCACCTCTCCACACAAACCGTTCGTTCTAGGCGTCCGTGAACTTGTGGAACTCCGCGACGTACCCGATCGACACCTCCCGCCCGCGGTCCGTCACCTCGCCCGTCGTGAACCGCCTGAAGAACATCGACGTCCAGCTCCGCCCGTGCAGATCCACGAGCGTGCCGAGCCCCTTGGCATCCAGCGACGTCTGGATCGCGTCGCGCAGCGTCCACAGCGCCGAATCGCTCGACGCCACGAGCCGACCCGTCACCACGACGTCCCACTCCATCGCCCCGTACTCGAACAGCACGGGCGTCGGAACATCACTCGTAAAGTCCGGCGCCAACAGAAAGCCACGCCTGGTCATCGAGAACCGGTGCGGCCCCGACCCGAACAGATCCACGCCCTTCCAGGAACTCGGCACGCTACACCCCCTCCACACGCACAGGGTCCGTCACCCCGTCCGACGAGACCGCGACCATCACCACCACACGCTTGACGCCACCCCGCTCAAACTCATGCGTCACGCGCGTCACCACCGCGTCCAGCGAAACCTCGCTCCAGCCCGCGTCCGTCTGCCCGAACCCCGCGCGAAAGCTCAGCTCACCCGCGTCCCCGGGCCTGACCGAATCCAGCTCGCTCCGCTCGATCCGCCGAACCACTCGCACGTTCACCCGACGCTCGGGCACATCCACAAACACGACCTGCGGCCCGGCATCCCCGACCTCCACCACCTCCCGCTTCGAGGTCCGATCGATCGAGATCAGCTCCACCGCGGGCCACGATTCACCCTCAAACTCCACAGACTCCGGCGAAAGCACCAGCATCGCACCCCCCCTACCCGCGCACCATGTGCATCACCGTGGGCCGCCGAGCCGCGTCCGCGCGGCCGTCCCCGTCTGTGTCGATCAGCACGTTCACCCGCTCACGCTCGGCCGCGAACCGCTCGCGGTACATCGCCGCCCTGTCCGCATACACCGACCCATCGCCCAGCGGCCCCGCCACACTCGCAGCCGCGTAGATCAGATGCAGCGCGCCCAGCGCCTCAAGCCGGCGCAGCGCCCCCGGGTTCACGATGCTCGACTCCGTCACCAACGTCTCACCCGGCTCGGCTTCTACATCCGGCTCGATCCCGATCATCCGGAGGATCTGCTCGTGCACAATCCGAAGCTGGTGCCTGAACGTGTAGATCCGCACCGTCGTGCTCGCCGTGTCCGGCGCCAGGATCACCGGGTCATCCACACCCGCTCGGGGCAACGAAAGCCCGAGCTGCGTTTCGCCCAGCACCTGCACCACCTCATACGCCGCGTCCTTGTACGTCACGACCTGGCCCGCCTCGATGCCGTCGGTCATGAATGTCGCCCCCGAAACCACGAGCACGCCGCTGACCACGATCCCCGTCTCGGACACCTGCCGCTGACCCACCCACACGGTGTCCAGGAACAGCCGCGGCTCGTACATAAGCAGATCCCTGTCCGTTGCGAACATCTCTGCACCTCCCACTTGAAAGCTCCGACCCAAAGCCCGGCGCAGGCTCTCACCCGCGCCGGACCGACACCGGCGCCCCCGCGCACCGATGCCCCGCCCCCGCTCAACAATCCAGATCAGACCGCCAGACCACGCAGTTTCGCGTGCGCCAGCTCGTTCTTCATCTCAAGTGTGTACTCGCCGATGACCTGACCCTTGAACGAGTCACCCGTCGCCGCGAGCGACTTGAAGTGGAAGCTGCGACCCGACAACGGCAACACCTCAAGACGCGACGAATCCAGCAGAAGCACCGCGTCCTCAGGCACCCAGCGACTCATGATCACCCGGCACACGCCGAAGTCGCTCTCGTACACGTTGATCATGTCGCGGTAGCTCGTGTCCTCGGGCACATACTGACGGCTCGCCGACGCGAACTCGTTGATCTTGCGCTTCTGAGCTCCGCCCACCACGATCGTGTCCACGTTCCCGCTCGAGTTGTCCCAGACCCGACGCAGTGCCGCGTTGAGCAGCTCCTCCGTCAGCTCATCGCTGCCCGAGCCCCCGCCGTCGGGCATGCCGTCCGACCCGGGCTCGAGGTCGTTCGTCACGATCATCGGGATGATCCCGTTCATCGAACGCCTCACCGACGCGCTGCCCACCTGCGTCACCGTGGGCGCCACGCCGTTGATCACACAGTTCTCGAGATCACGCAGCAACTCGCGCATCCGCTCCTGCTTCTGGTAGTCCACCTCGTCGTCCACGCCGTACGCACGCGCCGCCTGCATCGAGCCCGAGACATCGATCGTCGACGTAAAGATCTGCGTGTAGTTCTGTTTGCGTACCCGGTTCGTGAACCTCGCCGCCGGCGCGTCGTCGCCCTCCAGCGCCGCGTTGCCCAGGATGTTCAGCACCATGTTGTTCGCCAGCGCCACAGCCGTCGTCCCGCCGTACCCGCGGATCACCGTCAGCGTGTTCGACGTGACCGCCGCCACGAACATGACCTCCTCCGAACTCCCCGGACGCACCAGATCACCCACCCTGAACTTGCTCCCGTTGTCCACCGTGATCGCCGTCGCCGTCGTCGCCGTCGGCGAGAACGTCGTCTGATTCACCGCGTCCGTGTTCGCCAGGAGCTCGTCCTCGATCCACTCGTGCACCGTGCTCTGTGCCGCACGCTTCGGATCGCCGATGTGATTGAGCAGCGGCGTCTCGAACGGCGAGACAATCCCGATCACGTCGCTCACATCCTCAACCAGCTCGGGCAGCGTGCTCCCCGCCCCGTAAGTCGCCTTCCCCGTAAACGCCATCGCTTCGTACCTCCTGACCCGGCGCGCAGACTCCCCGCCCGCTCACGCCTTGCGCTTGCTTCCAACACTCATCACGAACTCAATTCAGACCCGACCCCGGCTCAGCCCCGACGCCGCCGCAAGTAACGCAGCACCGCGCGCCGATCTCCCGTCTCGCCCGCCTCACGCGCCAGATCCTCTAGAGAATCACGCGCCCTCACCGGCGAGCCGGCCAACGCACTGGCCCCGCTCGCTGGCTCCCGGCTGCGAAACAGAAAGCCCTTCGTGTTCCGCAGCGACTCAACCGCCTCCGAAACACCAACCTCCTCCTGCGCCAGAAGACGCTCGGCGAGCACCATCGCCGTCTCCAGATCCACCGCGCCCGCCTCGGCCAGCTCACGCTCCAGATCCGCACGCAACGACTGCGACGACAACTGACGCTCCAGATCCGCGATCCGAGCCTCGGCGAGCTCGAGCTGCTCCTCCAGATCACCGATCACATCACCGCAGTCCCGATCATCCTGCACCGCGTCGCTGCGCTCGTCCGATTCCTCACCCCGCGGCCCGTAGACCTCGCCACCCTCACTCGTCTCAAGTTCATCGATCGGCATCACACCGCCTCCTGTTCTTCCTGTGCCTGCTCCACCTCGCCCAGATCCGTCGGCACCACGCCCAGACGCTCCGCGATGCGATCCGTCGGCACGCCAAGCTCGCGCTGAATCCGCGCCGACTGCGCGATCTCCTGCTCATCGATCGGGAGCGGATCGGGCCACTCCAGCTTCAACTCACGATCGCCCAGCGCCAGCTCGAACAAGCCCGCCTCGCCCGCAGCCGCGAGCGCCATTTCGCTCGCCGCCACAATCCCGCGCCCGTACGTCACCCGCTTGCGGTTCGTCTTGCTGATCAGCCCGACCATCGTCACACGCAGCGCGTTAGCGCTCGTCAGGTTCCCGATCCGCGCCTCGATCACACCACTGGCCACCGGCGGCACGCCGCTGATCTTGTCCAGCGCCTGCCTAATCTCCCCGATATGCCGATCCTCGCTCGGGCTCGACGCATCCCCGCCAAACGCCTCCACGCTCGCTTCCGGGTTGTCCGTCGACCACACCGTCCCCGGAGAAACCGGCACGCGATCGAACCCGTCGATCCCCTTGGCCAGGTACATCTTGAAACTCTGAAGCGTCACCCGGCTCGCACGATCACTCAGACGCGTGTTCAGCTCGTCCTGCAGAGGCACCAACGGCTCAACCTCGCCGATCCCCTCGTACCGCAACGGCTGAGACAGATTCTGCACATGCACCACCGGCACGCCGCCGCCCGCATACCCGTGCCCGCCCTGCTCAACCAACTCGCCGTCCACCCAGAGCTCACGCCCCTCCGGCGTGAACACCTCCGTGTACGACTCAAGCCGACGCGAACGCCCCCACGCGCCCCGCTCACCACGACCTGTGCGCCCCGTCAGCCGGCGCACCAGCCCCGTGCGCTCCACCTCGTTCGCCTCGCGCTCGTAATGGATCACGTACCCCGCCAGCCTGCGGTAATCGCCCGGATCAACAACCGGGATCCCGCGCTCGGGCGCCACCGGCTCGATCCGAACCGCACCGCCCGCCTCGCGCATCAGCCCGCGCATCGCATGGATCGACGCCCCGCTCTCGCGCAGCCGCGACGCCCGACGACCGACCGCACCCAACGCCCGCTCATCGATCCGCACCACCAGATCGACATGCCCGTACACATGCCCGATCAACGCCGCGTCCTGCAACAGCGCCAGCCCGCCCGACGCCTTCCACACCGACTCCACGAACTCGTCGATCAGATCACGCTGACCCTCGCTCGCCGCGGTACTCACCACCGCCGGCGGCTTGCCGAACAGAAAATCAACCATCGTGTGCACACGCCAGGCGATGTCGTTCTCGATCACCACCTCGCGCCGCTCCGCGTGCCGATCGTCCGTGAGCGCATCGCCCCGCACACCCGTCACACGCCCGGGCAGACCCGCCTCCTGCGCCAAACGGCGCACCGGGCGCGTCAGACCGTCCGCCCCGAGCCGCGGCGAATGAGTGACAGGGTTCCTGTAGTACGCCCAGAGCCTCGAGTACTCCGCACACTTGTCGCTGTGCTCGCGGATCAACTGATCCACAAGCGCCGGGTCGAGCCCCACCGCCGCCCCCGGCCTTGCTTCCCCATCCAGCCTGCCACCCACACTCGCCATCGGTTCACTCCCGCACTCAGCAGGCCGTGCATCACACACGCCCTCTACCCTTTCCCCCGCTGGTCACTCCTGCGCGCACAAATCCGGCGCGCCCAAACACCACCAGCCGCGCAAACCCATGCCGCACAAGCACTAGAAAAATCTCATTTTCTCACAAACGCGCACCACCCCACCAACCACCCCGTGCGCACAAACCCGGAGTTCCCTCCCTCTCCCCCCCCGGCAAGAGGGCCGGGGAGAGGAGCCTTCATACCTCCCTCTCCCCTCTGGGGAGAGGGCTGGGGAGAGGGGCCGCCACCTCGCGGGCGCGCACACAAAAAACCCCCCGCGATTGCGAGGGGTTCGTCATACTTCGAGTCGTATCGCTTGGCCTAGTCGACCGGATCGATCCTGGAGTACTGATCCAGGTTCAGGAGCACCCGCTCGCCGTCATCCTTCTGGAGTTCGAGCCGCTCGAGCCAGAGCTTGTGATCCTTCGAGTGCGCGTACCACGAGCCGGTCTTGCTCGTCTCGAAGGCCACGATCGTCCCCTCCACCGTGACAGCCTGGGAGCCGCTCTGTCGGGGGATCTGCTGCGTCACACGCACACGCTGTCCGGGCTGAAAGGTCGTCTGGTCCATCGCCATGCAGTATAGCTCCGCCCGCACACCCCGGAATCACACGAGCCGCTGCACCTCGTCCAGCACCGCCTCGGCCCGCTCCCGCGTCGGCGCCTCACCGATCAGACGCAGGATCGGCTCCGTGTTGCTCGCCCGCACATGCACCCATGCCCTATCGGCCTCGAAGTCGATCCGCACGCCGTCCTGCGTATCCACACGCACCCCCTCGCCCATCGCCGAGTAGTGAGCCGTCAGCTTCTCGATCGTGGGCCTGGCATCGTCTTTCTTCGCCAAGGGCTGCTTGCGCTTGACGATCGCATAACTCGGCACATCCGCCACCAGCTCGCTCACGGTCTTGCCCGTCCTCGCCATGAGTGACAGCGTCAGCGCCATCGCCCCCAGCGAGTCGCGCACGTATGTCACCTCGGGCCAGATGACACCCCCGTTGCCCTCGCCCCCGAGGATGACATCTTTGCCCTCCCTCTTGAGCTTCTTCATGGCCTCGACGACGTTGGCTTCCCCCACCGCCGTGCGCACAACCCGCGCGCCGTACTTCGCCGCGACATCATCGATCATCCGCGAGGTAGACAGATTGACGCAGATGATCGTCTCTTCCTCCCTCTCCCCCTCGGGGAGAGGGCCGGGGTGAGGGGTCTTCTCTTCTTCCCCCCTCTCCCGCGCCCCGCGGGAGAGGGCCGGGGTGAGGGCTCCGTCTTCTTCGGCACCTCCCGCGTGCTCACGCCCGCGGCTCTTTCTGGCCTCCAAAATCGACATCGCCGCAAGCACCAGCGTGTACTCCTCCCCGATGTAACTCCCCTTCTCATCCACAATCGCCAGACGATCCCCATCAGGATCCTGCGCAAACCCGACATCCGCCTTCAGCCCCGGCACCGCGTCGCACAACCCACCCTCGCCCGAAAGATTCTCCGCCGTGGGCTCGGGCGTGTGGGGGAAGACACCGGAGTTGTCGCCGTGGAGTTGTTTGAGCTTGCACCCAAGTTCCTGAAACAGTCCTTGTACGAACCTCGTCCCAGAAGCATTGACAGAATCGACTACAATCGTCATGTTCTCGATTCGTTCGAACCATGTTTCTTCTAAATCTAAGTCGACCGCTTCGGAAACTAGGGAGAGCACTGTTTGGACATGATCCTCAATATGATCGACATTGATCTGAACTGAATGGACAGTTTCTGTACCGGGCAACACAGCGTCACTGGCATTCAAGAAACGATGAATGATCTGCTCAGCATCGGCTGGGCCCGGTGCGCAGGAGCTTTGGGCAATCATCTCAATGTCACGTTGATGCTGGATTCGTTGTTTCGGAGAAAGATTGGCTGCGACAGATCCGACTTCATGATGATTGCGCACCAACAACTTGAGCCCGTTCCATTCTTGTGGGTTGTGACTTGCGGTAATGATGACTGCGCCATCATGGCGGTACATGTTGAGTAGCAACCCGACCGTTGGTGTCATCGCAACCCCGCATTCGATGACATGGCACCCAGACGCAAGCAAGCCATCTCGAACAGAATCAGAGAGAGACTGCCAACCGGCGCGGCCATCTGAAGCGATCAAGACAGTCGGGTTCCAACCCTCCCGCTCGTGAAGCCACGCCCCAAACGCCGCCGCGTACCGCACCGCCACTTCCGGCGTCAGGCTCTCGCCCACGATCCCCCGCAGCCCGCTCACACCCAGCATCAACGGTGCCTCGCTCATCGCTCCACCCCTCATCTGCACGCCCTGCGGGCCGGTCCGTCTTCACACTTCGGCAACATTCGTCAAACGATAACGACTCCTGCCAACTGCCTCCCTACCCTAGCTCCATGTTCACCATCACCGTCCAGTCCACGTTCTCCGCCGCCCACGCCCTCACCATCGCCGGGCAGAAGGAAACCCTCCACGGGCACGATTTCGTGACCACCGTCGAAATCCAGGGCGACCGCCTCGACCAGGACGGCCTCGTCTGCGATTTCCACACCGCCAAAGCCGCCCTCGAGGCCATCCTCGACGAATTCAACAACTCAAACCTCAACGAGATCGGGCCCTTCAACCAGCCCGCCGGCGGCATCAACCCCACCGCTGAGAACATCGCCAAGTACATCTTCAACGAGATGCACTCCCGACTCGACGAGGCACTCGAACCCCACGCCAAGGTCACAGCTGTCAGCGTCACCGAATCCCCCGGCTGCGCGACAACCTACCGCCCGTAAAACGCTCGACTCTTGCGAATCACCCGCGTGAGCGGGCGGCTCGTAGAGCAACTCCCCCCAGAGCATCGCTCAGTCCGAGGCCAGCTCATACCCGCCCTCGCTGCGGATGTAGATCAGGCTCTCCGTTTCGGGATCGCCCGTGATGCGGAACTCCGTAGGCCCGTCATCCCGTACCCCGTCAGACCCGAAATAGCTGCCCGGCTCGAGCGCCTTCTCGCCGAGGCTCGGCTCGCCCTGGATCACCACAGCCCGGAACTCATCGCCCCGACTGACAATCCGCCCCGCAAAGCCAGCGGGCAGCTTCACGAGCGAGCCGCCCAACTCACCCGCGCCTGTCTTCCCCCAGAGGAACGCGATCTGGGCGCCCCTCTCGTCTGACGTGCCCTCGATCCATGTGATGTCCGTCGCGTCGAGCCAGACGAAGTTCGATTCGTCCACGTTGATCGGGCGCTCGCCGTTCTCGAACGCCTCCGCCTCGGGCAGAACCAGGTAAGGCCCCTCCTCGATCTCGATGTAGGCCATGTTGAACCGGCCCTCGGCCGCTGTGATGTGCGCCTCGCCCGCGGGCTGCACCCAGAACGAACCCACCGGCAGCCACTGGTTCGCGGCCTTCGGATCATCGTTGTGAATCAACCCGCTGATCACCACGCCCCGGTACGTGATGTTGTGGATATGCGGCGGGGAAGCAAACCCGTCCACAAACTTCACCAGAAAGCCCGAGGCCCCGTCACCCGTGCGATCGCCCCACAACCCACCGGCCCTCGGGCTGTTCTCGCCGCGAGCCGGGTTGAGCGCGCCCCACTCCACCTCCGACATCGGCACGACCTCAATGCCGGCCGGATCCGATTCCTGCGCCATTGCGCCGCCGACAAAGCCCATCCCGACCAGTGCCGCCACGACCATCGCTCTCGTGCTCTGTGTGCGCTGTATGATGTCGCTATCCTTTTTGTTCGTATCGATCAATTTTGTGGCCTGCATCGTTTACTGAACATCAGCACGCGACACAAACCACCATACACGCCGAAGAATCAGCGAGCCGAATCATGATCGATACCGTGTTATTCCGGCGAATCGAACGCCGCATTCAAAGACTCAGACCGAGCCCTTGAATCGTTTCGAGGCCTCGCTGAGCTTGGCCGCCGGCACGCGGATGACGCCGAGCAAGTCCACGAAGTCCTCGCGGAGGTGCTCGGCCTCCTGCTCCAGAGCCGTCGGCCCGGGCACGCGGATCGCATCGGGCAGCGAGATCCTGACCGTGCCGCCGGACTGCCACGCCTCGTCAATCGGCGCCGAACGCGCAGGCAGCACCCAGAGCACGACCCCAAGCGCCACGGCCGCCAGCACGCCCCCGCCGATCGCCATGGGCACCAGCCGTGTGCCCGCCGCGTGCGCCACGCGCTCGGTCTGCTCCGCGTCCATCGAGGCGATCACGCGCGTGCGCACCCACGAGGGCGCTTCCATCGCGCCCGGCTTCTCCGACCGCAACCGCGACTCCACATGCTCGTGCTCAACCCGCTTCACTTTGCAACTCCGCTGCCAATATCGCTGCCAACCCTGCAGCCCAATTCGCCCTCGCCCTCAGCGGGACCGAGCGCTTCCATGATCTTCGCTCGCGCCCGGTGCAGAAGCACCCGCACACCCACCGGCGTTCGTCCCGTGACCACGGCGATCTGCCTGGGCTCCATGTCCTCAGCGTACCGCAGCCAGACAATCTCGAACACCGAATCCTCCAGAACCTCCCTGGCCGCTCGCCAGACATCGGGCAAGGCCTCGGCCTCGTCATCCTTCAATACGCTTGACGCGCCGCCCGGTTCAGCGTTTCGCACCTCGATCCCCCGCCGGTCTTTGCGTCTGCGGCGAACCACATTCACAATCTCGTTGTGCGCGATCGAAAGGATCCACGAGGCGTACGGCGCACTGGCCCGGTAACTCGGGGCCGCCTTCCAGGCCCGCATAAGCGTCTCCTGCGCCACCTCGCACGCGTCGTGCTCGGAGCCCAGCCGAACGAAAGCGAACCGGTACACGCGGTGCTCGTAGCGCCCGATGAGCGTCGTGAACGCGCCGCGATCGCCGCCGGCTGCCTTGGCCGCCAGGGCCTCGTCTGTCTCGGCAACTTCGGCGCGCAAGACCGCGCCCGGCACCGCGCCGGACGCAGCCCTCTCGCGTTCTGTCAGCACCGCCGAGTCCAGCAGTGTGCTCCTTCTCACGCCCGGTTCAAAGAACCGGACCACCGGGCCCGCATCACCACGCATCGCCCTCATCGTGGTCATCGTCGTCGTCATCGCGATCGAATCGGTCGTCCACATCGACATCGAACTCGCCCGACTCGCGCAGGAACTCGACGATCGAGCCCGCGTCGTGCTCGAAGTCGACCAGCACGCTCGTGCCGCTGGTCGTGATCTTGAGTCCCTGCACCACGCGCATCACAGCAGCGAGTTCCTCGTCCTCGGCAGCCGCCAGATGACCGATCGCCATCAGCCCCTGTCCGACGCTCATCACGGACTGCGCTTTCTCCGAATCACCCGTGTCGAGCGACATCTGCAGGAACGCGCTCGCGCCGACCTCCCCGATGCGCACCTTGAACGACTTGGCCTCACCGATCACCTGCGAGGCCTTGCGGTCCATCGGGATCGCGCCGAGCGCATCGGACGCGACGAACGCGACCGTGCCGTCACGCCACCCGTCCCTCGGCAGGAGTGCGTTCCCGCCCTCGCGATCGTCGAAGAACGCCAGCGACTGCTCGATCCGCCCCGAGTCGAAGCTCACCACCCAAGCGACCTGGTCCTGACGCCCCTCGACGAGCCCCGCGTAGATCCGCCCGCCGTCTTCCATGGGCATGGACCAGACGTCCGAGCCGTGTATCTCTCGTTTCTTGAGCTTGTTCTCGAAGCCCTCGTGCAGCGCGATCGCCTCGAGCATGGAGCCCCACCCGCGGATCTGACCGTTGCCGTAGATCACCGCGCAGAAGTCCTCGGGGACCTCGTCGTCCTCGAACTCGAGCTGCGAGCCGTAGAGCGTGACCCCGAACATCCCGCCCTCCGGCCCGGGCCAGAAGTTGGGCATCACCTCGCGGATCTCCTCGAAGTCATCCGTCTCGGCCGCCACCATGTCCATCAGAAACGAGCCGATCTCGGTCGAGTTCAACTCCTCCAGATCCACATGCAGCACCCACCTGGCGTCCGGGTCGATATGCCGAGCCACCGGCGGCCCGGCCATCGCCGAACCCGCAACCAGCACCAGACCGCACCCAAGACTTGCATTTGCTAACGTCCGCATGACCCAGCTCCTTCAAGAGGCATCATCCGCGAGAGTCACGGGTTCTTACGGGATCAGATCGCGGGCGTTACACGGGAAGGGCAATCAAATCTCCGTTTGACGAAGCAATCGCCCTCGCCTGCGAATCAGCAGCACCAGCCCAAGGATGTACCCGATCAGACCAAGAATCATCAGCCCTTCATTGAGTCCGAATACTGCCCTCGGAGGCATCGGGCGAGTCGCCACACTACCCGAATAAATCTGACACCGAACCAAATCACCCGAGTGCGATGTCGGTCTCAATCTCCCCTTCGGATTCTCAACGACTTCTCCTATCTGCCGAGCGAGCGAGTCGATCTCCGCCTGAATCTCATCAGTAACAGTGTCCATGCCATGCGCTGAATACAATTCGACAAGTGAATCTCGATTGAATTCATTGCCAGACTTCAGCTTCGCACCCTGCGCATCGAAGGGCACCCACGAACGATCGACAAGATCAATCTGTAGCTCGGCCGTCGCAGCCGCCCCTTGAAACGACAACTCGATGCTTCCGGCAGCCAATTCGGATGCTCTGATGACAGAGGATGCCGAGTAGTCAAGCTGGTATACCGGGTCGGATGGAATCACTCCCTCGAAGGTCGGCATCCGGTCGGACCTCAGATGACGCACCGTAGAAAACTCCCCGCTGACGCTTTGGTCCTGAATGAGCCTCGGTGGGGAATTCGTATTGATCTGATTATGGGTGAACTTGAGCACCAGACTGCCCAGGGGCACAGCCGCATACAGATAGAAAAGCGACCAGCCGATCCACAGCAGAAAGTAGTTTCCGCGATGACGAATCAGCAGGCCCGGCGTACTCACCCCCGCATGCACATGGGCGACGCCACACTCCGGGCAGATCTGATGCTCAAGAGACCGCAACTCGTACCCACATCGCCCACAGCAGCTGCTCCGCTGTATACCACGCGGGAGTCGGATACTGCGGCTGACGAGCACGATCCCAAGCACAATCCCCGGAACAATGAGTACCCACAGGTATTCGTACACATCAATCATGGCCGCCCTTTCAGCAGGCTCAATCCGCCTCGACTACAGCCTACAATCGCCGGATTCCGCCCATCATGAGCACCCAGGGAGATCAGACAATGGCAAACCTCACCATCAACCCCCGCGAAGTCCTCGGTTCCGAAGCCGGCGACCTCTTCGACTACACCTCCGGCACCGTCAACAAGGACCGCCTGCACCTCCCCGGGCCCGACTTCGTCGACCGCGTCGTCAGCCTCTCCGACCGCTCGCCCAACGTGCTCCGCAACTACCAGCTCCTGCTCAACACGGGGCGTCTGGCCGGCACGGGCTACGTCTCGATCCTCCCCGTCGACCAGGGCATCGAGCACTCCGCCGGCGCGTCCTTCGCACCCAACCCCGACTACTTCGACGCCGAGAACATCGTCAAGCTCGCCATCGAGGGCGGCTGCAACGCCGTCGCCTCGACCTTCGGCGTCCTTGGCATGGTCGCACGCAAGTACGCACACAAGATCCCCTTCATGGTCAAGTTCAACCACAACGAACTCATGACCTACCCCAACACCTTCAACCAGATCCCCTTCGGCACGATCAAGCAGTGCTGGGACATGGGCGCTGTCGCCGTCGGCGCAACCATCTACTTCGGCTCCGAGGAATCAAACGAGCAGATCCAGTACGTCGCCGACATGTTCGCCCAGGCCCACGAGCTGGGCATGGTCACCGTGCTCTGGTGCTACATCCGCAACGACGCCTTCAAGGTGGGCGGCGTCGACTACCACTCCTCAGCCGACCTCACCGGTCAGGCCAACCACCTCGGCGCAACCATCCAGGCCGACATCGTCAAGCAGAAACTCCCAACCAACAACGGCGGGTACAACGCCCTCAACGCGGGCGATTCCTCCTACGGCAAGTTCCGCAAGGAGGTCTACACCGAACTGGCCGGCTCCGACGAGAAGGGCCAGGGCGGCCACCCCATCGACCTCTGCCGCTACCAGCTCATCAACCAGTACATGGGCCGCGTCCCCCTCATCAACTCTGGCGGCGAGTCCAAGGGCGCCGGCGACCTCGCCGACGCGGTCCGCACAGCCGTCATCAACAAACGCGCCGGCGGCATGGGCCTCATCTCAGGCCGAAAGGCCTTCCAACGCCCCATCAAGGAAGGCGCTGCCCTCCTCCACGCGATCCAGGATGTCTATCTGGATGACTCGATCACGGTGGCGTGATTGATGCATTGACGACCGATGACACAGCCGACCCCCTTGGGTCGGCTTTTTACTGCGCCATACAATGACAGACGTAACTGACTGAAAGGAGCACATCATGCTGTCGAGAATGACAACGCTCTTGATCCTGACCATCGCGTACGCATGGACTGGCACCGCCCACGCCGACACCTACTACGTCTACTTCCTCGCCGGCCAATCCAACATGGACGGCTACGGCCACAACACCCAACTCCCCGTCGAACTCCGGGGCGAGGTCAAAGACGTCCGCATCTTTCTCGGTCAGCTCCACGAGGACGGCAAACCCGCCGAAGCCGTCGGCCTCTGGACGGCGCTCCGCCCCGGCTTTGGCACGCGCGCCCAGACCGACGGCAATACCGTCCAGCACAGCGACCGCTTCGGGCCCGAGCTCACATTCGCACGCCACATCCGCGAGCTGCGACCCGATGAGAAGGTCGCCATCATCAAGTACGCCCGCGGCGGCACATCCATCGACACACGACCGCAGAACTGGGGCACCTGGGATCCGCACGACACACGCGGCGAAGGCAAAGCCCAAGGCATCAACCAGTACGACCATGCGCTGGCCACCATCGACGCGGCCCTCCATATCCGCGACATCGACGGCGACGGCGAAGAAGACACGCTCATCCCCGCCGGCATCGTCTGGATGCAGGGCGAGACCGACGGCACGCACGAAGAAGCCGCCAAGGACTACGGCGACAACCTCGCCGAGCTCGCCGAACTCTTCCGGGCCGCCCTCCGCAAGGACGACCTGCCCTTCGTCTTCGGACGCATCGGCGACTCGAAAGCCAACGACCCCTCAGGCGAACGCGTCTGGCCCTTCGGCGACGAAGTCCGCGGCGGCCAGCACGATGTCGCCGAGCGCGACCCACACGCCGAGATCGTCACCACCACCGACAACTACGACTACTCCGACCCCTACCACTACGACACCGATGGCTACATCGACCTCGGCATCGAGTTCGCTATAGCCATGCACGAGCTGCGCTCACGCGAAGACGACTGACCCTCAGGGCGAACCCTCGGCCAGCTTGCGGTACCGCTCGAGCCGCTCCTGCATCTCCGCACGGTGCACCTCGCCCGCCCGCGGGATGAGCGAGATCGCCTCCTCCTGAACCACCTCCGCCTCGCGGTACTCACCGGATTCGCTGAGCGCGAGCGCATACGTATCCAGGAACATCCA
Source organism: Phycisphaerales bacterium (assembly GCA_965228265.1). Lineage (GTDB taxonomy): Bacteria > Planctomycetota > Phycisphaerae > Phycisphaerales > UBA1924. The sequence continues at coordinate 591,602 of OZ245804.1, forward strand.
CAGGCTGTCGCTCTGTTTCGTGCGCGCCAGATCGCACGCGCGCTTGGCGTACCGGCGAGCCGTCGTCACGTCCCGATGACGCACCGGCTCCACGGTCAGGAGCGTCCACGCGCACGAATTCAGTCGCCACTCATCCGCGCCCAGCCGCTCCGCTCGCGTGCGCAGATAGCCCACTAGCTCCACGATCTGCGCCTCGTACCGCTCGGGCCAGCCCATCCTCTCGTACGTGCTCAGTAACTCGTCGGCCGCGATCGAGACCTGGTTGTGATCATCACCCAGCACGCGTCGGCTTGTCGCAAACCCCGAAGCGAGCTGGGCCATCCCTTCCTCCGCCTTGCCTAGCCGGGCCTGCATGGTCCCGAGATTGATCAGGCTCGCAACCGTCTCCGGGTGTTCCTCGCCCAGGACCCGCCGGCGACGCTCGTACACATCCGCGAAGATGTCCCGGGCCAGATCGCCCTGCCCCATGTCTATGTAGAGATACCCAAGGTTGTGAGCCGCCAGCAGCGTCCCCGGGTTGTCCTCGCCGTGATGCCGGCGCCACGCCCCAAGAACCTCCTCGTGCATCGCGCGCGCCTCATTGAGATTCCCGCGCGCCGCCTCCATCCGCGCCAGATTCCCGCGCACGCCCAGCGTGTCCGGATCCGTCGCGCCGGCCGAGAAGGTATAGATCTCCACCGCCCGGCGCTGGAGCGCGACCGCCTCATCCGTGTTCCCGATGGACCACAAGAGCTGCGCCAGGTTGTTCATCGCCGCCAGCGTGATCGCGTGATCCCCGCCGAGCGATTCCGTCGCGCGCCGGAGCAGATCGCGCAGCATCGACTCCGCCTCGGCGTCGCGGTCCATCTGCTGGTACAGCCCCGCCAGGTTCCCCTGCGCCCGCAGCGTGTCCGAGTGGTTCTCCCCCAGCTCCCGCCGGCGCAGGTCGTAGACGATGGGTAGTTGCAGGCGCGCCTCACCATAATTCCCAAGCGCCCTGTACGCGCCGCCGATCGCGCTGCGCACCCGCGCCTCGGTCAATGGCCGCGAGCCGAACCGCTCACCGACATTGACCGACGCCCACTCCAGAATCTCGCGCACCGTGACGTCGCGCCCCAGCTCCTCCGGGTTGGGCGAGCTGAGCACCTCGACGAGAAAGCTCGCAGCCGCCTCCGCCTCGTCGCGTGCCGCGACCGCCGCGTCGCGGTCAATGCTCGCGCGCACAAAGCCGTACGTCGCCATCGTCAGACCGCCAAGCAACGCGCCGCACGTGATCGCCCCCGCCCCGATCAGCATCCGGTTCCGGCGGGCAAACTTCCCGAGCTTGTACCGCACGCTCGGCGGCCCGGCCAGCACCGGCTCGTTCTCCAGAAACCGCCGAAGCTCCATCGCCAGCGCGTTGGCCGTCTCGTACCGACGCGAACGCTCCTTCTCCAGACACTTCATCACCACCCAGTCCAGATCCCGCCGGAGCGTCATGCTCAGCGATCGCAGCTCCGTCCGCCGCTGCGATGCCACCATCGAGCCCCGACCCGTCCGCCCAACCGCTGACAGCCTCGAACTCGGCCTTGGCGGCTCAGTCTCCCGGATGATCCGCTGGATCTCGCTCAAACCCGCGCTGCGCAGCTCGCTCGAATCAAACGGCAACTGCCCCGTCAACAACTCATACAGAATCACACCCAGCGAATACACATCGCTCCGCGTGTCGATGTCCTGAGCCCCCATCTCCGCCTGCTCGGGGCTCATGTACTCGGGCGTCCCGATCAGCTGCCCCTGGTGCGTGAAGATCGTTGTGTCCGCCAGCTTCCCACCGAGCGCTTTAGCGATCCCAAAGTCGATCACCTTCGGCGTGTGCTCGTTGTCCTGGTACGACACAAGAATATTGCTCGGCTTCAGATCCCGATGAATCACCCCCTTGCTGTGCGCGTGCTGCACCGCCTCGCACACATGGATGAACAGCTCCACCCGCTCAGCAATGCTGAGCATCTGCGTGTCGCAGTGGCTCGTGATCGGCACACCCTTGACAAGCTCCATCGCGAAGTAGGGCAAACCGAAATCGGTCACCCCGCCGTCGAACACCTTGGCGATGCACGGGTGATCCATCACCGCCAGGGCCTGGCGCTCGGCCTCGAACCGCGCGATGACCGACTTGGAGTCCATGCCCGGCTTGATGACCTTGAGCGCCACCCGGCGCACGACCGGAGCCGTCTGCTCCGCCTCGTACACCTCGCCGAAACCGCCCTCGCCCAACAGACCCAGGAGCCGGTACGGCCCGATGCGATCGGGCATCGCCGGCTTCAAACGGTCACGGTCCTGCGGCCGAGTGCGGGTTGGATCCATAGCCAAATCATACCGCCGGATCTGAGTACTCTGCCCGCAACCCGTTCACACGCTCGACTACTCGCTCGGCGGCTCCCCGGGCTGCCCCAGAGGCTCCTCCCCACGCAGCCGACGCGACAGATCCGCATGGATCCGCCTGTTGAACGACACCAGATGGTGACTCAGCATCACCCGCCCGGGCACCCAGATCGGCTCCTGCCCCACCGGGGCCGCGTGCCTCGCCCCCACCCACGTATCGCGCAGCACGGCATAGGGCACCACCTCGTACTCACGATCCGCAAACACATCATCAAGCTGAGCCAAAAACGCAGAGCCCGGGCGCATCGATCGACACGCCGAGTCGAGCCGGATCGTCTTGGCCAGCCTCGCCCCCCGATGCGGACTCGCCAATGTGTAGAGCGTCCCGATCCTCAGCCGTTTCCCGCCCGGCTCGCCTCGCATCTCCGGGTCCGCCGCTGCGAGCCTCGCCACCAGCCCGCCCATCGAGATCGCCACAACATCAACCTCGGTTGTCCAGTCAGGGTCATCCGAGGGCCAGAGTTCCTCAACCCGCGCCACCGCCTTCCGCGCCGGCTCCTCGACCGTCCCAGAGCCGATGTACGCCAGCGATTGCACCCGGCTGCGCTCCGCACCCGTCAGCTCGCGCAGACGCTCGGCCAACCTCGACGCCACCGGGTGCGGCGAGCGGTACCCGCTCAGCACGATCACCGGCCGCTCAAGCCGAACAGGCTCACGCTCCATCCGCGCCAGATCCGCCTCGATCTCCCGCTCGGTCGCCGGGAAGCTCGGGTTCTGGACCGGAATCGTCCAGCAACCGGCAAGCCCGATCGTGACAGCCACCGCCACACCCGCCCTTGTCAGCAAGCGCACCGCCGAGGCTATCGTATCTTTCCGAAAAGCGACCAAGCCCCGGATCATACATCCGAGGCCCGGTGCGCTCTGAAAAGGGTCTGCAAACGCGCGCTAGCCGCGACTGTTCCACGCCTCGAGCACCTCGGCCTCGAGTTCTCTGGGCAGCCCGCCCCGGACCGACTGGCGCCACTGCGCGCCGAACTCCTCGCCGCGCTCCGCCTCGATCTCCGGCCCGCGCGTGCGGTAATACTCGAGCGTCGCGCGCATCGTCTCGTCCATCGGGCGGATCGTCATCCCCGCCTGCAAAGCCTTCTGACAGTTGCTCGTCCCGAAACCCGCGTAGCCCGGCGTGCTCTGCGAGATCCACGCGGGCATGTGCTGCCACCCGTTCACGCCATGAGCCGCCAGGAAGTCCGCGTCGATCCACTCCGCCTTCGTGTCCGCATCGCCGACCTTGATCGCCGAATCGACGACATCACCGATCGAGAAATGCCCCGCCGGGCTGATCGCGTTGTAAGGCCCCGAGAGCTTCTTCTCGAACGCCAGCACAATGAAGTCTGCAAGATCGCGCACATCAATAACCTGTACCGGGTCCGTCGGCTCGCCCGGCGCGATCATCGTCCCGCCCTCCGAGCCGCGCACCGCCCAGTACGTAAACCGCCCGGTCGTGTCCCTCGGCCCGACGATCAGCCCCGGGCGCACGTTGGCGATCCTGCCGGGCATGCCCGCGTTGCCCGCCTCCTCGCACCGCATTTTCATCGCGCCGTAGTGCACGCCCACCTCGCGGTGCGTCGGGATGCCCGCAGCCACCTCGTCCGAGATCTCCGCCTTCGGAGCCGACTCGTCCGCGCCGACCGTATCAAACCCCGCGTACACCGAGACCGTCGACACAAGCGTGTAGTGCTCGACCGCATCCTTGATCACATCCATCATGTCCGTGACCACGCTCGGCACGTACGCGAACGTGTCGATCGCCCCGTGCCAGGTGCGACCATCCTCCACCGCAGCCTTCAGATTCGACAGATCCGAATACCGGTCGCCCTCGATCAGATCCAGATCCGGAAACAAATCAGGCCCCGTCTGGCCGCGATTAAAAAGCGTCACGTTGTGACCCCTCTCCATCGCCCGCCACACGATGTGCGGCCCAAGGAACCCCGTCCCGCCCAGCATCAGCAGATCCATCGGCTTGGAAGCCCTGCCCGTCATCGCCGCCCGCCCCTCCGCGAAGGCCATCGGCGCCATGCCCATCGCCGCCGCGAAGGCCGCCGACTCGCCCAGAAACTCACGCCGTGTCCGTTTCGTCATTCGTTGCTCCCTTGTCGGCCCGCTCCAGCGACGAGGGTTTACCACTATCGGCCCGCTTCCGCTGCATCACGCCGAGCCCTAGAGCCAGAATCACCCAGACCCCCGCCATCGGGGCGGTCAGCATGACCATCGAGCCCAGCGTCACCCCCGCCGCCCCGACCAGCATCTGCTCGATCCGTGCCCCGGCGACGTCACCCGCCCGGTAGACAAACATGTCCACCACCGTCTTGGCCTTGTACTTCTCGCCCTCACTGAGCACCGAGAAAAGCGTCTCCCGCGCTGGGCGCATCACCGCGTACCTGGTCGCCGAGTGCAGCCCCTGGAACACCGCGAACACACTCCAGATCACCAGATCCGATTCGCCCTCGGTCATCTGGACCACGGCAAACCCCGCCACCGTCAAGATCGGCAACACGCAAAGCGTCCCGCCCACACCGATCGTGCGCAAAAGCTTGGATGTCACAAAGATCTGGAGCACCAGCGTCGCGAGCTGCTTGGCCAGGTCCAGCTCCGCAAAGAGCGCGAGGCGCTTACCCATCTCCTCGGATTTATCAACAACCAATCGCGCACTAGCGAAGTACACCAGCGTCGCACTGATCGCGATGAACGCCGCGTTGAGCGCCACACACAGCAAGTACGGCGAGCGGGCCACCATATTCAGCCCCTCGATCATCGATCCACCAACAGCATGCGCCCGCCGACGCACCTGCTCGCCCTCGGTCGGCAATCGATCTATCGCGAGCATGCAGCGCACCGCGCACTCGAACACGACGATCGCGATCAGCATGAGCCAGATCGGCGCGTGCACTCCGATCGCGTCGCCCAATTGCCACGGCACACTCGCGCCCAGAAACGCCCCGAGCGTCCCGCCAACCCCGATCACCGGGTAGAGCCGCTTCGCCTGATCCAGCCGCCAGATGTCCGCCATGTACGCCCAGAACACGCTCGTCACGAACATGTTGAAGACGCTGAACCACACATAGAACGCCGCCCCCGCGTAGCGCTTCACATCGTCGCCCATCACGCCCCGCGCCGCCGCGAACACCACCAGGCACAGCATCACGACCCGGAACCCGATCGGGATGAACCGCCGCCGATCGACCCGGCTCACCAGCCCGCCAAAGAGCAGCGCGACGACAAGTGAGACGCCCGCGGTCCAGTAGAAGAGCGACCGCATCGAGTCCATGCCGCGCTCGACGCCCATCGCCTCGCGCACGGGGCGCAGCATCATGATCGCAAACAGCACGCAGAAAAAGAACCCGCCCGACAGGAGCACGGGTTTCCACTCACCCCTCGCCACATCCACCGTGGGCACAGGCCAACGACGCCGACCCGTGTTGCCCATGCCCTCATCCACGCGTCACGTTCTATCACACTTTCACAAACCGGTTGCGGTATACACACGCACCGCTCAAAACAGGCGAGCTACGCTCGAACGTGACCACACTCCAGGACCAGACCACCCCGCCCATCCCCGATTCGCCCGAGAACCTCACGCCCGAGCACCTACCCGAACTCCCACCCGAGCCCGAGCTCCACCCAGAGTCTTCCTTCTACTTCGGCTGGCTCATGCTCCCCGTCTCGCTCGTCATGGTCTGCTGTACACTCCCGGGCCAGACCGTCGTCGTCAGCATGTTCAACTCCGCCTTCTGCGATGCCCTCGGGCTCTCGCTCAAACAGCTCGGCACCGCCTACCTCATCGGCACGCTCGCAGCCGCCTTCCCCCTGCGCCGCATCGGCCGACTCTCCGACACGCTCGGCCCGCGCATCACCACCGCGCTCGTCACAGTCGGCCTCACCCTCGGGTGCCTCGTCATCTCCCGCTCGTTCAACGCCGTTGCGCTCACGCTCGGCTTCTTCCTCATCCGCCTCTTCGGGCAGGGCTCGATGGGCATGCTCAGCTCCCACCTGCTCGCGCTCTGGTTCGAACGCAGGCTCGCGACCGTCGAGTCCATCAAGCACGCCGGCTTCGGCGCCGCGTGCATGGCCGTCCCGCCCGTCGTTGTCTGGCTCATCGCCGGTCACGGCTGGCGCAACGCCTACGCCATCCTCGGCATCGCGGTCTGCGTGCTCATCCTCCCGATCGTCCTCACCATCTTCCGAAACAAGCCCGAGGACATCGGCCAGCACCTCGACAACGAGCCCCCGGGCGAGCACAAACGCTGGCAGAAAATCCACAAGCAGCACACCCAGCCCGAGGTGCCCGCCAACTTCACGCTCCCTGAGGCCCGATCAACGCTCACCTTCTGGGCGCTTATGCTCCCGGGCATGCTCAGCGGGCTCGTCGGCACCGCGATGATCTTCCACATCCAGCCCATCCTCGAACACGCCAACGTCGAGAACTACGAGCAGGCCGGTGCCGCAGCCGCCAGCGCCTGGGGCGGCGCGATGCTCATCTCCACCATCATCTCGGGCCCCATCGCCGACAAGTTCTCCGCGCGCGTGCTCATCCCCATCGCCAGCCTCATGCTCGCCCTCTCCTTCATCGTCATGGGGATCGCATCCTCGGCCATGCACGCCTCGATCAGCATGGCCACCTTCGGGCTCTCGCAGGGGCTCTACACCGCATCCTTCGGACCGGCCGTCGCACGGTTCTTCGGCCGGCCGCACCACGGCGAGATCCGGGGCTTTGTCACCACCCTCTTCGTCGCCGGCACCGCCACAGGCCCCTTCCTCATCGCCGACGGCGCCCAGAGAGCCGGGGGCGATTTCGGACCCGCCTTCTTTGTCAGCGCCGCCTTCGCCCTGGCCCTTGGCGCCCTGGCGACCCGGGCCATCCGACCGCCCCAGCCGACAAATTGAAAGCAGAACACAATCCCGCGGAATACGCCATTCCCGGCCTTGGTTGGACCGGCACGGAATCACGTGGTTTCCACACAAGCACAGGAAAAACCCCAATGCCAGCCCCCATGACACGTTTCGAGGCACTCCGCCACCGCACCGTCGAACTCGCCGGCATGGCCGCCCTCGGCGTTGCCATCACCACATGCCCTGCACAAGCACAGAACACCATGAAAGAAAAAACCCAACCCGCCGCGCACGACACCGAGAAGGGCCCGCTCGCCAAAAAGCTCGCCCAGCGCAGCGCCGACTTCGCCGAGAAGGCAGACCCCAAGACGCTCGAGTCCTACCTCGGCGCGATCGACCGCCTCGCCGAGTCCGGCGTCCTCGAAGGCGTCAAGACCAAGGGCGACAAGGCCCCCGACTTCGAGCTCTCCGACGCCACGGGCAACACTGTGAACTTCAAGGATCTTCTCGCCGAGGGCCCCGTCGTCCTCACCTTCTACCGCGGCGGCTGGTGCCCCTACTGCAACCTCCAGCTCCGCGCCTACCAGGAGAACCTCGACCAGTTCCAGGCACTCGGCGCGAACCTCGTCGCCATCAGCCCGGAAAAACCCGACAACTCCCTCGAGACCGCCGAGAAGAACGAACTGGAGTTCACGGTCCTCAGTGACGTCGGCAACGAGGTCGCCGACAAGTTCGGCCTCCGCTACGAGATCGACCCCGTCCTCGTCGAACGCTTCGCACCCATCCTCGAGGAATACAACGGCGAAGAGTCGCACACACTCCCGCTCACCGCGACCTACGTCGTGGATACCGACGGCACGATCAAGTTCTCGTACGTCACCGCCGACTACAAGCTCCGCGCCGAACCCAGCGACATCATCAACGCCCTCAAGCACATCAAGATGGGTCACTAAACAGCACTCGTCCCGATTTCTGACACACACACGTGAACGCCCCGGCTTTGATCTCCACGCCCGGGGCGTTCGCGTTTTTCTTCCGGTACCATGGCCACCAAAGGACCACGCCCATGAGACTCCGGAACAAGCTCTTTTTCATCCTCGTCGGCATCTCCATCGTCCCGCTCATCGCGACGGGTGTCCTGGCGCGCATCAACGTCGAGAAGTGCAGCATCAGCGTCGCCACCGACACACGCACCCGCGTCGAGCAGATCGTCGACGTCGCACGCACGCGCTACGTCCGCCAGTACGCCGCCACCTTCGACCGCGACCGCGTCCTCATCGAGTCCTCCGTCCGGTCCGCGGCCGACCTCCTCGAACAGATCGATCTCCTCGAATCGGCAACGCCCGGCGTCATCGCCGACCCCTCTCCCGTCTATTTCGCAAGCGATTACGACACACCGGGACACGCCCCGGACGGCATGACCTTCGACGACAACCAGTACATCCAGAACGACGACGGCTCGCACACCCCCATACCCATCAGCCGCGAGCACCCAGTCTTCGTAGCCGTCAGCAAAGACCCGGACACCATCACCAGCGACGTCCGCAAGCTCGGCGCCCTAAAGCACGCGCTCCAGACCGCCACGGTCCTGCCCACTGGCGAGCACTGGCTGCTGAGCCACTACGCATCACTCGACTCCACCGGCACGCACATCTCTTTCCCGGGCAAGGGCGGCTACCCCGACGGCTACGACCCGCGCACCAGACCTTGGTACACCACCGCCGCGACCAACGGCGAGCACACCACCTGGATCGGACCCATCATCGACGCGCCCACCGGACAGGTCCGCGTCACATGCGCCGCGCCCGCCCGCCGGCACGACGGCTCGCTCATCGGCGTCGTCGCAGCAGACGTCCTCATGATCGACATGCTCGATGAGATCGAACTCCCGCAGGACATGCAGGGGCAGGTCAAGATCATGCTCGTCACCCTCGACGACAACGGCGCACTCATCCACGCCAAAGCCGAATACGCCAAGCAGGGCGGAACATCACGCGGCCCGATCACACTCGACTACCTCAACGCCGACGACCCCGCCCAAACCGACGCACTCCTCCAGCAGATGCACGCCACCGACGAGGGCAGCCTCGGGTTCACCATCGACAGCAAGGACTGGATCCTCTCCTACCAGCGTCTGCTCCGGGGCGACTCGTTCGTCGTCGTCGCCATCACGCGCGAGACCATCGACTCCGTTGCCGACAACGTCCAGCACGAGGTCTACACCGTCTTCAACGACACGATCGCCAGCAACGCGGGCATCGGCGGCGCGGTCATCGCCGCTGCCGTCGCCGTCGCGTTCTTCGGCGCCCGATCCGTCACACGCCCCGTCCACTCGCTCGTCGACACCGCCAGCGCCATCGCCTCGGGCGATCTCGACGCCACCGCCAGCGTGCGCACAGGCGACGAACTCCAGCAACTCGCCGACGCATTCAACGACATGGTGCCAAAGCTCCGTGACCAGCTCGCTGTCCGCGAGTCGCTCATGCTCGCCAAGGAGGTCCAGCAGAACCTCCTCCCCAGCGAGCCGCCCAGACTGACCGGCCTCGACATCGCCTCGCGCAGCATCTACTGCGACGAAACCGGGGGCGACTACCTCGACTTCTTCCCCGTCGAGGGCGAGTCGGGCAAGCACGCCTTCTTCGTCGCCGACGTCACGGGCCACGGCATCGCGGCCGCCCTGCTCATGACCACCGCCCGCGCCCTGCTCCGCACACGAGCCATCGAAACCGACGACATCGCCAACGTCCTCACACGCGTCAACGCCGACCTCGCACGCGATGCGCAGGCCGGACAGTTCATGACGCTCTACTACCTGCTCATCGAACCCGAATCTCGCACCGCAAGCTGGGCCAGCGCCGGGCACGACCCCGCCATCGTCTACGAACCCACGACCGACACATTCACCGAGTTCGCCGGCAAGGACATCCCCCTCGGCATCGAGACCGCCTGGGACTTCAACGAGTTCGAAGCCACCCTGCCCGAACATGGCGGCGTTCTCGTCATCGGGACCGACGGCATCTGGGAAGCTCGCAACGCCAAAGACGAGCTCTTCGGCAAAGACCGGCTGCGCGACACCATCAAGAAGAACGCCCACAAGCCCGCCGACGACATTGCAACCGACATCATCGACGCCGTCGTCGCCTTCCGCGCCGGCGAGCCGCAGACCGACGACATCACACTGCTCGTCCTCAAAGTCACCGCCTGATTCTCACCTTGCCTGTCCTGTATGCGCGCCCCCCGGTTTCGGATGAATCGATCGCGCAGGTCGGGTTTCTGACCTCATCAGGGGGACAGACCGCATGAAACTTCCATACCATCCCCCGCTCTGGTGCGTTGCTTTGGGCCGTGGCTCGAAATTGAGCCGCCGCCCGAACCAACCCAGCGGCCCAAACCGCCGATGTGGACTCCGTCGAACGATTCTCACGGTCCAGTTGGGCGCACCGCTCATACGCACGGAAGGCAATCATGGATACGAACCACGTCCCCACCGCAGCCCACGGGCTCCCGCTTGAGCCGGGCGAGAAACTCCTCCGCGGCTTCCAGCGCTTCGGTCGCCTCTCGGCAGCCGGCGGCATCACGCTCATCCTCATGACCGTCATCGCACTCGTCTGGGCCAACAGTGGCCTCTACGAAAAATACCACTACTTCTTCCATGTCATGAAGTTCGATTTCACCATCGGCACATGGCATCTCCCGCACATCTACAACATCGCCTACTTCATCAACGACGCCCTCATGGCGATCTTCTTCCTCTACGTCGGCCTCGAAATCAAACGAGAACTCCTCGTCGGCGAACTCCGATCCATCAAACGGGCCTCGCTCCCAGTCTTCGCCGCCATCGGTGGCATGGTCGTCCCCGCGCTCATCTACGTCGCCGTCATCGGAACCAGCGACATCGCTGCAGACATCAAACAGGGCTGGGGTATCCCCATGGCGACCGACATCGCCTTCGCCCTGGGCATCCTGACGCTCTTGGGCACCCGAGCCCCCCTCTCGCTCAAGGTCTTCCTCACCAGCCTCGCCATCGTCGATGACCTTGGCGCCCTGCTCGTCATCGCGATCTTCTATACCGAGGATCTGAAGTTCCTCCATCTCGGGCTCGCCGGCGGCACGGTCGCCTTCCTCTTCGGACTCAACGCGCTCCGACTGCGCCACCCCCTCTTCTACCTCGTCCCGGGCATCGCGCTCTGGCTCTTCGTCCTCTCCAGCGGCATCCACGCCACCATCGCCGGCGTGCTGCTCGCCGCCACTGTCCCCGCCTCTTCCCGCGTCGACCCGAAACGCTTCCTCAAGGCCTCGCGCAAGGCGCTCGACCACTTCGAGGAAGCAGGCGACGACGGCTCAACCCCGCGCGAATCCTCAGAACAGCGGGCAGCCGCGTTCGCACTCAAGACCAACGTCAACCAGATCCTGCCACCGCTGCACCGCATGGAGCACGCGCTCGGCCCGTGGTGCGCCTTCTGGATCATCCCGATCTTCGCCCTCGCAAACGCGGGCCTGCACCTCTCGGGTGACCTTGGCAAAATGGTCACGGACCCCGTCACCATGGGCGTCTTCTTCGGCCTCTCCATCGGCAAGCCGCTGGGCGTCATCGGCGCCTGCTGGATCGCCTGCAAGTTCAACATCGCCTCGCTCCCGCCGCTCACCACGTGGCGCCACATCATCGGCGCCGGCTGCCTGGCGGGCATCGGCTTCACCATGGCGCTCTTCATCGCCAACCTCGCCTTCAAGGGCGACGCCACTCACCTCGACGCCTCCAAGCTGGGCATCCTGGGCGCCTCGCTCGTCTCCACCATCGCGGGCCTGGCCATCCTCATGAGCTGCAAGCCCATCTCCGAGGCCGACGCCGAAAGCGCCGAAGAACGCGACGCCATCGAACTCGACAAGCGGAGCTACACCCACACGCCCGACGCCAACGATGACAACTTCCCCAAGGCCAAGGCCGGCTAAACAACCCTCCCTCTCACACCTCCCCAGCCGCCGCGGGCCTGTTCCGCGGCGGCTTTTTCGTGCCCACGCACAACCCCACTACCATCCCCACATACACACCCGAACCAGCCCAAGGAACGCACCCATGCCCGAAGCACGCCGACCCCTCGAAACACCCAACATCAAAACCCCGCTCCCCGGCAACGACGAGGGCATCCCGACCCCGCACGGCGACCTCGACGCCGAGGTCTACCGCAAGCGCCGCCAGCGCGTCATGGAACAGATGGGCTCGGGTGTCGCCGTCATCTACGCCGCCGACTCGATCGGCGCCGGCAAACGCCAGAACCTCGACTTCTACTACCTCACGGGCCTGGCCCACGAAGCCGGGGCCGCGCTCGTCCTCGCACCCGAGCACCCGCAATACCAGGAACAGCTCTTCCTCCGCACGCTCGAAGTCGAAGACAACCGCTGGCACGGCATCCGCCCCATGCTCGGACGAGCCGTCGAACTCGGGACAGGCATCGCCCGCGTCTCGCGCACCGCAAACTTCCCCGTCCTGCTCAACCGAACCATCCTCCAGTGCAAGTCCCGCGAGCTCGTCTACCTCGGCAGCTTTGCCACCTACAACCGCCCCATCTCCAAGGAACTCCAGCTCTACCGCGACATCCAGTCGCGCATCTTGAACTGCTCCATCCGCGACGAGCACACGATCCTCCCCCGCCTGCGCTCCGTCCACGACGAGGGCGAGATCAAGCTCATGCAGCGAGCCATCGACGCGACCGTGCTCGCGCACAAGGCCGCCATGCAAGCCGTCAAACCGGGCATGAACGAGCGACAGCTCCTCCACGCCGTCGAACGCACACTCCACGACAACGCCTGCGACACCTTCGCCTACGAGCCCATCGTCGGCTCGGGCCCCAACAACTGGGTCCTGCACTACACCGCCAACAACCGCACCATGAACGCCGGCGAGATGGTCCTCCTCGACGCCGGCGGCGAGCACCAGATGTACGCCGCCGACCTCACACGCACCTTCCCCGTCGACGGCACATTCACCCCCCGCCAGCGCGAGATCCACGACGTCGTCCAGGAAGCCTGGCAGACCACCGTCGACATGTGCAAGCCCGGCGTCACATGGATGGAACTCAACGACGCCGCCCGCCGCGTCATCGACAAAGCAGGCTTCGCCGACGAGTACTACCACAGCCTCGGACACTTCCTCGGCCTCGACGTCCACGACGTCGGCCTCGAAACCGAACCACTCGAGCCCGGACAGATCATCACCATCGAGCCGGGCGTCTACATCGCCAGCGAAAACATCGGCGTGCGCACCGAAGACGACATCCTCATCACAGACACCGGCCACGTGAACATGTCCAAAGACCTGCCCCGCTCAGCAGCCGAGATCGAAGCCTTCATGGCGCGATGATCCATCCTCCCTTTCCCGCGCCCCGTGGGAGAGGGTGCCGAGCAAAGCGAGGCGGGTGAGGGTCTTCCACAATACAAGCCCGAAGCGCAAACGAGGGATGGATCACCATCTCCCTCGTTCGCCCTTCGGGCTCGTCAATCACTCAGGCCACGCCCCCGGGCCCCGCATACCGCCGATGCACCGCTACGCACCCCACCAGTGCGCCGCTGACAATCCACATCGGCACCAAAGCGTGCATCACCATCGGGATCACCCCGAGCACCAGACCCGTGATCAGGGTGAGCGGCTCGCCCTCGCGCTTGCCATACAGAAACATCATGAACCCCACCAGCCCGATCAGGCTGCCGGAGATGATCACACCCATTGTCATGCCTTCGAGCATCGCAGCCCTCCAGCCTGACATCGTCATCCGGGTGCCACGGCTTGTCCCGCAGGGCAAGCCGTGAACGACTCACCCTCTCCCTCACCCGCACGGCTGACCGAGAACGGGTAAACCGCGGCACCCGATCATCAAACCTCTTCAACGAAAACACACGCTCCGGGCCGATAACCACCCCATGACCGCGGTTCTCGGCCTCAAGCTCGGCCCCCAGCACGACACCGGCGCCTGCCTCGTCTGGGAAGACAAAGGCGTCCTCCGCTGCTGCGCCCTCTCCGAAGAACGCCTCTCCCGCCGCAAGCAGGACCGCCAGTTCCCAAAGCTCGCCATCGACGCCGTCCTCGCCGAGGCCGGGCTTACCCTCTCAGCCGTCGACCTCGTCTGCGTCGACAAGCTCGGCCCGAACACCATGGTCGAACAGACCCGCCCCATCGGCACGGTCGACCCCGACACCTGGCAACCCGAAGAGAAAGCCTTCTTCCTCGCACTCGAAGGCAAACCCGCATTCGTCGTCAACCACCATCTCGCGCACGCCGCCACCGCCTACTACCCATTCAACCGAGACAAAGCCGCCGTCCTCGTCGTCGATGGCTCGGGCTCCGACTGGCCCCTCGAAGACTCGGGCGACCGCCTCATCATGCAGGGCCGACCCGACGAGGTCGGCAACTACCCGCTCCGCCGATACCCCAGGCGCGCCGAGACCCAGTCCATCTTCAAAGCCCGCGGCACAACCCTCGAACGCATCGCCACCTCCACACGCTCCGGCGCGGGCCACTTCTACTCATACATCTCCAAGCACGTCGTCGGCTTCGGCCAACTCCAGGAAGGCAAGCTCATGGGCCTCGCCGGCTGGGGCAGCGCCGAGCACCTCGCCGACTACCCCGCCTTCCCCGACCCGCTCTTCGACGACATCGACACGCCCATGCTCGACTACCTCCTCGAAACCGAGTGGCAGGTACCGAGCGTGCGACCCAAAGATATCTGCGCCACCACACCCCCCTACAACCACATCGCCTTCTGGGCGCAGCACTGGATCGAAAGAGCCGTCCTCCACCTGGCGCGCACCGCCGTCATCGAGACCAACTCCCGCACGCTCTGCTGCGCCGGCGGGGTCATGCTCAACGTCGTCGCCAACCGACTCGCTCGCGACACTCTCAAAGCCGAAGGCCGACTCACCGAGATGCTCGTCCAGCCCGCTAGCTCCGACTCGGGTATGCCCATGGGCGCAGCACTCGTCGGCTACTACATCGTCGCCGGCGGCAAACTCCCCTTCCAGGACAACCCCGTCTACCTCGGCCCCACACACGACGAAAACGCCGCCGAGCAGGAACTGCTCGCCATCGGTGGCTCCAAACCGCACAACCTCCTCGAAGCCGTCGCCGACCTGCTCATGCAGGACAAAATCGTCGGCTGGTGGCAGGGCCCCTCCGAGTACGGCCCGCGCGCCCTCGGCTCACGCTCCATCCTCTGCTGGCCCCGCAGCCCCGACATGAAGGACACTCTCAACCTCCGCGTCAAACACCGCGAAGCCTTCCGCCCATTCGCGCCCATCTGCCGCGAGGAAAACGCCCAGGAAATCTTCGGCGTCGACTTCCCCGTCCCCCACATGCTCTTCAATACCACCGTCAAACCCGAGCTGCGCGAGAAACTCCCCGCCGTCACCCACGTCGACGGCTCCGGACGTCTCCAAACCGTCAGCCGTGCGCACACACCACGCCTCTACGACCTGCTCGGCGTGATCCGTGAGCGCGATGGCCTTGGCGTCCTGCTCAACACCAGCTTCAACGACGCGGGCGAACCCATCGTCGAAACCGCACAGCACGCCATCGACTGCATGCGCCGCACCGGCCTCGACGCCCTCGTCGTCGGCAGCGCCCTCTACATCAACACCTGATCCCCACAGTGGGGGCAGCGTCTGGTGGGGGCAGCGTCTGGTGGGGGCAGCGTCTGGTGGGGGCGGCGTCCCGCCGCCCGACTACGAATCATCTACTCCGCAAACCCCAAGCGCCCCACGCACACCCCCCACCGACACACCCACCACCCGCACCACCTTCTCCGGATTCGTCATCCCGCTCACCACACTGACCGCGCCCGGTTTCACGCCAAGTCTCTTGGCGATGAGCGCACAGATCGCCGCGTTCGCCTTGCCACCCTCGGGCGGCGCCGAAACCTTGATCTTGAGCCGATCACCCAGCACGCCCGCGACCTGCTCGCGCTTCGCGCCCGGCACCGCTTTCACGCGGATCGTGACGCCCCCGTCTGTGCCTTCGACGACGCTCACTTGGCAGCCGCTGCGGGCGCTCTGCGTCTTGGCTTGTGGATCGCGGTCACCGCGTCCTTGAGCGCCCCGAGCCTGATCGGCCCGTTCTCGATGCGCTCGAACGATCGCTTCGCGTTGGCCGCCGAGTACTCCGTCCCGATGAACCCCCGCCCGAGCGCGTGCGCCACCACGCCCGTCGTGCCCGAGCCCAGGAACGGATCGAGCACCAGGTCCCCCACATTGCTCGTCGCGCTGATCACGCGCTCCAGGTACACCTCGGGAAGCTGATTATCGTGCCCGTGTCGGCGTTCTTTGTTGTTGCCCTGAATGCGTCCCCAGTACTCGCCGTACCACACATCCATCGGCAACCGCTTGCCCGCGGGCATGCCGTCGCGCTTGTCCATCGTCCGCGGGTCGAAGTACGTCGAAGCACGGTCCGAGGTCTCCAGCACCGCCTCCGCGTTCCAGCGCCGGTTCTTGGCGTTCTTGGCAAAGTACAGCGCGTGCACCTTCGAGTTGATGAACCGCGACTTTGTGTTCTGCCCGAACCGGTAGTGCCACACACACCAGTTGATCATCGTCAGCCCGCGCTGCTTGAGGTGCATCACGATCTCGGCGCACGTGTCGTCCGGGATGTTCACCCAGATCGAGCCGTGATCCCTGAGCGCCCCGATGCACAGATCGAGCCAGTCGTACGTAAAGTCCAGGTAGTCATTGCGTGGCATCTTGTCGTGCCACTCGTCGTACGCCCGCGACCAGTTGAAGGGCGGGTCCGCAAAGACCAGGTCCACCTCGCTGCGCTTGACCTGCGGGATCTCGCCCAGCAGATCCCGGCAATCCCCCACGTACACGCGCACACCCTTCGCCTTGCCCGTCTCCGAGCGCAGCGAACCCTTCATCTCATGCGTCGGCTTGAGTGTCCCTGACTTCTTGGCCATGCGTTTTCCCTCCCTCTCCCCTCCGGGGAGAGGGCTGGGGTGAGGGGCTTTCCCCTCCTCCCCCATCCTTCTGTCTTTCCCTCCTTCTCCCCGCCGGGGGAGAAGGTGCCCGCGAAGCGGGCGGATGAGGGGGGGCTCTACCCCATCCTCCGAAACAAACCAATCCCGTAATTCATCGGCGACAGATAGATCTCCACCGACTCATACAACCCCGCCGCGAAGCTGTTGATGTGCTCGAGCAGATGACGCCCCCCCACGTGCCCGCCGCAGCGCTCGGGGATCGTGTCGTGCACGATCACATACCCGCCCGTCTCGAGCACCGGCTCGAGCGCGATCAGATCCTTCCGCAACCCCTCCGCCGAGTGATCCCCGTCGAGCAGCGCCAACTGCACGCCCCCCGTCTCGCGCAGCTGCGGCCTGATCCTGGGCAAGACCTCCCAGCTCACACCCTGCTCCAGATGCACCCTGTGCGTCAGCCCCGCCTCTTCGACATGCGAACGCACAAGCTCCCGTCGATCGCCCCCCACGCTCGCCTTGCGCCACTGCGTCTCGGGCAACGGATCGAAAGTATCGATCGAAACAAGCGCGCCCGTGCGCTCAGCCTCATCGCCCGACTGCGCGTACGCGTCGCCGATCTCTTCCAGAGCCGCCGCCATCCAGATCGTGCTCACACCGATGAACGAGCCGACCTCGATCACCGTCCTCGGCCGTATGTTGCGCACCAGCGAAAAGAGCAACAGCCCCGTCTCCGGGCTCATCGCCGCCGGGAACGCCGCGGGCAGGCCGTACAAACGCTCGAGCGTCCTGAGCCACGCCGCGTCCGAACCCTTGAGCCACCCGGGCCAGTCCCACTTCTCCGGGTGATGCGCCTCGCCCACCGGCCCCGGAAAGAAGCCCGGCTTGTCCCGCGGGATCCACACCTTCTCCAATGGCCGATCCGGGCTCGCCGGCCCGAACTCGTCGAAGGGATCAGATTCAGCCTGCGCGCGCGACATCACCACCAGCCTAGCGCATCTCGCACTTCCGCGCCAATGGATCGTCCTTCGGAGCCGGATCGCCGTGCGCTTTGATCTCACGACGAAGCAACTCGATCACACGCCGACGCGTGCGCCGATCAGGGCCCGAACTCCCCCCCAGCGCCCGCAGCGCCGCGCGCACACACGCAAGAACCGCGCCAGCCCCCGGCTGCGCGCCCACACCCGTCGGCTCGAAACCCTGAGCAGCCACCATCCGCGCCAGCTCGCGCTCACGGTCACCCCCCGACAGCCGCGCGCCACCGACATCGACCATCACGAAACCGCCATCCGAATCGATCACCACATTCGATGGCTTCGCGTCGCGATTGAACACCCCGTGCAGCGCCAGCAGGCCGACATGCGCCCCCGCACGATGCGCCAGCGTCAGCCTGTCACCCCCATCCGGATCCGCCCACGCCGACAGGAGCGTCCTGCCCTCGACCCAATCCGTGACGAGCGCCTCCACCCAGCCCGATTCCGTGCGCACAATCCCGAGCACCCGGACGCTCGGCGTCTCGAACCCCCTCGCCGTCAGCAGCGCCGAACCGAGCACCGAACGACCCAGATCCGTCGCGCCAAACCGGAACCGCACGCGATCGCGCACCCCCGAAAGCGGGCGCGCTTTCACCCCATATGCCACCGGCCCAGCCGATCCCTCTGCCTCGACCCGCCAGACCTCGCGCCCCTTCCGGTCGCGTTTGATCCGCTCGCCTTCCGTCCAGAACATCGCCGCGAGCCGGCGCTCCCAGAGCCCCCGATCCTCGCCCACGCCGACCTGCCAGATGCGCACGTTCCGGTCCACACCCCAGCCTAGCTCGCATCCACCCCGCACACACCCGCCCCGTCCTCTACCATCCTCGCGATGCGGCTGTCCGTCTCCATCGTCTGCAAGAACTCCGCCGACACGATCGGGCGCACCCTCGAATCGATCCGGGGCCTGGCCGACGAGATCGTCGCGGTCGACTCGGGCTCCACCGACGCCACCCTCGACATGCTCCAGGAAGCCGGCGCGCGTGTCATCGAGTCCCCTTGGCTCGGGTATGTCAAAACGAAGCAGCTCGCCCTCGAGCACTGCACGGGCGACTGGGTTTTGGCGCTCGATTCCGACGAATCCCCCCTGCCTGAGCTCAAGCGCTGCATCGAAGCCGCCCTCGACTGCCCGGGCGAGCACACCGGCTTCATGGTCAACCGCAAGGTTTTCGTCGACGACATACCCCTCAACCACGCCTGGCAGCCCGAGTGGCGCCTGCGTCTTGTCCGGCGCGGGCTGTACCGATGGGCCGGCCTCGACCCGCACGACCATCTCCAGCCGATCGACCCCACCGAATCGATCCACAAACTCTCGGGCGATCTCCGCCACGACTCGATCAGCACCTGGGACGAGTTCCTCACCAAGCAGGCCCGCCACGCCGAGACGATGGCCAGATCCATGCTCGCCGAGGGACGCAAACCCAGTCGGCTCAAACTGCTGACCAGCCCTGCCGGTGCGTATCTCAAACAGCTCCTGCTCCGCCAGGCCTTTCTCGACGGCATGCCCGGACTCCGAGCCGCCCACGCCACCGCGCGAGCGACCAAATTGAAGCATCAGGCCCTCTTCCGCCTCGCCCAAACGGGTGATACGACGAACGCCAGCTAGCGCGCTACGATCTCCTGATATGTCGATTTGGGCCGGGAAGGAGAAAACGCCCGGACCACCCTTCCCGTAACAGCCGCCTACGCAGGCACTTGGACACAAAATGCCCGAAGAGAACCCCGATCAGGCCCAATCCGGGCAACCCGCTCCCGAGTCATCCGAAGCCAGCAAGAAGAAGCGGCGCCGACGCCGGCGCAAGCCTTCCGGCGATGCCGCTGCATCCACCGAGAAAAACACCGGCTCCGAGACCGGCGCGGATTCGTCCAGCGAGGGTGCGCGCAAGCCCCGCCGCGGGCGCGATCTCGCCGCAGCAACAGCCGAGTCCGAATCAGGCGAGGGCGAACGCAAACCCCGCAAGCGCTCGCGCCGTCGTCGCGGCGGCAAGGACCAGGGCGAAAGCGAAGGCCGAGCACCCGACGGCCGCCCCGAATCCACCGCCGAGGACGCCAAGGTCACCCGCGTGCGCTCGGCGCGGGACACCTCCAACGCCGACATCTTCGATCAGGACCAGTCGTTCGCGGACCTGGGTCTGCCGACCGAGATCCTCGAGCAGCTCACCGAACTCAACTTCACCAACCCGACACACATCCAGGCCCAGATCATCCCGCCCATCATCGCGGGCAAGGACGTCATCGGGCAGGCCAAGACGGGCACGGGCAAAACCGCAGCCTTCGGCCTCCCGCTGCTGGCCGAGGTCACCCCGGGCGAGGACTTCCAGGCCCTCGTCCTCGCACCCACGCGCGAGCTGGCGATCCAGATCCACAAGGAGCTCGAAGAGCTCGGCTTCAAGACACACATCCGCTCTATCCCGGTCTACGGCGGACAGAAAATCACCACCCAGGCCGACAAGCTCAAGAAGGGCGCCGAGATCATCGTCGGCACGCCCGGACGCATCATGGACATGCAACGTCGGGGCTACCTCAGCTTCAACAACTTCAAGTTCGTCATCCTCGACGAGGTCGACCGGATGCTCGACGTCGGGTTCCGCCAGGACATCAAGCACATCCTGGGTCTCTGCCCGAAAGACCGCCAGACCGTCTTCGTCTCCGCGACGCTCTCCGACGAGATCGAGAAGCTCGCGCGGAGCTACATGAAGAACCCCGAGAAGATCGTCACCAGCGCCGGCTCGCTGACGGCCAGCCTCGTCAAGCAGTTCTACCTCACCGTCCAGCCCTGGGACAAGAAGAAGCTCCTCAAGCACCTGCTCACCCACGAGGAGCCCACGCTCACGCTCGTCTTCTGCCGACTCAAGCGCGTCGTCGACGAGCTGGCGCGCATGCTCAACGGCGAAGGCATCGAAGCGCACGCGATCCACGCCGACCTCGGCCAGGGCAAACGCAACGCTGTCATGGAACGCCTGCGCTCGGGCAAGCTCTCGGTCCTGATCGCCTCGGACCTCGCGGCCCGCGGCATCGACGTCGAGAACATCACCCACGTCATCAACTACGACCTGCCCGAGGACATCGAGCTCTACGTCCACCGCATCGGACGCACCGCACGAGCCGGCGCGGGCGGCGTGGCCTGGTCCTTCGTCACCCCCGAGCAGGGCCCGCTGCTCACCGCGATCGAGAACCACATCAACTCCGAGATCCCCATCCAGGAGTACCCGGACTTCGAGCCCGGGCCGGTCCCCTCGAACTACCGCGAGCAGCAGCTCGAACGCGAACGCCAGCTCGAGGCTGCCATGCAGCGCAGCCGGTACAACTCCTCCGAGGCCCCGCCCAAGACGGAGGTCACCGAGGACAAGTTCCCGGGCGGCGTGGTGCCCGCCAAGCGCCCGCCCAAGATGCTCGGCGGCCGGATCAAATCAGGCCGACGCTGATCCCTGCTTACCCAAGTTCTCGCAGACTGCGCGAATTCTGCGCCAATTCCGCGCACTTGGCGGATCCAATCTGGTGATCCTCCCGGCATGCCGATACCGTGCTCTCTCAACCTGCGAGGATCATCGAATGAAGAAGTTTGCCAGTCTCCTTTTCTGCGCGGGCCTGACCGCGTGCGCGACCGCCCAGACCAGCCCCTGCCCGGCCGACACGAATATCGACGGCATGCTCAGCCCTGCCGACTTCAGCGCATGGGTCGCCGCGTTCAATAACGCCACGACCCTCTGCGATCAGAACAACGACGGCTCCTGCACCCCGGCCGACTTCAGCGCCTGGGTCGCCAACTACAACGCCGGGTGCGACTTCACCGACTCCGACGGCGACCGCATCCCCAACATCTACGAGAACAACACGGGCAATTACGTCGCCGCGTACGCCACGGGAACCAACCCAAACAACCCCGACTCCGACGGCGACAACCTCGAAGACGGCGACGAGATCTACGGCACCACCACCGGCGTCAACCTCCCCGGCATGGGCGCCAACCCGAACCGCAAAACCATCTTCGTTGAGATCGACTGGACCGAAGACGGCTACAACACCGCCTTCCACTCGCACCGTCCGAGGCCCGGTATGGTCAGCCGGGTGCAGGCCGCATTCGCCGCCTCGCCCCTGACCAACCCCGACGGCTCGACCGGCATCGACTTCATCATCGACTACGGCCAGGGCGGGCTCTTCACCGGCGGCACCGAGATCCTCGACGGCACCAACCCCGAGTACCTCGAATTCAGCTACCACTGGCACGACAACTACATGGACCCCAGCCGGTTCGGCTACTTCCACCACGGCGTCTTCACCCACCGATACAACTCGCCGAGCAACGGCTCATCGGGCGTTGCGTACATCAACGGCGACGCGTTCTTCGTCACCCTCTACCAATACTGGGACTGGGACGAGGGCGTTGCCAACACACTCATGCACGAGATCGGACACAACTTCGGACTCCGTCACGGCGGGTTCGAGAACCGCAACCGCAAACCCAACTACAACTCCGTCATGAACTACAACAACCAGTTCCCAGGCGTCGACGTCGACTGCGACGGGTTCGGTGACGGCCTCCTCGACTACTCCCGCGGCCTCAACCCCGACCTCAACGAGAGCGCACTCATCGAAGCCGACGGAATCTGCGGCGTGCCCATCGACTGGAACGAGAACGGCAGCATCGACGCCGGCACCATCACCCGGAACATCAACTGCTCCAACCTCAACACCACGAACTGCGGCAGCTTCGGCTCCTGCGACGACGACTCGTGCAACATACTCCAAGACCAGAACGACTGGAACGCCATGAATTTCCTCGGCCAAAGCCGGGGCATCCAGCCCGTGCTGATCGAGTGCGACAACCCCGTCCCGATCCGGTAAGCCCCGCCCGGTCATACCATCAGGCATGACCGAAGCCGACATCGCATTTCTTCTCGAACTCACCGCGATCCCCACGGCTGCCGGCCGTGAGGGTCGCGTTGTTTCTTTCATCAGGCAATGGGTGAGCGCTCGCGACGACCTCACACTCGAAACCGACGCCTCGGGCAACCTGACAGTCGCGTTCAAAGAGCCCTCGGACCCGGGCTCGCCCGTCTACTTCACCGCGCATCTGGACCACCCAGCCTTCGTCGTTGAACGCGTCATCGCGCCCAGCGCCCTCGAGCTCGCCTTCCGCGGCGGCGTCATGGACGACTACTTCCCCGGCGCACGCGTCGAGATCATCACCGCCGACGACCGCCGACTGCCCGGCACCATCACCGAGCAGACCGACGCCACCTCCGAAAGCCCCTACAAGCACTACCTCTGCGAGCTCGACGAGCCGGCCGAGGACATCACGACCAATGACATCGCCCGCTGGCTCCTGCCCGAGCCTTCGGTCGAGGACGGGATCATGTACACACACGCTTGCGACGATCTTGCCGCGGCCGCCTGCGCGATGCTCGCGCTCGATCGCATCCGCGCTGAACGGAGCGCGGGCAAGCACAAAGCCGACGTCCGCATTCTCTTCACACGCGCCGAGGAAGTCGGCTTTATCGGCGCGCTTGCGGTCGTGCATCACGGGACGGTGCCAAAGGATGCCAAGGTCATCGCGCTCGAGAACAGCCGCGCGTTCCCCGAAGCCCCGATCGGCGGCGGGCCCATCGTGCGCGTGGGCGATCGCCTGACCATCTTCAGCCCGCGCCTGACCGACGACATCGCCCGCATCGCCGAGGACATCGCCGGCGGCCCCTCGTCCCCCACCGCTTCGCAGAAACAGAGCGATCTGCCCAAGTGGAAGTGGCAGCGCAAGCTGATGGCCGGCGGCGCGTGCGAGGCGACCGTTTTTTGCCACGCCGGGCTCGACGCGACCTGCGTCTGCCTGCCGCTGGGCAACTACCACAACATGGCCAATCTCGACGAGGCCCAGGCGGGCACGCTCAAAGACCCGAAGCCCGGCCGCGAGCACGTCGCCGTCGCCGACGCGGCGGGCATGGTCGATCTGCTCACCGCCTGCGGCTCACGACTCGCCTCGCCGCCGCCCTCCAAGACCAGCCAGCGCCTGGACAACCTCTGGAAAGACCGCAAGTCCATCCTCGACGAAAGCTGACGATCACTCGTCCTCGTCGTTCTTCGGCTTGGGTTTGTCGATCACAAGATCCTGGATCGAGCCCAGGCCCTTGTTGATCAGATCGAGCGGGTTGAGCGTGTCGCCCACGTTCTGCATCAGCAGCTCAAGGTCGGCAAGCGTCTTCTGCTCGCCCGGCATGCCCTTGGTGCGCCAGGGCACCATCGTGATCGACTCGAAGAGCGGGATCTGACGACCCAGCAGCGAGGTCACGCCCGTCTTCAACTTGCCCAGCGCCTCTTCCGTGAGCGCCGCCATGGGGACGTAGGTCACGACGTCGATGTACCCGTCGGTCAGGCGGATCGTGCCCGCGGACTCGATCGTGAACTCGCCGATCGGGATCTTCGTGCGCGGGTACTTCAAGACGCCACTGTTGATGGTGAAGTTCACCGGGCTCATCCTGCGTCCGATGCCGCCCTCTGACTGCTGCTTGGCGACCTTCATGACCTTGGAGAAAATCGAGCTGGTCTGGAATCGAGCCGTCCCGAGATCGACGACGGCCTCCATCTGCAGGTCCTGCAATCGGCTGAGCTCGGTCGTTCGAACGAGCGGGATCTCGAGCACGTTGACGGTCAGCTGCGCCGGCCCGTCGTCGGGCCCCTTGGTGACGCGCCCGATGACGGGCAGCGCCTCGCCGATGAACTCACCCAGCTCGGGCCGGACCTCGCGCACGACGAGCTCTGCCGGTTCGATGGCGATCAGCCGACCCTCGTACATCTTGCCCACCAGCTTGCCCGAGGCCCGCGTGGTCTGGAGGTCGAGCGTGAGCGCCCCACCGTCGGCCTGCAAATCGCTGGCCTTCACATCGAGCATGGTCGAGGGCCCGAGCACCTCGAGCAGGAGTCCGTTCTGCGCGAGCAGCCCGTCGATCATCGCCGTCGGCGCGTCCTTGGCGAGGATCTGACCATCGATCTTGGCGCGGTTGAGCGCGACGCTCCCGTCCTCGGCGGCGAAAGACTCGATCCTCGCGACCAGCGTGATGGGCTCGCGGTCGGCATCCGTCGGCTGACCGTTGCCGTCAATCAGGATCTGCCCGGCATCGCCCGAGATGTGCAGGTACACGGGCTCGTACGCGTGCGTCACACCCCCCTGCTCGCCCGTCGATTCATGCGGCACGAACAGATTCACGCGGTCGGCATCCACTCTGGCATCGATGCCAAACACACCCTCGCGCACCGGCCCGCCGCCACGCGACACCGATAGCCGATCCACACGGATGTCCAGCCCGATCTCATCCGTCACGCGCACGCGCTCGGCTCCCAGGGGCTGACCGAACCCGTAACGCGTCGCCACCTCAGGGGCCACGCGCCAATCGATCTGCGCCGGCTCGCCCAGCGCGATCGCCTCCTGCGACACCACGAAGCGGATCGGCGTTTCAGAATTCAATCGCGGGCTCGTCAGGCTCAGCTCGCCATCGAGCGTGCCGACCGATCCGTCGGCGATCATGCCCGTCAGCGCCACGTCTGCATCCACCTTGGCTCCGAACAGACCCGCGATGAGCCCGTCGTAGTGCGCTACGTCATCCACCAGGCCCGCATCGAGCGATTCGATGCGCACGTCCGCGCGAACAGGCCCACCGAGCCGACCCGCATCGAACCCGACATCCGCCCCGCCCGTGATCGCCACGACCCGGCCGCCAGTCGTGACGACATCACCCGAGATCGCCAGCGACATCTGCTCGTTGCCCTGACCCAGGATCGCACCGACTGGCAGGTGGCCATCGACGATGAGAGCCTCGAAGCCGATCGGACCGGAGCGGAGCGTCTCCTCGCCTCGTTTGATGGGCAAACCCTCGACCATGCCCGACGCGGTGAGTTTCACCTCAGGCTTCCCCGTCGCCGCCAGCGACCAGCCGTGAAGCAGATCGAACGCGCCGAGCGTCATCTCCACTCGCGCCGGCTCAACAAACCGCGCGCCCACAGGCTCGGCCTTGCCCGCGGCCTGTCCGGCTCGAAGACGGATCTGCTCGATCACCTCGGGCCCGATCTCCGACACCAGTTGCCCGCCCGTCACGCGCAGATCACCCGATGACATCTCCGCGTTCAGACCGCCCTCGAGCCGATCGCTCGACACGCTCAGATCGATCTCGCCGCTGGCTGCGTCGGCGATCAGCACGACATCGACCAGCCGACCGATGAGCTCGGCCGCCAGCACGCGGCCGCTGCTTCGGGACGGGTCGGCGACCTCGGCCGCCAGCGCCACGGGCAAACCGCTCAGGTCGATCCGCCCGTCGTACCGCACCCGCTCGGGCGTCAACGCGCCCTGCTCGATCAGGTTCATCGCGACGATCTTGCCGCCCGCGACCACGGGCTCGCCCGACTGCGAGAGCAGGCCGCTGAGCTCGATCGCGCCCGTGCCCGCCGCTCCATCGAGTGTCAGAGCCATGTCGAGGCGGTCGGCCTCGTACTGCTCGCCTGCCGAGCCGCGCAGCCTCACCCCGAGCAGCCCGAGGTTCGCCGTTAGTTCCGAACGCGACCAGTCGATGCCCGTCTCGCCCAGCGCGAGCGTGATGTCATCGGCCGTCAGCGACAGCCCGCCCCCGTCGGCAGCCGAGATCGTCTCGGGCATGAACCGCCCGATCAGCGAGCCCGCGTTCAGGTACGCGAGCTTCACGCCCTGTTCGTCGGACCTGATCACGTCATCGGCGACAACAAAGTCCGCGCTGCCCGTCAGGCGGTCCGACTTTACATCGAACGCCAGACCGATTCGACTCTCCGCATCCACCGAAGCGGTCGCGATGATGTCGAGCCTGGGGCCGATGTCCTCGCTGAGCACAAGCCCCGCGGACTGGACCACGGGCTGGGCGAGGCTGGTCATCGCGTTCCGCAGCGCGACCTCGCCGTCAATTCTCGGCACGCCGACCCTGAACGCACCCGTCTCATCGACCAGCTCCGACGCTCGGAGCGACACACTCAGGTCGCCCGCAGCCTGATCGTCCACCCGCAGCGACATGCTCCCGGCGATGCTCGCGCCTTCTTCGATATTCAACACATCGACCGTCAGCGCCGAGGCCGACGTCGCGAGAGTGTGCGATTCGCCAGCGATCAGGACCGTGCCCGTCATCGGTTCGATGCGCAGCTCCGCCTTGCCGCAGACCGCGCGGAGGTCCGTTTCGGTCTCAGACTGCAAGCGGTTCAGATCGACCGCGACATCCCGCACCCAGAGCTCGGCCCGTCCGCCCTGGTCGAGCCTGACGCCCTCGATCCCGAGCTGGCGTGTCACGAGCGGCGCGATGGAGTCCGCCTCGAACCGCACGCCCGAGCCGCTGTCGCGCAGGACCGTGTCCTCGATGACGAACCCCGCGCTCCCGCGCACGTTGTCGGAGCTGACGTACAGCCGAAGCTCGCGCGACTCCCCACCCTCGAAGGCCAGCTCCGCGTCGACGCGTTGCCCGAGATCCTCGACGACCGAGATATCGGCCTCCCTGAGCCACGCGCCGGCCAGCGAATCGAGCAGCGCCCCCTCGACGTCGTTGATCTCCACACCGCCCTTGAGCCCTGCGAGCACCGCGCCGACGACCCCCTCGCTCGGCAATCGGCCCGACGCGTCGTAGAGCTCGGTCAGCTCGGCGTTGAGCACGAAGACCCCCGCGGGGCTCTCGTCGAGCCGTGCGGTCGTGACCGCCTGCACCGAGACACCCCGCTCCACGCCGCGCGTCGTGACGTCGAGCGTCACGGGCTCGATCATCCAAATCTCTTCATCGAGCGTGCCCGCAAGCTGCGTCGTCTCCACCTGCCCGCGCAGGACCGCGGTGCTCCAGTCGAACCCCCTGCCGTCCGTGGGCAGCGTCGCGCCGAACTCGTTCAGTCTCACGCTCACGCCCGGCACGTCGCTGAGCGTCACGACCTGACCCGACTCGAGCGTCACGCTCTGGCCCGCAGCCTCAGCCAGCTCCGGCAACGCCGCGCGCACCACGCGCTCATCGCCGCGAACCATCCCGTCGCGCTGCGCTTCGACGCGGTAGCCGCCCTCGACCTTGCGGAACGTCACGGGCAGGCTCGCCGCGATGGCTGACGAATCGAACACCACCTCAGCCGTGCCGCGTTCGGGCGTGGCGTTGAATGTGACCTTCGACGTGTACGCCCCCGAATCGAACGACTCGCCCACAAACGCGTCGATCGGCGAAGCCTCGCCCGCCAGCGCCACGCTCCCGGTCGCGCTGGCCTTCTCGGGTGTGATCAGCCCCTCGCTGTCGGTCAGGCCCGTGACATCGAGCGTGATCTCCGCTCGGCCCGACCAGTCGGGTGCCGCGACCGTGCTCGTCAGCGTGCCCGATGCCGGCCCGCCGACCGCGAGATCGAGCGCGCCCTCGATATCTCTGGCGCCGTACTCCTCGCCCTCGGCGGTGATGTACACGACGCTCAGCCCTTGGGCGCGGAGCTTGCCCGCCAGCGAAGCAGGCAGACGCACCGGCCCCTCCGACTTGGGCGCCGGCTCCTTGCTCTTGGGCTCGAGACCGCCCAGCGGCCCCTCGCGCTCGTCGATCGTCACATCGCCCGAGACCGTGATCGTGCCCAGGTCTTTCCAGTTCAGCGCCAGCCCGAGAAGAGACCGGTCCGTGCGGATATCGACGTCGGCGATCTCGCGCAGCGAGCCATCGACAATGCGCAGGCTCCTGACGCTCTGCCCGCCGACCCAGCTCAGCCCGAGTTTCTCGATGCGTACGTTGCCGCCCAGGGCTTCCGAGAGTCTCGACTCGACCGCGCCCTTGCCGACACGCCCGACGATCGTGGGCGCCGCGCCGACGAGCACGACCAGAGCCGCCGCCGTGACGATGGCGATCTTGCGCTTGCGCCCGCGCTTCTTGCCCGGGCCGCCGACGGGTTCGACGACCTCCATGCGCTCGGCCTGCTCCTCACGCTGGCGCGACGAGAGCGACCCGGATCCACCAAGCTCCAACGAACGTCCCTGCTCGCTCACGCAATCTCTCCACTGGCTCCGCCACCAAAACAGCCTATGCCCAAGCCCGCCCGAGGTGTCATAAAAGAATCGGCGGCCCCCGATAGGGACCGCCGTAAATGATTTCTCATTGCATGTGAGGCGAAAGTCAGGCGTCGGACGTCTTGACGATCTGCCATTCCTCGAGCTCGACCGGGGCCTGACGACCGAAGATCGTGACCAGAACACGGACCAGGCCCTTCTCGGGGAGCAGTTCGTCGACCGAGCCCTCGTAGCCCTCGAACGGGCCTTCCTTGATCGTGACCGCCTCGCCCTTCTCGAAGGTCAGCTTCACCGTCGGCTCGTCCTCGGGCTTCTTGCTGTCCTGGAGCATCTTCTCGATCTCGTGCTGCTGCAGCGGCGTCGGACGCCCGGCTGTGCCCACGAAATCGCCCACGCCCGTGGTCTCCTTGATCAGGAAGAACACGTCCTGCGGGATTCGGCCGTCCTCCTCGAGGCGCATCTCGACGAAGACGTAGCCCGGGTAGAGCTTGGTCTGGGTGATCCGCTGCTTGCCGCCCTTGATGGTCTTGGTCTTCTCCATCGGGACAAGGATGCGGTTGACGAGGTGGCCCATGTTCTCGATCTGGACCTTGCGCAGGAGGGTCTCGCGGACCGAGCTCTCCTTGTTCGAGGCCACGCGGAGCACGAACCAGTCCATGCCCTCGTGGCGGACGGGCTCGTCGTCGCCGATCAGGTCGGCCTTCTCGTTGGGCTTGCCGTCGAGCGCGGGCTCGGTCGGAGCGGGAGCGGCTTCGGGCTTGGCCTCCGATTCGCTCTGAGGGGTCTCGGGCTGATCACCCTCGACCGTTCCGTTCTGATGCGGCATGTCGTGCTCAGCCATGGATGTACCGTTCCCTTTCAACCTGAATCATATTGCGTGCGATCTGTCGGCTGATCTGGGGGCACCGAGCGGGCGTCAGCCCTGGAGCACACCGATCAGCTTGAAGAACGCGCCGAAGCCGTAGTCGATCACGAAGATAATCATCGCCAGAAGGAACGAGGCGATCACGACCACCATCGTGGAGCCCTGGACCTCTTTGCGGGTCGACCAGTTGACCTTCTTCATCTCGCCGTCGGTCGCGATCAGGAACTCCACCGTGCGGCGCTGCATCGCGACGAACAGATAGATCAGCACCGCACCGATGAGGATGATCACGCCCGCCACGCTCGCCTGAACGTAGATCACGTCGAAGGCGGCGATGCCGACCGCGGAGACCACCTCGGCCCTGAACGGGGCGTCCTGCCCGACGATGTTCTCGTTGACGACGCTCCTGGCGCTCTCGACGATCTGATCGTCGTTCATCCGGATGTTCGAGATGATCGCCGAGCCCGTCCGGGCATCGCCCGTCAGGAAGCTCTCGACCGTCGCGGTCCCGATGAGCTCGTCCTCAGACTCGACCGACGCGCCGGGCTGGTACAGATCGACCTGCACACCCTCGGCGAGTGTCCCGTCGACCGCGGCGAGATTCAGCGTATACGTGGGCTTGGGCGGCACATAGGTGGACGCCTGGTTCCAGGCCCACATCGCCCCCGAGAGCACCAGCGCCCCGGCGAAGATCGCCGTCAGCACCCGCACCCAGTAACCCTGTCCCGGCTTGTAAACACCGACGCTCATGTGTGCCCGTTTCGATTGCCGAGGCTTTCTGCCTCAACACGCCAGAGAGGAATCGAACCCCTAACCTGCGGATTTGGAATCCGCTGCTCTACCTAATTGAGCTACTGGCGTTCCGTGGCTTCGCCGTGAGGCATCAGGCACCAGGCATCAGGCACAAGTTCCAGTGAACCCGAGTGCCCTGTGCCTGGTGCCCAGTGCCTCACTTACTTCCGCTTGATCTTGTGCAGCGTGTGCTTGCGGAGACGCGGGGAGTACTTGCGGATCCCCTCCTTCATCTTCTCCGGCAAGCCGCCCTTCACATTCACCGAAGTCCGGTAGTTCAGGTCGTCACACTCGGTGCACTGAAGCCACACGTACTCGCGGGCTGCTGATTTTTTCTTGGCCATCGGGACACCCCGTTGTTTCCACGCGTCGCGGTCGGCGGACCCACCGCCCAACCAGACCACGTTCTTTGAAAGCCGGTCCGCCCGCTTTCACGAGCGGACCGGTGAGAATCAATCTGACGGCGATCCCGAGTCTTACTCGATGATCGCGGTCACCGTGCCCGAACCGATGGTCCGGCCGCCCTCGCGGACAGCGAAGCGGAGGCCTTCCTCGATGGCCACCGGCTTGTCACCAAGGTCGACCTCGACCTCGATGTTGTCGCCAGGCATGCACATCTCGGCGCCGCCGAGCAGCTTGATCGAGCCGGTCACGTCCGTCGTGCGGAAGAAGAACTGCGGACGGTAGTTCGAGAAGAACGGGGTGTGACGGCCGCCCTCGTCCTTGGTCAGGACGTAGACCTGACCCTTGAACTTGGTGTGGGGCTTGATCGAACCCGGCTTGCAGATGACCTGACCGCGCTGGATCTGGTCCTTCTCAACGCCGCGGAGCAGGATACCGACGTTGTCGCCGGCCATGCCCTGATCGAGCGTCTTGTTGAACATCTCGACGCCCGTGACGGTCGTCTTCTGGTTCGGCGCCAGACCGACGATCTCGGCCTCGTCGCCAACCTTGACGACGCCACGCTCGATACGACCCGTTGCCACGGTACCACGGCCCTTGATCGAGAACACGTCCTCGACGGCGACCAGGTAGGGCTTGTCGGCCTCACGCGCCGGCTCGGGGATGTAGCTGTCGAGCGCGTCGAACAGCTCATCGAGCGGCTTGCAGATCTCGTCGTCGCCCGGGTTCTCCAGGGCGGCCTTCGACTGGCCCCGGATGATCGGGGTGTCGTCGCCCGGGAACTCGTACTTGTCGAGAAGCTCGCGGATTTCCATCTCGACGAGGTCGGCAAGCTCCGGATCGTCGACGAGGTCGACCTTGTTCATGAACACGACGATGTAGGGCACACCCACCTGACGGGCGAGCAGCACGTGCTCACGAGTCTGGGGCATCGGGCCCGAGTCGGCGGCCACAACGAGAATCGCGCCGTCCATCTGGGCCGCACCCGTGATCATGTTCTTCACGAAGTCGGCGTGGCCCGGGCAGTCCACGTGAGCGTAGTGACGGGTCTCGGTCTCGTACTCGACGTGCGACGAATGGATCGTCACCGTCTTGTTCGAGTCACGAACCGTACCGCCCTTGGTGATGTCCGCGTAGCTCTTGGCTTCGCTGAGACCCTTTGCTGCTGCTCGCGCCACAAGCGCCGCCGTGAGCGTGCTCTTGCCGTGGTCAATGTGACCGATCGTGCCGACGTTCACGTGCGGCTTGGTGCGCTCGAATACACCCTTGGCCATAGCCCTGAACCTCCAAATCCGAGCAGTCCGAGCCCTCAACCGTTGACGGGCCCGCCGCTGCGAACGACTTACTTCTTGAGCCGGTTTCGACCGACCCGAACCAGCCCGCGGGCGAGGCTGACGCTATGCGCCGCTCGACCGTGAGCACCTCAACAAACAATTCGACCCGCACCGCCTCAGCCCGGAAGCCGAGCGCCTTGGGTCACCACCCGACCCACATATAGCCGGTCAATGAGCATAGGTGCCGAGAACGTCACCGTCTCGCCACCGATGAACACAAAGCCGCTGGTGGGATTTGAACCCACGACCTCACCCTTACCAAGGGTGCGCTCTACCACTGAGCTACAGCGGCCTCGTCCCGGCCCACCGCCGAGTTGAGGATCCGATCCTAGCCAGAGCCCAATCGCGGTCAACGATCAGGCACCCTCCGAAACCACCATTCCTCTCAACGTCCGCATACCACCACCCGGACCCCGCCCAGCTTGCCCAGCCCGTCCACCCCGATCTCAAGCCCCGATCAGCACCCGCCCGCCGCCGGCACGACACCGATCTCCGCGCACCCTCTGGGAAACCGGAGATACGCATGCACATCCAAAGACCCGCACACGCCCTCCTCTTGGCCGCCGCCCTCTGCCAGGCCCCCGCTGCCCTCGCCCAGGGCATCTACGCCGAGGTCTACGACCAGACCAACGCCCGCTGGAACGCCCTTCCGGGCTTCCCGAGCAAGGCCGCGGGCCAACCGGGACTCCCCTCGGGCTCCGATCTCACGATCGAGGTCCAGGGCTCGGACACCATCCGTGTCTACTCCGACAGCCCCACCACCACCGATATCGGGGTGATCACTCTTGACGCCCAGCCGGGCATGGCCCCGACGCTCCTGATCGGCAAGCCCAGCCTCCCTCAACCCAACGCCAACGCCCCGCTCGACCAGCTCGGCTGCCGGACCCTCGCGGGCATCAAGGCCGACGAAAGGACCCGGGCCCAGATTTTCGCCAAGCACATCTCTGGGCCGGGCGTCGAGGTCCACCGCCTCGTCCGGCTCGATCTCACGGGCGATCTCGATGCGCCGATCGTCCACTGGGGTGACACAGCGACACCCCCGCCGAGCATCGGTGTGATCGACATCGACGGCTCGGTGACGCCCAAGGGCTCGGTCGCGGCGTACAACGGGAGCATCGGTGCGGTCACGATCGGGGGCGATTTCAACGGTCAGCTCTCGGCCCGCCGGGGCCCGATCACCTCGCTCAGCGTCTCGGGCGACATGGGCTCGGAAGGTCGACCCGCGGTCTGGGCGTCGGCCCCGCTGGGCAGCTTCGCGATCGAGCGTGTGACTGTCGCAGGCGACATCGGCCGACCGGGCGAGCTGGCCGACATCATCACCGCCGGCGCGATCCTCACGATCGAGGCTGACGAAATCCATGCCAACATCGATCTCGAGACCGACCCAGCTGTCCCGGGCTTCCTCGCGGGTGTGACTACGCGCACGGGCGGCTACGAGGGCCTGCTCCGCGCCCGCACGCTCACCAGCTTCGGCGGGTGGAGCGTGGCGCCCTGCATGCTCTCGATCGCGGGGGACTTCTCGGGCGAGATGATCTTTACCAACGCGATCCGCAACGAGCGGGCCGCCGGCCCGGAGATCGACATCGCCGGGAGTGTGACCGAGGGCTCGAGCATCATCGTGGGCGCGATGCCCGTCACCAACACGGGCATGCCTTCGAGCGAGATCCTTGTTCGAGGCGAGCAGGGGCTGCAGGGTCAGATCATCGTGGGCAAGGGCCAGGTCACCGACTTCCCGGGCGACGCGGCCGTGCGCGTGGGTGTCGGTTCGCCCAGCATCGTGACCAGCGCCTCGAAGTTCTACGACATCCCCTTCGCCGATTTCGGCGGCGGCTCTGTCGGCATCGCGCCGTTCAACTTCCACACCACCGAGAGCTGGCCCCATCACAACGCCACAGTCACGCTCGCGCAGAACGAGCTGCTCGTCGCGGTCGCGCCGCGGTTCTTCGGCCCCGTCTTCACCGACACAAGCGCGCAGATGATCGTTGAGCATCTCGAGCCGGGCGCACAGACCTGGACCGACCGCTCCGCGGATTTCTACGTCGAAGCCTCAGCCGACGAGACCGGCGACCGCACGATCGTCGTGCACGCCGACGGGACCGCCAGCTTCACCGCGGGCCAGTGGCGACTGCGCCCGGTCGACGGCACGCTGCTCTCAGCACGAGCCATCGGCACGCCCGAGGTCCGCTTCGTGAGCGAGTACGACGACGACACGTACCGCTTCACCGTCGAGGGCGGCTCAGACTGCCCGCTGCCCCGCGGCATCGCCCAGACCGTCGACAACCCCATCACCTTCGCCGACGGCGACGGGATTATCAGGGCGAATTGTCCGTAATTCGGACGCACCGAAACGCCCGCACGTCAGAGAACTGCCAGACTGCCCACTTTCACGCTGAGAGGAGTGCCGATCCCCTCGAAGCACTGGTATTTGAGGCAACTTCGGGGCACACTCAAGCGTACAGACCACTGGCCCCGGGCATTTCCGCGCGATCGGGCCTGTCCAAAGAACGCACCAGCCGGAGAGATGTTCATGCCCCTGCGCCGACCGCTGCCCTGCCTGCTTCTTGCGATGCTCGCCGGCTCCGCAGCCGCGCAGCAGGCCAACCGCGTGCCGACGACAGCAGAGGTCGCCAGCGTACGCACATCACTTGGCGCGATGAAGCTGACAATCGCCAACCCCGCGGCCCGTGAATCGCTCGCGGCTGTGCAGGACCTTTCCCCGGGCAAGCCTGGAGTGGCGGCCGATCCGATCACGCTGACAAGCCGCGTGTACGTGCAAGCGAGCGACGAGGCGCTGCGCGCGTTGACCGATGCGGGCTACGTGCTGACGCCCGCGCCGGCGGGCTTCGTCACCATCGACACGGGCTCGATCGCAAGCGCAAACGAGTTGGTTCACGCGATCGCGGACATGCCCGGCGTTGCGAGCGCGTCTGTCGAAGCGCGGGCCGAGCTCGGGCCCCGCAACAGCCTCAACGACGAGTTCTACCCGCTCGCCTGGCACCTCTTCAACGAGGACTCCGAGGGCCACGACGTCAACGCCGAGGGCGCGTGGAAGATGGGCTACACGGGCCAGGGCATCACGATCGGCGTGATCGACTCGGGCGTCTACGGCTTCCATCCGGACATGGCGGGCAAACGCAACGCCGACCTCACGCAGGCCGGGCCTTCGTCGTTCCACGGCACGGGCGTGGCGGGCATCGCGGTCGCCATCGGTGACAACGAAGAGGGCGCTGCTGGCATCGCGCACGGCGCGGACTACGGCAGCCTGTACTACTCCGCGTCGGGCGTGGCGAGCGTCAACGCCGAGGCCTTTGCGCGGCGCAACGACATCGCCGACATCAAGAACAACTCATGGGGCCCCTTCGACAACGGTCAGCTCCGCTCGATCAGCGACATCGAGAACGAGGCGCTTATCACCGCTGCGACGACCGGACGCGACGGCAAGGGCACGATCTTCGTCTGGGCTGCGGGCAACGGCGGGGCCGCGGATCGCGTCGATTACGACCCCTACGCATCCAGCCCCTACACCATCGCCATCGGCGCCATCACGCACGAGGCCGAGCGCGCCAGCTACTCCGAGCGCGGCTCGTCGCTCTTTGCCGTCACCTACTCCGACGGCTCGGGCCGCTCGATCGTCTCGACCGCCAACTCGTCTTCGCAGCCCTATACCTTCAACTTCGGGGGCACCAGTGCCGCGGCTCCGCTCGCCTCGGGGCTCATCGCGCTCTGCCTCGAAGCCAACCCGGATCTCACCTGGCGCGATGTGCAGCACCTGATCGTCGAGGCCGCCGAGCCCGTCGATGAGGCCGACGCCGACTGGACCACCAACGGCGCGGGCATCCCTATCAACCACAACTACGGCTTCGGTCAGCTCGACGCGGTCCGCATGGTCAACGCCGCCCTCAACTGGTCGCCTGTCGCCCCGCAGGTAATGCTCGATGCGGGCGTCATCGAGCAGTCGATCGACATCCCCGACAACGACCCCGCCGGCATCGACATCCCCTTCGAGGTGACGGACAACATCGTCATCGAGCACGTCATCGCCGACATCGCGATCAGCGGCACGTACATCGGCGACCTGCAGATCACACTCACGAGCCCGGACGGCACCGCATCGATCCTGCACACGCAGCACAACAACTCGGCCGACGAGATGGACCACATCTTCCACTCCGTGCGCACGTGGGGCGAACAAGCCGCCGGCACATGGACACTCAACATCGCCGACCTCGCCGAGCAGGACACGCACACGCTGACTCGCTTCGCGCTCAGCTTCCTCGGCACCGAGTTCGACTGCCCCGCCGACCAAGACGGCGACAACGTCCTCACCACCGACGACTTCCTCGCCTGGCTCACCAACTACCAGAACGGCGACATGCAAGCCGACCTCAACGGCAACGGCACGCTCGAGCCCGCAGACTTCTCGGCCTGGGTGCAGGCGTACAACACGGGCTGCTGAGACCTCAACTCCCCGCCTCGGTGGGGGCGGCGCCTTGCCACCCATCTACTCTCCCCTCATTGCTACCTAGCCTTTGCTATGCCCACAAGCGTCCAGGCTGCGCCATCCCGCCTCACACTCGCCGCCCGCGACATCAAGCTCGCGCACTCGGTCTTTGCGCTCCCGTTTGCGATTCTGGGGGCCGCCCTCGCCGCCGACTTCTCCGAGTCGCCCGCGCACCTGGCGCTGCAGCTTGTGCTGATCGTCCTGTGCATGGTCGCCGCCCGGACGTGGGCGATGCTCGTCAACCGCCTCGCCGATGCGCGCATCGACGCCAAGAACCCCCGCACCACCCGCCGGGCCATGGCCAGCGGCGAACTCTCCACACGCGACGGGCGCACCATCGCCCTTGCGTCGGCTTTCCTCTTTTGTGCGTTCGCGTTTCTCTTCTGGCCGCTGACCGGCAACCCTTGGCCCGCGATCCTGTGCGTGCCCGTGCTCGGGTTCATCGCGCTCTACAGCTTCACCAAACGCTTCACCGCGCTCTGTCACGTCTTCCTTGGGGCAGCACTCGCGCTCAGCCCGGTGGCTGCGGTCATCGCGATCGAGCCGACGTACCTGCGTGAACCCACGATCTGGCTCATCGCGGGCTTCGTCCTGCTTTGGGTCGCGGGCTTTGACATCATCTACGCGCTCCAGGATCTCGACTTCGATCGAGCCGAGGGCCTGCACTCCGTGCCAGCAGCACTGGGCTGGAAACGCGCGATCTGGGTGAGTCGCCTCTGTCACCTCGTCGCGTTCGCCTCGCTCACGCTCGCCTGGCTTGCCGAGCCGAGGCTCGGGGCGGTCTTCCTCTTCGCGGGCCTCTCGCCCGTGGCCGGGCTGCTCGTCGCCGAGCACTCGGTCCTGGCCCAGCGGGGCAAGGCGGGGCTCGACATGGCTTTCTTCACGCTCAACGGCATCGCCAGCGTCACACTCGGACTCGCCGGCCTGGTCGATCTGTTCCTCTGACACCACCCACGCCGGGGTGCCCCGCGTGATCGACCCCCGCGTGACAGACCCGACAAGCCGAGCACAGCGATCCCCTTCACCCCATGCAAGGGACGCATCTGTTTCAAAAATTTCTGAAAGAAACGCTCGACCAGCCGCGAGTCGGGACGGATAATCAGGCGATGGCCAAGTCCGCCGACCAGCACGACCAGCTTCTTGAGGCTCAGGACCGCTTCATCGCTTCCTGGGGCCAGATGGCCGGTGCCTGGGGCATCAGCCGGACGATGGCCGAGGCCCACGCCCTGCTCTACATCACCGGGCACCCGATGAACACCGACGAGATCATGGACCGCCTCCAGATCTCGCGTGGCAACGCCTCGATGTCCATCCGCGCTCTGCTCGATTGGGGCATCATCAGCCGAACGCACAAGCGTGGCGACCGTAAGGAGTACTTCGAGGCCGACCAGGACGTCTGGTCCATGTTCCGCTCCATCGTCCGCGAACGGATCAAGCGTGAGGTCGAGCCGCTGCTGGCGACACTCTACGAGATCCGCGACGCCTCGCCCGCGCCCGACGAGGCCACGGGCAAGGACCAGAAGGAACTGCTCGCGCACCAGAAGCGTCTCGAGGAGATGCTCAGCTTCATGAAGACCATGGAAAAGCTCAGCCAGCGCTTCGTGAGCCCATCGGGCTCGGGGCTTGAGCTGGCTGCCAAGCTGCTGACGAAACTCGACAAGTGACGACGATCCGATCCACAACCTCGCAGCGCCAGAAAGCGGAAGCACAGCCGGTGCGCGCGGGCACGGTGACATGGCTCGTCGAGCGCCGGGCTGCGATCGGCGCGCAGCCCGAGCTGGAATTGGTCGCCGCCTCCAGAAAGCCCGTTGAGCTTCGCATCACGGTCGAGGGCGAGTCAGCGCCGACGGCCGAACTCGTCGACGCCGCGACCAACCGCTCGCACCCGATCGAGCTCACCGCGCCCCGCGTGACCTTCGTCGACGCCAGGCCCTACACGCACATCGAGATCACGGCCGGTCACGAGACGGTCCTGAGCGCCACGATCCGCACGGCCGAATCGAGCAGCCGCCTGCTCTACGCGCGCACGTCGCTGCTCGAACGCCTCGGGATCAAGGGCGGGCGGTACCCCTCGCCGCTCTTTGTGCCGAACTGCTGAGCCCGGCCAGGGCTTTCGGTTTCAGTTCCGAGTTGCAGACCCAATGAAAAACCCCCCGCTTGCGCAGGGGGCTTGTGAGCTTTGGATCGAAGCCGACGTGATCAGCTCTTCTTGCCGAGCACGAGGCCGATGATGCCGGCGATGACCGTCACACCGGCGACGGCGAGCACGGCGATGGGGACTTCGCCCACACCGACGCTCATGGTCCCGCCGAGCTGCTCGATGATGCGCGTGCCGGGCTGGTTCATGAGTGCCATGAAGACGATCGCGCCGAGGAAGAGCATGGCCGCGACGATGCCGAGCGCGAGCCCGCCGACGAGGCCCGAGCCCGAGCCGTCGTAGGCCTCCTGGAAGGCCATCATCGGGGTGGACTGGGTGAGGTCGACCTCGCCGCCGGCGGTGGTTTCAAAGAGTGCGCCGGCTTCGTCAGGTGCGACGCCCGCGTCTTCATCGCCGCCGCCGTAACCGTCGTCGAGCAGATCAACACCCAGCGAGGTGTCGTCGCCCTCGCGGGTCAGGTCGAGCAGACCCGAGCCGGAGGCGGAAGCGTCGGCCTCGAAGACGGGCGAGTCGGTGACGAGCGTGGCTTCGGAGGCGTCGACGTCGTCGAGGCCATCGTCGAAGATGCTGATGCCGGTCTGGTCCTTGGGGCTCTCAGCCTCCATGCCGCTGCCCGAGGCTTCGCTGGCGAGGCTGATGACGCCCGAGCCACCGAGACCGATGCTCGAACCGCCGAGCCCGATGCCGGAGTCGGCGGGTGTGCCGCCGGAGGTGCTGCCCACGTCGGTGGGAGTGGTGACGTCGTCGTCGAGTCCGATCGAGCCGCTGGCGCTGTCGGCGAGCATGGGTTCGCTGGCGCTGTCGCCCAGCCCGAACGAGCCGCCGGCGGCATCGTCATCCGAAAGACCGATGCTGTCGCTGGCGCTGTCATCGAGACCGATCACGAGCGAGTCGTGACCCGTGTCGATGATCGGGCTGTCGTCTTCGAGCACGGAATCGCTCAGGCCGATCTCTTCGGTGTTGAGCTCTTCGAGTCCGATCGAGCCGTCGTCCGAGTCGCCGTCACCCGTGTCGCCGGCGAGCATGTCGACCTGCTCGCGCTTGACCACGAGCTCTTCACCAGAGCGGAACTCCGACAGCTCGCCCGATTCGATCTTCGCTCGCACCTCGTCGGCAGAGATCCCGAGCTTCTCGGCGGCTTCCTGGAGCGAGTAGAACATCTTCGCCATTGCATTCGGCTCCCGGCCCGATCCATGGGCCACGGTCGTCTCGGTCCGTCTTGGTTTGTTGTCCCGGCGTCCGGCCCGTCTTGGGGCACCGCGCTCGGGCACGATCCTCGCGGACCGCTCCCCACCAGAACCAGCATATCACACTCCGAGCCCCTTGGCACAGAGGGAACTCCCCCATCCGAGACCCTTTATCGACCCTTCAGCGATCGCACCACGGACACGCCCGAATAAAGACCAGCCACACGCTCGCGGGGCACGACCACCGGCGGATAGGTGTTGTTCAACGGCTGGAGCCGGATCAGCTCCCGCCCATCGGCGTCCTGCTCGAAGTACACACGCTTGAACGTCGACTCGTGATCGGGCTCCAGACGCACGAAGCAGTCCGCGCCCGAGCTGACCGGGGCCTTCGGGCTGAACACCACGACATCGCCCTCGCGGTACTCGGGCTCCATCGAGTCCCCCACCACCCGCGCACCGAACGCGTCCGCGTCGTCCAGATCCGGCACGCGGACATAGTCGTCAGCCACCCTCGCCGGGTAGCCAAGATCCGTGAACTCACTCGGATACCCCGCTGCGACCTTGTTCACCACCGGGATCTCCCTCGGCAAGGACACGACCTCCATCCCCCGCGGCATGGTCGGGTCCAGGCTCTCAACCAAACGGCGCAGCTCGCCCGAGCCGAACGCCTTGTCGAGCGCATCGTGCTTGGACTGCGTCGATGCCAGGAGTTCCCGCAGACGCTTGGCCGCCTGGCGCGAGTGTGTCACCTGGCGTCTGACCGACTCGGGCGTGGCTTCCCAGTTGGCGATCTCGATGAGCTGCCCGGCCTCGAGCCCGAGCGCCGATTCGAGGCGCGCCAGAAGTTCGGGCCCCGGCGGTCGCGCACGCACGCCCGTCTCGATCTCGGAGAGATAGCTCTTGGCGCACCCGACGCGCTCGGCGACCTGGCTGAGCGTCAGCCCGAGATGGGTGCGTCTTTCACGCAACACCGCGCCGAGTCTGTTGGTGCCATCCCAGGAAATCGCAAACCCCTTTCGCTCTTGCAACGTGCGTGCGTGTTGTGTCCGGAGTAACTCTTGGTTTTGTGCGCTGACTTCTGGAAGTACCATACAATGACCTTGCAAAGCGTTCTTCAACTAGCGAAACCTCGCTATGATTCGCTATATTGTGAACAAGCCGGGCACGGGGTTCAAGCCCGGATCACACATTTTCGAGGAATCAGATCGTGGGAACACTCAAAAATGATGCTCAAACCGACGTATTGGCCGCCGGGGACCTCAGGAGAAAGCGTTCCAGGCGGCTTGTGGAGATGATCCAGGAGGGCGCTCAGCACCTTCCAGAGGCCGAAAAAAATCTGATCGACGCCGTCTTTCTGCGTGGGGACCCCATCGCCAAGGTCGCCCGGGAGGTCGCTGCCGACCCGCGTCGGCTGAGCAGGCAGGTCCATCGCATCGCTCACCGGGTGCTCGATCCGCGGTTCCGGTATGTGGCGGCCCATCAGAGCCGATGGCGTCCGACCCGGCGCAAGGTCGCCAGCGCGTGCGTGCTTGAGGGGCTTTCGATCCGCGATGCGGCCGAGAAGCTTCGGCTGAGTCAGTACACGGTGCGCAAGCACAAGGAAGCGATCGATGCGCTCTGCGAGGAGCTGCCGAGGCAGGGCGTGTCGGCATGAGTGCGATCGGCGCTTCCACACTTATCCGCGCGCGGTTCGGGATCCCGATCGATCACGACGCGGGCCGAGAGCGATCGGCGCAGCTGCGCGCGCAAGCCGACGCACTG
Organism: Phycisphaerales bacterium; assembly: GCA_965228265.1. Classification (GTDB taxonomy): domain Bacteria; phylum Planctomycetota; class Phycisphaerae; order Phycisphaerales; family UBA1924. Next base: position 633,818 of record OZ245804.1, read on the forward strand.
GCCCGGCAACTCGACGGGAGTCTTCGTGCGGGGCGTCTTGCGCTGATCACCGGGCCGAGCGGCTCGGGCAAGTCGCTCCTCTTGCGCGCGCTGTCACGCCGGCTTGATCGGTGGGTCGCTGCGCCACCGATCGATCACGCGAACAAAGCACCCACGATCGAACTGCTCGCCGGTTCGATCGAGGATCGGCTTCGGCTGCTGGGCGCCTGCGGCCTGGCTGACGCGCACCCGCTGGTCACGCCAGCCGGGCAGCTCTCCGACGGGCAGAAAGCAAGGCTCGCGCTCGCACTCGCCTTCGAGCAGGCCGAGTGCGTCTGCGAGCGGTGCACGGTATTGGTCGATGAGTTCTGCTCGACACTCGATCGCACGACGGCTGCCAGTGTCGCTGCCTCGGTGCGCCGGCTGGTTCGGCCGACATGCCGATTCGTCTGCGCGTCGGCCAACGACGACCTGATCGAGCACCTCCGGCCCGACGTTCTGGTCTATGTCCCGCTCGAGGGCACACCCGAAATCCTCACAAGGAACGATTCATGCGCACACATCCCGGGACGCTCGTGCCCGAGCATGTCAGAGAACGATTCGAACGAAACAATCGGCACACCCCAAGGCGAGTCCGTCTCGGCGAGGGCACCCTTGACGACTATGCCCGGCTCGCCCGGCTGCATTACCGAGCCGCGGCTCCGGCGACGGTCGTCCGCGTGATGACCGCGACCGACGAGACCACCGGCGAACTGGCGGGCGTATTGCTCACGAGCAGGCCCACACTCAACGGCTCGTGGCGGCAACACGCCTGGCCCGGACGGTTCGACGCGGGTGACAAGAGCGCCCGGGCCCGGCGGATCAACGCCGAGCTGCGCACGATCAGCCGCGTGATCATCGACCCGCGGTATCGCGGCACGGGCATCGCCAGGCGCATGGTTGAGGCGTATCTGGCATCGCCCGACACGCCCTGCACCGAGGCGGTCGCTGCGATGGGCCCCGTGTGCCCCTTCTTCGAACGCGCGGGCATGACCGCGCACCCGATCGCCGACCCGGTGCGCAACGATCGTCTCCGCCGTCGTCTCGATGCGATGGGCCTGAGCGCGGACGACCTGCTCAGGCCGATCCGGGACGAGTCCGAGCTGGCCGACGTGCTGCGGACGTGGGCGCGACAGAGCGCCGCGACCAGGCGCATCGCGGGCGGAGCGATCCGCGAGATCGCACGGGCCGCGGCGTGCACGCTCATCGCGCCGCCGACGGCGTACGCGCACACCGCCGAGTGAACACCTTTCAATCCGAAGCCGCCTCCCCCGCAGGGAGCAACGTGTGTTTGACAAACTTCCAAGCGGGGCGGACGCCCTGCACGAGTGGCTGCGTGAGCACCTCGGGCTGACGATCCCGCGCGAGGCGATCATCGAGGGGCACAGCGCACCGTTCGCGTATCTGAGTCACAGCTTTTTCGAGCACCACCAGCCACGCGATGCGCTCGTCTGGGCGAACCGGGGTGGGGGCAAGACGTTTCTGGGCGCGCTGGCGACGGCTCTGGATCTGGCGTTCAAGCCCGGCATCGAGATCCGCATCCTGGCGGGCAGTCTCGAGCAGGCCGGGCGCATGCACGAGCATCTGCGCGGCTTCTTCTCGCGCGAGCCCTTCGCCCCGCTCGTCGAGGGCAAGATGACCGAGAAGAAACTCAGGCTGACCAACGGCTCGCGGGCCGAGCTTCTGGCGGCGAGCCAGGCGAGTGTCCGGGGCACGCGCGTGCAGAAGCTCCGGTGCGACGAGGTCGACCTCTTCGACCCGAAAATCTGGGAAGCGGCGCAGCTCGTGACGCGATCGGCGCAGTGCGGCGGGGTCTTTGTGCCGGGCTCGGTCGAGTGTCTCTCGACCATGCACCAGCCCTTCGGGATGATGTCCCGACTCGTCAAGGAAGCCGAGGCCGGCTCGCGCAGGCTCTTCAACTGGGGCGTGGTCGATGTGCTCGATCGTTGCAGCGACGACTACGCGTGCAGCGGGAGCGACGGTGACTGTGCGCTGCTGCCCGAGTGCGAGGGCACAGCCAAGACGCGGCAAGAGCCCGGGCATATTTCGGTGCATGACGCGATCACGATGAAGAGGCGCGTCGCGCTGCCTGTCTGGAACGCCGAGATGCTGAGCCTGGAGCCGAGGCGGACCGACTGCGTCTTCCCGGAATTCGACGAAGCGGTCCATGTCGTCGCCACGGATCCGCCCGAGGAGGATCGCGGCCTGCTGATCGCGGGGATGGACTTCGGCTTCCGGGCGCCGACGGTGGTTCTGTGGGGCAGGCTCACGAAGAAGGGCGAGCTTGTGATCGTGGCTGAGCGCGCAGAACGCGAGACGGTGATCGCGCACCACGCCCGGGCGATCACGGACGGGCCGATGGGTTCGCCGGCGTGGATCGGCGTGGACCCGGCCGGGCGTCAGCGCTCGGACCAGACGGGGCAGAGCAACATCCAGATCCTGAAAGAGCACGGGCTGCATGTGCGGGCCCGGCCCTCGCGGATCGCCGAGGGGATCGCGCTGGTCAGCGCCCGCCTGAAACCCGCAGCCGGGGAGCCGACGCTGCGTGTCCATGCCCGCTGCAGGCACCTGATCGAGGCGCTCCAGCAGTACCACTACCCGACGGAGAACCCGGGCTCGATGGAGCCTGTCAAGGACGGGCCGGACCACGCGGTCGATGCGCTGCGGTACATGATCGTGAATCTCGACAGCCCGCACGCCTCGCGGGCGTCGCGGTACAGGCCTGCAAGATGAAGCCGGGTAAATTTTGATCCGAGTGCCAACTGATCCGGGTGCCACGGGTTGTCTTGCAACCCGTGCTCTTCATGTGTTTGTGTGATCCCTCGCACGGCTTGCCGAAGACGGACAAGCCGTGGCACCCAGCAAGGCGAATCTCAGCCGCTGGCCGGGAGCATCGCCAGAAGTTCGACCACGACCCAACCGGCCGCGGCGAGCATGATGAGGCCCGCGATCACCACCGCGACCATCTGAAACGTGTTCTTCCAGAAGCGGTCCATGTGCTCGCATCGGACGGCCTTGTAGGCGATGCAGAGGAAGACGACGATGGGTATGAGCAGGAGCCACTCGTACCCGTGCGCGGGCAGGGGCGAGAGCAGCGGCTGCCAGCCTGTGCTTCCGGGGGCGCTCACAGCCTGGCCCCCTCGTCACGACGGCGCAGCGGGGGGAACATGGCGTCCAGAACGGCGACGAGGTTCATAAACCCCGCCATCGCGCAGCTGAGAGTGCCCAGCTCGTTCATCCGCCCAAGGCCCTGGACGATGTGCCCCTCGGAGCGCAGGTGAATGTGGACCGCGTCGGTGATGAAGGCGACCGGGCCGGCGAGGACCTGCGCGTAGAACCACCAGCGGTCCTGATGGCTGTCGATGGCATCGAGCCCGCCGATGAGGATGCCGGTGACGAAGAGGCCGAGCACGCCCAGCATGACGAGCCGACCCCGCCTCGGAAGCCCGAGGACGATGTGCCCGAGTCCCGGGAAAACGAGGGCCATGACGCCGGCCATCGGATGAAACCCGCGTGTGTTCCAGGGCAGGGGCGCGGGGGTCTCTGGCCGGCTTTCCGGACCCTCTTGGGTCGCGTCGGGCTGGGATGGGTTTGGGGCGGTTTCCACGCTGAAGCTATACCTCGGCCACCCGAGCCGAGGGGCGTGACACACAGGCTCAAGAAACACGTTGACGAGGGCCAACTGGTGGGTAATCTACCGACCGTCCGGGAAGGTAGGCCGGACGGACGCGGAGACCAGCCATGACACTGACCCTCGACAGCGAATCCCACCTCGATCAGCTTCTTGTCGACCCGGCCCAGGAGGGGCGTGATGTTCTCGGAACCGAGTACGTCATGGGCGACTATTACGACGATGACGAGGAAGACGGCAGCGACTTCTACGACGACGATGAGGATTACGACGAGGACTACGACGACGACTACGACGACGAGGACGAGGACGAAGGCGACATAGACGATGATGAGGACGATGATCTCTGATCTGGAGCCGTCGTCCTGACCACGCAGGGCCGGCTCCGCAAACGGGAGCCAGCCGATGGGCCAACGCGCAGCACACAACTTCGATTCGTTCGACGATCAGTTCGACGACGACGCGTTCGAGAGGGCCGATTTCGCCGACCCCGCCGACGAGCTCGACGAGAACACCAACGAGGAACTCGACGAGCTGCTGGCCATGGGCGGCGACGTGCCCGACTCAGACACACCCACCACCGGCCCGAAGCTCGCGCAGACCGAGCAGCGCTACGAAGGCCCCGACCGACGCAAGAACGTGATGGACACCCGCGCCAGCGGTCTCGAGCGCCGTCGCGGACCGGGGCGACGCCTGACCGACTTTGTCAAGGCCGCCGAGGAAGGCGAGATGAACGCCGAGCAGTTCCTCTTCCTCAAGGCGATCGAGACGTTCAAGTCTGCCAACAACAAGCACTACCCCAACTGGACCGATGTGCTCGAGGTCGTGCGGCTTCTCGGTTATCGCAAGACCGTCTCGAGCGAGCTCAACCTCCCGGGCGTCGACGACTGGACCGAGAAGGCCGACAGCCCCTCGAACGTCCGCACCCGCGAGGGGATCCTGCACAAGCGCAAGAAAGCCGCGTGAGCCTGTCGCCCCGGCGCGTTTGATTCTGGATGGCTCCCGCCGCGACGGCAAGACAATCAGATACTCAGAAACTTGTTGTTCAACCAGAACAGTTCAAGTAGGCTTGCACTCCACGATTGCGAATTGATCGTGTGGGGGAAGCAGACATGGACTCTACAAGGCTTTTCGCTCTGACGGCTTGCGTGCTGGCCTCACACGCTCAGGCGCAGATTCTCAACGAGGATCACAAGCTGCTCGCGGATGATGGTGCGCTCGGCGACATCTTCGGCAAGTCGGTCGCGGTCGACGGCGGCGTCGCCATCGTGGGCGCTTACCTCGACGACGACAACGGGACCGACAGCGGCTCGGCGTACCTCTTCAACACAACGACCGGCCAGCAGATGCACAAACTGGTCCCGAGTGACGGGATGGCTTCTGACAGTGCAGCCTTTGCCGTCGCTGTCGCGGGCGACTACGCACTGGTCGGCGCCAATCTCGACGACGATGTCACGGCGGGTGTCGATGCCGGCTCCGTGTACGTCTTCAGCGTCTCCACGGGTCAGCAGCTGCACCGTCTCCAGCCGAATGATATCGAAGAGGGCGACAACTTCGGGCGATCGGTCGCGATCTCGGGGAACATCGCCATCATCAATTCCTACTTCGATGATGACAACGGCACCTCCTCGGGCTCGGCGTACCTCTTCGACCTCAGCACGGGTCAGCAGATCGCCAAGCTGCTCCCGGTCGACGGCTCTTCGTTCGAGGCATTCGGATCGGTGGCCATCTCGGGCAACCTCGCTGTGGTGGGTGCACCGCTTGATATTCATGAGGGCGTCGTCACCGGGTCGGCGTATGTCTTCGACACGCTGACCGGGCAACAACTCCACAGGCTTCTGGCAAGCGACGGCGCGTCGAACGATCACTTTGGAAACGCTGTCGCGATCTCCGGCAACCTGGCACTCATCGGAGCGGACCGGAATGACGACGCAGGGACCGACTCCGGCTCGGCGTACATCTTCGACGCCACCACCGGTCAGCAGCTTCGCAAGCTGATTCCTGCCGATGGCAGCGCCAGCGACAACTTCGGGTGCGCAGTTGCCCTGTCCGGCTCGGCAGCCGTCGTCGGTGCCTACCTCGACGACGACAACGGGACCGACAGCGGCTCGGCGTACCTCTTCAACGCCGCGACGGGCGATCAGATCGCCAAACTGCTCCCGAGCGATGGCGAATCAAGCGAAGAATTCGGATACGCAGTGGCCTGCTCCGGCACGGTTGCTGTCATAAGTGCGCCGGACGACGACGACAACAGCCTGTTCTCCGGCTCGGCGTACGTGTTCGAGGTGAGCGTGCCCGCGAACTGCCCGGCCGACACCAACGGCGACGGCATGCTCAGCCCCGCCGACTTCAGCGCCTGGGTCAGCGCGTTCAACGCGAACGCCCCGGCCTGCGACCAGAACGACGACGGCATGTGCTCACCCGCCGATTTCAGCGCGTGGGTTGCCAACTACAACGCCGGATGCTGAAGGGCACACGTCCTCGGCCGCCCTGTATCGCGTGGCACGCACGGAACCCGCACCCGAACAACACGGCCTGACAGTCCAGAAAACACGGGCCTAGCGCAAACTGAACGCCCGATTCGGATGTTCGGTCTTGACCCCCGCGGGCGTTTCGGTAGTCTCATGGCAGAGATGGGATCGGGAGGGACAAGAGGGCCACGCCAGGCGTCTTCGGACGACCCGGGCAGGCCTGAGGGGTAGGCGGAGCTCGCCGCGATTGGCCTTTGTGCCCCGGCAACTTTGGCTCGTCAGCCGCCCCACCCCCATCCCCTTTTTCATTTTTGCACCTACGCGTTCCAACGACGAGTCAATCGCAAGCGCGATGCAATGTCTGCCAGAAAGAGCCGCGGGCGTAAGCACGCGGAAGGGGCTTGGGAACCGGGTCGTGAGTTCTGAGTCCAACTCAGAACCATGAAAGCCATCGCACTCGTTATCGTTCTGACCACAAGCTGTGCCGCCGCGCAGCCGTCATTCGTGACGATCGGTGATCTGCCAGGTGGGTTTCACACGAGCTATGCGAGAGGCGTATCAAGTGATGGAAGCGTTGTCACCGGGCTCTCATACGCAACGGGCGGCTCCCTAGCGTTCCGTTGGGATGAAGAGTCTGGTATGGAGGCATTGCCAGTCGTGCCAGGAACGGCCGGCTACCAAGGAGGAACCGTTTCTCCAAACGGCAAGTTCATTACCGGTACTCACGGGTTTCCGAGCCAGCAGGGACAGAACGGATTCGTTTGGTCCGAAGAGACCGGCACTATCTCTATCGGCTCTCTGCCCGGTGGCAGAAACATGTCGATCCTTGGGCACATCACCAACGACGGCCTCGGGGTCGGGCGGAGCGATTTTGATCTCACGCCGAGGGGCTACCCGATCTATCGCGCCGTCAAATGGACATTGAAAGGCGGACTAGAGGCGCTCCCGCTCCCAGAACCGACTGATCTCCAGTTTAGTAGTGCGGCAGGACGTGTCCTCGATGACGGACGAATCTTCGGTATTTCAAACTCTGGCAAGTGGTTCTACTCGGAAGATTCTGGGTTCGAGATGCTTCCGGTGAGCAGCTATATGAACACCATCAATCCGTCCGGCGATTTCATGATCGGAACAATGCTGGACAGCACATCGCCGATCCCGCATCGCGCGAGATACTGGACGCCCGACACGGGCGAGGTCCCCCTCACGCCATATGGTGACGACTACGCATCCGAGGCGCTATTTATGAGCGATGACGGATCAGTTATCATCGGCCGAGGAACCCAGGGGTGGCAGGTGTGGCTCGACCAAGGATCGCCGGTTCTCTTCGACGACTTTGTTGCAGGTCTAGGCGTCGATCTCGACGGCTGGAACATGAACTTTGTTTACGGCATATCTGGCGATGGGAGCAAAATCTATGGCTCTGCTATAGATAGCACCGGGAATAATATAGAAGGCTTTGTGCTCACGATTCCGGCACCGGCTTCCGTAAGCGTGCTCGTTCCAGGGGTGCTTGCATTCAGGCGCAGGCGCTGACTCAATCCGCCGCGCGCTTGGCCGGTCTCGGCTCGATGAACAGGATCGTCGTCGCCTCCGCGACCACGCCGAGGTCTTGGTCCTCGATCTCCACGACGATCGGGACGGGGTCACTGCCGAGGGGTGCGGTCACGACGAGCCAGATGCTGACGCGGCCTGAGGCCGAGGGCGGCAAGTCCCCCACGATCGCGCGGCCGATGCGCACGCTCGCCGAGTCGGCGATGGGTGTGCGCAGGCGCGCGACGCCGCCGACCAGCGGCGTGTCGCCGAAGTTCTTGACGTTGCAGACCAGGTGCACGTCGTCGCCCGGGCGGAAGCGCAGCTCGCCCGAGACCGGGTCGACCACGCGACCGTGACGATCGGGCAGGATCTCGAGCGTTGTTTCCAGAGCGGGCAGGGGCAGCGGGTTCACCGCGATCGTCAGCGATTCGGACGACTCGATCTCCGCGTTGTGCTGCTCGCTCGATGACACCGCAAAGCTCGTCGCGCTCTGGCGCACGCGCCTCGGGATGTGCACGCGGTGCTCGAGCTCGAGTGTCTCGCCCGGCTCGAGCATACCGAACTGGAAGTCGATCGGGTCGAGGCCCGATCCCTTGGGCGGCTCGAGCGTGCTGCGCAGGCGGTAGACCGGGCGTGTGCCCGTCGAGCGCGCCAGCGCCTTGACCACCGCGCGTCCGCCGGCGGGGACGGGCTGGGGCTCGACGCGGTACTCGATCTCGACCGTGCCGCCCGGGCCGGCGATGCCGCTCTTGCTCCGGCTCTCGGCGAGCGACCACTCGAAGAGCCGATCGATCGAGGCCTGGTCGAGCAGGCGCGTGTCGATTTCGTACAGGTCACCATCGATCAGGGCGTGCACCGTCACCGGACCCGGCTTGATGCGACGCATCTCGGCGGGCGACTCGGCGATGCGGAAGCACATCGCGCCGGTCGCGGTCGGCTCGGCGTACACGGACCGCGGCAGCGTCGGGCCGCTCAAGCGAAGCTGCGAGCCGCCCATCAGGCCGTCGCTGCCAAGCTCATCCAGCCCGCGATCGAGCTGCACGCACAAACCCCCGGCCTCGGGCGACCAGACCGCGCTCAGCAGCTTCGGCGCCATCACACTCGGCGGCCTGGGTGACGACGAACAACCAGCCGTCGCAAGCAGACACGACGACGAGATCGCCAGAACGACAGCGAGTCCCGCACGCCTCATCGGGCGTCGGCCTCTTGATCCGGGTTGGTCTGCGGGGTGTTCGAGCCGGGATGCGTCTCACCCGTCCACATCAGACGGAGCCCCACGCGCTCGTCGGGCCGCTCGCGCTGGACCAGCTCGTGCCTGGCCGCGGCTCGCAGAGCCGAGGGCGTCGAGAGATACGACCCGCCCCGCGTCATGACAACGCTCTCGTTGTGGCCGACACCACTGCTGATCACCAACTCGGCGGCGTTGCCGAGCATGTCGGCCAGCCCCCACGGGTTCACGCCCTTGACGCCGGCCTCGCGGGGCAGACCCGCCGAGTCGAGCACCGACCATCCCGCCTCGCTCGCGCGATCGCGGTCGGCCAGACACGCGTACTCCCACTGCGCCTCGGTCGGCACGGTAAACGTCCCGCCGAAGCGGTCGCTGAGCATCTGCCCGAGCGTGCGCGCTTCGTCGATCGTGATGCCCACGGCGGGCAGGTCGGGCTGATCAGGGGCCGGTGCGCCGCGGATGGCTGCCAGTTGCCCGCGCGTGAGCTCGGTCGCCGCGAGCCAGAAGCCCTTCTCGATGCGGACCTGTTTCTGGTCCTCGCCGAAGCGGCGCTCGGGGTCGCCCTCGGGGCTGCCCATCATGAAGACGCCCGGCTCGATGTATCGCCAGGCCATCTGAACACCCGGTGCCAGCTCGATCGTGCGCCCGCGCGCGTGCTCCAGATCACGCCAGAGCGCCTCGACCTCGGTGCGCGGGGCTCTGGATGCGAGTCGCTCGATGGCTTTCGTCGCATCGCGGAACCGGCGTTCTTCGATGATGCCCCGGACCTCGGCGATCGCGACGCCCGCTTTGGCAGCCGAGGCGACGAACGAGCCGCGCGCCTCGTTGAAGCTGTCCTCGGCCGCGGCAAACTCGCCCGCTGCAAGCTGAGACTCGGCCCGCTCGAGCACCGCCATCGCCGCGTCGAACGATGCGCCCGCCAGCCCCGAGGCCCCCGACTGCTCGGCGTGGCGCTTGGCTGCAAGCGCGTCCCGCTTGGCCAGGGCCGCCGACTGAGCCTGCGCCTGCCGGCGCTCGGCCTCGATGTCGATCACCGGCGTGACAGGAGCCGCGACCTCCGCACCTTCGTCGGACGCATCCTCTTCCTGCGTGGGCCGATCGTTCACAGGGGTGGCCGACCCGTCCGCGCGATCGTCAGCAGGCGTGCGCACGAGCGGGTTGCTTTGCGCGGGCAGGACCCGCGGCTTCTCGGCCAGCTCAGTCTCCGACTCGGCGGGCGTTCCGTTCGAAGCCAGAGCGCCGTTGTCGGGCAGGCCCGGGATGCCAAGGCCGTTCAGATACCCCGCGTCCCACGCGAAATACCCGCCAGCGCCGCCGACCGCGGTCAGCACCAGAAGCACACCCGCAGCCCGAACCGTCCGCGTGCGCAGCCTGGCGCGTCTGGCCTGGGCGACCATCTGCCTGGCCTGCTCGTCCGCCGGGCTGAGCTCGGCGATCCTTCTCCAGCTATCGAGCGAAGCGCCCACATGCCCCGCGGCGCAGAGCTGCTCGGCGATCCCGCTCAGACGCGTCAGCTCGGCGAGCGTCTCGCGCTTGGACGACAGGCGCTGGACCTGGTGATCCGCCGGGAACTTTTTGAGCAGACGTGTCAGCGTGTCGAGGGCGCCCGCGTAGTTCAGGTCCTGCTCGTGCTGGCGGAATGTCTTCATCAGCTCGTCGCGTTCGCCCTTGAGCTGGTCCGCCCGGCGGAGCACGACCATCGCCTCGGCCGACTCGCTGTTCTTGGCCAGAGCCTCCTCGCCCGCCTCGCGCATCGCCGCGAACGAGCCGGAGAGCTCGGCCTTTCTCGCCCGGCCGATCAGCTCCTCCTCGCCCTCCTGCTGGAGCTGATCCGGGTGAAGCTCGGTCGCGCGGAGCTCGCGGAGGAAGGCCTCGATCGTCGGCTGGCGCGTCGCCACGCTCGTGCCGAGGGCGGCCCGCACCGCCGGCTGAACCGCTTCGGGCAGATCGCGCACCTCGACCGAGCCCGAGGACACGCCCGTCAGGAGCTGGCACAGCGTGCGCGCCAGACCTTTGACATCCTGCCGAACCGCGCGTGCGTGGTCGCCCTTGTCGAGCCCGCCCAGACCGAAGTCGGCGAGCACCGGCTTGTTGCCATCGAGGAAAAGGATGTTCCCCCCGCGCACCGAGCCGTGGAAAAACCCGTGCTCGTGCGCAAAGGCGATCGCCGATCCGACAGCCTCGATGATCCGCACCGCCTGACGCAGGCTCATCGCGCCCTGCGAGGCGACGAGCCGACCCGCGTCCGGGCCGTCGATGTACTCGCTGACGATGTAGGGCCCCGCCGCGTCCTCGCCCACGTCGAAGACGCGCACGATCGATTCGTGGCGGTACGCGGCGACCTGCTCGGCGGCGGCCATTGCCATCTCGGCTGCCTGCCGATGCTTCTCCGTGTCCGTGCGGAAGCGCTTGAGCGCGACCATCGCCTCGGTCAGCCGATCGCGCGCCAGGAACGCCTTGCCCAGCTTGCCCGTGCCGAGAAACTCGACAAGCTCGTAGCGCCGACCCACAACCGTCCCGATGGGCGACGCAGCATCGGCGGGCGCAGCCGAGGGCTTGCCCTCGATCTGCGCACCCTGCGTATCGGCGCCGACAAGACGCGGAAGACCGGGGCGGGCGGATTGGTTCGATTGCTCAGCCAAGGAAAGAAGCGTACGCACGCCCTTGCCGGGTTCTCCCTCATACACCCCCCGCAAATGGCGGGTCTCAAAGGGATTGTGTGAATGCGGGCAACAGGAGTCGAACCTGCACAACCTTTCGGTCACGGGAACCTAAATCCCGCGCGTCTGCCAATTCCGCCATGCCCGCGCATCGTCTCCCGGGTGGTCCGTTGAGCCCCGAGCGTCCGATGGTATGGAGAAACGCAGGTCGCAGGCTTCCGTATCATAAGCGGCACCGGAATCGTTCCCGCCGCACCTCAGCGGCGCGTTGGGGTCGTTCGAGAGGCCGGAAGGAAGGATCGCCCATGTCTTTTCGCACCACACTGGCCCTCAACGTCGCTCCGCTGTGTCTCCGCCTGGCTCTGGCGGGCACCTTTATCTGGGCGGGTGTCAGCAAGGTCGCCTATCGCACCGAGGTGTCCGATCCGGGCGACATCGCCCAGCTCGTCGAGTGGAACATCGTGCCGCCCCAGTCGGCAGCCGTCCCCGCTCCGCAGCCGGATGCGCCTGACACAAGCGTGCCCGAGATCGAGGAACCCGAGACCCAGCCCGAGACCCAACCCGAAACACAGCCAGAAATCCAGCCCGAGATCGATCCCGAGGCCATCCCGCCCGTGGACGACCCCGAAACGCTGGACGAAGCCATCGATGATCTCAAGGACCAGATCGAAGACCTCGCCCCCGCCGACGACCTCCCGCCCGAGGACCCCGCTGCAACCGAATCCGATGAGGGTGACGAGGACACCACCGAGGACGACGAAGAAGTCTCTCCCGTCGAGGACGGCTCAACCGCTTTGCCGGTCGCGTTCCGGGCCCAGACCGACATGGAATCGGTACAGGTCAAACGTGTCATGGGGCTGGCACTCATGATCCATCACGCTGCCAACCCGGGTGTCGATGACGAGGGCAAGGCCCTCCAGCCGCTCTGGCCGAGCGCGCTGGCCAACGGCACGATGCCCGTCGTCTTCGCGTGGGTCGCGGCGATCCTCGAACTCGTCTGCGGCGCGGCCATGCTCATCGGCTTCTTCACGCGCCTGGCGGCCCTGCCCCTGGCGGGCACGATGCTGACGGCGATGTGGCTCACGCAGATCGGGCCGGCGATCCAGTCGGGCGACGCCATCCTCGGCTTCCTGCCGACGGGCATGTTCGAGATGGGTCCGGGCGGCTACGTCTACACAGTCATCCTCTGGCAGTTCGCCCTGCTCATGTCCGCGCTGGCGATGTTCCTCATCGGCCCGGGCGCGCTCTCGATCGACCGGCTGATCTTCGGCGGACCATCCACACGCTTCGACGAGTCCGGCTCCAAACGCCAGGTCGAGTTTGTCCCGATGAGTGACGCGTAAACCGCCTGTCCGTCATCGGACGCCGTGCGTGTCATCGAATTCGCGGCTTGCCATGCGGGGCGAGCCGTCGCGCCCGTCATCCGGTATAGACTGCTCCCGTGCAGAACCACAAGACACTCTGTGACGCGCTCGCCGGCCGACTGGTCGTCTTCGAGGGACCCGACGGCTCGGGGAAATCCACGCAGTTTGCGCGGTTCTCCGCGTTCTGCTCGGACCACGGCACGGGCGTCACCGAGGTCCGCGAGCCCGGGGGCACCGGCATCGGTGAAGAGATCCGCAGGCTGCTGCTCGCGCACGACCACGGCGACATGACCCTCCGCTGCGAGATGCTGCTCTACATGGCAAGCCGAGCCCAGCTCGTCGAGCAGACCATCCGCCCGGCGCTGGCCCGCAAGCACCTCGTGCTCGCCGACCGGTTCGTCAGCTCGACCCTCGCCTATCAGGGTGCCGGGGGCGGGCTGCCCGAGAAAGAGATCCTCGACGTCGCCAAGGCGGCAACGGGCGGGCTCGAACCCGATCTCGTCGTGGTGTTCGACGTCGACGAATCGACAGCCGCCTGCCGGCGCAGCGCCGAGCCAGACCGCATCGAAGCGAGGCCCGACGACTTCCGCGCCCGCGTGCGACAGGGCTACCTCGATCAGGCCAAACGCTGGCCGAGCCGATACCTCGTGATCGATGCGACCTGCGACGCCGACCACGTCTTCGAGAAGCTCATCGCGGGGCTGACGGAGCGCTTTGTGCCCAAAGCGCGGCAGACGGGCACCTGATGCAGTCGGTCCCGGTGCTCATCGCGATGATCGCCGCCGGCTATGTGGTCGGGTCGATCCCCTTCGGCCTGCTGATCGCGCGCTCCAAGGGAATCGACATCCGTGAGCACGGCTCGAAGAACATCGGTGCGACCAACGTCGGGCGGGTCCTGGGACGAAAGTTCTTCTTCGTCTGCTTCTTCCTCGACATGCTCAAGGGGCTCATCCCGACGCTCGCCTTCGGGCTGGTGAACAACCTCGTGCGCACAGAGCCGGCGCTCACCCCACAGGAGACCTGGTGGTGGCTGGGCGCGATGATCGCGCCGGTGCTCGGGCACATGTTCAGCGTGTTCCTCGGGTTCAAGGGCGGCAAGGGCGTGGCGACCGGGCTCGGGACCCTGCTTGCCGTCTTTCCTGTGCTCACGGTCGCCGGCGGGATCGCGCTTGCGGTCTTTCTCACGGTGCTCAAGGTGACCAGATACGTCGGGGTCTCGAGCTGTGCCGCGGCTCTGAGCCTCCCGATCACGACGATCGTCCTGGTGTTCGTGGTGGGTGACCGCTTCGGCGGGGCCTGGCCCGCGGCTGTCGCGACGGCGCTCCTGGCTCTGGTGGTCATCTACAAACACCGGGGCAACCTCAAGCGGGCCCTGGATGGGACCGAGCACAAGGTCGGTCAGCGCGTCAAAGCCTGATCGGGGTGTTCCCCCAGAATCGTCCGATAACCGGATTGCCCCGATTCTCCAGAGCGCAGAAGTTGCGTGATACTGGCGGGGAATCCATGAAACCGGTCCGTCTCGCACGATTGCACATCAACCCCGGGCCGAGCTCAACCGATGGTCCTTGTTGTTCCGAGATATGGGCCGTTCTGGCTCGATGGAGCAGCAAGGAGGTTCATCGTGAACCAATTCCGTCTTCGGGGTACCTGGGAAGAGGACCCCGCACCCATCCCGTTCCCGCGTCAGGTTCCGGGGCGCAGCGCCGGCAACCGTTCCAGGTCACCCGCTGACAGCGTTCCGGTCGCCAAGCTATCTGATCGCACGCGCGAGCTGATGGAGTCTGTCGATGAGCAGTTCGATCGACTTCAGCTGAACTTCAACGAGTTCCGCGAGCTGCTCGAAAGCGAAGAAGAGACGTTCGACGACGGTCCTTCGGCTGCCTGATCTTCCTCATCATTGTTGAAACAGGGACACCGGACACTTTGCCCGGTGTTGTTGCTGCGCTCATGGTTTCTTGATGTTCGGATGCGTCTGGGACCCGGGCACCGCGTTATACCCTCATTTGGAGGGGATTCTTGCCGTACCGCCTGGAAGCAACTGAGCCCATCGATGAGGGCGTCCGGCGGATCGCGGGCGAGCAGATCGAACGCGCGCTGCGCGAGCTCGCCGACGCGGGCAAGGACCCCCACGACAAGGCGCTGGCGGTCCGCAAGCGCTGCAAGAAAGTCCGCGGGCTGATCCGGCTCGTGCGCCCGGCGTTCGAGGGGTACGCGCGGGAGAACGAGGCCTTCCGCGACGCGGCCAGGAGTCTGGCAGGCCTGCGCGACGCGGCTGCGATGCTCGAGACGTTCGATCAGCTGATCGCCGACGACATCAACCCCAGCCGATTCGCTCCGATCCGCGAAGAGCTTGTCCGCAAGCGCGACGAGGCAGCACAAGCCAATGTCGACGAGGCGCTTGGACGGTTTGGCGAGGCGATGGAGCGTGCGCAGCTGCGCGCACAGACGTGGACCATCGAGGGCGAGGGGTTCGAGGCGCTCGGCGGCGGGCTCGGGCGCACCTATGCGCGCGCACAAGCGGAGATGGCGCAGGCCTACGACCTGCGCTCGGCTGAGGCGTTCCACGAGTGGCGTAAGAGGATCAAGTACGACCGGTACCACACGAGGCTCCTGACGGAGGCCTGGGAGCGAGCGGCTGATGATCGGTACGAGCAGGCCAAGGCGGTGTCCGATCTGCTCGGCGCGGATCACGACCTGAGCGAGCTGGGCGCATTTCTGGGTTCTGGCGCGCGTGAGTTGAGCGCCCAGATCCATCGCAGGCAGACGGATCTCCGCCTGCGGGCGCACGAGCTTGGCAGGCAGTTGTACGC
Organism: Phycisphaerales bacterium; assembly: GCA_965228265.1. Taxonomy (GTDB): domain Bacteria; phylum Planctomycetota; class Phycisphaerae; order Phycisphaerales; family UBA1924. Next base: position 649,533 of record OZ245804.1, read on the forward strand.
CGATGCGCCCAAGGAGCATGTGCGCCGGGTGGAGCGGTTGTGGACGGACTGGTACGCGGGGCCGAGTGAGTGATCAGGTGCGGACGACCAGGAGCGTCTGGTCGTCGGGCTGCTTGCTGAGGCCGGCGAACTGGCGGATACGCCAGAAGATGCCCTCGACGATTTCTTCCGAGGTGGCGCTCGGGTTGTCGGCGAGTGTTTCGATGATGGCCTGCTGGAGTCGGCGTTTGCCGAAGCGTTGTTCTTCGAAGTTCTGGACGTCGGTCATGCCGTCGGTGTAGCAGACGAGCACGTCGCCGCGCTGGAGGTCGAAGTGTCCGCGTTGGTAGCGTTGGGCGGAGTCGACGCCGATGACCATGCCTCCGGTGGAGAGTTCGACGAGGTCGGCCATGGTGGGCGGTCGATCGCGTGGGACGGAGAGGATCATGGGGGCTTCGTGGCCGGCGCCGCAGTAGGTGAGGTGGAGCGTTTCAGGGTCGATGACGCCGTACCACAGGGTGACAAATTCGCTCTCGAGAGTGTCGCGGCAGAGGGCCTTGTTGGTTCGGCTGACGATCTCGTCGATGTCGTAGACGTCCTGCGCGTAGGCGCGGACGGAGGAGCGGACGCTAGCCATGAGGAGGGCGGCGGGGACGCCCTTGCCCACGACGTCGCCGATGACGAGGCCGAGGTTTGGCTTGGTGGCGACCCCCACTTTGAAGGCGTCGTAGAAGTCACCCCCGAGTTCGAGTGAGGGTGTGTATCGCCCGGCGATGTCGAGCCCGGCGAGCTCGGGCATTTTGGTGGGCATCATGCGGAGCTGGATCTCGCTGGCGAGTTTGAGCTGTCGTCCGATGCGGCGGTCGCGGGCCTGGAGTTGGAGGAGCCGGGCCTGTTCGATCGAGACGGCTGCCTGCTGGGCGATGGATCGGACGAGTCGTTGCTCGGAGCTGTCGAGGAGTCTGGGCTCGAAGTCGTAGAGCCTGATCGCGCCGATGGGTGTGTTCTGGAAGATGATGCCGACGGTGACGAAGCCGACGATTCTTTCGCCCGCGAGTCGTTCGGGGGCGAGGACGCGGTCATCGGCGCGGAGGTCTTCGACGACGACGATCTCGCCGGAGATTGCCCGGCGGTCGAACTGCCGATCGATGGACAACGGTCTCGGGTCGTCGAGCCATTGTTTGGAGAGCTTGCGGGATGCGATGAGCTCGATGCCCTGCTCGTCGGCGGTGATCTGTTTCTGCTCGTCGAAGAGGACGACGGAGCCTGCGTCGAGGTCGAGGACGTCGAGGGCGGAGTCGAGGGCGATCTGGAGGACTTCCTGGACGTCGGTGGCTCGGGCGAGGTGTTCGCTGAGGCGGTAGAGCAGTTCGAGCTCGCGCACGCGGTGGCGGAGCTCCATGTCGTGGTCGCAGACCTCGGCGACGGTGGTGGCCAGATGACGCACGCAGGCGACGAGTCGGTCGGGCGCGGCCCGTGTGATGCGGAGCTCGCCGATGTGGGCGTCGTCGACCTCGATGGGGACGGAGAGTGTGTTGTCATCGAGGGGCGAAGGGTTCTGCGCGATGGCGAAGGGGACCTCGCCCTCGCCGGCGATGATCTCGCAGCCGGTCTCGTCGTGGAGCGTGATGCGCACGCGTGCGAGCGCCCCCAGATCGGCGCAGAGCCTTGGCAGGGAGCCGTCGGTCAGGAACTGGACGATCGAGGGCCTCTGCGCGGTCATTCGTCCCCGTTCTTGCCTTCATTCTGCGGGGCGTCCTGGAGCGCCTCGCCTACGGGTTGATCGTCGAGCCAGACGAGGCGGAGCAGGGCGGCGAGTCGATCCTCGGTTTCGAGTTCGAGGCGGTCGAGGCCTTCCTTGATGATCGCGTTGTCGTTCAGGTGGTAGCCGACGTAGGCGAGGATGAGCGCGGACTGTCTGGCGCGGAGCCCGGCGCCGTCGGCGAGTGTCTGGAGCCTTGGGACCATGTCGCGGAGTCGGCTTGCGGGGGGGATGAGTCCCGGCGCGTAGCGTGCGGTGATCATGGTCGGGTTGGTGGTGAAGGTTTCGCGGAGGTTTGTGGCGGCGGACATGGTCAGGCCCGCGCCGATCTGCGCATGGACGCGCGCGATGGAGGCGGTCGGGTCGCCCGGTTTGATGGAGAGTGCGAGCGCAAAGCGTGCCTCGGCGTCGAAGTAGTTGCCGTCCGACATGGACTTGTGGCCCTGGTTGAGGTGGATGGCGTAGTAGTTGCGGTCGCTGGGCGTGGCGTTCTGGATGAGCTCGTCGACGGTGGCCGAGCTGGCGCGCATGGCTTCGATGATGGCGGGGTCGATGTCCATCTCTTCGAAGTCGCGGAGCAGTCGTTCGCGGGGGGTGAGGTCTTCCTCGGGGATCTCGTCTTCGGGCGATTCGCCGCCGGGCAGCTCGCCTTCGGGGGGCAGATCGAGGACGGGTGTGGAGCGGATGCCTTCGAGGTACTCGCGGATTTTGTCGTTCTGCTCGAGGACCTGTCGGACGAGGTCCTGGCCTGGTGTGCTCTCGGCGGTTTCGCCGGCGTAGTTGTCGCGCAGGCGTGCGAGGATTTTCTCGTGCCCGGTCAGGCCGGTGGAGTCGACGAGTGCGCTGTTGTTGGGCGCGAGTCGTTCGATGAGGTTCTGCGTGTTGCTGGTGTTCTGGAGTCGCAGGCTCTGGGATTCGGGTGAGACGGTCGCCGGGTCGAAGACGCGGACGCCTTCGAGGGGGGACGCGGTGACGTCGAAGGACTCGCCTTCACCGGTGTTGAGCGTGCCGATGTAGCTGGAGGTGAGTGACTTGTCGGTGAGGTAGCCCGAGGCGGAGCGGAGGCGCCAGAGCCCGGCGCCGGCGGTGTCGGCCTGTTCGGCGGGGTCGACGCGGCGGAGGGGGCCCTCGTTTCGTTCGAGAGCGTTGGACTGGACGCCCAGGTCGCCGACTTGTCCGGAGAAGGAGTCACGGCTGATGGCGAGCGAGCCGGCGATGGAGGTCGGGGGCCGCGAGCCGGTGGTCATGGCGAACTGGTATTGGAGGGCGTCGGTGCCGCGGATGCCGAGGCCTGAGATGCCCGAGTAGAGGGAGTCTCGTCGGAAGCTGAAGAGGTCGTCGGAGCCGAGCTCGCCCCGGAATTCGCGTTCGCCGACGTAGCCGACGCTGCCTCTGAAGCTCATGCCGCCGGGGGCGTTGCCGGTGACGATGGCGTTTCGGAGTCGGAGCGATTCCTGGAGGTCGTTCTGAGTGGGCTGGTTGACGCCGCCGGAGCCCTTTTGCGGGGATTTGTCGAGCTTGTTGCCCGAGCCGATGGCGTTCTGTGCGCTGGCGGGCAGCGAGCAGGCGAGCAGGAGTGCGATCGCGGTGAGGCGTTTCATGGGATCCTCCGAACGGACCGGTTCCGGGTGGCGCGGGTCGGCCTCCCTCCATGGTACGTTCCGGACCCATCCATCGGTCGTTTTCGTCCGGAAGCGGGAGTGAAACCCGGTTCATCGGCCCGGTCTATCGGCCCGGTCTGCGGGGTTAGACCTCGTCGGTGAGGTTTCGGGTCTCGGTGGGCAGGACGAGGGACTTGCGGAGCTTGTCGCACTCGGCCCGGCCCGGGATGACGAGGTAGTAGACGAAGCCTTCGCGGAGCCACATGTAGACGCTCGGTGTGTTGGGCGCGTCGCCGGTGGGGGCGAGTGTGTAGGTGATGCCTTCGGAGAGCTTCATGCGTCCGGAGTCGCGTTGGATGAAGAGTGAGGATTCGCCCTCGATGTCGGGGAGCTGGAATCGCAGGTGCATGCTTGGCCCGCCGCCGGGGACGTGGCATTTGCCGGCGTCGACGAATCGGACGTCGGTGGCGCCGCTGGCGGCGAGGTCGGCGAAGGCGATCTCGGAGCCGACGACGTTTGCGGTGAATGCGGGGAGCTCTTCGGGGCTTTCGAGGACGAGTTTTTTGGCGGCGTGTACGGCGTCGGTGATGCAGTGGCCGTGCTCACTGGCGACGTAGGAGGCGGCGGCTGTTCGATCGGCGAGGGTCTGGTTGGGCCCGACGGGGGTGAGGTTGTTGTAGAAGAAGAGCACGCCCGCGATGAGGACCATGGCTGCGGCGGCGACGCCCATCTGGATGTGGGTGCGTTGCCAGAACGAGACCGAGCGTGTCCGGCCGGCGAGGGCTTCGGGCACGCTCGATGTGGATTCTTCGAGCTCGCAGCAGCGCATCGCGTCCTGGACGCAGTCGCGGAGGTTCTTGGGTGCGCATTCGCCCGAGTCGCAGCAGAAGGCGCGGCTGATGGCTTCGCGGAGTTTCTGGTCGCACTCGATGCAGCTGGCGAGGGAGGGGTCTTCTTCGATGAAGGCCTCGAGCCGGCGCTCGTCGTGGGAGCAGAGTTCGTCATCCGCAGCGGCGCGCAGGAGGGCCGCCAGGTTCAGCTTCTGCTCAGAATTTCCCGAAGAGTCCGCCATTGTCGATGCTGCCTCCGATGCTTTCTTGAGTCCCTTGTGTGCCCACGAGCGGGACACCACTTGCTCTAACCTTGCCGGGCGCCGGGTTCTTCCGGATGCCCTTGTTTTTTCGGCCCGATCGGGCCCGTCCGCTAACCGACCTCGCCCTCTTCCCTGATCCCGAGTTCTTCGAGAGCCCCGGGCTCCTCGGCGAGGGCGTCGGCGACCATTTTGCGGGCCCGGTGGAGCCGGCTCATGACGGTGCCGATGGGCACGCCCAGGACCTCGGCGATCTCGCGGTATTTGAGTCCCTGCACGCCCCACATGATCAGGACCTGGCGGTACTCCTCCCGGACGGATTCGATGGCTTTGCGGAGGCGGTCGTCGACGTGTTCCCAGTCGAAGCTTGAGCCGTCCCATGCGGGGGGTGGTTCGTCGGGCAGGGGCTCGCTTGAGGCGTCGGAGTGGAACTCGCCGACGGCTGTGGGCGCCCGGTTTTCGCGTTTGATGGTGGAGTAGAAGGTGTTGTGGGCGATGGTGAAGAGCCAGGCCCGCATGCCGCCGCCTTTGGACTCGAACCCGTGTTTGGCTGCTGAACGGAGCGCCCGGACGTAGACGTCCTGGACGAGATCCTCGGCCCGCTGGCGGTCGCGGGTGAGGTGCATCGCCATGCGGAAGACTGCGTCGAGATGTTCGAGTGCCTCGGCCTCGAACTGCTCGCGGTTCATGTGGACCTCCAAGAGGGCGCCTACGGGCCGGTGGGACAAGCCTAGCCCGGATTCCGGGGCGGTGTTTGGGTGATTTGGCGCCCGAGCGGCGTTCAAGGGATGAGCGATTGGGTCCTGGGCCCCCTTGCGGGTGCGAGGGGCTCGTTTGGCGCTTCCTACACTGGATTGATGGACACGTATTACGTCACGACACCGATCTATTACGTCAACGACCGGCCCCACATCGGACACTGCTACACGACGCTACTTGCGGACGTGGCGGCCCGATTTCAGCGGATGCGTCTGGGCAGGCCCGGTGATGTGTTCTGTCTGACTGGTACGGACGAGCACGCCGAGAAGGTCGTGCAATCGGCGACGAATCACGGGATGACGCCCCTTGAGTGGGCGGACCGGAACGCGGCGGAGTTCCGCAAGGCGTTCGACGCGATGGATTTCGCGTATGACGACTTTGTGCGCACGACCGAGGACCGGCACACGTCGAAGGCCTCGGCGTACATACAGAAGCTGGTCGATTCGGGCGACATCGAGCTGGGCGATTATGAGGGATGGTTCGATGCTTCGCAGGAGGAGTACGTCCCGGAGAACACGGCCCGCGAGCACGACTACAAGAGCCCGGTGACGGGCAGGCCGCTCGAGAAGCGGACGGAGCAGAACTACTTCTTCAGGCTGGACAAGTACGAGGGGTGGCTGCGCGAGCAGATCGAGGGCGATGTGATCCGGGTGCTGCCCGAGGCGCGGAAGAACGAGGTGCTTGGCCGGATCCGCCAGGGGCTCAACAAGGTGCCGGTGTCTCGCCGGATCAAGGAGGGGGATGCCGACTGGGGCATCCGGATGCCCAATGACCCGGAGCACCGGATCTATGTGTGGATCGAGGCGTTGTGCAACTACATGACGGTGATCGACACGGGCGATCGCAAGCGGTTCTGGCCGGCGGATGTGCACGTGATGGCCAAGGACATCCTGTGGTTCCACGCGGTGATCTGGCCGGCGATGCTCAAGGCTCTCGGGGAGGAGGCGCCCAAGGCGGTTTACGCGCACGCGTACTGGATCCGCGAGGGGCGGAAGATGTCCAAGAGTCTGGGCAACTTCATCGAGATCGAGCTGCTCGAGGCGTACTGCGAGCGGTACTCGACGGACGCGGTGCGTTGGTATCTGCTGACGCAGGGTCCTTTGGGCGCCAATGACGCGGACTTTGCGCACGATCACTTCGTGGAGACGTACAACGCGGATCTTGCCAACGGCGTGGGGAACTCGACGAGCCGGGTCGGGAACATGATCGACAAGTACCTGGGCGGGGAGCTGACGATGCTCTGCGACGGGGAGTACGGGTTTCCCAATGGCAGTGCGCTGCAGACGGCGCTCCTGGCGCGACAGAACGCGGGCAAATCTGCCGAGGGGGAGATGCGGACGTTCCGCTTTGCGGACCTGACGCAGGAGGCGGTGTCGAAGGCGATCGCGGCGGCGGGCGGGTTCGAGGTGGACGAGATGGTCAGGCAGGGGCTGATGCTGGTCCGTGCGGTGGACGATTTCATCAGTTACTCGGCGCCGTTCACGCTGGCCAAGCAGGTGGATGAGCTGGAGGATGGGCCGCACGCCTTGGCGACGATTCTGTACTCGTGCGCGGAGACGCTCCGGATCGCGAGCCTGCTGCTCGCGCCGGCGATGCCGACGAAGATGGCCGAGCTTTGGAGAGGTTGGAATTGTGCGCCGGCCGAGGGTGTTCCGCTTGAGGAGCTGGCCCGGTTTGGTGGTCCTCATGCGCTGAAGAAGGGCCAGAAGATCACCAAGGGCGAGGCTCTGTTCATGCGGGCTGACGCGAAGGAAGAGGCGCCGGTGGCGAAGAGGGACGGCTAGGGCGAAAGGAAGGGTGCTGCGATGGTTGCGGTGAATCTGGAGCTGAGTGAATCGGGCGGGAGCGGAACGCCGGGCGTCACGGAGGAGCAGATCGCCGAGCTAGTGGAGACCTTCTATGCGCGTGTGCGTGAGGATGATCTGATCGGGCCGATCTTCGATCGGTACGTGCGGGACTGGGATCTACATCTGGCGAAGATGAAGCGGTTCTGGTCGTCGGCGGTGCTGAGGACGGGGACGTATTCGGGTCGGCCGATGGAAGCTCACCGGAAGATTGAGGGTCTGGAGCGTCGGCACTTTGATCGCTGGCATTCGATCTTTGCGCGGGTGACGGGTGACGTGGTTCCCGATTCAGCGGGCGTGTTTCGGGATCTGGGCCGGCGGATGGGCGACTCGATGATTCTGCGGCTGCTGTCGGACGAGGTGTAGTGCTTGCTGGACTGTGAACTGATCATCTTTGACTGTGACGGGGTGCTTGTGGACACGGAGCCGGTGACGAACCGGTTGCTCGCCGAGTGTCTGACGGAGGTCGGGTGGTCGATCACGACGGAGCAGTCGATCGAGACGTTCAAGGGTCGTGATCTGCATGTGATCCGCGCGGAGGCGGAGGCGCATGTGGGGCGCGAGTTGCCGGAGCTCTTGCCGACGTACCGCAGGCGGATGTTCGAGGCGTTCGAGCGTGAGCCGATCGGGTTGATCGATGGGGCGCGGGAGCTTCTCGATGCGTTGGACGCGGCGGGGACTCACCTGCGCTGCGTGGCTTCGAACGGTCCAATGCAGAAGATGGAGGCCTCGCTTTCGAGCGCGGGGCTGATCGATCGGTTTCAACACGCGGGCGAATCGCGGATCTACAGCGCGTACGACGTTGGGGTGTGGAAGCCGGAGCCCGGGCTGTTCCTGCACGCGGCGGATCGGATGGGGACGGGGCCGGTCGATGCGGTGGTGATCGAGGATTCGGTGAGCGGGGTTGTGGCTGCGAGGCGAGCGGGGATGCGTGTGGTCGGGCTTGCGGGCCTGACGCCGGCGGCGAAGCTCGAGGAGGCGGGCGCGACGTGGGTGATAACGAGTCTCAATGAGGTCCTGGCGGGGTTTGGCGGGTGAGAGTCCCTGGTTGAAGAAGGCCGGGGGCATCGCCGATATGATGCAGAGCCCGGAGGGATCGTTACACGAAGGGACCAAGGATCGGGATATGTCACACTTCATCGGCGAAACGTGCATCGGGACCAAGGACACCGCGTGTGTCGAGGTGTGCCCGGTTGATTGCATCCACCCCACCAAGGACGAGCCGGACTTCGAGACCGAGGACCAGCTCTACATCGACCCGGACACCTGCATCGATTGCGGGCTGTGCGTGGACGAGTGTCCGGTGAAGGCGATCTACCCGGAGGAAGATCTGCCCGAGGAGTGGAATAAGTACATTCAGATCAACATCGATTACTACAAGAACAAGTAAGGCACTGGGCACTAGGCATTAGGCACTGGGGCTTGGGCACTGGGGCTTGGAAGGGTGAAATTGACAAGCCCCTCGCGTGATGCGGGGGGCTTGTTTGTGACGGGTGGGTTGTGTTTGCGCTGCTTAGCAGCCGGCGTTGAAGTTGGCGACCCATGCGGAGAAGTCGGCGGGCGTGCATGAGCCGTCGTTGTTCTGATCGCAGGCGGCGCTCATGGTGTTGAAGGCAGCGACCCAGGCGGAGAAGTCTGCCGGGCTGAGGACGCCGTCGTTATTGGTGTCTGCAATGCAGTCGTTGGTGCTGACGGATTCGCGGAACTTCGCGACGCTGAAGCGTGTGTTGTCGTGGCAGCGTGCGTTGTCTTCGGAGTCGTTGACGCCGGTGGGCGCGCCCTGGAAGTTGATATCGGGGTTTGAGAAGTAGGGTTGGCGCGAGCCTGGGGAGTATGCCATGACGGTGCGGTACTGCGTGCCGTTGTTGCCGTTCCAGCGCCAGCCGTAGGCGTAGGGGAAGGGTGCGCTGCCGGCGTTGTCGCGGTCGTGGTGGGCGCCCATGTTGTGGCCGATCTCGTGCGGGAAGCTGAGGTTGCCCACGGCGCAGCCGGTATCGGTGACGGTGAATCCGAGGTTGTCGTCGTAGGGCGCGAGGAACCCGACGCCGCAGGCGTTGAAGCTATCGACGAGGAGTGCGACGAGGTCGGCGCCGTTCTGGTCGCGGAGCGGGTGGACGTTGTCCATGAAGCCGTCGCTGTTGTCTTGGAGCCGGCCGATGTCGGTCGAAGCGTTTCCGGACTCGGCGTAGCTGACTTCCTGGGCGTGGACGAGGTTGAGTTCGAGCGGGCCGATGTTGCTGTTCTCGTAGGTGGTGTTTGTGGTGTCGATGCAGTTCTGGGCGAGGGCCATGATGGCGTTTGTGCCGCCCCAGCCGGTGCGGGCTTCTGTGGTGTAGACGATCATGACGTCGATGACTGAGCCGTCGTCGACGTTGTAGAGCGGTCCGCCCGGGTTGTCGGCGTGGGTGTGCGTGTCGATGGTTGTGCCTGGTGTGGGGGTGGCGGAGATGTCGACCGGCCGGAGGCCTTGCCTGGCGGGTTGCTGGAGTTCGTCGGTTGCGCAGCCGAGGAACTTGGAGTTATCGATTTGGATGAGGTTGTAGATGAGCTGTCCATCGTCTGTGTGCTGCCCGGATGCGCGGAGCTCGAAGGTTCCGAGTTCGCCTGCGCCGATGATGCCGTGGAATGCGTCGTTGTACTGGACGAAGCTGAACCAGCCGTGCTCGACGCCGAGTGCGGTGCCCGACCAGCCGGTGGAGATATCCGAGTGGTGGCGGGTGCGATCGATGGAGATGCGGAGTGTTTCGCCCGTGCCCAGCGGCAAGAGGGCGGTCTCGGCGTTGAAGGCGGAGGCGTCGATGACGACGGGCACCGCTGAGGCGGCGGTGTCTGGCAGGTTCACGACGGGGGCGTCGATGATGCGCAGGGCGGCGGATTCGGTTGTGGACTGAGCGCTCGCGCAGGCGGCGAGACCCGCGGCAAGGACGATGGATAACGGCTTCTGCATCGGAAGTGACTCCCCGGGCTTGGACGTGATGTCGGAATGGTCAGCGTACCGCCGATCCGCTGCGGTTCGGCGGACGGCGTCGAGCATACCGGCAAGCGGCGGGGAGATGAAGGGTTATCGGAAGGTTGTGGCGGGTTTCACGCGGGGGTTACGGGCAGCCGGCGTTGTAATTGGCGACCCAGGCGGAGAAGTCGTCGGGTTTTCGCGTATGGAGAGTTGGTGCTAGATTGAAACAGGCACTCTGGCCTCATGGCCATTATTGACAAGCTTTCTATTCTGTTCCGCACGAAGCGCCAGGGTCTCGCGGTATTCACGTGATTCTGCGGTTTCGATGATCTCCGCGTCAGGCGCGATTCTGGCCAGTACGTCTTTAATCTCATCCATTCGAACACCGAAGAACTCCTTTCGGAAGTTGACTAGATTGATCCTGTGTGCATCAAACACCTGATGAAGTTCACGCTCAAGCTGCGGAGCATTCTCAGAGTAGATGATGGCATGCACATCAAAGAGAAACGGCACGCTGGCATCACCGAGCTCACGGACCCTATCGAGCGGATTGAGGCGTCTGGTCATCCCAATCTTGTAGACGTTTTCGCCGAATGAGCCCACATTTGAAATGATATAGATATGCCCGGCCTTGGTCTGTTGAGCCATGGACTTGGCTCGTTCCGATTTGGCATGTGCTTCGACGAGCTCGCTTTCAAGCATTGCAATTTTGCTGCGGAGGGCGTCGAGCTTGTCGCCAACAGCGGTACTGGCGTCGCGGCGCGCTCTCTCAAGTAGATCCTCGTACTTCTCTTCCTCACGGATCGCACGTTCCATCTCGGCTTCCAACGCGGCTTCTTCTCGCATCTGCCGGCGGAGCTCGGCCTGCTCCTCTTTCTCTCGCTTGCGTTTCTCGCTGTACTCGTGTGTCAGACGAAGCTCATCTTCTTTGAGTTGCAGGTACTCGTTTGAGATAAGTATGCCATTGGTTTCATTGAGTTTGTTGATGGCATCAAAGGCCTTGCGAACTCGCTCGAGCATCCGCGAGGCGTTGTTCCATCGGGTGTTGGAAACGGCTGCATCACACTCGTTGTTAAACGCCCGGGCAGTTAGCCTGATAGCACGATTGATCATTGTCTGGCCCTTGGCACGGCTCCCCTCGACCGTCCACTCCTTGGGGCAATAGATCGCGGTCTTGTTCTTGACCATCTGCTTCTGGCGCTCCTTGATCTGCATGAGTTTCTGCTTGTACTTCTCGGATGTGTCGAAATCGAAGTGCGGTTTATAGAAACCCAGTTCCGCAAGCTCGATACTCTCGTCGAAGACGGCCGCGTGGTGAAGCAGGCTGTCATAGACCGCTCTCTTTTCCTGATATGCAGCTTTGAGCGCATTGATCTCACCGGTTGCCCTTTGCTGCTCATCGACCAACTTTGCAAGCTGGGCGATTGCTGTTTCGAGAGGACCGTACTGCTTCCTGAGCCGCCTGGTGTAGAGCCACATCCGTAACACCCAGTACAACAGGATTGCCAAGAGGCAGACCATTGCTGCAAAGAGAAAATAGATCATGTGATATCCCCCATATTATCATTGGTATAGGAATTAGGATATCAGCATGTTAATGTATAGACATTCCCTTTTCATCCTATTGGGGCAACCAGTGGATAACTGATGCTTATCAAAAATGACAAACCCCCGGCCTGCGCCGGGGGCTCATGTTGCGATCACAGCGTTGGGTGAGATTCTCAGCTCACGATGCCCTTGGCCTTGAGCATGTTGATGCAGTCGGCGACGCAGTCGTCGATGGACTTCTCGGCGCACTTGAGGACGAGCTCGGCGCTTTCGGGGGCTTCGTAGGGGTCGTCGATGCCGGTGAAGCCCTTGATCTCGCCGGCGCGGGCTTTCTTGTAGAGGCCCTTGGGGTCGCGCTTCTCGCATTCTTCGAGGGGTGTGTCTGCGAAGACTTCGAAGAAGGGGATGCCGGCCTCGTCGTGGAGGGCGCGGACGGAGTCGCGGTCGGCCTTGTAGGGGCTGATGAAGCTGGTGATGGCGATGGAGCCGTTGTCAGCGAAGAGCTTGGCGACCTCGCCGATGCGGCGGATGTTCTCGGCTCGGTCCTCGGCGGAGAAGCCGAGGTTTTTGTTGAGGCCCATGCGGATGTTGTCGCCGTCCATGCGGTAGGCGTTGACGCCCTGCTGGACGAGGACCTGCTCGAGGGCGCTAGCGACGGTGGACTTGCCCGAGGCGGAGAGGCCGGTGAACCAGAGGGTGCAGCCCTTGCAACCGAGGGCCTTCCATCGCTCGTCGCGGGTCAGGTTGCCTTCGTGCCAGTGGACGTTGGTTGCCTTGATCTCGGTCATCGGTCGCTTCTCCCTTGGGTGAGGCCAAGCATAGGCGTGGGCGGGTCGCGGGTCTTTGTGTGAGGCCCCGTTCCTGCTGCATACAGGTCTTTCTGGCAGGGGTTTACGGACCATTGACGACGAGCGGGACGACGCTTGGGATCCGGCCTGAGGGCGGTGCTCAGCCGACGGGGGCGGGCGGGGTCGCGTGCGCGGTGGGTGCGTACGGGCTCTGGGGTTTGTTTGTTGTGTATTTCAAGTCGGTGGCGCATGTGCCGGCGACGGAGATCCTGGCGCACCGGATCGTGTGGGCGGTGCCGTTCTGCGCGATGCTTCTGGCGCTGACGGGAAGGATGGGGAACTTCACGGCCCTGGTGCGCTCGCCGAGCGCGTGGCGGGCGATGTCGCTCTCGGCGGTGCTGATCAGCATCAACTGGCTGGCGTTCGTGTGGGCGATCGCCAACGACCACGTGATCGAGGCGAGCCTCGGGTACTTCATCAACCCGCTGCTGAGTGTGGTGCTTGGGATGGTCTTTCTGGGCGAGCGGCTGCGGCGGCTGCAATGGCTGGCGGTGGCGTGTGCGGGATTGGGCGTGGGGTACATGACGCTGCGCGAGGGGGCGCCGGTGGTCGCGTTCACGGTGGCGATCACGTTCGCGTTCTACGGGCTTGTGCGGAAGAAGGCGCATCCCGGGCCGTTGGCGGGGCTGATGTTCGAGACGTCGCTCCTGTTCCCGATCGCGCTTGGGTATCTGTTGTACCTGCATCTGAGCGCTCAGCACCAGCTTGTGTTTGTGGAGGCTGGGCCCCGGACATCGGTGCTGCTGCTTGCGGCGGGTGCGATCACGTGCACCCCCCTGCTGCTGTTTGCGATGGGCGCGAAGAAGCTGCCCCTGTCGACGATGGCGTTTTTGCAGTTCATCACGCCGACGATTCAGTTCGGGTTCGGGCTTCTGTATGGCGAGGCGTTCTCGGTAACGCGGATGATCAGCTTTGCGCTCATCTGGGCGGGGATCGGGTTATTCGTGACAGATCTTGCAAAGCAGGGCCGACGAGACAAGTCACGGGTGAGGTAAAGCTGCAACTCACGAGGGCTGCGTGGCTGTTTGGTTACTTGTCTGTCGAATGGACAGGTCCTGTTTCCAGGCTTGGATGGTCTTCTCGATTTCGTAGGGGTGGCTGCATTCGGGGCAGACGCCTTTGTCGTCCAGGCCTTCGAGTGGGAAGAGGCAGTTGCCGCAGATCTTGCCGTGGTGTCGGCGGAAGAGATTTGCGACGCGTTTGTACTGGACGATCTGATAGATCGTGGCGATGTTGGCCAGGAGCATCAGGATCATGATGCGGGTGTACTTGGGGTCGCGAAACAGGGCCCAGAGCACACAGGCGGTGACGAGCGGGAGGAGGAGCAGCACGACCATGAGCGTCATGCACCGTCGGTGGGATCGCTTTGTCCAGGGGTGGTTTCTGCTCATCATTGTCTGACATGGTAATGAAAAACCGCGTGCTTACGCACGCGGCTCGTTTGAATCAGGTTATCCGAATGATCAAGCCTTGGTGGCCCACTCGATGAGGATGTCGGCGACCTCGGGGCGGGTGAACTCGCCGGGCGGGCGTTCGCCCTTGGAGAGCATCTCGCGGACCTTGGTGCCCGAGAGGAAGATCTGGTCGCCTTCGATCTTGGGGAAGGTCTTGCCGGAGACCATGCCCTGGGCTTTCTTGGAGTAGGCGGCGTGCTCGAACTTGAGGGGTTCGATGCCGAGGTTGGCCTTGTCGAGCTTATCGAAGATGGTTTGCGCGTCGTATGTGCCGTAGTAGCTGCCGACGCCGGCGTGGTCACGGCCGACGATGAAGTGCGTGACGCCGTAGTTCTTGCGAACGAGTGCGTGGAGGATGGCTTCGCGCGGACCGGCGTAGCGCATGGCTGCGGGCATGACGCTGAGCATGGTGGTTTCGGGGACGAAGTATTCGCTGATGAGTTTCTGGTAGCAGCGCATGCGGACGTCTGCGGGGATATCGCCCGGCTTGGTCTCGCCCACGAGGGGGTGGATGAGGATGCCGTCGGTGATTTCCTGGGCGCACTTGCAGAGGTACTCGTGGGCGCGGTGGATGGGGTTGCGCGTCTGGAAGGCGCTGACGGTCTTCCAGCCGCGCTTCTCGAACTCGGCGCGGGTCTCTGCGGGGGTGAGGCGGAAGTCGAGGAAGGCTTCGGGGCCGTTGGGATCGACGCAGACGGTGACGACGTCGATGGGGCCGGCGAGGCAGGTGTCGCCCTCGGCCTTGACGGCTTCGGCGCCGGGGTGCTGGCCGTCGTCGTCGCCATCCTTATTGAAGAAGATGGTGGCTTCCTTGGCGCGGTCGTGGTCGTAGACCTCTTCGACGGTCATGAGCGCCTGGAGCGTGCCGTTGGGGGCGTAGAGGGCGACGCGGCTGCCGGCGGCGGGGGCCTTGTCCTTGGAGACGCTGAGGGTGATGGGGATGGGCCAGATGTCGCCCGAGGCGAGCTTCATGCCGTCGATGACGGCGTTGAAGTCCTTGGAGCCCATGAACCCGGTGAGGGGGCTGAAAGCCCCGATGCCGATCATCTCGACGTCGCAGGACTGCTTGGGCGAGAGGTCGATGCGGGGCAGGCCCTCGGCTTCTTTGATGAGCTCCTCGCGTTTGGAGCCCTCAGCGACGCGGTTAACGAGTGTGCCGCCGTGCGGCTGAATGAGACCGGACATATGCGAAATCCCTCTCCAAAATAGGTTCTGATCGGCTCCGGGATGTATCACCGGCCCGGGGAGTACGACGATAGGCAGGTTTTTAGGATCTGGATTTGAAGCCGTGATGCGCCCCACAGCCGGTCGTCGCGTCTGGTTTTGCCGGGGCAATTGGTCCCGACAACCACACCAGACACGGAGATTCCATCATGACCAGGCACCACCTCACGGCCGCGGCGCTTCTGGCGGCTCTTTCGGCGAGCAATTCCATCGGGCAGACCACTGTTCCGGGTGATGTCGTCATCGCTCCCGGGGGGACGCTCATCATCAATGACGACACGACCTACACCGGCACCCTGACCATTGGGGCCGGGGCGCAGGTGGTCGTTGATACGGGGTACCAGATCAATATCGCCGACGGCGCGACGATCACGATCAACGGCACGGATGCCGAGCCGGTGGTTCTCTTTCCGATCAACGGTTCGTGGGACGGGCTCAAGCTCCTTGACGGCTCGACCGCCGACCTGAATTACGCCGTTCTTTCTGATGTTCTCGTTGTTGGCATCGAGGCCGACGATGCGGATGTCTCGCTGGTCGGGTGCGAGGTCTTTGACTCGGCCGGTTTCAGTGTGACCCACGGTGCGCGTCGGTATCCGATTGTCGCCCGCAACGGCACCGACCTTAATGTCGACCAATGTGTCATCGGTCCGTTCCGCGGGCGCGACGGCAGCAATGGTGGCACCGGCGGCACGGGCGGTGCTGGCGGGGCCGGCAGCAGCGCGCAGGGTGTCACCGGCATCGATGCACAGAATGTTGATCGATTGCACGTCACCAACTCGCGGTTCTACCAATTGCAGGGCGGCGATGGTGGTCGCGGCGGCAACGGCGGCAACGGTTCCAACGGCGGGACGGGCTCTGACGCGGGTGTCGGCGGCTCGCCCGGGACCGGCGGCGGCGGCGGAACGGGCGGTCGCGGCGGACACGCCGGCAACGGCGGCAGCACCATCGTCATCTACGCAGATACTTCGGCAGACACGCTCATTGCGCAGAACCTTGTTCTTTACCCAGCCGGCGGCAGAGGCGGCATGGGCGGTACGGGCGGACGCGGCGGCAACGGCGGTCGAGGTGGCAAGGGCGCACCGGGCGTCTTCGGCAACGGGGGCACTGGCGGAAGGGGCGGCAACGGCGGCAAGGGTGGTAACGGCGGAAACGGCGGGGTCACCGGCAGTGTTCAGCTCTTCCGGGTCATCGATCCGGGCAGTGCCGCTGTCATTGCCAACAACACGGTCTACGAAGCGATTGCTCAGACCGGCGGCGTGCGCGGCAACCCGGGTGGCGGCGGCTCGCCCGGCGCTGGCGGTCCCGGCGGCAGCGCGGGCATCGGCGGCAGCACCGGCTCGACGGGTCCATCCGGCAGCGGCGGCAGCTCGGGCTCATACGGCTCCACCGGCGCTCACGGCAGCGCCAACGCGGTCATCACCACCGGATCTGATCTCTCCGGTTTCGGAGCGATCGCCAGCAACAATCTGATGACATTCAACGGCCCGGGCAACAAGCTCCCGTTCTGGTCGACCGACACCGGCATCATCGATGCCACGACCAACCTCGCAAGTGGGTTTGACAGTCTTTCGAGCGGACCGATTGTCGGTGGGCTGACCATCATCACTGATCCTCCCGTCTTCGTTGACGTGGGCGCTGGCGATTTCACGCTGGCCGAGCTGTCACCGGGTGTCGATGCGGGCGACAACGCGCTCGTGCCGACGGGCATTGACACCGACTTCCTGGGCAACGCTCGATTCGCCGACGACACGGGGACGCCTGACACGGGCATGGGTGATTCGTACATCGTCGACATGGGCGCTATCGAGCGTCCGGGCGAGACCAACGAGTGCCTGGCCGACACCAACGGCGACGGGATCGTCTCGCCGGCAGACTTCAGCGCCTGGGTCTCGGCCTTCAACACGCAGGCTGCGGGGTGCGATCAGAACGGCGACGGGGTCTGCTCGCCGGCGGACTTCAGCGCCTGGGTCAGCAACTACAACGCCGGTTGCGATTGATCGACACACACGAACATCCACGTATGTGTGCACCGGCGGCTCCAAGCGGGGCCGCCTGGTTTTTTATTCGCATGATGCACCAATCGATTCATCAACGCGTTCTGATTGAGTCCGGTAGGTCCGGGCCTGATTCGATCAATACCCGAGGGAATAACCATGACACGCATCACAGCAGCCGTCGTGTTCGCCTGTATCGCAGGAAGCTCGCTCTCGCAACAGACCATTACCGTCCCGGACGATTACCCGACGCTCGGACTCGCGCTGAACCCCGGCGTCAGTGGCCTGGCACCGGGCGATACGATTGAGCTGCGGGACACCGTGGCTTATGCCGGTACGTTTACGGTTATAACACCCGATATCACGATTCGTGAAGCCGCGGGCGACACCGTCGTCATCGACGCCTTTACAACAGGTTCTGTCTTTACCATCGACACGTCGGGCGGCTCTGTCACCTTCGAGGACCTGACTATACAGAATGGCCAGAATCTCGGCTCGGGCAACAACGGCGGCGGGATCAACAACATTTCAGCTACAGAGCTCAACATTGTCAACTGTGAGTTCAACAACAATGCCGCCAACATTGGCGGCGCTGTTTACGCTGGCGACTGCAACCTGACGATCGTGAACTCGAGCTTCACCGGGAACGTGTCCAGCAACTACGCTGGGGCTGTCAGGAGCACCGGCAATTCTACGCTGAGTACAGTTATCACGAACTCGACGTTCTCTCAGAACGCGGCGTCCAATGGCAACGGTGGCGCGATCGACCACGCTGGCTCGGGTGCTTCAATCACAATCTCAGGCTCCAGTTTCAACCAGAACACCTGCACCGACACCGGAGCAGGCGTGTATGTCACACAGGCCAACACCGCGATCGTCACGGACACTGACTTCTTTGACAATGTCTCGCTCGGGGAAACATCTCAGGACACAGGCGGTCTGTATCTCAATCAAGTCGGCCTCACGACTGTCAAGGACTGTGATTTTGAACGGAACCTCTGCGCCGGCTCAGGCGGCGGTCTCCGACTCAACAACACTCCGGGCGATGTCATCGATTGCCGGTTCATTGAGAACGAGGCATCCAGCGGTGGCGCGATCCAGGCCGTCGGATCATTGTCAAATGTTCGCATCTACAACTGCATCTTCGACGGCAACTCCGCGCGCCGTACTGGCAACGACTCGGCTTCGGGAGCGGGTGCGATCGTGACCAATTCCTTTGCCACAACAGACATCTACAACTCTCTCTTCATCAACAACACCGCGGTGACGGGCGGAGCGATCTCCTCTCTCACCGACGGCGAGGTCCGTGTCTACAACTCAACCTTTACGAACAACGACGCCGATTCGCTTGGCGGAGCGATCCGCAGGCTCAATGTCGACGCCATTGTCTTTGTCAACAACAGCATCTTCTCTGGTAATCTCCCCACCGCCTCGCAGATCGCGATCAATGGACAAGGCGACAACGACGAGGTGAACTACTCGCTTGTTGAGGGCGGGTACACCGCGCCCGGCGTCGGGAACATCGATGCCAATCCGATGTTCGTTGATGCCTCAAACGACGACTACTCGCTCATGGCCGGTTCACCGGCGATTGATGCGGGCAGCAGCGCACGCTACGTCGGCGGGCCGCTCTCGGATCTGGCCGGCAACGACCGGGGCCAAGACGACCCGGACACCGCCGATACTGGCGAGGTCGTCATCGGGGCCGTAATCGACATGGGTGCGTACGAATTCGATAGTGGACCGGCGGCCCCAGATTGCCCGGCGGATCAGAACTTTGACGGCATTGTGAGCCCCGCGGACTTCAGCGCCTGGGTCAGCAACTACAACGCCGGCTGCGATTGATCCCAGCAGGGCGCACTGCGTCCACCACAACGACAACGGGCGACCCGGATGGGCCGCCCGTTGTTTGTTTTACATGTTCTGAGAAGGTGTGATTGATTAGCGCTTGCGGCGACCGGCGACGAGGCCGGCCAGGCCCATGAGGGCGGCCGAGGCGGGCGCGGGGATGTTGAACGAGCCGGGGTTGCCGATCTCGCCGGTGAGGGCGGTGTAGCTGCCGTAGCTGTCACCGACGAACGAGAGCTGCCACTGGTACACGTCGTCCGCACCGAGGGCGGCTGCCGAGATCGGGTTGCCGCTGAATTCCTGCGTGCGGATGGAGCCGACGAAGTCCTGATCGCCGTAGGTCAGAACGTCGACGAGTGTTGCGCCGGCGTCGAAGAGGTTGATCTGATCGCCACGGCCCAGGTTGTTGGTGTACTCGCCGATGACCTTGACCGAGGCGTCCAGGTTCCAGTTGATGCGGAACGCGGATTCAGTGGCCTCTGTGATAACAACCGATTCGCCGGGCTGAACCAGGCCGAATGCGGAAAGGTCGAGCGTGCCAGCAACCGGGTTGCTGTCGTCGTAGGACCAACCGGTCATGTCGATGGCGACGCCGCCGACGTTGGTGAACTCGACGAACTCGCCGCCCTCGGCGGAGTAGGCCCACTCGGTGATCTGGATCTGAGCGGAAGCCGAGCCGGCTGCGATCACGGTTGCTGCAAGAATGGCGCTGCGCATTTCAGTCTCTCCCGGCGTGGTTCATGAGGCCACGCGTGCTTGAACTCGGAAGGATCTCTCTCGCTTCCCATCACATGTGGGGGCGTGATCCGAGTCGAAGAACGCTACCTTGGTGCCCGATGCGCTCGATCAAGCTCACGCTAAGAGCGTGTCAAGACTGCGCATAGAAGCTCACAAAGCTGCCCAATTTCACACGGGAGACGGTGTGATGGGTGGGTTTTCAGGAGGGTTTGCGGGCGGTGAGGACCATGCTTTTCCAGAGCCACGGGAGTCGGCCCCGGCCGCTGAAGCCGATGTCGGTGAAGCCGGCTTCGGTGAGGAGTCTGGAGAGGGTCTTCCTGCTCCAGAACTTGATGTGGCCGCCGTCCCAGAGCGGGTCGATGTGTGCGTCCCATGCGTTGGTGAGCGAGAGTGTCAGGTTTTTGAGGTAGCCGTGGTACGGTGTGGTGCAGATGAGTTTGCCCCCGGGCCGGAGGGCGTTGTAGCAAGCCTGCGCCCAGAGTCTCGGGAGGTAGACATGCTCGATGACTTCGACGCTGACGACATAGTCGAACGGGTCTGTTTCGAGAAGATCAAGAATCTCAGGGACCGCGGCGAGGCGTTCCCAGCGCCCATCCGGGTAGGCCGAGCGTGCGTAGTCGATGCCCTCGACGGAGGGGTCGATGCCGGTGACGCTGCACTTCGTGGAGACGGGGCCGATGAAGAAGCCGTTGCCGCAGCCGATGTCGAGAATGCGGGTTTCCGGTTTGACGTCGCCGAGGCTTTCGTTGATGGCGGAGGAGAGGTAGTTGGCGGTGTGTGGCGGGGCGCTGCGAGCCCAGCCGTACTCGGGGACGTTGTGCGCGCCGCTGTTCTGGGCGAGGTCGCCGTCGTCGGCATGATCGTCGGCGGCTGGCATACTGGCGCTTGGTGGGCTGCTCATCGGTGGCATGGTACCAAAAGAAAGGATCCCGGCACGGGGTACCGGGATCCTCAGTGAACTTCATTGCAGACAGGACTGGTTAGCGTCTGCGGCGTTGAGCGAGGACACCACCGAGGGCCAGGACGCACGCGGAGGCGGGTGCCGGCACGACGACGATGTTGTCATAGGCAGCCGAGCCGCCGACGTGGATGACGACGCTGGTGAAGCCGTCGATGCCGAGGGCATCGGCCGTCATCACGGAGATGCGGTTGGCGGAGTTGTTGCCGAACTTCACAGTCGGGTCGTAGAACGTGCTGCCGGGGGTGACGAAATCGTTGAAGTCGACCGAAGCGACCGAGCTGCCAAAGAGCAGGAACTCGATGGTGGTCAGCTCGCGGACGGGGCCTTCCATGTCGACGATGTCGAAGCCAAAGCCGGTCATGACATCGCTGAAGGTGAACTTGAGATCACCAGCGGGCCTGGCGCCTTCGTCGTCGGGGTCATCCACGATGCCGTCGCCGTTGGCGTCGACCATGTTCTCGGGGATGATGATCAGGTTGCCGAGGTTGGTGCTCGGGTCGAGGTTGCCCTTGGACCAGGGCGGGCCCTGGAGGTCCGGGTCGGACGTCCCGAGTTGATTGCTATCGAACGCGATGGGCTTGGCGCCGGCGAACTGAAAGTTCTCGGCTTCGATAGACATGCCGACATCGGCGAATTGATTGGTGATGATCTCGCCGTGGACGAGCGCTTCGAACGAAGTCTGAATCGGCTCCGCCGTTGCTGCTGTCGACACTGCCAGACCCGCAAACGCGCAAACAAACCGCGCACCGGTCATATACCAGCTCCTCACTCCCCCAAAGACCTCTCAGATCCGACCGGCGTAAACCCCACTCTCCTAGTGATTTACGCGTGTTCGGACACCACTTCTCCGGCTATGACACCACATTGGTTCCAGCACGGCAAGCGGTTTCTGCACTTCTCCACCCCGAATATGCGCCGATTCCAGGGATTGGCCACCAAAACTCGAGCGAGACCAAAATTTCCGGACCGACCGGTTCGAGTTATTCGTGGATCGGTTGTGGGCCGATGGGGAACCGGGCGTCGAATCCGCGCATAGTCCGTATGAGTTGACGCTTTGGCTCGGTCTCGAGCCCTTGGCGCGCCGATCTAGGATCCACCGGAACCACCCGATGTCAGAGACGACCGAGAACACACGCCCGACACCCGCGGACTATCTGCGGCTGGCCCGACCCCACCAGTGGGGCAAGGGTGCGTTTGTCCTGATCGGACCGATCTACAGCCTCGCGCTCATCGACCGGTGGCTGCCCGTGCTCGGGGCTTTCCTGGCCTTTGGATTCGCCTCGAGTGCGTGTTATGTCATCAACGACATCAGCGATCGCAAGAGCGATGCCCTGCACCCGCGCAAGAAGAACCGCCCCATCGCCAGCGGGCGCATCCAGCCCGGGCCGGCGAGGATGTACGCGATCGGGCTGCTCGTCTTGGCCTCGGCGGCTGTGTTCCTCGTCGACCCGGAGCACCGCTGGTGGGTCGGCGGGTTCGTGGGGGTGTATGTCGCCAATGTGCTGATCTACTCGGCGTGGCTCAAGCACATGGCGATGCTGGATGTCGTCAGTCTGTCTGTGGGCTTTGTGCTGAGGGTGATGGCCGGGTGTGCCGCGGCTGCGGTGGCTCCGAGTACGTGGCTGTTGAACTCGACGTTCTTCCTGGCCATGTTCCTGGCGCTCGGGAAACGTCTGGGTGAGCGTCGGACGATGGCAGGGGTCCCGGCCGAGGCTGAGGACATCCGTGGGGTACACCGGGTGTACACGGACGACCTGCTCCGCATGGCGGTGGTGATGACGGCTGTGGGCACTCTGGTGACCTACGCGGGGTATGTGGAGCAGCAGGAAAGCAATTTCGGGCCCTCTATCCAGGAGGTCGCGGCTCATCAGGTGGCCTGGGGGTTCAATCTGCTCTGGCTGACGATTCTGCCGGCAACGTACGGGCTGCTTCGCTGTATCGTGCTCTTGGAACAGGGCAGGTATGACGACCCAACGGAATTGGCCGTCCGCGATCGCGGCGTCCAGGCCGCTGGGTTGGTCTTCGTGGCGATCACGGCTGCCCTGCTTCTGGCCCGGCGGCCGGAGCTGCTGGGCATGGGGTCCTGACCCCACGGTGAGTACGGGGCATCTCGGCAGATGGCCGAGAATGAAAGACACAGTAGTAAGGATCGCGTCTGTCCCAGCCTGGGATCTGGTTGTCGGGAGCGGCGCGGAAAGGAGCTTTGGGTTATGGGACATGCGCACAAGATCGGGAGGAGCCTGATCACGGCTGCGGCGTTCACGATGATCGCTGCGGGCACCACCGTCGGGCAGGACGACAAGAAACCGGACTTCCCCAAGTTCGAGGAGGTCGCCAAGGACTATGAGAAGGTGGTTTCCACCGCCGACGGTGCCCAGAGCTTCTACACGGTCTGGACCCGTGAGAAGGACGGCCAGATGCTGGCTGAGCTTCCGCGGAACTACGAGAAGCAGAAGCAGTGGTTCGCGATGACCGTCGGCGCGGGTGAGACCTACGCGGGCCTGCAGGGCCGGGATATGTATGTCTACTGGAAGCGGTACGACAAACGCGTCGCGCTGATGGCGCCCGAGATCGGCACCCGCTCGACGGGCGACCAGGAGTCGAAGGACTCGGTCGAGAAGATCTTCACCGACCGCGTGATCCTCGATCTCCCGATCGAGTGCATCGGTCCGAACGGCCAGCCCGTGATCGATCTGGACAACCTGCTGGCGGGCAACGCTTCGACGTTCTTCGGCGGCTCGGCCCGCGGCGCCAACACGCGTCTGCTGAACATCGCCAGCGCCAAGGCGTTCCCCAAGAACATCGAGATCGCGATCGAGATGCCCGTTGCGGGGGGCACGCTCAAGGAGTTCCACTACTCGATCAGCGCGGTCGAGGGCAGCAAGGGCTACAAGCCCCGCGTGGCCGACCAGCGCCTCGGGTACTTCACCACGACCTACCGCGACCTTGGCAAGTTCAAGGACGACGAGAAGATCGTCCGCTACATCAACCGCTGGAACCTCGAGAAGCGTGACCCGAACCTGAAGCTGAGCCCGCCCAAGCAGCCCATCGTGTACTACATCGATCACACGGTGCCCGTGCGGTACCGCCGATTCGTGCGCGAGGGTGTGGAGTACTGGAACAAGGCGTTCGAGAAGGTGGGCATCCTCAACGCGATCGAGGTCTACCAGCAGGACGCCTCGACGGGCGCGCACATGGACAAGGACCCCGAGGACGTCCGCTACAACTTCATCCGCTGGCTGAGCAACGACATCGGCACCGCGATCGGCCCGAGCCGGGCGCACCCGGAGACGGGCGAGATCCTCGATGCCGACGTGGTGCTGACCGACGGCTGGATCCGGTACTTCAACTACCAGTTCAACGACCTGCTGCCGGACACCGCGATGGAGGGCATGAGCCCCGAGACGATGGCGTGGCTGGCAAGCCGACCCGAGTACGACCCGCGGGTGCTGCTCGCCGACCCGGCGCAGCAGGAGTTCGTCAAGGCCGAGATCGCCCAGCGCGGCGTGCAGCGCTACGGCGGGCACCCGGCTGCGATGGTCGACAACACGCTTTACGGCGACAACGAGTACGACGGGCAGCTCGGCGCGCAGTCCGAGTTCAACGGCATGTGCATGGCTGCGCGGGGCAAGGGCCTCGATGTCGCCATGATGGCGATGCATCTGGAGATGGCCAACGAGCTTATCGGCGACGAGAACGAGGACGAGAACTCGGACATGCTCGACGGCATGCCCGACTGGTTCATCGGACCGATGCTCGCCGACCTTGTTGCGCACGAGGTCGGGCACACGCTCGGCCTGCGTCACAACTTCAAGGCCTCCAGCCAGTACACGATGGCGGAGATCAACTCCGAAGAGGTCAAGGGCAAGGCGTTTACCGCCTCGGTCATGGACTACATCCCGATCAACATCAATATGGATTCGGGCGAGGTTCAGGGCGACTACGCGATGGTCGACATCGGTGACTACGACTACTGGGTCATCGACTACGGCTACGGCGACAACCCCGACGAGGTCGTCAAGCTCGCCGCCGAGAAGAACATCCCCTACGCAACCGACTACGACACGTGGGGCATCGACCCCCTGGCGCGTCGCTACGACTTTGCGGCCTGGCCTCTGGATTACTGCGAGAACCAGAAGCGTCTGATCGATCTGTACCGCGATCGCCTGATGGACAAGTTCGTCCGCGAGGGTGACAGCTGGGCCCGCGCGACGCGTGGGTACAACATCACGCTCAACCAGCAGCTCTCGGGCGTGTCGATCATGGCCAACTGGATCGGTGGCGCGTACGTGCACCGCGACAAGAAGGGCGACCCCGCGGGGCGTCCGCCGCTGGTGGTGGTCGAAGCCGACAAGCAGCGGGCCGCGCTGAAGTATGTCCTCGAGAACGGCATGCGTGACGATGCGTACGGGCTGACCCCCGAGGTCATCACGCACCTGTCGGCGGACAACTGGTCGGACCGCTGGGGCGACTGGATGGCCGACCCGGCCTTCCCGATCCATGACCGTGTCAACGGCATGATGGCTAGCTCGCTGACGATGGTCATGAACCCCACCACGCTCAAGAACGTGTACGACAACGAGTTCCGCGTGTCGTCCGACCAGGACACCATCACGCTGCCCGAGGTCATGGACGCTGTGGTGGGCGAGGTCTTCAGCGAGATCGCTGAGGCACCCAAGCAGACCTACACAGAGCGTCAGCCGATGATCTCGAGCTTCCGCAGGAACCTGCAGCTCAATCTCATCGATCGCCTGATCGACTTCACGCGTCCGGGCACGATGTCGGGCGCCTCGGCTGCACCGGTCCGCTCGCTCTCGGTCGAGCACCTCGAGAACCTCAAGACCAGGATCGACAAGGCGCTCGAGAGCAACGGCAAGCTGGATGACTACACCCGTTCGCACCTCTCCTCGGCGAGCAGCCGAATCGAGCGGGCGCTCGAGGCCGTGTACATCTACAACACCGACGATCTCTGAATCCGTCGGTCAGTGAGTGATTCACACGAGGCCGGGCCCTGCGGGGTCCGGCCTCTTTCGTTTTTCAGTGCTGCGTCAGCCAGTCGCGTACGAACGCTCTTGCCTCGGCGCTCGCTTTCTCGACGCAGGCGAGCGACGTGATGGGTCTGGCCTCGTGCGCATCCATCGCGGCGCGCACGGCCTCGGCGATGCGTCCGAAGGGCACGCGCTTCCCGGACTCGTTGCCGGGCGCGAGGAATGCCTCGACGGCCTCCTCGTTGGCGGCGTTGAACACCGCGCCCAGGCTTCCGCCCTCGCGGATGACCTCGTACGCCATCGAGAGTGCGGGGAAGGCGTCGTGGTCCGGCTCACGGAACTCGAGCGTGCCGATCTTTGCGAGGTCGAACCCGTCGGCGCAGCACGGGGCGCGATCGGGGAAGGTGAGGGCGTACTGGATGGGCGTTCGCATGTCGGGCGCGCCGAGCTGCGCGATCATCGAGCCATCGACGAACTCGACCATGGAGTGCACGGTGGAGGTCGGGTGCACGAGCACGCAGAGCTTGTCGGCCTTGATCCCGAAGAGCCAGTGCGCCTCGATAAGCTCGAGCGCCTTGTTCATGAGCGAGGCGGTGTCGACGGTGACCTTCGGACCCATCGACCAGGTCGGGTGCGCCAGGGCCATTTCTGGTGTGGCGGCGTAGACCTCCTGCGCGGGCAGGTCGCGCAGTGCCCCGCCGCTGGCGGTCAGGATCATGCGCCTGACGCGCGAGGGCGTAGACACCGGTGGGCGCACGTCGCCCAGGCACTGCCAGAGCGCCGAGTGCTCGCTGTCGACGGGGAGCAAACTGGCGCCCGTTCGGCTGCACGCATTAACGACCAGCTCGCCCGCGGCGACGAGTGTTTCCTTGTTTGCCAGGGCCACATCGATCCCGAGTTCGACGGCTGCGAGCGTTGCGCCGAGCCCGGCGGACCCGACGATCGCACCGACAACGAGATCCACGCCGACGGTTTCGTGCGCACGGCGGATGAGTTCCTCGGCTGCGCTCTCGCCTGTGATCTGCTCGGCGCTGGCATCCAGTTGCTCACTGGCGCACGTCGAGACGAATCGAGGTTTGAACTGTTCGATCTGGCGCGCGAGCTCGTCGCTGGCACGCCCCGCAGCGAGACCGACGACCTCGAAGCGGTGCGGCCCGTTCTGCGCATTGAGATGCCCGATGACGTCCAGCGTCTGCGTCCCGATCGAGCCGGTGGAGCCCAGGATGACGATGCGCTTTGGGGACGTCATCGGATCACTCGTCGCTCATGGCGGCCTTCTCGCTCGGCTTCAGCTTGCGCCGGCTGCCGGCATAGAGCGTTCTGGGCTTCTTCGGTTTGGGGGTCTCGGCGACTACTTCGACGGTGGGCGGGCTCTTCTCGGCTTTGGCTTTGCCGTTGGACGTCTCGCCCGACTCGGATGTGTCCGACGACTTGCCCTTGCCCCGGCCGCCACGCCTGCGACGACGCTTCTTCTTGCCGCCCGATTCGTCATCGCCTTCGGATTTCGCCTCGTCAGAGGGGGTGTTCTCGGCGTCGGGTGCTGCGTCTTGGCTGGCTTTGGCCTCGGCGTCGGGCTTGGCTGACTCTTCGTTCTCGCCATCGGCATCGCCCGCGGCATCGGTGCTTGAGCTGCGCTTCTTGCCGCGACGGCGGCGGCGCTTCTTCTTGGGCTTGTCGTCGCCTTCGGACTCGGCGTCGTCGGCCTCGGCATCGCCCGCGTTTTCGTTCTGCTCGGGCTGCTCGGCTTCTTTGGATTCGCTCTCTGAATCGGACAAGCTCTCGGCGTCCGAGTCGCCTGACTCTTCGCCTTCCTGTGACTTGTCGCCACTGCGCTTGCGGCCCCGCCCGCCGCGACGGCGACGGCGGCGCTTCTTCTTGCCGCCCGACTGCTGCTCGTCATCCTCGTCCTCGTCATCCGCGGCGGCAGCGGCCTTGGCGGCGTCGATCTCGATCGGGTGGGGGTCCGCGACGTCCTCGATCGCCTGCAACAGGTCCTCTTCCTCGCTGATCTCGTCCCACGCGCGGTCGTCGGAGGAATCGGTCCACTCGGGGAGCTGCTTGGGGAGCCTTGGCTTGGGCAGCGTTGCGACGTCGATGTCGTTGCCCGCCTCGTCGTAGGCGTAGACGTTGAACCGCTCGGTGCCGAGCTGATCGCTCACGCGCACCATGACGGTCTTCTGGGTGATCAGTTCCATCCGAGTGATGGATCGGCGTCGGCTTGAGAGCAGTTCACCCGCGACGCGGCCAGGCACGACGAGCTCGGCTTTCTTCACCTTGTCGTAGCTGAGGATCAGCGCCAGCTCGCGCAGCGCCTCGGCCGCGAGCGACTCGGGCTTGCGGACCCAGCCCCGGCCCATGTGCGGCGGCAGCTCGGTGTAGTGCGTGCCCTGGGCGCTCGGACGCATGCGCTGGCGGGTCATCTCCATGATGCCGAACTGGCTGATCGGGAGGATGGTGCTCTTGGCGCGGTCGCGCTTGAGTCGGTCCTTGAAGCGGGCCTCGATCGCCTTGCGGTGCTTGGCCTGGTTCATGTCGATCAGGTCGTTGATGACGAGCCCGCCGAGCTCGCGGAGTTTGAGCTGGCGGCAGATCACGTCGACCGCTTCGAGGTTGGTCTGGTAGGCGTTGGTCTCGGCGTCCTTGGCCTTCCGGCTCTTGCCGCTGTTCACATCGATCGCGACGACGGCTTCGGTCTCGTCGATGACGAGGCGTCCGCCCGAGGGCAGGGGCACCTCGCGGGTGATCATCTGGCGCACCTGCTCCTCGATGCCGAAGGCGTGGAACATGGGCGACTTGAGGTTGTAGTGGCGCAGTTTGATGCCCGTGCGCGGGGCGACGACCTTCAGGAAGTTGGCCGCACGCGCCAAGCCCTGCTCGTGGTCGATGATGACCTCGTCGATCTCGGTGGTGAGCAGGTCGCGCAGGGCGCGGACAAGCAGGTCGCTCTCGGCGTAGAGCAGCGAGGGCTTGCTGGTCGACTTGCGCCGCTTCTCGATGTCCTTCCAGAGGCGCTGGAGGTAGGCCAGGTCGCGCTTGAGTTCGGTCTTGTTGCGCCCGAAGCCGGCGGTGCGGAGGATGAAGCCGAAACCCTCGGGCAGGTCGATCGAGTCGAGGATCTCGCGCATCTGTCGGCGTTTGTCCTCGTCTTCCATCTTTCGGCTGACGCCCACGTTGTCCATCTGTGGCATCATGACGAGGTACTTGCCGGGGATGGAGAGGTAGGTCGTGGCTGCGGGGCCCTTGGTGCCTACGCCGTCTTTGAGGATCTGGACGACGATCTTCTGGCCGCGCTTGAGGCACTGCTGGATGGGCGGTCGGTCGCGTCGCGCGGTTTTCTTGCCGATCTTCTCGGTGGTCTCGCCGTCCTCCTCCGGGAAGTACATCGGGTGGATGTCTGAGGTGTGGAGGAACGCGGACTCGGGTCCGCCGAAGTCGACGAACGCGGCCTGGAGGCTGCTCTCGATGTTGGTGACCTTGCCGAGGTAGAGGTTGTTGACTCTGTTGGCGGTTGCGGGACGTTCGGTGTGGTAGTCCTCGAGGACGCCGTCCTCAACGATGGCAACCCGGCATTCCTCGCCGGGCTGATAGCTGATGAGCATCTGATGCTTGGGCATTGTGTGCTTTCCGTGCTGTGGCGTTCTCACCGGGAGCACGGGCATGGGGCATGCAGCATGACACATCGGAGCGCGCGCAGAGCGAGTCCGTCTTGCTGTCGCATCGTTTGGGATTCAAAGCGGGAATGTTCACCGCCTGCCTCGTTTGTGATGCGGGCCTTGGCCCGTGTCCGGCGCCGATCGTGCTTGCGGGGGTCATCGCGGCAACAGGCCTGCGTGACTCGCGCCCAGTTGGCGATCGGAGGCGCCTGGGACGTGGTTCGTTCTTCAAATCACTCGGTCATCGCCCGGTTTTGTCACCCCGGAACTGACCGAAACTTTCGTACGCTTCGGGGAGCTCCTTGCGGAGCCGATCCCTGACATACATCGACACTTCAGTGTCGGAATCGAAAGAGATCGCCTTTTTGGCCAGTCTTTCGCAGCGGTCGATGGAAATCGACCGGATCAGACGCTTGATCCCGGGGGCGACCCCCGGAGTAACACTAAGGGTACGCACGCCCAGGCCCATCAGCAAGACGGCCATATCCGGGTCGCCGGCGGCCTCGCCGCAGCAGCTCACCGGCAGATTCCGACGCCTGGCCGCCCGAACCACGTCGCGCACCAGCTTCAAGACCGCCGGGTGCGAGGGGGCGAAGAGGTCGGCCACGCGCTCGTTCGTCCGGTCGACGGCGAGGGTGTACTGCACGAGGTCGTTGGTTCCGATGGAGAAGAAATCGACCTCGCGCGCCAGCGTCGAAGCGACCAGTGCCGCCGAGGGCACCTCGACCATGATGCCGATGGGCAGGTCGCGGTCGAAGGCCTGTCCCTCGTCCTGGAGGTCTTCCATGACGTCGTTGATGATGTGGCGCGACTGGCGAACTTCGCTCACGCTGGTGACAAGTGGCAGCATCAGCTTCACCGGGCCGTGGGCCGAGGCGCGGAGGATCGCGCGGAGCTGGCGCTTGAACATGGGCAGGTTCTTCAGGCAGTAGCGGATGGACCGCAGGCCGAGCGCGGGGTTGCGCTCGGGGTTGAGCGACTGCGCCTGGGTGTATTTGTCGGCGCCCAGGTCCATTGTGCGGATGGTCAGGGTTCTGCCTTCGAGCTGTTCCACGCACGAGCGGTAGGCCTCGTAGTGCTCTTCTTCGGTCGGTTCGCGTTCGCCGGCGAGGTAGAGGAACTCGGTACGGAAGAGCCCGATGCCCTCGCCGCCGTATTCGAGGACGTGGTGTGTTTCCTCGGCGAATTCGATGTTTCCGAGGACCTCGATTCTGGTGCCGTCGGTCGTGACGGGTTCGAGCGAGGCGAGCTCTCGGAGCGTCATCTGGTAGTTGCCGCGTTCGACTTCTTCGGAGAGGTAGTGCTCGATGGTGTCGAAGTCGGGTTCGACGATCACGATGCCGCGGGAGCCGTCGAGGATGATGGTGTCGCCATCGGAGAGCTTGCCCCAGAGTCGGCTCAGCCCGACGACGGCCGGGATGCCGAGCGCGCGTGCGACGATGGCGGTGTGGCTCGTTTTGCCGCCGAGGTCGGTGGCGATGGCGACGACCTTGGAGCGGTCGAACCCGACGGTCTGGCTTGGTGTCAGCTCGCGGGCGATGACGATGGCGTCGTACTCGAGATCCGAGAGCTCCTGTCCGTGGGCTCCGACGAGGTGTCCCAGCACGCGGCCGGCGAGGTCGGTGATGTCGTTGACCTTGGTCGTGAAGGCGGAGTCGGGCATGGCCCGGAAGCGGTCGGCCCACTCGCCGAAGACCTTGTCGACGGCGTACTCGGCGGTGACGACTTCGTCTTGGATGACCTTTTCGATGGAGCTCCGGAGGACCTTGTCGCGGAGCATCCCGATGTGGAAGCCGAAGATCTGGGCGGCCTCGCGCCCCATGTCCCGCTCGGCCTGGTCGCGGACCCTTTCGAGTTCTTCGACGGACTCGCTGATGGCCTCCCCGAGACGGGCGAGCTGGTGATCGAGGTCTTTGGGAGTGACGGATCGACGGGGAATCCGCCTCGCCTCGTCGTCGAGGACGAAAACCCGCCCGACAACTATGCCCGGCGACACCCCGATGCCCGCGAATCGTTCCATCTCTATCCCAGTGGCCCCACGCTCGCCCCCCCTGGCAGCCCCCGGGCCGGGGTTCTGCGGGGAAATGTCAGGGTTGCGTGCGATCGTAGTCCGGAGGCTTGACTCGGGTACCCACCTTGGCCGATACTCTGATGCAAGGGGCGGGTTCTGCCGCCCAATGCCTGACGGGTGCCAGCGTACCCGAGGGCTCCACGGACCACGGCAAGGTGTGGTTTGGCTGTCTCGGCCACGGTTTGAGCAAGCGCAACGGGCGCTCGCAGATCGGCCTGAACACAGCTCGTGACATTCAGGAAGCGGTGTCGACGCATGACGCGTCAGGCCTGTGTGCGGCCGGGTCGTACCCGGACGTGTGCCCAGTCCAAAGCACCGGATCGAGGGGAATCGTGTTGGACACGAGCTCGCCGAAGAAGAAGCGCCGCAGACGTCGCCGTCGCAAGGGCGGTGGTGGTGGTCAGGGCAACCCACAGAACAACGGGCAGCAGAACGGGCAGTCTCAGAACGCGCCCGCCAAGCCCAAGGGCCCGGTGCTCGAAGAGCTGACCGCGATTGACCCCCAGCCGAGACTCTCGCTTGAGTATCGCGGGTGTCCGCCCGCGTGTCGGCTCATCGACCTGTTCTGCCCGATCGGGCGGGGTCAGCGGGGCCTGATTGTCAGCCCGCCCAAGGCCGGCAAGACGACCCTGCTCAAGGACATCGCCCACGCACTGCTGCACAACCACAAGGACGTCAGCCTGACGGTGCTTCTGGTGGACGAGCGACCCGAGGAAGTCACGGACTTCCGCCGGACGCTCGAGCGCGAGGCCGAGGAAGGCGAGATGAACCGGTGTCAGGTCAGAGGTTCATCCAACGACCACGACGTCGAGCAGCATGTGAAGGTTTCGATCGACACGATCAACGAGTGCCGACAGCGGGCCGCAGGTGGCGAGCACGTCGTCGTGCTGCTCGATTCGCTGACGCGGCTTGGGCGGGCCTTTAACCGGAGCAAGAAGCATGCCTCCAGCGGCCGGACCATGTCGGGCGGCATCGACTCCAAGGCGCTGGAAGTCCCCAAGCAACTCTTCGGCTCGGCCCGCAACACCGAGGAGGCGGGCAGCCTGACGATCATCGCCACCTGCCTCGTCGACACGGGCAGCCAGGGCGATCAGCTCATCTTCGAGGAGTTCAAAGGCACGGGCAACATGGAGCTGATCCTCGACCGCAAGATCGCGGAGAAGCGCCTCTTCCCGGCGATCAACCTCGCGGCCAGCGGCACTCGCAAGGACGAGCTGCTGCTCGAGGATCAGGAACAGAAGACCGTGACGGCTCTGCGCCGGCGCCTCCTCAACATGAAGCCGGAGAACCAGGTCGAGCAGCTGCTGGCGGCGCTCAAGCGGTTCCCGACGAATGAGGAATTGGTGGCGATTACCGCGTCGAAGGGCTGAGCCCGCTTACTCAGGCCTCAATCAAATGCGATGTTCTTGGTGGGTTCAGCACCCACGCCAATTGCCGCCTCGCGCATGGCTTTACGAGCTGCATCTGTATTGTAAATTGCTAGTATCATCTCGGAAATCGTTGTTGCGCTTTCTCGCTCACCTTTGATCAGACTGGCGGCGTAAAAACGCGACATTTCTTCGATAAAGTTCTCGCGGCTTGCCTCAGTCAACACCTCAGGGAGAGACTGAAACGATCTGCTGTTGACATGAAGGCGATGGGAGTTTGCTTCCTGTCCCGCACGAAGAACAGGGTCGATGATCTCGGCGAAGAGATCCATCCTCGAAGCTTCCTTCAGAGCGTCCTCGATAATGAGGCGCATGGGTGAGACGAGCGGTAGATTCGCGGCTTGCTCGATATTCCGCTCGACCCAGGCAATCGTGCCGGCCTCATCCCCGATCGCATGGTTGAGGAACGCCCAGTCACAGAGACGCCCCCAAGTGACATTGCCGGCCTTGAGGTGCTCAAGGTTCTTGTTGCGGAAAGTCTCCAGTTCGTTGCGCAGAATCTCATCCTGATCGGCGACGTTCTTCATCATGAAGCCCCCGATGCCGGGATGACGTGATGGATTGATGACTGATAGACCTTTCCTGTCGGCCTCGCGAAAGATTGCGAGGTACACATCTCGCGCCGATGCCGTGTCGCCCTTGCTGAAGTGATCGCCTGCGTCTTCAAGCTGCTCTTCCACGTGCTGGTGCCACAACTCCGCCTCGCGTTCGGCGTGGTTCTGCGCCAGGAACTCACCCGATTCCGCTCGCTCAAGGAAGTCCTTAAACTCCACCGAGCCGTGATAGCCTATGACGCGCCCGACTTCTTCCTCGCCGCGGTACACCACGATTGTCGGCATTGCAGTGATCCCGAATTCCTGCGATAAATCGCTCTGCTCATCCACATCGATGGGTGTCACGAGCGCGAACTCATCGAGCCAGCCGACGACGGAATCATCGACCCATGTCGTCTTCTTCATCTGCTGGCAGGGCGGGCACCACGAGGCGGTGAAATAGAGCACGTGCAGCTTCTCACCCTCAATTGCCGCTGCCCGGTCCGCCTCGTACCCAGCCTTCGAGAACACCTCTGGCTCGGCGCGGGCCGCTCCGGTGAGGACAACAAGGCCGATCAACAGTGCCGAGAGAGTGTGCATCAACATGAAAAGACTCCGCTTGCTGGGGTGCAAGCGGAGTCTATCAGAGTTTGGGTTCGTTCAGATAATCGTGTATCAGATTGATCAGTCGCTGATCTGGATCGGCTCGACACCGGCCCGCTTGGCGGCGGCGTCGATGGCGGCCTGGTCTTTGCTCGTTTCGCCGCCCGGGAAGAGCCGAGCGATCGCCTTGGCCTTGGCCTGCTCGCCCCGAGAGAGCGCCATGGCGACGGCGTCGGCGACGTGGCGTCGCAGAAGATCCGTCTGGCCTGATTCGAACGCGCCGGCGAGCGATGCGTCGAGATCCTTCATCGCCTTGCCCGCGGACTTGCTCGCCGAGGAGAGCAGCATCCGGGCGTGCATCACCGGGTCGCCCGCGAGGTCGTTGGCCTCGGCGTACTTGCCGACCTCGGTCAGCACCTGCACCGCGAGGTACTTGTTGCGCTCGATCACCGCAGCCGTCTGTGGCGAGGCGAGGCGCTCCTCGATCCACGCGGCGGCCTGATCCTGCAAGCCCGCGATCGGTGCCAACTGCAGGTACTCACGCACGTCGTTCATGTTCGCGGCATCCGAGCCCACACGCTCGGCGAGCTGCTTGACGCGTTCGGCAAGCTCGGACTTGAGGGCCGAGTCGGTGCTGGCAAGCTCGGCGAGGCGGGGAAGCAGGACGCTGCCGGTGACACCAAAGCCTGTGGTGTCCTTGCGGGCCTGCGTGTTGTACATGTCGATCGCTTCTTTGGCGCTCAGCCCCGCGCCCGCCTCGGCAGGTGCGATGAGCTTGTCGCTGTCGGCGCCCGGCGCGGGCCTGGAGGTCGCGGCCTTGCGGGCCGGGTCGAGGTGCGACGCGCGGAAGCCATCGAGCCAGTCGTGGAACTTGCCGGGCGACTGGTAGCCGAGCGTGCGTCCGATCTCCTCATCGCCCAGCAGGACGACAATGGTCGGAATGCTGCGGACGCGATACTCCGTTGCGAGCGCGCGGTTCTCGTCGATGTCGATGGGCGTGACGATCGCGTTGGCGTCGGCCCAGCTCTCGATTTTCTCATCGACCCAGGTCTCGGCTTTCATCTTCTTGCAGGGCGGGCACCAGGTCGCGGTGAAGTAAGCCACCTGCAGCTTCTGGCCCGCGATCGCGGCCTGCTGGTCGGCCTTGAAGCCGGACTTGGAGAAAATCTCGGGCTCAGCCAGCGCCGGGGCGGCTGCGAGTCCGAGAAGAGAAAGAACAAGAACCAGTATCCGTTTCATATCCGAAGCTCCGAGGGTCTGTTTGGCGCAACGTGGCCAGTGTACCCAACGGGCCCCGGGGGCCGGCTATTCCCGCACACGGATCTCGAGAAGTTCCCCAGAATCCGCCTCCTGTTGCTCGAGGGCCCACCGGAGATGCTCGGCGATCTTCGATGGTGAGCCGTCGTCAGAGAGGTAGTCCCGATGCCAGGGCCTCGGGTGTCCCACGACAAGGGCGCCGGCCACGATGGCGGGGCCGACGTCTGTGCCCAGACGCTCGATCGCCTGCCGGGCCACGGCCCGGGCTTCGCTCTCGAGCCCTTCCTCGAGCATCCTCGCGTGCAGCAGGACAGCCTGATCCGTCGCGAGCCGACGCAACTCGGGTTTGGCGATGTCGCTCTTCTCATGCTCGTAGTTGAGGATCAGCCTATTGAGCGTGTCACGCTCCTCTGCGGGCAGGGCGAGGCGTTCCATGATTTCACACTCGGTCTCGGCGATCATGAGCAGCACGCGGCGTTCGTCGCGGGGCATGAGCGAGCCGAAGTGATCGCTGTTGATGCGGTAGTCGAGCTCGCTTAGTTGCGCGAGCGGGTCGCCGGTCACCGCGGCGAGCCTGATCCAATCGGCAAACTCATCGAGTGTTTCGAGGCCGATGCGCTTTGCCGACTCGTACTTCATGTCGTTGAAACGTTCTTCGAAGTTCTCCCATCGATGGACGAGCTGCTGCACATCGGCTGCGACGAGTTTGCGAATCGCGGGGCCGAAGTCGGGGTCGCGCTGGGCGCCGCGTTCCCAGAGCCAGGTGTAAGTGGCCGCCGAGCCGAAACGATCGCCGAGCTCCGCTTGCGTTCGGGCGAGGTTGATCACGCTGAAGACGTCGTCCGGGTACTCGGTGCGTTCATCGCCGAAACGGTTCGCGGCGGCGTCCTCGATCTCAGAGAAGTACGTCTTCGCCTCTGCTTCCAGTGGCGAGTTGCGCAGCTCGTGGAGGCCGAACCAGACAGGTTCTTTCGCCCTGATCCGATCGAACTGGAACTCGAGCTCGAAAACGGCCCAGGTCATGGATGTGCCGATGTCGTTGTCTTTGCCTGCGCTCGGTGCTCCGAAGTTGCTGCAGGGCGAGAGCCGGCACACGGAGACGGCGCTGAACAACTGGCCGTTGAGAAAGATCCCCATGGAAGGTGTGTACCACGCAAGCTGAGCTTGCTCGTGTGGCTGCACCCCGTCCTCCAGATTGAGCTTGCGCTTCTCGCATCGGTAGAGTGCGGCATTGGCGATCTGTTCGGCCAGTTTCTGATCTTCGGGGCCAAGATGCAGGATGATCGCGTGCTGCTTCAGCCAGAACCGCAACAACCGGTCCCGCTGAGCAGACTCAATGCTGGCGTTTGAGCGATCGGGGTCGGCGTACGGGATGGACCGCGAATCGACGTAGAGGACGAGCAGCTTGGATTGAGCGATCGATTCGTCGAACGCCTCCTGGAGGGATAAGTCGTCGAACAGATCGCCGAACGCGTCGTTGGTGATCTGGGCATTGCTGATCTGGGAATAGCAGGCGTGCGCGCAGAGCAGCCCACAAAGCATGATGAATCGTCTCATGCTCTTTCAGACGCGGCTTGGCGCGATCGGTTCCCCTCTGGCTTTAGAAATCGCAGCCGCGGTTGAAATTCCCCACCCAGGCCGAGAAGTCGGCGGGGGAGACGATGCCGTCGCGGTTCTGGTCGGCGATGAAGGCGAGATTCAGGTTGTAAGCCTGCACCCACGCGCTGAAGTCCGCCGCGGAAACAATGCCGTCGAAGTTGGTATCGGCGAGGCACGGCTCGGCGTCGGGGTCGTAGTAGTTGATCGTGATGGTGCCCGTGTCGCTCGTGCCGTTGGAGGTGACGCGGTAGGTGATCTGATCGGTGCCCGTGGCACCGGCGTTGGCTTCGACGATGCGGAAACGCCCCGAGCCGCTGAGCACGGTGCCCTGGGTTGGCCCAGAAAGGATCGCAAAGCTCGGCTCGTCGAGCTCAGTTTCGTGGAGGGCGGGGAGTTCGAGGATGAACGCGTGCCCGGGTTTGACGGTTTTGGTGAAGTCGTAGGCCGTGGGCCCGCCCGTGCCGCTCGGCGGGTTGGTGTTGTCGACATTGACGATGAAGGGTTCGGAGCGTGCGGTTGAGCCGTCGGCGAAGTCAACCTCGACGCGCAGGCGGGCCGGGCCGGCACCGACGATCTCGCCGCGGGTCCCGATCTGTCCTCTTCCCGGGATGGCAGCCACGACGCGTTCGTTATGGAGCAACCTGGATTCGAGCACGTTCTGATCGTTCGTATCGATGAACATATCGATGGTGCCGGAGCGGTCGATGTTCGAAGCGGGCGGCGTAACGCCGAGGATCTTGCCGTGGTTGATGGTGATAAACGAGCCGACCCATTCGCCCTGCGTCGCGACGAGCGTGTCGTCGTAGGCGACGACGCGGAGTTCGTGCCAGCCGTCGTCGAGGTTGCCTGTTCGAATGACGAGCGCTGTCCCGTTCGGGTCACTGGCGCGCAGGATGCCGTCGACGTAAACATCGAACTTCGCGATGCCCGCGGTCGGGTGCGTGGTGGTCGCTGACGGGTTGAGTGTGAAGTTCCCGGTGACGGGCCCGGTCGGGACGCCTCCCGGATTGACGACGGGGATGTGCGCGAAGGGTCGACAGAGCGGGTCGCCGTACATCATGCCCTGGAAGGGCACGGCCTGGAGCGAGCGCAAACACGCCTCGCCCAGCGTGAGCCCGCTGAAATACATCGAGTGCATGTAAGCGCTCGGGAACTTATTGGGATAGTTGCAGGGTTCCTGCACGGCTCCGAACGAGCCGACAGCGCCCTTGGTGATCCACTCTGAGAGCTTGGTCTGAGAGGTGTCGGTGAACGTTGCCGCGAAGCTGGTGAGATGATCGGCGAACGCACCGGGCGCGAAGGTGAAGTCCGCTCCGACGATGTCGTCGTTGGCAAAGCCGGACATCGCGCCTGTCACCACCTCCCCGCCTGAGGGCAGGTTCTGCCCAGTCGTCCGGAGCGCCGAGCCGCCCGCGGCGTTGATCCTGTTCGCTGCCGCGGTGTAGAGCGAATGCCGCGGCCCGGAGCGGGCGGCGTCGTTGGTCTGGAGAAAGCGGAACGTCCCGGTCGGGAACGTGCCGTCGGCGCTCACCGACGTGTCGATGAGGGAAAGGATTTCCTCGAGCGTGTTCCCGTTCGGGCCGGTGTAACCGAGAGCGCACGCGATGTACGGACGCCCGTTGAGCTGTCCGGGTCCCGGGTTGCCGCCGGTGTATGTTGTTCCGTTATCGAATTCGCGGGGCTCACCATCGCTGCTGAAGTAGCCGTTGGAGAGCAGCGACGTGACGCCACCCTCGACGAGGCTCACGAACCTGGTCGTCGTGTACGCGCCGGTGGTGCTGAAGAGGCTCACGGGTGAGCATCCGTCGGACACATACCCCGGCGCGTTCATGCGGAAGTGCGTCCCAGCGGGCAGGATGAGGTAGTCGATGCTGTTCTCGTTGCGGTGGTTGGCGATCGTGCCGAGCACGGCGGGCACGCGGGTGGCGATGAAGTCGCTGTACCCGTTCGGGTCCGGGTCGAAGTAGGTCAGCCCGGTCGAGGGGACGCCGCGCGCGTTCGCGTAGTAGTTCGAGGTGTGCAGGCTCTCGGGATCGTTCGGGTTGACGATGATCAGGGCTTCGTGTGCCTGAGCCCGGGCCAGACCGGTGCACGCAATGATGGCAGCCGCGGCCGCGGCCGATCGCTTCGTCGGCGTCAACATCTTCGGATCTCCATCCTCTTCTTCGTACCCACCAGCTTCTCTATCCTGACACAACTCCCAGAGTGCGCCAAGGCTGTTGTACAACCTTCAGGCACCACCCTGCCGTTTCATCGCCCCAGACGGCCCAGGCTTGCTTTTCGGACCCGACTGCCTCTGGGTTGCGGCCTGTTCGGTTGCGGAACAGGGGCATACCTGTCAACGTACAGAGCAGCACGCCCGCATCCGGGCGAGGGGGTCGGTGCGCTTCCGGGGCATTCCGCCTCCGCACTGTGCGCGAAATTTTCAGAAGAGCAAGAGGAGCCCGTCGTGAAGAGGACCAGATCATCCATCGCACTCGCGCTCGCGATCATCGCGGGCTCCGCATTCGGGCAGGTGCCCGTCGAGCTCAAGAGCTACGAGGGCCAGCAGGTCATCCGCGTGACGCACCGCTCGGGCGACGAGCTGGCGCGCGTGCTCGAGCTGACCGAGAGCCTCTGGTCCGAGGGCGTCGGGCGTGGACCCGTCGATGTGCAGATGAGCCGGGAGAGTGTCGAGCTGCTCCGCAAGGAGGGCATCGAGCTCGAGGTGCTCGTCGAGGATCTTCAGGCCGACGTCGAACGCGAGCGGGCGGAGATCGAGGCCCGTCGTGCGGTGGCGCGGCTCGGCGGCGACGCGATCGATTACGCGAACTACTACCCCTTCGACGACCACGTCGCCTTCATGAATCAGATCGTGAACGAACGGCCGGACCTCGCGTCCATCTCGTCGATCGGGCAGACACTGCAGGGGCGC
This sequence comes from Phycisphaerales bacterium, assembly GCA_965228265.1. Classification (GTDB taxonomy): domain Bacteria; phylum Planctomycetota; class Phycisphaerae; order Phycisphaerales; family UBA1924. The sequence goes on from OZ245804.1 coordinate 689,181, forward strand.
GACATCTGGACGGTCAACATCACCGGGCCGGGCGACGCCTCGAGCAGGCCCCAGGTGGCGATCAACTCGGGCATCCACGCCCGTGAATGGATCACGCCCCCCGCCTCGGCCTACCTCATGGAAAGCCTCGTGCGCGAGTACGACTCCAACCCGCGCATCCGCAACCTCATGGACACCGTCGACTGGTACGTCACGCCAGTCTTCAACGCCGACGGGTATGTCTACTCATGGACCACCGAACGCTACTGGCGCAAGAACCGGCGCAACAACGGCGGCGGCTCCTTCGGCGTCGACCTCAACCGCAACTGGGATGTCGACTGGGGCGGCAACGGCGCCTCGAACGATCCGGACGACGAGACCTACCACGGCCCGGGGCCGTTCTCGGAGCCCGAAACACAGGTGATGCGCGACTTCCTCATGAGTCTCGACGATCTGCGGGCGCATGTCGATACGCACAGCTACTCGCAGCTCGTGCTGCACGCGCCGGGCACGTTTGCACAGTCTGTGCCGAACGAGTCCGAGCTCCAGGCTGTGGCGGTGGAGATGTCTGACGCGATCCTGGCGACCAACGGGGCGTTCTACACCCCGCAGCGCGGGCTCGACTTGTACGAAGCCGCGGGCACCTTTGCCGACTGGACCGGGATTGTGCTCGGCGCGTACGGGTACACCATCGAGGCGAGGCCCACCGGCGGCGGGCTCAACGGCTTCTCGCCCCCCGCTTCCGAGATCCAGCCCGCGGCCGAGGAGATCACAGCCGCCTATCTCGTGATGGCCGAGCTGCGCACGCAGCCCCTGCGGTTCGTGCTGCCCGAGTCCTCGTACGCCAACTTCCAACAGGATGAATCGCGCGCGATCGTCTTCAGCGTGCTCGGCGCACTGAACAACCCGTCAGCCAGCGGCGTCAAGGTCTTTGCACGCCAGGGGGACTCCGGCTCGTTCACCGAGATCACCGCCACTTCGATGGGCAACGGCATGTACAGCGCCAACCTCAACGCGGGCGACTGCGACACCACCGTCGAGTTCTACCTCCAGGCCATGACCTCGACGGGCACGACCGTCAACTTCCCCGCCAACGGCATGGCAACACCCATCGTCGCCGACGTCACCGCGGATGTGATCGCCTTCAGCGACGACGGCGAGACCGACCCGGGCTGGACCGTCTCGGGCAACGCCAGCGACGGGCAGTGGCAGCGGGCCATCCCCGCCAATTTCGATCGCTCCGACCCCGCCGCGGACTTCGACGGCTCGGGACGGTGCTGGCTCACCGATAACGGCGAGTCCAACTCTGACGTCGACGGCGGCGAAACCATCCTCACAAGCCCGATCTTCGATGTCTCCACCGGCGGCATCCTGAGCTACGCGTACTGGATGAACGATGCCACCAACACCATCGGTGCCGAGGACTACTTCCGCATGGAAGTCTCGACCGATGGCGGCTCGAACTGGGCAGTCGCTCGCAACTACTCCGCATCGGGGAGTTGGCGCACCGAGTCGATCGACATCGGATCCGAGTTCGGCAACACGAGCCAGCTCCGGATCCGCTTTGCCGCGGCCGAGAACGACCCCGGGGACGTGCTCGAATGTGCTGTCGACGCGATCACGATCATGGTGCCCGGCGAATGCGAGACGGCCTGCCTGGCCGACGCCAACGGCGACGGCATCCTGAGCCCGGCGGACTTCAGCGCCTGGGTCGCTGCGTTTAACAGCATGAGCGCGGCCTGCGACCAAAACAACGACGGCGTCTGCTCGCCAGCCGACTTCAGCGCCTGGGTCGCCAACTACAACGCCGGCTGCAACTGACACACGCGGCTGACATCCCATTTCACCACTGAGTCACCCCCGCTTCGGCGGGGGTTATTCATTGATGAATACCTATTCGCGTTTTTCATGCATAGAACCGCGTTTTGCATAGTGTCAAAATGTATAACAGACCCTTTTTTAGGGGTATAACAAAGCGCAAATTAGCCATATATGCGGGTGATTTCCTAGGTGAAATCTTGTCAGGGAAACCCCGGCATCTTTCAATGCGCTCCCCAGAATTCTGCGTTCATCCGTCGCGGGATTTGTGTGTCGGGGTCGTCATTTCGTTTGCGGATGTACTCGTGCAGTCTGTTCAAAGACCCCGCGGACACTCTTCTGAGGGGTGAGTGAGTAGAGGATCGGCGCGGTTCGAGCGCCACCCAGTGGAGATAGAAAATGAAGATCGAGAAGAAAGCCTGTTTTGCCATGCTCGCTTTCGCGGGCTTGGCTGCCACCGCTTGGGCGCAGCCGGTCGTCGTTGAGGACGAGCCCGGCCTGGCCGAGCATCTGGCCGAGCAATCCCGCCGGATGCCCCCGCCCGAGGCGAACTTCGCTCAGGCGATGCCCATGCCGGACGATTCCAACATGCCCCTGCAGATCGCCGACCCCTCGACGGTCCGCCCGGTGATCTACTACCCCGCCACGGGCACGCAGGTCATCGGCGACATCCCCCAGAACTTCGTCGAGCTGCCGGGCCAGGTCGTCAACCCCTCCCCCGGGCTCCTCGAGATGGAGGGCTATGAGCCGATCAACGGCGAGAACATGAGCGCCCTGAGCATCATCAACAACCCCGAAGCCTCGCCCTGGAATATCAACTGCAAGCTGCTGATGCGTTTCGGCAACAGCTACTTCGTCTGCTCCGGCACGCTCATCGACCGCCGGACCGTGCTCACCGCCGGCCACTGCATCCACGAGGGCAGCGGCGGCGCATGGGCGGACGAGATCTGGGTTTTCCCCGGCTACGAGAATGACGACGGCAACAACGGCGGCCTCCCCTACACCGATGAGCAGGACTGGCCCTTCGGCTCCGGGTATGTCACCAACTACGTCAGCTGGACCAGCTGGACCCAGAACGGCGACTTCAACTACGACCAGGCCTACGTCCGCCTCGATCGCCCCATCGGCATGATCACCGGCAACTTCGGGTACGGCTACAGCTCAAACTGCGACACCTTCACCACCGACTACACCTGGAACAACGCGAGCTACCCCGCAGAGGGCGCTTACGGCTGGACCGGCAACTTCATGTACTACCGCTTCGGCACCTTCGATTCTTGCCCCTCCTCCAACCGCGCGCAGTACGACAGCGCCGGATACGGCGGCATGTCCGGCTCGAGCCAGTACCGCATCGACGGCTCATCACGCTTCGCCTACGGCGTCGCCTCCACCTCGGACCGCTCCACCTACACACGCCACGCCAACTTCTGGCAGGGCTCGTTCGAGTACGTCCGCGACACCTTCATCACCGCGGCACAGCCCGCCAGCTACGACCTCTGGGCCATCTGGACCCGAGAGACCACCGGCACCACCAGCGTCAACGCGGGCGACACCATCACCGTGAACGCCATCGTCGGCAACTGGTCGCAGGCGGCCTACAACGGCAGCGTGCCCTACACCTACCGCCTCTCCACCAACGATCTCATCAGCTCCGCTGACACCACACTCGCCTCGGGCTCCTTCAGCCACAACTTCGGCACCACCGGCTCGATCTTCGCACCGACCCGCACTCTCACCATCCCCAAGAACACCCCCACCAGCACCCGCTGGGTCGGCCTGCTCATCGAGAACTCTGACGCGAGCAGCAGCAACAACGACTCCTCGGGTCAGGACGCGTGGGAGATCTCGGTCAACGACGTCGCCGATCCGACGATCACCGGCTTCCAGAACTCGACCGGCACGTTCCTCGTGAACTCGAACATCAACGTGCAGGCAACCTTCCAGAACCTGGGCGCCGAGCAGTCCAACAGCATCACCATGAGCGTTCGCGCTTCGACCAACAACGTTCTCTCGACCGGTGACCCCGAGATCGGCAGCTTCACCTACTCGGGTCTGGCGGGCAACGCGAGCTTCACTACACCCGTGGAGTCCGTCAACCTCCCCACCAGCCTCGGTGAGGGCCCGCGCTTCATCGGAATCATCATCAGCTGCTCCGATGACGTGGACAACAGCGTCGCCTCGAACTACTGGATCAACCAGAGCCCGATCCAGGTCAACGGCCGACCCGACGCAGCCGTGAGCAACTACGACGCGGCCAACGGCAGCTACTACCACGGCCAGTCGGTCCCCGTGACGGCCTTCACCATCTCTAACGACGGCTCCGCCGACACAGGCACGATCCCGCTCGAGATCCGCGTTTCGACCAACGCGGTGATCTCCACAGCCGACACGCTCGCCAACAGCGGTTCGGTCGGCAACATAGCCCCGGGCGGCTCCAGCAACTACTCATGGTCGTTCAATGTGCCGGGCTCGCTCGCTCCGGGTAACTACTACTCGGGTCTGCGTATCCCGCCGCTCACCAACGAGAACGTGACCGGCAACAACACTCAGGCCGACGAGGCGACGTTCACCATCATCGACTGCCTCGCTGACGTGAACAACGACGGCACCATTTCGCCGGCCGACTTCAGCTCGTGGGTTGCCGCGTTCAACTCGGGCAGCTTCGGCTGTGACCAGAACGGCGACGGCAACTGCACCCCGGCTGACTTCAGCGCCTGGGTCAGCAACTACAACGCCGGCTGCCCGGGTCTCTGATCCCCTGACATACTCGGCGGGACGAACCCGCCGGGGCTGAAAGCCACACCTCGCGGGCCGGGAGACTCATACTCCCGGCCCGCTTTGCATCCGGACCTCGCACGGCCGGCGTCCTACGCTGCATGCGGAAGGAGCCCCAACCCATGGCCGATTACGCGAAGATGCTCGAAGCCGCACGCGACGCTGTCACGCTTTCCTCCGGGGTGTGCCGACAGGTCCAGTCCGCGCTCGAGAACGTCCGCCAGATCACCAAGGACGACAAGAGCCCTGTGACGGTCGCCGACTTCGCAAGTCAGGCCGTGGTGGCCAAGGTGCTGACGCACCGTCTGGGCGAGGTCGTGCTCGTGGGCGAGGAGGACTCCAAGTTTCTGCGCGAAGAGGGCCACGGTGCGCATCTTGAGGCCGTCGTCGCTGCGGTGCAGGGTGTCTTCGATGATTTGACCGCCGACGACGTGCTGAGACTGATCGATGTCGGCGCGGGCGACACGCATCACGCGGGCTTCTGGACACTCGATCCGATCGACGGCACGAAGGGCTTTCTCCGCGGCCAGCAGTACGCCATCGCGCTGGCCTACGTTGAGAACGGCGAGCCTGTCGTCGGGGCGATGGGCTGCCCGAACCTTCCCGCTGACTTCTCCGCTGATCTGAGCACCCCCGACGCAACGGGCTGCGTGTACGTCGCCATCAAGGGCGAGGGGTCTTTCGAGATCGTCGGCAAGACATCCCCGACGCAGATCCGATGCAACGACGTGGACGAGGGCTCGCCGGTCAGCGTCTGCGGCTCGGTCGAGAAAGCCCACAGCAACGCCGACGACACCGCGCGCATCCTTGATTACATCCAGCAGCAGTACGGGCACCCGACTGGCGAGCCGGTGAAGATCGACAGCCAGTGCAAGTACGCGGTCACCGCGCGGGGTCAGGCGCACGCCTATCTGCGCATGCCGACGCGACCGGGGTATGTCGAGCGCATCTGGGACCACGCCGCCGGCGCGCTCGTGGCGACGGAGGCGGGCTGCTTCGTGACCGACATCCGCGGCAGCGCACTGGATTTCTCACACGGGCGAGGCCTGGAGAAGAACAAGGGCATCGTCTGCGCCCCGCCCCGCGTGCACGGCCACGTGATCGGCGCGATCGAGGCGCTGGGTATCCAGCCGGCGTGATCGCCCGATATCCTGCGGGTTCCGGTGCGAACACTGCATCGCCGCGTTCGAAGAACAGCGTGACCATCACACCGTCGCCGTCTGTGTGGCGTTTGTCGCCGACGGCAGGTCTCTGATCAATCCGCAGCCGCGTCTTCGTGGTCGGTCGGCTGGTCCGCGTGCTTGGCGGCGTTCTTGGCCATGCGGAGCTGGAGCAGTTCGACAGCGAGCGCAAAGCCCATCGCGGCGTAGATGTAGCCCTTGAAGCCGTGGTGCTCGCCCACCACTTCGCCGTCGATGACGATGGGGTCGGGCTGAGCGCCCTCGATGGCGAGCGCGACGCCGATGAGGACCAGGAACGCGAGCGCGAGCAGCTTCATCGCCGGGTGCCGCTGCACGAACGAGCTGATCGGATTGGCAAAGACCATCATCACGGCGATCGAGATGACGACAGCGGTGATCATGACCCAGAGCTGGTTGGCCATGCCGACGGCTGTGATGACCGAGTCGAGTGAGAAGATCATGTCGAGCACCATGATCTGTGCAATCACGCCCGCGAACGAGGCGGGCTGCTTGTTCCCGAGTTTGCGGCCATGGTTCTCGACGTTGTGATGGATCTCGTACGTCGCTTTCCCGACCAGGAACGCGCCGCCAAGGAGCAGGATCAGATCCTTCGTGGAGATGCCCCGGCCGGCGATATCAAACAGCGGCTCGACCAGGCCCATGATCCACTTGATCCCGATGAGCAGCACGACCCGCATCGCCAGAGCCGCACCAAGACCAACGATCGTGGCCTTGGGTCTCTGCTTCTCGGGGAGCTTCCCGGTGAGGATGCTGATGAAGACGACGTTGTCGATGCCGAGGATGATCTCGAGCATCGTGAGCATCATGAGCGCGACGAGAGCTTCGGTTGTGAGCCATTCCATGACCCACAGCGTAGCGACTCCGGCTCGGGCCTGAATCGATCAGAACTCGAAGAACAGGGGCGTCAGGCCCACCGTCATCACCATCCCGAGAATGTTCAGCGGCACGCCCACGCGGAGATAGTCGCCGAACTTGTACCCACCCGGCGCCAGGACCATCAGGTTCGTCTGGTAGCCAAGGGGTGTCGAGAAGCTCGCGCTGGCGGCCATCATGATCGTGATCACAAAGGGCTGGAACTCCACGCCCAGTTTCTGGGAGGCCGATTCGGCGATGAAGAACATCAGCACCGCCGCGGCGTTGTTGGTGATCATCTCCGTCAGGAGCATCGTCATCAGGTACACCGTCCCCAGGATGAGCCAGGGATTCGTGCCCGCCAGACCGACAACGGTGTCCGCGATGCTCTCGGCCGCGCCCGAGGCCTCGAGCGCCTTGCCCAGCGCGAGCGAGCCGGCGATCGTGACGAGCACGGTCCAGTCCACGCTCTTGCGCGCTTGCCACCCGTAGCAGCAGCGCAATACGAGCATCAGCCCGGCCGCGAAGACCGCCGCGTGCAGCATCCCGACCTTGACGTTCCCGCCCCCGGCGACCATCGGGACCGGAATCGTGGGCTGGATCGTCGCCAGAGCCACCATCAGCCCCACGATCCCGATCGCCAGGATCGCTTTTTCATGGCGCACCGGCGCCGAGTCGGCGACCTCGCTGACGAGGTAGTAATCCCGCGAGTCGCGCATCTGCGCGATGAAGGACCGCGGCGCTTCAAGCAGCAGCGTGTCACCCTGGCGGATGACAATCTCACCGATCTTGCGACGGATCTGTTCGCCGTTGCGAGCCACCGCGATGATGACCGCGTTGTACCGTGTGCGGAACCGCCCCTCGCGCACGCTCTGCCCGAGCAGCGGGTGGCTGTTGCTGATCACCGCCTCGACGAGCACGCGGTTGGGTCTGGGTTCGTTCAGCTTGACGACCTGGTCCGTCGCGGGTTCGAGGCCGCGGATTTTCTGCAGGTCCACGACCGAGTCGACCTGACCGACAAACACGAGGCGGTCGCCGCCCTGGAGTTTCTCGTTCGGCCCGACGGCAGCGAGAATCGATCCGGCGCGTTCGATCTCCGCGAGGAACAAGCCGGGCAGGTGGCGCAGCCCCGCCTGCTCGATCGTCCGGCCCTCGAGGGGCCCCCCCGCTGCCACGAGCATCTCCACGGTGTACGCGCGCGCGTCATCGCTCGGGCTGAGCACGGACCCCCGCGTCGGCAGAAGCGAAGAGCCAACCGTCATCAAATACAAGGCTCCGACAAGCGCGAACGGCACACCCACGAGCGCGATCGTGAAGATGCCCATCGGCTCGCGTCCGGAGGCGACCCACTCGCCGTTGACCACGAGGTTCGTGCTCGTGCCGATGAGCGTGCATGTGCCGCCGAGGATCGCCGCGTAGCTCAGCGGGATCATGAACTTGGAGACGGGCCACTGTCTGCGTTTGCAGAAGTCGTCGATCGCCGGGATCATCATCGCGACGATCGGGGTGTTGTTCACGAAGCCAGACAGGGCAGTCACCGGCGCGATCAGCCGGAAGAGCGCCCCGCGCTGCGTCCTGGGTCGGCCCAGCATGATCGAGCCGATCCACCGCACCGCGCCCGTTTCGGTGAGCCCGCAGACCACGACATAGAGCACAGCGATCGTGGCGACGCCCTGGTTGGACATCCCCTCCAGCGCCTCGTCGGGCCGGAGTACGCCCAGAAAGACGAGCAGCGCCACCGCTGCGACGATCACCACATCCGGCCCGTAGCGCCCACGCACCAAGACCAGCACCATGGCCAGGATCACACCCAGGGTTGTCCAGGCCTGCCAGTTCACCTCATCACCTCCAGGGCGCCACCCTGAGCGACCAAACGATCACCAACGATAGTGCTATCGGTGGACACACAGAGGGTCCATCATTCTGTAACCGAGGCTGGACCTGATTGTGCCGGAGCACGCTTGGGGGACCTTCATGACCGCCAACTCCTTCGACATCTCCTCGCCCCGGATGAAGGCCAAGCCAAGACTGACCCGATCAAGACCGAGCATCGCCTCGTACAGTCACTCAGACCCGCTGCTGCTATCCTGATACCCCGATGGGCAGAGATGACCAAACAGAGAACGCGACCGGCAGTCTCGCCGCCCAGACCGTCGCGGGTGCCAATGTCATCGTGATCGCCAGCGTAATCGCCAAGGCCGGGTCGTTTGTCACCCAGATCGTCCTGGGCCTGCTGCTGAGCGACAAAGAATTCGGGATCTACGGCTCGGCGATCGGACTGGCCGCCTTTATCGAATTCGTCCGCGACGGCGGCACCCAGCACCTGCTCGTGCAACGCGGGGGCAACAACTACAACAAGATCGCCGGCACCGTGTTCCGCATCGCTTCATCGTTCAACACCGCCGGCGCGCTCGTCCTCATCGCCCTGGCGGGCCTGTTCGCCTCGACGAACATCTCAACAGACTCCGCCTACGCCGATCCACGCTTCCCGCTGATGCTCCTGATCATCGGTGTCTCGATCCCCCTTGCCACGCCCGGCACACTCTTCCTCGCCAAGCTCAGCGCCGATCTTCGGTTCAAAGATATTGCCAGAATACAGACCACCGACGCCCTGCTGAAGCAAGCGGCCATGATCCTCTTCGCGGTACTCGGCGCAGGACCGCTCAGCTTTGTCCTCCCTCTGATCCTGTCGGCGTTGTACAGATCCATCGCGGGCTACCGCCTCACACGAGACGCACTCTGGAAACGACCCAACATCCGCAGACTCTGGAAACCCATCATCGGCAAGTGCAAGTGGCTCATCGTTCTGTCGCTGGCCATCGCGATGTTCAACATGGGCGACTACCTCGTGCTCGGTCCCTTGATCACAGCCGAGACGCTCGGTGTGTACGTCTTTGCTTTTCAACTTGCCGGACAGATACAGCAGCTGCTCGGATCGAATCTCCGGACCGTTCTCTTCCCGACATTCACACGCATCCAGCACGACCCGGGTCGGCTGAGGTCGGCCATCATCCGCGCCACAGCCTTTACGACGCTCATCGGCGCTTCGCTCGGTGGCGGGATCGCAGCGGTAGCCTCGCCCCTGATCGATCTTGTCTGGGTCGATAAATGGGATGACGCCGTCAATCCCGCCCGAATCCTCGCGGGTTGCTTCTCGTTCCGGCTGCTCTTCCCGATGCTCCAGGGCATCTACATGGCTCAGGGTCGATTCAGATCGCTTGCCGGCCTGAGCTGCGCATTTGGTGCTGCGATTGTCGTTGCCATGACCATCGTGGGTCTCAAGACTGACGACAACACCGAACTCATCGCTCTCGTCGCCGCCGTGACTTTCTCGCTCAGCGTGCTGATCGCACTCATCGCTGGCACCAGAAGATTCGGAGTACCCAGCGGCGGGCTCCTGCGTCGCACACTGGTCGTCTGGTTCATCCCGGCCGCTGCCGCGATCGGTGCCATCCTGCTGGACGACGCACTGATCGGCTCATGGCACCCGATCATCCGATTGGTACTCTGCGGCTCGGCCTACTCGGTTGCCTGCGCCCTGTGTTTCCGGTTCCTGTTGCCGGCTATCACACAGGAAGCGATCTCGCTTCTCCCGGGTAAACTTGCGACGCCAGCCCGGCGCGTTCTCCGACTGACCCCCTAAATCGGACCGGGCTTGTTCGCAACGGAGTACGATCCGCCGATGTCTACACGCTACTTCTTCATCGTTGGCACGCCCCGATCGGGCACGACGCTCCTGCAGTCGCTCATCATGCAATCCCCCGGGGTCACCGTCCCCCCCGAGACCCAGTTCTTTGACGTGGTGTACGCCCAGGAGCGCGTCCTGGGACCGATCGGCTCGGATTCGGGCTGGGACAACGCGGTACAGGTCGTCATCAACCGAAACAACCAGAACGAGTTCCCCGCCGATGGTCACGAACTAAGCGAGCGACTCAGCCGGCCAGGTCCCCGCACACACGCCCGCCTCCTGAGTGACTGGCTCGATCTCTGCGGCGAATCGAACAACGCCACGATCATCGGCGAAAAGAGCCCCTCGCACGCGCACCACGTCGGACTCATCCTGAGCATGTTCGAGAGTGCACGCATCATCCAGATCGTGCGAGACCCCAGGGACGTTGCGATCTCTCATCACGAGCTCTGGAACCGCACCCATCTCCAGGCCGCTGTGCGCTGGCGACTCGATCAGCAGCAAGCAATCCGCCACGCAAAGTCCAGCTACGCCGATCGCTTCAGGCTGGTGAAGTACGAAGACCTGATCGAGAAACCCGAACAGACCATGCGGGGGCTCGCCGAGTTTCTCGATATCGAGTTTGTGCCGAACATGACCGACCCGTCACAGCGACAGGACACCGGCTTCGCCTCGCGCGAGAAGCACAAGCTTCAGACACTCGAGAAACTGACAAGCTCCAGAATCGGCAGGTACCGGGGCAAGCTGTCCCGACGCGAGATCTCGATTGTGCAGGCTTTCTGCGCACCGCAGATGACCAAGCTCGGCTACGAACTCGAGCCAGGCTCGCGACTCATCGGCGCTCTCGAAGCGATCGCCGAGGCTCCGCGCACCCTGCGCAACAAAGTGACCTCACGCCGACTCGAACGATCGAAGCTGAACGCCCTGCTCGCCGAGCGGGCAGCCGCTACTGATCGTGACCCGTAAAGCTCGGCAGCTCGTGCCCGGCGTCCCGAAGCGTCTTCTCGCGGGCAGCCAGCTCCAGGTCGTGATCCACCATCATCTGGGCAAGCTCCTCGACCGTCGTCTTGGGCACCCAGCCCAGCTGAGCCTTGGCCTTAGCGGGATCGCCCAGAAGCAGGTCCACCTCCGCTGGCCGCAGGTACCTGGCGTCAAACTCAACGTGGTCCTCGAAGCGAAGCCCCGCCGCCTTGAACGCCAGATCCGCGAACTCGCGCACGCTGATCGTCCGCCCCGTCGCAACAACGTAATCGTCGGGCGTTTCCTGCTGGAGCATCCGCCACATCATCTCGACGTAATCGCCCGCAAAGCCCCAGTCACGCTTGCTGTCGAGGTTGCCCAGGAACACCTTCTTCTGCAGGCCCATCTTGATGCGGCCGACGGCCCGTGTGATCTTGCGCGTCACGAACGTCTCGCCACGACGCGGGCTCTCGTGGTTGAACAGGATGCCGCAGGAAGCGTGCAGCCCGTAGCTCTCGCGGTAGTTCACCGTTGCCCAGTGCGCCATCAGCTTCGCGCACGCGTAGGGCGACCGCGGGTAGAAGGGCGTCGTCTCGGTCTGGGGCGTCTCGACAACCTTGCCGTACATCTCCGAGCTCGAGGCCTGGTAGTAGCGCACCTCGTGCCCGGTCTTGTCGCGGTAATCGCGGATCGCCTCGAGCAACTTGAGCGCGCCCATCGCGACCGTCTCGGCCGTGTAGATCGGCATGTCGAACGACACGCGCACGTGGCTCTGCGCACCGAGGTTGTACACCTCGTCGGGCCTGATCTGATCCATCAGCTTGGAGACCACGTTGGCATCGCAGAGGTCGCCGTAGTGCAGGAAAAGCCTCGTGCCAGCCAGGTGCGGGTCCTGATAGATGTGGTCGATGCGTTCGGTGTTGAACGAGGACGCGCGCCGGTTGATGCCGTGCACCTCGTAGCCCTTGCTGAGCAGGAGCTCGGCGAGGTAGCTGCCGTCCTGACCCGTGATGCCGGTGATCAGGGCCTTCTTGCCGTTGGCTTCGGTCATCTGCTCTGCTCCGCGTCTCTGGCCGCGGCTGACCGCGGGATTGCTGCGTGTTGAACCCGGTATACGCCGACCGGGCCTGCGTGTTCTCGCCCGGCCCCGCCAAACGCGGCCGGAACGAATGAGGGTAGAGGCCCCACCCGCCCTGAACCGCTCTCACCATCGGCCAGAACGCCCCCCAGAGCCAGTTCCACGCCTCAAAAGTCCGATAATAACGCCTCCTTCACGCTCCCCTCTCTTCAGATGGATTGGCGCCTGGGGATTCCGCCCGAGGATGCACGCATTGCCCGCTTTGGCCGTGTGTTGCCGCCGCGCCGGGCATGACCCAATCCTGAGAGGAGAACCCCATGCACAGCCTGACCCCCGCCGCAGCCGCCCTGATCGCCGCCACGCTCGTCGGCACCGCCGTCGCCGACACCACCCAGCTCGGCCCCAGCCGATACCTCGTCGACGAGGGTGTCACGTTCAGCATCGGCAACACCGGCATCAGCGACTTCCTCTTCACGTGGACCGACGACTCGGGCACCATCACCGACGAGCCCGACCCCACACTCGTTCTTGTCGCGGGCCAGACCTACACCTTCGTCCGCACCACCGGCTTCCACCCCTTCGTGATCTGCGACAACACACTGCCCATCTCGGGCACCGACGGCTCATTCATGCGCACCACCTCCGATGGAGCCGTCATCGACAACGCCACGCTCCAACCCATCGCCGACTTCACCGCCGACCCCGCCCCGACCACCGACGCCATCGTGTGGACACCCGCCGTCGGCGACGTGGGCGTGTACTACTTCACCTGCCGCATCACCGGCCACCTCGGCATGACGGGCAGCATCGTAATCATCGAACCCGACGAGCCCTGCCTCCCCGACGTCAACAACGACGGCATGGTGACCCCCGCCGACTTCTCCGCCTGGGTCGCCGCCTTCAATGCCCAGGCCCCCGAATGCGACCAGAACGGCGACAGCACCTGCTCACCTGCAGACTTCTCCGCTTGGGTTGCCAATTACAACGCGGGGTGCTAATTCCGAATTGCGCCCTTCACACAGATTTCCCTATCATCTCACTTCGGTATGCAGTAGACTCCCCAGCCTGGGCTCCTCCAGGCTGGGGTTATTATGAGCATTCACCACCACTGCGTTACTGCTATCACTATCCTGCTATCCGCCTCGGCACACGCCCAGACATGCAATTTCGATCTAGCCACGAAAGCTTTCTCGCCAGCAGCCAGTGAGAACGAGAACTTCGGTCTGGATGGCTCAGTGTCTGGTGATTTTGCCGCGATCAGCGCCGGCCGGACCCTTTCCTTCTTCGACACAGAACCTGTCTATATCTTCCGGCGCATCGAAGGACAGTGGGTTCACGACGACACCATCTCCATAGAACAGCCAAACAGCAACGCCTTCTTTGGCGCCTCCGTTTCACTCTCAGGAAACCGCCTCGCTATCTCTGCGAGCGGTGAAGACGACGATACGCACGGTGAAGAAACCGGCGCCGTCTATCTCTACGCGTTCGACGGCAATAATTGGGTACTTCAAGAGCGAATCATCGCGAATGACGCCGCGCCGATGGATCGCTTTGGGAACTACTTGATGCTCGATGGCGACACTTTAATTGTGGGCGCCGATGGAGGTACGACGAACGACTTCAATACCGGTGCTCTCTATGTCTTCGAGCACGATGGCTCCAACTGGAATCAGACCGCCAAGCTTGAACCCCCGAATATTGGATCAGGCAATTCGATGTGGGGCCCGGCATCTCGAACCGGCGACATCATCCTTGCCGGCGATCTCTACGCCACAAATCAGACCGGAGCCTCAACAGGTGCTGTATACGAATTCCGCAAAGTGAATAACACGTGGACGTATCACACCAAGATCACTCCCACAGCGAGCAACAGCGGAGCTTTGTTTGGCCAAAGCATTGACATCGACGGCAACACTACAGTCATCGGAGCCTTTGGTGACAACGCCAACGGCTCGTTTGCCGGAGCGGCACATGTCTTCGAACTCCAAGGCACTGACTGGGTAGAGACACACAAACTCACCCCTTCCGACACGAACCCGCTCGAAGGTTTCGGCCAAAGCGTTGCCATCGAAGACAACTCCATTTTCATCTGCTCTGAGGTAATCATCAGTCATGATTACGGATCCGTCTACCTATTCCAATACACCGATGGAACATGGGCCGAGTCAGACAAACTCGCTTCACCAGTCAATGCTCTCACAGGCTTTGCGTCGCGCATCTCAGTCTCAGATTCGACCGTTCTGATCCCTGCGGCTTACGACTTCGATATTGGCAACGCAGCAGGAGCCGCTTACTTCTACGATCTTCACTGCGACTCCCCCTGCCTCCCCGACGTCAACAACGACGGCATGGTGACCCCCGCCGACTTCAGCGCCTGGGTCGCCGCCTTCAACGCCCAGGCCCCAGAGTGCGACCAGAACGGCGACAGCACCTGCTCACCTGCAGACTTCTCCGCTTGGGTCGCCAATTACAACGCGGGGTGCTGAACCGCTGCTGATCCGCCCGGATCAAGTCCCTTACTCACCTGAAAGAGCGATGCCCTCCCACGCAAGCCCCTTCCTGCGGAGGGGCTTGCGACATTTTGCACTGATTCCGTGAACCCTTCGGGTCCGCCCGCGTCCAACAACCTCATCACCGGCGCTTTCGCGCCAGCTCGTCGATCGCTCATCACACCCGCCGGTTGCGCCCGGCGACGGAGAGGTAGCCATGAACAAAGGACTCGCCACGCTCACGCTGTGCATTGTCACGAACACGCACGCCGAGCCCCTGTACGTCCCTGGCCAGTACCCGACGATTCAGGCCGCCATCGACGCCGCCCAGCCAGGCGACGAGATCCACATCGCCCCGGGCATCTACCGCGAACTGCTCGACCCCGAGAACAAATCGCTCACACTCATCGGCGCCGGCCCCGACCAGACCATCCTCTCCGGCGATATCGACGGCGACACCGTGGCGGATGGGACAATCCTGCATTACCAGAACGAACTGGCCGATGTGCTCCCGTTTATCACGCTCGATGGACTCGCGTTTGAAAGCTCTACCGCTGGCATTCGGGCGTATCGCGCGGCACAGCTCTCTGTGAATAACTGTGCTTTTTCGAAATGCGACTACGGAATTGATTTCAGCTACAGCCAATCAGGGGAGCTGCTTGTCTTTGATGTTGTTGTACATGATTCAACATTTACTGGCCCCGGACGCGGCGTTCGGATTACGCGATCGCTCACGTTCGAAATGCGCGGCTGCCACTTTGACAGCATGACGGGTGTGCAACTCGATATATACACCGACTACATTGATCTACACCAATCTTCATTTATGAACGCCACGAACGACGGTGTGCACATCCGCACGTCTTCAGGAACGATCCAAGATTGTGTATTCGACAATAACGTCGGCGCCCCAGGCACCAGCGCTCTCTCACTAAGTCCACTCGGTTCTATCGAGATACTTCGTACGCATTTTCTGAATAACGGCAACTTTTCTTCAGGTGCCACTCTCGGTATCGGCGGAGGCGGAGGCGGGGTTCCTGTCTTGGTTTCTGATTGTATCTTTGATGGTAACCGCGGATACAATGAATCTGCAGTATATGCATTTGGCACCCTGCACTTTGACGGCTGCACGTTCAGACGGAATGTGGGACGGGGCGTCGGACCGATCAACCTCCTTTCCTCTTCAACTCAGCCATCGATTATTTCATATTGTATTTTCGAAGATAACGGTGATATCCAGCCAGATAACACATACTGGCCCGGAGGCGGGGGCGGCCTCTGCTTAGAAGAAGGAACACTAGTAGTCCGGAATTCCATCTTCAAAAACAATATCGCGACCATCGCCGGAGCCATTATGATGGGCGGGAGGTCAAGCCACTGTGTCGTTGAAAGCAGTGAGTTCCTTGGAAACCGCGCCGGAGGATCTTCGTGGTCCTCGGCCGGCGCTATCTATGCTGGTTCGACCAGCCGACTTCCGCATGATCTGACAATTGCCAATTCGATTTTCATAGGAAACAGTGCGGAAAACTACACCGGTGGTGCTATAGAAGCGTCGACCCGCACAGCAACCTCTAATTGTGTGTTTATTGGCAACCATGCCAAGGAAGGGTCGATAATCTATATTGCAAAGGACGTACTCGGAAACTCACTGACACCTCGACTGTCTTCTTCGCCGACTCTCTCATCGTGCATTGTCGTATCCTCGGACTCCGGCCCTCCTTTCCAATCTTCATCGGGGCCATACTCCGAGAGCAACGTATCCAACCTCATCACCAACCAAATCCAATCCGTCGGTTTCACCCGCATCCCAACCCACGGCGGCGACGGCTTCGGTGACGACCCGCGCACGCCGGATATCGACGAATCACTCAACGATGACTACGGCGACCTGCGACTCCTCCCCGGATCGCCCGCCATCGACGCCGGGGGCAACACCAAACTCCCGCGCGATGTCTACGACCTCGACCGCGACGGAGACCGCGACGAGTTCCTCGTCGGCCTCATCGATCTGGCCGGCAACCCGCGATTCGTCGATGACCCGAGTGCGACCAACCACTTCGACGCCGGCGGCCTCCCGGGGCCGATCGATCTCGGACCCTACGAGTATCAGCCCGCGTCACGCACCATGACTGTCCGAACCAAACACTTCAACCCGGATCGCTGATCGACTCGTTCACATCCGTCTCACCGGGTGCCACATACCACGGATCACCCGGCATCGTGTGCAACGGGTGAGGCACCGCGTCGGGCTCGATCGGCTCACCCCGAATACTCCGCACCATCACCAGCAGCAGCAGCGCGCACAACACCGCAACCGCCATCGGCCGGAGGTACTTCGTCGCCGCGAATCGGCCCGTCACCGGCTGCACCGAAGACATGAGCGCCAGCAGCATCAGTAGCATCGGCTCGTGGTACCGCTGGAAGCTGTTGACCGTGCTGCACTGCGCCGCGGTGAAGGCCACGAGCGCGCCCAGGAACACCCACGCCTTCCGCCGCGGGATCTCGATCATCGCGCCAGCGATCACCGCCGCTCCGGCCGGCGCGAGCACCAGGAACGCCGGACTCGAATGACCCGCGATCGTCGGCAACTTCTTTGCCAGACTCCAGAACCCCGAGAACCGCCCCGCGTCTTCGTTGTACGTCGTGTTCGGGATCACCGCCAGCAGGAAGCCGATCGCCGCTGCGAGGAGCAGCACCCTCGGCGAACCCTTCACCGCCCGGACCATCGGCGGCAAGAGCCAGGGCGAGAACCCAACAAAGAACACCGCCACCTGCACCAGTATGAACGCCGGCGTATAAACGCCCACGCCCGTGATGTTCGTTTGAAACCGCGGAGCCGTCAGCCCGCCCCACTGCTGTACAAACCAAGCCAGTGCCGCGAACGCAGGCAGCGTCATCACCGCTGCAACGCCCGTGTGCCAGACGCGCGTCGGCAGGCTGTCAAACACGGAACGCTCCGTCGGCCTCGCGTTGAGCCAGGCCATCAACCACACAAGACCCGCCGCCCAGATATGGATCTGCCTGACCAGCACAAGCCCGAGCAGCACCACCGATGCGAGAATCACCGGCCTCCACGACACGCTCGGGTGCAGCGTCAGCATCATGATCGTCGCCACACCGATCCACGCGAGATTGTCGGGCAAAAGCCACGCGCCCGACTGCACCACATAACTCGAGCAGGCCAGCGGCAGAATCATCAAGACCGCGTCATACTTCGACGACCGTTTGGCAAGCCACGCCGCGAGCAATCCGCCAAGCGATGCACCGATCAACGCGCTGATCAACCGCAGCGTCAGCTCACTCGTCAAGCCGAGCTGCATGAGCGTGGCAAGCAGGATGTGATAGCCCGGCGTCGTCGCTGTCAGCGGGTTCGAGAGATCGAACCGAGGCCAACTCGCCGCCAGATCCCGGATGAACCGCTCGTGATACACAATCGAGTCGAACGCCGCCCGCCCGGCGTTGTGCCCGGTCAGGATCAGCCACAGCGTCGGCACGAGCGTCACCGCGCCGGCGAACAGCGCAGCCACCGCCATCGTCCTGGGCTGGCCCGGCTCGAGCTTCACGAATCGCCCTCGAGATCACGTCGAAATACACGCATCTCATGAGCATACCACAGCATCCGGACGTCCTCGCTCCGCTCGAGACGAAGGCCCGCACGCTCGCCCCACCCCTCGGCCCGCTCCACGGGCACATACCGGATCCACTGCCTTGCCATCACCAGATCGTGCAACCGGTTCATCCCCGAACACCACACCGGCCCGTCCGCCATGTCCTTGTAGAGGAACACGCCGCCGGGCCTGACGCGCGAGGCCGCGTCCAGGAACGCCCGCTCCTGCGCCTCCACCGGCACATGGTGCAGCACATCGATCAGACACACCACATCAAACAACGCATCGGGCAGACCGTCCTGCACCTGACGATGCTCGAACTGCACACCCGCACCGGGCGCCACGTCCTTCAGTCGCTGCGACATCGACTGCGCGATCTCGATCGCCGGGCGCGACGCGTCGATCCCGTGCACCTCAACAGCCCGCCCCGACGCGACAAGATGCGCCGCCAAGAGCCCCCCGCCGCAGCCCACATCGAGCACCCTCGAACCTTCGGGCACCTGCCGGGCCAGTAGCCCAAGCGGGCAGATCCGGTGCCGGTGCCTCTGGATGAACCTCGTCAGCATCGGCCCGTCCGGGTACAGCCGGCGCGCCAGCTCGGCGTCCCCCAAGCCGGCAGGCACGCTCTGCGTCGGGTTGCTCGCCGTCGTCGTCATCCACTGCCCTGTGTGTGATCGGAACCAGCCTCAGGGCCCGTCGCCCCGACAACCGCGTTCCCGGAGGCCAAGCACCAAAGACCAAGCCCCAGAGGCCAAGCCTAGGAACCCGGCCCCTCCCCCATTCAGTCGGCCTGCCCGCCCCTATCCTTCATCATGAGCCACGATTTCACCCCCCCGCACCTCCGCACCGCACAGGCCGACACCTCCACCACCGACCTGGCGGGCAAGCGTGTCGTCGTCACCGGCGGCGCCGGCTTCCTCGGAGCCGTCGTCGTCCACAAGCTCCGCGAGCGTGGCGTTGACGAGATCTTCATCCCCCGCCGGAGCGACTACGACCTCACCACCGAAGAGGCCTGCACCCGCCTCTACGACGACGCCAAACCCGACATCGTCATCCACCTCGCCGCCGAGGTCGGGGGCATCGGCGCCAACCGCGACAACCCGGGGCGCTACTTCTACGCCAACATGGCCATGGCCATGCACCTCATCGAGCAGGCCCGCGTCCGCAACCTCGACAAATTCGTCCAGGTCGGCACCATCTGCGCCTACCCCAAAGACACGCCCGTGCCCTTCACCGAGGAGAACCTCTGGGAGGGCTACCCGGAAGAAACCAACGCTCCCTACGGCGTCGCCAAGAAAGCCGCCATGGTCATGCTCGACGCATACCGCATGCAATACAACCTTAAATCCTCCTACGTCCTGCCCGTCAATCTCTATGGCCCGCACGACAACTTCAACCTCCACTCCTCACACGTCATCCCCGCCCTCATCCGCAAATGCGTCGAAGCCCAGGAACGGGGTGACTCGTCGATCGAGGTCTGGGGCACCGGGAGCGCATCCCGCGAGTTCCTCTACGTCGACGACGCCGCCGAGGGTGTGGTCCGCGCGACAGAAACCATGAACGAACCCGTCCCGATCAACCTGGGCGCGAGCTTCGAGATCAAGATCAAGGACCTCGTCGAACTCATCGCCCGCCTCACCGGCTTCGCCGCCAATGCCGACGAATTATCGAGCAAGATCCGCTGGGACGCCACCAAGCCCGACGGCCAGCCCCGCCGCTGCCTCGACACCAGCCGCGCCAAGAAACTGCTGAACTGGCAAGCCGAAGTAAGCTTCGAGGAAGGCCTCACCCGCACCATCGAGTGGTTCCGCAAGCACCACAAGGACGCCGGGGCGAGGATGTAATCCGCGCACGAAGTCGGTCATCACGTCCAGCACCTGCTCGGCACAACCGACCGCGTCCACAGCGCCAGAGGCCGAGTCCCCGAGACCGAGTACAACAACCTCTCAGTCCGCCTCGAACTCCAGGCCGACTTCCTCGCGGGCGTCTGGGCACACCACGCGCAAGAGCGCTGGAACATCCTTGAGCCGGGCGACATCGAAGAAGCCATGAACGCAGCAGCCGCCGTCGGCGACCTCTAACCCCGTAACGGTGCGACGGCGCACACCCGGTACACACCTCGCAACACAAGCCTGCGCACCCGCTCTCACGGCTGCGCAGACGAACCGCTTCAGCCCTTCACGTCATTCAACGAAGCGCCAAAGTTGATATGGAACGGCTGACCATCCATCACAACCGCCGGCACGGACTCCACGCCTGCGCGCTCCGCCTCGGCGATCCGGTCCCTCGCCTCACCGAGGTGCACATACTCGACCTCGTACTCGTTCCCATCGATCGCCTTGGCGACCGTCTCCTCGGCCTGCACACACACCGGGCATCCCGCGTGGTAAAACACTGCTTTCTTCATTGCGCTTCCTTTCTGTCTCATACCAAACGAAACAACATCACAAACTAGAAATCGCCTTCTTTCACGTACGGATAGCTCCACAAGATCGCCTGGAGCGTCACGCTCTTGACCCACGCCGCGTGCATCTTCTCGACCTCTTCCGCGGAGTAATCGCCCCGCTCGAGGAACGGCCGAAGCGTCGTCGTCACCGGCACCGTCAGTGCTTGGATATATCGGAACGGCACCTGATCCACAGCCTTCGCATCGTCCGTCTTGTTCTTGCCCACGCTGTGGTGCCGGCGACCGATCTCGAACTGGTAATCCAGCCAAGCCTGATCAAACTTTGCGTCGGCCGTATCCAGCACCCAGCGCTCAAACCGCGACCGCACGCGCTCCAGGTACGCCGCGTCCACCTCGCCCGCCTCGCTCGAGAACGACGCGAGCAAGTGCGGGTTGGCGCCCACAAAGCCGTACCACACGCCCACCAGATCGCTCACGTTCGGCTCGAGCACCTCTCGCGACATCCTCAGGTATTTCTCGTCCTCGGCTGTCAGCAGCAAGGACTTCTTGATGAGCTCAAGCTCCTCCAGCGAGATCGGCGCTCTTGGCACCTCGCGCTGGCCATAGGTGTACCCCGGTATCTCGGGCTGATTCGGCATGGCCCGGGATGCCGCCGCCTCGTTCCCGTTCTGATCACCAACGCCCCCAGTCGCACACGCGCCGAGCGACACCATGACAACGACAGGCACTGCTCTGAACATGGATGTGCCCTCCTTTCAGGCACACCAAAGCCGCCACACCCGCCCTAGATTCCGCCATTTGTCCACACCGACCGCTTCCTCCCTTACGATCAAACCGGTCACCATGCACAGCACGCCCAGAACGCGACAATCCTGAACATGCCCACACCCCAATCGCCCAACTCGCCGCCCGACCGAGCCGAGGCATTCCACCGCATCACCGATGTGCTCCGCTGCAAGTGGACGCTGGCGGTCCTCGAAGAACTCGCCCGGGGCACCTCGCGCCCGAGCGATCTCCAGCGGGCCCTGCCGGGACTGACCTCCAAGGTCCTCAGCGAGCGCCTCCGCAAGCTCGAACGCTTCGGCCTCGTCGATCGCACCGCCTACCCCGAGGTCCCGCCACGCGTCGAGTACACGCTCACCGAGCGAGGGCGATCCATGTCCAGACTCGTCATCCAGGTCTCCGAATTCGTCACCGACTGGGCCGAGGGCGACCAGACCGAACCCAAGCCGGGCGACTGATCCGCCGATGGTTTGACCACCGGCCCCCCGCGACCGACACTCCACCGTCCGCCCTCGCCGCACACACCCAAACGAGCCCCTGACCCGCCCGATGCATGTCGTCCTCCTCAACCAGGCCTTCCACCCCGACGTCGTCGCCACCGCGCAGATGGCAAAGGACCTCGCCGACCGACTCGTCGCTCAGGGCCACACCGTTTCCGTTGTCGCCTCACGCTCGATCTACGGCAAGTCCGGCGCGACACTCCCCAAACGCGAGACCATCGACGGCATCCACGTCTACCGCGTCGGCGCCAGCCGCTTCGGCAAGAAGTCCATCGCCGCCCGCGCCTTCGACTTCGGGCTCTTCTACGTCCGGGCCGCCCTCCGCACACTCACGCTCAAAAAGCCCGACGTCGTCGTCTGCTTCACCACGCCCCCCTTCATCACACTCGTGGGCATCCTGACGCGCCTCTTCCGCCGGTCCAAGTGCGTCTGCTGGCTCATGGACATGTACCCCGACGTCGCTGTCGCCTCGGGCGTCATGAAGCCGACCTCCCTGCCGACGCGATTCTTCAACGCGCTCAACCGCTGGCTGCTCCGCCGCGCCGACGTCACGGTCGTGCTCGGCCGATGCATGCAGTCGCTCGTCCTGGACAAGGGCGCCCCCGAAGACCGAGTGAAGTTCATCCCAGTCTGGGCGGACACCACCGGCATCGAGCCCGTCCGCCGCGCCGAGAACCCCTACCGCGAGAAGTTCGACACCGCCGAGTCGTTCTGCGTGATGTACTCGGGCAACTGGGGCATCGCGCACGACTACGAGACGATCTGCGACGCGATGCGACGCGTGATCACCGTCCCGCCGCGAGACGACAAGGGCCGCGCGATCCCCGTGCGGTTCGTCTTCGTCGGTGCCGGCAAACGCCGCCCGCTTGTCGAGGCGTACATCAAAGAACACAAACTCGACAAAGAAGCCACGTACTACGACTACGTCCCGCGCTCTGACATCGGCCTCTCGCTCGGGGCCGCCGACGTGCATCTCATGACCGTCAAAGAGGGCATGGAGGGGATGATCGTCCCGAGCAAGCTCTTCGGCGTCATGGCGGCCGGCAAACCCAGTCTCTACGTCGGCTCGCCCGAGTCCGAGATCGCCCGCATCATCACCGAGACCGCCAGCGGCATGTGCTTCGCCGAGGGCGACAGCGCGGGCCTGGCCGAGGCCATCCGCTCACTCGCAGCCGACTCCATCGGGCGCAAGCGCATGGGCAAGAACGCACGCGACGCGCTCGTCGGGCAGTACGACGCCGACACACTCTGCGCCCGCTGGATCGACATGCTCGAGGAACTCACACAGAAGCCCTCGCAGCAGAAGCCGACCGCCTAGAGCTGCTCGCCCTTCTCTTTCATCCGCAGCTCGCGCGCCTTAAACACGATCATGTACTCGTACATGTACTGCAGGCGCGAGTAGATCATGCCGGGCTTGCCGTCCAGAAACGCCCGCCGCCAGAAGACGTAGTACGCCCACTTGATCTGCGGGCGAAAGGGCAGCGTAAAGAAGATGTCCTTGAGCGCCGCCCTCTTCTTCGCCGGGTCGCGGCTGAACACATCCTTCTTCGGCGCCCGCTCGCCGCCGGTCACCTTAATCAGCTCCTTGGCCTCGAACATCGAGTAGCTGTTGTGCCGCTCGAGCCAGTGGTGCACGCCCTTGCTGAACGGGTAGTGCATGATGTGACACTTCAGGTCTTCCGTCGGCCCATCGACCACCGCGATCGGGTTGACGAGCCGCTCGTACCGGATCTTGGACGGCCGGAACATCCGCGTGAACCACGTCGGGTAGATCTGCGCGTGCCTGAGCCAGCGCCCCATGAACATGTCCTTGCGCCGCATCCGGAACGCGCTGGCCTTCGAGGCCGGGTCCGCGACGCGCATCACCTCTTCGCGCATCTCGTCGTCCACGCGCTCGTCCGCGTCGATATACAGCACCCACGGGTGCTTGAAATCGATGTTCGCCACCGCCCAGTTCTGGTGCGCCGACCAGTTGTCGAAAGGACGCTTGATCACACGCACGTTGTCGAACGTCTCGGCGATCTCCACCGTACGGTCCGTGGAGTGGCTGTCGAAAACCACCACATCGTCCGAGAACCTGACCGTTTCCAGGCACGCCTGGATATTGATCTCTTCGTCTTTCGTCAGGATCATCACACTGACGGGGAACCCGCCGGCCGATACCTGATTGGTCCCCGCATTCTGAGTCGAAACGTCCATGCCCGAGCATAGCGAACTCGCCCGCGCCCCGGTAAGCCATTCCCTAGAATCACGACCATGACCGAGCCCAGCGACCACTCCCAAGCCGACCAGGCCGCCGCGAACGACACCTTCGCCGCCGCGCAGATCAGCCCGTGGTCCACCAAGGAAAAGCTCGGCCGCCTTCTCTGGATGCTTCTCGGCTCAGTCCTCTTCCGGTTCAGCTTCCACACCTGGCACGGCTACCGGCGCTCGCTGCTCCGTCTCTTCGGCGCCAAAATCGGACCTTCCTGCTACATCCGACCCTCCGCGCACATCGAGATCCCGTGGAACCTCACCATGCTCGAGTACTCGTCCCTCGGCGACCGCTCGATCGTCTACAACCTCGGACCCATCACCATCGGCAGGCGAACCACCATCAGCCAGGGCGCCCACCTCTGCGCCGGCACTCACGACTACACCACGCGCACCATGCCGCTGATACGGCCCACCATCACCATCGGCGATGACTGCTGGATCGCCGCCGACGCGTTCGTCGGGCCCGGCATCACCGTCGCCGACGGCGTCATCCTCGGCGCCCGCGGAGCCGCATTCAAAGACCTTGAGCCCTGGACCATCTTCGGCGGCAACCCCGCCAAACCCATCTCCAAACGACCACCCTTCAAAGACCAACCCCAAGAGCACAAGCCGTGAGTTCCAACAAACCGCTCAAAGTCGCACACCTCGCCCCGCCCTTCCGACTCGAACAAGGCGGCGTCGTCCGCGCGGTCCTCGATCTCGCCGGCGAAATGTCCAGACAAGGTCACGACATCACGCTCGCCACCTGGGACACCACCGACGCGCCAGCCGACTGGAACAACGGCAACCCGGACACACCACGCATCCTCCCGATCGACCCGCCCTCGCGCCTCGGCAAGCTCTCGCCACGCTCCATCCAGCTCCTCACACGCCTCTTCAAATCCTGCGACGCGGTCCACTTCCACACACCCTGGGAACCAAGCAACATCCCCGCCGCCAAACTCTGTCGGCAACTCAACATCCCCTACGTTGTCAGCATCCACGGCATGCTCGACGACTGGTCTATGTCGCAGCGGACGCTCAAAAAGCGAATCTTCCTCGCCCTGGGCGCGCGCAAAATGCTGGAGAACGCCGCCGCCGTTCACTGCACCGCAGAAGCAGAGCTCACACAATCCAAACCCTGGTACCCCAAGGGCAGGGGCGTCGTTGTTCCACTCGTCTTTGATGTCGCCCCCTACCGCGATCTGCCCGGCCCAGAACTTGCGCGCCAGGCGTTCGGCATCGACGCAGCCAAGCCTGTCGTGCTCTTTCTCAGCCGCGTCCACGTCAAGAAGGGCGTGCACATCCTCGTCGACGCGGCCAAGCTCCTGACCGAGCGCGGCATCGAGGCCCAATACCTCATCGCCGGCACGGGCGATGAGGAGTACACCAACCAGATCAAGCAGCAGATCGCATCGAACAACCTCGAAAGCCGCGTCCGTATGCTCGGCATGGTCAAGGGCGACGAGAAGCTCAGCCTCTATCAAGCCGCCAACGTCTTTGCGCTGCCCACCAGCCAGGAGAACTTCGGCTTCGTTCTCCCCGAGGCTCTGGCTTGCAGTGTCCCGGCTATCACGACCAGAGGTGTCGACACCTGGCCTGAGCTTGAGGCCTCGGGCTCGACCCTCATCGCCGAGCAGTCCGCCGAGGCTTTCGCGGACTCCATCGCCGATCTGCTCCCGGATGAGCCCCGCCAGCGTGAAATGGGCACGAAAGGCCGGGATTGGGTCCTGACCAACCTTGATCCCGAGGTGGTTTCCGGTCGATACGCTTCGTTGTACCAGAAAGCCGCCCAGACGGCCGCCCGATAACGAAGACACCCCGCATGGTCGAAATCGCCAAATACGGACTGCTGCTCATCGCGTTCATCAACGCGGCGATCGTGGTGATCCCCTACATGCTCGGCAAGGCCGAGCTGATGACCTGCAAAAACTTCTTCCTCTTCGGGTTCACGATCTATCAGGTCACCAGCGGCTACATCACCCTCGCCAACCCCGGCAGCTACACGCCCGAGATCACCGTCAGCCAGCAGGACGCCATCGCGGGCCAGTACCTGCTCTGGATCATCCTGTTCGAGGTCATCTTCCTCGCCTGCTACCGATGGGGATTCGGCTCCAAACGACTCGCCCGGTGGACACCCGTCATCCGAGGCACGCCGCGCGAACCCGTCCTCTGGATCTTCGCCTTTGCGCTGCTCGGCATCGCGCTCTTTCTGCGATTCACCGTGCTCATCCCGTACGTCTCCGTGCTCACGACGCACATCGGTCTCTCCACCGCCGCCGTCGCTGCAGGCCTGGGCGCCTGGATCTGGGTCCGCCGACCGCTCAACCCCGCAGCCGCGGCCCTGATGTTCGGCGTCCTCATCGCGGCGCTCATCATCAACCTCGCGGGTTTCTACGGCAGGCGCCCAATCGTCGCCATCACGGGCTGCCTTGTCTGGGCCACCTACTACTCGCGCTGGCGCGGCCTCCCGCCCGCGCGCGTCGTGATCTACGCCGCGATCTTCGGCCTGATCCCCATAGTCCTCGTCGCCAAGTACACAGCCGTCCGGGGCCAGTTCCAAGGCACCGAGGCCGGCGGCGTCGAACGCCTCACCGCCATGATCAACGCCGACACCAAGACGGGCGTCATGGACCTCATCGGTGGACAGGAGTGCGCTGCATGGTCCATGCACCTCATGGAGATCTACCCCGAGTACTACGACTACCGGCACATGCACACAATCGAGTACTACTTCGTCTTCTCCGTCCCCCGCGCGATCTGGCCCGAGAAACCCGACCCGCTCGCCACCATCGCCTGGAGAGACGCAGGTATCTCCGGCATGCCCTCCGGCTTCTCGATCGGCCCGGGCATGATCGGCCACGCCGCAGCCGAGGGAGGCTTCTACGCACTCGTCATCTACGCTGCGCTCTTTGGTTTCTTCATCCGATACTTCGACGCCGTCCTCGCGCGAGCGCCGACGCAGCCATTCATCGCGCTCCCGATCGGTTCGTCGCTCGGCAACCTCATCGGGATCCCGCGAGGCGAGGTCGCCAACTTCGCATACGAGTTCACCATCGGCGTCCTCGGCGCGCTCGTCATGCTCATCGTCGTTGCCAAGATCCTCAAGATGGCCGGGCTCATCACGAGCGACGACCTCGCCCGGATCGAGGAAGACCCATACGCGCACGACCCCGAGTCCGACATCGCCGACAGCTACTACGACCCCGAACTCGCCGCCGCCTACTCCGACACCGACGCCGGCTGATCGATCACAAGCTCCACAACCAGCGCCCGATGATCCGACCCCGCTGAGCCGATAGGCTTCCAGCCCGCGATGCGCACACCGGGCGAGGCGTACACGCCGTCGATCGCCAAGCCCGCAGCCCCCGGCGCCCTCGACGGAAACGTCCCGCCGGCCTTCAACGCGGGCTTGCCCCGCACAAGACCGCTCATCTCCGCGAACGCCCGCCCACGCACCGACGTCGGCGTGCTGTTGAAATCGCCCACGACCACCACCGGCAGGCCCGTCGTCTCGCCAATCTCGCGCACAAGCTCCGCCGCCTCGCTCAGTTGCTCGAGCCCCGAACTCCAGCGCCAGGGCCGACGCGGGCTCCGTGCGTGCATCAGCACCACCGCCACATCACCACTCGGCGTGCGCACGATCTCCAGCAGATACAGATGATCCCACAGCCGACGCCGGATCTGCGCAAGCTCTGATCCATGCTCGTGCATCGGCAGACGGCTCACCAGTATCGGACACCCGGACCAGGGCCCCTTGGGACGCCACACCGAGGCATACCCATCCAGCAGGTCGCCGCTCATGTACCGGCTCACGAACTCGATCGGCGCCTCGAGCATCGCGATCACGTCCGCATCTGCCGAGAGCATCAACTCGTTCTTGGCTTCGACCGCTCCGGAACCCGTTCTGGCGTTGTGTATCACGATGCGCACCGCACGCTCATCGCTGCGCGCACGAGTCAGCCTCGGCTCCGACAGGGGCAAAGCCACCAGCGCGATCAACGCCGCGACCACCACCCCCGACGCACACCATCGGCGAGCCCCAGCGCAACCCAGCGCGACCAATGCCACCACAACCACGGACTGTGACGCAAGCGAAGCGCACACGTCGAAGGCCCAGAACCATTGCCCGAGCTGTCCCTCGGCTGCCCGGCCCGCAAAGACCAGGGGCATCCAGGCCACACACACCCACACCACCACCATCGCGGACAAACACCACAGGGCAGCGGTCACGAGGCGGGCGCGGGTTGGTTTCTCAGGAACTTGGCGCACGGCTAGAGGATATCTCGCACGCGGGAACCCGATCACGCCTCCCTACGATTGCCCATGAAACGCATAGCCATCGTTGCCGCGCTCGCCCTGCTCATGCCATGTGCTGCTGGGGCGCAGCTCTCGACATCCGATGCCTCTCGCCGTGGGCCGACCATCACGCTCGACGGCAAGACCGTCATCGAACCCCGCACGATGGCCATCGCGGGCGTCAAGCGAGAAGAAACATCGATCCTCCCCGAGATCGAAACCGTCCGAGTGGGCGACACGGGCTACGACCTCGTCTGCGTCTACCGCAACACCAAATCCACACCCCAGCCGCTGGCCCGGCTGACCATCGGTGCGCTCACCCTTGGCCCCGAGGTGCAATACCTCAACGTCCATCGCGGCTCGACCATCGTCGATATCACGCACAAGGGCTTCACCCCGCAGGCCTGGCGTTACCCGTCGGAAGCGTTCAGCCCCGCCACCGTTCTCATGAACGAAGAAGTCGCAGTGGGCGTGAGCCTGCTCTACCCCGTGACCGAATACAGGCACGACGTGCTCGTCGGGGTCAGCAATGCCGGCGGCGTGTTCCGCGGGCCCGACGGCGCCGAAGGCTGGACCGTTTCCTTCGACCTCTCCCAGCCGCCGTACAACAACCCCAACACCGCGCTGGCCTACCCCGCCAAACTCAAGCCGGGCGAGGAACGCACCTACACCGTCGCCGTGCGCACCATGAAACGCACCCGGCTCCCGCGGTCCGTCACCGATCAGCAGGACTGGCTCGAAACACTCCTGCCCTACCGCGAGTACTTCCAGAAACAGTTCGGCAGCGTCACCTACAAACGCAACCCCGACGCCGTCCTCGCCTGCGAGGTCGCCAATGTCAGCGCGATGCGCACCGACAATCCCCGCGGTTTCCTGGGTGACAAAACGACACGCCCCGATCTCAACGGCTTCGGCCCGTTCATGAACTACATCCGCGCCAAAGAAGGTTTCCGACGCGTCATGCTCTGGGCGCCCAGCGGCCTCTACTACAAAAACCGCGAACACAACTACCCGCCACAGTTCACACTCGGCTGGGACGACATCCCCCTGCTCCGCACGACCTACCGGCAGCTGACCAGACTCCCTCGCACGGGCATCCAGCTCGGACTCTGGTGGGGACGCGCCACACAGCACGCGAGCACGTGGGACCCGGAAAAACTCGAACCGCTCGACCTCGAGAACCGCGACCACCTCCGCAATATCACGCAACAGCTCTCGATGGCCGACCGCGCCGGCTCGACACTCATCGGGCTCGACGGGCTCAACCACTGGCTCGTCCCCGCGTGGGATCAGCGGAGGCTCATCCGCGCCATGCGCCGCGTCTACCCAAGCATGACCTTCGTCGCCGAGCCCATGTGCGCCGATTTCATCCAGATCGATGCGCCCGGCTTCATGATCGCCTACATCGCAAAGAAAAACGCCCGCAGCGACCGCGACTTCCACAAGCTCAAGACGCCCCACTACCTCGCCGACTTCCTGATGCCGGGCCACGAGTCCTGGGCGTACTTCCGCTACTCCGAGATCCAGCGCGTCCGTCCGGGCAACATCTCATCCGCCCGTGTGCAATCCGACGCGAGCGCACTGGCCAAGCTCGGCTTTGTGCCCGTCATCGTTTCAACCGTCAATCTCTCAGACCCTGACCGCGCCAGAGCCGCCAAGACGTGGGAGACCACCGTCCCCGAGCACCTTCGTCAGCAACCCGAAGAGATCAGAGCCGATCCCTGAGCCACGCCCACTGGCTTGCCAGGCCCTCCTCGACGCTCGTCCGCGGCGCATACCCGAGTTCGTCCCTGGCCCGCGAGATATCCGCCCACGTGCGCTCGACGTCGCCCGGCTGCATGGGCTGACGCTCAACGATCGGCTCGCGTCCGACGACCTCGCCGATCTTCGTGATCAGCTCGTCGAGGCGGATCGGGTGATCGCCACCCAGATTCCACACGCGGTAGCCGAAGCGATCGATCTGGTCATACGACGCGACGACGCCGGCGATGATGTCGTCGATGTAGGTGTAGTCCCGGCTCGTTGAGCCGTCGCCGAACATTGAGATCGGCTCGCCCGCGTGGATCAGTCGCATGAACTTATTGATGGCAAGGTCGGGGCGCTGCCTGGGCCCGAAGACGGTAAAGAACCTGAGCATGGCGACGGGCATGCCCGTCAGGTGCCAATGGGTGTGCCCGATGAGCTCGCATGATTTCTTTGTCGCCGCGTACGGGCTGATGGGCGCGTCGACGCTGTGGAGCTCGGAGAAGGGCACGATGTCGTTGTTGCCGTAGACGGAACTTGAACTGGCCACGACCAGCCGCTCGGCCCCGGCCTTGCGCGCCGCTTCCTGCACGCCGGCCGTCGCGAGCACGTTGGCCCTGGCATACCCGACCGGGTCGGCGATGCTCGGCCGAACGCCCGCCTTGGCTGCCAGGTGCACGACGCCCTCGGGACTGACCCGCCCGAAGAGATCCTCGAGTTTGTTGTGGTCACACAGATCCTGCTCGACGAACTCGAACGCCCCCTCCGGCGCAGACTGCGCGATCTCAGCGAGGTTGCGCTCTTTCAAATCCTTGCTGTAGAACGGATCGAAGTTGTCGATCCCGACCACGCGGTCACCCCGCGTAAGGAAGGCCTGGCATAGGTGGGATCCGATGAACCCCGCCGCCCCGGTCACAACGATCACCCCGCCCGCCATCGGTCTCGCTCCTCACACATCGACTCGCCAGCGTATCCCGGGATCGACCGACCCGTGGCCCGGAATCAGACCAACCGACAGACTTGCGAGCATTCACAATGGGTAAAAAAGAAGCAGGGTGCCAACGATAATCGGCACCCCGCTGGAGGAGAGAGAGATCAGAGAATTGTACGGATTATCGGCTTCCCGGTTCGAGTGGAAGTACATCAAATCCTCAAGATCCCCTAGTTTGACACTGTATTCAGGGTTTTGACTGCCTGATTACCCAAACATTTACCTTGCAAATTTGGCTCTCTTGCGAACGATCCACAGCCAATAAACCGGCATTTCAACACGATCCTGCAAAGAAGAAAGCCGGTGAAAACCGGCTTGAGATCGAGTGATTCGGTTGTCTGAACAGGGAGGCGTCCGGAAGAACGTAACCTGTTTAGGTGGTGGGTTTGTGAAAAAGTTCACCCACCATCGCCGGCCCGGAGACGTTCACCCGTCTCGAACCGCTTCTTCAGGGCATCCAGAACGCGTTGGCGCTGCTCATCGTCGAGGTTCTCGATGCGCTGGCGGATCCGTTCGGGCAGGGCTTCAAGGTTGATCGAGCCGTCTTCGCTGTAAACTTGGCTCCAGTCGATGCGCTGGCGGTTGCCCGCCTGGGCCTGACCGGGCGTTCTGCCGGGACGGGCGCCGGGCTCCTCTTCGGCCCGGTCGCGGCGTTTGCGTTCGAGCATCGCCATGTCTCGTTCCTGCGCCCGCTCCTCGGCCCGGAGCAGCACCTCTTCATCAATGAACTGCTGTTGCTCGGGTGAAAGCTCGGCGAAGATCCGTCGCTGGAGATCACCCGACGAGGGGCCGGCCTGCATGAACTCGCGGAGTTCGCGTCGGGCGGCTTCCTGCTCGGGCGTCGGCTCGGCCTCGGCACCCGCCTGCCCGCGTCGCGGACCACGCTCAGGGCCTTCTTCACCGACGGGGCCACGCTCGGCTCGGGGCCTGGCCTGTCGGCCTGCCCTTTCCTGGCCTTCCGGCTCACGCATGTCGCGCTCGGCGGCCTCGGGCCTGCCTCGGTCGCCCCCGATGCCCGCAGCATCGCGCAGGGCTTCGAACTCCTCGCGGTTTTCCTGGAGGTACGCGCGGCGATCCTGCTCGTACTCGCGCATCAGCTCGCGGATCCGCTCGACCTGTTCTTCGCTCAGTCGGATAAGCGGGTCGGCTTCGGGCGAACCCAGATCGCGGAGAATCTGGCGCAGATCGTTGGCGGGGATCGCGTCCATCGCGCCCAAACGAGCCTTGCCCATCTTCATCTCGCCACTAAAGTTCTCTTCGACGAGCGCCGGGCGCGAGTCGTTCACCTCGGGCCCGCTGAGCAGCGGCTTGTCCGCGTCCTGGCCCATCGCCAAGCCGGCGCAGCCCACCATCGAAATCACCAGCACACGCTTGGTCAGGGTCATCATCGCATTGCTCCTTTCGAGCCTCGCACCACCTCTGCCCACCCCTGAGCTTCGGATGCGTCTGCGGGCTCAACGCACGAACCGGCTTGGGATTGCAGCCCTTCCTAGCATGAAAGACCGCACACGAAGGATAACCCCGATATGCCCACACTCAGCCGAGACTTCATTAAGGCCGCCCTCGCCAGCGCCGAGGGCCCCGACGGCGTGCCCCTGGCCCGGCACCTGATCTGGTCGGCCGCCTGCGACACGTTCGCTTCTGTCAAGCTTCACATCCAGGGCGTCACCGAAAAAGACAAGCTCGACAACTTCGCGCGGCGCGTGCACGGCTCGATCCGCGCCGCAGCCGCGGAACAAGGCGTCATCCTGACCAGCCTGATCGTCGAACTCGTCGACGAGCCCGGCACCGTGCTGTTCAGCTCAACCTCCGGCGCCAAGCCGACCGACGAGCAGTCCTCGCGACTGGCGAAAGAGGGTGACCCAAACACACCGAACGGCGATGCTGCTGCGTCAACAGACAAACCCAACGCGCAGGACGGTGCGGGCTCGCTGCCCGGCGTGACGAACATCATCGCCGTCGGCGCGGGTAAGGGCGGCGTGGGTAAGTCGACCGTGTCCGTGAACCTCGCTGTTGCGCTGGCTCGCAAGGGGCACGCGGTCGGGCTGATGGACGGGGATATCTACGGCCCGTCGCTGCCGACACTCCTCGGCCTCGCTGCGCACGAGATGGTCGTGCGTGAACGCTTGATCGAGCCATTCCATGTCCACGGCATCAAGGCGGTGACGATCGGGAAGATGGTCGACCCCGAGAAGCCGCTGATCTGGCGTGGCCCGATGGCGCACGGCGCATTCAAGCAGCTCACCGAGCAGACCAACTGGGGCGAGCTGGATTACCTCATCATCGATCTGCCACCCGGCACGGGCGATGTGCCGCTGACGATGGCGCAGAGTCTGCAGCTCGCCGGCGCGGTGATTGTGTGCACGCCGCAGCGCGTCGCGCAGGACGACGCGGTGCGCGCGGCCCGCATGTTCCAGCAGCTCGGGGTCGACATCCTGGGCGTGGTCGAGAACATGAGCGAGTTCATCGGCGACGACGGGAAGCACTACGACATCTTCGGCAAGGGCGGGGCCGAGACCATGGCCCAGCGCCTGGGTCTGCCGTACCTGGGGGATATCCCTATTACCATGGCCCTGCGCGCCAACTCCGACGCGGGCAACGCGAGCGCGAACTTCGAACCCGAAACAGCCGGCGGCGAGGCGCTCCCGCGCGCCCTGACAAAGCTTGCTGAGAATCTCGAGAATCAGCTCTCGCTCGCATCGATGCGCACGGGCAAGCGCAAGCCCAAGCTGTCCATCAGCTGATCGGAAAGCATCGATATAAATTGCCTTGTTTGACAGACAATTGAGGTTCTGAGCCATAATCGGCAGGATCTCAGACAACCCTCACCAATCGACGCGCGCGATCCAGTATGCTGAAGCCCCATCTTTCATCAAATCGGGGGACCTAACTCATGCGCACGCCGACCGCACTGATCGCCGCTCTGGCCGCGGGTATCACCAGCGCCCAGACCATCACCGTCGACGACGACCGGGTTGAGATTCCAGACGCCGACTATACGACCATCCATGACGCGCTCGCCAACGCCGTCAACGGCGACACGATCGTCGTGGCACCGGGGACATACACCGGCAGACACACTCTCGATAATCTCTCGGTCTCGATTGAGGCGATGGACGTCTCGCTCGCACCATCCACGATCATCGACGGCTTGGGAACTCACACTTGTTTTTCCATCAACGGAAACGGGGTGCAAAATGCACACATCACCCTTTCGGGTCTGACAATCATCAACGGTGTGGAAACCTTGAATCCGCAATTAGCAGCGGGCGCCATCGTTTGTACCGGAAACTTTATCAACACGATACTTGAAATGAATGACTGCATTGTCTCGGATTCCAGCGGCAATACCGGCGCCATTCTTATCAAGGGAACCGACTGCATCTTCCGGCGCTGCGTGTTCACAAACAATACAGGCATAATGCTGTCCTCAAGTCTTGGCTCGCCTGTTGGCAACATGCTTATCGAGCAATCGGACAGCGTTCACGTCGAAGACTGTGTCTTTGAATCCAATCGAGGCGGCGCACTCGCGACGTTTGGTGTATTAAATTGCACGATCATTCGATCCGACTTTCTATCGAATACGGTTGGCTACTGGGCGACCAACCAGGCTGGCTCCGGTGGCGCATCGATGTCGGTCTATAACGCAGATATCTTAACTGTCTCTGATTGCAGCTTCCGAAACAACGAATACCGCCCACGCGTCAATTCTGAAGAATCTCTTGGAGGGGCTGTCTACGCCGATCTCGTTGATTCGGCACAGATCGAGCGGTGCGAGTTCTTCGCCAACTCGGCTAGGGCCTCGAATGCTTCGAGCAAGGGCGGCGCGATCGCCGCGACACGTACAGAGATGACCGTTGTTGATTGTAGTTTCGTAGGCAACTCCGCCCGCTGCGGCGACTTCGGCACGTCCAGAGGCGGGGCGATCTACAACTCCAACACCACCCAGATCCACACAAGCCGAGTGGTCAACTGCACATTTGATTCCAATACATGCTTTACTCGCAACAACATCAATTCCACATCGGGCGCGGGTGTGTTCATTGAAGATAACTCAAAGATGGTCATCGCCAACTCGATCCTGAGAAGAAACACACTCGAAGACCTGAACACATCGAATGGCACAGCTTCCAACGTCAATATTGGATTTGGTGTCGGCTCAACCGTGACAACAATCAGCAACCAGACCGCCAACCCGCCCGGCTATGTCCGCCTGCCAGACGACGGCGGCGACGGCTGGGGCGACTTACGGAATACCGGTGCCCTCGACGAGTCGGCCAACGATGACTACGGCGACCTCCGCCTCACCGAGGGCGCCGGGTCGGTCAACGCCGGGAACAACGGCCAAGTCATCTCCACGACGGATATCCGGGGCTACCCGCGTCAGCTCGCCCAGGGCGTCGATCGCGGCGCGTACGAATCGGGCTGGGGCATCCACTTCGTCGACGCCTCCGCGACCGGCTCTGGCTCCGGAGCCTCGTGGAACAACGCCGCGACGCACCCGGAAGATTTCCTCCAGCTTGAGATCGGGGGCGAGATGCGCATCGCCGAGGGCACGTACGCGCTCTCGTTGTCCGATCGCTCATTCAACATGCACAGCGAACTCGACATCCTCGGCGGCTATCCGCCCGGCGGCGGGCCCACCACCGACCCCCTGGCCCACCCCGTGATCTTCTCGGGCGATGTCGCCGGCGACGACCAGGCGGGTGGCGTCAATCGCGGCGATAACGCCGAGCACGTCGTTTCCGCGATCGGCGTCTCAGAAGCCACGCTCAGCGGCGTCACGATCATCGGCGGCAACGCGTCGGTCAACGGCGGGGGCATCCTGATCGAGGACTCGACCGACGTGGTTCTCTTTGACATCACGGTCGAGGATTGCGACGCGGTCGAACGCGCGGCCGCCCTTTTTGCCGTCAACTCGGACTTCAGCGTGGGCGACGCAACGATCCGCAACAACCGCTCGGCCGTGGCCAACGGGGCCGCTCGCATCGAGGGGGGCTCGGCGTCCTTCGACCACGTCGAGTTCTCGGAGAATTCGACGCCGGGCTCGTCGGGCGCACTCACCATCGCCGGGGGAGCAATCGTCACAGTTGTCGATAGTCTCTTCGAGAACAACACTTCCGGAATGTTCGTTGGCGCAATCCTCGCGGGCGAGACGGACACCGAGTTGTACATCGAGAACTCGGTTTTCACCGGCAACAGCGCCGAGAGTGTCTCGGCAGTCCGGTACGCGAACGGCGCATCGGGCGTGATCGCGCAATCGCTCTTCTCCAACAACACCGCGACCAATCAGGGCACAGTCCGCGTCCTCAACGCCAGCAGTTCGCTCTCGATCTACCAATCGACCATTGCGAATAACACCGCAACCGTCGGCACCGCCGCCGGCGCGCAATCGGTGGGCGGCGCAACGCTCATCATCGAGGACACGATCTTGCACGGCAACACCTCGCCCGGAGGAACAGACATCGTCTCCGCACAGATCTTGGGCGATTTCACGGGCCACCACAATCTCATCCAGGGCTGGACGGGTGACACCAACACCGCGATCGACGCGGACCCAGCGTTTGTGGATGCGCCGAACGGCGACTTCTCTATCGGCGAGGGCTCGGGCGCGATCGACGCGGGCGAGGGTTCGGGCTGGCTCGCGTTCGTGCCCATTGACCCAACACTTGATCTGGCCGGGCAGCCCCGTTTCGCCGACGACACAGGCACACCCGACACCGGCGTCCTGCAAACGGGCGAGACCGGCGTCATCGACATCGGCGCTTTCGAGTTCCAGGGGACCACGCCCAGCGGCTGCCTTGCCGACACCAACGGCGACGGCTTGGTGACCCCCGCCGACTTCAGTGCCTGGGTCGCCGCGTTCAACAGCATGGCCCCGGAATGCGATCAGAACAACGACGGCGTCTGCTCGCCCGCAGACTTTTCCGCCTGGGTCGCCAACTACAACGCCGGCTGCTGACACGCACGCTTTCCCGGCCACGGAGCAGGGTTTCCCAAATTCCCTTGTACCCCCTGACCGCACTCTTTATCGTGGAGTGCGTGAAAGGGGGTATTTTCATGTTGACTCATCGATCGCTCGCACTCTTGGCCGCCCTGCCGCTCGCCGCGGCTGCCCAGCCCGACGAACCCACGCTGTTCGTCGCCCACTACCACGGCGGCGGCGCCACCGTTGCCTCATTCATCATCAACGCCGACGGCACGCTCACGCAGGCCGACAACGAACCCAGCGGCATCTGGTCGGATTCCATCGCCATCTCGCCCGACGGCTCGACGCTCTGCGTGGGCAACCCCGCGGGCACATCCGATGGCCTGGCCACCTCGGACTACGCCTACCTCTTCAACATCAACAGCGACTCCACCCTGAGCCAGATCGGCAGCGTGGTCATCCCCGAGTCGCCACTGGCGATGACGTGGCTCGACAACGACACCATCGCGATTCTCAATTCCGATCTGTCCAATTCGATCATCAACACCTACGACGTCGATCTCGAGGTGCCGACACTGACACTCGTCGACACCGAGGCCACGGGCGGCTTTGCGACCAACTTCGCCAACGACCGCTCGCGCTCCGTCCTCTTCACACAGGACTCGTTCAGCAACACCATCTTCCGCTACGCGTACGACGAAGCGGGCAACCTCTCGGCCTCGGGCAGCGTCAGTCAGGGCAGCTATGCGCTCGATGTCACGCTCTCGGCCGACAGCCGATTCCTCTACTCCGCCGGCGGGATCTCGAGCGATCGCAACAAGGTCACCGGTTATGCAGTCAACGAGGCATCCAACCCCGTGCCGCTGATGGCCCTGCCCGGATCGCCCTACATCAGCGCCGGCAACAGCCCCGCCAATATCGCCATCATGCCCGCCGGCGACTACCTCTTCGTGGGCCACGGCACCGACGCGACCGTGCGCGGCTTCGCCATCGACAACGAAGACGGCTCGCTCACACCCACCAGCGCGTTCTACGACGTCGGCGGGCAGGGCTCGATCGGCGACATGACCACATACCAGGACCTGCTCTTCGTCACCGACGACTGGCTTGATTCCTCATCCGACGACCGGGGCGTGCTCGTTTTCCAAATCGACGCAGCCGGCAACATGACGCAGGTGGGCCCCAAGTACGACACCGGCACGCCGCGACCCGAGGGCGACCTCGTCGTCTGGGCACCCGGCGCCCCCGCCTGCCTCGCCGACACCAACGGCGACGGCATGCTCAGCCCCGCAGACTTCTCCGCATGGGTCGCCGCGTTCAACGCGATGGCACCTCAATGCGATCAGAACAACGACGGAGCCTGCTCCCCCGCAGACTTCTCGGCATGGGTCGCCAATTACAATAAGGGGTGCTGAGGCGGTCAATAAACTTAATATCTCTCCACAAGGAACCGTAGCCCGAAGTATGCGTCTAACTCCTATCTCAACTATGGCATGGGTATGGAGTTCTGCATATGAAAGCCTGTCTAACGATCGTTCTCTTCATTTTGTTTGCCGGGCTTTCCTTGGCCCAATACCATAATTGTGATCCTATTCAGTCAGTGAAGTTGCTTGCAGAAGATGGCGAGTCATTCGATTACTTCGGCTACTCGGTATCATCGTCAGGAAATCGACTTCTGGTAGGGGCACCCTTTGACAAGAACGACGGTGTGCAAGCTGGCTCTGTGTCTATCTACGTACAAGACGAGGACGACTGGTCTCTCGAATCAAAGTTCATTGCTAACGACACATTGGATGGCGATCGCTTCGGATTCTCTGTTTCAATCTCAGATAATCTGGCTGCCATAGGCTGCCCAGAGCACCTCGTTGGCGACACACGATCCGGCGCGGTGTTCGTCTATCGTTTCGATGGCACGAAGTGGTCTCAAGAAGCAAAGTTGGTACCTGCCCAAGGTAATGACGATGACTACTTTGGAGCATCTGTTGCCGTCGGTGTCGACACTATCGTTGTTGGTGCAAATAACGATGATGACCGTGGCGATGACTCCGGAGCCGCATACGTTTACTCATTGAACGACAAATCTTGGGCTCTCGAAGCGAAATTACTTGCCTTTGACGGTGCCGCAAACGACCAATTTGCGCGATCAGTGTCAATTTCAGAGAGCAGAATCCTTATCGGCGTACCACACGACAATGACAACGGATCATTGTCAGGATCGGCTTACCTGTTTCGTTGGAATGGGAATGATTGGGTTCATGAAACGAAACTGCTTGCCGAGGACGGCTCCAATGGCGATCGGTTCGGGACAGCAGTATCAATCTCGCACAATCATGCCGTTATTGGTGCCCACAACGACACAGATCAGTTACCGAGCAGTACCGGCTCGGCATTCATATTCAAACATCAGAACGGAGTCTGGGTCCAAGAGACCAAGCTCTATCCCAATCCAACTGTCTTCGGAGGATCATTCGGACGCGCAGTCTCTATCGAAGGTCCAAAGGTAGTTGTCGGTTCTCAAAATGCCGGCAACGGGGCCGCGTTCTTTTTCCATTACGCAAATGGCAAGTGGACACAATCACCAGTTCTACTTCCTTCAGGCGGATCACCAACACCGCACTTCGGCTACAGCGTCGCAGTATCAGGCGATACTGTGTTCGCAGGAGCCCATGCCGATCGCGATCTTGGCTCTCTTGCTGGCGCGACTTACATATTTAACGCTAACTGCGCCCCCACCTGCCTCGCCGACACCAACGGCGACGGCATGCTCAGCCCCGCAGATTTCTCCGCATGGGTCGCCGCGTTCAACGCGATGGCACCTCAATGCGATCAGAACAACGACGGCGTCTGCTCCCCCGCAGACTTCTCGGCGTGGGTCGCCAACTACAATAAGGGGTGCTGATCGAGATCAGTCCTCATCCTCACCGAGCTGCGCATCGTTGAGTGAGCTGCGGTACCTGCGGATGAAGTGCGCCGAGAGTTCAGCGCGCGAGTGCACGCCGAAGTGCCGGTAGATCGCCTGCACGTTCTCGTGCACGGTGGGCACGCCGATGCCCATGCTCGCTGCGGCCTGTTTCTCGGTCATGCCCGCCAGAAGCAGCTCCAGTGTTTCGCCCTGGCGTCTGGTCAGTGTCGCGGGTGTGGGCTGGAGTGTGCTGGCGACCGGGCCGCCGATCTGCCTCGCCAGCTCGCGGTGTGTCAGATCGAGCAGGTACCACTCTCGCCGACCGAAGGGCTCATCTCCGATCGCCCGGTGCACCCAGATCGAGCTCGAACGTCTCGTCCCCGGGATGCGGCAGATCGAGATGATGTAATCATCCAGACCCGCGACCTTATGGATCTCATTGAACGCCCTCGAGCGGTACCAACTCGCGTCGTCCCAGATCTGCCGGCGAGAGCGCGTCACGCTCGGTTTGTCGGCCTTGAGCAGCGTCGTGAATTCCGGCGTGCGGTGCACGGGTGTTTCTTCCGCGTAGCGCTCCCATGCCTGGCGCTGCGTCTTTGTGGTGAATCCGATGCGGATCGGGCCGTGACTCGGCGAGCGCGCCGGCGCGCCCGGCGGGACGCCCTTCCACCCCTTGTCCGCCAGATCACGCAAGTCCGCCAGCTCGTTCCCGATCGCCACGCTCGCCGGGAGAAGCCCCATCAACCCCTCCATCGCGCACCGACGCCACGCGGGAGCATCGTCGCCCAGCACCCGGCAACGCTCGATCAACGCGTAGACCCGCCGAAGATCGCCCCGCCTCGCCCTCGACCGCCCGGCACCCGGCTCGATGTGGGGCTCGAGATAGGGCTCGAAATGGGGCTCCTGTCCACCCATCTCTTCAGACTACCAGCGACGATCCCCCAATGAACCATCTGTTTAGATGGGTTGTGGTTGGGCGAGAGTGAACGAAGATGTTCCTGTGTCCCGGGCAGGGGCACCGACCCCAAACCGCCCTCGTGGCAGGAGATACACGCCATGACGAAAGCACGCACCGCAGCCATCGCACTTCTTGCCGCAGCAGCGACCGCCGCCAGCGCCAACGATCAGATCTTCGTCGGCGGCCCGGCCGGCGCGGTCTATGTCGCCGACTCGGACACCGGCGAGTTCACGTACTTCGCCTGCTTCTGCATCGGACCCATCGTCAGCATCCAGCCGCTGGGTTCCGATCTGCTTGTGGCCGACTCCTTCGGCGGGCTCTGGCAGCTCGACGGCGTCACTGGCGTCTTCGAAACCGGAGCCTGGACAGGACTCCAGCTCGCAGACATGACCATCGACGGCGAAGACGCGATCCTCGTGCTCAGCGATGGCTCACTCGTACGCACACCGATCGACTCCGGCAGCCCACACACGCCCGTCGATGCGCCCGCGGGCGTTACAAGCGTGCTGCTCTTCGACGGCGACATGTACGTTGGCACCTCTACAGGCGAGATCCACCGACAAGCCAGCGGCGAAAGCACATGGACGCTCTTCGGCACGATGACATCGGAGATCCGTACGCTCACGGCAAGACCCGAAGCGCTCGTCGTCGCCGACACGCTGGGCAACGCCAAACGCATCTTCTGGGCGGGCGGTCCCGACGACGGCTACTACGTCACGCACGAGGTCGTCGATGCGGGCTACACAGGCGACCTCACACTCTTCACCCGCTCAATGGGCGAAGTCAGTGTCTACGACGCCGAGACATCCGTCCTCGTCGATACCTGGACACTCCCCGTCGAAGCCAGCGCGATCTTCGTCCGACCGGGCAACGTCTGCAAGGCCGACACGAACCGCAACGGCGTGCTCGAGGCGGGCGACTTCTCCGCATGGGTCGCCGCGTACAACCGGGGCGATTTCATCGCCGACCAGAACAACGACCTGGCCGTCACCCCGGCCGACTTCAGCGCCTGGGTCTCTGCGTTCAACCTGGGCTGCGACTGATCCAAAGGCCCACTCGCCGCGGCAGGCTTTGAAACTATCCCAGAGCGGGCGGAACGCCTCATGCCGCCCCTCCGCACACAAGACACAGGCCCCGAGGGGAGGAGATCTTCCCCGGGGCCTGCGTCCGTTGTGTGGCACGTTGTCTGGGAGTCGCTGATTCGCTCGATGCTCAGAAGCTGACCGAGCCGCCCGCACCGGCGAACAGGTCCGACGAATCGCTCGTCAGCCCCACACCGAAACGGACATCCACCGTGACCTGCGGCAGGATCTTGAAGATCGCGCCGGCCTGGGCGAAGTGCGAGTCATCGATATCGCTGTCGCTGTTGAGAAACGTGAAGTACTCAACGAACGTCTCGACTTCCTCGTTCCAGCGCTGGTCGAAGCTCAGCGCCACGCCCGTCTGGATGTACTCGTCGTTGTCGGTCTGGTTCTCGAGCGAGCTGACCTTCACCGAGCCCGAGAAGCCGTAGATCTCGTGGATCTCGTTGTAATCGAACGCGAGCTCGAGCGACGGGTCGGCGCGATCGGTCGAGAACTCGTCATCGCCGATGGGGATGTTCACCTCGACGATCGCCGCCATCGCCGGGACGGCGCCCTTGTTCTCCTCAAAGATCGAGACCTTCACGCCCGCGTTCATGTCTGTGACGCCGTCGGTCGTGTCGTCGAACCCCGTGGTCGAGACATCGACGCGCTGCCAGCCCGTCCAGCCGAGGCGACCCTCGACCCGGGGCACGATGCCCGTGCGGACCAGAAGCTCGGGCCCGGCGACCGTCTCGACCTCGACGTCGTCCTCGTCATCGAAGGTGTACGTCACGCCACCCTCGATGCTGAATCGCCCGACGGGCACCACCTGCGTCCCCGAGCGCGTCCGGGCGCGGTCGGGCGCAAAGGGCACCTCGATCGGCTCGGCCTCTTGCCCGAAGATGTTGTAATCCGTGTCCGAGATGATCCCACCCCGGCGCTCGACTCCGTCTTGAGCGGCCGCCCCGGCCGCGCCGAGCACAACCAATAGTGTCGCCGCGAGTGTTTGCATGCGCATGATGAAAGCTCCATCGGCAGCACGTGCACCGCGCACGACGCCACCGGATGGTCCCCATCGGTCCGCACATCATTTCATGTTGAAACGGGCGTCACGCCTTCGCCGCGAGCGCAGCTCTTGCCTGACCCACCAGCCGAACCGCCTCCGAGATCGCCTCATCGAGGTCCCGGTTCACGAGGAACGTGTCGTACACCCCCCCGCTTCTGGCCCTCTCGATCTCACGCTTGGCCTCGGCGAAGCGGCGCTGGATCGTCGCCTCGTCCTCGCGCTTCCGCGCCCGGAGCCTGGCCAGCAGCTCGTCCTCGCTCGGCGGCTCGATGAACAGCGCAAACGCGCCGGGCCGCTTGGCCTTCACCTGCTCGGCCCCCTGCACATCGATCTCCAGGATGACCATCCGCCCCTGATCGAGCTGCTCATCGACCCAGGCGCTCGGCGTGCCGTACTTCTTCCCGAACACGTTGGCGTGCTCGAGGAGTTCGTCCTGCTCGACCATCCGGTCGAACCGCTCGTCGTCGACGAAGAAGTAGTCCACGCCCTCCCGGTCGGCTGCGGTCTTTGGGCGGGTGGTCACGCTCACACTGAAGACGCTGCCTGGGATCTGCGCCTCAACCGCGCGGGTGATCGTGGTCTTCCCCACCCCGCTCGGGCCGCTGATGATCAGCAGCATCCCCGTGTTGTCACTCAACTGGGCCGCCATGGGACAGGGTAGCCCGCATGCCCGGATCGGGGAGCCCCAAACCGACACCCCGCCCCATCGGCACGGCTTTGCGTACCCGCCTCAGCAACCCGCGTTGTAATTCCCCACCCACGCCGAGAAGTCCGCCGGCGAACAGGCGCCGTCGCCGTTCTGGTCGCAGGCGGGGGACTGTGAGTGGAAGGCCGAGACCCACGCGCTGAAGTCGGCGGGCGTCAGGAAGCCATCACCATTGGCGTCGCTGGGGCATGGTGTCGCGGCTTCTCGGCCGTAAACCAACACTGTGTACCTGCAGTCATCGTCTGTGGCGAGGTAATCCGCAACCCCATCTCCGTTCATATCTCCCGCCGCAGACACCGACCAACCAAACGGACAAAATGAGGTGCCCCGTACCTCGAGATAGTCAGATCCAAACGGATCAGACACACCATGGAGATCCATCCAGGCAGGGAAATGGAACCCTTGGCCGCTGTCTCGCCCGTAGATGACGTATGCAGATCCATATGACCACTGTAAATAGCGACCAAAAGGTGCTCCAACCGCAAGATCTTCAATGCCATCGGAATTCACATCGCCAACGAAATCCATTGATAATGCATCGGTGTTGATCACGAACCCCGTCTGTCCATCCAGCTCAGCAAGGTCGAGCTGTGGCTCAAACGTGTCATTCGACTTCGAATCGCGCCCAAAGACCACATACGTTCTCTCTAATGTGGATCCAAGAGCTATGTCATCGACGCCGTCGTTGTTGAGGTCACCGCCCCCGCTTACGCTATAGCCGATCCAGGACAGGGACCTGCCCAGATCCTCGCCGATCATCGAGAATCCACGCTCTCCATCAAAGTACGAGTTCTCGATGGATGCAGGGAACGCGCCGTCGGTGTCGGCATCACGCCCGAAAATCACGAATCCCCCACCGTTCGGTCTTGATGCATCTACACCCCTGAACCGAATAGATCCGATGACAAGGTCATCGATGCCATCGTTATTCACATCGCCGGCAGCGGCCGTTGAACTGG
Source organism: Phycisphaerales bacterium (assembly GCA_965228265.1). Lineage (GTDB taxonomy): Bacteria > Planctomycetota > Phycisphaerae > Phycisphaerales > UBA1924. The sequence continues at coordinate 734,172 of OZ245804.1, forward strand.
TGCCGCCATAGGTCGTCGCGATAACAAACCCGTTTGTTCCGTCAAAGTATTCGTCTGTAATTGACGCCGGGAAAGACCCATCAACGGCTGTGTTTCTGCCGTAAAGCACATAGCCGTTTGGCCATCCGTTTTCGTGATAGACCCCGAATGCCACATCGTCGATTCCGTCATTATTGAGATCGCCGGCCGAGGTGGCCTTGTACGCCTCATGGGGGAGCTCAATCACAAACCCCTCTGAAGCATCCATATCATCAACTGACAGCACAGCAGGAAAGAACTGGCCCGCTTGCGAATCACGGCCGAAGATAACGAAGACCTCTTTCGTTGAAGGCGTTCCAATCGCAACACCTGTCACACTGATATCTGGTATCCCGTCACTGTTGATGTCTCCGATTCCGGAAACCCAGAATTCACCTCGCGTGACAAGATCGATCTCGGTCGCGTGAATGCCATCAACAGGGAGGTCAACCGAATCGCTGGGGTGAGGACCCTCACTACCGAAGACCAGCATGCATCCCATACTGCTATACTGGCCACCGATCAAGATATCGTCGTACCCGTCGTGATTGACATCACCAACACCGACCGCCTGAACACGCTCACCAAAGTGAGGCAGGAACCTGACATACGGACTCTCATCGGAATCCCACTCATCGTACAGATCAAAGAACGGCGGGAACGGCTCATCGAGCTGCGCCCCCGCCCCACCAACAGCCACAGTCACCGCTATTACTGAATTGAACATTCTACGAATATGCGCCGAAATCATCGGGTCCCTCCGGGGTTACACATCTCTCAGCTGGCAAGCTGCCGAGTGTGTTTGACGCCCGTAGACCGCAATGGTTCCCTGAAATTTCAGTTTCAGCAGCCGGTGTTGTAGTTGGCTACCCACGCCGAGAAGTCCGCCGGCGAGCACGCGCCATCCGCGTTTTGGTCGCACTCGGGGGCCATCGCGTTGAAGGCCGAGACCCAGGCCGAGAAGTCGGCGGGGCTAAGCATGCCGTCGGCGTTGACGTCGGCGACGCACGCGGTCTCAAACCGCTCCTCGTAGTACGCGACATACAGATCGTCAGCGAACACCCCGTACACCGCGGGTGTGTAGTGGATCTCATCGACGAACGTCGAGGCCGGGCTGGGCAGACTCGCGTCGGGGAGTGACGGATCAAAGGGCGGGATGCCCAGCTCCGGCATGCCGTAATTGATCTGCGCAAAGCCGTAGTACCCCTCGTACGTGTACCCCGGGATCGTGTCGGCCAGCGCGTAGAGCCGACTGTCCAGATCGAGCATCACCTCGTTCACACGAGCCGGATCGAAGAACAGGATCGGCTGCAGGAAGTCGTACCCCGACTGGAACACCTCGACATCCGGACGCACGCTGAGCATGTGCAGAACGATGTCCTCGGCGTCATCCACAACACGCGTGAGCAGGCTGTTGACGATCGCGTCGTTGTTGATGAACAGGATCCCGTCGAAAAGATCGTTCCCGCCGATCGAGAGGTGCACAATCTGTGCATCAGGGTTCGCCAGCAGCACGTTCTCGATATACGGCAACCCGATCGACGGATCGCTCGACACCAGCTCATCGGCGCGGGCTCCCTCCACACCCTCGTTCAGCAGCGCGATCTCGGGATGCCCCTCGTCGATGATCGTCTGACGCAACGGCCCAGCAAGTCGGTTCGCCCACGAATCGCCGAACACGATCACCTCGGCCCCCTGCGCATGGACCGAGAATGCCGCGGATGCCATCATGAGCGCTGACCAGATGTGCTTCATAGAGCCCTCCCCGATGCAGTCTACAGCCTGAGCCCGCATGCGCACGAAAAAAGCGGGGACCCGAAGGCCCCCGCACACGCTCTGATTCTCAACGATCACCCGGCCCTGAGACCCAAATGCCCTCCAGGCCGAGCGCCAGCTCTACTCGCAGCCGGCGTTGTAGTTGCTGACCCAGGCCGAGAAGTCCGCCGGCGAACACAGCCCGTCGCCGTTCTGATCACAACCCGGCGCGCCGGTGTTGAACGCACTGACCCACGCACTGAAGTCGGCGGGGCTCAGCATGCCGTCGCCGTTGACGTCGGCGATGCACTCAAACGGGACCTCCCACTCGAGCGTCAGTTCGACGGGAGTCCAGCCGGCCAGCGGCTCCTGCGTGCTGGCATCGCCCACATACACGCGGTATGTCGCGCTGTACACGCCCGGCTCGGTCGCCGAGTACCAGTTGTGGGTCATCATGCCGCCCCACTGCCAGATGTCGGACGAGCCGTCGGTCCCGAGAATCGGCGCGAAGCTGAACGCGTCGTACGCGCTGAGCCCCTGGCTTGTCCCAAGATTCTCGACGAACACGCCCGAACCCGCCGGCAGATCAAAGAAACCGTCAGCGAGCCACCCGAACCTGCCCGAGTAGTACGTCCCGTTCAGCACGCTCGCCGGGCCCGTGTACACATCGTCGTCGTACAGGAACAACTCCACCGGCCCGCTCACAGGGGTTTCATACTCAAGCTCGAGTGTTTGCCCGTTCTGTGATACGAGCAGGTGCAGCATCGTGCCGCCGAGCTGGGGCGTGTCGGCGAGGGCCGCGCCCGCGACCGAGCACGAGGCAACAAGTCCGAATGCTGTGCGCATGTTCATGACGCGCTCCTTTCTGTGTATGGCTTACCGACGACGACGCGAGGCAACGAGCCCGCCGAGCCCGAGCAGCGCCGCCGACGAGGGCGCGGGCACGGTCTGCCAGCTCAGCGTCACGCTCTCCGAGCCGTAACCCGTCAGCGGTGCGCCGGTGGTCTCGTCACCGATGTACAGATTGAGCACCATCGAGTACGAGCCCTCGCCCGCGGCTGCGAACCAGGGGTGATGCATCGTGCCGCCCCACTTCCACGCGGCATCCGAGCCCGCGGTGCCGAACATCGGCGCGTACGTGTGGTTCTCACGCATCATGCGCATGCCGCCCTCGTACGCCTCGATGCCCGACGACGCGCTGGTCATCTCGATCCAGATCGCCGCGTCCTGAGGCAGCGTGATAAAGCCGTCGGCGAGGAAACCGTACTCGCTGGACAAATACTTCCCGTCGAGCACATCAGCGGGCGCGGTGTGCAGATCGCCGTAGTTGATCATGTCGAGATTCGCGCCCTCGGCATGGGCCGTCAGATCCGTCCCATCGAACGCGATCAAGACGTGCACCATCGGGTTCTCGAACTGGGGCCAGGTCTGTGCACCGGCGGCACAAGCAGTGAAAGCAGCGGCAAGGGCAACGATTGATTTGGTCGTGTTCATGACTGTTCTCTCTATCTCTTCTTCAGCGGCAGAAATACCGCATATGTGTGATGTATGTGTGAAGTGAAACAAATTGGTTGACCGAGCCCGGCTTACCAGCCGCGGGGATCCCAGAGATCCTTCTTGCGCTCGGGGTTGAATGTGTCCTCAAACTTTCGGACCTCCGCGTGCCCGTCGAGGAAGATGTACCCCTCGCCGGGCTCGAACCGATCAAACGCGACGCTCTCGTTCTCGGCCTGGAAGTTCTTCCAGAAGTGCGCCATGTGATGGTCCGGCTCGTCCGCTTCCTCATCGAGATCCGCAAAGAGAATGGTCTCGGCGGGCCTCACCGCGCACCGGCAGTACATGTAGGGCTTGCTCTCATCGCCCGCACGGGACGGGTCGATCTCATTCCATTTGAGCTCGAAGTACACGCTCTGACCGAAGCTGTTGATCGGAGTCTGCGTCACCCTGCGATCGCCCGGCAACTGCTCGCGCCTGTCCAGCGGCGAGCGGTAGTACTCGTTCACGATCGAGAGCCACTGCTCCTCATCGGGCGGATCCGTCGGATCGAACGGATCGTCCGCGAAGTACTCGTAGAGCGCAAAGTTCCAGGGCATCCCCTCGGACCAGCCGAAACCGGCCGAGTGCGAGGTGATCTGGATCTTCCCCTTGTTGCTGTCCGAGTAGTGCGTGCTCGCCATCCCAAGATCGCGCAGACGCGAGAGCGCCAGCACCCCCCGGGCCCGCGTGCGGGCCTTGCCCAATGCGGGCAAGAGGATGCCGATGAGCAGCGCGATGATCGCGATGACAACAAGCAACTCGATGAGCGTGAAAGCGGGCTTTCGGTTCGCACTTCTGTGCGCGCGTGACATGGAAATTCTCCCCAGCGGCCAGCGCCACGCATCCAAGGCGCAGCACAAACCGCAAGCGTTCTGAAATCGGTACGGACGCGAAGGTCAGACCGAACGCTTGGGAGGGGGACTGGTCACATCGAGTGGGCGTGAACCGAGCACAGGCTCGGCAGGGACGAGCAGACGATCGCCGTCATTGTGAGCCAGAACGCGCTTGATCGCGTCCGTGCCCGCGACGACAGGGACCGCCGCCAGGAACCACTTCAAGGGCGGCGTGCAGCCGAAGGTCAGCACCTCTGGGCCCACGGGCGATTCATCACCCGTCGCCATCGGCTCAGCCGGGTGCGCCAGGGCCTTGGCGGCACAGCAGCACGACCCGCTGGTCGAGCACGCCGACGCCTCGCCGCAGGCGCAGCCGGTTTCGGTCACGCCCGCCGGGCTCAGATCGAACGCGCTCGCCAAAAACCTCGGCACGGGCACCGCAGCCAGGCTCGCGCACACGTACAGCCCGATCAGAACCGCGATGACCGATCTGGAACTCGTAAGCTCGCGCATGACTCCCAACTGCCAGAATCAGAGCACAGAACGTGCCCACACCAATTACATATACGCCCCACCGGGCAAAATAGATCTCCTCGAGGGAGAGAATTACGGGTTCTGTGTCCTAAATGCTTATCAGACAAGAAATTCTACGAACGGGCACCAAGCAGATCCGCCAGCACAGCCATCCGCACCAGGACGCCCGCCGAGACCTGTTTCCGCACGAGCGACCTCGGCCCGTCGGCGACCGAGCCGTCCAGCTCCAGCCCCCGGTTGATCGGGCCCGGGTGCATGATGACCGACCCGTCCTTCATCGCAGCCGCCCGCGCCTCGGTGAGCGCGTAGAGCGAGCGGTACTCGCGCACCGAGCCCACACCCGGGGGCGAGCCGGGCTTGGCCTCCCCGCCCGAGCCGTGACGCTCGAACTGAATCCGCAGCATCTGCACCGCATCGAGCTCGGGCAGCACCTCGTCCAGGTCGCTCGACACGCTGCACCCCAGGATCTCGAGCGACCTCGGCGCCAGCGGCGCGGGCCCCACGCAGATCACCTTCGCGCCCAGCCTTGTCATCACCGCGATATCCGAGCGCGCCACGCGGGAGCTGACGATGTCGCCCACGATCCCCACCGTGACGCCTGAGAGATCAAAGCTCGTCTCGCGTCCGCCCTTGAGCGCTCGGCAGAGGGCGTACACATCGAGCATGCCCTGGGTCGGGTGCTCGTGCGTGCCGTCGCCCGCGTTGATGACGGGCACACTCACGTGCTGGGCGATGTGGTAGGCCGCCCCGGATGCGCCGCTGCGCACGACCAGCGCGTCGCCGCCCGTCGCCTCGACGGTGCTCGCGGTATCGACGAGCGTCTCGCCCTTGGCGATGCTCGAGCCCGGCGCGGTCAGGTTTGTCACACCCGCGCCCAGCCTGCGCGAGGCGAGCGAAAAACTCACCCGCGTCCGCGTCGATTCCTCGAAGAACAGGTTGCACACGCTCTTGCCCGCAAGACGCTTACGCAGCTCCGCGTCCTCGCGCGGCATGCCTGCCCCGTCGTCAAACGTGAGCGCCAATTGCAGGAGATCAACCATCCGCTCGCGGGGCATCCCGGCGAGCTCGATGAAGTGCCTGGCGTGGTCCACTCCGCGACGCATCACCCCTCGCCGTCAGCCTCGGTCGGCGACTCACCAGCCGGGGCCTCCTCTGCGGGCTCGCCCGTACCCACCGGGTTCCGCCTGGCGTCGTACGCACGCTGAATGTCCTCGATCGTGAACAGCTCCGGCGGCGTCAGCGTCCCGACCTCGCGGGGCCGATCGTGCTCGATCCGGCGCGTCCCCGTCGAGCCACGCATGTGCACCTCGACACCCACGTACACCGGCTCGTCCACACCCTGCTCGAGCCCGGTGATCGGACGGATCACATCCACCCGGACACGGGTGTGACGAATCGCCACCTCCCCGATGTGGTAGATCGGGAGGCTCGGGTCGGTCGTCTCGCTCAGCACCTCGGCCCGTGGGTGGGCGTTGGCAGCGATCCAGCGGTAGCTCTCGGGCGCGATGCCGCCGGGCACGTTGATCGCCAGGAGCGATCCCGAGGCGGGCAGGTCCAGTTTCTTCTGCGAGGCCAGGTCCTTCTCGATGACGTACTTGAGGGCCTTGGCCATCGGCTCGCGGATGGAGGCGGTGTCCGTCGCGTTCACCCAGGTGACGCCCGGCTCGGGCGGGTAGTTGCTGTACGACAGGCACCCGGACATCCCGAAGAGGAGCCACGCACCGCCGATGACGCCGGCTGCCATACCCAAGATCCGCCGATTCCGTCGATTCATCCCATCGCTCCAGACAGTTGAAAGGCGCTCAGTCCCCGAGCCGCAACCACTCTATGCGACCTGCGCCGCGTGTGCCCCACCGAGTCGTCCTCGCAGAAACGAGCGGACAAACGCGTCCACACTGAATCCAGAGCCTCTCCCCGAGCGACCCTACCATCAGCCGTGGATACCCGCCCCAAACGCTTCGTGGTCGGCATCTCCGGCGCCTCCGGCGCCGCGTACGCCCTCCGCACGCTCGAACTGCTCCTCCAGTCCGGGGCCGAGGTGCACCTCGTCGTCTCCGAGTACGGCCAGCGCCTCCTCTACGAAGAGGCCGGCATCAAGAAGATCGAGCCCGAGGCCCTCCTGCCCGAGCTGATCGAGTCCGACGGCTCGTTCGCCTACAAGCTCACCTGCCACCCCAACAAGGACGTGGGCGCTCTCATCGCCTCGGGCAGCTACCTGCACGACGGCATGGTCGTCGTCCCGTGCAGCTCGACCAGTCTTGGCGCGTTCGCCACGGGCTCGGGCAGCAACCTGCTCACCAGGGCCGCGATGGTGACGCTCAAAGAACGCCGCAAGCTGATCGTCTGCCACCGCGAGTCGCCCCTGAGTCTCGTGGACATCGAGAACATGCGCACACTGACCCTCGCCGGCGCGGTCATCTGCCCGACCAACCCCGGCTTCTACCTCAAGCCCATGACCGTGGGCGACATCGTCGACTTCACCGTGGGCAAGATCCTCGACCTCTTGGGCGTCGAGCACTCGCTGGCGACCCGCTGGAAGGGGTAGCCCCTTCACTCTCTTGCTCTGAATCAAGAATCGAGCCCATTCCCACTCTTGCTGTTCCATGAGTTATGCTCGCGGGATGCAAGGCGCCACCCTCCCCAGCAGGACAGTCTGCACCTCCTGTGGCTACCACCTCGCGGGGCTCAAGAATGCCGACCTCTGTCCCGAGTGCGGCACGCCCTGCGCACAGTCGGACTTTCGAGACAACCTGTACGTTTCCGGGTATCCGTACATCGCGCGACTGGCGATCGGTTCACGCTTGGTGCTCTACGGTCAGTATGTCTACCTGCTTGGAGTCTTCGCCCGATTGCTGGCGGCCTGGAAGCTCATCCCAGCCCTCGGCGCTCCAAACTGGCTCCCACTGAGTGTTTCGTATGAATCAGGCCGGATCGCATTGGCCGCCGGATCATTGCTCTGGGTAGTGGGCTGGTTCATCGCGATGCCCCTGGACACCTCCGCATCCGCCGAGAAGGGGCAGCGGACCACACGAATGATCTTCCGCACCGCGATCGTAACCGCATTTATACTTCACACACTCGGATTCGTTCTCGATCATCCTCTGGCCATCTTCTTTGCCGTATTCGCCATGATCGGGGCAATTTTGATCACCTACTTTGTGACGCTCGCGTGGATGAAGCGCAACGCAATCCGTGTGGGAGATCGGGAATTCATCAAATCAATCCCATTCTCTCAGACCGCCAGCTTTATTGCGATGCTTCTCTTTCTGATTGCGTACACTTGTTTCATAGTTGCAATAATCACTCCACAAGAACTCTCGCAACCATTACCGGTTGAAGCTTCGACTATTTACATGATCCTCGCGGGCCTCATCTTTGCCCTTGGGGTTCTGGCAGGCATCATCGGATACTTTCCAATGGTGCACAGCTTTGCAAGGGCAATGACGGAAGCCAGGCAACGCGCTGAGCCGCTGCAGTACACTGGAATGCAAACATGACCACAGCACTTACACAAACTTGCACCAGCTGCAGCTACTCCCTTGAAGGACTCCCGAGCGGTGCCCCCTGCCCCGAGTGCGGCCAGACCCAGCAGAAAGCCGACGACTTCGTCGTCTGCAGCCAATGCGGCTACTACCTGGCGGGACTCAAACTCGATTCCAACTGTCCCGAGTGCGGCAAGGCCATCGGCGAATCGCTCGTCATGCACTCGATCTACCGCGGCGGACGGGCGTACGTCGACCGCCTCGCATCGGGCGCTCGTCTCATCCTGCTGGCGGCGTACCTGGCCGTCGGCTCGGTCTTTGTCATGTTCGCAGCCATGCTCGCATCCGGAACGCTCGGCGTCGCGGCCGGCGGCGTCGGGCCGATGGCGGGGATGGTCCTCGGGATCTTGCTCTACGTCGCCATGCTGCTGGCCTCGGCCATCGTCTGGCTCATCGGCTGGATCCGCGCGACCACGCCCGACCCGCTCCTCGGGCACACCGCCCCCACCGACCGCAAACGCGGAGCCACGCGTGGATTGGCCATCACTATCTTCTGCCTGCAGTTCGGCGCGCTTATCCCGTTCCTCGGCTGGCTTGCCAGCCTGGCCAACATGATCTGCATCATCATCTTCTTCTTCATCGCCTCGTCGTACATCCGTCAGCTCGGCGAGCGCATGCCCTCGGCCAAGCTCGTCCGCACCGTCGGACGCGTGCGCACCGCGGGCGTCGTGCTCGGCGCGATTTTCGTCGTCTCGATCATCATTGTCTTTGTCGGCATGATCTCGGCGCTTGCTGCTCAGGGGCAGTCACCGATCGCCGCCACCGTCATGCTCGCCGCGGGAATCGCGTTCCCGATCTCGGCGCTCGCGCTCTTGCTCGTTTATCTGCGCCTTGTCGGGACATTCGCCAAGCAGATGAAAGCCTGCCGCGAGCGAGCCCGGAGCCTCCCGACGAATCCGATGCCGCGCGAGCTCGGTACGCCGATTCTGCCAACGAGATCAGTTGAGTGACACAGAAACGACTCACGCAAACAATCTGCGTCTCCTGCGGCTACGAACTTGCGGGCCTTGCCGAGCACTCCGTCTGCCCCGAGTGTGGCCAGGATATTGCAGCATCTCTCGAGCTCCGGAACTTCCTCGATCTGAACCACAAACGTCTTTCGGAGATCTCCGCGGGGCTAGCCGCGACACAGATCGGGTACGGCCTGTTATCAATTGCCCTTCTTTACAGCGTTCTGAGCTTCTTGGTCACCATGCCGGCCCCGCTCTCGATCATTCTGCTCTCGTTTACAATGCTTGGCGCCGGGGCCGCGCTGCTCTCCGGCTTCGTAGAAACCACCACGCCGCTGTTGTTCGCCGAGGAACTCAAGCCCGCGATCTCGCACTCCCGCATGCTCGGCTACGCAACCCTCGGGGTGGCCGTTTCTTTTGTAGTTGTGCTCCCGTTGATGTTCGTCGTCTATGCCCGCTCGCTCTCGGCGGTGTTTAATGTCTTTCTCTCCGTCTCGGCGTGTATGGTTGTCCTCGGGCACGCCCAGCTCGGCACGGAGCTCGTAACCGTACTGCACAACGACACACTTCGAAACGCATCACGGATCTCACGCATCGTCGCGATCGCGAACTTCGGCTTAACTCTCTTCTTGATAGGCGCCGTGTGGTTTTCGCACAACCGCTGGCTGGTTCTGCCGGCCACTATCGAGCAAGTCACAACCATCGCGACGATGGTCAATGTCTTTGTGTATCCCTCGCTTCACGCCGCCATGACGTTCGTCGATCACAGGGCGATCCGAAGAATGCTGCGTCACTCACCGTCGCCCGCGACCCCAGCCGCGCTTTGAGTTGTCCTCGGTCTCGATCGACTTGCCGCCGACGAGTGAGACGCAGCCCGCGCCGACCATCTGCGCCGCCTCGCGCACGAACTCCGGCCCGAGCTCGACGCGCAGCATCGGGTCCGGCGCGACCGTAATCGCGCTCCCGCCCGTCTCGAACTCCAGCACGACGGGCACGACCTCGCCCGAGGGCTTGGCGCCCCCCGGCTGAATCGCCCGGGTCGTCAGAAATTCGTGGAGCCGATCGACCGTCTGCATCCCCGTGCCGTTGAGCTTCTCGGTCCGCAGTGTCAGGTGCAGCCTGCCCTTCTCCAGAGGCTGGCCCTCGATCGGCACCATGCGGTCGACGATGATCTGGGGCGAGCCCCGGCTGTGGTCCATCCGGCCCATCACGAACTTCGGGCCGTCGTCCTCGAACAGGTGCGAGAACTTCGCGTAGCAGTCGGCGAACATCACAGCGTCGGCGGTCCCCGTCAGATCCTCGAGAGTAACGATGCCCATCTTCTGGCCCGCGCTGCGCCCGTTGCGCACCACGATCGCGCGCACGCTCTGCACCAGAGCCGCCACAATCACGCGCTTGTCCTGCGGCACATCCGCCAAATCCGCCATCCGAAGCTGCGCAAACACCCCCGACCAGTCCTTCCACTGCTCGAGCGGGTGGCTTGACACGTAGAACCCGAGCGTGTCCTTCTCCTGGCGCAGCGTCTCCGATTCGCCCCACGCCTCGGCCTTCACCAACGGCACAGCCGCGGCCTGTGACTGCTCCTCGGCCGGGTCCGGTGCGCCGAACAGCGCCCCCTGACCCGCGGCGCGATCCGCAGCCAGCTTCTGCCCGGCGCTGACCGCCTGCTCGATCGTCGCGACCATACTCGCCCGCTCGTCGCGGCTGTGCACCTCGTCGAACGCGCCGCTCTTGATCAGCGCCTCGATCGTCGCCTTGTTCACCGTGCCCGGCGGCACGCGCTCGCAGAACTCAAAGAGCGACCCATACGCACCGTCCTTGTCACGCTCGGCGATGATCGCGTCGATCGCCTTGGCGCCCGCGCCCTTGATCGCGCGAAGACCGAAGCGGATGTGCCCACTGCCCGGCGTGCGGTCCGTCTTGCTCTCGTACACCACCGCGAAGTCCGCCTCGGACAGGTTCACGTTGGGCGGACGCACCTCCACACCAACCTTGATCACCTCGCCCGTCTTCGGGTTGATGAACTTCGTCCGCTTGCAGTCCTCGAGATACGGGATCCAGTCGCTGACCTTCTGCGCCTGACTCTCAAAGCTCAGGAACGCGGCCATGTAATGCGCCGGGAAGAACGTCTTCAGGTACGCCGTCTGATACGCGACGATCGCGTACCCCGTCGAGTGCGACTTGTTGAAGCCGTAACCCGCGAACTTCAGAATCAGCTCGAACAGTTCCTCGGCCTTCTTGGCCTCGAGGCCCTGCTTGCCCGCGCCCTCGACGAACTTGGGGCGCTCGGCGGCGATGATCTTCTCTTTCTTCTTGCTGATCGCCTTGATGAGCGAGTACGCCGAGCGCAGCGGGATGCCGCCCAGCTCGTGCACGATCTGCATGACCTGTTCCTGGTACACCATCACGCCGTAGGTCTCTTGCGTGAACCGATCGACGATCGGGTGCACCTTGGGCACGGGCTGGTTGCCGTGCTTGCGCATGTTGTAGTCCGGGATCAGGTCCATCGGACCGGGCCTGAACAGCGCGTTGGCGGCGATCAGGTCCTCGAGGCGGTCGGGCTTCATCTCGAGCAGCAGCCTGCGCATTCCGCCCGATTCAAACTGGAACACACCCGTCGTGTCGCCCCGCTGGAAAAGCCGGAACACGCGCTCGTCCTTGTAGCCCAGACGCTCGAGATCGAGCGGGTTCGGCCCGCCGTCGTCCGCCTCCCGACCGACCGCCGCGTAGATCTGCTCTCTGGTCAGCGACTTCGTGATGAGCTGCTTGGCGCGCTCGATCACGCTCAGCGTGCGCAGACCCAGAAAGTCCATCTTCAGCAGGCCGACGGATTCGCACGTCGGGCCGTCCCACTGGGTGACGATCTCGTTCTCGCCCCCGCCCGACTGCCGATACAACGGCACGACCTCGTGGAGAGGCCTCGTCGCCACGATCACGCCCGCCGCGTGCACGCTGCTGTGCCTGGCCTGGCCCTCGATGACCCGCGCGTTGTCGATCACGCGCTTGGCGACCTCGTCCGTGTCGTACAGCTTCTTGAGGTCCGGCTCCTGCTTGAGCGCCTTGTCGAGCGTGATGCCCAGCTCTTCCGGGATCAGCTTGGCCAGCTTGTCCGTGTCCGTCAGCGGGTATTCGAGCACCCGCCCGACGTCGCGCACCGCAGCACGGGCCTTGAGCGTCCCGAACGTGATGATCTGCGCCACGTGCCCGTACTTCTCGCGCACATAGTTGATCACATCGCCCCGCCCGTCCTGGCAGAGGTCGATATCGATATCGGGATATTCCGATCGATCAGGGTCGGTGAATCGCTCGAACAGCAGGCCGTAGTGCACCGGGCAGGCGTTGGAGAGACCGAGCACGAAGCCGGTCATCGTTCCGACACCCGAACCACGCGCGATCGCCGGGATGCCCCGCTGACGCCCCCAGTTGACGAAGTCCCACACGATCAGGAAGTACGCGCTGATCAGCTTGTCCGACAGGATCTTCAGCTCGCGGTTGAGCCTCGCCCACTTGCGCCACCCGTCGAGTTCCTCTTCACCAAGCTCGGGCTCTTCGCAAGCGCCCTCCACGTCCTTGTGCCTGGACTTAAGAATCTCCGGCCCGTAACGCCAGACCATCCCCGCCTCGCAGAGCAGCCTGAGCGTCTTGTCACACTCAACCGTCAGCGAGGCCTGATCCTGGTCCGGATCGTTGGCCGGCTCGAGCTCGAAGTGCGAGCAGAATGCCTTGAACCACGCCGTCAGATCGCCCGCATACTCCGCGTCGTCGTGCGCGGGCAGCTCCTTCTTCGGCGGGGCTTTGACCACCACCACCGGCGCGTGGTTCGCGTCCTCGGGCAGCTCGACGTTGCATCGGTCGGCGATGCGCTGTGTGTTGAGCAGCGCTTCCTCGCCCGCCTTGCCGTAATCCGAGTTGTTGTACTCGGGCGAGCCGAAGAGCTCCCACATCTGCTCCGGGCTCTTGACGTAGAGCTCGGGCGTGTAGCGCATCCGGCTCTCGTCAAACTTGCTCTTGCCCGTGGAGATACAGATCAGCGTGTCGTGCGCGTCGTGGTCCTCGGCGTGCAGGAAGTGGCTGTCGTTGTCGCAGACCAGGGGCAAGTCCAGATCCCGCGCGATCCGGATCAGGTGCGGGTTGATCGAGATTTGCTCCGGGATGTGGTGCTGCATCTCGACGTAGAACCTGGGCCCCGTCCCCTCGTCGGCGAACACCCGAGCGTGCCACTGGGCGCTCTCGACCGCTTTCTCATAGAGCGCCTTGTCGCCGCCCTTGATGCCGCCCGAGGTCTCGTAGTCGAGCAGGTGCTCGCCCATCTCCGACCCGAGGTGCCCGTTGATCGCGATCAGCCCCGAGTTGTGCTGCTCGAGCAGCTCCCGGTCCATCCGCGGCTTGAAGTAGAACCCCGTCAGGTACGCCTCGGAGCACAGGTACAACAGGTTCTGCCAACCCGTCAGGTTCTCCGCGAGCAGCACGAGGTGGTACCCGCCGTCGGACACGCCCGTGTACGTCTTGTCGAGTCGGCTCTTGGGGGCGACGTACGCCTCGACGCCCAGGATGGGCTTGATGCCCTCGGCCCGGGCCTTGCGGTAGAAGCTCACCGCCGCGTGCATGTTGCCGTGGTCCGTCACCGCCAGGCTGTTCATGCCCAGCTCGCGGACCCTTTTCACCAGCTTGTCCAGCCGGTTGCCGCCGTCGAGCAGCGAGTACTCCGAATGCAAGTGCAGATGCACGAAGGGCTTACCGCCGGCCTCTTCAGAACCGATAAGTGCACCATCATCTTGGGGTTTCGCCATCTTCGCCATCGAGGTGCAGTGTATCTGTCGGTTCCGATCAGTCTCCAGACCAAGCCCCGAACCACGCCATCGCCTCACCACCCGTTTGGGGAGTGCCGCTGCTAAACGACAGTTCATCCCCAACTGCGTCCACCCTCGCGCCCGGTACCGGCGAGTGCCGAGCGAGTCTGTGCAGCGAGGGTCTTGAGGCCCAATCCGCAATCGTGACGCCCCACCCCCCATAGACTCTGCTGTGGACCCGACACGAACCCAGAACTACGCCGAGCAGGTCCAGGCCTTCCGCCTGAAGATGCGCCAGATCAACGACCGCCCCCGCGGCCCGATCGCCAGCGCCATCCACCTCCTGCTCACCCTCCTCGTTCTCATCGCCCTGCTGATCCTGATCATCCCGGTCATGGCCCTCATCCTCATTTTCGGGATCGGGTTCTTCATCTACCTCAAACTCCGCCGCGTCTTCGGCGGGCTCAACAAGCCCAACGCCCACGTCGGCCCCCTCCGCACCGACGGCCGGGAGAACGTGCGCGTCATCGACCGCGATTAACTGCCGCCCCGGCGCCCCGCTCACCCCCACCAAGCCGCGCCGGCGCAAGCGCCCAACAATCCCCCGTGACCTCGCCCAAGCCCATCCTCTACTGCAAGAGCTGCGGCCACGACCTCACCTCGCTCATCGAGACGCCCTGGATCCGCACCTGCCCGGAGTGTGGCAAGAAATTCGACCCGGACTTTGTCTACGAGGGCAACGCCCGCAACAAGCCCGAGCCCAACGGCCCGCTGCCAAAGCCGCGCAAACTCGCCGAGGGCGAAGAACATGACTGAGCCCCGCGCGCTCTCGAGACCACTGCTGACCATGACCGCGCCAGTCGCGGGACTCTCGACCGCCGGCATCCTCACAGCCGCCGCCCACCTCAAGCTCGCCACCTTCGCGCTGGGGGCGTGGACCTTCCCGCTTGCGATCGTGATCCCGGGCGTCATCGGCGGCCGACAACTCCTGGCCAGCCAGCCCCTCGTGCGGACCTGCATGTTCACACTGGCCGCCATCGGCGTGAACCTGGGCATCGAAGCCCTCGGCACGGCTGTGCAGCTCAGCATCCTGAGCTGAGTTCACCACTCGCGCGAATCAGCACTCGTGGAGAGTGATTTCTCGATATCGCCTTTAGGAGACCAGTTCTTCGCGCAGCTTCTTCGTGATCTCGCCGACTTCGCCGCCCGCGATGTTCTGCGCCTCGACGCGCACCACGGGCAGAATGCCCCAGCTCGAGTTCGTCAGCATCAACTCGTCGGCCTTCAGCACGTCGTCGATCGTGAGCATTCGGCTCGTTGTCTCGATGCCAAGCCTGCGCGCACAGTCGAGCACCTCCGCCCGCGTGACACCCGGCAGGACCGGGCTCGGCAGCCCGCCCGGCGATTCCTCCCCACGCACGACGGGCGTGAAGATCTGGCCGTCCTTCACGAGAATCGCGCTGGACACACACCCGCCCGCGAGGTGGTTGGTCACCTGAAAGACCAGTGCCTCGGCGGCGCCCTTGGCCGAGGCATTCTGCAGTTCGCCCAGCCTGCCCCAGTAGTTCAGCGTCTTGTGCGAGCTCATCGGGTCGAGCGGGTTGACCTTCATGTCGGCCAGGGCCGCGACCACACCCTGCTCGAACATCTGCTCGGGGTAGACCGTCGCGGGCTGGGCGACGATCAGGATGGTCGGGTCGTGCCTCGGCGTTTCGCCCGACTTTGCCGCCGCGAGCGGGTTCAAGTCGCCGCCCGTGATCGTGAGGCGGATCCGCTGACGATCGAGCCCGCACTTCTGCGCTGTGCGTTTGACCGCCTCGGCCAGCGCCGGCCGGCGCAGCTCGGTCGAGAGACGAAGCTGCTTGGCCGATTCCCCGATGCGGTCGATGTGATCGAGCAGACGAACGACCTCAATCTCGCCCGCGTCATTCTTGCGTGCGCTCATCGTCTCAAAGAGTCCCACGCCGTGCGTGAACCCCGCATCGAACGCCGAGACCGTCGCGGCCTGCGTGTCCTCGATGAACTCACCATTCAGAAAGATCGTGGCCATTCAAACTCCTCCCTCTCCTGCGCCCCGCAAGAGAGGGTGCCGGGCGCAGCGAGACGGGTGAGGGTCGCGTGGTCTAGCTAATCCACATCCACCAACGGCACACGGAACACGCCGTAGGGCCCCTCCGCGAACGGGCCCTCGGGCCTGCCGAAGCCGGTCTCGTGGATGCGCGCTGTCGTGAAATACAGCCGCCCGCCCTGAATCGCAAGGCTGTCGGGCCAGCTGATCCGCTCGTCCGCGGTGACATTGACCAGCTCGCCGCTGGGGAGTCTCGCCGTGATCGCGTCGCGCTCGAGCGCGGTGAAGTACAGCACGCCGTTCTCGTCCATGATCATGCCGTCGGTGATAAACGTCTGGCCCAGCGGCTCAACGTGATCATTCACGGTCATCGCGGTCGCGCCCGTGAAGCGCCCCTCCCACTCGCCATCGGGACGAAGAGCCGCCTTCATCGCGAGAGTCGGCACGCGGTAGAGATCACGCCCAGTGAGCGCTTGGTAGTAAACGTAATCGCCATCGGGCGAGAGCGCGATGCCGTCGCAGTTGACCATCGGCGTCTTGCCGTCGCGCTTCCACGGCTTGCCGCCGATGACCGCCTCGATGCCCGGCACCGCTTTGGTGGAGGGGTGATCCTCAAGGAACCGCATCGCGCGCCCGGTCGTCAAGTCGACCCCGACGATCGCGCCGAGCCCGGAGTCGGAGATCCAGGCGAAGCCGTCCTCCGTATCGACGCGCACGTCGTTCAGGTACGAGCCGGGGGGCGCGATGGTCTCATCGAAGAGATAGGACGCGCCGACCTTGTCTCGATCGGTGAACCGCACGAGCTTGGGCGCGCCGGGGACGGGGCCCTGAAAATTGGGCGCGCCGGGGTCGAGCACCCAGAGTCGGCCAAGGTCATCGCTGAAGAGCGCCTGCACGCTGACCCACGCCCGCTCGGGACGCACACCGGGCGACCACGCGTTCCACGACGGGTTCGGGTAGCTCGCCGGCGGCTGCATCTTGCCGGTGAACACCTCCACCACGCTGTTGCCGTGGTTCCCGTGCCACCTCGGACTGGAAAGGAACAGCCTTCCGCTCGGGGAAACCGCAAGCCCTACCGCCTGGAAGCCGTCAAACGCGACAACCCGCTCCAAGGGCCCGCGCGTCGCCGTCGAGAGGCGTGTAAAGAGAGGAACGAACCCCTCCGTGCCCGGATTGGGCCCAGTCGCGTCGTACGTCGTCACCCCGCGCTGCGACTGACACCCGGCCAGGGCCGAGAGAGCGAGCGCTGCCAACACACCCATGCGTTTGTTCATGCCCCAAGCCTACACACCGGCCCCGCCCCCGGGCGCGGGTACGCTCCTGACATGTCCTGGGACGACTCATACGACGCGGACCCCGAATTCGACGAGCTCGACCCCGAGGGCCCCTCGGCGGCCGACATCGCCCGCTTTGACCGGGCCGCCAGCACCTGCCCCTCCTGCGGCTCGGAGGTCTACGACGACACCGCTATCTGCCCGGTCTGCGGCGAATACATCCTCAGCCCCAAACAGAGCCTCACCAGAACCTACCTCTGGCCCATCGTCGGAGCCGTCGTCCTGATCGTCTTCGTGCTGACATGGGTGCTCTAGAAGCGAGCCTGCCCCGCACCCCTACTTCACAAACACCGAAGCAAAGGCATTCCACGCCCCGGTCTTGGCGATATTCATGATCACGACTGAGACTCCAAGCACGATGAGCGTGCCGACGGCCAGCCACCTGTCCAGCGAGCGGATCAACGCACACCGGACGGCAAGCAGCAGGACCGCAAGCAGCATCGTCAACGCGAACGGCCCGAACAGGCGCTCAACCTCGGTGCCCGTGTAAAGCTTATTGAGCGTGTCGATCCTGCTGACAGCCGCAGACATCGTCACCAGCGTCGCGGCGATGATCATCGAGCGATGGATCGCGGGTCGCTTGCGCTTCCAGATCGCTACACCCACCAGCACCCCGAACGCCAGGACCGAGATCATCGGCACCGCCATGAACTGTTTGGGCGTCATCCCCCAGATCAGCATCTCGGCAGGCGTCACCCTGGCCGACATGATCGCCAGCCACACACCAAGCACCACGTTGATCGCCGCCAGCCCCGCCCCGAACATCCCAAATCGCATGTGCAGCTTGACATTCCGAACCGAAACCAGCGTCGCCTGCAGAACCAGGAACACGAGCCAGAGCGAGATAGTCACAGCGTGACTGATGATGAGCAGCTTGATCGGCTCAGGGATCGGACGTCCCGGATACGAACGCCCGTGCAGATAAAACCGGCTGAACCCGACGAACGCGATCGCAACGAACACAAGCGACGCCGCAAGATAGAAACGCTTGGCGGCTCGCGAAGCCAGACGACTCGGCCGACGCACACGCTCAGCCGAAACCGCGGGAGAGATGTCCATGGATTCTTCGACTCCGCCCGGACCCTGCTGGCCCGGGCACACCCCGGGGTCGACCGATCTCTCGGCCGCCCCTCAAAGCCGCGGCCGCAGCGCCTGCGCCCCGTCCGGCAGTGAATCGAAGATCACCTGAATCTGAATTGTCAAGACGCCGGCGCAACGGAATCCGAAATCTTCTGCTGTTTCTGAACCGATTGGGCGAGCGCCCTCCCTTTCCGAATCCGCACCGTCGCCAGCCCAAAGCCGAACAGCATCCTCTGGGTTCACAGCCCCGGTCACATAGATTCAGCCGAGGGCCGATGATCAAATCAACCTATTTCGGGCAGTCTTACCGCTTCCGCCGCACCGCCAGAAGCGCCCCGAGCCCGGCGAGCGTCACCGCACCCGGTGCCGGCACGAGCGTGTAGACCGCGCCGGTGTCCGGCACACCCACCACCATCTCGCCCGTGGGCATGAAACCGATCTGGGCCACCATCTGATCGGGTTGCTCCGCGAGCTCATCAAAGAACCCCGTCGCGAGCACTTCGGATGAGCCGTCGTTCAGGAGCCTCAGCAGCGAGCCCGCGTCCGAATCGAAGACGTAGCGGTCCTCGCCCCAGAGCGCCGAGCCATCCCCGATGGCGATCTCGCTGAAGCTGCCCTGCGGGGCCTGGCCGTTGGTCGAGAGCAGCCCCCCCACATCGACGGCTTCGACGTGTCCTTCCGAATCGATCGCCACGCGGTTGACGCCCGGCTTGTCCAGCATGGGCGTGAAGTTGCCGTGCCTGCTCAGCCTGACGACTTTGCCAATCCCGTAGTCGGCGTAGTACAGCGAGCCGTCGTCGCCCATGGTCATGTCTTCGGGGTTGGCAAGATGCTCGCCCCGCCAGGCGAACTGATTCACGCTCCCGCCGGGCGTGACCGCAAAGAGCCCCTTGAAACTGCCGACGAGGATCGAGCCGGCCGGCCCGAAGTTGCCCTCCATATCCCACGCCACCGCGTCGGGATCGCGGATCGGGGTGCCGACCTCCCGCAGGCTCCCGTCCGTACCGAGCACCCGGACCGCGTGCGCGTCGCTCGTGCCCGGGCCCGTCCGGCCGAAAGCGATCTCGCCCGTCACCGGGTTCACCGCCATCCGCCCCATGTTCTCGAGAGTCGCCACGCGCTCGATCGTGAGCGAGCCGGAGATCGGCTCGGCGAGCCCTGATGAAGCCGAGAGTCCGAGAGCCATCGAAACAAGTACGAATCGCGGTGCGTGCATGGTGAGCCTTTCTGAGCATGTCGGGCGGGAGCCCTCACCCCCACCCTGCGCCGCGACCCGCCGTTGCCCACCACGCTCATGCTCCCGCGCCCTCGCTGCGCCCAGCCAATCCGCACAGCACGCACAGGCTGACCCCGATAACCGCTCAACCGCTCCAGACCCACCGCCCCGAAAAAACCGGGGGGTGATACGCGGGCCAAACCCCGGCGCGTATCTGAAGCTCCATCTGGGTACAGGGGGAACCGAGTCATGTTGCCAAATTTGAAATCCATCCCACAGCACGATGATCGGCGCGACGCCGGACGCATCCAGTGCAACGAGCTGCGCACCAACATCGGCGAGATCGTCGACGCCTCGTCCACAGGTCTGCGCATCAAGGGCAAGCTGCCCAGCGGCACACGCCCCGGCTCAACAGTCTCCATCGTCGTCGCGGGCGATGAGGAATCCCTGCCGCTGACCTGCGAGGTCCGCTGGATCAAAAAGCTGGCCTTCCGCTCCACCACCTTCGGCGTCGCGTTCCTGGATATCTCCGAGGATCAACGCCGGCTGCTGTGGCAGATGATCCGCTCAGGCAACGTCATCACGAGTTGCAGCAGCATCTCGCTGGCCGCCTGAGACCATCCGGAGCCGCCCTAGGCGAATCCGAAGCCCCGAAACGCAACGAACCGATCCCCGTCTCACCCGCCGGGCCGAGGGCAGAGTGCCACTCGGCCCGGTGTTGTCGGTATGCTCGAACGGGGAGTCATGATCAGAAACCGCACAACCCGTGCCAGAGCGTCGGCCTGCGCCTTCACGCTCATCGAGCTGCTCGTCGTCATCGCCATCATCGCGATCCTGATCAGCATCCTCCTGCCCGCGCTCGGCAAGGCCCGCCAGCGCGCCCAGACCGTCCAGTGCCTGGCCAACCTCAAGGGCATGGGCGTCGGGCTGCAGCTCTACTACAACCAGTTCGAGCTCGTCCCGGACGTCCTCCCCCTCACCGACGCCGACGGCAACACGAACGACCCGGCCCTCCTCGAAGTCCTCGCCGACTTCATGGACGTCCCCGCTCCCCGCCGAGAAATCCCGGGCGACCCGAATTCCTTCTGGATCGTCAGCGACCCCTGGAAGTGCCCCTCCGACAAGGAATCCGACGACGGCGCCTCCGGCTACCGGCCCGTTCACGAGGTCTTCGGCACCAGCTACGAGTACGTCGCCGGCAAACTCATCTTCGCCTCCGAACTCTTCGTCCTCTTCCCCGGCGCCGACCGCACACGCATCCAGAAAGCCATCACCGTCGGCCTCGAACGCCGCGACTGGCCCATCCTCGTCGACGCCGACACATGGCACGACACCAAAGACGGCCGAAACGCCCTCTACTTCCCCTCCATGCGCGCAGACACCAACATCGACCCGACCAACAAGGAATTCGAGCGATTCCTCGGCGAGATCACCACGCGCCGGAGCCTGCCATGACCGCGCCCGGCGACTTCAAACAACAACAATTCGAGCCGCTCATCACCGACTCGGGACAAGCGCCCACGGGCAAGAAACCCAAACGCCCCAAGAAAGAACGCCCCCCGAAGCAATCCGCATCACAGCGGTGGAAAGCATTCGTCGCAAGCCAGACCGACACCCCCGAACGAGCCAAACGCTTCAAAGCCGTCGGCTTCTCCGCCGCCGCCCTCGCGCTGGTCGCTGTCGGCCTCGGGCTCTACTTCACACTCCGCCCCTACCCGATGCCCGATTACGAGGACGACCCGCTCGACGACATCTTCAACTACACACTCTTTCAGGACGAATTCAACAACCTCCCCATCGAGGAACGCGTCCGCCTCGTCGGCTCGCTCATCCAGCGCGTCGATGACATGGGATCGTCCGACGGCACACTGCTCGCCGCGTTCGCCGCGGGCATCACGGGCTCGGCCCGCGAACAGCTCGAAGAAAACGCCGCCCAGATGATGCTCGACTTCATGGACAAGTTCGCCCACGACTACCCGAGCCTCGACGACCCCGTAGCCCAGGAAGAAGCTCTCAAGTCCCGCATCGCCGACATGATCCGCCTCGCCGAGGAATTCGACGGCCGACCCACCAACCGCTCCGACGAAGAACTCCTCGAACGAGCCATGCGCGACGCCAGGCGAGACCAGGAAGTCATGCGCGACCCCGCCCGCGGCCCATCCCTCGGCGGCATCAGCCGAATGGCCGACATGATGGAAAACCGCATCGGCGAAAGAGGCACCCCCCACCAACGCGCCCGCATCACACGCTACATGCGCGACATGACCCGCTACCTCCGAGGCGAAGACCTCGTCACCGGCAAACCCAAAGGCGGCGGCTAATCCCCAACCCGTGGCGAAGGCTTCCAGCCTCCGCTTCATTCTCTTCCAGTGGAGGCGGCGTCCCGTCGCCCATCCAAACAGACTCAAACAAGCTCAAATACAGCCTCTTCACACGCCGGGAACCGCTCGGTCTCTTCCGACCACTCATAACCCGTCAGCACAAACCCGCACTTCTCCAGCACACGGATCGAACCCGCGTTGCTCCGCGCCGCCCTGGCGTGCAAAGGCCGACGCTCTACAACGCCAAGAAACAGCGCCAGCGCCCGCGACGCTATCCCCTTGCCCCAGTGCGCCCGATCGACCCAGTACCCGACGTTCTCGCGCCCGTCCATCTCGAAACACGAGATATGCCCGACCACCTCGCCATCGGCGACAATCACCCTCGCCACGACTTTCGGATCATCCAGCGATTGCTCCCAGTGCGACCGGAAATCATCCCTACTCCGAGGCCTGGCAACCGCCATGCGGTTGGCCTCCGGATCGAGCTGGTACGCGTAGATCGTCGGCAGATCGCCCGGCACCACCTCGCGGAGTTTGATGGACTCACTGGTCATCTTCGCTTGATCCGCCGGGTGTTCGTGTCTTACTCCGGGTTCTGCGTCACACAGTGCGCAATCACCGTCCCGTCGCGCACGCGGAGCCCGAGCAATCTCACCTTCCGACCATCGCCCAGGCTGACTTCCGCCACATCAAACAACGGCAACTGCCCCGTCAGCTTCTCGAACAGCGCCTCGGCCTCGGCTGTGCCGCGCAGCTGCTCCGGGATGTACTTGGCAGCGCTCGCGTCGGCGCCGCTGAGCACCCAGCTCGCCGGCAATGTCAGCCGACCCATCGAGACCGTCCGCGCTTTCATCCAGAGCGAGCCGTCCTCGTGCAGCTCGGGCACGATGGCGCAGCTGTAGATCCGCGTCCCGATCTCCGTGCGCACGCGCGCACCGATGCGCACCGTGCCGTTGTCGAACACCATCTGAAGCTGCTGCACCGACTCGGGCCAGTCCAGCCCGTCGCTGATCTTGGCGAACCACTCGGGCAGCTTGATGTTCATCCACGCGTTGGCAGCCTCGTCCGTCATCTTGACGGGCCACTCGACCGAGCCGCCGACCAGCGACTGACGATCCTCGAACAGATGCGACAGCGCTCCGTTCTGCACAAGCTCAGCCAGCTCGATGTTCCTGGGGTCCGTCGCGTCGATATCAATCCACCAGCTCGGCGCCGACCTGGCCATCGCAAACCCGATCGCCACCGCCACGCTCACCGCGCCGATCAGCACCACCGCAGCCGAGGCGATCAGCCCGCGCTTGCGCCGGATGTACCGCGCCAGCACCTTCCGCTCGTGCGGGTCGCCGAGGTGCGTCACCGCGTACGTCAGCGTGTGATGCTTCTTCCGCGCCAGGTCCGGGGTCTCGATCGATTCACCGCCGGCGCCGTCGGCCTCGGTGTCGTCGTCGGCATCGTCGTCTTTCTTGCCCGCCTGGCCCGGTCCCGTTTGAGCCCCCCCGCCCTTGTCGGGGCGCGATCGCTTGTACTCGACCCAGCTCGCCGAGGCCTCGGCTTCGCCTCCGATCTCCGCGCGAGGCTCGGGCATCGACTCCATCAGTTCCGGTGCGGAGTCATCGGCCTTCGGGTTCGCGGACGCATCGGACACACCCCCATCGTCCGCATTTGCTCACCAACCTTCAACCCGCACGCCGCGTATGCACCAACTTCGCTACCCTCTCGGCAACCATGAGCACCCGCATCGACCTCGACCAGATCACCAAGACCTTCGGCGCCGGCCCCGGAAAGGCCAAAGCCGTCGACCACGTCTCGCTCCTCATCGAGCCCGGCGAACTCTTTTTCCTGCTCGGCCCTTCAGGCTGTGGCAAAACCACACTCCTCCGCATGATCGCCGGCTTCATAGAGCCCACGTCGGGACGAATCGCCTTCAACGGCCGGGAAGTCACCAACACCCCCCCAAACAAGCGAAACACGGGCATGGTCTTCCAGAGCTACGCCCTCTGGCCCCACATGACCGTCGAGCAGAACGTGGCCTTTGGCCTCTCGATCCGGAAGACCCCCGCCGCTGCCAAGGACCGGGCGGTCAAAGAGGCCCTCGAAGCCGTCCAGATGCTCGAGTACGCCAAGCGCAAGCCCAACCAGCTCTCCGGCGGCCAGCAGCAACGCGTCGCTCTCGCCCGCGCCCTCGTCATCCGACCCGACGTCCTCCTCCTCGACGAACCGCTGTCCAACCTGGACGCCAAGCTCAGATTGGATCTACGATCTGAAATTAGGAAGATCTGCAAAAGTGCTGGACTGACAACGGTTTACGTCACACACGACCAGAAGGAAGCGCTCTCGATGGCGGATCGCATCGCGATCATGAAGAGCGGGCAGTTGCAGCAGCTCGGCACGCCGCAGGATCTCTACCGCCACCCCGAGTCCCCCTTCGTTGCCAGCTTCCTGGGCGAGACGAACTTCATCGAAGCCAAGGTCGCCGGCCACGACGCCCCCGACCGCCTCGCCCTCGAGACCTCGGCCGGCAAGCTGCTGGCGACCATCCGCTCGGGCGAGAACTACTCCGCCGGGCAGCGCGTCACCTGCTCGGTCCGTCCCGAGTCGATCCGACTCGTCGACGCCGGCGCCCCGGGCTCACTGCCGGGCAAGCGACTCGAGTCCGTCTACCTCGGCGAGATCGCCCAGCATCAGGTCCGTCTCGGCGAACAGACCATGGGACAGGCACTCGCGGTCAGCGAGCTCAACCCAACCGCTGAGCATCTGAGCAAGTCGACCACTCAGGTCGGCATGCATATCGATCCGCGCGACGTCGTCATTCTTCCGAAGGCCTGATCCGGATAGGGGGGCCTGATCAGGCTGCCCGCTCCCGATGCACGCCGCCCGAAGGCAGGATCATCGAGAAACACGCGCCATGGCCCGGCGTGGAGGCGACCTCGATCTCTCCCCCCGCTGCCAGCACAAGCTGACGACAGATGGAGAGCCCGAGACCCTTGCCGCCCTGCTGCTTCGAGGACGCGGTCCGGACGAACGGCTCAAAGATCCGCTCGCGGATTTCCGCAGCGATCCCCGGGCCATCGTCAACCACCGCGAGACGCACAGCCGCAGTGTTCCACGTGGAACATTGCGCCCGCTGAGCCTCGATCCAGATCCGCCCGGCTGACTGAACGCCCTGCATCGAACGGATCGCGTTCCGGATCAGATTCACCAGGACCTGCACCAGCGACACGCTCGACATCGCCACGCTGAGTTCCGGCTCGATCTTGAGTTCGATCGTGATGCCCAGTGCACCGGGATCCTCGCCGAGCGAGGCAATCGCTTCGCGGGCAGCCATCAGGATCTCAGTTTCGTCCGTTCTGGGCGTGACCTGGCCCTCGGTGATCTCCATCACCGCGTTGGCGATATCCGTCGTCCGATCGATGCTGGTCACGATCTTCTGGAGGGCCCGCTGGGAGAGGTCGCGGTCCTCGGGCTTGGCGAGGGCGAGCTGCGCCAGGGCCTTGCCTGGGGTGAGGATGTTGTTGACTTCGTGGGCGAGCAGGGCGGCTGCGAGTTCCGAGCCGCTGCTTCGGCGCAGAGCACCGACCTCCTCATCCAGCCGGGATATCTGCCCGGCGAGCTGATCGAGGAGCGCCTGAACCCTTTCGGGGGAGGATCTCTGGTGCTGGTCATGTGCCACGAGCCCCCTATCGGTCCTTCGCCGACGCGAATGAGCTCAGGACCGAAAAGACAGCCGAAAACGCACAGACTTGCGAGAAACTAGTCCGTTTGACGGTCAGAGACGAACTCGATGCCGGAATCCTGGGTGTGTCCCCCGCCGACGAGCCAGGCCTTGATGGCCCGGGGCCTGAGGTCGGCATCGACAAGAGCCGCGGCTTCCAACCACTCGAACCCGATGTCCGGCTCCTGGCTCTGGACATTCTCCGGCGGCGGCCCGCGATGTTCCACGTGGAACACTGCGTTGATCTCGTGACCCTTCTTCCCAAAGACGACCTCGGCGACCAGGGCGGGCGGGCCGGCGTTGACCTTGAGGCCGGTCTCCTCGGCGAACTCGCGCACGAGCGACTCGGCGGCCAGCTCGCCCGGCTCGACGTGCCCGCCGGGCAGGTAGCAGTAGCCCTTGGCCAGGTTCCGGCAGACAAGCACCGAGGAGCCCCGGGTCAGCAGGCCACGGGCGATGACCTCGGGCTGGGCGTATGTCGGTGTTGGCGAAGTTTGCGATGGGGGGGTCATGGCGCGTAAGCTAGGGGGAGTCGGCACCATTGGCAAGGAGGCCCCCGGATGAGTGAGTCGGACACCAGCACATCGAACAAGCGTCGTCGCCTCGGGCGGGGGCTCAGCGGCATGATCGGCAACCCCGTCGCCGTCGACACCTCCCCCAGCACACCCGCACCCGTGCAAGACACACCTGCCCCGCCGCCCACCCCGGCCCCGACAACAACAACGCCGACCCAGCCGCAGGTTGTTGAAAAACAGAATGATTCTGAATACAACCTGACCGACATAACCGTGTCGGCGATTATACCGAACAGAAACCAGCCGAGACAATCCTTCGACGCGGACGCGCTCAAGGCCCTGGCCAAATCGATCGTGGACGATGGTCTCATGCAGCCCGTCGTCGTTCGTCCCGGCAGCGGGAGCGGGGGGACCGGCGGCCGATACGAACTCATCGCGGGCGAACGGCGCTGGCGGGCAGCCAAGATCGCCGGCCTCGAGCGCATCCCCGCCATCGTGCGCGAGGCGGGCGACAAGGACTCGGCCGAGCTCGCCCTCATCGAGAACGTGCACCGGCAGGATCTGAACGCGATCGAGCGCGGCGAGGCGCTCGCGCAGCTCGTCGGGCGGTTCGGGCTCACGCAGCAGGAAGTCGCTGACAAGCTCGGCATGGACCGCTCGAGCGTGGCCAACCTGATGCGGCTGACCGAGCTCGAGGACGAGATCCGCACGCTGATCGTCGCCGACGAACTCGGCGCGGGTCACGGCAAGGCGCTGCTCGGTGTCCCGCCCGGCCAATCGCGCGTCGACCTTGCGATCCAGGCGGCCAAGGAAGAGTGGTCCGTCCGCGAGCTCGAACGCCGAGCCAAGGACGCGCAGAACGCCAAGCCCGCAGCCGACTCACCCGAGCCCGCAAGGCGCAGTGCCGTGCACGCGGACCTGGAGCGCCGGCTGGGCGACCGCCTCGGTACGAAGGTGAAGATCCAGACCAACCGCGCGGGGACCAAGGGCAAGCTGGTGATCGAGTTCTATGGGATTGATCACTTTGATGGGCTGGTGAGGGAGCTGGGGGTGGGGGAATAATCGCTTCGCACTTATTAGCGATTCCAGCTCTCAGTTTCGAGACACGTCTTGGCGAGACGTCTTCTTAGTCTTGACAAACTGCCGGTATGCGCCGATCGGGATTATGCTCCAATCTCGTTCATACGGATCGTGTTTAGTTGTTAATTTGTATCGATGCCATGCCCGCTCCATCTCCTCGTGACGGATAAACAAATCGTCGATCCAGACTGACACTCGCTCCTTTGTGGACTCAACAAGGTCCAAACGATCGAAGAATCGCAAGAGCATCATCTGTCTGGGTGTTGGCGGGCGACGCTCGAGAAGAAAGTCGATCTGCTTTGATGCGGCCCCTTTCGTCAGGCCTGGTGCAATCTTGCCCCCAAGGTTGAGAATAAACTCGATCTGCTTGGTCGTAGCCTCGTGTTTGGTCCAAGCAGGCTCGTAGTCATCGTCGCCCCACACTGGTGTTCCGACTGATTCGAGATGTGTTGAAACGACTTTGCGTACTTCCTTTTGTACTACCCGCTCCATCCCCTTCTTCAACCGGTACGCCTCTGCGGGACAAACCGAACCATCTGCAACAATTTCCCTTGTTATGGCCCGTAGATACGGGATAGCAGCAAATGGATCCCCAGACTTGCGAAGAAATTGGTGGAGCGTTTCTACTTCCTCGATCGTCAACTCTCCATCGTGACACATGTCGAGAATCATGTTTGTGAGTTCGTGGCCCACCTTGCTTTCTGCCTCGCGGTTTGTCATTGTTATTCGTCTAGATGCGGTCATTCATGGATTATATCGAAAACTTCCGCGTGCTCACGCCCGCGGCTCTTTTTTGGATGCGTGGCCCCCTCGCTCACGCGGGGGGCTCGTTTGAGGAGTGGTTTGTGGCGGCGTGGTGGGGGGCTTACTGAGCCGCGCTGCCGAAGAGGAGGCCGATGTAGGGTTCGTCTTCGGGTTTGAAGAAGAGGTAGACGTGGTCGCCCGGCTCGATGCGGGTTTTGCCTTTGGCGGCGAGCAGTTCGGTGCCGCGGACGATCAGGATCGCCGAGGCGTGGTCGGGGAACTGGATCTCGGCGAGTGTGGCGCCGCAGACGGCGACGGACGGGTCGATGTGGTATGGGCGGATCTGCCCGCCGAGGTTCTGGATCGAGTGCATCTCGATCGCGGCCGAGGGGGTGGGGGGCTCCTTCTCGCCCATGCCCAGCTTGCGCGTGGCCGGGACGATGCCCGCGCCGGGGATGATCGCCGAGACGACCACGACGAAGAAGACGATGTGGAAGATGCGCTCGGCTCCGGGGAGCTCTGCCATGATGGGGAACATGGCCAGCACAATCGGGACCGCGCCGCGCAGGCCGACCCAGCCGATGTAGAGCGTCTCCTTGAGGGGCAGTCGCATCGGCGCGAGGCAGAGCCCGACAGCCAGCGGTCTGGCGATGATCGCCAGCACGAGGCCAAGGACAAGCCCGATGCCCGCGACGGGGACGAGCTTGGAGGGGAAGACGAGCAGGCCCAGCATGAGGAACATGGTGACCTGGCTCATCCAGGCGACAGCGTCGTGGACACGGGCCAGGCCGGCTTTGTAGGGGAGCTGCCCGGCGCCCATGACCGCCCCGGTGGCGAAGACGGCCAGGAAGCCGCTGCCCATAACGAGCGTCGCCAGGCCGTAGGCCACGAACCCGGAGGCGAGTGTGGCGACGGGGTAGAGCCCGGACGCGCGGACGCGGACATGGGCAAGCAGCCAGCGCGAGCCGTAGCCCACGAGGATGCCCACGCCCGCGCCGACGACGAGTTCGAGCGGGACGCGCCAGAGAAGCACCCAGAGCGAGTTCTGCCCCGACTGGATGACGCCGATCATCGCCACGGTGAGGATGACAGCCATGGGGTCGTTGATGCAGCTCTCGACTTCGAGGATGCGGCGGGGTCGGTCCTTGATGTGCAGGCCCCCGCCCCGGAGGACGGCGAAGACGGCGGCGGCATCGGTGGAGGAGACGATCGCGCCGATGAGCAGGGCCTCGGTCCAGGCCATCCCGAGCAGCCGGGCGACGCATGCCATGATCCCGGCCGTCAGCGCGACGCCGAGAGTGGCGAGGATGCCCGAGGGCAGAGCGCTCTTTTTGATGGCTCGGAAGCTGGTGTTGAGCCCGCCGTCGAAGAGGATGAGGACGAGCGCGATGGTGCCGACGCGGTAGGCGAACGCGTGGTTCTCGAACGCGACGCCGCCGAGGGCCTCGGAGCCGCCGAGCATGCCGAGGCCCAGGAAGAGCAGCACGACGGGGATGCCGAAGCGGTCGAGTGTGCGCGTCAGGAAGACCGACGAGGCCATGAGCAGGCCGAAAACCATGAGCAGGACGGCGCTGGCTGCGGGTTCGGCGAGTGCCAGAGTCATCGGAGATCATTGGCACGCGTGTGCGTGCGGGTTGGGATCGGCCGGGAGTATCAGCCCGGCTCGCGGATCCTGAGGTTGATGGCTTCGAGGGCGTTTGCGATCTCGGGTTCGAGGTCTTTGCGGTCGGTGATGGTGCGGATGGCGTGGAGGACGGTTGTGTGGTCCCGCCCGCCGAAGTAGCCGCCGATCTCTTCGAGCGAATACCGCGTGTGCTCGCGCGCCAGGTACATGCAGATCTGGCGGGGCAGGGCGATCGTGCGGGTGCGCTTGCGCGACTGGAGGTCGGCCAGCCGCAAACCGAAGTACTCGGTCGCGGCGTCGACGATCTTCTCCATCGAGACGGGAGCCCGGGGCTTGTTCATCGGCTCGCCGATCGCCTCGCGCGCCAGCGACAGGTCGATGTCGCGGTCGGTGAGTGAGGCGAGGTTCTGGATGCTCGAGAGTGCGCCCTCGAGCTCACGGACGGAGCCCTCTCGTCGAGCGGCGACGAGCTCGGCGACCTCGTCTGAGATCTCAAGCCCGCGCATGCGCGCCTTCTCCTTGACGATCTCGATGCGCGTCTCGTAGCTGGGCTTGGTGATCTGCGTGACCAGACCCCACTTGAATCGGCTGACCAGGCGGTCCTCGAGATCAGGGATCTTCTCGGGCGGCAGGTCGGAGGTCAGGATGATCTGCTTGTGGTTCTGGTGCAGCGTATTGAAGGTGTGGAAGAACTCCTCCTGCGTGCGGTCACGCTTGGAGAGGAACTGGATGTCGTCGATCACCATGACGTCCACGTCGCGGAACTGGTTGCGGAAGCTCGCCATGTTGCCGTCGGCGACGTCCTGCATGAACCGCGTCATGAAGTGCTCGCACGTTGTGAAGAAGATGCGCGCGTCGGGTTTGTCGGCGAGGATGCGCAGGCAGATCGCGTTGATCAGGTGCGTCTTGCCAAGGCCCGAGTCGCCGTGGATAAAGAGCGGGTTGTACGCGCCGCCCGGGTTGTCGGCGACGGCGATGGCGGCCGCGTGCGCGAGGCGGTTGTCGGGGCCCACGACGTAGTGCTGGAAGGAGTAATCCGGGCTCAGCGGGATGGTGCCGTCGGTGTTGATCAGGCTGCGGTTGCGCTTGGCGTGCTCGACGGGCTTGCGGCGTTGCTCCTCGGAGGTGCGCGGCGAGGAATCTCGCACGGACGTCTCGCCGGCGGCGATGAATCGGCTGGTGACAAGGCGCTGGGTGACCGAGCGGAGGGCATCGTCGAAGGCGTCGGCGCAGGATCGCTCGAGGTAATCGCGGTAGGTGGTGCTCGGCGCGACAATGGTGACCACCCCGCCGTCAAGACCCGAGGGCTCGAGCGCGTTGAACCAGTGCCTGCAGATGGTGGGGTGCTTCTTGCGCAGGTGCACAAGAGCATCGTCCCAGATGGACATATCTGGTTTGGCCATCGATGCCTCTTCGGTTCTGGTGCTTCGCCCTTCCTCGCGTCGGGGCTCTGCGATCACCGGCAAGCCGGTGTGTGTTTGTATCTATACAGCTCAGAAAGAATCGGTTGCACGAATACCGTCTGAGTGATTCCCTGGTCCACCACGCGTCCCGGGTTGCACATATTTACAACGGGTCGCAAGGCAAAAATACCTGTCCGCCGGGTGTGTGTCAACGGCTCGCGCGACGAATCCTGCGGACGATTTCAAAGGCGGCGTTTACGAGGCTGTACCGGCCTCGGCCGCCTGTCTTTCGTAACGCTCCCGGCAGGCGCGGTGGTCCATCAACAGGTGCACACGCTCGCGCGACTCCCCACTCAGCAGGTCATCCAAACGTTTGCGCGCGTACGTGATATTCGTCCGGCGCGACACATGCACCAGAATCAGGGCTTCGCATTCCAGCACGCGCGACCACTCGGCGATGTCGTCAATGTGCAGGTGCATGCCGATCTTGGCGCGGCCTTTGTGTTCGGGCTCAAAGAACGTGCACTCGCTTACCACGACTTGTGCCTTGCGCACGTCATCACGCACAAGATGTGGGCCGGGCAGAGTGTCGCCCGTGTTTGCGATCAGGGGCACCTCGAGTGTGTTGGTGATCTCCTGCCCGCGGTCCTTGAGTTCGCGCAGTTTTTCCTGCGGCAAACCCACGAGCTCGGGCTTGAGCTTTGAGCGTTTCTCAACAAGCGTCCAGCCGAACGAGGGGGAGGTGTGCTCGGTCGCAAAGCCGCGGAGGAAAATGTTGTTCTTGACTTCGAGTTCTTCGTTCTCATCGAGTTCGATGAGTTGGTAGGGGGTTTTCTGCCGCTCGAGGTCGTTGTAGCCGCGCATCATTTTGTGCACATCCGGCGCGATGCGTTTGTCGCAGACGATGGTGCCCTCGCCCATGCCCTGGAACTGGCGCTGTGAGGCGTAGTAGGCGAGGCCCCCGATGTGGTCCATGTGGCCGTGGGTCAGCGCAACGTACTTGCTGGCCAGTGCGCAGCGGAGCGGGGCGCCCATGTCGAAGCAAACATCGAGCTCGGGAACCATGAGTGTCGTGGCTTCGCCGGCGACAGAGGTGCCCTGGATGCGGTAGGGGGGAATGTAGAGGAAACCGATCTGGCCCTCGCGCGGCGGCGGCTTGGGAATCATCGTGAATGCTCCGTTGCCGGGCTCTCGCCCGGCGGGTGCGTTGACTGGTGCGGGCTGAGTGTAGGCAAAAAACAGCCGCGTGCACGGAGCACGCGGCGGGCGATTGTGCATCAAACGCGGAGGCTGGAAGCGTCCGCCATGAGCGTGCTTACCAGGCGCTGGGCTCCGGGGTGAGACGCGTCGGGCGGTTCATGTGCCAGAGGTAGATCCAGTCACGGTGAAGCATGCGCTTGGACTCGTTGCGGATGAGCGCGTTGACGTTGCGGACGTCGTCGGGACGCTGGGTCATGGTGACGAGTTCGGGCGTGGGGTTGCTGCGGAACTCGCTGAGGCGGTTGCGCTCGCTCGAGCAGCCCGTGGCGAGAACAGCGCCGGCAAGAGCGGCGAGAGCGATGGAACGGGAGCGCTTGGTGCGAGTGAACATCTTCTGTGACTCCTGTGCGCGGCCGCCGATGGCCGATGCCTGGCGCAGCATAGCAGCCCGGGCCGGGCACGGTCGCACGCTGCGGACGTGGGGGCGATCATTTCTGATCGAACGGGAGCACACCCACCGTGTCCCGTCGGTTGTGTTGTACCCGAAGCGGGGATCGCCGTCAAACACGAGGGTCCGAAACAGAGAAGATGGGGTGAATCCGGGAGTTGGTTGGTAGGCGAAATATGGGCTTGCTGTAAGATGTTCTCCGAGGAGAGCGAGCGAGTCCGCCGGAGCGTGGATTCGGTCAGCAGAATGCAAAGGAGTGCGGTTTTTCCTCCGTGCCTGGGCCGGGTGTTCGGCTCAGCCGGGAGCCAATTCGGGGTTCATGTCCAAACCTTTCCGACCCCCAGGGAGCTGCTTTAATACGACCGGGCGAAGGCCAGGCCTCCTTCGAGTGGAAGGCCGGGACCCGGACGAGCGGCACCCACCTCGAAATGGGGTTTGGGCATCCTCCGATGTCGGCACCGGTTGAGCCCGATACCTGGCCCGCATTCGTTTTGGGTCAAGCCCAGCCGCCGACTGGTCGATCGTGGGGGGTATGACGCTCTCTGGAATGGTGACGGATTCGGGTGCCCGGGGTGACTTTCTGATCGCCCGCAAGGTCCTCGACGCGATGGAGAGCGAAGGGGCAGCTGCGGTCCAGATGATCAAGGACGCCGCCAAGGTCGGCCAGCACAGCCGAGGGGCTGTCAGCCCCGTCCCCGCTGCGAGCGAGCCCGGCAAGAACCTCGACGTCACCGCCTGAACCCGCCCGCTGCCGGGTACCCCCCACCCAATCCGTCCGATAACCACAACTGACAACCCGCTGTCGATCTGGCAGCGATTTCTGCGTCCGCGCCCGCCGGTGCAGGGCGTGATGGCCTTTGGGGCGTCCTGAGGGGCGTTTGGCCCCAGGCGCGCCAGTTGCATCTCCGAATCTGCCCGGCTGACCAATCGGCCAGGGCAGAATCGGAGGCCTTGCTTTGACACCTGATCGCATGACAACCCTCGCCCAGCAGGCGCTCGCCTCGGCCCAGCAGAAGGCCATGGCGGGGGGACACCCCGAGGTCAACGGCCTGCACGTGCTCTCGGCTCTGCTCGAAGACCGCTCGGGCACGGCCCGCTCGATCATGGAGCGGGCGGGCGTCAACGCGCAGCAGATCCAGACGATCGCCGAGAGCGAGCTCAAGCGGCTGCCCACGACGAGCAGCGGGGCGGGCTCCGGCGGCCACGCGATCATGGAGATCCTCTCCAAGGCCGACGCGATCAGTAAAGAGATGAAGGACTCGTACATCACGGGCGAGCACCTCCTGATCGCACTGGCCGAGGTCAAAGGCCCGGCTCAGGAGATTCTGGATGTCAATGCCGCGACGCCCAAGGTGCTGCGCGAAGCGGTCAGCCAGATCCGCGAAGCCTCGGGCGTGTCGAACATCAACGACCAGAACGCCGAGGGGAGCTTCGAGGCGCTCAAGAAGTACGGCATCGACCTGACCGAACGGGCGCAGCAGGGCAAGCTCGACCCCGTCATCGGACGCGACGATGAGATCCGGCGCTGCATGCAGGTGCTGAGCCGACGCACCAAGAACAACCCGGTCCTCATCGGCGAGCCCGGCGTGGGCAAGACCGCCATTGCTGAGGGTTTGGCGCTGCGCATCATCAACGGCGACTGCCCCGAGGGCATGCGCGACAAGCGGATCATCGCGCTGGATGTCGGGCAGTTGCTGGCGGGCGCGAAGTTCCGGGGCGAGTTCGAGGAGCGACTGAAAGCGGTCCTGCGCGAGGTGCAGGCGTCGGAGGGGCAGGTCATCCTGTTCATCGACGAGCTGCACACGATCATCGGCGCAGGGGCAGCCGAGGGCGCGGTGAGCGCGGGGAACCTGCTCAAGCCGGCGCTGGCCCGGGGTGAACTCCGCTGCATCGGCGCGACGACCCTCGACGAATACCGCAAGCACATCGAGAAGGACGCGGCCTTCGAGCGGCGCTTCCAGCAGGTCTACGTCGACCAGCCCACGGTGGAGGAAACCGTCGCGATCCTGCGCGGTTTGAAAGAAAGGTACGAGGCGCACCACGGCGTGCGGATCCAGGACGGCGCGATCCTCGCTGCGGCTCAGCTCAGCAACCGGTACATCACCGAGCGGTTCCTGCCCGACAAGGCGATCGACCTGATCGACGAGGCGTCGAGCCGACTGCGCATCGAGAATGACTCGATGCCGACGGCCATGGACGAGCTGCGCCGCAAGATCATGCAGCTCGAGATGGAGCGCGAGGCGCTGCGGATCGAGAGCAAGGAAAACCAGGCGAGCGAAGCGAATAAGCGGGAGCTCGAACGGATTGAACGGGAACTCGGCGAGCTCAACGAGCAGAACGCGACGCTGACGGCCCGATGGGAGATCGAGAAGAAGGACCTGGACGCGGTCAAGAGCATCAAGGAGCAGATCGATGCCAAGCGAGTCGAACTCGAACAGGCCCAGCGCCGAGGAGACCTCGAGACGGCGGCACGGGTGCAATACGGCGAGATGCGCGAACTGGAGGCTCGGCTTTCCGAGGCCGAGGCCCGGCTCGATGAGCGGTCGGCGACCGGCGACGCGCTCGTCAAGGAAGAAGTAGACGCCGAGCAGGTGGCCGACATCGTCTCGCGTTGGACGGGGATTCCCGTCTCGCGCCTGGTCGAGTCGGAGCGCGACAAGCTGCTGCGGATGGAGGACCATCTGCGCGAGCGGGTGGTTGGGCAGGACGAGCCGTTGCGAGCGGTGTCGGACGCTGTGCGTCGCAGCCGCGCGGGTCTCGGCGACCCGAACCGTCCGATCGGGAGCTTCCTGTTCCTGGGCCCGACCGGCGTGGGCAAGACCGAGACGTGCAAAGCGCTCGCGGAGTTTCTGTTCGACACGGAAGACGCGATGGTGCGCATCGATATGTCCGAGTTCATGGAGAAGCACGCGGTGTCGCGCCTGATCGGTGCGCCTCCCGGCTACGTGGGCTACGAGGAGGGCGGCGTGCTGACCGAGGCCGTCCGGCGCAGGCCTTACGCAGTGGTGCTGCTCGACGAGATCGAGAAGGCGCACCCCGACGTGTTCAACGTGCTGCTGCAGCTGCTCGACGACGGGCGACTGACAGATGGGCAGGGCCGCACGGTCGACTTCAAGAACACGATCATCGTGATGACGAGCAACATCGGCTCGCAGAAGATTCAGGAGATGACCGAGGCGGGCGCGGAGGACTGGGAGATCGAGGCCGCGGTGCGCGACCTTGTTCGCCGCGGCCCGGGCGCGGATCTTGCCGGCTCACAGGGTGCCGACGGCGACGAGTTCCGCGCACGCCTGAACCTCGACGTGCACCAGGGCTTCATGCGGCCCGAGCTGCTCAACCGGATCGACGAGACGGTCGTCTTCCACCGCCTTGGCAAGGACGCGCTCACCCGGATCGTGGACATCCAGCTCGAACACCTGCGGGAGCGTCTTGCTGACCGCGAGATGGAGCTTGCTGTCACGGACGAGGCCAAGGTGCTGGTCGCCAACGAGGGCTGGGACCCGGCCTTCGGCGCCAGGCCCCTCAAGCGGACCATCCAGCAACGGATCGAAAACCCGCTTGCGAGCAAGATCCTCGCGGGCGAGTTCGGGCCGGGAGATACGGTTGAGGTCGGGGCGCAGGGGCAGAGTGTGGTGTTTGTGAAGAAGTAAGCCCGCTTCGGTTCTCTGGCGCACCGATCCTCACGCCGCCTGCGGGGCGGCATCGGACCAGGTGCGGCAGATGCTCACGAGCGTGTCCGCGTCGATGGGCTTGGTGAGGTAGGCGTCGCAGCCGGCGATGCGGCAGGCGGAGCGGTCGTCGGGGGTGTCGCTCGCAGAGAGAGCGAGGATGGGGATGTGCACGCCCCGGCTGCGGATGGTGCGTGTGGCGTGGATGCCGTTGACGTCCTCGAGATGGATATCCACCAGCACAAGATCGGGCCTGTTGTGCTCGTCGTTGAAGTGATCGATGAGGGCGCGACCGGATGCGGTGATGATGACCGTTGCACCGGCTCGCCTGAGATGCGTGCCGATGACGTGCTGGATGTCGAGGCTGTCCTCGGCCAGGATGATCGTTCGGCCTTCGAGGGGCTTGTAGGTGCTGGAGCCGACGGGCTCGGGCCTTGGCGAGTTGTCGACGACGAACGAGAGATGTCGCGGGATCGAGACGACGAACTCACTCCCGACGCCGAGTCGGCTGGTCACGGTGATGTCGCCTCCGAGCGAGCCGGCAAGCTCGCGGCAGATGGCAAGGCCCAGCCCCGCCATGCCGACGACTTTAGAGTTGGCCGATTGGTAGTTGGGCTGGAAGATGCGTTCGAGTTCTTCCGCCGCGATGCCGCAACCCGTGTCGGCGACGCGGATCAAGACGGGCTCTTCGGCTGAGCCGGAGCCGCCCTCGAAGGCGATGCGGACGTGCCCCTGGTCGGTGTGGCGCACGGCGTTGCCGAGCAGGTTGAGCAGGATCTGTCTGAGCCGGAGCGCATCGGTGATGATCCATTCGGGCGCGTTCTCGTCGATGGCGACGAGCAGCTCGATGCCCTTGGCGTCGGCATGGTTTCGGCAGATCTCGGCCGACTCCTCGACGACGTCGGCGATGCGGACGCAGGAGAGCGCTGTGCTGGCGACGGGTTCGTCGGCGCGGGCCTCACTCAGGAACCCATCGATGAGTCCGAGGAGGTGGTCGCAGTTCTGCCGGATCGTTCTGATGCACCTGTCGCCGCCGGGCTCTTCCGCGGCTTCGTTCGTCAGGAGTTCCGCGTTGCCCATGATCGAGGCCAGGGGCGTGCGCAGTTCGTGGCTCATCGTGGCCAGGAGCCGCTCGTGTCGGCTTGAGCGGTCTTCGAGTTCGCGGAGCGCTTTGTTCTTGCGGGCTGTGTGCCGCACACTCTCGGCGCCGATGTGATACAGCAGCAGGCAGACCGCCAGGATGCTCGCCCCTCGGATGATGTTCGAGTTGGTGTCGGGTGTGCTCATCTGGGCAACGACCCGGTCCGCGAAAGCCTCGCTGGCGTCCGCGTGTGTTTCGGACTGGTTCAGCAGATCGCGCGCAAGGTCTGCGGTGTCGGCGTGGTTGCCCGGCGACGAGACGAGGCGCGCCATCGCGGTCACGACGGCGTGCATGCGCGCGTGCGTGAGGCTGTAGCTGTCGTCCATCGGGATGCCGGCCAGAAACGAAGCCCGGCCAAGCTTGGCGTGCGAGAGCTCCCACTCCTGGATCGCCTCCCAGAGCTCGGCCCGCATCGCGCGTTCCTCATCGGGGTCCGAGGCGAGCCCCTGCGAGAGCGCCAGGCAGCGGGTGGTCACCGTCTGGCTGTCCGACGCATGGTCCCTGGCTTTGCCGGCGGCGCAGAGCAGTCTGTTCTGCGAGCGGACATCATCGGCGTGCACCCAGGCGTTGGCCGCGGCCAGAACCGCGAACGCCACGAGCCATGCGAGCGGACGCCACCTGACGAGCCCATTGCCCGCCGAGCGGCTTACGCACAGATCGCCGTGATAACCGGGGGATTCTCCCATCACAAGATGTCATCGACACCCAACGGTGTGGGAAATAGCACGGGGGTCGGGAGAAATCCCGATTTATTTCATTCTCTTGCCCGACACAGAACCTCGCAAGTCGGAGCGGCGTGTTCCCCGTTCCTTATCGGGCTCGCATGATCTCGGCGAGGATATCGGGCCTTGAGGCATCGCGGGTCATGGTCATGTACCGGGGCCCGCCGTTGTATTCGATCGTGACATCCCGCAGCCGATCGCCCGAGACGATGGTGAAGGTGATCGAGCCCTCGCTGCCGCTGGTCGCCATGAGGTCGGCAAAGCGCTGGCGCGACCATGTGTACTCGCCGATCGCCATGATTTTCATGCGTGGTGCGAGGCCGGCCTTGTCGGCGGGCGAGCCGAGGATGACCGAGCGGATCGACCCGTCGCCCGAGAGCGAGATGCCGAGCGAGTCACGCGCGTCGAGCGGGTCGATGCGCGAGCGGTTCGGGCCGGTGGGGGGCTCGTTGGTGTACTGGATCGAGTAGCCCAGCTTCTCGACACCCGCCAGCGGCTTGCCCGTGACGTTGTCGACGCGCTCGGAAATGAACGTCTCCCAGTCATAGTCCAGGACGTCGTTCAGATGGGCGATCACGTCGTCTCGGCTGTAGGGATTCGGGTCGTCCGTGGGCTCATCGGCGCGGAAGAAGGCGTGGACGAAGTCTTCGATCGACTTGGAGCCGTCCGACTCGGTGCGGATGATCGCGTCGGCTTCCATCCAGATCAGCGCGCCCTCGTAGTAGTAGTCCTGCCCGCGCCGGAGACTGCCCCAATTGGCGCTGCCCCCGCGGAGGGTGTGCGAGGCCGAGCACGTGTCGGCCAGCGGCCGCCAGTCGCGCCCCTGATTGAGCCTGGCGCTGCGGTACCGGGTGAGCAGGCTCCAGCGGTACTCATCGAGCGTGCCCAGGTCCGCGCGGATCTCGAGCAGCTCGCCCAGGTACTGCGTGAGCCCCTCGTAGACCCAGAGCAGCTCGGTGCCCTTGGGCGTGTGGAAGTCGGTGGTCGCCATGGCGTCTGGCCTGCGGTACTTGCCGCACCAGGCGTGTACGTATTCGTGGGGGATGAGCATCTGGTCCCAGCCGTTCAGGTTGTCGGGGTGATCGAGTGTGCCCAGGGGAATGATGTTCATCGTGGTGCGCAGGTGCTCGAGGCCGTTGCGACCGAGCTGGTTGGTGGTGCCAAGAAGAATGTCCATCGAGGGGAAGGGGTGGCTGCCAAAGAGTCTGGCGGCCTGGGTCACCATGCGCCTGTAGCCATTGAGCACCTCGGGGTGGATGTCGACTGCCGAGGCCATCTCGCTGAAGACGTGCAGGCGATGGGGCGGGGCGCTCACGCCCTCTTCGTTCAGCTCGTACATCTTGTAATGACGCCCGACCATAATCGGCGCGTCGATCAGCATGCGGATGGAGGTCGGTGCGTAGGCGTAATCGGCCTCGGCTTCGGACTCCACCTCTTCGAGCGCACAGGCGGCTTTCCAATCCTCGGGGAGCGTGAGCGTGGTCTCGATCATCCACTCGCCGTCGTGCATGCCCTCGGGGTAGACGAGGACGGTGTTGGGGCTGATGAGCCCGATGTCGGCGGCCCCGAAGGAGTCCAGGCCGTGCGAGTTGGCCGCGGACTGGTTGGTGATGTAGCGGAAATCAATGTTGAGTTCGGTGGCGGCCTCGGGCACGTGCGCGATGAAGCGGTAGACCTCGCCCGGCGTGCGCGACCACTTGATGGCGTTCCCGTCCTGATCGGAGACCGCAAAGCCGGCGATGTTCTGGATAGGCCCGCCCGGCGCGTGCGAGCCGGGGACCCACTTGGGATACCAGAGCGCCAGGTCTGTGCCACGCTGGTTCGCATCGAGCGGGATGGTCTGCCGGGCGCTCAGGAGCAGTCGCGGGAGGTCGGTAGCGTCGATGTGGAGCGAGCTGTCGGCCCGGCTCTGGGCGCAGGCGGCGAGCGAGCAGAGGCTCGTCAGGAGCGAAAGCAGTACTGCGAGGGTGCGCATGGGCGTGTGTCCTTCGTGCATGGATGAGCACAGAGGATACAGGCCGCCGAGGCTTGGGTGAAGGCTGGGTCATTCCGTCCTCAGCAGCCGCGGTTGTAAGCCACGACCCAGGCCGAGAAATCAGCCGGGGTGCAGGAGCCGTCACCGTTCGCGTCGCATTCGGGCAGATCGGCGTTGAACGCAGCGACCCAGGCGGAAAAGTCCGCAGCCGACACGACGCCGTCGCCGTTGGTGTCAGCGGGGCAGGGTGTCTGCAGGGCGCCGTAGCTCCGGCTGTACGGGTTGCCGTCGATGTCCACCAGACTCTCAAGCTCCGTAACAGCCTCGTCGGACTTGGCGCGGTACAAGGGCGTGCCCGGCACGGGTCTCAGGTTGCCCCGGGCGGGGTCCACAAACTCCGCAGCGTCAGCGAACACGCCCTTGGGGTCCATCGTGTTCTGCCACCACGATTGCGAACGAGGCGCCGACCAGGCGTGCGCCGCTGTGGTGAGCGGGCCCGCGTAGTACACATGATCGAACTCGTGGACGGCCGCGGTGTCGTCCCAGCCGGCGGGCCAGATCAGCATGATCGTGCTCGGCTCGCGCGTGCTGAAGACCGTCTGTTTCGCGATGACTGCGCCGTACCCGGTGCGGAATACGTGCTTGACCGGATCGTCGTGCTCGGCGTGGATGGTGCACAGCTCGAGGTGCACGCGGGCGGTGTCTTCGAGCTTGAAGAACGCGGACGAGGACGCGTCGCTATCCCGGCCGACCTCGAGCATGCAGGACCGCATCCACATGCCCTGCGCGACCGTCGAGCGGTACTCGTTGAGCAGCGCCGAATTTCCCGGTGCGAAGACACACCGCTCGAACCGGATGTTTCCCGTCGGAACGGCGCTCGAACCTTCGAAGTAGGAATCTTCGACGACGACCTGGTAGTCGTCGGGGTCGTCCGGGTCGTAGGCGGGCACGCCCGTCGCGGCGATGCTGTTGCCGCCATACTCAACTTCAACGCCGTGCTTGTGCTCGATCTCGTCCTCGTAGGAGAAAAGCTTGCACCTTCTCCAGAGCACGCCTCCGAGCTGACTCCCGGCGAAATAGGTCGGGTGTGTGAGCCCGAGCTTCGGCAGGAAGACGGAGTAGATCGGCGCGCCGTCGGTGCCGAGCAGCGGGTAGGCGTGGAAGGTGAGGTCTTCGCCCAAGTGGTTGGCATTCGGGACGTTGTCGTAGGCAAAGAAGACGAACGGGTTGTTGGCGTTTGAGCCGTCGACACCCGAGGACCAGGCGCGGATGTTGCGGAGCGTGCAGTTGGTGGGCGAGCCGATCTCGAATCCCGCAGCGTGCCAGCCCGAGTCGACGATGTCGCAGTTCTCGAAGACCCCGCCGGAGAACGTGCCCAGGCCTTTCAGGCCGTAGCCGCTGTTGTGCTTGACACCCGGTGTGCAGATGGTGTTGACACCCGAGATGCGCACATCGCCCACCCAAACGCTCACGCCGTTCAGGCCGTTGATACACACACCCGCCTTGGCCGGGTCGAATGTCACGCCCTCGGGGACATGCAGGTAGACCGCGTCGTTCGCTTCGTCCCAGCACCAACTGCTCGGCGTGGCCTCGACTTGTTCAACCGTGTCCATCGGCTTCAGGTGGCCGAAGTACACGCCCGCGCCGTTGGCGGGGAGCTCATCCATATGTCGGCGAAGATCAACGCCCGTCACGGAACCCTGGAGATCATCGCGCTTGTAGTCGTAGACAATCGAGCCCGGTTTGTGCTCGGTCCCGACGAGCTCGGCGATGCCCGCCAGCGTGTACACGCCCGGCGTCTCGGTGGGGGCCCAATCTGTCGAGTACCTGTCGCCGCGGATCCAGGTCGGCCTGTCCGGGTCGTCGTCGCCGAACCACTGGATGTCTTCCGTGCGGATGTCCACGGCCTCGGCGAAGGTGCCCCGAGAACGGAGCGTGTCGCCCGGCTCGAGCGCGTCGATGGCGCTCTGAAGCGAACGAAACGCGTTGGTCCAGGATGAGCCGTCGTCCGTACCGCCCGCCGAGGCGTCCACATACACCGTTTTCTGTGCGAATGCGGGGCAGCAACTCAGTGTCAACAACACCGCGAGCGTGAGCGCTCGTTGGACAAAACACATATTCGGACCTCGTGGGCTGGTTTGCTGTTGTTGGCAAGATAGACGAGATCTTTCGGGAAGCAAACGATTTCGGACTTGTAGCCCAAAAAGGGCGAGGGGGCGGTCGCGAAGGAGTTGTCGCCCCCGCGGCCGCCCCCGGGCGGGGGCAAAGGTTGTTGGCGAGGATGCTCGCCGCACCGGGAAGATGGCATTTGGGCCGCAGATCGCCCAGCTTGCCCACCGGAATCGTGGGGTGACTTCCCCGCACGATCCGCATGGCTTGCCCAGCGTGACGCATCACGGCTTCTGTGAACGCCCGCGTGTCCGGATAAGCGTGTGATGCGCGCCTGGCCGTGGTAAACTCGCGCTCGCGCACGCACCGTGCGCGTGGGGCCACGCCATGATCGAGGGCTCGCATTCCATCAAACGCCTACTGGCGGCGATGGCTCAGCTCGATGCCTCTGACCTGCACATCAAGGTCGGGATGCCCCCGATCTACCGCGTCGGCGGCCACCTCAAACGCGTCAACACGGACCCGCTCTCCGAAGACGAGGCGGACCACATGCTCGACCCACTGCTCGACGAGAAGCAGCGCGAGCGGTTTGTGGAGCACGGCTCGCTCGACTTTGCGGCCCATCTCGACAACGGCGAACGCTTCCGCGTGAACATGTTCCTCGCCGGCGGGCACGTCCACGCCGCCATCCGACGCGTCAAGGCCGAGATCCCCACGTACAAATCGCTCCACCTGCCAAAGGTCTACGAGAAGGTCGTCGACCAGACGCACGAGGGGCTCGTGATTGTCTGTGGCGTAACAGGGTCGGGCAAAAGCACAACCCTTGCCGCGATGATCGATCACGTCAACGGCGTGCGCGATGTGAACATCATCACGATCGAGGACCCGGTGGAGTTCCGATTCACACCCAAGAAGGCCATCATCAGCCAGCGCGAGCTGGGCATCGACGTGCACTCCTTCGCCGAGGCGATGCGATCGGCTGTGCGCCAGGACCCGGATGTGATCTTCATCGGCGAGATGCGCGACAAGAACACGATGCTGGCCGCGATCCAGGCGGCCGAGACCGGGCACCTCGTCTTCGCGACGCTGCACACCGCCGACACGATGCAGTCTTTCGGGCGCATTCTGGAGTTCTTTCCGCCGGAGGAGCGCCAGTTCATCCGCATGAGTCTGTCGAACTCGCTCCGTGCGATCTGCGCCCAGCGCCTGCTCCCCGCACTCGAGGACTTCGAGAGCAGCACCGTCCCCGCGACCGAGGTACTGCTGATGAACCCCTCCGTCCGCGAGGCGATCCGCGAGGGGCACGACGAGGACCTGCCCTCGATCCTCAACGGCTCCAAGGCCGACGGCATGCGCTCATTCACGGACTCGCTTGTCGAACTCGTCGAGACCGAAGCCGTCAACAAGTCCACCGCGATGGAGTACGCCCCCAACCGCGAGGCGCTCGAAAGCCGACTCAAGGGCGTTGAGGTCAAGGCGACGTCGATGGTGGGGCGGATCAGAAAGGGCTAAATGCCCGCCACGGCTGCACTTGCTGCGACTCCACCACCCCCGAGCTCCACCTCAA
Organism: Phycisphaerales bacterium; assembly: GCA_965228265.1. Lineage (GTDB taxonomy): Bacteria > Planctomycetota > Phycisphaerae > Phycisphaerales > UBA1924. The sequence continues at coordinate 778,057 of OZ245804.1, forward strand.
GATTCCGCTAAGTACCCCTCGATCACAACCGATCCCAACTGTCCACCGGACCGCTTCCTTACTTGTAATGATTACTCCATTATTAATCTAGAAATCTCGATCAATATGTCTTGAAATCCGATTCTCTCGCACAAAAACATCCGATGATCCCCACGATTGTGTGGGCTGGTTTGCACGGAAACCTGTGACGTATGAACAGCGAGCGATGCTTTGACAGTGTCCGCCTAGGGCGGATCGAGCGAGAGCGAGTGCTGAACGCGCTCGAGAGGCCCTCTCGGAACCAGCCGGCAAAGCAGAAACGGTTGTTCAAACGCGTCACTTTCCGCCAGACCAATATCCCCATCACCGTCGAGACCTACGGCGGGTGCCTGATGAAGTACCTGGTCTGCGGCCGGAACATCTCCAAGGGCGGCATGAGCTTTTTGCACGGCGGGTTTCTGCACCCGGGCAACGCCTGCGACATCGTGCTCACCACCATCGATGGCGAGAAACAGATCATCCAGGGCACGATCGTGCAATGCCGATTCATCACCGGTCGGCTGCACGAGGTTGGTGTGAAATTCAACCACACCATCAACCCGGCTCTCTTCACCAAAGAGGCCGCGGGCGCCGATGCGGACCCGGAACCCGACGCCCGCTCATGAAGCGACCGGTTCGGCGTGAGCGCTAGATCACGACATGCGCCGGCTCTGGCGTGTCGTCGGTGATCTTCTGGATTGTGATGGGGCCGTCCTCGGTCACCCTGGCCTCGCCCTCGGGGCTGGTGCAGGTGATGAGCTGCATCTCCTCCTGCAGCAGCATCTGCAGGTGCACCGGGCGCCCCCAGATCGCGCAGAGGTTCTGAAGCACCGGAAGCGCGCGGGCGGCGTCGACCTCCAGCCCGTTCCACTTGTTCGCCAGGAACAGCTCGCCCCGGTTCAGGTAATTCGCGTCGGCGACGTACATCATCGGCTGGCCCATGTTCGTCAGGCGGTAGAGCAGCGTCTGCTTCACGCGTTCGAAGTCACGGCTGACGATCTTGGTCTCGCCCGTGCGCGGGTCGACGCCGGTCTGGTACATGCGGTGCTTGTCGACGAATTCGGGTGTCAGGAACTCGTCGATGAAGCTGACGTCGTTGTAGATCTTGCGGATCTCGAACATCTTGGCTCGGCCCTTGAGGCTCTTGTCGTCGTAGGCCTTCTTCGCGCCCATGTCGTCGAGCGATTCCCACGCCTGGCCGTGCTTGCCCGTGTCCCAGCGGTGCTCGATGTCCTTCCAGAGTTCGAGCCCGATCTTGTACGGGTTGAACCCGCCCGGGGCCATGTGCACGACGCCGGCGTGCTGATCGCAGTAGTGGATGACCTCGCGGGCCTCGAGGAAGTGGCGCGTCATCATCTTGCTGTGCCAGTAGGTCGCCCAGCCCTCGTTCATCACCTTCGTCTGCGCCTGGGGGGCGAAGTAGTAGCTCTCGTCGCGGATGATCGAGAGCACGTCCACCTGCCAGTCTTCGAGCTTGGCGTGGCGCATCAGAAAGAGCAGCACATCGCGCGTGGGCTTGGCCGGCACGCGCCCACGGGCCTTCTTCGCCTTCTCCTCGTGCGCCTGCTTCTCGGCCTCCATCACCTGGGCCGGGTTGATAAACGAGTCCATGTAGTCCTTGGCCGGCAGCTTGCTTGGTGAGTACGGCTCATCCGCACCGCCCGCGCCCTCGCGATCGATGAACACCGAGTGCGGGTCGATCAGGTGCTCGATCGAGAGACACGCGTCGATGAACCGCTCGACGGTTTCCTGGCCCTGCCGATCGATGTGCCTGCGGATGCGCATCGCGTGGTTGGCGACCGAGTCCATCATCTTGCGGTCGGTCTTGCTGAACCAGAAGTTGTGCTTGAAGAAGTCGGCGTGCCCGAAGACGTGCGCCATGACGAGCTTCTGGTCGACCTCGGCGTTGGATTCCTGGAGATACGCGTAGCACGGGTCGTTGTTGATGACCATCTCGTAGATGCGCCCCAGGCCGTAGGCATCGCGCTTGGACATCTTGTCGTACTCGGCGCCCCACCTCCAGTGGGGATAGCGGATCGGGAACCCGCCGTAGCTGGCGATCTGGTTCATCGTGTCGAAGTCGAGGACCTCGAAGACGACCTCGTAGAAGTCGAGCCCGTACTCGATCGCCTTCTCGCGGATGGCGAGCATGTGCTCGACAAGGTTCGGCGGCAGATCGGTCGAAACGCGGGATGAGGCGGCTGGGAGCATGGTTTTCCCTCGGGCTAGATGCAATATCGGCATCTGGCCCGGGGATCTATACGTGTGAGCGGTGGGTTTGGATCGTCTACCCGAGGAGTCTTAATCGATGGACGGCCAATGATGTCAATAAGCGTCAAGCCAAAGCCATAAGTACACAAAGAGATACCGAGAGGGTTAAAGAGCGCAGCCCAAGCCAATGATTTGAGTATTAGGCGGTGAATTCGTGTTGTGAATAACCAGATTAGGAAGACGTGAACCGCGATACCGTTGGCCCAATAGATTGAGGCGACAACATCTCTGCTCAACATTTCGATGGCGAACAACCACATGAAAAGGGCGGAGATTGCAATCGGCACAACATTAAAGACCGTGATGCATATTTTGATTCTTTGCCACTTTACTTCCGCTGATTCTGTGGCCAACATTTCCAAGGCGAACAGAAGTCCACACTCGGGACACACCTCCGAGCCTAAAGCTCGCAGGTTGTACCCACAACCCGGGCACGGCGTATCGTGCGTGGCGAGGTAGGTAATGAGTGGGTCTTCGGCGTTCATGACACTTTGCCCCGATGACTCTACGCGGGAGCCTGCTCAGCGTTGCCCACCGAGGTGGAGCTTTATGGCAGCAGCGGTATGGATGAAGTCGACGACGGGCCGATTGCCACAAGTACAACCGCCAGCACGACGACGAGCAAGAGCCCGGCTGCGAATGTGATCACCAGCGTCAAAGCCGCCCGTCTGTACCAGGCCCTGTCGAATTGCTCCGGGCCCTTGATGTGGATCTCTACGCCGTTGTTCTCGCGAATTGTCTTGCGGCGAATCTGCTCCAGGTCGACTTTCCACCCGCACTCGGGGCACCTGGGATTCTTGATGCCGCGGAGGTTGTATTCGCACTTGGCGCACGGCGCGTCGTGCGTGGCGAGATAGGTGATGAGGGGGTCTTGCGGAGTCATGCCAAGTGAATGGTACTTCTTACCAGTATCCGAAACCGCCGCCCCCGCCGAGGCTGCCCGGGTTGGCGATGCCGTAGGCGCACGTCAGAAAAATCAGAATAAAGAGGCAGAGCATAATGATGGCGACGGTCTTGATAGCACTCTCAACGTCCTTCCAAACAGACCTCCGCCGGCGGTGGCCGCGATCGAATAGTCCCGGTTCGTAAAGATCTCGCCCGCATTCGGGGCAACAGCCGCCCTGCACGCCCCGTAGGTTGTACTCACAACTCGGACACGGGACGTCCTTGTCTGCGAGCATCCGTCTGATGTGTTCGGGTGTGCCGGGCTTGCTTCGCTCGTCGCTCACACTGCAATCCTCTCGTTTTTCACCGCTATGGAAGCAACGGGTGCATTGAGTGTGGCCCAGTCACCAGGTACACAACAACCGAAACAATGATTACAAGCGCGAAGACTGCACAGACCAGAACCGTCAGGCCGGGATCTGGTCGAAGGTTCTCGGGTTTGCCCGGGTGCCAGTTGGGATCGGGCTCGTCGGGCTCAGACATATCGCGCACCGGGCGGCCCTGGCCTTTGCGGTAGCCCTGAAGCTTGAGTGGCACCTTGTCCATTCCGGCTCATTCTTCGGATTCAAAACAAGATTGTTTCTTGCGACATCCGAATCCAGGTCCGCCCTCACCAGAAGGGAGAGTGATATTCAGCTCAGTGTCCAATACAAAAACGCACCCAGCGCCCCGATCACACCCAGCGCCACCGAGCCGATCGCCGCGTGCCAGTGGGGGCGGCGTTTCTCGGCGTTCAGCTTCGTGAAAAGCTCCGGGTTCGTCAGGTGCGTGATCAGCTTCCACGTCGCAAAGAGCTGCACCGCAAAGACGATCGGCAGCACAAGGCCCGCGATGAACACGTTGAGCGCCAGGCAGAGGATGCCGACGGCGATCGCGTGCGCGCCGGCTGCTGAGGCGAGCAGGGCGGTGTAGCCGGGCCTTGGCGGCGCATCGGGGAAGATGAGTTTGGAGGGGTCGATGACCCACGCGCACTCGGGGCAGTCGGGTCGTTCCTGGTCGATGAGGTCGAAGCCGCACTTCGGGCAGAGCCCGTGGCGCTCGCGGAGGATCAGGAGGATCTGTTCCTGGTGCTGCGGGTTGTCGAACGCGGGCCGCCACCCGGCGCTCGCGGCGAAGTCGTGGCCTCGAGCCTGACGTTTCGGATGGGGACGGGCGACTTGCGGATGAGCTGTTCCTTGATGCCCGCGCGGAGGAGTCTGTCCAGCGCGAACCGTGACGAGCTGTCCGCGACGCTCACGCGGAGCGTTCCCTTGTCGACGCGGATCCGCGTGTGCTGGGCGAGTTCCTGCGGGATCAGCTCGTTCCACACGCTTGTCATCGGGCCGGCGTCGCGCTGGTGCTGCTGAAGCTGCTGCGCGGCTGCGACCATCGGCTGATGGATCGACAGGTCGGGCACCCGGCGCGTGCGCCGACTCCGCAGGAGCTCCAGCCGACGAGCCGCGGGTGTCCGCCGATCCCGCTCGGCGAGGCGATCGCTCTCCATCGAATATCTCCAGTGGTGCTCGCATGGACTCTCCGCGTGTGCGAATAGAAGTCTATCGCGGGGCGGGGGTGCGTCGAGCAAAAAGCCGACCGCCCGGCTTTGGGGGCCGGGCGGCGGAGCGAGAACGGGGATTGTCGGACCCAAGGCTTGGGGTCCGTGTGGATTATCGCTTCGAGAACTGGAAGCGCTTGCGAGCACCGGGCTGGCCGTACTTCTTGCGCTCGACGCGGCGGTCGTCCACGGTGAGGTAGCCGTGCTCACGGAGCACGTCCTCGAGGTTCGGGTCGTAATCACGCAGAGCACGGGCGATCGCCAGGCGCGTGGCCTGAGCCTGCCCGGTGTGCCCGCCGCCCTGGGCGCGGACGATGATGTCCATCTTGCCCTCGATGCCGGTCACCTTGAGCGGGGCCATGACATCGGTGCGGTCCTGGGTCTCGGTGAAGTACTCATCGACGGTCTTGAACTTCTTCCGCGCCTTCTGGAAGCGGACGGTGCCCTCGCCGTCGGCGTTCTTCATGCGGACGCGGGCGATGGCGTTCTTGCGGCGGCCAACGGCCCACCACCAGCCGTGCTTGTCGGCGTTGACGGCGACGCGCTCGCGGCGGACGTTGACGTCCTCGGCCTGGCCACCGAGGAGCACCTCGCCAAGCTCGGCCCCGGGCATGGCCTCGGAAAGATTCAGCCCGCCCGCGGCGGCCTGCGTGTTCTGGCTGTCGTTCTGATCGTTCATGTGTTCTCGCTTCAGTGAACCCTGCCCAAACGGGCGGTATCAGTCTTACATCTTCTCAGGCTGGTGCGACGCGTAAGGGTGATCCGTGCCCGGGAAGACCTTCATCTTCTTGAGCATGTGACGCCCCAGACGGTTCTTGGGGAGCATCCGCTTGACCGCGTCCTCGATCAGACGCTCGGGCTTGTCGCTGCGGATCTGGCCGAACGTCTCGGCCTTCAGACCACCCGGGTAGCCCGTGTAGTGGTACTTGAGCTTGTTCTCGGCCTTCGTGCCCGAGAGACCCACCTTGGACGCGTTGATCACGATGACGTTGTCACCCGTGTCGACGTGCGGGGTGTACTCCGGGCGGTGCTTGCCCATCAGCACGATGGCGATGTCAGATGCCAGACGGCCGAGCGAAACGCCCTCGGCGTCCACGATCTTCCACTGGCGCTGGACGTCGCCGGCCTTGGCGAGGGTTGTTTCACGGCGTCGTGCCGAGGCTGCTTCATGCGTCCGCATGGGGGCGCTCCTGTTGCTGGTCCCCGCCAAAAAAATCGCGCAGGGGCCGATGCTCGTTGAACTCGCCGCCTACCGGGCGGGGCGGGGGAAGGCGAACCCTCCCATGTTTGTGACTATCTGCCCGAGAACACCGGCCACCACCGGGGTTTCGGGTCCAAAGCCTAGCGCTCACCCCGCCCATGTCAATTGCCCGGGCCGACCCGGCCGATGGTGAACATGTGGAAATCCTGCCCATATCAAGGCGATCCGCCCAACCCAAACACCCTGACACCCGAGCAGCAACCAAATGAGTGACCCTACCTCTCTATACGACGGCTCCGATCAGCCACCCGAATCGCCCGGCCCCGAAAGGACCGGTCGCCCCACGCGTGTGGGCCGACTCGGCGCCGAACGAAAGCACCCTGATCCGGGCTCCAGGAGGGCGGGCCGGCTCACGTGGCTCCTGCTCATCCCGGCCCTGGCGGTCGTCGTCTCGCTCCAGCAGTGCTCGGTCGTCTCGGCCACACAGAAAGCCGAGAACAACGCTCAGCAGATCGTCCCGGCGAGCCGATCCTCGACCTTCGGCTTGCTCTCGCGGTTCACGGTGAGGTTCCACCACCTGCTGAACTCGATCGACGAGAAAGAGGCCGAGAGCGCTCTCGAGAACGCGGGCTACCTCGAAACAATGGACTCGATGGCCGCCTCGCCTCACGAGATGCTGCAGGCCGCGGTCGTCCACGGCGAGATCGCCGGCGAACAGGCCGCCCTCGACCAGATCGACCAGACCATCATCGAACTCGACACCTTCGGCGAGCTCGACCCCGAGTATCGGGCCGCGATCGAGAAGGACGCGCGCCTGCTCGCACGCATCTATCGCGACCAGCCGCTGAGTGAAGAGGACCGCAGCCGACTCATCGACCACCACGGCTGGCACGGCCGGCTCGCGCTGACCTTCGGCCAGGACAACGACGACCCCGACCGGGCCGACCTCATCGGCGGTGGGGCGGTGCTCATGATCGGGCTCCTCGCATTTGGCCTGCTCGTCGTGCTCGCACTCCTGGCGGGGCTCGTGCTGCTGATCATCCTGATCGTCAAGCTCGGCATCGGCTCGCTCAAGCTGCACTTTCGCGCCCCAGCGCCCGGCGGCAGCGTGTATCTCGAAACCTTCGCCGTTTTCGTCGCCTCCTTCCTCGTGCTCCAGGTCATCAGCAACCTCATCGAAGGCAAAGCGCCCGACTGGGCGCACTACAGCCTCCAGTGGCTCGTACTGCTCTCGATCTTCTGGCCGCTCCTGCGGGGCGTGAGCCTGAAGCGCTGGCGACAGGACATGGGGCTTGTGGCACCCAAGGGCGTCATCCGCGAGATCGCGGCCGGGCTCATGGTGTATCTGGCGAGCCTGCCCATCTACTTCATGGCGGCCCTGGGCTCGTTCGTCCTCATCAACCTCCGGGAGATTCTCCTCTCCTCCGGGTCAAACGAGGAGGGACGCGCGATCGAGCCGCCCATGTCCAACCCCGTCTTCGACATGCTCGAATCCAACGACATCCTGACGATGCTCGTACTCGGCTCGCTCGTCACGATCTGGGCCCCGGTCGTCGAGGAAGGCATCATGCGCGGCGCTCTGTATCGCCACCTGCGGAGCCGATTCGGGTTCGTGATCTCCGCGATCGTCAGCGCGATGCTCTTCGGGGCGCTGCACCAGTACGACGTCCTGATGCTCCTGCCGGTCATGGCCCTCGGCGCGTCGTTCGCGTTCATCCGCGAATGGCGGGGCTCGCTGATCGGGTGCATCACGGCTCACGCCATCCACAACACGACCATCTTCATGCTCGTCGCGTGGCTGATCTCGGCGACATAGAGACCCGCCCGCAGAACGCGCCCCTCACCCGCCCGCCCCCCAAGCACCTTCTTGCCCGTCGGGGAGAAGCAGGAGAAGTTCGCGTACCCTACGGGCGATGCCGCGCATGCCCTGGACCATCTGGAAACACACCACCGTCGAGCTGTGGAAGCTCCTGCTGCTCACCACGGCGGTTCTGGTCGGCGTGATCTCCTTCGCGGTCACGATCAAACCCCTGGCCGACGGCGAGCTCTCGGCGTTCGACGCGATCCGGTTCATGATCCTGGCGACCGTCCCCATGCTCTCTTACGCCCTGCCCTTCGGCGCCGGGTTCGCCGCCACCCTCGTCTTCCACCGCATGGCCCAGGACAACGAGCTCTCCGCATCGCACGCCGGCGGGATCAGTCATGCCAAGCTGCTTGTGCCCGCAGCCGTCAGCGGCCTCGTGCTCGCGGTCATCGTGGGCCTGCTCTCGGACCAGGTCATCCCAAGGTTCCTGCGCACGATGGAGCGGATGATCACCGAGGACGTGGCGCGTCTTATGGTCGGTCGGCTGAGCGCCGGCGAGACGGTCCAGTTCAACGGCAACCTGATCTACGCGGACTCGGTCCAGCGGATCGACCCCTCGACCATGCGCAACGCCGCCGGCGCCGAGGACGTCATCTCCCTCTATCGCCCGGTCTTTGGCCGTCTCGACGAGCACGCCAAGCTCGACGCGGGCGGGACCGCCGAGCGCGCGTTCATTGTGATCTACCGCGACGGCGAGGAGAACCGCGGCGCGGGCTCGATCGTCCGGCTCGTCGCCAGCAACTACAACAGCTGGGGCAACACCTTCGTCGCCGAGAGCACCGACCAACTCGTCTACGACTTTGCGATCCCCGGCGCGTTCCGCGACGACCCGAAGTTCCGCTCGTTCAACGAGCTGGGCGGCCTCCAGGACAACCCGAAGCTGCTGCCCGTCTTGAACTCGAACCACAACCTGCTCGCTCTCCGGGCCGCCTCGCTGGCGATGCTCCAGGAGGTCGACCACTCGCTCCGCGACACGGGCTCGGTGACGCTCGACACCACACAGGGCGAGACCGTGACCATCCGGGCCCGCGGGCTCGGTCGGCTCGACTGGCTGAGCAGGCCCATCCTCCCGGGCGAGGGCGGCGAGATCGTCGTCGAACGCCGGCGCGAGGGCGGCCAGATCACACGCATGACTGCCGCAGCCGGGACGATCGACACGAAACAACTCGACGAATTGGCCGCGACCCGCGTCCTCGCGAAGATCACACTCTCGGAGGTGACGACCAACACCGACGAAGCCGCGGGCCGACGAAGAGATCAGCAGATCACGGGCCTGCTCGCCCAGAACGACCAGACCGCCTCCCTCTCGTCGCTCGGCTTCTACGAATTGCTCGAACAGACGGGCACCGGAACCGAGGGCGTGCCCCCGGCGCTCGTGGATCTCCAGAAATACAGCCTTCGCCGAAACGGGCTCCTGCAACGCGAGATCGTGAGCAAGTCGCACATGCGCATCGCGATGAGCGCCGCGTGCTTCGTGATGCTGCTCGTCGGCGCGACGGTCGCCATCCGTCTCCGCGAGGCGCTCCCGCTGACGGTCTACCTCTGGGCGTTCTTCCCGGCCCTCGGCGCGGTGCTGGCGATCAGCACAGCCGAGCAGTTCGCGCAGGACTCGGGCCTGTTCGGGCTGATCCTCATGTGGGCCGCGGTGCTCGGTCTTCTGATGTACGCGTACCTGACGTACAGAAGGGTGGCCCTGCGATGAAGATCCTCGACCGCTACGTCGCCCGGCAATACCTGACGAACATCCTCTCGCTCTACGTGATCCTGTTCGCGTTCGTCGTGACGATCGACGTGGCGATGAACCTCGATCACTTCTGGCGCATGGCCGGCGAGAAGCAGTCGCCGGCCGGGGAGATGGGCGTCGTCCGGCAGTTCGTGCTGACGGTGCTGCTGATCGCCGACTTCTGGTGGCCCAAGCTGCTCTCGCTCTTCAACACGCTCCTCGGGCTCGTGCTGGCCGGGGCGATGGGCTTCACCTGTGTGCAGATGGTGCGTCACCGCGAGCTGGTGGCGGTCCTGGCCTCGGGACAGAGCCTGCGCCGCGTGGCCGCCCCAATCCTCGCTGTCGCGCTCGGGCTCACGTTGCTCGCCGGGCTCAACCAGGAACTCGTGCTGCCACGCGTCGCGCCGCTGCTCGCCCGCGAGCACAAGCAGGCCGGCATGCGGACCGCCGGGCTCTCGAACGTCTCCATGGTCCGCGACGCGCAGGACCGGCTCCTGTATGCAAGACTCTTCGACCCGAACGACAAATCGCTCCACGACTTCGAGTTCATCGAGCGCGACGAAAAAGGCCTGGCCACCCGGCGCACCCACGGCGTGCTCGCCAAGTGGGACGGCAACGCCTGGGTCAGCGAGAAAGCAACCATCGAACCCCTCGGCGGTCGCGGCGGCGGACAAGTCGACAAGCCCGTCCGAATCGAAACCGACCTCGACCCCATCGCCCTCGTCGTCCGGCAGTACTCCAACTACAGCCAGAGCCTGAGCTGGGGACAGCTCGGCCAACTCCTCCGCCAGACAGGCGAGGGCGAAGGCAGCGTCCGCGATCGGCTCCAACGCACGCGTTACGGCCGCGTCTCCGTGGCGATGACGAACCTCATCTCGCTTGTTCTGGTGATGCCCTTCTTCCTCGTGCGCATGCCGGGCAACATGCTCCGCCAGTCGCTCCGCGGGGCCCCCGTGGCGATGGTCGCGCTCATCGGTGGCACGGTCGGCGCAACAGCACCCATCGCGGGCGTCTCGCCCGTCATCTCTGTATTCATACCTGTTTTGGTGCTCCTGCCGCTGGCCGTCGCCGTGACCCTCAGCCCACGAACCTGAGCAGCCCACGCACCCGAGCCCGCGCACCCGAGCCAAGAACTTGATCTGTCGCCCACCCGATTCGCGACTTCCCGAGTGATCTCTGCTCGCGAGCCGATACACTGAAATCATCAGCGTCCGGCTCAGGGCGGCAAGGGGTTTCTCATGGCATCGGTCTGCTTCTACTTTCAGGTCCACCAGCCCTTTCGGATCAAGAACTACTCGGTGTTCGACGAGCACCCGTTCTACTTCGACACCGCCAAGAACCGCGCGATCTGCGAGAAGGTCGCCGACAAGTGCTACCGCCCGATGAACCAGGTCCTCCTCGACCTGATCCGCGAGAACAAGGGCAACTTCCGCTGCTCGTTCTCCATCTCGGGCGTCGCGCTCGAGCAGTTCGAGACGTACACCCCCGACGTGCTCGACCAGTTCAAGGCCCTGGCAGACACCGGCTGCGTCGAGTTCCTCGCCGAGACCACGCACCACTCGCTGAGCTTCCTCTACTCGCGCAGCGAGTTCGAGGCCCAGGTCGCCGCCCACACCGCACTCATCGAGAAGCACTTCAACCAGACGCCCACGGTCTTCCGCAACACCGAGCTGATCTACTCCAACGAGGTCGGCCACGCCGTCAGCAAGATCCTCGGCGAGGACGGCAAGCCCCGGTTCAAGGGCGTCTGCTGCGAGGGCTGGGACCACTACCTCGGCTTCCGCAAACCCAGCTACGTCTACACCCCGCCCGGCTCACCCATCGCCGCGGGCGGCAAGCCCCTCGGCCTGCTCCTCAAAAACTACCGCCTCTCCGACGACGTCGCCTTCCGCTTCAGCAACCGCGGCTGGGCGGAGTGGCCCCTCTCGGCCGAGAAATTCGCCCAGTGGGTCAACCACGTCAACGGCGACGGCTTCCTCATCAACCTCTTCATGGACTACGAGACCTTCGGCGAGCACCAGTGGGCCGACACCGGCATCTTCGAGTTCATGCGCGCCCTGCCCAAGGCCGTCTTCGACGTGAACCCGGGGCAGAACCACTTCATCACGCCCTCGATGGCGCTCGACGAGTTCACGCCCGTGGGCGAGTACGACGTGCCGCACTACCTGAGCTGGGCCGACACCGAGCGCGACCTCTCGGCGTGGCTGGGCAACGCGATGCAGGCCAACAGCCTGAGCGAGCTGTACAAGGTCGAACGCGACGTCAAGCGCATCGCCGCCGACACCACCCTCACCACCGAGCAGCAGGCCAACGCGAAGCACCTCCTCGAAGACTGGCGCAAGCTCACGACGAGCGACCACTTCTACTACATGTGCACCAAGTACTGGGCCGACGGCGACGTCCACAAGTACTTCAGCCCGTACGACTCGCCCTACGACGCGTACATCAACTTCATGAACGTGCTCGACAACATCCAGGCGCGGATCGCCAGCTACGAGACGAAGCCGGAGCGCGTGAAGGTCTGAATGCTCAGTGGCGGAGGCTTCCAGCCTCCGCGGTATTCATAGAAATGAAAGTCCGGACTCCGGAGGCTGGAAGCCTGCGCCAATTGGTTTAGCCGCCAATCTTCCGCATCAGGATCTCGCGCACGCCCTTTGCATCCGCAGCCCCGCCCGACTTCTTCATCACCTCGCCGATGAGCCTGCCGACAGCAGCCCCCTTGCCGTCACGGATCTGCTGCACAATCGCCGCCTGCTCGGCGATCACCTCGTCGCACCACGCCTCGAGCTGGCCCGTATCCGAGACCTGGATCAGCCCCTCGCGCTCGGCGATGGCGCGCGGGTCGGCGCCAGCGTCATCCAGGCACAGCCCCACGAGCTTCTCCGCCCCGTTGGCGCTGATGTCACCCGTAGCCCGCAGGCCGACGATGGACGCAAGCGTCTCGGGCGAGAGGCCGAGCGATTCGATCGTCGTGCCCCGCTCGCTTGCCAGGCGCGCCAGGCATTGGACGATCAGGTTGGCCGCGATGGTCGCCGCGTCAGTCATGCCGACGCCCTGCGCATCGCAGAGTTTGAGCGCGCCGTCGTAGAGATCCGCCGACGCGCGATCAAAGGCCAGCGCCTGCGCATCGCGATCGCTTCGGCCCAGCTCATCGCGGTACCGCCGCATCCTTCGGAGCGGCAGCTCGGGCATGCGGGCGCGGAGGTCGGCCATCCACTTGTCATCGACCGTGACCGCGGGCAGGTCCGGCTCGGGGAAGTAGCGGTAATCGAGCGCGTCCTCCTTTGAGCGCTGGAGAACGGTGATCTCCTTCTCGTCGTCCCAGCCGCGGGTCGATTTCATGCCCGGGCCGAACTCGTCGCCCGTCTCGAGCCAGCGTGCCGGCTGGTGCTTGATCTCGTACCGGATCGCCCCCACCAGCGAGCGGAAGGAGTTGAGGTTCTTCACCTCGACGATGGGCGTGACAACCTCGCGGCCGTCCTTGAGTTTCAGCTTGCAGTTGATGTTGGGCTCGAACCGCATGTGCCCCCGCTGCATCACACCGAGCGTGGCGCGCACAGAGAGGCACAGCGTCCGCAGATACCGCGCCAGCGCCAGGGCCTCCTCGGGCGTGCGCAGGTCGGGCTCGGTCACGATCTCCAGCAGCGGCGTGCCGGCGCGGTTGAGATCGACCAGCGACGCCCGCGCGGCGGCATCGTGCACGAGCTTGCCCGCGTCCTCTTCGAGGTGCGCCCTCGTGATGCGGACACGCGTGATCGGCGCATCGAGATCGACAAAGCCCGCCTCGTTCATCGCGGGGACCTCGATGGTGCCCGTGCCACAGAGCGGGCGGTCGTACTGGCTGATCTGGTACGCCTTGGGCAGGTCGGGGTAGAAGTAGCTCTTGCGGTCCCATGTCGCCCGCGGCGCTATGTCGCACCCCATCGCAAGACCCACCAGCACCGACAGCTCGACGGCCCCCCGGTTCATCACGGGCAGCGTGCCCGGGAGCGCGAGCACGAGCGGGTCGGTCAGCGTGTTGGGGTCGGCCTCGTCGAAATCGGCGCTGGCTGTGCTCGGGGCGCCCGTGAAGAGCTTGGTCCGTGTGCACAGCTGCACGTGGATCTCCATCCCGATGACGGGTTCGACGGAAACGATATCTGCTTCGGTGGTCACGAGCCCATGGTATCGCGGCCCGACCGCACCGCGGCGAGGGCGTTGCGGATCGCGGCCCTTTCGCTCCGGGCCACGTGCAGCGGACGCGAGTCCATCCGGTGCGCCAGCTCCGCCAGCGTCAGCGGGCGACCCGCCTCAGTAGGCGCAAAGCCGAAACGGAGCCTGAGCAGCTCCGCGTGCGCCGGCTCGATGAACTCCAGCCCCCGGCGCAAACGGATGTCCGGCTCGACGTCGATCTGCCACGTGCAGATCCGCATCGTAAAGTCGCTCACCCGCTCGCCCGTCCCGATCACACGCCTTGCGCGTCCCGGCTGGGCCTGGCTCATGGGCTTGATGGCGAGCCTGTTCATCATCTCACGCATCGCGCGGTCGGCGGCCAGCAGGATCGGGGCCGCGATTCGGCCGCCCGTCGAGGGGTGGTGCCGATCGATCGCCACGCACGACGCCTTCATGAGCGCCCCGAGCATGGCGCGCAGCTTTGTCGCCCCGACCGCCTCGGCCTCGTGCCCGAGGCGCGACTCGATCGTGCGCAGGAGGTTGGGAAGCTGCGAGCGCACGAGCTCAGCCTTGATGCGCGCCGCCCAGCGGAGATCCGTCTCGATGCGGTCCACATCCGGCGCGTGCACGCCGTGCTGGGGAAGCTCGACGATCGCGCCGGCCGCCCGCGCGCGCAGGGCGACATACGCCTTGGCCCGGGCCTTCTCTTCGATGGCGGGCATGACGGTCACCGCGCGGGAGAGCGCCAGAAGATCCGCCAGAGCCGTGGGCCCTTCCTGCCCGATGCCCTGGCGCGCGAAGGGGGTCTCCACGCCCACCTCGTCGGGTGAGCTGTCGAGGCCGTCGCGGATCATCGGGATCAGGCGGCGCAGGACGTTGGCGCGCTCGTCCGCGGTGACGCGCTGCACCGCGGGCCTTGGCTTGCCGAGGCGCTCGGCGATGTCGCCCGGCTCGACGCATCGGCGCCAGGCGCGGTACGCGAACCGGCGCTGCTTGTCGGTCAGCGGGCCCGACTCCTCGAAGATGGGTTCGTCGCTCTCCTGGTCGTGCTTGCGCAGGATCTGCCGCACGGTTTCGTGCCCGCGGCCGATGACCTCGGAGACACACAGGGCCGCCTGGTTGAGCGACTTGCCCGTCGTGGCCTCGGCCCTTGCCAGCTCGATGACCTTGCTGCGCGTCTCGTCGTCGAGGCGCGTGAAGCTTGAGGCCTGGCTCAGGATCTCCGTCTCGCGCGCCTCGAACGCGCGCACGGCTTCTTTCGTGAACACCACCCGGGGCCGACCCGAAGGCCCGACCACCCGGCGCGAGAGCAGGCCCCTTTTGCGGTAGCGTTCGAGTGTCTTTCGGCTCACGTTCCAGCGCGTGCAGAGCTCGTCGGGCGAGAGCGAGCCGGGCACCTCGTCGATCGGAATCTTTGCCGCGGCCGACAAATGCTCGGCCAGGGCGGCCAGTTCGCCCAGCAGCGCCTGGCCCATGATCATCCCGTCGGCCGAGTTCTCCGGGCGGTAGCCCGTGACGCGGAAGACGACGAAGTCCTCGGGGTAGTTCTGCTCGGGATCGACGTCGAGAGCGAGCTGCTCGGTGCGTTCGAGATCGCGCAATAAGGCATGCCGCGGCGCATAGCGCAGCTGCTTGGCGAGGTCCTCGATGGCCTCAACGGTCAGCCTCGGAAGGGGCGGCACGCTCTCGGGTCCCCCATGCTGCGTCAGCTCGTCGGCTGGAGCGTGGGCTCCACGTGCACGAGCCGGGTCGTCGGCGCCAGCCCCTTGCCGGCGCACATCTCGACGAACCTGGTGGCGGCCTGGCGCGCGCGATCGTCGTAGTCGAATCGCAGGCATCGGCCGATGTACTTTCTTGCCAGATCGACCGGCCACCGGTGCTCCGGTGCTCGCCTCGTGACGATCGCGTCGATCCGGGTCGCGTTGTGCCGCCTCTGGCGGTCGAGCAGCGCCATCGCTGCCCGCACGCGCGGGTCATCGGCCCGCTCGGCCCGGCACATCCAGACGGCATATACGAAGGGCAGCCCGGTCAGTTCCTTCCACGCCTCACCCAGATCCAGCTGATGCGGATACCGGACCGCCGGGGGCGAGCTCGTCACCACCTTGTCCCCGATCAGCAGCATCGCCTCGGGCCAGGGGCTCGGGGTCTCGGCGTCCTTCGGCTCGTCCGGACTGGTTGGCATCTGTTCGCGTGCGTCATAATCGACGACTTTGGCGTCGACGCCGAACTGTTCGCTGAGCAGGAGTCGGCAGAGGGCGACGGAGGTGTGGCTGTCGGTGTCGGCGTGGACGCGGGTGATCTGTTCGATGGGCACCTGGCTAAAGAGGCGAACCGTCAGCGTGGGGCCGTCGGACCCGATCATCCCCACGGGCAGGATCGCCATGGGCGAGCTGGCGCGGGCAGCGTCGATGAGGGAGACGATCGCCACGTCCACCTCGTCCCGCTCGAGCATCGAGATCAGCTTGGCTGGTACCGCCTTGACCAGCTCGGCCTCGGGAAGCAGCTCGAGCCCCTCGATCATCGGGACCGTATTGAGATAACTGACACAGCCGATGCGAACCCTGTCCATCGCCCACAGTGTATCGGTGGCGCGAGCCGATATGGGTTCTGATGGCCGCTGCATTCGCTGCAAACGAATTCGACACCGGGATTCTGCTCATCGCGGGCGGGGGGCATGCCCTGGTCGTGGCCGACAGCGTCCTGGCGATGGGCGTCAAACTGGGCGGTTTCTACGACGACAGCGAGGACGCCCCGCTCGCCAAGGGCGAGCCCTCCTCGCGCTGGCTCGGCACAATCGAGGCCCTCGATGCCAAGCACCTTGTGGGCAAGCCCTGGATCATCTGTCTGGGCGACCTTGGCCTCCGCCGACGGATCATCGATCGCCTCTACGGGGCTGAGGAGGATGCCCGCCGGGTGGTCCACCCCTCGGCTGCGGTGAGCTCGGCGAGCGTGATCTGCTCGGGGGTGTTCGTCGGGCCGAAGGCTGTGGTGAATGCCAGGGCGCGGCTGCTCGACCACGCAATCGTAAACTCGGGGGCGATCGTGGAGCACGACTGTCTGGTGGCCGAGAACGCGCACATCGCGCCCGGCGCGGTGCTCGGCGGCGGGTCGCGGGTGGGCAACGACACGCTCGTGGGTCTGGGCGCACGGGTCTTGCCGGGCGTCAGCGTGGGACTTGGCTGCACCGTCGGCGCGGGCGCGGTCGTGACGCGGGACGTGCCCGATGGGGCAACGGTCATCGGTTGCCCGGCCGAGCGGCGCTCTTCCTAAGGCATCACCGCCGACGCCGAACTCCGGCCCACAGCGCAAGCCCGAAGAGTGGGGCGGTTGCAGGAGCGGGGATGGGCACGATGGTCAGCGTGGGATAGTTGAGCAGGGTTGGCAGTTCGAATGGAACGGTGCCCCGCGACCCGTCGGCGTTTTGGTACGCGAACACATCGGGGAACGAAGTTCCCTCGTACGCGCCTGTGAATTGGCCGTGGATAGTGGGATACGCGGCGATCGACCGCGGGGTGTCGTCGGTGATCAGCGTGTCGAGCGTGTAGATGACCAGCGGGTTGCTGCTGTCCGGCCCCCCGGGGTTGTGGGTGGGCGGCAACGCGTTGGTTCCCGTGGCGCCGTGGATTTCCGTGCCGACGATGTCGCCGTCGTCCGCCGGCCCCAGAAACACGCTGTCAAAGGCGGGCGAGAACATGTTGTTCGAGATCACGATGTCGGTCTCAGCGCCGAACGAGAGATCGAAATGTATGTCGACGACCGCGGCCAGGAGCGTCTTGTTCGGGTCGGGGTTCTGAAGCTCGGCCACGAAGGTCCAGGTCACCACATCACCCACGGTCGCCGTGTCGGTGCTTGGTATGACCTGAATCAACAGACTGGTCTGAGCGCCAGCTGTGCCGGCCAGCAGAAGGGCGGCTCCGGCAGAAATTCGGGTACGCATGTTCAATCTCCCGGCCAAACTGCCTTTCGAGTCCAGTTTTCAGATTACCGGCTACTTCCCCCTCGGGGAACCCAGGCGAGCAGTTTTCACACACAACCCGGTCCTCACGGCCCCAGATATCGGAATCGCTCCCCGGGCTTGCGCGGGCCGGGGCATCTGGCCCGTCAGAATGAATTCAGATTCACCGCTGCCTCACAGAGGCTTGAAAGACGATCTCTAGGTTGTGTGCTGAGCCGATGACGGTGGTCTCGGCCTGAACCGACCAACCCGCAAGGAGCACACCCATGGAACTCAACTCAATGAAAGACCTGCTCGAGCACGAGGTCCGCGACATTCTGTACGCCGAGCGCAAGATCTTGAAGGCCCTGCCCAAGATGGCCAATGCCGCGAACAACCAGGAACTGAAACAGGCTTTCGAGGACCATCTCGAAGAGACCAGGGGCCAGATCGAACGGCTCGAACAGGTCTGTGAACAACTGGGTATCGGGGCACGGGGCGAGAAGTGTGAGGCCATCGAGGGCATCCTCGAAGAGGGCGAAGAACGCATCAAGGCCAAGGGCGACGACGCGGTCCTCGACGCGGCCCTGATCTCGGCGGCCCAGCGCGTCGAGCACTACGAGATGGCGGCCTACGGCTCGGCCCGCGCGTTCGCCGAGGCGCTCGGCCTGACCGAGGTCGTCAAGCTGTTGCAGGAAACCCTCGACGAGGAGGGCAAGGCGGATAAGACACTGAACAAGCTCGCCAAGAACACAATCAATCCCCTGGCTGCGCAGGGCGCCGCCAAGGTGTGATCCCGGAGCTTGAGCGAGAGCCCCCCGCCTGTCTACTCAGAGATATGGGCGGGGGTTTTTGCAGCGAGACCAAATCTGTGATCATTCTTCTTTCGGATTCGTCAATCCTCAAGCGAAGGATTGAACTGCCTGTCTCGTTCTGATAACTTCGGCACAGGGAAGAATCGAAGGAGACATGATTATGCACAAAGCTTTGTGTGCACTTTCGTTGTTCGTTTGCTCAACCGGAGCTCACGCCCAGACTGTGACTGACCAATCACTGAACTGGCTCGTCTTCGCAATCGATTCGGGGGGCGAAGAGGTTGTGGCCCCCTATCAGGCGCTCGATCCAACCGCCGGGCCTGTGGCTATCAACCTGCTCGCCGACAACGACGAGCCACTATCCTCGTTCGGGCCGACGTATCACACAGCTTCGCTCGACGCCAACCTCGATTCGACCGGCTTGAACTGGTCGGGATCGGGCGCGGCGGCCGCACACTACGCGGACGCGCTCGATCTCTCTGTTGACTACGGCGGCAGCAATATCCCGGCGGCATTCTCGCATTTTTATCACAGTGTTTTCTTCACCGTTGACTTCCCGACCACGGTTGACGTCAACGCCGACTTCATGATCGAGATGGCCGATCCGTTCAATCCTGCCTTATTTTTCAACATCTTCAATGTCGTGTTCCGTGACAGCAATAACAACAATGTGTACTCAACCGGCTTTGACAACACACAACTCGGTGTGGCTCAGCAGCGAAGCGACAGCTTTGTTCTCGCCCCGGGAGAGTACCGGTTCGATGTCTCGCTCTCCCTCAATACACAGGAACAGCTCGGCTTCCGCGACGGCTCGATTGATTTCTCGTACGACGTCTCGTTCGTGCCGGCGCCGACAACTGCCACGCTGCTTGTCGGTGGGCTCGCCGTCGGTGCTCGTCGCAGGCGCTGATTCCGCCCTCATTCGCCCCGGCTGGCGGCTCTGAGCGAGCGGGCGCGATCGAAGAGTTCCTGCTCGGCGCGCTGGGCCTCTTCCGTACCCGCTTCGGGCACGGGCTCGAGGTCGAAGTGCCACTCCAGGTGTGTCTTGACGCGCCACGGAGCCGCGATGGCCAGGAGGTCGAGGCCCGGGTACTCCCAGATCGGGGCGACGGCTTCCTTCTCGGTCACGATCGGCTCGTAGCCCTCGCGCTGGAGGCGCACGTCGTACACGCCGAAGTAGCGGAAGCCCGTTTCGACGGGCGTGCGTCCGATCTCTTCGTCGTTGAGCACGACAATCGCGCCGGGCGGCTCGCTGGTGATGGTGACCGTGCGCTCGAGGCAGCCGCCGAGCACGGGCGTGATCGCGATGAGAAGGAGCCCGCGCTTCATCGCTTGGCCTCGCGCCTGGATTCCCGGGGGGGATCTCGTGGGGGTTCGCGGTTGTCCTTGGGTTTGGCTCGTTTGATCTCGACGGGGGCGCTGGATTTCTTGTGCGAGCGCGTCGGGGCCGGGGCGTAGTCGTTGTCGAACTCGTCGCCGCGGAAGAGCGAGCCGAGGTAGACGCGTTTGACCATCTCGTCGTTGATGAGCTCTTTGGGTGTGCCCTCGGCGAAGACCTTGCCCTCGTCGATGATGTAGGCCCGGTCGCACACGCGGAGCGTCTGCTGGACGTTGTGGTCGGTGATCAGGAAGGCGATGCCGCGCTGGGCGAGTTTCTTGATCTCTGCCTGGAGGTCCTCGACGGCGATCGGGTCCACGCCGCTGAACGGCTCGTCGAGCAGGATGAGCTTGGGGTCGGTGATGAGCGAGCGTGCGATCTCGAGCTTGCGGCGCTCGCCGCCCGAGCAGGTGCGGGCGTGCTCCTTGGCCTTGTGGGTCAGCCCGAAGCGTTCGAGCAGCTCGGCGGCCCGGCGTTTGCGTTCCTTGCGCCCGATGGGCAGCGTCTCGAGGATCGCCAGCAGGTTCTGCTCGCAGGTGAGCCGCTGGAAGACGCTGGGCTCCTGCGAGAGGTAGCCCATGCCCAGGCGTGCCCTTTTGAACATGGGCAGGTCGGTGATGTCGTGCGTGTTGAAGACGACCTTCCCGCCGTCGGCCTCGAGCATGCCGATGGTCATGCGGAAGCTGGTGGTCTTGCCGGCCCCGTTGCGTCCGAGCAGGCCCACGATCTCGGCCGAGTCGACGGAGAACGAGACACCCTGGACGACCATGCGGTCGTGGAAGGCCTTCTGGAGTTGGTGCGTCTGAAGCAGGGCCACTGGTTTCAAGTGTACCCGTGGAGCGGGGGTCGGCTCCGGGTTGGGATCAGATGACCCGGATGCACATGGGGTAGCGGAAGAACTCGCCCTTGGAGGCCCGTATGCCGCCGAAGATCCCGCCGATGATCATGAGGACGGGCAAGCCGATATAGAGGATGGCCCCGACGCCGCAGGTCAGCAGCGTGATGGGGATCAGGATGAGCGCCAGGAGGATGAGGGAGATCTGGAAGTTCAGGGCTTCCTTGCCGTGGTCGTCGATGAACTGGGAGTCGCTCGACTTGATCTGCCAGAGCGCCAGCGCGACCAGCGGCGGGATGACGAAGGTGATACCGCTCGTCGCCATGACCGAGATGCCCGCGATCAGCGGCCCGAAGTGGCACCATGCCGCGTAGCTGCGGTGCCCGTCGGTCAGGCCCGTCGCCTTGGCCCGGCCCGACACCGGGTCCACGGTGTAGCCCTCCGGGCCCGCGGCCCGGGACTCGCTCTTGGCTTTGTTCTCGTCTCCGACCACCACGGCTCCCACATAGATGCTCATAGACAGCCTATTGGGAGTCCGGGCCGGGCGATTGCAGGTGGGCGGGCCGGAGGCTCGCAAGGTCCAGCCCGCACTCCGGGCAGCGGGCGGGCGGGGCTGCCCCGAGGTCATAATCGCACCCCGGGCACCGATCCGTCCCGATCGGGATGATCCGCCGAGCCATTCGCCGGGCATAGGCGATCAGAAGGACGCCCCCGGCGAGGAAAATCAGCCCCTGGATCAGGTTCCCCCAGAGCCAGGGCGAACTGCCGAAGAGCCCCGTCCGCGTCCCGGCGAAGTTGGGCTGGCTCTGGTCCTGCCACCAGATCATCAGCGCCTGCGTGACCAGCGGCAGGATCCGCGAGGCGATCAGCCAGATCCCCATCAGCCGCAGCGCTCCCGTCACCAGAAGGCGGTAGCGGACAATGTCGTTCAGATCGGTCCGGCTCATACGTGCCCCTTGGTTCAGTTCAGACGACGACGCGGGCGGATTGGTTCACTCGCTCGGCGATTCGGATTGTGAGGGCGGGGGCGGGGCGTGGAAATCTTCGCCGAGGTAGAGGCCGCACTCGGGGCAGCGGTCGGCGCGGAAGTTGTCGAGGCTGAAATGGCACTTGGGACAGGAGTGGTGCTCTGTCATCTTTACAATGTGCCGGGCTATCGCGTCAGCGTAGACAAACGTGAGTGGTGCCAAAACTGAGAACAGAAGCATTCCGCCGCCGCCATGATGAAGCAGAATCTGTTTCAGAACATCTGTATTTTGGAGAAAACTACCGTTCGTTTGGAAAAACCACCCCATCATATCGGCCGCTCTCCAAAGCACGGCAGCAAAGAATATGTACGAGCACAACCGCACGACGCCCGCAACAATGAGTCGTAGATTTCTGATGTGGGCCGCGTGTGAACGAGCTTTCTGCATCGATTCCTCCTTCTCTCTGTTGATCAGGAGTCGACGGGCCGGAAGCCCGTCCCGCGAGACAGAATAGTCTTAGTGCCCAAACAGATTCGTCTGCCCGAACATCCCCGCCTTCTCGAAGTGCTCGATCGCTTCATCCACCGATTTGAAAACGCCGTTGGCGGTCTCGGTGATGAAGGGGCTCGGGTTTTTCTGGGGTTTCCAGACGACGTAGACGTCCTTGGCGTGCTCGAAGGCGTGCTGGAGCTCGCGTTCGACACCTGAGGAGAGCCCCGGGATGCCGCCCGGGAGTTCGGGGACGAGGCTGACGATCATGTCGGCCTGGTCGATGAGCTTGAAGTCGCGCATGTAGATCTGGCCGTCGATGTCGCCGGCGATATCGAGCACCTCGCGTGTACGCATGGTGAGGGCTTCCGCGCCGGCGCCGGCCTTGGTGCCCGCCTCGCCGCCGAGGGCGTAGGGCTTGTGCTCGAAGAAGTCCTGGCCGTTCTTTGCGGCGTCGACGGCGTTGTCGAGCAGGAGCTTCTCGTCCACGTCGCCCGGGTCGAAGGTGATGAAGTGCTCGGCGAGGATCTCGCGGAACTTGTCGATCTCGGCCTGGATGTCGGGCATGCCCACGACGTGGCTCATCGGGAAGCTGGGATACACCTTCTTCATCTGCGGGCGCGTCGTCAGGCGGAACATCGTCTTGTACGTCGACTCATAACGACCGCGCGAGAGGATCACGAAGTCAGAGCCCGGCACAGCCTGACTCATGAGCTCGGTCGCCAGGATCTCTTCCTCGCGCCAGACCATGAGGTCCTTGAGGTTCGCGTCGACAACGTGGTCGCGGTGCAGGCGCTGGTGGACGACCTCGATGTTGTCGACGAGGCAGACGAAGAGGTCGGGCTTGAAGGCTTTGATCTGGTCGAAGTCGAACGCGCTGAACAGGCCGTGACGCCAGCGGAAGGTCGCGTGCGTGTTGACGATGACGTTCTCTTTGTCCTTGCTCTCCATGATCGCGTCTTTGAACGCGGCTCGGCGGAGCGAGTTGAGTCGGGAGAGGGGCAGATCGAGGATGCGCCCGGGTTTGACGTCGGGGGCTTCCTTGTACATCAGGTCGCCGATGTGGTGGACATCGATGGGCTCGCCCTGCTGACCCGCAAAGGCTGCGACCTCTTCGAGGAAGGGCTTTTTGTCCATCCCGACCTGACCCGTGAGAATGACGCGCATGGTTTTTGATCCTTCCGGCTTCTGTTCGAAGCGAATCGTAGCCCAGGGCGGGGCGATTCCCCCAAGGACCGATATCCAAAGTGGCGTTGAAACAGGCTTTGCGCGGGGGTGCCCGTGTGCTAGGCTGGGCCGCCGGATTGATTCAGCCGGGAGAGCCAGGGGGGAGCGGGCCGAGAGGCCCGTCTGGCTGGCCTCCCGGACAATACGAAAGAGACTCTGATGCGTCTTGGTACCCGAACCGCCCTCGCGGCGGCTGTTCTCTGCTCGTCTTGGGCCGCCCACGCCGACCCGGGCGACGACGGCACACCCTGTCCGATGTCGCCCACGCAGGATGAGGCTCGGCTTGTGCGCGAGCGGATGGCGATCGGGATGTACGACGCGCCGGCTCACCGGGGCGGGCCCGACATCCTGGTGCCGCTGACCATCCACGTCGTTCGGCGATCCGACGGCACGGGCGGCCTCTCCCCCGCGCAGGTCCAGCAGGCCATCGACGGCGCCAACGAACTCTGGCTCGGCAGCGGCATCCAGTTCTGCACGCCGGGCGAGACGCTCTACATCGACAGCGACATGTACCACTACGAGACCGACACCTACGACGAGGTCAACACCCTCCGCATGACGAATCAGACGCCGAACACGATCAACGTGTACTTCGTCAACAACCTGCGCACAGAGCTCGGCTCGCTCTGCGGCATCAGCTCGTTCACCTTCAGCACGTACCAGGGCATCGCGGTCAGCAATTCCTGCACACCGAGCGCGGGCAATCCCTCCACCTTTGCGCACGAACTGGCGCACTACTTCGATCTCTACCACACACACGAAAGGGCCTTCGGCGACGAGTGCACCGACGGCTCGAACTGCCACGAAGCGGGCGACCTGATGTGCGACACGCCGGCGGACCCGAACATCTCGGGCGAGGTGAACCCGGCGTTCTGCGAGTGGGGCGGCTCGGAAGATCCGCCGTGCGAAAGCTCGGTGCCTTACGCGCCCTCGGCACGGAACCTGCTCAGCTACTCGGCCAAGACCTGCCGCGACGAACTCACGCCGGGCCAGCTTGCGCACGCCTACGCGACACTCGTGAATCTGCGCCCCGAGCTCGTCGCCAACAGGTGCGACCCGTGCACAAACCCCGCGGATATGAACGGCGACGACGTGCTCTCGCCCGCGGATTTCTCCGCCTGGGTCGCCGGGTTCAACAGCGGGCAGCCCGAGGCCGACCAGAACGGCGACGGCTCGCTCACGCCCGCCGACTTCTCCGCCTGGGTCGCCAACTACAACATGGGCTGCTGAATCCCCCTCCGCATCGGACGCAGACTTCCTGATTTCACCGGCCTTTCGGATTCTTGCTCGCTTGTCCGGGTGCTATTTCCATTTTTAGATCATGTGTGCAACACTCTCAGCGGACGGGATGGGCCGTCCTCGGATTTGGAGTGCAGGGCATGAACATGAAGAAGGCGATCGGTGTGGGTGCGCTCGTGGTTGGCGCTGCGGCTTGTGGCGCGTGGGGGGCTGTCAACATCGCGCAGCCCGAGGGCGAGCACCCGGGCAAGAAGTACGTCGAGGAGTACATGGCCAAGGCCGCCGACCCGAACGCGATGGCCAACTACATGAAGGCTGGCGAGAAGGGCCCGGCCCACGAGTTCCTGGCGCTCTTCGTCGGCGAGTTCGACGCTGTCAACCGCATGTGGTGGGACCCCGCAGCCGAGCCCATGGAGAGCCGGGGCACCTGCACCAACACCATGATCATGGACGGGCGCTTCCTCCAGACCGAGTACAAGGGCGACATGATGGGCATCCCCTTCAACGGCCTGGCGCTCACCGGCTTCGACAACAACAAAAGACTCTTCACCAACATCTGGATCGACAGCATGTCCACGGGCATCGCCCCGGCCTACGGCAACCTCGACCGCACCGGAACCGTCATGACGCTCGTCGGCAAAATGGACGAGCCCAACACCGGCGAGATGGGCAAGCACTACAAGCAGGTCTTCCGCCTCGTCGATGAGGACACCCACGTCATGGAGATGTACGAGATCCTCTACGGCGACGAGTTCAAGGTCATGGAGATCGAGTACACGCGGAAGGGCAAGTAAGCCGGCCTGAGGCCTGAGGCACGAGACGCCGGGCTCTAAGTGTTGGGCTCCGGGCATTGGCCTTTCGGTCTTTGACAGATTGATCGCGTGGGCCCCTTCCTTCGGGAGGGGGCCTGCCGTTTTGGGGTCCGGACGCGAGGCGGGGTGCCTGGGCCTATGCTGGCTTACCCCATCTGGTGGGGGCCTTTGGATCGTCAATCCCTCCACGGAGCAGAGCCATGGCTGTTCTCGTCAACAAAGACACACGCGTCATCTGTCAGGGCATCACCGGCTCGTTCGGTGCGGTGCACACGAAGGGGTGTCTTCACTACGGCACCAAGCTCGTGGGCGGCGTGACCCCCGGCAAGGGCGGTCAGCAGGACCCGAACGGGCTCCCGATCTACGACACCGTCGCCCAGGCGGTCGAGAAGGCCGGCGCGACCGCGACGATGATCTTCGTCCCGCCCGCGTTCTGTGGCGACGCGATCCTCGAGGCCGCCGACGCGGGGCTCTCGCTGATCTGCGCGATCACCGAGGGCGTGCCCGTGCAGGACATGGTCAAGGTCCGGGCGGTCCTGGACGAGATGAACAACGCCCGCCCGGCGGACAAGCGGATCACGCTCATCGGCCCGAACTGCCCGGGCATCATCACGCCCGGCCCCAAAACCGGCGGCGGGACCTCGCCGAGCGACACGTACACGAACGCCGGCTGCAAGATCGGCATCATGCCCGGCTACATCAACACGCACATCAGCGAGGCCAAGACGGGCAAGGCCGTGGGCATCGTGAGCCGATCAGGCACGCTGACCTACGAGGCCGTCTGGCAGACCTCGAACTTCGGGCTCGGTCAGTCGACGTGCATCGGCATCGGCGGCGACCCCGTCCGCGGGATGAGCCACATCGATGCGCTGCGACTCTTCCAGGACGACCCGGACACGCACGGCATCCTGATGATCGGCGAGATCGGCGGCTCCGACGAGGAGGCGGCAGCGGCGTTCGTCAAGGAACACGTCACCAAACCCGTCGCGGGCTTCATCGCTGGCGCCACCGCCCCTCCCGGCAAGCGGATGGGTCACGCGGGCGCGATCATCGAGGCCGACGGCAGCGGCACCGCCGAGGGCAAGATCGCCGCGATGCGGGCCGCGGGCATCGAGGTCGCCGAGAGCCCGGCCGACATGGGCAAGGCAATGGTCAAGGCCATGGGTCTGAACTGATCGGCCATGTCGACCTCGCGCCTCCTGATCGAGTGCCCGGACGCGCGGGGTGTGGTCGCCAGGGTCGCGGCGTGCATCGCCAGCGCCGGCGGCAACATCCTCGACGCCGACCAGCACACCGACCCCGATACGCACCGATTCTTCATGCGCGTGGAATTTGAGCCCGAAGCCGGGCTGACCGAACGCTCATTCCTGGACGCATTCGGACCCACAGCCGACGAGCTCTCCATCGCTTACCGCCTGCGCTGGGCGGGTGCACCCGCGAGGCGAGTGGCGATTCTGTGCAGCAGATCCACGCACTGCCTGTCCGACCTGCTCTGGCGGTTTGCCAACGGCGACTTCCCGGGCGGCGAGGTTGCGGTGGTCCTGAGCAATCACGAGGCGGGACGATCGCTCGCCGAGCACGCGGGCGTTGGGTTCGTCCACGAGCCGATCGTTGGCGGCGACAAAGCGGCGCAGGAGCAGCGGCTCATCGGGCACATCGAGGACGCGGGCGCGGAGGTGGTTGTCCTGGCGCGCTACATGCAGGTGCTCAGCGCCGGGTTTGTCGAGCGATTCAACAGTCGTGCGATCAACATTCATCACAGCTTCCTGCCCGCTTTCGCCGGCGCAAAGCCGTACCACCAGGCCTTCGAGCGCGGCGTGAAGCTGATCGGCGCGACGAGCCACTATGTGACCGAGGAACTCGACGACGGCCCAATCATTGCGCAGCGCACCGCGCGGGTGAGCCATCGCGACACCGTGTCGGACCTCGTGCGCAAGGGGCGGGACCTGGAGCGTGTGGTGCTCGCCGACGCGGTGCGGCTGCACCTTTCGGACCGCGTCCTGGTGCCCGGGCGGAAGACGGTTGTCTTCGATTAGGACGCCTTCTCGATCGATTCCAGGCGCCTTTCAAGAGCCGCGATCTGCGGGGCGCTCCGGCTCTTGCCGACTTTGGCGGCGAACGCGCCGGTTCCGGTGGAGAGTCCAAGGATTGCCAGAAGCGCGATGAGTTCATCGTTGCCGAGGACACCCTGGAGTGCGCCCGCCTGATCCTCGGTCAGGCCGAGTTCGAGCAGTTCTGAACGGATGCGGTCGTCGAGCGAGGACTCGATGTTCTCAACACGCGCGACGCTGGCGCG
Organism: Phycisphaerales bacterium; assembly: GCA_965228265.1. Lineage (GTDB taxonomy): Bacteria > Planctomycetota > Phycisphaerae > Phycisphaerales > UBA1924. Next base: position 805,758 of record OZ245804.1, read on the forward strand.
GGTCTCGTTCTCGATCGCGACGAGGCGCGTGTCCTGCGAACGCACGCCCTGGGCGACGTTCTCAATCGCAGCCCCGACCGCGCCGCCGAGCGGACCGCCGAGCGAACCGACGTAGCGCTCGAGCCCCTCGACCGCGTCTGCTGCGATGTTGCGGGCGCTGACCGCCTGATCGGCGATCTCTCTGGCCCGCTCCGAGACGCGCTGGTTCTCGAGCCGAAGCTCGTCGATCTCGGCGCGGAGCGACGAGGCGTTGCCCGTCAGGATCTGTTCGTGCTGTTGGCCGAGTGACTGTGCGAGGCGGTTGTCGTTGGCGACGATGTTCTCCTGCGCTCGCCAGAGGTCCTGCTGGGTCGCGCAGCCGACGGACAGGAACGAGAGAACGAGAACGCTAGCCGATGCTTTCATGATGAATCCCCAACTGGTGTGAGGGCAATTCAAACATGTCGGCGCCTGCGCGTCGGCCAGGACCACGCGCAACTCGCGCAATGTGCGCACGGACCCGGTCAGTCCGCGGCCGTTTGCGCAGAATCCTGGAGTTTGTCCTTATACACCTCGCCGCCTTTCATGATGAAGATCACGTTCTGGAGCGCAGCGACATCTTTGAGCGGGCTCGCGTCGAGGGCGATGATGTCGGCCTGGTAGCCCTTGGCGATCTTGCCGACCGAGCCCCCGAGGCCGCAGAGGTCGGCGGCATTGATAGTGGCGGCTTTGATCGCGTCCGCGGGTGTGAAGCCGGCTTCGACCATGTAGACGAATTCGAGGGCGTTGGTGCCGTGCGCGCCGACGCCGACGTCGGTGCCGAAGGCGACCTTGACGCCCGCCTTGTGCGCGCGTGCGAGCGCATCCTGGATGATCGGGCCGACGGCCTGGGCTTTCTCTTTGATGGCCGGATTGAACCACGCGGGGTCGGCGGCTTTCTCGCCGACGAATTTGCCGGCGTGGATGGTGGGGACGAGGTAGGCGCCGGTTTCGAGAAAGAGCTCGATGGAGGATTCGTCGAGGTATGAGCCGTGCTCGATCGAGTCGACGCCCGCGCGGAGGGCGGCGTTGATGCCGTCGGTCCCGTGCGCGTGGCATGCGACCTTGCGGCCCATCATGTGCGCGGTCTGGACGACGGCTTCGATCTCGTCGTCGAACATCTGTTGCCCGAGGCCCGCGGCCGTGTTGGAGAGCACGCCCCCGGTGGATGTGATTTTGATGAGGTCGGATCCTTGGCGGATGCGTTCGCGTGTGGCGTGGCGGAATTGGTCTGGCCCGTTGGCGATGCCGTCGGTTGATGTGAGCGCCGGTGAGAGTGCGGGGTTGATGCCGTTGGTCGGGTCGGCGTGCCCGCCGGTGACGCTGATGGACTTACCCGCCGCGAGGATGCGCGGGCCGGGGATAACGCCCTCGTTGATGCGGTTGCGGAGGGCGTAGATCGCTGCCCCGCCCGAGCCGACGTTGCGCACTGTGGTGAAGCCGGCCATGAGCGTTTTGCGTGCGTTGTGTGTGCCGTCAATCGCTTCATAGGTTGCGTCCTCCGTCAACTGCTTGCGCAGACGCATCTGCATGGGCGGGAGCTCGAACGTGAGGTGCGTGTGGCAGTCGATCAGGCCGGGCAGGACGAACTTGTCCGTGAGGTCGATGTGTGTGTTCTGCGGCATGCCCGGGGCGGCGTCGATGAACGCGATGCCGTTGAGGACGTTCGTGATCACGCCGTCTTTGATGACAACGGTGGCTTCGCGCATGGGCTCCTGGCCCGGCTCGGCGAGGAGCTGGCCGCAATGCAGAACGACGAGGCCTTTGGCATCGGACCTTTCCTCGTTTTGGGCGACGGCTGCGGCTGCGAACAGAGTAAGAACGAGCGAGAGAAGGCGTTGGATCATCGGATGGCTCCGTGTGGTTCGGTTCGGCCCATGCTATCAGATGGGCAGCAGGAGGCAGAGGAATAGCCTGGCGGGCTCCGTGGTTGGTTGTGAGATGATGCGAATCAGAAAGGAAGGGATGAAATGATCAGCATCAGAAGAGCCGAGGACCGGGGCCGAACGCGCTTTGAATGGCTCGACAGCTGGCACACGTTCGCCTTTGCGCGGGGATTCCCGACGGGCGATGGGCCGGACATCCGCGGCTTCCGCGGGCTGCGCGTGATCAACGACGACATCGTCGCGCCGGCGAGCGGGTTCGACACACACCCGCACGACAACATGGAAATCATCAGCTATGTCGTGGACGGCGAACTCCAGCACAAGGACTCGATGGGCTCGGCCGAGATCATCGGCGAGGGCGAGTTCCAATTGACGAGCGCCGGCTCGGGCATCACGCACAGCGAGCGCAACCCGTCGCCGGACACGCCCGTGCGTTTGATTCAGATCTGGATCCACCCGGCTGAGCGCCACACCACGCCCAGGTACGAGCTGCGTGACGGCGGCTTCGGTCGGCAGAGGCCTGGCAAGCTCCGGCTGGCGGCTTCTCCCGATGGCCGAGACGACTCGATGACCATCGGGGCCGATGCGCGGATCTGGGTCGGGACGCTCGGCGCGGGCCAGTCGGAAGCTGTGGCGATCGGCGCCGATCGGCATGCCTTCGTGCAGGTCGTGCGTGGGTCGGTGAACGCAGCCGGCGAGCGGCTCGACGAGGGCGACGGCGCGGCGATCAGCGGCCTGGACATCGTCGAAATCGTGGCCGATTCCGAAGCCGAGGTGCTGGTCTTCGATCTGGCCTGAACCGAGAGCACGAGACAGAGCAAAGCCCCCTGCAGGCGCGGGGGGCTCGTTTTTGGAGGCGCTGTATACTATTGTTTCCACAGATGCCTAATTTGCAGGATGAAATCGGGAAGAAGAAGCCCTTCGAGCTCGCAGAGGAGGAGGCGTACCTGAACGTGCGCCGGACGGCTGCGACGCTGGAGTCGTTCTTCGGCAAGCTCTTCCGCAAGTCGGGGCTGAGCGAGGCGACGTACAACGTGCTTCGGATTCTGCGGTCGGCAGGCGACGAGGGGCGTTGCTGGAGCGATATCCGCGAGGACCTCGTGGTGCAGGTGCCGGATGTCACGAGGCTCATCGACCGTCTTGAGAAGGCCGGTCACGTGGAGCGCGTGCGCTGCGACAAGGATCGCCGAAAGGTCTATGTGCGGATCACCGCGCAGGGACGAGAGATCGTCGAGAGCCTCGACGATCCGGTCAGACAACTCCTGCGCCAGAGGCTCGGCCACGTGAGCGAGGCGGATCTGCGCCGACTGAGCCGACTGCTCGAGCGCGTGCGCGACAACGAATCGTCGCAGGACTGATGAGACAAGAGATGGAACCGACTACTCGCGCTGCATGAGCACATCGCTCGCGTCGATCGCGGCGAGCTCGATCGCCAGTTGCAGCGGCGAGCGCCCGGCTGCGTCGGGGAAACGGGGATCAGCGCCTGCGTCGAGCAGGATGCTGACCGCCTCGGCGTCATCGGCGCGGACAGCCGAGTGCAGAGGCGTCTCGAGTGTGCTGTTGCAGGCGACGACATCGGGATCGGTCGCAAACTCGCAGAGCACAGCCAGCGCACGGTGTGCGTGCGCGTAACACGCCAGGTGCAGCGGTGCCCACCCCTCGGCGTTGCAGAGACAGAGTCGCTCCGGATCGACCGCTGCCAACGCGTGGAGTTCGCCGGCGAGATCCAGGCCCGCCGCTTCCCATGCTGAGGGTTTGTAGCCCGCTGCGATGATGCTGCGAGCCAGACGCGGATGACCCATCGATAACGCCATCATGACGGGGCTCTCGATGAGCGCATCACCCGAGATGCCCGCAAAACCACCGGGGCCCTGAAGATCGATGATCGATGAGGCTCGCTTGACGTCTCCGTCAGCGATGGCCTGGCAGATCGCTGCCAGCGGCTCGAACCGGCGTACAAATTGGTTCATGTCTCAACGGGTCCTGGCTAGCCACGAGTAGCCGGGTATACGGGCCCTCAGCGTGGGCAGTTGCAGGAAGTTTGTTGTTCGCACGATCTTGCAACGGATCAGGACCGAGAATCATCGCCCTTGCCCGGTTTGTTTGCCCGCTGAGAGGGTGATTTCGTATACGAGGCGGCCCTTCTGATCGAGTCGTTCCCGAATCGGCGTGCGATCTCATCGGCGGCACGATCGAGCTTGGAACGCTTGTCGCGTTCGTCGCTGCCAAAGAGCCCCGGCTGGATGTCGTCTGCACCCGAAAGCTGGCCCGCGGTCATCCCGATCAGGCGCACGGGTCGGAACGAGTGTTCCATCCAATTTTCAAGGATCGCAAGCGCCGCTTGCCAGAGCTCTTCGGTGCTGTCGGTTTGCGAGCCGAGCGGAGTCGAGCGCGTGATGGTTTCGAAGTCGCCGAAGCGGATCTTGAGTGTGACGTTGCCCGCGGCCCGTCCTTTGTTGCGCAGACGGCGCGCGACGTGTTCGACCTGAGAGAGCAGAACAGACCGGATGAGTTCGCGGTCGGTCAGGTCTTCGCCGAAGGTCTGCTCGTGGCCGACAGACTTGGCGGTGCGGTCGGGATGAACCTCGCGGTCGTCGATGCCCTGCGCGAGTCTGCGGATGTGCGGCCCCATCGAGCCGAGGCGCGTGGCGAGCGCCGCTTCCGGCGCCCGCCGAAGATCGGCGATCGTGCGGATGCCGAGGGAGGCGAGTTTCTTCTCCGCGGCCTTTCCGACGCCGAAGATCGAGGAGACGGGCATCGGGTCGAGCGTTTTCTGGACGGTGTCGGGCGTAATGACGGTGAGGCCGTCGGGCTTGTCCATCTCGCTGGCGAGCTTGGCGAGGAACTTGTTGGGCGCGACGCCGACGGAGACGGTCAGGCCCGTGGTCTCGTGGACGCGCTTGCGGATGTCTCGCGCGATGGCTTCGGGCGGGCCGAGCAGGCGCACCGAGCCGGTGACATCGAGGTAGGCCTCGTCGATGGAGAGCGGCTCCACCAGCGGCGTGACGGATTCGAAGATCGCGAAGACCTGCTCGGAGAGTTCGCGGTAGCGCTTGCCGCGCGGCTTGACGACGACCGCATGCGGGCAGAGGCGCATCGCTGTCGCGGTAGGCATTGCGCTGTGGCAACCGAACTTGCGGGCCTCGTAACTGGCGGCTGCGACAACAGCCCGCTTGCCCGTGCCCCCGACCAGCACGGGCTTGCCCCGGAGCTCGGGGTGATCGAGCTGCTCGACGGACGCGAAGAAGGCGTCGAGATCGGCGTGGAGGATGGCGCGTGCCATGGGGGATTGTTGGACGCGGAAGCGGAACAGGAAAAACGCACGACGCTGAACACGGAGGCTGGTAGCTGCGGCCTCTGCCGGGATCAGTCCAGGCCCGGGCCGCCCTCACCCAGCGGTCCCTTGTCCTCCATCTGCGCGTTGTTCATGGTTTCGTTGATGCGGTTGTGCAGCTCGCCCTCGGGGATGTTCATCGAGTCGGCCAGGTCCGAGACGAGCTTCATGTAAGCCAGACGCAGGCCCGCGAGGATCGCCAGCGCCTCTTCCGAGCCCTCACGCCCGAGGCGCTGGCTCGCGGCGATCTGCACCGCAACGCCCAGCGACTGGGCGGCCTGATCGGACCACATCGCCCACGGATCGATCTTCTCTCGCAGCGCATCGGGCACCTCGTCGGGTTGCCCGAGGCGAGCGCCGAAGACGATCGAGGGGGCGTATTGGTCGGTCAGGGCGCGGATCGAGTCGTGGAAGGTGCTCATGCAGAAAGGGTAGGCGACCGGCCACAAGTCCTGATTCTTTGCAATCGGCACGCATGAGCCGCGTTTGAGTGACTGGTGCAAAACAGGAGAGCGAACACCGCTCCCCAATGCTCCCTCAGCGAAAGGATGGACCATGCTGTCTGCAACCCGTCGAACCGTTGTTCCGTGTGCATGTGTCACGCTCGCCATGCTTGTATCCACCGCGTCGGCACACCCGGGGCACGATGGTGCTGCGCACGAAAGCGTGCAGCCGGAACGCCGAGCCGGCGGGGAGCAGGGCGGCCCCCGCACGATGGAGAAAGTCGATCTCCCGGAGCCCGAGGTCTCGATCACGATCGAGGGGCAGTACCGCGTGATCCGATCAAACGGCCTGCCCGATCACGAAGTCGGTGAATTCCCGAATCAGGAAAACCCCAACGCGCTCCGCGCGCAGAACAACGAGATCAGGCTGCCGCTGCTGCCCCGACTCAGTGACGAGCTCACCGATGCGCGACCCGAGTTCGGGATTGCGCTCAACGGCGTGATCTTTGATTCGGGAACGGGAGAGTTCTGGTCTCCCGATAGCGGTCGTGCATTCGGGGGCGGTTCTGCCTGGAACTACGACGCGCTTGGTGGCGGCGCCCCGTTCGGGCTCGACCAGAACAACGCGCACGTCCAGCCGACCGGGAAGTACCACTACCACGGCGTCCCGACGGGCCTGGTCGATGAACTCGTCCAGAGCGAGGAATCCGAGCACCATCACGACCACGACAGCGACCACGATCACATGGTCCAGATCGGGTGGGCGTTCGATGGCTTCCCGATTTACGCGCCCTTTGGCTACAAGGACGCCAACGACCCGACCTCCGAGATCGTGCCGCTGCGCTCGAGCTATGTGCTCAAGGAAGGCGAGCGCCCGGGCCCGCCCGACGGACCGGGTGGCGAGTACGACGGCACGTTCGGTCTCGACTGGGAGTACCGCGAAGGGGCCGGCGATCTCGATGAGAGCAACGGCCGCTTCGGGGTGACACCCGAGTTTCCCCAGGGGACGTACTACTACGTCATCACCGAGACATTCCCGGCCGTGCCGAGATACTGGCGTGGCGAGGTGGAGAGGCGTCGCCAGCCCGGCGGGCCCGAGATGCAACGTCAACGCCAGGGCGCAGACGCTCCCGAGCGGGCGCGGCCGCAGCGCGAAGGACGACAGGGCCAACGTCGAAACCGCGACGGGTAATCCCGGGCGGGCATTCGGAAAGCTGTTCTATCAGACGCGCACGCGGGAGTGAACCCCTCACTTCCGCGTGATGCGTTGCGCGCTCGTCAGGCTGCGTGTGGCAGCGGTAGCAGATGGGTCGATGAGCTGCGCCGGGTCAGCGGGGAGAAGAATGCGGAAGGTCGCCCCGCCGCCGGCGGTTTCAACGACTTCGATCTCGCCGTGGTGATCCTCGATGATGCGCTTGGTCACCGCGAGCCCGAGCCCAGTGCCGCGCATACCCTTGGTGGTGTTGAAGGGCTCGAAGATCCAGAGCCTTCGGTCCTCGGGGATGCCGGGCCCGTTGTCGATGACGGAGATCTCGACCTCCGCGCCGCTCGTGCCTCTGGCGTGCGGCTTGGGGTGGCCGTCGTCGCCCGGCTTGCCGTGCGGGTGGTAATCAACGCGCACGGTGACCGCTCCCGTTTTGGGTTCGACCGCCTCGACCGCGTTGGTCATCAGGTTCATCATCGCCTGGTGGATCAGGTTCGGATCGACCGGGACGGGTGGGATTTCTGAATCGACGTCCACGATCAGCGGCACCTGCCGCGTCTGGCAGATGCCCTCGAGCAGCTGCGCACACTCCTCGATGAGCGGGCCGAGCTTGGTCAGCTCGATCTCGATGTTCTGCTGCCGACTGAAGGCGAGCATGTTGAGCGTGAGGCTCATGATGCGGTCGAGGTTGCGTTTGAGGATGCCCCAGCCGCCCTTGGCGATTTTGAGGTCGTCTTTCTTGAGGCCCATCTCGACGACGTCCGCCCCGCCGCGGAGCCCCTGGAGAATGTTCTTGATCGAGTGCGAGAGGCTGGCGACGGTCTCGCCGATGACCGCGAGGCGCTCGGTGTGGATCTGCTCGCCGACGAGTTCGAGGTTGGCCATCGCAAGGCCCGTCTGCTGGCCCACCGCGTTGAGCAGGGCGAGCTGGTCGGCTGTGAATGTGTAATTGACGATCGAGCTGTCGATGTAGATCGCGCCGAAGACGCGCTCGCGGAAGAGGATCGGGCTGCACATCGCGCTGCGGATGCCCAGGCGCTGAATCGAGTCGCCCGCTTTGAAGCGAGGGTCTGCCATCGCGTTCGAGCTCAGCACCGATTCCTTCTTCAACATCGCGTGCTGGAGGATCGTCTGCGAGAGCTGGATCCTGGCTTCCTCGGCGCCCTTGGGCGGCGTCATGTACTTGACCACCACGGGCCGGGGCGAGTGATACTTGTCCGGCGCGATCAGAATCACACCCCGCTCCGGCTCAAACTGATCGAACACGAGCTCGAGAATGCTCGCCAGCAATTCCTGTTTGTCGATCGATTCGGTCGCGATCTCGCTCGCCTGGAACAGGAGCCTCAGGTGCTCGTTGGCAGCGATGCGCGGCTCGGGCTCGGCCATGAGCACCGAGTCCTCGTTGCTTGCAAGCGCGTGCTCGATCTCGGCGTCGATCTCTTCTGGCCGAAGAATCTCGACGATGTCCGACTCGGGGTGGCTGACCACGCCCCCGAACGCGAAGACGGTGGAGCCCGCGCGGATCTCGTCGCCGATCTTGAGCTTGGTGCGCTTGTTGATGCGCACGCCGTTGACGTACGTCCCGTTGTGGGACTGGAGATCTCGGATGTACCAGTTCCCGCCATCGGGCGTGAGCTCGGCGTGGCGCCGGCTAACGGTGAAGTCGGTGATGCGCAGGGCTTCGGAGGACCGCCCGATGAGCTGCGGCTCGTTGTTGGGGAGATTGAACGCCTTGCCGCGGTCTGGGCCCTGGGTGATGGTGAGGAGGAGCATGGGATTACTTTAGTCTTTGACAGCACGCCACTGAGCCAGATCGAGGAAAGCAATAAACGAATCTGAGCTAAGGAAGTCGGTATCAAAACGCCACTCTACTTGATATGCACCTAGGTCTGCTCCACGAGCACTTTCAATCCAGAACAGAGTTGGGCCAAGCACTTCGCCATTCGCCCAGACGGTAACCCCAGGTGTCTCTTTCCATTCTCGATTACCCCCGCGAGTCAGAACACTTTGTGTGTACGGGGTTGTCGGCTTCTTCGCCGCCTGGCGATGGCTCTGGGCGACATCAAAGTAAATAACCAAATGTCTGGCACTTGGGTCTTTCGAGATCGAATCGATCCTTATCCCGACGGGTTCCTGATCTGCGCTAAACAGTGGCGTTCCTAACAAGCTGATACACTTGCCGTCTAGTACATTCTTAATGACGTACTTTATTTGATCTCGTTTCAGTCCGTACCCGCGGGACAGCACTGACTGAAAGTGATAGTTTGCTACTGTGTCTTGGTTTCTGGCCTGGATGTCTTCGATGTCTCTATCAGTCATCGGCCAGATATCATCCACACGCATAAGACTCCAAAACGTTCCAGCAAGCCAGAGTCCAACACGTTCTTCGTCCTCAATGAGACGAATTTTGAATTCGTCCATTATCTCGTGAGTGTGGTTGCCGCTGCTCATCCACTTATAGTTCAGCCAGGGCGCGGTGAGGACTAGCCCCGTCGTCGGCACCGCCCCGTACCACCCACCGGCGATCACGCGCGGCGTGGTCCAAAGTCCATAGCTTGCGATCAAGAAAACGAGTCCAATGATGGCTCTGCGGTAGCGCCTGCGTGTGCGTATGAGATGCTTCGGCTTAGCGTGTGCTTTGCCACACTCGGGGCAGGTGGTCGGAACCTCGCCGAGGGAGGCAAGGTCATACCAGCATTTTCGGCAGCGTTTGCGGCCTCTGGCTCGGTCAGCAAAGAGCGACCAGAGGATGAAGAGGCTCGCGAGGATTGCAAGTGCGTAGCCGGACCAGTGCCATGCGTAATCGGGCATGGCATCAGCGTATCGCGCGAGGTGTTGAGTTGTGGGAAAAATGAACGTCCGAGCGGCGGGACGCCATCCCCACCAGAGCGCCGCTTACGCCCCGCCGTTGTCGCCCAGAACGCGTGGAACCCGGATGGAGCCGTCGGCGTCGGTTTCGGGGGCGAGGCGTTCGACCTGGCCCGGCGTGAGCGTTTCGCCCGGCTCGTCCTCGCGGAGGCGGTTGATCGCCTCGACGGGGCTGGTCATAGGGTCCACGTCTTCGAGGTCGGCATCGGTCAGCGCGGCCGCCATGGCGAGCATGTCCGAGAGCTCGGTCCGCAGCGACTCGACCTCGCCGTCGCTCGGCGAGAGGTTGGCCAGGCGGGCGATCGTGCGGACCTCGGCTTCAGTCAGTTTGTCGGCGGGCTCGGGCATCGAGTCAGTGTAGCGCAAGCCCCATGAAAAAGACCCGGCCTGCAATCGCAAGCCGGGCCTGGTCTTGGTCCGTCTCTCTCACCTGACTCCCATGACCGTCGGATTGGGTTGTGCTTACTCGCCGCCCATCGCGTCCTTCAGGCCCGGGACGCCCTCGGCGCCGGTGGGCACCTGCATGGTCGAGCCGTCGATGTCGTCATCGATCGGCTCGTAGCGCCCGCCGATGTGCTCGGCGAGGAAGGCCTCGGTGGCCGCGTTGAAGGCCATGCTGTTCTCCGGACGGGCGAAGCCGTGACCCTCGTCGGGGAAGAGGATGTACGTCACCGGGATCTCTTTCTGCGTCATCGCCTCGACGATCTGGTCCGCTTCGGACTGCTTCACGCGCGGGTCGTTGGCGCCCTGGGCGATCAGCAGCGGCTTCTTGATCTTCTCGATGAAGTTCAGCGGGCTGCGCGACTCGAGCAGCTCGCGGCCTTCTTCGGTGCTCAGATTCCCGACCCGCTGGTTGAACAGCTCCATCGCGGGCTTCCAGTAGGGCGGGATCGAGTTGAGCAGCGTGACGAGTGAGCTGGGCCCGACGATGTCCACGCCGCAGGCGAAGGTGTCGGGCGTGAAGGTGAGCCCGACGAGCGTGGCGTACCCGCCGTAGCTGCCGCCCATGATCGCGACGCGGTCGGGATCGGCGATGCCCTCGGCCTCGGCCCAGCTGACCGCGTCGATCAGGTCGTCGTGCATCTTGCCGGCCCACTCAAAGTTGCCCGCGTTGATGAAGTCCTTTCCGAATCCCGTCGAGCCGCGGTAGTTGACACTCAGCACCGCATAGCCGCGGTTGCTCAGCCACTGGTGGTAGGAGTTGTAACCCCACTGATCGCGCGCCCAGGGCCCGCCGTGGACGAGCAGCACCATCGGCAGCGCTTCTTCCGGCCGGGCGTCGCCGTCGGTGTCGGTCCAGACCGGCAGCGTGAGGTAGCTGACGAGGTTCAGCCCGTCGCGGCTCTCGATGACCGTCGGGTGCATCTTCGCCAGAGGCTTGTCCTCGAGCGCGGGGCGGTTGCTGAAGACGTACTCGGCCTTCTTCGCTGTGCGGTCGTAGGTGTAGTACTCCACCGGCCCGTCGTCGCGGACGTAGGCGACGGTCCAGAGCGTGTCGTCCTTCACGCGGCTCGAGATCGAGATGTCGCCGTCCTGCACGGTGCGGAGGTACTTGAGGTCCTCGGCCACAGCGTCATCGAGGATCTTCCACTCGGTGCGCAGGTAGTTGGCCGCGACCGCCTCGACCTCGCCCGTCTCCGGGTTGCCCATCGCGCCTGAGATGTCGGCCTTGGGGTGCTCGTAGAGCATGTCGGTCTGGCCCGTGTTCATGTCCTTGACAAACAGGGCCGCGGTGTTGCCCGTTCGGCTGTCGATGATGTAGAGCTTGTCGCCCTCGGTGTTGAAGCCGACGATCTGCGTGGTCAGCGCATCGGCGCTCGGGACGTTCAGGTAAACGTCTTCCTTGACCGCGCTCCCGTCGACCTCGAAGTAGCTGACCGAGCCGTCGGCCTCGTAGCGTGCAGCAAAGCGAACGTTGAACTGGTCATCGGTGTTGAAGCCGAGGTAGCCCTCGTTCTCGAAGACGAGTTCGCTCTCGCCCGAGGTGACATCGATCTTGTAAATGTCAAAGAGCTGCGGGTTTCGGTTGTTGATCGTGACGAGGATGTGGTCGGGGAAGAGCTTGCTGGTCTGCTGGAGCTGCGCGCGGGCACCCTCGTGGGGGGTGAGTTCGAGGCGCTCGCCGGTTTCGATATTGACGGAGTAGGCGTGGAAGTTCTCGTCGCCGCCCTTGTCCTGCATGTAGACGAGATGCGAGCCGTTCTCCGCCCAGAAGTACTGGCGGATGCCGCGGTAGTCGTCGTTGGTGACAGCCTTGGGGTTGTCGATGTCATCGATCGGCGCGACGTAGACGTTCAGCACGCCGTCCTTGGGCGCCAGCCAGCTCAGCGTCTTGCCGTCGGGGCTGGCCTGGAACGAGGCGCGCTCCGGGTTGCCAAAGAGGACTTCCCGCGAGATGACTTCGACGTCCCTAGCCGACTTCACGCCGGGTTCGATGCCCGCCGACGAGGCCTGGGCGGTGAAGCCGATGGAGAGCCCGCAGATGGCCGCGAGCATGGTCTTCGTGCTGTTCATGTTCATTCCCTTGTGAATCGCGTTGTGCGAGAAGCCTTGCGCTTGGTGTGTACCCGGGTGGACGATAGGGGATGCGTTGGCGTGCGCACGCCCCCGCCTCAGTCGTTCCCGGCTTTCAGATCATTGGGCGTCGGATGAACCGGGATTCTCTTCCGGACCGGACGTGTCGATTTCCCCGCGGGCGACGGCTTTCTTGATCGCTAGGTCCCCAAGCCTCGCAAGAATCAGCAGCACCGCCACCGAAATCGCGATCCCGACGGGCAGATACCAGCCGGGCCTGGCGCTCGAGAGCGCGTCCTTGGAGATCTCCCCCTCGACAAGCGTGCCGAGGTACGCGACCACCGCGGTGCGTGGCAGCATGCCCAGGGCTGTGCCGATGACAAACGGCACAAGATCGACCTTTACCGAAGCGAGGACGAGGTTGGTGATCGCAAACGGAGAGTTCGGCGGGAAGCGGATGAGCGTGATGATGCCGAGCGTGCGCCAGAAGCCGCGGTGTTCGCCGTCGCCCTCGCGGTCGGGAAAGAACGAGCGGACGACGATGTTCCACTTTGGGTGCTGCTGAACGCCCCTGAGGGCGTCGTCGCCCGTGACGCCGCGGGCGAGGAAGTAACCGATGAGCGACCCGCCCAGGAAGCCACAGAGCGCCCCGGGCAGCCCGAGCGCGAGCCCGAATGCGTACCCGCCGAGGGCCGCCTGCGCGAAGGTGGGCAGGATCGCAAAGCCGCTGGTGAGCGCAAAGACCGCGACATAGAGCAGCAGGCCGGCCGTGCCCATGTCGCGGAGCTTGGGCGCGATGACCGGGATGGACCCGAGCAGGATGAACCCGCCCAGAGCGGGCAGAAAGGCCGCGACGATGGCCGCCGGCCCGGCCCGGCCGAAATCTGAGAAACGAACCTCGCTCTCGGGCGAGGATGCGGGAGCCGATTCGGGTTGTTGGGGCGCGTCGGTCATGAGACCGAGCCTAGGAGAGGAAAGTGACAGACGCCGACGGTCCGCTCCAACCCGAGATGGGTGCCTTGTGCACAGGCCGTTGAAAACAACAAACCGGACCGCCTGGGCTGAGCCCGTGCGATCCGGTTCGTCTGGCAAAGAGGCGTCGGAAGACACTCCGAGGACTCTTTGCCCGTGTCAGGTCAGCGGGCGCTGGCAGCGGGGAGTCACGATGCCCGCCGTCCCGACACTCGGTTGTCTGTCATTGGGAAACGCGCTCGCGCGGTTTCCGTTACTCAGTCCTTCTTTTCAAGAAGCTTGATGATTTCGTCCTCACGACTCTCAAGCCTCCGGACCATCTCTTCGAGCTTGCGCTCAAGAGCGTCTACCCGCCGCTCGAGATCGCGGTTGCGGGTCGCCAGATCATCTCGTTCGCGCTGGACGCTTCGGAGCTTCTCGACCACCGCGTCGCTCCGGTCGCGGGCTTCACGCTCGACCCGCTCGGCGCGGTCTGCGTGCTCGCGGGCTTCGTCCGTGTCGCGCTGGATGATGAACGCCCGGCCGTCGGGCTCGGCGCGGAAGAGGCGGTCGTTCTCGCCCAGCTCGCGCAGCTTGGCGAGACGCTCCTCGAGGCGGCGCATTTCGTCGGCGTGCACGCGGGCCTGTGAGCGGATCCGGTCGGCCTGCTCGCGGATCTCGTCCTGGTGCTCGCGGAGTTCTTGACGATTCAGTTCGTGCAGCTCGCGCTGGCCCTGGGCATCACGCCGAAGCGTGAACGCACGCACCCGGGCCTCCGCAGCCTGCTTCTGAGCCTGCTTCAGGGCCCGTTCGAGTTCCTGCTTCGCCTCGGGGGGCAGGCCCTCCATGTCGAAGTCGAAATCGAACTCGCCGAAGAAGTCGTTCTCATCCATGTCGCCGAAGGGCTCGAACTCGCCGAAGGCGATGTCGTCGTCGTTGATGCGGATGTTGAATCGGCCCGGCTCGCCCGAGCGGAGCGTCAGCGCACGGGGGGCGCCGAGTCGTTCGGCGCTGTAAGGCGCCAATTCGAGCTTGAGCTTCTTCTTCTTGCCCTCGCGGATGACGATGACATGCACGTCGTCGCCCGGCTTGTGCTTCTTCAGAACCTCGAGCAGGACGTTGCGTTCTTCGATGCGCTTGCCGTCGACCTCGATGATGACGTCGCCCGATTCGATGCCCGCCTCGTCGGCCGGGAGGCCCTTGAGCGTCTCGATGACGTACACGCCCTCGCCCGCGTCCAGGCCCAGCTTCTCGCGGATCTCATCCGAGACCTCGTCGTGCTTGATCCCGATCATGACCTTGGGCGGCTCGGAGACCCAGGCCACCGCTGCGGGCGGCTCTGGCGCGTCCGGTGCATCGAACCATTCGATGGCGTCCGGCGCGTCGGGCGCTGCGGGCACGTCAGGAACCGCGATCTCGATGGGGGGCCAGTCGGCGATGCCGCCCTTGAAGCCGGCGGGGAATTCGGTCATGTCGAAGTGCGGGATGTCGATGATGACGGGCTCGTCGCCGTCCTTGAGAACGATAAAGCCGCCCTCTTCGTCGAGCTTGTAGCGGTCGTCTTCGACGTCCTTGCCGTTGAGTTTGAAGACCGTGACCTTGCCGTTCTCGATCTTGATCTCGTACGACTGGTTGCCGTCGGACTTGAGGATCGTGGTGGACGAGGAGACCTTGGCCTTCGGTGCCGGGGACGCGTCCTGCGCGAGAGCGGGCGCAGCCAGGCCGGCGGCGGCGATCATGGCTACGAGTGTCGATTTGCGGATCGGTGTGTGTCGCATGTTCATGCTCCTAAGTGTTTCGGTGTTCGGGGCGCTCACCAGGCCAGAGGCTCGGGCGCACTCGGGGAAGCCGGGGGAAGTGTGGGCGTGATTTTGGCGGGCACGATCTGCACCTGCCCCGACTCGGTTTCGACCTGCTGGTACACATCGCGCACAACGACGCGCTCGATGATGGGGCGGATATAGACGACCTCGTAGCCCGAGCCGTCGGCCAGCGGCTGCTTGTCGAGCACGATGCCGCTGGGCATCTCGCCGATGACCGAGCCCGACTCTTTGCCGAGGTCCAGATACTTCTGGAGCGCATCGCCCGCGGTATTGACCACGTTGCTGGCGATGCCGGCCTGGTGGCCCTCCTGGCTGTTGAAGATCAGCGGATCGCCCGGGCGCAGGCCGACCGACCACGCGACCGCGACGAGAGCGGCTGCGGCCCAGCCGCCCCAGACTCCAGCAAACCGCAGCCGTTGCGCGGGGCTCGACTTCGGGTGCATGTGCACGGGCAGCTCGACGGTGTCAGCCAGATCGCCCGCGTGCTCGACGATGTCGATGGTGCGCTTGCGCAGGTCCTGGAGCTCGGCGATCTCGGCGAAGACGGACTCGTCGTCGCCGGCGATCTGGCGGAACTCGGCCCAGTCCTGGCCCGTCGCTTCGCCGTCGATGATCCGTCCGATCAGCACGTCGCGCCGATCGTTTGGTTCTTGGTGAAGCTGGTCGTTCATGACGGACTCCTTGCGAGGTGTTCCCCGCGTGTGTGCTGTGAGGTCTCGGCCAGTTCCCGGAGCATCCGGCGACCCCGCGCGATGCGCGTCTCGATCGTCGTCTCGGGCAGGCCCGTGACCTCGCTGATCTGCTTGTGTGTCATCCCGCGGGCGCAGCGCAGCAGCACGCACTCGCGGTAGGCGTCGGGCAGCTGCTCGATCAGCGAGCCGAGCTGACGCGCCCGCTCCTGACGCTGACGGCCCGCCTCGGTGGTCAGGTCGCTCGTGCCCTCGCCCTCCTCGGGGACGTTCGGGCGGACCAGCCTGAGCAGGCCCTTGCGGCGGGTCTGCTTCCGGCCCGTCGCCCGGGCCGCGTTGACCGCGACCATCCGGAGCCAGGGCTTCAGAGCCGAGGGGTCGTCGAGCTGGTTGATCTTCTGCACCACGGCCAGTGCCACCTCCTGGAGCAGGTCCTCCACATCGACCTGCCTGGGTTTGTGCGCAAGCAGGACCGCGGCGATCCACCGGCGGTGGGTCTTCCAGATCAGCTCCGCAGCCTGGGGGTCTCCCGCGGCGGCCCGGCGCACCAGATCGGATTCATCCACTGCCTCGCCCTCCCGTCCTGTTCCTCGCTGCTGGATGCGCCCGGCCCGCAGGCCCGTCGCCAAGCGTGCATAACCTCTGCCATTCGGTACGGGTTGTACCGATTTCTTCACCCGGGGACGCCCTATTTCCGCACGACTGGACCAGCAAGGCCTCTTCGACGACGCGACCATGCCGCTGGGCGATCACCTGGAGGAGCTCCGCAGGCGCCTGCTCTTCGCCCTTCTCGGACTCATCCCCTTCCTGGTGATCTCCGTCGCCATCGGGCGATGGGTGCTCGATTTCATGACCATCCCGGTCCGCAAGGCCCTGGCCGAGGCGGGCCTGCCCCCAGTGCTTCAAGCGACCAGCCCCGTCGAGGTCTTCGGCTCGTACATGAAGGTCGTCCTGCTGCTGACGATTCTGGGCGGCAGCTGGTGGATCCTGATCCAGCTCTGGCGATTCATCAGCCCCGGGCTTTACATGTCCGAGCGCCGGTTCGTGTACATCCTCGTCCCGATGAGCTTCCTGCTCACGGTGACGGGCGTCGTGTTCATGTACTACGCGATGCTGCCGGTGGTGCTGACGTTCTTCATCAACTTCGGCTCAACGCTCGGGGCCGAGGACTCGATCACCACGCCCAAGATCGTCGAGGTCTCGCCCGAGGTGATGGCTCAGATGCCGACGCTCCCCGTGCTCGAGGGCGATCCCGCCCAGCCCGAGGTGGGGCAGACGTGGATCAACTCGGTCCTGATGCAGCAGCGGACGTGCGTGGAGGTCCTGGAGTCGGGCGAGTTCGTGGTGGTCGGCTCGCCCCTGCAGCTGCAGGGCGGGGGCGTGGTGCAGCAGTATCGGCTCACCGAGTACATCAAGCTGGTGTTGACGTTTGCGCTCGGCTTTGCGATCGGGTTCCAGATGCCCGTCGTGGTGCTGCTGCTCGGCTGGGCGGGGATCATCGATCACACGAGCCTGGCGGGGTACCGCCGATACATCGCGATGGGGTGCATGGTGGTCGGGGCCTTCCTGACACCCGCGGACCCGATCTCGATGCTGCTGCTGGGCGGGCCCTTGTATCTTCTGTTCGAGTTCGGGATGGTCCTCCAGCGGGTGATGCCCGCGAGCAAAGTGGCCGGCGGCTTTCGAAACCAGGACTCGGGCGACTCGCCGAGTGACGCCTTGTGAGCAGCCCTGAGACCGATCTTGAGATGATGCGTCGGGCGCTGGCGCTGGCGCGTGAGGCGTCTGCTGCGGGCGAGGTGCCGGTGGGCGCGGTCGTCTGGGAGACCGCGACGGGCCTGGTGCTGGGCGAGGGGCGAAACCGGCGCGAAGAAGACCGGGACCCGTCCGCCCACGCGGAGCACATCGCGATCCTGGAGGCGAGCCGGGCTGTGGGCGACTGGCGGCTCAACCACTGCTCGCTGGCGGTGACGCTCGAGCCCTGCCCCATGTGCGCGGGCCTGATCGTCAACGCCCGCGTCGGGCGGGTGGTCTACGGAGCCGACGACCCCAAAGCCGGGGCGTGCCGATCGCTCTACGAGCTGACGACGGACACCAGGCTCAACCACCGCGTGGAACTGGTGCCCGGCGTCCTGGCAGACGAAGCGGGCGACCTGCTCCGGGCTTTCTTTCGTGCTCGACGAGGGAAGACAGGCGATCCCTGATCGGGTGGTTTGCTATGCGGAGGAGTTGTCCCCATATTCATCACAAGCGTGGGGATACAGAGGACAGCTCCGTCCCGAGTGGTGCTGACACCCGGCGAGCCTTTCTCTTCTTAATGAGAGAGTAGAGATTCATCATCACAGTAGTAAGCGCTGTCGGATTGTGAAGATCGGCGGGCGGACCCGCGTAAAGAGCCTGTATCACGCGATTTAGCGGTGTGAATATGGGTGGGGGCGAGGTGTCGGATGCGTGACAATTGCGCGCATCAGCGCGGGCCGGGGTGTCGGTGAGAAGATCTTCATGGTGCTCAAGCTGTCGGATGGGGCTGCGCAGCCGAGCGCAGACGGCGCTTGATACACAACTTGTCCACAGCCAAGTGTCGGGTGCGACTGCCCGGCATCGGGGGAGGCAAGCCGGGATCTGGGCGGGCTCTTCGGCGTATGGAGCGGGCACCGGACGTGGGGAGTGCGGGCCGGTCGGCAGCCGATAGTCTGGGACTGGGTATGAGAAGACGGGGCGATGGAGCGCGACATGACAGATGTGAAACCAGAGGACCTTCGGCAGATCAGTGAGGCCCACGACCGCCTGCGCGCGGAGATCGGCAAGATCGTGGTCGGGCAGGACGAGGTGATCGAGCAGATGCTCGAGTGCATCTTCAGCCGGGGGCATGCGCTGGTGGTGGGGGTGCCAGGGCTCGCCAAGACGCTCCTGATCTCGACGATCGCCCGGGCGCTGAGTCTGGAGTTCAGCCGCATCCAGTTCACACCCGACCTGATGCCCAGCGACATCACGGGCACGGAGGTGTTCCAGGAGGACAAAACGACGGGTCAGCGTTCGCTCTGCTTTATCCACGGCCCGATCTTTGCGAACGTGGTGCTGGCCGACGAGATCAACCGCACGCCGCCCAAGACGCAGGCGGCTCTGCTCGAGGCGATGCAGGAGGGACAGGTGACCGCGGGTGGCCAGATTCATCTGTTGCCGAGCCCCTTCTTTGTGCTGGCGACGCAGAACCCGATCGAGCAGGAGGGGACGTACCCCTTGCCCGAGGCGCAGCTGGACCGGTTCATGTACCAGATCAAGATCGGGTACCCGACGGAGGAGGAGGAGCTCGAGATCGTTCGTCGGAGCTCGAGCAAGGCCGAGGTGGTGATCGACCGGGTGCTGGGCGCAGAGGACATCCAGAAGATGCAGCAGCTCGTGCGTCACGCGCCGGTGGCGGATCACGTGATTCGCTATGCGCTGCGTCTGGCGCGCTCGACCCGCGTGCCCGGGCCGGGCGAGGAGGACCGTCGGCCCAAGGTGATCAAGGACTATGTCGGCTGGGGTGCCGGCCCACGCGCCAGCGAGAACCTGATCCTGGCGGCCAAAGCCAAGGCGATTCTGTCGGGGCAGACGCACGCGGATATCGAGCACGTGAAGGCGGCGGCTCTGCCCGTGCTCCGTCACCGCGTGCTGACGAACTTCAATGCCGAGGCGGACCAGGTGGGGCCGGACGACGTGATCCGCGGCCTGCTCGACGCGGTCGAGGTCGCCGACGAGGACGCGACGAGCCTGAAGGAAGTGGATCGCCTGATGGGCTGATTGGCGCGGCTGCGCCGGGTTGTGAATCAGGCGGGGATGCAGCTGGCCGAGGCGAACTCTGCGACTTCCAAGAGGTCTTCGCGCGAGTAGCCGTCGCAGGCGAGCTGTGACATGCCCCGGGCGGTCGTCATCAGGAAGATGGCCAGTGCTCTCGGGGAGTTTGCGAGCGGATCGCCGATCTCCTGGCGTTTCTCGAGCATGCTCTGGATTTTGTCAGCGATTGATTGTTTGATTTCGTTGGCGATCGCGCAGGCGTCGGAGTTCTGCGAGACGCCGGTGCCTGCGCTCTGCATGAGGTATGAGCCGGGCGGCGTGGTGGGTTCGAGGATCAGATCGACGTACGCCCTGAGCAGGCTCGGCAGCGACTGGTTGGCGGGGACGGAGTCGTCGATGATGTGAAGCAGGCCCGAGCCGTGGGTGCTCAAGTAGTGCTTGAGGGTGTGCCGGTAGAGTTCGAGTTTGCTGCCGAAGGCGTTGTAGATGCTTGACGGCCCGAGGCTCGTGGCCTGGCAGATGTCCGCGATCGAAGCGCGGTCGTAGCCACGCGACCAAAAAACATGCATGGCTCGCTCGAGCACCTCGGCTTCAGGGAGAGAGCGGGTTCTGGGCATAAACGACGACCACCATATTTAGAGCGAGTGTTCCGCAACTTCATGAAACAGGGGTGATTCCCTGAGAGATCTTACATCCTACCGAACAGCCCTGCATTCCGGGATCAACGGGCTCCAACGGATATAAATATCCGCCTATAAACAATTTACGAGTGGTCACACCACCCGTCCCAAGGCCAAGCTCGATCAAGGAAACGACTTATCGCTCTCGTTATCGAGATTCACTCGGCCTGTTTGTCATTTGTAGGCGCGAAGAAAATCGCAGCAACATGTACGAAATATTTGCATTAGGGGAATCTGGATGGAACGCTTGTTCTAAAATAACGATGGGCTGCATACCGCTGTCCCATTGGAGAAGTGTTTCATGCTGACTCAGACCTCCGAATATGCCCTGCGGGCGATGTGTGCTCTGGCGGCTAGGCCGGGGGAAACGGTTCCCGCTGCCGAGCTGGCATCCCAGGCCGACGTGCCCCCGCCCTACCTGGCGAAGATCATGCAGCAACTGGCTGCGACGAACTTTGTGAGCGGTCGGCGGGGAATCGGGGGCGGTTATGCCCTGGCGGTGGATCCGAAAGACGTGACCGCTCTAGAGGTGGTGATGGCGGTCGGGCCGATCCGCAAGCCGAGGACCGATGCCGAGCTCGACGAGCTGGGCGACGGGTTCAAGTCGCTGCACGAGCGTCTGGACCGGGCGGCCTCGGGTGTGCTCGAGGAGTTCCAGCGGTCGACGATCGCGGATCTGATGCAGGATCTGGGCGCGATCCGCCGGGAGCCGGACATGCAGGTCCCGCCAGAGAGCAACGGCACGCATCACAACATCGCGAGCTGACCGATCTGGCTGAGATTCGGGCATCTCCGTGCGCTCCTACGCGCGGTCTTTCGATTCGGGTGAGTAAAGTGTCGGCATGAGTGCCGACACCGAACCCAACGACCAGGCTACAGACCTCCACCCGCTGATCCAGCAGCGGATCGCCAACCGCGAGTCGCTGCGGCAGGCGGGGCAGGATCCCTACGGCTCGGGCGAGGCCGGGCTAATGAGCCTGGCGGCTGCTCATGGGCGATACGACGAGTCGGCAGACGAGGACCAGAAGGCCAACGGCAAGGCCGAGGGGTTCGTCGACAAGCGTCCGGTGGTGACGGTCGCGGGCCGGGTGATCCTGAGCCGGGACAACGGGAAGCTGATCTGGCTCAACCTCCGCGACGACTCGGGCGATCTGCAGGTGGCAGTCAGCAAGCGCGATTGCGACGAGGCGGGGTTCGCGGCGGCCAAGCTGCTCGACAACGCGGATCTGGTGATCGCGACGGGGCCGCTGACAAAGACGAAGACGGGCGAGGTGACGGTGTGGGCGAGCTCGCTACGGATGGCGAGCAAGAGCCTTGTGCCGCCGCCCGAGAAGTGGGCGGGTTTGCAGGACGTGGAGTCGCGATACCGCAAGCGGTACGTGGACCTGTGGGCGAACCCGGACGCGATGCGTGTGTTCCAGCTCCGGTCGAAGATCGTGGCGGGGATCCGCAGGCTGATGGATGCGCGCGGGTTTATCGAGGTCGAGACGCCCATGCTCCAGACGCAGGCGGGCGGCGCAGCGGCCAGGCCCTTTGTCACCCATATGAACGCGCTCGATATCGATCTGTCGATGCGCATCGCGCCGGAGCTGTATCTCAAGAGGCTGCTCGTGGGCGGCATGCGCAAGGTCTATGAGATCAACCGCAACTTCCGCAACGAGGGCGTCGACAAGCAGCACAACCCGGAGTTCACCGCGATCGAGGCGTACGAGGCGTTCGGGAACTACCACAGCGTGATGGAGCTCTCCGAGGCGATCGTTCGGCACGCGGCCTCGATCGTGTCGGGATCGGACGAGAACCTGACGCTGCCCTTCGGCGACCTGACGATCGATTACGCCAAGCCCTTTGAGCGCGTGACGTACGCGGAGCTCTTCGAGCGAGCGCTCGGGTTTGCGATGTCGGACACCGCCAAGGTGCACGAGGCGGCCAAGAAGCACCACATCAAGACGGCGTCTGAGGACGGCACGCCCATGGACGACGTGTGGGTGGTCAACGAGCTCTTTGAGGAGGTCGCGGAGAAGGCGATCGATCCGAGTGTGCCGACGTGGGTCATGGATTATCCGGCTTCGCTCAGCCCGCTGACGCGGCCCAAAGCGGACGATCCGACGATCGCCGAGCGCGCGGACCTTTTCATCGCGGGCATGGAGGTCGGGCCGCACTACACGGAGCTCAACGATCCCGACATCCAGCTTCAGCGCTTTCAGGAGCAGCTCTCGGGGATCGACGACGAGGAGTCGACGTTCCGGACGCTGGACGAGGACTTTGTCGAGGCGCTGCGTGTGGGCATGCCGCCGGCGGGCGGGATGGGGCTCGGGATCGACCGTCTGGTGATGCTGGTGACGAACAGCCAGACGATCCGCGATGTGATCCTGTTCCCTCTGCTGCGTCCTTCAGAGGCGTGAGTCGAGCAGGGTGTGCCATGCAAAAACCCCTCGCTTGCGCGAGGGGCTGGTTGGACAGTGTGTGGTGTGGGTGTTTAGCCGCCTGCTGAGCCGTGACGATCTTCGTAGGCCTCGGTGATGACGCGCTGGAGTTCTTCGTCGCTGAGCGGCGCAAGGGCCCACCCGGCGGCTTCGACAAACTCGTCGTCCTGTTTGGCGAGGATTTCGTCGGCGTTCTCGACGAGCGAGGGGTTTGATTCGATCGCGTGTCGTGCGAGTCGGCCAAAGCCCATGAGCGGCTCGGCGAGCCCCTGACGCATGAGGAACCGGCTCTGGGCGCTGGTGATGTCGTCGTTGTTCGAGCCTTCGGGCTGGGCCTGCGCGATGCCGGCCATCATGTTGCGGGTGTAATCCATCGCGATATGGTGAGTCATGATGGACATCTCTTCGGAGATGACGCCCTGTTCGCTGAGGTATCCGATGATGCCGCCGGGCTGGTTGAGGACCATCGCGACGTCGCCGAGCGGGACGCGGGTGGATTCGTCGGTGATGTCGAAGTCACGGATGACGGTGGTGACCGCGTCGACGCAGGCGCGCGGGTGGGCCTGCGCGACGAGCTCCATCTCGCGGTAGCGGTCTTCGAGGAGGACCTCGATGAACTCCCACTGGTCGCTCTCGATCATGGGGTTGGCTCGGAGGGCGGCCAGCTCGTAGTACTCGTCCGGACCGACGATGGAGCCGTCGTCGGCGGTGTGCCAGATGGGCTCGAATTCGACGGTGCTCGGGTCGAACTTGGGCACGTTGGTGCGCGGGTTCTGGGCCGCGGGGGCCTGGGTCTGCGGGCGCTCGGAGGGCGGGACGTACTCGGGCAGCGCGGGGCGCTTGGGCGGGGGCGGGAGTGTCGACTGGGCGCTGGCGCCGAGCGTCGTGCCGGCTCCGATCGAGAGGGCCGCGAGGCTGCGAAGAAGGTTGCTGGACATCTCTGCTCTCCTGCTGGAGGTTGGTCTGGAGGGATCGTTGGGCGCCACCACGCCCGGAACATTGTAGAAGGCGGCGGCGGTGTGGGTTGCGGCGTGGGCGCGGGCGGCCCTACTCTCGGACCATGAGCCAGACTTTGCCTGACAGGGCGGCCCTTGCGCGCCAGATCGCGGATTTATCGCTTCTTCGCGGGACGTTTACGCTGCGATCGGGGCGGACGAGTTCGTATTACCTCGACAAGTACCTGTTCTCGACCAGGCCCGAGGTGCTCGCGCCGATCGGGCAGCTCCTGGCTGAGGCGATCGGACGTGTCGAGCGGGAGACGGGCCAACAGGCGGATCGGCTGGCTGGCGCGGAGCTTGGGGGGATTCCGCTGGTGACGGCGGCATCGCTCGTGACGGGCAAGCCGTGCGTTTTTATACGGAACCAGAAGAAGGACTACGGCACGGCCCGCCAGCTCGAGGGCAAGCTCGAGAAGGGCGAGAAGGTAATCATCGTCGAAGACGTCGCGACGACGGCGGGCCAGACGATCGAGGCGTGTAAGACGCTCGAGGCCGAGGGCGCGACGGTGCTGGCGGCGGTGGTAGTGATCGACCGCCAGGAGGGTGCCAGCGAGAACATGGCTCAGGCGGGCTACCGGATGGAGCGGCTGTTCACAAAGGCCGACCTCGGCGTCGATGAATAAGGCGCCGGCAACTGTCGCTGCAGCGCTGGGGGTTTTTCTGGGCGGATGCTCGGTTCTGCCCGATGAGCTAACGCGCGCGGTGACCGAGTACGGCGTGAGCACCGAGGGCCGAACGATCACGGTGCACTTCCTCGGCGACGTCGGCCCGAGTGTCTTGGTCATCGGCGGGATCCACGGCTCAGAGCCGGAGGGGCTCGGCCCGGCCAGGACGCTTGTCGAGACGCTCCGCCGGGAGCCGATGCGCGCACGGGTTGTGGTGATCGAGGATCTGAACCCCGACGGCTCGGTGGCGCTGATGCGGCACAACGCGCGGGGGGTGGATCTGAATCGGAATTGGCCCGCGAGCAATTTCTCGGCGAGCGAGGTGCGCGGGCCGGAGCCGTTGTCGGAGGTGGAGACGAGGTTCGGCGATGACCTGCTCCGGCGCATCGAGCCGGAACTGGTGATTGTGCTGCACTCGATCCCGACGGGTCCCTTTGTGAACCACGACGGGCCCGCGCGGGATCTGGCCGAGATCTTCGCCGAGGCCGCAGACGATGCGGACGAGCGCCATTTGTGGGATGTGCGCCACGAGATGGGCTACGACACACCCGGCTCGATCGGGAGCTACCTCGGGGTCGATCGAGGCGTGGCGACGCTGACGATCGAGTTCGACCGAGGGCACGACGAGAGCGACGCAACCGCGGCCCTTCTGGCGGGGTTCGAGGCGGTGGTGGGCGAGGTGATCCGTCGTCGGGAGCAATAGAGAAGCAATCGCGCGTGCTGGCCGGGGCGTAAGGCTGGGGCCGGGGCGGGGCTAGTTGGCTTCAAGGATGAGGCGCGCCAGTTCGTGATTGAGCGCGTGCCCCGAGCGGGTCGCGGTGATCTTGGCGCAGAGCGGTCGGCCGGCGAGCGCGAGGTCGCCGATGAGGTCGAGCAGCTTGTGCCGGGCGGGTTCGTCGCCAAAGCGCAGCGCGTTGTCGATCGGTTTACCGGTGGTGTCGTCGAGCACGAGCAGGTCGCGTGGCGTGAACGAGGTGAAGAGGCCGAGGGCCTGGGCCTGGTTTGCCTCCGCGAGTGTCGAGAACGTGCGCGCGGGGGCGACGCCTGCGCGGTACTCGTCGGGATCGCCAGCCCATGTTGCGGATTGTGGTTTCAACGGCGAGCCTTCGGGGGGCTCGAAGTGGTAGGTGTAGCTCGGCGTGTCACTCGGCTGGGCTGTGATTGTGGCGCCGCCTGCGCGCACGGTGATGGTTTCGGTGATGGTGAGCGCTTCGGCTTGTTTTGCGAATGTGCGCAGTCCGACGGCGGTGATGGCGTCGGAGAAAAGTCTGGCAGAGCCGTCGCCGATGGGCAGCTCGCCGGTCTCGCCGAGCGTGATGCGCGCATCGGTGATGCCGAGGCCCACGAGCGCGCTGAGGACATGTTCGCAGGTGATGACGCGGGCATTCCCGAGGGCCAGGCAGGTGTGGCGGGCCGGGAGCGAGGCGAAGGCGGGGATGGGCGAGGCGGCCAGGTGCGCGATGCTTGCGGGGATCTCGGCGGTGTTGTGGGCGAAGAGGATGCCAGTGCCCGCGTGGGCGGGTTCGATGGTGCAGCGGGCGGGCGCATCGGTGAAGAGGCCCGTGCCCTGGATGGAGACGGGCGCAGCGAGTGTTCGGCGGTGTGCGATTGCCCGGGTCATGAGGGGCGTTTTTTGTTCTTCGGGGCGGCGAGTCGCTTGAGGGCCGCGAACTCGCGGAAGGCCTGGGAGCGCTCGCGCGCCGGGCTGCCGACGTAGATGCCCCCGGCGGGGATGTCGGAGACGATCCCGCCTCGGGCGGCGAGCTGGGCGCCTTTGCCGACGGTGATGTTGTCGGCGAGCCCGGTCTGTCCGCCGATGACGACGTTGTCCTCGATGACGGCCGAGCCCCCGACGCCGACGAGGCCACAGATGATGCAGTTCTTCCCGATGATGACGTTGTGCCCGATCTGGCAGAGGTTATCGATTTTGGTGCCCTGACCGATGCGGGTGGCGGCGAACTTGGCGCGGTCGATACAGGTGCCGGGCCCGATCTCGACGTCGTCCTCGATGATCACGATGCCGACGTGCGGGAGATGTGTGTGCGTGCCGGTGGCTTTGTCGGTGATGTAGCCGAAGCCCTCGCCCCCGATGACGACGTTGGCGCCGATGCGGCAGCGTTCGCCGACGATGCAGCCGAGGGAGATCACGGCCCCGGCGTCGATGCGGGTGTCGGCGCCGACGGAGACGCCCCGCTCGATGACCACGTTCGGGCCGATGATGGCCGAGGGGTGCACCGTTGCGTCGGGGTCGATGACAGCCGAGGGGTGGACGCCCGCAGGTCCCTTGCCGAGGCGTTGGGTGCGGAGCGCTTTGAGCAGGCCGACGAGCGCCTGGTCCGGGTCATCGACGAAGATGAGGGGCTTGTCAGATTCGGGGATCTCGAGGCCGCTTGCTACGAGCAGGGCGCCGGCGTTGGAGTCGGCTGCGTCTTTGATGTAGATGGATGCGCGCACGAAGCTGAGGTCCGCGGGCCCGGCGTTTGAGAGCGCCTCGATGCCGGTGAGACGGACGTCGGACGGGCCGACGAGTTTGCCGGCGAGCAGCTCGGCCAGCTCGCCTGTTGTGATGCTGAGCTGGTGGCTCGTTGGTTCTGTCATTACTTGCCCGCGCTGAATTCGTTGTTGAGCATGGTCAGGAGCTCGTCGGTCAGGTCGACGGGCTCGGAGGCGTAGAGGACTTTCTTGCTTTCGAGCATGGCCGACTGCGCCGCCCGGTTGGTGGCGGGGATGGCGAAGATGCGGTCGTCGACGAGGACGAGGTCGATGCCGTCGCGCTGGGCGATGCGTGCGGCTCCGTCGGCGATTTTGTCGTACATGCGCTTGAAGAGCTTGGCCTGCTCGAGGTCGGAGGCCTGCTGGAAGAGCTGGCCCTTGGTTTTGATCTCGCTCTCAACGGTGGTGCGCTGGATGATCTTGTTGATCCGGGCGTCGGTGCTGCCCTCTGGGATGAGATCGAGCTCCTCGTCGAGGCTTGCCAGCCGCGCCTGAAGGGCCTTGAGCTCTTCGGTCCAGGCGTTCTGCTTGGCGATGAACTGCTCGCGGGGGATTTTGAATTCTTCGAGGTCGGTGCTGAGGCGGTCGATGTCGACGACGGCGACGGCTGAGGGCGCGGCCTGGCGGCTGGCGGCAACGCCCGCGCCGAGCGCGGCTGCGATGGCTGCGACGAGCGCGATGCCGAGGGTGAGAGCGACGAAGCGGGTGTTGGAATTCATGCGGGCCTCCGTGTCCGGGTGCGTGTTGTACGGGGGATTGTACCGGTCGGGTGGCCGCGGGTTTGGGTGCGTGCGGGGGTGCGTGCGGGGGTGTGCCCCGGGGGGACGGCTAGAGGGGCAGGTCGATGTCGAAGGTGAAGAGTCGCTTGTCGTCGGTGTCTTCCTTGACGATGGGGAAGCCGAAGTCGAAGGCGAGCGGCGCGGGGCTGAGCTGGGGGATGTAGAGGCGCAGGCCCGTGCCGACACTGACGCGGTAGTTGTCGAAAGAGAATTCGTCGTTGACGGTGCCGGTGTCCATGAAGAAGGCGAGGGCGAGGCCGTCACCCAGGATGGGCTGCTGGATTTCGGCACCCCAGAAGAACGACCACGTGCCGCCGATGGGGTCGGGGCTGGGTTGTCCGTTGTCGTTTCGGACGCCCCGGGGGCCCACGGTTCGGTAGTCGAACCCTCGGAAGGATTTGCCGCCGAGGTAGTAGCGTTCGAAGGTGGGGACGTCGTCCGGTCCTTGCGGGATGTATGAGGCGCGGGTGCTGAGGCGCAGGACGGTGTTGGTGCCGAGGTAATCCTCGTTGATCGAGAGGAAGACGATGTGCTCGGCGGAGAGTTTGGTGAAGTCGAAGTCTCCCCCGAGTGCGCCGATCTGTTCGACGCCGATCTCGGTGATGGAGCCGCGGGTGGGTCTGAAGATTTCCTGTGGCGGGACGGTGGTGCGTCGGAGCCCGAATCCCAGTCCCGAGAGGATGTTCTCGCCCTCGGATTTGAAGACGTCGGTTGGGGAGGTTGGGTCGATGTCGGTGATCTCGATGGACTGGTAGCGGAGATCGATGGAGCCGCGCCAGCGGTCGCCGAAGCGTCGCGTGATGGCGGCGTTGATGCCCCGTCGTTCTTCGTCGAACTCGTCGTAGTCGCGCGTGCGGATGTAGCCCGAGACGCTGCCGCCGATGGAGGAATCGTTGATGGAGTTGTCGCCGAGAGAGACCGAGTAGTTGCCGGTGCTTGTGCCGGGCTGGATGGCAACGTTGAACGTTTGGCCGCCGCCGCGGAAGGACTTGCCGGAGAAGAGGTCGCCGAGCGAGTCGGGGGTGTCGGTGATGTCGAAGTTGCGCTGCGTGAAGCTGAACTGCCCGACGAGGCCGGCGTCGGAGTTGACCGCTGCGCCGAAGCCGAGCGAGCCGGTGTTGGTTTCGGTGACCTCGACGAGCACGTCGCGGTACTCGGGGTTGCCCTTGTCGGGCTGGAGGATCGCGGTGCGCGGCGGGGACTGCTGGATATCAAAGAGCCGCGCGGACGTCAGGATGCCCGCGGTGCGGTCGACCGCGGTTTTGTCGAGCGGGTCGCCCGGCCGGACCTGCACGAGCTTGCGGATCTCTTCGTGGCGCGTGGTCGTGTTGCCGGTGATCTGCACGAGCCCCGTGCGGAAGCGCTGGCCCTGGCGGATGCCGATGACGAGATCGACGAGGGGGCTTGTCGGGTCTCGGACTTCCTGTCTCTGGACGCTGACGTCGACGTAGCCGAGCTGCCCGTAGGCGTCCTTGATGAGGTCGAGCGCTTTCTGGACTTTGACGTCGCTGTAGGTGTCGCCCGGCTTCATCTCGATGAGGCCGATGATCTGTTCTTCGGTGAGCACGGGGGGGCCGTCTGTTTCGAAGTATCGTGCGACGACATTCCGGAGGGAGTAGAGGGGGCCTTCTTCGATATAGAAGGTGACGATGGCTTCGCGGCTGTCGGGGCTTGTGGTGACGAGGCTGCCGGCCCGGGCGTCGAGGTAGCCGTGGTCTTTGTAGTAGCGGGCCAGGGCGCGTTCGTCGGCCCGGAGGACGTTGTCGTCGAGGGCGCCCGACCGGAAGATGTTGGATTCGCGCGTCTCGATCTCGCCGAGCAGCAGGCCGTCGCGGAAGGAGTGGTTGCCCTCGAATCGGATATCGGTGATGCGTGTGCGCAGGCCCTCACGGACCTCGAAGAGGACGACGCCGGTGTCCTTGAGTTCGTCGAGGTTGACGGTGACGCCCGCGAGATGGAAGCCCTTGTCGCGGTAAAGGTCCTCGATGGCGCGGGCGGCCCGGTCGAGCTCGAACTGGTCGACTGGGGTGCCGGCGAGGAAGTCGACCTCGCGCGCGATGCGGGGGGTGTTGATGCGTCTGTTCCCGGCGATCTGCACGTCGGCGATGATGGGCTGGCGTTCGAGCCGGAATGTGACGTCGATCGAGCCGTTGTCACGGAAGGCGAGCAGGTGCTCGACGCGGGCGAATCGTCCCAGCCGGTTCAGGCGGGCGATGTCGTCGGCGACGATCTGCTGGCTGTACTCGCGTGAGCCTTTGCCCGTGCGGATCTGGTTGCGGATGAGCTGGCCCGTGGCGGCGTCGGCCGGCTGGTAGTCCGTGGTGCCCGGCTCGGCGATGAGGATGGTGACCGAGGCGATGTACCGCCCGTCGTAGGGCCCCTCGGGCTGGGCGAGCACGGGCGGCGCGGGGGTGAGCGTGTCATCCTGAGCCAGGGCGGCCTGAGGCAGGCCGGCAAGGGCGATGAGCAGACAGGCAGCGCGTGCAGCGACGGCTGCGCGAGGGCGTCCGGGGCACATCGGGATGGGTGTTCCAGCGGGCACGGGTCAGGTGCGGACGATAGCCGCGAGATGGCGGCTTCACAAACGACAGAGGCGATTCGTGGCGAACCCCGGAGTAGGGTGTGGTGTGGTGCCCGGTGGGGATTTGGTGCGGCAAGTGGGGCTGCGTCTCATGAGAAACCCTGAGTGTGGAGCGGTAGGATGACCGCCCCCATGGGTGTGGGAGAGATCGGCTGTGGATCGCAAGCTCGTCTTTGTGCTCAAGACCCGACGCGCGGTCTTTGCGATCCTGGCGGTGCTGAGCACGGTGGGTGCGTTGGCTCTGGCGTACGCGGCGTTCGGCTCGGAATCGGGTTTGACGCCGACGATTGCGCTTGTGGGGATCTTTGTGCTCCTGGTGTTCCCGGCGATGACGGTCTGGGCATGGGCGTGGGACCGGAGTGTGCGCAAGAAGACGGCCGGTCGGACGGTTGGTCGTCGGCAGGCACCACTTCTGGTGGAGCACGCTGGCGGGCGTCAGCTCAGGGGGTCTCGCCCCGAGCCCAAGCCGGTTGAGGTGGAGCCCGAGCTGAAGCCCAAGCTGCACAAGAAGCGTTGAAGAGTTAGAGCGGGGCGAGTCTGCCCTCGAAGCCGGCGCGTTGTTCGAATTGGTGGGCGATGCGGAGGAGGTTGTCCTCGCCGAGCGCGGGGCCGACGAGTTGGACGCCGATGGGCAGGGAGTTCTGGCCCGACGGGACGAACCCGGCGGGGACGGAGATCGCGGGCAATCCCGCGAGGCTGGCGCCGACGGTCATGAGGTCCTGCTGGTAGCCGGCGACGGGGTCCTGGTCGATCTCTCCGAGGGGCCAGGCGGGCTTGAGCGAGGTCGGGGTGAGGACGGCGTGGGCGCCGATGACGCGGAAGATGGCGTCGTAGTCGGAGTGCACGAGTCTTCGGACGCGCTGGGCGTTGATGTAGTAACGATCGGCGTAGCCCGCGCGGAGCAGGTGCGTGCCGAGCATGATGCGGCGTTTGACCTCGCGGCCGAGCATCTCGGTGCGTGTGTGTGTGTAGAGGTCTTCGAGCGAGGCGTTTGCGTCGAGGGATGCGCGCTTGCCGTAGCGGACGCCGTCGTAGCGGGCGAGGTTGGAAGAGGCTTCTGCGGTGGCGATGGTGTAGTACGCGGCGACGGCTTGCTCGGCGTGGGCGAGGTTGACGTCGATGAGTTCGGCGCCCATGTCGGCGAAGACCTTGCAGGTCATGCCGAAGATCAGGCGGACCATCGGGTCGATGGAGTCGGCGCGGGCCTGTTCGGGGACAGCGATCTTGAGGCCCTCGAGCGGCGCGTTGAGGTCGAGTCGTTTGTCGACGGGGCGGTCGATGCAGGTGGCGTCGTGTTCGTCTGGGCCAGCGATGGCGGCGTAAACGCGGGCGGCGTCTTCGACGGTGCGCGTGATGGGGCCGATCTGGTCGAGGCTCGAGGCGTAGGCGACGAGTCCGTGGCGGGAGATGCGGCCGTAGGTGGGTTTGAAGCCGACGACGCCGCAGAGCGCCGCGGGCATGCGCACGGAGCCGCCGGTGTCGGAGCCGAGCGCGACGGGGACGAACCCGGCGCTGACGGCGGCGGCCGATCCGCTGGAGCTCCCGCCCGGGACGCGATCGGTGTCCCACGGGTTGCGTGCGGCGGGGAAGGCGGAGTTCTCGCCCGTGTTGCCCATGGCGAACTCGTCGAGGTTGGCTTTGCCGATGACGACCGCGCCGGCGTTTTCGAGGCGCTCGGCGGCGGTGGCGGAGAAGGGGGATTCGAATTTCGCGAGGTAGTTGGAGGCGCAGGTGGTTGAGCCGTGCGCGAGGCAGATGTTGTCCTTGAGCGCGACGGGCACGCCCGCGAGGGGGCCGATGGCTTCGGGCGACTTGCCCGCGGCGATCTGGGCGTCGATGGCTTGCGCCCGTTCGAAAGCGCGGTCTTCATGCAGGGCGAGAAAGGCATGGATCGTGTCGTCGCTGGCGCGGATGCGGGCGAGGGCCTCGCGGGCGAGGGTCTCGGCGGAGGTCTTGCCTTCGGCGAGGGCGCGGGCGATGGACGAGATGGTCATGGATTCGGGGTGCACGGGGGGAGGGTAGTCAAAGGGTCGGACGAGCAGGGGGGCGGAGGCCCAGAACAGCCCTCACCCGCCCGCTGCGCGGGCACCCTCTCCCCCAAGGGGAGAGGGTGGGATCTGGTTGCCGCACTCGGGGCAGGTGGGGGTGGTGAGACCGGTGGTGGGGTATTGGCATTGCGGGCACACCGAGTGTCGGCGACGGCGGAGCCACTTTGGAAACGCGCTGAGTGACAGGAGCCATGTGAGCAGTGTGGCGAGGTAGAGGGCGTCGTTTGTGAAGCCGGGGAGTGAGATGGCCCACTGTGTGTGCGTGCCGTTCTTGAAGGGGGTCATGCCTTTCGGTAGTTCGTCTGTGTAGAGCGACGAGATCAGGTCGAGCGAGACGGGCGGGCTGTTTGGGTGTGGGTGTTGGTTGAGCGTGACGCGTCGGCGTGTGATGACGGGGGCGAGCAGGCCGATCTCGTCGACATTGGCGTCGGTGGTGACGGTTGTAGAGGCGATGACTTCGTGGCTTTGTTTGTAGGTTTCGGTGAGGCCGTGCCAATGACGCACTGCGCCGAGCGGGGTGATGAGAACGTCTTCGCCGAGATCTGAGCCTCGCGAGGTGCGGAAGGGGGCGCGGGGTTTGTCTGGGTTAAGCGTGCGCGCGAGGAATTGGTGGAGAGGTCTGTGCTGCGTGTACACGGAGTGAGCCGCGAATGGTTCTGAGAATCGTTTCGCGGGTTTGGTGTAAACGGGGTCGGCCCATTTCGTGTGCGCGATGGGCCATGCGACAACGAGTGCGGTCAGCGCCACGCAGGCAGCGGGGTGGCCGAGCTTTCGGGGCATAGGGGGCAGGGTACAGTGTTTGGATGAGAGTGCGTTGGTGAAAGAAAGAAAACCGCCCGCTGACGCGGGCGGCTCGTTCGTTGTTTACTGCAGGTTGACGGGCATCACGACGTAGAGGAAGTCGTTGCCGGCTTTGAGGAGGCCCGGCTTGTTGGTGCTCTTGAGTTCGAGGATGACCTCGCTCTCGGGGACGACGCGGAGGGCCTCGGCGATGAACTGGGGGTTGAAGCCGATGTCGACGTCTTCGCCCTCGTAGCTGGGGAGTTCGACGGTGATGGTGGCTTCGCCGACCTCGGGGGCGCGGCTGGCGAGTTCGAGCTGTTTGGCCTGGCCCTTGAAGCTCAGGCGCACGCCGCGGGATTCCTCGTTGGTGAGCAGGGCGGCGCGTTTGACGGCGGAGCCGAGGACGGCCTTGTCGAAGGTGGCCTTCTTGTCCTGATCGCTCGGGATGACGTCCTCGTAGGGCGGGAAGGTGCCCTCGACGAGGCTCGTGGCGAGCGTGGCGCGTGCGCCTTCGCCCGTGGTCTCGGAGCCGCCGATCGCGAAGACGGCCTGTGACTCGGTGACGGCGATGGTGATGGTTTCGTTGGCGTCGTCGGCGAGTTTCTGGAGGAGGGTCAGGGCCTTGGAGGGGACGATGCAGCTGGCGGGCGGGCCTTCGGACTTGGTGGCGGGGACGGTGCCTCGGCAGAGGGCGAGTCGTCGGCCGTCGGTGGCGACCATCTCGAGCTTCTTGCCGTCGCGTTTCATCAGGACGCCGTTGATCGCGTATCGGGTGTTCTCGCGGGCGGCGGCGAAGAGGGTTTTGTTGATGAGGCTGTTGATGATGCCGGCTTGGGCGTGGAAGACGTCTTTGGGTTTGGGTCCGGTTTTGCCGCCGGCGATATCGGCGAACGAGGGGAGTTCGGGGAATTCGGCGGCGGGGTAGCCGTAGACCGTGAACTCGGCGTCGGCGCCGGTGATGGTGCACGCGTCTGCGTCGGTTTCGAGCGTGAGGGTGGCGTCGTTGTCCTCGGCGCCGACGATCTGGCGGAGTTTGTCTGCGGGGATGAGGGCGGCACCGGGGTCCAGGACCTGAACGGACATGGAGGAGATGCGGACGGCGACCTCGCCGTCGGTTGCTTCGAGGAGGAGGGTGCCGGATTTTTCGGAACCTGTTGCGGTGAGTTTGATGCAGGCGAGCTGCGGCTTGGGCGAGCGGGTGTTGACGACGCCGGAGACGACACTGACGGCGTCGAAGAGAGCATTGCGATCACAGACGACCTTCATGGCGATCCCCAAATACAGGTAGTGACAGGTATTGCACAAGATATGCGGGCTGTCGGAGGGGAGTGTACGCCGGACGGGGGTGAGGGGGGCGAAGAAACGTGAATCTGGGCCGGGTGGGGCAGGGATGGCTTGCCCGGGTCGGGTGAGGTCGAGATACTGAGGGGCACGGCTTGCGGGCGGTCCGGATTGGGGCTTTGGCGGGCCGGTGTGTGGTCGATTTCCAGTACTGAAACGGCTTTGGCTGTGGCACCTCCCGGAGAGGGCCCCTGGCGGGGCCGGCTGGGAGGCGATCTGCGTGGGTCAAGGAACGATTGAACCGGCTCTTCCCGGGTGGGCCGGATAGATGAAAGGATGCGCCGATGTCACTGGAAGCCGCGGTTCATGCACAGGCGATCGAGTTGGATCGGATGTCTCTTGAGATGTGTGCCGAGAGCGGGAGCGGTCACCCGACGACGGCTCTGAGTCTGGGTCACATCGTGACGGTGCTGATGTACCACTCCATGCGCTGGAGCCCGGACTATCCGGATTACCCGACGAGCGATCGGCTGGTGCTGAGCGAGGGTCACGCGGTGCCGATCGTGTACGCGGCGGCGTGCAAGCTGGGTGTGGTGGTCGAGGAGAACGGGCAACGCCGAAAGCTGACCGAAGCGGACGTCAACACGCTGCGTGCCCAGAACTCGACGCTCGACGGGCACCCGAACCCGGAGGTGGGTTTCCCGTTCTTTGACGCGGCGACGGGGTCGCTCGGGCAGGGGCTGTCGGTGGCGGCTGGTATCGCCGAGGCGGCGCGGCTCGACGGGATCGACAAGCGGACGTACTGCATCATCGGTGACGGCGAATCGCGAGAGGGCCAGATCGCTGAGGCACTGGACATCATCGTTGAGCGCGGCCTGAACTCGGTGCTGCCGATCTTCAACTGCAACGAGTACGGGCAGGCCGAGCGCGTCAGCCACCAGCAGTCGCCCGAGATCCTGGCGAAGAAGCTCGAGGCGTACGGCTTCGATGTGACGACGATCGACGGGCACAACCCGGAGCAGATCATCAAGGCGCTCGACGCGTTCGCGGAGCGTTCGACGGGCAACGGCGCGCCGATGGCGGTGATCGCCAAAACGGTAAAGGGCTGGGGCGCGCCGTCGATTCAGGGCGGCGGGTGGCACGGCAAGCCGCCGACCGGCGATGCGCTGAACAAGGCTCTGGCGGAGCTGGACGAGAAGCGTCTGGCACTGACGACGACGCTGAGCTCGTCGGATTCGTTCGAGATCCAGCCGCCGGCGCAGGCGCCGGAGGGTCCGGGTGAGATCGCGGAGCTGCCCGGCTTTACGGAGTCGATGCGTCAGTACGACATGGAGAGCCTGCTGCACACGGGCAAGCTGGCGACGCGCAAGGCCTACGGCGTGGCGCTGCGGGCGCTCGGGCACGCGGGCAAGCAGGTCGTGGCGCTCGACGCGGACGTGAAGAACTCGACGTTCGCCGAGATGTTCGCCAAGGACAGCGATCTGGCGGACCGGTTCATCGAGTGCAAGATCGCCGAGCAGAACATGGTCTCGATGGCTGCGGGCATGGCGGCGAGCGGGAAGATTCCGTTCGTATCGACGTTCAGCAAGTTCCTGACGCGCGCGTACGACCAGGTTGAGATGGCGATCTACTCGGGCGCGAACGTGAAGTTTGTGGGCTCGCACTCGGGCGTGACGCTCGCGGCGGACGGCCCGAGCCAGATGTCGCTGCCCGACGTGGCGTGGTTCCGTTCGTTTGCGACGGCCAAGAACCACCAGGGCAACCCGGCGTGCTACGTGCTCCAGCCGGCCGATGCGTACGCGGCGTACGCGCTGACGCAGGCGATGGCCGAGTACGACGGCGCGTGCTACATGCGGACCGTGCGTCCGGAGGCGGAGTTCATCTACTCGGACGACACGGTGTTCAACCTGGGCGGGATGGAAGTCCTGACGCAGGGGCGCGACGTGGCGATCTGTGCGTCGGGCTACATGGTGCATGAGGCGAACCGTGCGGTGGACCTGCTCGACGAGGCGGGCGTGAGCGCGACGCTGGTGGACATGTACTCGCTGCCGTTCGACGAGGACAAGCTGATGGACATCCTCTCGCAGAACAACGGCTACGTGATCAGCGTCGAGGACAACTTCGGCGGGGCGATGGGTTCGGCGATCGCCGACGCGATGGTCCGTGCGGGCGACGCGTTCCAACTCGAGCAGATGCACGTGACGCATATTCCCAAGAGCGCCCGCTCTGCGGAGGAGCTGCTCGAGCAGTGCGGCCTGACGGCCGAGCACATCAAGCAGGCTGCGATGCGCGTGCTGCAGGTCGTGTAAGACAGGGCCGAGCCACTTCCAATGTATTGACAGGCGCCACCACCCATCTTTGATGGGTGGTGTTTTTTTTGGCGGGGTAATAAGGGGGAAAGGCACTACCGATCAGAGATCGGTAGTGGCACCGGGCGGGGGGTGTTTCATTACGAGAGCGCGTAGTGGTTGCCGCATTCGGGGCACTGGCCTCGATCTGACAGACCCGTGAGGTCGTATTCGCACTTCGGGCATGAGTTTGTCGATGGTTTCTTCTCGGCTTTGGACCACCGGATCAGTGCGCGTGCGTGGAGCACGCAGAAGAGCGCGTTGAAAACGATGCCCGGGGGTGAGTCGATGAGGATGTTGAGCGCGACGAAGAAGACGCTGCTGAGGGCGCCCCAGATGAAGGCGTCGCGGTGTTTGTCGCCGACGCGCCAGAGGTAGACGCACATAAAGGCGACGGCGAGCCAGTCGGTGCCGTAGTACTGGAAGGCGTATTTGGTGATGAGTTCCATGCGTGAGGATAGGGCGTGCGGCCCTACCGCCTGTGGGCATGGCTGCGGGTCTGGCGGCGGGCTTCATCCAGGATCTCGGCGACGGCGATGTTGAGGTCGAGGGCCGAGAGCGGGTCGACGTCGCATTCGCCGCGGATCACGTGGCGGAGATAGGTCCATTCGTTCTGGTAGTCGTCCGGCAGCGGCGGGGGCGTGAGCGGCTTGGCGGGCTGGTCGGGTGCGCGTGTTGAGAGCGTGTCCCATTTGCCGGCGTGGATGGATCCCTGCTCGGTGTGGATGTCCATCTCTTTGTTGTCGTGCGTCCAGGCCCAGGATGCCTGGATGATTGCGGTAGCGCTCTCGAACTCGAGGATGATGGTTGCATCGTCGTCGACGTGTGGGTAGGTGTCGGGTTTGAGCGTGCTCGCTGTGGCGGTGATCGAGTGCGGCTCTTGGCCTTGCATCATCCAGAGGGCGAGTGCGCTGCCGTAGCAGCCGAAATCGACGAGTGCGCCGCCGCCGTTCTGGGCGGGATCGGTGAGCCATTCGAGGAACTCTTCGGCGCATCCGATCTCGCGCGGGCCGGGGTGGCCGTGGCGGAAGACCATTTTGCGGACGGGCGCCATCTCGCCGGAGTCAACAAGCCGCTTGGCTTCACGGACGGAGGCGTACCAGCTTGTTTCATAGTTGGTAAGCACGAGGACGCCGTGATGACGGGCCGCGTGTGCGATGCGGGCCGCGTCGGAGGCCGAGAAGGCGAGCGGCTTTTCGACGAGTGTGTGCACGCCACGCGCGGCGCATGTTTCGACGACGCTTGCATGGTCGGCGATCGAGGTCATGACGCTGGCGGCTTCGGGCCGGGTTTCTTCGAGCATGCGCTCGAGGTTGTCGTAGCGGAGCGAGGGGTCGATGTTGTATTTGCTCGCGAGTCGATCGAAGAGAGCCTTGTTGGGTTCGTAGATGCCGACGAGATCGATGTCGTCGCGGTGTTCGGCGTTCCAGAGGAGCCCCTCTGCGTGGCCGTGGACCAGGCCGACGATGACGATGCGCATGGGCCCGGTGGCCAGGGAATAGCGGATCGGCGCGGCGGGTGTTTCGTTCGATTGGTGTCGATGCGCGGCGCAGCCGGTGAGTACAACGGCGAGCACGGCGAGAATGGCTGCTTTCATGGGGCGATCTTACCGGGGGGTGGTATCACGCGTGTCGCAAAGCCGACGGCGGCGAGCCGAACTCGTTTGACCATGACGAAGTGAAGTGGGCGTGGCTGGAGAAGCCGAGGTCATGGGCGATGCTGGTGATGGTGTGATCCGACCAGACGAGTCGCTCGGCTGCGGTTCGGAGTCTGAGGCGCATCCAGTACTGCCCGATGGTCATGCCGACGTCGCGTTTGAAGATCCGGCAGAGGTGGTAGGGCGAGGCGTGGACACGCCGGGCGAGTTCCTCGATCCCGAAGCGGTTGGTGCTTGCGGGGTCGTCGAGGAACTGGGCGAGCGAGGACTTGGTGTTCTGAATGAGTTCGCGGTGTGCGCGCTGTGTGGCTTTGCTCGGCAGCGCGCGGGGTCTGTGTGTATGCCGACCGGCGGCGACGACAAGCGTGCGGACAATCTCCGTGAGTGCCGACTCAATCTCGATGGCGCTCTGGGCCGGGCGGCGCATGAGCGATCGGCTCAGTTCGTGCTGTGCGCGTGTGACGTCTGAGACGGCGGGCCCGGCGGAGAAGGGGAACGCCTCGGCGGGTGTGGGGAGCTGCGCTTCTTCGAGGGCCTCGTTGAGCAGTTCTTGGGAGGGGTTGATGAAGACGCATCGGTCGCCACGCGGAGAGATGAGTCGTCGCTTGTAGGGTTCGCCCGCGCGGTAATACACGACGGAATTCGGATCAACGACCTCGTTGCGCAGCGAAGCGCGGTCGATCACAAGACTGGTCCACGGGATGGCGATCACCGGCTTGCAACCGATGACGTTCTCCTGATTCCAAAGCGGATCTGTGGGTAAACAGTTCCAGAGGCCGATCAGGCACCAGCTCGATTCGAAGAGCTCTGTATTGAGCGGGAACTGTCTTGTGAGCGACATATCGACACCAAATCAACAACGACCAGTGCTGATTCTATCGGGTGTCAGTTGCAGCCGGCGTTGTAATTGCTGACCCATGCGGAAAAATCGGCGGGCGAGCAGACGTTGTCGCCGTTCTGATCGCATTCGGACGCCATGGTGTTAAACGCGGCAACCCATGCGCTGAAGTCCGCGGGCGTGACGGCGCCGTCGCCGTTGGTGTCGGCGGGGCAATCGGGTTCCGGCACGGGTCCGATCGCGATGACAGTGGTGCTGCCCGTCAGTGTGACAGTGGCGCCCGTGTCGGGGTCGGTGCCGGAACTGTCGATGGGGAGCAAAACGGAGAGGGTGACTTCGCCCGTGTCGATATTCACCGTGCCCGAGATATCGATGGGTGTTTGAGTGAGTGTTGAGAGATCGACCGTTGTGCCTCCGACCGCGCCTCCAACGGCGCCTGTGCCCGAGATGTTGATGATGCCCGCGGTTTCGTTGGGAATGCCGCTGACCAGAAAGGAGCCGTCGGGCATGACCGCGCCGGAGGCCGGCGGCGTGCCGTCGGGCATCGCCAGCGACAGATCGTCTGCGGTCGCGGTGACGGTGCCGAGGAAGCTGTAATCGAAGAAGAAGGACAGCGGCCCGGCGTTGAGTTCGTAATCAATGAGCGTGATGGTCGAGGGCGATGTGTAGCTGTCGAGCTCGATCTGCATCGATCCGGTCAGTTCGGCCGAGTCCGAATCGGTTTGCGCACCGAGGGCGGTGTCGAGCGTGACGTTGAGGCTGATCGAGGATTGAGCCGGGTCAACGACGAGATCCGCTGGTTGGGCGGTGGTGTTGCTGGCGAGAATGGTTGCGATGCACATCGAGACTGACCGCTTCATGCGTGGCTCCGTTTGTTGGCGTGGCAGAGAAACGCCGACCCCGGCTTTCACCGGGGTCGGCGCGAATGGAACGAGACGATATCAGTTGCAGCCGGCGTTGTAGTTGGCAACCCAGGCCGAGAAGTCGGCGGGCGTGCAGGCGCCGTCGTTGTTCTGATCGCAACCGGCGCTCATGGTGTTGAACGCGGCGACCCAGGCGCTGAAGTCGGCGGGGCTGAGGATGCCGTCGCCGTTGGTGTCGGCGAGGCAGTCGTCTTCATCGCAGACGAAGGACCGGATGCTGAAGGCGTCGACCGCGGACTCGGCGACGGTCGCGGTGCCGGTGTCCTGGCTCGTGAATCGGACCACGATCTGGCTCGTGGGCGTGACGAAGTCGGCCACGCGGAAGGTGCGCTCCTGCCAGCCGCCGCTGGAGCCGCTGATGGTTTCGAGCGTGGTCCACGATGAGCCGCCGTTGTTGGAGATGCTGGCGATGAAGGGGTCGCCGCCGCCGGTGTCGTTGGTTTCGTGGTGGACGGCGTAGGTGAGGACGGCTTCGGGGTTGCTGGAGAGGTCGTAGGTGGCGGTGATGAGGGTGACGACGCCGCCGTCGACGTCCTCGTTGAGCGAGTTGCCGGTGACCCAGCACTGTCCCGAGCCGTCGTAGTCGGCGGAGGGGTCGCTTCGGCCGTAGTCACCCGGCACGCCGCGGTCCCAGGCGCCGGTGCTGGCGGTGGATGAGGTGGTCCAGCCCGGATCCGTGTTCATGTCGAGATCGACGGTGACCACGGTGCCGGTGGCGATGACGCTGTCGTAGTCGCCGGAGGATGGGTTGGTGTAGCTCTGCCCCATGGTGTCGTCGACCCAGAACGAGAACGAGACGTTCTCGAGGCAGGCGCCGCCGGGGAGTGCCGCTTCGTAGTTTTCGCCGCCGAGGTGTGAGAGCGGGATGGTGACCGCGCCGTTGCCGTCGTCGTAGACCATCTCGGCAGTGGCGGGGTCGGGGATGATCGCGCCGTTGGCGGCGATGTTGACGGCGACGGTCGTGCCGCTGGGCGGCACGGTGTCGGGCAGGCCGCTGGGGAACGTGAACGTCGGGCCCTGCTGGACACAGACGCCGGCGGGGTTGGCGAGAGCGTTGACCACGCCAGAGTGGTTCACCCACGTGCCCGAGTTGTTGCCGCCACCGGAGAAGCAGCCGCCGTGGGTGTGGATGCCGATGGCCATGCCCGTGGCTTCATCGATGACGGGCGAGCCGGAGTTGCCGCCCGTGGTGTCCATGCCGTAGGCGAGCGCGTTGCCCGAGAGGCTGAAGAAGGGGCCCGCGTGTGTTTTCTGCACGGCGTACCAGGTGCAGGGGGCGAGGCTGGAGGAGACGGAGCCGTAGCCCGTCACGCGTGCGTTGGCCGCGGTGGGCGTGCTGAAGTCGAGCTCGTACCAGTCGCCCATGGCCTGCCAGGGTTTGAGACCTGTGTTGGAGTTGGGGAACGCGCCGAGGTAGCCCCAGTCGTTGCCCACGCCCCCGCCGCCGTTGGTCTGCTGGGAGGCGGCGTCAACGGCGTACTGGTCTTCGGGTCCGGGGTGGTTGATCCCGCTGAAGGAGCAGGAGTTGTTGGAGAGGGGGACGTTGAACTGGACGACGTTGATGTCGTTGTTGAGGCCGCCGTTGCAGTGACCCGCGGTGAGGAAGCAGTGCTCGCTGTCGTTGATCATCCAGGCGGTGCAGCCGATGGGCAGGGCGCGTGCGGCTCTGGGGTCGCTGCTGAGGACGCGGTCGTCTGTTGAGCCGCAGATGGATTCTTCGTAGGTGGGCGGCGAGCCAGCGATAACGGAGCTCATGATGAGTTCGTTGGGACCGGAGTTCGGGTAGGCCATGAGTTCGACGAGCACGGTGTCGCCGTTGAAGTAGGCGGAGGTGTATCGCCACTGATCGATGGAGACCTTGTCGAGGTACTGCACCGCGCCGTCCTCGAGCGAGGTGATGCGGAGGTAGGACTCGTTGCCGAGTTCTTTGCTGCCGGCGAAGGAGACCTCATCGAAGCGCAGGCGGAGCCAGTCGGCGTCCTGCACGGAGATGACCTCGGAGATGACGGGCGCCAGCTCGGAGCCGGTGTTGATCACCTGGCCCGAGTTGATGTCGACCTCGGCATCGAACTGCGGGATGGGGTTGGGCTGGGTTGTTTGGGCGGTAGCGGCGCAGGCCATGCCGGCGGCGGCAACAACACAAAGGATGTGTGCGGATCGTGTCATTTCTTTGACTCCGTGATATCAACTCTTGGATGTGGACGAGCTGGCCCGAGGTGGTTGCCGCGACCGGAATCGATCAACACACACAACCAGAGGCCGACCGGAACTCCCCCTTCGGCTCCAGAGTACCGGATAGGCGGGGGGTCGTGGAACCCCGCAGATACGAATAAGGCGGCGTTATCGGCTGGTTTGGCGCATGAAAGAGGCCCCTCCTCTCGGAGGGGCCCCGTTTGATGGCTGGGATTTGTTTCAGAGCCGGATCGGGTTACGGGCAGCCGGCGTTGTAGTTGGCGACCCAGGCGCTGAAGTCGGCCGGGCTGCACATGCCGTCGTTGTTCTGGTCACAGAGCGGGCCGTTGGAGTTGAATTGGGCGACCCAGGCGCTGAAGTCGGCCGGCGAGACCATGCCGTCGCCGTTGGTGTCGGCAAGGCAGTCGACGGCTTCCTTGGCGACGACAATGCCGTCGGCGCTGGGCGCGGCGAACGCGATGACCGAGCCGTCGGCGCTGGCGCCGGCGTTTGCGACGGGCTGTCCGATATCGACCTGATCGACGACTGCAAGCGACGTGGTGTCGATGACGGTCATCTCACCCTCGCGGGTCTCGCTGAAGGTGCCGTTGCCCGCGGTGGTCGAGCCGTTGCCGCCGCCGACACGCAGCTCGGAGGCGTCGCTGCTCAGCGAAGCGCCCATCGGGCGGTAGGGCAGGGCGATGGTGGACGTCTGCGAGAGGGTAGCAAGATCGAGCACGCCGACGTTCGAGTCGCCCCAGTTGAGGACGAACGCGCGGTCGCTGCCGGGCATGGCCACGACATCGAAGGGGCTGTCGCCGGTGGGGATCTGACCCACGAGCGATGCGGTGCCCCCGGCGAAGTCGTAGACGTAGACGCGGTCGCCGTCGCGATCGGACACGATGATGCGCGTGCCCTCCGGGTTCCAGGCGACACGGGTCGGGAAGGTGCCGGCGGGAGTGCTCTGGGAGACCGTCATCGAGGCGGTGTCGAGGATGATGAGCTCGTCGGTGAAGGAGCTTGCGATGGCGAGGTATGCGCCGTCGGGCGAGAGCGAGATCTGTGAGTTCTGCGAGTAGCTGTAGCCCACGCCGCCCAGGTTGCCGGTGCTGGTGAGCCCGCCGACGAATGTGGCTGTGTTGAGGTCGAGCTTGCGGATGCCGTCGCCGCTGGCGATCTGCGCGAGGTAGGCGTAGTTGCTGTCTGGCGAGATCTCGACCTGTGCGATGCGCCTTGCCGAGGGGACAGCCGTGGTGGTTCCGGTCGCCATGTCAACGATGCTGACGGTGTAGCCGTCGAGGTTGACGACGACGGCCTTCGAGCCGTCGGGCGTGATGGCGACCTCGCCCGGGCGCTCGTCGAGCGGGGCGCTTGCCAGCTTGGCGCCGGTGGCGGCGTTGAAGATGGTGAGGTTATCGCTGAAGACGTTGCTCGAGACGGCGCGTGTGCCGTCGGCGCTCACCGCGGTGTGGCGGGAGATGTCGCCCTCGGGGTCGGGGCCCGTGCGGCCGTAGTAGAGCAGCGAGGGCGTCGCGTCGGACTCGACCACGACGAGGTCATCGCCGAAGGTCGTCGAGATCATCGCGGCCTGATCGCTCGTGGGGCTGACCGCACCGAACGAGGCGGAGACGAAATCGTTGGCGCGGGCGAGCACGGCTCCGGTGGCGAAGTCGATGATCGCGCCGGAGAAGCCGACGCCCACAGCCCGCGTGCGCGATGCGTTTGCGATGACGTCGTTCAGGTTGGACGTGTTGAGTGCGGCGCTGAAGGTGTCGGTGTTCAGGTCGAGGTGACGCGCGGCGT
This sequence comes from Phycisphaerales bacterium, assembly GCA_965228265.1. Taxonomy (GTDB): domain Bacteria; phylum Planctomycetota; class Phycisphaerae; order Phycisphaerales; family UBA1924. Next base: position 849,737 of record OZ245804.1, read on the forward strand.
TCTGGAAGGCGATGACCGCGGCCGAGCCGTCGGCGTTGAGCGCGACGGGCCCGTTGCAACGAGCCGGGCCGACGATGCTGCGATCGACCGTGCGTGTGACGCCGTCGATCACGGTGACGACGCCTGGGTCGATGGCGTGTCCGACGAGGATGGTCGAGCCGTCACCCGAGATATCGATACCCGCCGGGTCGGTGTCGGCAAGCGCGAGATCGGTGCGGGCGCCGGTCGCGATGTCGATGAACGCGAGCACGTCGTCGAATCGGCCCGGGAAAGCGATCGTCGAGCTGTCAACGAAGACCAGCGGCGTGGTGTAGCGGAAGTCGACGACGGCCGCTTCGGTGCTGAACGAGAGTGTCTGCGTGAAGCCGGGCGTCGCGATCGTGCGGACGACGGTGTTGGTGTTCAGGTCGATGACGTGGAAGTCCGAGTCCACGCCGCAACCGATCGCCGCGAGCGAGCCGTCGGGCGAGATGCTGACGGAACCGGGGCCGTCGCCGACGTTGACGACGGTTTCAGCGCCGGTGGCGAGGTCCACGATGGTGGCGGTGTCGTCGGCGTAGTTGGCGACCACGGCCCGCGTGCCATCGGGCGTGATGTCCATCGCGAAGGGCAGCGACGAGAGCGGGATGGTGTCGGTCACGGTCTGTGTAGCCGCGTCGAAGACCGTGATGTTCTGGCTCGAGCGGCTCAGGATCAGGATCTCGGAGCCGTCGGGCGAGTAGGTGATGTCGGCGCCCATGTCGGCTTCGGGATCTTCGCCGATCTCGAGCAGCGAGGGCGGATCGAAAGGCACGGCCCCGATGTCGGGGCCCGTGCCTTCGCTCGGGTTGAGTTGAATGGTCGTCCAGGCGGGCGCGATGACCTCGATCGTGGCGAGATCGCCATCGGGTGAATCGAGCTCGCCGATAACACGCACGATCGCGTCGGACGAATCGACCGCAACGATGTGTGAGAGTTCATCGGGCACGTTCTGCGCTGCGGCGGAACATGCGATGGCGAATCCTGCAGAAATAAACAATGCGCGTGCGGATGCGTTCATGGCTCTCCTCTCGTGAGTAACGAACCCAACGGACAAATCGTGGGGGAGGCCAGATTACCATCGCGCAATCGGATATCCAAGCCTGATTTCAGATCAACCAGAGCGATGTACACACACCGAATTGTTTAGTCGCATATCAGCTCAGCAGCCCGCGTTGAAGTTGGCCACCCATGCGCTGAAGTCAGCGGGCGTGCATGCGTCATCGCTGTTCTGGTCGCACTCGGGCGCCATGGCGTTGAAGGCCGCGACCCACGCGCTGAAGTCGGCGGGTGTGACCGCACCGTCGTGGTTCACGTCGGCAAGGCAAGGCGGCGCGACATCGAGGTCGAAGATCTGCGTTGCCCCGCCGCTGCCGAAGGTGTTGGCGTGCACGGACTTCGTGCTGACGACGATCCTGCTCCCGTCGCGGCTCAGGTCCATGGCGAAAGGCGAGCCGTCGGTATCGAGCGAGTCGATCATGTTGAGGTCGCGGTCATAGACGCGGATCTCGGGCTCGGTGTTGGCCTGGTCGCCCCACGTCGCCGCGACGAACACCGTGCCGTCGGCGTTGACTTCGGACGAAACCACCGAGTTCTGGTACGACCCAGACCCGGCAAACCCGCTCGACGCAACGACGGCACCCGTGTTGAGATCGACGATGCGGTGGTCGTTCTCGAGGTAGCCGCTGGCGTAGTCGTGGCTGACCGCAAAGAGCGTCTGCCCGTCGGCGCTGAGCGAGACCGCTCCGAACCAGTCGGTCGAGCCGGTGCCCGAGTAGACCACCTGCCAGACGCCCTCGATCTCGCGGGCGGCCCGGACATTGAAGCCGCCGTCGGCGATCGCCGAGCCGTCGTTCGAGATGCGCGCCCAGCCGCCCGCCCCGGAGACTGTCAGCGCGAATTCCTCGGTCATGGTGTTCGTGTCGTAGAGCCTTGCGGTTGCGCCTGCGGTGACCACCACGCGGTTGCCCGAGTCGTCCATGTCGAGACTGAGGGCGAACCCGGAGATGGTCGTGGAGTTCAGCACGGTTCCGTTGCCGTCGAGAATCACGAGCAGCGTCTCGGCGCCGTCGTAGGCACAGGCCGCCACGCGTGAGCCGTCGGCGTTGACCGCGACCGAACGCGTGCGCGTCTCGACGTACTCGTCGTCGAAGGTGTATTCCCAGAGCGGGGCGCTGCCGCCCGCGTTGGAGAAGCCGCGCACGGTGACGGTGCCCGTGTCTGACTGCGAGATGGCAGCACCGAGCGCGCCGTTCGAAGCCGCTGCAACACCCAGGTTGCCCGGCTGCTCGGCCAGCAGCGAATACACGATATCGGGCGTGTTGCCCGCGGCGACCGTGAACTTGCTGATGCGCTCATCGTTGAGCGAGTGGCTGACCCACGCCTCGTCGCCCCCGGCACCCATCGCCGCGGAGTTGGGGATCGACGCGAGATCGATGTGTGTCCAGAGCAGGTCCTCGGCGACGCCGGGATTTGCTTCGTTGGTCACAAAGACGCGCGTGTGCTGGTGTAGCGTGCGGGCGCCCTCGGCGTGCGTTTCGGTGACGGAACGGGACGCCTGACCCATCGTGGTGCCAGCGACAAAAACGAGCGAGCAAACAGTAACAGCGGTGCGCATCTGAACCCCTCCAAAGTCTGGTGCCGGGGAACGCACGGCGGTGAATTGGAAGCAGCCTACCAGATGGCGGAGTCCGTTTGAAGAGAAAATGACGAGACGGGTGAAATCAGCAGCCCGCGTTGTAATTGGCAACCCACGCTGAGAAGTCAGCGGGTGTACACACACCGTCAGCATTTTGGTCGCAGGCCGGCGCGCCAGCGTTGTATGCAGCGACCCAGGCCGAGAAGTCTGCCGGGCTCAGCATCCCGTCGCCGTTGGTGTCCGCGGTGCAGCAAGTGCTGTTGTCAGGTGTGCTGGCCGGGTTGGCCGGGTCGGCGCAGACATCCAGTTCGTCGCGGTCGTAGTAGCCGTCGCGGTCGCGGTCGATCCCGATGCGTTCCTGCGTGCCGGCGGGGACCGCTGTGAAGGTCAGCTCTGCGCCGTCGGCCGCGGCGTTGGTGAGCACGCCGTGCGCCACGAGCTCCGTCGAGCGATCGGACTGGTACTGCCCGAGTCCGACGTGTGTGAAGCTCCGCAGTTCTTTGTTGTAGAGCCCTCGCGCCACGAGCCCGATCTCGCCGCTCTCGGCGAGCACGAACAGATCAAAGAGTCTCTGCGTCATCGCGGGGTCGGTGGTGGGGAGCGTGACCTGCATCCCGACCGCCGCGTGCGCGTCCTTGCTTGCGCTGCCGGGCGGCTCGAACAGCCCGCCCGCAGCCGCGGGCAGGTCGGACCCGCTGAATGCCAGCATGAACGCGGTCATGTCGGCGATCTCCTGGAGATTGGCAAAGCTGAACGCGGGCTCGGAGAGGAAGCGCTCGATCGAGTCGACGCTGCCGTCGTGCAGCACGCCGAAGCCCGCGGTGTTGAGCTGCTGCGTCGTGTTGAACCCGGTCTTCTCGTACACACTCCGGAGTTGTGGCACTTTCATGGAAACATTGGTCGAGCCATCGACGGAGACGGTCAGGTGGTGGAGTTCGCCGTTGGGACCGGGCGGTATGGGGATGAAGTTGATGCCGACCAGTGCGCTGTTGGTGCCGGCACCAGTGGGCAGCGTGTGGCATGTGACGCATTCGAGGCCGTCGAGTTGCCCAAAGCGGTAATTGTTGAGCCCGTTGACCGCGTTGCCGTTGGGCAGCGGCTGGCCCTCGGGCTCGAACAACCCTGTGGTGTAGTGACCCGGCAGCGGGAGATCGGTCGGCAGTGTGTTGTCGATGTTGCGGAATGGGTTGGGCGGGAAGTGGATGGTGGCCAGGAAGTCCTCGAATTGTTGCATCTCTTGCGCCGTCGGCTGGACGTCGTCGCCGAGGATCGTCTGGAACGCGTCGCCGAACTCTTCGATGCCGAAGCGGTCGGCTCGCCAGTGGTGGGGCTCGTGTCCGATGATGTCCTGGAGTGTCTGTGTCGCCATCGGCCCCTTCATGGGGTGCCAGTCTTCACAGTTGCCGTCGAGGCAGTTCTGGTCGAACACCTTCATAGCGCCGGACGGGTCGCCGAGGTCCCACGCGAGCCGATCGGTGCGTGCGTCGATATGACACGAAGCGCATGACGCCTGGCCGAGCGCCGAGGTGAGGTGTGTGTCATAGAGGAAGGGCCGACCATCCCGGATCGCATCGGGCGTCGGGTTGAACATCGGCACGGTCGCGATGACAGCCTCGGTGACGAGATCAACGACCGAGATGGTCGCGTCGAACTTGTTGAGTACGTAGAGCGTGCCGCGAGCCTCGTCGACAGCGAGACCGGTCGGCCCCTGCCCGACCTCGATCGTGTCGCTCACGCCTGCTCGCGAAAGCGACTGATCCACAACGACGATGTTGTTGGAACCCATGCCAGCGATGTAGGCCCTGGACCCGTCGGCTCGCCAGGTGATCGCGCGGGGATCGCCGACGGACTTGTCCCGCTCGCTCTGCGCGATCGGGGTGATCGTCGGGCCCGGTATGTAGACCAGGTGCTGGTTGAGGTCGGCCAGAGTTGAGTTTGTTTGGCCGGGGGTGAACGAGGCCGCGTTGACCCGCACGAATCGGCCGTTGAGGTTGGGTTCGAATCGCAGCTCGTTCGTGCCGTCGGTCCCGACGACGGTGACAACACCCGTGGCGGGATTGACCCCGAGCGACATGCAGGCGTTCATGAGTCCTTTCTTGTATGTCACACCGAGTGTGGCCGCGTCGATCATCGCGACGTCATGGTCGGCAAGGTCCCACCCCTGCACCCGACCAGAGAGTCCCGACTGCGCGCCCGAGACCAGATTGGTCCAGTCTGCGCCGGTGTCATCGCGCCAAGAGCCGCCGGCGTCTTTCTTCACAATCAGCCCGACGCGGGGGGCGGCCGGGTTGGTGCCGTTGAGCGCGGGCGAGAATGTCCCGCCGTCGTTGGGCGGCGGGTTCACCCCTCCGTAAGGCCCGGCCGGGTCACTGACGACGTTGGGCGGGAACGCGAGCGTCTGCATCATTTCGAGGCCGCCACCCAGAATGGTCGAGTGGTTCCCGGATTCGAAGACGGCCGCGTACACGGTCTGCCCGTCGGGGCTGACGGCAAGAGCCCGCGGGTCCTCGCCGAAGATCGGAATCTCGTCAACCAACGCGCCCGTCTCGACGTCGAAGACCTGCACGACATTGGCCTGCGAACATGTGACGAACGCTCTTTGCACACCCGACCCGGAAAAGACCACATCGGCGGGCTCGTCCTGTGTGTGAATCGTTCGGACAACGTTCATGGTGTCAAGATCTACAACACTCACCGAGTCGGAGAGGTGATTCACCACCCAGACTTCTTGCGTTGTTCGTGCCCGCACCGTGACCGGGTCGAGCCCGACGCCAACCGATCCCGCGAGCCGGGGCAGCCCCGACTGAAGTGTGAAGACCTCGATCCTGTTGTCCGGCGTATTGACCGAAATCAGGAGCGAGGCGTCCGGTGTGAGGTCAATCGGATGAACGTGCGGCGTTTCGAAGTTCACAAACTGTTCAAGCGGGATCTCATCCGGCAGCGCGGCGGCATGCAATAGATTCCCTGCAAGTCCGTTGGTTGTAAAGGCATAGGAGCATGCAACGCTGATGACGGGCACTCCGACCAACAGTTTCATTGAGTTCTGCATGAACAAACCCTCATCTTGAAGTCAGAGAAAACCCTAATCGAACCCACTCAGTTTGCAAGTTCTGGTCTCTCGGGTCAATGCGCGCGTTCGGATTCGGATATCCGTTCAACACTGGGCTCGGCACACCGAACAACGTCCGCAAGCATTAATGAAAGACGCGCGTGTGCACACAACACACACGGACAGAGTGTTGCAGGATCTTGTCCAACCAAACACAGAAATGATTTCAGGGAATAGCTCTATTCGTGTGGAACAGAGTGAATGCAATCTGGATTCATGCCTAGGATGCAATTCCACAAAGCTGTGTTTGTGGGATTACAAAAGAAGAGGTAATCAAGGATGGCCAAAAAGGTAAAGAAAAAGAAGAAGTCATCTTCGAGCCGCAGTCGTGGGAAGGCAGACGCACACCGCGTTCTCGCATCCCCGGTGCGTCGCGAAATATGGTCGTATCTGCGAGGTCAGGGTCCGCACACGGTCGCCGAGATCGCCAAGGGCATGGGCCGCTCTCAGACGTCGCTTTACGCCCACATCGAGATGATGTCGAGAACTGGCGTGATCGAGCAGTCCGGCTCGAAGCGGTCGGGCAAGCGTCACGCGGCCATCTACCGCGCCGCGGTGACCGAGAATGACATCGCGTACGACGGCAAGAATGCCCAGAGCGTCAAGGCAAGTGCCCGATATGCAGCCGCGGTCATGCGGCGTGCCAACCGCGAGGTCGCCGACCACCTCGCTTCGGGCGAAGCCAACGCCAAGGGCCGCAACCGGGACACCTACGTCCTCGGTGCCCGCGCCCGACTCACGAAGCAGCAGCTCGCCGAGGTCAACAACCACATCGACGCGATCGAACGGATCGTGTCGATGGGTGACCGCAGCGGCAAGGCAGACCTCGTCGCGGTGAACATCGCGACATGCCCGCTGGAAGACAACTTCTACTTACAATAAGCCGCGCCGACTTTCATCCGCAATTTGTGAACACAGCAAGTGCCGCGGCCGGGACTTTCCGGTCGCGGTTTCTTCTTGCGCAGACTTGTTATGGACAGCCCGCGTTGTAGTTGGTGACCCAGGAGCTGAAGTCCGCCGGGTCGCACGCGCCGTCGGAGTTCTGGTCGCAATCGGCGGACATCGAGTTGTACGCCGAGACCCAGGCTGAGAAGTCGGATGGCGTCAGGCTGCCGTCGCCGTTGATGTCCGCCCGGCAGCCGCAACCGGCATCAAACAGGTTGTCGCCCTCGTCGAAGAACTGGCCGAGCACATTCGTGGGCTGGCTCTCGCAGAACCGCGTCCCGCCCATCTCGGGCAGAGGCTGGATCGCACCGACGACCAGCACCGCCGCGGCTCCGGAGAGATCGGTCGTGATGTTGTATTCGAACTCCGAGTCGCGGATCGAACCGGGCGGGTGGGCGTTGCCGTTGCCCTGCATCCAGAGCGCCCCGGCTCCCGACATCGACGAGTTCTCCCGGAAGACGCATCGCTCGATCTCGCATTCGCCGAACTGAACATCGTTGAAAATCGCGCCGCCGTTGTGCGCCGTGTTGCCAAGAAAGGCCGAGTCGGTGATGACGAGTTCGCTCGCGAACGTGTTGGCCTCGATCGCCCCGCCGTTTTGGGTCGCGAGGTTCTCAATGAATCGGCAGTTGTCGATGATCAGCACAGAGTCGCTGCAGGAGATGGCCCCCCCGCCCTGGCTTGTCGAGTTGCCCACAAAGTCGCAATCCGTAAACGACGTGTTGCTGTCGGAGATGACGACGGCTCCGTCCTCGCACCCTTCGAAGCGTGTGTCGGTGACGATCAGGTTCGTGTTGTGGATCACAATGCCCTGTCCGATCACGGCACAGTTCTCGATGCTGATCTGATCAAAGCCGGGCGAGTACAGCCCGCCGGCGACCTCGAGATTCTCGATCGAGAAGCGGTCGAACACCTCGATGAGTCCCGCGATCGTGGTGTCATCGGGGCTGGATCCGTCGCCGCGAACAATGACGTCGACCGAACTCTCAAAGCCCGCGTAGCTCCCCGGCGCGACAACGATCTCGTCCCCGGCGGTTGCCGCATCGACGGCTTGTTGGATGGTCTGAAATTGGCCGGGGACTTCCAGCACGTCTCCGGCCGCGGCGGAGGGAAGAAAGAGCACGGCAACAAGAGCCCTCTGCATAGATCAGACCTCCGCGTGGTATACAACGATAAGTCCTTTCACGCAGCGGAACAAGAGAAAAAGAAAGCGGGCGACCCGCGAAAGGTCGCCCGCTGGATAGAACCTGATTGATGCTTGGTTTACGGGCAGCCGGCGTTGTAGTTGGCGACCCAGGCGCTGAAGTCGGCCGGGCTGCAGACGCCGTCGGCGTTCTGATCACACTCGGGTGCCATCGCGTTGAACGCGGCCACCCAGGCGCTGAAGTCGGCCGGGCTCAGCACGCCGTCGCCGTTGGCGTCGGCCAGGCAGTCGTCCGACTCGCACACGACCGAGCCTGAGTAGAACTGCAGCGGGTCGGCAGGCGAGTAGACATCGTCGCCATCGAGCACGCCGACGATGAAGTTGAAGACCACATCGTCATCGCATGCGCCCGCGGGGACCGAAGCGGTGTAGTTGTCGCCGCCAGCCGGGGTGAGCGCCACGGAGGTCAGCGGGAAGGGCAGACCCACGCTGTAGATCATCGTCAGGTTCGAGCCGTCGAGCGTGTACGTGCCCGGGTCGATGTTGACGAGGATCTCGGTCGCGTCCGTGTCGCTGAACTCCGTCGGGATGCCGTTCGGGAACGACACCGTCACGGGCTCGGGCGGCAGGATGACACTCACGTCGACGGTGTACCGCCCGAACGAGCCGTAGTCCGAGACCGGGCCGTTGGTCTTGGTCTGGTACGTTCCGTCGATGATGATTGTGTACTCACCCGCAGCGAGTGTGTACATCTTTTCCGCGTCGGATATACCCAGCGGGTCGAAATCATCGATGAGCGACAGGGGCGACATGCTGTAGAGCTCGTATGTGAGATCCACGTTGGGGCCGTTGTCGACGTTGCGGACCGAGATGTTCACATCACCATCGGGGACGGTGAAGGTGAGCGCGTCGATGTCTGAGCTTGAGTTGATCATGCCCGAGACCTGGTTGGCGATGTCGAAGACCGTGCCCGAGAGGAACGAGTCGGAGTGGTCATCGGCGTAGGTGCCGATGCCGTTGGAGCTGTTGGTGATGATGCCCGTGTCGTTCTGCGATGTGGTGCGGCCCGGGTAGTCGCCGTTGGACCACTGCACAAGCTGGCGACCAAAGGGCGCGCCCATGATCGGTCCCCAGCTGGGGTTGCCGCCGGAAGAACCCGGGTGGTACGACTGACCGTTGAGGCCGTCGTGCGAGAGGCCGAGCGTGTGCCCGACCTCGTGGCTGACGGTCATCGGCCCGGCACCCAGGCCCTTGTTGAATGCGAAGCAGGGCGTGTCGGAACTGTTGTTGAAAGAGTTCAGGAACGCGACGCCGCCGATGCCGTTGCCGAAGCCGCTGGTTGCCTGCGTCATCACGCAGCGGACGCCGTAGGTCTGGTCGCCGCCGCCGGATCTGGTCAGCGCCGCGACGCCGGGGTCCTTCGTGGTGACGTTGACGTCATACGGGGCAAAGTCTTCGACGACCTCGCGCCAGTGGTTGATGATGTCGGACTTCTCCTGGTCGGTGAAGGTGCCCGTGCCGCCGGCGGTGTTGTACGCGGGAAACACGATGTTGTGGCCCCAGCCGTCGCCGACCGAGTGGTGCCCGTCAAAGTCCATGTAGATGGTCTTGTTGGCGCCCGGGTTCGACTCGAGATTCAGGAAGTCATCAAGAGGGATGTCAGGATCGGCAGCGATCGAAGGCCCGTCGCCCTCGGCATCAGCACCGTCGCCCTGGTTCGGCGCCAGCGGACAGGCCGCGATCATCCGGAAGTCCGGCGTGATGTAGATCGAGCGGTCGTTGCGGAGGAAGTTGGCCAGCTCGGCCGGGGTGAGGTGGTACTCGGCGGCATACTCATCGAGACGATCGGCGATCTTCTCGAGGGCAGCCATGCCGGTCACCGAGCCCGCCGGGACAGTGCTTGCAACGGTCTCGGTCGACGGTGCGACGACCTGGCCGGAAGCCGAGGCGCTCAGCGCCAGCCCGGCGAGCATGAAAATGGTCTTGGTCTTCTGTGTCACGATCCGAATCCTCTATATACGTTCCTCTGGAACTCCCGGAGACCGCGCGTCCGCAGCCTCCCCCCTGAACTAGTTGATACGCCACCACCCCGCATTCGCAAACACCCTCGGGTATACGCGAACAAGAAACAACCTACCGGACGCCCGACGAACGAATTATCGGACCACCTATCGTTGTCTGACCACAGAGAAATCCGTGGGCGAAGTGCTGCCGGAGAGCCATACGGGCTGATTTCGGCCCCGGATCCCCTTTCCTTCGCAAATCGCGTTCTGACAGGTGTTTGAATGGGGTTCGCCATCTGGAATCAGCTGCAGCCCGCGTTGTATTTGCCAACCCAGGCCGAGAAGTCCGCCGGCGAGCAGGCTCCGTCGTCGTTCTGGTCGCACGAAGGGCTATCGCCATTGAAAGCCGCGATCCAGGTGCTCAGATCCGCGGGTGTCAGACGCCCGTCGTAGTTCACATCCGCTTCGCAGAAGCGATCCCCGATGCCCAGGTGTGTCGTCAGGAAGCGCAGGGCCGCGTAGTCCACACCCTGTCCGAGTGAGCCATGGCCGGCGTCGGGCGAGATGACGAACTCGTGGACGACCGCCCGCTCGAGACAGCGATCTGCGAGTCGTTCGCTCTGTCCCATCGGAACGCTTGTGTCTTGCGCACCATGTCCGATGAAGATGGGCGCGTCACCCTCCGACACCATGACATAGGGCGAAGCCGACAGGACCAGCGGCACAAGCGCGTCATAGGGCGGGTTCGGATTGCCGATGTTCGCGCGGATATCCCCGATGCCCTGGCCGGGCTGGTCCCAGCCGACGAGGTTCGATTCGGGAGAATTCGGCGCGTCGTGCTCGATCGTGCTGCCGGGCGGATCTGTAACATCCAGGTCCATGCGCATGAGGTCCGTCGGTCCGAAGTAATCGACCGCCACGCGGATCGAGCTGCTGGTGCCGACGTGATCGCCGACATCGCCCTCGAGGAATGCGTCGCCTGCCGAGAGCCCGAGCACAGCCGAAAGGTGCCCGCCCGCGGAGGTGCCCCAGGAAGCAAATTTGTCGGGATCGAGGTTGTACATCGCGGCATTGGCGCGGAGGAAGCGCACCGCGGCTTTCACATCGTGGATCTGTGCGGGCCAGATGACAGGCTCATCGCCGAACTGCCCCTCTTGTGAGGTGAGGCGGTATTGCACGCTCGCGACAGCGACGCCCATCGCGCCGAGCGGGCGCACGAAGGCGGGGGAGTCGTTTGAGCCGCCCGCCCAGCCGCCGCCGTGAATCCAGATCACAACGGGGTAGGGCCCGGGATCGGTGTCGGGGAGATAGAGATCGAGCGCGAGATCCTGCCCGCCGACGTTTGCGTAGACGACGTCGTCGTGTGTCGGCACGGGCTGGGCGGATGCAGAAGCGATGAGCAGCGTGCACGCCATAGCCGCGCCGATGCGCAGGTGACACCGTGGAAACATGACAGCCCCTCCTCCGTGTCGGCACAACGCGGGCGAGTCCGGCGCATTGCACCGGCGGGCCCGGCGGCGAAATCCAAGGAGGGCGGCTGGAAGGGTCGTCGGCGCTATCATCCCGCCCCGGCCCAGCAGGCCCGGGGACAGACTGACCAAACCCCGAAACTCGGGATGACAGAAAGGACTCCCCTTGGCAAACAGGCACTTCGACATCGTCGTCATCGGTGGCGGACCCGCGGGCTACGTCGGCGCGATCCGCGCGGCTCAGCTTGGCTACAAGGTCGCCTGTGTCGAGCGCGCCAAGCTCGGGGGCGTCTGCCTCAACTGGGGCTGCATCCCTTCCAAGGCGCTGCTCACCAACGCCGAGCTCATGGAGAAGCTCAGCCACCGCGATTTCTTCGGTCTCAAGATCAACGGCGACATCGGGTTCGAGTGGGACAAGGTCATCGGGCGCAGCCGGGATGTCGCTGGCAAGCTCAATCAGGGCATCCACTTCCTCTTCAAGAAGAACAAGATCGAGCACATCGAGGGCAACGCGAAGATCGTGTCGGGCAACACGGGCGGCAAGAAGTGCACCGTTGAGATTCAGGACTGCGAGGTGAACGAGGAGTTCACCCCCGCGCCAGCCAAGCCGGGCAAGACCCGCGAAACGATCACCTGTGACAACATCATCGTTGCGACGGGTTCTGTTGCGCGTGAGCTGCCCGGTGCGCCCTTCGACCATGACCGCATCTGGGGCGCCCGCGAGGCGATGTTCAACAAGGAGATGCCCAAGAAGCTCATCGTCGTCGGCTCGGGCGCGATCGGCATGGAGTTCGGCTACTTCTACAACTCCTTCGGCTCAGAGGTCACCGTCGTCGAGATGATGGACCGCATCCTCCCTGTCGAGGACACCGAAGTTTCCAAGGCGATGGAGAAGCACTACAAGAGGAAAGACGGCTTTAACATCAAGACCTCCACAATCACCACCAAGGTCGAGAAGACCAAAGACGGCGTCAAGGTCACCGTTGCCCCGTTCAAGGACGGCAAGGCCGACGAATCCAAGGCCGAGACCATCGAAGCCGACCGCGTGCTGGTCGCGATCGGTGTGAAGGGTCGCTACGACGGACTCTTCGACGACTCGCTCAAGCTCGAGACTTTCAAGGACCACATCAAGACGGACTACGTCCCGGGCAACGCGGTGCCCGACGAGCACTACGACTACAAGACCAACATCCCCGGCATTTATGCTGTCGGCGATGTGATCGGCCCGCCCTGGCTGGCGCACGTCGCGTCAGAGGAGGCGATTATCTGTGTCGAGCGCATCGCGTGGAAGGCCGGCAAGCTGAACCACGAGCCGCACCCGATCGATTACACGGTGATCCCTGGCTGCACGTACTGCCAGCCGCAGGTCGCCAGCGTCGGCTTCACCGAGCAGGCGCTGATCGCCAAGGGTCTCAAGAAGGGCGAGGATTATGAAGTTGGCAAGTACAACTTCCAGGCCCACGGCAAGGCCATCGCGGCGGCTCACCAGGAAGGCTTCACGAAGATCATCCGCGGCCTGCCGCACGGCGAGATCCTAGGTGCCCACATCATGGGCGATCAAGCCACCGAACTCATCGCCGAGCTCACGCTGGCCCGCAGGCTTGAGGCGACGAGCGAGGACCTGATCGCGACGGTTCACGCCCACCCGACGATGCACGAGGCTGTCCACGAGGCGGCTTTGGCGAGTGAGGGGAAGTTGATTCACGGGTAGGCCTCAAACCGGGGGTTATTGGTGGGCGTGTGGCGAGATACTATTCTCATATTGTTATGTGAGGTGGTGCAAAATGAACACTAGTGTTATTGGCAATATAATGGTTGGGATTGCGGGATCTGTGGCTCTTGCATGTTCCGCCGCTGGACACGAGCCGGAACTCAACACAATTATTACTACTGTCCCGAACGCCGTAATACTAGACCAAAGCGGATCATTCGAAATAGCTACGACTTCGATTGATCCTGTGCCACTTATCGATTACTTCACGACTCGCAGCACCCTGGTCCCGGTATATACAAGGCAACCGGACGGGACATTGCTTTCTGGAATTGTGCTTGAGAATCGTGGAGAAGAGGCAATTTTGTATTACTGTTTGCACCGCCCATCATTACTACTCGCAGAAAATGATGCATGGCACTTGCGTTCGCTTACTGCGCATGGCAGTGCGAATATTTACCCTGGAATGCGATTCGAGCTCTCGGATTCTTCTTTTTGCGAAATTGGAGTTTTAGATGGCGACGTGTTATCTGGTGCGATGCCGTTAGCGCCCGCCCTTGGTGTTCACGAACGTCCAGTTTTTGATTATGAGTACATTCCCGACGGTGCTCCTGCATGGGCAGATCAGGGCGTCATGGAAAGTGCGATTGAGTTCGCCCTTGACACTTGGGAGGAACTGCTTGTAAACGAAGGAGATAGTCCAATATATCGATTTCGTTTTTAATGGGACACTAATTCCCAACTCGGCGAAACAACGATCGCTCAAGCGCAAACCCTAGTCGACTTCAATAGTGCTTGGAACATTCTTCGTCAAAATATGCAGGCAGGCTCTGATTCCGGGTCTTCCTCCGCGGAGGATTCGTTGTATCTACAATTGCCCTCTGGAGCTAGTGTTCGATACGCATGGTCACAAGACCAAGATGATGATGCTTTTCTGATTGGTTTAACTGTTTCACAGCTTATTGCCGGCGGAATTCCTCGAACAGAGTGGCAAGAGGTGTTGCTGAATCCCAGCCCGGAATTACCGGGCGGCGATCCTGCCAATATCGATTTTGATCCGGCAGATGGCGTGAATGCCGAGCACTTTGACGGTGTTGGTGTACTTATTCACGAGCTTGGCCATCACTTTGGGTTTACTTCGGCTCAATACCTCATTGAAACTCAGCTAATACAAGATAAAATCTCTTTATGGGATGTATTTCGTGTTGGTGAAGATGCTCAAGACGGAGACAACATCTCCGCCGGAGAATTTGCGGGTGCCATTCGTGAGCTGCGTCCCGATGTGGCCGCATGGGGGGTCGCAGCACTAGGACAAAATAGGCATTGGCCCCTGGATACAGCAAACGTTGATGGGAATGTGGGCCACTGGGAAGATTATGGTGCCCAAGACGCCTCGTATGTTGGGATTATGGATTCTTCCGCGGGGGGAGGATCACAAGTTGTAAACGGGAGCTACTTACAACTGCCCGATATAAAGGCAGTGGACGTGCTACTTTATGACATCGATGATAACGGCATCGACAATCCTCCGGAGCCTGCTGAAAACGTAGACCCAGAGCCCAAAGAAGAAGTAGATCCAACAACTCCAACGGGGCTTTTGTGGAGTCCGGGGAACCATGGATCTACTCAACATGTGTTTGTCTACCGTCTTGACGCCAACTCAAACCGGGTCGAGGTTTTCGCGGAACGCGACCTGTCTCCGACAACAACGACCGTCACAATCCCGGCCGACACACTGGTTCCCGGCGCGCAGCACGAGTGGTTTGTAACCACACAGAACTGGCGCGGTTTCGCCTACAGCCCTGTCACCCAATTCTTCGCGGAGGGCGGCACGCCCTGTCCAGCTGACACCAACCACGACGGCGTCCTCTCCCCCGCCGACTTCTCTGCCTGGGTCGCCGCCTTCAACGCATCCGCCCCCGAGTGCGACCAGAACGGCGACGGCTCATGCTCCCCGGCGGACTTCTCGGCGTGGGTCACCAACTACAACGCGGGCTGCTGATCGCAACGCTCCGATTTCGCCACGACCCTTGACTTGTCGGGCTCCGTGCGTGATGCTGGGCTCCTCGCCGGCATTCCGTATGGAGCATCGTTATGGGTCGCATTCGTTCGCGTCGTCTTCTGCTCGCTGCGGCTATGAGCCTTGCGGGCACCGCCACGGGACAGATCACAAGCACCTTCGAGGCCGACCTCGAAGGGTGGATGGTCTACAACGACGGCGCGATCACATACGATGCTGCCATCGGAAACCCCGCCGGCTCGGCGCGGATCTCTGACTTCGGTTCGGGTTCGTACTTCGGATTTCTCGCCCCCGCCGCGTACCAGGGCGACAAGTCCAGCTACTACGGCGGCACACTGAGCTTTGATATCCAGACCAACAACCCAACAACCTCCGGCGCCAACCAGCCCGACGTCGAGATCAATAACGGCGGCCTCAGGATCGTGCGTGACTTCCCCGCTCCCGCGGACAGCGCCTGGATCCATCGTTCCGTGAATCTTGACGTTTCAGACGACTGGCGCGTCAACTCCGTCAGCGGTGCCGTTGCTACAGAGGCCGAGATCCGTGCTGTGCTCGCCAACATCACCGCGCTGCGAATCCGGGGCGAGTTCAGCACTATGACCTCCGACGTCACCCACCTGGACAACGTATCAATGACCCCGGGCAGTCAATGCCTTGCGGACACCAACGGCGACGGGGCGGTCACCCCCGCCGACTTCTCCGCCTGGGTTGCCGCCTTCAACACGCAGGCCCCCGAGTGCGACCAGAACGGTGACGGCTCTTGCTCGCCGGCGGACTTCTCGGCGTGGGTCGCCAACTACAACGCGGGCTGCTGAGGGTTCTCGGACGGCGATTTGTGGGCAGTGTTGTGTTACGCTGAGGCGCGGCGGGTGCGACTGACGCGTGCTGCGCGGAGGTACACATGCGCAGAACCACGACCACAGCCGCCGGCCTGATGCTTGCACAATTGGCGACCGCCCAGCCGGTGAACGAGACCTATATCCTCGCGCCTGGGGACGCGACACAGTCGCTCCAGTTCGGCGACGACGTGGACATCCACGATGGCGTTGCCATTGTCTCGGGTCTGGGGTTGTGGACGGTTCCGGTGCCGGGCGCGGCGTATCTGTTCGATGCCGCGACGGGCACGCAGTTTGCCAAGCTCGAGACGCCTGCGATCGATGGGGCGGATCAGCTCCTCTTCGGGGCGGCGATCGGCACGGACCGGGCGATGGTTGCGACGCGCAACTGGGCGTTCACGGGAACGTACACGCCGCGGGTCTGGCTCTTTGACACGACCGACCCGGCGAGTCCCGTGTTCATGTCGCACATCCAGCCCAGCGACGCGGGTTCGACCGATGACTTTGGTGATGCGATCGATATTGACGGTTCGCGCGCGATTGTCGGCGCACCCGGGAATGACGGTGCCGCCAGTTTCTCCGGGGCCGCGTACCTCTTTGACACGACGACGGGCGCCGAGCTGGGCAAGATCATCGCCAGCGACGGCGAATCGGTTGATCAGTTCGGATGGGCCGTGGATATGGAGGGGGATCTGGCGATCATCGGTGCGCGATGGGAGGACGAGTCGGCGTCCAACGGCGGGGCGGCGTATCTCTACGACATCTCTGATCCCGCGAGCCCGGTGGAGCTTGCCAAGCTCTTCGCGGTTGAAGGCGACCAGAACGATTACTTCGGTTACTCCGTGTCGATCGCGGGCAACCTGGTCGCAGTCGGCGCGATGTTCGATGACGACCTCGGTCTCGACGCGGGCGCGGTGTACATCTATGACATCACAGATTCGGCGAACCCAACGCTCGCTACGAAACTCCTCGCCAGCGACGGCGAGCCGACCGATGACTTCGGATGGTCCGTCGCGCTCGAGGGCGCGACCCTGCTGGTCGGCGCCCGCACCGACGACGACATCCATCCCGGCGGAGGCTCAGCCTATCTCTACAACCTCGACGACCCGGCCAACCCGGTCGAGCTCGCCAAGCTTGTCCCGAGCGATACGTCCGCCAGCGCGACCTTCGGTTGGTCGTGCGCGCTCGATGGGACGACCGCGATCATCGGCGCCAGTCAGTCGAGCGCTATCAACACGAACCAGGGACAGGCGTACATCTTTGACGTCGATCTCGCCTTGCCGTGCTTGGCCGATACCAACGGCGACGGCGTGGTCTCGCCCGCGGACTTCTCGGCGTGGGTGGCTGCGTTCAACGCGATGTCGTCGGCCTGCGATCAGAACGGCGACGGCGTGTGCTCGCCGGCGGACTTCAGCGCCTGGGTTGCCAACTACAACGCGGGTTGCGGCACGTAAGACGTTTCGCTGTAAAATAGGCAAAGTACAAGTGTGTCCGAATGCCGTTACGAGCCGTGTGACTGTGTCTTGAATTATTTTGTACTGATTGGTAGCGCAACCGATTTACTCTTGTGTCGGGCGCCATGCGTGTTCTGCGAATGAACATGAAGACGTTCTGTCTGAATGTTGAATACAGAGGAGACCGCGATGACACGCACAGCACTGACAGCAGCCGTGATTCTGGCCTCGGCGGGGCTGGCTCGTTCGCAGACGATCAACATCCCGCCGGATGCGTTCCCGGACGAGGCATACTTTGGGATCAATCCCGGCGTCATTGTGAACGTCTGCTGCTTTGACGGCATACTGCCCGATGCCGACGACGGCGTGTTTACATTCAACGGGGCCACGGTCAACCTAAACGACAACGGCGAGTCCGGTTTCTTTACGATTGATTCTTTCATTGAAGATGTCGTCTACAACGTTAAGGGCGGCAGCACGCTCATCCGCACCAAGTTCGTAGCTGGTACCGGTTCAACGTCTCTCAACATCTTTCCCGGCGGCACCGCGCGCAGCGGGCTCTGGCTCCAGGGCAACAGCGTCGGCACGATTACCGGCGGCGACATCGGGTTGGTCGCTCAGGGCCAGGCCGCGATGATCATCGAGGACAGTGCGTCGTGCACAATGTCCGGCGGCGACATCGACACGTTTATCCTGCTGCGGGACGAAGCCACATTCGAGCAGACGGGCGGCACGATCGACGGCGGGATCCAGATCAATGAAGATGCAGCAGCCAACGTTTCGGGAGGCTCCAGCGGAAACAATGGATTTACGAAGAGCATCGGCAGTGTGCTCAACGTGACCGGAGGCACAATCGGAAACGATTTTGTAGCTGAGAAAGGCACCGTCAACTTGTCCGGTGGCGGCATGGGTACGAACTGCGCCATCCTGAATTCGTCGGGTGTGAACCCGGTATTCAATATGACCGGCGGCGCAATCGGCGAAGGGTTCCGGGCGTATGACGGCACGTTCAATCTCTCGGGCGGGCTCGTCGGGGCCGCATTCAGGCTCGGCACGCCAACGGGCGATGGCTCAGGAGTCACCATGAACATCGTTGCCAAGTCCGCAACGCTGGACGGGGCGGCGATCGCGTTGAGTGCTATCCCAACGACTATTGCCACCCGCGGCGGGGCGACGCTCGCCTGTGTTCTCCTCGATGATTCCGTTGTGTCGTTCGAGCTCAACGAGACCTTTGTTGCAGGCGAAGACCGCTTCCGTGCGGGTGCGGTGCTCACTATCGCGACGAGTTGCCTGGCCGACACCAACGGCGACGGCGTTCTCAGCCCTGCCGACTTCTCGGCGTGGGTGGCTGCGTTCAACGCGATGTCGTCGGCCTGCGATCAGAACGGCGATGGCGTGTGCTCGCCGGCAGACTTCAGCGCCTGGGTTGCCAACTACAACGCTGGTTGCTGAGCAGGGCCAGATTCTGGGGACAATCGGCGTTCGGCTGTGGATACCTGAATCTATCAAGGGCCGGCTCGCCGGCAGTGCTCACCGCTTCCATGTCTCTATTTCTGGCGCTCGCAGCGAATTCTCAGGTTGTCCCGATTTCGCTGAAAAATATGGGCGTGTTCTGTAAGGTCAACAGCACGGCCTATCCCCGGCATGGACTGCGTCGCCTGGTGCGTCGTGTTCAGCTTCGTGAACTATTGTGTAGCAGACCAACCCATGAGGTGGTATGGTGAATCCGCAATGAGTTCAGCGCATGGGTCGGGGATGACAACTTGGCCTGTGGAGTCCACACGAACCAGCCGGAGAACGCACCGATGACACCTCGCCACATCCTCGTGTCCGCCGCATCCGTTCTGATCTCCGGCACCGCTGCGGGCCAGCTGTCTTGCGCGTCGCTCGATCTCAATCAGGACGGGGTTCTCATACCCAACGACTTTATTCCCGCGCTCACACAGTGTGTCGTCGGGAATATGCCGCACTGCGACTTCAACGGCGACGGCGTTTCCGACGCCATCGACTACGCCTTCTATATTGCAAACTTCGATCGATGCTACACAAACTACTCGCTCGGGACACGCACGACGCTCCCGATCCTGACCACCGAGGACCGTCTGACCGCCGTGGACATTTCCGAGCAGGTCGATATTGACGCGGGCTACCGTGAGTACGAGATCCGCTTCCAACTGCCCGCGCCCGACGCGGAGTTGATTGCAGTCACCGAATCGTCCATCGTGTGCGACGCGCCGCCCTGTTTCGTCGATCCGCAGAACAGCAGCTGGTTTCCGCTCGATGCCTCGCAGGTCGCCTCGCTCGGAGTGACGGGCGACACCTATGCCACGATCGGCTGGCGTACCGGCGATGACTCACTTGATTATCTGAACGGCTCGGTCGACAACGCGCTCTTCGCCGCGGGCGAATCCATCACGGCAGGAGTGATGGGCTGGTCGCTCTTCCCGCTGGGCACCATCGACACACCGACCAGCCCGGGGCTTGGCTCGGCCGATGGCAACATCGACAACACCGTCGTGGTCGCCGGCATCGCCAGCATCGCACCGTCGCTCACCGCCAGCTTCTCCGTCGCGTACACGCTCAACGGCGAGTTGTTTGTCAACACCTCGAGCGTAACGATCGGCCAGTGCCTGGCCGACACCAACGGCGACGGCGTTCTCAGCCCTGCCGACTTCTCGGCGTGGGTGGCAGCGTTCAACGCGATGTCGTCGGCCTGCGACCAGAACGGCGACGGCGTGTGCTCGCCCGCTGACTTCAGTGCCTGGGTTGCGAATTACAACGCCGGGTGCTGAGCGCGGGTCGGTCCATGTCCGCCTTATTGAGGCGAATTCTGGACCTCAAGAGGAACAGGTCTGCCGATTTGGTAGAATGAGGTCTTGCGGCCGGGGGTCTCCCGGCCTGAAAGGCAGCGATATCGGTGCGAGGCGTGTTCCGCTCAACCTGGTTCTCGGCCGTTGTGATCGTCTGGTACGCGCTCGTCGCGATGCCGGCGTTGCCCATGATCCAGTTTGGTGCAGCAGCACCGCAGGATGACGCTTCCTGTGCAACGGTTTGCGCCTGCGCCTCCTGTAGCGGCGGGGATGCTTGCTGCTGTGCTCCCAAGGGCGATCAGGACGGCCGGGCTTCGCTTTCCGAAGAGGATGAGCACGACGGGCCGGCCTGGAAGCCGGTGGATTGTGCCAAGAAACTCGCGTGGTTGTCCGGGCTGAAGGCCCCGACCCTCACGTCGACGTCTTCGATTCAGCCGATGACGCTGAACACAACCGCAGCGCTCTGCATCGTCGACGAGCAGGCGATGCCTGCAATGCCGATCGGTGTGCCCGAGCCGCCGCCGCGTGTTACGGCCTGAGTTCCATACATGTGCGCACGGGTGTTGACCTGCGCGCACCCACCCCAGATCCGTTGTGATTCTCACACCGTGTTCGTCCGCTGCGCCGCGCCCTGAGCAAGCGCAGCAGGGGACTCTGGCAAGTCACGTTTGCTTCGCAGGAGCAGGACGCTGCGCGCGTTCACTCTTATCGAGTTGTTGGTTGTCATCGCGATCATCGCGTTGTTGATCGGGATTCTCTTGCCCGCGCTGGGCAAGGCCCGGACATCGGCGCGGTCGCTGCGCTGTCTTGCCAATCTGCGTTCGATGGGGCAGTCCGTGACGCTCTACCAGAACGACTTCGACGGGCACTTCCCGCTCTCGAGCCACACCACGGGCAATCTGCTGGATTCGTGGCTCGATGTGCTGGAGGTCGGCTACGGCCTAGACCCCGCGGTCAAGGAATGCCCCGAGGACGAGTTCTTCGAGAAGCGGCCGTACAGCTATGTCACCAACGACCACTTCGAGAAGCTGACGCCCGGGATCGATTACAACCCGATCACCGGGCAGACCCTGCCTGGCGGGCGCAAGCGAGCGATTGTGCGCGTCTTCCAGGTGCCTTATCCGTCCGAGACGGCATATGCCGTGGAGTGGGCGGGTGAGGGGGACATCGATCACCTGCATTCGATTCAGTGGGAATCCGCTGAAGAGATTCCTTCGCAGGTGGCGGTGGAGAGACACGACGGATCATCCAATTTCGTATTCGCCGACGGGCACGCGGAGTCCCTGCTCTGGGAGCGTGTCCGTGAGAAATTCGAGAAGCACCGGCCTCTGTTCAACCCGCTGGGGGGCAAGAAGTAGCCGGTGCGCATCAACAGTTTGTTTCTATTGAAAGAAAGAGATCCTGTCATGAAGAACACAGTTGCATTCATCGTTGCTGGCGTTGCGCTTTCGGCCTCGGCTCAGCATCATCACCACATGTCCGTCAACACCGACGGCGTGACGACCAGCATCGAAGCGGGCTACTACGCCAGCGAGCCCGACTGGAGCATCGGCGGCGACGGGTACGTCCATTACCAGGGCGCGATCTACGTGTACCACACGCACGATTTCCACGGCGGGTACTCGTTCGGGAACACCGCCACGATCACCAGCGATTTCTACGCGGCCAGTGGGAATCTTGACGGCGGCGACTTCTACTACGAAATCGTGAGCCTTGCTCCGGTCGACGGCGGGAGCGCGACCGAGGCCGTGTGGGGTTACGAGGATCACGGCGGCGGCCACGGCTTCAGCATTGAGGCCTCGCTCAGCGGCGCTACACGCGTCGATCGCTCGTTCCACGTCGGCGTCGGAAACCACCCGCACGGGCAGGTGACGGGCATCAACGGCACGGGCATCTATGACCTGACGCTCGTCGCGTGGGATGCCAACGGCGTCTATGCAGACTCGGCGCCGGTCACGCTGCGCATCAACGCGGTGCCCGCGCCGGCTTCGGCTGCACTCGTTGGGCTTGCCGGCCTCGCAGCGACACGACGCCGACGCTGATATCACGATGGAGCCCTCGCGTCCGTCCCCGCGAAAGCGGGGCGGGCGCTTTCTGACACACACTTGCTCTCGGAGGAATTCACCATGCTCCGCACACAGGCCGTCGTTGTTCTCTCGCTGCTCGCCGCGACTGTTTCGGCGCAGGACCATTTCCATATGACCGTGGATTCTGTCCCGACGCCCGGGCTTTCGCAGACCGTGATCCGCGCGGGCTATCTCGGGAGCGAGTCCGCTTTCTCGATCTCTGATGGGCGACTCCTGTACAACGGCGAGATCGCGGTCATTCAGATCGATGACCAGATCCCCAGCGGCACGTTTGCGGGGTACTACGGCTCGCAGCAGATCGTTCTGACCAGTGACTTCTACTTCTCGACGGGGCGCCTCAATGGCGGCGACTTCAACTTCGAGATTGTCGGTGTCGAGCGACTGGCTGGCCCCGACTCGCGCGTGGTCTGGGTCCACACGACCGGCCCGGGCGTCTTCTCGCTGCTGGCCGACAGTCAGGGCGCGACGCAAGCGGAGCGCAGCTACAACGTGGGCATCGGCGGGCACCAGCATGCGCAGCTGCATTTCGTTGAGTTCGAAGGCCTGTACGACATCAGCTTTGTCGCGTGGGATGGCAACGGGCTGTACCTGCCTTCCGAACCGGTCACGGTGCGGGTCCGGGCTGGAGAGCCCGCGGAGTGCCTGGCCGACACGAATCACGACGGCATCGTCTCGCCGGCCGACTTCTCGGCGTGGGTCGCGGCATTCAACACGCAGGCCCCTGAATGTGACCAGAACGGTGACGGTGTGTGCTCGCCCGCGGACTTCTCGGCGTGGGTCGCCAACTACAACACGGGATGCTGACCGCTGTGGACCCGGGGGTTTGTTGTGCGAACATACAGGGAAAATGGCCCGAACTCAGCGATTTTGATCCGATAAACCGATGGGCTCGTGCAATTTGCCGGAACATTGTGGGTTCCGCCTTACAATCTATATGTGTCGCGCCATCGTTCGGGGGTCTGGGCGGGCCGTGTGTGTGGAGAGTCGGAACGATGGGTCAGACGTCCAAGGCGATCGGTGTCCTGCGGTCTCTCTGTGTGTGCATGGTGGTTGCCGGCGGCTTGTCTGCGGGCGCCCAGCCGAGCATCGCCAAGCTTGATCCGGTGAATTTCCCCCCGGAGAACCCGTTCAGCGAAGAGAAGCGCGTGCTCGGGAAGATCCTGTTCTGGGACGAGCAGCTCTCGAGCGACAACACGACGAGTTGCGGGACTTGCCATATCCCGGCGGCCGGCGGCGTGGACCCGCGCATCGCCAACAACCCGGGTCTTGATGGTCAGCAGAACACGCTCGACGACATCCGGGGCTCTTTCGGCATCGTCAAGAGTGACGCCAACGACGACTTTGCCGTTGACGCGACATTCGATCTGATGCGTCAGATCACCGGTCGTTCGGCCAACTCGGTCATCAACTCGGCCTTCGCGGACGAGCTCTTCTGGGACGGCCGCGCGACTTCCGAGTTCATCGATCCGGAAACGGGAGCGGTCGCGATTGCCTCGGGCGGTGCGCTCGAGAGCCAGGTCGCGGGGCCGCCCGTCAATGATGTCGAGATGGCGCACGTCGCGCGCGACTGGTCGCAGATCACGTCCAAGCTCCAATCGGCCCGGCCGCTCGCGCTTGCGACCAACCTGACGCCGGACCAGTCGGCTGCGATCGCGGCCCACCCGACGTACCCGGATCTGTTTGAGGAAGCCTTCGGCGACCCGTCGATCACCGCCAGGCGGATCGCGTTTGCGATCGCCACGTATGAGCGCACGCTGATTGCTGACCAGTCTCCCTGGGACGATTTCGTGGCGGGGAACCCGAACGCGCTCACGCCCGGTCAGCAGCAGGGGTGGACGATTTTTCAGACGTCGCGTTGCGATTCGTGTCACACCCCGCCGTTGTTTTCTGACAACCAGTTCCGCGCGATCGGGGTGCGTCCTGTGGATTGGGATACGGGTCGGATGGAGGTGACCGGGCTCTTCGAGGACCGGGGAAAGTTCAAGACGCCGGGCCTCCGCAATGCTGGGCTCAAGCCACACTTCATGCACGCGGGAACATTTACGACACTGAACCTGGCCGTTGGTTTCTACATCGGTGGCCCGCTCTTTCCGGAGAACATCGACCCGTTCATGGACGCCGTCAGGCTTGGCGCCGGGCAGGTGCCGCCGCTGGTGGATTTCATCGCCAACGGCCTGACCGATCCGCGCGTGGCGAACGAGACCTTCCCGTTCGATCGGCCGACGTTGCGTTCAGAGTTGCCGCAGAACCCGATGCTGATCGGGCCCGGGAGTGACAACGGCTCGGGGTTTGTGCCTCCGATGATCGCGGTCGCGCCGCCCAATCTCGGCAACACGGGTTTCAAGCTGGGCACGACGGGCATGTCCGAGGGCACCACGGTTTCGTTGTATGTCTCGTCCACCCCGCCGGCGATGGGCGCGATCACGCCCGAGCGCATCGAGGGGCCGTTCACGGCGACGACCGGCATCGGGGCGGCGGCTTCGGTGACGGCTCACCTGCCCATCCCCGACAACGCGCTGCTCGACGGGACGACCGTGTACTACCAGTGGGTCATCGACTCGACGGGCGCTCGCTCGCCTGTGGCGGCGGCCACGCTCTTCTGCGGCACGGGCACCTGCACAACGCCCTGCCTTGCCGACACCAACCACGACGGGCTTGTGACCCCCGCAGACTTCAGCGCGTGGGTCGCTGCGTTCAATGCCTCGGCGCCCGAGTGCGACCAGAACAGTGACGGATCCTGCACCCCCGCGGACTTCAGCGCATGGGTTGCCAACTTCAACGCCGGCTGCTGATCGGATGTGAGAAAATGACTGCCATGTGTTTGAAAGCAGGATTTCTCGCCGCGGTCTGCGGCCTGTCGATCTCGGCGGCCGCGCAACCCATCACCAAGCTCGGCGCGATCGGCGACTCGCTGACGGACGAATACGCCGAGCAGGGCTACGGCTCGTACGCGATGAGCTGGACCGAACTGCTCGTGGACCTCCGCGGTATCGACATGGGGCCGACGGCTGCGCAGGCGGGCGTGGGCGACTGGGGCGAGCCGCGGCGCACCATGTACGAGGACAACTGGGCCCGGTACAGCGCCACAACCGACGACGCGATCAGCACGGGCCAGCACACGGGCGTGGCCCAGGGCGCGGCGACGCGCGGCGTGTCGCACATCGTCATCTTCATCGGCGGAAACGACTTCGGCCCGGCACACGGTCCTTACGCCGATGTGTACGAGGGCAACTGGACACAGAACCAGATCAACGCGCACGTCGGCCAGAAGCTCGCCAACGCGGAGGCGATCATGGATGTCGCGATCGCGTCGGGCGCGAATGTGCTTGTCGCCAACCTCTTCGACTTTGGTGCGATGGTCTCGGTCGAGCGGGCGTACCAGGACCCGGCCAAGCGCCAGCTCGCCTCGGCGATGTACGACGAGTTCAGCCTGCATGTCGTCGAGATGGCGATGGCGCGCGAAGTGCCTGTGCTCGACATGCTCGCCCTCAACCGTGCGATCTTTGGCACGCACGACGAGAATCACGAGTTTCTCGTCATCGCGGGCCGGAACATCAAGCTCAACCAGAAAGGCACGGACGGCACGCCCGATCGGGCCTTCGTGAACGACGGCACCCACCCGCGCACGACGATCCAGGGCGTCTGGTGCAACGCGTTCATCACGGCTCTCAACCTGGCATACGACACCAACATCCAGCCCCTGTCCGAGACCGAGATTCTGGCAACGGTGGGCCTGACGCCGAGCGGCCCCGATGCGCTGGATGGTCAGCTCGGGGATCTGTCGCAGTACGTCATCCTGCCGCCGACGCAGCCCGGCTGCGACGCGGACACGAACGGCGACGGCGTCCTGAGCCCCGCGGACTTCAGCGCGTGGGTGTCGGCGTTCAACGCGATGGCCCCCGCGTGCGACCAGAACGGCGACGGCTCCTGCACACCGGCTGATTTCAGTGCCTGGGTCGCTAACTACAACGCCGGCTGCTAGGGCAAGCCGCCCATTTTGACAAAGCTCTTGCCCGGGCCAGACTCATTCTTTACCGTGGAGTCGTGCGTGGCCGACAGGCCCCGCCTCATGGGACATGAAGGAGACTGTGATGTACACCACTCGCTCGATCGTTGTCGCTGCGCTCGCAGCATTCGCCGGGACCGCAGCCGCTCAGAACGGCCTGTTCATTTCTGTCGCCGACAACCTCGGCACCGAGATCAACGGCGGGCCCTACACCGACAACGACGTCATCCTGACCGACACCGCGGGCACGACCTCGAGCCTCTTCTTCTCGATCGACAGCGGCGACCTCGACGCCTTCCACATCCTGCCGAGCGGGAACTACCTCGTCTCGAGCCTGTTCAACGGCGACATCGGGGGCACAACGTTCGACGACGCGGACCTGATCGAATACAACCCCAACACCGGCACCATCGTGGGCAACTACCTGGGCATCGGGCTCAGCTCCTTCACGAGCGCCGCGCCTGATATCTCGGCCGCCACCACGGACAACGAGGGCAACCTCTACTTCAGCATGCTCGGCACGAGCAACACGATGAACCACGCCGGGGGCTCGATCACGTTCACCGACGGCGACATCATCCGTGTCGATGCCAACACCGGCGTCGCATCGCTCTTCCTCGCCGAGGCGGCCATCTTCGACGACGGCGACGGCGATGTCTACGGCCTGCACTGGATGGACGACAACACCTTCCTCATCAGTGCCAACACGGACGAAACGATCAGCGGCAACTTCTTCGAGGACGGGAGCGTCTTCCTTTACGACATCGCGGGCGACAACTCGGGGCCGTTCTTCCTCGAAGACAGCTTCACCGACGGCGTGAACACGCACGACATCGACGCGGTGTACTACAACATTCCCGCGCCGGCGAGCCTGGCTCTGCTCGGGGTGAGCGGTCTTGTCGCGGGCCGTCGTCGCAGATAATCATTGAGACACACGGAGCAATCCATGACACAGAACACAACCGGAAGGTGCGCCCTTGTCGCCTCGGCAATGATCGCGCTGGCGGGTGGCGCAGCCGCATCGGACAAGGTCATCGCGACGTTTGAGATCGGGTCGATCGTGGTGCCGACGAACACGGGCGCAACGGTCATGCCCTCGTTTGCCGGGCTCACCGAGCCCGTCACGGGTGTGGGGCTCTCGGGCACGTTCGTTGTGCAATCGGGTGATTTCAAGGACGGGCTCGGCCCGTGGTCGCTCGATGTCATTCTGAATTCGACACCCCCGGCCGGCGGCTCGCCTCTGGTCTGGCACCCGATCGGCGGCGACGTCACTATTGCCGACTATCCGCTGCAGGACGGCACGGACGGGCTCGCGTCGGTCGAGGGCAACGGCACGTGGACGTTCGATTTCCAGAGCGATGTGCCCATGTCGAGCTGGACGTACCGCATCGATGACGCGGTTGTGTATCTGCTTGCGGATGCAGAGGACATCACCACCAACTACGACGCCGCGCCCGAGGCCGGCACCTCCTGGAGTCGGCCGTACTTCATCGCGGGTGTGTCGGGCCTCGGTCCCGTCGCGTACCACGCGTTCGAGTTCACCGTGAGCGAGTCGGGCGTGTACGACCTCACCAGCGTGCTCTCCACGGGCGGCGATCACTTTACGTTTCTGTATGAGGGCGGTTTTGATTCGACCCAGCCGTTGAACAACCTGCTCGACTACGGCCTCGGCAACGGCAACTCGCCTTTTGGCGCGCCCCGCGGCACGTCGGAGATCAGCGCATTGCTCTTTGAGGGCACGACGTACACGTGGGTCACCAGCCAGTGGTCAGCGGGCAGCCCGATCGCATCTTCCGCGAACACCATCGTCGGGCCCGGCGAGTTGAATGAAGCGGGGCAGTGCCTTGCCGACACGAACGGTGACGGCGTGCTGAGCCCGGCTGACTTCAGCGCATGGGTGGCTGCGTTCAACGCGATGGACCCGGCGTGCGACCAGAACGGCGACGGCTCCTGCACCCCGGCCGACTTCAGCGCTTGGATCGCCAACTACAACGCCGGCTGCCCGTGAATTGAGCAATAACCCGCCCAAAGCCCTGCCAAACCAAGAATGATCCGGAGCCATTCCGGACTTTGCCCCCAAGATCGACCGTCCGTTGGCCGATAACCGTGTGAGCTTGGCGGCCACCTCTTCTGAAAAGAGGGTCCCAATCGCCGGCGGCTTCAGGTACGCTGGAGCTTTGCCGGTGGGGGGTCGGCGGATTCACGCCGATTGGTTGTTCACAATGGAGGGTCGGGCGTATGGCACGCTCCAGTCGTTCTCGGTCTGTCCGCACAGTTACCGCACTGGCTCTTGTCGCGTGCGCAGGCACCGCACAGGCGGGCCCCGAGCCCACGCCCATCCCCGTGACGCTAGACAAGGTCCAGACCTTCGGCGTTACCTCGCTGGGTGAGGTCACCAGCAGCCTGCCCGATCCCGGGAACACCAACCGTGGCACGGAGTGCCAGCTCGCCAACACCTATGCGAGCGAGACCTTTGCCGGCGGCACGTATCTCGTTCAGGCCGGCTTCGTCGAGGGCGAGGTCATGGCGGCTCAGTACACGCTGCCCGCGTCCGTCTTCCCCATCCGTATCGATCTCATCGAGGCGCTCATCGGCACCGCGGGGACCTCGATCCAGACCACGACCGAGTGGACGGTGCTCGTCTGGGACGGGCCGCCTAACACCGGGACGCTGGTTGCGAGCTATTCGTCGGATGATGTCATCCTGCCGCACATCGTGATCCCGCCCGGGCCTGCGCAGGCGGTGAACGTCGCGTTCAGCATCGACCCGGGTGATCCCGAGCAGATTTTCATCAACAACAACAGCGGCACCAACACGTTCACGATCGGGTTCCGCATCGACCAGCACCAGTCGCAGTCGGGCAACGGCTGCTTCACGCCGCCGCCACAGAACCAGAACGCGTTCCCGATGACCGACAACTCGGGCGTCGCCTCGCCGGCGGGCAACTGGATCAACGCGATCGACTGCGGCGTGTTCGGCTGCCCGCCCGGCTGGAGCACGTTCCAATCCTTCCCGGCGCTCTGCACGCCCAGCGGCGACTGGATGCTTCAGGCTACGTGGACCAGTTTCACCTGCGAAGACCAAACCGGTGCCTGCTGCGACGGCAGCGCCGAGTGCTTCGATCTCACCGAGGCCGAGTGCCTCAACATCAACGGCGCCTGGCAGGGCGCGGGCACACAGTGCGTCACGACGACCTGTCCGATCCCTGAGGGTGCCTGCTGCCTGACCAACGGCAACTGCCTTTTCATTACAGAGGACAGCTGTGACCTCATCGGCGGCACGTGGCAGGGGGCCAACGTCGAATGCAACGGCTCGCTGTGCCCGATCGGTGCTGCGTGTCTGCCCGATGGCACGTGTGTCGAGGGCGTCACGGCTCTTGAGGCTGCGGCTCTGGGCGGGACGTTCCTCGGCGTCGGGACAACCTGCCTGGACGCCGACTGCCCGCAGCCGACCGGCGCGTGCTGCATCACCACGAGCTCCAACTGCCTCATCCTTTCGGAAGAGAACTGCAATCTCATCCCGGACGCGGTCTGGCTCGGGATGGGCACCATCTGCGACGGCGACGGGGACACCATCCCCGACGGCACGTGCATCCCGCCCGACCCGTGCATCGCCGACACCAACGGCGACGGCATGCTCAGCCCGGCCGACTTCTCGGCCTGGGTCGCGGCCTTCAACGCGCAAGCACCTGAGTGCGATCAGAACACCGACGGCGCCTGTTCTCCCGCGGACTTCTCCGCGTGGGTCGCCAATTACAACGCGGGATGCTGATCCCGAAAGACTGTCCTGTTTCATTTGTCAGAAAGAAGAGTTGAGTTCCGCGGTCATGGGGGGCCGCCCTGCGAGGGAGTCTGAAAGATGTTTGTAGTTCCGTCCATCGTCCTATTGGCGGCCGCGACACAGCAGCCCAATCACGTCACGGTCGACCAGCCCTTTGCGGCCTCGCCCTCGGCGACCCAGAATGTCACCACGCTGACACCCGCACAGGATTGGCACACCACGCTCCGCGGCGTGGATACCGCCATCTTCCATAACTTCCCGCTCGACACCGAGACCAGCGTGATCCTCGATCTGAAGCGCCGCGACATCGTCGACGCCAACGCCACGCTCCGCCTCAACGAGGACGGCTCGTTTGATCGGCCCGACGTGGTCATGCTCGGCGGACACGTCGCGGGCGATCACGACTCGCTCGCCTACATCGCCTTCAGCGACAGCATGACGCTGGGCTACATCCGCACCGGCGGCGAGCAGTACATCATCAGCTCGGGCCCCGCGGGTCAGGATCTCGATACTGTCATCTATAACCCCGCGGAACTGCCCGACGGCGCGATCAACTTCATGGATCTCGTCTGCGATGCGATCGATGTCCCCGGGCGTGACACGAACACCAGCGCCAGCCGCGGCGTTGCCTTCCTCGGCGACCCGCCCTGCCGCGTCGCAGACGTCGCCATCGAGACGGACACGCAGTTCCGCACCGACCTCTTCGGCGGCGACGCCACGCAGGCGTCCGACTACGCCACGATGCTCGTCGGTGCCGTCAGCGAGGTCTACGAGCGCGATCTCAACGTCATTCTCAACATCACCTTCCTTCGCATCTGGACCTCCAGCGATCCGTGGAACCAGAACAGCACCTCGAGCCAGCTCTATCAGTTCCAGGATTACTGGAACGACAACATGACCAGCGAGCAGCGTAACGGCGTGCACTTCCTCTCCGGGCGTTCGCTCGGCGGCGGCGTCGCGTACGTCGGCACGATCTGCTACGAAGATTACGACTACGCACTGTCTGCCAACCTGAACGGATTCTTCCCGTACCCGCTCCAGAACCAGAACACACAGAACTGGGACTTCATGGTCACCGCGCACGAGTGGGGCCACAACTTCGGCGCGCCGCACACCCATCAGCAGTCGCCGCTGTCCAACATCGATAACTGTGGCAACGGTGACTGCTCGGAGCTGCCGGGCACGATCATGAGCTACTGCCACCAGTGCGGCAACGGCACGGGCGATCTGGACCTCGAGTTCCACCCGCAGAACATCAACTCCTGGATGCTCGCCTACCTCGACGGCACCGGGTTGTACTCGGGCCAGGGTGCCGATTGCGATCTCACCGGCAACCCGCTCTGCGAGGAACCCGGCTGCCTCGCCGACACCAACGGCGACGGGATCCTGAGCCCCGCCGACTTCAGCGCCTGGGTCGCCGCGTTCAACGCCAGCGCCCCCGAGTGTGACCAGAACAGCGATGGCTCCTGCACCCCGGCCGACTTCAGCGCCTGGGTGGCCAACTACAACGCCGGCTGCTGATCAGCCAAGCGACGGCATTTTCCAAGCAGGCCCCGGGGTGCGTCCCGGGGCCTGTTTCGTTAGGTGGCTCGCAGGGCGGGGATCTGTCCCGGCTCCTGGGGCGTACAGGAGTACGGAATCGTTGTTTTTCCTCCAAGGGCCGGAAACCAGCCAGAATCGTGCAATCGGCCGGGGAATCGCGTTAGAATGTGTTCGGCTACAGCCCGGCGGGGTCGGGGTGGCCGACTCGGTGGGATCACACCAGGAGCAAGGTGGAACGAATGAAGACACTCCTTTCGGCGTGCGGGATCGCACTCATGATGTCGACAGGCGGAGCCGTCGCACAGGACAGCTCGGGCCGACTCCCAAGAACGCTCGATCTCCAGGGGCGGATCGTCACCGTGCCCTCGCCCCTCGTGGTCGACGGCCGTCAGATCGACCCGATCGCGACACCCCTGCAATTTGATGACACGTACTTCGACGCGATCAACAACGCCCTCCGCGTGAACATCGCCGACTTCCCGCTCGATCGCACGACCTTCGTCGATCTCGAGCTCGAGAACTTCGATGTGTTCGATCCGCAGGCGGTCCTCGTCCGCGGGACCGAGGACGGCGACGTCCCGATCGCTCGCCCCAACCTCGCCACGCTCCGCGGCTCGATCGTCGGCATCCCCGGCTCGAAGGTCTACCTCGCGATCTCGCCCAACATGAGCAACGGCATCATCGAGTTCGACGGCACCACGTACGTCGTCTCCAACGGCAGCTTCGCGCAGCAGACCGGCATCACGATCTACAACATGTCCGATCTCCCCGAGGGGCAGATCAACTGGATCGACTACGCCTGCACACTCATCACGCCTCCGGATCAGGAGTACGCAGCTCGCGGCGACGACGACGATGACGACGGCGTGACCGAGCAGCCCTGCCGCGTCGCCAAGGTCGCTATCGAGGCGGACACGGAGTTCTCGCAGCTCTTCATGCAGCAGGACCCGTCGGTCGCGTCAGACATGACGATTGAGTACATCGAATCGCTGGTCGGCGGGGTCACCGAGATCTACGCCAACTCGTGGAACATGCGCCTCAGCATCGTTTACACCCGTATCTGGCCCGATCCCGGCATCGCCGACCCCTGGCTGGGCACCGACACACCCTCTGTTCTCGATGAGATGAACGCGGTCTGGACCGAGTTCGGTGCGCCCTACGCGGGCGAGTGGCACGGCGCCCACCACCTCTCCGGTAAGCCGCTCGGCGGGGGCATCGCCTACCTCGCGACGTTCTGCAACCTCAATCTGGCACAGGCCGTCTCGGGCAACATGAACGGCTTCTTCCCCTCGCCCATCGAGTCCAACCTCCCGCAGAACTGGGACCTGGTTGTGACCGCGCACGAGTGGGGTCATAACTTCGGCGCTCCGCACACCCACGGCCTCAACCCGCCGGTGGACCAGTGCGCGTTCGGGCAGTGCGCCACCGCAGAGAACGGCACGATCATGAGCTACTGCCACCTCTGCCCGGGCGGACTCACAAACATCGCGCTCTTCTTCCACCAGCGCATCCTCGAAGAGGGCATCATCCCCTACGTCTCGCTCGGAATCCCGCAGCTCCGCGACCCCTGTGTACTGCTCGCGCAGTCACAGGACGAATGCGAGGGCGGGCTCGTTGAGTGCATCGCCGACATCAACGGCGACGGCATCCTGACGCCCACCGACTTCACCGCCTGGGTCGTGGCTTACAACGCCGGCGATCTCGCGGCCGACTGCAACCGCAACGGCACCCTCGAACCCGCCGACTTCTCGGCGTGGGTCGCCTCCTGGGTCGCCGGCTGCGACGAGTAATCGGTTTCAGACCAATCCGGACTTCCCGATCGGGCGCGTCACACGAGTGACGCGCCCGACTTTGTGTTGGGATAGGCAAGTCTTATAAGGCGCAGGGGGTCGGTATTTACTCGGAATACCCGGGCCATTTTGGATCGGCCCTTCTCACACGCTGCGGGAGCCTGTATCTTGCTCATATCGCTGCGATTGCTTCTCCGGACTTTCAAAGTCTGGAACTCTCGCGGCCACGTCCCGTAAGGGAGCCAGCGGCAGGGGGGCTGTCGGCTTCTGGAATGATCTCGATCGTCATCCGGCGATCGGCGCGCATACTGCAGCATGCCTGCAGCAAGGTCTGGCTATCTCGTGGGCCGAGAACGGATTTCTGTCGAAGGAGTGAGACGTGCAGATGAAGAGGATGATCGTATCCCTGGCCGTGATTTCCGCGCTTGCGGGGACCGCGATGAGCCAGCAGCCCACGCAGCCCACGACACACTGGGCCACGACGAGTCCGGAGTTTGCTGTTCAGAGCGTTTCGGTCGATGGCGCCTGGGCGCTGATCGACAAGGTGCCCGCTTCAAGAACCGCCGGCGAGGCTTGGGTGCGTCCCAACATGTTCAACGCCGCGGTGCTCGATACCGCCGCCATGCGTGAACTCCTCTCGGCCGCTCCGCTGGAGGGCACACCCGATGCCGAGCGCGAGCCGGTCATCATCGACCTGCCGATGCCCGAGGGCGGTTTCCAGGCCTTTGCGATCTATGAGTCGCCCGTGATGGAAGCCCCGCTCCAGGCGAAGTACCCGATGATCCGCACCTACGCGGGGCAGAGCCTCGAAGACGACACCGCTCGCGTGCGCCTCACGATGACGCCCTCGGGCTTTGACGCGCAGGTTCGCCGCGCCGGTCTGCACGCCTACATCGATCGCTACAGCAAGAACGACGATTCGGTCTACGCCGCGTACTACAAGAAAGATCTCGACCGCTCCGACAACAACTGGTCCTGCTCACACGACGAAAGCATCCACGGCTCGCCGGACGTGCACGGCTGGGCGCAGGACAACCGGAACATCACGCCGCCCATGGCGCGTCTCGCGGCGGTCACGCGCAAGGAATACCGCCTCGCGATGCTCTGCACGGGTGAGTACGGCCAGTACCACGGGGGCACGGTCGCCTCGGCGCTCGCCGCCATCGTGACCTGCGTCAACCGCGTCACCGGCATCTACGAGGACGAGGTCGGCGTGAAGTTCAATCTCGTCGCCGACAACGACCAGGTCGTCTACACCAACTCCACCACCGACGGGCTCAGCAATAACTCCAGCCTCTTGAACCAGGTCACCAGCCGACTCAACTCCGTCATCGGGTCGTCCAACTATGATGTCGGTCACGGCCTGAGCACCGGAGCGGGCGGCGTCGCATACCTCGGCGTCATCTGCACGTCCAACAAGGGCGGCGGCGTCACAGGACTCGCTCAGCCCATCGGTGATCCGTTCTACGTCGACTACGTCGCTCACGAGATGGGACACCAGTTCGGCGGCTCGCACACGTTCAACGGCGACAGCGGCAGCTGCGCCGGCGGCAACCGAACCGGCTCCTCCGCATACGAGATCGGCTCGGCAACCACCATCATGGGTTACGCCGGCATCTGCGGCAACGACAACATCCAGAACAACTCCGACGCGTACTTCCACTACCGCAGCCAGTTCCAGATCAACGCGCACATCACTTCCGGCAGCGGCAACAACTGCGACGCCGCCTTCGCCACGGGCAACAACACACCCATCGTGGACGCCGGCCCGAGTATCTCGATCCCACAGGGCACGCCCTTCTTCCTCACCGCGACCGGTTCCGATCCCGACGGCGATACGGTGCTCTACTGCTGGGAGGAGTACGACCTCGGCCCGCAGCAGGACGCGAACGCGTCCGACAACGGCTCGAGCCCGCTCTTCCGCAGCTTCCCGCCGACCACCTCGCCCACACGCTACTTCCCAGATCTCATCGACCTCAACAACGGCACACTCACCCGCGGTGAGAAGTACCCGATGACCAACCGCACCATGACCATGCGCGTCACCGCGCGTGACAACAACCCCAGCGGCGGCGGCTGGGCCACCGACACCACAAGCGTCTCCGTCACCACCTCGGCCGGCCCCTTCAACGTCACCAGCCAGAGCTCGCCGACCACCATCACCGACGGCCAGCTCGACGTTACGTGGGACGTTGCCAACACGAACACCGTGCTCGGCGCGACGCAGGTCGACATCCTCTTCTCAACCAACGCCGGCGCGAGCTTCGATTACGTGCTCGCAACGGGCGTGCCCAACGACGGCTCCGAGACCGTCACGCTGCCCGACGTCTTCACAAGCAACGGCCGTGTCATGGTCCGGGCGACCGGGTTCAACTTCTTCGACATCAACTCGTCCAACATCACGATCGACGTTCCGCCCGAGCCGGTCGTGATCACCTTCCCGAACGGCATCCCGACGGAGTTCAGCGACACGGACGCGACCGAGATCCTCGTCAACATCGACCCGGGCACGTACACGCTCGACGGCTCGAACCTGACGATGATCTACAGCGTGGGCCTGCCCTTCCCGCTGACCTCCGTGGCGCTCACCCCGGCTGGCGGCGACAACTACACCGCTTCGATCCCCGCGGGCGCGTGCGATGACGAGGTCGTCTTCAACTTCATCATCGGCGTGCTCGATGGCGACGATGTCTACTCGCCGGCAGATCCGCTGCAGTTCTACTCGGGCTCGGTTGTGTGCGAGTCAGACGACTGCCTGGCCGATGCCAACGGCGACGGCGTGCTGAGCCCGGCCGACTTCAGCGCCTGGGTGGCCGCGTTCAACGCGATGGCTCCCGAGTGTGACCAGAACGCCGACGGCGTCTGCAGCCCCGCTGACTTCAGCGCCTGGGTCGCCAACTACAACGCCGGCTGCCCGTAACCAGATCCTGTTCTCTCATTCGGGGCCTTCGTTCTGGAGGCCCCGATTCTTAGTCTGAATAGAGGAGTGAATCACAATGAAGAAGCTCAACACCGCAGCGGCGATCGTCTTCGCCGCGGGCCTTGCCGCCACCGTTGGCGCCGAGCCGCTCGAACCGATCGCCAAGCCGGCCAGCGTCTGCTGCGACACCGTGCATCAGGACATGCTCCGCATGATCGAAGCGCAGACCTTCTATGCGCTGCCCGAGGAAGACCGTCAGCGGATTCTCAAGCGCTGCGAGCTTGAAGGCATCACGCTGTCGTTCATGGAAACCAGCGAGCCCGACGCCGACACGCACCCGGTGATCATCGAGCGCAACCAGCAGCTCTCCGACGAGGAATACAAAGAAACATTCGAGGCCGTCAAGGCCTACGTGGAGGAGGAGGACTTCAAGAAGTTCAAGCCCATCCACCAGCGCATGCTCAAGGGGCTGGCCCACATCGTCGAGACCGACGCCCACGGCGGAACACCCGTCATGCCCTGCTTCGCACCGGGCACCGACCCCGCGCTGATCGCGGCGTTCGAAGCCGTCGTCTTTGCGGGCGTCGATGTCAACGGCGACCGCTTCCAGCAGACCGGCCGCTGGGGCGGCACCGCGCTCAACCCGGGCGGCTCGGCTGCGCAGGGTGAGCCCGCCATCCTCACCTACTCCTTCCCCGACGACGGCACCACCATCCCCGACGGTGTCGGCGAAGGCTCAGGAACCAACGGCCTCAACGCCTTCATGGATGGCATCTACGGCAACCGCGCTACCTGGCGCGCCATCTACGACCAGGTCTTCGCACGCTGGGGCGAGCTCTCGGGCAACACCTACATCCTTGAGCCGAACGACGACAACTCCACACTCTTCAACAACCCCGGCGTCGCTGGCGTCCGAGGTGACCTCCGCATGGGCGGCAAGCCCATCGACGGCAACTCGGGCATCCTCGCCTACAACTTCTTCCCGCAGAACGGCGACATGGTCGTCGACTCGCCCGATTCCTTCTACAACAACACAACTTCGCAGTCCCTCAGGCTCCGAAACGTGCTCGCGCACGAGCACGGCCACGGCATGGGACAGCTTCACGTCTGCCCCACAAGCCAGACCAAACTCATGGAGCCCTTCATCTCCGTCGCATACGACGGCCCGCAGTTCGACGACACACTCAATGCCCAGCGCCACTACGGCGACCCGATGGAGCCCAACGACTCCACGGGCGAGGCCACGGATCTCGGCAGCCTCAGCATCGGGCAGTCGGTCCAGCTCGGCGACACCGGCCCCAACGGCTCGGGCCTGACCGATGTTCTCTCGATCGACGATAACTCGGACAGCGACTACTTCCTGATCAACCTCGGCTCGTCAAGCTCCATCACCGCCACCGTCACGCCCCGGGGCTTCACTTACCTCGAAGGCACACAGACCTCCGCCTGCAACACCGGGAACAACTACGACGCTCTCAACCAGAAAAACCTCGGCATCCAGGTGCTCGACGCCTCGGGCACGGTCCTCCAGTCCGTCAACGACAACGGCTCGGGCCAGGCCGAGACCGTGATCGCCAACCTCGCAGCCGGCGCTGCGTACGTTCGGGTCTTCGGCGGTACCGAGAACTCCATCCAGTCCTACTCGCTCAACATCAGCGTTGATCAGCCCGTGCAGCTCCCCGCGAACATCGCGCTGCTGACGACGCCGCCGACACTGATCGCTCCGGACACCACCACGACCGTCAGTGTGCTGGTGACGCTGAACGACGACACGCTTCTTGGCGATCCCGTCCTCAGCTACCAGCGTGCGGGTGATGCCGGCTTCACCGATATCACCATGTCCGCTTCGGGTGGCGGCATCTACACCGCCGACCTGCCCGCGTTCGATTGCGGCGACGATCCCGACTTCCTCGTCTCGGTCGACACCACGCTCGCTGGCACGCTCTCCGAGCCGCCCGCAGGCACGTTCTCGGCGACCATCGGCACGGGCACGTCCGTCACCGACAACGGCGAAACCAACATCGGCTGGACCGTCTCCGGCGGCGCGAGCGACGGCCAGTGGGAACGGGCTGTCCCCGCGGACTTTGGCCGATCCGACCCCAGCGCCGACTTCGACGGCTCAGGCCAGTGCTGGCTCACCGATAACGGCGAATCCAACTCCGACGTCGACGGCGGCGAAACCATCCTCACAAGCCCCGTCTTCGACTTCTCCTCCGGTGGCACCGTCAGCTACGCCTACTGGATGAACGACGAGACCAACACCATCGGCGGCGAGGACTACTTCCGCGTCGAAGTCTCCACCAACGGCGGCTCGAGCTGGGCCACCGCACGCAACTACTCATCGTCCACCTCGTGGCGCACCGACTCCATCGACGTCGGGGCGGAATTCGGCAACACCAGCCAGTTCCGGATGCGCGTGGTCGCCGCCGACAACGACCCGGGCGATGTCCTCGAGTGCGGCCTGGACGCCATCGTCTTCGAAAGCTTCGAGTGCGAGCAGTCCAACGACTGCCTCGCGGACGCCAACGGCGACGGGATCCTGAGCCCCGCCGACTTCAGCGCCTGGGTCGCCGCGTTCAACGCGATGAGCCCCGTGTGTGATCAGAACAACGACGGCGCTTGCTCGCCCGCCGACTTCAGCGCCTGGGTTGCCAACTACAACGCCGGCTGCCCGTAAACTTTCAAAAACCACACAGGTGCAGCTCTCTAACGGGGGCTGCACCCCTTCCACAGCCAGGAGACATATCAAAGATGACCAGGATCACAGGGCGGGGGATCCCGGCGATTGCTGCCGGTTTGTTGTTCACAGGACTTACTTCGGCGCAGGCCGTGCAAACAGTGCCAGAGGGCTCGCTGAACGGCCCCTCGGCCGTGCGAGAACTCGGTGATCGGCTGGGCGAGATCGCGCAGAACCACGGCATCACCGCCGAGGAACTCGCGTCCATACTCAGCACCGATCTCTCGGCATACGTCACGCCCGCCGGCACCATCATGTACGTCTGCCCGCCGGCGCCGCCCGAGATCCAGAACGACACACGCGCCACGGGCCGATCCATCGCGCGCGGCGGCATCCCGCTCGACGACTTCCTCAACCTCGAATCCAGGCCCGGTTCGAGCAAAACGATCTACCTCGACTTCGACGGCCACCAGTCCGTGAACAACGGCTGGGGACACAACATCAACTTCCCCGCCTGGGACCGCAACGGCAACACAAACGTCTTCACCGACGCCGAGAAGGAAGAGATCATCGGCCACTGGCTCGAAGTCGCCGAGGACTTCGTGCAGTACGACATCAATGTCACCACCAAGGACCCCGGCGTCGCGGCCCTGGTCAAATCCAACGGCGATGACTCGAACTTCGGCATGCGCGTCGTCATGTCGCAGTACACAAACGGCTTCGGCGAGGGCACCGGCGGCATCGCGCTGCTCAGCACGTTTCGCAGCAACACCGACACACCATGCTTCGTCTTCAACAAAGGCCTCGGCGCAGGGCCCATGTCCGCAAGCCACGAAGCCGGCCACACACTCGCGCTCCGGCACGACGGGCTCAACGGCTCCGAGTACCACCCGGGCTCCTCGAGCGGCACGCCCTCGTGGGGACCGATCATGGGCGCACCCTTCGGACGAACACTCGTTCAGTGGTCGAGGGGCGATTACCCCGGCGCAACACAGACCATCCAGCAGGACACCGCCATCATCACCAACAACGTCAACGAGGTCGTCTTCATCGACGACGACCACCCCGACGTTCTCTACGGCGGCACACCCATCTCCTCGGGCGATTTCATCCAAGGTGTCATCCATTCCCACGGCGACATCGACGCCTTCAGCTTCACCGCATTCGGTGGCGACGTCACCATCGACGCCCGAACGGTCGACGTCGGCCCGAACTTCGATATCAGATGGAACCTCTACCTCGACTCGCCGCTCACGCTGATCGACCAGTTCAATCCCGAAGGCACCTACAACGCCAGCAAAACCTACACCGATCTTCCGCTTGGCAACTACACCGTCGTGCTCGAAGGCGGCTACCAGCCCGTCACCAACGGGCCGGTCTCGAACTACGGCTCCGTCGGCACCTACAGCCTCGAATTCTCGCAGTCCATCCTGCTGCTCGAGCTCGCTTTCGCGCAGCCGCTGCCCAGCATCATCGCCCCGGGCGTCCCGACACCCGTCTCCGTGCAGGTCACCGAGAACGGCGACACGCTCATCGGTGAACCCGTGCTCAACTACCAGCGCGCAGGCGACACGAACCCGACTGTCGTCACACTCACCGGCGGAACCGGCGGGCTCTACACCGGAATCCTCCCCGCGTTCAACTGCGGCGACGACCCCGACTACTGGCTCTCCGCAGAAGGCCAGATCGCCGGCGTGATCACCAACCCCGTGAACGGGACATACCAGGCCACCATCGGCGAAGGCATCTCTGTCGCTGACAACGGCGAGACCGATATCGGCTGGACCGTCTCAGGCAACGCCACAGCGGGACAGTGGGTCCGCGGCGTTCCTCAGGACAACGACCGATCCGACCCACCCGCAGACTACGACGGCTCCGGGCAGTGCTGGCAGACCGGACTCATCGACAACGAACCAAACTCCGATGTCGACGGCGGCGAAACCATCCTCACCAGCCCAGAGCTCGACTTCTCCACCGGCGGCACTGTCAGCTACGCCTACTGGATGAACGACGATCAGAACACCATCGGATCCGAAGACTACTTCCGCGTCGAAGTCTCGACCAACGGCGGCTCCTCATGGACCACCGCGCGCAGCTACAGCCCGGACACGAGCTGGCGCACCGACTCGATCGACGTCGGTGCCGAGTTCGGGTCGGCGCCACAGTTCCGCATCCGCTTCGTCGCGGCCGACAACGACCCCGGCGACATCCTCGAGTGCGCTGTCGACGACTTGCTCTTCGAGAGCTTCGGCTGCACCCCGGTCGATACCTGCCTTGCCGACACCAACAACGACGGCATTCTCAGCCCCGCCGACTTCAGCGCTTGGGTTGCCGCCTTCAACGCAATGGACCCCGCCTGCGACCAGAACGCCGACGAGGCGTGCACACCCGCCGACTTCAGCGCCTGGGTCGCCAACTTCAACGCCGGATGCCCATAAACGGATTCGCCACGCACCGATCGAGATTTATACCCATGAAGCAAACATGTGCCATTCTCTTCCTCGCCGCCGGGACCACGCTCGCGGGCACCGCGACAGCGCAAGACGCACTGGTCGTCACGCCCTCGGCAGACAGCATCCCCGCCGGCTCACTCAACGGCCGCGACGCGCTCATCCGGCATGCAGACCGCCTGAGCGCGATCGCCAGCCGACACAACATGGACGAGAAAGAGCTCGCCGAGATGATCCGCGCGGATCTCTCAACCTACATCACCCCCGAAGGGCGCGTCTTCAACGTCTGCCCGCCCGCTCCGGATGAGCCGGTCACACCGGACGGCGACGGCCCCACGCTCGCGCGCACCGACATCCCGCTCGATGACTTCCTCAACCTCGAATCCAATCCGGGTGCGCCGAAAACCATCTACCTCGATTTCGACGGACACCACTCCGTCAACAACAGCTGGAACCACGACATCGTCTTCCCCGCCTGGGACCGCTCGAACAACCCCGCCGAGTTCTCCGATTCCGAGAGAGAGTCCATCATCAAGCACTGGCTGGAGGTCGTCGAAGACTTCGTCATCTTCGACAACGTCAACGTCACCACCAAAGACCCCGGAGTCGATGCGCTCATCAGATCCAACAGCGCAGACACCAACTTCGGCATCCGAGTCATCATGACCCAGATCACCGACGGCTTCGGGCTGGGCACCGGCGGCATCGCACTCCTCAACAGCTTCAACGACGGCATCGACAACCCGACGTTCGTCTTCAATAAAGGACTCAACGCCGGCCCACAAACCGCGAGCCACGAGATCGGTCACACCCTCGGGCTGCGACACGACGGCCTCAACGGCTCCACCTATCACCCCGGCTCCTCGGGCGGCGCGCCCACATGGGGGCCCATCATGGGCGGCCCCTTCGGCAGACAGCTCGTCCAGTGGTCCATCGGTGACTACCCGGGCTCGACAAACACCGAGGACGACTTTGCCATCATGGCCAGTGGCGCCAATGGCGTCACCATCGCGCCCGATGACCATCCAAACGGAACATCGGGCGGCTCAACACTCGTCTCGGGCTCGCCCATCACCGGACTCATCACCACAGCAGCCGACACCGATGCCTTCACCTTCGTGTCCACCGGCGGCGACGTCTTCATCGACCTTACCACCGTCGACGTCGGACGCAACATCGATCTCAAATTCACTCTCTACCAGGACACACCCTTCCAGCTCATCGAGGAAGTCAGCCCGCTCGGCACCTGGCTCGCCAGCCAAACCTACCCGGCGCTCCCCGCCGGCAGCTACACCATCGTCGTTGACGGCACCTACGAAACGAGGACCAACAGCACGGTCTCGGACTACGGCTCCGTCGGCACGTACACCATCTCCATGTCCGAAACACCCGCCGCCTGCCTCGCAGATGCCAACAACGACGGCATCCTGAGCCCCGCAGACTTCTCCGCGTGGGTCGCCGCGTTCAACACCATGGCGCCCGCCTGCGATCAGAACGCCGACGATGTCTGCAGCCCCGCCGATTTCAGCGCCTGGGTCGCCAACTACAACGCCGGCTGCAACTAAACGTCTCGCACCACTCCATGTCACAAGCGGGCGGTCCCCAGCGGGCCGCCCGTTTCTGTGTTGGCAAGTTCCTGTTTCTCAGTGGTCCTCGGGCGCGTCGGGCAGCTCAAACCATGCGGTGATCCGCACGAACGGCACCGGGTACACCACCTCGCTCCGATACACGCGGTAGTCGCGCGCATCGAGACCCGCGACATCAAAGATCTGCCTCAAGAGCTCCTGATACTTCGGCACCGAGGAGTGCCGCAGCTCAGGCCGAAGGATGCCCATCCCGACCGACTGCACCGGGATATCCATATCGATCGCGTCGTGCTGCTGGCCCGGCACCGGGTTCCGGACAGAATCGAGCTGAAGGCCCGGCATCCTCGGCACAAACTCGGGCACGCCCGGCCACACGTCCTTGTGGATGAAGTAGTCCTGGATGCGCACACGCATCGGGATACGCAGCAGCGACGAGTGCCACTCGTGCGTGTGCTTCTCGTCGCGGTAACGCAGGCTCGCATTGCGGATCGTCCAGCCGTTGACAACCGTCACGGGCTGATTGATGGGCAGCGACTCGGCATCGAGCACCGAGTGCAGCACGTTCCCGCCGTCACGCACGCTCAGGCGCGGGATCGGCTGGTCGCAATACTCCTTCAACAGGTATCGCCCCGCGTCCTCAACGCCGCGCTCGCCGTCGAGCGTCTCCATCCAGTTGGGCATGCCAGCCATCGTGTCGTGTCGGCGGATACCGAACAGGTTCACGGGCGTCTCGCCCCGCAGCCGGCGCAGCCCCACGATGGTGTCAATATGACGCGTGTCCACCAGCTTCCCGCACACCGAGGGCGAGATCACCGTCGTCAGGAGCGACGCCTCGCCCTGATAGCCCAGCAGGTACGACATCGACTTGTAGACCGCCTGTTTCGCCGCCCGCTCGTTCTGTCGGCGGATCTCCGGGATGTGGTCCGAGATCGCCGCCTCGAGAGCCGCCCGGCCCTCGGGGAAGGTGTGGATGAGCGATTCAAAGTCCGAGATCGACTGCTCCGCGCGTGCGCGCAGATCCGGATTCACGCCCGCCTTCTCAGCCGCCTGCAGAAAGATCCGCAGCCCGTGCGGGGCCGGTGCGTTGTGGATGACCTCAAAGGGGTCATTCGCCTTGACCGACCGCAAGATCCGCCCCGTGAGCGTCTTGTCGATCTTGAGCCTGCGAGCCAGGGCGATGGGGCGGTGCGAGGAAGACCCGATCAGGACCTCCACGATGGGGAGCATGCTGCCACGGAGGGAATCGGAGACCTCTGAGATCTGCTGGTCGAGGTCCCGTGCCAGCCGCTGATTTGACGTATTGAAGGTAATCGACATAGATCAGGTCCCGAACGCTGTAGTCACGCGCCGGGAGCCATTCCCGGTACCCCGGCGAGTATAACGAGAAAACGA
This sequence comes from Phycisphaerales bacterium, assembly GCA_965228265.1. Taxonomy (GTDB): domain Bacteria; phylum Planctomycetota; class Phycisphaerae; order Phycisphaerales; family UBA1924. The sequence goes on from OZ245804.1 coordinate 894,124, forward strand.
GTCCATTGGAATGGATCTCTGATCCATCAGAGAATATTCCACGATTCTCTTGACACGCTCTTGTCCGATTTGTAGTTTGGGGTCCATGACGGATCAGAGATCCAAATCGGGCCCATTCGGGGCCCGCAACTCCGTTCCCGTGTGTCGTTCATTCCGCCCCGGCAACCCTCACGCCAGCGGATGCAGTGAGTGAGAGAGAAGCAACCAGAAGACCAGACTCGAAAGGATCAGAACATGAACACGAATTCGATGTCCCTCGATCGTGCATCCCGCATCTGTACCCCCGCACGCGCAGCCGCCACCGCGGCCATGCTCATGCTCGCCGCCGGTGCCAGCGCCCAGTGCGCCGCCACCGACGTCTACGACGCCCCTTACTCGGCCACCACGGGCGACCTGCCCATGGGTGCTGCCACGGGCGACCTCAACAACGACGGCTTCATCGACGTCGTGACCGCCAACAACTTCGGCCACAGCGCTTCCATCCTCTACGGCAACGGTGACGGCACCCTCCAGACCGCCATCGACATCGACGCCGTCGAGCCCGGCTCCATCGAAACTGTCGGCGTCCTCCAGGCCGGCATCGCCGACTTCAACGGCGACGGCTGGAACGACATCGCCCTCGGCGTCCAGTCGCCCGACCTCGGCAACGTCGGCATCGGCATCCTCCTCAACGACGGCACCGGCGGCTTCTCGGGCCCGCCCACCTACTACGCCTACTCCACGCAGCTCCGCGGCCTCGAAATCGCCGACATGACCGGTGACGGCGAACTCGACATCATCTACGCCAACCGCGACGACGACACCATCAACATCGTCCCCGGCAACGGCGACGGCACCTTCGACTCCGAGATCTTCATCGACTTCACCGGCGGACCCGTCGGCGTCGCGCTCGCCGACTACAACAACGACGGCCACCTCGACGTCGCCGCCCCCATGGTCTTCTCGAACGAAATCCTCATCGCCACCGGCGACAGCAACGGCAACCTCACCGAGTTCGCTCGGTTCTCCGCTGACGGACCCGAAGGCATCGCCGTCGGTGATCTCAACGGCGACGGCTTCGAAGACCTCGCCACCCCCTACCTCAACGGCGACGCCGTCCAGTACTTCCTGGGCAATGGCGACGGCACCTTCGGCGCGAAGCAGTCCATCAGCACCGGACCCAGCTCCCTCCCCATCGCCATCGCCATCGGCGACGCCAACCACGACGGCTTCGACGACATCCACGCGGGCCTCTTCATCGCCAACGCCGTTCAGGTCATCCTGAGCAACGGCGACGGCACCTTCCAGGCCGGCCAGGACTTCCCCGTCGGCTCGCGTCCCCGCCACTTCACCTTCGGTGACCTCAACGGCGACGGCAACGACGACCTCGTGGCTGCCAACGGCGCGACCTCGGGCACCGTCACCATTCTCCTCAACACCTGCTCCGGCGCCGAGCCCTGCCTCGCCGACGCAAACGAAGACGGCATGCTCTCGCCCGCCGACTTCAGCGCCTGGGTCGCTCAGTTCAACTCCGCCGGCCCGCTCTGCGATCAGAACAACGACGGCATGTGCTCCCCCGCTGACTTCTCGGCCTGGGTTGCCAACTACAACGCCGGCTGCAACTAACCCCCTGAGCTGACAGAACTCAGCTTCACTCTGGAAGGCCGCGTGCACCCGCACGCGGTCTTTCATTTTTCAACCGCGCCCTCATCAACCACAGTGCAGCGCAGACCTTGCGCCGAGCGTGCATTTCTCCCGCAAGCCGAGCGATCGGCTCGATACCCGTGCAGCGAAGCCCGGGAGACCATTATGCACACGGACCGACTGCTCACCGCATCCCTCGCACTGGCTCTTGCCGCAGCCTCCAACGCCCAAACGCACGTCTACGTCGACGACGACGCCCCCGTCGGGGGCGACGGCCTGTCCTGGCAAACCGCATTCAACGACCTCCACGACGCGATCGACCTCGCCAAAGCACTCGGGCAGAACCGGGGCGAAATCCGCATCGCCGGCGGGGTCTACAAGCCAGACCGTGGTACAGGTGACCGATCGATGGCATTCCTCGTGCCAACGCCCGCACAATTCTCACCCCATTACACACTCAAGGGCGGCTACGCGGGCCTGCAACTCCCATCCACGCCAGACACCCGAAACCCTGATCTGTTCCCGACGACTCTTGAGGGAGACCTCCTCGGCGACGACACAGCAGACCCCGGCACACGCGAAGACAACTCGAACACCCTCATCGTGCTCGGCGACGAAACAAGCACATCGTTCCAGCCCTTGTCTGCGATCACACTCGAAGGCCTCCGGTTCACGGGTGCTTCTTCCGGTGCCGTGCGGGGCGTCGTTTCAGGCATCACGCTGACCTTCAACGAGTGTCGTCTCTACGAAAATCAGGGAAGCACCGGATCGGCGATGAGCCTGAGGGGCGCCAACCTGTACATCAGCAACACCATTGTCCAGGGCAACAGCTCGCACCCGAGCGCCCAGGGCATCGGCGATGCCGCGGTTGTGCTCACAAACTGCAACACGCGGATCAACGACTCCACCTTCGGCTTCAATGTGATCGCCAACAGCAACGCGGGTGCCGTCCGGCTCACTGGCGGCGAGGCATATATCAATGATTCATTGTTCCTCGGAAACTTCGCAGGCAGGGGCGGCGGGGCCATCGGATGCCAAGCCGCCCGCCTGATCGCGGATCGGTGCGAGTTCTTCGGGAATACCGCAGCCGGCAACGCCGGGGGCGGGGCGGTCCGTGTCGATGCCGACTCGGTGTACAGCTCTGTGATCTCAAACTCCACGTTCCAGTACAACGAATCAATCTTTGGCGGCGCGGTCTACAGCGCCGGGCCTTTGAACATCCAGGACTGCGTATTCGATCAGAACACAGCAAACTCCGGCGGCGCCTTCGCGGGCACGGCCGCGATCCTGACTTGCAGCTTCACAAGGAATCACGCGGACGATGCCGGTGGCGCAGTCCTCTTCGCAGATGGTGCTCGTGCCTCCGCGTGTGAGTTCATCGAAAACAACACCGGTGGATCGGGCGGTGCCGTCGCACTTTCATCGGATCTCGACGAGAGCGCCAACGTCTGGTTCCTCGGGTGCGACTTCATCGACAACGAAGCCGTGCACGCGGGCGGGGCGATTCAGGGACCAGCAAGCATCCGAGACAGCTACTTCGGATCCAACACGGCGCAGCAGAACGGCGGGGCCATCGCCGAAGCACTGTTGCTGTGGGACTCGACCGTGATCGACAACCTCTCACGCAGTGGCGTCGGTGGGGGCGTGTATCACATCCAGGAAATTGTCGGATGCGAGATCATCAGCAATCAAGCCAGACGCGGCGGCGGCATCGCGGACGCAAACCTCATTGAAGCAACGTTCATCTCCGAGAACTACGGCGTTGCCCATGCGGGCGGTGTGCTGCTGGAGGAAGATGTCGTCTCCGTGATCCGCGACTCGGTCTTCCACAACAACAGCGTCGGCAGCTTCTCCACGCATACTGATCTCTACAAGAACCACAACGAGCATCTCGACATCCTCCGATCAACGTTCGTCCAGACAAACCCGAACCCGCGGGTCATGATCGGCCTCAACGACGGCGAGAACTGGCTCGAATCGAACATCATCTGGGCGACCCATGCCGGGCCGGGTGCGCAGATCACCACCGGCAGAGACACGCCAACCGCATTCATCCACAACAACATCTACGGCGGAACCGACGGCGGGGTGAACGCCACGTGGATCGACGATCTCTACTTCATCGGCGGCAATATCTCCGCAAACCCAAGGTTCGTCGACGCGGCGACCGGCGATGTCAGACTCAACCCCGGCTCGCCCTGCATCGACGCCGGCTATGTCTTCGGCAGCATCGAGACCGATGAAGATGTCTACGGCCAATCACGCAGAGCCCACAACGACCCGGGGATGCCAAACATCGGGTACGGCCAAGGCGGCTACCTCGACATCGGAGCCGTCGAATTCCAGGGCACCAGTTGCTTCGCCGACACCAACTTTGACGGCTTCCTCACCCCAGCAGACTTCTCCGCATGGGTCGCCGCGTACAACCAGAGTGACTTCGTCGCCGATCAGAACCGCGACGGCGTGTTGACGCCCTCCGACTTCTCCGCATGGGTCGCCAACTACAACACCGGCTGCCCATAAACACACCACACAGGTCCAATTTCAGCCGATAACCACCAGCTCTTTGGCCCTGTGCCGATGGCCGGTTTGTTTGCACGCTGTTCATCAAGAACCGCCCGTTCTCGCGCCGCTTCCGAAGTTTGAGCAACCCTACGACCGGATATCCCGTATTCTGAAACCAGACGACGGAAAGGGTGCGCTTTCACTGGCACACCCGGGGGGCCGTGGTCTCTTTCGAAAGAACGGGGAGGAGTTGAATATGTCGTATCCCGCCAAGTGGTCGGTCTGTACCGCTGCCCTCATGCTCGCTGCAGGCAGCGCCATCGCAAGCACCAGTGTCAGCCTTCACCCGGGCGGCGAAGAAGAACGCCTGCTCGGAAAGGGCGACGCCTCTGACGCCCGCTTCGGCAATTTCCCTGCGAACAACATCACCTTCCTCAGCCAGGTCTCCCTCTCCCAGTTCGGGCTCGGCGCTTCCAGCGGCAACGACTGCTGGGGCTACACCACGCCCCAGGGCAAAGAAATCGCCATCATGGGACTCGAGACCGGCACCGGCTTCGTCGATATCACCGACCCGCTCAACCCTGTCATCATCGGAACCTTCTCGGGCCCCTCCAGCCTCTGGCGTGATGTCAAAGTCCTCGGGGACGTCGCATACGTCGTCACCGAAGGCGGCAACCACATCCAGAAGTTCGATCTCTCCGACGCCGATAACGGCAACATCGGAAACCTCGGATACTCCAGCTACTCCGGCGCAGGCTCCACGCACAACATCGTCGCCAACGAAGACTCCGGCTACATCTACCGCGTCGGCGGCGCGTCCGACATGGGGCTCAGGGCCTACGGCGTCGGCGCCAACGGCGCTCCCGGCTCCGCCAGCAGCCCCTCACAACAGGCCATCCAGTCCAACCTCTACGTCCACGACGCGCAGGTCGTGAACTACACTACAGGCCCATACGCCGGCCGGGAAATCGCCTTCCTCTGCTCGGGCTTCGGCAACGGCTCCTCCGACACGCGTCTCCGTGTCTACGACGTCACCAACAAATCCAACATGTTCGAGCTCGACAACGTCGCCTACCCGAACCGCCAGTTCTGTCACCAGGGCTGGCTCAGCGAAGACCGCAAGTACTTCTACGTCAACGACGAGCTCGACGAGGGTGCTGTCGTCGGCACTACCACGCTGCACATCTTCAACGTCGAAGACCTCGAGAACATCTTCTACGTCAGAGCATGGTCCAACGGCAACACCGCGCGTGACCACAACCTCTACGTCAAGGACAACTACATCTACGCCGCCAACTACCGCTCGGGCCTCCGCATCCACGACATCTCCGACCCCGAGAACCCCGTCGAGGTTGCCTGGTTCGATACGTACCCCTCAGACGACGGCACCGGCTACGACGGCGCCTGGTCCAACTACCCATACTTCCCCTCGGGCAACGTCATCATCTCCGACATCCAGCAGGGCCTCGTCGTTGTCCGCCCTGCGCTCGATGTCCTCACCTTCAACGTCGACTCGTCCCTCGGCTCGATCATCGATCCCGCCGGCGGCAACACGACCACCGTCACCATCTCCGAACGCAACGTCACACTCGACCCGACCTCGCCGGTGCTCAACATCCGCGACGAATCCGGGGTGATCACCACCCTCGCCGGAACACCGACCGGCACCGCCGGACAGTTCACCTTCGCGACCCCGCCGCTCGACTGCTACGAGCAGATCGACTGGTGGATCAGCGCTGAAACCACGACCGGTGAGGCATTCACCGTGCCCGCGCTCGCACCCGCCGAGACCTTCAGCACGGTCGTCGCCACGAGCCTGAGCAGCATCTTCGCCGACAACGCCGAGACCGATCTCGGCTACTCGGTCAGCGGCACCGCCAGCGATGGGCACTGGACCCGCGGCGTGCCCGTCAACTCCGGTCGCGGCGACCCCGCGACCGATGCCGACGGCTCCGGCCGAGCATGGCTCACCGACAACGAAGCCGGGAACTCCGACGTCGACAACGGCGAAACCATCCTCACCGGGCCCGTCATCGACGCATCCGCCGGCGGCACGCTCAGCTACTCCTACTGGCTCAACGACATCCCCACAGGCGAGATCGGCTCCGAGGACTACCTCCGTGTTCAGTACGCCACCAACACCGCAGGCTCGAACTGGACCACACTCCACACCCACACCGATGCGCTCAACCAGTGGCGTCAGGCCACCGCCATCGTCGGCGCCGGCGGCGACATCCCCGCCACGAGCACACTCCGCCTGCGATTCATCGCAGCCGACAACTCGCCCGGACAGGTCGTCGAAGCGGGCATCGACGCCATCACGCTCGAAGCCTTCGACTGCGTCGAGCCCCCGAGCTGTACCGCCGATACCAACGGCGACGGCATCCTGAGCCCCGCCGACTTCAGCGCCTGGGTCGCCGCGTTCAACGCACAGGCACCCGAGTGCGACCAGAACGCCGACGGCTCCTGCACCCCGGCCGACTTCTCTGCCTGGGTCGCAAACTACAACGCCGGCTGCGACTAAAGCCGCCACAGGCCCACCAATCCCTCACGAACCCCGGTCTGCGCCGGGGTTCGTTTCTTTTTTTCATGTCCCCATCGGCACAGATCACGCGACAACACGCACCCTTCCAACACCCGGACCGAATACAATCCAGTGTGCCTTCGCCGCGCAAACAACCCGCCGATTCACGTCACGGCCCCGCCTACCCCGCGCCCGTCGAACGGCTCCTCACCGAGCTCACACGACTGCCCGGCATCGGACGCCGGTCCGCCGAACGCGTCGCCTTCCACCTCCTCCGCGGCGACGCCGAATCCGCCAAGCGACTCGCCAAAGCCGTCACAGACGTCAAATCCGCCATCGGCCACTGCGCCGTCTGCTCAAACCTCACCGAGTCCTCGCCCTGCCCCGTCTGCGCCAGCGAGAAACGCGACCGCTCAACCGTCCTCGTTGTCGAGCAGCCACGCGACCAGATCGCCATCGAACAGACCGCCATGTACCGAGGCCTCTACCACGTCCTCCTCGGACGCATCTCGCCACTCGACGGCATCGGACCCGAGCACCTCACCACGAAAGACCTCCTCGCACGCATCGATGACCCGACCAAAAACGCCGGCAACGTCCGAGTCGAAGAAGTCATCCTCGGCATGAACCCCACCGTCGAAGGCGACGGAACAGCGCTCTACCTCATGCAGGAACTCCAAGCCCGGTCCGTCCGCGTCACACGACTTGCGCGAGGCCTGCCCTCCGGCTGGTCGATGGAACTGGCAAGCAAAGCCGTCCTCGCCGACGCCATCGAAGGCCGACAGAAGATCAAGGAGTAGGCACCCACACCATGGCCATGCGTTTCGAGCAATCTCAGGGCATGAAGCTCGGCCAGAGCATGAAGCTCTCGCCGCGCGTCATCCAGTCGATGGAGATCCTCCAGCTCCCCATCGCCGAGCTCGAAGAACGCATCGAACAGGAACTCGAGAACAACATCGCCCTCGAACTCGCCGAGCCCGAACGCGACGACCTCGACGAACCCATCAACCGCGAAGAAGCCACCGACGCCGACTCCGATTCATTCGAACACCTCGAAGACCTCGCCCGCGATAACCCCGACTACGCCGAGAACGCCTTCGACACCTACCGCCAGCCCGCCAAGCCCGACGGCGAACGCGACGCCAAAACCGACGCCATGGCAAGCGCCCCCGCGCGCTCCGGCACACTCCACGAACAACTCCTCGAACAGTGGCGCCTCACCGACGTCGAGCCCGACATCATCGAGGCCGGCGTCGTCCTCATCGGATTCCTCGCCGACGACGGCTACCTCCGCACGCCGCTCGACGAGATCCTCACCAAAGCACCCGCCAGCCTGAATCTCACGCGCGAGCGACTCGAAGAAGCGCTCCAGGCCATCCAGCTCGTTCTCGAGCCCCCGGGCGTGGCCGCCCGCGACATCCCCGAGTGCCTGCTCCTCCAGCTCGGCGCGATCGAGGCCGACCCGACCGACGCCACCGACGACGCCCTCCTCGCCCGCGTGCGCACACTCATCACCGATCACCTGGACGACCTCTCCCAGAACCGCCTGCCGCGCGTCGCCTCAGAGTCCGGCCTCTCGATGGATGAGATCCGCGAAGCCCTCGACTTCATGCGCCGCCTGAACCTCGCCCCCGCGCGACAGCTCGTTCAGACCCGTCCCGAGATCATCACCCCCGACGCCATCGTCGAGTACGACGAGGAATCCGACAGCTACTACGCCTACCTCAACGACCGCCGGGCCGCCAACCTGCGCGTCAACGAGGAATACGCCCGCCTCTCGACCGACAAGTCGCTCGAGAAGAAGGACCGCGAGTTCATCAAGACCAACATCTCCAACGCGTCCTGGCTCATCGACGCCCTCGCCCAGCGCTCGAGCACTCTGCTCCGCGTCATCCGCGTCGTCGTCGACGCCCAGCGCGACTACTTCGACTTCGGCCCGACAAGCCTCAAGCCACTGCCCATGACCCAGGTCGCCGACCAGCTCGGTGTCCACGTCGCCACCGTCAGCCGGGCCGTCGCCGACAAACATCTCCAGACACCCCGCGGCATCGTCCCGCTCCGCTCCTTCTTCTCGGGCGGCCTCTCCACCGAGTCAGGCCAGGACATGAGCTACGACGCCGTCAAAGCCGCCCTCCGCGAGATCGTCGACAACGAAGACCCCGCAAAGCCCCTTTCCGACGACGCCCTCGCCGACGCCCTCAAAGACCGCGGCATCGAAATCGCCCGCCGCACCGTCGCCAAATACCGAGGCCAACTCGACATCCCAAGCGCGCGCCTGCGGAAGAAGCACTAATTACAAGCTCACTAAAGAGCCGCGGGCGTAAGCACGCGGACCTGGTGTCCCGCAATTAAGCAGGCTCATTGTCTTCGCGCATGAATCGTTTGAGCCCACGATACCCTTTCGTGTGAAGCGCAAGCAACCGCCTCGACTCCCGCAAGAGATTTAGGCCACACTCCGGGCAGGCCTCAAACTCGCTGAAATGAACACTGTACATACACCGTGGGCACTTCCGGTTCGCGATCCGGTTGAACCGTGATTCCACACGAAGATGCACAGTACAGAAACCAATCAGTAGAAAACCAATCACGAGTAGTCCCGTATTCCGAACCCATCGTGTGATTGTGGGCTTCCAGTAAACCCTATGAGTCTCGCCGTGCATGGTCGTAGTAAAGATGCGTTCAACTTGGGAGTTGTGCCAGTCCGACGCATACGGTTCAGTCAATGGCACCTCGTTAAGCCACTTTCTCAATTCAACTGCTGCCGCTGATTCAGACTGCAGAAACGCAACGGGATCTTCCACATGTATCGAGTCGCAAACCACAACAGGCTCGGAGACGATCACGGAGTCTCGATAGATCGTGCTCGACATACTGTAATAAAAGTCTGCACTTGCAGGCGGTACGAATCGGTGTTGCGTTGTGACTCGGAAACCTTTGGCTGCGTTTGAATACTCGATACCAGGGCGCTTCGGATTGAGACCGAATAGCATGAGCGTAAAGGCAACTGTAATCCCTATCCGCCACCACGGCGGCCGCGGATCGAACACCCTGACCACCCAGGGCCTCACTTCGCCCCCGCCAGTTTCCGCACCGTAAAGTCAAAGTTCCGCACAATCGCCTTGTGCAGCCCAAGCACGATCGCCGCGTACACCGCCGCCGCGATCAGCGCGCCCACCGCAAGCCCCACGCGCGCCGAGGCCAGGCCCGACTCGCCGACTGTCTCCGACATCGCGCGGACCGGGTACACACACGCCCGTACCACCGACGCTGGCGTGAGCGCCGCCATCGGTGCGCCGAGCACCGGCACAGCGTCGGAACTCAGCCACCCGCACAGCCCGACCGTGCCGCCGATCGCCCCGACCACACCCACTGTGCCCACGACCGAGCCGAGCGTGCCCTTGCTCTTGATCGACCACTGCAACCCGATGATCACGCAGAACGCCATGAACGCCAGCGACGCGACAAGCACCACCAGCCCGGCCTCGGGAAGCACGACCGGAGCCGTGTGCGTCACGTTCCCGATGCGGTCGGCGACAAACGCCTTGCTCTCATTCCCGAACCCGCGAAAGAGCGTGTACACCCCCGCGATCCCGATCGTCGCCGAGGGCACCGCGACCAACGGCAGGATGTACGCGATCAGGCCGCGCAGCTTGCCCATCATGTACGCGCTCGCCGTCAAAGGCGTCGTCAGCAGCAGGTCGAGCGTCCCGTCCTCGCGTTCCCGGCTGATCGCGGTCGCGGACATGTTCATCGCGACCAGCGCCGTCACCGCAAGCTCACCCACGACCGTCATCGCGATCGCCAGACGAAACGCGTCAGCCGTCATCGGGCTGCTGTGGTAGTACGCCACGAGACCCACGCCCCAGAGCGCGCCGAGCACGATGAACGCCCACCGCGCCACGATGCGACCGGCGGAGCTGTTCCTGGCCGCCGCCTCGCGCCACGCCACCGGGTTGTTCCACACCGATCGTGGTGCGCGGTGCAGCTCGTCCTTCGTGCCCTGCTTGAAGATCCGCCTGTGGATCGGCACGCCCGCAGCCCCGGCCGCCATCGTCGCCAGCCCGCCCGCGCGGACCGTGATCGTGCTCGCCACGATCAGCACCAGGCTCAGGATCGTGCTCGCCCAGCACCACGTCGTGACAGGCCGCGCGAGCATCCAGCTCGCCAGAAAACCCAGATTCGGATCCTCGATATCCGCTCGCGGATACCCCGTCGGCTCGAGCAGAGCCGTCAGCGTCAGGAACGGATTGATCGCGGTCATCCACGTCACCCCGTCGCCGTCCGGCCCGGCGCCCATCCCCGAGGCCACCATCGAACGATCAATCCCGATCGTCAGCGCCAGATAGCTCACCACCGTGACATAGAACGCAAACACCGCGCGCCGACCCACCACCCGGCTGCACGAAAGCGCAATCGCGATCGACCCGACAAGCAGCGCCGCGCACGCCGCGATCAGGTAGCTCGTCATGATCGAACGCCCCGGCACGCCGCCGTAATACTGCGTCAACGCAAACAACGGCATCGAGCAGAACAGAAGCGCCAGAATAAAGAACATCCGCCCAAACAGGTTCCCCGTCACGATCTGACCGGGCGACATGGGCGTCGTCAGCAGAATGTCCCAGGTCTTCGGGCTCGCCTCCTGCGCAATCGCACCCGCCATGAAGACCGGCGCCAGAATACAGATCAGCCCGATCTGCAGATACGCCACCAGCGTGAATGAACGAGCACCCGCCGCTGCCAGCTCGCCGTAGCTCGGCGCCCCGCCCGATCCGCCCGTGCCCTGCGTCAAGAGAAGCCACAGCAAGACCAGAATCATCACGCCCAGATACGCCGAGCGGATGTACATGTGCCTAACCCGCCGAGACCCGCCCTGGACGAGCCGAACGGCGATCGGGTTGATCGGACCAAGACGCAGGATATATCGAACAAGCGGTGGCATCGGAGCAATCTTATCGCAGGAGACACCGACCGGTTCGGCTCGTGCGAGAGTTCTCTCATCCCAGCTCAACCCCTCAAAAACAACCACGCCCGGCCTTGTGGGACCGGGCGAGGTGAGAGTGTATGGAGAAGCCCTTGGAAAGGGGCTCTGGTTTTTCAAATCACCGGCGGCGACGCATCGCTGCCAGACCGCCCAGGCCAAGCAGCGCAACACTGCCCGGAGCCGGGACGAAGTTCACATTCAGCACCGAAGTGCCCGAGGACGTCGAATCCGAAGTCGCATCAAAGCCGGCACCATAGACCGTGTTGAAGCAACCAACCGCGATGTAGTACGTGCCGTCGGCAAGCGCACCAACCGTGTCCGAAGTCAGCTCGGAGGTCAGGATGCCCGCGCCGAAGTCGGCGTCGTCGTTGCTGGCGACCAGGTTGCCCGCAGCATCGAACAGGCCGATCTCGGTGTCGTCGTCGCCGAAGCTGCCGCCCGTGTTGGTCGACCCGAATGTGTCGATCGACCAGGGCTGAGCACCAGCGCCACCCGAGACATCAAAGCTGTACCACAGAACAGACGCGGGAAGCATTTCGTCCGACACGGAGGTGTTCGGGTTCACACCGATGAACGTGCTCGCCGGGGGCGGCGGAGCCATGAAGTCGTAGAACTCAAAGCTCACGTTGTTCCAGATAGCGTCGGCGCCGGGCGCGTCATCGAACGTCTCGAAGAACTCGAAGTTCCAGTTCCCCACGACATCGTTGCCCCAGAGAGCATTGCCGCCTGTGATGGTGTTCGGGCCGATTGCGACGGTGCCGGCGAAAGTGGTGCCGCTGCCGAGAGCAACCTGCCCAACGATGCCGCCCGGGTTGGTCACCGAGACCGCAGCCTCGCTCCCCCACGTGCCCACGCCGTTGTCGGTCAGATCGCCTTGAAAGACGATGTCACCCACAACGAACGGTGCGCCGGCGTAATTGAACGAGAACGAGCCGTTGTCCGCGTCCCCCACGGCACCCGCAGAGTTGTACGGACCCGCCCCGGACGCCGTGAACTGCAGCGTCTGCGCAGACACAGTGCCCGCGGCAGCCAAGCCTGCAACGATAGCCAGATTCTGAACAATTTTCATATAAACCCCCAAATGGTCGCCCTTCCGGGTTGAGAGCCCGGTCGAGACACTGCTCCAAATAAACAGTCCTACCCCATGCCCGCCGAGATTTCGCGGGCCTCGCACAGCGTTGAGAGCGCTGTACACCTAGTACATACACCCGGTTTTCATGGTTGGCACATCAATCGCGCGAAAAAAGTTATCCGGAGGTGAACACTCAATGACGCTTGCAACTCCGCTAACGACTCGGTAAGACGTGCAGCCACGCCACGCGAAACACGCTTGCGCTGCATGCACACGACGTCCCGGCGTCCGCAGCAATTCCGGCACAATTCAAAAAAAACATCGCCCGCTCAATGAGCGGGCGATGCGAGAAGTAGGACGAATCAGGAGCGATTAGCGGCGACGACGGATCGCGGCCAGGCCACCGAGGCCGAGCAGAGCAGCCGAAGCCGGAGCCGGGACGAAGTTGAAGTTCACAACGTTCGTGCCGACAGCGGTCGAGTCCGAGGTCGCGTCGAAGTTCGCGTTGTACACCGTGTTGAACGAGCCAACAGCGACGTAGTAGGTGCCGTCGGCGAGAGCGCCAACCGTGCTCGAATCGATCAGCGAGGTCAGGATGCCAGCGCCGAAGTCCTCGTCGTCGTTGGTGGCGATGACGTTGCCAGCCGCGTCGTACAGGCCGAGCTCGGTGTCGTCGTCAGCGAAAGCGCCGCCGGTGTTGGTCGAACCGAGGGTGTCGATCGACCAGGGCAGAGCACCAGCGCCGCCCGAGACGTCGAAGCTGTACCAGGTAACCTCAGCCGCGTTCAGCGGGCCCGAAGCGGTCGTGGAGGGGTTGTCGCCGACGTAGGTGCTGGCGGGGGGGCCAGCCGGAACGAAGTCGTAGAAGTCGAAGTTGACGTTGTCCCAGATGGCGTCAGCGCCGGCGGCGTCATCGAACGACTCGAAGAACTCGAAGCTCCAGGTGCCGACCACGTCGCTGCCCCACAGAGCGTTGCCGCCCGAGATGGTGTTCGGGCCGATTGCGACGGTACCAGCGAAGGTCTGGCCGCTGCCGAGGGCAACCTGGCCGACCACGCCGCCGGGGTTGGTGATCGCAACAGAAGCCTCGCTCTGCCACGTGCCAACGCCACCGTCGGTGATGTTGCCCGTGAAGACGACGTCGCCGACCGTGAAGGCCGCGCCGGCGTAGTTGTAAGTGAACGAACCGTTGTCCACGTCGCCCACGGCGCCAGCGGAGTTGAACGGACCGGCAGCGCCGGCGGAGAACTGCAGGGTCTGGGCCGAAGCCGAGGCGGTCAGGGCCAGGCCGGCTGCGAATGCGACTGTCTTGGCAATGCTCATGTGTACTCTCTTTTCTTGTCTACTCTCTGGAGTCCGGGCCATGTCCCGGAGCACCCTCCACACTCCGTCCCCGGCAGACACTCGCCAGGAACAAACACCGACGCGAAAGCTCTCGCTCTCGCCTCAGATTCACGCCGACAACAACTCTCGACGCGTACAGATTGGCTTCTTTGCTGACAACCCCATCCGATTCAGATGCTGACGCCCCCACAGACCAGGCGGGCTTGGACAGGATGCTTGCGATCAAAAAATCGCTCTGGTTGTCAGAGGTGCAAAGTCGCCTCTCTCCGGGTCAGCGTTATGAGCGCTTACCCTTAAATTCCCATGACCCCAAGTTAGAGGGAACTGTCTGTCAAATCAAGACCAAAGTTCCTTGAAGACCCCATACAGTTGGTTTTTCCAAATAGAAAACCCCGCCGAAGCGGGGTCAGTGTGAACCTAGGTAAATCCGGCTATCTAAATGAAGCCGTATACAGGTCTTAGGTGGCGCTCGATCCGGCCTGGATCTGCTCGTCAGAGCCGTCCTGGTCCGCCTCGGGCTCGTCCGGCTTGGCCTCGCTCTGGAAGAACAGGTTCTCGGCCCCCTCCTTCCGGCTGACCGTCACCACCGCGTTCGAAGCGATGTCGCCAGCCAGCAGCATCTCGCTGAGCGGATCCTCGATCAGGTTCCCGATCGCTCGACGCAGAGGCCTCGCCCCGTAGTCCGGGTTGTACCCCTTCTCGATCAGGTAGTCCTTCGCCGACTGCTCCAGCACCATCGTGATGTTCTGGTGCGTCAGGCGCTCGCCAACCTTGGCCACCTCGTACTCCACGATCTGCGTCAGATCGTCCTTCGTCAGCGGCTGGAACACCACAATGTCATCCAGACGGTTCAGGAACTCGGGGCGGAAGAACCGCTCGATCTCCTTCATCAGGATGCCCTTGATGTTGTCGTAATCCGCCTCCGTCGTCCGCTTCTGGAAGCCGAACCCGCCGCCACCCTTGATCAGGTCCGCGCCGATGTTCGACGTCATGATGATGATCGTGTTCCTGAAGTCCACGTGACGGCCAAACGAGTCCGTCAGGCGACCCTCTTCCATGATCTGAAGCAGCATGTTGAACACGTCCGGGTGAGCCTTCTCGACCTCGTCGAGCAGCACCACCGCGTACGGCCGCCTGCGGATCTGCTCCGTCAGCTGGCCGCCCTCCTCGTAGCCGACGTAGCCCGGAGGCGCGCCGACCAGTCGGCTCACGTTGTGCTTCTCCATGTACTCAGACATGTCCAGATGCACCAACGCATCCGCGTCGCCGAACATGAACTCCGCCAATGCCTTCGACAGCAGCGTCTTGCCCACACCCGACGGCCCGACAAACACGAACGAACCCATCGGACGCTTCGGATCCTTCAAACCGGCCCGTGCACGACGGATCGACTTGCTGATCGACTTGATCGCGGCGTCCTGGCTGATGACCTTCTTGTGCAGCTCCGCCTCGAGCTGGAGAAGCCTCTGAGCCTCCTCCTTCTCAAGCCTCTGCAGCGGCACACCAGTCATCTTGCTGACGACCTCGGCGATGACTTCCTCATCAACCACGCCGCCCTTCTCCTGAGACTGCTCACGCCACGTCTGCTGGATGTCTTCCTTCTTCTTGCGCATCTTCTCCGACTGATCGCGCAGCTCTGCCGCACGCTCGTAGTCGGCAGCCTTGACCGCCTCGTCCTTCTCGATCGAAAGACGCTCGATCTCGCTCTCGATCTCTGCAAGGTTTGGCGGCTTGCTCATGCTCTTGATCCGAACACGCGCACCAGCCTCGTCCAGCACATCGATCGACTTGTCGGGCTGAACCCGACCCATGATGTACCGACCCGACAGCTCGACCGCTGCCTTCAGCGCGTCGTCCGTGATCTTCACACGGTGGTGATCCTCGTACTTGTCGCGGATCCCCTTCAGAATCTCGACCGTCTGATCGGGCGAGGGCTGATCCACCGTGATCGCCTGGAATCGACGCGCCAGAGCAGCGTCCTTCTCGATGTACTTGCGGTACTCGTCGAACGTCGTCGCACCGATGCACTGGATCTCGCCGCGTGCCAGCGCCGGCTTCAGCACGTTCGACGCGTCGATCGCGCCCTCCGCGCCGCCCGCACCCACAAGCGTGTGCAGCTCGTCGATGAACAGAATCACGTTCTTCGCCCGGCGGACCTCGCTCATCACAGCCTTGATCCGCTCCTCGAACTGACCGCGGTACTTCGTGCCCGCGACCATCATCGCAAGATCAAGCACCACCAGGCGCTTCTCGTGCAGGATGTCCGGAACCTCGCCCGCGACGATCCGCTGGCTCAGACCCTCGACGATCGCGGTCTTACCCACGCCCGCCTCACCCAGCAGCACCGGGTTGTTCTTCGTGCGGCGGCAAAGCACCTGCACCAGACGCTCGATCTCGCGCTCACGCCCGATGACCGGGTCCAGCTCCTTGCTTTTGGCAAGCTCCGTCAGGTCACGACCGAACGAATCCAGCGCGGGCGTCTTGCTCTTGCCCTTGCGACCGGCCCCGGGCTCGCCCCCGCCGCCACCAGCCGTCGCTGCGCCCGAATCCTCGACCTCCTCACCCGAAGCGCCGAGCAGATTCAGAACCTCCTCGCGCACCTCTTCGAGCTTGAGCCCAAGGTTCCGCAGCACCTGCGCCGCCACGCCGTCGTGCTCACGCAACAGACCGAGCAGCAGATGCTCCGTCCCGACGTAGTTGTGGTTCAGATTCCGCGCCTCTTCGATCGCGTACTCGATAACTTTCTTAGCCCTGGGTGTCTGGGGCAGCTTGCCCATCGTCACCATCTCGGGGCCCTGCTTCACGAGCTTCTCGACCTCGAGACGCACCTTGCGCAGGTCAACACTCAGCGCCTTGAGCACGTTCGCGCCCACGCCGGAGCCTTCCTTGACGAGGCCGAGCAAGATGTGCTCCGTCCCGATGTACTCATGGTTGAAACGCTGGGCTTCCTGGTTCGCCAGCGCCATCACCTTGCGGGCTCGATCTGTGAAGCGTTCAAACATGCCTGCCTCCTGTCCGGCCTGAACCTCCCGGTTCACTCTGCCCGGCGAACAACCGAGCTCGGCCGACGACTGTTTCGTATCCCTCTCGAATGAGGTTTGACACCCACCCGATTTCGCGACTCCCGCCGCGGGCCCCTCTTCGGGGCACCCCAACTATCGGTGCACAGCCGGTGCCAATCGCGTCAAACCCGCCTAAAGCCTGCCAGACACGATTTCGACGCCCGGACCGACCCGGATGTCACCCGAATCGACAGCCCGGCCCGCCATCCTGACAGGTGTTGCGACAACAAGATCAGCGCTCGTCTTCACGATCCACACGCGCGATCGGAGGCACATCTTTCCCCAAATTAGGGGAGTTGGTGCCCTCACTCGGCTCCTCGTCGAGGGCCGAGACATCCGCCACGATCCGGATCGGAATGACCGACTCGTCCTGGGCCCCGGTCACCTCATCGATGACGCGGATCTTCAGGTCGTACTCGCCCACCGCCAGCGTCGAGGGCAGCTCGATCGCCTGGGCCAGGAACATGTCCTCAAACGAGCGTCGGCTCGTGCGGGGCAGCCAATCGATCCGCCGGCGCCAGGTCGGCTTGGAATCGCCCGCTCGCAGATAGAGCTCGAGCTCCTGCGTGATCTCCGCAGCCACCGTGTCGCCGTAGGTCATCGCCTCGCTCGACAGCGCCGAGCGCAACCCGAAGTGCTCCACCTCGGTGTACACGACCATCCGGTTGATCCGCCCCGCCAGGAACGTCTTGCGTTCCAGCGGCACGTAGTTGCCAAAGCCCGGCGCACGCGTGCAGAGTTCCGCCTTGCCGATGCGCACCCGCGCGTGCTCACGCAACTGCTCGGCCGCGTCGACCAGCACCTCGCGGATCCGCTGCGGGTCCCCGCCGATCTCGTCGGATTGCCCGGCCAGCCGCACGGCCAGCTCGCGGATCGACACCAAAGCCGCCCGCTCAGACTCCGTCAGCATCAACGGCCCGCCGCCCGGCAGATCGATCTCATCAATCACACCGTTGGCCGCGGACTCCAGCAGTGCCGCCGCGATCAGAGGCCTCGCCGGGTCCGACTGCTCCAGCGCCTCTTCCTTTAAAAGCTTGGACAGCTCTGCCGACAACTCCGCGATCCGCATCCCCCGGCTCTTGACCGGCTCGGGCTCGATCGTGATGTCAGATTCCTGGCTCTCGCCCTCCTCGACCACCGGCGCGGGCACGCCCTCGCCCGAGATCGAGATCGCCCGGAGCAGGGCGTCGTCCTCGCGCGACTGGTTTCGTAGACGCTGCCTCGGCTGGGGCGGGGCGTCCATCACGATCATGTCCGGGTTGTCGCCCGTGGTCTCTGTGTTCTGGAAGGCTTCGATCTCGGCCGCGGACTGGGCTGCCAGAGCGGCCAGGCTCGAATCGGGGGTGTCCTCGCTGCGGTCCGTGTCATCGGTCCACACCCAATCCGAGGTGTCGTCCACCGGAGATGTGTTGGTGTTCGTGAGCGTCCCGGGCGAGGCCGAGCAGCCGGCCAGCAGCGCCACCGCTGCTGCTGACAGCACGATCCCGGCCGCGCCTTCGGGCCGCCGACGTCCGTGTCCGTGTTCCACACTCATCCTGCGCGGCCTCCAGCCACAGGTCCGCGCCGATCCGTGGCGCATCGCAAGCCCGTATCGGCAACGGATGCCTCAATGCGTTGGAGATTGCACGCTTTCTGCGCACAACTCGCAAGATGCGCAACTTTCGCGCTAGCGCGAGCCGCCGGCGATCTGAAGCGTGAGCCGTTCGAGCAGCCGGTCCGTCTGTCCGAGCCCGCTCTTGGATTTGCGGTCCGCCTCCACCGCCAGACTCAGCAGCTTGGCTGCCGTCGCCGGGTGAACCCGTCTGGCGGCTGCCATCAGCGCGTCCCGGCTCGGGCCCCAGAGCTTGAGGGCCCCGGCCACCGCCTGCGGGCTCTGTCCCTGCGACAGGCCCCGGCTTGCCAGATGCAGCTTCCGGCACAGATCCATGCACGCCCACATCGTCACCACGCTCTGGTCCTGCTTGGAGTTGTCCAGGATCGCGCGCAGACGCGTGAGCAATTCCTCGGGGCCGGCCGACAGGATCATCGACTGGATCGACCAGACCTCTTCCTCACGCGTCGCGCCGACCGCCTGGGCGACCTGCTCGCGCGAGATCTTGCCCTTGGGCGCATCGAGCGCGAGCTTGCCCAGCTCCGAGTCGATCCGGCCCGTGTCGCCCACCCGGTCGACGAGCAGCATCGCTGCGTCACGATCGAGCGCGGCGTTGTGGAACTCCTTGGCGCGTGCGACGGCCCAGGCAACCGCCTCGTTGGGCGCCAGGCCCTCGCACTTGTACACCTCGCCGCCGGAGGCTGTGATCATTTTGTCGAGCTTGCCCGCGTGCCAGGTGTCGCAGCGGAGCACGAGCGTCGAGCCTTCGGGCGCGTGCTCGGCGTAGCGCTCGAGCAGGGGCCGGCTGTCGCCCTTGACGAGCTGGTCCGCGTTCTCGACGACGACGAGCTTGTGCTGCTGCATGAGCCCGAAGCTCCGGCACTCATCGAGGACGTCCGCCAGCGCATCGCGTGTGCCGTCGAAATGGATCGATTCGATCTCGCCCTTGGCGGTTTCGAGTTTCTCGCGGAGCTGCCGCGTGTAGTCGGCCCTGAGGAAGGCGTCCTTGCCGAAGAAGACAAAGACCCGGCCCTCCGGATCGAGCTTGAGTGGTCCCTGGTTGGCGGATCGTTTGGCCATCGGGAGCATGGTAGTGGGGCGGGGGTGGGCCGGGCGCGGTAGATTGGGGTATGCAGAGCGACACGCCGCCCCCCAACGAGCTTCCCGGACAGGACACCGCCGACGAGGCCGTTCGGTTCTTTCAGAACCTGCCGGAGCTGTACCAGTGGCTGAGTTGGGCGGGCGTGTTCCTCGTGCTCTTTACGGCCCTGATCTGGCTCGGGTGGTACTTCTTCGGGCGCGAGAAGCAGTACACCCGCTTCCAGCTCCGTGTCCGAGGCGCGATCATCATCGTCGCGTTCATGCTGAGCGTGCTCGGGCTCATCATGGGACTGCCCGTGAGCTCGGACCTCAAGAGCGACCTGATCAGCCTGTTCGGATTGAGCATCGCGGCCCTGATCACGCTCGGCTCGACGACAATCTTCGCGAACTTCATGGCGGGCGTGATGATGTACCACGTCCGCTCGTTCAAGCCGGGCGACTACATACGGGTGAACGATCACTCGGGACGCGTGACCGCCAAGGGTGTGTTCCATGTCGAGATCCAGACCGAAGACCGCGACCTGATGACGCTGCCCAACGCGTACCTGATCACGAACCCGGTCCGGGTCGTTCGGTCCAGCGGCACGATCATCGCCTGCGAGGTGGGGCTCGGGTACGACACGCCGCACTCACGCGTGCGGGAATTGCTCATGGGCGCGATCGAGGAGGCGGGCCTGACCGAGGGGTTCGTGCAGGTGCGGGATCTTGGTGACTTTGCGATCACCTACCGCGCCTGCGGCCTGCTCGAGGACACGAAGAAACTCGTCTCGATGCGCACGGGTCTGCGCACAAAGGTGCTCGATGCGCTGCACCACGGCGGGGTGGAGATCGTCTCGCCCGACTTCATCAACCACCGCCAGGCGCCCGACAGGGTCATCCCCGAGCGCGTGCGCGAGAAGAAGGCGGAATCGAGCGCCTCGCCCGAGGAGGTCATCTTCGACAAGGCCGAGGACGCCGAGCGCCTCGAGCGCGTCAAGCAGACGCTGGCGGACACGAAGACCAAGATCAAGGAACTGGAAGAGCAGCTCGGCGAGTGCAACGGCGATGACAAGGACGAGCAGAAGGCCCAGATCAAGAGCGATATCGAGCATCAGCAGAAGCTGGCGGAGTATCTGACGAGCCGGATCGCGCGGATGGAGACCTAAGGGCGGGCGCGGATTCCTGTGTCTTTGTTGTGACAGACCTGCGTCTGTGGTTCGTTGAAGCGGGTTGTCTTATGGCTCGAGCAGCGGGTATCCCATGACGAGCGCGGTGGGGTAGGCGGGGTACGGGATCTTGACGCGGTAGCCGTGAAACTCGCCGATCGGGTATCCGATCATCTCGAAGAAGGATTCCATAAGTTGTCTGTAGCGGGGGATCTCCGGCGCGGGGGGCGGGACGGAGCTGACGCCGAGGTCTTTGACGCGTTCGTTGAAGGGCAGTTCCTGTCCGTCTTTGGAGTAGGCGTATTCGCCCACGTTGCTGTGGAGCGTGACTTCGAGTTGGTGTGTAAATGGCAGGGACTGGTGGCAGAACATGTCGACGTTCATGAGTTCTGCGGGGACTTCGCAGCGCGCCGAGTGTGTGCCGCAGGAGTTCTCCGGCGTGCGGAACATGGGCAGGTCTTTCTGGACCATCCCGATAAGGCAGGTGAGCGCGCCGGTGTTGCCGATCTCGCCGGCGGGGAGGACGTACCGGATCTCGCGCGTGGTTTCGATGCGCTGGAGCTCGGGGATGGGTTGTGAGCAGAACTCAGTGAGCAGCGGCGGGGCGTCGGTGGGGCCGGATTGGTCGAGCGGGTACCAGCGGGCGCTTGGCATCTCGGAGCCGTCGTCGTTGGAGGAGTCGCGCTTGGCCATGGTCCATGTGACGTCGGGGCGGAGTCGTCGGAAGTCGACGAAGCCGCTGATGGTGGCGAAGTTCATGTATCCGGGTTTATCGCCCGGGATGACGGCTGCCATTTTGACGATCGCGCGGGCCTGGGCGCCCCAGACGTAGCTGGCGCCTTGGAAGAGCAGCTTGCGGTGCTGCTCGTCGCGTTGCTGGCGTCGGGCCTCGTCGAGTTCGGAGCCCATCATTTCGAGCGTGGCCCGGTCGCCGGTGTGTGTGCGGATGAGTTCGTCGTACGCGCCGATGGCTTGCTCGGCCCGGGTCAGTGCGTCCGGGCTGGCGTGCGCTTTGGTCGCGGCCCGCATGAAGATGCGGATGCCGGAGTTGCCCGGCACGAGATCGAGCGCGGTCGCGGCGTCCTCGGCCTGGATGATGCGCGAGATCTTCCAGGCGAGGTTCTTGTTCAGGCCCACTTCACGCACGATGGACTGGGGCGTCGAGGGATCGGCACCGACCGAGCGCAGGACCTCTGCGAACGCGTCCTGGAGCGTTCTGGCGACCTCGCGGGCCTCGACGGCGAATTGGGGTGGCGATTTCACCTGTGTCATCCCGGGTTCGGTTCGCAGGGACTTCTGCGAACCGGGAAAGGCTACCCGAGTTGGTCGTTCTCGTTCGATCACGGGCCCAATGTACCCGCGATTGATCGCACGATCAATCGCAAAAATATCTTTACGAACCTATTGCGTCCTCTAAACCAAGTCATTACGTTGGCTTGCATGACCGGAGCAGGGGCTCTGGCAGACCAATGGGAAGGGAACACAAGAGATGACACGCACTGCCATGATCGTCTGCGCTGCTGCAGGTTTCGCGTCCGCCGCCGGGGCCCAGGTCACGGGCATCGGCCCGTTCACGGGCGATGGCTACGAGGGGTTTGAGGGCATCGCCCCTCCCAGCTCGGTCCCCGGACCGGTCGATATTTTCTCAGGCGATGCGGCTGTGAATGACCAGTTCGCCGGCATCCTTGTCATCGCTCAGAACCTCATCAGCTTCGTGACCAACGAGGAGATCTTCCCCTACAACGGCAACCTGATGGGGCTCTCGGTCACGGGCTTCACCGAGTTCACGTTCGACACGCCCGCGACCGATTTCGGCGGCTACTTCGGCACGGTCGACAACCTCTCGGGTGGCACGATCTCGTTCTACGACGAGAGCAACGCGCTCATCGAGACGGTTTCGATGGAGCTGCCGCTCAACGACTGGCAGTGGTGGGGCTGGAGCAGCTCGACGCCCTTCTCGCGCGTCTCGATTGCCGCCAACCTGAACCCGGGCTCGCCGATCGTGTTCGATGATCTGCGCGTGAACTTCGTCCCCGCGCCGGCTGGCTCGGCTGTGCTGGCCCTGGGCGGCGTGCTGGCGATGCGTCGTCGCCGATCGTTCTGATCGCTTTCACACGTACGGAATGACTGACTCCACACATTGACCGGTGCGCAGACAGGCGCACCTGAGGACAGAGACATGACACTGAAGATCAAGCAAGCAATCGCAGCGGCCGCGGTGGCCGGGCTCGCCGGTGCTGCCAGTGCCGACGTTCAGATTTATGCGACCAACAACCTCGCGCCGACGCTCGACGGCTCGGACACACTCATAGTCTTCGATGCGTCGAACCCGTCGGGTTACACGACCATCGGCTCGCTCGGCGTGTCCAACATCGGATTCGGCGGGCTCGATTTCGATGCCGAGGGCAACATGTTCGGGTACGCCTCGTTCATCAAGAACACGGGCGGAGCCGCGGCTGGCCTGTACTCGATTAACCCGGACACCGGGGCGGCTACGCCCATCGGGTCGAGCGTGCAGAGCCTCCAGGACATCGCGTACAACCCGACGAACAACACGCTCTACGGCATCAACTCGCGGTTCCAGTCCGAGTCCAAGCTCTACAGCATCGATATGGATACGGGCGCGGTCACCGAAATCGGAACGATGTCCGGCCTGCCCGCGACGCACCACCTCGGCGGGTTCGGCATCGACTCGCAGGGCAACTTCTTCGTGCAGGACTTCGTCACCGATTCCATCCTCGTCGGCGACGGGCTGAACTTCTCGCACCTCTACGACATGGGCATCGACACCAACTACAGCCAGGGCCTGACGATCGACTGGTCCAACGACGACACGGGGTACCACGGCGCTGTGGGTCAGGGCGTGTTCCCGGATTACTTCAGCACGATCAACACGTTTGCGACGGATGGTTCGGGGTACAACGCGATGGGGCCGAACTTCGGGCCCAACGACATTGACGGCTTGCCGCCCGTCGAGCCGGGTGATCTGGCGATCCGCCCGATCCCCGCGCCCGCGAGCAGCCTGGCGCTGATCGGCGGCTCGCTGCTGGTGATGCGCCGCCGTCGTGAAGGCGGTCGTTGACTCAGGCGGTATCTCTCACACTCTCCCTGTCTCACTCCAGAACGACACCGACCGGGGCGGCACACAGCCCCGGTCGGTGTTGCATTGGTCGGATGCGTCTTTGTGTATGAGTGTGGGATCAGTTGGCGGCGAGGGTCTGGTAGGCGTTCTTCCACTCGATGAAGTCGCCCACGTCGATCCGGCCGTCGAAGTTCAGGTCGCCGGCGAGTTCGCCCGAGGCGAGGATGGCGAGCATGGCAGCGGCGTCCTTGGCGTCGGTCGTGCCGTTGCCGTCGACATCGAGTGCGCCGCGGTGTTCGAAGATCAGTTCGGCGTCGCGGTTGTCGACAAAGCCGTCCATGTTGAGGTCGGCTTCGAGTCGGTAGTCGGCGTCGGCCCAGTGCGTGCCGGCGGACTCGGTCAGGGCGGTCCAGGTGTTCCAGGTGATGGGCGCGCCGGAGGTCTGCTGGGTGGCGATGATGTCGAAGCTGGTGGTTTTGGGGCTGAGTGTGATCAGCCGGGAGCCGGACCTGCCCGCGTTCTCGTAGACGTCGAGCGTGTTCTGCATGTGGCTTGTGCCGTCGTCGTACTCGACCAGGAAGAAGGTGTCCGTGTGCGTGGCGACGATGTTGCCCGCTGCGTCGCGCTCAACGAGCGTCTTGCGGGCGATCTCGGAAACCGTCGGGATTGGGCCGCCGGGACGGCGTGGGGTGCAGTCGGTGCTTCTGGCGGCGTTCTGATGCACAATCTGAGAGCCCGCAGACGAGTCGTGATCGGAGAGGATCTGTCCGCCCGGTTCGCAGGCGTATCCGAGTGCGCCGCTGATGTCGACCGTGGCATATCCGGATCCGAGACCGGAAGCTGAACCTGCGATGGCGGAATCATCGCATTCGCAGTTGTCGTAGTAGGACTTGACCACGTTGGTGACTCGCGAGGATGTCACAGTCGTCAATGACGAGGAAGAGACTGAAAGATGCGCGTAGTGCGAGGATGAGACGGGGCTGGCGCTTGCAGAGTTGCAGGCGGTAGCGGAAGACGATTGTCCTGCACCAAGATCAGCAGACGGACCGATGTCCGTGCATGGCGTTGGGGTGTCGGTGGTGTTGAACGAGCCGACACAGCTGCCGCCGCCCGAGCTGTATGTCGCCGCTGAAGACGCCTCTGCGACTGCGCTGACAACGCCCGTGAATTCGCAATCGACCGCGGTATAGGTCGTCGTGTACTTGCTGCAGAGACGTGTTGTCGAGGTATCGACCACGCAGCACGCGGCTGAGACATAACCGTATGACTGGATCGACGAGGGCGGGCAGTCGCCCGGTTCTGTGCAGGATGTGCCGCACTGTCCGGCGGCTGTGCCCGCGAGTGTAACGAGAATGCCTGCACCGATCGCGCTTGCAAGTTTCATATGAAACCCCCTTCTTTGCTCTGACGTGATGAACTGGCCTGTGTCAGAGCAGCCAAAGAACTTGGCGCCGGCAACGAGCGGCGCCGGTGTCGGCAATGTACAGAAGGCGCGTTTGTTCGCAAGTCATCGGAGTGCGCTGTGGAACAGGTGTGCAGTCGAACGCGAGGCGGGAACTAACACGACAAGTCGCAACGCTTTACGCGGGAGCTCGGATTTTGTGTCGAGTATTCCATAACGTCCGAAGACCTTGGTTCTGGGTGCGAGAACGCGGGGTGAGAAAACGCGGCGAGGATACGAATTTTACAAACTCAAACGATTTTCATCCCGGGTTCATGGGGGAGTCACGCGGGCACCTGAATATCTCCATGTCACAGCCGTTGCCGCCGGTGAGCAACGGTGGACCTGAATGGGAGATAACACGATGGCTGCTTACACAGGCACCAAGACCAGTACGAACACGTCAGACAAGAAAGCGGGTGGTGATTACTCGCTGCGTGAAGGCATGCAGGATATCCGCAAGGATGCCGCGACGGTCAAGGATGACCTCGGCACGCTGAAATCGGACGCCACTCAGATGGCTGCGCACACGACGCAGGAGGCGATCGAGGCTGTGCGCCAGGGCGCCCAGTCTGCGAGCGAGATGGCCCGCTCTGTCAGCGAATCGGCGAAGGACCTGCACGGGTCGTTCTGCGACAAGGTCTCGCAGCGTCCGACCGCCTCGATCCTGCTTGCCGTGGGCGCAGGCGTGGTCGTTGGCCGAATCCTGGCGAGGCGTTAATCAATGTTTCTGTTTGGACGCATCCAGCAGCTCCTCGAGGGCGGCGGCGATCTCTTCCGGGCCGAAGCCGAACTGGCGAGCAAACGTGTCAAAGCGGCGCTCGTCAGTTCGGCGGTTCTGCTCGCGAGCTTGCTCGTCTTCGCCCTCGGCCTGGCGGTGATTCTGGCGGGTTTGACGATCCGGATCGCCGAGGGATGGGGCTGGCCCCTGGCGCTCGGTGCGGTTGGCAGTGCGCTGGCGGTAGTGGGTATTGGCCTGTGGCTCTTCGCCAACGCCAAGAGCGCCGGGGCGGATGCGGAAGAGGTAGCACTGCCGGGTGAAATGGCAATGGATCTCTCCACACCCAAACAGGAAGCCGAGGAGGCGAAAGACAAAATGAAAGACGCTGTCACTCCCGGAACGAACAAGACCACGGAAGGCGACTCACTCACGGACGAGCTGGAGGGGCTGAAGCAATCGGCGGTGGACCTGGCCGCCCGCAACCCGATGATCGTGGGGAGCGCAGCGCTTCTGGCGGTATCCCTCTTCGGCCCCGGTCGCACGATCAAGCTTGTGAGTCGAGCCGCGGCTGCGGCGGGCCTGGCGGCGTCGGCGCTGGATGCCATCTCGGGAGACAAGAACGCGGACGAGGAAGGTGAATCAACCAACGGTTCGGACTATCCCCCTCGGCCTCGGCCTGAGCGGGTGAGGAGCCATCAGCCGAGGCCCAGGGGCTTTGAGGGCCGCACGCCGATGACCCCGCCCAAGCGTGATTTCCGAGCGAACTAAATCTCGATACCACATGCTGTAACGGGAGGATGGGCTTGGCCTGTCCTCCCGTTGCAATGTGTGGAGATCTGTCGATCGGGCGAGAGTGCCTTGTCGTCCAGCAGGCAAGTCTCACTTGCCCGTTTTGCCGACAACGGTGCGGGAGGGATTCGAACCCCCGATGACCCGAAGGCCATACCGGATTTCAAGTCCGGCGCGTTCAACCGCTCTGCCACCGCACCAAACGCGGGCGTTTGGTCCCGCTCAGCCAGTGTATGTCGCCCGCGGTTTCCGATCAGCCTTCGTCGTCCGGGGTGCCTTTCCTGGTCTGATTGAGGATGCCTTCGAGCCCTTCGATGGACCGCACGTGCAGATCCTGCTGCGGGAATGCGATCTCGATGTCTTCCTCGCGGAAGGCCTTGGTGATCGCCATGTGCAGGGCGTGTCGGACGGAGACGAGGTGCTCGATGGACGGGATGTGCACCCGCAATTCGAAATCGAGTGTGCTGTCACCGAAGCTCTTGAAGAGCACATAGGGCTTCGGATCGGTGAGCACGACGGGGTTCTCTCCCGCGATCCGCTGAAGGGTTCGCTCGACGTTCTCCACATCGGAGCCGTAGCTCACCCCGACGGGGATCGTGATGCGCAGCGAGGGGTCGGAGAGTGTCCAGTTGATCACGTCCGAGGTGATGAACGTCTTGTTCGGGATGATCAGTTCCTTGCGGTCCCAGTCGGTGATGGTGGTCGCACGCATGCGGATGCGCGTGACCGTGCCCGTGACGGAGTCCACGGTGACGGTGTCACCCAGCCGGATGGGGCGCTCGGCGAGGATGATGAGCCCGGAGATGAAGTTGGCGAAGATCTCCTGGAGCCCGAACGCGAGCCCGAAGGTCAGAGCCGCGGCGAGCCACTGCACATTCGACCAAGCCAGACCCATCGTGCCCGCAGCCACGAGCACGCCGATGGTCGCGATGATGTAGCGCATCACCGTCGAGAGCGCGTACCTACTTCCCGAATCCAGCGGCAGGCGTTGGAGCACGACAATCTCGACCAGGCCCGGCACGTTCCGGAACGACGCCCAGGTCGCGATCAGCACGACGATGGCGAGCCCGAGATCGGCGAGCGTGATCGAGACCTTGGGCACGATCTGCATGTCGCCGTCGGAGGCGTCCTGCGAAAGCTCGGACGACAGACCCGACAGAAGCTCGGGGGACGATGTGCTCGATTCGCTGGATGATTTCTCGGTCGATCGCTCCGGGGTGGTGAGCTGTGCCACGCTCGTGGGCTCGCCCTCGGTGATGCGGATCTCGGGGAGCAGTTGCACGCGGTCGAGCATCCGCAGCGCGGGCAGGGCCTGCGCCCAGATGAGGTAGAGCCCGAGCACGACCGTGACGGTCGAGGCGGCTTTGAAGAGCTGCCTTGTCTGCTGGCTGAGCGCGGGGAGGTCGACCTTGTCCTCGTCGAGCGGCGGGGCCTCGGCTTGGGGCTCGCCGCCGGATTCGTGCTTGGACTCGGCCTCGGCGGCGGCCTGTTCGCGTTTGCGTTTGGCGTCCTCGACCGCCACGCGCCGACGCGCGATGAATAGCCAGCGCAGCATCACGCCGTTGAGAATGACCAGCGCCATGGCGAGCACGAGCGAGTACTCGAGCTTGATCTCGAGCTGCAGCGCTGTGTAGTGGAACCCGGTCCAGCTGAGCACGGCGAACGAGATCGGGAGCAGGAAGGCCAGCGGGTACCACGCATAGCGCAGCCGCGTGATCAGCCCGCCCGGGTTGTCCTCGATGAAGCGTTTGAGCACCTGGCCCTGGGGCTTGAGCACGCGTCGCAGGAAGGCCGAGAGCGCGACGAGACCCACGGTGAAGGCGATGCGCCCGATCGAGGCGCTGTAGGCGTCCTGGCTCTCGTACTCGATCGCGCTGACGATGATCTGGGTCACTGTCAGGACGGGCATCAGCCAGTGCAGGTGGCGACGGAGCGAAGTGATGGACTGTGCGGGCCACCGGAAGTGTGCCTCGGCGAGGCCGCGCGTGCGCAGCGTCTGCCGGAGAAACATCAACGGATAGAGCAGCAGCGCCCCGTCCTCGAGCCCGGACCCGATGGCCGCGGCGACCCGTGTCTGGTCGATCGGGCTGGCCAGCACCCATCCGATCGCCCAAAGCGTGGCCGGCACGGGCAGGGCCCGCACGAACGTCCAGAGAAACGCCTCGAGCGTATGGATGTACGCGTCGGTGTTGTACCGCGAAACGAGCTCACCGAGGTGGCGCAGCCGGCGCCGGATGCGGACCTGCGGCAACCAGATGATCGCCAGAACAATGATGACCCCGGAGATCGCTGCCCAGCTCTGGCGCGTGTAACTGCCGACCGCACGGATCGATTCGATCCACGAGGACGGGCTGAGCAGCCAAGCCGTCGTCTCGCGGACGTCGCTCGTGCGGAGCATCCGATCGCCCGCGATGCTGCGCACCCAGAAGATGCGTTCCTCGATGAAGGATCGGTACTCCTCCGTGAGCACGAGCTTCTCGCGCAGCGCGTCGTTCAATTCGATGGTGGCGTCAAAGTACGCCGACGTATCGGCGATGCTGTTATTGACGAGCTCCCGTCTGTCGATGACGAGCTTGCGCGCGACGCTTTCGAGTCGGTTGCGGTCCTCGGGCATCTCGGTCTGGGGAATCTGCGCCATGAGCGCGTCGACGTTTTCGTCGATGTCTCCCAGGGCCGCGCGTTCTTCCTGCAGCTCGATGAGCCGGTACTCGGCATCCTCGGCGGCTTCCTGGGACTTCCTCACCCGGCGTTCGAGATCGTCCGGGTCGGGCAGGCTGTCGTACTGCTTGCGGAGCTGGAGCCCCGTCGCCCGGTTCAGACCGGCTGCGCCGAGCCGGCGCTGGATAGACGCGAACTCGGCGCGCCAACGCGACATCTCGGCCCGAATCGTGGACGACTCGCTCGCGGCGGCATCGATCCGTGTCGCCTCGCCCTGAGCGCCGGCGCGGGCCGCGGCTCGATCGGCGGTCTCGGCGGCGTACGCCTGAAGCACCTCGTGCAACTGGGCCGCCTCGGCCTGCTGGCGCATCGCCTCCTGGGCCGCCTGCTGCGCCTCGGCTTCTCGCCGCTTCTTCACAGCCGACTGGAGGGTGTTCACCCGCGACTCGATCGCATCCATGAGCTGATTCGCTCGGTCGCGCTTGGCTGGAAGCAGCTCCCGCCTGGCGTCGTAGCTGGCCAGCTCGGCTTCGAGCGATTCGATCTCGCGCTGGATGGCAAGCTCGGTTGCCTTGCGGAGCAGTCGGCGGGCTTCGAGTGACTTGGACGATTCCCCCTCCAGCGATTGCACGGGCGGCTCGGCCTGCAGATCGGTCAGGCGTTTCCGGGCCGCGGAGGTCTGTTCCGGAATCACCGCCCGGCGTTCGAGTCGGCGCGATTCCTCAGCCTGCAGGTCCGTCAGTGTCTGTCTTGCCGAGGCGAGCTCGACCGTCGCTTCTGCCAGGAGCTGCTCGATCTCTTCGAGCGTCGCATCGGCCGGGATCTCCTCGACCGGCTGGGCCTTCTGTTCTTCGAGTTGTTGCTCGATCGTTGTGAGCTGTTCGCGGGCGTTCTCGGCGGCTTGGCGGTACTGCCGGGTCTCGGCCGCGAAGCCCTCGGCCCGTTTGGCAAGCTCGAGCGCCTTGCGGAGTGTTTCGCCGACCTCCTCGCGGACCGAATCCGCGATATCCGGGGCCGACTCGAGCGCATCGAGCTCGGACTGGATCATGCCGGGCGTCAGCTCGGTGGGCTGCGCCGGGGGGGGCGACTGGTCGGCATCCTGCCCGGCCGCGACGGCTGGGAGGGCCAGCATGAGCACTAGGGCGATCAGGTTCAGGTAGCGCATCGGCGGATTCTAGCGAGACCGGGCGCACGGCCCGGGCCGCCCGTGGTGTCGATCGGGTGGTCACTCTAGAATCAAACCCCACCCGCGGAGCCTTGTTTGAACGCACCAGACACACTTATCCGTATCGGCTGGCGCGAGCGCGTCGATCTCCCTGAATGGGGGCTGTCGAGCGTGCACGCCAAAGTTGACACCGGTGCGCGCACGAGCGTAATCGACGTCGCCCAGTTCGAGCATCTGGAGAACGGGCGTGTCCGGTTCGAGGTTGTCTGGCGGCTCAGGCCCGAGCGGTTGACGAAATGGATCGAGGCCGACGCCGTGCGCACAAGCCGGGTCAAACCGAGCACGGGCGAGCTTCAGGAGCGAACGGTGTGTCGTACACTGATGCGGGTGGGTGAGGTGGAGCGAGAGATCGAGATCGGTCTCGTCTGCCGGAAGAACATGCGCTGCCGGATGCTCATCGGGCGCAAGGCGCTTTCCGGACTTTTCCTCGTTGATTCGTCTCGGACCCATCTGCTGACGAGCCGAAAACCCCGGAAGGCACACCCATGAAACTCGCGATCCTTTCGATGGCGCCCAAGTGTTACAGCTCGCGCCGTTTGATCCAGGCCGCCGAGGAGCGGGGACACAAGGTGCGCGTGCTGAACACGCTCCGCTGCGCGATCGAGCTGGAAGAGGGCGAGCCGGATCTGTTCTACCGCTCGAAGGAGTTGCCCGATTTCGACGCGGTGTTGCCGCGTATCGGCGCCTCGATCACGTACTTCGGCACCGCGGTCGTGCGGCAGCTCGAGCAGATGGATATCTACACCCCCAACACGGCCAACGGGATCACGAATTCCCGCGACAAGCTCCGCTCGCTCCAGATCCTGAGTCGGCACGACATCGGGATCCCGCACACGACCTTTGTCCGCGACCGCAAGGACGTGCTGCCCGCGATCGAACGCATCGGCGGGGCGCCGGTCATCATCAAGATCCTCGAGGGCACCCAGGGTGTGGGCGTGATCCTTGCCGAGTCGACCAAGGTCGCCGAAGCCATCATCGAGACACTGCAGAGCGCCAAGCAGAACGTGCTGGTGCAGAAGTTTGTCGCCGAGAGCAAGGGCAGGGACATCCGCGCGTTCGTCGTGGGTGATACCGTGGTCGCCGCGATCCGCCGGGTGGCCCAGGGCGACGAGTTCCGCAGCAACGTGCACCGGGGGGGCGTCGCCGAGCCCGTCGAACTTGACGAGCATTACAAGCAGACAGCCGTTCGCGCGGCCCAGATCATGGGCCTGCGTGTCGCGGGCGTGGACATGCTCGAGGGCAAGGACGGGCCACAGATCATGGAGGTCAACTCCTCGCCCGGACTCGAGGGGATCGAGGGCGCAACGGGCCTGGACATCGCCGGCACAATCATTGACTACATCGCCAACCAGGTGAACTTCCCAGAGATCGACATCCGCCAACGGCTGACCGTTTCCAAGGGTTACGGCGTCGCCGAGCTGCTCATTCCCGAAGGATCCAAGCTCGTCGGGCAGACCATCGCCGAGTCGGGCCTCCGCGAGCGCGATGTGATCGTGCTGAATCTCCACCGCGGGACGTCGGTCGTTTCGATCCCCAAGAGTTCCCGCGTGCTCGAGGCCGACGATCGTTTGC
This sequence comes from Phycisphaerales bacterium, assembly GCA_965228265.1. Lineage (GTDB taxonomy): Bacteria > Planctomycetota > Phycisphaerae > Phycisphaerales > UBA1924. The sequence continues at coordinate 926,560 of OZ245804.1, forward strand.
TGTGTTATGGCAGGCTGGATGACATGCGAGATCTCGTTCCCGCCAAGAAACGCCGGAAGCGTTCCATCAAGGCGCAGAAGCTCGACCCGACGCTCATCGCCGAGCTGGAGTCCGATTCATGACCCCGCGTGATCCCGATCAGGGAAACTGGTTCGGCACGCATGTCCCGCCGGGCGAGAACGCCTCGGTGCGCATGTCCGTGGGCGAGAGCTATCTGGGCGCCAACATCACCATCCCGCTGCATGTCTGGCGGGGCGCCGCATCGGGCCCGACGCTGCTCATCACCGCGGCTGTCCACGGCGACGAGATCAACGGCACGGGCGTCATCCGTCACATCATCCGCGAGCACCCGTTCGAGTTGGCCGCCGGCACACTCGTGCTCGCGCCCGTCGTCAACATCATGGGCTTCGAGCGGCACTCGCGGTATCTGCCCGATCGCCGCGACCTGAACCGCTGCTTTCCCGGCTCGGCCAACGGCAGTCTCGCCGGCCGACTCGCGCACGCCTTTTTCGATGGCGTCGTCCGGCGCGCCGATTACTGCATCGATCTGCACACCGCAGCCGTCAGGCGAACGAACTTCCCCAACGTGCGCGCGGACATGGCGAACCCTCAATTGGCCGAGTTCGCCCGCGCTTTCGGGGCCGAGCTCATCGTCGACGGCAGGGGACCCAAGGGCTCGCTCCGCATCAGCGCCTGCAAGATCGGCTGCCAGACACTCATCCTCGAGGCGGGAGAGGTCTGGAAGGTCGAGCCGTCCGTCGTCGAGTACGCGCACCGGGGCATCAGCAACTGCCTGAAATACCTCGGCATGATTCCGGGCAAGCTCAGGCGTCCGGCGTACCGCATCGAGACGGACGCCACCAGTTGGGTGCGCGCCACCCAGGGCGGGTTCCTCCAGTTCCACGTCACACCGGGCGACATCGTCGAAAAGGGTCAGCCCATCGCCACCAACACCAATCTTGTCGGCGATGAGCAGCACGTCCTCCGCGCGCCGCGGGATGGCATCATCCTCGGCATGACCACGCTGCCCAGCGTCGCGCCGGGCGACCCCGTCTGTCATCTCGCGTACCCAACCTCGGGCGTGCTCGACAAAGCCGAGCGGGCGGTGCGCAAGCTGAACGAGGGCTCGCTTCACGAACGCCTCCGCGACGATCTGGCCCGCAGCATGCACACCACCGAGCACGAAGAGCAGGCCGACGTCACCGACTGACCCGGTTACCGGCCTGTCTTCGGGGGCAAACTCCCGATCCAGGCGCACACACCCCTACCCGGAGACGCGCTTGTCCTGTATCGTTGTGGGACACACCTCTGATCCGGGATGCACATGACGACCCAGAGCAATAACCACTACGACGTCGCTATCGTCGGCGGCGGGCCTGCGGGCAGCACCGTCGCCAGCCTCTTGCGCAAGTACAACCCCGCTCTCAGAGTCCTCATCATTGAGAAAGAGAAATTCCCCCGCGAGCACGTCGGTGAGAGCCAGCTGCCCGGTATCAGCGCGATCCTCGATGAGATGGGAGTCTGGGAGAAGGTCGAGGCCGCCAACTTCCCCGTCAAGATCGGCGCGAATCTTACGTGGGGCAAGACGGGCGACAACTGGGAGTTCGACTTCTACCCCGCCGAGGAATTTGTCGACGAACCCCGCCCGGGCAAGTTCGAGGGCCAACGCCGGCACACCGCCTTCCAGGTCGAACGCGCGATCTATGACGACATCCTCCTGCGCCACGCAGAGGAACTCGGCACCGAAGTCCGCGAGGAGACCGCGGTTTCGGAGATCATGCGCGAGGACGACCGCATCACCGGCTTCAGGCTCGCCTCGGGCGAGACGATCACCGCCGGGCACTACGTCGACGCCTCGGGTCATGTGGGTTTGCTTCGTCGAGCGATGGGCGTCGAGAGCAAAGCGCCCAAGGAGCTTCGCAACGTCGCGTTCTGGGATTACTGGGACAACGCGAAGTGGAAAGTTGAGATCGGCAACGGCGCCACCCGCGTTTTCGTGCGTTCGCTGCCGTTCGGCTGGATCTGGTTCATCCCGCTCGGTCCGAGCCGGGCGAGTGTCGGCCTGATCTGCCCCTCGGAGCATTACAAGGCCAAGAACCTCCCGCCGCACGAGCTCTACAAGCAAGCCCTTCAGATGGAGCCCGACATCGCGGCCCTTCTGGCCGACGCCAAGTGCGAACTCGGCGGCGAGAGCGTCCATTCGACCAAGAACTGGTCGCATCTCTCCCAACGGCTGGCCGGCGAGAACTGGTGGCTCTGCGGCGAGTCGGCTGGCTTTGCCGACCCGATCCTCGCCGCGGGCATGACGCTGGCGCACAACTCCGCACGCGAGGTCGCCTATTCGATCCTCGAGATCGAGGGCGGAGCCGAGGACGCCGCGTGGATCCGCAAGCGGTACGACGAAAAGAACCGCAAGAACATCGATCAGCACATCCGCTTTGCGCAGTACTGGTACGCCGCCAATAGCTGCTTCACCGATCTGCAGGACCACTGCTCGGCGATCGCCAAAGACGCGGGCCTGAAGCTCGCGCCCAAAGACGCGTGGCATTGGCTCGCGCAGGGCGGCTTCGCCAACGAGTCCGTCGGGCACGCCTCGCTCGGCTCGTTCGATCTGAACGCGAGCCGACACCTCGTCGACCGCTTCCTCGGCGGCGAGCAGAACATGAAAATCGCCGCGTTCAACGTCTTCAAACTGAATCTCCGCGGCGCCAAGAAGGACAAGATCGGCGACCTGCGCGAAGGCAAGATCATCCGCGTGCCCTGTCACCGACGAGGCGAAGCCGTCCTCCCGCTGGCGGGTGTCTACGGCAACATGGTCGAGATCCTCCAGCAGACCTCGGACATCGCGACCATCTACAACGCTATCGTGAACAACCTCCAGGGCCGGGTCGCGCCCGGCGCGATGGGCGGCGTCGTGACGAGCTACCTCCAGGCGCTCGAAGCGATGTACATCCAGGGCTGGGTCACCGCCAAGCTCGACCCGCGCAAGCCGATGCTCGAGATCAGCTCAACCACAGGCAGACTCATCCGCTCGGCCGACGCCGCCAAACAGGCGCTCGCGCAGGCCAAGGGCTCTGTGAAATTCAACTAACATCGCGGCTGTATCATTCTTACATCACAACCAGCCCCGATGCCCGCCGTCTTTCTGTCGACGCGGGCCAGCAGGAGTCGTGCGCAGTGTCACACCGGTTTGTTCTGCTTCTCAAGATGTTCATGCTCCTCGCCTGCTGTGCGCTGTTCGGCGGAACCGGAGCAGCAGCCCAGCAGGACGAGAGTCAGCCTGCGCAGCAGACGGCATCCGAGCAAGAGGGTGAGCAGCAGTCACCCACCAGAGCCGAGATCGAGGCCGATGCACTTGAGGCACTCTCGTCGATCGAGGGGCTGGATGATGAAAGCGTCACCATTCAGGGCGGGTCGGCCGTTGTCAGCGGGGTCGCCGACGACCCGGCGGTTGTCGAACGAGCCGAGCAGGTTGTCCGAGCGGCAGCGGGGGTTGAGAGTGTTCAGAACAACATCACCGTCACCCACGATGTCGGCGAGCGCATCCGCGGCGCCACCACGCGTGTCAGCGGCAGGCTCGCGGGTTTCATCGATGCGCTCCCCCTTGTGCCCGTCGCACTCGTGGTTGTCGTCCTCGCGTTCGTGCTCGCCTGGCTTATCGGGAAATGGGACTGGCCCTTCCGCCAGATCTCGCGCAACGCGTTCCTGATCAGCATCGCTCAGCGTCTGGTACAGCTCGCGGTGGGCGTCCTCGGTTTGCTGCTGGCGCTTGAGATTCTCGACGCGACCGCGCTCGTCGGAGGTGTGCTCGGAGCCGCGGGCGTCGCGGGTATCGCGATCGGCTTTGCGTTCCGCGATCTTGTCGAGAATTACATCGCCAGCATTCTGCTCTCGGTGCGCCAGCCGTTCCGCCCTCACGACCATGTCATCATCGACGGCCACGAGGGCCTGGTCACATCCATGAATTCGCGATCAACGGTGCTCACAACATTCGATGGCAACATCGTCCGGATCCCGAACGCCGTTGTGTTCAAGACCACTATCGTCAGCTATTCCGCCGACCCCCGCCGAAGGTTTGAATTCGAAGTGGGCGTGGGCTACGACGTCGATCTCGGTGAAGCCCTGAGCATCGGCGTCGAGATCCTCTCGAACGCCGAGGGCGTCATGCAGGATCCCAAGCCCTTCGGCATCGTGACCGGGCTGGGCGATTCCAGTATCCAGATCAGTTTCTTCGGCTGGGTGGATCAATCCAAGCACGACTTCGGCAAGGTTCGCAGCGCTGCCATGCAGCACATCAAGGTCGAGTTCGACAACCGCAACATCGACATGCCGGAACCCATCTACAAGCTCCGCTTCGAAGGCGCGGCCCCGAACCTCAGCGGGGACGCAAAGTCACCCAAGCCCGGCAAGACGTCCGGAACGCCAAAGCACCACGCGGCCAAGCCAACACCCTCGGTCGCCAAGGACGAAACCGCCTCCGAGCTGGCCGATATGGAAGCCAGACGCACCGAGAGCTCCAACCTGCTCGATCAGTCCGCGCCATCCGAGTAGACAGATCGGCACCCGACTTCGCGGCCGCGAATCCTGCTGCTGACTGTGTTGTGCATGGGGAAGAAATGGAGACGAGCGGAGTCGAACCGCCGACCTCTTGCATGCCATGCAAGCGCTCTACCAACTGAGCTACGTCCCCGCGTTGTCACCAACAGCCCGGGCCAGGGCCCGAATCGTCGGCAGGCCCAATCGTACAACCGAGGCCGTCCCGGTCAACTCAATGTCGTCCGCCCCTCGGCGATTCGCAGAACTTCAACGCCCGAAACGACTTATCAGGCCCCGCTCCGGGCCGCCGAGAGCAGCCGATCCACCGATCGCGCCACCGAGTCCAGCCCGATCCGGTCCACCCGGCACCGCTCGGGGTGGTCGTTGGCCGACTCGGTCAGGGGCAGCTCCGGGTCGGCGACCAGCACCGTCTCGGGCCCCTCGGGGCGTGTCGGGATCGTTGTCCACCGGTGGTCCGTCGGCCCGAACAGCGTGACCATCGGCACGCCGAAGGCCGCAGCAATGTGCCTGGGCCCTGTGTCGTTCGTCACCAGAAGCTCCGATCGCTCGATGATCGATTTCAGCGAGCCGAGCGTCATCCCGAGCGTCGGCAGCGCGATCGGCTCGGTCTTGGCCATCCTCGCGATCGAGGACGCGAGATCCGCCTCGGCCGGCGAGCCGCTGATCAGCACCCGCAGCCCGTGCGTGCCCTCCAGATGATCCGCCAGGGCAGCGAACCGGTCCGCGGGCCAGCGCTTGGCCTCGTTGTTCCCGCCCGGGTTCAGGACCGCGTAGGGGCGATCCAGCACCCCGGCCCTGGCGAGCACGTCGTCGGCCTCCTGGCGGTCCCTCGGTGTGCAGGCCAGCTCCATGTACGTGCCCGCCGGCAACCGATGCGCGCCGGACTCGTCCGCCGGACGCAGGTCGTCCACCCGCTCGCCCGTGGTCATCGCGATCAGCGTCTCGGCCGCGTGCCAGTAGTAATCCACCGCGGGCACGATCGCCCACTTGCCCTCATCCGTTTTGGGCGCGGTCAACCGGTGCGTCAGCAGCAGGTGCCGCGCATCGCGGTCGTACCCGATGCGCCTGGGCGCACCGGCCATCCGCGCGATCAGGGCCGTGGAGAAGGAGTTGGTGAGCAGCAGCACCGTGTCGTAGCCGCGCATCCGCAGCTTCGAGGCCGAGTGCTTATGCCCCATCACGCCGCCGGGGTGCATCGTGATCAGCTCGTCGTAGACATCCAGCCCATCGAGGATCGGCGCCACGCCCGGCTTGCAGAGCGCCCCGATCGTTGCGCCGGGCAGGCTCCGACGGATCAGCCCCAAGGCCGGCGTCGCCATCACCGCGTCGCCCACCCAGCTCGGGCAGACAACCACGATCCGCAACGGCGTCGTCGGGTGCAGAGACATCGCTCAAAGAATAGGGTCTTTGCCCAGCCCGGGCCCGTCCTCGATCAGCTCCGCCTCCACGACGTGCCTGGCAGCCGCCAGCACGTCCTCGAATCGGCCCTCTTCCCCGATCAGGAGGCACCGCTCGGCGTCGATCCCCGCGTTCACGCCCGACTCGCAGTCTCTGGGCATGTCCCCGATCAGCCACGAACGCTCCAGATCCAGATCCAGCTCGCCCGTCGCCTTCCGGATCATCCCCGGCGCCGGCTTGCGCAGCTCGTCTTCCCGCGTGTACTCGGGCACGTTCCCCTGCGGGTGGTACGGGCAGTAGTAAAACCGCTCGATGAGCGGCACACCCGCGTTGTCCACGAGCAATTCACTCACCCGCGCGTTGACCGCCTCGACGTCGTTGATCGTCGCCGACCCGCGCGCCACGCACCCCTGGTTCGAAACCACCACCAGCGCATACCCCGCGCCGCGCATCATCCGACACGCCTCGAGCGCGCCGTCCAGCAGCACCACCCGCTCCGCGTCCGACAGATCCCCCGGCTTCCACGCAGGGTGGGGCCGCTCGGGCGGGGTCAGCGTCGCGTTGGCAATCAGCGTCTCGTCACGATCAAGAAACACACACGGTCTCATGAATCAGATCACTCCATCTTTCGGTGGGGGCGGCGTCCCGCCGCCCGGCTATGTGTCATCTGCACAGAAAGGGAATTCGTCAGATGGGCGGCGGGACGCCGCCCCCACCGAGGAAGTCAACTCACTTCCGCGAAACCTCAACCTTCCCGCCGGCCACGTCCTTGATCGCAAAGCCCAACCCCGCCAGCTCATCGCGGATCGCGTCGCTGGCCGCGTAGTCCTTGGCCTTCCGCGCCTCGGCTCGCCTTGCGAGCAAACCCTCCACCTCTGCGCTCGGCGAGATGCCGTCGAGAAAGACACCGATCTCGGTTTCAAATGTTCTTGGTTGTGGCACGAAAATAATGCCAAGCACATGGTCTACAAGATGCAAGAAGCCAAGTGATTGTTTGAATGTGTTGTTGGTGGTGTTTAAAAGCTCAACAGCTTCATTCACGGGTAGCGGTTGGGACGGAAGATCGACGTTCTTTGCGTCGAGAAGCCACTCCACACCCTGTCTTTCAATTGCTTTCCTCTCATCTTCGGATAAATCCGGCGAGAGAGAGAATGCAGGCCAGACAAGGGCTTGAGAAAGTTCACCAAGCGCTGCAGAAATATTGAGGTCGTCGTTGAGGGCTCTTGCAAAGTCAAAGCTGTGTGCAATTGGTCCTGCAAAGTCGGGTCGGCCAGGTCGTGGTTTCTCGGCCGCGTAAATTAGCTCTTTGGCATATCTTCTCAAGCGCTCGATCATCCGCGCCGAGTCCTTCAGCCCCTGCATCGTGAAGTTCGCGTTGCTGCGGTAGTGCGTCTTGATGAGTTCCAGGCGCACCGCCGCCGGCTCGTGGCCCTGCGCGAAGAGATCACGAGCAGTAAAGAAGTTGCCCTTGCTCTTGGACATCTTCTCGCCCTCGACCTGCAGGAACCTGCCGTGGAACCAGTGTCTGGCGAACGTGTCCTGCCCGGTCGCGCAGCAGCTCTGCGCCCTTTCGCACTCGTGGTGCGGGAAAATGTTATCCTCGCCCCCCGAGTGCAGGTCGATCACATCGCCCAGAGCCGCCCGCGCCATCACCGAGCACTCGATGTGCCAGCCCGGGTAGCCCTCGCCCATCGCCTCGCCATCGATCACGGGACCGGGCCAGCGCATGATGTGGCTCGCGTCCGTCTTCCACAAGAGAAAGTCCGCGGGCGAACGCTTCTCAGAAGTATGCTCAGCCGTCACACGACCGCCCGCGCCCGAACGGATCTTGTCCAGCGTGTTGCCCGAGAGTTCGCCGTATCGGCTGAACTTCTGCACATCGAAGTACACCGCGTCGCCCGCGCGGTACGCGTAGCCCTTCTGTGCCAGGTCCTCGATCATCGCGACCATGCCCGCGATCGACTCGGTCGCCTTGGGCATCAGCTCCTTGCGTCTGGCTTCCGACTCTTGCGCTTCCAGGGCGACCTTGAGCCCGAGGGCTCTTGCGTCTTCAAGGAACCGATCGGCGTAGAAGTCCGCGATCTGGCGCGGGTCGTTCGGGTCGACCACGCCCACGTGGCTCGCGCCGGCCTTCTTCTGCTCGAGCAGTCGCTTGGCCGCCGCCTCCATCTTGTCCTCGCCCCCGCCGTCGGCGTTGTCGTCGTCGGTCATGTGCCCGACGTCCGTGATGTTCATCACGTGCCGGACCTGTCGGGGCCCCTTGTGCACCGAGCCGTCGGGCGCGGTCACCTCGCACAGCGGGCTCTCGAGCCAGCGCCGGAGCACGTCCGCTGCCAGAAAGGATCGGAAATTCCCGATGTGCGCATCGTCGTAGACCGTCGGCCCGCACGTGTAAAACGTGATCCGGCTCGGATCGCCCGGCGTGAGCGGTTCGCGTCGTTTCGTCAGTGTGTTGTAGAGCTGCATCGGCATGGGCGATGGTAGGGGACCGCCCGCCCGGGCGCGATCACGCTCAGTCGCCCGTCGGCTCTGTGCTGCTGGATGCGGGCTCGGCCGAGGGCGCCTCGTCCCGCGCCTCGATCGTCACCCGCACCACCCGCGTGGGCGAGCTCTCGGTCACGCGCACCAGCGCCCCCTCCAGCTTGATCGTTTCGCCGGTCTCCGGGATCCGCCCCAGCGTCGTCACCACGTAACCGCCGAGCGTGTCGTACTCGTCGCTCTCGGGGATCTCCACGCCCAGCGCCTCGAGATCGTCGTTCGCCTCGTCCACGCGCAGGGCCGCGTCCGCGTGCGCGACTCGCTCGAGTGCGTCCACACTGAGCGAGGGCTCGCCGTCTTCCTCGTTGTCGTACTCGTCGAAGATGTCGCCGAAGACTTCCTCGATGATGTCCTCGATCGTGACGAGCCCGCTCGTCCCGCCGTACTCGTCGGCGACCATCGCCAGGTGGACCTTGTTCGTCACCAGCTCGGCCAGCAGCTCGCGCACCGCCTTCTGCTCGGGCACGAACAGCGCCTTGCGCACCACCTTCTCCAGATGGAACGCCTGACCCTTGCGATCGCTGCCCAGCCACGCCAGCAGATCTTTCACATACAGAATCCCCACGATGTCGTCGAGGTTCTCGCGGTACACCGGGATCCGGCTGTGACCGATCTCCTGCACCGTCGCCACGATCGCGTCGAGATCATCCGTCAGCTCGATCGCCTCCACATCCGTGCGCGGCGTCATGATCCGCTCCACACTCGTCGTGCGGAAACTCACCACACCCTCGATCATGTCGCGCTCGGTCTCGTCGAGCTGACCCTCGGCCTCGCCCATCTCCGCGACGCTGATCAGCTCTGCGCTGATCGCCTCCGAGCCGTTGGCCGTCGTCGCGCCCGCGAGCCTGCGGACCGCCTCGTCCATCACGTGCAGCACGCGCCGGATCGGCGCCAGCGCCAGATGCGCCCAGCGGATCAGGCGCGAGAACACCAGCACCGTCCGCTCGCCCGCGTGCGTCGAGATCGATAGCGGCAACACATACCCGAAAAGCCACATCACGGGCGTCGCCACGACCATCGTGATCAGGATGTCGCTCGCCGTGAACCCGACCTCCAGCGGATGCCCCCGGAGCTTGTTCACCCAGATCAGCATCGCCAGCGCCGCCAGAATGTTGGCCAAAACACGCGGCAGGGCGATCGAGGACGCATGCCCCGTCCGGTCCGCCATGATCTTCGATGCCCGCTCGCGCAGTCCGTCCGCGCCCCGCTCGGCGAGCTGGTCGATCTTGGATCGAGAAAGCCCGCGCAGCGAGAGATGCAGCGCCGAACACACCGCGCCGAAGATCAGCGATACCAACGCGACCCAGAAGGCCATCGTCGCCGTCATGACGCGCCCCCTGTCCCGGCGTCGGATTCGGCTTCACGTGCCGCGTACACCACGCCCGCGCCGATCGCCGACAGGATCTCGTCCTCGCGCTTGTGCATCGCGATCGCGCCCAGGTCGCCCGCGTCCTCGTGGTCGTCGTAGCCCGTGCAGTGCAGGACGCCGTGCACGATGTAGAGCGCCAGTTCCTCGGCGGGGCCATGCCCGCGAGTTCTTGCCTGCCTGCGGGCCTCATCGGCGCAGATCACGATGTCGACGTCGAGCACCTCCGGATCGTCCGAGAGATCAAACGTCAGGACATCCGTCGTGCCGGGTGTGTCCTTGTACCGCTCGTGCAACGCGCTCATCCGCTCGTCGCCCACGACCTCGGCCCGGATCTCCCCGGTCAGCCCGTCCGCTGCCAGATGATCACAGAGAGCCTCCAGCAAGCCGCGCAGGCGATCGCCCTCGCCGCGCGTCAGAAGCGCACGGGGATCGAGCAGGTCGGCTGTGAGTGTTCGGCGCGCGACTGCACCGGTCCTAGGTCGGCCCGGACTGTCGTCTTCCGCAGGAGGCTCTGGTTTCTCGTCCATCGTTTGGACTGATCCGGGCGGCTCGGGTCGCTCCTCGGCCGCTCAGGCAAACACGCCAATAGGCCGGCGACGGCCCACGCAGACAATGTAAGGCATTTCGGCCCCGCAAGGCGAGCACTTTGCCCCGATCATCCGGCCGATCCCCGCCGTCCGAAAACAACCCCGAATCGGGCCTATTCCGAGGCGCCCTCATCCTCTGGCTTCACCAGAATCGTGTACGCGGACGTCATCGAGGGCATCTCGTCCTCTTCGCGGACCATCGGCTCGCCGTAACCAGTTGCCACCGACGCCTGCAGCAGGTACAGCGTGTCGTCCGCGTCCAGGGCCAGCACCTCAAGCCCGCTCTTCTCGATCATCTCGCTCGTGAACGGGAAGATCACATCCGAGTACGGCAAATTGTGCGAGGGCACACGGGGCTGGATCGGCCCGTAGGCGTAATTCATGAACCGCCCGCCCGGAACCAGTGCCTTGGCAACCGACTCCAGAAAGGCGTCGGGCTCGCCGGCCAGAGGTCGAAGCGGGCGACCCGGCGTGATCCAGCGCGGCGGCTGGGCCGTCTTGAAGCTCAGCCCGCGCGAGATCCAGTCGCTGGCGATGATCAGGTCGTAGCCCGTGCCCACCTTGTCCGCGTCCTCGGCAGGCCAGGACGAGCGGATCAGCCGCAGCGAGCCATCGGGCTGGCCGCCGTGACCCCGGATCTTGCCCGCATCGCCCGGCTCGGAATACAGAGCTGCAACGCGCTGCTGGTCGTGCACGATCGTCACATCCGCACCCAGGCTCGCAAGCAGACGCCCCTGCGTGATCACGCGGGGGTTGTACAGCAGCACCTTCTTGCCCGCCAGACCCTCCGGCGATTCCATCTCGGTGCCGGCCACAACAAGATCGAGGGGCAGCATGTCGATCAGAGGACGCTCCGAGATCGCCATGTAATACGCGAGCTCCGTTACCGGGCGGAAGCTCAGCCCCCGACGCTGCCTGTCGTCCAGCTCGGCATACTCGGCCTCCGTGTACGCCCGCGTGAACTGACGATCGACCCAGAGATACCGCCTGAGCTGATTCGGCAGCGACTTCACCGCGTCGAGATAGGCCTCGCCCGTCTCCGTCCGCGCATAAGGCACAAACTTCTCGGCGTGCTCAATGAACACCTCAAGACCCGGAATATTGTCCGGGTCGGTGGGCACGCCCTGGGCCAGCGGCTGCGCCAGCACCGAACCACCCAATGCAAGCGAAATCGTTGTTGTCAGCAAACGCCGGATACGCATGACTTTCACCCTCGTCTGTCTGTTACAACCAGAACCGGACGCGGTCGCACTCAGCCCCGGGCCGTGGCACCGATCGAAACCGTCACCGGCACGTGCGAGGGACGCACCCTCGCCTCAAACTCGCCCCGGAACTTGTTCATGATCGTCCGAAGCGACCAGTTGTTCCCGTCAGCCAGGCCGCAGATCGTCGTGCCCGGCATCGAGCCCATGCTCGTCCCGATCTCGAGCGCCAGATCCAGGTCCTTCGTCCTTGCATCGCCCTCTTCGATCCGGCACATGAGCTGATACAGCCAACCCGAGCCCTCGCGGCAGGGCGTGCACTGCCCGCAGCTCTCGTGCTTGAAGAACCGCGCCACGTTCCGAGCCACCGCGACCATGTCCGTGTCCTCGTCGAACACCGTCGGGCAAGCCGTCCCGAGACCCAGCACGTTGTACTTGCGTCCGATATCGAAATCGAGCTCCGCCTCGTACTGGTCGGTCCCAAGGATGCCCATCGACACCCCGCCCGGGATCGCAGCCTTGAACTTCTTTCCGCCGCGCATCCCGCCGCAGTAGTCCTCCACGAACGTGCGCAAGGGAATGCCCAGCTCAAACTCGTACACGCCCGGTCGCTCGACGTGCCCGGACATGCCCATCAGCTTCGTGCCAAAGCTCGGAGGCCCACCGATCGTGCTCTCGATGCCCTGACCCATGAACCACTGCGCACCGTTCTCGATGATCGTCGGCAGGTGCGCCAGCGTCTCGACGTTGTTGATGATCGTCGGCTTGCCGAACAGACCCTTGAGCGCCGGGAAGGGCGGCTTGATCCGGGGCCAGCCCCGCTTGCCCTCGAGCGCCTCGAGCAGCGCCGTCTCCTCGCCACAGATGTACGCCCCCGCCCCGCGGTGCACATAGCAATCGACGCGGAACTTCTCCCCGCCCGTGTTGTCGTCCGAGTTGATCAGGCCCTTGTCGCCGAAAATCCCGTTCTCGTACGCCTCTTTGATGGCGTTCTCGAGCACCTTGGCCTGGTGGTGGTACTCGCCCCGGATAAAGATGTACGCCTTGTTGAGACCGCACGCGTAGCAGCAGATCGCGATGCCCTCGAGCACCGCGTGCGGGTCGAAGTCCATCAAGAGGCGGTCCTTGAAGGTGCCCGGCTCCGACTCGTCCGCGTTGATCGCCAGGTATCGCTCGGCTCCCTCGTCGCCCGGCTTCTTGCCCTCGGGGATCGGGGGAAGGAACGTCCACTTCAGCCCCGTCGGGAAGCCCGCGCCGCCCCGGCCTCGGAGCATCGAGGTCTTGACCTCATTGGTCACATCCGCCGGCTTCATCGTCAGGGCCTTGCGGAGCCCCTGGTACCCCCCGGTCTTGACGTACTCGTCATACCCGACGATGTGGCGGTCCTTGAAGTCTCCGTAGGGAGGCGTCGGGATCCGCTTGCAAAGAACGTGCTCGCTCAGTTTGGGCTGCCAGGCCATGGTCATCGCTCCGCCGCCCCCGGCAAGTGGGGCTCTGGGGGTCTTCTCGGGCCAGATACTAGCGTCACCGAGCCTCCCCGCAGCCCGACCACCACCCTTATCGCCCCCTCGCGCGTTCGGTATCGGCCCCGGGCCCGCGGACAACATCCCCCGCAGAGCAGGCCGATGCGTGCTTTGGCTGGCAATCGGCGTCAATGGGTGTTTATTGCCCCAAGGGACCGCGCGTCCCGTGCGCACAACAGGGGATCAATAGATGCTGCGATCGACGACGACTGTCGCTCTGGCGACCGGTCTGGCATTGGCTGCCGGTGCTCAGGAATACCGAACCATCGACGGCTCCGGGAACAACCTCACCAACCCGACCATGGGGTCGGTCGGCTCGCTCCTGCTCCGCGAAGCCAGCGGCGCGACCTACAGCGACGGCCTCGGCTCCATGATGCCACGCCCATCGGCTCGCCAGATCTCAAACACCTTCGGCACGCAGTCGGCTCCCCTGGGCAACCAGATGGACCTCTCCAGCATGTTCTGGCAGTGGGGGCAGTTCATCGACCACGACTTCGCGCTCGTCGGCACCAACGCGGCCGACCCCGCCAGCATCGCCGTCCCCGCGGGCGATCCCTGGTTCGACCCCACCAACTCGGGCACCGCCACCATCCACTTCAACCGCTCACTCTACGTCGACGGCGTCACCGGACCGCGACAGCACGCCAACGAGATCACGCACTACCTCGACGGGTCCATGGTCTACGGCTCGGACGACCTCAGGGCCTCAACGCTCCGCGAACACACAGGCGGACGACTGCTCATGTCAGCAGACGGCATGATGCCCAAGAACACCTTCGGCCTGCCCAACGCCAACGACATCGGCGCCCCGGACGAATCCCTCTTCCTGGGTGGCGACATCCGTGCCAACGAACAGGTCGGCCTCACCGCCATGCACACCCTCTTCGTCCGCGAGCACAACCGCTGGGCCGACACCCTGAGCGCACAGAACCCGGGCTGGGACGACGAAACTGTCTACCAGACCGCGCGCAAGATCGTCGGCGCCGAGATCCAGAAGATCACCTACGCAGACTGGCTCCCCTCCATGATGGGCGGCACCCTCAGCGCGTACACCGGCTACGACGAAGCCGTCGATCCGTCCATGTCCGCCGCCTTCAGCACCGCTGCCTACCGCTTCGGTCACACCATGCTCAACGAAGAGCTCCTGCTGATGGGCCCGCAGGGTCAGGACCACGGCTCGTACGACATGCACGAGTCCTTCTTCAACCCCGACCTCATCACGCCCGAGGGCAAGATGGACGACCTCCTGCGAGGCCTCGCCTGGCAGGAAGCCAACGAGATCGACACGCAGGTCATCGACGACGTCCGCAACATGCTCTTTGGCCCTCCCGGCTCGGGCGGGCTCGATTTGCTGGCCATCAACCTCCAGCGCGGCCGCGACCACGGCATCGCCGACTACAACACCATGCGCCAGGACTTCGGACTCCCGGCCGTCGACAGCTTCGACGACATCACCAGCGATACAACCCTGGCCGCCTCACTCGAAGCGACCTTCGGCGACATCGACAACATCGACGCCTGGATCGGCCTCATGGCCGAGGACCACGCCCCCGGGGCCGCCGTCGGCGAGACGCTCATGGCGATCTTCACCGACCAGTTCACCCGCCTCCGCGACGGCGACCGGTTCTTCTACCTGAACGACGCCGACCTGCTCCCGTGGCTGAGCGAGATCGAGAACACCGATCTCGCCGACATCATCGCGTACAACTCAGACGCCTCGCTCTCGGGCAACGTCTTCGTCGTGCCCGCGCCGGCCTCGCTGGCCCTGCTCGGCCTGGCGGGTGTTGGAGCGGTTCGTCGGCGTCGAGACTGAGAACAAGTCCGACCGAATCCGAATGAGCTTCCATACCATGCAAGACACATGCATGACTGCGGGAGGACTCTGATATGAGCGCGGACATCATCGACTACAAAATCATCGGCGACGACATGCAGGCCGTGATCATCACGCTCGACCCCAGTGAAGCGGTCGTGGCCGAGGCCGGCGCGATGATGTATCTCGACCCCGACATCGAGATGGCGACCCAGCTCTCGATGAAATCGGGCGGCACGGGCGGCGTTTTCGGCAAGCTCTTCGAAGCGGGCAAACGCGTCGTCACGGGCGAGTCCTTCTTCATCACCTACTTCGCCAACCACGGCAACGTCCGGCGGGACTGCGCGTTCGCCGCACCCTTCCCCGGGCACGTCATCCCGATTGAGCTCGCCGACCACCAGGGCGAACTCGTCTGCCAGAAAGACTCCTTCCTCGTCGCGGCCCGCGGCGTCGAGATCGGCATCGCCTTCCAGAAAAAGCTCGGCGTCGGCCTCTTCGGCGGCGAGGGCTTTATCCTCCAGCGACTCAGCTCGCCCTCGGGCAATGGTCAGGCCTTCCTCCATGCCGGCGGCACCATCATCAGGCGCGAACTCGCCGCGGGCGAAACACTCCGCGTGGATACGGGCTGCCTCGTCGCCTTCGAGAAATCCGTCAGCTACGACATCCAATGGGTCAAGGGCATCAAGAACAAGCTCTTCGGCGGCGAGGGCCTCTTCTACGCCGCCATGACCGGCCCGGGCACCATCTGGCTCCAGACCCTCCCGTTCAGCCGATTCGCCGACCGCGTCATCGTCGCCAGCCGCGCGAACAAAGGCGAAGGCTCGGTTCTCGGCGGCGTCTTCGACATGATCGACGGTTCGTGAACCGCCCCGATCATCAAGACGCAACAACGTCGTGAATGGTCAGGGGCAGCCGTTGTTGTAATTCATGACCCACGAGCTGAAATCCGCAGGGCTGAGCATCCCGTCGAAGTTCTGATCGGCCGGGCAGCTCGGGGTCGGGCTCCCGCGGACCGCGAGGATCGCCTCGTTGCTCGTCTGCATCTCGCCAGCGCTGTTCGTGACCAGGCACGAGTACAGAGCGGTGTCGCCCGATTCTGCGGGGATGAAGGTGATCTTGCTCGTGTTTGTGCCGCCGACTCTGCCGTCGTCTGCGATCGCGACGCCGTCCTTGAGCCATTGGTAGACGGCCTGATCATCGAACGAGCCGACTTCGAGCACCGCGGCATCGCCCGCGTCGACGATCAGTGCTTCGGGGTGCGATACGACCGGATCAATGAAGTACTCGATGTCCATCACGGACAGTCCGTTGGGTCTTGTTTCGTACGTGCCCGTTGTGATGTCGTAGACCCGCGTCTCGACGCTTGATGGGTTGGCGGCGTCCTGCCTGGTCACCATGATCGTGGTGCCGATGACACCAACCCCGACGAACTGATCGAGATATTCGATCGATGGTGTGAGGTTGCCGATGATCGCTTCCGCGCCGCCGAAGGTGTTCGTCGAACGGACTACGACGGATACAAAACCTGTTGTGCCTGTTCCGTATTCGGTCCAGACGAAGTCGCCCGTGACGGGGTCGATGGCGATGTCCCACACGTTCGCAGCCACAATATCAAAGTTGGTCGGGGTGGCAGCGGGATCGAGCGGACCCGAGAACAGCTCGTTCTGCAAGGTGTTGAATCCGAGATACACGCCTCGTTCAAAGTCGATCTCGAGCGCTCTGGGCTCGGGGACGTTGTCGGCGACGACCGTCGCGGTTCCGCCGCCTTGTGGGCCCACGCCTTTGATCTGTCCGCCTTCCCACCAGTAGATCTCGCCTGTCTCCGGATCGACATCGACCTGCGACGCGTCGGCGCCGAGCCCGGTGAGGAGCACGCTGGTGCTTCCGGGGTCGAAGGTCTCATCGACCGAACCGAGGCTCCGATCGCCGTTGACGTCGGCGATGAACACGACGCGTTGTCTTGGGATGTCCCACTCGACGCCGTGGAATCCATTGAAGTTGGGGTTGTCGAGTTCGAACAGGGTGAACGTGCCGTCGGTTTCCAGCGAAGCCAGGAATGGCGACGTGGTGATCGCTGTAAGCGACCCGTACGCCCGGCCGGCGTGGAAGGGCGACTGGGCGTACGCCGGCACCAAAATCAGGGTCGACGCGACAACCCAAGCGAGTAGACGCAGCATGGCTCTCTCCTCTCCTCGATTCTCTCCAAAATCGTTGTCAGCCCAGCCTACAGGACCCCGCCGCACACGAGAACCCACAACAAAAGGATTGACAGCCAATAACCCATGCGGACCACCCGTTTGGCCGATAGCCTCCGTGAAACCCTGCGCACGCGGGGACGAACGAGCGACCCACGGAGCACCGCATGCGCGCCCTGATCCTGGCTGACAGCTGCAACCCCGAATGGCCTAGTCTCCCCATCGTGGGCTACAAGGCCGCGCTCGCGCTCGCCGAGGTCTGCGACGTCACCGTCGCCACGCACGTCCGAAACCGTGAGAACATCGAGAAGCACGGCTTCGGCAAGGCCGAGGTCGTCTACCTCGACAACGAGTACATCGCCAAGCCCATGTACAAGGCCAGCACCATCATCCGCGGCGGCAAGTCCGTCGCATGGACCGCCGGCATCGCGATGAGCTATCTCCCCTACATCGCCTTCGAGCGTCAGGCCTGGAAACACCTCGGCAAACGCATCCGAGACAAAGAGTTCGATGTTGTTCACCGCATCACGCCCATGTCGCCCACGCTCCCAAGCTGGATCGCCGGCCGGGGCGATGTGCCCTTCGTCCTCGGGCCGCTCAACGGCGGGCTCAAGTGGCCCCCGGAGTTCAAGGCCGAGCTGGCGCGCGAACGCGAGTGGCTCACCTACATCCGCGGCGCCTACCGCCACCTGCCCTTCCTCAAACGCACCTACAAGAAATCCGCCTGCATCCTCGCCGGCTTCAAGCACACCATGAACGACATCCCCCAGTGGTGCCACGACCGCGTCGTGCTCCTGCCCGAGGTCGGCGTCGACCCGAGCGTCTTCCAGTCGCGCACACCCTCAAACTCCGAGCGTCTTACGTTCGTTTTCGTCGGACGCCTCGTGCCCTACAAGTGCGCCGATGTCGCTATCCGCGCCTTCGCCCAGAGCGAAGACCTCCGCAAGCACCGCCTGCTCATCATCGGTGACGGCCCCGACCGCCCCATGCTCGAAGCGCTCATCCGCGAACATAAGCTCGAAGACACCGTCGAGCTCGCAGGCTGGGTCGATCAGAAAGAAGTCGGCAACCTCCTGCGCTCGGCCGACGTCTTTGTGTTCCCGTCGATCCGCGAGCTCGGCGCGGGCGTCGTCGTCGAGGCGATGGCCGCCGGCCTGCCGAGTGTCGTCGTCGACTACGGCGGCCCTGGCGGGCTCATCACCGACGAGTGCGGCCGCAAGGTCCAGCTCGGCACCAAAGACCAGATCGCCCAGGCGATGCGCATCCACCTCGACCAACTGGCGCACGACAAAGACCTGCGCGAGAACCTCGGGGCCGCTGCGCGCAAGCGCGTCGAAGACCACCTCACCTGGCAGGCCAAGGCCCGCCAGACACTCGATATCTACGAGTGGGTCACTGGTCAGCGGCGCGAAAAACCCGAGTTCGCGGTGCAGTAGACCGGCTCTCGGTCAGAATGAACGAACAATCATCCTCTGCTCATAGCGCATTCACCGCGCCGGCCCATGATCTTCTTGGTTCAAGCGTGCACCACAACCAGCACGCGCATCACAAGGAGACCACAATGAACAGGGACCAGCTGCAAGGCAAATGGAAACAGTTCAAGGGCCGCGCCCAGGAGAAGTGGGGCAGGCTCACGAACGATGACCTCGACGTCATCGACGGCAAGGCCGATCAGCTCGCGGGCAAAATCCAGGAGCGCTACGGCAAAACCCGTGAAGAAGCAGAAAAAGAAGTGGACGAATTCTGCCACTCCTGCAACTGCTGATCACGTATCGGTTGCTCTGCAACCACGCTTCCTCTGTTGAAGACGCGGGTGAGATGCTGCTCGGCGAAGGACCGCCACGCATTGCAGCAACTCACCCGTCTTCATTTTTGATTTCGATTTCCTCGATCGTCGTCCGCCGGAGCGTCACCTTCCCGGTGGGCGTGTCGCGCTCCTCGGTCTCGACGGTGCGCTTCACCTCGTGCTTCTCTGCACCCTCAGCCGGCGCCTTGAGCGCGCGCCAGATCTCCCCGGTGAACTTCCCAAGGCTCCGCGAGATGCTCTCTTTCTTGTTGCTCATGAGGCTCTTCCTCCCTCTCCCTCGGGGGAGAGGGTGCCGAGCAAAGCGAGGCGGGTGAGGGCCTTCCTCTACTTCCGTGCCACGGCTGTGTCAGCCGTGCTCTTGGCCTCGATCAGTGCCCGTGCTTCTGCTGCCGAGCCTCGTCGATCAATCCCGGGATCTCTTCGGGCTTGACGAACTCGTGCAGCGTCTCGTCGACGAGCACCGCCGGCGCCCCGCCGCACGCGCCCAGGCACTCCAGCTCGATCAGCGTGAAGGCGTTGTCCTCGGTCGTCTCGCCGACGTCGATGCCCAGCTTGTTCTTGCACGCCTGGGTCACCTCGCCCTGCCCGCAGAACTCGCACGCGATCGATCGGCACACGGCCACGACGTGCTCGCCCTTGGGGTGCGTCCAATATTCCTCGTAGAACGTCACCGTGTCGATCACGTCGCTCGGCTGGATCTCGAGGAACTCGGCCACCTCCAGCATCGCCTGGTGAGGGATCCAGCCGTAAGTGTGCTGGATCTCGTGCAGCGTCGGGAGCAGCGCGCCGAGCGTCGTCTCGTACCGCGGCAGGATCTCGTCCTTCAGATGCTTCCGCATCGCGTCCGTCAGGTACGGCTCGGCCCGCTTCTCGACCGTCGCGCCGGCGCTGTTCTTCGTGATCCAAGCCATACAAACGACTCCTCAATCAGGGTCCGACAGGATGCTAGCGGCCTGAATCATCCTCGGCGTAGATCGACTCGATCGGGTGCTTCCCGGGGCTCATCTGACGCCCGTCGAGCGCCGAATGCCCGACCAGAGGCCCGCTGAACATGTATCGGCACAGACTCCCCCGGCCGCCCTCTTCCGGCCGCTCCACCACAAGCTCGTCACCCGTGGGCAGCTCCTCTTTGAACGACCCCCAGCAGATCACATGCACGGGACGCCCTTTCGGGTCCGACAGCAGCACCCAGTCGCCCTTGTTCGAGAACCCCGCAAACTCGCTGGTGATCTCCATCGAGAACACCCACACGCCGAGCTTGGCGTGCTTCTCTTCCGCTGCCGCCTCGGGCGTGCCCACGTCCGAACGCGGGCTCATGCCGTGTCCATTGAACACCACGACCACCTCGCCCGGCTCGAGCGTGAACTCGGGGAACGTGAACTCCACCGCGCCCTGCCCGCCCGCATTGCGGTCGCTCAGCGTGTACCCGGTCAGCTCGATGGCCTCGTCGTGCGGGTTCATGAGTTCGACGAACTCATCGCCCGACGAATCGCGCACGCCGTCCATGTTCGCGTCGCCGCCGTCCCTCGGCACAACCGCCAAAACTTCCGTCATCAGCGGGTGCGGGAACACGACCTTGGGCGTGTTCTCGTCCTGCTCGGGCTGAGCAAGAATCATCGCGGCTGCAACACCGATCACATGAATCAACATCACTCTCTCCCCACACTCAGTTCGGGCTGCCCTCAACCCGACGCCACTTCACACCCTCGATCCCGCTCGGCAGCGTCACGGGAACGATGTGCGCCGTCGTCTGGCCGCTCGGGATGTTGACGCTCGCTCGCGGGGCCGCGATGCCCTCTGGCTGGGCCAAGAGCCGCGCGTGCGACCTGGGCGCCTTGGTCGGCCCGAACTCGGCGACATCGCCCGGCCCGATCCGCTTGGCTTCGAGCACCTTCGTCCCGCCGTACCAAGACGTGTACGCCAGCTCCACGCGCACCGGGTGGGGCGACTGGTTCGCCACGTTCGCGCTGAACGTCCCCGAGCAGCCTGCCGCCATCGCCGCCAAGACCGTAAGGAGCCCGATCCGTACGGCCCGTGTTCCGTTTCCCATGCGCGTGCCCCTTCCTTCGACTGCGAGTCTCCACGAACAGCGGTCTCGCTTCAAGATCAAACTCACGGATCCCGCCGGATCGAGATGTCGAGCGATGACCCGCCGTACTCGTCGGCCCCGATCTCCGCGAACGACTTGCCCGCGTCGAGCCTGACACGCTCTGCAAACCCGCCCGAGCCCGAAGCCCGCGTCACTGTCAGCCGAACCCGGTCCGTGATCGGCGCCTTCACCGGCCCGAGCGTCCGGTACTCGCCCGGCCCCAGCACCGCCTTGGTCAGCACCGCCTGCCCCGAGCCCAGGCTCTCGATCTCGAGCCTCGCCTCAAGCGTCGAACGCGTCGAATTGGTCACATCGACCGTGTACGTCGAACTGCACCCAACGCCGAAGAACACCCCCAGAAGGGCGAACAGGGCGATCCAAAGCCGTCTGGCCGATACATCTCGCGTCATACCCGAATCGTAGGTCCGATCCGGTCGCCCGCTTTTGCCCCGGGTGCCTTGACGCGGTCCAGAAGCAATGTATACTTGCATTATGACGCAAGCATTCAAGCAACCAGCGACCCCCAAGCAGGCCGCCCGCCGCAGGGCCCGCCTCGATGCGCTCCTCGATCCCGAGCTCTTCAAGGCCCTGGCCGACCCCACCCGGGGCAAGCTTTTGGCCTGCCTCGTCAAGTGCAGCCGGCCCTGCTCGGTCACCGAGATCGCCCAGTGCTGCGACCTCGACTTCTCGATGGTCGCCCGCCACCTGACCACACTGGCCCGCTCGGGCGTGCTCACCGCGCGCAAGGAAGGCCGAACCGTCTGGTACGAGGCCCCATCCGACCTGGCCGCCCGCTTCCGCGCCATCGCCGACGCGATCGACGAGCTCGCCCCCGCCGACTGCTGCGAGGAAGGAGACTGCTGTGGCTGACCGACGCCCCCGCGTGCTCTTCCTCTGCACGGGCAACTCATGTCGTAGCCAGATGGCCGAGGGCTGGGCGCGCCACCTGCTCGCCGATCAGGTCGACGCCGTGAGCGCCGGCACCGACCCGCACGGCCTCAACCCACTGGCTGTCAAAGCCATGGCTAGCGCCGGCGTCGACATCTCGGGCCACACCTCAAAGACCGTCGATGCCTGCGACCCCGACACGCTCGACCTCGTCGTCACCGTCTGCGGCCACGCCAACGAGAACTGCCCCGTTTTCCTCGGCAACACCCGCGTCATCCACCACGGCTTCGACGACCCGCCCAAGCTCGCCGCCGATGCCAAGACCGAAGAAGAAGCACTCCCGCACTACGAACGCGTCCGCGACGAGATCCGCGCGTTCATCACCACACTCCCCGAACTTCTGACACAGTCCCGGCAGGAGACCAACCCGTGACCACCATCACCCCCGCCTGCCCGCGCAAACGCCTCGCCTTCCTCGACCGCTTCCTCACGCTCTGGATCTTCCTGGCCATGGCGATCGGCGTCGGGATCGGGTACTTCATCCCGGGTGTCAGCGGCGCGCTCGACAGCGTCTCCGTCGGCACCACAAACATCCCCATCGCCATCGGGCTCATCCTCATGATGTACCCGCCCCTGGCCAAGGTCCGCTACGAGAAACTCCCCGAGGTCTTCCGCGACTGGAAAGTCCTCGCGCTCTCACTGATCCAGAACTGGATCGTCGGCCCCGTTCTCATGTTCACGCTCGCGGTCCTCTTCCTCCGCGACTACCCCGAGTACATGGTCGGCCTCATCCTCGTCGGGCTGGCCCGATGCATCGCCATGGTCCTCGTCTGGAACGACCTGGCCCGGGGCAGCAACGACTACTGCGCAGGCCTCGTCGCCTTCAACAGCATCTTCCAGATCCTCTTCTTCGGCGCCTACGCCTGGGTCTTCATCACGTGGCTCCCGGCGAAGCTCGGCCTCGAGGGAGCCGTCGTCGATGTCACCATCGCGCAGGTCTTCGTCAGCGTGCTCATCTACCTGGGCATTCCCTTCTTCGCCGGCATGGTGACGCGCCTCGTGCTGCGTTCGGCCAAGGGCGATGAGTGGTACACCCAGACCTTCCTGCCGCGCATCTCGCCCATCACGCTCCTGGCGCTTCTGGCAACCATCGTCGTCATGTTCAGCCTCAAGGGCGAGAAGATCGTCGAACTCCCGCTCGACATCGTCCGCATCGCGATCCCGCTGACCATCTACTTCGTCGTCATGTTCTTCGTCAGCTTCCTGATGGCCCACAAGGTCGGCGCGGACTACGAACGGGCCGCCACGCTCGCCTTCACCGCCTCCGGCAACAACTTCGAGCTCGCTATCGCCGTCGCGATCGCCGTCTTCGGCATCGGCTCTGGCGTCGCCTTCGCCGCCGTCGTCGGCCCGCTCGTCGAGGTCCCCGTCCTCATTGCTCTCGTCAGCGTCTCGCTCTGGCTCGGACGCAAGCTCTACTCACGCAATACACCCGCCACATCCTCACCCGAAACCACACTCACAGGAGAAACATCATGAGTCACAACACCCAGGCAGAGAACAAGTCGCCCTGCTGCGGCCCGGACTGCTGCAACGACACGGAATCCACCAACACAGCGAGCACCACGACAGCGTCCGCCGCGACCGACACCCGCGACAAAGTCCGCGCCGGCTATGCCGAGATCGCCAAAACCGGGCAGTGGTCGTCCGTCAACGCAGCGCCCAAAGCCACCGGCTGCTGCGGCGGGAGCAGCGCCGAAAGCAGTGGGGGTGGTGGTGGCTGCTGCGGCCCAACAACGCTCACGCCCGAACAGGTCGCGCTCGCCGTCGGCTACTCGGACTCCGATCTCTCGCTCATCCCGGGCGATGCCAACATGGGCCTGTCCTGCGGCAACCCGAACGCGCTGGCCGATCTCAAGCCGGGCGAAACCGTCCTCGACCTCGGCTCGGGCGGCGGGTTCGACTGCTTCATCGCCGGCCCCAAAGTCGGCGCATCGGGCCAGGTCATCGGCGTCGATATGACACCCGAGATGATCTCCAAAGCCCGCGCGGGTCTTGCCACTTACACAAAGACCTCGGGCCTCACCAACGTCGAGTTCCGCCTGGGCGAGATCGAGAACATCCCCGCCCCCGACAACTCCATCGACGTCGTCATCTCCAACTGCGTCATCAACCTCTCGCCCGACAAGGACCGCGTCTGGCGCGAAGTCGCGCGCATCCTGAAGCCCGGCGGGCGGGTCGCCATCTCCGATCTCGCGCTGCTCAAGCCACTCCCCGAATCGGTTGTTTCCGATCTCGAAGCCCTCGTCGGCTGCATCGCCGGCGCCCAGCTCGTCGACGACATCCGCGCTTCGGTCCAGCAGGCAGGCCTGACCGATCTCAAGATGACCGCCAAGCCCCAGTACATCGAGGCCATGACCAACTGGCAGGACCCGCTCTACCAGAAAATCGCCGAGGCCCTGCCGGAAGGCGCATCCATGAGCGACTACGTCGTGAGCCTCGACATCGAAGCCCGCAAGCCCTGACTCTCCTCCCCCGTCGCCGACGGGGGAGGTGTCTGCGAAGCAGACGGAGGGGGTCAGATTTCCTCCCTCTCCCCTCGGGGGAGAGGGAGCCGAGCGCAGCGAGGCGGGTGAGGGTGTTTGAAAGTTCTGCCCTGTGGGGGCGACGTCCCGCTGCCCAATGACGAACGCTCACTCGCCTCGCATAAGCGCAAGCCCTTCCTCGCCTTCGATCGTCAGCACCACCGACCCGCCCGTGTGCACGATCGCGTCGGCACTCTCCAGCACGAGCATGATCTCCCGCTCGAGCGCCATCAATTCGGGCGGCCCCGCCATCTTCGTCGAGACCATCGGCCCCGCCTCCCACACGCCCTGCGCCAGCTTCTTGGCGTCCACCCGCCCGCTCACGCGGTTGACGCCCGCAAAGCCCGCGATCGAGCCATCATCGTTGATCGTCAGCGTCGGCTCCTGCGCACCCTCGGGCAAGGTCTTGGCGACCTCCTCGCCCCGCACGCTCACAATCCGCCACGCGCCCGTCATCACATCGATCCCCGTCCGCTCGGCCGGCAGCTTGCACACCGTGCCTGTACACGCCGGCACCGAGACCGCCGCAATTCCCAGAGTTACAGCCGCCACACATCGGCTCAGCATCACACCGCTCCTCATCCCCGCACAGCCGCCTCAAGCGCCGCGATGTCGATCTTCGTCATCTGGAACATGGCTTGCGCTGCATTGGAAGCGATCGCCGGGTCCTCGTGCGACATGAGCTCCATAAGGCGTCTCGGCGTGACCTGCCAGTGCAGCCCGAACCGGTCCTTCACCCAGCCGCAGGGCATCGCCTCGCCCCCCTCCGCCGCCAGCCCGTCGTAATACCGATCGATCTCGTCCTGCGTGTTCGCCTCGACCATGAGGCTGACACTCATATTGAAGGGCTGCCCGGGCCCGCCGTTCATCGCGTGCAGCCGCTGCCCGTTCAGCTCAAACGTGATCGACAGCACACTCCCCGGCTCATTCGGCCCGGCCTCGCCCTGGCGCATCTCACTGACCACACGCGAATCCGGAAAGATCGAGGTGTACAAGCGCACAGCCTCCTCGGCGTTGCCGTCGTACCAGAGAAAGGGCGTGATGGTTTGCATGGGTGAGGCCTCCAGGGTGAAGCCTTCAGTCTACAGCTTCGCATCATCTGGGTGCCACAGCTTGTCCCGTAAGGCAATCCGCTATTGGCGCAAAAGAGCACGGCTTGCAAAGCAAGCCGTGGCACTCAGAAAATCAGTTCGATCGCACGCTGGAGCCTGTCTTAGCGGTCCAGCTCCGCCGCCACCACATTGATCGACCCCAGCACCGCCACGATGTCCGCCAGCATGTGCCCTTCGATCATCTTGCTCATCGCCGAGTAGTTGATAAAGCTCGGCGGGCGCGTCCGCACACGCCAGGGGCGGTTGTCGCCGCCCGAGACGATGTAATACCCGAGCTCGCCGTTGGCGGTCTCCTGAGCCCCGTAACTCTCGGCGACCGGGGGCTTCCACCCGCGGTTCGACATGATCAGCTCGAAGTGCTGGATGAGGCCCTCGATCGAGCCGTACACGTCTTCCTTCCGCGGCTTGGTCATCTTCGAATCCGCGAACGCGTCGATCGGGCCGCCCGGGATGTCATCGATCAGCTGGTTGATGATCGAGCGGGCCTGCTTGATCTCCTCGACGCGGACGAGGAATCGCGTGTACACGTCGCCGTCCTCGGCCAGCGGCACAGAGAACTTCACAGCCTCCGCCCCCTGCCCGTCCCAGTTGTCCGCGTAGCACAGGTAAGGCTCGTCCTTCCGCAGATCCCGGCGTACGCCGGATGCACGCGCCAGGGGCCCCGAGAGCGACCAGTCGATCGCGTCTTCCTTGCTGATGATCCCCACGCCCTGCGTGCGGTCCATGAAGATGCGGTTCCGCTCGACCAGCTTTTCGAGGTCCCGCACCGCGCTGGTCAGGTCGTCGTTGATGAACTCCTTGACCATCAGCTTGAACGTCGCCTCGTCGGGCAGGTCGCGCATCGCGCCGCCCACCCGCGTCCAGTCCGGGTGGAACCGCTGACCCGAAATGTAATCGACGATGTCGTAGATCCGCTCGCGCGGGTTGAAGGCGTACAGGAAGCCCGTGAACGCCCCGAGGTCGAGAGCCGCCGCACCCGTGCACAGCAGGTGGTCCTGGATCCGGCCAAGCTCGGCCATGATCGTCCGGATGACCTTGCACCGGGGTGTGATGTCGATCCCGAAGAGCTTCTCGACCGAGTGGTGCCAGCAGATGTCGTTCGAGATCGGGCTCAGATAGTTCATCCGGCTCACGATCGTGACGTACTGGTTGTAATCCATCACCTCGGCCTGCTTCTCGAAGCCCGAGTGCAGGTACCCGATGTGCGGCGTGCACCGCGCGATCCGCTCGCCATCAAGCTGGAGCACCAGCCGAAGCGTCGTGTGCGTCGCCGGGTGCTGAGGCCCGAAGTTCAGCGTCCACCGATCCCCTGTGTCAACCATCCCCTCCACATAGGGCGTGGTCTCGGTATCGACGTCGAACCCCTCGTCCGGCTTGAGCGTGTAAGGCATCTGCGTGGCTCCTCGCGATCAGGCCCAAGTGTAGGGGCCCGCCCGGGCTCCCTCTCCCCCGATCGCCACGAGCCTCAGCCCCAGCCGAAAGACCCGGAATCAAGCCAAACCCCGCTCAGCACCCGCTGTTGTAGTTGGTGACCCACGCCGAGAAATCCGCAGCCGTGCACTGCCCATCCCCGTTCTGGTCGCACCCCGGGGCCTGCGCGTTGTACGCCGCCACCCACGCCGAAAAATCCGCCGGCGAGACTGCGCCGTCCCCGTTCACATCCGCAAGGCACGGCTCTCCATAGCTGACCAGCACAGCCGCCGATGTCCCGTCCGTGAACTCGACCAGCGCCGCGACCTGATCCGCATCGTTCGCCGAGCCGCTGAGCCGGAAACTCGACGACTCCACCGTCCGGATATCGGGCGACCCGGGCTCGCTGCTGACATCAAGCTGTGTCCCGGCAGGCAGCAGCACCCGAAGCTCGCCCGCCGCGTCGGAGATGAAGTAGCGGTTGTAACGATCGGTCCCGCCCGGCACCGGCCCCTCGACCTGACCCCAGAACGCAAGCCTGCCCGAATCCGTAAACACCGGCTCGGGCCCATTGCCCGTCCCCTGAATAAACGAAACAAAGTCCGTGAGCACGTGCGGCTCATCAAACCCCGGCACAACCTGCCCCGTGTGCGCCACAAGCTTCAGACCAGTCGGCCCGCCCTCGGCCCAGAAGTAGTCTTCATTCCCACTCGGAGCCGAAGCGCCACTGAGCTTGCTCGCAAACGCGATCTGGCTCTTGTTGTTGAAGTGAACCCGCTCCCGATTCGAAAGCCCATAGATCAGCACACCCGGCGCGAAACCCGGTGCCTGCATCCCCTCGCGGTACACGTGCTCAAGCCCATTGCCGTCGCGATCACTGAGAATCACCTGGTCCGTATCCGTCGTGATCCCCGGCCCCTCGACCTTGCAATAGATCATCGTGTGACCAAGATCGTTGATGCGGACGTCATAAACGTCTTTGTACGTCACCGTCGGCGGAAACCCGGGCACCGGGTCTCCCTCGCGGGCAACTATCGAAAACCCATCCTGCGCGTTCCAAGCGTAAAACAAATGATTGTTGTCGCTCGTGATATTCGTGCCCTGGATATAGGCCTCGTAGACCAACGTCCCCTGACGGTTGATCCCCACCGGCGGATACATAAAGTTGTACCCCGCAAACTGGATCAGAGGCACTGGCCCCTTCCCGGTCGAAACAAGAGCCAGATTCTCGCCATCGGCTTCGCTCGCCCAGGTCATCTGGTAATCCGTGCTGTTGGCGCCGCAGAGGCGGTTGGAAATCGCAAAGTGCCCGGCGTTACTCATCCGGTACTGGTACCAGATGGATTGCCCCGAGCACATGATCCCCATCGTTCCCGGCGCGCGTAGCCCGCCGAACGAAACGCCGCGCAAACCAAGATCATCCGAATACGTCCACGTACCCAGAAGCGAGGGCGATCCGTCGTCAAACCCGATCCATGCCTGCAGTCCCAGGTCTCCATAGCGGTTCACATGATCCAGACTCCGGATCTCCGTGATGAGATCCCCCGGCTCGTAGCCCTGCGGCGTCACGCCCGTCCGCACCAGCACCTCAGGCTCCACCCCGTCCGTGCGATACACCACGTCGCCGCTACCTGAATGCGTCAGAAATGTCGCCCGACCAAACTCATCAAGAAACGGCTGGTGTATCTCCGAGAAAACCCAGCCCGCCGGCAGGACCACTGCCTGCTCCCCCGTCGTCGCCAGCACCTCGTATTCCACCGGCTGAGCGCCGCTCGTGGGCGCCATCAAAAAGCTTACCAGAACCGCTGCAGTGAAGTTGTTCACTTCGAATGTCCGTCTCATGTCAGCACCCGTTGTTGTAATTGATGACCCACGCCGAGAAGTCCGCCGGCGTGCACTGCTCGTCCCCGTTCTGATCGCACCCGGGGGCCGATGCGTTGTACGCCGCCACCCACGCCGAGAAATCCGCTGGCGAGGCAATGCCGTCCCCGTTCACATCCGCCAGGCACGCATCCGCGTAGCTGACGAGCACAACCGCAGAAGAGCCGTCCGTGAAGTACGCAAGCGCCGCGACCTGATCCGCGTCGTTCGCCGAGCCAGCCAGCCGGAAGCTCTTGCCGTCGACTGTCCGGATGTCGGGTGACCCCGGCACGCTGCTGACATCAAGCTCCGTGCCCGGCGGCAAAATGTCCCGCAGCTCGCCAGCCGCATCAGAGATGTAATACCGACGGCGCGTATCTGTTGGGTCGGTCGGCTGCGTGGAGATCTCACCCAGAAACACAACCCTCCCCGAGTCGGTAAACACAGGTTCAGGCCCGTACCCGCCCCCGGTTTCGTACGTCTGGAAAGAGGTCAGCACATACGGCTCATCAAACCCGGGCACCGACTGCCCGGTGCGCGCCACAAGCGTCAAACCCGGCGCTCCGCCCTCCGACCAGAAGTAATCACTGCTGCCAGCAACCCTGCTCATGAACGCGATCTGACTCTTGTTGTTGAAATACACCGCAGAGATATTTGAGATGGTCGCGCCCGGCGGCTGCTGCGGCGCCTGCATCCCCTCGCGGTACACGTGCTCAAGACCATTCCCATCGCGGTCGCTCAGGATGACCTGGTCCCACGCCTCCGAAATGCCCGGCCCCTCGACCGTCGCCAAGATCATCGTGTGCCCGAGGTCGTTCACCCGCACGCCCTCGATCTGCTTATACGTCACCGTCGGCGGAAACCCCGGCACGGGATCGCCCTCACGCGCAACGACGGAAAAGCCACTCTGCGCGTTCCATGCGCAGAACACATAATCATTCGCCTCTGTGATCCCATCGCCCTCAAGAAAGGCGTCAAAGACCACGGTGCCCTGGCTGTTGATCGATTGGGGCCTGCGGAAATACGCAACGTCGGTGTCCGGCAGGATCTCTGTCGGTCGGTTCTCCAGAATGACGAGTCTCAGGTTCTCGCCGTTCTCATCGCTCGCCCAGATGCCCTGGCGGTCGTTGCCACCCGTGCCGCAGAGATGGTTGTAAATCGCGACATGCCCTGCGTTGCTCAGCAGGTACTCGTACCAGTGCGCCTGACCCGAGCACATGACAGATGTCGTCCCCGGTGCGCGCAGCCCGCCGAACGAAACGCCACGCAGCCCGGCATCGTCCTTGTACGTCCACGTGCCCAGCAGCGTCGGCGACGAATCCCCAAACTCAATCCACGCCTCAAGACCAACATCGCCGGCGCGGTTGACGTGATCCAGACTCCGGATCGAACCGAGTACGTCCCCCGGCTCATAGACCGGCGGCGTTTCACCCGTCCGCACCAGTACTTGAGGATCAATCCCCGTTGTCCGATACACCGCCTGCCCGCTGTTGAACTGCGCCAGGAACGTCACGCGCCCAAGCTCATCAACAAACGGTTGATCAAAACGGGTAAATCTCCAGCCCGGCGGCATCCCGGGCCCAAGCTCCCCCGTCGTCGCCAGCACTTCGTATTCCACCGGCTGAGCCTCGGCCGCTGCAACCGACCAGAGCCCCGCCGAGAGCACCAATGCCAACCGACGTTTCCGCATCAGACCATCCTCCAAAGGACAGCCTAATCCCCTAGCTACGCATCCCCAAAGATTCCTGAGAAAAGTCCCGCTGTCGTAATCAGAGCTTCTCCATCAACTCCACAGGTGGGGGTGGCGTCCCGCCGCCCAGATCTACGCCTCGCCTTCTTCACTCTCAACAAGTCGGGCGTTCTCGGCCTCAACGCGATCCCGCTCGATCCGCCGGAGATCCTCCGCCCGTCGAACCGAAACAAGGACCGATATCGCAACAGCTGTCGAGGCCATCCAGATGGCCACGGCTACCCCCGCCGCGACATGCGCATTCTCGAATCGACCTCCAACTGCTTTGGCAGCTTCAGACCCAAAACCAAGAATCGAAACCGTCAGCAGAAACAACAGCACCAGCAGCCGCTTCTGGATCCAGAACGTGGGCATGCCCGGCGATTTGGCGTACGTCTCCAGGCTGCTCTCGGGCATCATGAGCCAGCTCGCGCTCCCGCACTCCGGGCAGGGATTCCCTTGGAAGGCAGCAACAGGCAGCAGATACCCGCAATCCGCGCACAGGCGTTCACGACGATGCCGACGCACGAAGCGGATGTAATGCGTGACGAGCAGAAACACGAACGGCACGCTAGCGGCCAGACAGGCCAGATACACCATGAGGCTGGATTGCTGCCAACCTGGCGAACTGACAAACATGGCAACACTGAGCGCCAAGCCCACATAGCCCCAGCGCGTTCCACGCCAGAGCACGCCTGGCATGCTGCCCGTGCCCATAACCATGCCAAATGACATCGCCACAATCCAGATCCACCCGAAGACCTGCATAAGTGCCTCAGCTTGCAAAAGTGCCACCACCTCTCGCAAGAACGCCTGATAACCACCCCGGCCTCACCCCGCCCCCGCCCCGCCCCCGCCCCGGACCCGCTCAAAAGCCGGGAATACCCCCCGACGCATGCTACCCTTACCTGTACCAACACCCGAGGGGTTATGAAGGTCTGCCTCATCTCACGCGAGTTCGCGCCGTTCTTCGGCGCCGGCATCGGCACCTACGCCGCCTGCTGGGCCCGCGCGCTCACACAGGCCGGCTGCGACGTCCATGTCCTCACCCGAAACCACGAGGGCGTCCTCGAACGCGGACCTTCCCTCTACCCGGGCGTCACCTTCCACGTCGTCGACCCCGCCGACGGCCCACCCAAGCTCGACCACAACTACCCCTATGCCCGTCACGCACTGGCCGTCCTCAAAACCATCCGCCGACTCCACGAGCGATTCAACTTCGACGTCATCGAGTACCCCGACTACTGGGCCGAGGGTCACGCCCTGAGCCAGGCCAAGCGCACCACCACCGAGTTCGACGACGTCACCCTCGTCTGCCGACTCCACACCTCGAGCGCCCTCTGCCGCCAGCTCGACGACGACTCCACCTACCCGCACTACGCCGCCTACCTCGACATCATGGAGCACGAGTCCATCGCCCACGCCGACCTCGTGCTCAGCCCCTCGACCGACCTGCTCCGCACCACCGGCGACTACATCGCGCGTCACGACCTCGGCGAGATCAAACAGGGCCACGTCCTGCGCTACCCTTTCGATCTCGCATCCACCGCCGACCTGCGCACGCCGGACGCGCCCGCACCAGCCCCCGCCGCCGAGCCGACCGTTCTCTACTTCGGCCGCATGGAGCAGCGCAAGGGCGTCGACCTGCTCGTCAAGGCCGCCCAGCAGTTGCTCGACAAGGGCATCAAGGCGCGCTTCCGCTTTGTCGGGGGCGACACGGGCTCGGGGCCCTTCGGCCGATCGATGCGCAAGCACATGCAGAAGCTCATCCGGCCCGAGCACAAAGGCCAGTTCGAGCTCCTGCCCCCCGTCCCGCGCGCCGAGCTCGGCCCCATGATCGAAGCGGCCACCCTCTGCTGCTTCCCCGCCCGCTGGGACAACTTCCCAAACGCCCTCCTCGAAGCCATGGCATCCGGAGCCGCGATCGTCTCGACTAACACCGGCGGACCGGGCGAGATCATCGAGCACGAAACCTCGGGCCTCCTCTGCGAGCCCACACCCGAATCGCTCGCAACCACACTCGAGCGTGCACTGACGGATGACCAGCTCCGTGCGCACATCGCGAGCCAATCGCCGCAGCGCATCGAAACGCTCTGCAACCCGGCAACGATCGTCCACCAGTTCCGTGCGCACATCGACGGCGTTCGCGTTCCACGTGAAACACCCGCCGCTACGCCCCTCGTCTCCGTCATCGTCCCGCACTACAACCTCGCCGAGTTCCTCCCCGAGACACTCGCCTCCATCGAGCAGCAGACCTACACGAACATCGAAACCATCGTCGTCGACGACGGCTCCACCGACCCCGCCTCCCTCGCCTTCATCGATTCGCTCGACCGCCCAAACCTCCGCGTCGTGCGCCAGGCCAACCAGGGCCTCTCCGGCGCGCGCAACACGGGTGTGCGCGAGGCCCGGGGCGAGTTCATCCTCCCCGTCGATGCCGACGACCTCATCAGCCCGACCTTCATCGAGAAAGCCGTCCGCGTCATGCAGCGCGAGCCGGAGCTCGCCTACGTCACAGCACTGGTGGGCTACTTCCGCCAATCCCCCTCGCGCCGTTTCGGCGGCTGGGTGCCGCTGGGTCTGCACCGCGATCTCCTGCCCATCCACAACTGCGCCGGGTGCTGCATGGCGATGTTCCGCGCCCAGGCCATCCGCGACGCGGGGGGCTACTCGACCGACCTGACCAGCTACGAGGACTGGGACCTCTACTGCGCTCTGGCCGAGCGCGGAGTGCACGGCGCGGTGATCCCCGACTTCATGCTGCACTACCGCATCCGACCGGATTCGCTTCTGCGCACAGAAG
Source organism: Phycisphaerales bacterium (assembly GCA_965228265.1). Taxonomy (GTDB): domain Bacteria; phylum Planctomycetota; class Phycisphaerae; order Phycisphaerales; family UBA1924. Next base: position 960,025 of record OZ245804.1, read on the forward strand.
TGGAGATGCGCCGCCAGCACCTGCACGCCCGCGTGCTCGAGAAGCACCCGAACCTCCCGCGCGACCACTCGCGCGTCCTGCGCACGATGCTCAGCGAACAGATGGAAGCCGGCAACCTCGAACGCGCCGGCCTGCGCTACAAAATCGCCGACCGCATCAACGAGGCCATCAAGGGCTCACCCGTCCACGGCCTCGTCAAAGGCCTCGCCGAACGCACCATCGAACTCAAACAACGCCGACGCAGCGAGGTCTGAAGCCAATCTTTCAGCCACGGGACCGCTTACCCGCCCAGCAGCTTCCGGGCCGTGCCCATCACGCGCGACTTGATCGTGTCGCCCTGCTCCTCGAACGCCTGCACGAGCCTGACCGCGCGGCCAACCGGCAGGCCGGGCTCGCCCGCCACCATCGCACGGCGCACAAGCGAAGACATATCCACGTCCGGCACCGGCCCCTCGGGCGGCGCCAACTCGCAGACCGCCTCGGGCACAGCGACGCCCCGGGCACCGTGCGACATCACCAGCGCCAGCAGCTTCCACGCCTCGCGCACACGCAGCACCTGGTTCGGCTCTAGCGCGGGAAGGATGGACTGGATCTCGGGGCGATCGAGCCATGACCGCCTGATCACGATCGGTCCAAGCTCACGCGGCCCGACGACCAGGCCCTCCAGGCTCGGCGTGCCGTGCGCGATCACGCGGTCGCCCACACGGGGCCAGCCGATCGCGAAGTCCGCGCCGCTCGAGGTCACCGCGCCGCACAAGCGCTCGCATGAGACCGAGATCATCGACTGCGCATTGATCATCACGCACTCGGGATCGCTCAGGATCTCGCGCCAGTGTTCGATCGCCCCCGCGTGCTCACGCCGGGCGAGCAGCACGTGCTCTGGATTGCAGAGTTCCTCGATCCGCCCGGCTGCGCGTTCGCCCATCCGCTCGCGCTCGCCGGCGTCCATCGCCAATGCTCTGCCGAGTGTCTCGGCAAGCGAGCGCCCACAGCCCGACTTGAAGATCAGCCCGCTGATGCCGTCCTCGATGAGTTCGCTGGCGCCCCCGATGTCGGAGACGATCACGACGCGTCCGGCGCTCATCGCCTCGATGCACGTGAATGGGAGATCGTCCTCGGGCGAGGGCACGACCACGATCTCAGCCGCGTGCTGGAGCGCGTTCACCTCGGCGGGCTGCTTCGGGCCGTGCTCGACGACCGAGAGCGCCGCCTCGCGCGGCATCTGCGAGATCAGCCGCTCGCCGATCGGGACACCCGTCCGCTCGTCGGGCGTATCCGTCCCGACCAGGTGAAGCCTCGCCTCGGGCTTGAGCCGAGACCACGCCGACAGGAGCGTGTCAATTCCTTTGCGGTACTCAAGCCGACCGACAAAGAGCACGCCCGCTTCTTCCACCTCGACGTGCGGCTCCTCGCGCACGGGCCTCGGGTAGCGGATCACGCTTGCGCTGACACCCCAGTGCTCCTGCACCCAGCCGGCCATGAAGTGCGAGGGCGTGATGACCGCGTCGGACCACCGCGCCTGCTCGCGTTCCATACGCTGGAGCTCGTGCATCGCGCGCCCGGGCTCGCAGCGCCGGTTCGTGCGCTCGATCCAGGCGCTCGGCGAGTGGACATGCGTGATCATGCGCACGCCGCCGTACGTGCCCAGGTTCTGCCTGCGGTTGAGCGCGAACCAGCCCGCGGCCCCGGTGTCTGCGAACTCGACCAGGTCGATGCCGTAACGCACGATGAGCGACTCAAGCTCGTCGGCGACCTGCATGGCAAAGACGGAGTGGGGCCCGAGCGCCTGCCAGGCGGCCCGCGTTTCGGGGCTGCGGATCGCCGGGTGCGGCGCGGACCAGTCGTCGCCCTGGGCCAGCGGCAAGCGCACGACGGTCACGCCGTCCTCGATGCCCTCGGTGCGTTCACCGGGGCCGACGGTGATGACGATCGGGTGCTCGCCCGAGCGCACCATCGCGCGCGTCATGCTGTGGGCATACGTCCCGATCCCGCCGCCAGAGAATGGCGGGTACTCCCGGCTGACGAGGCACCAGGTCATCGTGCGCCGCTCCAGGCTTTCCAGAGCGCGTGTGCCTCGTTCTGCCCGACGGCGTGCTCGGGGATCATCCGCTGGCCGTGGGTCACGAGCCACGCGCGCCCCTCGGGTCGCAACTCGTCGATGTCGTGCGCATCGCGACGCAGGCGCCTGGCGTGATAGGCGTCGGTGCTGAAGACCTCGCCCCCGTTCGCTGCGCAGAGCAGCGCAAGCACCCAGCTTGCGCCGTGGTCGATCACAGGATCGCGCTTGAGCAGTTCGGGATCGATGGTCATGTCGGGCCAGCGATCGGCGCGGATCGCCACCGGCCCGAGCACGCGCGGGCGTTTGAGGAGCCCGGTCACTGAGAAGTCCTCGTGCAGCCGTCCGTGCCCGACGATCATGGCTGCCGATGCGTGATCGCGCGCCGCCTTGGCAAGATCGACCAGCTTCTCGTCGCTCCAGGAGTCGCAGCGGACGAGCACCAGGCGCGAGCCCTTCTTGAGCGCTTCGATCACGCCTCGTACACCCGCGTGCGCCGGATTGACCGCGATCGCGTTCTCCACGGGACAAGCCCCCGAATGCTCACGGTTGCGCCGCCCATTGGGGCGGATCACGCAGAACGCGCCGCGTCCGTCAGCGACTCCAGCTTACCAGAACTTTCTTCCCGGCGAACCGGATCGTCTTATCGCATATCAAAGAATTCGGCCAGCAGCCGGACGCCGAACCCCGTCGGGCCCGCGATGAACGGCCCCTTCGGGCTGCTCGCCTCGTGCACGCCCGCGATGTCGATGTGCGCCCAGGGCGTGCCCTCATCGACAAAGTAACTCAGGAAAGCCGCGCCCTGGATCGGGTGCGCCTCGCGCACCGGTGCGCTGTTGACGATGTCGGCGACCGGGCTCTTCATCATCTCGCGGTACTGCTCGTCGTGCGGCAAGCGCCAGACACGCTCGCCCGAGGCGCCCCCGGCGTCCTCGAGCTGCCCGCGCAGCTTGTCGTCGTCGCACCACAGCCCGGCGAACGCCGAACCGAGCGCGACCACCACGCCGCCCGTGAGCGTCGCCATGTCGATGATCGAGGACGCGTCTTCCTTCCGGCATGCGTGTACGAGACCGTCGGCGAGCACGAGGCGACCCTCGGCGTCGGTGTTGGTGACTTCGACGGTCACGCCGTTGGCGAACTCGAGGACATCATCGGGGCGGTAGGCCTCGTCGGAGATCGAGTTCTCGGCGCACATGAGCAGCGCCACGACGCGCTGGCGGGGCTTGATGACGGTGGCGATGGCGTGCATCGCGCCGAAGACGGCGCACCCGCCGTCCTTGTCGCGCTTCATGCCCCGCATCCCGCCGCCAACCTTGATGGACAGGCCGCCCGAGTCGTAGGTCATCGTCTTGCCGACGAGCACGACAGGCTTTGATTTCTTGCCCACGTTTTTGGGCGTGTACTCGAGCCGGATCATGCACGGTGCGTTCTCGCTGGCCTGGCCGACGGTTTTGCACCCGACAAGGCCCATGCTCTCGAGCTGCGCACCCTTGTAGACGGTGCACTTGAGCCCGGCCTTGCGCGCCATTTTCTGGGCTTCGCTTGCCATCCATGCGGGGGTCGCGATGTTCGGGGGCGTCTGGCTCAGGTCGCGCGCGATGTTCGTGCTCTCGGCGAGACCCAGCCCGCGCGTCAGCCCGGACTCGAACGACTTGCTCGGCGAGGTGAGCGCGATCTTGCCGAACTTGTTCTTGCTCGTCGCGCTCCCGCGGAGGCGGTCGTAGCTCCAGCCCATCAGCCCGAAGCCCTCGGCCAGTGCGCTGGCGCAGGCGCCCTCGTCGAGCTTGGCATCCTTGATCGGGCCCGAGAGATCGAACGAGAGGCTCGTCGCCTTGATGCTGCTGGCAGCCTTGGCAAGTGCCGCGCCCAGATCGCGGAAGCATCCCGCGGTGAGCTTCGACTGCGTGCCCAGACCCGCGACGATCACGCGGGGCGGGGTCTTGGTCTTGCCGCGACCCGAGCTCTTGGGGAATGCGTGGGTGAGGTTGAGATACTCGCCCGAGGATTCGGGGCGCTTGCAGGCCTCGGCGACCGAGCCGTCGGGGTCGTATGCCTTGCTGGAGGCGTGCGCGGGCTTGTCCTTGAACCGACCGACCACAACCGCCGAAGGGGCAGACCGACCACCAACCGAAATCGAATCGAACATCGCTAGAGGCTCCGCAAGCCGCGGCGAATTCCGCGGGTAACGGAGTCTAGGGACGAGCCTCAGGCCGCGTTGCGATCGCGAAATTCGGGGTGAAGCCAGCTTGCCACCCACCGCAGGAGATCGAGTGTCGTCACAATGCCCACGGGCCTGCTCTTCTCGTCGAGCACGGGCAGGCAGGAGATGCGGTTGGCCGCCATCATGAGCGCCGCCTCCGTGATGGGGGTCTCCGGTTCGGCCCAGACGATGCCCCGGCTCATGATCTGGTGCACGCGTTTCTCGAGTGTCCAGGCGTCGCGCTTGGCCTCGCTCAGCGTCCCGACGAAGGGGCTCAGGTGCTTGAGCAGGTCGCGCTGACTGAGCACACCCCGCGCCACGCCGTTCTCCACCACGATGAGATGGTGGAACCTGTGCTCGTCGAACAGTCGCCGCACGAGCGCCAGCGAATCGTCGGGCGAGACGGTCACCACGCGCTTGGACATGATCTGTGAGATCGGCGTCGTCGAGTCGACTTCCACATGGCCCATTGCGCGGTCCTCCTGCTCGGATATCGGCTCGGTTCGCTCGGCACGGGGGTGACCGGGCAGCGCATCGCGCTGACATACACTCTGCGCATGCCCCCCAGCCCGGATAACCCGCACAGCCCGCAGCACCCGCCCCGCACAGGCCCCTCGCGTCTCGACGCGCCCTGGCGTCTGGCATACATCGAAGCCATCGGCAAAGCCGAGGAGCAGGACGCCAAGTCCAAAGCCAGACGCGAGAGCAAGCCGAGCACCGGCTGCTTCATCCGCGACTACTGGCTCACGCCCGAAGACGACGAGGCCAACCACGTGGTCCTCCGCACCGACGCGGGCATGATCTTCCTGAACGCCTACCCCTACGCCAGCGGACATCTGCTTGTCGCGCTCGGCGAGAGCCAATCGCGCCTCATGGACTACACGCAAAGTCAGCGGGCCACGCTCTGGGCGCTTGTCGATCGGGCGACCGAGCTCATGGAACGCGTGCTCGAGCCCCACGGCATCAACATCGGCGTCAACCAGGGACAGGCCGCCGGCGCGGGCGTGCCCCAGCACCTGCACGTCCACCTCGTCCCGCGCTGGAACGGCGACGTGAACTTCATCACCACCGTCGGCGACGTCCGGGTGCTCCCCGGAGCGCTGGACGCGATGGCCAAGCGCTACCGGGAAGCACTCTCCGGGTAAAGCGGTTCGGAGTCGGTCTTCGTTTTACTTGTCGCTGCTGGAATTGAACGCGCTGACCAAGGCGCTGAAGTCGCCGGGCATCACAATGCTGTCACGGTTGACCTCCGCTATTGCGGTTTGGAATGTCATCGGACCGCGCAGGGCAGCGGGTTCGTCGAAGCCGACGATGTTTAAACATTGCGCCGGGCTTCGGGTGGTGTCAGGGGTTGTCCGCGACACGCTTGAGGTCGGCGTGATGGATCTCGAGGGCGGCTTTCCGCGCCAGCTCGGCCAGCTGCACGCGGTTCTTCACGCCCAGCTTCCGCGCGATCGAGCTGCGGTGCGCTTCGATGGTCTTGGCGCTGCGGTGCAGATCCTTGGCGATCTCGTCGGTAGTCATGCCCTGGCTGATCAGCGCCAGCACTTCCAGCTCCCGGCGGGACAGGCTGTCGAGCGGGCCGAGGTTCATCAGCCCCGTCTCGAAGCGCATGTACTCGGGTGAGATATGAATTTCAGCCTCGCCGTCGGACTCGGCGATGAGCACGAGAAAGCGTCTGGCCTCGCCCTCGGGCGTGGGCATGTGGTGATAGGTCACCATGAGCCCCCGGCCGCGTCTGATATGACGCAGCACAGCAGGCTTGCCCGTGCGCTCGAGTTCTTTCATCAGCGAGACGCGTTCTTTGGCCCACTCGGCCGCGAAGAGTTCGAAGAGGGTCTTGCCCGCGACCTCGACGTCCGTGCGCCCGAGGTAGAGCTGCTTCGAACGATCGTTCGCCCAAAAGAACAGCCCCTCGGCGTTGATCAACGAGGCGCCGATAAATGGATGCATGAGCAACGCGCTGCACACCGATTGCGCTTCGGGTTCAGTCAGCTGACAATGTTCTTTCCCGTTGCCCAGTTCGTGCTTCGACATCCGGGTCCTTTCTCCAAAGGACTATGAGCGTACCACACCCTAGGGGTTTTTACCGATTGGGTTGCGACTTCGATGAAACTGATTTGAAAGCAGGAAGGCCAGTTCGAGGCTCTGGGCGTAGTTCAGCCGCGGGTCCAGGGCCGTCGAGTAGTTCTGTTCGAGGTCGTCCTCGGTCACCCCGGCCGCTCCGCCGACGCATTCGGTGACATCCTCGCCTGTTAATTCAAAGTGAACCCCACCCATACGGGTGCCTACCCGTGCATGGATGTCGATGCTCTGCGCGAGTTCGCTGTAGATGTCATCGACGCTGCGGGTCTTGCGTCCCGAGGCGGTAGACCGCGTGTTGCCGTGCATCGGATCGCAGACCCAGAGCACGGGCGAGCCCGTGCTGCTGACCTTCTGCAGCAGGGGTTCGAGACTTTGGCCCACGCTTTCCACACCCATGCGCACGATCAGAACCATACGTCCTGGCTCATCCTTCGGGTTGAGCGTCCGGATCAGCTCGACCACTTCCTCCGGGTCGGCCTTGGGTCCGAGCTTCACGCCGATCGGGTTGCGGATGCCCCGGAAGAACTCCACATGGGCGCCGTCGAGGGCCCGTGTGCGTTCGCCGATCCAGGGCAGGTGCGTCGTCAGGTCGTAATGCCCCTCGCGTCTCGGCACGGTCCGGGTCTGGGCCGACTCATAAAGAAGGTTCAGCCCCTCGTGGCTCGTGAAGAAGTCCACGCGGGTCAGGTCGTCGACCGCCTTCTCGCCCAGGTTCTCCATGAACCGCAGCGCGGAGGCGAGCTCGCGGCTCATCGCCTCGTACATTCGGCGACCTTCTTCAGAAAGGGCCGCCGACCCGAAGAAGCTCAGATCCCAGTACTCCGGGTGGTGGAGGTCGGCGAACCCGCCGTCGATCAGGGCCCGGACGAAGTTGATCGTCATGGCGGCGTGCTGATAGCCCCGGACCATCATGTGCGGGTCGGGTGTGCGGACCGATTCGTCGAAGGCCTCGCCGTTGACGAGGTCGCCGAAGTAGCTGGGCAGGGTCTGGGGCTGCCCGTTGACATCGCGGGTCTCGGTCAGGCTGGAGCGGGGCTTGGCGTACTGCCCGGCGAATCGCCCGACGCGGATGACGGGCATGTTCAGCCCGTGCACGAGGACGAGCGACATCTGGAGCAGGATCTTGAGTCGGCTCGTGATGTGCTCTGGTCGGCAGTCGTCGAGGCGTTCGGCGCAGTCGCCGCCCTGGAGCAGGAAGCGCCCGCCCTCCTGCGCCTCGGCGATCTGGGATTTGAGCTTCTCGATCTCGAAGCTGGTCACCAGTGGCGGGAGGGAGCGCAGCTTCATCACCGCGCGGTCCACAGCAGCCCGATCCGGGTAGAGAATCTGCTGCGGGTCGAGCTTGGTGCGCCAGCTCTCGGGTGACCATTCGCCCGAAGTGCCCTTGTCATGCGTGTTCTGGCTCGTCTCGCTCACGTCGTTTCTCACAAACTTGTCGGTTCCGGGCAGCGCTCAGCGTGTCTGAGGCGTGCTTGGCATGTCGTCGTTTTTGCGCACCCGCTGGGGCAACTCAAATAAAAACGGGGTGCAACATCAAAAAAACACAAGCGGACCTCATATGTGGTCGATTTGCGGTCCTGAAACGAGGGCGCACACGGACGTGCACCTCACCAGTGGCACCCGGACGGACCGGGGCCGAGTCTTTGCCCGGGTCTTCAGGCTTGTGCCATCCCCCGGGCGCACAAACCGCTCGCGACACCTTCTTATTCGCGAGGCAAGGAGACTGTCCATGGCTTCGACCGGTACCCGCAAGTCGACCCGACGTACGACCACCAAACGCACCACCAAACGCGCTGCCAGCACCTCGGGCCGCAAGCCCAGCGCCCGCAAGAGCGCCCCGAAGACCTCGGCCCGCAAGTCGGCGACCAAGTCGACCGCCAAGCCGACCGCCCGCAAGAGCTCGGCCAAGAAGTCGGCCAAGCCCGCGGCTCGCAAGACCACCACCAAGCGCGCCACCACCAAGGCCCGCACCACCAAGTCCGCCGCGACCAAGACCCGCACGACCAAGACGGCAACCAAGACCTCAGGCCGCAAGCCCGCCGCCAAGCGGACCACCGCTGCCGCCAAGAAGTCGACGACCGCACGCAAGTCGGCCCCCAAGACCACCGCACGCAAGACCACGGCTCGCAAGACGACGGCCAAGCCCGCCGCCCGCAAGACCGCGGCCCGGAAGACCACTGCCCGCAAGACCGCAGTGAAGCGCACCCCCGCCCGCACCTCGGGCAGGAAGCCCGCTGCACGCAAGACCACCACCACCAGCCGCTCGACCGCTCGCAAGAGCCCGGCCAAGCGCACCGCTCGCAAGTCGACGACCCGTCCGACGGCTCGTAAGACCGCGACCAAGACCTCGGGCCGCAAGCCCGCCGCCCGCAAGACCGCACGCAAGTCGGCTCCGAAGACCACGGCTCGCAAGTCGACGACCAAGTCGACCGCCAAGCGCACCACGGCCCGCAAGCCCTCGGCTCGCAAGACCACCACCCGCGCCACGGCCCGCAAGACCTCGCGCAAGCCGGTCGCCCGCAAGTCGGCCCCGAAGACCACGGCTCGGAAGACGACCACCAAGGCTCGTCGCTCGAGCAGCCGCAAGCCGGTGATCGCCGGCCGCATCGGCCCGGCCAAGAGCAACCGCCGCTCGAACAGCCGTCGCCGCGCCGCCTGATCGGGCCCGCACGACCAGACTGAATCTCTCTCCCTCCTCTATTCGCAGAACGCCGCGACTCACAAGGTCGCGGCGTTCTCTTTTGGGGTGCGTGAGGGCTCGCTGGAATCGGATGTCGTGTTCAGGTCAGCTCGGGTCGCGTGTGATGGCAGCCGGGATCGAGCCGCCCTCGATGGGGTGGATGCCCATGCCGGCCAGGTGCTTGTGCCACGCGCCGACGTGCGCTTCCCAGAAGTGGTCGAACGAGTCTTCGAGCGTCATCGATTGCATCGCCTCGTGCGCCCGCTGACCCATCTGCTCGCGGGCCTCGTCGTTTGCGATGAGTTCGACCAGGCGGTCGGCCCAGAGGCTCGGCTTCTCGGAGCTGAGGACATAGCCCGTCTTGCCGTGCTGGACGACTTCCTGCGGCCCGCCCTTGTCGGTCACGAGCACCGCGTTGCCCGAGGCCTGCGCCTCCATGACGACCTGCCCGAGCGTGTCGGTGGTCGAGGTGAAGGCGAAGATGTTCGACGAGGCGTAGATAGTGCTGAGCTCTTCGCCGTGACGGAACCCGAGGAAGCGGGTCCGTGTGCGTTTGAGCTGCTTCTCCATCTCCTTGCGGTAGGGCCCGTCGCCCACGACCACAAGCTCGGCATCGAGGCCCCGCTCCTTGCATCGCTTGTCGGTCTCCTTCCAGACCTTGACGAGCATGGGCAGGTTCTTCTCGACGCTCACACGCCCGACGTACAGCACGCGGACGGTCTCACGCGATGAGGTTTGGTTGTTGACCTCGCCCTCGCTGCCCAGGTTCGGGAAGTAGTCCGCGTCGGCGAAGCGTGTGTCGAAGATCTCGGTGTCGACGCCCGGCTGGAGGGACAGGCACTTGTCGCGTTCGAGGCCGAGGGCTTCGAGCGAGTCGATGTAATCGTTGGAGCGTGTGAAGATCGCGCTGAAGGGGTTGTAGAACCAGTGCATGAAGCGTTTGGTCGCCCAGGTGAAGCCGTGGTCCTCGAAGAGGTGGTCAACGTACGCGGGGAAGTCGGTGTGATAGACGCCGAGCACGGGCACGCGGAGCATCTTGGCTGCGATGTAGCCCACGAGCCCGACCGGGCCGGGCGTTGAGATGTGGATGACATCGGGCTGGGTGCGGTCGACGTGGCGGAGCATCTTGACGAGCGGTGGGAGCACGACCTGCAGGTTCTCGTACTTGGGGATGCTGGTCGCGAAGCTCGGCTCGAAGTTGTGGATGTTGTCCCACTCGGGCACGTCGAAGGTTGTGCTGGTGATGACCTCGAAGTTGCGCCCGGTTTTGTTGGCGTGGTCGGCGGCGTTCTGGATGAATCGGCACACGCCGTTGACGTCGCCGAGCGTGTCGGTGAAGAGCGCGACCTTCATGGGTCTTTCCAGGGCGCTGGCGCCGGAGCCGGGCTCGGCCAGGCGGTGGTTCATCTGCTCCACGAGCTCGCGCTCCTTGTTCTGATAGAAAAGGCTGAAGACGTAGGGGGCCTGGGCGGCCAGCAGGACGGAGTAGCTGATGAGGTGGTCGACGATGCCGTTCTTGTCGCGCTTGCGCGCCGCGTCGAGTGCGCCGGATGCCATGGCTTTGGAGAGAGCCGCCGTCAGGTCGTCGGCGAACTCGGCCATGCGGTCGTGCTGGCTGAGCGCCGAGCCGTCCACCCACATGTCCGGGTTGAACCGCTCGCGCAGGTCCGGGTATTTGTCGAGCACGGGTCCGATCGTCTCGCGGAGCGCCTTGGTGATGGGCAGGCTCCGGCTCTTGCGCTTGCCGAGCAGCAGCTTGCGTTTGGCCATGTGCCAGGCGAGGCGCTTCTTGCTGGGCGTGTCGGTCGGCACGCCCGCGAAGCGCAGCAGCTTCGAGGCCAGGTACCGCTGGCCCGCGTCCATGTCGGGTGTGAGTTTGCGCGCGGTGTAGTGGCTCGCCACGGTCGTGAGCTGGTGCGCCAGGAGCGAGGCGTGCCCGGCCTCGCCCGAGGCGGTCGAGCAGCCCTCCATGACGAGGTCGAAGAACGCGCGGGGGTCGGTGATCTTCTCGCCCGGGGCGTTCTTGATCGCCGTGAACGTGCGACCGATGTTGAGCAAGCCGTGGTCGTCGGAGCCGCCCGTGTGTCCTTTGACCCAGGGCTGGTCGAAGACGGGCTTGAGGTCGTGCTTGATGCTGAACGCGCGGATGCGTTCGGGGTCGAGCCACTGCAGGAGCTGCTCGATGGACTGGCGGTGCGTGCCCGAGTGCGCGCCGTTGACGATCTCGAAGCCGCGGAAGAGCAGGCAGCAGCGTTCGAGATGCCACATGCTGAGCCTGCCGTTCTGAACGTAGACCGGGTGCGCCAGCGCGTGGGGCAGGCTGCGGTCGCGGAGCCAGTGGCAGAAGGCGTACACGTCGTCGCGCAGGCCGAGCGTTTCGATCTCCTCGTGCAGCTCGGGCGTCATGTCCCAGACGTTGACGTGCAGCTTGCAGCGGTCTTCCGGGAAGAAAACGGTGACCTCCTCGCCGACGATGAAGCCCTCGAAGCCGCGCTCCTTGAGCGTCATCGCACCGGCGATGGTGTCGTGGTCGGTGATGGTGACGAGGTCCATGCCGCGGGCTTTGGCCTGGTCGTAGACCTGCTCGGGCTCGGAGTAGCACTCGGGGATGCCGATCACCCCGAGTGCGCGCAGCGCCGGGCCGTCGGAGGCGTTGGAGTGGCAGTGGGAGTCGATGCGCGTCCACTGGGACCAGTCGGTCCTCGGCTTGGGCTCGATCTGAGCCGCGGTCGGGTTGTGGGTCTGGCGTGTCATGGTCATCCCTTGCACTGCGTGGGATTGGCCTGCCCGCTCTTTCGCGCCGGCCTGGGACTCCGCCCATTCTGTCCCCGTCGCATCACCCGCCCGGGTCCAGCCCACTATCCTATACCGATGGTGATGAAATCGGCCCAATGATCCGCAGACCGGTATGCCCAAGTGGCTGTCCCGCAAGGACTTCACGAGACTTTTGAATTCCCGGGCATAAACGGGCATCGCCGCAGTGTTTCCCCGCAACACACCCCGTCACGGACCTGTCGGGGAGGTTCAGAGAAGATGAAGGAGTCTGAAATGCCTCGTCTGAATGTTGTCGACCCCGCCTCCGCCGCCGGCCCCGTCAAAGAGATCTTCGACGGCCCCCTGAACGGCAAGCATCTGAACATCTTCAAGGGCATGGGCAACTCGCCCGCTGCGCTCAACTTCTACCTCGCCGGCTCGGGCGCTCTCAAGGACGCCAGCCTCTCGAGCAAGGAGCAGGAAGTCGTCCAGCTCGTCTTCGCCCAGGGCAACGGCTGCGACTACTGCCAGGCCGCCCACACCCACATCGGCAAGGGCGCAGGCCTGAGCGAAGAGCAGACCGTCGCCGCCCGCACCGGCGGTGATCTGGGCGACGCCAAGCTCAACGCCGTCGCCAAGTTCGCCACCGCGCTGCACGAAAAGCGTGGCAACGTGAGCGATGACGACATCTCGGCCTTCAAGAGCGCCGGCTACGACGACGGGCATATCGCCGAGCTCGTCGCATCGGCCGCCCTCGCCACCTACACCAACTACTTCAACCACGTGAACCAGACCACCGTCGACCTGCCCACGCCGCCCAAGGTCTGAGCAGCGTTCCGAAACCACAACAACTCCAGTGGCGGAGGCTTCCAGCCTCCGCTGCTTGTTTTTGGTCCTCATGGCAACTCTGCCCCCATCAAGGCAGCTTGGTACCATCTCCACCATGCCTAAGACCCGCCCGCATCTCGCTGTCTTCCCCGGCTCGTTCGACCCGGTGACCTACGGCCACCTCGACGTGATCGCCCGGGGTCGACGGCTCTTTGACGAGGTCGTCGTCGCGGTGGGGCGGAACCCCGGCAAGGACGAGCTTTTCTCCGCCCCCGAGCGGGTCGAGCTCGTCGAGCAGCTCATCGCCGAGATGTGCAAGGCCGAGCCGGAACTTGGCGACGTGCGTGTCGAGGCGTTCACGGGCCTGACCGTCGACTACGCCCGCTCGATCGGGGCCTCGGCTCTCCTGCGTGGCATCCGGAATCTCTCGGATCTGCAGTACGAGGTCCAGTTCGCGGTGACCAACCGCGAGGTCGCCGACATCGAGACCGCCTTCGTCGTCGCGGGTCAGAGCTTCGCGTACACGAGCTCGAGCCTGATCAAGCAGATCGCCGCGATGGGCGATGAGCTGCACCAGACGCTGGCCTCGATGTGCCCGAAAAGCGTGATCGACGCGATCGTGCGCAAGAAGCAGGAGAACCACCCGGTGCTGCTCAAGCTCGCCTCGGGCGGCGCGGGGGATTAGGGCCCTTTCTCCCTCTCACCTTTGGGGAGAGGGCCGGGGTGAGGGGACTTCCTAAACTCCACGTATGCACGACCGCATCGTTTCGATTGGGGCTCTCTCGCGTCACCCGCTCTGGCCGATGGACGCCACTCGTCCCAAGCGTGCCTCGCACGCGACGACGACGCTCGTACTGGATGGCGATGCTGCGATCCTGATCGATCCGGGCCTGCCCGGGCAGATCCTGGAGCCCCGCCTGCTGGAGCGCACGGGCCTGGCGCCGGCGGACATCACGCACGTCTTCCTGACGAGTTTCAAGGCGGACACCTGCCGGGGGCTTTCGCTGTTCGAGGAGGCGCAGTGGCTCGTCGCCGACGCCGAGCGCGAAGCGGTGGGGATGCCCCTTGCGATGATGCTCAAGCGTGCTGCCGAGGAAGAGGGCCCGGGCTCGGAGGTGGTGCGCGAGCTCGAGGTGCAGGTCGCGATGCTCGCGCGGTGCGAGGTGGCCCCGGACAAGATCACGCCCCGCGTGAGCCTGTTCCCGCTGCCGGGCGTGACGCCGGGGCTGGCGGGCCTGCTCCTGGCGTATCCCTCGCGCACGACGCTCATCGCGGGGGATGCGGTCGCTACGACCGAGCACCTCGAGCAGGGCAAGATCATCGACGACGTGTACAACCTCAAGCAGGCGCAGGAGAGCTTCGCCGAGGCGATCGAAGTGGCGGACGTCATCATCCCCGGGCGCGACAACGCGCAGATTAACCCGACCAAGCGCCCGTTCTAGATCGTCCTCGGGTGCCCCGGCTTGTCTTGCGAGCCGTGCGGGTTGGAGCGTTCAAGGCACGGCTTGCCGAAGACGGACAAGCCGTGGCACCCGGGCTGAGCGGTACACTCGGGCGATGCCGAGCAACATTGATCCAAACCGCAAGGGATCCAGCAGCCCGAAGAACGTCCCGGCGGATGTGCTCCGTGCGCTGAACACGGGCGAGATCCCGACCGTGAATCTCGGCGAGGGATTGGCGATCAACACCGCCGAGCTTTTATTGAACGTCGCACCCGAGATCGGCAAGAAGGGCATCAAGCCGTTGACCGATGACCCGGCGATGGGCCTCATGAACCGCTGGCGCACCGCGTCGAGAATCCTGTACGAGCACTTCGGCGACAGCGCAATCGAAAACTTCGGCGACCACCCCTCCGACACCGTCCGCGGATGGTGCTGCATGGTCATCGGTCTGGCCGAGGGCAAGGGCTGGACGCTCAGGAAACGCATCGAGCGCATCAAGCGATTCGCCGACGACGAGCACTTCGGCGTGCGCGAGTCGGCGTGGCTGGGCGTGCGTGACCGGATCGCCGCCGACGTCGAGCAATCCATCAAGCTCCTGACGCCCTGGTCCAAGGCCGGGAGCGCCAACGTGCGCCGATTCGGCAGCGAAGCCACGCGCCCCCGCGGCGTGTGGTGCGCACACATCCCAAGCCTCAAACAAGACCCCTCGCCCGCGCTGCCGATCCTGGAGCCCCTGCGGAGCGACGGGGCGAAGTACGTGCAGGACTCGGTCGCCAACTGGCTCAACGACGCCGGCAAGACCGCGCCGGAGTTCGTCATCGAGCTGACGGACCGGTGGCTCAAAGAATCGCCCACGCCCGAGACCGCGCGGATCGTCAAAAGGGCGAGGCGGAACCTGGATTGATCCCAGTGGCGGAGGCTTCCAGCCTCCGCGGTCTCATTCCGTTGTCTTTGGTGGGGGCGGCGTCCCGCCGCCCGGCTCTGCTAGACCCCCTCCCTCTGCTGCGCAGACACCTCCCCCGTCGGCGACGGGGGAGGGGAGCCATTCACGCGCACGACTTGGGCAGGTTGTGGCATACTTGAGCCGTGGGCCAGACTTCGACAGAGAACGCCACAGTCTTTGCCGACCGCATCGGCGCTCGCTGCCCTCGCTGCAATTACGTACTCAAGGGCCTCACCAAGCCCCAGTGTCCCGAGTGCGGCAAGTCCTTCACACTCGATGAACTCGTCGACAATCGCTATGCCCCGAAGCTCCACGTCGTGACGGGGTTTGGCTTCCTTGGATCGTCGATCATTCTTGGTGCCACGATCATCCTTGTGCCGCTCGCGTTTATCTACTTTGCCCTTGCCATATGGTGGGCCGCGGCTCAGCACCGGATCGCGGAGATGTCGCTCGGGCTCCGACGCATCTTTCTCGTGATCGCGTGGCTTCCGCTGGTGACTATTCTTGGATTCATTGCAGTTGCAATATTGGGGATGCTCTTGTTCTAGTCCCGCGTGCTCACGCCCGCGGCTCTTTACGCCAGCGACTGATCCAGATCCGCGATCAGGTCCTCGACGTTCTCAATACCCACGCTCAGTCGCACGAGCCCGTCGCTGATGCCGAGCGCCTTGCGCTGCTCGGCGGGGACGCTGGCGTGGGTCATGATCGCCGGGTGCTCGATGAGTGACTCGACGCCACCGAGCGACTCGGCCAGCGCGAAGATCTTGACGCGCTCGAGCATCGTGCGGGCCTTGTCGAGGCCGTCTTTGAGGTAGATCGTCACCATGCCGCCGAAGTCGCTCATCTGCTTCTTAGCGATCTCGTGCTGCGGGTGGCTTTCGAGGCCCGGGTAGATCACCTTCTCGACAGCCGCGTGCTCGCTGAGATATCCCGCCACGCGCTTGGCGTTGGCGCAGTGGCGTTCCATGCGGATGTGCAGCGTCTTGGTCGAGCGCAGCAGCAGGAAGCACTCCATGATGCCCGGCACAGCGCCCTCGGAGAGCTGGATGAACTTCAGCTTCTTGTGCAGCTCGTCGTCGTTGACGATCAGCGCCCCGCCGATCGCGTCCGAGTGCCCGCCGATGTACTTCGTCGTCGAGTGGCACACGATGTCTGCGCCCAGCGCCAGCGGGTTCTGGAGGTAAGGCGTCGCGAACGTGTTGTCGACAGCAACCGTGGCGCCCTTGGCCTTGGCGACCTTGCTGACCGCCTCGATGTCGATGATCTTCAGCGTCGGGTTCGTGGGCGTCTCGATCCAGACGAGCTTGGTGTTCGGCTTGAACGCGGCCTCGAGCTTGTTCAGATCCGTCATGTCCACGAGCGTCGTCTCGATGCCGAGCTGCTGGAAGACGCGGTGGAAGAGGCGGTTCGTGCCGCCGTAGACATCATCGCAGAGCAGGACGTTGTCGCCCGCGCTGAGTGTGTGGAGCACGACTCCTGTTGCCGCGACGCCCGAGGAGAAGCACAGCCCGTGCTTGCCGCCTTCGAGCGCCGCCAGGTTGGCCTCGATCGCGGTGCGTGTCGGGTTGGCGGCTCTGGAGTAGTCGTACTCGCCCACGATCACGCCCGGGCTCTTCTGGACGTAGGTCGAAGTCTGGTAGATCGGCGTCATGATCGCGCCGGTGGTCGGGTCGGGGATCTGCCCCGCGTGGATGGCCTTGGTGCCGAAGCCCTGCGTGTGATCGTGTTCCATGGTCTGCCTTCAAAGAGTCGCGGGCGTGAGCTCGCGGGATGCTGTCGTGTGTTCGGTTTATTTGTGCTTTGCGAGGTAATCGATGAGGTCGATCTGGCTGAGGATGCCCACGATGCTGCCGCCGTCGAGGACGATCGCGGTGTGATCCGAGGCGAAGACGCCGTAGAGCTCCTCGACGCGGGCCTTGGGGTTGAGCAGCCCGCCGATCGGCGCTTCGACGCCCTTGATGGGTGAGCTCGGCGAGATCGTGCCGCGTTGCAGACCGCGGAGGACGTCCACCTCGTGCACGATGCCGACGGGCTTGGGCGAGCCGTTGGTCAGGGGCACCTGCGAGATGCCCTTGTCGCGCATCAGCGCGATCACGTCGGCAACGGTGTCCGTCTCGTTGGCGGTGATGATGGGCCTTGAGCGATCGAGCATGTCCTCGATGTACCCGAGGCCCTTCTCGGGCTCGAGGAAGCCGTGCATCTTCATCCACTCATCGGAGAGGTACTTGGTGACATACCGCGTGCCCGAGTCGGGCAGGATGCAGATGATTTTCTTGCCCGGGCCCATGTCCTTGGCGAGGTTGCAGGCGACGTGCGCCATGCCGCCCGAGCTGCCGCCGCAGAAGAGGCCCTCTTCGCGCGTGAGGCGTCGCGCCATCGTGAAGCACTCGTAGTCGTTGACCTGGTACATCTCGTCGACGACGGAGGGGTCGAAGGCTTCGCACTTGATGTCTTCGCCCAGGCCCTCGACCTTGTAGACGTAAGGCGTCGAGAGCGTGCCCGTCTTGAAGATCTGGTAGTGCACGCTGCCGAGCGGGTCGACGCCGATGATCTTGGTCTTGGAGCCCTTCTTCTTGAAGAAGCGTCCGATGCCGCTGGCCGTGCCGCCCGTGCCCGTGCCGATGACGATCGCGTCGACCTGCCCGCCGTCGGTCTGGTCCCAGATCTCCTGCCCGGTCAGCACCTCGTGCGCCTCGATGTTCCACTGCGAGTGATACTGATCGAGGTAGAACGAGCCCGGCGTCTCGCTGGCCATGCGCTTGGCGACGTTGACGTAGTGATCGGGCGAGTCGCCCGGGACGTCCGTCGGCGTGATGATGACCTGCGCGCCGAACGCCCGGAGGCCGTCGATTTTCTCCTGGCTCATCTTGTCGGGCATCGTGAAGACAGCCTTGTAGCCCTTCACGGCCGCCGTCATCGCCGCGCCCAGCCCCGTGTTGCCCGAGGTGTTCTCAACGATCGTCCCGCCGGGCTTGAGCAGCCCCTCAGCCTCGGCCTTGGCGATGATGTAGCTGGCCATCCGGTCCTTGATCGACCCGGCCGGGTTCATGAACTCGCACTTGGCGTAGACCTCGGCCGCCCCCGGGGCGACGACCTTGTTGAGGCGGACAAGCGGCGTACCGCCGATGGCTTCGAGAATGTTGTTCTTGGTCTGCACGGGTCTGGCTCCGACGGTCAGGGATGGAATCGCGGCCTGTATACATTAGGATCAACACATCAGGGCCGTGAGACAACGGATCTCGCCGCTTTTCGCCGATACTGCGACACATTCTCACAGGAACCAGCCGTGCCACCAGCCCCCAAACCCACTCCACAGCAGATCGATGCCCTCGGCGCCCGGGCGCATCACTTTCTCGTCAACGGCCGCCCGCACGAGGCCATCAAGACCCTGATGCCCGTCATCCAGTTCGCCCAGAAGATGCCCAAGATCCTGCTCGTCTACGCCCAGGCGCTTGGCAACATCAACCAGCACGACCGCTGCTCTGAGATGCTCCGCGCCGTCTGCAAACAGGTCCCCAGCGACCCGCACCCGCGCACCGAGTATGCCGTCGCACTCGCCCGTTGCGGCAAATACGAGGCCGCGCTTGAGAACATCCGAAAGGCCCGCGTCCACGCCCCGCACTACACACGGGCCGCCAACATCGAGGCCGAGGTGCTCATGGACCTGGGCCGAAACGAGGAAGCTCTCGAAACGATCGAGACCTACCTCCGCGAAACTCCCGAGGACAAGCTCGACGTGACCTCGCGCGCGCACATCTGCTCCACGCGGTCGCGCCTGGCGCCCAAGTTCCTGCCCATCGAGGACGTCGTCGACGATGTCGTCGCCTTCGCGAAGAACAAGGAAGTCAAGGCTTACCTCCGCGGCTCCATCGCCGCCCGCGCCGCCAAGCTCCTCGATGCCGTGGGCCGGTACGACGAAGCGATCGAGCTGACCAAGCTCTCCAAGGACATCCGCGACCTGTCCTGGGACTACGTCAGGCACACAAAGCGGGCCGACGCGATGATCGCGGCCTGGACGTCCGAAGCCGCCGCCCGCCTCCCCAGGAGCAACGCCGACGGCTCGGGCATGGTCTTCATCCTCGGGATGCCCCGCAGCGGCACATCGCTGCTCGAACAGATGCTCGCCAGACACCCCGAGGTCCAGGCCACGGGCGAACGCAACGACCTGCTCCGCATCGCCGGCACGATCCATCCGCCGCGGCCCACCGAAACCCCGATGGTCTCGGACTTCTCGCGACTCTCACCCCAGGCCATCGACCAGCTCTCCAGAATGCTGGTCGGCGAGATCAACAGCCGGCGTGAGAAGGGCGTTCGCTATGTCATCGACAAGCAGCCCTTCAACTACCTCTACGTCCCGCTGATCGCAATGATGTTGCCCGGGGCGAAGGTGCTGCACACCGTCCGCGACGGCCGCGACACGTGCGTCTCGTACTACATGCAGTGGTTCAACACCAAGCACGGGCAGTGCAACAGCTTCGACACACTCGGACGCTACTACGCCGACTACCGCCGCATCATGGACGCCTGGAAATCGCTGCCAGCGCCCGACCAGCGCCCCGAGATGATCGACGTCTCTTACGAGGCGCTCGTCGCCGAGCCCGAGCGCGTCATGCGCGAGGTCATGGACTTCCTCGGCATGGCGTTCGACCCGGTCGTTCTGGACACCAAGGCCACCGACCGCGTCGTCGCCACCGCCAGTCGGGATCAGGTCAAGAAAGAGATCTACACCACCAGCGTGGCGCGCTGGAAATGCTACGAGAAGCACCTGGCCCCCTTCATGCGCCACGCGGGCCAGTACTTCGAGGACGCCTGAGACCGTCGGCACCCTCGCCGATGAGGTCAGGCGGGAGGGTCTCTCCAAACTCCAGCCTCAGGCGCCACGGCTTGTCCGTCATCGGCAAGCCGTGCCAAGATTGGTGGGCGTTCATCAGGCACGGGTTGCCCTGCGGGACAACCCGTGGCACCCACTGACCTTCCAGAAGAGCGATGCCCACGGCGCGGGTACGCTCCGTCATGCGCATCCTCCTCACCAACGACGACGGCATCAACGCTCCGGGCCTCATCGCGCTCCACAAGGTGCTCGCCGAGATCGACCCCTTCGCCGAGGTCTTCACCGTCGCGCCCAAAACCGTTCAGAGCGCCACGAGCCACGGCGTCACCTTCCACACCCCGCTCATGGTCGAACCCGTCAGCCACCTCGATGGCTACGCGGTCGACGGCCGACCCGCCGACTGCGTCAAGGTCGCCCTCAGCGCACTCTGGCCCGAACGCTTCGGCGAGGGCTCACGCCCCGATCTTGTCATCTCTGGCATGAACGCCGGCGCCAACTGCGGCGTGAACGTCATCTACTCCGGCACCGTCGCGGCTGCCATCGAGGCCGCATTCCTCGGGCCGCCCTCTCTTGCCGTCTCAATGCACCTCGGCCGCGGACGACCCCTCTTCGACGTGGGCGCGATGCACGCCCGCCGGGCGATCGAGAAAATCATCGAAACCAAATCGCTCGGCCAGCACGAGTGCCTGAGCATCAACATCCCGCGCTGCGAGGAAATTCTGCCCGACACGCCCGAGGGCCGGGAGGAGATGCGCCGCGCCCGCGCAGGCTCCGGATCACCGGGACAGGTCGCAAGCGCCCAGGCCTACGAGCACGGCCCCGACGTCAACGATGAGCACGACCCGCTCGCGCCCATGCCCGTCAGCGTCTGCCCCATGAACACCCACGGCCTCATCGACCGATTCGAACGCCGCGTCAGCCCCGCTGGGCAGGCCTACTACTGGTCCGCCGCCGGCGGCCTCGACTTCCACAACACCGAGCCGGGCACCGATGTCGACTTGCTCTTCAAGCGACACATCACCGTCACCCCGCTGAGCTTCGACCTCACCGCCCACGACAGCCTCCGCCACTGGCAGAGCAAACTGGGAAACTGAGCGCAAAAGAAACGAGCCCCTCGCGTGAGCGAGGGGCCCGTGTGAATTGTGGCTATTGCTGCTCGTTTACCCGAGCAGATCGGCCGTGTTCTCGAGCATCGCCGGGAACTCCTCGCGGACTTCCTGCAGCTTGTCCGGCGTCAGCTTGAGCCTTTCCATCGCGGCCTTCGAGACTTCTGTGTTCTCAAGGTCGAGACGGAACCCGCACCCGTGCTCGGCTGCGATGCGGTCGGCCACGTGCACAAGGTAGACCAGCGTGCGGTGCTCCTCGGCTGCCTCGGCCGGGTTGTGGTGGTAACGCGTCACGCTGATGAGCGTCTTGGGGAACTTCCAGCGCTCGCACAGCGCCGAGCCGAAGTCCTGATGCGTCACGCCGAAGACCTCGGTCTCCCGCTCCATCATGTTGCCGGTGGGCACGCCGTCGTCGTTCGGCTTCACGCTGTCGAGCACGTCGATCAGCTTGTTGCGGTCGTACTGCATCTCGACCATCATCCCGATGTCGTGGATCAGACCCGCCAGGAACGCCTCGTCGGTCAGCCCGAAGCCGAGCTTCTCGGCCAGCAGCTTGGTCGCCGCAGCGGTCCCGATCGAGTGGTCCCAGAGATCACGCGCCGCGAAGTAGGGCGTGATCTGCCCCCCGCGGAACAGCTTGGCCAGACTCGCCGCGATGGCGATGTTCTTGACCGCGTTCAGACCCAGCATCACGATCGCGCGGTTGATCGCGGCGATCTGACCGGGCAACCCGTAGAACGAGCTGTTCACGACCTTCAGCACCCGCGAGCAGAGCGCGGGATCGATCGAGATCAGCTTGTGCAGGTCCTGAGCCGTCGAAGACGGGTCCTCAACCAGCTCGATGATCTTGAGTGTGATCTCGGGCAGCGTGGCGATGTGATTGATCTCGCCGATCGCTTCCTTGAGAACCTGCTCCTGCTTGACATCAGTAGCCATGCCCTTCGCTCCTTCTGCGGGTGACCGCATGAGTCATCGGACGTCAAAGGGACAGACTTTCGGTGTCTTCCACGAAACCGAACAACCGGCACGCTTTCTCAGAGGCATGGTCCGAGAAGTTCACGCTCCCTCCCCGTCGCCGACGGGGGAGGTGTCGACGAAGTCGACGGAGGGGGCCAAATCACACGAAGTGCTTCCGCACCAGCCCCGGCTCAGCGAGATTCACACCCGCCAATATCTCAGCCACCCGCACACCCGTCTGACCATCCCCGAACGGGTGGGTGATCGTCGAGCGGTCCAGCTCCATCGCCCGCCCGATGGCGCCCACGATCGCACCCGTCGTCTCGCCCTGGGCGTCGACGACATTCGTGCCCCGCTCGCGACCCGACTGCCTCGCTCCGATGTTGACCGTCGCTGCGCCGACCGCCCCCGCCTCGATCAGCCCCGCCGAGCTGTTGCCGATCAGGAATCCGCCGTTGTGCGCCAGCCGCTTGAGCAGCCCGACAAACGCCTCGCGTTTCAGGTGCTCGCACACCCTCACGTGCGCCTGCGCCGAGGCCGACTCGATCGCGCGCACGATCCCGACCCTGCCCGGATCAAGGTTCGGCATCAGGCACAGCGTCGCCCGCTCACCGATCGCCTCCAGCGCCGAGCTCGCGACCGCTTCTTCCTGCTCGTCCGGACGCCCGATCGGGTGCATGAGCAGCAGAGCCTTCGGATCGCCGAGCTCCTGCGCCTGCTCGTCATCCATCGCCGGGATGCTGCTGAGCCCGTCGATCGCGGGCGAGCCCACGACGTGCACCCGGCTCTTCGGCTCGCCCATCCGCAGAATCCGGGCCGCGCTCGTCTCGGTCGCCGGGAAATGGATGTGCGCAAGCTTCGTGATCGCGTGGCGCATTGCTTCGTCGGCCACGCCCTCGGCCAAATCCCCGCCGTGGAGGTGCGCGACTGGCAAGCCCCCGATGCTCGCCGCCGATGCCGCCGCGAACGCCTCGATCCGGTCGCCCAGCACGACGACCACGTCGGGGCGGAGCCGCTCGAAGCTGCGCGCAAACCTGGAGATCCCCTTGCCGGTGCTCTCCACGTCGTGCCAACGCCCCACGCGCCCGACCGTCTGCATCGGGATCGAGTCGATCACGTCGAATTCCTGCTTGATCTCGTAGTACGTCCGCGCCGGCTGCACGAGGTGCGAGCCCGCCGCGATGACGAGCAGTTCCAGATCCGTGCGCTCGCGCACCGCGTGCATGACGGGCTTGAGGAGCCCGTACTCCGCCCTCGTGCCCGTCACGACGGCGATCCGGCGCAGCGACTCACCATTGGCCCGAGGCCTCGCCCGCTCGTCACCCGCCCAACCCGGCCCGATCATAATCTGCCTCCCTCTCCCACCTGGGGAGAGGGCTGGGGTGAGGGGGCCCGACGAGCCCGAAGCGCAAGCGAGGGTAAAACGCTGCACATCACTCCACATCCTCCCGCACGATCGGCACGTCCATCTCCACATCCCGCACGACGCGCCGGCCGATCATCTCGTCGAGCATGTACGGCGGCACCCCGGTCCCGGGCCGCTTGATCGTCAGCATCTCACGCGTCAGGACATCGCCCTCGCGCAAGGCTCGTGTCGAAACGAGTGATTGACGCGACACCTCGCGTACGTCACGCTCGCAGTCGAGAACGTGCTTTAGAGCCTGATACTTCCAAGTCCGCACATACCCATCAGAGCCCAGCTGTTTGCTGTAGTAGTCTCTCTGATCCTGCGTGAGCGAGACCACAGACCGGCGATTACCATCTCTATCTGGCGCGAGAAGATCGCACAACGTTCGAAAATCATCCTGGTATTGCGAAGCTAGGCGTGACGAATCGACGTACTCCCTGAACTGTGCAAGCAGAAGAGACGCCGCGTGATCCGGCCCGGCACGCTTCCTGTCATCTGTGATGTGCTTCTCAAGCAGGTGTGCCCCTGCCAAGACAGCAAGCGAGCCCGTCCGGTGCGATGCCGTGTGATCGCTATAGCCAGTCACAAGCCCCGTCGCATCGGCGATCGCGCGGATCCCGCCGAGCGCCTCGTCCGGTGCCGGGTACGAACTCACGCACTGCAAGAACGCCAATCGATCGCGTATGCCTTCAAGCCACCCCGCCGCACGCGTCACCTCATCGAGCTCGCTTGCGCCCGTGCTCACGATCAGCGGCTTGCCTGTTGCCGCCATCGCTTCAAGCAGCGGCCTGTTGATGATGTCCGGGCTCGCGCTCTTGTATGCGTCCCACTCCAATCGCTCGGCGACCCCGACCAGCTCCACGCTGAACACCGTCACGATCGCGTGAATACCGCGTGCGTGCGCACGATGGACGACCTTGGCCATGTCGTCGATCGACAGCTCGAGCCGCCGCAGCATCGCCAAGGGGTCCGTCTCTCCCGCGTTCTTCTGGTACGCCGCCAGCTTGGCAGCCTTGGACATGAGCCGATCCGTCTCGAAGAGTTGCAGCTTCACCGCGTCCGCGCCGGCATCGGCAGCCGCGTCGGTCAGCATCAGCGCGCGCTCGACCTCGCCGTCGTGATTCACACCGATCTCGGCGATCACGTACGGCGGATGCCCCGGGCCGATCTCTTGCTCACCGATGCGCACTCATACTCTCCGGTGGGGGCGGCGTCCCGCCGCCCGGCTACAACACCCTGGCAGTCTCGATGGGCGGCGGGACGCCGCCCCCACCAAGAATGATTTCCGCCCGTATCACGTCCGCCTCTTCATCGATATCAACCACACTCCCGGGTTCCGACACGATGCCGCGGCGATCGACACCAAAGAACCGGTGCGGCCCGTCCTGCGCGCCCTCGACCTCGAGCATGAGCGAACGCCGCGTCAGCGCGATCACACCCCCGTCCGGCAGATACGCCGCGGGCAGATCCTGCCTGCGGAACACGTTGTGGTTGAGCACTTCCCCTTCCCAAGGCTTCAGGTTCCCCGACTCGGGATCGAGCCGAACCATCCACCACGGGTGCGCCTTGCCGACGCGTTCGTAGCTCTGCACCGAATCGCAACCAGACTCATCGAGCCTTGCCAGCGCCCGCTCCGTCAGGTCCATAGGGCGTACAGGCACGTTCGCGTAGAGAATCGCGATCGGCGTCTGCGGGTCGGTTGTCCAGGGCAGATCGTTTGCGATGGCTCGCACGGCATGCCGCGCGGCATCATCGATCGTCGCGCGATCGCTCGCAAGCTCGTCCGGTCGATCGACCACACGCACACCCATCGTGTGCGCCAGATCCTTGAGTTCCGGCGCGTCGGTCGAGACAACAACCGCATCGATGCCGCGGGTCCCGAGCGCGTGCTCGATCGTCCATTGCGCACACGGCTTGCCCGCGATCGGGCGCACGTTCTTGCCCGGGACACCCTTGCTGCCCGCGCGCCCGAGCACGACCGCAAGTGCCGGCCTTGGCATCACGCAGACCTCGCGGCCTGGGTGCTCGACTTGATCTCCATCACCTGCACGGGCTCGATCGTCGTGAGCGACTCCATCTGCCGACGCCACGCAGCTGCCAGCCCGTCGCGCACATGATCGCCGCCGGCGGTCGTGCGGTCAGCGCGGACCGTCAGCTTCGTGCGCGCAAGCACACGCCTTGCCAGCCTGGGCAGATCGATCGGCTCGATCCGCTCGCCGGCAATCGCCTCGGGCAGCGGGTCGATCACCGCGGCGCCGCTCGACATCATCCAGCGGTCGTACAACGGCTCGATCTCCTCGTAGATCGCGTCACGCCTCGTCAGACGCACCACAACCCACGGGCTGTGCAGATCATCAAGACGATCCAGCGTGTTGCGGTGATGAATCAGGCTCGTCAGCGCCTCGTGCGCCTTGCCAAAGCCCTGGCGGCCGGTCAGCAGCTCGCACGTTGATTCACGTTCGGAGACATAGTCCACGCTGATCACATCCACGCCGAGCTCGGTCAGGCCCAGCAGCCTGCTCTCGCCCGCAAGCGCCGGCGTGCGCACGTGCACCGCGAGAACGCCCGCCCCCCTCGCTGCGCCCACGATCCGCGCCAGCTCCGGGTGATCCAGCACGTCGGCGATGTCCTGCGATGTCATCTCGGCGGTCAGCGTGAGCGCCACGTCCTCGCGCAGCCGGGTCGCCTGACGGATCAGCCCGATCGCCTGCTCGGCGTCGAGTGCCTTGCCGTTGGTCGAGACCAACTCAAGCGTCAGGTGCTCGGGCGCATCGGTCGTGGCATCGGTCGTGGCATCGGTCTGCGCGATCGCACCGGCGATCTCATCGGCCGAGAGCGTGAGGACCTCCTGGCCCTTGAGCGCCCGGGTGACGAGTTCACGCCTTGTGCGCGAGTCCAGCGTGACGCGCTCGCCAAGGTCGCGCACGATCGGGGGGACATGGATGCAGCCCGTGCCCGCGATCGGATCGTTCGAGGGTTGCACGGGCAGATACCCCAGGATCGAACCGATCGAGGCGAACGAGCCCGCCTCGGCCTTCTTCTGCGCGATGCTCTTGACGATCGACTTCTCGACGAGCATCGGCGCGAGCCCGACGGCTGCCTGACTGAAGACGATTCTATGAGACGTGGGGAACTTCTTGAACCGCTCGGCCGCCTCGTCGCAGAGCGCGGGATCAACCAGTCCCCAGTCCGCGCCGACGAGCAGCGCCGCATCTGCCCCGACGCTGTCGAGCGCTTCGAGGGTGGCGTCCGGGTGGAGGATCTCGTCGTAGGCGGTCCAGCCCGCGACGCCCCCGCGCCAGGAACGGGCGCTAAACGCGCGCGCCCCTCGGATAGCCGCGGCTCGGTCCTGATAGGTGTCCGCGTCGGTCTCGATGAACCGCACCGCGAGTCGGCCCACGCGCCCGCCGCTGGGGTCGAGCCCCGCAGCCCTCGCGGTGTCGCCCACGTTGTGCGTCAGGATCGCTACGCCTTCGATCTCTTTGGTCTGCCCCAGACGCTCGAGCGTCAGGCGCAGGGCGCTCTTGCCCTCGATTACCGGCTCCGACAGATCCCGCGGCACGCCCAGATCAGACTTCCACGGATCCGCGGGGATCACCGCCCAGACGCGCTGCTTGGCGTTGGTTTCCTCGGCCTCGGGATCGACCGCGGGGTCTTCGCGGGTGATCTTGGCCGCCTTGCCGTCGTGGGCACGGATCGCCGCGTCCATCATCTCGCCCAGGAGATCCGCCGCGTCGCCCAGCCAGCGGACGTTCTCCGCGTCGCGTTCGATCTGCGCTTTCTGTTGTTCCAGGGGCGACAGATCCGTCAGGTGTATCTTGCGGTCGGCCTTGGCGCGCTTGAGCGTCCCCGTCTGGTTCAGGTCCTGCACGAGCGAGTAGGCGGGCTCGAGCTTCACGACCTCGTCCCGCTGCGCGTAGACCTCTTTGATCAGCCTGTTGACGCGGGCCTGATCCTGATGGTGCTCGGCCATCTCCATCATGGTCGCGTGCGTCTTTCGGCAGAGCTCGCTCACCTTCCACGCGTCGGCCCGCACCTCGCGGAGCTTTTTCTTGGCGGCTCGGATGTCGCTGGCGGTCTGCTCGGGCGCCTCGGGCAGCTCGATGTCCGGGCTGTCCTTGTACTGCTCGAGCACCTCGGCGAGCGTCATGACGCGGACGCCCTGTTTCTCGATGCCGCCCTCGGTCGCGTCGATCACGGTCAGGCCGAGGTTCGTGTCGGCCGCGAAGTCGCGCTCGAACTGCGTGAGATAGGTGTGCATCTGCTCGTCGGTGTAGACGCCCCGCCCCAAGTGGTCCCGGGCGGGCACGAGCCGACTCCGCATGCGCGCGATCCGCTGCCATTCGAGTGTTTCGAGCGTGCAGAACTCGCCAAGCTCGCTCGCCCACACGTCGTGGATCGCGGCTCCAGAGGCGTAGTACTGCCCGTCGGTGAAGGCCAGGTCCTGCCCGATGAGTGTCACCGGGTCGCACCCGAGGTGACGCGCCAGGTAGTACGCCAGGTGCGCCACCGTCGCGCCGGGCTTGATCGGGCAGCGGTCCGCGTCCGACTGCTCGAGCAGCTTGGAGAGGCAGTTGTCCTTCGGTGAACGCAGCACGCCGGGCCAGGCGTCGAGGATCGCGGGGTTGCCCTTGGCCTCGGCTACGAGCGTGACGCCCTCGACGTCCTCTTTGGTCAGGCCCTCGTAGAAGCGCTTGCTGATCTCGTGGTAGTCCAGCGCTGTCACGAAGTGCGGCTTGATCCCCCGCGCGAGCATCGGTTTGAGCACCGTCTGCACCGCGATGATCACGAATTTCTGGCGCACCCAGGGCTGCTCGAGCAGGTGCAGGTTGCGCCGAAGGCTGGGCCCCGCCGAGACCACGATCGCCGGCTTGCCGGCGCACGAACCCTTGAGATCGTCGATGCCCGGGGCCTCGGCGTACTTGTCGAGGTTCATGATCTGGTTGCGCATCGTGACGTCGGACTGCACGAGTGTGGTGATCACGCTTGTGCGGATCGCGCGGACCACGCCCGCCAGGCGCGCCTCGAAGCGGTCGGTCAGGTCGGTCAGCCGCTTGCTGCTGGGCGGGTGCTCGACGAGCTTGACGCCCAGGGAGACGAGCCCCTCGCTGCCGGTGAGTGTTTCGCTGATCACGGCCGCGTCGTCGGGGTCGGTGATAAACGCGACGAGCGGGTCGCCGAGCCATCCCGAGAAGTCCTGCCGCTCGAGCACGGAGCGCAACAGCGCGACGTCGGGCTCGAACACCACGATGAGGGAGGCGGACTTGCCCCGTTCGAGCAGCGCCCGGACGTGGTGCCCGCAGCCGAAGCCCTTGACGACGACGACGCCCGCTTTGTCGATATCGACGGTCTCGGCGAGGCGTCTGGCTTCCTCGCCCGGTCGTTTGCGGCTCGCCAGGCCCGTCTTGCGTCCCCAGCCGTCGGTCAGGGTGCATGAGATGAGCCCGTCGTCGGCGACGGTCCATTCGAGGTCGGTTCGGCTCGGGGATTGGGCGATCGCGCGGGCGGCGCGCTGCGACACCATACTCATCGATGCAAGGTTCTTGTCGAGCACCGAGCCGGAGGCCTCGATCGAGGCCTGACCGGACGGCGCGACCGCGCGCGTTTTGCCTGCCATGACGCGACTCCAGCGTCTGTACTTCTAAAGGCGCACCTCCGGCGCCGTACCTTTGCATCGGCCACCGGGCGCGGTAGGCTCCAAACGATGCAGATCCTCGGCCCAGACGAAGGCTCACTCCCCACACTCCCCGAGACACCGGTTCTCGAACGATGGCTCTTCGAGTCGCCCACGCTTCTGGTGGGGCTGCTCGTGGTCCTTGGGTTCGTCGCGCTCATCGCCGCGGCTCGTCGGAAGAAGAGGATGGTGCCCCTGGTCGGGGCGGGTGTGCTCTTTGTGCTCGCAGCGGGGGTGTACATCACCGCCGATCGTGTAACGACCGACCGTGAGGTGATCACCGAACGCACCGCCGAGCTCGTGGCCGCGGTCGCCGAGGGCGATGCCCAGGGCGTACGCGCGATCCTTGCCGAGCCCTTCCGCATCAATCCGAGCGACAACGCCTCGGGCAGCGCCCGACGGGTCCCCCGGATCACCGACTTCGAGCAGATCCGGACCGCGATTGAGAAATGGATCGACCCGCTCATCGGCTCGCACCAGATCCTCGAGACACGGGCCGGGATGGATGGCTCTGGCATCGGACGCACGCTGGTCCGGGTCCGGGTCCGCATGCCCGACGGCGGGCTGCTCGGACACTCCTGGTGGGAGATCGAGTGGCGCCGATCGGGCGATACCTGGCTCGCCACGCGGATCGAGTCGATCTGGATTCAGGGCTAAGTCGTGCGCCGGCTTGTGTTTACTGCGTCGGGATGAGCACAGGGAAGCTCGGCTGGAGCACCTGCTCCTCCCGCCCGTCGTTGATGACGGTCTGGCTGACCCCCTGACCATTGACGAGGTTGTGCGGGAAGCGCTTCATGAGGTCTTGCAGTTCCAGACTGAATGCGTTCTGGATGTCGCGTTCCCCGAAGACCCCGACAGTCACCATGCTCATGCTCGGGCCGTGGTAATAGAAGGCCAGTTCGCCCTGTCGTCTGAGGTCGGCGGCGGCTTCCTCGGCCTTGCGTCGTGCCTCGAGGACGTCCTTCTCGGTCGGGGCCTTGCCGTCGGTCCGTCCGTACGCCCCGATCTGGAGCGTGTAGATGGCTTGTCGGCCGTAGTTCTTGGGCGCGGACCTGAGGTCGAGGTCGGAGGCGGCCTTGCCCTCGGGCGGGATGTAGAACGCGTGGGAGAAGGGCCTGACGCCCTCGTCTCGGACATTGCGGACGCGTTCGAGGAGTGCCTCGGCCTCGGCGGTGGAGGGGCTGGCGACCTTGCCGACGCAGATGATCGCGCGTGGGCCTCTGGAGAGGATGAAGGCATCGCCCAGGCCGTTCAGCCGGCGCAGTCGTGTGAGTTCCTGCTCGGCTCGGAGTCTGGCACCCTCGCCGGCGAAGGGCTTGAGCCCGATGGTCCAGAATTCGCCCTCGGCAGTCGTTGCGCTCGAGGTGCCGCCGAACAGGATTTCACCCTCAGAATTGGGGGGTTGTTTTGGGCCATTGGCGGCGCACCCGACGAGAGCGAGCATGAAAATCGAATACCCGATCGTTTTACAAACCTGCGGAAATTGGCTTGTGGTGCGGGAAATCGAGTTTCTGGCTTCATGAAGCGGGGGTGAGCGGAAAAAAATCTGGCGCGTCCGTTTCATCGTTATTACTCTAAGCTGTTGTATCTGTTCGAGTTACGAACAAGATGAAGGATTTGAGCGACTTTGCAGCAAGTTCGATCAGCCCGACGATACAGAATTGCGAAGGGCATGATGGGTACACAACATCTTGCCCCTCGTAGGTTCCGGATCGTAGGTCTGGTGGTGGGAATACCTGGCTTTCAGATTCGTTGTTTTGATGAGGTCTGGTGGGAATTGCGCGTAAAGCAGAAATTGCGCGTCGGCCTCGCAGATGAGTGAGAACGGAGTGGAACGAATGACAGACGTAGGTCGAATTTCCAGCGGCAACGAGGCATTCCGGTCGGAGTCGGTCGGGCGAGCCGCAGGCCGAGCCGATCGTGACGCACGCCCCGGCGAGGCATCGGGCATCGAACGCGGACAGGATTCCGTCGATGTCTCGGACACGGCCCGCGTTGCTGCTTCCAAATACACCAATGAGGACAACGCGATCCGACAGGATCTCGTTGACCGCGTCCGAGCCGAGATCGAGAACGGCACGTACGAAACCCCGGTCAAAATCGCGGGGACCGTCGACGGCCTCCTGGACGCGCTCTCCTGATCCCATCTCTATCCGGTTGAGCATCCAGTACCCGTTTCCAATCACGATGATGTGATTCCCACGCCCGCTCTCGGCAGTGTTGCCCGGCGGGTTTTTTCATGCGCCCGCGGACCCGCTCAGCCAAGACTATCAGATCGGTCAGACGCCCTGGCCCGTGCGCGCGGCTGCCAGGATCGCGGCCCCGAGCAGCCCGGCGTTGGCGCCGAGCTTCGTCGCGCGGACCTCGACCCCTCGCAGTTCCTCGGGCCAGCAGCTGGCGCGGGCGGCCTCTTCGATCGGGCGGACGATGTGCTCGCCCGCTTCCTCGACGAGCCCGCCACCGACGACGATGCACTCGAGCGAGAGCAGCGTGACGAGTGAGCCCGCGACGCGCCCGATCTTCTCGCCCGCGAGGTTGACGATGCGCCCGGTCAGCGCGTCCTGCTGATCCAGCGCCCCGGCGATGAGCGAGGAGGTGCAGGGGCTGCCCTCTTTGATGGCGCTTGCGAGCACCGAGGGCTCGCCATTCTCGATCGCTTCGCAGATATCGCGCGCGATGGCGGTGCGCGAGCACTGGTGTTCGAGTTCACGTCGGCCCTTGGGGTTGTCCGGGTCGATCAGGACGTGTCCGATCTCGCCCGCGGTTCGGCGAGGGCCGTGGTACACCTCGCCCCGCAGGACGAGCCCGCCCCCGACGCCCGTGCCGATCCAGATACCCAGCAGGTCGTGGCAGCCCACGCCCGCGCCCATGCGCTGCTCGGCGAAGACGGCCGCGTTGACGTCGTTGTCGAGCACGACGGGCATGTCGAGCCTTCGGGCCAGCTCGTCGGCCGCGGGCAGGTCGTCCCATTTCAGGTTTGGCGCGTTGAGCACGATGCCCCGCTCCGGGTCGATCGCGCCAGGCGCTGCGAGCCCGACGGCGTCGGCTCTCTTCATGCCCGCGCGGTCGAGCGCGATGCGCACATGCTCGGCAATGGTGTCGAGGATCGCGGCCGACCCGCGCGAGGCCTCGGTCTTGGTGCCCGAGCGTCCGATGATCTCGCACGCGGCGTTGACCACACCGATCTGCATGTGCGTGCCGCCGAGATCGACACCGACCGTGACCTTCATGCCTGCTCCGTTCCGGTCAGCGTGCGCACAACCGCGCAGCGGACGTTGTTGATTCGATCGCCGATCGTCTCGGCGAGCTTTGCCGCGTCGCCCGGCACCATGAAGAGTGTCGAGCCCGAGCCCGAGAGATGGATGGGTTCGTCGGTGACGCGCCCGATCCGCGCGATGAGTGTCTGGAGCTCGGCCTGATACCGCTGCGCCGGGAGCGTCAGGTCGTTGAACAGCTCCTGGGTGTTGACCACGCCCGCCTCGGCCATCTTGACCACGCGCGCGATGTCGAGGGACAGGGGCGACTGGTCGTACTCGCGGTAGACGTCGCCCGTGTGGCAGCCGAAGCCGGGCAGGATCAGCAGGAGCTCGGTCGGCCCGAGCTCGACGCGGCGGATGCGCTCGCCGAAGTGCGTGACGAGCGCCGGTCTTGGCTTGGCCGATTCGTCGAGAAAGAAGGGGATGTCCGAGCCCAGGCTCCGTGCGACCTCGACCAGCGTGTTCAGCGGGAGATCGAGTTCGAAGAGCTGATTGGCCGCGATGAGGCACGCGGCGGCATCGCTCGAGCCACCGCCCAGCCCGCCCCCGACCGGGATGCGCTTGGTGATCGAGACCTTCGCTGACAGGTCTCGCCCCACGATCGCCGAGAGCTTGGCGAGCGCCCGGAGGGTCAGGTCGTCGCTGGGGAGCCAGCCCATGGGCGATCGGCTCGGCGCGTCGTCGGCCCAGTGGCGTTCGAGTGTGGTCGCGTCGGCTTTGGTGAGCGTGATGTCGTCGAACAAGTCGACCGCGGCGATCCACGAGGCGATCGGGTGCATGCCCGCGTCGGGTGTGCCCGCCGGCTCGGGCGGGCCGACGGAGAGCGCGAGGTTGACCTTCGCGGGCGTGCGGATTGTGACGGTCTCGGCCATGTCTGCGAGCGTATCACCCGCGTTGCGTCCGCGTCGGGCGGGCCGATCGACGCCGCTACGATCGGTAAGGAGGTTTGTCATGGATCGTGCCAAGCTGTTCGAGGCTCTGGGTGAACTCGCCCCGCTCTCGCTCGCCGAATCCTGGGACAACGTGGGCCTGCTCGTGGGCGAGGCGTCGGGCGAGCTTGCCGGCCCGGTGCTCTGCACGATCGATCTGACCGAGGCGGTCATGGACGAGGCCGAGCAGATCGGGTGCTCGACGATTATCGCCTATCACCCGCCGATCTTCGTGCCCTTCAAGCGGATCGTCTGCTCGGACACGAAGCAGCGGCTGGTGCACCGCGCGATCCGCGCGGGGATGTCGGTCTATTCGCCGCACACCGCGCTCGACGCGGCTCAGGACGGGCTCAACGACTGGCTGATCAGCGGCTTCGGCTCGGGCGATGTCCGTTCGCTCAAGCCCTCCACGGAGCGCGATGATCTGCACAAGATCGTCACATTTGTCCCGACGCAGGACGTCGAGCGCGTCCGCAATGCGCTGGCTTCGGCCGGCGCAGGACACATCGGCGCGTACGACCTCTGCTCGTTCGGCGTGATCGGCACGGGCACGTTCCGCGGCGAATCGGGCACGAACCCGACGATCGGCAAGGCCGGCGAGTTCACGAGTGTTGAGGAGATGCGCCTCGAGATGGTCTGCTCCGAGGACGCGGTGGCGCTGGCGATCGAGACGCTCCGGGCGTTCCATCCGTACGAGGAGCCGGCGATCGACGTCTTCAAAATCGAGCCGCTGCCCGAGCGGAACACGGGTCACGGCCGACGGATCGTGCTCGATCAGCCGCTGACCACGATGGAGATCGCCGAGAAACTCAAGACGCATCTGGGCGTGACGCGGCTCAAGCTCACGGCCCCGAAGGGCGACCACGGCCAGAAACTCTCGCACATCGGCGTCTGCGCCGGCTCGGGCGGTGATCTGGCGTCCGTCGCTGCGACCAACGGGTGCGAGATGTACATCACGGGCGAGATGACGCACCACCAGGTGATGGCGCACCTCGACCGCGGGCTCGGGATCATCCTGGCCGGGCACACGAATACCGAGCGGGGCTATCTGCCCATCCTCGCGTCGAAGCTCAAGAAGAAGCTGCCGGGTCTCGATGTGCGCGTGTCGTCGGCGGACCGTTCGCAGCTCGAATGGGTCTGAATACTCAGGGCGTTTCGAGCACGTCCCGGTCGCTCCCGCCGAAATCGAGAACGCCCTGTTGCTGGAACGAGGACCTGGGCTTGCGCACGCCCGCGTCGAAGAGCAGCTGCGCGATCTCGCCCGGCGTGACATAGACCACCGAGCCCGAGAGCTCGTACTCGACATCGCCCTCCGGCGAGGCGAATTCGGCGAGGTTGATCGCGGCCGGGAGTGTGAACTGCTGCGTGCCAAGGCGCCTCACGGTGGCCTCGGCCGAGCGTGTGCCGGAGAAAACGCGCTGCCCGTTGAGTTTGAGCGCGTAGCGCACGCGTTCGAGGGGCAGGTCGACCTCGTTGGTGTTGGTGGCGTCGAGCGTGAAGTCGATCACGACGCCGTCGGTGGTTTCCTGCGTGATGCGGGCGCCGACAACGTCGATCTTGGGCGCGTCGTACGCCGAGCAGCCGGCGGCAAGAAGCGTTATGAGCAGGATGAGCGGGGTCGTGAGGTTTCGCATGCGCCGGTAGGGTATCGCCCCGGGCCGGCGTGCGTCAGCGGAGCGTGGCCCAGAGCCCGTCGCTCTGCGCCGGGTCGGCTGCGACGATCGTGATCGCGTGGGTCATGTCCGAGGACATGTCGATGTACCCGAACCACTGGAAAGTCAGCTGACCCAGCACGATGACCGCCAGGATGGCCCCGATCTCGGCCTGCCATCGGCTGCGCTGCCAGAAAAGGATCGAGGAGCTGATGATCATGGTCGTGAGCTTGAAAGCCGCCACGATCGCGGGAGAGCCCATCGCGATCACCCATCGCGCCAGCGGGTTGCCCTCGAACATCCCTACGTTCATGAGATAGGTGAGGGTCATCGCCAGATCGGTCAGCCCGAGCACCCAGCCGATGGCGATCAGCAGCACGATGCGAAAGGGTCTGCTCCGCAGAAGCTGGGGCAGACGCGCGATCGGGGCCTCTTGCTGCTCGAGGGCCAGCACCGGAAAGGGGAGTGCAGCTTGCATGATCCCGTCGCATCGGCCTTGGGGTTCCCCCTCATGAGCAACCGCACCCCGACTTGCTCGATAGACTCGTGAAGATGCGCCGCTTCGGAGAGAGCGTCCGCCCTTGCGGGCAATCAGGAGGCCCCATGGTCCGCATTCGTGCAGCTTCTCGGGCGTTGATTCTCTGGCTCGCTACCGGTCCGATAGCGGCTCAGGACGTTCTGCCTGTCTATGTCGACGACTCGCCGACCGCCGAGGAGGTGCTCGCGCAGCTGCCAAGACTCGTCGCGCAGGAGAACATCGCCGAGGCGGCCAGCAATATCCAGAAGCTGCTCGACGACGAGCCTGCGCGCCTGGTCGCCCACGCGGAAGACGCGGATCTGTATCAGAGCGTGCGCCAGCGGATGCACGAGGCGCTGGCCGCTTCGCCCGCGCTGCTCGAGCGCTACCGCCTGACGCAGGAGCCCCGCGCGCGTCGGCTGCTGGATGAGGACCGCGTCGCGGAGGTCGAGCGCTCGTTCCTGATGACCCGCGCCGGCGCGGAGGCGGCGCTCGTGCTCGCCGAGCGGCAGTTCGAGGCCGCCCGGTTTCACGCGGCTGTGCGCACGATCGCGCAGCTCGAGACACACCCGGATATCGAATCGGATGACGAACTCTCGGTCCGCGCGGCCCGGCTGCTGATTCGGCTCACGCCCTACGCCGAGGGCGACGAGGCCAGGCGTCTGGCGCTCAAACTCGCACATCGCGCAGGGATCGACGAGGAGATCACGCCCGAATCGATGCGCCCGGTGCAGGCGCCGCCCTCGGCGCGTTTGCAGAGCGTGGGGGTCGCCGAGCAGGGGCCCGCGTTCACGCCGGGCGAACTGCTCGCAAGGCCCCTGCGTTCCTCGCCCATCGCGGGCCCGGTCTCGCTCGCCGACGCGTCACTCATCCGCGGGCAGCGTCTGACCAGCGGCAGCCCGCGTCCGTGGACACTGCCCGTGCTCGCCGGTGATTACGTGCTGCTCAACGACGGGAACAGGCTCACCGCGTGGGACCGCCTCACGCTCGAACGCCTCTGGCAGTACGAGCCCGACGCGAACGCGATGCGCAGCTCGATCGAAGTGCCAAACCGGTTCCAGAGGCGGATGGGCGAGAACGACATCCGCGATGCGGCCCTCGTCGCCGCGGCGGGCGGGGTCGCGGTGGGGGTGGTCGTCCCAACCGAGGGGCGCTCCGAGAACAACATCCCCGAGCTGCACGCCGTCGCGCTCGAATCGGGTGAGCGGCTCTGGAGCCTCGTGCCCTCGCGTCTGCGTTCGGACTGGTCGGACGCGGTGCTGAGCGGCCCGCCCATCATCGTCGAGGGCACGGTCGTGACGGGCGTGTTCCAGTTCTCGCCGCTGAGGCGGGTCATGAGCGCCTACGTCGCGGGCATCGATCTCTACACGGGCGAGCTCCGCTGGAGCACGCTCATGGGCACCGCGGGCGTCGCGCCGAGTCAACGCTTCGAGCCCACCGCGCACCTCATCACCGAGCGTGACGGCATCGTCTACCGCACCGACCCGCTCGGGATCGTCGCCGCCCTCGAAGCGCACACGGGCCGACCGATCTGGCTCCGCAAGATCGTCGTCGAGGACATTTTCTCGGGGCGCAGCCGGGACGACTGGGAGCAGCCCGCGCCGATTGTCACGGGGGATCGGGTTATCGCGCTGACGCCCGATCAGCTCGCGGTGCAGGTATTCGACAGGTTCACCGGCGCGTTGATCGGCGAGCGGGCCGCGTCGATGCTCGGCTGGCCCGAATACCTGCTCTCGTACGCTAGTTGGCTGATCTGCGTGGGCAACGAGATCTCGGTCGTGCGCACCGAGGGCGTGCTCAGCGAGGAGCCGGCCAAGCTGATGGTCTCGAATGCCGATCGTGCGCCGGGGCGTGTGCGCCTGGCTGGCGGGGAGCTGATGATCCCCGCGCACACGGGCGTCATGCTCATCGATCCCACAACGCCGGACGTGATGTATCGACGGATCTCGCTCGATTACCCGGGCGCGCCGATCGGCGTGGGCGATCAGCTCGTGATCGCCGACAACGCGTTCGTGCACACGTATCTTCCCTGGCCCACCGCCGAGGCCTCGCTCCGTGAGCGCATGGAGTCTTCGCCGGACGATCCGGACCTCGCGCTGACCTACGCGGAGCTTGCGTATCGCGCGGGCGCACCCGAGCTCATCCCCGATGCCGCGGACCTGGCGCTTGGAGCCATCCGGCGGCTCGGCAACTCGGAGCGGGCGAGCCAGTCCCGCAAACGCCTGTACGACGCGCTCGTCGCGATGCTCACCGCGGACATCGCCAGCGCCTCAACACTCGCGCCGGCTCAGGAGTTCGACCTCGGTCTGCGCGCCCGGATGGTCGACCTGCTCGGCCGGGCAGCCAGCACGCCGACCGAGCGCGTGGGGTCGCTCATGGAGCTCGGGCGACTGGGCGAGATGCAGAAGAAGTGGGGCGATGCCGCCCAAGCCTACCAGGCGGTGCTGCTCGACGACGAGCTGGCCTCGGCTCAGCATGTTCGGGGTCGGCACCGTCAGCGTGCGCAGCTCGCCGCGACCGCCGCCGTCCGCGCGATCGTTCACGACCACCCCCGCGCCTACAGCGCGTTCGACGAGCAGGCCTCGTCCACGTTCAAGACGCTCACCGAGGACCCGGCAGAGACAGACCCCGCATTGCTCGAAGAACTGGCAGCGAGGTACCCCGTCGCGCGGATCGCGCCCGAGGCGCTGCTCACCGCGAGCGATCTCTACCTCGCCGATGGAAGGGCCGACCGCTCGATCGCGGCGCTCGAGCGCGGGCTGGCAGCGATGGAGACCCAGCACGAGCGTCGCTGGCCCCGCGACGCGATCGCCGGCGAGATCGCCGGTCGTCTCATCACCTCGCTCGCCGAGCACGATCGACTCTTCGCCGCGAGTCAGACGCTCGAGCGTCTGCGGACCGAGCACCCCTCGCTCGGGCTGACGAATCTGGGCACGCCTCTGGATGCCGCGCTGCTCGCGCAGCAATACGCCCAGCGTCTGGCCACGCTGGCGCGGTTGCCGCAGGTGGACGGCGCACCGACCCAGCTCGGGCAGACGCTCATCGGTTGGAGCGTGATGCGTCCGCTCAGCACATCGGGGCTCGTGGCGACGAACCACCTCGTGCTGTACTCGCGCTCACTCGGACAGCTCGCGCTCTTCGGGCTCAGCAGCGAACCGACTGAACAGCTCGCCTTCGACGCCGACGAGGTGCTCGCCGACGCGCCGGGTGATCTCAGGCCGATCTGGTCGCGCTCGGCCCCGGCGGGGAACGAGCCGATGCTCGTGCGCCTGGAGCCGGCGTGGGCGATGTTGCTCTGGGGACGCAACGAGAACGCACGCCTCGAACTCATCGATACCGTCACCGGACGCACGCGCTGGGAGTCGAGCGCCTTCGGCGAGCTCTTCGACGAGGAGCCCGATCGCCGGCGCACGGGGATGGTCGAGACGCCTCTCGACGGCCCGTGCCGACTGAGCGATCTCATGCTGGTCTTTGACGACCGGTCCGTGGCGATCGTCGAACGCACCGGGCGCGTCGCGGTTTTCGATCTCGCCTCGGGCGAGGCGATCTGGACACAGATGCTCGATGTCCCCGTCGTGTACGAGGCCGCCCTTACGGGCGGGGTGCTGGCGATCGCGGGTGAGCGGCCGGCGGATATCCAGGCTGGCGATCGCCCGGGCGTCGTGCCGGTGCTGGGGGTGTACGACGTCCGCACGCGCGAGACGCTCCGCCTCGACGACGAACTGGCGAGTCTGCTCCGCTGGGTGCGTGTCGGCCAATCGGGGCACGTCATCGTCGGGCTCGATCGGGGCGTGATCTCCATCGAGCCGCGATCGGGCGCGACCGAGTGGCTCGTCGATGATCCCGCGGTCCGTCTCAGCGGCGACGCGTGGACCATGCACGGGCGCGTCGTCGTGCTCGGGCCTGATCGGCAGATCTGGCAGATCGACACACGCACCGGCTCGCTCCGCGATGCGCCGCTCGAGGATCTGGGTCGCGTCGGCGGCTCGTCGCGCATCGAGGCGCGCGAGGGCGCTTCGGGTGAAGCCGCCTTCGCCACGGATCACGGGCTCATCATCTTCAACGAACAGGGCGCGCTCATCGGGGGCGACGCGACCTCGGGGTTGACCGAGGTGCTCCCGCCCGTGCCGGGCGACGGCTGCTACGCGATGCTCCAGACCGAGGGACGGATCCATCCCGATCAGGGCGAGATCTACAGGCTCTGGATGCTCCACGCGCAGACGGGCGAAATCCTGAACCAGGCCGACCTGCACCTGCTCGCAGCGCCCCAGTCGCTCGTGCTGCTCGATGGCGCGGTGATCGTTGGCATCGACGGCGCGACGCTGATCTATCCGGTTGATGATGAGGGCGGTCTTACTCGGTGACGCTCGAAGGCTCGGCCCCGACCTCGATCGCTTTGATCTTCGCGATCCGCCGCGCGTGACGCCCGCCCTCGAAGGGATCCTTCAGGAAGACGTCGACGATTTTCTCGATCGCGCGTTCGCCGAGCAGGTCGGCAGAGAGGCAGAGCACGTTGGCGTCGTTGTGCCCCCGGGCCAGGTGGGCCGTGAGTTCATCGTGGACGACAGCCGCGCGGATGCCTGGGATTTTGTTGGCCGCGATCGACATCCCGATCCCCGTGCCGCAGACCAGGATGCCGCGTTCGGACTGGCCCGAGGCGACGTCGCTCCCAACGCGGAAGGCGGCTTCCGGGTAGTCGCAGGGCTCTCCGTCGGCCGAGCCGTGACGGGTCACGCTGTGCCCCTGTTCGCTGAGGAACTGCGCCAGTCGCAGCGTGATGTCTGATCCTCTGTGATCGGCACCGATCGAGATGTTCATGCCCGGTCTCCCTGCTGGCTCGGCGCACCGAGCCTGGCTTGGACGAAATCCCTGATCGCCCGGCAGGTCTGATCGTACACCTCAACCGGGCCCCCGATGGGATCATCCACGTCCCCGCCAGCCGGGTCGAGGGTCTGGATCTTCCAGGCCGAGCCCGGGAAGTGCCGACGCAGAGCGGCCATGTGCGAATTCGTGAGCGTGTAGATCTCGTCGGCTCGGTTGACGTCGGCCTGACTCACCTGCCTGGACCGGTGCTGCCCCGCCTGGTAGCCCAGCTTCTCGAGCGCCCCGCGGGCTTCGTCGGTCATCGCCATGCCCTCGCCCGCGGTGATGCCCGCCGAGGCGACCTCGATCAGGTCCTCGGGCTCGCCCGCCTCGCGGAGGACGCGCCTGGCGATCACCTCGGCCATCGGGCTTCGGCACGTGTTGCCCGTGCAGACAAACAGCACCCGTCGACGCAGGCGGTCGCGGATGTAGTGCTCCCCGATGGGGCCCTGGCGTGTGATCTCGTACCCGCCGTCGGCTGTGAACCGGATCACGGTTGAGGGCTTGCCCATAACGGTATCGCCCGCGTCGATGACGACGCGCACGTCGGCGTCCTCGAACCGGGTGCGGAGGGCGTCGTCGTCGAGCAGATCACCCACCCGCTCGCCCGTGCCGAAGTCTTCGCCCACGAGCCCGACGCCGAGGATGCGCGTTCGCCCCGCGTCGTGCGCGGTCTGGAGGACAGCCAGGGCCGCCGCGTTGTCGGGCACGCGGACGGAATCCCCCGATTCGAACACGATCGCCGCCGGCCCGGGCAGCAGGCGCTCGACCAGGCGCTGATGGATTGGGTGGTTGGTCTGGACGCGATCGAGCACCGCCTCGACGCTCGGCGCGTGCCAGCCGGCCGCGTGCGCCGCTTCGGTGCCGACCAGCTTGCCAAGGCTTTCCATCGCGCTCGGATTCTGGCTGTCGGCGAAAACGCCGTAGATCGTCTCCGTCGGGAGCACCACCAGATGCCCCCTTCCCAGGGCCTCGGCCGCCGCCTGATAAGCCGATTCGCTCGGCGTCAGGACCGTGATATTGCCCGCGGTGGTCATCCTGCACATCCCCGTTTCTGGCCCGCAATGGGCCCTCGCGTAGGATTCTACGTGATTTCCGGTATACTCGGCGGGTCCTGAAAGCAGGATCCGACTCCGGGATTGCCCGCAACACCGGGTCGGTCGCCCGCGAATAGAGTTCCGGAGACGGGCTGCCCGTGCGCTCGGGCCGACCTCCCATCACGCTAGACCAGGAGTCACGACATGACCCCCCCGGCCACGACACGCCTCACTCCGAGCCGACGCGCCTTCAGCCTCATCGAACTGCTGGTGGTCATCACCATCATCGCGGTCGTGATCGCCATCACCGTCCCGGCCCTCTCCGGTGCCCGCGAGCTGGCCCGCAAGTCCTCAACCGAGGCGAGCGTCAACAGCCTCGTCCAGGCCATCGGGCAGTTCCAGGCCGACAACCAGCGCGCCCCGGGCTACTTCTCTCCCGAAGACATGGGACACGAGGACAACCTCGACCGCGGCCTCTCCTCCATGCAGAACATCATGCTCGAGCTCGTCGGCGGCCCGGTCGAAGCCGACGGCCTCTCGGCCACCAACCTCCTCCGCGTCGGACCCGTCCGCAGCGATCAGGTCTTCGTCGATCCCTCGCTCATCGGCATCGGCGACAAGGCCAAGGGCTACTACACCCCCGACGCCAAGGACTACCAGCCCGTCCAAGGCACCGAG
This sequence comes from Phycisphaerales bacterium, assembly GCA_965228265.1. Classification (GTDB taxonomy): domain Bacteria; phylum Planctomycetota; class Phycisphaerae; order Phycisphaerales; family UBA1924. The sequence goes on from OZ245804.1 coordinate 1,001,922, forward strand.
GCGATCACCGACCACAAGGAACTGCCCGACGTCCTCGACGCCTGGGGCATGCCCATCCTCGCCTGGGTCGAGAACGACCTCGGGTCCACCATGAACGACAGCTCGGATCTCGACGACTTCGCCCAGATCAGCGCTCCGATGGGTTCAACGGGGCCGTCGGCCCGCTTCTACTGGGCGCAGAACGCGGGTGCCCTCAGCTCGAACGCGCTGGGTGACCGCCAGATGGAGCAGGCCGACCTGAGCCTGCTGGGCGCGAATGCGACCGGAGACCTTCAGGTTTCCATGGCCGCCTTCCTCGGCAGCCCGAACTCGTCCGTCAATACCGGCGCGACGGTTCAGTCCATTCTCCCCCGCGTCGGTCGCGGCAACGTCGTCTTCCAGTCCGCCGGCTCCGACCGTGTTTACCTCTCCACCAAGGACAAGGGCCTCGGACGCATCGGTGGTGAGTTCTGGTTCGGCCGCAACCTGACCCCGGGCAACAACGTCAACTCAGGCCAGTACGAGCGCGACGATGGCTCGCAGGGCTCGATCGACATTCTCGACGGCTTCGACGACATCGTCACCTCCGCCGGCAACTGATCGGACACACACAACACGCACCCATGCCACCAACCCCGCGAGGGGTTGGTGTTGTTTTTGCCACGACTCGTGAAGCTTGACGGCTCGGCCCGCATCCGCGACGCTATCGGCCCGTGTTCTGGCGCCGTCTCAGCCCATCATCCACGCAGCTTGCCGCCCGAACGCGGTCGGTGGCCTCGTTCATCGCGTTCGCGCTTGGCATCCTGATCGCGATCCACGCGCCGCCCGTGCGCCCGGTGCTCTGGTTTGGTCTGGCCTGCATCGGAGCCGCCCTCGCGCAGGCGAGCCGATCGAAGCACGCCTCTTATGCGATGGCGCTCACGCTCGGGCTGCTCGGCGCGGGCATCGCGTCGTCGCACCTTGGTCCCTGGCCCGACGATTCGCTCGCCCACGCGCTGCCCGGCCCCGACGAGCCGCAGATGCTCATCGAGGTCGAGGGCCTCATCACCTCGCGCGTCGAGAGATCCGTCCCACGCGCCGGTGCGCTGACAACCTTTGTCCCCAGACACATGGAGCTCGGCGAGCGCTACCGGTTCGAGCTCAACGTCCGGCGCGTCCGCGCGGGCGAAGGGTGGCAAAGCGCGTCGGGTGTGCTGACCGTCTGGCTCGACGCCGACACGCAGCCGACGGCTGTGCGCGCCGGGCGCACCGTCCGTATCACGGGCAACGCCTCACGCAGCAGCGGACCCGAGAACCCAGGGCAGATCGATTGGGCCCTGGCAAACCGCGACACGGGGCGGGTGGGCTGGCTGGCAACGGGGCCCGACCTCGTGGAGCCGGTGTCGCCCCGCAACTTCCGCGAGCGTGTCGAGCGGGCGCTGCTCGGGCTTCGCGGCACGATCCAGTCACGAGCCGCGACAATCATCGACCGCGCGACGCAGCACGACCCGCACGCGGGCCCGGTTGTGCGCGGGCTGATCCTGGGTGAGTCGGGCGCCGACGACCTCGGCGTGCGCAGCGCGTTCCAGCGTGTCGGCATGCTGCACCTGCTCGCGGTGAGCGGGTTTCATGTCGCCGTCGCCGCAGCCATCGCGCTGCTTGCGATCCGTGTCACGGGTGACCGGGGCTGGATCGAGCCGATGGTCGTGTGCCTGGCGCTCGGGCTCTATGTCATGATCGTCCCGATGCGCGCCCCGATCTTCAGGGCGGCTGTGCTAGTGCTCGCGGTGCTCGCAGGCGATGCGCTCGGGCGTCGGCACGACCGCCTCTCGGTCGTCTGCTGGGTCGCCATCGTCTGGCTCGCCTTGCGTCCGAGCGATCTGATGTCGCTGGGCTTTCAGCTCAGTTTCGGTCTGACCGCGTGGCTCATGCTGCTGGCCGAGCCCCGTCGCGACGCTGCGCCAATGCTCGGCGAGCCCACGCGCCTCGAGATGACCAGAGCGTTTCTCCTCGCGCCCGTCCGGGCCGCAGCCGCGTGCTGGTCGCTGGCAACGCCGACGATTCTCTATCACACGGGCGTCTTCAGCACGCTCGCGGTGGCCGCGACACTCGTCACGGTGCCCATGATCATCGGCTCGATGTGGCTCGGCTTCTTGGTGCTGATCGTCGGCTCGCTCGTGCCCGCATTCATGCCGATGGCAAGCGGCCTGCTCCGGCTCTTCTCCGGGGCCGCCGCCCGCACAGCCCTGACCGTGGATGCGATTCCATTGGCGAGCCTGCACCTGTCGGGCGTGAGTCTCGCGTGGACTGTGTGCGCGACCCTCGGCGTGATCTGGCTCTGGCGGTGCGCGAAGCTGCGCGACTGGAAATGGGTCGCCCTCGTGCTGGCGATCGTCGTCTGGCTCGGCGTTGAGGTCCGCGCCGAGCGGCACGCGCAGCATCGGGGCACGTCGATCCACATGCTCGCCGTCGGGGACGCCTCGGCCATGCTCATCCGCTCGGGCGCGTCGGCTGCGCTCTGGGACGTCGGCTCCTGGCGCCAGAACATCGGGCGCAGCGTGATCCCGAGCGCCTGCCGATCGCTCGCCTCGCCCCGGGTCGAAACCGTTTTCATCACGCACGCCAACATCGACCATTACATGGGTGTTGTCGATGTGCTCGGGCCGCTGGGCGTGCAGCGGGTTGTGACGGGCGAGAGCTTTGCCAACGCCGCCATGCGTGATCCGCAAGGGGCCCCCGCCTTTGTGCTGGGCGAACTTGAACGTCTCGGCATCGAGCACCGCGTCGCGGTCGCCGGCGACGTCTTCGAGCTGGATGGTGCGCAGCTGCGCATCCTCCACCCGCCCGCGGGCTTTGCCCCCCGCGCCGAGAACGACGCCTCGCTCGTGGCGATGCTCGAGCCGAAGGACGCCAGCGCCCGCGCGCTCCTGACGGGCGACATCCAGCGCGAGGCCATGGCTCTGCTCATGGAATCGGACGAAGACCTCCGGGCCGACGTGATCGAACTGCCTCACCACGGCAGCGCACACGAAGCCGCCTACGACTTCGTCCAGCACGTCAACCCAAGCGTCGTGCTCCAGTCCACCGGACGCAAACGCGTCGACGATCCGCGCTGGGACACCACCCGGGCCGGTCGCACATGGCTCGTCACCCAGCGCCACGGCATGTGCACCGCCAGACTCCTGCCGGACGGCACAATCCACGCCGAGGCGTACCGCTAACGCCTGAGCTTGCGGATCTCACGCGCCTGGCTCGCTTCCTGAGCGCTCTCGGCGATGCGATCGACCAGAACATTGCGGATGTTGACGCCCTGGGCGACCTCGACCGCCCCCGCCAGGCGCTCCGTGTCGCGCACGATGGAAGGCCCGCCGATCGTGCGCTCCAGAGCCGAGGCGAGCTTCACATCCACGCTCGTGCGCAGATCCGACTCGGCGATATGCCACAGCGCCCGGCCGATCCCGGTCTTGTCCAGTGTTTCCTTGTCGAGCTTCAGGACGCACTCGACGAGCAGTTCCTTGTTGTGAGCGCGAAAGGCCGGCATCGCAGCGATCCGGGCGACCTCGGCTGTGAACATCTCCGATTTCTCGCGCACCATCGCGGAGACGAGCCGGGCGATCTCCGCGTCCTGACCCAGCATCGCCTGCGTGCGGATCACGCGGGCGAAGTCGTCCTCCCCAACGGCCTCGCGGATCTCGCTGGCAAGCTCTGTGCCGCCCTCGATCTCACGCATGTCGGCACGCGGACGCTCGGCCCCGATCGCCAGCAGCGGGTCGCCCACGACCGCGATCTTCCAGACCGGGCTCGCCCCGTCGGGTCGGCACGCCACGCCCCAGGGCAAGCCGCCCATCAGACGCAACGCGAAGATCGGCGTCGGGATAAACGCCTGGAGGAAGGGCTCGTGCACCGAGCCGACGTACATGTACGCCCCCGCGCGGAACCACGAACCCGCGATCGTCGTGGGGTCGTCGGGACGGTTGGCCGACCACGAATGCACGTAGCTCACCGCCACGGGTCGATCGAGCACGGGCACGTCGGCTGCGTACGCTCGCCCCGGCTCAAGATCGAAGTACTCGGCGAGCCCCTTCGTGTTCACGAACACCACGTCCGCGTCCAGAGGCTGCGTCGTCGCAGCGTGCCACGAATCCACGCCGTTGCGCGGATCGTCCAGCAACGTCGCCGGCAGGTTCGCCTTGGCAAGGTTCTCCTTGGTCAGCGTGCCGTCGTAGGCGTTCCAAGGATCGCTGCTCGGGTAGCCGTCGAAGATCCACGCCTGGCTCGGCTGGAGGAACAGCGAGCACATCGCCCGGTACGCCGCCTCGGCCTCGGTCCCGAAGATCTGCCCCGACCACGCCCAGCGCTGCAGGTTCGTCATGCGTGGCGACGAGAGCGAGCGGTGCAACCCGATCACGTCCGTCAGCGCGAAACGCTCGCTGTTCTTCTCACCCATGTCAAGGTTGCACTTGACGGGCAGGTTCATCGCGATGGTCACCGCGTCGATCGTGTCGCCCAGCCCCTGCCAGGGCATGCCGAGCTCCTCAAGACGCAGCTCGATCGCCCCGAGCAGATCCTCGGTCTGTGCCTGGCTCAGCGTGCCGCCGGCGAGGTTGTAGACCTTCGAGCGGTCGTACCACATGATCGGCTGCGCGTGACCGGCCGCCAGCGCGAGCCCGGCCGTCCACGCCGGGTCGTTCACGTCCGCCACCACAATGCCCGGCGGCATGTGCACCGCGAACTGCAGATGACTGACCAGCTCCGTCATCACCTCGTCGCCCGCGACATCCGGGCGACCCTGGCCCCAGATCGACGCGAGCGTGCGCTCAAGATGCTCCTGACGCTCGGCCCGGTCCTCGGGCAGCGTCTCGGCTTCATCCCCCGAAAGTCGGACGATCTTCTCCGGCTTGAAGCCCCGCACAAACCGACCGATGTTCTCGGCCGACTGCCACGAGCCGTCGTCGATCAGAACGGGGTAGATCACGCGCTCGTCCCAGCCGGCGATCGCCTTCACATACGACTCCGGCGAGTCGGCGATCACAAGCACGGGCGACGCCTGCCTCGCGTGGCGATGCGTGAGCGCTCGGATCCCCAGCCGGAAGCTCGGCGGGGCCTGGCGCATGTCGATCTGTCGGCGTTCCCCGCCCGCGCCGGCGTCGTCCTCCTGAGCCCGAGCCAGTGGTGTGTACAGAAGGGCCAGAGCCACCAGCGCACCGATCAGTCGCGTCTTCATATGAAGAGGGTACGTCCGAACGCTACCATCGCTGCGTGCCAAGCCTCAAGCGTGACCAATTCGTGGCCCTCGCCGAGAAGAGCCGACGTGAATCGCCCGATCTCACGCTGGCGATCCCCGTGGGCATCCGCCTGCTCGAAGACCAGCTCACCCCCGTGCTGGCGTACCGCCGACTCGTCTCCGCAGACGAACGCACCGCCCCGTCGTTCCTCCTCGAATCCGTCGAGGGCGGCCAGCGGCAGGGGCGCCACTCGATCCTCTCGGCCCACCCGACACTTCAGGTCGTCGCGACCGGGCACGAGGTCAGCATCCTCAATCGCGAGGGCGTGACGAAGACCAGCACCCACACCAACCCGCTGCACGTGCCGCGCGAACTTTCCGCGAAGATACGTTTCATCGAGCCCGCAGCCGACCGCGCCAGCGCCGGCCTGCCCGAGTGCTTCATCGGGGGCTGGGTGGGTTACGCCGCCTACGACACCGTCCGCTACGCCGAGCCCGAGAAGCTGAACCAGCCCCCCGCCGACGATCGCGAGCTGCCCGATCTGCACATGGCGCTGCACGAATCGGTCGTCGTCTTCGACCACGTCGAGAAGCTCGTGCACGTCGTGGGCATCGCGCTCGTCGAGCCCGGCGCGGACATCGGCTCGGCCTACGACGCGGCCATCGGGCAGATCCAATCGATCAGCGAGCAGATCCAGACGCACTCCAAGCCCCTGCCCGCCGGGCACGTCGAGCGAGAACGCCGCATGCCCGTCCTCGAGAGCAACACGACCCAGCACGAGTTCGAGCAATCGGTCGAGCGGGCGCAGGAGTACATCCGCGCCGGCGACATCTTTCAGGTCGTGCTCGGTCAACGCTTCGAGCGCCGATCGTTCGCCGACCCCTTCGACGTGTACCGAGCGCTGCGGGCGGTGAACCCGAGCCCCTACATGGTCTACATGCAGTCGCCCGGCTGCATCCTCGTCGCGGCCAGCCCCGAGATCCTCTGCCGCGTTCGGCGGAAGGAATCGGGCGAGCTCGTCGTCACCAATCGCCCCCTCGCGGGCACCCGCCGCCGGGGCAAGGACGAGGACGAGGACCGCGCGCTCGAGAGGGAACTCCTCGCGGATGATAAAGAGTGCGCCGAGCACGCCATGCTCGTCGACCTGGCGCGCAACGACGTGGGACAGGTCGCGGTCCCCGGCTCGATCGCCTGCGACCCGGTCATGGTCGTCGAGCGCTACAGCCACGTCATGCACATCAGCTCCACCGTCACCGGCACGCTCCGCGAGGGGCTCGACGCGTGGGATGCGCTCCACGCCGCCCTGCCCGTCGGCACCGTCAGCGGCGCGCCCAAAATCCGCGCGATGCAGATCATCGACGAGCTCGAACCCGTCAAACGCGGACCCTACGGCGGGGGGCTGGGCTACGTCGGCCTCGACGGACAGATGGACATCGCCCTCGCCCTCCGCACCATCGTCGTCCCGACCAAGGGCTGGGACGCCAACGCGTTCTCACACGAATGGCTCTACCACGTGCAGGCGGCTGCAGGCGTCGTGCTCGACTCGGTGCCCGAGTCCGAGTACCGCGAGACGATCGCCAAGGCCGGCGCTCTGGCTCAGGCGATCGAGCTGGCGGATTCGGCATTCGGCTAAGAGCAATACTCGGGTGCCACGGCTTGTCCGTCTTCGGCAAGCCGTGCTCGTGGCGGTTGGAGACACGGGTTGCAAGACAACCCGTGGCACCCGATGGACAGTTCGCGCAAAAAACAGCCCCGATCAAGCTGCTCGGATCGGGGCTGCTTCGTCTGGCGGGCGGTCGCGAGTGTGGGTGGGGCCGCGTCCTCTCCCGCCGATCTTCATATGGCCCGCTGCCACCCGGCCCTGTCTTTGAAAGACCGGTCCCGGTGGGCGGGCGCTGAGTGCTTGTTCAGATCGCTTCCTTGAGCGCCTGGGCGGGTTTGAACGCGCAGGTCGTCGAGGCCTCGATGGTCATCGGCTGCTTGGTTGCCGGGTTCACGCCCCGGCGGGCGGCCCGCTCCTTGCGGACGAACGTGCCAAAGCCCGAGATCGCGACCTTCTGGTCGTGCTGGATCCCCTGGGTGATCGAGGCGATCACGGCTTCCACGGCCTTGGTGGCCTCAACCTTCGAGCCCGCGAGCTGGCTCGCCACCGCTTCGATCAGTTCACCCTTGTTCATGGCGATCTTCTCCTGAGAGCCGTCGGTGCAAACAGGCCGACGGGTGTGTCACTGGGTTGCTTCACCTATCGGCGCGGACCCGGAAGTTTCCTCAAAATCCCGTCCCGAGCCGTGTACAATGCCCTTGATGAGCCAGTTTCCCGATGACAACCAGAACGACCCCACCCATTTTGACACCCCCTGGGAAGGTGATGCCTTCGAGGCCCCCGCAGCCACCGCCACCCGCGTCCGCCCGAGCATCCGCCCGGACACCGACGAGGACGAGGGCCTGCTCAAGCCCTGGAACGTGGTCCTGCTCGACGACGACCACCACACCTACGAGTACGTTATGAAGATGGTCATGTCGCTCTTTGGGGTGGACATCACCCGGGCCTTCACCATCGCCAAGACCGTCGACGCCGAGGGCCGGGCCATCTGCCTGACCACCCACAAGGAGCTCGCCGAGCTCAAGGTCGATCAGATCCACTGCTTCGGCCCGGACCCCTTGATGTCCGAGAGCGCCGGCTCCATGAGCGCGGTCCTCGAGCCCGCGATCACGGGTGACGACGACGACGACACCAAGGGACCTAGCGACAAGCTGTGAGCGACAGGCCCCGGGTCATCCAGGCCGAGGACCTCGACGCGAAGCCGGCCGAATGGCTCGCCGAGCGCTGCGAGCTGATCCGCGTGGGCAAGGACGATCCGAGCTTTGCCGAGCAAATGGCGCACGCGGACGGACTTCTCGTCCGCTCCTACACGCCGGTCAATGAGGCATTGCTTGAGTCTGCCCCGAAGCTCCGCGTGGTCGGCCGCGCTGGCGTGGGGCTCGACACGATCGACCTTGCCGCCTGCAAGGCGCGTGGCGTGCGCGTGGTGCACACGCCCGGCGCCAACACACAGGCTGTGGTCGAGCTGTTCTTCGCGGTCCTGCTCGATGTCGTCCGCCCGCGCGTTTTCCTGCACCGCCCGATCCCCGTGCTCGAGGCGTGGAAGCACGCGCGCAAGGAGCTGACCGCCGACCGCGAACTGGCGTCGATGACGCTGGGCATTCTTGGGCTTGGGCGCATCGGCTCGCGGATCGCCGAGGTGGCGCGGTGCTTTGGGATGCGCGTGATCTACCACGATGTGCGCCAGATCCCGGAGCACCAGCGCTTCGGGGCCGAGCCCGTGTCACGCGAGGAGCTCTTTGCCCAGAGCGATGCGCTAACGATCCATGTCGACGGCTCGCCCTCCAACCGCCGACTCATCGGTGAGGCCGAGTTCGCGCAGATGAAGCCCGAGGTCGTGTTCCTGAACCTCTCGCGCGGGTTTGTGGTCGATCCCTACGCCTGCGCGTCGTTCATGATCGAGCACCGCGGCGCGTGCGCCGTCCTCGATGTGCACGACCCCGAGCCCTACGACCGGACCTACCCGCTCATCGACATTGCCAACGTCCACATGACGCCCCACATCGGCGGCGCGACCCGGCCCGCCAGCGAGGCCATGAGCTGGGTGGTCCGGGACGTGTGGCGGGTGTTGTCGGGCGAGGAACCCGAGTGCGAGGCGGACTACCCCTGAGCTATCAGGGTGCCCCGGCTTGTCCGTCCCCGGCAGGCCTTGCCTGGGAACAGCTCGGCGCGGGTTGCCAGACAACCCGTGGCACCCGGGGCGGAACGGCTCACTAGCATTGCCCATGATCCAGCTCGGAGTGAACATCGATCACGTCGCCACGGTTCGCCAGGCGCGGTACCGGGGCATGGACCCGCACACGGGCGAGCCTGACCCGGTCAGGGCGGCCCACGAGGCCGAGCTCGGCGGGGCCGACGGCATCACGGTCCACCTCCGCGAAGACCGCCGCCACATCCAGGACCGCGACGTCGAACTCCTGCGCAAACTGGTGAAGGTCAAGCTCAACCTCGAGATGGCAGCCACCCCCGAGATGGTCTCGATCGCTGAGCGTTTGAAACCCCACACCGTCATGCTCGTGCCCGAGGGTCGGCAGGAGGTGACCACGGAGGGTGGCCTGAACGTGGTGGGTCAGGCCGAGCACATGCGCGAGGTGGTCGATCGTCTGCACGACGCGGGTTTGCTCGTCAGCGCGTTTATTGACGCCGAGGACCGCCAGGTCGACGCGTGCAAGCTGGCGGGCTTTGACGTGTGCGAGGTGCACACTGGTCCGTACGCGCACGCCTTCGCAGCCGAGGGCGGCGACTTCCGCAAGAAAGCGCTGGCCGACGAACTGGCGCGGGTCGCCAGCGCGGGCGAGCGGATCCGCGGCTCGGGGATGCGCTTCAACGCGGGGCATGCGCTCAATTACCACAATGTGGGCCCGATCGCCGCCCTGACGGGGATCGAGGAATTGCACATCGGGCACGCGATTGTGAGCCGGGCGATCTATTCGGGCATGCGCGAAGCCGTGGCCGAGATGAAGCGTCTGATGACCGAAGCGCATCAATCCCGGCTGTAAATCACCCCGGATGGGTGACCAGAGCGCGGGAAGTACCCGAGGACGTTCTGTGGACATTGTGTCGGTTGGGTGTGAATTGCTGTCGGCGGGTGTGCTTTACCGGGCATTGGAACTGTGAGAGTTCATGGTTTGGATCTTGGAACTCGATCAACCGGCGTGTAGAGTGAGGTTCGATGCCCGCCCAGCGCGACACACACCCGAACAAGACCAGGAAGAAATCTCCCGGCGTTGACGCGATCGCCGAGATCAAGCCGACGCGCAGCTATGCGCAGGCGGTGCGGAATCTCGAATCGCTCCCGAACATGGAGAAGGTGCGCCCGGAGAAGTCGGTCGCCGAGGATCACTTCAAGCTCGACCGCATGCGCGCTCTGGCAGCCGCGGTTGGCGATCCGCAGAACGACATGCCCTTTGTGCACATCGCGGGCAGCAAGGGCAAGGGTTCGGTTGTCGAGATGTTGGCCGCGAGTCTGACGGGTTGTGGGTATGGCGTCGGTGTGTACACCTCGCCCCATCTGGTCGACGTCCGCGAGCGCATCCGTATCGGTGAGGAGCCGATCTCGGAGGCCGATTTCGTCAAGCACTTCAACGCGGTTATTGTCGCCGCGGGCGTGATCGAGCCGGAGTTCGGTTCGGCCAGCTATTTCGAGGTGCTGACGGCGATGGCTTTGCGGTACTTCGCCGAGCAGGCGGTGGACCTTGCCGTGCTTGAGGTTGGCTTGGGCGGTCGGCTCGACGCGACAAACATCGTGACGCCCGCGGTGACGTGCGTGGCTCAGATTCAGCTCGAGCACACGCACATCCTGGGCACAACGCTCGATCAGATCGCGCGCGAGAAGGCGGGGATCTTCAAGCCGGGTGTGCCCGCGTTGACCGTGCCGCAGTCCGAGGAGGCTCTCGAAGCGATGCGCAAGGTCGCCCAGGAAGTGGGCGCGCCGCTCTCGGTGCTTGGTCAGGACATCGAGTTCAACCAGCGTTTCGAGGCGGACCCGAAGCTCGGCCCGCATATGCGAGTGGGTCTGATGACCGAGCGTGGCGAGTACGAGCATCTGGCCGTGCCTCTGCCGGGCGATCACCAGGCGCTCAACTGTGGTTTGGCGCTGGCGGCGCTCGACCGCCTGAAGGTGCTGGGTTTCGAGACGCCCGAGGTCCGCGTCGCCGAGGGCCTGGCCCGCACGCGTCGTCACGGCCGGGCGGAGCTCATCTGGGACAACCCGCGGATCATCGTCGACGGCGCGCACACGCGTGACTCGGTCGGCGCACTGGTGCGGGCGATCGGGGCGCACACACGCTACGACTCGATGGTCGTTGTCTTCGGGTGCGCCGCGGACAAGGACATCGACGGGCTTCTCGAAGAGATCTCGCGCGGCGCCGACAAGATCGTCTTCACCAAGTCCAGCACAAACCCTCGGGCCGCCGACCCGGAGTTGCTCCGGGCTCGTTTCACCGAGCTGACGGGCAAGATGTCACAGGTCGGGCCCGACGTGAAGAGCGCGATCAACACGGCCGCACGCGCGCTCGGCAAGGGCGATCTCATGTGTATCACGGGCAGCTTCTACATCGCCGGCGAGGCGAAGAAGCTGTTCGAAGAGAAGGCACGCGAGAAGGTCGGGGTCTGATTCCTCCTTCTCCCCTCGGGGGAGAAGGTGCCCGCAAAGCGGGCGGATGAGGGCATGTATCTGATGAGGCAGTAATGCAATTGACGTAAGAGCTTCAAGATCCCCTCACCCCAGCCCTCTCCCCCAAGTGGAGAGGGGGCAAGACTCAACCGAGCTCGACAACCCTTCCGAGCGTTCGCTCGATATCCCGCACGAAGCCATCCTTCTTGAAGTAATCCCGCAGCACCGCGCGGGCGTTGCGGATGATGCGTTTGGACGCCTTGGGGTCGCGCAGGTACCGCTCGCAGACTTCGCTTGCGCCTTGGAAGTCCCACGGGATGGGCACGTACGTCTCGCCCGGGATGTAGATGTCGGGGCTGGTTTCGAGGTGCGTCATCTCGGGTTTGACGAGCAATGAGCCGCAGGCGATGGCCTCGTAGTCACGGAAGCAGACCTCGCCCCAGCCGAAGGGGCTGAGTGTGATCTTGCTGAGCCCGAGTTCGAGGAAGTACCGCTTGGCGCTGGCGCGCCCGGTGCCGGTCATGGGGACTTTCTTTGAGAGTGCTTCGACCTCGTCGAGCAACTTGCCCCGGCTGAACTGGTACCACTCCTGCTTGCCCGCGCGATTGATCGAGCCCACACGCCGATTGACCGCGATCGGGCGCAGCCGCCAAGGCAGGGGTGCCCGGTCCGTCAGCTTGAGCAGCATCCGGTTGCGGTAGCAGACGCCCAGGTTCCAGCCGCTGACGAGCTTGTGGAGATGCGCCGGGTCGGGCTTGCTCCCAAAGTGCCAGTCGCCCAGGTCAAACCCGAGCGCCCCCTGCACGAAGTCTGCATAAACGAACCCGCCCGCGTAGTCGCGCTGGTACTGCGCAAGGTTCTTGAGCGTCTGGCGCTTGATGTACAGATCCACATGCGGCAAGACCGCAAAGTGCGGCGAGCTCGTCGGGGCGTAGTAATCCAGCATCACCAGCTTCGGACGCGGCGAGCGCGGGGCAAACTCGGAAAAGAGCTCGGTCAGCTCCTCGGCTTTGTCCGACCAGTGCGGCATCACCAGCACCGCATCGACACCCGAGCCCGCCCGGCACGCATCCTCCAGCCCGGCCCGGATATCCGCCAGCGTCTCGACGTCGCGCAGCTCGGTCGTCAGCCCGAGCTTCTCGCGGAGCTCGTCCGCGTACATGAGAAAGCCCTGGACCTGATGCCCGGTTGGGCTCGCGGTCCGTGTGCCGCGGGACAGGATGAGGGCGTGCGTGGGCATGGGTGCGATGGTAAGTCCGTTCGTCGTGCAGACAACCATCGGCCCGCTGGGGGCCCGGTGTTGAGTGCAAATCCCCGCTCAGGCGTCATCGGGCGCGTTCATTGCGTCGTCGGACAGCCAAAGTTACACTTATGGCATGAAAGCGAAATTGATCGTGGCGATTCTCATCGCAGTCGTCGGCGTGACGCTCGCTGTCCGGACGTTCTGGCCCGCGTCATCGAATCGAGCGAAGCCGGCGGCGAGCGAGGAAGTTTCCACCCCGAGTGAGCAAGTCGAGGACTTACTCACCGGAACATACGACACGGTGCCCACCGAGGAAACGATCGAAGCGGACATCCGACGCGCCGAGGCGAGGGCGGAATCGGTGCTGATGGCTGCGCGCCTGCCATCCATGAACGCCAGTCAACGGGCGGATCTGGCCGACGCGTTCCGAGAACGGCTCGAGTCCATGATCAACCCCGACTACATGCGCGATCTCCGGGCACGCGTGGCACGAGGTCAGCCCGTAGAGATCAAGGAACCCACCCCCGAACAGCTCGAGCAGAGCAAATTGCAGAAGGAGCACTTTGCGCTGCTCCCGATGGATCTCCAGAGCCTTGAGGTCAGACCGATCTATCAGCGTGGGGCTTACGTCGCCGAGTCGATGACGGCCAAGGGATTCGGAGAAGGCACTACAAAGCTAGGTGGCGCGACAGCCTTCCCGATGAGTGAACTTGATCCTGTGGAGGACAAGCTGGACATCGTGGAAGTCCAATTGCCGATGGAGGTTCCCGTTCCGGTCGGTCGCGATGATGAGACACGTGAACGCAATCTTGTGGGTTTCCAATTTGTCTGGAGCAGGGAGCGTCAGCAATGGATTCCATGGGTCATCAAGAACTACGGCAACCCGAATCGAGGCGTGTTCGGCCTGCCTTTCTAAGAGCTGGATTTTCTCTGATCGAGCTACTCGTGGCGATTGGCATCATCGGCGTGCTGATAGCGCTGATTGTGCCGGCTCTCTGGGGCGTGCGCTCCGTTGGGGAGAAGAGCATCACGCTCGCCAACCTGCGCCAGACACACACGGTCTTCGAGCTCTACACGCAGCACTTTGACGAGCAGTACCCGTGGTACGACGGCGTATCGATGATTCCACTCTCGCCCCCCGGCGAGCCGGGGATGGGCATCGGCCCCGGCTACTGGGATCTCTCGCTGTACTGGCCCGGCCTCATGCACGAGGTCGCACCGTGGCGCGAGCACTTCACCACATGGCTCGGCGGCGGAGCGCAGCGAGACGATCCGCCCTGGAAGAACATGGCCAATTCCGTAGAAGTCACCTCGTTCGAGTACTGCCGATCGTTCATGGCCCGTCCGCAGCTCTGGCGCGAGGGAGCCGACGACGATCCTGCGCTGCGCCGCCCCGCGCGCGTGGGCGATGTGCAGGCGCCGAGTTCGAAGGTCCTCCTGTTCGATCGCGAGCTCTCGCATCTGCGCACCGAGCCGGACGCGGACCGGGACAATCGTCCGATGGTCTTCGCCGACGGCCACGCAAGCGAGCACCGATTGAGCGAGGCGACAGAGCCTGTTGCGCTGCCGGGCTGGGAGGCCGGCTCGCCTCTGCACGACACACCCAACGGCGTGCGCGGCCGCGATTACTGATCCGGTGATCCCCGGCCTGATCGGCTAGGATTGGCCCTGATGGCCGATCACGCAACGAATCAATCTAGCGACGCCCCCGAGTTCCGGTATACAGCCAAGCTCGCGGGCCACCTCGAACGCAAATGGCAGGGCTACTGGGAGGAGCGTGGCACCTACCGCGTGCCCAACCCGGGCGAGCCGGGCTTCGACGCATCGAGGCCCAAGTTCTACGCGCTGGACATGTTCCCCTACCCCTCCGGCGCGGGCCTGCACGTCGGGCACCCCGAGGGGTACACCGCGACCGACATCATCAGCCGATACAAACGCATGCAGGGCTTCAACGTCTTGCACCCGATGGGTTTCGACGCCTTCGGCCTGCCCGCCGAGCAGCACGCCATCAACACGGGCGAGCACCCGGCCTCGTTCACGCGCAAGACGATCGACAACTTCCGCCGACAGCTCAAGCGATTTGGCTTCAGCTACGACTGGGGCCGGGAGTTCGCCACGATCGACGAGGACTACTACCGCTGGACGCAGTGGATCTTCGTGCAGATCTACAACAGCTGGTACGACGAGGAGATCGGCCGCTGCCGACCGATCAGCGAGCTGATCCAGCTCATGGAGGGCGGCACGGGGCGGGTCTCGATCGAGGGCCGACTCGTGCGCATCACCAAGGGCGAGAAGGCGACTGAAGCCCTCGGCGGGGAGCCCATGGGCGTCCGCCAGTGGCACGAGCTGAATGCCACCGAACAGCGCACGTTCATCGACAACCACCGCCTGGCCTACGTCGGCGAGCAGACCGTCAACTGGTGCCCGGCCCTTGGCACAGTGCTGGCCAACGAGGAAGTCATCGACGGGCGATCCGAGCGAGGCGGGCACCCCGTTCTGCGCAAGCCTTTGAAGCAGTGGCTCTTCCGCATCACGGCGCTGGCGGATCGGCTGCTCACCGGGCTCGACGAGCTCGACTGGCCCGAGAGCACCAAGACCCAGCAGCGAGAGTGGATTGGACGCTCCGAGGGCGCCGAGGTCGATTTCGAGCTGGACCTTGATCTCAACAACCCCGACACGGACACCGAGTTCACCCCCGCGATCCGGGTCTTTACGACCAGGCCCGACACGATTTTCGGGGCGACGTATATGGTGGTCGCGCCCGAGCACGACGCCGTGTCTGCGGTCCTGAAGGCCCCGCGGAAGGAAACGCCCGTCGACGAGCTGGCGGCTTATGTCGAGGCGGCCCGAAACCGCTCCGACAAGGACCGCATGGAGAACAAGGACAAGACCGGGTGCTTCACCGGGCTCTACGCGATCAACCCCGCCACCAGCGAGCGCATCCCCGTCTGGACGAGCGATTACGTGCTGGCGACCTACGGCTTCGGCGCGATCATGGCGGTCCCCGCCCACGACAAGCGCGACTACGAGTTCGCCAAGAAGTTCGACCTGCCCATCCGCGACGTCGTCTATCCGCGCACCATCCTGGCGATGAGCTACTTCGTGCAGAACGCCAACGAGGAGGAACGCACGACCGACCGCTGGAAGCACGTGCTGGCCGACTTCCTCGGCTTGGTCACGACCTCGAGCCTCCCGCCCGATGTCTACCCCGAGGTGCTCGAGGCGATCCGCACACGCCGCGAGCACGACACGGGCCCGGTCTTCGGCGAGAACGCGCGGGGCACGATCCGTCAGGAATACGAATCGTCGCTCGAAGACCTGGGCGTGGACAACTTCACCGAGCTCGAGGCGATCTTCCGCGAAGGGCGATATTTCGCGCACACCGGTGCGTCGTACGCGGGCGCGGGCTTGGCCACCAATTCCACCAACGACGAGGTCTCGCTGGACAGCCTCGACCAGGAGGGCGCCAAAGCCGCGGCGATCGAGTGGTTCGAGCGAACGGGCATCGGCCACAAGAAGGTGAATTTCCGCCTGCGTGACTGGCTCTTTAGCCGTCAGCGGTACTGGGGCGAGCCCTTCCCGATCGTCTTCGACGAGGCGGGGCATCACTACGCCGTCGCCGAGGAGCACCTGCCGGTGCTGCTGCCCGAGCTGACGGACTACCACCCCGAGGAGAGCGAGGACCCGCAGCCGTTGCTCGGCAAGGCAACGGACTGGGTGCACACGACCGCGGCCGCCGCGGGTGTTGATGATCTCGACCCGGGCACGCCC
This sequence comes from Phycisphaerales bacterium, assembly GCA_965228265.1. Taxonomy (GTDB): domain Bacteria; phylum Planctomycetota; class Phycisphaerae; order Phycisphaerales; family UBA1924. Next base: position 1,018,337 of record OZ245804.1, read on the forward strand.
GTTATCCGCGAGACGAACACCATGCCCGGCTGGGCCGGCTCGTGCTGGTACCACATCCGCTACCTCGATCCGAAGAACAATGCCGCATTCGTCAGCGAAGAAGCCGACGCGTACTGGCTTGGCGAGGACGGCGTGGACCTGTACATCGGCGGCGCCGAGCACGCGGTGTTGCACCTGCTCTATGCGCGGTTCTGGCACATGATCCTGCACGACCTGGGGCACCTGAAGAGCCCCGAGCCTTACCGCAAGCTCTTCCACCAGGGCATGATCACGAGCCACGCCTTCATGCGCACCGACAAGAGCCTCGTCGGCGTCGATTGTGTCGAGGAGAAGGGCGGCCGATTCTTCGAGGCGCGCACGGGCGACGAGGTCATGCGCACCATCGCCAAGATGTCCAAGTCGCTGCGCAACGTCATCAACCCGGACGACATCATCGAGGAGTTCGGGGCGGACACGTTCCGTCTCTACGAGATGTACATGGGGCCCCTGGAGGCGAGCAAGCCCTGGAACACCGACGACACGGTCGGGCTCTTCCGGTTCCTCCAGCGCACCTGGCGTCTGTGCGTCGACGAGAACACCGGCAGCCCCGTTTTCGCCGAGACCGCCGACGCGGGCGTCGAGAAGCAGCTCCACCGCACGATCGCCAAGGTGGGCGAGGACGTCGAACGTCTTGCGTTCAACACAGCCATCGCCTCGATGATCGAGTTCGTCAACGCGGCCCTCAAGACGGGCGTGACGCGGGACCAGATGGACCGCTTCGTCCGGGTGCTCGCGCCGTTTGCGCCGCACTTTGCCGAGGAACTCTGGCACAAGCTGGGTCACGAGGACTCGGTCGCGCTGGCGGCCTGGCCCGGCTACGAGGAATCGATGCTCGTCGATGACGAGGTCGAGATCGCGGTGCAGATCCTGGGCAAGGTCAAGGCCCGTCTGAGCGTGCCCGCCGGCGCCAGCCAGGACGAACTCAAGGAACTGGCGCTCAATGACGAGACCATCGCCCAGCAGATCGCCGGCAAAGACGTGCGCAAGGTGATTGTTGTGCCCGGTCGACTGGTCAACATCGTGACGGGCTGATTTGTTTGCTGCAGTGGATCTTGGTGGGGGCGGCGTCTCGCCGCCCGTTGGTTTGGTCTCAGTTGGCACTTAGCACAGTGTCAGAAGATGGGCGGCGGGACGCCGCCCCCACCAATTCAGTCCCCACCAAAGCTTCCACCATTTTACTTGATCGCTTCCACCACCACCGGCACGCTGATGCGTGAGCGCCACGAGGCGGGCTCGCCGGCCAGGCTGGCGATGTCGCCCGCGTTGGCGGGGGTCGTGACCGGATCGACCGAGCCGACCAGCTCGACCTGCATGCCCCGTTCGCTCTTGAGCTTGGCGATCAGCAGCGCAAAGGCCCGCTCGCTCGGCTCGACACGCAGCAGGTATGCGCCCTGCTTGTCGCGGGTGGTGCGCTGGGCGGTCGATGAGTTGTCGTCCGCGCTTGCCATCACCGGTAGCTCGGCCTCGGGCAACGCCTGGGCCAGCGCGAGGGCCCGGTCTTCATCCACCGCGCCCTCGACGGCTGCGAAACGCGACAGCTCGCTATCGCCCGCGAGCAGCCGCCTCGTCTGGTCGATCGACGAAGGCCGAGCGCCCGAGAGCCGAACGATCAGCCGACCCTGACGCGCCAGTTCGAGCGCATCGCTCGCCGAAGCCACCACGATCGGGCGAGAGATCGGTCGGCTCAGCACCGTGGGCCGATCCGGCCGGGTTTGGGGCGATGCCTCAAGAGTTTCCGGCTCGTCTGTTTGGTCGTCTTGTGCGAGCCTGATCGGCGCGTCCTGTCCCTCGTGTGTTTCCGCGATGGTGCGCTCGGGTGTGGTCGGCTGGGTGAAGTCGAAGTCGATGCGGGGCAGCGCCACGCTCAGGACCAGCACCACGATCGCCGCGGCTGCGAGCGAGTACGTGATCCGCCTGGCCCGGCTCGGCACCCGGCGGGCGCGGCGGACCTTGACGGGCTTGTGCGTCGGCTTGCGCACATCGTTCGAGGATCGGCCCGTCCGCTCGATCGCGGCCAGGTCGTCCGGCTCGATCTTCTCGACCAGCTCCTGCTCGAGGACGGACTCGATCATGGCCTCTGTCTCGGCGAGCGTGACCGTGGGGGTCGAGGCCTGCATCAGCGCCTGACGGTCGGCGCGCAGCTGCCAGACCAGGTCCGCAAGGTGCGCATCGGTGCCCAGCGCCTCGATGATCGCAGCCGCGTCGACCGACGCGCCCTCGATGAACGAGAGGATCGTCGATTCGTCGAGCCCCGCGTCGATCAGGGCGATGAAGATGTCACGGTTCGTGTCCGACATGCCTGACTCGTTCAGCCCTTTGTGTCCTTCGCCTCGCTTGGCCCGAGCCTGGCGGCCCGGATGCTCTCGACCATCTGCCTCAGGGCCAGACGGGCCCTGAAAATCCTGCTCTTGACCGTACCGACCCGGACCTCCAGCAGCTCGGCGATCTGGGCGTAATCCAACCCCTGGGCGTCCCGGAGGAGCAGAACACTCCGTAGATCCGGGTCCAGATTCCCGAGGGCCTCCGTCACGAGCGCCCTCTGGTCCTCCTGTTGGACGCTCTTGCCCGGGATCGGTTCCCGCGACTGGGGCAAGAAATCTGCAAGTGTGGGCCTATTCGCTGAAGAACCGGGTCCGGACGCGTGTTTCAGCCCGGAATCGAGGGGGACCGCCTTGTTCCGGGACTCCTTGCGGATCCGTGAGAGGCAGCAATTCATCGTCACGCGGTAGATCCACGTTGAGACACGGGCCCTCTCGTCGAAGGTGTGCAGCCCGCGCATGACCTTGATGAGCGCGTCGTGGCAGGCGTCCTCGACCGGCGCTTTGGGGCCCAGCATCTGCCGACAGAGCGTGTGCATCATGGGCTGATAGCGGACGAGCAGCTCGCGCCAGGCCTCGCGGACCTCTTCCGGGGTCTTGGCGTCCCGGATCGCCGCGACGAGCTGTTCATCGCTCGGTCGGTCGGCACCCTCCTGGAGCCTGCCGTTGGGATGATCCGTTCCCTCGCTCACGTTCTGATGGTACCACCTCGCACGGGTGTGCTAGCTTCCGACGACGATCGTGGGCTCATGCGAGACGTCACATCTGAGCGATCGTGCGATGAAGCACATCTGGCCGGCCTTGGCGTGCAGGCGCGTGGCCTGCTCCGGGTCGCTGCCCGCCCGGATCGTGACGCGGGGCCTGAGCGTGATGCCCGCCAGCGCGCCCGAGCCGGAGGCATCCAGGGCCAGCTCGCCCGAGGCGGCGTCCTCGTACGACTCGACGACGATGCCCGCCTTGGCGCACAGGTGCAGGTACCAGAGCATGTGGCACGCGCTGGCCGAGGCGATGAGCAGTTCTTCGGGGTTGTATCGCGTCGCGTCGCCCTGATACGCGGGAGCCGCGGACCCGGGCAGCGAGGGCTTGCCGATCGCCCGGATCTCGTGCGAGCGTTCGTAGCTGGTGTACGAGGATGTTCCCGAGCCGGTGTTGCCAGTCCAGACCGTCTTGATTTCGAACCGCTCGTCGCTCATCTGGCGCGAGTGTATCCGTTCGGTTCAGTTCTTCGGCGGATCGAAGGCGTCCTTGTCGAACTTCACGCCCAGCTCGATCGAGTCGAACCGGATCACCTGCTTCATGCCCATCGCGCTGATTTCGAGCGCAAAGGGGCGTTTGACGCCCTTGACCCTGCGGTAGTCGCTGTAGGTCGTCTCGCTCGAGAACGTGTCCGAGCCGGGCGCGGTGCGGGTGGAGACTTTGCGGTGCAGTCCCGATTCGACCTCGAATAGGCCGACCTGGTGGTCGCCCCAGCGGGTGACGAGTTCGAGTTGGTAGCACTCGACGCCGTCGAACTCGACTTTGCCGACGGTTTTGGCCTCGGTGTACGTTTTGCGGGGCTCGACGGGGGCGTAGTAGTTGGCCTCGTTGATGAGCCGGTCGGCTTCGTCGCCCTCGAGGATTTCGGTTGGCATGCCCAGCTGCGAGCGCCAGGCGACCTCGCCGTTGGTGCCCTGGATGATCGAGCCGAGGCCTTCGAGCTCGATGGTGACCATCGTTTTGGTGGAGGCCTGGCGTCTCAGGACGACCGTGCCGCTGGCGCCGAGCGCCGGGATCTCGATCGTGCCCGCCAGTTCCTCGGACTTGTACTTGCGGTACGCCTTCTCGCCGCCCAGAGCGTCGACGTAGTCCTCGAGAACCTTGAACCCATCGGGCAGGTTGGTCGAGGGCTGGTTGACGGCGGGCGCGCCCGGTGCGGTCTGGCCCGGATTCGGGGCCATAGCGAGCGTGCCCAAAAGGATGAGCGGAAGCAGTGCGGTCGGCGTGCGCATGGTGATGGCTCCTCGGTGTGACTCCATGCTTGGACGCGCCAAACGCCCGATGGTTCCCAGCCCATGACAAAACACCCCGTGTTGGGGCGTTCTGAGTCAATCGATGTGTGACGGATACTTCAGAGCTCGCCGGGCGGGTCGAAGAGGCCTTCCTCGAACTCGGGGTCGAGCTCGACGGTGTGGAAGGTCATGACCTGCTGCATCTGGCCGTTGTTGAGCTCGAGTCGGCGGGCGTGCTTGATGCCCTGGGTTTCCTGATAATCGCTGAAGGCGGTCTCGTTGGTGTAGGTGTCGCTCTCGGCGCTGGCCCGGACGGACATCTTGCGGAGCAGGCCGGTCTCGACCTCGTAGAGCCCGACCTGGTGGCTGCCCCAGCTCGTGGTGAGGTTCACCTTGTAGCACCGGGTGCCCTCGTGCTCGACGATCGCGACGGCTTTGGCCTCGGTGTAGGTCTTGTGAGGCTCGATGCTGGCGTAGAACTGCGCCTGGTTCTTGAGTTCCTCGGCCTGTCCGCCCTCGAGCACCTGCATGCGCTGGCCCGGCTGGGCCGCCCAGACGAGCTTGCCGTCGGTCCCCTGAACGACCTGCCCCATCCCGGGCAGATCGACGACGATGAGCGTCGAGCTCGGGGCCTTGGAGCTGATCGTGATCTCGCCCGTCAGGTTCATCGCGGGGATGCTGAACTCCCCGGACATGCGCGAGGCCTTGAACGCCTTGTTCTTTTCCTCGCCCCCGACAGCCTGGACATGCTTCTCGAGGATCGCAAACCCGTCGGGCAGCTTGGCGCCGGCGTCGGGCTGGGTTGTCTTGGCGGGCTGTGCCGGCTCGGTCGGGGCGCTGGTCTCCTGGGCGAGAGCCGGGCACGCGGCGAGTGTGCAGGCGAGTGTGAGTGCAGCGGTTGTGCGCATATGGGATCTCCTTCGAATCGTTGTGTGAAACGCGAGAACCCCGCGCGTGTTGGTATGGATGCGATGGTGACGGGTTTCGGGAAGCAAGAAAAAATGCCCCGATTCCTCGGGGCATGTGAATGCGTACGCGGTCAGCGGCTCAGAGCGAGCCGGGCGCTTCGAAGTCGCTCTCGTCGAATTCCGGGTCGATGACGATTTTCTCGAAGGTGATCGTCTGCCCGAACTGGCCCGAGAGGATCTCGAGCTGGAAGGGCATTTTCACCTCGCCGTGAATCGCGCGGTAGTCGTTGAACTCGGTCTCCGAGGAGAACGTTGTGGACTCAGCGGTTTCCTTGAACGACTGCTTGCGCAGCAGGCCCGACTCGACCTCGTAGAGCGCCTCGGAGTGGTTGCCCCGGCTGTCGACGAGCTTGAGCTTGTAGACCTTGACGTCGTCGTGCGTGAAGACGCCGACGTTCTCGGCGGAGGTGTATTCCTCGCGCGGCTTGACGCGTGCGTAGAAATCGGCGTCCTCGATCTGATCCTCGGCGGCCTCGCCTTCGAGCATGGTGGGGGGCGTGCCGGGCATCTGCGTGGTCCACGCCACCTTGCCGTCGGTCCCCTGATCGATCGCGCCCATGCCCTCAACGTTGATTGCCATGACACGCTTGTTGGGGGCAGCCATCTTGATGTCGATCGAGCCGCCAAGGCCCATCGCGGGCATCGCGAAGGTGCCGATCATCTGGATGCCCTTGATCTCCATGTTGGCCTTCTGGCCCCCGATGGCCTCGACGTGCTTCTCGAGCACAGCGAACCCGTCGGGGAGATCGGCGCTGGCGTGCGCGGCGGTGGTCTTCTTCTCCTCGTCCTGAGCGGCCGAGTGCCCCGAGAGCAGGGCCGCGGCGACGGCGAGGGTGAGCTTGAGCTTGCGGTTGGACATGATGTTCGGACTCCTCCTGAAAGTATGTGCAGCGGCACCCGTGTAGCGATTCCCGCTGGAAGGGTATTCCGAGGATGGGGACTCCAGTTTCAAGTGGCTGCAAGGGGGATAATGAGCCATGCCCCACTCAAACACCCAGCCGAGCCCGCACGACACGTACACCAGCCCCCTGGCCGCCCGCAACGCGAGCCCGGAGATGTGCCGGATCTGGTCGCCCAGGCACAAGTTCCAGACCTGGCGGAAGATCTGGCTCGTCGTCGCTGAGGCCCAGTATGAAGTCACGAAGGACTGGGACAAGCCGCTGGTGACGCCCGAGCAGATCGAGGAACTCCGGGCGAATCTGGACGTGACGGACGAGGACCTGGCGCTGGCGGCCAAGTACGAAGCCGAGCTCCGCCACGACGTGATGGCTCACGTGCACGCGTGGGGGGATAAGTGCCCCAAGGCGCGCCCGATCATTCATCTCGGGATGACGAGTCAGGATGTGGTGTGCAATGCGGATCTCATAGCGATCTATGAAGCGACTGAGTTAATTCGGCTGAAAATCATCAAAGCCATTTGCTCCCTTAGTGACAGATCGAGTGAGTTCGTTTCGATGCCCACCCTTGGATTCACTCATTACCAGCCAGCACAGCCAACTACGGTTGGGAGGCGACTTGCTGAGTATGCCTCTCAGCTAGTCATCGTGGCTGAAGATCGGCTCTCCATTTCATTCAACGGATGGCAGTTCTATCGCGGTTTCCGTGGTGCGACGGGAACGCAAGCATCGTTTCTTCAATTGTTTGACGGCTCTTCGGAGATTGTCGACAGATTTGAAGGGCTCGCACTTCTCAAGATCAAAGGACATTCGTTTATCGAAGAAGATCTTGACAAGTGGAAATCGAATGCAATTCAGCATCGAACGCGGATGCTGCTAGGACATGAAGGTGTTGGGGACACAGATCGAGCTGAGAATACCCGAAAGTGCATCGACAGCATTGAAGCAATGTCTCTGAGTGATTACGTTATCCAGCAAGCCGAAATGATTCAAAGATGTAACACGTTTAGCCTTACAGGCCAAACATACCCAAGAATTTATGATGCAATTCGACTTTCCGACTTAGCTTGTGCGGCCGCCGTCCTCCACAAAATCGCCACAGACTTCCGCCTGCTCTCCAACCGCAAGGAGATCGACGAGCCGTTCGGCAAGAACCAGATCGGTTCGTCGGCTATGCCCTACAAGCGGAACCCGATGAAGTGCGAGCGGATCTGCGGCCTCACCCGCTTCGTCATGAATCTCGTGGGCAACGCGTACGACACGGCCGCCACGCAGTGGCTCGAACGCACGCTCGATGACTCGTCGAACCGCAGGCTCTCGCTGCCCGAGGCTTTCCTGGCGCTCGACGGCGCGCTCGACCTCATGCACCAGGTCGCGTCCGGTCTCGTCGTGAACGAGGCGATGGTGCGGAAGAACCTGATGGCGGAGCTGCCTTTCCTGGCGACGGAGAACATCATGATGGAGGCTGTCAAGGCGGGCGGCGACCGTCAGGATCTGCACGAGAAAATCCGCGTCCATGCGCAAGCGGCTGGGCATCGCGTGAAGCAGGAAGGGCTCGACAACGACCTCATCGAGCGACTCAAGGCCGATCCCGCGTTCAAGAGCGTGCACCACTTGCTCACCGAGGATCAGCTTCTGGACCCGATGAAGTACGTGGGCCGGAGCGTCGAGCAGACCGAGCGCTTCCTGAAAGAGGTGGTAGAGCCCTTGCGCGAGCGCTATGGCGAGGAGCTCGACAAGCTCGGGTCGAGCGACCGTGGTGTGTAGATCGCGTGAAAACCCCGCATTTTCTTGACACGCCCTGGGGGTCCAATTAGTTTGGACTCGAGGTCTGTTTCTGAAAACGGGAGGTCGGCATGCGTACGAACACAGCGATCGGTGCTCTTGTCGTCTCTGGCCTTGCGATGCCCGCGGTTGCTCAGGTGAGCGATGTGTCGCTCACATTCGAAGCGGATGTTCCGGATCTTATCGACGTCAACACGGGCGACCCCTTGGGGAACGAGGCGTTCGTGGTGCAGGGCGGCACGGAGCTGCTTCCCTTCTCGGGCAGTGCCGCGGGCGGCTTCAACGACATCATCGCTTCGATGAGCCTGGCCGCCGAACTGACCGCTGACGGGATGTTTGCAGGTTCGGGCGCCAATGGCGCGTCCGAGTTCTTCATCAAGGGCGGCAACGCGCGATCGGTCACGACGATCGACTTCACGGTCACGGGTTCCGTCGCGTTTGAGTTTGACTACAACGCGTCATTCAGCAACGACGGCGGCTGGTACGCGGCTGTCCTGTCCGGACCCGGGGGGACTGTCTTCTCGAGTGCTCCCCTCTTTCCCGGCGACAACAGCGAGTCGTTCTCGGGTGTGCTTCCTGCCGGGGAGTATCAGCTCGTCACCCGCGCGACCAGCAACGGCGACATCAGCTACAACTTCTCGTTTGTGCCGACACCCTCGAGCGCTTTGGTGCTCGGCTTTGCGGGCGTACTCGGGACGCGCCGGCGGCGCTGATCGGGAAAGACTGCTTGCGGGTCGTGATGGGCGTCAGTCGTCGACAGTGCCGTTCGTTTCGTTCTTGAGTTGGCCGAGCCAGGGCAGCCAGAGCATTGCGAAGACCACGCCAAAGAGCGCAAAGGCGATCACGTAGAGCCCGAGCCCGCACGCGGCCCCGACGCCGGCCGAGGCCCAGATGCTCGCGGCGGTGGTCATGCCCGTGATGCCACGCTTGGTCTGCAGGATCGCGCCCGCGCCGAGGAAGCCCACGCCCGTGATGATGTACGAGAGCACACGCGTCGGATCGAGCTGAAGGCCCTGGCGAAACTCGACCTGCGAGGCTATCTCGACCCCCATCAGCGCAAAGCCCGCGGCCCCGGCGGCGATAAGAGCCATCGTCCGGCTGCCCAGAGGCTTGTCCGCGATCTTGCGCTCATAGCCAACCACCATCCCCAGGATCGCGGCCAGCCCGATACGAAGCACGACGTCCAGGTTGGAAACCGCCTCGACGGCCGAGTCCGGATCGCTCTGCAGAAGTGTGGAGATCATGTGCAAGTGTTCCTCGTCCGGAGATGCTTAGCCGAACAGATGAAGAAAGTATGAAGAAGGATCGGACAAGATCGCAACACCCGGGGGGTGGTGTTCGGATGAAGAGATGGACTCGCGCGTCGGAAAACGAGCGTCGTTCGGTCTTTGGGAGGCGTTCGGCGCTTGACGTAGGGGGGTCAGGCCGCGAGACTCGGCGTGTGGGTGTCGGCCAGCAGGGCCGGGACCGGCAGAGCCGCCTTTGGTGCGGGTGATGGATCGCCCCCGAATCGGCGGCATGCCTACGGGCTTCAGCGCCCGAAGCGGTCAGGAATCGGAACACATCATTCCCATCGCCGCGGGAGCGTCGGCATGGGGAGTGGTTGGGTCTCGGCGGATATGCCGCCGATTGGAGTGAAGTGTCATGGCGGCAAGGACCAGTGCGGGTGCGGGCGTCGTCATCACGATCAGTCTGCTGGGCGTGATCGCGTTCGGCCTGTTCGTGGTGTCGGTGATCCTTTATGGCGACAACCTCGACTACCGCAAGCAGATCGAGGACACCGAGCAGAACTACCGCGACTACGTCCGCGAGGCCGACCGCGCCGACCCGGCGATCAACGCCGACTTCACGAAGGCCAAGCAGCAGGGCGTCAGCCTGGTCCGCTACCTGAGCAACACGCTCGACACGACCTACTCCAAGGTCACGGGGAACAAGAGCGACCGGATCGACGAGTTCACAACCAAGACCGAGCCGATCCCCGGCGCTTCGACGGGTTCGCTGCTCAGCGTGATCCGCGGCCTGCAGGGTCAGGTCGCTTCGCTTCAGCAGAGCGTCGCCGACGCCGAGGCCGCCCGTCAGCGGGCCCAGGAAAACCTCCAGGCCGAGGCCGACCGCGTGCAGGCGCTCCAGCGTCAGCAGTCGCAGACCGTCGCGGCTCTCCAGGCCCGCATCGACGAGCTCGAGTCGGACAACAACGAGTACCGCGCCGGCTTCCAGTCGACCGAGCAGCGCTACGTCGGGCAGATCAACGATCTGCGCAGCCAGCTCGAGCAGACCCAGAACGACATGAGCACCCGCATCCGCACGCTCGAGCAGGAGAAGCTGCTCCTTGAGGATCAGGTCTCTTCGCTCCAGCAGCAGGGCCGGGGCGATTCGCTGGCCGCCAAAGCCGAGTACTCGCTCGTCGATGGTGCCGTCGCCAACACCAACCCGAGCGAGAACGAGGTCTTCATCTCGATCGGTCGGCGTCAGAACGTCATCCTCGGGATGAACTTCGCGGTCTACGGCGACGAGACGCAGATCCGCCCCGACGCCGAGGGCAACTACCCGCAGGGCAAGGGCGCGATCGAGGTGGTCAACGTCGGCGAGACGTCCAGCCGATGCCGCGTGCTCTTCGAGCGTGCGGGCAACCCGATCGTTCCGGGCGACGTGATCGCTAACGCGGTCTACGACCCGAACAAGGTGTACAAGTTCCTCGTCGCGGGCAACTTCGACACCAACGGCGACGGCAACCGCACCCCCGGCGAGCGCACCGAGATCACGGCGCTCATCGAGGAGTGGGGCGGCACGACGACCGAGGAGCTGACGGGCGACGTCGACTTCCTCGTTCTGGGCGAGCCGCCGGTTCTGCCCCCGCCCCCCGGCATCAACACCCCGATCGAGATCGTTGAGATCTACATCCGCAAGGAGAACGAGCTCAAGCGGTACAACGAGCTGTTCGAGTCGGCCCAGCGGACCTCGATCCCGGTGCTGAACGAGAACCGTCTCTACACGCTGATCGGGCGCATCCGCTCGCGGACGCGCTGAGCCGGGTGAGTCGCAAACGCAAACGCCTCAAGGACGGGCTGCCGGGCTGGTCGCACGGGCCGCTCTCGATGGCCCTGCGCACCGGCATGACCGCGTGCCAGCTCTTCGGGCTCGAGTCCTCGCTCGAACAGATGGACCGCATGGGTCGCGGCTTCTCGCGGATGCCCTTCAACCGCAAGCAGCTCGAACGTTGCAAGGGACGCATCCGGTTCGCCTTCCCCGACTGGGAAGAGGAACGCGTCGAGCACGTCGCCCAGGGCGTCTGGGGACACCTCTTTCAGCTCGGCGCGGAGATGCTCTACACGCCAAGGCTCATCTCGAGCGATAGCTGGCAGCGGCACGCCTCCTTCGGGCAGGCGTCAGAAGCCTTCGCGGAGGTGCTCGCCAATCGGCCCGTGATTCTGATCACGGGGCACTTTGGCAACTGGGAGATGATGGGTTACACGATGGCGGTCGTGGGCGTGCCCGTGCACGCGGTGTATCGCCCGCTCGATCTCAAGCCGCTCGACCGCTGGGTGCGCCAGGTGCGCGAGAAGCGCGGCATGATGATGGTCGACAAGTTCGGAGCTGTCCGCGAACTGCCCCGCGCGATGCAGCGGGGGGGCATGCCCGCCTTCGTCGCCGACCAGAACGCGGGCGACCGCGGGCTCTTCGTGCCCTTCTTCGGTCGGCTCACGAGCACGTACAAGTCCGTGGGCATGCTGGCGATGCAGACGGGCGCGTGCATCATCTGCGGCGGGGGTGTCCGCAGCCCACGCCGAGGACCCGACGGCGTCGACATGCTCCACGACCACGCTACCGGGCGATGGCAGGACGCGATGGGCTACCGCTTCGACATCCACGACGTCATCCGCCCGGAAGACTGGAAGGACGCGCCCGACCCGCTTTTCTACATCACCGCCCGGTATCGCCGGTCGATCGAGAACATGGTCCGCACCGCCCCCGAGCAGTATTTCTGGATGCACCGCGTCTGGAAGAGTCGTCCCAGGCACGAGCGGCTACGGAAAGAATTTCCGGACAATCTCAAGCGCAAAATGCTGGAGTTGCCCTGGATGGACGAGGCCGAGGTTGAACGGATCGTCGAGCAGAGCGAACGGGATATTGAGACGCTCGACCGCCTCGGGGGCGATCGGCTGGAATAAATCAGTGATTACCCGGACGTGAACGGGCCCCGAACCCGCGTTTCATCAGAACCTCAATCGGGGTTGATACGAATGGGGTTGAGCCCTTTCCCTCATTGCCATAGGAACAGATGAGGGGCATACTGGGTTCTGACTAGTACGCGAACCGCAGAGTCGGGGAAGCAAAGGAGACGCACATGAGCGCTGAGACACTGACCATCGGCAAGCTCGAAGACGTCCAGATTCTCGTGGTCGATGACGATCCGGATGTGCGTGAGTCCATCGAGGCCGCGATGCTCGCCGAGGGTGCCGTGACCGAGACCGCCAGCGACGGCAACACGGCAGTGGCGTACTGCAACGACGATCCGCCCGATCTGGTCGTGCTGGACATGATGCTCCCGGGCCGGAGCGGGTTCCTGGTGCTCGAGAAGATCAAGGGGCGTGAAGACAGCCCGCTGGTCATCATGGTGACCGCCAACGAGGGCAAGCGTCACCAGGAGTACGCCGAGGCGATCGGCGTGGACGCGTACATGATCAAGCCCGTGCCGCTGGCGAGTCTGGTCGAGAAGGCCGCCGAGCTGGTCGCCAACCGCAAGAAGGGCGAATAAGTCGCCGGTGCTGGTTTCGGGGGCATTCGCGGCGAATCATGCTTCCAGCGTGGGCAGTCGCCAAATCATCCTGTTTCAGCCCAAGGACCCCGAGGCCGAGGTCCCGGAGATGTCCGAGATCGGTTCGCCCCGATCCGTCGAGCGCAAGCTGCGCCCGTTCAACATCGCGCCGGACGGCGGCAAGGGCGCGATCGGGACGCTCTCGTTCTACGGGCCCGGGCTGGTGATCGAGGTGCCAATCGCAGTCGACGAGATCAACCAGCTCATGGCATCGGTCGATGACGAGGAGACGGCCTGGCCCGTGCTCGCCCGGATCTGCCGGGAACTGGGCTGGAAGCTGATGGATCCCGAGTCGGGCCGGACGTTCATGTAAAGGAGGCAAACCATGCCCACCTATGACTACGAGCTGCTGGACGAGAAGGGTGAGCCCACAGGCGAGCGTTTCGAGTGGGTGCAGTCCATGAAGGACGACGCCCTGACCGAGCACCCGGAGACCGGTCAGCCCTGCAGGCGAGCGATCAGCCCGCCCAACATCGCTGGCACCTGGTCGCCCCTCAAAGAGAAGAGCCAGCTCTCCAACAAGAACCTCGAACGCCTCGGCTTTACGAAGTACGAGAAAAAGGGCGACGGCTACATGGAGCGCGTCGCGGGCAAGGAGGGCCCCAAGACCCTCCGGGCCGACGACTAGCGTGCGCCCAATCGCGGTCATCCTGCTTGTGGGTCTGCCCGTCGTTTCTCTCGGCGGTTGCGGCGAGTCCTACGAGAAACCCACGCAGGTCCGCGTCTCACGCGTCATCACCACCGCGGGCGATCGCGTCGTCACCTACACCGCGATGTACGACGACGGCATCGAGACCTATATCGACTTCGAGCCACAGGGCGATGTGGACATGATCACCGTCGAGCGCGACTCGCTCGGCGACATGACGCACTACGTGCGCACAGGCTTTGAGACAGAGTCCACCAGGAACGATGCCGCCGAGCACGCCGAGCTCACTCAGGAGTGGCAGGAACGCTTCGAGTACATCGACAGTCTGGGCGATGTGAGCCTTGTTCCCTGGGACGATGGTCACGGCATGATGACGCCCCGCGACTTCGAGCAGATGCGTCAGGAGCAGGCCCCTGCGCACGGCTCGGACGAGCCTGGCGGCTAAGAGCGGTTCGAGGGACGCATCGACAGAGCCGCGAACCCGCTCAGCACCGCAGCCGTCTGTGTGTGCAGGTGCACCGTCGCGAAGATCCCCGCAAAGAGCACGGCGATCACCGCCCCGACAAGTCCCGCCTGGTAGGTCCGGTCGTCGCCCGCGCGGGGCCAGCACTGAAGCAGGAACGCGGCGATCATCGCGCCAAAGAGCCCAAGACCCACCAGCCCCTGCGAGGCGGCGATGTGGACATACGCCCCGTGCGCGTTGCGGGTGATGGGCTGATCGTCGTGCGAGATGCCCATCTCGGCCTGGCGCGTCTCGGACCATTTCTCGTACCCGCCCGTGCCCGTGCCGAGGATCGGGTTTGCGGCAAACGCCCGGCCGGCCCAGATCCACATGTTGATCCGCGCCCCGGTGCTGGTCGAGTAGTCCTTGTTCTCGAGGGCTTCTTTGATCTCCCAGCGTCCCTCGTCGATTCGGCTCTGGATCTGTTCTCCCAGAGCAATCCACGCGACCGGCAGGGCCACGATCGCGATGACCGCCCCGGTGATCAGCACGCGGACGCGGTGCCTGGAGCGCCAGATCGCGCGGAGCAGTGTGAGCGTGAAGAACAACGCCCCGGCGATCCACGCCCCGCGGGCGCCGGTGGCGATGACCGAGAGGGTCGCCAGGATCGCCATCGCCCGCGCGGGCCAGCGGAGCGGGTGCTTCTGATCGAGCGCAACGGGCAGGTGGAGCCCGAAGGCTGCCAGGAAGATCGATCCAGCCGAGGCTGGCATGAACCAGCAGCTGATCCGGTTCGGGTAGGCGTCGAAATCGAGGTGTTCCCATCCGAACTCGAAGGCCAGGGCCTGGATGAACTGGGCGCTGTAGGCGATCGAGTAGCTGGCGATCACGCAGAGGATGAACCATCGGCGGAGGTGTCGCAGGGGCCAGAGCGCGGGCACAAGCAGGAACCAGCGCACGGCATCGACCTCCTTGATGCCGTAGGGCAGATTGGGCGTCCAGAGCAGGCCGAGGAGCGAGTAGAGGATGTAGATCGCCCCGAGGATGACGAGGGGGCGTTTCAGGAGGGCGGGGTAGAGCCTCCACGTGGCCCAGAGCCGGGCTGCGGTGATGCCGAAGAGGGCGCCTGCGGAGATCTCGGTGAAGCTGATGGGCAGCGCGAGGGAAAGGAAGAAGCAGCAGGCGCTGGCGATATGGAAGCCGTGGCCCCACCTGACGCAGTGGTTGGCCCGCTCGTTGAGCGACCAGAGGCGGTCGTGGTCTTCGGCATTTCCGCGGAGCCAGCCTGCGATGTCGATTCCGTGACGGGCCATCGGAGCGAGCATAGCTCCCGAACGATCGCTCGAAATACGGTCGCGGATGGTCGGTAGCTGTGCGTCATCGGCGTTTCTATCGCGATCAGAATTGATCGGGACGAATTGGCTGGCGTGATAACACGGGGGGACCAAGATAGAGAAGAGCCGACCCGATCGGTGGGTGTCACCTAGAATCTCCCCGGCAGCGAAGCGATCGGTGCGGGCGGGCCGGGGGGCGTCCCGGGGGTCGATCGTTCGGTCTGGGATCACGCAAAGAGCGAACAGGGGATGAGTTTGGAACACCCAAGCGAGAGCGCAGCCTCGGGAGCATCATTGGCCAACACGGGCGATCCGATCATCGTGGCCCAGATGGGCAAGGTCGCTTCGACGAGCGTGAGCCGGGCTCTGGAAGAACTGAGCGTGCCGGTGTTCCAGGTGCACCACCTCGACCGGGTCTTCCTGGACGAGGTCGCATCAAAGCTGGAGGCCGACGGTCAGGACCAGGACCACATCCGTCAGTCGTACCGCGTGCTTGAGGAGATTGTCGCGCCGAGCAAGCCGGCGCGGATCGTCAGTCTTGTCCGCGACCCGATCGCTCGCAACATCTCGGCCTTCTTCCAGAACAAGGATCTGCTCGCCAAGTCGGTCGAGGACGTCGACGCGCTGATCGCCAGATTCCTGGACACCTACTCGCACGACGTCCCGCTTGCGTACTTCGATCTGCACATCAAGCCCGTGTTCGGTGTGGATGTTTTCGAGACGCCGTTCGACCACGATCGCAAGCGTCTGATCACGTCGGTGGGCGGGTACAGCGTGCTGATCCTGCGTGCCGAGGATCCGGACGAGCACAAGCAGTCGGCGCTGCGCGAGTTCACGGGCTCCAGCGACATCACGCTCGGGCGCGCCAATGTCGGGGCGAACAAGAAGTACTCGGGCCAGTATTCGGATTTCCTGGACCGTATCCGTCTGCCCGATTCGTACATCGACAAGATGCTCTCATCCAAGATGGCGCAGCACTTCTACACCGAGGAGGAGCTGGAGGGGTTTGCCAAACGCTGGCGCAAGCCCGCGGCTTTCCGTCCGGTCGAGGTGCTGCCGCCCGAGACGGACCTGCCCTCGATCGCGATCGTGAGCCCGAGCTACAACCAGGCCGAGTTTGTCGAGCGGATGCTCGAGAGCGTCACCAACCAGTCCTACGCCCCGACCGAGCACATCGTGCAGGACGCCTGCTCGACGGATGGCACGACGGACATCCTGCGCTCCTACGCGGACAAGGCCGAGGGCGTGGACCTGCGCATCGAGAAGGACAACGGGCAGGTCGACGCGATCAACCGCGGCTTCACGCGCGCACAGGCGGACATCGTGACGTGGCTCAACACGGACGACGTCTACTCCGACCCCGACGCCCTGCGCGAGGTGGCCAGGGTCTTCGCCGAGAACCCGGACGTGGACGTGGTCTACTGCCGGGGTCGGTTCGTGGACCCGGACGGGAACCCGCTGCGCGACGCGTACATCAACGCGGACCCGGAAGCGCTCGAGCGCGAGTTTACGCACTCGGTGGGGATCCTCCAGCCGGCGCTGTTCTTCCGCAAGTCGGTGTTCGAGCGGTTCGGGCCTCTGGACGAGGATCTGAATTTCGCGTTCGATTACGAGTACTGGATCCGCCTGGCCCGCGGCGGGGCGAAGTTCATGTTCGTCGACCGCACGATCGTCGACGCGACGCTTCATCCCAACAGCAAGACGCAGGCGCTGCGCAGCAAGCAGTACCACGAATCGCTCGTCGCGGTGAAGCGGCACTACGGCTTCGTGCCCCTGCGGTGGCTCCGCAGGCTCGCCGAGTTCGAGGTCAGCGGGATCGACGGCATCGTGCGCAACAAGAACGACGTCCCCGAGGCGGACCTGCCCAGGATCGACGAGCGTATCGGCGAGTTGCAGCGCGAGTGGAACGGCTCGCTCGAGGCGTACCGCGCGCTGCTCAACCGCCCGAGCCTCGGCGCGGGGAGCGTCCCGATCGCCGAGACGATCGAGGACCTCAAGCGGCGCAGGCTCATCGACACGGACAGGCTCGTGGCGACGTCGTTCACGAGCGCATATTTCACGCAGGGGTTGAACCTGATCGCCTCGCTTCACAGGCTGGGCGAGGACGCGTGCTCGCTGATCGTGGTGTACGCGATCGATCTGACGCCCGAGCAGCGAGAGCGGCTCGCCGAGCTCGATCGCGTGGTGGTGCGTGATTACCAGGCGCAGACGGAGCGGTTCTTCGACGGGTACATGTCGCCCAAGAATTACGCGTACAAGTGTGCCGCGATCAAGGCCGCCGGCGAGCTGGCGCGCGAGGGCGACCGCGTGCTCTGGATCGATGCGGGCGTGGTGGTGGCAAGGCCGATCGAGGAGGTCTTCGAGATCATCGCTCGCGAGGGCGCGTTCTTTGTGGACCACGACGACAAGCCGGGCTGGCCCCTGCTCAACGCGACCTTTACTCACGCCGAGGCGGCGCGCCGGATGGAGGCCACGGGCAACGAACTGCTGGCCCCGCACCTCTGCTCGTGCTTCCTCGGGTATATCCGTGGCGGCAAGGCGCAGGAGCTGATCGATCAGGCGTACGTCTACAGCCAGGACCCCGAGATCGTCGCCTGGCCCAAGCATCTGAGCGACGCCGAGGCCAGACCGCTGGCAAAGATGACGGCCACGAAGAAAGCGCAGTACCGCGCGCTGCTCGAGAAGAACCGTCTGGGCAAGGAGATCCAGAGCGAGCGCGTGCTCGGTGTCACGCCCTACCTCGGGCACAGGCAGGATCAGTCGATCTACTCGATCCTGTGCGCCCGCTACGGCTTCAAGCAGTTCTCCGCCACGCGTTTCTGCTGGTCCGATGCGCCCTCGAGCCGGGCCTCGCTCGAGAACTGGAAGAGCGGGGCCGAGGCAGATCTGGAGCGCTCGGACAACCTTCCCAAGTCGATGCCGGCCTCGTCGATCACGTACCACCACCGCGGGCTGTACAACAACCTGAGCGGGATTCGGCTCGACAAGCGCTCCGAGACGCTGGTGCTTCTTGGCAACGGCCCCTCGCTGCGCGATTTCGACTTTGCCAGGCTCGAGGGCGTCGACACGCTGGGCATGAACGCCGCGTACCGGTACTGGGACCGCATCAACTGGTACCCGACGTATTACTGCTGCATGGACAAAGTCGTGATCATGTCGCACGACGAGGAGATCCTGCGGCTGATCCGCGAGCGCAAGACCAACGGCATCCGGCGGTTCTTCCTCCGCAAGATCTTCGCCGACGCGCACCCCGAAGTGCGAAACAACCCGGCGGTGGTGATCCTGGAGAACGAGAAGGCGTTCCAGCCCCTGCTCCGCCTCAAGGACATCACGACGGGCAACTTCTCGGCGCTCTTCGGCGCGACGCTCGGGTATCGCCGGATCGCCCTGCTCGGGATCGACTGCAATTACGTCGAGCAGATCAAAGAGTGCAAGCCCGCGGGCGACACGAAGCTCGTCATCGACGAGGCCCCGGCTACGAACCCCAACTACTTCTTCGACGACTACCAGCAGCCGGGCGATGTGTACAACATCCCCAACGTGACGCCCGGGTTCCACGCGGGGTCGTGGGTCCAGACGGAGCGTGTGCTGACCGAGGCGGGGGTCAGGGTCTTCAACTGCAACGATCAGTCGCAGCTGACGGTCTTCCCGTTCGAAGAGCTCGAGCGCGTGATCGCGGGCGAGGAGAAGAAGCCGATTCAGGAACCGCCCGCGCCGATCGGGGCGGCGTTCAGCAGGGACGTCAAGGCCAAGATCGAAGAGCTGGACTTCATCCAGCAGGCCATCGGCAAGGACCATGCCGACGACATGATGGTCGATGTCGGGACGCACCACGGCGGATCTTCGGTGGGCTTCCTGAAGGCCGGCTGGCGCGTGCTTGGGTTCGAGCCGGACCCGACCAACCGCGAGCGGGTAACCAAGCGTCTGGGCGCGAACCCGAGGTTCACGCTCGATCCGCGAGCCGTGAGCGACGAGCCGAAGAGCGGCGTGTCCTTCTTCGCCTCCGATCAGAGCACCGGTGCCAGCAGTCTGGCCGCGTTCACGCAGAACCATCACGAGACGGCGACCGTCGACATCACGACGCTCGACATCGCGCTCAGGGAGTACGGCATCGAGCAGGTGCGGCTGCTCAAGATCGACGCCGAGGGCTTCGACAAACACGTGCTCGAGGGCTTCCCGTGGGACCGCACCAAGCCCACGGCGATCATGTGCGAGTTCGAGGACCGCAAGACCAAGCCGCTCGGATACACCACCGCCGACATGGCCGACCTGCTCGTCGAGAAGGGGTACCACGTCTACGTGAGTGAGTGGCACCCGATCGTGCGTTACGGCGTGCAGCACGACTGGCGGCAGATGTTCCGGTGGGGCTCGGGTTTGACGCCCGCGGATCAGTCGTGGGGCAACCTGATCGCCTTCCGCTACAAGGCCGACGCCGACGCGTTCGAGGAACTCGTGCGCGAGATGATCGTCGCGGGTGATTTCGTGCGGCGCGAGGCGGCATCTGCGCCCAATCCCAAGCCCGCGCCGGCTCCCAAGCGTCACGGCGCGCAGGCGCCCGCGGCTCCGCGTGCGAAGGCTCCGGGTCACAAGCCGACCAAGCCAGCGCCTCAATCCAATGCGCAGCCCTCGTGGTCCGTGGCTCCGCTGCCTCAGCGCCCGTTCGTACGGGTGAAGCTGCCTTGGGCGCCCCGCCGAGCGGTGGAGCACACGCCGAAGGAGCGGGCGCGGCTGATGCTGGGCAAGCTCGGTCGCGTGTACTACGGGCGGGCCGGCCTGCTCGCCGGGGCCGCGGCTTTGCTCTGGCTCATCGGGATCGTGATGATCGCCTCGGGTCTGCCCGTGTGGTCCGGGCTGCTGGTCGGGTCGCTCGCGTGGGGTCCGGTTTTCGTGCTGATCGCGACCATCGCGGTGAACGCCCGTCGTCAGTCCTTTGAGAACGACGCCGCCCTGCGCGGGGCCGTGGAGAAGGGCATCCGCGAGGCAGTGAACCACATCCGCGGGAAGTAACCCGTCCGGGCGAGGCTTTGCACGGAATTTGTGCGGATCCTGCGCCCGGAATGTAGAATGATCGCAACGCGGGGCTGCCTTCTCCCGAACCATACAGGAGCGGGCGGTGTCTATATGAAGGGCGGCGATTGCCCCCCGAGGAGTGCCTCATGGAAGCGATCCAGAGACTGCTGAGGCGGGCATGGTGGCGTCTGGTCCTGATCGACCTCATCGCCACGCTCGCGGTGACGCTGACGGCAATGGCGATGCTCCTGGTCCTCTGGCGTGTGCTGCAGAGCCTGGTGCCCCTGCCGGGCCAGTGGGGGGTCGTCGCGGGCATCGCAGCCGGGGCGGCTTTCGTGATCGCGCTCGTGTGGAGTCTGGTGCGCACGCGGCCGGGCAGCCCGGTGGCCCGCCGGGTCGACGAGCGAGCGGGCCTCCGCGAGACGCTTTCGACGGCTCTGTGCGTCGGCGCCAATCAGGACGCGTGGTCAAAGGCCACCGTCGAGCTTGCCGGCCGAACGGCGCAGGGCGTGGATCTGAAATCGACGTTGCCGGTGGAAGCGCCGCGTTACTGGCCCGCACCTGTGGCGGCCTGGGGGCTCTTTGGCATTCTGTTGATGGTGCCTGTGCTCAACCTGCCGGCGATGATGGGCCGGGAGGTCCCGCCCCCGACGCCGCGCGAACAGGTCGAGCAGGTGAGCGCCGAAGTCGAGCAAATGAAAGAGGACCTGAAGGCCGAGGCGGCGCGTCTGGGTGTGGATATCGAATTCGACGACGACGAGGCCGCCGAGAACGCGCTGGTGCCCACGGCGCTAACGCCCGAGGAGATCCAGGCGGCCGCGGTGAAGCAGCTCACGCAACTGACGGACAAGCTCGCCGAGCAGATGGAGGAGAAGGGCGCCGAGCAGCTCGCAGCGCTGGAGAAGCAGCTCGAGCAGCTGCGCCAGCCCGGCCCGGGCCCGGCCCAGGAGCTGGCGCGCGCCATGGCGCGGGGTGAGTTCGACAAGGCCCGCGAGGAGCTCTCCAAGCTCGCGCAGCAGATGCGTGACGGCGACCTCTCCGAGGACCAGCAGCAGCAGCTCCAGAAGCAGATGGAGAATCTCGCCCAGCAGATGGAGCAGCTCGCGCAGCAGCGCAAGGAGACCGAGCAGGCGCTCCGCAAGGCCGGCATGAGTTCCGAGCAGGCCAAGAAGCTCGCGATGGACCCGGAGGCGCTGCAGAAAGCGTTGGAGCAGATGCAGAACATGAGCGAGGAGCAGAAGCAGCAGCTCATGCAGCAGGCTCAGGCCCAGGCGCAGGCGAGCCAGCAGTGCTCGGGCATGTCGCAGGCGATGGCGCAGATGGCGCAGATGGCGCAGAACATGTCCCAGCAGGGCATGAACGCGCAGGGCCAGCAGGCGATGGACCAGCTCGGCGACATGCTCAGCGAGATGGAGATGATGGCCGGCGACATGGCGTCCATGCAGGCGATGATGGATGCGGCCCAGCAGCGCATGGGCCAAATGGGTCAGGGGTTCTGCCAGAACCCGGGCCTTGCCGAGGGCGACGGCAGATGGGGCGAGACGGGTCGCTGGTCGGCGGGCGATACGAGCAAGCTGGGCAACGGCTCGGGCGGGGCGGGCCAGGGCAACGGCGCCGGGCCCGACGCCAAGGAAACCAGCGTCACCTTCAACAACACCAAGGCCAACGTGAACACGCAGCAGGGCCCGATCATCGGCTCGCGCATGGTGTACGAGGGGCAGATCCGGGGCGAGTCGCGCGTCGAGTTCGCCCAGTCCGCCGAGGCCGCTGCGGCCAGCGCGTCCGATGCGATCGAGTCGATGCGCGTGCCGCGGGAGTACGAGGCGGCGGTGATGAAGTACTTCGGCGCGCTCCGCGAGAAGGCCGAGCCCGCCCAGGACGCCGCACCAGACGACGCCGAATGACCCGGGCTTCGCATAGTCAAGCCGCGGAGTATTCTGATATCACTTGCCACGGATGGGATGAATAGATGCGTACACGCCGATGGCTCGCGCCGCTCACGATCGCGATGACACTCCTGTCCGCCTGCGAGAAGGCGCCGGAAAGCGAGACGCAAACGCCCGAAGGCGAGTCGCGGCGTGTCGTGCTCTACACGAGCTGCGATGATTACCTGCTCCGCGAAATGATCGCCGCCTTCGAAAAAGAGACCGGTATCGACGTGCTGGAGGTGGGGGATACGGAGGCCACCAAGACCGTGGGGCTCTACACGCGGCTTGTCGATGAGAAGGACGCGCCCCGCGCGGACGTGTGGTGGTCCAACGAGCCGTTCTACACGGTACGTCTTGCCGAGCAGGGCGTGCTCGAGCCGTACGAATCGGCATCTGGCGAGCGGTCGTTCCCTGCCGGCTGGCCCGGAGCGTTGCGGGCATCGGATGACACGTGGTACGGCTTTGCGCTGCGTGCGCGTGTGATCGCCTACGACACGCGCAAGCTCGCGGCGGAGGAAGTGCCGACGACCCTGCGCGATCTCGCCGAGCCCGAGTGGAACGGCCGCGTCGGGATGGCGCGCCCGCTCTTTGGCACAACCGTGGGGCATGTCGCGGCTCTCGTGCACTACTGGGGCGAGGAGCCGACGCGTCAGTGGCTCCAGGCGATGGAGGACCAGGGGCTGCGTCTGTACGACGGGAACTCGAGCGTGGTGCGCGCGATCGCGGCCGGCGAGATCGAGGTGGGCCTGACCGACTCCGACGACGTCTGGGCCGCCCAGGCCGAGGGCATGCCGATCGGGCTGGTCTACGAGTCCAGCGAGATCGAGGGCGCGCTCTCGCCCGATTCCGTGATGCCGATGATGAGTTTCGGTGCGCTCGTGATCCCCAACACCGTGGGCGTCGTCCGCGGGGCGCCACACCCGGAAGAGGCGAAGGCGCTCGTGGATTTCCTGATCTCCGAGACGAGCGAGCGGCTCAT
The DNA here is from genome assembly GCA_965228265.1 of Phycisphaerales bacterium. Lineage (GTDB taxonomy): Bacteria > Planctomycetota > Phycisphaerae > Phycisphaerales > UBA1924. The sequence goes on from OZ245804.1 coordinate 1,041,489, forward strand.
CATGACGAGTGATTCACGCAACGTCCCGATCCGTGAATCCGCTTCTCGGGAGCTGTTCGTGCTCCACCCCGAAGCGGAGATCCGCCCGGCGGCCAATGTGAATCTGGAGGAGGTTGCCGGCAGCATCGAAACCGCCCGTAAGCTCGTCCGCGATGTCTTCGGCGGCTGATTGCCGATAGAGTTCAGGATGAACATGGCCCTGTCGCAGAGCGTCAAAGACTCGATCCGCACCGAGCTCGATGAGGTCGTGGCGATCCGTCACGATCTCCACAAGAACCCCGAGCTCTCGTTCCAGGAAGAACGAACCAGCAAGGTCGTGCAGCGCGAGCTCGATCGCCTCGGCATCGCGTATGAAGCGGGCAAGGCCGGCGGCACGGGAGTGGTCGCGTTCATCCCATCCACCGAAGCAGACGCGGACACCCCGAGCGTTGCGCTCCGCGCGGACATGGACGCGCTGCCCATCACCGAGCAGACGGGGCTCAGCTACTCCAGCACACGCGACGGCGTCATGCACGCCTGCGGGCACGACGGACACACCTCGATCCTGCTCGGCGTAGCGCGCGTGCTCAGCGCGCTCGAGACCAGGCCGAACAACGTCACGCTGGTCTTCCAACCCGCCGAGGAATCGGGCGGCGGCGGGCAACGCTTCTGCGCCGAGGGCATGCTCGAGGGCTCGGCCGGCGGCGGGATCGGGCCGCGCGTCGGACGCATCTTCGGACTCCACGGCTGGCCCAGCCTGAAACTCGGCACCGCGCGCACCAAGCCCGGCCCGCTTATGGCATCGACCGATGAGTTCATCATCACCGTCAAGGGCAAGGGCGGACACGCAGCCAGACCACACCTGGCGCGCGACCCGATCGTTGCGGCAAGCGCGATCGTCATGGGCCTCCAGACCATCGTCAGCCGGAGCACAAGCCCCGTCGACTCGCTCGTCTGCACGATCGGGCGCATCGAGGGAGGCACAGTCGATAACGTCATCCCCGAAGCCGTCGAACTCGAGGGCACAACCCGGGCGTTGACGCCCGAGATGCGCAAGCTCGCCGAGGAGCGCGTGCGCGAAATCTCTGAGAGTGTCGCAAGGGCGCACGGCTGCACGGTCGAGATCCGATGGAACGTGGGTTACCCGGTCGTGCACAACGACCGCGCGATGGTCGAGAAGTTCTTCGATCTCGCCGGTCGTGTTCTGGGCGAGGACAACGTCTCGCTCGCCGAGGCCCCGGTGATGGGCGGCGAGGACTTCGCGTACTACGCCGAGCACGTGCCCGCGTGTTTCTTCTTCCTCGGGCTCTGCCCGAAGGGCGACGGCTCGTACCCCGAGATCCACACGCCGCGCTTCGATTTCAACGACAACGCGATCCCGCTCGGGATCGAGCTGATGACCCGCCTCGCGCTCGGAACGTACTGACCGCTCGGGTGCCGGGGCTTGAGTGTCTGCGGCCAGCCGTGCTGGATTGCTCAAAATGCGACACGGGCTGCCCAGATGGACAACCCGCGGCACTGGGTGTGGTTGTGTACTCAGAACGGGAGCTGGAAAATCAACCGCCCGCCGTGGGCCTCGTAATCATCGCCGAAGTCGCCCTCGTATCCGATGGTGAGGTTTGCGCCGTTCTTGAGCTGCCAGGCGAAGCCGGCCACGGGTGAGACGTAATCGTCCACCGCGGCATCCTCGAGGAAATCCGTCCACGCGGCACCGGCATAGATGGAGGCTCCGTCGCTCAGACGGTACTGCACCTTGCCGCCCAGCTTCAGGATCTGCTGCTCAACACCCGGATCGATCTTGTACTCGTCGACATCGAGCTCGGCGGATTCGTGCACGGTGTACTGCTGAGCCGCGATGAATGTCCACTTGTCGTAGTCGTAGCGGAAGGCGTTGGTGATGCCGAACGAGTAGAGCGTGCCGCCGGCGGCAAAGTCGTACGACACAACCGCCTCTGCCGATGCGCCGGGCGTGACCGTCCAGCTGAAGCCCTGCCTGGCATCGGGCTCGACAAGCATGACATTGATCGGCGCGTCGAGGTGCAGGCCCAGGTTGAAGACGTCGGCTCCCTCGATGGTGTGGAAGCCGATCGGCAGGCCCAGCACGAGACCGATGCGCTCGTTGAAGCGGGTCTCGGTGCTGAAGGCGAGATCGAAGCTGGAGCCGGTGAAGTCGCCCGCTTCGACGACCTGCCCGCTGAAATCGACGCGTGAGAGGAACCCGCCGTGATCGACAGCGACCGAGCCGAGCTCCATGCGGGGCACGCCATCGTCGACGGGCTCGCCCGTCTCGGGGTCGTGGTACATGCGGTTGATCTGGTTGCTTGCGGGGCTGGCGTCGGCGTAGAGGCCGAAGCGGTCGAAGCGGTAGCGGGCGCTGCGGGCCGTGGAGGCGAGCGGGTTGCCGTCGGTGATCGAAACGGGCGAGGTCTCGGCGATGGCCGAGAGGAAGTCCTTGATGATGTCGGGGTTGTCCTTGAGGAAGAAGTCCTGGAGCTGGTCGCCCAGGTCGCCGTCGGCCTCATCGAGCACGATGGGCGGGCCGTCGTAGCCGGCGATGTTGTTGATCGTCAGCACCGCACCGCCGCCGGCGCCCCCGCTGGGGTCGTAGTTGATGTCGATCGCGCCATCAACACCCGCGTAGCGGAGCATCGCGTCGAACGAAACGCCGTCGAATGAGGCGAAGTCGCCCTCGGTGTCGGCGAGATCCTCGGCAAGGTCCGGCAGCGTGCTCCCGCCCACGATCAGCGTGTTGCCCGGGTTGCCCGTCTCTGTGAGGTCGAAGACAAAGAGTTCATCGGATTGTGCCAGGGCAACCCCGGGCAGAGCGGCAGCGGCGGCGAGCAGGATCAGGGCGCGTGCGTTCATCGGAGGACTCCATCGGGAAAGGCGGATTTTCAGATGGATCGTCTAGAAACGGATGGTCGCGCCAAATTTCAGGATCGCCTCGCGTTCAAGCGATGTGAAATTCTCGTCCGTGTCGTAGCTCTCGTTGTAAACGACGTAGATCTCCTGCCCGGGCGAGGGCTCCCATCGCAGCCGCGTGTTCATGCCCGTGATGTCGGAGACGCTGTCCCACTGCACGATGGTGTCGAGCGCGAGATCGGGCGAGAACTGGACAGTGCCGCGGGCGCGGACAATATCAACCTCGAAATCGCCCTCGGGCAGATTGATGTCCTGATGGATGCCCTCGATCGAGCCCTGGAAACGGGCGTTCGGGCGGACAGCCACGGTCGCGGTGTAATCGGAGCGCGTGCCGTCGTAGAACTCGCCGAACCGAAGACCCACCTCTCCAGAGATCGGCTGGGACGAATCCGTGCCGGCGCTCATGTCGAGCAGGAGCCAGTGGTAGCTGTCCTCGCCGATGACAACGCCGTCGGAGATCTCGAAGGGTTCGCGGAGTTTGTCCCGCTCAAGGATGAAGTCCGCCTGCGCGTAGTCGCCCGAGTCGGTCTCGATCGAAGCGCCGATAAGCGTGACCTCGAGCGTGTTCACGGTGTCGTGCAGATCGGTGTAGAACTCGCCGCCGATGGTGACGTCGACCGCCCGCACGCCCTCCCACTCGGGCCGGAACGTGCGCGTGACGGTCGCGATGTGCTCGCGCTCGCCCGGCCGCGACACGAACCCGAGCGCCGGCCGGTAGCGATCGTCGACCTGTGAGACGAAACCGAAGATGCTCCAGTCCTCGGTCGTGATCTGCGCCCGCCCGCCGACGACGTAGCCGTACCGCTCCTCGCCCGCGTCGGGGTCGTCGCGCGTGGCCTGCGCGAAGACGCCCGCGCGGAGATTGGTGTCGCCCATGAACCGTGTATTGACGTAGCCGAAGTCCGCGCCGATGAGCTGGTTGTCGCCCTTGGCGCTCGGGTTGCCGTTGGTCGCGATGACCCCGACGTACGACTCGTCGAGCACGTCGACGATCGCTCGCCCGACGGAGAGGTTCTTGCTGCCCAGCTCGTCGTCGTCTTCCATCTGGACGTTCAGCACGCCGAAGCGCACGTTACCCGTGCGTCCCGTGATGCGCGCCCCGGCCAGGATGCCCTTCTCCTGGCCGTTCACGATCCCGATGCGCCTGCTGAAGAAGGGGCGCGGGCTCTGGCGGATGCCGCCGAACTCGAAGACGCCGGCTTCCTCGAGGAAGAAGTCCCTCTTTTCCTCGAAGAAAAGCGGGAAACGCGAGAGGTTCACCCGGCGTTGGTCGACCTCGGCCTCGGCGAAATCGGTGTTGATGGTGATGGCCGCAGTGATCTCTGGTGTGATGCGATAGAAGACGTCGAGCCCCGCGTCGAAGTCGGGCCAGCCGTCGTCGAGCTCGCTCGTCAGCACGCCGAAGGGCTTGATGGTCAGGCCCAGGCCCTGGTGCATGTCGCCCGCAAAGCCTTCGAGAATGCCCGCGCCGCCGAGGTCTTCCACGCCCAGTTCGCGTCTGGCGCCGGCCCATCGTGTGACCTCATTGGTTCGGCGCACGGTGCGTTCGATATTGAGGAGCCACTCGGTGCGGTTCGGATCGAACGAGAGCGACTTGTACGGGATCGAGACTTCCGCCACCCAGCCCTCGTCATCGATGATGACCGCCGAGTACCAGATCCCATCCCACGCGCTGCGTGTGACATCGCCCTCGATGAGCGCATCGCCCCGGAGCCCCGCGGGCCCGAGCGTGAAGAGATAGCCCGACCGCTGCGAGGCGTATGGGTCGATCGCGATGGAGATGGAATCGTCACTGCCCGTCGAGCCGTCACGTCTCATCTCGGTCGCGCGGATCTGATCGGGCGCATCGTCGTAGCACCGGATCGCCAGGTACAGATGCTCGTCGTCGTGCAGGACGAGCACCTCTGTTTGTTGCGTGGCCTTGGCGCCCTGATCCGGATCGACCTGGGTGAAATCCCCAAAAGCCGGCGCATGCTGCCAGACTTCATCGGAAAGTCGGCCGTCGATGATCGGGGCGACATCGGTCCGCTGTATGGTGTGGCGTCTGGGCTCTGAATCCTGCGCCAAGGCGGGTTCTGCCGCCACGCAGTGGAACAGCAGGGCCAATGGCAACGTACAGCACGGACGCGGCATGTCGACCTCACGGAAGAGACGAAAGCGAAGGGCCCCGATCCTACCAACCCAGCCCAGGGTCGGCGCTGTCCGTGGCACTTGGTCTTACCCCATCAGAAACCCATACCATCTCCGAGTGTCCGACGAGATCGCACAGAACGACGCCGACCAGCCCGTCAACCTCGAAGAACGCCTGCGCGAACTCGGCGCCAAGGCCCGCGCGCTGCCCGATCTGCCCGGCGTCTATCTCATGAAAGACGACAAGGGCGTCGTGCTCTACGTCGGCAAAGCCAAAAGGCTCCGCGACCGCGTGAGCAGCTATTTCGTGCCCTCCGCGGACCTCGGCCCCGCCAAGCAGCCCATGCTGAGCCTCGTCGTCGACTTCGACACCATCGAGTGCGAGACCGAGGTCGAGGCCCTGCTCGCCGAGGCCCGGCTCATCAAGGACATCAAGCCGCCCTTCAACGTCCGCCTGACCGATGACAAGACCTTCCCCTACCTCGTCATCACGCAGCGCGAGGACTACCCGCGCGTCTTTGTCACTCGCAACCCCTCCGGCATCGACGACAAAACAGGACAGGTCGCGCCCGAGTTCAAGGGCGCCAAGGTACTCGGGCCTTTCATCGATTCGGGTGCGCTCCGCGAGTCGCTCAAGATCACGCAGAAGATCTTCAAGTTCCGCACCTGCTCGCTCGACATCATCGAGAACGATCCGAAAAACAAGCACTTCCGCCCCTGCCTGCTCCACCCGATCGGCCAGTGCACCGCGCCGTGCGCCAACCGCATCTCCAGCGAGCAGTACAAGGACGATGTCAGCCGGTTCGTGCGGTTCATCGGCTCCAAGCGCTCGGTCGTGCTCCGCGAGATGCGCGAGCAGATGACAAAGGCCTCCAAGGCGCTCGAGTTCGAGAAGGCTGCGACGCTGCGCGACCAGATCCGCGCGATCGAGAAGCTCGACCACCGCGCCGACACCAGCGACCGCTGGCAGCCGGAGACAGAGATCGGCTACGTCGACCCGCAGAAGGGCCAGGTTGCCCTCCAGCGCGTGCTCCAGATGGAAGACCCCATCCGCTGCATCGAGGGCTTCGACATCGCCCACCTGCAGGGCAACGAGACCGTGGGCAGCAAAGTCTGCTTCGTCGACGGCCGCCCGTTCAAGAACGAGTACCGCAGATTCAAGGTCAACTCCGTCAACAACGACGACTACCGCGCGCTGCAGGAAGTCATCAGTCGGCGTTACCGCGACGCGGGCCAGGGCTGGGAGCTCTACCCCGACGTCATCCTGATCGACGGCGGGCTGGGCCAGCTCCACGCCGCCATGGACGTCTTCGACACACTCGACATCCCGCCGCCGATGGTCGTGAGCCTCGCCAAAAAGGAAGAGCTCATCTACGTCCAGCGGAAAGCCGGCCCCATCAAGCTCGGCCGCGACAACCTTGGCCTCAAGCTCCTCCAGCAGGTCCGCGACGAGGCGCACCGCTTCGCGCAGCATTACCATCACATCCTGCGCCGCAAGAAAACGCTTGGGGAATAAGGCACTTCAAACGGGATCGCTTCTCTGGTCGGCTTGATCTCGTGACAACGCTTCCCACAGCCATCCCGGTCCGCGCAACTCGATCACGCTCCCGCTTGGCCGTTCGATCCGGAACTCGTGCATCATCAGCTTGCTCCGCGGCTTGCCGATCGCGCGGATCGTTTCCCGCGGGATGCTGACGGGCCTGATGCCCATCCAGCGGGCCCAGGGCTCGGGCTTCAGGTAAACCGTCCGTTCGTCGAGCGCCACCGCAAGCGAGAAGCCCAGGTTCAAAAGCCCGAGCGCGAAGCTCTGACGCCTGCGATAACTCGCGTCCGGCGGGATCTCGTCGGACGGGAAGTCATCTGCGAGCGGGCCGTAGTTCGACGAAACGATCGCCCGCACGACGAAGAACATGAAACAGAGATCCGCGATCACGATGATCAGGATGACAGCGGACGTCGTGCTCATACGGGTTTCTTGGGAATCGCTTCAGCGCAGGTTCAGCGGTCAACGCGGAGGAAGAACGCCGTGAATCCGGTCTCGTCCTGCTCGACGACCACGGGCACTTCGCTCGATTCCGAGCGCTGACGTGTGGCTCGTCGGTTGTTCCCGCCCCCGTCCTCGTAGCTGATGTAGTCGGTCGTGTCCGACCACACCGTCTGGCGGACGATCGTCTCGGCCTTGCCCAGGTACCGGTCGGCCCAGATCGCGTAGTGCGCACCCTGCTTGCGGGCGAAAGACTCGAGCTCACCGTCCCACGGGCGGACGCGGTCTGTCGTGCGGAACGAGCTCACGCCGATCAGGTGCACACGCTCGGGGTCGTCGCTGATCTGCAGCGCCTTGAGCAGCTTCTCGTTCGCTGCGCGGCGTTGGTCGCGGTCCCACTCCTCCCAGTGCACATCCGATGAGGCCAGGAGCTGCTCCTGCTCGCGCAGCGCCGATTCCATCCGCTCCCACGGGATCTCGCGCACGACCACCTGCGAGCCCTCGGGCAACGCCGGCGCCGAGGCGAACGGGCGGTAGCTCTCCTGCCACACACTCGTACACCCTGCACCAAATCCCGCGGTCAGGGCTCCAAGCACGGCAACAGTCAGAAGGTTCTTCATCGCAATAGTCTACCGGTTAGCTCTCTTCCAGTGCCTCTCTGTATCGGCTCATCACGTTCCGGCGTGTAATCAGACCGATCGGACGCGGGTTTTTCCCGCCCGTCACCAGGCACAAACTGGAGACATCGTGCTCGGCGAACCGGTCCACCACCACGTCCAGCGTCTCGTCAGGCTCGATCACCGGCAGGTCGGTCCGCAATAACTCCGCGACCAGGAGCAGCGGGATCGCCTCCCGGTCGATCAGGGCCGTCCGCATGTCCTTGCCCGTGACCATCCCGATGTAGGTCCCGTCCTGCTCCACCACAACAAAGTCGGGCACGTGATAATTCGCGTGAAGAGAAACTAATTTGCCCAACGGGTCCGACGCGAAAACCGCGTCCTCGGGCAACGGCTCGATCGGGACGCTCGTCACCGGCAGCTTGCGCAAGAGCGAGATGTCCTGCGCCCCGCCCAGCAGCACACCCGCCCGCCGGAGCTTGAACGTGTAGATCGAGTCCCGCTCGAGCACACTGGCCACGACCGTCGCCACGACCGCCGCCAGCATGATGGGCAGCAGCACGTACACGTTCCGCGTCAGCTCGAAGAGGATCAGGATCGAGGTGAGCGTCGCGTGCGTCGTGCCCGCCACGACCGCGGCCATGCCCACAAGGGCGTACGCCGCGGGTGAGCCGCCCTCCGGCATCAGTCCCACACGCTCGAGCGCCACGCCCAGGGCCGCTCCCGCGACCGCGCCCAGAAACAGACTCGGCGCGAACACGCCGCCCGAACCGCCCGAGGCCAGCGTGAAGACCGTGCCCAGCATCTTCAGCAGCACGATCATCGAGAGCAGCACGACCGAGGTCGCAAGCAGCGAGCCCGTGTCGTACGCGTTCGGATCGAGCAGCTCGCGGATGGTTGCGTACCCGTTGCCGTAGAACATCGGGACCGAAGCCCCGCTTTCGGGTCTCATCGCGTTGAGCGCGAGCACGAAGCCGTAGCCCATGAGCCCGAGCGCAAGCCCGCCCGTGATCGGCTTGAGCAGCGGGTGGATCTTCCACTCGTCGTACAGGTCCTCGCCCTTGTGCAGCAACTTATTGAACGCAACCGCCACAAGCCCGCACACCACGCCGAGCAGCACGAAGCCGGGCAGCTCAAGAATCGAGAAGGTGTACCCGTGCAGATCGCCCGGCGTGGCGAAGATCGCGTGGTTCTCGCCCAAGACCGCCTGCGTCGTCGCCTGGCTGAACACGCTCGCCACCACGATCGGCGCGAAAGCCTTCACCGAGAAGTCGCGCAGCAGTATCTCCAGCACGAAGAACACACCCGCGATCGGCGCGTTGAAGATCGAGCTGATGCCCGCGGCCGCCCCGCACCCGACCAGCGTGCCCATATGCTCGCGCGTCATGTGCAGCCGCTGACCGACCACCGAGCCCACGGTCGCGCCGATCTGCACGACCGGGCCCTCCGTGCCCGCCGAACCGCCCGAGCCCACCGTCAAAATCGACGCGATCACCTTCACCACACCGATCGGCCAGCGGATGATCCCGCCCCGCTTGATCAGCGCGTTCATGACCTGCGGCACGCCGTGGCCCTGTGCCTCCGACGCAAAGAACCTGATCAGCACGCCCGTCAGCGCCATGCCCACCACGGGCGTGGCGATCAGCAGCCAGGACGCCTCGTGCTGAGCGTGCATCACACGCTCATTTACATACTCGAGTGCCTTGTCAAACGCGATCGCGCCCAGACCCGTGAGCGCACCGATGACCGCGCCGACGACGATCAGCCACCACTCCGTCCCGTGCCCGGAGTTCCAGGGCTTTCGGCCCGTCGACCGCTGCCTCGTGAGTTTGGTCCAAAGCGAAGCCACGCCTGCGACTCTAGCAGGTTGAACGAGCCCCTTGCGTGTGCAAGGGGGCCTGAGTCACCATCAGGCCGCCGAGCCCGACGCCTGCTTCCCGCGGAGCCGTTCGAGCTCTTCCTCCGAATCGATCAGAAGCTCCTCGACCTTGGGCGCCTCGGGCAGGGGTTTGCCCTTGGCATCCGTCAGCGCCTTGCCGTCGAGTGTGTACAGGATCGGCACCGGGTTCTGCTTCATGTGGTTCTTGAGGGCGAGCTCGAGCTCTTTCTGCTTCTCCTCGCCCAGCTCGGCCCACTTGCCCCTGCCCCGGCACTTGGGGAACCTGCTGCACCCGAGCCACGGGCCTCGCGCCCCCTCGCGCAGGTTCAGCGGGCTCTCGCACGTCGGGCAGGGCAGATCCGTCACCAAGGGCGGCGGGGCCTTGGGCACCGCGAAGCCCTTCTTGTCGATGTTGATGATCACGCCCGTCTCGCCGGCCGTCTCGCCCTCTTCCAAGGGCGTCGCCAGGAAGTCCCCGAAACGACCCGACTTCTTCACCATGGGCCGTCCCGTCACCGGGCAGGCGATGTTCACGAACTCGGCAAACTTGGGCCGACCCTCGCGGTCACAGGGCACCGCGTACTTGCAGTCCGGGTACTGCGAGCAGCTCAGGAACCGGCCGTTCTTCCCGAAGCGGTAGACCAGCGACGAGCCGCAGGTCTCGCAGCGGTACTCCTCCGGCGCGGGCACGACCTCGGCCTTGGCGTGGCTGAGCTCCTCGTGCGCCTTCTCCAGCGCCTCGCTGAAGGGCCCGTAGAACCGGCTGAGCATCTCGATCCAGTCGAGGTGGTCCTCCTCGATCTTGTCGAGCTCCGTCTCCATGTCGCGGGTGTAACCCACGTCCATGATCTTCGGGAATGCCTCGATCAGCTTGGCTGTCACCACCTCGCCGAGGTCCGTCGCGTGGAACCGGCGCTGGATCAGCTCGACGTAGTTGCGGTCCTGGATCACGCTGATGATCGACGCGTACGTCGACGGGCGACCGATGCCCTCGGATTCGAGCATCTTGATCAGGCTCGCCTCCGTGTACCGCGGCGGCGGGCTCGTGAACTTCTGCATCGGGTCCACCGCGAACGCACGCGCCTCGTCGCCCTCGGCCAGCTTGGGCAGCGTCTGCTCGTCCGCCGAGACGGGCACGCCCGCCACGCGGTAGAAACCGTCGAACACCAGCACGCGCCCCGTCGCGCGGAACGTCAGCGGATGGCTCTTGTCCGTGCCGCCCTTGATGTTCACGCCCGTCGAATCCCACTTGGCCGGCGTCATCTGGCACGCGACGAACCGCTCCCAGATCAGCTTGTAAACCTTGAACTGGTCCTCGGTCAGCGCCTTCTTCACCATGTCGGGCGTGCGGGCCGGGTCCGTCGGGCGGATCGCCTCGTGCGCCTCCTGCGCCGCCTTGTTGCTCGACGAATAGAAGTTGGGCTTCTCGGGCAGGTAATCAGCCCCGTAGGTCTTGTCGATGTACGAACGGGCCGCGCTCAGCGCCTCGCCCGCGATGTGCGTCGAGTCGGTACGCATGTAGGTGATCAGACCGACCGGCCCCTCGCCCGGCACGTTCACACCTTCGTACAGCGCCTGGGCCGCACGCATCGTCCGCTGAGCGCCAAAGCCCAGCCGGTTCGAGGCCTGCTGCTGGAGTGTCGAGGTAATAAAGGGTGGCGACGGGCGTGAGCTCGTCCGCTTCGTCTCGATCGAGTCGATCGACCACTCGACGCCCGTGTCCGCATCGCCCGTGATCGTGCGCACGAACCTGGCGGGCCCCTTGCCCCGCTCGTCTTCGGTCACCTTCGACTCGACGTTGGTGAGCCCCGCGAGCTTCGTCACCTCGAGCACGCGCTGGGTCAGATCCGTCGGCTCGGTGTCCGCGTCTCCGGAAGGACTGCCCGGGGCGCTGATGTCGAACTTCTTTCCACCGACCTCGATCAGGTCCGCGCGGATCGCGCTCTGGCCCGCCAGCCACGCGTTCTGCGCCTTGACCGTCGGGCCCTGGCCCTTCTCGTCCTTCTTGGCGAGCAGCTTCTTCCACTCGTCGGCCAGCTTCGCAGCCGATGCGGGATCGAGCGTGAAGTTCGCGCTCATCTCCCAACGCTCGTCGGGCACGAAGGCCATGATCTCCTGCTCGCGCTCGACCACCAGCCGGACCGCCACGCTCTGCACGCGGCCGGCACTCAGCCCCCGCGCCACCTTCTTCCAGAGCAGGGGCGAGACCTGATACCCCACGATGCGATCGAGAATCCGCCTCGCCTGCTGGGCGTTGACGCGGTCCACGTCGATCGGGTGCGGGTTGTGGAAGGCCTTCTCGATCTCGGCCTTGGTGATCGCCGCGAAGATCACACGCTTGGCGTCGTTGGGATCGATCCCGATTTCCTGCGCGAGGTGCCAGGCGATCGCCTCGCCCTCGCGGTCAAGGTCGGTCGCGAACCAGATCTGGCCGCCGGTCGACATCGCGTCCTTGGCGGCCTTCTTGAGATCCGTCACCACCGCCTCTTTGCCCGAGAGCACCTCATAAGAAGGTGTGAACTTCTTCTCCAGGTCCACGCCCGGCACGGGCTGCTTCTTGCCCTTGGGCGCCTTGCTGGGCAGATCCCGCACATGCCCGACACTGGCAAGCACGACGTACTCGGGCCCGAGGTACTTGTTGATGGTCTTGGCCTTGGCCGGGGATTCGACGATGACCAGGCTCTTGCCGCTGGCGTCGCCCTTCTTGTAGCCCAGCCCCTTGCCCGGGCCCCGCCGACCGGTGACCTTCTTCCCGCTCGCTTTGCGGGCGGGGGCCTTCTTGGTCGTGGCCTTCGTGGTGGCCTTCTTCGTCGATTTTTTGGTCGTCTTCTTCGCCATGGGCGTGCCCGGTGCTCCGCAATGGGGCCCTGCCCCCGCCTAACCCGATCGGTCGGAGGAAACGGGCCTCGCCAGCGGTTGTCAAGAGCTTGCCTGACCCGAATATTTCACGACCGCCCGGATCGGGCGTGTTTCATGCGTCCGTAAGCACTTTGTTGACAATAGTTTGTGCCATCTGGGCGGGGTCCTGCTCTTCGGGCCTGAGGGTCAGGGTTCCCGGCGTGGTTTGCAGTCGGCGGAGCCAGGTCCGCTGGTTCTTGGCGAATCGGCGGGTCTCGATCTTGATCCGCTCGTAGGCGTCGTCTTCGGAGCAGCGGCCCTCGAAGTGGTCCACAAGCTGCTTGTAGCCAAGGGCTTGGCCGGCCGTCGGCCCGAGCCGCCCCGCCTCGTGCAGCCCGCGCACCTCCGCGGTCAGCCCCATCTGGCGCATCTGCTTCACACGCGCGTTGATTCGGCTGTTGATGGTCGCGGTCTCCCAGCTCAGCACGACCAGCTGCACCCCCGGATCGCGCGGGTGCTCGCGGTCCCACTGTGTTTGCAGACTCGTGATCGTCTGTCCCGTCTGCTCGTACACCTCGAGCGCCCGGATCGTGCGGCGGGTGTCCGCGGGATGTATTCGGGCAGCCGAGTCCGGATCGACCGCCTCAAGCCGCCCGCGCAGCTCCTCTCCCCCAAGCGCCTGAAGCCTGGCGCGCAGCTCGGGGTCTGGCTTTGGCCCCTCAAAGAGCCCGTCGATCAGCGCCTTCATGAAAAGGTGTGTCCCCCCGACCACGATGGGCACGCTGCCCCGCTCCTGTATCTCCGCGATCGCGCGCTCGGCGAGCGCCAGCCACTGCGCGACCGCGAATGCCTGGGTGGGGTCGATGATGTCGACGAGGTGGTGGGGGACCTTCTCCAATTCCTCGCGCGTGGGCTTGGCGGTCCCGATGTCCAGCCCCCTGTAGACCAGATACGCGTCCGCCGAGACGATCTCCGCGCCCAGATCCCGCCCGCGCAGCTCGTCTGCCACCGCAAAGGCAAGGGCCGTCTTCCCACCAGCGGTGGGGCCACAGATGACTGGATACCGCTTGGTCGTCACGCGGGGAGTCTACGGGCGAGCGAGGCGCAGCCAATCAGTGTGCCGATCAGCATCCCAACGAGCCCTGCCGTCATGCTTGCCGATCCGATCCATCCGTTGCGGCCGCTGACGATGCCCTCGATGGTCTCATTGGCGGGATGGGCGAGGCACGGGTGGACTGCCGCGGCGTAGAGGGCATTGGCGGCAACAACAGATTCATAGATCTGCGGCATGATGACCAGGCATGTCCCACAGATCAGCAGGGTCATCGGCAACGCTCTCGACCGATTCGAGACGCCTTCGTTCATGGAGGACTCCTTCCTGTCCACCCTGCCCTCTATTCGTCGTGGAAAGCACCGAGTTCCACCCGGGCTTGGCGATCTCCGAGGTCAGAAGCGGCTGCCCTCCTACGCTTGCCCATGCCCCTGCCCCGTGTTGCCATTGTGGGCCGACCCAACGTCGGCAAAAGCTCCCTCATGAACCTGCTGGCCAGGGAGAAGGTCTCGATCGTCGACGACCTGCCGGGGGTCACGCGCGACCGGGTCTCCACGATCGTCCACCTCGAAGACCCGGAGGGTGAAGGTCCCGGCGTCGATATCGAGGTCATCGACACCGGCGGCTTCGGCGTCTACGTCGCAGAGGGACAGCAATTCGACGACGCGGGCAAGGACCTGACCCAGCTCACCGAGCAGATCGAGTGGCAGATTGCACAGGCCGTGGGATCAGCCGACCTCGTCCTGTTCGCCATCGACGCGCAGGTGGGCATCACCCCACGCGATGAGGAAATCGCCAAGATGCTCCGCGAACAGAAGTTCGGCCGCGAGCAGGGCGATGGCAGCAACCCCGTCCCCGTCGTCATGGTCGCCACCAAGATCGACGGCCCCAAGTGGGAAGCGCACGGCTACGAGCTCTCGGGTCTCGGCTTCGGTGAGCCGCTCATGATCGGCTCGCTCAACAACTACATGCGCCGCGATTTCTTCGAGAGCCTGTTCGAACACGTCAAGGGCTTCGAGGCCTCGCCCGAACCGCCGAGCGATCTGAAGCTGGCAATCGTGGGCAAGCGCAACGCGGGCAAGAGCACGCTCATCAACACACTGGCGGGCGAGCCGCGTGTGATCGTGAGTGAGATCGCCGGCACAACGCGCGACGCTGTCGACGTCCGCTTCAAGCTCGACGACAAGACCGTCACCGCGATCGACACCGCGGGTCTTCGTCGGAAGAAGTCGTTCGCCGGCCGCGTCGAATGGTTCGCGCTGGATCGGCTCCAGCGTTCACTCAAGCGTGCCGACGCGGTTCTGTTTCTTGTGGACGCGACGGAGAAGATCAGCCACGTCGATAACCAGCTCGCCAAGATGGTGATCGACGCGGGCGTGCCCGTGGTGATCGTGATCAACAAGTGGGACCTGGCCGAGGGTGAGATCGGTCGCCGGGGTCGTCCCGTGGGCACCGCCGATTACGCCGATTACCTCCGCAAGGAGCTGCGGGGGCTGAGCTTTGCGCCGCTCGCGTTCATCAGCGCGAGCCAGGGGCGGAACGTGCGCGAGGTGATCGACCTGGCCGGCGAGCTGGCCGAGCAGAGCCGGGTGCGGATCACCACGGGCGAACTCAACCGCATGATCGAGAAGCTGCTCGCCGAGCGCGGACCCACGAACAAGCTGGGCGATGTCGCCAAGATCTACTACGCCGCCCAGACCGGCATCGCGCCGCCCACCATCACCATCGTCGTCAACAAGCCCGATCTCTTCACGCCCATGTACCAGCGGTTCCTCATGAACCGCTTCCGCGAGATGCTCCCGTTCGGCGAGGTCCCGATCCGCCTGCGCATCAAGGCCCGCAGCAAGCGCAAGGGCAAGGCGGGTGTCATCGACACGCAACGGGGCGACCGCGTGATGCCCGGCGCACCCGCGGGCGGCGTCATCGAGCTCGACCTGGCCGACATGGACGACGCACCCATCTTCACCGACGCCGACTGGGCCGACCTGCCCCAGGACGTCGACGAGTTCTTCGACGACTAAAGACTTCCCGAGTCACGCGGCGAGATCCGTCAGCGCTTCGACGAGCCCTTTGGCGCGGCGGGTCGATTCGTACAGCGTCGCCGGCGGACGCACATCGAGCAGCGACGTGCGCACGAGCTCGGTTTCCGTGAGCAGCTTGAGCGACTGACTCAGCGCCCGGTCGGTGATGGGCGTGACGCGCATGGCGATCTCGCGGAAACGCCTCGCCTCGCGCCCGATTGTCCAGAGGATCGGCAGATGCCACTTGTAGCCGGGCAGCTCGGGCACGCCCAGACGTGCCGTGCTGCTGGCGATCCGTGCGCACGCGGCCGCGGCTGCCTGCCCCTCGGGCGTCAGCACATACTCGGGCCGGAGCGGGTGCCCGTAGCCAGGGTTTGGCGCGACAAGCCCCATCTGGATGAGCCCCTCAAGGGCCGAGGCGATCGCCCGGGGGCTCGCGCCGAGGCGGTTGCGGAGAACGACCACCCGCGTCCCGCCCGTGCGCGCCAGCTCCGCCAGGATCCCGGCCGACCACTTGCGGCGGAACAGAGCGATCAACTTGCCGGCTTCGGGTTCAGACATGGCGCTTGCGTCCGGGGATTGACGAAAGTATAGTAGCTATATATTTCGCTGTCCAGCACTCTCTGCCCGAGGAGCACCCCATGCCCGGACCGATCGCCTTCGCCCCCGAGATCACCATCGCCATGCACGTCTCGAATCTCGATCGATCGATCGACTGGTACGCGAATGTGCTCGGCTTCACGATGCTCTACAAGGTCGACGAGATCGCGTGGGCGGAGTTTGCCTCGCCCGTCAACGGCACGCAGATCGGGCTGAGCCAGGTCGAGAATGCAAAGGGATCACAGAGCTGCGTACCGACCTTCGCGGTCGAGGACATCGCGGCTGCACGCGCCCATCTCGAATCGCACGACGTCCGTTTCGACGGCGACACCATCACCATCGAAGGGCTCGTCAAGCTCGCCACGTTCTTCGATCCTGACGGCAACCCGCTCATGCTCAGCCAGTCGCTCATGCAGCAGTGATCAAAAGGAGCACCCCATGATCCACATCACCGCGTTCGTTGCCGCTGCACTGTCGCAGTCGCCTGCGCAGCCCGCCATGTCGGTCGATGACCTCGGCTTTCTCACCGGCTCCTGGCGGGGCGAATCCCACGGCTCGGTCATCGAGGAAACCTGGCTCCCTCCTGGGGCGGGCAACCTCACGGGTGTCTTCCGCATGTCGGGCGACGGAGCCGTCCAGCTCGTCGAGATCATGACGCTCACCGAAGTGGAAGCGGGTGTCATGTACCGCCTGCGCCACTTCGATACCGCGCTCGTGCCCTGGAAATCCGAAGCCGACGGCCCGGTCGAGGCCAAGGCTGTCCTCGTCGATGAAGACAGCGTGCGCTTCGAGTTCGAAGATGGTGACGATATCGAAGCGATCACCTATGACCGTGATGGAAATGAGATGACCGCAAGGGTGATCTTCCCCGAAAGCTCGGGGCGTGAGGCGTTCGTCCTCATTTTCGAGCGTGTGAACGCCGACTAAAAAAGCCCCCCCGCGCGAGCGAGGGGGCTCAGATATTTGAACTCCGACCAAGGCCCTTCGCTTATGCGGGGGGCTCGTTCTTGGTGTCTTCGCCGGCACCGTCGATCTTGGGTGCTTTCGTGGCCGCGACGCGCCCGAGATAGCCGGGCAGTTCCACACCCGCCTGCTGGGCGAGCTCGTGCACGGGCGGGAGTGAGCCGATGAGGCCGCTCAGGAAGTCGGCCGTCGAGCCGCCCGCGCCCTTGCCTTCCAGGAGTGAGTTGCCTTTGCCCGAATCCCAGACCGTGATCTTGTCGATCTTGAGGTTCTGGATCGCCTTGACCTGCTCGCGGACGAGCTCGGGGAGCTGCTCGATCATCAGCAGCGTCGGCGCCACGTTCGGGTTGTTTGCAGCGGCCTCCATGAGCTTGCGGTAACCCTCGGCCTTCGCCTCCAGCACCTTCTGCACACCCGCGGCCTCGGCCTCGTACTTCAGCAGGATCGCGTCCGCCTCACCCTTGGCCTCGCGCCGGCGCTTCTCGGCCTCGGCCTCGGCGGCGATCTCGATCCGCTGTTTCTCAATCTCCTGCGGAGCCAGCTCTTCCTTCGCCAGTCGCGCAAGCTCCTGCTCACGCTCGGCCTTCAGAATCGCCTCGAACGCCTCGGCGCTGGCCACGTCGGCACGACGCTTCGCCTCGGCGCGGATCTCGGCCAGCTTCGCGTTCGACTCGGCGATCTGCGCACGGCTCGTGTTCTCGCCCTCGGTCGCGCGGGCTTCCGCATCGGCGACCTGGACACGCTGGCTCTGCTCGGCCCGCTTGGACGCCGCCATCGTCTCCGCCTGACGCTCGGCGATCGCGATGTCCTGGTCGCGCTTGCTCTCGACCTCGCCCTGGATGGCCTGCGCCTCGAGCGTCGCCACCGCCACACGCTGCTTCTGCTCGGCCGCCTTCTCGCCCTCGGTCGCCTGCGCCTGCTCCTTGGCGACGCTGACCGTCTTCTCACGGTTGGCGATCGCCTCACCAGTCGCACCGTCGCGGTCGGCCTGCGCCACCTCGACCTTGGCCTTGTTGATCGCGTCGGCAGCCGCCCGCTGACCGATCGCCTTGATGTAGCCCGACTCGTCCGTGATGTCCCGGATGTTCACGTTGATCAGCTCGAGGCCGATCTTGTTGATCTCCTGCGTCACGTTCTCGTTGACGAGGCCCATGAATTTCTCGCGGTCCTTGTTGATCTCCTCGATCGACAACGTCGCGATCACCAGACGAAGCTGACCCAGGATGATGTCCTGCGCCTGCTCGCGCACCGCCTGCGGCGGGAGGCCCAAAAGGCGCTCGGCCGCGTTGCTCATCAGCACCGAATCCGTCGAGATACCCACCGTAAACGTCGAGGGCACGTTCACGCGGATGTTGTTCAGTGAGAGCGCCCCCTCGAGCGGGATGTCGATGACGAGCGGCTCGAGCGTCATGTAGGCGTAGTCTTCGATGATGGGCCAGACGAACTGGCCCCCGCCGTGGTAGCACCGCGCCGACTGCTTGCCCCCGCCGCGACCCCAAATCACAAGCACGCGGTTGGACGGGCACCGCCGGTACCGGCTCGCCAGGAAGACGAGCAGGAAGAGCGCCAGCACGATACCGATCGCGATCAGGACGAGCGTGAACTTGCCGACCGACCCCTCCGAGGTCTGCGCCAGCGTGATGAGATTGATCATGGATTCCCCTTGCATGATTTACGAAACCGTCTCGACGGTGAGTGTATTGGTGGTCGGATCGGCCTGCACGACCCTGATCCGCGTGTTTGTCGCGATGGGCTCGGCGCCCGACTGCACCGCGTTGAACTCGCGCTGACGCGTCCCGAGCACGAGCTTGACGCGACCCGTCCCCTGGCCCGCCGGCGGGACCTGGATGTACACGTCCCCCGCCAGCCCGACCGTCTGCCCGATCCTGACGTTGCCCGAGTTCTGGAGCAGGAGCATCTTCCGCATGAGCCAGACGAGCATCCACGAGAACGCCACGCCCGCGACGACCGCCACGAGCACCGCGCCGGTCATGTCCATCCCGAGCAGCCGCAGGGCCGCAAAGCCCGACCACCCGCTGGCCATGAAGAACGCCGAGAGCGTCTGAAGACTCAGGACACCGACCTCGACACCCGGCGCATCGCCCCCGCCGAGCCCCGAATCGAAGTCAAGATCCGCGTCGATCCCGAGGTCGAGATCGCCCCCGAGCCCACCCAGGAAGATCTGGAAAAGGAAATAGACCGTCCCGATGATCGCGGGGATCGTGAACCAGACCCCGCCGTTCTCGAAGAGATTGTCCAGCATCGCGCACCAACACCTTTCCCGGCCCATCAGGGGCAGCACCGGCCGTGACGCGAGTCTATCCGATTGTGGATCTCTGCCCCGCGCCAGCTTCTTGGGGAAATACCCGCGCGAATTTCACCACGAGCCCTTCGCGCAGCGAGGGTGTATGACTGCGCAAAGACGACCCCTCCCGAACGGAAGGGGCTCGTTCTGATTCGGATTGACGCGTAAGTTACGCCGCCAGATCGATATCGTCCGGCCCGTCGTACTCGTCGTACTCGTCGTAGTCGTAGCTGTCCGGCGCATCGCCGATCGCGCCCCACTTGTGCTTGGGCAGGTGGCGGTGGTGGACGTGGATGATCCGCGCCAGCTGCCGGCTGAACAGCGCGCTGATCGTGTCGAGCAGCTTGACCGTCTCGTTCGAGAAGTGGTCGTGGTCGTCGCGGAAGAGCGTCACGACCGCGAGGCACTCGTCGTTGTGCAGGCAGGGGAACGCGAGCAGCGTCTGCTCGGGCAGCCAGTGGGCGTCCGGGCCCATGAGCCTTGCGACGTCACGCCGCGTGTCGTACTGATGCACACCCGGGCGGTGCTCAAACCGCGGCGCCAGCACCTCGGCGAGATGGTCGAGCAATGCATCGACACTCGCCTTCGGGATGTCCGCGTTGACGTACGCGCCCAGGCTGAACTCGCTGCCCGAGGCGGGCAGGAAGATCGCCGCGTTGGTCGGCCCCGTCTTGGCGAGGATGAATTCGAGCACGACCCGCAGCAGCGACTCGATCTCGAGCTCCTGGCGGATGATGCCGTTGAACTCTCCGCAGATCGAGAGCTTGTCGATCTCGCCCGACAGCTCGCGGTACGCGTCGACCAGATCGTTGCACATGTCCGAGACCTGGTTGGTCACCTCGTGCCTGGCGCTATTGAGCTTCTTGCACACCGAACGCAGGCGGATCGAACGCTCCTCGCGCTGGCGCGCCACGTTTGAGCGGTCGAGCGCCGAACGCAGCGCAGCCCCCGCCTTCTCCTGCCCGAGCTCGGCGCTGATGATGTCCACCGCGCCGCAGCGCATCGCATCGATCGCGTCGTCGAGCGTCGCGTTCTCGCACACCATCACGCACGCGATCGCGGGCGAGCTGATCGAGAGCTGACGGATGAACTCGTGCGCGCCGGGCGTGTCCTGGGTGAGCACGATCACATCGATCCGGGGCCGCTCGGTCTGGCTGAGGCGCAGGCGTGCGTCGTCGACGGTGTACTGGCACTCCATCGGGACCTCAAGCTCACCAAGCGCCGGGCCCACGAGCATCGCGGTCGCGTCGGATTCACTCACAACGAGCGCTCTGGCGCTGGCGTGACGGGTGTCGGGGGTTGCGGGGATGCTCTGCCGCCGCGCTCTCGTCCGACCGCGACCACCGGCTTCCTCTCCCTTGTTGCGCCTCATCCCACCCATCGCTCCGCCTTCCCCGGCCGGCGTCTCTTACGCGGCCTTGCTCGTCTCTCGCTCCAGCTCCGGTGCCCGCCACGTCGGCAGCATCAGAAGCGCTCTCGTTCCGATGCCCTCCCGCGAAGAGAGCGACACCGATCCACCCATGAGCTCCACCAGACGCCTCGCCCGGAACAGCCCAAGACCCGTCTGCCGGCCCGCTGGTTTCTCGCTGAAGAACGGATCAAACGCGTGATCCAGCGTCTTCTGAGACATCCCCGAGCCGTGGTCCTTGACCATGACCAGCAGTCGGTCATCGAGTTGATCGATTTGAACACGTATCTCGATAATTTCCGTCGTCCCCGACTCCGCCGCGTTCGCGATGAGCTCAACAAGCGCACTGCGAAGGAGTTGCGGATCGAGCAGCGCCACCGGCATGCCCGGGGGCACCGAGATCCGCGACGCGCAGTTCGTGCGCGTCCGCTCCCGTGTCGCCACCACTGCCTCGTTGATGATGCCCTGGATCGAGCAACGCTCCATCTCCGGCTCGGGCGGGTCCGCGATCAGATTCATGCTCGAGATCAGGTCGCTGATCTCCTGCGCCGCCACGCCCATCTTCTCCGCCAGCTTCCGCAGCTCGCTGTCGGCCACCCGCGAACGGAGCACCTGCGCGTAGCCCTTGATCACCGTCAGCGGGTTGTTCATCTCGTGGGCCGCGCCGGCCGTCATCACACCCAGCCGCGCCATCGACTGCGTCTCGGCGAGCCTGGCCTGCGTCTCGGCAAGGTCGCGGTGCCTGTCCGCCAGCTCATCCGAAAGCTTCCGCGCAAACTCGTGACGCAGCGCCGACGCCACAGCCGAGCCCCACACCGAAAGCACCGCCCGCCGCTGCACCGAGCTCGGGATCGCCTTCTCGAAGTCCCGCTCCACGAACAGCAACGCACACTGCGCCGGGCGGTCCTCCGCGTCCTCGCCCGTGATCAACGGCAAGATGCGGATCTGGTCCAGCTCCACATTCTCAGTCGCGTACGGCGCCAGGAAGCTCATGATCTTGATGCCGCTGGTCAACGCCTGCGAAGGGTCCGTCAGCATCGTGAGCGACGCCCGCCTGCCCGGCTCGAGCACCGGAGCCGCAAGCACCTCCGAGCGCACCAGCGTGCCCGTCTCGGTGAAGCGGAACATCCGCCACTGCTCGCCGCGCTCGGACTGCGTCACGATCGTAAAGAGCTCGCCCCCGATCAGGTCCGAGGCCGATCGCGCCACCTGGGCCATCGCGCCGGCCAGCCCCGCGCTCGTTCGGCTCTTCTCGCAGAAATCACCGATCGTGTCCAGGATCTTCTTCTGCTGCGAGCCATGATCGCTGCGGTTGGCCAGCGACCTGTTCAGCGAGGCGAGTCTGGCGTTGGCGCGCGTCACGGATTCGAGCAGCACCTCGACCGGCGAGATCTCGTCCATCCCGAGCGCGCCGCACCGCTCCGACACACGCTCGTGTACCCGCGTCGCCACGCCCTCGACAAGCTCGGCATCGAGACCGAAGCCCCGCGCGATCTCGCCCACGTCCGGCGCCTGCGCAAAGTCACCGAACCAGCCAAGATTCATCCGTCGGCACAGCGCCCTGGCGCACGACACGATCCCGATCAGCTTGCGGTGCTGGAGGTCCGGCACGCTCTCGGCGGGCATGTCGTACAGCCACGCCACATCCTGCAACATGAGCGGCAGACCCCAGTGCTCAGCAAGCCTGCGCCCCGCCGCCTGGTGGTCCAGCCCGATCAGCTCGCGCTCGAGCCTCGCCGAATCCACGCCGCGCTGCTCAGCGATCCGCAGCACCTTGCCGTAGCTCCCCGGCAACGCCAAGTTCAGGGCCGACCGCCCGATGCCGTGCAAAAGCCCGGCCGTGAACGCCGTCTCCGAACGCAGCTTGGGTAGCCGAAGCGCCTGCGCGATCAGCTCGCTCGCCGATGCAACCGAGATGCACGCCCGCCAGTGACCCTGCCCGTCGAAGCCCGCATTGGAGGCCTCGCCCTCGGTGCCGGACATGAGGTTGTACACCTCGACACTCAGCACCGCCGACTGCACCGCTTCGAGACCGACCAGGGTCACCGCGTGCTGCACGTTCGTGACCGTCTCGCTCACGCCCCGGTCCGAACGCCGGCAAAGCGAGAGCACCTTGCCCGTCAGCGAGGGATCCGTCTCGATCAGCGCCGAAAGCTCAGCGATATCGACGTCGTCACTCGTCGCCGCGTCCAGCAGCTTCTGCGCGATCGGCGACAGCGTCGGGAGCTGGTCGATCCTCTCGAGGATCAGCTCGACCTTCTGCGTACCGCCTTGAGTGTGCGAGCCTTCCATCCGTGCTCCGCGTCAGTGACTCACGCCGTTGTCGCCCGTCCGCGACTCCACCCCGAGCAGACTCTCGATCGTGCCCATCAGGTTCGACACGTCGAAGGGCTTCTTGATAAACCCGTCGGCGCCGGCATCAATCAGCTCGTCCGCCTCGGCGCGATCGATCACACCCGAGATAAACACCACCTTGATCCCCGAAAGCTCGTCCGTCGAGCGCAGGCGCTTGCACACCTCGTTGCCGTTGATGTCCGGCAGCTTGTAATCCAGCAGAATCAGATGGGGCTTGAAGCTCGCCGTCATCAGGCCCGCGTCATACCCCGTCCCGCACGACTCGATCTCGAACCGCGCATCACCGCCCAGGATGTCCCCGAGAAGCTCGAGGATCTCCGGGTCGTCGTCCACACACAGAATGCGCTTCGTCCCACCCTCGATCAGATCGAGCGGGATGTCGTTGGCGTTCATGAAGCGGATGAGCTCTTCACGCGGAATCCGCCTGAACTTCGAGCCCGGCACGCGGAAGCCCGTCAGCCGACCCGAGTCAAAGCAACGGATGATCGTCTGCTGACTCACCTTGCAGACCTGCGCCGCTTCGCCGGTGGTGAAGATTTTCTTGCGACCGAAATCGGTCGGAGGTGTCTCGGCCATGGGGGGACCCTCTGCATGCAGAATCAGACCGCATCCGTGCGGTCCGCGCCACAAACGTTGGTCGGTTCCCAGGTTGCCTAACTTCACGCCGAGTCCGGCACGACCCCTCGAATCGTCAAGATCTGCCCGGTTTGGGGTGGAGTTCTCGCCACTTTGTGACCGCCTCCGCCTCCCGCCCGTACTCCGGCACCAACTGCCCCACGGGGATAGCCCTGAGACGTGGGGCCAACATCAGGCACGCCTCTGCCGAGAACGTCGGCTCGCGGACCTCGATCCCGAGCTTGTCGCACGCCTCCCGGAAGGGCGTCGGCAGGAACCGATCCCCCAAGAGCACCCCGATCCCGAGGCCCTCAAGCTCAGCAGCCGCGATCACCCGCCCCTCGATCGGCTCGCCGCCCCCTGCCGGGAAGACCGTGACATAGCTCGTGTCCTTCTTGGACGACAGGGCTACCGCGAAGGCCCCCGCGGGCGAGGACTCCCGCGCCGCGACCCACGCCGACGGCACGCCGTAAAGCCTCGCGCCGGAGGTCAGGGCGATCATGTTCGCCGCCGCCGTCGCAATCCGGAGCCCCGTGTACCCGCCCGGCCCGATCGAGCAGACCACGCGTTCAAGCTGCCTCGGCTCGAACCCCTCGCGCTGCATGAGACTTCGGATCGCCGGCATCAAGAGATCGTCGTGCCGCTCGCCCTCCCCGAGTCGCTCCACACCGATCAGCGCCACCGCATCCCCATCGACCCGACCCAACGCCACCCCGGGCACACCACCCGAAGAGGGGTTGCTGGTCTCGATCGCCAGCGTCAGATCGCCCCCCCGATCACTCATCCTGGTCGCCCTTTCGGCGGGACTTGCGTTGCGAGCGGATGCGCTTCTCCTTCAGCCGACGCTCGACCGAGCCCCGCGTGGGCTTGGTCTTCTTGCGGGGCTTGGGTGCCACCAGCGACCGGGCGACCAACTCCTTGAGCCGATCCAGGCACTCCTCCCGGTTGGCCTTCTGGCTGCGGGTCGTGTCGCAGGTCAGGATCAGCTCGCCCTCGTCGGTGATCATCGTCCCCGCGAGCGTGCGCAGCCGGCGCTCGGCCGCGGGCCTCAGGGGCAGATCCTCCACCCGCACCCGGAGCCTCGCCTTCGTGGAGCGCCGGTTGACGTTCTGCCCCCCGGGGCCCGAGCTGCTGACAAAGGTGAACTCCAGCACCGACTCAGGCACCATCACCCCGGCCGCCAGGCGGATCTCGCCCGCCGGGCGCTGGCTGGGATCGGGTTGTTTCGGCGTCGGTGTCACACGCGGGCTCCGTGGGCACGGTACGCTTGCCGGTCCAAAGAAGGGAGAGTGCTTCGGGTGGTACGGATCGTGTCGTTCTGTCTTCTGGCTGTTAGCGCGGGCCTCGCTCACGCACAGGACAGCCCCATCTCCCAGCCCGACCCGGAACCCACGGGGCGAAAGCTCGGCTTCTTCTCGGGTCAATACGACCGCGTCGAGTTCGATCAGCCCCAGTTCCAGATCGAACCCTTCGTCTGGTACGCCTCACCCGGAGGCGAGGTGGGCTTTTCGGGCAGCGAGCTGGCGCACACCAAGGACCTCTCGATCGACGACCCACGCATCGGCGGGGGCGTCGAGGCCCATTACCGCCAAGGGCCCTGGCGTCTGACGCTCCTGGGCGCGATCACAAGCCAGCACGGCGGCTCGGTCGCCCAGGACCCCATGACCCTCGGCTCGCTCGCCGTCGCCCCGGGCGATACGCTCGTGACCGAGATCGATATCAACACCTTCGGCATCCGAGCTGGGTATCAGATCTGGTCCTTCGCCACCGATCCCGACGACCGAGGCGCACACCTGGTTCGATCACGACTCGATGCCGTCGTCGGACTGCGCGCGTACGATTACGAACTCAGCGTCCGCCGAACCAGCGGCACGCCCGCGCAGCAATCAGGCGACATGTTCCACGTCGAACCCGTTGTGGGCGTGAAATGGGCGATCGAATTCGACGAAAGATTCGGCATCGACGTCGCGACCAATTTCGGTTACATTCCGGAGATCGGTGATCAGTCTTCTTCGTCGCTCGATATCGCCGCAGGCTTCCGGTACTCGCCCGTCCCGAACGTCGCGGCGCAGATCGGTTACAGACTTCTTGTCTTCGACCTCGATTCCGATGACGTGGAAGCCGAGGGTGCACTCGCCGGGCTCTACGGCGGGGTGTCCATCTCTTTCTGACCCGCTCGCGCTCTGATCTATTCTTCAAACACCGCCCGGCTCGACTTGTCCAGCCGTGCATGCCTACGGTCCACTTGCGCGTATCCCCCGGGGGCACGTTTCGCTAAACTGTCCAGAAGCCAAAGGTTATGTCGGCAATGGACGTGGCGGGACACCCGCGAGCGGGCTACATTTGACCCCCGCAGGGAACTGGCGGGGGAGCGAGCGATCAATCGAGATCGGGGGAGCGATGGAAGCAAAGACCGAGACCAAACCCACGACTATCACCATCACCAAGAAGGAGATGATCGATCGCATCGCGGACAAGACGGGCGAGAAGCGCGTCGTTGTCAAGAAGATCGTTCAGTCCGTTCTTGATGAGGTCGTGAATGATCTCGGCGAGGGCAAGAGGCTCGAGTTCCGCGACTTCGGCGTCTTCGAAGTCCGCGAGCGCAAGGCCCGCACTGCGCAGAACCCAAAGACGCTCGAACGCGTCGAAGTCCCCAGCAAGTGGTCCGTCCGATTCAAGGCCGGCAGGCTCATGAGACTCGCCACCGAACAGCTCGGCGAGAAACTCCGCAACGGCTCGGCGACCCCCGCCAAGTCCGACGCACAAGTCGCTGCCTTCACCGAAGCCAAGCCCACCACCAAACGCGCCGCCGGCGCCACCCGCGGCTGATCGCTTTCAACTGATTGCCCAATCGAAACCGCGCCGCCCTATCTGATCTCAGTCAGAGCTCATGGCCGGCGCACTGAGCGTCATCATCCGGTCCAGCGCCAGAAGCGCATCGCGCCGAATCTCCGCGGGCACGCGGATCTGGTTCGGGATCGTCGGCTCCCGCTCCTTCCCGCTCGGGGAAATCCCGCAGAGCTGATCCAGCGCCCACAGCAAATGCGGCTCATCGATCCGGTACATCGTCGTGCACAGACACTGACAGTCCGACAGAATCCGCACCGTCACCCCGCGCTCGGCCGCCTGCCGGCGCAGACGGTTCACCATGTTGTGCTCCGTGCCCACCGCCCATCGCGAGCCCGCCTCAGCCCAGCCAATCGTGTTCAGGATGAACTCCGTCGAGCCCGACAGATCCGCCTTGTCCACCACTTCCTTGGCGCACTCGGGGTGCACGATCACCTGCCAGGGCTGCTGATCCGCTTCCTGAGCCGACAACGCCCGGATCTCGTCCACGTGCTCCGGGCGGAACAGCTTGTGCACCGAGCAGTGACCCGCCCACAGGATCACCCTGGCGTCCCGCAGCATTTCGCTCGTCAGCCCGCCCATCGGCTCGCCCCGGTGCACTAAGCGCGGGTCGTACAGAGCCGCGTTCTTGGTGACATCGATCCCGAACTTGTGCGCGGTGTTGCGCCCCAGATGCTGATCGGGCAGGAACAGGATTTTCACGTCGTCGCCTGCGCTGCCGTCGCCCCCGTTGGCGGCCCACTCGAACACGCGGTCCGCGTTCGAGCTTGTGCAGCACGCCCCGCCATTGGCGCCGACGAACGCCTTGATCGCCGCCGACGAGTTCACGTACGTGATCGGGATGACACGCCCCGTAAAGCCCTGCTTGTCGAGCTCCTTGTGGATCGCATCCCACGCGTACACGCAGTCGTCGTACTGGGCCATGTCCGCCATCGAGCAGCCCGCCGACAGATCGGGCAGGATTACCGCGACCTGGTCGGGGCTGAGCATGTCCGCGGTCTCGGACATGAAGTGCACGCCGCAGAAAATCAGATACTCGACCGGCTTCTCATGGCAGACCTTGGCCGCCAGTTGGCTGAGCTTCAGGCTGTCACCGGTCAGGTCGGCGTGCTTGATGACGGCGTCGGCCTGGTAGTGGTGCCCGAGGATGACAAGGCGATCGCCCAGACGCTCGCGCCGGTCCGCGATGTCCCGCGCCAGCGCCGCCGGGTCGGCCTTCGTGTAACGTTCGGGCAGTGAGGGCTGCCAGAGCATGGGCGCTCCCTTCGCAGCCACAACTCATCCAGGCTGCGAGGCATTCTAGCGCCGCGTTCATGCGCGAAAGTGCGGATCTCGCGGTCGTTTACGCCGCCGGATCGAGCACCGATGCATCGAGGCTCATGGGCTGCTCGAACTGGATCGCCAGCGATTGCCCGACCTCGCCCCGTGTGATCCGGACCACGCGCCCGATCAGGAGCGATTCACGCACGACCACCGACTCGCCGTCCCACGCGATCGCGATCTCCACGCGGTCACCCACCGAGTACCGCTTCTCGCCCAGCGCGTTGATCCGAACCCCGCCCGGCGCGACGTTCACCGTCCGCGCCGGCTCGAACGTGATGCTCGACGCCCGACGCATCTTGCAAGGCCGCTCGAGCGACCAGCGCGTGTGCCGACGACGCTCGACCTGGGGCGACTTGATGGGCAGAGGCTCAACGATCCGGTTCTTGTCGATCATGTCTTCTTCTCCTGGCGCGGCTGCTCCAGCACCCGTCCTATCGGACACTCTCAAGCGAATCTTCTGATCGTCCTGAAACCTCTGGGGCAAAGGTCGACGGCGGATCGGGCCGATAACACAGCCGTGAACGTCAGTGTGCTCATCCCAAGCCGGAATCGGGCGGACAAGCTCGCCGCGTGCCTGCGCGCCTTATCGGATCAGGACTGGCAGGACGGCGACGAGGTCGTCGTAGGGCTCGACGGCCCGGATGAGCACGCAGCCAGCCTCGCGCAAACCGCCTTCCGGGCAGAATGCTGCAAGCTCCGCATCTATCAAGAGCCCCACCAGGGCCAGCTCGCGCTGCGACATCACCTGCTCAAAGAGCTTCGCGGCCAGATCCTGGTCTCACTCAACGACGACGTGATCCCCGCTCCGGGTTTCATCCAGACCCACCGCCGGGCTGTACGCGATAGAGGAAACGAAGCCGTCTTCGTCGGCTACTCGCCGTACGCCGCGGTCGAACAGCCAACCGTGATCGATCGCATCGTGCGCGAGACCTCGTGGATCTTCTTCTACGACAAGATGCTCGCCAAGACAGACCCGGACCACGACTTCGGCTTTCGACATCTCTTCGGGCTGAACTTCTCGGCTTTGCTCGAATCTGTGCGCCGGGTGGGCGGGTTTACGCACATGCCGCTCATCTACGGCCACGAGGACATCGAACTCGGCTACCGACTCGCGCGACAAGGCCTGGCCATCCGATTCCTCGTCGAGGCCCGCGCCGACCACGACCACAGGATGTCCGCGAAGTCCTTGCTCATCCGCGAGACCAAGCTCGGCGAAGCGTCGGTGCACTTTGCGCGAGCAAACCCGGACTTCGCGAGGGAGGTCTTCCGAGACGACATCATGAGCGAACATTCGCTCACCGAGTGCGCCGCTCGCGTGCGCACCGATCGCGATTCCGCTTTGGAACTGACGGATGAGTTCCTGCGCCTCGGCGACGTGCCCGGGGATCGAGTCCAAGACATCGGAGCCGTGTACGAGCGATTCCGACCGCTCAAAAAGCACTATTGGCGTCAGGGGTTGATCGAGACCGCGATCCGCGAGGGCTTGCTCTCGACGCTCGCCGCCTGAGAGAGCCTGTGCACGCGGAGCCCCTGTTCCTCGTAGACCGAGCGCCGGTTCCAGATCGCGTCCTCGTGCATCGAGGAGCTGATGATGACATCCGTCGCGCCTGTCATGCCCGCTTCCAGGGGTGAGATGACTTTCCACCCCAGCAGTCGCTCGCCGTAACGGGCCGGGTCATCGTCGGTGATCGCGCGCACGTCGGCGTGCGCGAGGTGGTGCGCCAGTTCGATCGTGTGCCGACCCGCGCCGTGGATCACTATCGCCCGTCCGCCGAGACGGGTGAGCAGATGCCTGAGCCTCTCGCCCGCGCCCTCGGGCACGGAGCCCGACGAGCCGCCGGCCTCTGACGTAAACGCGCAGGGTCTCGTCGCGGGCCAGGCTCTGGGTTCACTGTCGATCGCTTCGGTGAGAAGCCCGGTCCACCGCTCCGCGTGCGCCCCGATCGTGTAGAGCGCGCAGGCGCGATCGGCTGCGCCGCGGGCGAGCGCCCGGGCATCGAGTTCCGCGAATCGGCGCACGCACGCGAGCAGCCCGTCGGCAGCGGCTTCTTCGTCCGCATCGGGCGAGACGTCCGCGATCAGCCCCGAGTGTTCGTGCTCGATCGCCTCTGCCGATCCCGAGTCACAGCGCGTCACGATCGGCACACACCCGCGCGCCATCGCCTCGAGCATCGCGATCGAGAGCCCCTCGTACCGGGAGGGCAGCACCATCGCGTCGTGCGTTTCGAGCAGTGCTGCGAGCTCCTGCTGACCCTGAGCGCTCAGGACCCGCACATCTGGAAGCCCGGCGCACGCCGTGCGGAGTTCGTCGCCCGCGGGCCCTTCGCCGGCGATCGTGAGCGCACAGTCGATCCCGCTTTCAGTCAGCTTCCTGGCGAGCTTTGGGAGCGCCATGATGCGTTTTTGGCGGTGTTCGTAGCGCCCCGCGTAGAGCAGGCGGATGGGTCGGCTGCCTGCAGGGTCGCGCGTGGGCAATGCGTCCGGCATCGGCACGCCGTAGGGAATCCGCGCGATGTCGTCGATCCGTGCGGGCAGAGCGCGGCGAAGCTTCGATTCGAGCGTGCGGCTGACGGCGACGAACCGCGACAGCATCGGCGCGTAGTGCGTGAGCAGGCGCTGGTCGTAGGCGTTGTCGGAGTGTGCGGTCCCGATGATGCGGATGCGTTCGCCCAGTGACTGCGACAGGGCGGCTGCGATCCCGAAGCAGTCGCCGTGCTGATTGGGCAGAACCGTCACGTCGCCCGACTCGGCGAGCCTGAGCGTTTCGCGCGCGATCGTGGGCAGGTAGGCCGAGAGATCCCCCCCGCATGCTTCGATGGGCGGCACATGACCGAGGTCCACGACCCGCACGCGTTCGTCGATCTTCAGTTCGAGCGGGGCCGAGTCGGGAGCTTTGGCAAAGAGCACAAGCGTGACCTGCCCGCCCCGTTCCGCCAGGGCCGAGCTGAGCCGAACCGCCCAGAGCGCGACCCCCGAGACGCAGAGCCCGCCCGGGAGCAGGACGAGTGTGGGTGGGGGTGGGGTGTGCGCCATACTCCAGAGATCGGCTGGTTCTGGCCCGGAAAGCCGAAAATCGCCGATGGATGGGGCCGGATGACGACCCGACGTGACACCTCGCCGCCGGATGTGCTGTTCGTGCAGCCCAGCGGCGTCGTGGACCATCTGCCCGGCGTCGCGGACGAGCTGAGGGCCCGGGGCCTGCGGGTCGAGCGGCAGGACGAGCAGCACCGCCCGCCCCGCGTCCGCATGGGCACCCGTGTCGTCGTCGTGACCGACGTCCTCGACCCCCGGTGCGTCCGCGCCCTGCGCATGGCCCGCAAGGTCGATGCGCGGACCGTCCTCCTGATGGACGGCCTCGTCGAGTGGCGCAACACCTACACCAACCCTCGCGTCGGCGATGATTTCCTGCGCCCCGCGCCGGTCGATGTTGTCTGCTGCTCGGGGCTCATCGACGCCCGCACGCTGACCACGCTCGGCAACAAGGCAAGGCCCACGGGCCTGCCCCGCATCGACGCCCGGTTCGATGAGCCCACCAGCCGAAACGAGCAGGCACCCATCCTCGTCGCGACCGCGAACACGCCCGCCTTCACCGAAGACGAACGCGAGAGACTGCTCTGGGCGCTCTCGGAACTCAGGCAGGCGGCGCACTGGACGCGCACGCGGCTGATCTGGCGTCTGACCGACGGCCTCGCCGACGAGCTCGGCGTCGAGAACCACCCGGGATCGCTCGATGATGCCCTCGAATATGCGTCGGCGGTCATCACGACGCCCTCGACGCTCACGGTCGAGGCGATGCGCGCCGGCCGACCCTGCGCACTCCTGCACGCCAACGAAACACCCCTCTGGTCGCCCGCGGCCTGGGTCTGGCAGCCCGTCGAACGCTCGGGCCAGAACGAAACGAACGGCGAGGCCCCGCTCGCTCAGGGCCTGGCGCGATGGGTCGATTCGCCCGAGCGGCTCCTGCGCCAGCTCCAAAGGCCAACCCGCGAGCAGCTTCGGCGGCAGGACGAGTGTCTGCGATTGCTGGACGCCTCCTCGGGCGAGGCGAGCGCTGCAGAGCTTGTCGCCGAGACGATCGCCGAGCAGACAAAGCAGAATGCCCCAGCCCCGAAGCGCGTGCCCCTGCGTCCGATCGCGCGGATCCCCTCAGCCAGGCCCGGGCAGGCGGGGCGCAAGCGCATCGTGAGCATCGTGCCCTTCGATCACTCGCCGATCGGGGGCGTCACGACCTGGTCGATCCGCCTGGCCGACACGCTCGAGCGACGACCCGATCTGGGCTACGACCTGCAGACGCTGCTTGTGGCGCAGAACCCGCCAATGGCGCATAGCGCCAAGCCCCTGCTCTCGGAGCGCGTCTCGCTCTGCGTGCTCGATCCGACGGACGATCACTTTGTGACGCTCGCGAATCTGCGCCGCTCGGTGGAGGTGCTCTCGCCCGATCTGGTGCTGCCGAATTATGGAGATCTGTCCTATGCCGTGGCGACCCAGCTCCGGCACACGGGCGTCCCGAGCGTGGCGATCGGGCACACCGACTGCGCGTACTACCGCGAGCTGATGACCAGCTACCCGGACTGGGACGGCGCCGTCTCGGTCAGCAGCCAGGTGCGCTCGTGGCTCGAACCGATGGCGGGCACGCGCCCGAGCGACACGATCGTTTACGGCGTGCCCGCGCTCGAATCCCCCAGACGCGTCAGCGCCCAGGGCCCGCTGCGGATCGCCTACGTCGGGCGTCTGGCGCAGGTGCAGAAGCGGGTGTCCGACCTCGTCCCGCTCGTGCACACGCTGGCGGCCAAGGGTGTCGAATGCGAGCTGCACATCGTCGGCGACGGGCCCGACCGCGAGGCGCTCAAGCGCGAGCTGGCGACCACGGGCTGCGTGCGCGTGATCTACCACGGCCCACGCACGCCGGGCTATCTCCGCGCGTTCTGGCCCGAGATGGATATCTCCGTCCTCGTGAGCGAATACGAGGGCACGAGCATCACGATGCTCGAGGCGATGGCCTGCGGCGTGGTGCCCGCGGTCACACGCGTCGAGAGCGGCGTGGGCGAATGGATCGAGGAAGACGTCACGGGCGTGACCGCACCCGTCGGCCAGCCCGAGGCGCTGGCACGCCGGATCGCGGCCCTCGACGCGGACCGCGAAGCACTCCAGCGCATCGGGGCCGAGGCGCACCGACGCGTGGCTGCGAGCCTTGGGCTGGATCAGATGGCCGAGCGGTACGCGGCCCTGTTCGATCGCGTCTTTATCGAACGCAAAGAACCCAAGAAGAGCACCGCGGGCGTGACGCTCACCGATCGTTCCCGGTGGCGCAAGCTGCTCACGGAGGATGGCTCGGGCGAGATCGCCTGGACCCGCGCCAGATTGGTCGAGGCGGGGTACAACGCGGTCGCGTTGCGTGCGCCCAACGCACGAAGTGAGGTTGTCATTCTCCCAGCCGGCGACGTCGGCCCGGAGGAAGAACGCATCCGGTCGTGGAAAGAGCGTGGGATCGAAGCGGTCTGGAGTTCTCTGCTGCCTGATCGGTCGACACTCTCTCGGCACATTGCCTTGATGGTTGAGCGTGGTTGCCGTCGCATCGCGGTCTTTGGACTCGGTTTGCACACGCAATGCCGAGCCGATGCATTCGAGAGGGCCGATCTTCCGGTCGTCGGATTCATCGACGAGCATCCGCCGGCGTCCGGGGAGGCCTTCGGATTGCCCGCTGTCACGCCTACGCGCGCGATGATGGAACTGAAACCGGACGGGGTTCTGCTCTCAAGCGATGCGTGGGAGGCGGCGTTGTGGGAGCAAACGGACATCCTGCGCCAGGCGGGTGTGTATGTGCACCCGATCTATGGTTCGTACGAGAATCCGTATTCGCTCAAGCCAGCCGGCGTTTGATCGCTTCAATCAGCCGCGACGCCAGCGCGTCGTGCGTGTGAAAGCTGCGTGCGCGTGACGCGATGCCAGCGGATTTGCTTGTGCGCCACCCCGGATAGGAATGGGCGTGCTCGATCAAGGTTTCGAGTTCGTCGGCGCTCGCGAAACTCGAATCGTCGGGGCCGCCCAAGAGCCATGATGCATCTGCTTCCGGCATGATGGGCGCTGACTGAGTGATCCGCGGGTCCGTGGCCGGATCGCGGATCGCGAGTCGGTCATCGATCTGATGGCCAAGGCGTTGGCGGTACTTCGTGCAGTGCACGGCATCGAGCGAGCTGAGCCAGTCGAACCAGACGACGGTACCCATGCCATCGTCCGGGACGGTCCTTTCCAGAGCTTTCGCACCCTGATCACGCAGTATCCGTATGAAGGCGTACTGGGTCGCCAATCGATCCGATTCGACGGTGCGCCGGAAGATCGGCACGCCGCCGGCCAGGGCGCACTCGATCAGGCGCTGGTGCATGGGGCTGAAGGCGCTGGTGTGGATGGTCAGGCCCGCGGCGTGGTAGGCGGCCGCCAGCGCATCGCCATGCTCGAGCGCTGGTGAGGTGAACCGGCCAAGCTCCGGGTGCTGGGCCCAGCCCTTGCCGAAGAGGCGGAACGTCCAGCCGCGACGCTCGCAGATCTCGCGGCACCAGTGCGCGACCTCGTGGCGCATCCTGCGGTCGATGTAGCGCATCGCGAAATTCTGGATCAGCATCTCGCGGGATTCGTGGTCGAGATCGCGCTGCGACTCAAAGAGTGAGCGCACGGCTGCGTAGATCCCGGGCTGGGCGCACGGGTCGCGGGCGATCTCGTCGAGCGCGGGGACGATTGATGCCATCTGCTGGCGGACGGCTGACGAGCCGGCGAGCTCTTGGAGCAGCCGGTCCCGGAGGGCTTCTGGCGTCTCTGAGTGGTGGGTCATCATCGCCACGTCGCAGGCGAAAGAGCGGGCAAGGTCGGGGTCGATGCGCGAGGTGTCGAACTTGGTCGTGCTGGCAACGAGCGGCGCGGGCAGAACCGCCTCGCGCGGGTAGCCAAAGTCGTTGATCATCTCGCGGGAGACGTAGCCCATCGCCAGATCCAGCGGCCCGATCGAGGCGCCGGCGGCTGTGGTGAGCAGGTGGGGCATCGAGTCCTGCACCCAGACGACAAAGGGCACGCCCGCGGGCAGCACGCGCGACTCGGGCGGGGCATCGGTCTGGCCCGTGATGACCTTCTCGAGGTCTCGCCGGGTGTAGTTGGGGGCGAGGATCAGGTCGGGGTCGAACTCGTCGAGGACCTTGCTGTAGCCGAGCGGGCTGAGTCGGCGGTGGTCCGAGGGCTCGGTCAGCAGCCAAACTTCGCAGCCGAGCTTGCGCAGGCTCTCGGCAAGATCGCTGCCCATCTCGCCGAGCACGGTTGTGAATCGGCACGTCGCGATGACGATGCGCAGGGGGTCGGCCCGGCCTGCGATGGCATCGGGGATCCGTTGGCGCCAGTACGCCTCGTCGCGCGATGCGTCACGCGCGTGGACGCGGGCGAGGTGGTCGGCGTGCGCGGTGTTCTGCTTCTCGAGTTCATGGCGCACAATCTCGGAGACCGCTGGCGTGCAGGGCGTTCGGAGCGAGCGCAGGGGCATGTAGGGCCCGGCGATGGGCGTGCCCGCGTCGCGCGACAGGGCCTGGGCAAGCATTTCGCCCGCCTCTTGGCCGATGAAGCATTCGACGCGTTTTTGGCGCAGGATGCTGGAGATGTCGGCCAGCGCGCAGCCGTCGAAGAACTCGATCGGATCCTGCTGCACGACGCGGATGCCGGGCTGATAGCCCGAAGCCAGCTGTGGGGTGCGCTGGTCGAGCTCGATGAGGAGCCAGGGCGGGTCGAGGCCCTCGATCAGAAAGGGTGCCGGGGACTGGGCCGCCTTGGCGATGTGCTCGCTGCCGATGTGCCGGGCGGCTCCGATCTGGTCGCCAAAGTGCGTGAGGGCCTTGCCCGTGCGGCGGACGATGTTGCCATCGCTGGCTCGGAAGGCCTCGGTGTCCGCGAGCGATTCGCACCAACGCGCGAAATCGGCGCTCAGATCGAGTCCACGCTCAACGAGGGCGTGCAGGGCTCTATCGGCATTGGCGCGGCGTTCGGTCGCGGGCACGCGGTCGTCCGGGAGGTCGGCGATCGTGGCCCGGAGTTGCGTGACGCGGGGGAGGCGATCGGCCTGGGGGCGTTTGGCGAGCAGGGCGTCCAGTTCCTCGGCGGCGAGGGTGCCAAGGCCGAGATCCGCGAGGTTCCTGGCCAGCAGGAACCAGAGCTCGGGATCGAACGCGGTCTGGGGCAGGGCTTGCCGGGCGACGGGCACGAAGGCCCATGGCTTGTGCTGGGAGCCGAGGGCCAGAATCTCGGGGAGTGTGATGGTCGCGTGGGGCGCGGCTTGGGCGCTCATACAGGGGAGATCGGCCAAACCCGCGCGTTTGGGCCAAATCCTGCGGTCTGAGCGGGTTCTGGGCCGATACCCGCCCGATGACCCCGCGCTCCGGCCCGGCCGACCCGGGCCAGAAAATCCTGTCGCTCGAGGCACTGGTGACGCTGCGTCGTCGGCTGCGCATCGAGGGGCGTTCGCTGGTGGTGTGTCACGGCTGCTTCGATATTGTCCACCCCGGGCATATCCGTCACCTGCGCCAGGCGCGGACGATGGGGGATGTGCTCCTGGTTTCGCTGACGGGCGATGCGCACATCAATAAGGGTGCGGGGCGGCCGTTGATCCCGCAGGAGCACCGCGCGGAGAACCTGGCGGCTCTGGACATCGTGGACCTGGTCTACGTCGATCCGAATCCGACGGCTCTATCGATGCTCGAGGCGGTCGAGCCGGACGTATATATCAAGGGGCGCGAGTACGAGAACAACGCGGACCCGAGATTCCGGGCCGAGCGCGAGACGGTGGAGAAGGCCGGCGGTCGGGTGGTTTTCAGCTCGGGCGATGTGGTGTTCAGCTCGTCGGCGCTGATCGACGCGATCGGGCAGTCGATGGATCCGTTCCATTCGCGGCTGATGATGCTGCTGGAGGACCCGAAGCTCTCGGCGGGCGAGCTCGACGGGGTGATCTCGGGCTTTAGGGGCAAGCGAGTGATTGTGGTGGGGGAGACGATCCGCGACACGTACGTCGTGTGCGATCGCCCGAGCGTCGCGGGCGAGAGCCCGATGCTGACGCTCCGGCCATTGGAGACGCGGTGCTACGACGGCGGGGCGGCGATCATCGCGCGGCACGCGGCTGCGATGGGGGCCAGGCCCGTGCTTGTCACGGCTCTGCCCGAGGATGATGACGCGTACGAGATGCGTCAGCGGCTCACGGCTGAGGGCGTGGAGGTCGTGGCGCTGCCCGCGGGCGGGGCGATCCCCGAGAAGCAGCGCTTTGTGGTGGGCACGCAGAAAGTGGTGAAGGTCGATCTGGTTCGGCCCTACGTGCTCGACGCGACGGAGCAGGACCGGCTCGTGTCGCTCGTGGAGCAGCTGGGCGGGGCGGATGTGGGGATCGTGGCCGACTTCGGGCTGGGGCTCTTGACGAGCCAGACGCTCCGGCGGGTGTGCCAGAAGCTGACAAAGCAGTGCTCGTTCACGGCGGGCGATGTGAGCGGTTCGCGCGCGAATCTGTTGGCGATGCGCGGGCTGGACCTGCTCACGCCGAGCGAGAGCGAGCTGCGTGATGCGCTGCGCTCGTTCGACGAGGCGTTGCCGGCGGCGACGTTGCAGCTGCTCCGCGAGACGGGCACGGGCGAGGCGATCGTGACGATGGGCCCGGAGGGTCTGGTGAGCTTTACGCCTCTCGAGGAGCCTGTCACGGAAGGCGATGGGTTCGGTTCGCGATTAAAGGCCGAGCACGTGCCGGCGCTTGCGGGGGCGGCGGTGGACCAGCTCGGTTGCGGCGATGCGCTATTGACGACGGTGGCGCTGGCGCGAGCGGGCGGCGCGGGGGCGCAGGCCTCGGCGCTCTTGGGCGCGGTGGCGGCGAGTGTGCAGGCGGGGCGGATGGGCAACCTGCCCGTGTCGGCGACGGACCTGCGTCGTTCGATCGCCAGGCTTCACTCGGCGAACCTGACGTTCGCCAGCGCGGATGTGGTCGAGGCTGCGGGCGGCGTGAGGCGGGTGTCATGACGCGGGGCGCGCTCAAGTTTGTGGTGGTTGCGAGTCCCAAGAGCGGGACGACGTGGGTGCAGCGGCTCATCAGTGCGCACCCGGCGATGCACTGCGGGGAGTCGCGGCTGTTCGGGCGGTATTACGACCCGAGCAACCCGACCGGGCCGCACACGACGATCGAGCAGACGACGCGGCATCTGCTGAGGCATCTGTCGCCTCCGGATGTGGGCGAGGACTTCGGCGAGAAGCTGGCGTTCGGGTTGGTGGACACGATCGCGGGTTTGTGCGCGCAGGAGGGCGGTGTGCGGTTCTACGGCGAGAAGTTCACGCCTTATCCGGGGACAGCCGAGGGCGCGCTGGAGATGCTCGCGCGGTACAACGACGAGACGCCGATCGTGCATCTGGTGCGCGACGGGCGGGATGTGATCGTGAGCGGGGCGGCTCACCGTTTGAACATTGCGCGTCAGCGCTGGGCGGGCGGGATGCAGGGCGCCGGGAGCGAGGACCTGGAGGCGGCGCAGCAACTGGCCGACCGGGTGATCCCGGACAAGTGGTTCGAGCATTTCTTGTCGAACTGGATCGATCTGAACACGGCGATGCTCGAGTGCGGGCCGATGTTCCGCAGCGTGCTGCGCGTGAGTTATGAGGATCTGCTGGCCGAGCCCGAGACGCAGACGCTTTCGATTTTGAGGCATATCGCCTCGGGGACGGATGTGGCGGTGACGCCCGGGCAGGCTGAGGCGTGCGCGCAGGCGGCTTCGTTTCAGTCGTTGTCCGGCGGGCGGTCGCGCGGTCAGGAGGATCGCGAGAGCTTTTTCCGCAAGGGTGTCGCGGGTGATTGGGAGAACTGGTTCACGGTCGACCAGTTGCACGAGTTTGACGAACGCGCGGGCGAGCTGCTGGAGGCGCTCGGGTATGACCGCGGCGCACGGGAGCACGCGGCGTGATCAGTTACATCATCCCCACGCGGAACAGGGGCGAGCAGCTCCTGAGGACGCTCAGCGCGATCGATCGGCTCGGGAATCATCTCTCGGTCGGCGGCGCGGAGGTGGTGGTTGTCGACAACGCCTCGGACGAGCCGGTCTGTGTGCCCGGGCATCTGCCCCGGGGAATGAAGACGCGGGTGATCCGGCTGGACGAGAACAGGGGCGCGGCGGCGCGGAACGTGGGCGCGGATCACGCGGACGAGCGGTCGGACTGGCTCGTGATGCTGGACGACGATTCAGCGCCGATGGATACGGGGATGGAGATCGCGATCAGGCGCGCCCCCGATTACGCGGCGGCGATCTCGGCGGATGTGTTTCTGGGCGACGGGCCGGAGGAAGTCCGGCGGCGCGAGGACGGCGGGCTGCCCGAGGTGTTCGTGGGTTGCGGGGTGGCGATCCGGCGCGCGGCGTACCACAAAGCGGGCGGGTATGACGAGACCTTCGGGTTCTACGCCGAGGAGTACGACCTTTCGGCAAAGCTGCTGCTCGAGGGGCACCGCGTGGTGTTCAGCCCGATCTTCCGTGTGCTGCATCGGAAGGTGGAGTCGGGGCGGGACATGGACCTGATCGTTCGGCGACTCGTGCGGAACAACGCGTGGGTCTGTCAGCGGTATGCGCCGGACTCGGTGCTGGCTCATGAGCAGCGCCGGATCGATGAGCGCTGCCGATGGATCGCCGAGCGCGAGGGCGCGATGTCGGGGTACGAGGCGGGCTGCGCCGAGCGCGAGGCGTCGATCGGTGCGCAGGTGCGCACGCCGATGGATGAGGCGTTGTGGGATCGCTTCACGGGTCTGGCTGCGGCGCGTGACGCGCTCGATCGTCGAATCCCGGAGCGGGCGCGATCTGCGGAGCTGATCGACGAGGGCAAGAACGCGCATGTCGTTCGCCAGGCGCTCGCGGAGCTTGATCTGCCGGTGGTCGAGCGGGGCGGCGATGTGCGCGTGATCGGGACGATGTCGCCCGGGCCGATGCTCGATGCTCTGGAGCGTGGGCGCGATGAGGTGCCGGTGGTTGCGCCGTGGCTCTCGGCGAAGAGGGGTTCAGTCCTGGGCGAGGCAGCGGCCTGAGCTTGCAAGGTCGAGGAAGGCGCGTGCCTTGTCGAGTGTTTCGCGCCATTCGCTCTTTGGGTCGGAGTCGGCGACGATGCCTGCGCCGACGGGGTAGCTGGCCTGGCCCGCCTCGACGATGCCGGTTGCTGGTGTATGGCCGGTGACGATGGCGGTGCGGATGGCGACGTTGAGGATCATGGAGCCGTCGTCGGCGATGTAACCCGATGAGCCGCAGTACGGGCCGCGCCTTGCGTGGGTGCCGGTGAATCCGAGAGCCGGTTCGAGTTCGTCGATGATCTGCATGGCGCGGACCTTTGGCGCGCCGGTGACGGAGCCGGGCGGGAACGCGGCTTTGATGAGGTCTTTCCGGGACAGATCTTTGCGGATCTTGCCTTCGACGGTGGCGACGCCCTGCCAGACGGCTGGGTGTTCAGGCGTGCCGCCGTGGGGTTCGATGACGCGGTCCTGAGTGACGTGGACAGAGCCGAACGCGCAGACGCGGCCGAGGTCGTTGCGCATGAGGTCGACGATCATGGCCAGTTCGGCGCGGTCTTTGGGGGCGAGTGAGAGTTCGTCGGCGCTGGCGGTGCCGGGGCGTGTGCCTTTCATGGGGCGTGTGCGGACGTGGCCTTCGGGTGAGAGTTGCAGGAAGAGTTCGGGGCTCATGGAGACGACGGCTGCGATGTCGTGGTTGGATTGGGCGGGTGTTTCGATGTAGCAGCCGTGCCAGGGGGAGAGGCTTTCGCAGAGCCGGGAGGCCAGAGCGCGAGTGCTGCCGGCGAATGGGGCGCTGAGCCGGTGGGCGAGGTTCACCTGGAAGGCGTCGCCCGCGTTGATGAGTTCGACGACGCGTCGGACGGCTTCGGTGTAGGTGGATTCTCGGTTGAGGCCGAGGACGGGCCCGAGTGTGCAGGATGTGTGAATGTGGGGCGCGGTTGGCAGGAGCGTGGGGGGGTGCTTGCCGAGGGTGTGCGTTTGGCCGGTGTGGTGATTGATGACGATGCCGGACTCGACGCGCGCGGCGATGACGCGGGGCGTGTGTATACAGGTGTCCGTTGCAGCGGCAAAGGGTTCGAGTTCGTGGCCCGCGTGATAGGCGATGGAGACCACCCAGCCGGGTCCGAAAGGGGGGGTGTTCTGTATACAGGCGCGGGAGGGTTTGATGGTTTCGAGGAACGCGTCGAGTGAATCGAAGCGCAGGGTCTCGGTCGGGCGGGCCAGGAGTGAGCAGGCGCTCGGGGTTTGGGCGTTGTGCCCGATGATCGCGGCGAGGGGTTCATCGGCGGGCCAGCGGCAGATGGCGTCGGCGACGGAGTCGGGTGTCGGTTTGGAAGGGCGGTGCCCGAGCGTGCTCACGCGCGATGGTATCGCCTGATGCGACTGACCGAAGGCCTGTGAGCACCTAGACTTGCTTCCCTGCGGCCCGGCGAGGTTCTGGGCCATCGGCCCGTGCTGAAAGAGCCAGCGCAGGCTTACACGAGAGACGAACTTTCACCCACAACCCCGAGGGATGCCCCCAGATGGCCAAGAAGTCCGCCGCGAAGAAATCGTCCGCAAAGAAGACCTCCAAGAAAAAAGCAACCGCGAAGAAAGCTGCGAGCAAGGCCAGAACGGCCAAGACGAGCAAGAAGAAGGCGGCTGCGAAGTCTTCGCCCAAGCGCGTCATCCGCGCTAGCGGGCGGAAGGTCGTGCCCAAGCCCGCCAAGGGCGGCAAGATGGTGTTCAACTTCGGCGCCAAGAAGACCGACGGCGACGGTTCGATGAAGGCGCTCTTGGGCGGCAAGGGCGCCAACCTCGCGGAGATGACCTCGATCGGTCTGCCCGTGCCCCCGGGCATGACGATCACGACCGAGACGTGCGCGAAGTACTACGAGTCCGGCTCGCGTCTGCCTCACGGCCTGATGAACGAGGTCACCAAGGGCATGGCGCTCGTCGAGAAGGAGATGGGCAAGAAGTTTGGCGACACGAAGAACCCGCTGCTCATGTCGGTGCGTTCAGGCGCGATGGTTTCGATGCCGGGCATGATGGACACGATCCTGAACCTGGGCCTGAACGACGAGGCGGTCGAGGGTCTTGCCGCGGCGACCGGGAACAAGCGCTTCGCGTACGACGCGTACCGCAGGCTGATCAACATGTTCGGCGACGTGGTGATGAACGTGCACCACGAGAAGTTCGAGGACGCGTTCGCCGAGATCAAGGCGAAGTACCACGCCGAGCTCGATACGGACGTGCCGGTCGAGGGCCTTGTCGAGCTGTGCGACAAGTACAAAGAGGTCTACCGCAAGCAGGTGGGCGACGAGTTCCCGCAGAACCCGTTCAAGCAGCTCGAGCTGGCGATCGAGGCGGTGTTCAAGAGCTGGAACGCCGACAAGGCGATCAGCTACCGGCGCATCGAGGGCATCCACGGCCTGAACGGAACGGCTGTGAACGTGCAGGCGATGGTCTACGGCAACATGGGCGAGACGTCCGGCACGGGCGTGGCGTTCACGCGTGACCCGTCGACGGGCAACAGCAATTTCTACGGTGAGTTCCTGATCAACGCGCAGGGCGAGGACGTGGTCGCGGGCATCCGCACCCCCAAGCCCGTCATCGAGATGAAGAAGTGGAACAAGAAGGTCTTCGACCAGCTGATGAAGATCAAGACGAAGCTGGAGAAGCACTACAAGGACATGCAGGACATCGAGTTCACCATCGAAGAGGGTCGCCTCTTCATGCTGCAGACGCGAACGGGCAAACGCACGGGCGCGGCGGCTGTGAAGATCGCCTGCGACATGGTGAAGGAAAAGCTGATCGATGAGAAGCAGGCGCTGCTTCGCATCCCGGCTGGTGATCTGGTGCAGCTCCTGCTGCCGAGCTTCGATCCGAAGAAGAAGGAGATCGCCAAGGTGCTGACGCGGGGCCTGCCCGCTTCGCCCGGCGCGGCTGTGGGCAAGCCGGCGTTCACGGCCGAGGAAGCGGTCGAGCGGGCGCACGCGGGTGAGAAGGTGATTCTCGTCCGCAAGGAGACGAGCCCCGAGGACGTCGACGGCATGCACTCGGCGGCGGGCATCCTGACCTCGACGGGCGGGATGACGAGCCACGCAGCTGTGGTCGCTCGCGGCTGGGGCAAGTGCT
The DNA here is from genome assembly GCA_965228265.1 of Phycisphaerales bacterium. GTDB lineage: Bacteria > Planctomycetota > Phycisphaerae > Phycisphaerales > UBA1924. The sequence continues at coordinate 1,084,480 of OZ245804.1, forward strand.
GCGTCGCCGGTGCCGGCGAGATCCAGATCGATGCCGCCAAGGGCACGTTCACGGTGAACGGCAAGAAGTTCGGCCGCAAGGACGAGATCTCGATCGACGGCGGGACGGGCGAGGTGATCGCCGGGGCGATCCCGACGGTGACGCCTGAGCTGTCGGGCGACTTTGCCAAGGTGATGCGCTGGGCGGACAAGTACGCGACGATGGCGGTCCGCACGAACGCGGACACCCCCGCCGACGCTGCCCGGGCGCGAGAGTTCGGCGCCAAGGGGATCGGCCTGACGCGGACGGAGCACATGTTCTTCGAGGGCCCGCGCATCAAGGCGATGCGTGAGATGATCCTCTCCGAGTCGCTGGAGGAGCGCGAGGCGGCGCTGGCCAAGCTGCTGCCCTTCCAGCGTGACGACTTTATTGGGATCTTCCGCGCCATGAACGGCTTGCCCGTGACGATCCGCCTGCTGGACCCGCCTCTGCACGAGTTCCTGCCGCACGAGACCGAGAGCCAGAAGGAACTGGCGTCGGTGATGGGCACGACGCTGGCGAAGGTGAAGCAGCGTGTGGCGATGCTGCACGAGCTGAACCCGATGCTGGGTCACCGCGGTTGTCGTCTTGCGGTGACGTACCCCGAGATCCTGCGGATGCAGGTGCGCGCGATCGTGGAAGCCGCGATCGAGTGTGTCGCCGAGCGCGTCAAGGCGATGCCCGAGATCATGATCCCGCTGGTCGGCACGGTGCAGGAGCTTCGCATGCTCCGCACGGAGGTCGAGGGTGTGATCGACGAGGTGAAGAAGGAGCACGACTTCAAGAAGCGCCTGGACATCAAGATCGGCACGATGATCGAGATCCCGCGTGCGGCGCTGACCGCCGACGAGATCGCGGCCGAGGCCGACTTCTTCAGCTTTGGGACCAACGACCTGACGCAGCTGACGTTCGGGTACTCGCGCGACGACGTGAACACCTTCCTTCCCGATTACATCCGCCAGGGCGTGCTGCACGTCGACCCGTTCCAGAGCCTCGACCAGGAGGGCGTGGGTCAGCTCGTGCAGATGGGCTTCGACCGCGGCAAGGAAGGCAACCCCGATCTCAAGGTTGGCATCTGCGGCGAGCACGGCGGCGACCCGTCGAGTGTCGACTTCTGCCACCGCGTGGGTCTGGCCTACGTGAGCTGCTCGCCCTTCCGCGTGCCGATCGCGCGTCTGGCTGCGGCTCAGGCCGCGATCCGTCACGGCTGATCGCCGGGGCAGACTGAATCAACAGAGAAAGGGCCGGTCCCGTGTGGGGCCGGCCCTTATTCATTGGTCTTGCTGTTGGGTGTCGGAGTGGTGTTGATCAGTCGTTGAGCTTGTCGAGGATCTCGATGATGGCGTCGGTTGTTTCGCCCGGCTTGTACTCGTCGTTGCGGTAGACGATTTTGCCCTCGCCGTCGAGGACGACGACCGCGGGGACGCGAGCGATGTTGTACGCGCCGCCGGCCCGCCCGCCGTTGGTGATGACGGGGATGTCATCGCGACCCATGTCGAGGAGGATGTTGCTTGCGTTCTCGGGCTGGCGTTCGCGGATGGCCATGGCCAGGATCTGGCCCTCGTCGCCGAGGTGGTCGTTGATTTTGACGATGTCTTTGACGGCGTCGTTGCTCCCGGGGAGCCAGCTCGCCCAGAAGTAGAGCACGAGGGGTTTGCCCGCGTAGTCCTCGGTGTTGTACTCGGCGCCGAAGACGTCCTGTGCGGTGAAGGGCGTGCCGGTTTCGCCGACTTCCGAGCCGTAGATCTTGCCGAGGTTGTCATCCGGGCCGGAGACGATGGGTTCGGAGCCGTCGGGAGCGTTGACGGCGACGCGTCGTTCGGGGAGGTTTTTGACGACGTAGATGTTGGGAGCGTCGATCTCGAATCGGCTCTCGGGGATCTCGGCGTCGACCTCGACCTGTGAGAAGTCGTAGACGCGTTCGGCGCCTTCCATGAGTTCTTCGACGATTCGGCGGGGGAAGCCGTCGCTGCTGGCGAGGTACCAGCGTTTGGCGAGGGTGCGTTCGCCGTAGTCGACGCGGACAACGTCGCAGACGGTGCCGTCGAGCGTTTCGGTGCCGATGTATTCGATGGTCGTGGCGCCGAGTTCGGCGGCGAAGGGCTTGGCGGCGAAGATGTAGTCGACGCCGAGCAGGTCGGCGCTGCCGAAGACGCGGCCCTTGGCGAATCGTCCGATGGCGTGAACGACTTCCTGGTTTTCGTGATCGATCCAGGAGGCGTTGTTGCCGCTCTTGATGACGGTGAAGGAGATCTGTTCGGAGGTGCCGATGTCGTCGGCCTGTCCGATCATGGTGCGTGTCCAGGAGCCGTTGTCTTCCTGTCGTGCCCAGACGTTGCCGTCGGCGCCGAGCTTGAAGGCCGCCAGCGGGCCCGACTTGGCGTTGATCTCGGACTGCACGGAAAAGAGGACGGTCTTGGATTCGAGCAGCGCTTCGCGCGAGGCGATGAGGATTTCGACGGCCCGCTCGTCTCGGTTCACGGCGGCGGTCTGCTCTTCCGTGGGCGGGGGCATCTCGTCAGAGAGCTGGGGCTGGCGGTCCTGGGCGGCTGTGGTGCCGGCCAGGAGGGCAAGTGTCAGTGCGAGCGGGGCGACAGTGCGTCCTCGGGTCATCGTTGAATTCTCCTGCGGATCGGACGCAAATCGGCGGCGTCCGTATGCGGGTTCATGCTAGCGGGCCGATACTTCGGGCGGAACCCCCCGGCTCCGTGGTCTTCATACCCCCAGAAGCTCAGAAAGTGCCGCTCCGGGGTCGGTTTGCGCCATCAGATGTTCGCCTACGAGTGCTATCCGGACCCCGGCACCGCCCAGACGCTCCAGATCCGCGGCTGTGCGGATGCCGGATTCGGAGACCAGGAGCCCCGGATCGGGCACGTCGGCGGTCATCCGGAGGGTGTGGTCGAGGTCCGTCTTCATGATCCGCAGATCGCGGTTGTTGATCCCGAGCAGCACCCGCCCGGCGGGGCAGTCACGCGTCAGGCGGACGCAGCGGAGCAGGTTCTCCCGGTCGTGCGACTCGACCAGAACGTCCATCCCAAGATCGAGTGATCGGCTCAGGAGATCGGCGATTTGCTCGTCGCTCAGGCACTCGGCGATCAGCAGCACCGCGTCGGCGCCGGCGGCCCGGCTCTCGGCGACTTGCCACGGATCGACCATGAAGTCCTTCCGCAGGACGGGCAGGGGGACCGCCCCGCGCACGCGATCCAGAAACGAGAGCCGACCCGCGAAGTAGGGCTCGTCGGTCAGGCAGCTGATCGCACGCGCGCCGGCCTGGTGATACCGTCTGGCGATGTCCTCGGGCCCAAACGCATCCGATCCGTCCGCTCCGGGCTGGTATTCCTCGCGGATCCAGCCGGCCGAGGGGCTCTTGCGCTTCACCTCCGCGATGATCGCGGCCTTCAGGTCGCCCAGCGGCGCGGTGAGCGAGCGCACGAAGCCGCGAGGCTCGTCGGCGTCTGCGGCGGCCCGCTCGAGCTCGGCCAGGCTGTGCAAGGCTTTGCGCTCGGCGACCTCGCGCTTCTTGGTTTCGACGATTTCATCGAGGATGCTGCCCATCGCATTGATTGTTGGCCTGCCGGGCGCGGCGTGCGCCCAGGCGGACGAAGCGGGGGCCTCGACGCTTGAACTGGTGATCACCGCCGGTTCGATCGTGGTCGCGCTGGGCGCACTCGTCTGGCTCTGGCGTGGGGATGTGATCCGCCCCGGGTCGTTCGGGCGGAGGCCCGGTTCCGAGCCGCCACGGGTGACCAGCGCGATGGCGCTGCTCGCCCTGATGCTGGGGTGCTTTGTGGTTTCGAGCCTGGCGCAGATCATCGCGCTCGGCATGGTCGGCGCGGACCCCAAGGCGGGGCTCACGGTGCGCCAGATGGGGCTTGTGAATCTGGTCGTGGGGCCGGTGAGTGTCGGGGCAGCTGTCGCTGCGTTTGTCGCGGCCCGTCGGATCGATCCGATCCCGCGGTTCCGGCTCTCGCCCAAGGGTTTCGGGCTCGGGCTCATGCTCTCGCTCTATGTGCTCCCGATGGCGATGGCGGCCTCGTCGGTGACGATCCTGATTTCGACGGCTCTGGGACACGGGCCGAGCGATGCGATCGCGCACGACACGCTCGACGCGATCCTCGCGCCCGAGGCGGGGGTGTGGAAGTGGGTGCTGATCGCCGGCGCGGTCGTCGTGACGCCGATCGTTGAGGAGGTGCTCTTCCGGGGGCTCTTGCAGAGTGCGTTGTCGGCGATCATGCCCGGGCGGTGGGGGACCTGGGGAGCGGTGCTGATCGCGTCGGCTCTGTTCACACTCGCGCACACGACCGGCGGCATCGAGTGGCACTCGCTCCCCGCGATCGCGGTGCTCGGGCTCTCGATGGCGGTGGCCTACGAGCGCACGGGTCGGATCGCGGTCCCGATCGCGATGCACGTGGCGTTCAACGGGGGCAATGTGCTGCTGGCGATGTCGCTCTGACGCCTTTGAGAGAGAAGGGCACAGCGAGGATGAGTAAACCAGCGGCTGCGGCGTTGCGCCAGGTGATCGCGCCCCAGTCGGCGATGTCGGTGGTGCCCGAGCCCGCGCAGCCGCAACTAGTGGGGGCTGGCGGGGGGAAGAGGATCATCGCGGCGGCGTACCACGCGAAGGCCGCGAAGACGAGCCCCGCGCCGATCGCTGCGGGTTTGATCCGGTGTTCGGCGAGCACGAGCCAGAGGGTGGAGATGCCGACAGCGATTTCCATCGCGATGACGCCCCATGCGACGTGGGGCGTCAGGTCTCTTGGGATGAGGCCGTGGGAATTGATCGTCTCGACAAATGCGGAGGGGGCGAGCAGTTTGGCTGATCCGGTGTAGAGCAGGACGAGAGCGGCGGCTGCGACGAGGAGGCCGAGGCCCTCGAAGCGGATGAGCGAGATGAACCGTTCCCGCGTCATGATCGGTTCTTCCACCACGCGAGCGATCCGACGGCGATGACGATCAGGCCGGTGAGGATGAGGGCGAAGCGTTTGGTGGATTGGTTGAGGCCGGTGCTGAGGAAATCGTCGCGCAGATCCTCCATTTCTTTCTTGCCCATCGGCGTGGCAGCTCGTTCCGATTGCTCAGTTCGGCGTGCATCGGCGGTCTCGAACGCAAGTGTCCTGGCTAGAGCAATAACGCGGGTAAGTTCAAAGAGTTCCGGACGCAAGTTTGAGTAGATTTGTGACTCCTCAAGCATCCACCCGCCATCCCCGAACGATTTGGCGATCGAAATCTGTGAAGTGAACTCGTCGGCAAGGTTAAATTCTGTCGCGTGCGAGGTTTCAGAGTGACGGATACGGACAAGGCGACCTTGTTCATCTAGGTCAAAAATGACCCTTTCGAGCTTCACTCGATCAGGATGTGGATAGTCTTTGATTGCGAGAAGTCGGTTCCCCTGTGGATATACACCTTCATAGGTGGGTCCGCCAAGTGGGCCCTGCAGATGTATGAGCGTTGCGCTTTCGTCGGTATCAATATTCTGTACGATTAATTGTGGAAACACTTTTGAAGCTAGGTGCCGTGTTTTGTGACGGTCTCTGGGGTGACTCTCAATCATCGAGCTCTCGCCAGAGTTACATGTGTAAGCTGAAGTTTCTCCAAGAATCAAAAGTGTCTCGCCCGCGCTGTATGATCGCACAAGAGACGAAGAGTCATGATCGTAGATATAAACAAGATAGGAAGTAGGATCTAAAGTGCTGCGATACTTGGCATAAACTGTTTGGGCATTTGTTGCATGGCAGCAGAGCAAGCTGGTGCAAAGTAGCCAGGCAAGGGGTCTCATAATTGGCGCTTCCGTTTTCACCCGCCGGGACCACTAGAATGGATGCAGGCGAATTCTTGGTTAGGCTGCAAAATATCTGTGCCATCAGGATCTGGCTCTGTCTCATCTAGTTCCGCGATGCAGCAGGCGCTGCCAGTGTCGCACATTGAAAGACCGGTCCATCCTGGAGGAGCGTCTTCGTTGCAGGGAATTGTTTGAGTATTTGTGAAGCGAATGCGGGTGGCAGGTACTTCAACAAGATAGTCGATAGTAAAATAACCAGATTTACTCCGAGTTACATCCGATTCGCATATCACCGCTCCTGCTCCACCACAGTCAATGGATGGGCAGTCGAAGCGATGTATCCAGCATGTATTTGCAGCAACTGCGATTGCTGGTGCGGATACGATCAGCATCAAGGTTGCGGATGCGCAAGACTTAGCGTAAATCAACACAATCTCCTTTCGTTTATCGATCTCTGCCCATAATGCCATTCCATGTCGAAGCAACGACGTTTCCGATCCCTAGGATTGGGGCATGAGAAGGCGTGGGTAGTTGGTGCCATGCGATGATATCTATGCTTCCATCCGCGAAGCCAACAGGTCCGGGTGGGTCTATCTGAGTGCAGCACCAGTATTCGGGATCTGGGGAGTTGTTGACAACAAAGACTGCGATCATTCCCTTGCTTGAAGGATACCTTGTGGTACTTTGCATTACAGAGCTTGTGAATCGATTCGCGTAGGGCTCTATTGTGTCGGGTTGCATCTTTCGCCAGTCGTAACACATGGCAATTGAGATATTCTGATTCAATGCGTCAAGATAATTCGGGTCTAGCATCTGTTCTTCGGTCATAAAGCCGGTGTCGACCAATGCGTATCCCCACCAGCGTCCCAATTCATAGGGCGGAGGCTGGAAAGGAGCCGTGCGAGGCCGAAACCAGAATCGATCATCCGCGACCGGATAGATGTCATCCTGCGAATCGCAATACATCGCGATCATCGTCGCCATCTGGCGGACTTGTGAAGCCAGCTTTGTCTTCTGCGCGGTCTGCCTCGTCCCGCTCAGCACCGGCAAGAGAATCCCCATCAGCACCATCACCACGCCGATCACGACGATCAGCTCGATGATCGAGAATCCCCGGCGATGATTGCAGGTCATCATGATCATGAAACCAGAATACCAAAGGGGGGGAGGCAGTGAGCAAGCAAGTGAAAGGCGGTGCTGTGCAGACGCCCCGCGATCCCCGGAACAGGGCGGGGGATCGGGTTCCGGGGCTCTGGATGCCCTAGACTTGGCCCCATGAGCCAGAACACAGCATCCACAGGCAAGAACCGCGTTCTCACCGGCGACACCCCCACGGGCAGACTCCACCTCGGGCACTGGGTGGGCAGCGTCGCCCAGCGGGTGGCGATGCAGGACGATTACGAGTGCTACTTCCTGCTCGCCAATATGCACGCCTTCACGACCCGGGCCGATGAGCCGGCGGATATCCGCCAGGACACGATCGAGATCGTCAAGGACTGGCTCGCGGCCGGGATCGACCCGAACCGGTCGACCATCGTGCTCCAGACGGAGGTCCCGGCGATCGCTGAGCTGTCGTGGTACTTCGCGATGCTCATCCCGTTCAACCGCGTGATGCGGAACCCGACGCTCAAGACCGAGATCGAGACGAAGGGGCTGGGCGACAGCTACCCGTTCGGTTTCCCGATGTACGCGGTGGGGCAGTGCGCGGACATCCTGGCCTTCCGGCCTGAGTTTGTGCCGGTGGGCGAGGACCAGATCGCGCATATCGAGATGTGCCGGGAGGTCGCCAGGCGGTTCGATCAGCTCTACTGCGGCGTCGACTCGCACGCCGAGGATGCGGAGTACGAGCAGGCCGGGGCTGTCTTCCCCGTGCCCAAGGCGTTGGTGGGCAAGGTGGGGCGACTCATCGGGACCGACGGCAAGAACAAGATGTCCAAGAGTCTGGGCAACTCGGTGTTCCTGTCGGACACGCCCAAGCAGGTGAAGAAGAAGATCAACGGCATGTACCCGGGGCAGAGCCGTGAGCCGGACGAGCCGGGCGATCCCGAGATCAATCCGGTGTTCCAGTACGCGGACGTGTTCATCAAGGACGAGGCGTTCGTCGCCGAGCTGCGTGAGCGGTACAAGAAGGGCGACAATCTGGGCGATGGTCACGTCAAGGCGCACGTGATCGAGGCGGTGAACGAATTGCTCGAGCCCATGCGCGAGCGCCGGGCGGAGTACGAGGGGCCGGGCGGCGATGACGCGGTGATCGACATCATCCGGGCCGGCACCGCGCGGGCGAACGCGACGGCCGAGGCCACGCTCTATGCGGCCAAGGAAGCGATGAAGCTCGACTTCGGCAAGCGCGACTTGCGCTGGCAGTAAAGGAACCCCTCGCAGGCGGCCCGTGAGAATACATGACTAGTCGTTGCGGGCATCGCGCTCGATGGCTTCGAGCGTGCGGAGTGCGCGCCAGCGGAGGTGGGCGTGGACTTCCTGTGTCCGCTGCTCGGATTCGTCCGGGTCACCTACGAGCACGCGTGACAGTTCCGCGGCATACCAGGAGATATCCGCCAGCGCGTCGCGGTGGGGGGCCATCCATGAATCGCGCGAGGGCGGGCCGAGGCCGAGTTCGCCGGCCGGGCTCGCCGGAGCCAGGCCTTCGCTCTCGCCGAGGCGGGCCAGACGTCCGGTCAGGAGCGCGGCTCCGAATGTGCCGCGGAGCGAGACAAGCCCGGCGGTGGTGCGCTGACGAGAGATCTGGCTCGGGCCGCGGATCATCTCGCCGGCCAGCGCATCGACCTGCGCGGTCAGCTCGCGCGTGACGAGTCGGCGGACCTGCTGGTCCATCTCGTAGCCGGGCCAGGATTCGATCGCCGCCAGATCGGTGAACGCGCTGACGTCGGCCATGGCGCGCATCACGTCGCGCATGAGCCTCAGATCTTCCGCGACGCCCTCGCCCGCGCCCAGCCCGCCGGGCGTGCCCCAGCCGGCGAGCCACTGGTTCTGGAGGTTGGACAGCCGGAGCGCAAGATCGTCGCGGCGTTGTCCGATCACAAGTGAAACGGGCTCGCGCAGCGCCTCGATCTCTTCCCAGAGATCGAGCTGGTCATTCAGGTTCCGCATCAACACGAGCGAGGGCTCGAGGAGCGATTCGTCGTCGTTCATGTCCTGCCCGATCGCGAGCAGGCGGTCGGCGATGGCGGCGTTGGCCTTGTCCATCGCCAGGTCACCCGGCGCAAAGCGCGTCGAGAGGCGTTCGATGATGGCAAAGTCCTCCCGCAGGCGCTGCTGCGTGGCGATCGCCGAGAGCACGCCCGGGTTGGTGACGCCCGTGGGATCGACGATGAGGTTGATCGCCGCGTCGCGGGCGTTGACCATCGCGTCGCGGACCAGCGGCACAAGGCGTCGCCACGCGGGGCGCAGCTGGCGGAGCAGCGCATCATCACGCTGGAGATTGCTCAACGCCTCGGAGACGCCCAGCGTGCGCACCGCGAGCCGCGTCGCCATCAGGGCTTCGACGTCCGAGGATGATCGGTCGGCGAGGGCTGCGGTGAATCGGCTGCGGAGGCGATCGCCTTGTCGGCCCTCGCCCATCTCGGTCAGCAGCGCGATGACGCGTCCCTGCGAGGCGATGAGCTCCAGGGCCGTGTCCCGCGCTTCGGGCTGCTCGGCCCGCACGCTGTCGGCGAAGTCTTGGACCAGTCGTTCGCGTGCGCCCTCCGAGAGCCATGCCGGGAATCGCGAGATCACGTCGGCGGCCTCGGCGATCAGGCGCGAACGCACCTGCGCTTCGCGCACGAAACCTGGCCATGCCCGCATGAGCTGGAGGCGGTCGAGATCGTCTTCGAGCAGCGCGAGGGTCTCGCCGTCGACACCCGCCTCGCCGAGCCGTGCGATCACCGCTTCGAGATCCGAGGGCGTTTCGAGCTCTTCGGGCAGGATCCACCCGGCCGATTCGGGGCGTGGCTTCTCGCCCAAGAGTGCCAGCTGCGCGAGGGCATAGCGCAGATCGCGGTCGAGCTGCGCGGGGGTGATCTCGCCGCCGCGGCTCCAGCCGAGGCGCAGCTCCGCAAGGTCGTGCGCCAAGGCCAGCAGCAGCGCGCGGTCATTGCTCCGGGTGAGCAGGTCGTCGAACTCGTCGAGCCTGCGGTCGATGGTCATCGCGGCCAGCACGAGGTGCGAGCCGTCCGTGCCGAGGCTGTTGCCCCGCTCGGCGAGTGTGGCGCCGGCCAGGCGCAGCTCTCGCCGAGCATTCTCGAGCGCCTGGCGGTCGGGGTCATTCCGCCACGCGTCGGGGTCGAGCCGTTCGGCGCTGCGTGTGAATCGCTGGATCAGCTCGGCCGCGAGGAGGCTCGAGCCCGGCGCGGGGGCGGCGGGGCCGTCAAGATTGAGGACCTGCGCATGTGCCGGCGTGATCAGCAGCGTGCCAGCGAGCCATGCGCAGCGCACGCTCGTAGACGGCTTCCAGATGCTCAACCATCGTCTCGGCCGCGAACTCTGTGGCACACCAGTCTCGTCCATGCGATGCAAGCCTTATGCGGAGTTCCGGATCGTCGTGCAACTGCACGATCGCGCTCTGCAGGCCCGCCAGGTCGCCTTGCTGGACGAGCAGGCCCGTTTCGCCGTCCCGGCACGCCTCGCGCGTGCCGTCCACATCGTACGCGACCGGGCACACGCCGCAAAGAAGCGCCTGCGGCACGGTCCGGGGCAGCCCCTCGCGGTAGCTCGGGTGCGCCAGGACGTCCATCGCCCGGATCAGCCCGGGCACCCTCGCCGGCGGCACGAGCCCGGTCAGCACGATCTGGCCGCGCACACCCAGAGCCTCCGCCTTGTCGATCAGCCGATCCTTCCACCACCCGTCGCCCACCCAGAGCAGCTTCCAGCCCGGGTTCTTCCGCAGATCCTCGGCCAGCGCATCGAGCAGATCATCGTGCCCCTTGTGCTGCGCAAGCCGCGCGACCGTGCCGATAACAAAGTCGCCTTTCTCGATACCGAGACTCTGGCGGATGACGGGGCGCGATTGGTCGTGCTCGGGTTTAAGATACGGCTCGGTCTCCATGCCGCTGCGCACGGTGATGTACTGCTCGGTCCTGCCAATGCCGCGAGCCAGGAACTGCTCGGTCATCGCGTCGGCGACGCTGACAATGGTGTGGCAGCGCTTGGCTGCGAACTTCTCGGCGACCTCGTAGATCTTGTTCTTGATGCGGATCTTGGTGCGCGAAAGGCCGCCGCCCTCGACGGGCATGAAGGGTGGGCCGTGGATGGTGTGGATGACCGCGGGGCGTGATTTTCTCGCTCCCCCGTCGCCGACGGGGGAGCTGTCAGCGGAGCTGACTGAGGGGGTCAGTTGAGCAGACGGATCCCCCCTCACCCCAGCCCTCTCCCCCCGTGGGGAGAGGGAGCAAGACCAAGCCGCCCACCTGCCGAGGATGCCCGCCTTGGACGAGTGCGTGTGCACGACGTCGGGCTGCACCTCGCGGATGAGGCGTTTGAGATCGTGGTGGAAGCAGAAGTGATCCTTGAGCGGGCTGATCTGGCGGACCATGTTGGGCAGTTCGTGCGTGGTGATGCCGCGCCCGTCGTCGGTGCGGAAGCTCTGCACGCGATCGAGCATCGAGCCTTCGGGGCCGAAGATCGGGCCGTAGGCCAGGTGGACGTCGTGCCCGAGGCGCGCCTGCCCCTCGCACGAGAGGACCGTGTTCTCCTGGCTGCCGCCGAGGATCAGGCGAGTCGAGATGTGAAGGATCTTGAGAGGCACGAAAGCATCATTGGGGGCGAACAAGCCGGAAGTGTCGCAGCGTCTCGTTGTAATACCGATCGATCGTGCCGAGGTCATCAAACCCAAGGCCGGTCAGCACACGCTGCGAGGCGATGTTCCGCAGGTCCGTGACGCCCAGAAGTTCCGTGATTTCGGTGTCACACCAGGCCGCTTCGATCACAGCCCGCCCCGCCTCCTTCGCGTAGCCCCTGCCCCAAGCCGACTGGCGGTAGCGGTAGGCCAGCTCGATCTCGGGCCCTTCCCAGTTGTAGGGAAAGATGCCGCAATCCCCGATGATCTCGCCCGAGTCCCGCTGGATCACGGTCAAGAGTGTCGTGCCGGTTCTTTCAAAGTACGCAATACGTTTGCGGATCGAGGCCTGCACTGTCGGCAGATCCCGCGGCGCGCCGTTGCCGATGTACTGCATCGCGACCGGATCGCTGAACATCGGCATCAAGAGCTCCGCGTCGCTTTCGAGAGGTTCGCGGATGATCAGGCGCTGGGTGGTGAGCTGGTACATCTATGAACTCTTATTTTCATACCGCACCCATTCCAACCTCAACCCCTGCGGCGGCAGCGTCGGCCCGGCCTGCCTGCGGTCGCCGCTGGCGATGATCGTTTCGATATCGCCCGGCTCGATCTTGCCGCGACCGACCTCCATCAGTGTGCCGGCGATGATGCGCACCATGTTGTACAAAAACCCGCTGCCAGAGACGCGGATGACGTAGCGGCATGGAGCATCTGTATTTGTATTGGTGGGGGCGGCGTCCCGCCGCCCGTCTTCTTGATGTTCCACTGGGCGGCGAGACGCCGCCCCCACCGAAGAAACCTGTTCAACCTCACACCCAAAGATCGTCCGCACCGTCGTTGTTCTGCCGTGGTCGATCTGCGCAAAGGCCGCGAAGTCCTTCTCGCCCACCATCGCGGCCGCGGCCTGCTGCATCTTCGCGAGATCAAGCTCGTACCACGTGTGGAACACGTACTTGCGATCCCACAGGGGCCGAACCGGGCCGCACTCGATCGTGTACGTGTACTCCTTCTCCACCGCCCCGCCGATCGGGTTGAAGTCGTGCGCCACAACTTCCGCGCCCATGATCAGCACATCCCGCGGCAGCTTGCTGTTGAGCGCCCGGACCAGCGCGCTCGTCCCGCGCTCCTCGGGCCAGCCGATGCCCTTGCCCTCGATGGGCTCACTCGTAAAGGCCGCGACCTGACCGAGCGCGTGCACGCCCGAGTCGGTTCGGCTCGCGCCCATGACCACGACCTTCTCGCGCAGCACCTCGCGCACGGTCTCCTCCACCACACCCTGCACGGTGCGGAGTGTCATGCGCTTGGATGGGTTCTCGGGATCGGGCGGCTCCTGCTTCTGCCAGCCGCAGAAGTCCGTGCCGTCGTAGGCGATGGTGAGCTTGTACCTGGGCACGCTAGCGGTCGCCCTTGTCCGCCGGCTCGGTCCGGATCACACGCACGTTCAGCGACTCGCCGTCCGCGTTGCTTTCCTTGAACCGTTTCTTCTCCGAGTCCGCCCAGCGGTCGGACCAGCGGAACCAGAAATACGTAAAGGGCACGCCGAGGACAATCACGGCTGCCATTGAAATAAGCGTGGGCCAGAGCAAAGCGAAACCTCCCGCTCAGCCGCGAGCGGCAAGGCTCACAGCTCCACCATCTCCACATCCGGCTCCTGCTTCACCGAAACCACCGGGGTGTGGACCTCGCTCAGGAACACATCGAGCGAACTGTTGGCCTGGGCCATCTCCTGGCGCGTCATCGCGGCGTTGTAGAGCCTTGCCGACTGCGTGCGGCGTTCGACAGCCGTGGGCACCTGCCCCGGGGCCTCGTCCACACGCACGACCTCGCGGCGGACCGGGCCGAGACCCTCGCCCTCGAGCATCGCGATCAGATCCAGAGCGATCTGCCCCTCCGCCTTGGCGTTCTCGGCGACCGGGATCGCCTGCTCGAAGGCCTGGATGACGTTGTTCACGTTCTCGAACGTGCCCGCCTTCTCAGCCCAGCTCGCGCCGGGAATCACGACGTCGGCTTTCTCCATCGCCTTGCGCGGGTGCGTGTCGATCAGCACCGAAAAGACGTCGCCGAGCGAGCCGGCAAACTCGTCCGTGGCCCACTCGCCCGGGTAGTTGCCGGTGAGAATGCAGCTCGCGTACGAGCCGCCGGCCAGCGCCTTGGCAGCGGCATCGAAGTCGTGGATCGTGCCGCCGAAGGACTCGAGCACACGCCGCACGCCCCTAGCGTTGGGTGCCTTCTCGGCGTACATCACAAACGCGTTCGCGTCGCCGGGCCTGGCGCCCTTGGGGAAGGCCTTGTCCTCGCCCCGGTAGGGCACCATGCCCACCGCGAACTCGGCGTTCGGATCGGCCGCCCGGGCCAGCTTCGCCAGCAGGTACGCGTCCTCGCAGCTGAGCATCGGGCTGACGACCAGCAGCAGCTTGCCGCCCTTGTCCTTGGCCTCGGCGAGCCCATCCAGGGCCGCGTCGTAAGCCTGCGCGAAGGTGCACTCGTCGAGTGCGCCGAAGCGTCGGCGGTAGGGGGTCTTGAGCCGTCCGTCCTGGATGTGCTTCCAGCCATAGCGCACCTCGTCGGTGATCCACCACTTGTTGATCGCCATGTTGGTGCGCGGCTTGACGCGGTAGATCTTGCCCTCGTTGTGCTCGAAGGTGATGTTGTCGCCCGAAGCCGTGATCCCGTCGATCGAGGGCGTGCCCTTGAGGAACCACACGCGCTGGGCGAAGAGGAAGTCCTTGTCGAGCAGCGCGCCCACCGGGCACAGGTCGATCACGTTCGCCGACAGCTCGTTGTCCAGCGGCACGCCCGGGAAGACGTCGATCTCGCTCTTGTTGCCCCGCCCGTTGATCGAGAGCTCAGCCGTCCCCGCGACCTCGCGCGTGAACCGCACGCAGCGGGTGCACATGATGCACCGGTCGGAGTAGATGTAGACGTTGGGGCCCAGGTCCTTCTTGGGCTGCTTGACCTTGGTCTCCTGGAATCGGGAGACGCCCCGCCCGTACTCGAAGCTGAAGTCCTGCAGGTCGCACTCGCCCGCCTGGTCGCAGACCGGGCAGTCCAGCGGGTGGTTGATGAGCAGGTACTCCATGACCGCCTTCTGGTTGGCGACCGCCCTGGGGTTGTCGGTGTAGACGACCATCCCGTCTGCCGCCTCGGTCGAGCAGGTCGGCTGGAGCTTGCCGCCCATCTGCGGCTCAAGCTTGCCCTCGTTCCGAGGATTGGGCGCCCAGATCTCGCCCAGACAGATCCGGCACTGGGCCGGGACCGACAGGGCGTCGTGGTAGCAGTAATAGGGGATTTTGACTTCGTTGGCGTTGGCGACCTCAAGGATCTTCTGTCCCTGTTCGAACTCACACTCGACGCCGTTAATGGTGATCTTGGGCATGGCTTGGCATGGTAGCTTTCAAGAGTCCCCCGCGTGAGCGGGGGGGCCTCAAGGCCTCACGGCACCGTCTCGGGCATCTCGCCCCGCCCCCCCACTGGCGAACCACTCCAGAATCTCCGCGGGCGGACGGACGACGAGCAGACCCTCGATCCTGTCGCCTGTCTGCACGAGCGTGCCCCCCGGGCTGGCAACTAAGAGCCCTATCAACCGCCAGGCCTGATCAGCCTCCGACCATCGTCCCACAAAGCTCCCCGACCAGCCATGAGCCTCGAATCCCTCCGGCTTGGCCAGCATGATGACATTGCTCGGCACCTCTTCCGGATTCGTGATGTGGAACGTGTATGTATCCAGCCGCTGGCGGTATCGCCCGTCAGTCGATCCCCGAAAGAGCGAGACCTTGGTCAGTGCGCGGATCGGACCGGTCTCGACCACGACCCGCCCGCCCGGCAACTCAACAGTCTCGCCCAGACGCAGCAGCGCCCAGTCCCGCCCGAAGTCCTCCCACGAGAGCGTCCAATCACCCTCGCCCTCCGTCATCGGAACGGCCGACCCCGGCTCCAGCCCCATCGCCAGACGCTCGAATGGAATCTCGCGTCCCAGCAACCACAGATTCGGTTCATTGCGTGCATCGATCACATCTGCCTGCGTATGAGCGGCATTCAGCAGCAGATCGCCCACAATGATGCACTGCCCCTTGCCTTTGCCTGTTGCTGGAAAGTCAGTCTGTGTTTCAAGCGTCACGACCGGCGGCTCGGCCTCGGAAGCCGGCGTCGAATGAATCACCGCCACCTTCGGATAGGCCGAACTGCTGCAGCCAATGGCAGCAAAGACGCCAAAACCAGTCAGTGCCGCTCCAATGTGCTTCATTGAGCGCAGTATAGAGAATAAAAAAACAGAGGCAGCCGGAGCCGCCTCTGCTAAATCTGAGATTCGATGCCCGATCAGTTGGTCAAGGCATCGTTGATGTTGTTGTAGCTGAAGTTGTCGATCGTGAAGTACGCGCCGAGGCCGCCGCCCGAGCGGGGGTCGCTGACAAAGGTGCGGTCCTCGGTCATCGACTGCTGCCCGCTGGCGCCCAGGCCCAGGATCGCGGCCCCGATCTCGCCGCCGGCCGACCAGCCGCCCTGCTTGAACTTGTCCAGCGCAGCCTGATCGGGGAAGAACACGACGAAGTCGGAGTACTGCCCGAACGAGCCGATGCCGAGGTTCACGCGGGCGTGTCGGCTGTAACCCACGACCTCGCCCGACTGGTCGTACACAAGCCCGTCGCTGCCGCCGCCGCCGGCGATCCAGTGAATCCCCGAGAACTCGCCCGGGAAGACGGCCCATGCGTAGCTCTGGTCCTTGATGCTGGCGAACTCGGGTTCGGTGTTCGCAAGGTGCGTCATCGTCGCCTGGCACTCGGCTTTGGTGATCTCGTACGCCTCGGGCGTCAGGCCCGTCGCCGCGCACCCGCCTAGGCCAAGCCCGGCCAGAAGAGTGGTGGCTGCAAACGCTTTCGTCGTTCCGGTCATGTCTGATCTCCTGTGTTGAATCGCGAGAATCTCATCCTAGGCCAGTTTGATTAGTGATCGCAAACATAGGCCGCGGAATCCTGTGCACTTCTGATGAAGAAGACCCTAGCTCCGGGCCATGAACCGAACGTGAAGCAGCCGCACAAGAAACGCTCACACACGCCAGCCCCCGGAATACGCTCTCAAGAGCCCACGCACCCGATCCACCAGCGAGAACGCCACGATGGCCCAGCCCTCGAACAAGTCCATCCCCGCCCCCAAGGGCACCCGGGACCTCTACCCCGACGACCTGCTCCGCCAGCGGTACATCACCGAGGCCTGGCGCCGCGTCTCGATCCGTCACGGCTTCGACGAGATCGCCGGCCCCACCTTCGAGATGCTCGACCTCTACAAGAAAAAATCCGGCGAGGGCATCGTCAGCGAACTCTTCAGCTTCCGACGCGCCGGCGGCGACGACGACTACGCCCTCCGCCCCGAGTTCACCCCCACACTCGCACGCATGTACGCCGCCAAGGCCAACGCGCTGCCCAGCCCCTGCAAGTGGTTCACCGCCGGGCCTTACTTCCGCGCGGAGAAGCCCCAGCGTGGGAGGCTGCGCGAGTTCCTGCAGTGGAACTGTGATGTGATGGGGGGCGCGAACCAGTCTGACGACTATTTGATGACAGACGATACAGTTTTATTGGCAGTTATGGTGGACTGCATGCGTGATTTTGGCTTGACCCAGTCTGATGTTGCGGTGCATGCCATGAGCCGAGTGTTGTTAACCGAAGAGTTGACAAAGATTGGTGTGCCACCCGATTTGCTTACGGCGACTTTTTCATTGATTGACGCTGTCGCAAAACTATCACTCGACGAATTGCAGAATAAGGGAAGGGTAATTGGTCTCCCTGACGACATTATCTTGGTAATAGCAGAGATGCGGCACGCAATCGTTCCGTTTGTGGGAACTACGGGAGTGGGCTGTGGCGCTGGCGACCTTGGAATGTATTGGCAGTTTGAAGGAGATGCACATTTTCCGTTGTATTTTGATTCACAGCACATAGGTATTGATGATTGGTGTGTCTTTGATCCGACAATCGCCCGCGGCCTCGCCTACTACACCGGCACCGTCTTCGAACTCATCGCCGACGGCGAGCGTGCCGTCGCGGGCGGCGGGCGCTACGACAACCTCATCGAACTCTTTGGCGGCCCGCCAACCCCGGCTGTCGGCTTCGGGATGGGTGACGTCGTCCTGGGCCTGCTCCTTCAGGACAAGGGCCTGATGCCCGAGGGGCCCGAGCTCATGGACGCGCTCAGCCAGAAGCCCGCGAGCCTGCGCCCCGAGGCGTTCGTCATCGCCAATGAGGCCGGCGAAGGGTCTGTCGAGCCGCTGCTGGCCAAGCTGCGTCGCGGCGTCGAGTCTGAGGCATGGCTATCGCGCGATGACAAGAAGCCCTGGGACGCGGACCGGTATGACGTTCCGCCCATGCACGCTCGGCGTTCGTACAAGTCCACGAAAAACATCGGCAAGCTCCTCGCCGACGCGCGCAAGCAGCACGCGAAGTTCGCCGTGATCATCGAGTCCGACGAAGCCGCCAAGATCGAGAATCTGGGCACCCGCGAGGACCTCGGCACCTTCCCGCTCGACCAGATCGGCGCCAAGATCGCAGAGCGGCTCTAAGTCGCAGAATTCTGGGTGCCACGGCTTGTCCGTCTCCGGCAAGCCGTGCTCTGACGCAGCTCCAACACGGCTTGCCCTGCGGGACAAGCCGTGGCACCCAGCTGTAGGTCGTATCGGACCCGTCTTTCACCGTCAGTTGAAACCGGTCGGGCGCGGACCTGATAAGGTGTTTGTGCCCGTTTCTCCGCGCGAAAGGACCGATCCATGCTCTCACTGCTCCTGGCCGCTTCGCTTCTGGCCCACCAGCCCGAGACCGCCGAGTCGGCGCAGGCGTCCGAGCCGAAGAACCTGCTCGTGAACCCGTCCTTCGAGGAGCCGGTCGCCCCGCAGGCCCAGCCCGTCAACCCGCACGTCCTCGGCGAGTGGTGGAGCTTCGCCGGCCCGGAGAAGCCCTACTGGCGGCACTTCGAAGTCACCGACGCCATGGCCACCGAGGGCGAAAGGTCCGTCCGCCTGACGCTCGACTCCGAGGGCTACGACGGCGCGACGCTCATCGTCGGCGCGACACAGAACGTCGTCACCGACTCCATGCCCACCGAGCTCTCGGGCGAGGTGCGCGTCGACAACTGGAAGCGTGGCACGATGCGCCAGTACGTCCAGATCGTCGTGATCGTCTGGAACGTCTCCGACAACAAGCCCGCCGGCGTCGCCGCCAAGAACTACCAGATCGCTTACACATTCGCCGGCATCGAACGGCCGCCCTTTGCCATCGCCAACCGCAAGTTCCTCTTCCCCCGTGGCGAACTGATCGACTTGCACGGCGAGGACGGCGACCCCATCGAGGGCGAGTGGAAACGCTTCGACCTCAACCCACGCCAGGACTTCATCGAGCAGTGGGGTGTCGACCCGAGCGACTTCGAGTACGTCCGCGTTCTGTACGAAGTCCGCTACGACGGCCGCCGCGCCAACCTCGAGCCGCCCGCCTACGCGACCGTCCACTGGGACGACCTCTACTTCGGCGAGCGCCGCGAAACCGAAACCAAATCGCAAGACGCGGAAGCAAGCGAATAAACGGTGGGGGCGGCGTCCCGCCGCCCGTTCCCTCGTTCTAGTGAATCGCCCGGATCCGCCCGAGGTCGGGCACCGGGATCGTCCCGTCGCGCACGATGCTCGGGAAATACACCATGAACGCCCGGCCGATGATCAGCTCCTCGGGCACCACGCCCGGCCCCGCCGTCAGCGGGAAGTTCTGCGACACCAGCGGGTGCGGCTGGCCCCACACACGGCTGTCGGCGCTCCGCGGGCTGTTGTCACCCAGCGCAAAGTACTGCCCCGGCCCGAGCGTGAGCGTCGACGTCGGGTGCGTGCCGTAGGGCGGCTCGCCCGCGCGCATGCTCAGGCTCGTCTGGTACGGGTGGTAGTACAGATCCCGCGAGACACGCAGACGGTGCAGCTTCGCCTTGCCGCCCGCGTGACTGATCCGGATCTCGGGCTTCGTGTACTGCTCCGTCGAGGAGAGCAGATTCAGCCCGCGCGACAACGGCATGATCGACTCGTACCGCGAGCCGCTGATCGAACGCTCGAGCCGCTGGCGAATCGTCCAGTCATAGTTCGCCCGGCAGATCAAACGGTCATCGACAAAGAGCCACAACGACTGGTCCGCGTGCCAGAACTCCACCAGCGAGGACTTGCCCAGCGTCAGCGGCATGACGAAATCCGATTGCGTCATGAGCTGAGCCGGCGCGCCGACGGGCGATTCGGGCTCGAGCCACAGCTCCGCCTTGTCTGCAAACACGCGCGCGACAAACCGCGTCTCGCGCGTGCGGATCTCCATCGTCAGCACGTCCTCGCTCGTCGCCGGCTCGTAGCCCGTCGTGATCGCAAGGTCCGACACCGGGTAATTCGGCGGCAGCCACGCCTTGGCGCGCCCGGGCCCGAACCGCGGGTCGCGGTACATGTCCAGGTCGTTGTACGCCAGGCGGTCGCGGATGTCCCAGGCGGTCGTATCCCACTCCAGCTCGGCGGCCCCTTCGCTCGGCTTGATGAGATTCGTCCCGCTGAGCGTCCAGTCGCTCGTCGCCTTGAAGGGCCAGGTGTGGGGCCAGAGCCCCTCGCGCGGCAGATGAGCCGTGTCGAACACCGGCACCCACACCGTGCGTTGCTCGCGCTCGGGCTTGCGCGCGATCTGCCAACGCGCATCTTCCCAGTCCGCGCTGGCGGCGCTCGGTTCCTCTCGGATGAAGACGTCGCCGTCGACCAGCGCCACCTGCTCGCCCGGCAGCCCGATGATCCGCTTGATGAGATTCTCTCTCGGGTCCGACGGATTCCGGAAGACCGCGACCTCGTAGCGACGGATCGCCGGCGAGAGCGGCGTCCGCTTGAGGACCAGAATCCGGTCGCCGCTGCGCCTCCGGATGCCCGCGGCCTGCATCTCCTCGGTCGTGTACGGATCGCGCACCAGCGCCCCGGGCCCGCTCTCACCGAGCTGCCCGTCGACCGCCCACGTCGAGCCCGAGTGGGGCGACACCACGCGGTAATGCTCGCCCAGAAGCGTCGGCGCCATCGAGCCCGTCGGGATCACGAACGGCTCGAGCACGTACGCACGCGCGATCAGCGCCATCGCGAAGGCGATCACGACCGAGATCAGCGTGTCCGGCACCGTCGGGCGGATCACGCCCATCGGCTGGCTCTGGATGGGCTTCTTGTTCGCTTTCATCGAGGGGCTACCGGTCAGGATCGGTTATTCGCCGCCGCCGCTGGAGCCGGAATCGCCACCAGAGCCGCCGCCCTCTGGGCTCGGAGATGAGCCCCCGCCCGAGCCCCCGCCCGAACCGCCTTTGCCCCGTCGGCGCCTGCGCCGGCGTTTCTTCTCGCCCGAAGCCGCGCCCTCCGCGCCTGAGGGGTCCTGCGATTCGGACGTGTGCCGCTTGGCCTCGCCTGAGGTGTTCTGGTTCTCACCCTGCTTGCTGCCCCCGCCGCTGCGCTTGCGACGCCTCCGCCCGATCGTGGGCTTGTTGGCATCGGCAGTGTCGGTCGAGGTTTGCGTGGCATCCGTCGCGCCGGACGTTGTCGACGCCGGACTCTCGCCGGTGGTCGACTTCTTCTTGCGCCGGCGCTTGCGCTTGGGTTTCGTCGGCGTCTCGGTCGCGTCGCCCTTGGGCTCGTCCGTCGATTCCTTGCGGTCGCGGCGTGGCTTGGTCTGCGTGCGATCCTGGCGCTCGGGCTTCTGGGCGGGCTTCGGCTGCTCGCCCGGCTTGGTGAGTTCCTCGACCGGCACCGCGACGTTGCGTGTGTCATCGAGCCGCACGAGCACGAGCTGCGTCAGGATCTGCGAGTCGATCACGATCCCGTCGCCGTGGGGCGTCCCGACACGCGTCTTGCGGTTGGGCAGGTTCTTCTTGAGCTCCGTGTACGTCTTGTCCTCGTACCGCAGGCAGCACATCAGCCGCCCGCACCGACCCGAGATCTTGAGCGGGTCGAGCGTCGCCTTCTGCGTCTTGGCGCTGCGCATGCTCACGGGCTTGAGCACCTTGAGGAAGTTCTTGCAGCAGCAGTACTGCCCGCACCGCTCGTAGTCGGCCGTTAGCCTCGCCTCGTCCCGCGCGCCCACCTGACGGAGCTCGACACGCGTGTCCGGGTACTCGTGCTTGAGCGCCGAAAGCAGCGGCCCGAACTCGACCCGCTCCTCAGACAGGAAGTACACCGTCAGCGTCTCGCCGCCCAGGATCTGCTCGGCATCGACGATCTTGACGTTCACGCCCGTCGAGTTCGAGAGCTCCTGCGCCCGCTTGCGGATCACCGCGTTCTGCTCGCTCAGCCGGCTCTGCAGCGCCATGTCCTCGGCCGTGGCGATCCGCAGCGCCCGCCCCTTGACGCCGTGCTTGTTGTGCCTCGAATCGAAGAACGGGTAGTCCGCGCCGCCCGAGTTCTCGATGTACTCGAGCATCTCCTTGCGCGTCACGCTCTTGGAGCACCCCGCGTTCTCGCAGGTGGAGGTGAGCATCTCACCAAGCTCGGTGCCCCTGTGCGTGCGGACAACGATCTTCGACCCGCAGCCCGGCTTGGAGTCCCCGTCGTACGGGAACTCGCCGATCATCAGCATCGCGCCGAAGCGCACGACCATCGTCGTGGGCGCGCTCAGACGCTCGTACGCCTCGCGGTCCTCTTTCTCGCGCAGGTACTGCGCCAGATCCTCTTCGAATTGCGGCAAGGGAACAATGGGCATCGGTGGTGTCGGTCTTACCTTCCGCCCAGCTTGCTGCGGGCCGCGGCGAAGACGCCGTCGAGCTCTTCACGCGCCAGCAGCACCATCGAGCGCTGCTGATCGACCTTGTACACCATGAGCTGCTCGTTGCGGTTGTCGAGCACGAAGAGCAGCTCCTCGTTCCCGCCGTCGGTCGTCATGATGCTGTAATCGCCCACACTGGCGACCATTTCCGCCAGCGCCTGCTGCTCGAAGGGGGCGCTGGCGCCCCGACCGAGCTGGAGCACGACCAGAGCCGTCAGCGCGATGGCCGTCACCCAGAGCACATTCATGTTCAGTCCGCTCTCGCGCTTCATCGCCCGCTCCTCTGCTGGGCGTCCTTGTTCAGGTCGCGGTAGCCGATCCCGTCGAGCACCTTGCGGCTCTCGTCCCACTTCACAGCGATGAGCTCCTGGTTCGCCGCGTCGAGGATGTACACAGCGTTGGCGCCGCCCCCACCCAGGTACTCACCCCCGACCATCGCGTAGTTGCCGCGGGCACGGGCCCCGGGCTGGGCGTGGGCGATCGAGACGATGCCGAGCACCACAAGGAGCACGGCGTTGAGCGCAACGAGAGGCCCGGTCACCGACCGAGCCCGCCTGGTCTGCGGTGTTTCCATGTCATTGACTCCGTCGGCCATCCGGCCGCGCTTGTGGACCAATCAGTCCTGGTGCCCACGCTTGGAGGGGATCGCGTTGGCGCCGATCAGCAGCCCGCCGATCACGATCACCGTCAGGTACATGCGGTACTTCGGGGGCTTGGCCGTCGTCGTCGAACTCGGCGGACGCAGGATCGCCGGGGCCTGATTCTGGCCCGCCTGCTGAGCCGAGACCGAACCCGATGCCAGCGCCGAAACCGTCAGCGCCGCCCCGATCACCACGGGCGTCACGAGCCGACCGAACGAATTGCCACGCTGTGTGCCCTTGTTCATGCCCCGATGCTACCGGGCGGCAAGGGTCGGGGCAAAGCGCGTTCCCTCAAGCTCGTCAGCCAATGTGGGCCGGAACTCCTCGCTCGGGCTCGCCGAAAGGGGCGAGCTGATCCGCTCGTACGCCGCCGTGGGCACGTTCACCGTCCGCCAACGCCTGCTCCTGGGCACCATCGCCCGCTTGTAGGGCTCCAGAAGCACCGAACGCACAGCGTACCAACGCCCCCGATGCTCGAAGATCTCCTGAAACAGCGCATCGGCCGGCTGGTCCTCGCACCAGTAGATGAACACGAACGCCGCCCGGAACCCCTCCCCGAAGAGCTGCTCCCATCGGCCAAGTGCCTCCACGTCGTCCTCGGTCACCCACGACTCGAGCCGACCGGGCGAGCCCGCCTTCACCTTGCGTCCCTTGACGTCCACCAGCAGATTCGTCGGCTCGCCGTAGATCACGAAATCGAACGACTTGAGCACCACCCGCCGACCCGTCTCGCTCGCCGGGTCCGCGACCGAAAGGTCCGCATCGGGCGGCAAGAGCGTCCGCCGGGCCTCGTTCACCGAGATATACGGGATCCGCCTCGCACGCAGATGCGCCTCGAGGGCCTGCTCATAATGATGCCGGCTCTGACCCATGTTCGGAGTTTACCAGATACCCAGGTCCCAGTGAGCCAGTTCCCTGAGAGCCAGATTCCAGATTGGCAGATCGCCAGACGAGCCGCTCGCCGCCATTTGGCCATCTGCTATCTGGGCGTGTCCTGATCGCGTGCCAGGCGATCCAGGATGATCTCGATCGCCGGGGGCTCGGCATTCCCCCGAATAGGGCATGGCACCCGGGTGATCATCGAGCGGTGCAGCGCCCGCACCGGCACCACGTCCGTCGTCCACGCGCTCCGGCTCGAGTCCGCGTCCACCACGCCGTCACCGATCAGGTCCACCGCCTCGCCCATCCACCTGCTCGTCCACACACTGAAATCCTGCACCGCCTGTCGCGCTTCGGGGTCCGTCGAGACCATGTCCGGCGCGTGCTCCAGAATCGCCCGGCTGACCGCCTCTGCCTCCGGCTTGGGCACGTCGGCCACGATCGCCGTGATCGCCACGTGCTCCGGGCGGGGCCTCCGGTGCAGCTCCGTCAGAAACTCAGAACCGGGCATCAGGTCACGCCCCGCCTGGCCCTGGCCGTCATCGGACATCTCTTCAAGGTCCGACTCGTCGAGCTTGCCGTCCTGCACCGCGCGGAAGGCGTGCTCGCGCAGCTCAGCGACAAACCGCATCGGTGCCAGCAGCGACCCGCCCATGGGCGTCCCGAGCGTGATGACCCGCCTGACCTCTGGCCACGCGCTGCGATCGAACCCCTCGCGCGTCAGCGCATCGAGTGTCACCAGACCGCCCATCGAGTGCGCCACGATCCAGACCTCATTGGCGCCCTTCTCCCCCAGTTCCGCCAGCGCCTCATCGAACTGCTCCGCCGAGTAGGCGATCGCCTGGTCGTTGGGGTACTCGAATCGGATCGTCGTCCACTGACGTTCAGCAAGCTCGGGCGCCAGCGCGTCCCAGACGGTGCCCGGCTCATCGAGGCCGTGCACGAGCAGCACGACGCGCTCCTCGTCGATCGCTGCGCGCTCGATCGGGGTCCACGCCTTGTCGGGCGCGGGCTCTTCCGGGTCGAACCATTGCATGTGCGCCGGGGCTGCGGGCTGGTGCTGCTCATCGATCCCGCGGGCCGCGTGGAGCGGGACGAGCCAGGTCAGGGCGACCGCGCTCAGCAGGAGGCCGGCGACCCGTGATCTGAACTGCCCGGCTCGCATGATCGGCTCCGACGCCCCGGAAGGCCCTACTCGAACATGGCCTCCAGCAGGCCCGCTTCCGCTTGTTTGTAGCGGGCCATCGCGGATTTCAGCTCCTCGGTCAGCGCCCGGATCTCGTCCTCGTCCGCCCCGCCGGGCCTGGCCAGGATCGCCTCGAGCGAAGCGCCCGCGTCCTGCAGGTCGCTGGCAGCCGTCGCGTAGACACGGGCCGCGTCATAGAAGAGCTCCTCGCGGAGTTCCTTCGTGTCCGGGCGGGCCAGAAGCTTCCACGGGTTGCGCCGGATCTCGATCGTCGCCAGGCGGAGCTGGTCGCTGGCGAGCCTCGCGTTGGCGAGCGTCCGCAGGATGCCCGGCTTCTGCTGCGTGAGCAGGTCGGAGGCCTCGTCGGCGACGTCGGCCAGGTTCTCCGCCGCCTCGCCCGCGCGCTCGAGCGCTGCCAGCGCCGCATCCGAGTGCTCGCCCTCGAACCGGGCCATCGTGCGCTGCGCCGAGCTGAGTGTGTCGTCGATCCTGGGACGGTTCACACGCAGCAGCTCGCGCGACTCATCGACCAGGCTCCTAAAGTCGTTGATCATCGCGTCCGCGTTGGCGCGGACCTCGCCCGCCTTGAGCTCGGCCAGCTCGCTGCTGAACGTCTTGAAGTCGGCCATCAGCACATCGATGTCGGACTCGAGACGCGTCGTGATCCCGTCGGTTCGCGCGACGATGTCCGTCGTGTTGGAGAGGATGTCCTTGAGCTGCTGGACCTGCTCGGCCCCGAAGCCCGCAGCCGTCAGGAACGCAGGCAGCGCCAGGTTCGCCATCACCACCGAGCCCGGCTCGAGCCGACCCGCCGAGGTCGTCCCCGCGTCCACGATGTTGAGCGACGCCCCAAGCCCGACCAGCGGACGCTCGAGCACGAACATCACATCGCGGTAGAGCGTGTGCTCCGAATCCACCCGCACACCAACATCGACACCCTGCGGCACGCCCTCTTCGAGCGCAAAGTCAATCTTCGTCACCCGCCCCACGGGCTGGCCGCCCATCAGAACCGTGGCGCCCTCCGTCAGGCCGCCCGTCCCCTGACGCAGATTGAACCGCACCGTGTACGACTCCGTCGGCGTCAGCCTCTCGATCGAGCCCGAGATGATCGCGCTGATCACAATGAATCCGACCAACCCGAATATCAGCAGCGAGCCCGCCACGAGACTCGCCTTGGATCGGTTGTGCCTGGCCATCTCGGCTTCCCCCCGGACTCGCAGAGTTTACAGATCCCGCGACGACATCACGCTCGGCGTCGTCTCGCGGGGCATCGGCATTCCGAGCAGATCCTCGGCATAGTTCGTCGCCGCCTTGCGGTCCGTGATCGGGCCCTCGGCATCACCACGCAGGAACTGCCGGATCAGACGCTCCGTCTCCGAGAGCCCCGCGGCCTCCTGTGCCGACGTGTCCCGCACACGCTCGAACCACGCCCGCTCCTCAACGATCAGCATCTCGCCCTTGTCGAGCATCGCCATCCGGTCCGCGATCGCAAACGCCGAGTCCATCTCGTGCGTGATCACGATGCTCGTCACGCCCAGCTTCTTCGACAGATCGATGATCAGCCGGTCGATCTCCGCGCTCGTCACCGGGTCGAGCCCCGCGCTCGGCTCGTCGTAAAACAGAATCTGCGGGTCCAGCGCCAGCGCCCTTGCCAGCCCGGCCCGCTTCTTCATGCCACCCGAGATCTCCGCCGGGTACTTGTCCGCATGCTCGCGCAGACCCACCAGCTCGAGCTTGATCTTCACCTGGATGTCGATGATCTCGCGGTCGAGGTCCGTGTGCTCGATCAGCGGCAGCGCCACGTTCTCGGCCAGCGTCATCGAGTTGAAGAGCGCCCCGGACTGGAACAGCACCCCGATCTTGAGACGCATCGCGTTCAGGTCGTCCTCGCACGCCCCGCAGATGTTCGTGCCCAGGATCTGGATCGAGCCCGAGTCGGCCTCGATGGACCCGATCATCAGGCGCAGCGTCGTGCTCTTGCCCGAGCCCGAACCGCCCATGACGACCATCGTCTCGCCGCGCTGGATATCGAGCGTGAGCCCGTCGATCACGCGCTTGCCGTCGAACGACTTGACGACGTCCTTGAGCGAGATGATCGGCGCTTCGGGCTGGTTGCCGTCGTCAGCCATTCAGGATCAGCCGCCCGTGTCCGAGGGCACTTCCTCTTCAACCGTTTCGCCGGCGTCCCCGGCCTCGCCAGCCTCGTCACCGGCTTGGCCGTCCACCGCACCATCGCCGGGCGTTGCGGCGGGCGTACCCGTCCGGGCTGCGCGCAGCTCATCCGGATCCACGATCCAGGCCACAGAGTTGTCCTGCGCCTGCACACCGATGTTGATGATCGCCGGCTTCCGGCCCGCATCATCGAGCTGCCCGCCCTGGTCGAGGATCACCCAGACAATCCGCACGCCGTTGTCGAACCGTCCCGGCAGCGGGATCGGGTCGCCATAAGGAATGCGCGAGTTGTCGGGCTGCTGACCCGCCTTCCCGAGCGACATGAAGTCCTGGAAGACCTGAACGAACCCGCTCGGCCAGCCCTGGATGCTGCCCGCGTCGGCCTCGTACTCGGCCTTGAACGCCGCGAGCCGCTCGTCCGTCGCCAGAGGCCTGGCCGCGTTGACAAGCTGCCCGCGAGCCGCGTCGTACGAGCCCGCGTCCACATCGCTGATGACCTGACCGAAGCTGATGTACTGGCTGGCGCCCTTCTGGGCCGCGATCGCGATGCCGAACCAGATCAGCGAAACCACAACACCCACCGCGATGCCCGCGATCGCCAGCCCCGTGCCCTTGACCCGGCCCTTCGAGGCCGAGATCCCCAGGAGCGCGAACACGCCCAGCAGCGAGCCGATCGCGCTCAATCCCGGGATGAAGCAGATCAGGCTGCAGACCAGCGAGAGGATCGCCAGCACACTCGTGCGAGGTGGGCCGGCGTCGGCGTAGTGCTCATTGAAGTCCGCGGAGGAGGCGTATGGGTCGTTTGTCATGTCCCAAGGCTATCGGCGGTTTCCCTGAGAGGCCAGCACCCACGATTCCGTGGTATGCAATGCCGCAAGCTCAGATGACGAGCCCGAAGCGCGAGCGAGGGAAAACGAGAGTGTTCTGGTCAAGGCCCAAACCACCTCGCTTGCGCTTCGGGCTCGTCAAATTCAGACCGGGACCGCGCCCGAGAGCTGCCTCACGCACGTCGCCACCATCTGGGCCGCTTCTTCCAGACACCCAGGATCGGTGTCTCGGCAGAGGCTGAACCGGATCGAGCCGTGCGCCAATTCCTCGGGGATGCCCATCGCCAGCAGCACGGGCGAGGGCTCCAGGCTCCCGCTCGAGCACGCCGAGCCGGCCGACGCGCAGAGCCCGCGTTCCGAGAGCATCAGCAGCAGCACCTCGGCCTCGAGCCGCGGGAAGGCGATGCTCGTCGTGTTCCAGACCCTGTGAGCCGGGTCGGCGGGCTTGTTGACGACCGAGCCGGGCACGAGCTCGAGCACGCGCGCCTCGAACCGGTCGCGGTGGGCAGCCATCTCCTGCATCTTTCGGGGATCACTCAGGAACTCGAGCGCCTCCTCGGCGGCCGCTGCCATCCCGAGGATGCCGGGGACGTTCTCGGTGCCGCCGCGCCTGCCCAGTTCCTGCGTGCCGGGCGAACTCGGGGCGAATTTGGTCCCGGGTCTGATCCAGAGCGCCCCGATGCCCTTGGGCCCGTGGAATTTGTGCGCCGAAAAGCTGAGCATGTCGATCCACTGCCCGCAGTCGTTGTCGTGGGCGGGGCCCAGATCCTGCTCGTTGCCCGTGCCGACGTTGGTGGGCATCTTGCCGACCCACTGCACGCCGTCGACGTGGAACGTCACGCCCCTCTCCCGGCAGATGCGCCCAAGCTCGGCGACCGGGTGGATCACGCCCGTCTCGTTGTTGGCCCACTGCACACTGACCAGGATCGTGCGCTCGTCGATGAGCTTTTCGAGCCCGCTCGCGTCGATGCGTCCGCCGGGTGTCGTCGGCAGCCAGCGCGTCTCGACACCCATGCGCTCGCCGACCTGCTTTGAGAGATAGCGCACCGCCGGGTGCTCGACCTGCGTGGTGATGATGTTGGGGTTCTCGACCTCGCGGTGCGTGACGACCGCGCCGTTCATCGCGGTGTGGATCGAGCACGTGCCGCAGCCGCAGAAGACAAGCTCCTTGGGCTGGGCGTTGATGAGCTTTGCGATCGAGGCCCGTCCGAGTTCGACGGCTCGCCTGACGGCCTGCCCCGCGCGGTACATGCTCGAGGGGTTGTGCCAGAGCTCGTCGACCGCTTTGAGCATCGCGTCCCGGGCCTTGGCCGAGGGCATGGTCGTGGCGTTGTTGTCGAGGTAGATCATCGCCCCAATTGTTACTCGGAATCGGGGGTCCGCGAGCGTCTTGGGAGCAAGATTTCCGCGATCACCTGGGGCAGGCTCCCGCCCTTGGTGGCCCGGTTGGTGTTGCTCACCCCCATCGCCTGCAACACGCCGTAGCCAAGAGCCATGTCGATCAGCATCCAGGCGATCATCTCAGCGGGGAACCGCTGGCGGACCTCGCCCGCCTGCTGGGCCTCTTCGACCTCCTTGACCAGAAAGGCGTGCACCGCGTGGAAGTGCTCGTCGACCGCCCTGTGGATGACCTCGTCGTCGGTCTCTGTAATCGATTGCAGGATGACCCGATAAGCGTTGGCTTCCTCGTCCCCGAGCGCGACCATCGGGTTTTTGCCGAGCAGGATCTCCAGCCGATCGGCCGGGTCTTTGGCGCTGGCGAGGCTCTCGTTCCAGATCTCGAGTGTCCGCTGGCCCGTCTGTTCGACGAGCGCCACGAAGAGGTCGCGCTTGGAGGCGAAGTGTCTGTAGATGATGGGTTCGGTGACGCCGGCAGCCTGGGCAAGCTGGGCGGTTGTGGTCCGCGCGTAGCCGAGTTCTGAGAACAGCTTTGAGGCCGTCTGCAGCAACTGAAGGCGACGCTCAGCCGCGGGCAGACGCTTGGATGGACGGTTCTGGCTCATCGGAAAGTCAGTGTACGCTCACTCTTTGCGCATTGCGTCATCTTTTCGCGGCGGCACCGGGTCGTACCCGCCTCGGGCAAACGGATGGCATCGTGCGATCCGCCGCACCGTGAGCACTGTGCCACGGATCGCCCCGTACTCCTTCAGCGCCTGGATGGAGTAATGGCTGCACGTCGGGTGGTATCTGCACTGCCCACCCAGAAACGGGCTGAGCGTCGCCTGGTATGCGCGGACCAACAGGATGAGAGGCCAGGCGAGCACGCGACTCAGTCCCTTGGCGCTCACGAGGCGTCGTCCCGGCCCTTGGGCGTCTGGGCTTTCTGCGCATGTTTGGAAAGGCGCGCCAGAGCGCCCTCGAGCAGGTTCTGATAGGCCGATGGTGTGCGCACCTCGTGGGGCCTGACGACCAGAACAATGTCCAGACCCGGACGATCCTCGGGCCAGCTCGCAGCGAGGAACCGGAACGCGTCGCGCAGGCGGCGTTTGATGGCGTTGCGCGTGACCGCATTGCCCACCCGACGACCAACCGAGAGCCCGAGCCGCGGGTGCGACAAGCCGTTGTCCAGCGCGAAAACGATGATCGGCCCGGCGGGCTTCTTGAGGCCCTTGTCGTAGACAGCGCTGAACTGCTCGCGGTGGATAAGGCGATGGCGGGCGCGGTAGACGGCTTTCTTGGGCTCGGAACTGTCAGAGGGTGTGCCCGGGTTCACGCGGGAACGGTAGCCGAAGCCCGGCGAGAGGATCGCGCCCGCTTGGGCACACGTCGGCGTGCGCGCGAGGGCGGCAAGACGCCAAGCAGGACGCTCAGTCCCCCGCCAGCGATGACCCACAGCCGGGACGGATCACCGGTCGCCAGGTCGGCGAGCATCGATCGCTCGGCTCGGTGGCGCGGCTCGGCGGGCATCTCGGGCAGGGGCGGCTCGAGCATGCCAAAGACCGAAGCGCTGGCTCGCCCCGGGTCCAGATCGAGCTCGCCCAAGGGACGCATGCCCTCGGGGTACTGGTTGAGCTGGATGGCCTTGAGCTGTGCGATCAGCGCCGGCTGGCGCTCGTCGAGGGCCTCGAGGTAGGCCCGGTGCTTGTCGAGACGGGCGATCCGGTGGGCTTCGGTGACCAGCGTCCGGTCGCGGGCGTAGCGGGCCTCTTTGAGCGCTTCGCTGGCGGGGATCAGGACCGCCGAGGCGATCATCGCCAGGCCTGCGATCAGAAAGAGCCACCCCGGATCGGGGCAGCGGAGCAGGATGGGGCCGGGGCGGGGGCGCATGCAGGGATTCGTATCGGCCTGTTGCACTCGGCGGGTCCAAACGGGAACAGACGACCCTCGGATCGGGTTGTGGGGGCGTAGGATCGATTTCATCATGCGACCACGCTGCGTCATTACAGGGATCGGAGCCGTCTCGGCGGCCGGGATCGGCATCGACGAAACCTGGGCTTCTCTCGTTGAGGGGCGCTCGGGGCTGGCCCCGATCACGTCGTTTGACGCCTCGGCAAGCCGGTACGCGTACGGGGGTGAAGCGACCAAGGACGGCAAGCTCGTCAACGCCCGCGAATACGTCCCCAAGCACTACCGCAAGGCGACCAAGGTGATGGCCCGCGACACGGAGCTGGCGGTCGTGGCGGCCTCGCTCGCCGCGGCCGACGCGGGGCTCGTCACGCGCGAGGCGGGTGAGGACGCAACGCTGACATACCCCTCGGGTCGGGTGGGGTGTCATATTGGCGCGGGGTTCATCGCGGCTGAGACAGAAGAGCTGACCAGCGCGCTGGTGACCGCCAAGGACGAATCGGGCGAATTCTCGCTCGAGCAGTGGGGCGAGGTCGGGATCGGGAATCTCCAGCCCTTGTGGCTGCTCAAGTACCTGCCCAACATGCTCGCGTGTCACGTGACGATCATCCACGGGTGCGAGGGGCCCTCGAACACGATCACTTGCTCGGAGGCGAGCGGGCTGCTCTCGGTTGGGGAGTCGGTGCGGATCATCGAGCGGGGCGACGCGACGGCGTGCTTCTCGGGGGGCATCGAGAACAAGACCAACCCGATGGGCGTGACCCGGATGGGCCTGCTCGGGCGGTTCGTGGAGATCGAGCAAGGGGCCGACGAGCCCTGGCGTTCGGTGAGGCCTTACGACGACTCGGTCTGCGGCGGCGCACCGGGCGAGGGCGGTGGGATCGTCATCATCGAGGAGCGTTCGGCTGCCCAATCGCGCGGGGCGCGGGTGTACGCGGAGGTCGCGGGTATCGGCAGCGCCCAGTCGCAGGCGGGAGTCCTCGGGATCTGTGACGAGGTGAGCACCTGCGGCGGGCCGGGCGGCGAGGCGGACGAGGGGCTGGCCGACGCGATCGAGGCGGCGCTGCGCGACGCGAAGATCACGCCCGAGGATGTCGACGCGATCGTGCCCGGGGCGATGTGCGTGAGCACGCTCGATCACGCGGAGCTAGGCGGGCTCGAGCGCGTGTTTGGCGCACATCTGCCCGGGATTCCGCTGGTGACACTGACGCCCTATGTCGGGCAGCTGTTTTCTGGTGCTGGGGCGCTCGCGCTAGCGGTGGGTGCCAAGGCGGTTTCGGAGCAGTGTCTGCCGGCGCGGCTGCACGGGGGTCGTCCGGATCCGCGGGCGTTGGCGGGTGCGAGCGAGCGGGTCTCGGCTGATTTGAAGAACGTGGTTGTATGCACCGGTTCGCTTTCGGGGCAGGCATCGGCGGTGGTGCTCAGGCGAGCCGACTAGGATGTACGAACCCGCTGCCCCGCCCGGGGTGAGCGGAACAACAGGGATCTCCAGAAACCAAGACAGGAGCAACCAGCAATGGATCACGATCACGGCAACCGTCGGCGCGGCCTCCCGCTTTCCGAGCTCGACCCCGCGCTCACCGAGAAGAGCCGAAAGGTGATCGGCGGCGCGATCGAGGTGCACAAGGCGCTCGGCCCGGGGTTCAGCCGCGAGATCTACATGAACGCGCTGAAGATCGAGCTCGAGGCTGCGGGCCTCGAGTACGAGATGGACGCCGAGTTCGAGGTGGTGTACAAGGACAACGACCTCGGCGGCGTGTCGATCGACGTGTTCGTCGAGGAGCGCTTTGCGGTCGAGATCCTGGCCCGTCCGGGTCAGATCGGTTCGCTCGAGCGTCTGGCGCTGCGGTCGAAGCTCCGCGCGGCCGACGTCGAGCTCGGGCTCATCATCAACTTCTCGGAGCGCCGCCTGAAGGACGGGCTGGTGCGTGTGCTGAACCCGGACAAGCTCAACCTCAACCGTGACGAGAGCGAGGGTGAGGACGAGGAATACGAGGACGGCGACGACGAGTGAGTTCCACGCGCGTGGTCATCACGGGCGCCGGCTGGGTCACGCCTCTGGGTGACGACCTCGACGCCGTCTGGGAGCGGATGCTTCGGGGCGAGAGCGCCATCAGGCCCGTCGAGCATTTCAACGCGCGCACATTCGCGACCAATTTCGCCTCGCAGGTCTCGGGCTTTGAGCTGAGCAACTACCTCGGCGACAGAGCCGAGCGCCACGAGTGCGGCAGCTTCGCGACGCGGTACGCGCTGGCTGCGGCCATCCGCGCGTGGGAGAGCGCGGGCTTTGGCCCCGCGGTGATCGACCCGGGCGAGACCCGACGCAGCGACGCGTTCGATCCGAGGCGGTTTGGCGTGTATCTCGGCTCGGGCGAGGGGCGCGTCGACTTCGAGAACTTCGTGCGGACCAATTACCAGGGCTGGGACGACGAGTCGCGCCGGATCGACTTCCAGCGCTGGATGACCGCCGCGGCCGAGAATCTGGTCCCCGCGCGTGAGCTGGAGCAGGAGCCGGCGATGTGCATCGCGCACGTGTCAGCCGAGCTCGGCTGCCGCGGGCCTGTGTCCAACTGCATGACGGCCTGCGCCGCCAGCACGCAGGCGGTGGGCGAGGCGTTCGAGCTGATCCGTCGGGGCGACGCGGACGTGATGCTCGCGGGCGGCTCGCACTCGATGATCCATCCGCTCGGGATGACGGGCTTCATCCGCCTGACCGCGATGAGCAAGCGCAACGACGACCCCGCGACGGCTTGTCGCCCCTTCGACGCGACGCGCGACGGATTCGTGATGGGCGAGGGGGCGGGGATGGTCATCCTCGAATCGCTCGAGCACGCCAAGAAGCGCGGCGCGAACATCATCGCGGAGGTCGCCGGCTTCGGTTCGAGCGCCGACGCGTACCGCATCACGGACATTCACCCCGAGGGCGCCGGGGCCGCGGCCGCGATGCGCAGGGCGCTCGAGCAGGCGGGGATCGACCCGGCGTCGAAGGACGCGGGCGGCCGGCCGGCGGTGCACTGGGTCAACGCCCACGGCACGGGCACGAAAGAGAACGACCGCACCGAGACGGCGGGCGTGAAGAAGGTTTTCGGTGAGCTGGCGCCCGGCGTGCCCTTCTCGAGTGTCAAGAGCATGCTCGGGCATCTGATCCAGGCGGCCGGCGCGGTCGAGCTGATTACCTGTCTGCAGGCGATCAAGACTGGCATCATCCCGCCGACGGCGAACCTGAACAACCCCGATCCGGACTGTGATCTGGATCACGTGCCCGGCACGCCGCGCGATTGCCGCGATGTGGGCGGCGTGGACGTGTGCCTGTCCAACAGCTTCGGCTTTGGCGGTCAGAACAACACGATTTGCGTCAGGAAGTTTGCGGGGTGAATTCGGTGCCGCACTCGGGGCACTTGTTCTTGATGCCGGTGAGGTCGTAGTCACACTTCTTGCACAGATTGGCTGTCGCAAACTCTCGGTTCTTATACACCGCAGTCAGGACCCATTTGAGGCCGATCGCCATCGAAAGCAAAGCGGCGCCGATACCGATGAGGTCGTAGTGCTGGTTGTGTGGCTGGTAGATCAATGCGGGAGTGACCTCACTCAGGACGAGCCGAGTCAGGCCGAAGCAGATGTAAAGCACTGCGGTTGTGCCTGTTATTGAGCACATCCGTCGCATCGCTGTGTGCTTCGGTTTTTTCCATGTCGTGATCAGAGAAGTGAGTAGAACAATAAACAAACCAAGTAGAAATCCAAATAACTCATTAGAATATAAAAATTCAATTGTTGTGACAAGTCTGTTACCTGAAGAGATAGCGGTGGCACTGTTAAGAAGGTCGGATCCGACCAACGTTGTCACTGCAGTCATCGGTGTGCCAAAATAAAGCGATGTGACAAAGAACGCGAAGTTTCCCGATATCCCAATATTGTTTCTCTTTGTTCTCCATGTGGCGAGGAAGAAGATAATTGCAAAGCCGATCAGGGAAAAGATCAGGAACACGATGGCGTCATGTAACGGGTTTGGGCGGAGCTTGATGAACTGGATGGACTCAGCGGAAAGTGGGTTTGTCGGTTCCTCGTACCAAGAGCTTAATGATGCGGCGGTGAGCACGTAGAGCAAGATCGGCGTCTGGATTGCGAACCAGATGAGAAGTCGCTTGAAGGGCGACTGTTTCGGAAGTTGAGAACTCATGCGAAGATGATACTCATGAGATGCCATTCTTTGCGGCCTGCTCCATTAACTCCGAAAACCGGTCCACCTCCTCGCTCGTCGAGTAGACGCTCGGGCTGATGCGGAGGCCTTCGAACTGGTCGTGTTTGATGGCGACGGTGAGGATGCGGTGTTTGCTCCAGAGCCAGCCGCGGAGTTTGTTTGAGTCGATGCCTTCGATGGCGATGTTGGCGATGCCGCCGGCGACGCCGGGTTTGAGGCTGGTGTTGAGTTTGAAGCGGTCCTGGGTTGCCAGTCGTTTGGCCCAGCGGTCGCGGAGATAGATCATGCGGGCGAGTTTGCGCTTGGGGCCGATGCCCTCGTGGAAGGTCAGGGCCTCGGCGATGGCCAGCGTGTTGGCGGCCGGGTGTGTGCCGATCTCTTCGAACTTGCGGATGTCATCGGTCTGCGTCTCGGCTGCGGGCATCATGGGCCAGGTCTCGGCGATGCGTGATTTTTTGACGTAGAGCAGGCCCGTGCCGTGGGGCGCAAAGAGCCACTTGTGCAGGCTGGTGCCGAAGTAGTCGCAGTTGAGATCCGAGAGTTTGAAGTCGACGTGCGCGAAACTGTGGGCACCGTCGACGATGACGGGGATGCCCCGCTTGGCGGCCATGTCACAGACCTTGCGCACGGGCAGGATCTGGCCCGTCAGGTTGATGACGTGGCACATCAGGATGAGTTTGGTGTTGGGCGTGATGGCTTCTTCGAAGAGGCGCACGACCTCGTCGTCGCTCTCGGCGGGGACGGGGATGGCGATCTTGGTGAGCTTGATGCCCTCGCGCCGCTCGCGCTGGTCGAAGGTGGTGAGCATGCGGCCGTAGTCCTGCGTGGTCGTCAGAACCTCGTCGCCGGTTTTGAGATCGATCCCGAGCTGGCAGATCTGGAGCGATTCGCTGGCGTTACGCGTCAGCGCGATTTCCTCGGCGTCGACGCCCCATGCGCGGGCGAGGCGCTCGCGGACCGTTTCCTTGCGGGGTTCCTGGATCTGCCAGAGGTGGTGCGAGGGCAGCTTGTTGGAGAAGTCCAGGTGCTCTTTCATGGCGTCCTGAACCCATTTGGGTGAGGGCGAGACCCCGCCGTTGTTGAAATTGATGACCGAGCGATCGACGGTGAAGGCCTGCTGGACGCGGGCCCAGTAGTGCTCGTCGCGGGCAATCTCGTCGGGCTCGCCCGCGACCTGTGCGAGCTCGGCGGCGATGGACTGGGCTTTGGCGCCGAAGGCGAGGACGGCGTTGGCGGAGAGGGCCCCGGCTCCCATCGCCCCAAGAAACGCCCGGCGTGAGGTGCTGCTTGCCATGTCCGGATCTCCAGAATGCGGTTTGCGGCAGCTTACCAGAGGATCGGAGTCGGCTTGGGTGCCACGGCTTGTCCGTTCTCGGCAAGCCGTGAGACGATCGCCACGGGTTGAGAACAACCTGTGGCACTCGGATTGGGCACGGGTTGCAAGACAACCCGTGGCACCCGCCGATAGAGTGAATGATGGCGGAGCCGAAACCCAGTCTGAATCCGATCCGTTGGGTCTCGCGTGGCGTGACGGCTGCGGTCGTGGTGGCGGCGGGGCTATTCGGGTACTCGCTGCTCAGGGCGGATCTGGCAGCCGACGTCTACCTCGATCGGCTTCAGGATCTGGCGGGCGACTACGAGGACCTCCGCGGCACGTTCAACGAGGCGATCTCACGGACCGCGGTGACGGAGCTCGTGGTCGAGGAGGGCGAGTTGTCGGTGCGTGTGCGCAACGCCGTGGGCGTGGTGGACGAGCTCGAGACGCCGTACGACCCGAGTGGCGAGATCTATGTCGACTTTGTGGTGGTCGATGGTCGGCTGCTTATCCGGCGGCTGTTCGACGAGCACACACGCCCGGCCGACGCGATGGTCATCGACGCGGCTCTGGTTGATGTGGACTGGGATGCGCCGGGCGTGCAGGTGGGCAAGGCGGTCTACCGCTCACTGGGCGAGGGGCTGTGGGTGATCACGGTGACGGCCAACGGCTCGCTGGATCTTGTGAAGTCTGAGTACTCGAGCGCCGATTCGCTCGTGACCTCGCCGCCCGTGCGCGATTACGAGGCGATCGAGGAAGACGCCAGGACCGAGATCGACAAGATCGGTCCGGGTGATGTGGTTCGCAGGGTCTTCTTCGGGAAGCCCACGCAGGACAAGTAATCAATCACCCGTGTCGGAGGCTTCCAGCCTCCGCGTGCATCACCCTCGCGTGCGCTTCGGGCTCGTCTGGTTTGGGCTCGTCGTAACCTCTCATCCCAGCCCTCTCCCCCAAGAGGAGAGAGAGCAAGAAAATCAATCAATCGCGTCGTGGTGGGTGAGTGCACTGCGGATATCTCTGTGAGTCGGGCGAAGGGGACCCGGCAAGCACAAACAACAGAACGCCGGACGCAAGACGCGGAGGGGGACCTCGCGCTTGTCGGCGGTCGCCGCAGCCAGACAGGAGCACAGACATGAACACGACCACACGCACCGCATTGACACTCGTCGCCGCATCGCTTGCGGGCATCGCAGCCGCCGAGCCCGTTGACGGGGGGTATTTCGACCAGCCCACATGCGACAACCACGGGCCGCAGACGTTCCAGGAGGAGTTCGGCGATCCGAGCATCTTCGCGCCGGACGAGGCGTTCGCCCATGCCGCGACGTTTACGAATCTGTCGGCGTGCACGATGACGGACAGCCCGACGATCCCGAACGCGCTCGTGCAGATCACGAACCTGACGGGGCGCTTCCTTGAAGATCTGTACTACGTCGCCGACGAGGGCACGACGTTCAGCAACATCGACGGTGGGGCGTTCGGCGCCGGGTCGCCCTCGGTCCGCACGCCGGCCTTCCGCATCGACGAGCTCGGCATGAACCAGAACCTGGTCTTCGAGAGCATGACTTTCGACGGCATCCTCGAGCCGGGCGAGACCTGGCAGTTCATTGTGCAGGACTACGGCAACGCCGCGGGCCTGTCGCCGGATTCCTTCTTCAGCGTCGGCCTGGCGGGCGACTCGCCCTTCGCCGGTGCGATCGAATCCTCGGCGAGCATCGTCAGCACGAACATCCCCGCGCCTGCGTCGTCGGTGCTCGGGCTGATGGGTCTGGCCTTGCTCCGTCGCAAACGCTAACACGGACCCCCAAGAGCAACCGCGTGCTTGCGAGAGCGGGCGCGCGGCATTCAGCGAACAGAAGCACTCTCCTCTCTCCCAGATGACCGGCCCGGATGCGCCCTCTCTCCAGCGCACCCGGGCCGGCCGTTTTTTGAAGAACGAAACGAGCTTCCGAATTTCTCGACGCATCGTGTCGTGGTGCGGAGGGGTGCTGCGAATGTCTCTGTAGAGCCGGGTGAGTGGGTCCCGGCAAGAACGAACAACCGGACGCGGGCACGAAGCTTGGGCGAAGACCCAAGCGCCGGCGTTGCAGCACACATTGACAGGAGCACAGAGATGAACAGCGCAACCAGCAACGCAGTGAAACTGACTTCGGCACTGGCATTGGCGGCGATGACGGGCGTGGCGGCCGCGGAACCGATCGACGGCGGCTACTTCGATGTCCCGTTCTGCGACGACCACGGCCCGCAGACCGCGGTCGAGGAGTTCGGCGACGCGAGCGTCTTCGCGCCGGACGAGACGATCGACCATGTTGCCACGTTCACCCAGCAGGTCGCCTGCCCGATGACGGACAACCCCGACATCCCCAACGCGCTCGTCGTGATGACGAACCTGACGGGACGCTTTCTCGACAACCTCTACTACGTGGGTGATCAAGAGACGAGCTTCTCGAACGTCGACGGCAACGGCTTCGGTGCCGGCAGCCCCGACATCCTCGGCCGGGCGTTCCGGATCGACGGCATCGGCTCGAACCGGAACCTCGTCTTCGAGAGCATGACGCCCGATGGGATCTTCGAGCCGGGCGAGACCTGGCAGTTCATCGTGCAGGACTACAGCAACGCGCTCGGGCTCGCGCCCGATTCGTTCACCAGCATCGGCATGGCCGGTGATTCCTTTGCCATCATCAACACCTCCGCCGCCAGCGTCGTGCGGATGGTTCCCGCCCCTGCGTCGTCGGTGCTCGGCCTGATGGGCCTGGCCCTTCTCCGTCGCCGGCGATAAGTCCTGTCCCGCGGGCCCGCGAAAGCGGTCCCGCGCTGCTTCAAAAGAACCGAGCAGGCTCAGATTTCTCCTCTCTCCCATACCGACCGGCCCGGATGCGCTCCTCTCTCCAGCGCGTCCGGGCCGGCCGTGTCATTGGAGGCCCGCTTCCTCTTCAAGCGCACGAGCCTCGTCGGTTCGGCCAGCGGCCTGAAGCGCCCGGCACATCGCTTCAAGGCGCTCGCGGGAGCGATACCTTTCGTTCGAAACGACGCGCGCCGGGGCTGCGTCGGATACCGCCTCGCCCACGGGCTCGCCCCGCAGTCGCGCAAGCCAGCGTGTGCGCATCGACTCATCGATCACCAGCCCCGCTTCGCGCAGTCGGCCGTTGGCGAGCAGGTGGTCGTACATGGGCTCGTTGCCTCTGAGCGAGTCGGGCGAATCGGCAAGACGCGACTCGGCCCAGTCGAGCACGGCCCGGTCTTCACCCAAGGCGAGCATGAGCACGACCCAGTCGCGCACGAGCGATGGGTGTGTCTGGGTGCTCGGTGCCGGGGCTCCAAGACTCTGCGCACGGGCTTCGACTTTTTCACGCGTGGCCGGGTCCTCGCAGGCTTTCTTGAGCAGCGACGGGTACCGGTCTCGCCTGAGCCAGCGGAGTGTGTCGGAAGCGTCCGGCTCGGCGGCGGATCGCTCCCAGAAGACGATCATCGCTTCGCCCGCGGGGGTGGGCTGACCTGCGAGGAGGCGGTCCATCGCTAGGTCGTGCACATCGCCGAGGGCCATGGTGCGCGGGTCGCCTTCGGGCACGAGCGAGCCGGGCTCATCGAGCCACGCCAGAACGCGATCGGGCTCCCAGAACCCGACCAGCCGGGCGGTCTCGTTTCCCGATTCGAGCCTGATCAGTGTCGGATATCCGATGACGCCCAGCCGCTGGTCGAGATCGCGGCTCGGAGTGGTCTCGGGTCGGATAGCGACGAAGTCCTCGCGCATGACCCGCTTCAGGTCGGGGTCGGGCCAGGTGTGGGTGTCCATGTGGTGCGAGGCCGGGCAGACGGGCGAGTCGAAGTACACGAGGACGGGTCGGCCCGATCCCTCGGCCCGGGCCAGGGCCTGCTCGAGGTCGAGTTGCTGCCAGAGGTCCGGCTCGTGGGTCCAAACCCCGAGGGTCAGAGCGGCTCGCACGAGGAACCAGAGTGCATACACCATCGTCGTCTCCTTGTTGAAGGCGACGATGCGCGACCGTGGCCCGGCTGTCGGGCTCCTAGACTCTGGCCCATCAATTCACCGAAATCAGGCGACGAGAGAGGCCAACCGTGGAAGATCAGCAGCAGACCAACCAGACCAAGTCCATGGACGACATCATGGCCCTCTGCAAACGCAGAGGGTTCATCTACCAGGCCTCAGAGATCTACGGCGGGATCAACGGCTTCTGGGACTACGGCCCGCTGGGCGCCCAGCTCAAGAAGAACCTCCGCGACGCCTGGTGGCAGGACGTCGTCATGAACCCCTGCGTGGGTCAGCCCGGCCCGGACGGCCAGCCCGTCGAGATCGTGCCGGTGGATACGTGCATCATCCAGAACCCAAAGGTCTGGGAGGCGTCGGGGCACGTGGGCGGGTTCAACGACCCGATGGTCGACGACAAGGAGACCAAGCAGCGTTTCCGAGCGGATCATCTCTTCGGTTTGTTCATCTACGAGGCCGAGGGGGGCAAGGCGGACCCCTACCGCGACGTGCACACACGCGCGGCGGAGGTGCTGAGCTTTCTCCCGGTGATCACGATGGTGGGCGGCTCGGTGGGCGAGGCGAGCGACGCGTTCGCTAAAGAGCAGAAGAAGATGCTCAAGGCCGCCAATCTGAAGCTCGCTGAAGAGGTGCGCGAGGGCGAGCGCGAGTTCGTCGTGCTCGAGGACAAGAACGGCTCGCGGTTCTTCGGGATCATCGCCGAGGTGGGCGTGAACCGGCTCCGGGATCACCACGAAGAGATCCCCTCGCCCTTCTCGCACAAGGCGGGCTCACTCACGGCTCCTCGCGACTTCAACCTCATGTTCAAAACCTTCGTCGGCGCGACCTCGGCGCAGACCGACGAGAACGCGGCTTACCTCCGCCCCGAGACGGCGCAGGGCATCTTCATCAACTTCAAGAACGTCGTGGACACGACGCGCGTCTCGGTCCCCTTCGGCATCGCGCAGACGGGCAAGGCGTTCCGGAACGAGGTGACGCCCCGGAACTTCACGTTCCGCAGCCGCGAATTCGAGCAGATGGAAATCGAGTTCTTCTGCCACGCCGACGACGCGAAATCGTGGTTCACGTTCTGGCGCGACTGGCGCTACCAGTGGTGGCAGGAGATCGGCTTGGCGGGCGACAACCTGATCCTGCGCAACCACGACTCGGACGAGCTGGCGCACTACGCCAAGGAGGGCGAGGGCACGAGCGACATCGAGTACCGCTTCCCCTTTACCGCGCCGGGCTATGGCGAGCTCGAGGGCATCGCCCACCGCGGCAACTTCGACCTCACCCAGCACGAGACGCACTCGAAGAAGAAGATGCAGTACTTCGATACCACGCGGGGTGAACTGGCGCCAAACGGTCAGCCCAAGGGCGAGTGGTATTCGCCGCACTGCATCGAGCCGTCGGCGGGCCTTGATCGCGGCGTGCTTGCGATCATCTGCGAGGCGTACACACCCGATGAGAGCCGCGCGAGCAAGGTGTTCATGAAGTTCCACCCGCGGATCGCCCCGATCAAGGCGGCCGTCTTCCCGCTCGTGAATAAGGATGGCATGCCCGAGAAGGCGGGCGAGCTGTACAGGCAGCTCGTCAAGAAATTCGGGCACCTGGGCGCGATCGAGACCGACGCGAAGCAGTCGATCGGCAAGCGTTATGCCCGGATGGACGAGGCCGGCTGCCCGATTTGCTTCACGATCGATGGCGACACGCTGAGCGACGGCACGGTGACGGTGCGCGATCGCGACACGGCCGAGCAGAAACGGATCCCCATGACCGAAGCTTCGGGCTACCTGGCGAACGTGCTGGGGATGTAAGCCTGGGCTCGCCTTCATAAGAATGATTCGAAACACGGCCGACCCGGTCGTGGCTCCGTCATGATGGAGTCGCGGTGCGGATCTGCCTGCGCCGGGATGTGGCGTGCGCCGGGCACCGAGATCGGGGCACCCGCGCGGCTGTGGATCGACTCTGCAACTATCTTGCCGGCGAACTGAAAGCCAATGCGGGGAAATCCGTAACAAGGCACCCATATCGGCGTCTATGTTCAC
The DNA here is from genome assembly GCA_965228265.1 of Phycisphaerales bacterium. Taxonomy (GTDB): domain Bacteria; phylum Planctomycetota; class Phycisphaerae; order Phycisphaerales; family UBA1924. The sequence continues at coordinate 1,127,358 of OZ245804.1, forward strand.
GGCGGCGGCGAATCGCAAGGCGGGGGTACTCGGTTATGAAGAAGGTCATCCTGGCCCTGCTGACGGTCATCGTCCTGTTTGTGGTGGTGGCGCTGGTCGCGGGCCCGCTCGTGGCCCAGTCTGATTTCGTCAAAGAGATCCGGGCCAAGAACAGGGACAACCGGACGAAGGTGCTCGTGGAGGTGCTTCAGCGCGGCGACCTGACCCGCACGATCAACGCGCCGGGCACGATCGAGCCGGAGAGCATGGTTGACATCAGTGCCCAGGTCTCGGCGCGCATCATCGCTCTGCCCTTCGATGAGGGCGACGAGGTGCGCGAGGGAGACGTGATTGTGCGTCTCGATGACCGCGATCTGGCGGCGGCTCTCGACGCGGCCCGTGCGCGGGCCAGGGCCGAGGAAGCGCGTCTGACCGGAGCCGAGGCGGACCTAGCCGAGGCCCGGGCCGAGCTCACGCGTCAGCAGGGGCTCTACGAGACCAAGGATGTCTCGCTCGCGGCGCTCGAGGCGGCTGAGGCAAGGTACAAACGAGCCGAGAGCAACCTGACACAGATCTTCGAATCGATCGAGATCGCCAAGGCCCAGATCCGCCAGGCGGAGAAGGACCTCGACAACACCGTCATCACCAGCCCGATCGACGGCGTGGTCACGGCACTCAACGCCGATGTGGGCGAGCTCGTCGTGATCGGCACGCTCAACAACCCCGGCTCGATCATCATGCAGATCGCCGACCTGTCGAAGATCCTCGTCCGTGCGCGCGTCGATGAGAGCAACGTCTCGCTCGTGTCACAGGGCCAGGACGCGACGGTCTATCTGAACGCCTACCCGGACAAGCAGTTCAAGGGCAGCGTGCGGTTCATGAAGCTGCAGCGTGAGATCTGGCGTGACGGCTCGGGCTACGTCGAGGCGGAGGTGATGCTGGAGGATCTCAACGGCGAGCGTCTGTACAACGGCTTGACCTCGAACGTGGACATCAGCGTGCAGACGCTGGAGGACGTGCTGAAGGTGCCCAGTCAGGCCGTGCTCGATCGGCGGATCGAAGACCTGCCCGACGAGGTCGTGCGCGACAACCCGCAGGTGGATCTGGCCAAGACGTTCACGCGCGTGGTGTACGTGTACGAGGACGGCAAGGCGATCGCCAAGCCCGTGCGCATCGGCTCGAGCGATCTGACCGACACGGTTGTGCTCGCGGGGCTCGGCGAGGGCGAGAAGGTGATCGTCGGCCCGTTCAGCGTGCTGCGCGAGCTCAAGCACGATCAGGCCGTCGTCGACCGCGCCGAGGTGCCCGACGACGAGAAGGAAGATGGTTCCGACGGCTTAGACGCTGCCGACGAAGTGCAGGGTGACGCGTGAGCATCGAGATCCGTGATCTCGAGAAGGTGTACCGCCTCGGCACCGAGAAGGGCCGGGCGATCGAGGTCCGCGCGCTCGACGGCGTGTCGCTCCGCATCGAGCCCAACGAGTACGTCGCCATCATGGGCACATCGGGCTCGGGCAAGAGCACGCTCATGAACATCCTGGGCTGCCTCGACAAGCCCACAGCGGGCGAGTACCTGCTGTCGGGCATCCCGGTCCACAAGATGAGCACCTCCGCGCTGGCCCGCGTGCGCAACGAGCAGATCGGGTTTGTCTTCCAGAGCTTCGAGCTGCTCTCGCGACAGACTGCTCTCAAGAACGTCACGCTGCCGATGGTCTATTCGCGCCGGTACTGGCTGGGTGCCCGCAAGCGCGCCAAGGAAGCGCTCGAGCGCGTGGGTCTGGGGGATCGGCTGCACCACAGGCCCAACCAGCTCTCGGGCGGGCAGCGCCAGCGCGTCGCGGTCGCGCGGGCGCTGGTGAACAAGCCCAGCATCCTGCTCGCCGACGAGCCGACGGGCAACCTCGACTCGGCGACGACGAACGAGATCATCGCGCTCTTCGAGGAATTGCACACCTCGGGGCAGACGATCGTCATCGTGACGCACGAGGAAGAGGTCGCCGGGCACGCCAAGCGGATCGTTCGGCTGCGCGACGGCAAGGTTCTGAGCGATTACCCGACCGAACGCGACCCGGTGCACCAGGAATTCCTGCGGGCCAAGGCTGCCACGGCTCAGCGGATGGCCGAGGCGGTGCAGGCATGATCGTGCTCACGCCCGTCATGATGGTCCTGCGCGTGCTGAGCCAGACAGTGGTCCTGGCGCTCGTACAGATCTTCAACAACAAGATCCGCACGTTCCTGACGACACTGGGCATCATCGTCGCGGTGGCCTCGATCATCCTCGTGATGGGCGCGCTCTCGGGCATGCAGCGGGGCGTGCTGGATCAGTTCGAGCAGTTCGGGGTCAAACGCGTCTTCATGGACGGCACACTGCCAAGATCCATGCGGGGCAAGCTGAGCTGGCGCGACGTGCAGCTCAAGCCGGAAGAGGTCGAAGCCGTCCGCGAGCACGTGACAAGCCTCGCACATTTCTGCCCGATGTACTTCGGGTCGTACAGCGTGCAGTACAACGAGCTGATCCTCGAGGGCATCCGCACCGCGGGCATCGAGCCGAGCTGGCACGACATCGAGCACCGCGACATCATCAACGGTCGCCGATTCACCAAGATCGATCTTGAGCAACGCCGGAATGTGTGCGTCATCAACGAGAAAGCCATCGAAGAGCTCAACATGCCCACGAACGCGGTGGGGGAGTTTGTGCTGCTCTCGGGCAGGCGGTTCCTTGTTGTGGGCATCGTCGAGACGATGGAGCAGTCTTCCATGTTCGGCGGCGGCGACACGCAGACCGAGATCTACATCCCCATCTCCACCGCTATGAACCTCAACCCCGACGGCTGGATCAACTTCGCACAGGGCGAGCTCAAAGAAGCGGACATGGCCGAGGACGCCGTCGCCGAGATCACGTTCGTCCTCCGCAAGATGCGTGGGCTCGAGCCCGATGAGGAAGACACTTTCGATGTCGAGGTCATGCAGGAGTATCTGGAAGACTTCAAGCAGATCGCTTTCGGCATGACACTCATCACCGGAGCGGTCGTTCTCGTGAGTCTGATTGTCGGCGGCATCGGGATCATGAACATCATGCTCGTCTCGGTCAGCGAGCGCACGCGTGAGATCGGTCTCCGCAAGGCGATGGGCGCGCACCCGATGGTCATCCTGCTCCAGTTCCTCGTCGAGGCGGTCGTGCTCTGCCTCGCCGGGGCGGTGTTCGGGATCGCGCTCGGGCAGCTCGGGCTGATGGGCATCCGTCAGGCGCATGAAGTGGTGGCCGAGGCCGCCGCGCCGCTGTGGGCGATCATCCTGAGCGCGGGACTGAGCGCGCTCGCCGGTATCGGCTTCGGTATGTTCCCGGCGATCCGGGCGGCCCTGCTCAATCCGATCGACGCGCTCCGTCACGAATGATTCTGTTTCTTTCCGGGGGCTCCATGAACAGACACGCCTTGCCACTCGCGACGCTCTCGCTTGCGTGCACCAGTCTCTGCCTCGTCGGTTGCTCGGCGAATCTCTTTGCGCCGGTCGAGTCGGATCTCGGCGATCGGTTGTCCGTCGAGCGGACGCGCGACGTCGGTTCGCTCGATCTTGCGGGCTTTGTCGCCGAGGTGCAGCCCTCGCCCGAGGTGAAGGACCTTGGCCCGAGGCCCTCGCCCTTCGACGGGCTCGCCGAGCTGCCACTGACGATCGAGGAAGCGCGGGCGGCGACGCTGGCCAACAACCTGGATCTCAAGGTCGCGCTCGTGGACCCTTCGATCGAGAGTCAGAGCGTGAGCGAGGCCGAGGCCGCGTTCAATTCCGCGTTCACGCTCCGGGGGCTGTGGGCGCAGACGGACACACCCACGAGCTCGTCGCTCAACGACGCGCAGGCCGAGCAGCAGAGTCTGACGCCGGGCGTGCGCATCCCGCTCATGACGGGCGGGTCGGCGAACATCTCGCTGCCGATGCGTCGCACCGAGACGAACAACAGCTTCTCCACGCTCAACCCCGCGTACACGAGCGATCTGCAGTTCAGTCTGAGCCAGCCCCTGCTCCGCGGCGCGGGTCGGCGATCGACGACGCACGCGCTGCGTGTGGCCGGGATCAACCAGGACATCGCCGAGACGCGCACCAAGGCGACGGTGATCGCGCAGCTCGCGGCCGCCGAGCGTGCGTACTGGCTGCTCTATGCCGCGAGACAGGAGCTCGAGCTCCGCCAGGAAGAGTTCGAGGTTGCGCGCGAGGTGCTCGCGCAGGCGCAGCGTCTGCTCGACGCGGGCTCGGTCGCCGAGATCGAGGTCATCCGCGCCGAGTCCGGTGTCGCCGACCGTCTGGACGCGATCCTCCGCGCCGAACAGGCTGTGCTTCTCCAGCAGCGCACGCTCAAGCGCGTGATGAACATCGAGGGGCTGGGCGTCGGCTCGGAGACCGTGATCGTCCCCGCCAGCCCGCCCGACCCGGTGATGTACGAGGTCGACGCAGCCGAGCTTGCCGACCTTGCCATCGCCTCGCGGATGGACCTGCTCGCGCTCGAGCTGCAGCTGCTCGCTGATGCCAGCCAGATCGATTTCGATCGCAACCAGACGCTGCCCGTGCTGAATCTCGATGCGTCGTACACGATCAACGGCCTTGGCGGGAATCTCCGCGATTCGGCGAGCATCGCGGCCCAGAACGAGTTCGAGGACTGGTCGATCGGGTTCACGGGTGAGATCCCGATTGGAAATCAGGCCGCCGAGAGTCGGCTCCGCCGATCGGTGCTCGCGCGGATTCAGCGGATCGCCGACAAGGCCAGCCGCGAGCAGACCATCCGCCAGGAGGTCTTCGACGCGACGGACCGACTGCGCGCCGACTGGCAGCGGATTTTGGCCTCTCAGCAGGCGGTGATCCTCAACACCCGGACGCTGGAGGCCGAGCGTCGCCAATTCGAGCTGGGCAGCTCGACATCGACCGACGTGCTCGATGCCGCCAGTCGTCTTGTGAGCGCCAGGTCCGACGAGATCCGCGCGGTGGTGGATTACCAGATTGCCCAGCTCAACCTCGCCGAGTCGACGGGGATGGTGCTCGGGGCCGCCAAAGTCCGCTGGGAGCCCTATGACGCCCAGAATGAGGAGGTCCGGTCGCTCGAGCGGGGTCGGCTCTGGTGAGGGTCCGGGAGGGGGTCTGAAAAAACTTGCAACATCCGCGGAACCAGAAGAGGGCTCCGGTGTCTTACACGGGAGACTCACTCCTCTTCTTCGTCCCGGGTGCTTCGGCGAGCCCCGGGGCGGCTTTTTTTGAATCAGTCCAATGGCCGAGGCTTCCACGCCAGAAGCCGGAGCGCGTTGAGCACCACGACCACCGTCGAGCCCTCGTGCAGCAGGACCGCCACCCCTAAATGGGCGAATCCGAGCGCCCCGAGCGGGGCGACGATCAGGATCACCCCGAGCGCGATGACGAGATTCTGCGTCACGATCTGTCGCGCCCGGCGGGCCAGGAGCACCGCGTCGGCCAGTCGCGTCAGGTCCGTGCCCATGAGCGCGATGTCGGCTGTCTCGAGCGCCACGTCCGTGCCCGCGGCTCCCATCGCGACGCCCAGATCCGCCCGCGCCAGGGCCGGCGCGTCGTTCACGCCGTCGCCCACCATCACCACGCCCTGCGCGTCCTGGCGCAGCCGGTCGATCTCGGTGAGCTTCTGATCGGGCAGCAGGTCCGCGTGGATGTCCGTGATCCCGAGCTGCCCGGCCACGCCTCTGGCGGCCGCTTCGTGATCGCCCGTGAGCAGCGATACCGACTTCACCCCGACCGACTGGAGCCGGCGCACCGCCTCGGCGCTCGAGGCTCGCACCTCGTCGGCGATCTCGATGAACCCGATCGCGCGATCGTCGCGGACCACCCACACCACGGTCGAGCCGGTCTCCGAGGCGCCGATCGCGGCCTGCTCGAGCGCGGCCTCGGCCGGCGCGTCCTGACGCTTGCCGACCCGCACAACACGGCCTTCGACCTCCGCCTGCGCGCCCACGGCGACAATCTGACGCGGGTTCTCGATCGCCGGGAGCGTGATCTCTTCAAGCTCGGCCGCCCGGACGATCGCCTCGGCGAGCGGGTGCGTCGCCTGCGACTCGACCGCAGCCGCGATTCGCAGCACCTCGCGCTCGTCACCGCCCGGAACCGCGTGCGCTGCGCGCACAAGGGGTTTACCCATGGTCAGTGTGCCGGTCTTGTCGAATGCGTAGACATCCGCCTTGGCGAGTGTTTCGAGGTGGGCGCCGCCCTTGATCAAGACGCCCAGGCGAGCCGATCGCGCCATGGCGCAGAGCATCGCCGCGGGCGTTCCGATCGCCAGCGCGCAGGGCGAGCCTGCGACGAGGAAGGCCATCGAGCGGTAGAAGGAGTCGCCCCAGCTAAGCCACCCCGCAATCGCGGGCACCACGGCCAGGACGGGTGTGATCGCCAGGACAGCGGGGACGTAGTACCGCTCGATTTTCGCGGTGAACTGTTCCGTTGGTGATTTCTCGGCCTGCGCATCCTCGACCAGGCGCATGACCTTGGCGATCGTGCTCTCGCCGGCGGGCTTGGTGGTGCGCACGACCAGCGGCCGGTCGCCGTTGATCGAGCCGGCGAGCACGGTGTCGCCCGCGCCGAGATCGACGGGCACGGGCTCGCCGGTGACGGGCGACTGATCGACGGGCGATGAGCCGTGGACGATGACGCCGTCGAGCGCGACGCGTTCGAAGGGTCGCAAAGAGACATGCGCCCCGACCTCGACATCCTCGAGCTTGAGCGTCTGCTCGTGCCCCTCGTCATCGATCACGCGAGCCGACTCGGGGGTGAGCTCGGCCAGCGCGCTGACGGCTCTCTTGGCTCGACCCAGCGCCATGTGCTCGCCCGCCGCGCCGAGCCCGAAGAGAAAGAGCAGGAACGCGCCCTCTTCGTACTTACCGAGCGATGCGGCACCGATGGCCGCGACGAACATCAGGACGTCCACGTTCACGCGGAAGTTCCTGAGTTCCTCGATCGCCTCGGGGAAGGTTTCCGTGCTCGCCAGGATCGCGCACAGCGCAAGCAGCGTGATGCGGACCCACTCGGGCCCGCCCGCCAGATGCACGCCGAGCCCGCTGACCAGCAGCACGCCCGCGATCGAGGTGAGCAGGAGATCCCGCTGGCTTACGATGGCCCGCAGCGCGGACTCGGCGAGCGAGAGCCCTCGTTGCAGCTTGCCCATGAGGACCGATGGCCCGCCCTCGGGCTCGATCCGCGCGTCCTCCAGGCTCAGGCGGAACCCCGTGCCAGCAAGGGCGCTGGTGGTTTCGTGCAGGGGGCAGTAGCCGCGCGCAAAGTTCAGGCGCAGCTCGCGCGAGTCGAGCTGCGCGTGCGCGTCGATCCCTTTGCCGTGGAGCCTGCGGTTGATGCGTCTCACGCCCGCCTGGTTTCTGAGGTTGGTGATCGGCACGACGAGCGTGAGGCGATCGGCGTCCTCCAGATCCTGCCCGAGCTCGGCCTCGCTGCGCTTCTCGATCCAGCGCATCACGCAGCTCTCGCACTGCGTCGATTCCGGTGCGCACCCGTCGGGCAGGCGCACCCGCAGCACGGGGAGGCTGAGCGTTTGGTCGGGTTGCGTCGGCGGGATCGTGGACATGCGGGGCTCGGTGCATGGTAATTGCAAGCCGGGGCCCCGGCGATCCGGCGGCGGGAACTACAGCACGAAAAGGCAACCCAAGGTCCAGATGAGACCCAGTATCATCACGATCGCCGTGTACCCCACGATCTCGCGGGCCTTGGTCCCCGTCAGTGCGAGCAATGGCAGTGCCCAGAAAGGCTGGAGCATGTTGGTCAGTTGGTCGCCGTAGGACAGCGCCAGCACCGCCTTGGGCAGATCGACACCAGTCGCCAGCGCGCTCTCGATGACGATCGGCCCCTGCACACCCCATTGCCCGCCGCCCGAGGGCACGAACAGGTTGACGACCCCTGCGCTCACGCAGGTGAGCGGGGCGAGCGTGTTCGGGCCGGCGCTGGCGCTGATGGTGCCCGCGATCTGCGCGGTCAGGCCGCTGGTGTGCATCATGCCCATGATGCCCGCGTAAAGCGGGAACTGGATGATGATGCCGGCGCACCCGCGGGCGGCCTCTTCGACAGCCGCGATGAACGAGCGGGGCGAGCCGTGGAGGACAAGCCCGAGCATGAGCATCGTCAGGTTTACCTCGTTTGGCGAGAGCCGCATGATCCCGCTCCGGGCGTTCTCGCCCGTGGGGAAGTAGAACCCGAAGGCCCACCACGCGATGAGCGCTGCGAGCAGGAGATTGACGAGCGGGGTTTCCTCGAGTGTGCGCACGATGACGGGTTTGCGTTCCTCGCTGTTTGTGTTCTTGGGCTCGGGGTCGGATTGGCTTTCAGGTCGGCACATCAGCCCGCCCGACTTTGGCATCATCAGCATCATCCCGAGCACACCGATCACGACGAGCCCGCCCGTGACGACGATGTTGAGCGGGCTGAGCAGCGTCTGGCTGATCGGGATGGGCGCCAGCTCGGTGCCCGCGGGGAGGACGCTTCTGATGCCGTTCTCGGTGGAGACCATGAGCGGGGCGGTGCCGCTGAATCCGCCGTGCCAGGTCATGAGCCCGAGGTACCCGGCCGCGACGAGCAGCGGGTAGTGGTGCGGGATGTCTCTGCGTGTGAGCGAGCGTCCGGTGTCGCGCGCGACGATGGCGCCTGCGATCAGCCCGAGTCCCCAGTTCACCACCCCGAGCGAGGCCGCGATGAACGCGACCATCGCCGCGGCTTGTGCGCCCGTGCGTGGCAGATCCGCCAATCGGCGCAGAAGCAGGGCGACGGGCCTCGACGCTGCAACTGTGTGCCCGGTGACGAGGATGAGGCACATCTGCATCGCAAAGGGCAGGAACTTCCAGACACCCGCGCTCGGGTCGGACCACGATGAGACGAGCTGGTCGGCGGACATATCCGTGCGCCAAAGCGCCAGCAGGAAGGTGAGCAGTGTCAGCAGCACCGCAATGACGAAGGGATCTGGGGCGGTGGCGCGGAAGATGGAGGAGAGACGATCGCCGATTCGTGCGAGCATGACGGGCAATATACACACGCTTCATGCTGAGCTCATCCGGATGCCCAATATATCAGAGAGGAGCGATGGGCCCCGGGCCCGCTGCTCCGGCCCGCGTGTGCGGGTGTCCGTGAAAGGAGGCATTTGTGGATACGCTCGAAACCCTCAATGAAGCCGTCGATCGGTTTGAGCACGCCGACCCGACCCATCCGCCGAAGCAGGGCTTCGGCACGCCCCTGGTCGTGGGGCTGATCGCGTACTCGGTCGTCCTGACGATCGCTGTCTTGGCGTACCTCATCGGGACAGCCATCTGATCTCATCTCTATCCCGTGTGGAGCCGAGGCGTGCTACAACATGGGCATGGATAGCCTGGCCCAGCTCGCACTCGATGACTTTCTCGAACGCCTCGGCTCCAAGGCGCCCGTGCCCGGCGGCGGGGCGGCGGCCGGGGTGACCGGCTCGATCGGGGCCGCCCTGGCGCTCATGGTCGTGAACTACTCGATCGGGCGCAAGAACCTCGCAGAACACCAGGAACAGCTCGGGGCGATGGCGAAGGAGTTGCAAGGCCTGCGCGCACAGATGGTGCGGCTGGCCGACGAAGACGCTTCGGCTTACGCGGTGCTCTCGGCGCTCTGGGGCCTGCCCAAGGATGACCCGAAGCGGGCCGATGGATGGGGGACTGCGCTCGAACGCGCGATCGCGGTGCCCACGGGCATCATGGACGCGGGGGCGGGGCTGCTCGAATTGTGCGCTCAGCTGGCACCGATCTGTAACAGGAATCTGCTCAGCGATCTCGCGGGTGCTTCGGCGCTGGCGGAGGCGTGCGTCAGGGCAGCGGGGCAGAATGTGCGCGTGAACGCGGCGATGCTTGACGACAAAGACGAAGCGAAGCGCCTGATGGCGGATCTCGAGAATCGGCGCGTACGCGCGGGTGAGGCGCGGGCAGCGATCGAGAAGGCCTGCGGCTCATGAGCAATCCACGCGACGTCAACTGGTTCGATAAGCAGGGCCCGCGTGCCGGCTTCCGCGACGCCAAGGCGGGTGACAAGGGTCTGAGGTTTCAGTGCACGCTCTGCGGCAACTGCTGCACCGGGGCCGAGGGCTACGTGGGCTTCACGCAGGACGAAGCCAAAGCCATCGCCGAGCGTCTGGGCGTGACGCTGGAATACTTCCTGGAGCACTACACCCACGACACGAGAGCCGGGCGTTCGTTCATCGAGAAGGACACCGAGTTCGGGAAGGACTGCATCTTTCTCGATCGTCAGACCATGCCGGGCAAGGCGGTCTGCGGCATCTACGAACTCCGCCCGATGCAGTGCAAAACATGGCCCTTCTGGCCTCATGTTGTCAGCACGGAACACGCGTGGCGCAAGGCGGCGGTCGGGTGCCCGGGCATCGATCGCGGTCAGCAGGTCATCAAGCCGGAAGAGATCCGCATCCAGCGCGCACGGACGCCGATGTGATGCAGACCGACGAGCGGGAGCTCTGCAGGCACTGGCTCGACCAATCGCGTCAAGGCGAGGTCCGCCGCCGGATCGAGACGATCCATGATGAGGTAGCCAGACGAATCCGTGAGCGTGATCCCGTTTGCACGGCTTCGGGTCGTTGCTGCGACTTCGAGCGCTACGGGCATCGGCTCTATGTCACGGGGTTGGAAACGGCGATGACGCTCGACGCGATTCCCAAGGAGCGTGCGCTCGGTGATGGAGATATCGAGCGGGCCCGGTCGGCGGGGACGTGCCCGTTTGTGGTGGGCGGGCTCTGCGGCGTGCACCCGGTTCGGCCGGTGGGCTGCCGGGTGTATTTCTGTGATCCGAGCGCTCAGCTCTGGGTGAACGAGCTGGCCGAGTTCGCTGCCGACGCGGTGAAGCGCGTGCACGATGACTTCGGGATCGAGTACCGCTACACGGAGTGGCGGGCGATGCTGGCGATGTTCCGGGAGGCCGGCGTCGCGCGGTTGCCAAGCGAGCCGGTGGTGTTCGTGCCGAGCGATCCGTTTGTGCCGCTCACCTCAGGCCGAGCTTGAGCAGGACGAGTCGTTTGAGCGCTTTGCCGTCGGGCTTGACGGTGCTTTCGAGCTTGGGCGCGGACGAGAAGAGCCCGGCGAAGAGGCCCTTGAGTGTGGCAAAGTGCTTGGCGGGGGAGAGGCCTGCAAGGCGGTGCGCCCAGAGCCAGCCCATGAGGATGGCGACGAGTCCCGAGCCTCGCCTGCCGTGACGCCGAGCGAGCCAGACCCAGTTGCGTGTGGAGCGGTAGAGCCACTTGGCGGTCTTGGTGCGCGCGATGGGTGAGTCGTGCCAGACCTTGCAGTCGGGTGTGAAGAGGACCTCGTAGCCGGCGCCCATGAGTTTGAGGGCGAGGTCGGTGTCGTTGCGGTAGAGAAAGTAGCCGCCCTCGTACCCGCCGACGGCGTCCCAGGCTTCGCGCCGGATGATGTTGCCCGGGCCCATGTCGGGCCAGCGGGGTGTCCGGCTGGTGATGCGCTCAAAGGGCCACTCGTACTCGTTCGTCTGCGGGTGTTGGCGGTGGAGGGTGACGGCTGCGGCATCAGGCCGGCGCGCGAGCAGGTCGAGTGCGCCGCCCAGTGCGCCCTCGTCGGGCCAGGCGTCGTCGTCGAGGATGAGCACCGCTTCGCCCGAGGAGGCGGCGACGCCCCGGTTGAAGCCTTCGACGCCGAGGTTTGAGCCGGTGGGGACGACCTTGATGTCGGGGAATTCGCGCTGGAGTGTGGCGGGTGTGCCGTCGGTCGAGGCGTTGTCGACGACGACGATCTCGCAGTCCTTGCCGACGTCGTCCTGGCGGAGTTTGCGCAGCGTGGTGGAGAGTTTGTCGATGCGGTCGCGCGTCAGGATGATGACTGAGAGGGTCGGTCGCCTGGCGGGGGTGATCGGTGTGATGGGCTCGGCGGGGGGCGCGTCGGGTGGGTAGAGGGTGAGCAGGAGGACGGGCTTGATGCTCGCGACGAGCAGCCCGATGAGCGCGACGAGGCGGTCGAGCGAGCGCACGCGCTTGATTCGGAAGCCGGTGTGTGTCGCGACGAGCAGGATGCGGCCGGCGGCCCAGGCGTGCGGGTGAGCGCGGGCGTGGACGACGGCGATCGAGTTCGTGGGCGTGATGATCAGGCGGATGAAGCCGCGGATGGCCTGCTTGAGCGAACGCGCCGGCTCGGGCGGGCGTTGCTTGAGTTCGAGGCCCACATCGCGGAAGAGCTTGCCAACGGCCGGGCGTTTGGCGCGGGGGACGGGCGCGTCGCTGTGGAGTTCGGCGATGCCGGCGGCGGAGGCGGGGGCGCTCGGGATGATCGCGCGGAGCGCGGGGTCGAGGGCGTGCCAGGGCCAGAAGCGCGAGTGCCGGGTGCGGTCGGGCGGGGCTTTGCCCGTGATCTGGCCGGCGGCTGCGTCGCGCAGGCCCATCAGGTGCAGGCGGGCCAGATCGTCGCTGCCGACCATTGTTTGTTCGATCGCCAGCGCGATCTCGCGCATCGCTCGGGCGAGGCGTCCGATGGGCCCGATCTTGGCGAGTCGGAGGACGCCGATCCAGTTGCGGGCTTCGTAGTAGCGCGCCCAGGTTTTGAACTTGCCCCAGGGGTGCGAGCAGAAGGCTTTGGGAGCGACACCGATGGAGCCGCCCGTGGCCTGGGTGAGGCGCTGAAAGAACATGACGTCGTCGGAGTGGATGAAGGTGTCGGGCATGAGCCCGGCCTGACGGATGGCTGGGGCGCGGACGAGGGCGCAGAGGGCGGCGAGGTAGTCGATGGGGCCCTTGTCGTCGTTTGGCTGGGCCATCTCGAGCATGCCGGTGCGGCGATTGAGGCGCGAGCCGCACTCGTAGACCTTGCCCGTGGCGGGATCGACGACGGCCGGCCCGACACCGACCATGGTCGGCTCGGGGGCGATGACCGCGAGCATCTCGCGCAGGGTGGTAGGGGTGAGGCGGACGTCGGAGTCGAGGAGCCAGATATAGTCGGGGTTTGAACGGGCCAGGGCCTGTTCCATGCCGGCGTTGAACCCGCCGCTGCCGCCACGGTTGGATCGGAGCTCGTGGAAGGTGATCCGCAGACCCGATGCCTCGGCGGCCTGGAGGACGGCTTGGGTGGAGGCGAGCGGATTATCGGACCCGTTGTCGACGATGAGGACGCGGAGGTCGGTCCCCGTGGTGTCGAGGGCCTTGAGATCCGTCAGGAGGGCCTCGACGTCCTTGGGGTTGTTCCACGCGGGGACGACGGCCTCGATGACGGGGATTCCTGGCCCGCGATTCGCTGCATGGTCGGTGTCGGCGTGGGTCATCGGGTCGGGCCGGGTATCCTTCCTGAAGGGATCGGTGGGGCGTGCTGCGCAGCGTAGCCCGCGAGCGCGGCCCGCGCCGATCCGAATGGAGCATGACCGATGAATCCGTTCCGCAAGGCCAGGCCCCTCGCCACGAATTCCAAGCCCGCAACCCGTCAGCCCCAGCCTCTTTTCGATGAGCTTGAGCAGAGGCTGCTGCTGTCGGTTTTCTTCGGCGAAGACTTCCCGGATCTCTCCGACATGGAGAACACGAACAACATCATCGTTCGGTTCAACATGAACGTGATGAGCGATTCGGGGCGGAGTTACTTCGACCTGGAGCTGTTCGTTTCGGAAGACGATGACCCGGTGGGGACGGTCGCGAACTTCGTGGATTATGTCCAGCGGGGTCAGTACGACGGGATGTTCTTCCAGCGGCTGCAGAACCTGAACGCGAACTCGGACGAGCCGCCGGAGATTCTGCAGGGCGGTCGCAACCGGATCGACGACGAGTCTGGCAGCGTGACGGTGATCGATGTCGGCGACACAATCGACGACGAGGTCGTCCGCGAGAACGACGAGCGCACGATCGCGATGGCCAAGACGAGCGCGGCCAACAGCGCGACCAGTCAGTTCTTCATCAACCTGACGGACAACGAGGAGGATCTCTCGCCGGACGTTCAGCCCAACGGCGGGTTCCCGGTGTTCGGGCGTGTGCTTGATGATGAGTCGTGGGAGGTGATCATGACGATCGCCTCGCTCGATGTTGAGGATCTGCAGACGCGTCTGATCGACCCGGACTTTGGCGGCAACGCCTTCCCGTCGGTGCCGGTGACGGACGAGTTCGTCAACGATCCGACGGTGCGGTTTACCGACGAGATGTTCGTGACGGTGTTGGACGCGGAGGTGATCAAGGCCGAGGGTGTGAACTCGTTCTTCGATCAGGCGGTGTACCTGCCCGAGGGGTACCGGAACTTCCGTTCCAACGAGATTCTGACGGTCGTGAACACGAACGACGAGGAAGCCGATTTCCAGGTGATCCTGCGTTACGCGACGACGGAGGACCGGGACTACGTGATCGCCTCGGGCACGCTGGAAGCGGGCGAGCGTCGGGAGATCATCCTGAGCGGCACGGGCGCGACGGCCGAGGTCGTGGGCTTTATCCCCTACGCGATCGAGGTGCAGACGGCCAGCGACGACGCGACGAGCGTGCCTGTTTCGGCGACGCTCCGCCGGAGCGATTTCGAGGGCGAGTCCACGATCACCGACACGTTCGCGGGCGAGAACTTCTTCAACCCCGAGGCGATCGACGAGGCGGACCGCTTCGACACGCTGACCACGTGGGTCTTCGCCGACGGCGAGCGTTCGGAGAACGTGGACACGTACATCACGTGGATGAATCTGACGGACGACGAGGGCGAGGTGACGATCGAGTTCTTCTTTGAGGACGGCACCTCGACGGAACTCGTGAACCCGCGTGAGCTGGGCATGTACCGCCGGGGCGGTGTGAACGTGAAGGGCATCGGGACGAGCGTCCTGCCCGAGGGTATGTTCAGTGCCCGCGTGACGTCGACGGTACCGATCGTGGCATCGATGACGATGTTCCGCCTGGAAGAGGCCGAGGGCGCCGCCACCGGCGCGGCGTTGGCGCTTGGACAGGCCGGCGCGGGCGGTCCGATCGCGGGCATCGCCGACATCCGCAACCCCGAGGACAGCGACGGGCGTGTGGCGGTGGTGAATCTGGGCTCGACCGAGGCCGTGGTGCGGTTCGACTTCATCGACAGCTCGGGCGCGACGACCTCGAGCGTGTTCAACCGCATCGACGCGGGCAGCCGACGGACGTTCGATCTCTCGACATTGCCCGGCGCGACGCTCAACGCGAACCAGGTGTACTCGCTGCGGATCAGCGTGCAGGACGGCGGGCCGGATATCGCGGCTCAGTACACGACGGCCGGTCTGCTGGGCGAGGGCGATGCGATCCTGGCCACGGGCGGTCGGTCGCACGTGTTCGCGGACGCGATGTCGAGCGACGACAGCGAGTACGAGGAATCGATCAGCATCTACAACCCGAACGATCTCTCGACGAGCTTCACGTTTGTCGTTCACTTCAACGACGGGACGCGCCTCAGCTTCACGCGTTCGCTCGAGGGCGGTCGGCGGACGGACATCGACCTGTCGAACGATCTGACGTCGGATCTTTCGGCGATCCGCGACAAGATCGATTCGGCTGGCGAGTTTGCCAACTACAGCGTGACGGTGACCTCGACCCGCTTGACGCTCGCCTCGATCACGCGCATCGATGACGGGTTCCTGACGACGGGAACGGGCACGGTTCTGGCCGGGCTGGCGTCGATCGGTTGAGCGGGTTGAGCCGCGGGTTGCCCGGACGGATTCGGGCCGGGATGCACCGATGAACACCTTCTGGCGATACGCCAAAGAGATGCTGGTCGACCGGTGGCTGCTGATCGCGGCGCTGTCGCTGTCGGTGCTCGCCAGCGCCGGGCTCGGAGCGGGGCTGGCTGGTGTGGCTCCGATTCTGGAGACAATGCTGCCCCGGACGGAGGGCGGCGTAGTCGTGAGCCCGCAGACGCTGCGCGAGCGGGCGGTCCAGTTCAACGAGGAGGCCCAGTCCTGGGCGGTCGGTGTGCAGATCCCGCAGGGCGTGGTCGACGCGCTGCCGACGGACCCGTTCAAGGGCGTGCTCTACATCATGATCGCTCTGGGCGTGCTGACGGTGATCGCGTCGGCGGCGACGTTCGGGCACCAGTACCTGGCGCTGACGGCGGTGTACCGCGCGTCGCAAAGGATCCGGGATCGCGCGTTCGGTCACGTGCTCCATTTGCCGCTGCGTGCGGTGGTGATGGGCGATTCGTCGGACATCTCACGCCGCGTGGTCGATGAGACGGAGCGGCTGGCCGAGGGGTTTACGGCTCTGGTGTCGAAGGCGGCCTCGCAGATCGGCAAGGGTCTGGCGGCGCTGTTGGTCGCGATCTGGCTGGAGTGGCGCATCACGATCGTGTCGCTGATCATCGCGCCGATTCTGTGGCTTGTGATCCGCACGCTGAGCCGAAAGGTGCGCAAAGCGCGCAAGCGTGCGTTCCGTGGCCAGGCGCAGCTGCTGGCGCGTGCGGGCAACGCGCTGCGCGGGATGCGGGTCGTGAAGGTCCAGACGGCCGAGGGGTTCGAGCGGGCGCTCTTCGCGCAGACGAACGAGGGCGTGATCCAGCAGATGTTCCGAGCACGCACGGCCCGCGCGCTGTCGAGCCCGGTGTCGGAGCTGGTCGCGCTCGGGGTCATCGGTGTGCTGGCGGCGGTGGCTGCCAAGGCGATCATCGAGAACCAGCTCGACCCTACGAACTTCCTGCTGGTGCTTGTCTGTCTCGGGTTCGCGGCGGCTTCGCTCAGGCCCCTGACGGGGATCATCAACGAGGTGCAGGCAGCAGCGGCGGCTTCCGAGCGGCTTGCCGAGATAATGGAACTCGAGGAAGAGCCCGGGCTCGACCCGCGCCTGCCCGAGTTGCCCAGGCACCGCTCGAGCATCGCCTTCGACAACGTGACGTTCACGTACGACGGCGCCGAGCGTCCGGCGCTGATTGATGTGTCGCTCGAGATCGCGCACGGCGAGCGCGTCGCGTTCGTGGGGCCCAACGGCTCAGGCAAAACGACGATCCTCTCGCTCGTGCCGAGGCTCTTTGCGCCGACGGCGGGGCGCGTGCTCGTCGATGAGCAGGACATCGCGGAGTTCAACGTGACGAGTCTGCGCCAGCAGATCGGCGCGGTGACGCAGGAGACCGTGATCTTCCCGGGCACGATCCGCACGAATATCGCCTACGGCAACGGCGAGCCGAGCGACGACGCGATCCGCTCGGCGATCGAGCGCGCACACGCGGACGAGTTCATCGATCGTTTCGAGAAGGGCCTTGAAACGCCAGTGGGCGAGCAGGGGCTGACACTCTCGGGCGGGCAGCGTCAGCGGCTGTCGATCGCGCGAGTGATCCTGCGTGACCCGGCGATCCTGATCCTCGACGAGGCGACGAGCATGATCGACGCGGACTCGGAGGCGAAGATCGCCGACGCGCTCAACGAGTTCTCTGCGGGCCGGACGACGCTGATTGTGGCGCACCGTCTGAGCACGGTCGTCAGCGCCGATCGGATTGTGGTGATGGAGTCGGGCCGCATCGTCGATCAGGGCACGCACAGCGAACTGCTGAACCGGTGCGAAACGTACCGCACACTCGCCCGGACGCAGCTCGTCGGCTCGGGCTGATCGGCTACGATCGCCTGTTCACACCCCACGGAGACCAAGGATGGCCAAGGGTCAGGAATACTCGAGCTACCAGCGCAAAGTCATCAACCGGTATTACGACAACATCGACACGATCACGCTGACGCGGCTGCAGGAGCTGGTTTCGGATCTGTATCTTGCCGAGGGCAAGAAAGCCGAGACGCTGTGGAAGAAGGCCGAGGGCCTGCTCGCCAAGACTGACGCGCGTGGCTCTGATGTGCGCGCAGCGGTGGAGCGGCGTGACGTGAAAAAGTTCGCCGAGATCGTGAGCAGCGCGAACTTCAAAGCCAAGAAGTAACGCACACGCCCGGTCGATTCAGTCAGTCAGCATCTCGGCGACAATGGGGATGAGCTGCGCTGTGGGGGGGATGGTGCGTTCGGCTTCGCCGAAGGCGACGAGTTCGTCGGCGGCCACCCAGCGCGTCTCGGCGTATTCCCAGTTGCTGTTGCCGGCGATCAGCTCGTGCACGCGGCGTTGGAGGTCGAGGCGGACGACGATGTCGGTACTCATGGCGATCGGATCGTCGATGAGGCCCAGCACGTCGTGCGAGGTGAAGACGCCCGTGATGCCGACCTCGTCGCGGCACTCGACCTGGAGCTGGCGGATGACGGCGAACTCGTCGAGGGAGGTGATGTGCGCCGGCGGCGGGTCGATCCCGCCCGAGGGCCCGAGCTCCCAGAGCGAGCCGTAGATCCGTGTGTCCTCAGAGCGTTTGCCGAGAAAGACGTGGGGCTTGTTCTGCGTGTCCCGGGCGATGAGGACGCCGGTGACGGAGAGCTGCATGACGGGGGGCTTGATGAGTTCCTTCGAGTCGGCCTGCACGACGAGGCGTTTGTAGGAATCGCGTCTGGCGCGGATGAGGCCTTTGTCCTCGCCGACGAATGAGAGGATGGGCCCGTCGAAGAGCCGGGGTTTCTCGGCGCAGAGTTCGTCCCAGCGGTCTTCGACCTCGATGGGGAGGTCGATGAACGCGCGCGGCGCGATGTCGATGCGCACGCTGCTCAGCGGTTTGAACGTCCCGAGCGGTCTCATCCCAGGAGCTTGCCGATCGGTCCGAGCCCGCCCCCGCCGGCGGGGATGAGGTCTTCGAGCCCGAGGCGTTTGACTTCCAGTTCGACCATCTCGCGGATGCGGTTCTGGCATTTCTCGAGGGCGTCGTTGGTGGCCTCGGTGATGAGGCGCTGAGCCTGCACGCGTGCGTCTTCGGAGGCGGCCATGCCGGCGCAGACCGCCGGGTCGAGCTCGACTTTCTCGACGCGCTGCTTGCCCGAGACGATGACCCGGCACGCGCCGCCGCCGGCGCTGCCCTCGATGCGCAGCTCTGCGACGCGCTTGGCGAGTTCCTCGGCGGCGGCCTTGATCTCGTCCTTGCGGCCCATCAGTGACGCGATCGCGCCCATGTTCTTCAGTCCGAACATCAGCTCGTTCCCTCCCCGGATGGTCTGGCCAGCGGCTTCACTTCAACGATCCTTCCTCTGAACTTCTCGATCGCGTGGCGGACGACGGGGTCGTCGATCTCCACCTCGCCCGAGGCCTGCACGACGGGCTCTGCGGATTTGCTCCGCACCGGTTTGACCGAGGGCTCGGCCAGTCGGCACTCGACGGGCGAGCCCGACAGGCTCGACATGAGCTGCGCCAGTTCGGGCAGCTTGTTCTCGGCGGTTCCCCTGATGCGCTCGTCGCAGGCGATCGTAACGACTCCGCCTGCAAACGACACGATCGACATGTCAGCCAGCAGCGCCCGCACCATCATGGGCGCGTTGCTGCGGAGTTTCTCCCAGAGCTCGGCCGCGGTCGCCGAGGGCGCGCTCGCGGCGGTTTGCTCGGTGTCGGCTTTCGCCGGGGCCGGCGGGGCGGCCTGGGCGGGGCTTGGGCTGGGAGGTGGCGGCGTCGGGGGCGGCTCTGCTTTCGTGCGGGCCGGTGGGGGTCCCGACGCCGTCAGCCTTTTCCCGCGGCGGCCCCCTCGAGCTGGCGCACCAGCGTGGTGACATCCGCCAGCTTCTCGGTCATCGACAGACGCACGACAAGGGCGTCGAGCAGCGCCCGCGGGTTGGCGCTCGAGCGTGTCGAACGCTGCACGCTCTCGCAGAGCGCGATCATGTGCACGAGCCCGGCGGCATCGAATCGCTGGGAGCGTTCGACCTCTTCCTTGCGAGCGTCGCCCGTGAGTTCGACGAGCGAGGTCTCCGGGCCGCAGGCGCACAGAACCATGAGATCGCGCAGGCGTTCGATGAGCGACTCGAGGAGCTGGTCGGGCCCGGTGCCGGTCGCCAGAAGGCTGGCGGCCGAGTCGAGGGCGGGCTTGGGGTCGCCGTCGGCGAAGGCGTCGATGAGTTTGCCGACGAGTTCGCGTGGCGCCAGGCCCATGAGGCCCTCAAGGAGCTCGACGGTGAGCTTTTTCTCGCCCGAGGCCATGAGGCGATCCATGATGGAGAGCGCGTCGCGCATGGAGCCGTTGCCCAGTCGCGCGACCATCGAGAGCAGTTCGGGCTCGGCTTTGAGCTTTTCGTTCTTGACGACGAAGGCGAGCCGGTCAGCGATGACGGACATCGGGATCGCGCGGAAGTCGAACCTTTGGCATCGGCTCTGGATGGTGGGGGGGACTTTCTGCGCTTCGGTGGTGCAGAGGATGAATTTGACGTGCTCGGGGGGCTCCTCCATGGTCTTGAGCAGCGCGTTGAAGGCTGCGGTCGAGAGCATGTGGACCTCGTCGATGATGTAGATTTTGTACGGGCCGCGCATGGGGCGGTAGACGGAGTTGGCGATGAGCTCGCGGGCGTCGTCGACGGAGTTGTTGCTCGCGCCGTCGATCTCGATGACATCGGTGTCCTGCCCGGTCATGATGGCCTGGTCGACCTCGGCCGAGCCGCTGGAGTTGAGGGCTTTGGCAAAAACCCGGGCCATGGTTGTCTTGCCGACGCCCCGGGTGCCGGTAAAGAGGTAGGCGTGGGCGACCCGCCCGGATTCGATGGCGGCCTTGAGGGTCCGGGCGACGGGCTCCTGGCCGACGATGTCGTCGAATCCTGTCGAGCGGTACCTGCGTGCGAGGGCGGTGTATGACATGCCCCGATTGTAGTGCCCGCAAGCTGTCTTCCACGGCAGCGATCAGGAGTTCGCCAAAGTCCTCGGGTGGGTGTTCCCAATTCGGAGATTCAAGAGATGTACAGGGTCCTGCTGGCTTTCGTGCTGTCGGTTGTGGCGGTTCTGATGGTTGGTTGCGGGGGTGGTGGTGGCGGCGGCGGGGGCTCCTCGTACGAGGGGCAGTGGGCCGTCGACAAGCAAGAGATGAAGCTCCGGGTCGAGGCGGCTCTCAAGGATCAACTCAAGGGCATCACCGCGGACCTCATCAAGCAGCAGATCGAGGAGGCCAAGGCTGCGATCGAGCAGACATCGACGTCGCTGCGCCTGCACAAGGGCGGCACGTTCTCTTTCGTGACGACCCAGGGTCTTCAAGCCCAGACCCGCAGCGGGACATGGAAGCCGGACGGGGGCTCGATCATCCTCTCAACGCCCGGGCAACCGGATGTCAAGGCCCGGATCAAAGGCGGCAAGTTGCTTGTCGAGAACAGGACAGGCCAGGGGCCTGCGGAAACGGTGCTGATCCGCGTTCAGAACTGAAACACACGTCGCGACGGGTTCTCGGCTATGCTGGGCCCTTCCAAGGAGATATTCATGACCCGCAACATTCTCGGTGTACTTCTCTCGTTCGTTCTGGTCGCGGTCGTCGGTTGCGGCGGGGGATCGTCTTTCGAGGGCGAGTGGTCGGTCGACAAGGAAGCGATGAAGTCGATCATGATCGCCAGCATGGAGGCGGAGACCGAGGGGCAGCCCGAAGAGATGAAGACCATGATGCGCGACACAGTCTCGTCGATGGTCGACAGCATGAAGATGGAGCTGCACGTCAAGGACGACGGCACGTTTGTGGTGACGACTGAGATGATGGACCAGTCGGAAACCACAAACGGCACGTGGACCGAGTCCGCGGGCACGATCACGATGATCGAAGATGGCCAGCCGGACAACAAGGCCACCGCCAAGATCGTGGACGGCAAGCTGATGGTGCACTTCGAAAACGATCCCGAGGCGCCCGACCAGCTCCCGATGATCCGCAAGGCGGAATAGGAAAGTCCGCGGCCGAGCCGTTCGTTCCGACCTGTGCGGTGTCCCTTGTGGTGGGGCCCGCTCGGGTCGGGCCAACGGGGAGGCCAGATGATGCGATACAGAGCGTGGACAGTCGGTATCGGCGCGGCTTGCGTGGCGCTGGCGGGGTGCAAGGGTGCTTCTGCCGGGGCGTATGAGGGAACGTGGCAGTACGACAGAGAGTCGCTGCGGGCGCTGGCATACGACAGCGCGTACGACTCGATGACGGCCGATGGCGAGGATCCGCTGACCGCCGAGCAGCAAGCCGAGCTCGAACGCTGGGTCAACGAGCAGCACGACCAGTGGAACAAGCGGCTCGAAGTGCTTCCAGATGGACGCTTCGTCGCGATCTCACAGACCGGTGAAAGCGAGCCCGAGAGGATCGAAGGCACGTGGATGCTCGGTGAGCACGGGATCGAGTTCGTCGAACACGGCGGTGAACTGATGGCGATCGGACACCGCCGGGGCGCGAACCTGGTGCTGGTCATGACGGATGACGAGGGCACGACCGGGCGGATGGTGATGCTGCCGATGGGTGCGACCGAATAACTTCGGGACGTCTGAATCTGCGGGATTCATCGAGGCCCGGGGCGGCAATCGCCGATGAGCCCGCCACGCACGGCGGGTGTAGCCGAGCGCAAGGCGAGGCTTCTCTGGAGTGTGCGATGAATCGATTGGTGTGCGTCGGCGTTGGTGTGGTAGTTCTTGCAGGGTGCGCCGGTTCGCCGAGTGCGCCTGATCGTGCGGACACGCCCGCGGCGGAGGCGCCGGCTGAATCGGCTGCGAAGGTCTCACCCTTCGTCGGCACGTGGGAGAACGATCGACTCACGACGTGGCTGGCGGTCTGGGAGGCGGTTTTCGGTCAGCCCAAGTCCGACGACATCCCCGCCGATCAGTACGACGAAATGGCTGCCAAGATCGACGAGATCGTGGACTCGATGTCCGTGGTTGTCGAGCTGGGCGAGGACGGCAGCGTTTCGATCGAGTCGGCGATGATGGGCCAGACGGGCACCGCGGCCGGGACCTGGGCCAAGGCTGAGGATGGAAAGATCAGCCTGACGACTCAGAGCGCTCAGACGGGTGAGGCATCGGCGACGGGAGCGCTCGAAGGCGGCAAACTCGTGCTGACGACCGAGGGCGTGGCCGGGAGCCTGGGCCAGATGAAGTTCAACCGCGTCCGGAAGTAATCCGGTGTGTGCAGGCGGGGGATGGTCCGAGAAGGGTTTGTCGATCCCGTCGGCGGCCAGGACACCGCTGCCCCGGTTGACGCCGCTTATGGCTGCTGCGGTCAAGCCCTGACCAGGTTCACGGGCCCCCCGTGCACCGGGCCCGACCGCCGACGGGACCGACAAGGGGCCATCCTAGGCCGCCCGGAATCAATATTGGGCGGATCCCCGGATCGCCCCGGCCCGTAGACTCTTGATGATGGCTGAGCGCAAGCCCCAGCTCGATCTGCACCCCTTCCAGCGTGTTGAACGCCAGCGGTCGGCCCTCCTCAAGCTGGTCCGCGCGGGGTTCCTGATCGTTTTCATCACGACGGCCTCCCTCGCGGTGCTCAATACCGTCGAGGGCGACCCGGACCGGGTGAACGTCTTCGGCATCGCGATCAAGGGCACCTGGCAGGTGCTGCTGACGCTGGCGATCCTCATCGGCGGGGCCGCGTGGGCGACGGACCTGCTCACGCCGACGAAGAAGATCTCCACGCTCATGAGCATCTTCTTCGGGCTCGTCATCGCGATGATCGCGACGTACGCGATCGGCATCATCATCGACCTGCTGGTCGAGCTCTACAGCTTGGGCTCGCTCCGCGACCCGATCGTCCTGACCGCCAAGGCTTTCATCGGGATCGGGCTGACCTATATCTGCATCGCGACCGTGCTCCAGACGCAGGACGATTTCAGGCTCGTGATCCCGTATGTCGAGTTTGCCAAGCAGCTCCGCGGGGCCAGGCCTCTGCTTATCGATTCGTCCGCGCTTATCGATGCGCGGATCGCGGACGTGGCAGCGACGGGCATCTTCCAGGCGCCGCTGGTTGTGCCGAGGTTCATTATCCATGAGCTGCAACTGCTGGCCGACAGCACGGACGCGGCTCGTCGTTCGCGCGGCCGACGCGGGCTGGATGTGATTGCCCAGCTCCAGCGCGAGCCGCGGCTGGATGTGACGATCGACGAGACGGCGATCCCGGGCAAGAGCGTGGATCAGATGCTGCTCGAGCTGGCCCGCCGAACGAACGCGATCATCGTGACGACGGATACCGCGCTGAGCCGGGTATCCAATATCCATGATGTGCCTGTCTTGAGCATGCATCAGTTGGCGATCGCGTGCAAGCCGGTGACGGGCACGGGCGAGCGTGTGCGTCTTCAGCTCGTCAAACCGGGCGAACAGCCGGGCCAGGCGGTGGGTTACCTGCCCGACGGGACGATGGTGGTGGTCAACGAGGCGGATTCGCTCGTGGGCGAGTCGATCGAGGCCGAGGTGGAATCGACGATCCAGACGAGCGCGGGTCGGATGCTCTTTGCGCGCGTCACGGGTGACGCCGCGGCCCGGATCGAGAGCGATGCAGACTCGGCTCCCGAAGAGGGGCAGGACCCCGAAGCCGAAGGTGAATCCGAAGCTGAGCCCGAGAACGATGCCGGGTCTGGGTCGGAGTCGGACCCGGATGGTGTTCGCCCGGAGGGTCGGTCGGGCAAGGGGCCCTTCCCGCCTCAGCGGCCGGCGTTCAAGGCCAAGGCTGCTGCGCGGCGTAATCCGAGGCGGTAAACGGGAACATCTCGGGGCTCGTCCGGTTGTAGGGGTTGTCCGCGTGGGGCAAGCGCGGGATCTTCTGAGGGCATACCCGGTCCGAATACACGTTGGATGAAATCCGGGGCTACCCCTAGGGGTGAATGAAACCGATGGTTGTGTTCGGGTCCGCCCGAGTTCTCGGCGCGTCCCGCCAAGGAGCAGCCTGATGGCACACCGCCCGAACACGATCCGCGCTTTCACACTTGTCGAGATTCTGATTGTGGTGGTGATCCTGGGCATCCTCGCGGCAACGGTGGTCCCGAGCTTTGCCAACGCGACCGAGCCGACGCGTCAGACGACCTTCATTACGAACATGAAGGACTTCGCCGAGGCGGCGCAGATCTACAAGGTTCGGAACAACGAGTACCCCGCGGACACGACCACGGGCGATCTCCCCGACGGCTTCGATGAACTCATCGATCCCCGCGACTGGCTCGGCGAAACGCCCATCGGCGGACAGTGGGATACCGAGGAGACAGACACCGGTTACGGCATCGGCGTCCACTTCGACGGCACGGGCGAGACCCGCGACGACGATTACATGCTCGAGATCGATGAGATCTTCGACGACGGCGACCTGACCAGCGGCGTTTTCCAGAAAACCGAGGACAACCGCTTCTACCTGATTCTGCGATAGAACCAGGCCGACATCCGGACCGTTCTCGATTCGACCACGCCCGCCGATAGCATGTCGGCATGAGCGAACACATCAACGCGAGACGCAAGCGGGCCGAGGAGGCGTGGCAGACCGAGCACATCGTGCTCATCGGTGCCGGCACGCCGATCCCCGTGCCGGGCGGCATGGACCAGGTCCATCATTTCGAGCCCCACCCGGACCACTACTGGCTGACGGGCCATCGCACGGCCGGCGCGGTGCTCGCGTACGACGCCCGCGAGGGGTGGCGCGATTTCACACCCGACCTGACCGATGACGACAGCATCTGGGAGGGCGTGACCACTCGCCCGGGCGAGCCGATCTCGGGGCTCGCGGCCTGGCTTGAGCAACGCAAAGACAGACCCAAAGCGCTGCTCGGTGCGCCGAGCGGCCCGCTCAAAGGTGTGACGAGCGATCGAACCGCCGACGAGGTCTACGCCGAGCGCCTGCTGCACGCCAGACGGGTCAAGGACAACATCGAGATCGAACGCATGCGCCGCGCCTGCGACGCAACGGCCCGCGGCTTCGCCCATGCCCGCGAGTTCGCCAAGGCGGGAGTCACCGAGCGCGAGATCGAGATCGAGTTGCAGGCCGAGTGCTTCCGTGCCGGCGGCGAGAAAATGGGCTACCACAACATCGTCGGCTCTGGCACGAATGCCGCGGTTCTGCACTTCTCGCCGAGCGATCGCCGGGTGCAACAGAACGAGTTCGTCCTGATCGACGCGGGGTGTCAGGTCGAGGGCTACACAGCCGACGTCACGCGCACGTTCGTGGTCGGCACGCCAAGCACCCAGCAGACCGAGCTCCACGGCATCGTTAAGGAGGCACTTCTCTACGGCAACTCGCAGTGCGTGCCCGGCAAGGAATGGCGCGAGCTGCACCTCGAGTGCGCCCTGCGCATGACGAAGGGGCTTGTTTCGCTCGGGATTCTCAGGGGTGATCCGCAGGGCCTCGTCGAGCGCGACGTGCACGCGATGTTCTTCCCCCACGGACTCGGGCACCTCGTTGGTCTCGGTGTCCGCGACGCCAGCGGCTACCTGCCCGGACGCGAGCGATCCGACCGGTTCGGCTTGGCGTTCCTGCGGATGGATCTGCCGCTGGAAAGCGGGTACATCACCACGGTCGAGCCCGGCCTGTACTTCATCGAGCCCCTGCTCCGCGATCCGAATCGGCGCGAGCGGTTCGCCAAGGACGTGAACTGGGACGAAGTGGACCGCTGGATCGGGATCGGCGGCGTTCGGCTCGAGGATGACATCCTCGTGACCGACAGCGGCCCGGTGAATCTGACCGAGAGCATCCCGCTTGCGATCTGAGCCTCAGAAAGCACGCGGGCTGTAGAAAGTGACAGTCTCCCCTTTCATCTTTCACGATTGTATTCAACTCATTCAAACTTTCGTGGCACGACGTCCGCCCGGGGTTATGTTTGACCCCATAGGGATAGAGATCGGGGATTCTCAGTCCCCGTGGGGGTAGCACAATGGATTGTCCGCTTCGCTTCATCGGCGCCGCCGGTGTGGTCTGCGTCGCTCTGCCCGCTTCGGCGCAGGTCTACGACTTCAGCACACTGACTCACGGCGAGATCATCACCAACCAGTTCGAACCCGCACTCGCGATCACGGGCACCAACCCGAACCGCGCGTTCGACATCATCGCGGGGTTCGATACCCAGTACCTGGGCTCGACCGCCGACCCGGATCTTCAGGGCCCGCCCTGGTCCGGGGGCAATCTTGCTGTGTCTGACACGGCAGTCGCCATCGGGACTGCCCTGATCATCGCGCAGAACAACCGCGACAACAACAACGACGGCATTCTCGATGCACCCAACGACGAGGGCTCACGACCCGCTGGCACGATCGACCTCTCGTTCGCTGCCCCCGTCCCGGTCTTCGGCCTCGACATCGTCGATATCGAGGGCAACATGATGGAGGGATCGAGCCTCGACTTCTATCTCAACGGCTCGCTGCTCGGTTCGGTCGCGTTCAGCGACTTCACCGATATCAGCTCGCCCTATTACGATTCGAGCGTCGTGTTCGGCGACCACACCGCCAACCGCATCCAGCCCATCTCGGCGAATGATTTCCAGGCGATCGGTTTCGACCGCGTCGTGATCAACGTGGGCGGCTCGTCCGCGTACGACACCTTCGTCGTGCCCGCGCCGGCTTCGGGGCTGGTCGTGATCGCCGGGGCTGCCATGCTCCGTCGAAAGCGTTGACTCGCCGGAAGTACGCCGATATCTTGCCAGCTGATGACCGTCTCGGCCTGACCATGTGAAGCCCCCGCCAACCCGGTGCGCCAGGAGTGCGCGCACGATCTACACCGGCGGGCCCATCGTCAGGCACTCGATTTCACCAATCGAACGATCCACGTCTTGCCGGCTATCCGGCCAGCGTGCTCAGCGAGTCATCCTTCCAATGTCGAACAAGAACCACAGGCCCACCAGACGATCTGGTCGGCGCCACGAAGCCGAGGGCTTCACCTGCATCCACTGCAAACTGCAAGTCCCCGGCCAGGCTTGGGGCACCAAGCACCGCAACCACTGCCCCGCGTGCCTCTTTAGCCGCCACGTCGACGAACGCCCGGGCGACCGGGCCTCGCCCTGCCGAAGCCCCATGGAGCCCATCGCCATCGAAGCCAAGCCCGACGGCGAGTGGGCCATCGTCCACCGTTGCACCGGCTGCGGCCAGATCAAAGTCAACCGCATCGCGGGCGACGACTCGGAACGAGCGCTCCTGAGCCTGGCGCTCCGGCCGATCTCGAGGCCAGCGTTTCCGTTGGATGATGCGAGGTAGCCCCTCCCTCTCCCCTCGGGGGAGAGGGTGCCGAGCGGAGCGAGGCGGGTGAGGGTGTATTTGAGAAATTCAAAGACCCTCACCCCAGCCCTCTCCCCAAGTGGGAGAGGGAGCAGGTGGCCGCATCGCTGGCGACGACTCGGAACGGGCGCTCCTGAGCCTGGCGCTTCGGCCGATTTTGAGGCCGGCGTTTCCGTTGGATGATGCGTCGTATAATTAACTGATGTCAGCAAAAGAGTTGATCGAGCATCTAGAAGTTTGCTTAAGTGATGAGAAAGCACATGCGGTATCACTGACTGAGAAAAAGAAGCTGTTGTTTGGCGGGTCAGTAGTATTATCTGCTGCAGGAGTGCTGAAAGTAGGCGGTGACTCAGTTGATACAGCGTCAAGTCATACTTCTATGTGGTTAATCGTTTTTCTGCTGCTTTCGTTTCTTTCGTTTGTATGGCTATTGCTTATGAAGCCGTACACTTTTCGTGCATATTTATTACTACTGAGAGAGATACTATATGCAATGCTCAGATTTCAGATATCAGACGCACCGTATTTTCGAGTACACGGAATACCTGAGGCACGAAGAGTCGTAGCCAAGCTTGGTGAAGAGTCTCTTGAGATGCGAGCGAATGAGTTGCTGGTTTATTCACATTCAGAAGTGGTAGAATTTTTTGATAAGTCTCTTGAATTTGTGCAAAGAGATAAGGCTGGTAGGTATCTCGATGCATATCAAGAGTTGGCATTTCAGAATGCCATAGTGTCTGACAGGATTAATCGTGCAACCATTGCGTTGTTCATATCGTACGCGTTCTTGGGCATGATTATACTGTTGGAGGCCACAAGATGAGTGAAGTTTACAGTACTTCAACGCATAGTTCTCAAGACAATGTTTCACGGCCGATTATCGTATCGCCTAACCACACGTTCGAGGATTTTCGAAAGGCGGTAGATAATTTCAAACAGTGGAAAGAACAACTTACAGAGCTGGCGCGTCGTCAAAAAGAGCTAAGGGAGCTTGAAGAGCGACGTGAGGCGCGCAGGAAAACACGAGAAGCATTTCTAAATCGCCTAAAGGAGAGGAAATCTCTTAACCCAAGTGATGGCGTGGGATTCTAACACCACGATTCACAGCTTCTTCAAAGCCCCCACCAACTCATCAATATGCGATGTCTCATGTGCCGCCGACATCTGAATCCGCAGTCGCGCCGTGCCCTCCGGCACAACGGGGTAGCCAAACCCGATCACGAAGACACCCAGCTCCATGAGACGCTTGCTCATGCTGATCGCCTTGGCGGTGTCGCCCACGATGATCGGGCAGATGGCGGTGGGGGAGTCGATCACCTCAAAGCCCGCGGCCTTGATCTGCTGACGCGCATAAGCCGTGTTGTCGCGCAGCTTCTGCACGCGCTCGGGCTCGGCCATGAGGATCTCGATGGCCTTGTTCGCGCTCGCCGCCACGGTGACAGGCAAAGCGTTTGAGAAGAGTGTGGGGCGGCCACGCTGGATGACGAGTTCGGTGCCGCGCTTGGGGCCGGCGATGAACCCGCCCGCGCCGCCGCCGAGGGCCTTGCCGAGCGTGCCGGTGAAGTAGTCGACCTTGGCCGAGCCGTCGCTGTTGACGAGGCCGCAGAATTCGTGCGTGCCGCGTCCTGTTTCGCCCATGACGCCGTGGCCGTGCGAGTCGTCGACGACGAGCTTGGCATCGAACTCGTCGCAGAGGGCGCGGATCATCTGGAGCTTGGCGATGTCGCCCTCCATGCTGAAGACGCCGTCGGTCACGACCCAGGCCTGCCCGTTGATCTCGGGGTCCTCTTCGGCCTCCTTGAGCTTCTCCCGCAGGCTGTCCATGTCGGAGTGCTTGTAGACCTTCTTCTTGACGCCCTTCTTGATGACCGGGGTCAGGCGCATGGCGTCGATGATGCACGCGTGGTTGAGCTCGTCGGAGATGATGACATCGCCCGCCTCGCAGAACGTGGGGAAGAGCGCCTCGGTCGCGTTCCAGCAGCTGACGAACGTGTAGCTGGCCTCGGTGCCCATGTACTTGGCGATGGTCTGCTCGAGCTGTTCGTGGGGGGTGAACGTGCCGCAGATGAAGCGGACGGAAGCCGTGCCCGCGCCGTAGTCGCGGAGCGCCTTGATGCCGGCCTCGACGACCTCGGGATGGTTGGCCAGTCCCAGGTAGTTGTTGCTGCAGAAGCAGAGCGTGTCGCGGAACGAGCCGTCCTCCTGGCGCATCTTGACGACCGCGTCCATGGGCGAGTCCAGCATCTGGAGGTGCTTGTACTGCCCGGAATCTTCGAGCTGCTTGAGTGTGGCGTCGGTGCGTGCGTCGAACGTGCTCATGGCCTGGTCTCCCGTTGGTCAAGGAGTTTAGGGGCCAAGCCATGCCCGTCGCGGCTCAGTTGCTGCGTGAATCGGCCTCCGCCTTCTGGCCGGTGATCAGCCTTGCGCCCCGGCGGAACGTGATGTAGGAGTAGATCCACTCGAACATCGTGATGAGCTTGTTGCGGAAGCCGATCAGGAAGGCGACGTGCACGAAGGCCCAGAGCAGCCACGCGGGCATGCCTGCGATCTTGAGTCGGCCGAAGTCGGCAATCGCTCGCCGTCGACCGATCGTCGCCATGTTGCCCTTGTCTTTGTATCGGAATGCGGGACGCTCCTCGGGCGGACGCGGGCCTTTTCTGATGTCGTGGGCGATGATCTTGGCCGCGTGCGTGCCCATCTGCATCGCGCCCTGCGCGACGCCCGGCGTCTCTTTGCCGCTGGCGTCGATGACCCGGGCGATATCGCCCAGCGCAAAGACCTCCGGATGCCCGGGCACGCTCAGATCTTTCAGCACTTCGATCCGCCCGAGCTTGTCGCCGGTCTCGGTCACGTCTTGCGCGATCGGCTCGGCCTTGACCCCCGCCGCCCAGAACACCGCGCCCGCGTCGATGCGCTCGGCGCCACGCTCCTTTGAATCCAGATCGACACCCTGCGCATCGATCGACCTGGCGAGCGTGCTCAGCCTGACATCCACGCCCATCGCGACAAGGTCTCTGCGGGCGCGCTCGGCGAGACCCTCGTCGAACGCCGCCAGCAGCCTCGGCCCGCCCTCGACGAGCAGGATCCTGGTCTGGGCCGTGTCGACATTGCGGAAATCGCGCGGCAGGCTCTTCGTCGCGATCTCGGCCAGTGCGCCGGCGAGTTCGACACCCGTCGGCCCGCCACCGATGACGACAAACGTGATGAGCGCCCGGCGTCTGGATTCGTCGGTTTCCAGTTCCGCTCGCTCGAAGCTCAAGAGGAAGCGCCTGCGGATCTCGATCGCATCGTCGATGGATTTCAGCCCCGGCGCAAATGCGCTCCACTCGTCGTGACCGAAGTACGAGTGCGTCTTGCCGGCCGCGATGATCAGGTAGTCATACCCCTGTTCGCCCTGCTGCGTGCGCACGGTGCGCGACTGCAGATCAATCCCGGTCACCTCTTCCATCCGCACCCGGACATTCGGGTGTCTGGTGAAGAGATTGCGGATGGGCACGGCGATCTGCGAGGGGCTCAGCCCAGCGGTGGCGACCTGATAGAGCAAGGGCTGGAAAACGTGGTGATTGTGCCGATCGAACAGGACGATCTCGGCGTCCGTCTGGCGGAGAATCTTGGTCGCTGAGAGCCCGGCGAATCCGCCGCCGATGATCACGATGCGCGGTCTGGACACGTCGGCCCTTCCTGGGGCGCTTCTGAGGACGACTCGGCCCTGCGCGCCTCCGGGTGAAGCGTACGCGGCGCACGCGTGTTCGTCGGCAGGGGCTTGTTATCCGTAAACCAGAGCTCCGCGAGCGAGCCGCGCAGCGTCGGCGGGAGCAGCGCCCGCACGCCCAGGCGCGCCAGCGACCGACCGATGAGAATCCCCAGCCCGCCGAACACAATCCAGAGCGTGAGGACGACGACGGAGGTGGCGCTGAAGATCTCGTCCTGCGCGATGCTGACCGCCGGACTCCAGCTGTTGTAGCCGCTGTTCTCGAACGTCCCCGAGAAGGTAAAGAGCGCGACGAACACCGGCGGGATGAGGATGATGAGGAACGCTGCCGGACGCCTGGCAGACAACAACAGGACAATCCACACGCAGCCGCCGATCAGGAAAACGACCCCGAGCAGGATCCAGATCCCGCGCGTGTTTCGGGCCACATCCATCACGCGCGTCGTGAGCGTCTCGTCCTGACGCACGGAGCGCCACCAGTCGCGATCCACATAGTTCCAGACATACGGCACCAGCTTGCCTTCGCTGTCGCGCGTCGGCTGGTTGAACAGAGGCATGCCGCTCAGCGGGGTGTTGCCCAGGGCCTCTTCCTCGTTCACATGCTCTGCCCAGCGCTCGGCGATCGTGCTCGCGAGCGTGTTGTCGGCGGCCTCGGACATCGCCGCCGTCGTCCCCATCAGGATCATGAACGTTATGAACAGCGCAAACAGACACGCGAGTGTGTACGACAACGCCACGAACACGCGGATGCGACCGGGCCAGCGGCCAAGCAGCGGATACTCCTGCAACGCCGCGGGCACGCCGCACTCCGGGCACCGGACGATCGCCAGCCCATAGTGTGGCTCGCGCACCACGGTCTGCCCGCGCAAGTTGTACGAGCACCCCGCGCAGAGCCGATCGCCCTCGACCGTCGACAGAGGCTCCTCGGTTCGTTCGTTCTGGCTCACCCGGTCTGCCTCCGTTGGACGCGTCTGCGTGCCCAGCGCAGCGAACGCCTGAACTTCCGACCCGAGCTCACCGCGGGCGCTGTCATCCGGTCGATCGGCACACCCAGAGCCGTGGCGCCCCAGCACACCACCAGCGCCTGGAGCCTGCTGGGCCAGAACTTTGCGAGGTCGGATTGCATCGCACCCGTGTCCCAGATGGCCATCGGTATCACCACCGGCAGGAATGACACCGCCATCAGCAAGGCTGCCCATGCGGCGACCAGATGCGCCGCCTTCCAATGCCAGAGCAACCGGCTCAGGAGCACGCCCGAGATCGCCAGGATCATCCCGACCGATCCGATCGCCAGCCAGATCGAAAACAGTTCCTCGATCGGGGCCTCACGGACCGCGAGGATCGTCGCCGCGAACGGGCCCTTGCCCGAGCGTTCGGCCTGGAGCGACATGAAAATCGCGATGAGCAGCGAGGTCCCCGCAAAGAGCACCACGCACCCCGTCGAGAGTGCCAGCCGGTTGAATGCGCGATCGAGCCTGCGGAACGCGATCGGGTACGTCCGGAGCCGGTGCTTGCGCCGCACACAGGCCCGCCCGCACCCCGGGCAGACGCACACGGGCAGCGCGTAAACCGGATCGGGCGGAGCCGGCACACGCCGAAGCTCCCGACCACAACCTGTGCAGAGATGCGATTCAAGCACGAAAGGAGCATACGGATTTCGTGGTGCTGCGTTGCTCATGGCAGGATCGTGTTCGGGAATCCGCAGGGCGGCTCTGGTAGAATCCGGCTCATATGTGGAACCCCTTCGCCCGAAAGAAGATCATCGATCGCGGCCGGATGTACCGGCGCACGCACGAGATCTGGCTGACCCACGCCTTCCAGTCCGGGCGATCCCACCCCAGAATCCCCAAGCGGGAGACCAGCAAGGGGGGGTTCGACCCCATCACCCGTACCGCCGGCGGTCGGCTGTGGGCCAAGCAGTGGTGGAGCGACGCCTTCAAAGACCGTTCATCCGACTGATTCCAACAGAGCGGGGCGGCCGACATACAACTGAGGGACACCACCAAGCCTCTTCATGCCGCGGAGCCAGCACGGATGACCGATCAGACCACAGACACCTCGGCCAAACAGACCACCAAGCTCGCGCGGAAGTGGGTCATGAAAATGGCGCTCTTCCTCGTCCTGCTCTTCGGGTTCGGTCTCTACGGCCTCTACGACGCCACCATGGCCTACCCCAACCGGGGCGAGGACTCCGCCTCCTGGCACCTGCACCAGTACCTCGCCAAATCCAACGAGGCCAACAGCCTCACGGGCGACCTTGGCATCCCATCGGGCACCACCGCAGCCGAGCACATGGCCGACCTGGAAAGCCGACTCGGTGAACTCACCCAGTCCGCCGGCGGCACCTCGATCCGCGCACGCGACGACGCCGCCCTCATCGCCAAGTACGCATGGCTCAAGTCGCTCAGCGTGCTCGGACGCCTGTCCGACGAGCGCGTCGCGTCCGATCTTGCCACCCCGCGCGAGACCTACACCGAACTCAACGAGAAGTGGACCAGCGCCGACCAGCCCAAGCCCTTGGCCAGCTACGACATCCCCGTGCAGTGGCTCTTTACGATTATCGGCTTCGGCGGCGGGCTCTGGATGCTCATCCACATCCTCGCTGTCGCCTCGAAGAAATACACCTGGGAACCCGCGGCTCTGCGCCTGGGCGTCCCCGGCGGCGCGACCATCGTCCCGGGCGATGTCGAGGTCTTCGACCGACGCAAGTGGGACAAGTTCCTCGTCTTCCTCAAGATCAAACCCGAGCACCCGCAGATGGGCGGCAAGGAGATCAAGCTCGATCTCTACCAGTACGAGCCGCTCGAGGCGTGGTACGAGCAGATGCACCGGGCCGCCCGACCGGAAGACTTCGCCGAGGACGACGCGGAGCAGGCCGATGCCGAGCAACAGGATTCCGCAGAATCCGAAGAAGAAACCAGCGCCACCCAGTCCTGACCCCGGCGCTTGGGGAGTCCGTCCGTGGTCTGGTTCATCGCATCGCTGGTCGCGCTCTGCTCGCTCGCGGGTGTCGTGCTGACACTCCTGACGCTGCCCGGCACGTGGTTCATGCTCCTGATCGCGATCCTGGCCAAGCTCGTTGCCCCTGATATCTACTCGTGGTGGATCGTCGTCATCGCAGCGGGCTTCGTGCTCGCGGCGGAGATCTCGGATCTCGTCAGCTCAGCCGTCGGCGCCAAGGTCGGGGGCGCGGGCAAGGCGGGCATGACCGGCGCACTCATCGGCAGCGTGCTCGGCGCGATCGCCGGCTCGGTCTTCATCCCCATCCCGATCCTGGGCACAATCCTGGGCGGCATCCTCGGGGCCGCGATTCTCGCGGTCATCATGGAGCGCAACGGCGCCGAGAAAACCTGGCGCGAGTCGGGCAAGGCCGGCGCCGGTGCCGCGGCAGGACGGGTCGCCGCGACCATCATCAAGCTCGGCATCGCCGTCGCGATGGGCCTGACGCTCACCGTGGCCGCGTTCTGGCCCGCTCAGGCTGATCCAACACCGCTCCCGCCACAGCCAACGCCCGAGGTCGGCTCCGCCGATATGATCGAGCCGCAGACGCCCTGACATGCCCAACACCGGCGGCGGATGACCGCCCTCTCTCGGAGCGATGGATCGCGATGCCAGAGACCACCAAAGCCGAAGCGCCCGTGGCTGCAGACCCGAACTACGAAGGCAAGATCAAGCACTTCGTCCTCGATACCAACGTCCTCCTGCACAATCCCAACGCCCTCTTCGTCTTCGAGGACAACCACGTCGTCATCCCGTACCCCGTGATCGAAGAACTCGACACGATGAAACGCCGCGAGGACGACATCGGCCGCTCCGCACGCCAGTGCATCCGGCACCTCGACCGCCTGCGCTTCCTCGGCAAGCTCACCGAGGGTGTCAGCTGGGGCGAACTGCCCGCCACGCAGGATTTCAACCCCTCGTCCTTCCTTGCCAGCGGCCAGGCCGGCACGATCCGTGTCGACGTCACCGACCCCGCGCGTCCGGCCGCCATCGGCAAGGACATGCCCGACAACCACATCATCGCCGTCGCCTATGCCCTCAAGCTCGCCGGCGAGCCCGCGGTCTTCGTCTCCAAGGATCTCTCGGCACGCATCAAGAGCGACGCACTCGGCATCAAGACCGAAGACTTCGAGAACCAGAAAGTCGACGCCGACCGCCTCTACACGGGCTACTTCGACCTGACCGTCCCGGGCCAGATCATCGACGACCTCTACCACGACAAAGAGCTCGATATCGGAAGGCTCGAGCCCTACCTCCAGACCGAGAACGCCGACGGCTCGACCTCCAAACGCGACATCCTCGCCAACCAGTTCGTCCTCCTCCACGACGAAACCGACGAGAACCACACCGGCATGGCGCGCAGGCTCGCGGGCCGACTCGCCGAGACCGACTCGATCATCCCCATCACCGGGCCACGCAAGCCCGTCTACGGCATACTCGCGCGCAACGTCCAGCAGACCATGGCCCTCGACCTGCTCCTCGACGACGAGATCCGACTCGTCACGCTCCTTGGAGCCGCGGGCACCGGCAAGACACTGCTCGCCATCGCCGCGGGCATGGCCAAGGTCTTCCTCGATGACCGCTACGAGAAGCTGCTCGTAGCGCGCCCGATCATGCCCATGGGCCGCGACATCGGCTACCTCCCGGGCGACAAGGACGAGAAGCTCTTCGCCTGGATGCAGCCCATCTTCGACAACCTCAGCTACCTCCTCTCGACCCGGGGCGGGCAGCACGAAGTCCCCGACAGCCACTCCACCGAGCAGCGCATCGAACAGCTCATGGCCGGCGGCCAGCTCGTCCTCGAACCCCTCACCTACATCCGCGGCCGATCCATTCCGCACCAGTTCATGATCGTCGACGAGGCCCAGAACCTCACGCCACACGAGGTCAAGACCATCATCAGCCGCGTCGGCGAGGGCACCAAGATCGTCCTCACGGGCGATATCGGGCAGATCGACAACCCCTACCTCGACAAAGCATCCAACGGCCTCAGCTACGCCGTCGAGCAGATGAAAAACGTCGGCATCGTCGGCCACGTCACACTCGCCAAGAGCGAACGCTCCGAACTGGCAAGCCTGGCGTCGAAGCTGCTCTGATCACAGAAGCGAGCACCAAAAAACGAGCCCCCCGCGTGAGCGGGGGGCCTCAAAGATCCATCGATGCGTCAAGCCTCGCGGGGCTTACCCACCGAACGCCAGCGCCTGCTCCACCCGGCTGCGCTCGCGGTCGAAGAACACGCGCCACTCGTTATCCGATTCGAGCAGCAGAGCCGTGCGCAGCATGTCCGCGTACTCGGGCGTCGCGCGGGCCAGTTTGTGGAGGGCAGCCGCCTTGCCGCGGATCGCCGGCAACCAACGCGGATCGATCTTGAGCGCCTCGTCGAAGTGCTTGATCGAGTCCTCGGCGTACTTCGCCTCGAGCCAGAGGCGACCCAGACTCGTGTAAGGCTCAGGACGACCGGGCTCAAGCTCGATCGCGCGGTTGAACGCGGCCTGAGCGTCCACGTAGTTCTTCTGCGCCATCAGCACGTTGCCGAGGTTGTTCCACGCGCCCGTCTGGTTCGGGAAGATCTGCAGCGACTCGCGGTAGAGCTTGTCGGCCTGCTCGAAGTTGCCCCGCCGGTACGCCTCGTCGGCCTGGCTCGTCAGCGAGCGGGCACGGTTGATGTCGCCCGAGGCCACAGGCGAGGGCCGAGCCGGCCCGCGCGAGGTGCCCGTGTTCTGACACCCGCCAGCGATGACCGCGCCGAGGCCGACAACCGCCAGAAGCCCGATACGTCCGGAAAGCCGATTCGTGCTCACTGCTTCTTCTCCAAACGCGAGAACTGCACCGTCACATCCCAGCCCCGCTTGTTCGCCGGGGCCCTGAAATCCATGCTGTAGACCCGCATCCCGTCGATGTCCCGCTCCACGGCGTTCGCCCACCGCAGCACATCCACCGCCGAGACCCCGCGGATCTCTTTGAACCGAAAGATTCTTCGGTGCGTTTCGCCCGTATCTGATTCGCTGCGCTCCGAATCGTAATTCGGATCGGGGAACTCTGCGTTCTGTGCGGCTCGTTCCAGCAAGGCTACCGGACTTACCAGACGATCCCAGACCTGCACCCCGCCCTGAGAGGCCTCAGGCGACCGCAGACGCCGCAGCTCGTCCAGCTGAGCCTGGACCCGGTCCTGCGAGAACTGGGCCGACCGCAGCGACCGGAGCGAGCCCTGCCGACCCATCCACCCGAGCCCCGCGTACGCGCCGGCCACCAGCAGCACGATGACCGCGAGCACCACGAGCATGCGAGGGCTGTTGCGCCGCTCGGCTGCGCCCGCCTGACGCATCATCGCCAGCCTGTCCTGATCGCTTAGCCGCGTCATGATCCCGGCTCCTGGTTCGCGCTGTCCACCCAGTACCCCGTGATGCTCACGCGCGTCTTGCCGTTGGCCCCCGAACGCATCGAGCCCCGGTTCCAACGCACGAAACCTTCCATGGCGCCGTTCAGGATCGTCGGCGCGGTCTCGGCCTGCTCGGTCGTGTCCGTGATCAGATCAAGCTGCAGCGCCGGCTGATCGACGACCAGGCGGTTGATCTCCACCCCGCTCATCGCGCTGCCCACCACGAACTGCACATCGTCGATCGCCTGCAGCACCGGGTGCACCTCACGCATCGCCGCGCGGGCGCTCTGGTTCTGCTGCGCCTCGCCAAGCATCGACTGCAGCGACATCTCCGGGTACATCTGATCCGCCTGGTTGCCAAGCTCGCTCAGGATCAGTGCCCGCGTCTCGTTGCGGATCTTCACCGCCTGCTGCTCGGCCTCGCCCGAGGTCGAACGCAGGCGATACCCCGCGATCCCCAGCGCCACCGCGCCAAGCGCGATCGCGCCAGCCATCCAGCGGTACATCGCCCGGTGCGTCCGCCCGGGCCTGCCCGCAAGCGCGTTCACCGTGCCCGCCTTGGCAGGGTCCCGCCGGAGCTTCCCGCCCGGCGTGCGCTCGCTGAGGCGCGACATCGTTGAAAGCACCGGGTCGTCCACGCGCAGCAGATCCACCGCTGCCCCGGGCCAGATACCCGTCACCGCCTCGCCGAACGCGCCCACGCCCGCCGGCGAGCCCTGCGACTCGTCGATCAGGCAGATCACACGCCTCGGCGAACGCCCGAGCTGGGCCGTCCACGCGAGCCAGTCCACCGCGAGTCGCCCCGCGCCGAAGTTCCGCGCCGCGTCATCGCCCGACAGCGCGCCCTCTTCGAGCAGCGACGAGCCCGCCGCCACAAGCGAGCCCTCGCTCGACCACGTCCACTGCACCCGCCCCGTCTCCTCGACGAGCACGACCGCCGTGTCGACCTTCGCGCTCGAGACGAGCGGGTCGTCCGAGTCCACACGCTCGCCCGACGGGTCCCAGGCCAGCGCCATCGCCTGCCAGAACGTCACGACACGCCCGATGTCGATCCGCATCTCGTCCAGCGCGTCCAGCAGCAGCTTCACCGGCAGATCGCTCACACCGATCACAGCAGCCCGGCGGCTCTCGGTCTCCGCCTTCTTGCGCACCGCGAGCCCCGTCGAGCCGTTGCGCTGCACACCGATCGGCTGCAGACTCGAGCCCGCCGTCGGGACCAAAGCCTCGACCGTGCCCATCGACTCGAGCGCGGGCGTCGAGGCCCACTCGCCCCACGTCCCCGAGGGCTTCTGCCGCACCGCAGCCCGCACCACGGAATCATCCTCACTGGGCACATCAAGCCACGAGCAGACCGAGCCGCGCGGGTCCAGGCAGAGGATCCCGATCCCGCTGCCCGTGTGCGCGTCGAGTCGGCTCCGGAGCCACTCGGCCGCGAACGTCACCGCCTGCACGGGCGAGGCCTCGCCCGGCACGCTGTAGCGCTCCTCGCCCGATTCGCCGATCAGGCGCAGGCCCGTGAGCACCTGCCCGCTCGGGTCTCGCTCGACATAGACAAAGGGTCCGCTCAACGCTCCACGCCCCCACGATCCACGCCCCCACGCTCACGCTGACGACGCAGAACCTCCGCGCGACGCTTGTCGATGTCCGGGTTGTTGCTCTGGAACTCCTCCCGCTGCGCCCTCGCGTCGGCGGGGGTCATCGCACGCCCCGACGTGTTCGCGTTGCTGCCGATCGGCTGAGCCGTGGGGGAGCTGACCGAGACCAGCGTCCGCTCGGTCTTGGCCAGCGAGATCTGCTCGCGCATCCCCTCGCGCTCGATCTCGATCTTGTCCGGCTCAACCGAGATCACCGTCGCGTCATACTCGGGCAGGTACGCGCCCTGCTTCAGCATCCGCTGCGTGCCGTTGATGCTCACGAACGCAAAGTTCGTCTTGGGCTCAAACACCCCGCCCAGATACATCCAGCCCCGCGTCTCGGGGGCAGGTTCGGGCTGGGGTACTTGCGCCACATCAGTCCCGCCTGTGTCGGTCGGCTTCTCATCAGGCTTGACATTGCCCGCTCGGTTGAGCCCGTCGCCGCTCAGGTCGGCGTCGAACTCATACCTCTGCGGCGTGTTCGCGTTCGCCTGGGGTTCCTCGCCCCCGAAAATCGGGTTGGGGTCCGCCGGCGTGGGTCGCTCGGGAAGGCCCGGCTTGAACATCACCGCGCCGGCAGCCAGCGCGACCATGCAGAGGCCCGCGACCTGTGCGATCCGCATCTTCTTCGTCGCCGATGACTTGCTCGTGGCGCTCACGCCCGATCTCCTCAATACGCCCCCAGGCCCGGGATGGGAGTGTAGCCGACGCCCTCGTCCAGCTTACGCCACTCCAAAAACCACGCGCTCGGGTGCTCGCTGCCGGTCAGCAGCGGGCTCGTCGTTTCCTCTCGCGGTATAAACACCAACGCCTCGTACCGCCCGATCACCTCGTCACGCCCATCTGCGCCCGGCCCGGTCAGCTCCACCCTCGCGCTCCAGAGCGCCGGCAGAGTCGTCCAGATACCCACAAGCTGCGTCTGCAGGTTGTCGGGGACCTCCAGGTCCCGCGCGATCATCAGGAGCGCCTGCGTGTCCACCGCCTCTGAGTCGTCCCGTCGGCGGATGAGCTGGTTCGCGTACTCCTCAGCGAGCTGGTCGTTCTGCAGCACCGCCCGCGTCACCGCACGGATCACCTCGGGCGACGCGTCGTACAGACTCACCGCGATCGGGCCGGAACGCCGACCGAGCAGCTCCGACCGCGACCCGAGGATCTCGGCCGTCCGCTCCACAATCTGCCGCTGGATCAGAGGCGAGAGCGCCGCGTTGGCAGCCTGATCGACGTCCACGCCCTCCGGATCGATGACCGGCGCGCCCTGCGCCGGCAGGAGCCGGACCACCAGCCGCCGACCGCCGCTGTAGTCGAGCGTGAACGCCGTCCCGTCGGAGGCGAGCATGCTCTCAAAGTCCTGCTGCGCCGAGAACTGGAGCCAGACCGCCAGGATCTCGCGCACGCCGCGCTGGCGATGCTCTTCAACGTACGAATTCAGCGCCCACTCCGCGTCGCTCCGGCGGACCGAGTTCCGGTTGAGCAGCACCGCGACCATCATGCTCGTCACGAGCGCCATCAAA
The DNA here is from genome assembly GCA_965228265.1 of Phycisphaerales bacterium. Taxonomy (GTDB): domain Bacteria; phylum Planctomycetota; class Phycisphaerae; order Phycisphaerales; family UBA1924. The sequence continues at coordinate 1,168,505 of OZ245804.1, forward strand.
ACGACCAGCGGCATCACGAACGCGCGATTCCGGAAGCCCGCCCTCATGCGCCGCCTCCTTCGCCCAGCTCGCCGTCGTCGGTCACGCCAGCCTCAAACTCCGCGCCCGGGATCCACCCCAGCTCGAACATCCAGCTCGCATACAGCCCGTCGATCGTCCTGACCTCAAGCTCGATGTACGCGGGGAACTGCCTCGACTCGATCGCGCGGATCTGGGAGACCTTGCCGCTGTCGATGAAAGCCGACCAACTGATCTCCGCCAGATGGGCGCACAGCCTCGTCGGCTCGGGAAGTGTCGAGAGGTCGAAAGCCGTCTCGTCGAGTCCCGCCGGGGGCAACGGCACCCACCAGAGCTCGTAGGCCGTCCGCTCCTGGCTCGCCCTGAGCTCGAACGCGCCGCGGAACCCGAGCAGGTCGCCGAACGTCAGGACTGAATCTTCTTCAGTTGTTTCCTCGTCCGCGTCCAGCTCCACCTCATCGGGGCGATACGTGCCCATGGGCAGGCGGTCGACGACGATCTCGAGCCTGGGTTTGCCAGATTCGCTGCTCAGCTCGAAGTGGTGGGGCAGCCCCTCGATCGGATCGGCGAAGGGATCGTCGAGGATCGCGTCGAGCTGCTCATCGGTCGCGTTCGGGATCGATTGGCGGATGATGTTGTTCGGCGCCGGCCGCAGGCGGGTCAGTGCGCTGGACACAGCGATGCGTAGATCCGCCAGCTCGCGCTGCTGGGTGGCTCTTGTGACAAGCGCTGATTCGGAGCTGCGCACACCCGTCATCACGCCCAGAGCCGCGGTCAGGACGAGGATGCCCACGACCATCGCGAGCATGGTTTCCAGCAGTGTGAAGCCGCGCGCCCGCATCACTCGTCATCCTCGGGCATCTCAAAGCCCGTGAGGTTCTGCATGAGGCCCGTGATGCGGTCAGGGTTCTCGAGCAGGCGGTTGATGGCGTCGTCGCCGCGGTAGGCGATCGGGTTCACAAGCCGGTTGAGCCGAACGCCGGGCGTTGATCCGGGCACAAGCGATGCGTCCGTGCCGTCATCCTGCCAGACGGTGACGCGGATCTCATCCAGCCGGACGAGCGCGTTTGGGACAGCCCCCTCCTGCCCGGCCGTGACGCGCAGGTGCCGGTTGGGCTCCTCGATGCGGACGGTGTCTTCTTCGAGCTCCCAGCGGAAGCTGTCCGGGCCGTAGTCGATCAGATCGGGCAGCTTCTTGATGCTGGTTTCATCGTCGAGGTAGGTGATGATGATGCGGTTGGCGACCTCGGCCGCCCCGAGCTGGACGCTGTCGGCTCGGTCGGCGGCATAGACGTAGCCGAGCACACTGAAAATCGCCGAGGCGATGATCCCGAGCAGCGCTGCCGCCAGCACCGCCTCGAGAAAGCTGAACCCACGCCTGGTCCACCGGGCTCCGGGTTGTGCGTGCTCCGCGTGCATCTCGCTGCGCTCCGCGCGGCCTCCTGTGTGTCCGGATCAGTTCGCGGCCTTGCGCGCCAGGGCGATCCAGATATCGATGTCGTCCTCGGTGCCCATCTGCGTGTCCGGCCCGCCGCTGATCAGCGTAAAGCCCTGCTCCTTGGGCGCACCGCTTCGGCCCACGGGGCTGTAGTAAAACGGCTGATCCCACGAATCGAGATCCGCGCCCTCCTGGAGCTGCTTCGTGCCCGTGATGAGCGTCTGCAGCGCGGGCGGGTAGGAGTTGTTGCGCGTCTGATACTGTTGCAGCGCGTCCTTGATCGTCTTCATGCTGGCCTTGGTCGTCTCGATCTTGGCGTCGTCGGCACCGCCGATGAGGTTGATCGCCGCCACGGCCATCAGCACGCCCATGATCGCGATGACGAGCGTCAATTCGAGCAGCGAGAAGCCGCGGGCGTGCAGTCGTGTGTTGGTTCGAGTATTCATCTGGTCGTTCCTCAAAGGTTCATGGCCCCTGGCCTTCTCGGGGCTACCCGGTTGCAATCAAGCCGTTGCAGCCCGGACGGCCACCGCCTGCGAAGAAAGTCTACGCACACGTCCGGCAACACCCCCGCACGCCCGGCACAACGCAGAGATCCCGCCCGGAGTTCGTCCGAGAAGGGGATTCCGCTTGCTCAATCTGGTGAATCGGGCACATGGGCCCCCGGCCCGCACTAGCTCGAGAACGCCGTCCGCGAGAGCGAAAGCATCGGCGCCATGATCGCCAGGATCATCCCGCCGATCACGATGAAGATCACAACAATGAGCAGCGGCTCCAGCACCGCCAGAAGCCTGCCTGAGAGCCGTTCGACCAGCTCCGTGTGATCGTCCGCGAGCGACTCGAACGCGCTGTCCAGGTTCCCCGCCCGGTCGGCCGCGATCAGAAGCCTCCGCGTACCCATCGGCAGCGCCTCGATCTTGTCGATCAGCACCCGCAGCACACCCCCCTCGATGAGCGACTTGCGGAGCCCGTCGAGCTGTGCCCGCAGCTTGGCGTGGTGGATCGTCTGGTTGGCCACGCCGAGCGCGTCCGCCAGCGGGACGCCGCCTGTTGCCAGGGCCGCCATCACGCTGAAGAACCGCGCCGATTCCTGCGCAAGCGTCACGTCTCTCAGCACCGGGATCACGTGAGCCGCCTTGCGCGCACCGGACGCGATGAACTTCCGCAGCAGCACCACAGCCACCACGACCGCAAAGATCGAGCCGAGGATGATCAGCGGATTCCCGCGGATAAAGAGCCCAAGATCGGCCAGCATCCGCGTTGCCGCGGGCAACTGCTTGTCCTTGCCCATCGCGCTCTGCATCGCCTCGGCGACCTGCGGCACCACGAACACCAGCATGAACACGCCCACCATGATGCTGATCGTCAGCACAATCAGCGGGTAGAACATCAGCGTCTGGGCCGTCTCCTTGATCTTCAGACGCCGCCTGGCGTTCGAGGCCAGCTGGAGCGATGCGCCCGCGAGGTCGCCTGTCTTCTCGGCCGCGGCAAAGACCGCGCTCGTCGCCTCGTCAAAGGTCTTCGTCTCCAGCGAAGCCTGCGAGAAGCTCTTGCCCTGCCGGACCAGCTCACGCAGTCGCTCGACCCTCGGCTTGGCCTTGGGCGAGACGGCCGAGGCCACCACCTCGAGCGTCTCCACCAGCGGCACACCCCGTGAAAGCAGCTGAGCCAGCTGAGCGCTCGTCTCGGCCTGGTCCTTCAGTGAGAGGGGCTTGTCCGACTGCCCGGCCAGCCAGGCCGGCACGCGCCAGGAGCGGATCAGGACCAGCTTCTGACCCGAAAGCTCCCGCGCCAGCGTTCCCTCGTCCGAGGCCGAACGCATGCCCAGCGTCTTCTTCCCGTCGATCCGGGCGGCGAGATAAAGAAAGGAATCGGGTTGGGTCGCTGCTTGGGGCATCTGGGGCAGAGTCTACGGGTGTCCCGGGCTGAATTCATTGATCTTGACCCCGGCGCGCGGGACAATCAGCGTCGTATACAGCCCCACCCGCCCCGGGCCGCAGCGCCCAGGAGATCTGCCTTGATCCAGACCGAGCCCGATACCGCTTCCAAGGCCAACTCGACCTCTGGCACCATGCGGTGCCTCGTCAAACACCAGGCCGGGCCCGAGCTCGAACTCAAGACCGATCGACCCATCCCCGAGCCCGGCCCGCGCGATGTCCGCATCAAGGTCACCAAGGCCGGGATCTGCGGCACGGACCGCCACATCTGGGAATGGGACGAATGGGCCGCCGGACGCATCCCCGTCGGGATCGTCACAGGTCACGAATTCGTCGGCGTGATCGACAAGATCGGCTCGGCGGTCACCAAGTACGAGCCGGGCCTGCGCGTCAGCGCCGAGGGCCACACCACCAAGGGCATCGATTACAACTCCCGCACCGGCAACGCCCACATCGCCACCGACACCCAGATCGTCGGCATCGACCGCGACGGCTGCTTCGCCGAGTACGTCGTCGTCCCCGAAGAAAACGTCTGGCCCGTCCACCCGAGCATCCCCGACAAGGTCGCCGCCGTGCTCGACCCGCTCGGCAACGCCGTCCACACCGTGATGGCCGCCGACGTCAGCGCCAAGAGCGTCCTGGTCTCGGGCACGGGCATCATCGGGCTGATGGCCGTCACCGTCGCCAAGGCCGCCGGCGCCAGCCGCATCTTCGCGACCGACATCAACCCGCCAAGGCTCGCGCTGGCCAAAAAACTCGGAGCCGTCGAGGCCTACGACGCCCGAGAGGGCACGGGCTGGATCAAGGACATCAAAAAGCAGACCCGCGGCGAGGGCGTCGACGTTGTCCTCGAAATGTCCGGCGCATCCACCGCCATCGACCAGGCCTTCCGCGCCCTCCGCGCCGGCGGCACGGCCGCCCTGCTCGGCCTGCCCGCCAAGCCCGTCACATTCGACTTCAACGAGAACATCATCTTCAAGGGCTGCACCGTCCTGGGCATCAACGGCCGCAAGATGTTCGAGACCTGGTACCAGATGGAGGAGCTGCTCCTCTCAGGCCGACTCCAGCTCGACGACATCATCACCCACCAGTTCCCGCTCGATCAGTACAAGAAAGCCTTCGACACGATGATCTCAGGCGAGGGCATCAAGGTCGTGCTGGATATCGTGTGATTCCTCCTCCCCCGTCGCCGACGGGGGAGGTGTCGACAAAGTCGACGGAGGGGGTCGTGCAGCATCGGTTCACCGATACCCCATATGACACGCGTTGCACGCCGCCTTCAGCCGTTCGATCGTGATCACCGCTTCGGCAGATTGGCCGCCGAGGATCTGCTCCTCGAGCGTCGCAGCGAGATGCGCCGACTCGGTCATGTACTCGGCGTATGTCTCGTCCGGCACGGGCAGCGAAGTGTCCGCAAGTATCGCGCGGAAAAGATCGGTCAGCTGACCAGCCTCACTCTTGGCTGACAAGTCCGGGTGGTTCTTCGGTGCCTGCCAGTCGTTCATCGAGAGCACAGCCAGGTGGTCGTACACCCGGTCCATCTCGGCCATGATCGCCGGCAAACCCTCGATCCTGGCGTACTCGACGATCATCGGCGCCGCCTCGACCATCTCGGCGTCGGTCAGTGTGCCCGCCTTGGCGACATCGCCCCAGAGCCCGGTGTAGCTCGCGCTCGTGCCCGCGTGCTCCATGAGCTTGCGACCATCCTCGGGTTTGCACGCGCCGATGCCGATCAGCCCGATCGCCGCAGCCGCGGGCCCGCGGTGCTTGCCGTGATGGCAGTGCACGTACACCGTCCCCTCGCTCTGCGCCAAAGCCAGCGCGATCGCGGCCCGCTGCTCTTCGGTGATGCCCGAGTACTTGATCGGGATGTGGATGTACGTGAGGCCATTGGCCTCGGCCCTTTCAAGCTCGGGCTTGGCGGCATCGACACTGATCACCGTTTTCACACCCAATTCCTTGAGCGTCTCAAAGCCCGCCTCGCCATGCGGCAAAGAGCCCGAGAGCACCGTCCGCGACTGGTCCTGATAGAACAGCCGAAGGTTGTGAAGCCCCGACTCGTCGCTGTCCATGACAAGCTCGCCCGGCTCGAGGTGCTCCCAAGGCGCAGCCGCGGAAGTGACATCCTCGGGCTGGCTTACAGACCGATCCTCGGACGGGCTGGCGGGCTGGCCCATCCCGAGTGCGCACGCATACACACAAAGAAACAACTGTTTCATAATCACCTCCGAGTCAGATTGTACCATACATCCGGTCGCCCGCGTCGCCAAGCCCGGGACAGATGTACCCGCGCTCGTCGAGCTGCCGATCCACAGCCGCGGCATAGACCGTGACGTCGGGGTGGTCCTGCTGCATGCGCCTCAGGCCCTCGGGAGCCGCGACCAGGCAGATCATCCGCAGATCGCTCACGCCCGCAGCCTTGAGCAGCGTCGCCGCCCCGGACGCCGACCCGCCCGTGGCGAGCATCGGGTCCACCAGAATCACCGGCCCCGCGTTCAGATCCGCGGGCAGTTTCTTCAGATACAGCGCCGGCTCGAGCGTCTCCTCGTTGCGCGCCATGCCCAGATGCCCCACACGCGCCTCGGGCATGACCTCCAGGATCCCCTCGGCCATCCCGAGCCCCGCGCGCAGCACGGGCACCACCGTCACACGCCCCGCCAGCCGATACCCCGTCGTCGTCTCGACCGGCGTCCGCACCTCGATCTCGCGCACCGGGAACGAACGTGTCACCTCGTACACCATCAGCCCCGCGATCTGCGAGATCAGCGCCCGGAAAGGCCGGTAGCTCGTCGTCTCGTCCCGCATCCACGTCAGCTTGTGCCGGATGAGCGGGTGCTCGAAGATGACCGCGTTGGAATGCTCGTCGCATGTCGTGCCCATATCCTGCGAGCATACCCGCTGATCAAACAAGGGGCATGCCCGTGAGCCAGGACACCACACGCCAGCAGATGGACAAGCTCGCGCTCGATATCGCGATCGAAGAAGCAGAGCAGAGCCTCGCCGAGGGCGGCATCCCGATCGGGGCCGCGCTCATCGACCCCGATGGCAACATCGTCGCCCGCGGCCACAACCGCCGCGTCCAGACGGACGACCCAACCTCCCACGGCGAGACCGACTGCATCCGCAACGCGGGCCGCCGGCGCGACTGGCACACACTCACCATGGCCACCACACTCAGCCCCTGCGCCATGTGCACCGGCACCGCCATCCTCCACCGCATCCCAAGACTCGTCATCGGCGAGAACAAAGCGTTCCAGGGCCGCGAAGACTGGCTCCGCGCCGAGGGCGTCGAGATCATCCTGATGGACGACCCCCGCTGCAAGAAGCTCATGGATGACTTCATCGCCGCCCATCCCGAAATCTGGAACGAGGACATCGGCGTGCCGCCTGGAAAATGATTCTGGTATCGTGCGGGCGTGAATCAGAATAAGAACATCGAGCACCGGCGATCATTGCGTCATCGGGTGTACGGCATGACATCCGACAAGTGGGGCGGCGGCTCGCTCGGCATCGCGTTCGATCTCGCGATTGTCTCGCTCATCCTGCTCAGCATCATCGCGGTCGTGATCGAGTCGGTCGATTCCATCGGGAACCGCTACCGTGTCTGGTTTGGTGCGTTCGAGACATTGGCAGTCATTGTGTTCACAATCGAATACCTGCTGCGCGTCTGGTCATGCACCGCAGACCCGAAATACGCCCATCCAATCCGCGGACGACTCCGGTTCATGGCTTCCCCGCTCGCGATCATCGATCTGCTCGCGATCCTGCCCTTCTATCTCCCATTTGTTGGCCTCGACCTCCGCTCGCTGCGCGTCTTCCGCCTGCTTCGGCTCCTCAGACTCGCCAAGCTCGGGCGATACACAAGAGCCCTAGGCCTCATCTGGCGTGTCATCCTCCGCGTGCGATACGAGCTCGTCTCGCTCGCAGTGGTGGTGGTGTGTTTCGTGCTCGTTGCATCCGTTCTGATGTACTATTCCGAGCGAGAAAGCGGCAACGTCGGCTTCGAAGACATCCCCTCGTCCATGCTCTGGACCATGACCAACCTGACGCCCTTGAACGCAACGTCAGCCAAGCCCGTGACCGTGCTCGGCAAGCTGATGTCTGTGGGTGTCGCTGTCGTGGGGGTTGGGATCATCGCACTGCCGACAGGCATCGTCGGTGCCGGACTCGTTGAAGAATTACGCGCCAAACGGCTCGGGAAATCAGCCTGCCCGCACTGCGGCAAGCAAGCCGACCTCATCAATCCCCCCGCAAACTCTCCGCAATCCCGATCTCCTGAAGCCTGACACTCGCCTCGTCGAGCGACTGCTTGGCCGCGTAGAACGCGTCCGCGTCGACCGTCTTCCAGTCCATCTCCGCGTTCTCGATCAGGCTGCGCACCTCGGCCAGCCTCGCCTCAAGCGAGGCCCGGTTGCCCGGCTCGAGCTTGTCACCATATTTCGCGAGCCGCTCGCCGATCCATTTCAGATCGAGCTTCGCGTTCACGACCAGATCCACGATCCGATGCCTGGTCATGTCCTCGCGCGCATGTTTCAGGCTCTCGGCCTCGATGCGGTCGATCTCCTCGCGCGACAGCCCATGACTCGGGATCACCTGCAACTGCGCCCTTTTGCCCGAACGCTTCTCGTGCGCCCTGACCGACAGCACGCCCGACGCGTCCACCAGAAACTCCACCGCAAGCTGCGGGATCCCCGCGGGCATCGGCGGCAAACCCGACAGATGGAACTCGCCCAAACTCCGGCAATGCTCGGCCATCTCGCGCTCGCCCTGCAGCACATGGATCTTGATCGACGTCTGACCGTCCACACTCGTCGAGAACATCTCCGTCGCCCGCGCGGGCACCGTGCTCCCCGACACAATCAGCTTGGCCATCGCCCCGCCCTGCGTCTCGATCCCGAGCGACAACGGCACCACATCCAGCAGCAGCATCCCACTGGCCGCGCCAGACATGATCCCCGCCTGCACCGCCGCCCCGAGCGCCACAACGCGGTCCGGATCGAGAGCCGTGTAGGGCTCGATCCCGAAGAACTTCTCCACCTCCCGGCGCACCAGCGGCACACGCGTCGAGCCGCCGACCAAAATCACCGCGTCCAGCTCGATCTTCTCCACACCCGGTGCGCGCTCGGCAAGCCGCATCGCCTCGGCGCACGCCTCTATCGTCCGATCGACCCAGGGGGCCATGATCGCTTCAAGCTCGGCGCGCGTCACCGTGCGCTCGTACACCCGGTCATTACCGAGCTCGATCCGGATGCTCGCGGCTTCTTCCTCCGACAACCGGTGCTTGACCGCCTCGGCGAACCCCACCAGCGCCCGGCGCGTCTGCGGGTTGAAGGCTTCGAGGTCCGTCACACTCTCGGGCAGTTCCAGCAGCTCGCGGATCTCGCGCAGAAACAGACGCACCAGCGCAAGGTCCACGTCGTCGCCGCCGAGGTGCGTGTCGCCCGAGGTCGCCAGCACCTGAAAGAAGCTGGTCTCGCCCTCGCTCTCCGCCGGCGTGAGCCGGAGGATGGAGATATCGAACGTCCCGCCGCCCAGGTCGTAGACCGCGACCGTGCGCGCCGCCTGCTTGCCCGTGCCCAGGCCGTAGGCCAGCGCCGCAGCCGTCGGCTCGTTGACGATCCGCACCACCTCAAGCCCGGCGAGTCTGCCCGCGTCGCGCGTCGCCTGCCGCTGCGCATCGTCGAAATACGCGGGCACCGTGACCACCGCCTTCTTCACCTCGAACCCGAGCACCGCCGAGGCCTTGGCTTTCAGGTGGCGCAGAATCTCTGCCGAGACCTCCTGCGGGCTGACGACCCTGCCCCCGGGAAGCTGCACCCGCGCGGTCTGCCCCTCGCCCTCGACGAGGTCGTAGGGGAGTTCGTCCGCCTCTTGGCGCACATCCTTGATCGATCGGCCCATCAGGCGTTTGGCGCTGGTGATCGTCTCGCGCGGGAACTCGACCGCCCGCTCACGCGCCTCGCGCCCCACGACGACCGAGCCGTCGTCCTGGTACCGCACAGCCGAGGGCACGATCGTGTCGTCGCCCTCGCCCAAAACCCTCGGCCCGGTCTCATCGAGCACCGCGACAAGGCTGTTGGTGGTGCCAAGATCAATCCCGACGATCACATCACGCGCAGCAGACATGCCAGACCATAGCGCCCGCGACAAAACCGACGAGTTCAGCCTTCCAGCCGGGCCAGGCGGCGCAGATGACGCACCAATTCGATCACCCGGCGCTCGTCCTCGGGCAGGTAGAGCGTGCTCCGCCGGTGCTCGTGGGCGGTCACCTCGATCAGGATCCACGCCCCCGCCGGCTGGGTGTCGCCCATGCGGAAGGGGCTGCCCCCGACGCCCCGATCGAGCCCCTCGCGCGTGATGATGCTGTAGAGATCGTTGATCTGAACATCGGTCAGGCGCCTCGTGCGGGGCGGGTAGACGGTCGGCCCGACCCCCGCGCCAGTCGCCGCCCGCAGCACAGCATCAGGCTCGATCACGAACCGCGCCGGCTCAAGCACCCAGCCAGTGGTCCCCTCCTCGCCCATCACGGTCACCGCCAGCGCGAAGTCCGCCGGCGGCCGGGGGTCACCCGTCGGAATCACCCCCGCCGGGCCGGTCGCGGGCCCCGATCGGCACGCGGATACGAGCAGAAGAGTGCATACAAGCGCGATGGGTGTCAGGAGTCTGGTCACGGGCGGAGTCTACACAACTCCCCTAGGCTTCACCCCATGAACATCAGCCTCAACTGGCTCAACCGCTACCTCTCGCCCGCCGGCGTCACCGCCGAGGAGGCCGAGCATGTGCTGACCTTCGCCGGCTACCCGGTCGAAGGCATCGACAAGCTCCCCTCGGGTGACTTCCTCCTCGACGTCGAGCTGACGTCCAACCGGGGCGATCTGCTCTCGCATGTCGGCTGCGCGCGCGAGATCGCCGCCGCGACCAGCGCCCACATGGAACGCCAGCTCAAACTCCCCGAGTTCACCGATCCGCCGGCAGCCGGGGCACCGATCGCCGGTGACCTCAAGCTCGTCAACCACGAGCCGACCGCCTGCCCGCTCTTTACGGCTCGCCTGATCAGGGGTGTGACAGTCGGCCCCAGCCCCAAGTGGCTGGTGGACCTGCTCGAAGCCGTCGGTCAGCGCTCGATCAACAACCTTGTCGATATCACCAACTTCATCACCTTCGAGCTGGGCAACCCCTGCCACGTCTTCGACCTCAAGAAGCTGACCGGGGGCGAACTGCACATCCGCTACGCGCGGGATGGCGAGTCGCTGACCACGCTCGATAGCAAAGCGCACAAGCTCGTGCACACCGATCTCGTCGTCGCCGATGCCGAGAAACCGACCTCGCTCGCGGGCGTGATGGGCGGCCAGGCTTCCGAGGTCGATTCCTCCACGACGGACGTCGTCTTCGAGATGGCGACCTGGGCTCCGGCGATCGTGCGGAACGCGGCGAGGCGTCTGAACATCCGCACCGACGCGAGCCACCGGTTCGAGCGGATCGTCGATGCGCGGACGATCGACCAGGCCGCGCGGCGGGCCGTGGCGATGATCGTCGAACTCGCCGGCGGCCAACCCGCCGAGGGCGTGCTGAGCGAGGGCCAGAAACTGCCCGAGGCTCGTTCGATCACGGTCCGCGTGAACCGGACGAACTCGATGCTCGGACTGCATCTCTCCGAGATGGACGTGCAGCGACATCTCGAAGCGCACGAGGTGAAGGTGCAGCGCAAGGCCGAGGGTGAGCTCGAGTGCGAGCCGCCGGCCTTCCGCCCCGATCTTGAGCGCGAGATCGACCTGATCGAGGAGATCGCCCGGACGGTGGGCTACGCCGAGGTGCCCGAGCACGACAAGATCCCGCTGCGCGTGCGCCACCCGCAGGAGTCGGAGCGCGCCAGGCGCGAGCTCCACCGCGTGCTGACCGGGCTCGGGTTCTACGAGACGGTGACCTTCAGCTTCGTGTCGCCCGAGATGGCTGCCCCCTGGGTCCGTCCCGGGCTCGAGATGGTGGGGGTCGATGACGACCGCCGGGGCTCGGAGCCGATCCTGCGCCCAAGCGTGCTCCCGAGCCTGCTGACCTGTCGACGCGCGAACGCTGCGGGCCAGGTCGATGTGCCCGGCGGCGTGCGCTTGTACGAGATGTCCGCAACCTTCGCGCAGACACAGGGACACGAGACCGTCGAACGCCGGATGCTCTCGATGCTGATGGATGTCGAGGGTGTGCAGGCGGGCAAAGAGGCCAAGCCCGAGCAACTTCAATCGGCGATCCGCGGCATACGCGGCGCGGTGGAGCAGATCGTCCGGGCGATGGCAGGCCCCGGGGCGAAGCTGGTCGTCGAGCCGATCGAGCCCGAGTGTGCGGGCTGGCGGGCCGGCGCGTGCGGGCATGTCGTTGTCGATGGCAACGCGATGGGTGTCCTGGGCGCGATCGACCCCAAAACCGCCAAGGCAGCGGGCGTGGACACGCCCACGGTCGGGGCCGAGCTCGACCTGGACGCTCTGATCCAGCTCTACCCGCCCAAGGCGACCGTCTCGGCGCTCCCCGAGTTCCCAGCGATCGAGCGCGATCTCTCGCTCATCGTGGACGAGTCGGCGAGCTGGGCGTCGGTCGAATCACTCGTCGGCGGGCTCGGACTCGAACACTTCGAGAACCTGGGCTTCATCGGTGCGTACAGGGGCAAGCAAGTGGGCGATGGGAAGAAGTCCCTCACCCTCCGGCTGAGGTTCCGCAGTGGTTCTGGGACCTTGCGTCACGAGGACGTCGACCCGCAGATGGAGCGTGTGATCGCCTCGGCGAAGGGCGAGCTGGGTGCAGCTCTCAGAACCTGAGTGCATATCCCAACGTATTCACGAAAGATCGCAGCAAGTTGTCGGAAGTTTGGGAAATGACCACCCGCGACGAACGGGTGGGAGAGTGGTATACAATGTGGCGTGCGAGGGGCCGAGTCCCCGAGCCGATGATTGGCGGAGCCTGTGGAGCGGGCTTCGGGAGGAAAGGAGCATCACGATGACCAACGTCGCGACCGACACCAACGCAGCCGTGACCAAGGCGACCACGACCGACCTGCCCATGGTCTATGTCAACGGCCAGATGCTCCCGAAATCCCAAGCCGCGGTGAACGTGTTCGATCACGGCCTGCTCTACGGCGACGGGGTCTTCGAAGGCATCCGCGTCTACAAGGGCAAGATCTTCAAATCAGCTCAGCACATGCGCCGGCTCTACGCCTGCGCCAAGGCGATCCGGCTGGATCTCGAGAAGCACGTCACACCCGATGAGATGGTCAAGATCCAGCGCGACTGCATCGAGGCCAACGGGCTCGTCGACGGGTACATCCGTCTCGTCGTGACCCGCGGCGTGGGCACGCTGGGCCTGCACCCCTTCAAGTGCCCCGTGCCCGGCGTCATCTGCATCGCCGACCAGATCCAGCTCTTCCCGCCCGAGCTCTACGAGCAGGGCATGCGTGTCGTCGTCGCCAAGCGCCCCCGCATCCCAATCGAGTGCCTCGATCCCCGCATCAAGAGCCTCAACTACCTCAACAACATCCTGGCCAAGATCGAGGCGATCGATACGGGCTGCCTCGAGTGCATCATGCTCAACACCGAGGGGTTTGTCAGCGAGGGCTCGGGCGACAACATCTTCATCGTCAAGGACGGCGAGATCTTCACGCCACCCAGCGAGGCGGGCATCCTCGAGGGCATCACTCGCAAGTTCGTGATCGAGGAGCTGGCGCCCCTGGTGGGTGTCGAGGTCACCGAGAAGAACATGCGCATCGAGGACGTCTACGAGGCCGACGAGATCTTCCTGACCGGCAGCGCGGCGGAAGTGATCGCGGTGACGCGTATCGGCGACACCGAGGACGACGCGCACATCGTCGGCTCGGGCAGCGAGGGCACGATCACCAACAAGCTGCGGACCAAGTTCCGCCAGATCGTGACGAGCGACAACGTCCCCGAGAACTAAGGTCGGCTTAACCGCCGAAGTCACAGCCCTTGTTGTAGCGGATAACCCATGCCGAGAAATCGGCCGGGGTGAGATGCTGATCGAGGTTCTGATCCGCGATCCCGGCTCCCGCTCTGTACGCATCAAGCCAAGCCACGAGGTCATTCGCGTTGAGCACGTGGTCTTGGTTCGTGTCAGCCAGGCAGGTCGTTGGACGCAGGATGCCGAGCTCGGTAAGTATGGTGAAATCTTCTGCCATATCACAGAGGGTTGCTGTGGGCATCGCGGTTGCAATGCGGTCAGAGATATCGAGACGGGTACTTCCGGCGGTGAGAAGCATGATTCGCCGCACCTGAATCAGAAAAGCCCCGGTCGGTGATGTCGCGATACTGGGCCAATCGTTGGTTGATCCGCTGCTCCAGATCACCTCGAGTTTGTGCTTCGTCAATCGAAGAACGTGGTGTTGAGTGTGAAGCCCTGAAGCCTCGACCGTTGTGGTTGCCACAACCGCTCCGTCGGCACCGCCCGGTTTGAATGCTGAGTAGTACACCAGATCGGATTCGTGTTGACGCGATTCGACGGGAAACTCGATGGTGGCTCCATCGCTGAGTAGCCATACGAAACTCAGGATGCCTTTCAAGGGATCGATCGTGACACCGGCGGCATCGCCGTCGCCGTTCAACATTCGTGGAATGAACTGCGCATCCTCGGTCATCCCGGCCAGGGGGAACACTGGGAGCGTGATGGTCTCGGGTGGGAGTCGCGTATCCGCCCAGACCGCGAGCGCGGTTGGTGTCGTGGAGTTTGTGGGTGTCGAGACTCTCCCGATACCTCGTCCCGAGGGGCTGACCGCGTCGAGAGAGACAAGCGAGTTGTCGATCCCTGGCACGGGTTGGGGGATTCCGCCTACCCACATCGTCGGATTTGGAGCGGAATTATGATCGAGATCCAGGGTGTGTGCATAGAGGGTTCCGTTCTGGTCTGACATCAGATCGACGAACCCATTGGTTGATGGTGGCATCAAGAGAGGACTGAAGCCGTGCTCGTCCAGTGTGTACGGCTGCGGGAAGGAAAGTGGGTCGTCTGGATCGAGAACCACCGCGCCAGCGATGGCTTGGTCGGGCAGAAAGAACGGACGAATGGCCCCGTAGGCAACGCCTGGACGGCCGACTGTTTCTTCGAAGACCCAGGCCTCGATCTCGTTGAGAGGCTGCGCTGTTGCCGAGGAGGCGGCAAGAAACATCAAGCCAAAGAAGGGTTTGGGGTGGTTCTTCTGTAGCATACTCGCGATCCTCATTGACAACCTATTGGTTTGCGTTTGGTATCGGCGGTCTAATGGATCAGGGTGCCACAATTCGTGATCGCATCAGTCAGATCGTGAGGAGTGACTACGTCCTCGAGGATTGATCCACACAGAGTGGCCCACCCGGGCCATGGCTTTCGCTTAGGATCTGACGCATGGCTGACCCACGCAGCCCGATGTCGCTCCGCATCCCCGCGATCGTTGCCGGCCCGATCGCGGCGATTCTGATCTACGCGCTCCTGAGCGGGTCGGGCCTGGACCACGACGCGCGGGCTGTCGCGGGCATCGGGGTCTGGATGGCGCTCTGGTGGATGACCGAGGCGATCCCGCTGGCGGCGACGAGCCTGATCCCGCTGGCGCTCTTTCCACTGACCGGCGTGATGCCGATCCAATCGCTCGCCGATTCGTACGCGCACTACCTCGTGGTGCTTTTCTTCGCCGGGTTCGTGCTCGGGCTGAGTGTCGAGAAGTGGGGGCTGCACAAACGCGTGGCCCTCAAGACGGTGCTCTTGGTCGGGACGAAGCCGACGCGGCTCGTCGCGGGGTTCATGCTGGCCTCGGCGCTCCTGAGCATGTTCATCAGCAACACCGCAACGTCGATCATGATGCTGCCCATCGCGGTCAGCGTGATCGGATTGCTCGACCAGCTTCAGGAGCGAGAGCACGCGGGCACCGGCGGGATGGGGCTCAACTTCCCGGCGGCTCTGCTGCTTGGCATGGCGTACGCCAGCTCCATCGGGGGCGTGACGACGATCACGGGCACGCAGCCCAACCTGCTGCTCATCGGGTTTCTGAAGGATGTGGGCGTCGAGATCAGCTGGAGCCAGTGGTTGCCGCTGGGCGGCGTGCTGCTGGTCGTGATGCTGCCCCTGGCTTGGCTGATCCTGACGCGGGTGGCGCTGCCGATCCGGGTGGACACGGTGCCCGGGGCCTCGGACTTCCTGCGCAACGAGTACCTATCGCTCGGGCGACTCGGGCGGGGCGAGAAGGTCGTGATCACGGTCTTCTCGCTGGTGGCTCTGGGCTGGATCATGCGTGTGCCCACGACGAACTGGCTCGAGGGGACCGATCACGAGTGGATCGGCGCCAGGCTCGGGCTGCTCAAGGATTCGGGCATCGCGATGATCGGCGCGATCGCGCTCTTTCTGATCCCGGTGAAGCCGTCGGAGCGGCAGTTCGCGATGGACTGGGCGACGATGCGGAAAATGCCCTGGGACGTGCTGTTGCTCTTCGGCGGCGGGCTCGCGCTGGCGTCGGCGATGAAGTTGACGGGTCTGGACGTGGCGATCGGGAACTCGCTTGCCGGGCTGCGGGATGTGCCGCCGATCATGCTGGTGCTCATCGTTGCGACAACAGTCATCTTTCTGACCGAGCTGACGAGCAACACCGCGACGACAGCCGCGTTCGTGCCGATTCTCGGATCGGCGGCTCCGGCACTCGGTGTGCACCCGGTGCTCCTGATGGTGCCCGCGGGCGTGGTGGCCAGCTATGCGTTCATGCTGCCGGTGGCGACACCACCCAACGCGATTGTGTTCGGCTCGGGTCGGCTTTCGATCGCGCAGATGGCCCGCGCGGGGGTGCTGCTCAACATCACGGGTGTCTTGGTGACCACACTGATCGTCTCGCAACTGGCGGGGATGCTGCTCGGGATTGATTTGAATCTGCCCGTCACGCCCGCCGAAGCCAACGGCCTACCCTGAAACAGCCTCGTCGTGGCGAGCGGCCCACGAGGGGGCGCCGGGCCGATGCCCGGCCCTGCCATGGGCCGCTGCAAGGCGATCTACGACGTATGGCAACCAAACGCTCGTTTCTCTGGCGTCTGATCCCGATTCTTGTGCGTGGCGGCGTCGCGGTTGTCGTGATTGTGATCGGGCTCGGGATCTTCTTCGCGCTCGAAGCCCAACGCGTCGACCCCGAACGCACCGATGCCATCGCCAGGGGCATCCCGGTGCGCACCATCATCGCCACCGAGAAACCAGTGCCCCGGCTCTGGGAGGGTTACGGCACGGCCCGTGCGATGAACGCCTCGACCGTCTCGGCGCAGATCTCGGGACGCGTCATCGAGCGCCCCGCCGAGGTCGAGGCGGGCCTGCCCATCGACAAGGGCGCCACGATCGTGCGCCTCGAAACAACCGATGCGCTCAGCCGTGTGAACTCCGCCGAGGCGAGCATCGCGTCCTACCAGGCGCAGCTGGCGAGCCTCGATGTTCAGGAAAGTCGGGTGAAGGAGCAGATCGTTTCGGCCCGTGACGAGCTGGAGATCGAACGCCGGAACTATGAGCGCGTGAAGCAGGCGACCGAGGGCGGCGCGGGCAACCAGGCCGATCTCGACAACGCGTCCTCGGCTGTCCGCCGCGCCGAGCGCACGCTCCTGGCGCTCGAGCAGCAGCTCGATGTGATCCCCGCCCGTCGGGACGAATTGCTGGCGCTCCAGGCGAGCGCCCGCAGCTCGCTGACTCAGGCGCAGGAGGATTTCGCGCGGACGACGATCAGCTCGCCCCTGACGGGCGTGCTGCAGGATGTGTACGTCCGGCCGGGCGAGCTGCTCTCTGTAGGGCAGCAGGTGGCGCGCATCGTGGATCTCCGCCGGCTCGAGGTGCCCCTGCGAGTCCCGATCTCCGCGGGCTCAACCGTCCGCATCGGCGACCGCGCGACGCTCCGGAGCGACGGGCCCGTGCAGCACGAGTGGGAGGGGAAGGTCGGACGCATCGCGCCCGAGGCCGACCCGATGTCGCGCACGATGATCGTGTACGTCGAGGTGAACCAGGACCCGGACGCGATCGGCATCGGCGATGCGCGACTGCTGCCGGGCCAGTTTGTGGTCGGCAGCGTCTCGACCAGCGACGAACGGCCGATGGTTCTCGTCCCGAGGCGAGCCGTCTCGGGGGACCGGGTGTTTGTTGTTTCCGACGATCTGGAGCAGGGGCACCATCGCGTCGTGCCGATCGATGTCGAGGTGAGCCATTACATCCGCGGCGCGATGCCCGACATCGAGCCCGCCGAGCGTGAATGGGCCGTGATCGAATCGGGTCTGCCGCCCGGCAAGCAGGTCATCATCTCGAACCTCGACGAGCTCATCGGCGGGATGATGGTCGATCCGACCGCGGGCGATCAGCAGGCGGGAGGCGGGTCGTGAGTCTGCCCAGCTTCGGCGTCCGGAGGCCCGTGGTCGCGAACCTCGTGATGTTCGCGATCCTCGCGGCGGGGGCGATCTTCGGCTTCACACTCAAACGCGAGTTCTTCCCCGAGGTGCGTCCGAATCTGGTCTCCGTCGCCGCCCCTTATCCCGGCGCGAGCCCGGACGAGGTCGAGGACGCGCTCGCCAAACGCATCGAAGACGTCGTGGACGATCTCGACGACGTCGAGGAGATCAACACGACGGTCTCCGAGGGGCTGGCGGCGGTCACGATCGAGTTCGCCGAGGGCGTCGACATCGACGAGAAGGTCGCCGAGGTGAAGCGCGAGATGGACGCGCTGCAGGACCTGCCCGAGGAGTCCGAGCGCATCCGCGTCGAGAAGATCGAGCCCAACCTGCCCACGATCAACGTCTCTCTCTACGGCAGCGCGGACGAGCGCACCATGAAGCAGGCCATCAAGGCCATCCGCGACGACCTCAAACTCGTCCCGGGCATGGGCGACATCACGGTCTCGGGTGTGCGCGGCGACGAGGTGCTCGTCGAGGTGCGCCCCGAGGCGCTGATCCGCTACAACCTCAGCCTGCCGATGGTCGCCGACCGCATCCGAGCCGAGATGCAGGAGCTGCCGGGCGGCACGGTGAAGTCGACCACGTCCAACACAGCCGTCCGCGTGCTCGGGGCGCAGGAACGGGCCGACCAGATCCGCCGGATCGTGGTCCGCGCCGATGCGGAGGGCTCGGTCGTTCGGCTCGGCGACATCGCCGGCATCACCGAGGGGTTTGTCGACGTCGACAAGCGTTCGCGTTTGAGCGGCGAGCCGGCGTTCTCGCTCACGGTCTTCAAGGTGGGCGATCAGGACGCGGTGCTGATCGCGGAGATGGTCAAGGCGTACGTCGCCGGCGCCAAGGGCGAGGAGATCGACCTCAACCTGCGCGAGCGGCTGGCGATGCTGATGGCCAAAGGCCAGCGCGACAGCAAGCACAAGCAGGATGTGAAGAAAGCCCGCGAGCAGGGCAAGCCCGAGCCGCCGCTGCCGGAGATCGAGCCGGTCTCCTCGCGGCTCATGGCGTACAAGCTCGGTGTCGACCGGGCCGCGGCCGGGGGCATCCCGCCCGGGGCCACGATCGACTACACCACGGACCTGGCCAAGTTTATCGTGGGCCGACTCGATCTCCTGACGCGCAACGCGCTCTGGGGAGGATTGCTTGTCTTCGGGACCCTCGTGCTGCTGCTCAACTGGCGCGTCTCGTTCTGGGTGGCGCTGGGTCTGATCGTCTCGATGATGGGCACGCTCGCGGTGATGTACTTCGCGGGCATCTCGCTCAACCTGCTCACGATGTTCGGGCTGATCGTGGTGCTGGGGCTGCTCGTCGATGACGCGATCGTGGTCGCCGAGAACATCACCGCCCGGCACGAGCAGGGCGAGACGGCTCAAGAAGCCGCGATCAATGGCGCCGATCAGGTGGGCTGGCCCGTCGTTGCGACGGTCATCACAACGATCTGTGCGTTCCTGCCTCTGGCCCTGATCCAGGGTCAGATCGGCGACTTCCTCGAGGTGCTCCCGATCGTCGTGACCTGCGCTCTTGCGGTCTCCCTGCTCGAGTCGCTCTTCATCCTGCCCGCGCACATGGGCCACAGCCTGTCCCGCGCCGAGCGTGCCAGAAACAACGGCGGGAGCTGGCTGACACGCATCGAGGCGAAGTTCGACCGCGGCCGGGATCACTTCTTCAACCGCCTGCTGATCCCCACATACGTCAGACTTCTGCGCAAAGCGGTCCGGTTCCGCTACATCTCTGTCGCGATCGCAGCGGCTGCGGTCCTCGGCTCCTTCGGCATGGTCGCCGGCGGATTCGTTGAGTTCATCTTCATGGAGACGAGCGACTCCGAGACGATCAACGGCGAGCTGCGCATGCCCATCGGCACGCCCACCGATGTTACCGACGCGTACCTGAATCGGATCGAGGAGGTCTGTCTCGCCCAGCCCGAGGTCGTGCACTGCTGGGCCGTCGCTGGAGAGTTCAGCTCGCTCGACGGCGGGGGCGGCGGCGAGCAGACGCACCTGGGCCAGATCATCCTCGAGATCATGCCCGTCGAAGAACGCGAAGCCCACGTGCCAAAGCTCCGAGCCTCGCCCGACCTCATCGAGGACATCATGGCCGAGCTCGGCGAGATGCCCGGCATCAAGAGCTTCCGGCTCGAAGGCGTCGCCGGCGGGCCCGACGGCCCGGCGATCACGCTCACCGTGGTCGGCTCTTCCGAGCCGCTCATCACAAGAGCCGTCGAAGAGGTCAAGGCGACGATCTCCGCGTACCCAGGTGTCACGAACGTCACCGACGATTCCGACCGGGGTCAGCGCGAGCTGCGCCTGACGCTCCGTGACGGCGCAAGCGAGCTCGGCTTCACGACGGGCAATGTCGCCCAGCAGATCCGCGGCTCGGTCTACGGGCTCGAGCCCTACAACTTCGCGGGCGACGATGAAACCATCGACGTCCGCGTGACGCTGCCCAAGGCGTTCCGCTCGAGCCTGGCCAACATCGAGAGCATGTTCCTGATCGCGCCGGGCGGCCAGGCTGTCCCGCTGCCCGAGGTGGTGCAGGTCGAGGAGGTCGAGGGCTACGCGACCGTCCGGCGTCTCGACGGACGCCGCGCCGTCACCGTGACCGCCGATGTCGATCGGCAGTCCGGCGCGAACCCGGAAGCACTCACCGCCGCGTTCATGCCCGAGCTGCGCGAGATCGCCGCCCAGATCCCCGGCGTGGAGGTCCTCCAGCGCGGCAGGCAGAAAGACGTCGCCGAGTCGTTTGCCACACTCCCGATCGGCATGCTCGTCGCGGCAGGTCTGATCTACGTCACGCTCGCTTGGCTTTTCTCCAGCTACACCCAGCCGCTGGTGGTGATGTCAGCCATTCCCTTCGCGACGATCGGGATGATCTGGGGTCACTTCATCATGGGCTACAGCATGACGTTCCTGTCGCTCATCGGGTTCGTGGCGCTGGCGGGCGTGGTGGTGAACGACTCGCTGATCTTCATGGAGTTTTTCAACGAACGCCGGGCGATGGGCATGGGTGTGCCCGACGCGTGCCTCGCCGCGGGCCGGGCGCGCGTGCGCGCGATCCTGCTGACAACGATCACCACCGTGCTCGGGCTCATGCCGCTCATGCTCGAGACCAGCTTCCAGGCCAGGTTCCTCATCCCGATGGCGATCACGATCAGCTTCGGGCTGATCTCGGCGACCGTGATCATCCTTGTGGTGCTGCCGTGCCTGCTGATGGTGCTCGCCGACATCAAGGCGCTGGTCCACACGCTCTGGACCGGTCGCGTCGAGCACGGCACCACGGCGCCGGGCATGGTGGGCGATGCCACCTCGGGCACCGTGCATCACTGATCGCGATTCAGTGGTACGCCCCGCGTGCCACGACCTGTCCGATCCCGGCAATCCGTGATGCGTGTGCTCAGCGCTCGGGATAGAGCGTGGTGCGTCCCTGGCGGTTGCCCCGCGCGACTTCCACGGTCACACCGTTTCTGCTGTTGCTCTTGGCGAAGATCGACGCGAGCTCTTCCGAGTGCTCGATCTCGCGTCCCCCGACGCGGAGCAGGCGGTCCTGCGCGATCAGCCCCGCGCGCCTGGCGGGCGAGTCCGGGTGGACCTCGTAGATCAGAACGCCCTCGGCCTCTTGGTCGAAACCGAGATAGCCGTTGACCTCCGGGCGCAGCTCGATGACCGACATGCCGGTCTGGGGCAGCTCGACCACCCCCAGCATCTCGCGCTCGTAGGTGGCAAACTCGGTCAGCCGGACCTTGGTCGTGTGCGCCTTGCCGTCGCGGATGTACGAGAGCTCGGCGGGTCGGTCGGTGCCCGAGATGGCGATCGAGTTGCGCAGGCGGTTGGAGCTGTCGATCTCGCGGCCGTCGAAGGCGTAGATGATGTCGCCCTCTTCGAGCCCGGCCTTGTCGGCGGGACTTCCGGGGAGCACGTCGGAGATCAGCACGCCCTCGGAATCGCCGAACATCGCGCGGTCCTCGGGGGTCAGGTCGGTCATCGTGACGCCGAGCCACCCTCGGACGACGCCCCCCGACTCGACGATGGAGCGCATCACGCGTTCGACGATCGCCGAGGGGATGGCAAAGCTGAGCCCGATCGACCCACCTCCGGATTTGCTGTAGATCGCGGTATTGATCCCGACGACCCTGCCGTCGAGATCGACCATGGGCCCGCCCGAGTTGCCCGGGTTGATCGCCGCGTCGGTCTGGATGAACTCCTCATACAGCACGCGTGGCTGGCGCGGGTTCATCCGCTGTGTCTGCTCGAGCACGCCCTGACGCCCCAGCGCACTGACGATGCCAGCGGTCACCGTGTTGGAGAGCCCAAACGGCGAGCCCACCGCCAGCACCCAGTCGCCCACCTCGAGCCCGTCCGAATCCCCGAACGACGCGGCGACAAGTTCCTCCGCGTCGATCTTCAGCACCGCGACGTCGGTCGCCGGGTCCGAGCCCACGACGTCGGCGAGGTAGCTCCGGCCGTCGTTCAGGCGGACCTCGAGCTGCTCGGCGTTGGCGATGACGTGGTTGTTCGTGATGACGTAGCCGTCCTCGCTGACGATCACACCCGAGCCGAGGCCCGAGTCCTGAAACGTCGCCTCGCCCCTGGCGATGATCCGCCCGAAGATGTCGCGCCGGACGGGGGTGATGAGGTTGCGCCTCTGAATGAAGACGACGCTCGGCTCGATTTCCTTGGCCGCCGCGTTGAACGCGCGGGAAAGGCTGTGGGCCTGGCTTCGGCTCTGTTCGAGCTCATGATCCGTGCTAGAGGGCTGGCCAAGTGCGCCGGAGGCAAGAACCGTCAGAGAGAGCGAGAACGCAGCGATCAGTCTGGTGAGCATGAATCTGATTCCCCTTGGGCCCACGTATCGCCCGGTGAGCCCCCATTGGGCGGATGCGCGAGCCGGGGCGTTCCGTCAGGTGCCCCGGGTGTCGCCGAACAAGTCTATGTGCAGCCTCCGGCAGTACCGCCAGCCCCGCTCGATGCACGCACGGACCACCCAATCCGTCGCTGCGGGCTCGGGCGGCTTCGTGCCCTCGGGCATCAGCATCACATCGCCCGGCTGCACCCCGGGCAACGCCGCCAGCAGCCCCTCTATTTCCGCCAGGTCGTGGGGCGAACTGACGACAAACTTCATCTGAATATCCGCAAAGTCCGCCGCGATGCGTCGCAGGACCGGGAGATTCAGCCGGCGTTCCTCGTGACGATCGTGCCAGACGGCGAGCGGATCGCGCTCGTCCGTGCGCGAGGGTGTGGAGTTGGCGAGCTTCGGGCTGATGGACATCAGGTCGCAGGCGAGGTTCTTCCATTCATCCGGATAGACGGTGCCCGCGGTCTCGATCGTGATGTGCATGCCCTGCTCGCGCAGCTTGGCGCACAGCTCGGGCAGTTCCTTGAAGATCATGGGCTCCCCGCCGGTGACGACCGCGTGGTGAACGCCGCTCTTGTGCGCCTCGTCCGCGAGATCCTCGATCGTGCGCTTGGTGCCCTCCGGGTTCCAGCTCGCGTAGGGCGTGTCGCACCAGGTGCAGCGGAGGTTGCACCCGGACAGGCGCACAAACCACGTCGGAACGCCCGTGAGTTTGCCCTCGCCTTGCAGGGACGTGAAGGTCTCGGAGATGAGCAGGCTCACGCGTACCTCGTCGGGTCGGGGATGCCCGCCTGCTCGAAGCCTCGCTTGCGGAGTGTGCAGGAGTCGCATCGGCCGCAGGCCTTGCCCTCGGGCGAGGGGTCGTAGCAGGAGACGGTGAGGCTGTAGTCGACGCCGAGCTCGGTGCCGAGTCTGATGATCTCGGCCTTGGTCAGATCGATCAGCGGCGTGCGCACGGTCACGCCCTTGCCCTCGACGCCCGCCTTCGTCGCCAGATTCGCGGCGTTCTGAAACGAGGCGATGAACTCGCCCCGGCAATCGGGGTAGCCCGAGTAGTCGAGCTGGTTCACGCCGATGTAGAGGTTCTGTGCGCCAAGCACCTCGCACAGACCGGTTGCCAGCGAGAGAAAGACAAGATTGCGAGCCGGGACGTAGGTGACTGGGATCTCGGAGCTGATCTCGTGCTCGCCGCGGTCCTTTGGGACGTCGATGTTGTCGGTCAGGGCGCTGCCGCCGAAGGCGCGGAGATCGACGCGGATCGTGCGCACATCGGCGTGCATCGTCTCGGCGACGCGTTTGGAGGCGTCGAGTTCGCATCGGTGGCGCTGGCCGTAGTCGATCGCGAGCCCGACTGGCGCAAAGCCGTCACGCTTGGCGACTGCCAGGCAGGTCGCGCTGTCGAGCCCGCCCGAGAGCAGGACCACGGCTGTGGGCGTCTCACTCACGCGTTTCTCACTTCTTTCCGAGCGTATCGCAGGCCTTGACGAAGTTGTCCATGAGCCCTTCAAGGAGGCCGCGCGTGCGATCGTTCTTCAGGTTGCCGTCGTCACCGAAGGCCTCGTGCACTCCGCCGACGGAGACCATGCCGGGCACGACGTGGCACTGGATATTGCCCAGGATCTCGCGGACGTGGTCGAGCCCGCGCAGACCGCCGAGGGCACCGGGGGAGGCCGCGGTCAGTGCGACAATCTTGCCCGCGAAGCACTCGAGGGGCTTCTCGCCCTCCTTGGGCCTGCTTGCCCAGTCGATGGCGTTCTTGAGGGCCGCGGTGATGGAGCTGTTGTACTCGGGGCAGCCGATGATGAAGCCCTGGTGTGATTTGAGAAGTTCGCGGAATTCGAGCGCCTTGGCGGGGATGCCCGAGGCGTCCTCGTCGTCCTGGTTGTAGATGGGCATGGGGTAGTCGGCCAGCGTGATGACGGTGACCTCGGCGCCGCGTTTGCGGGCCTGCTCGGCTGCGTGCTCGACGAGTTGCTGGTTGTAGGAGTCTTTGCGCAGGCTGCCGGAGAAGGCGAGGATCTTCGAGGCCATATTCTCTTCCTTTCAAGACTGTTGACAACGCGTGACGCGCTTTGGTGCGTGTGTGAGTCGGATTCTAGTCGGATGCGCGCAAGAGCATCCCCGGGCGTCAACCCGGGGATGCGAGAGGGAAACCAGGTCTTGAGGGTGATGTGTTAGCGCCGGCGACGGCAGGCGACGAGTCCGCCGAGCCCGAGCAGTGCGGCCGAGGCGGGCGCGGGCACGGGGCGGAAGAGGAAGTTCGTGCCGAGGCGGGCGAGGTTGGTGGAATCGCCGGTCGGGAAGTTCAGTCCGCCGAGATCGCCGGCTTCCGGGAACACGCCGTTGGTGGTCGGGTTGATCTCGGACGCGAGGCCGAGCGAGCTCGGTCCGCTGACGTAGCTGTCGCCGTCGTTGATGTCGTACACCGCGCCGATGGTGTAGCGTTCGCCCGGGCTGAGAACGACGTCTGCGACATCTGTGTAGGTGAACTGGCCGAGGACGCCGCCGCCGGGACCGGCGACACCCGAGGTGAGCAGGGTGCCTGAGGAGTCCCACAGACCGACTTCGTGGCTGGAGGTCAGCCCATCGAAGTCGCCGTTGAAGATGCCGATATCGGTCAGGATGATCGCGGTGTTGACGTCGAATCTCCAGCCGACGACACCAGGCGAAGTCGCGTCCCAGGCGCCGAACTGCGCGCCGCCACTGAAGCTGGTGATGGCCTGTGCACCGGCGGAACCGGCGACTGCGATGACTGTTGCTGCTGCGAGTGCGCGTACCATAACTGTAATACCTCCACGAGTATGCACCGGCCGCGCCACTCCGAATGTACACAAGAGATACGACACAACGGACCGAACGATCGGCCTGGTGCGGTGTCAGACGGTCGCATACGACGACCGCTCAACGTGTCCAATAAATGTCAATTATCACCCATGCCCGAGCGGGCTACCACGAGGACGATAACCATTGGGGAGAGTACCCCAACTCGTTTGGGTGGCCAGAAAAATTCGGACACAACTGCCCGTTCTTGACACAATGTGATTCGGGATGCTTCAGGCCGGCTTGACGAGCACGGTTGCGTGGAAATTTCTTCCCTCGCGACGGAACTTACGTTCGAAGTTGGTGCCCACGAGCTCGCCCTCGCCCGCTGAATCGGGTTTGGCGAAGGGTTTCTCGGTGAAGGCTGGGACGGGGCCTTCGTGGTGGGGGCAGGGGCCCGAGCCGCACCAGCGGTCGAAGTGAGCGCGGTCCCAGGCCCAGAGGTCGTCGTGGTCGGTGACCACGCGCAGCTCGCCGCCGGGCTTGAGCACGCGCCAGGCGTCGGCGAGGAAGCGGTCTTGGATCACGCGTTTTTTGTGGTGGCGTTTCTTGGGCCAGGGGTCGGAGAAGTAGAGGTGGATGACGTCGACGATCGCGCTTGGCATGCGCCAGCGGAGGATCTCGGTCGCGTCGGTGCGCATGAGGCGGACGTTTCGGAGCTGCGCCCGCCGGACGCGGTCGGCGGCGTAGTTGCAGAACTCGCCCGCCCACTCGATGCCGAGGTAGTCCGTCTCGGGCGTGAGCGGCGCCTGCTGCATGAGAAAGGTGCCTTTGCCCGAGCCGATCTCGACCTCGAACCGTCTGTTGGGGTCGGCTTCGCGCGTGGTGAACCAGGTGCGCGGATCGATATACCCCGCTTCGGGGTTGGTCAGAATGTCATCGGGGAGCGGGCCGAGCTCCTCGTCGGAGACCATGACCACGCCCGGGGCGATGTTGAGCGGGCGACCTCTTGAGAGTCCGAAAGACATGGGGCGAACTGTAGTAGGTTTGTCACCCCATTGAAACTGGTGGAATTATGTCAACCGCGCGGGGGTCTGGGACGTATTACCCTGTGGTGGGCGGCCATCAGGCCGAGTGGGCTTCAAGCAGCTCCGTGGGATTCCCGATAACCGCCCATGCGGCGCCCCGCGCCTCTGGTGCCGACGAGTGCTTCGCGGCCTCGATCGGACGGTCCAGCCAAGGCATCGACCACCGGCGGTCCTCCTGACCCCGGCGGGCGGTGAGGCGAGTGACACGGAGGGTCGCATGGAACAGGCGAATCGCGGCGAACTGAGTGAACTGATCTCGAAGAAGCTCGACCGCGAGCGCTTCCGCGTGCAGAACTGGGAGGGCACCTTCTGGGAGTACCTCGACATTGCGCGCAGCAACCCGGGCGTGGCGCGGAACGCGTACCAGCGCCTCTATGACGCGATCCTCGCGCAGGGGTTCCAGCACTACAAGCTCTTCAAACGCGACTGCGTGCGGTACCACTTCTTCAGCGATCAGATCGACGCCGGCGCTGACGCGGTATTCGGGCTCGACTTTGCGCTCATGCAGCTCGTGGATTTCCTGCGGTCGGCGGCCGAGGGCTACGGCACGGACAAACGCATCCTCCTGCTCCACGGTCCGGTGGGCTCGGCGAAGTCCACGATCGCGCGCATGCTCAAGAAGGGCGTCGAGGCGTACTCGCGGACGGACGAGGGGGCGCTGTATTCGTTCAGCTGGATGCTCGACGATCGCTGCGAGGTCAGCCCGATGGAGGGCAACACGCAAGAGGCGCAGAAGTCGCACGCCTACCCGAGCCCGATGCACCAGGACCCGCTCCTGCTCATCCCGCGCGAGGCGCGGGGCGACATCGAGCACGCGCTCAACGAGAACTACAAGCCCGAGCACCACGGCGGAAAGATCAAGATCGCCGGCGACCTCGATCCGTTTAGCCGAAAGATCTACGACGACCTCATGCTGTTCTACGACGGCGACTGGAACAAGGTCATCGAGCACGTGCGTGTCCGCAGGCTCGTGCTCAGCGAGAAGGACCGCGTGGGCATCGGGACCTTCCAGCCCAAGGACGAGAAGAACCAGGACTCGACGGAGCTGACGGGCGACATCAACTACCGCAAGATCGCGATGTACGGCTCGGACTCCGACCCTCGCGCGTTTAACTTCGACGGCGAGCTGAACATCGCCAACCGGGGTATCTGCGAGTTCATCGAGGTGCTCAAGCTGGACGTGGCGTTCCTGTACGACCTGCTCGGCGCGAGCCAAGAGCACGCGATCAAGCCGAAGAAATTCGCGCAGACGCACATCGACGAGGTGATCCTGGGTCACACAAACGAGCCTGAGTACAAGAGGCTCCAGTCGAACGAGATGATGGAGGCGTTCCGGGATCGGACGATCAAGATCGATGTGCCGTACAACATCAGGCTCGAGGACGAGGTGCGGATCTACCGCAAGGACTTCGGCCCGGAGCGGATCAGGAACATGCACATCGCGCCGCACACGATCGACGTGGCTGCGATGTGGGCTGTCCTGACGAGGCTCGCGCCGCCCAAGAAGGCGGGGCTGACGCTGATGCAGAAGATGAAGCTCTACAACGGCAAGGCCATCCCGGGCTTCACCGAGGATTCGGTGAAGGAGCTCAAGGAAGAGGCCCCCCGCGAGGGCATGGACGGCATCAGCCCGCGGTACATCCAGGACAAGATGAGCAACGCGCTGGTCAGCCGCCAGGCGATCGCCGAGAAAATGATCAACCCCTTCATGGTGCTCAACGCTCTTGAGAACGGGCTGGACCACCACTCGCTGATCGACGACGAGGAGCTGCGCAAGCAGTACCGCGAGTTGCTGGCGGTCGTGCGCGAGGAGTACGAGGACATCATCAAGGGCGAGGTGCAGCGGGCGATCAGTGCCGACGAGGAGGCGATCAAGCGACTCTGCGGCAACTACATCGAGAACGTCCGCGCGTACACGCAGAAGGAAACCGTCGAGAACCGGTACACGGGCAAGTCCGAGGAGCCGGACGAAAGGCTGATGCGCGCGATCGAGGAGAAGATTGATATTCCTGAGAGCCGTAAGGACGACTTCCGTCAGGAGATCATGAACTACATCGGTGCGCTCGCGCTCGACGGGAAGAAGTTTGAGTACAACACGAACGCCCGCCTGCACAAGGCACTCGAACTCAAGCTCTTCGAGGACAGCCGCGACACGATCAAGCTCAAAAACCTGGTCTCGAGCGTCGTGGATGACGAGACACAGGAGAAGATCGACATCGTCAAGCAGCGGCTGATCAAGAACTTTGGGTACAACGAGGCGAGCGCGACGGATGTGCTGAACTACGTGGCGAGCATCTTCGCGCGTGGGGATAGCAAGGGCGGGTAAGTCAGCTGTTACGGCGATCTGTTGATCGGGAGGAGTGCGCCCCAACTCTCCATATAGATGTAGAGGAATCGATTGTCTTCGGAAACGGAGGCGCCGATGTCATCCGGGCGCAACTTATTCTCTGTTGTTGGGAGCTCGTAGCGAGTGGTACTGCTCGAACCATCCGCGGCTTGCACCGTGATCTTTACTCGTGGGGGATAGCAGTGGAGCCGTCTCCGCCAGTAGCCACCTTCGATAATGCGACCGGCGGACTTGCCCATCCAGGGCAATAATGGGTAGCCGACTATCGCTCTACCCCAAGCTTCGGGTTCGAGGAATCGGGAGTACTCGCCCTCATCGAACTTCACTGACACGCCTGCGTTTTCCAGGGCTTCAGGGTTCCCGGTAAACTTTATGCGGTTTTGGGTTAAGAGCACGTCGGGCAGGTCGCTGTACTCGAGAAATGTGCCATTATCCGATACTACAACGGCGCGCGATGCGTACGGGTTGAATGAGTCCCAGTCGAGCAACAACCACTTGTCGTCGCTCTCTGTTGGACGGATTTCGATCTGGAGCTCGCTTCCGCTTGGATGTTGGTCTTTGGTGAATTTCTGCCATTCGAACATGTCTAGGCTGGTCATCTTCGGGGCTGTCGCATTGCTGTACCAGCAATAGAGTGGGGCACAGCCTGACAAAGTGCTAAGCCAACATAGCATTGCGAAGACAAGAGTACGAGGGGTCAAAGCCGTCATCATTGAGCTCCTTCTCAGGACTCGGACGGATTCAGTCTACTCCCTCTCCCCGAAATCAAAAGCGATGCAGTAGCCCGTGCGCCAGATGGGGTAGTCGGTGTCGCAGCGGAAGCCGACGTAGTCGCTCGGGTTCAGGCCCTTGGCGGTGAAGAGCGTGCGCAGAAGCTCGGTGTATCGGCTCCAGGCGGTGGTCTGGGCGCGGTCGAGGCCCGAGTTCAGGAGCTTGAGGCTGGGCGGGTTCTGGAAGCGGGTCTGCCAGCGTTCGCCGACGTGCTGGGCGAAGTCGGGGCGCCAGAGGTGGACGTCGAGGCTCGGCACGCACTGGCGGGCGATGTCCTTGTGCATGAAGACGTCCAGCAGCAGTCGGCGGACGGGGAAGTTGACGAGGGCCCAGACTTCCTCGGTGTTGACGGGTCGCGTGGAGGGGTGCGACATCCCGCCGTCGAGCGCGAAGATGAGGTCGATGGCCGAGGTCTCGGGCTGGTCGGGGCTGGGCTCGATGGTCTGGACGATGAACTCGTCGGGGTGGGCACTGTGCACGACGGGTGCGGGGTTGGTGGAGAACTCGGTGAGGAGCTCGTCGGGGATGCCGTCGATCCCGGACTTGCGGAGCGGGCGGTAGGTGGTCAGGTCGTTTCGTTTGGATTCGTCGGGCTCGCCGAAGACGTGGAAGGTGAGCGGGACAGCGTGCGTGTCGGCTCGGTGACCGATGAGGCCGTGCGCGCGTGTCTGGGCGATGACGTCGGGGTGATCGGGGACTGGTGTGTAGATGTGGGCAGCGAGCCAGACATCGGAAGCGCGTCCGGTCAGGGCGGCTGAGGCTTCGAAGAGTGTTTGGCGTTGGGCGAGCTCGGCTTCTTCGGAACGCGACGAGCCGGGCGAGGCGCTGGCGGCGAGTGTGCGCTCGATGCGTTTGACGAGGCGTGACCTGCTGCCGGCGAGGCGTTTGGTGGCGTCGTCGTAGGCGGCGAGGGCCTTGTCGAGACGCTTCAGGCTTTCGGGGTCGACCTGGATGCCGCGGGTGGTGGCGGCTTCGACGAGCAGGCGGATGCCGCGGGTGCCCGGGAGCTGGCCGGCCAGCGCCACGCCCGGGTATGGGGCGGTGATGGCCGAGACCATGCGCTGGCAGGTGGTGCGTTCGACTTCGAGGAGTCTGGAGAGGCCGCTGGCGTTCTGGGCGGAGACGGGCATGGCCGCCAAAAAGGCCAGGAGCTCGGACCGGATGGATTTGAGTGAACGCTCCAAATCCTGAAGATCTTCGGGCCGGAGTGGCGTTGAGCCGCGTGTTGCCGTGAGAGAGGCGGTCATAGCGGCTGGCATAGTACGGATTTCGGGGGGGTGGTGTGTGTCTCCCTCGATCAGGGAAGATTTTTCGGTGGGAATGGGATGTTGAAACTTTTGGGTTGACACACGCTCAGTTTATGCTCAGACTGTGCTCAGCACAAGCTCAGCATGAAACTTTCTGGCTCGGTTTGGAGCCAGCCCAGGAGTTCATGAGTACTGAAGAGTGAAGGGATCACAACATGAAGAACAAGATGGCATGGATGGGATGCCTGGCGTCGGTGGGGCTGGCCCTGCCCGCGGCGGGTCAGGTGGTGACGACGTTCGAGAATGGAGCCGAGGGCTGGTCGGTCAGCGGCCGGGACAACATCTCGAATTCGGACGGCAACCCGGGCGCAAACATGGACGTCATTCTGATCGACGTCTTCGGGGCCGACATCCGCAACAGCACGAACGCGGACTTCCTCGGTGATTACACGGCTGACGGGCCGTTCGAGATGTCGATCGACATCCGGACTTGGACGATCAGTTTCTTCGGTCAGGAAGTGACGCGCGACCTGATCATCGAGTTCCGCGATTACGACAACGATCAGGGGTACCCGTACACGAGCGTGTGGCTGAACCTCGGCCTGCTCGATTCGAGCCTGCCGGGTGACAACGGCGACGGCTGGGTGACGTACTCGTTCACGGTGGAGGATCCGAACGCGTCGGATCTGCCTCCCGGGTGGGGCGGTTACGGGTACGAGGATCCGGTGACGTTTGAGCCCATGCTGCCCCCGGGCCGGACCTTTGAGAGCGTGCTGGCGAGCGTGGACGAGATCTCGTTTACGACGTTTGTTCCCGGGTACTTCTTCGGGTTCACGAACTTCGAGATGCAGGTGGACAACATCGCGCGCACGCCGACGGGCACCGATTGCCTGGCAGATGTCAACGGCGACGGCGATGTGACGCCCGCGGACTTCTCGGCCTGGGTCGCGGCGTTCAATGCTCAGGCGCCCGAGTGCGATCAGAACGGCGACGGCTCGTGCACCCCGGCCGACTTCAGCGCGTGGGTGGCGAACTTCAACGCCGGCTGCTGAGTTGTCGTGAATTGAATTGATCTTCAGGGAAGGACGGGCGCTGCACACGCGTCGGTCTGGACTCCACTCGTCGACGCCGCCCATCACTCCCGGGCGGCGTTGATGTTTTTGAGTGCGTGTTCAGATGTCCCGGGCGAGGATGAGGCTGACGTAGTTGGTGTAGGGCCATTGCCACTGCTGGACCTCCTCGTAGCCACGGCGTTGGTAGTAGCGGAGCAGCGCCGAGTCGGGGCGGGCCATGCTGAGCGCGAGCTTGGTGTTGCCCAGCTCCCGGGCCCGGCGGACGCAGGTGTCGAGCAGGCGCGTGCCGACGCCGATGGCCTGGAGCGTCGGGTCGACGGCGAACATGGCAAAGTGCGCGACGCCCTCTTTGAGGAAGTAGTCGGGGAAGGTGACCTGCTCGTGCTCGTTGAGGAGAATGACGCCCACGATGCGCTGGGTGTCCTGTTCGTGGTCCATGAAGGCGAGGTAGCACTCCGAGTTGAGGACGCGGTCGAGGGTGCGCGCGTAGTCCTGGCGGCCCGCGAGGGGGTCGAGGCCGATGGCCTTCTGGCGTGCGTAGGCGCGGTGGAGCAGGTGGGTGATCTCTTCGATGGAATCGCCCGTGAGGAACCGCCTGACGGTGACGGGTGCCTGGTCGGGATTCGTCTCGCTGATCGGCGGGCATTGGCTCGGTTTGGGCTTGTCCATGACCCAAACGGTAGACTTGTGGGTGATGAGTGTCAGCGATGAATACGGCGTGAATACCGGGCCGAAACCGTCTCGGGCGATCCCGACAAGCGGTATACACCGCCTGCGCGTTCGGTACGCGGAGTGCGACCCGATGAACGTGGCGCACCACGCGAGCTACACGCCCTGGCTCGAGATGGGGCGAACGGAGCTGTTGCGCGAGGGCGGGGTGAGTTATGCCGAGCTCGAGCGCGCGGGCGTGTTTTTGGTGGTGACGAAGCTGGAGCTACGGTACCGCAGGCCGATTCTGTACGACGATGTGATCGAGGTGCGCACGCGTGCGCACGCGTCGGGCCGGATCAAGATCCGTCATTCGTACGAGCTTGTGCTGGTGGAACGGATGGGGCGGGAGCCCGACGCGGCGTCGGATCCGCGTGTGCCGATGGACGGCGTGTGCGCGGTGGCGACGAGCGAGCTGGCGTGCGTGGGCCCGGATGGGCGTCCAAAGCCGTTGCCAGACTGGCTTGTGCCCGCCGAGGCCGAGGGCGGCTGAGCCGGCGGCGAAGGATGATGGATCCGATACTCTCTAAGGCGTGCATGGGAACTGGGCTGGGCGAATCAGCGTGATGGGTCAGCGGAGCGGCGCATGAGCGAGCGGACACCTTGCAAACCCTGCCATCCGATCCGGCGGCGATTTGTCGCCAGGGGGATGGGCAAGAAGAAGGTGTTGTGCCTGCGTCTGATGTTCATCCTGCCGCTGGCCCTGGTGCTGCTCCTGGTGGTGGTGGCGCAGACGGGGCTTGCGGGGGTTCTGATCCTGCCTTCGATCGAGAAGGAGCTGGGCGTCGAGATCAAGGCGGGCTCGGTGTCGATCAACCGCTCGGGGATGCTGGTGCTGGACAACGTGACGGTGCGCGCACCGGGCGTCGAAGGGCCGGGGGGCGAGCTTGGGAGTGTGCGCCGGATCACGGCGGACGTGGAGTGGAGCAGCGCGCGGGTGCGTTCGATCACGCTGCAATCGCCCAACGTGAGGCTGAGCGAGAACGCGGACACGGGCGTGGTGAACTTCGCGTCGTTCAGCCTGCCCGATTCGCCGGACGTGGGCGGTCCGATGACGCTGCCGAGCGTGCGTGTGGAGGCGGGCAGCATCGAGCTCGCCGAGCACACACGGCACTCGGTGCGTGTGCTCAAGCGGATGAACATCGAGGGGGCGCTGCTGCCCGAGGGCGACGACGCGTACAAGATCGCGCTCGAACAGACGGGCACGCGTTCTGGGATCGAGCTCTCGGGGACGATCGATCGGCTCGGGGTGGAGGTGATGCTCGCGGGCGTCTCGCTCGATGAGTGGGGGCCTTCGAGTGTGCCGGGCAGGCTCAGGCCCTTTGTCGAGATGCTCGACGTCAGGGGTGAGATCAGCAACACGACGTTCAGCATGAGTTCGTCGGGCACGATGACGGCTGCGGTGCATCTCAACGGGGTGGCGATCACGCTGCCCATCGACATGAACGAGACGTCGGGCGCGGGACGGATGCGGATGACGGAGGTGTCCGGGGCGATCAGCCTGCGCGACGACGAGTTCAACGCGGAGATCTCGGGCCTGCTCGAGGACGTGCCCTACGAGGTGAACCTGACGTACGAGGGGCTGACGGTCGATGCGCCGTTCAACGGCAGCTTCAAGGTCCGCGGGTACAACATGGCGACGAACCCGGACATCGTGCCCTTCCTGCCAGAGGAGGTCGGGCACAGGCTCCAGCAGTTCGCGGGCTCGTCCCTGATGGCTGAGAGCGGGGACGTCCCGATCAGCCCGACGGCGGTGGTCGACGCGAACGTGACGCTCTGGCGCGGCCCGCCGACACCCGACGGCCCGGCGGAGCTGGACTTCCGCGGGAGTCTCTCGTTCACGAACGGAACTGCGGCGTACGAGGTCTTCCCGTATCCATTTAGAAACATGGCCGGCAGCGTGCAGTTCGATCGCACGCGCATCCGCATCGAGGAGATCCGGGGCGTCTCGCACACGGGGGCGACGATCAGCGCGTCGGGGCTCATCGAGCCGATCGGTCCGACGGCGAGCGTGAATCTGCAGATCGATACCGTGAACGTTCCGGTGGACGACGTGCTCGAGGAGGCGCTCGGCGAGACGCGGGGCGGGATCATCGATGAGCTGTTTGACGATCGGCGGTATGCGCAGCTCGTCGAGCGGGGGCTGATCCTGACGCCTAAGCGGGCGGAGGAGCTGCGCGAGCAGCGCGACCGGCTGGAGCTCGAGTTGGCGAAAGCCGAGCGCGACGGCGCGGGGGGGGCGAGGATCGAGCAGATCCGTGCGCAGCTCTCGAGCACGAAGAGTCAGCTCCGCACGCCGGTGTTTGCTTACCGCGGGAAGGCGGACCTTGGGATTCGGCTCCGGCGCGAGGAGGGCGAGGTCTCGCACTGGTCTCGTCATATCGAGGTTCGGCTGCCCGAGGCCGGGGTGGTGCTGAAGGACTTCCCGCTTCCGATCAGGGCGCGGGATGTGGTGGTGGTGCTGACGGAGGAATCGGCTTCGCTGCTCCGTGGGTCGTACAGGCCCATCGGGGGCGGGACCGCAATGCTCACGGGCACAGCGGCGCTGCGCACGCCCGAGGGCGAGGCGGCGTTCCGCCCGGCGCTGCGTGTGCAGGCGGACCGTGTGCCGGTGGGGGATCTGCTCCGGTTTGCGATCGGGCCGCCGGAGGTGGAGGACGAGGACCCGGGCGTGAGCGCCGACCGCAGGGTGGCTTCGGAGCTGGTCGAGCGTCTGGGTGTGAACGGGACGTTCGCGGCCGACGGGCTCGTGCTGACAAGGCCGAATGGGAAGCTCGGGTTCGATCTGGAGATCACGCCCGACAACGTCGTGCTGGCGAGCGAGCCGATGCGGGATCGGGCGCCGATGCTGGTGGGCGATCTGGTCGGCACGCTCCGTGTGACGGAACAGGGGATGAGTCTGAACGCGGAAGCGCGGGCGTACGGCGTGGATGACGACGAGTCGCTCGAATCGCCGGTGGATGTGCGCGTGGAGGCGGATGTCGACTGGTCGGGTGACGACGGGTTGAAGTATGAGGCGAACATCGAGGCGGACGGGGCGTTCTTTCAGCTGCCGGCCGAGCAGGTGGTTGGCGCCATCAGCGATGCGGGCGGTGAGTCGTTGGTCTGGCTGCGTGACACGTTCAACCCGACGGGGCGCGCTGATATCCGGGCCTGGCTGATGTCCGACGGGCGACAGCCGGTGACGGACGTGCACGTGACGAACATCGAGTCGATCGAGGCGGACTATCTGGGCGGCAGGCTCGAGCTTCGTGATGTGGTCGGCGAGGCGCACGCGGTGCTCGGGGCGTTCCGCACGCTGGCGACGGATGGGCTGAGCGGTGAGCTTTTCTATGAGGGCGAGCAGGCCGGCAAAGCGGAGATCGCGGGAACGCTCGGGATCGACGAGGTGGGCGAGGACCCGTCGCGCGAGCTGCGGATCGGGCTGACGGGCGGTCGGTTTGATTCGGTGCTCGCCGAGCGGGTCGTGCGCGATGTGGTTGGCGGCGCGGTGGCGAAGGAGTATCTGGAGCACGGCGTGCGGGGCGGGTTCGACGCGGTGATCTCGATGACTGCGCCGAGGCCGGCGATCGGGAACACGCCAAATGAGGGCGTGGCGCGGATCGCGTTCGTGGAGACGACGATCGAGCCGAAGTGGGCGGAGCTGACGAGGCTGGGCACGACGGTGTCGCTTGGAGAGATGTCTGGTCGGCTGATCGCGAGCAAGCAGAACGCGCGGCTGGAGAAGATCAGCGGCAGCTCGGATCGGCTGAGTGTGTCGGTCTCGGGCGGGGCGACGCCGGACGGCTCGGGCGGGACGATCGCGGATGTGACGTTCGATTTCGACGCGGATTCACTCAGTAAAGAGGTGCGCGCGGTGCTGCCGGTCGAGGTGTTGGCGGTCATCGACGCGGGGCTCATGGAGGTGGACGGGCCGATCAGCGCGCGGGGGGCGCGGCTGAGGACGCACAAGCCAGCGGACTCGGAGACGGCGCGCGTGGAGTTTGCGGGGCTGCTCTCGTTTGAGGACGCGGCGCTGACAGCGGGCGCGCGTGTGGAGCGGGCGGCTGGCAGGGTTCGGATTGATTTCGACAAGCCGCTGGTCGGTGTGCCGGAGTATGAGTTGGAGATCCAGGCCGAGAGCGCCTCGGTGCTCGGGCTGCCGATGCAGAACGCGCGGGCGGTGGTGCGGTCGTCGGGCCAGCCGCGGGGCGTGCTGGTGCCGGTGATCTTCGCGGAGAGTTGCGACGGCGTGATCTCGGGCACGGCTGCGGTGCACCCGGCGGGCGATTGGGCGGGCCAGGATCAGCGCACATACGAGAGCCTGCTGACGTTCAGTGGATTGAGATTGAACGAGGCGATCGACGGGTTCGCCTCGGCGCGGAGCGGTGTGGGCAAGGAGCCAAGGCCCGACACGGGCGCGCGGCTGGTGGGCGAGCTCTCGCTCGGCGGGCTGGTCGGGCGTGACGAGACACGGCGCGGCAGGCTCGACTTGCGCATCGCCGGCGGGGATGTGATCGATGTGCCCGGCGCGATCCGGTTGCTCGAGGCGGGCAATCTGCAGATGCCCGCGGGCGAGGGGATCGACTTTGCGAGCGTGGAGGCGGTCTTCGACGGCGGGCAAATCGCGATCGAGGGGATGTCGCTCATCAGTTCGAGCGTGGAGCTGATCGGGTACGGGACCGCGACGTGGCCCGACCTGGAGCTGGATCTTCGGCTGCGTTCGCGGGCGACCCGCCGGATCCCTGTTTTGAGCGAGCTGCTTGAGACGATCCGGGACGAGTTCGTGACGATCGCGGTCACGGGGACCGCCTCTGAGCCGCGGGTGAGCGTACAGTCACTTCCCGAGACGCGGCGGGTCATCGGCCGGGTGCTCGGGTTCGACGAATCGGCCTCGGACAGGCGTCTGAGTGATCTCGAGGCTCGGGCCGAGAAGCAGCGCCGCCTCCGCGGCGGGCGCTGATCGGCAATAAAACGCGCACCGGCTCGGTGCGTTCCAATCACTTCTAGAAGACAAGGACGAATGATGAAACACAAGGACGAGCACACACGGCAGGAGCTGGACCCCGCGA
Organism: Phycisphaerales bacterium; assembly: GCA_965228265.1. Taxonomy (GTDB): domain Bacteria; phylum Planctomycetota; class Phycisphaerae; order Phycisphaerales; family UBA1924. The sequence goes on from OZ245804.1 coordinate 1,206,208, forward strand.
GCGTTGCGCCGCAGGACGAGTCGGCTGTCCCGCCCGAGGGGTCGAGCCAGCTCAAGGCGCAGGACCCGGCGATCCAGAAGCAGCTCGGGGAGATGATCACTTCCGTTTCGGGCGTGAGCGAAGAGGAGTACGAGCACAGACTCGTGCGCGACCTGATGACCGCGGCCCTGAAGCTGATCCCCGACGGACGCGACACGGGCGAGCTCAAGCTCATCTCGGCGGCTGTGAAGGAGCTGCGCTACGCCTACCGCGTCTTTGCCCAGTACCCGAGCACGCGGAAGGTGACGATCTTCGGCTCGGCGCGCACGCCGGCGGAGCATCCGGACTACTCGGCCGCGGTCGAATTCAGCAGGCTGATGGCCCAGCGCAAGTGGATGGCGATCACCGGCGCGGGCGACGGGATCATGAAAGCCGGGCACGAGGGGCCCGGGCGGGCGGCGAGCTTCGGCGTGGCGATCCGGCTGCCCTTTGAGACCAGCGCCAACACCGTCATCGCGGGCGATGAGAAGCTCATCAACTTCCGCTACTTCTTTACGCGCAAGCTGATGTTCCTGAGCCAGTGCGACGCCGTCGCGGTCTACCCGGGCGGGTTCGGCACGATGGACGAGGTCTACGAGGTGCTCACGCTCGTGCAGACGGGCAAGAGCTCGATGATCCCGATCGTGCTGCTCGAGGGCGAGGGCGTGCGCTACTGGGACGAGTGGCACGAGTTCGTCACCGAGAAGCTGCTCGGGCACGGGATGATCAACGACGAGGACCGGAGCCTGTACCGCATCTGCCGGACAGCCGAGGAGGGCGTCGAAGAGATCGAGCGGTTCTACCGCGTGTACCACAGCTCGCGGTACGTGCGCGATGACCTGGTCATCCGCATGAATTACGCGATCAGTGACGAGGACGTGGCGAAGCTGAATGAGGAGTTCGCGGTGCTCGTCAAGAGCGGGCAGATTGTTCAGTGCGGGCCGTACCCCGAGGAGGACGACCACCTCGACATGCCCAGGCTCGCCTTTACGCACACGCGGTATCACTTCGCGCTTGTGCGCCGGCTCATCGACCGGATCAACATGTGCGAGCCGAGAGCTGAGGGATGATCCGTCTCTCTGCGATCGCGGGGTGGGTCGTTGCATCCCTCGGGTGCGTGATCGGCTGCGCGGGCGGCGGGAGCGGGCCGGTGACGCCCGAGCCCATGCCCTGGCAGCAGCCCGACCTTGAGCGCCCGATCGTGGAGGGGAATCAGGAGGGGCTCGAGCTCCGGGTGTGGGCGGTCGAGGATCAGGACGCGCTGATCGCGGAGTTGATCGAGAACTACAAGGGCCGGCCGACACCCATGCTGGACTCTGAACGCACGGCCTGGCGGGGCAGCGGGCTCTGGCCGATCTCGGTGCCGATCGATGAGCTGACCCTGGCGCGCGGTCGGATGCGTTTGATCGGCGTGGAGCAGCAGGACTGGCTGGGCCTGATGCCGACGTGGCGCGAGGTGGTGCCCGGGCGGCGCGTGGAGGCGGGCGCGATGATCGCCAGGCCGGGCGGCGTGATGCGTGCGCCGGCTGGCCGATTCCGGATGCTCGCGCGGTGCTGGTCGGTGCCGGGCTCTGAGGGGCCCGAGCTGCAGGTCGAGATGGCGGTGCAGCTCCAGCGTGTTGACCAGCGTCCGACGACGCATGATCTGGCGATCGACGCGTCACGGCCCATGCTTGAACAGGGCGAGGTCTTCGGGGAACTGACGAGCGGGTTCCTGATGCGGCCGGGTGAGGCGCTGGTGATCGTGCCGATCGAGCCGGGGTTCGACCCCGAGCTTGAAGCGGAGGCGGCTTCGCCGGATGCCGGTCCTCCGATGCCCGCGGTGCCCACGGTGGGCGAGGCGATGCTGACCTCGGTCGAGCTCGGGGGTGTGACGCCGGTGCGCCGACGCGCGATCATTGTGCTGATCGCGCGGCTGCCGAGCGAGTTCCGATTGCTGTCGGTCAGTGGGGGAGATGAATCGTGGCGTTGATGCCCATTGTGTGGCTTGTGCTCGGGCTGGTGACACTGATCTTCGGATCGGAGCTGCTCGTGCGCGGCGCTTCGAAGCTGGCGCGGGCCGCGGGCGTGAGTTCGTTTGTGGTTGGGCTCACGGTCGTGGCCTTCGGAACCAGCGCGCCCGAGTTGGGCGGCTCGCTCGGCGCGGCTCTCAACGACAACGGGGGGCTGGCGATCGGGAACATCGTCGGCTCGAACATCGCCAACATCTGCCTCATCCTCGGTGTGGCGGCCCTGATCTGCCCGATCCCGGTGCGGACCTCGCTCGTGCGGCGCGAGGTCATCCAGATGATCGCGGTGACCGTCGTCGCGATGCTGCTCATGATCCCGGCGAGCATGCCCAGGTGGGGTGGCGCGCTGCTGGTGGCGGGGTTGGGCGCGTTTCTGGTACGGACGTATATCAACGGCAAGCGCGATCCCGAGCAGGCCAAGGAACTCGAGCGGGCGGCGACGGAGCTCTCGGAAGAGGTCGAGTCGGGTGTGAAGACGCCGATCGTGCTCAACGTGGTCTTTGTGATCCTCGGCATCGGGCTGCTGGTGTTCGGAGCGGAGAAGCTGGTCGCGGGCGCGACATCGCTGGCGCAGATGCTCGAGGTGCCCGACGCGGTGATCGGGCTCTCGCTCGTGGCGCTCGGGACGAGCGTGCCTGAGCTCTCGCTCTCGGTGGTCGCGGCTTTGCGAAAGGAACCGGACATCGCGATCGGGAATGTGCTGGGCTCGAACATCTTCAACGTGCTGTGCGTGATGGGGCTGACGACGCTCGTGTCGCCTCATCCGATGATCGTGCCCGAGGGGATGTGGACGCTGGACGCGTGGGTGATGCTGGGCGCGGCTTTGGCGTGCATCCCGTTGATGTTCCTGGGGGGGCGGATCACGCGGATCGAGGGGGCGCTGCTTCTCGGACTGTACGTTGTGTACATGGGGGCGCTGTACGTCCTGCGACGCGGCTAGGTCGCGGAGGTTTTCGGGTCAGGGGAAAGCCCTGCCCGTGATCAAACCGATGCTGTGGGCGGAGGACTATCCGCCGTGCTGCGTGTATCCATGATCTCGGCCAAGGCTGGCATGAAGCTGGCGATGCCGGTGTTCCATCCGGAATCGCCGAGTCGGGTCTTGCTGCGCTCGGGTTTCGAGCTGGACAGCCGGACGATTCTGCGTCTGCGTGAGCTGCAGGTGCGTGCGGTCTGGATCAATTACCCGCCGCTGAGTTTCCTGCTGAAGCACGCCTCGCCCGAGGTGATCCGTCACCGCGCGTCGGTCGCGGGTCATGTGCACGGCTTGCTGGATGATCTGAGCCGGGGCTCGCACGCGGATCTGGAGTACTCGTCGTACGCGCGGACGGTTTCTTCGTTGTCGCAGTCGCTGATCGACAACCCCGACTCGAACATGCTGCTGGACGAGGTGGCCTCGGGCGGCGACGACGATCTGGAGCACGCATGCTCGGTCTGCTTCATCGCGGTGCTGATGGGCCTGAAGATGGGGACGTATCTGGAGCACCAGCGGGCGCGTGTGTCGGCTGTGGTGGCGCGTGACGTCACGCCTCTGGGTGTGGCGGGGATGCTGCACGATGTCGGCATGACGCAGCTGCCCGAAGAGGTGCGTCAGCGCTGGCGCGAGACGCGCGACGAGTCGGATCTGGACTGGCAGAAGCACGTGGAGATCGGGTTCCACATGGTGCACGGGCGTGTCCCGCCGGCAGCCGCGGCTGCGGTCTTGCACCATCACCAGGCGTACGACGGCTCGGGCTTCCCGTACCGCAAACGCGCCGACGGGGGCTCGGAGAAGCTGCGCGGGGGGCGGATCCATATCTACGCGCGCATCCTGGCGGCGGCGGACATCTTCGATCGGATGTCCAGGTACAAGGATGCCAGCGGCGGATACGCCCCGCGCGTGCGGATCCTGAACCATCTGCTGCGCGGGCCGCGAGCGAAGAAGCTGGATCCGATGGTGATGCGCGCCCTGCTGGCGGTGTGCCCGCCCTATCCGCCGGGGACGCTGGTTCGGCTGTCCGATGGCACGTCCGGCGTGGTCGTGGGCTGGGAGCCCGTGGACCCGTGCAGGCCGAGGGTCATGATCGTGGACCCGAGCCTGACCGAGGAATCGGAGCCGGGCGAGATCATCGATCTGGCGCAGTCGAACGGGCTGTGCGTGGTGCAGGCCGAGGGACAGGACGTGGGCCGGGATAATTTCTACCCGATCAATCGTTCTGATTTCTGCCTGGAGACGGCTTCCAAGCTGCTGCACAACGCGGCCGAGCTGGAGCGGCATCGCGCGCACGAGGCGGAGCGTTTCAAGCACTCCGCCTGAGTGCTCACGCGATTGTGTCTTAGTCGATCTCGGGTTTGGCCTGTTCCGGCGTGGTCGAGGGCGTCGTGGTGGTCGCGGCGACTTCTTCGGCCGGCGCATCAGTTGAATCGACGGATGGCTTGGCGGCGTTGTCCGCGTTTTCGGTCTCGGCAGGGGCCTTGGGTTTGGTGTCGGCGTTGCCCTGACGGTTCCCGCCGCGCTGGCCGCTCGGTCGGTTGCCGCGCTGCGGGCGCGTGCCGGCGTCCTGGCCGCCCTGCTGGAACGAAGCGGGCTGCGCGCCGCCGTTCATGCCTTCGGGCATGGGGCGTATGGGGTTGCCGTCTTCGTCGAGTGTGAGCCCGACGAGTTCGAGCTCGGCCTTGTCCCAGTCCTTGTCGATGATCTCGCCGGCGGTGGGTTGCCTGAGGAGCACGTCGTCGCCCGCTTCGATGCCGGCGAGGACCTCGGCGTAGCTCTCGCTGAAGCGTCCCGTCTTGATGGGGATGCGTTCGTAGTAGCCGCCCTTGGGTTTGTAGACGAAGCGGACGGGGCCGTCGTTGAAGATGGCTGCCACGGGGATGGTCAGTGCGTCGTTGACGGTATCGAGCAGAAGGCTCGCCTCGCAGCGCATCGAGGGCTTGAGGCTTTGGGTGTGCTCGTTGGCGTCGAGGAGGATCTTGACGGTGTATTCGCGGAGGTTCGGGTCACGCCAGTTGCCCGACTCGGCGAGCACGCCGATCTCGCGGACGGTGCCCGTGAGCGAGACGCCCGGGAGCGCGTCGACCGTGACGTTGGCGCGGATGCCCTTCTGGATCCGGCCCGCCAGGCTCTCGTGCACGCGGACTTCAGCGACGAGCTTGGATGTGTCGGGGAGGCTGAAGAGGAGCTGGTTGGGGTAGACGCTCTGCCCGATCATGAGCGGGCCGTCCGAGGACCAGCGGTTGCGTGATTGCTGGATGGTGGTGCCGTAGATCGCCATGCCGTCGGACGGGGCGAGGATGGTGGACGCCTCGATCTGCTGCCTGAGCTTGTCGACGCGTGCCTGATCGCGGACGACGCGGCGGTTCTGCTGGGCGCGGTCGGCGGCCTTGTCGGCGAGTTTGATCTCGTTCTGCGCTTTGACGTTCTCGAGCTGCGCCTGGGCCTGGGCGACGTCGCTCTCCATCTGCTCGCGGTCCTTCTTCTGCTCGTATTCGATGTAGGACTGCTTCTGGAGTTCGACGGTCTTGACACGGGCGCGGGCCTTGACGAGCGCGAGCTCGTCCTGGTCGTACTGGTCCTTGCTGATGAAGCCCTCGGCGAGCAGGCCGACGTTCTTCTCGAACTTCGCCTCGAGCCGCGCCAGTTCGCGGTTGGCCTCGTCGATGTTGAGGTCGAGCTCCTGGAGCTTCATGACGCGGTCGCCCGACTCCCACTGCTGGAGCGTGAGCTGGGCGAGGCGGAGCTTGAGCTCGGCGTCGCGGACGGCGCTCTCGTTCTCGGTGACCTGGATCTGGTACGCGTTCTCGGCGGCGAAGAGCGCGGCCTGTGAGGATTCGAGGTCGGCCTCTTCCGTGTCCAGCTCGGTTGTCAGGTTGTCGGTGTTGAGCACGCAGAGCACGTCGCCCTTCTTGACGGTCGTGCCCTCTTCGATGATCTCGACGATGGTGGCCTGCTGCTCGAGTGTCGAGCGGACCTCGATCTGGTCCAGCGCCTGGAGCTCGCCCGAGGCGGTGGTGGTGACATCGAAGCTGGAGAGGGCGGCCTTGGTGACGTCGCTCGTGCGGACGGCCGAGCCCGAACCCGCGTCGGGTATCTGGGTGACATACCACCACCCCCCGCCGGCGACACCGGCGACAAGAATGAGTCCGAGGACAGCAGACTTGGCGGAGCCTCGGTTACGGGCGGAAGATCGGATGCGGGCTGGGTTGGTCACGGGCTGGCTCCTGAACGCCTGGCCGCCTTGCACGTCGGGCGGCCGATCCTTATCTGTATACCTCCCCGTGCGGGGCGGGTTCAGCCTTTTGGGCCTTGGGCGGAGAGATCGCAATGTCTACTGAGATCGACACCATGCTCGTTGTCGCTGCCGATTCGGAGGCCAAAGCGGTCCTGACGGCCTTTGGCTTCCCGGATGAGGACCCCGAAGAGCTGACCAGGCTGGAAAGCGGGCTCTGGCTCCTTCGGACTGGCATCGGGAAGGCCAACGCGGCCGGGGCGGTCGGGATTGCCCTGGCGATGCACCCGGCTGAACGGGTCATCAGCCTGGGCCTGGGCGGGTCGCTCCCGGACAGCGGGCTTGCGATCGGCGACCGGGTGCTGGCGACCCGCTCCGTATTCGCGGATGAGGGCGTGGACACCCCGGAGGGCTTCCTGGACTGCCGATCGATGGGCTTTCCTCTCTATGAAGAGGATCGAGGGCTGGGGATCGAGGGTGACCCGGATTTACGCAACCTCATCAGGGGGTGCACGGACCGCGAGGCGGTCGTCGCAACAGTGTCGACCTGTTCGGGTCGGGACGAGCTGGCGACACGGATTCGGCGGCGGACGGGCGCGGGGGTCGAGTGCATGGAGGGCGCGGCGGTGCTTTTGACTTGCCACCGGATGGGGGTGTCCGGATCAGAGATCCGCGTGATCAGCAACACGACTGGCGATCGGGAGAAGCAGGAGTGGGATATCGGACGTTCGCTGGGCGTGCTTGGCGCGACGGCGAGGGCGATATCGGACGTGGTGAACGGGTGATACAACCGTTCGAACCGGGTGGGGTGGGTCTGGCGCGACGGGGGTGACCTTGCGGGTGGCGGAACCATCCTGCTCACCTCAACAGGGCCGCGTTGCGGGTCGATAAGCCTCGGTGAGTGACTGGGCGATGGGCGTCGGGCGTGTGTCCGTGCTGTCGCTCCGAGATCTGGCCGGGGTCGTCGATGGCGCGTGCGTCGCTCGCATCCATATTGCAGATGAAACATAAGGACGGTGTCGCTGCGCCTTCGCGTCAGCCAAGGCCCATCGCGATCGACTTCGGCGCCAGCGCGCTCAAGGTGTTGCAGGTGACGGGTTCTGAGACGCCTTCGATCATCGCGGCGGCGAGTCTGGACACGCCCGAAGAGCTCTTTGATGACCCGGCGGGTCGGATCAGCTTTCAGACGCAGCAGCTTCCGCAGCTGATTCGCAGCGCAGGGTTCAAGGGCAAGCGAGCGGTGTGTTTGCTCCCGGTGTCGCTGACGTTCTGCAAGCACATCCAGGTGCCCAAGGGCGATGCGCACGCGATCGAGTCTGGGACGAAGATCGCGCTGGCTTCGCAGCTTGGTGTCGATCCTTCGATGCTGGTCCTTCGTCACAACGTGGTGGGTCTTGTTGGCGCGGAGCAGAACCGAGTCGAGGTGATCGGGATGGCCGCCGCGCGTTCGACGGTGGACCTTTTGATGCGTTCGATGGTTGCGGCGAAGCTCGAGCCTGTTGGGATGCACCCGGAGTTTGGTGCGGCTCTTGCGGGGTTCAACGCGATCGGCGCGGCACCCGAGGACAAGACGACGCTGTACCTGGATCTCGGCTTCGGGACGACGAAGGCGTTCATCGCGCGTGGGAGCCGGTTGATGTTCGCACGCGCGTTCGACTTTGGCGGTCGGGCGCTGGACAAGTCGCTTGCGGCCCGCTGGAAGGTGAGCGTGAGCCGGGCTCACGAGGCTCGCCGGAGCGACGGGGATTACACGGGCGTGCAGCGTGCGCCGATGATGTCGCTCGGATCGCTCAACGGAGCGGCTGGCGGCTCGGCGAGCGGGAACAAGAAGACGCCCAGCGTCATGCCGGACTTGAAGGAGGCCTTCGAGATCCTGAGCGACGAGGTGGGCATGTGCATTCGGTACCACCGGAGTCTCTTTCCGAACCAGCCCGTGGAGCGGGCGGTGTTTACGGGCGGGGAGTCGGCGAACCTTGGTCTGTGTCGGCGTCTTGCCGGTGCGGTACGGGTGGCGGTGCAGACGGGCGACCCGATGGGCGCGATTCAGAAGAGCGGCAAGGAGCCCGCTCAGGGAGTTGATTTGAGCGGGCCGTTGCCGGGATTCGCGGCGGCTCTTGGGCTTTCGATGTGCCCGACTGATCTATAGCAGGTGTTCGAGCGGGCAAGCAGCCCGGGGGTATCCCATGAGCGAGAGCGACGTCACCAAGCCGCTGATGAATGCGTTGAAGCAGGACAGCTTCCTGCCCGAGGACTATGTGAAGTCCAAGGGGGAGCGCCGCGCCAACATGCTGAGCCTGACGCTCTTCGGGGTGATGATGCTCGCTGTGGTGGGTGCGTTCTTTGCGACGAACCGCAAGTGGATGAGCGTCCGTGACGAGCAGCGCTCGGTCAACGCGATGTACGTCCGCGAGGCGGAGAAGATCGAGGGTCTCAAGGCTCTTGAGAAGCAGCGGGCCGAGATGATCACCAAGGCCGAGGTCACGGCGGCGCTCGTCGAGCGTGTGCCGAGGTCGGTGCTGTTTGCCGAGCTGGTGCGCCGGATGCCCGAGAACCTGACGCTCACGGAGCTCGAGCTTTCGAGCGACGAGATCAAGGTGGCCCGCGGCAGCTCGCGTTCGAGCGGTGTGCGGACGCTGTCGGGCTCGGCGGGCTCCAAGAGCAAGTCCAAGAGCAAGTCCAAGGACAAGGACGAGGCCGAGAGCACGATCTACATCCCGCAGTACACACAGAAGCTGCGGATCGTTGGTGTGGGTCTCGAGAACGACGACATCGCGGACTACATCGAGAACCTCCGCGCGTGCGAGCTGCTCGACAGTGTCGAGCTGAAGTTCATTAAGGAATCGAAGATCGACGGCGTGCTGCTGCGGAGTTTCGAGCTGGGCGCGATGATCCGCCCCGGTGCGGACGCACGCGGTCTGGTGAAGCCGATCGAGCCGTTGTCGATCCCGGATATCCCGACGCCCGAGCACATCGTGCCTCAGGCTCCGGTGTTCCTGCCCCCGAGCAAGCCAGCCGAGGGCGAGGGCGTCGAGGGTGAAGGCGATGGTGTTGGCGAGGTCGAGATCAACCTGGGCTCGGTGCCGAGCGCGTCGGGTCTGTTCGAGGCTCCGGTGTTCGCTCCGGGTGCGAGCGCATCGAAGTGGAGTTCGCCGAGCGGGTTGTTTGAACTGATGGGTGCCGCGGCCCGCACGGGTGAGCGTCATCGTTCGGAGAAGGCGGCTCAGGACGTTCACAGCCCGGCGATCGAGGACGAGGATCTGTTCCCGATCGAAGAGGAAGCGACCCCGGAAGAGGTTGAGCCGGCGCCGGTTGTGGAGCCTGAGGCGAAGCCCATGTGGTTCACGACTCCTGAGACGGATGGTGCCGAGGGTGCTGCCGACGACGGGTCGGGTGAAGAGGCCGGCGACGAAGCTGGTGATGAGTCTGGCGATGAAGCCGGTGATGAGGCCGGCGAAGGTGATGAGGACGTCGAGCCCGCGCCGGCAGGTGAGGGTGAGGACGCGGACCCGGAGACGGGTGACGACGACAGCAACGAGGGCGATGAGCCCGCGCCGACGGACGGCGACGACCAGGAGGACGAGTGATGCGATTTGGTATCCGAGAATTTGTCCTGCTGGCGATTCTGCTGGCGATGCCCTTGTCGAGTTACTGGCTCGTGTTCCGTCCTCAGAACGAGGAGATCGAGCAGGCCGAGCGTGAGATCGAGCACAAGCGTGCGATGCTGGAGAAGCTCCAGGTCGCCACGAGCCGGAGCGACACGCTCGAGGATGCGAACGCGGAGATCGCGATGGGTATCGCGGCGATCGAGGAGCGCCTGCCATCTGGCAAGGAGATCGGTTCGATCGTGCGTGAGGTGTCGCGTCTGGCGTTGGAGTCCGGTCTTGAGCAGCCCGGGATGACCTCGGGCGTGCCGGTGCGTGGTTCGCTGTATTGGGAGCAGCCGATCACGATGACGCTCAAGGGTGAGTTTGACGGTTTCTATGACTTCCTGCTGGCGTTGGAGCAGATGCCGCGTATCACGCGCATCCCGGACATGGAAGTTCTCCGCTCGCGTGACCGTGACGGCCATCTCGAGGCGACGTTCACGCTGAGCATCTACTTCGAGGGCGAGGAGCAGTCATCATGATGCCGACCGACATGGAGAACAACCAGTTCGCCGAGGATCTCGGCGAGGAGAAGTCGATCTCGCCGACGTTCCGTCAGCTTCAGCTCGAGGCTACGGCTGCGGTGGACGGTCCTGTGGCAGCCGAGGGCGGGAGCTCGTCGCGGCAGTACATGATCGTGGGCTTTGTGATCGCGGTGAGCGCCGGGCTTCTCTGGTTCATGCGTGGCCAGGGTCTTGGTGTGGATCTTGCAGAGGGCAAGGACGTCAAGATCGAGTACGAGCTTGATGAGAAGGCCGCCGACGATGACATCGAGCGTCAGCGCAAGGTGATGTTCGATCTTGAGTTGTCTGAGGATCCGGTGCAGGTGCCGGCGGACGAGATCACGAAGAACCCGTTTGCGATGTCGTCTCTGACGGCTGAAGAGGAAGAGCCGGTGTCGGAGGTGGTCAGCAAGGCTCCGGACAAGCCCAAGGGCCCGACGCCCGAGGAGATCCGGATGGCCGAGCTTGATCGTCTGGCGGCGAGTCTTGAGCTGAACACGGTGCTCAAGGGTCGTGTGTCGCTTGCGCGGATCAACGGCAAGACGTACCGGATCGGTGACGCGGTGGAGTCGGAGTTCATCCTGCTTTCCATCGAGGATCGTTCGGTGACGCTTGGTGCTGACGGCATCACGTACCTCATCGAACTCGATACGAAGTAAACGTTTTTTGATTGGCAGGCGACGTTCGGCGGGCAAGCAGGAGTGAGCCAGTGTCCCACGGCAGCATCGACGACATTCTCGCCCGTATCGCACGGTTGGAGCAGGGCACCGGCGGGAAGCCGGCGCCGGAATCACCCGCTTCGGAGCCGGCGCACGACGACGACTCATCGGCTGAGCCCGCGGGGTTTCAGACGATCGAGCCGGATGAGTCGGTGAGCGACCCGGTCGACGACGAGGGGGACATCCTGTCTGCCGAGACGTTCCGCGACGAAGTGGAACTGGACGAACAGGCGGTGACCGACGCGGACCCGGCGGGCTTTGTGTCGATCGAGCCTGAGCCTGAGCCTGCTTCTGAGTCTCTTTCCGAGCCTGAAGCTGAGTTTGGTGATGACTCGGAGCCGGCGGACGAGCCGGAGCATGGTGGTGTGTTCGGGACGATCACGCCCGATGTCGACCCCGAGCCCGAGTCGGAGCCGGAGGAGCCGCGGGCCGGTCATCCGGAGAGTGGTTTGCACGCTCCGGTTTTCAAGATCGGCAAGCAGGGATTCGAGGAGATGAACCTGGCGCGTCCGATGGCGCGGAAGGGTTCGTTCGAGCGTGAGAGCTTGACGCCGATTGAACCGGATGCATCGGTGGAGCCGGAGGCCGAGGAATCGGGCGAGGTTGAGTCGAGTGCGCCGGAGCAGACGTCTGACGGTGACGGCGTGGTGAGTGTCGGCACGGGCTACGCGAGCGCCAAGGGAATGAGCGACCTGTTCGTCCCGGACAACAAGGTGCTCGGGCATGTGAACAAGAGCCTTGGTGAGGTGCTTGCCGAGCGTGGCACGGCGAGCAAGGAGATGATTCTCGCCGCCGAGAAGGTGATGAGCCAGACGCCGGGCAAATCGCTCGGCGAGATCCTGATCGAGCAGGGCGTCGACGAGGCGAGCGTGCAGGCGGCTGTTGCGGAGCACCAGGGTCTCGGGTTTGAGCGGATCGATCTGGACAAGGGATTTGAGGGTGGATTCGACGGCAAGATGCTCCAGCGTCTTGGTGTGCCGTACTGCTCTGAGAAGAAGGTGCTGCCTCTGCGGATGGAGGGTTCGCGTGTCGTGATCGCGGCGACGCGTCCCGACGCTGCGTTCGAGCTTGACGAGATCAAGCAGCGGCTCGGGTGTTCGACGCCGAAGCTTGTGCTGACGACGGCGATGGACATCAAGGCGGCGCTCGAGGTTGCGGGCGCGGGGGAGCAGGAGAAGCACGACCAGGAGGTCGATCTCAACGACATTCTCGAGGATGTCGACGAGATGGACGTCGAGGTCGAGAAGACCGCCGACCAGACGGTGGATCTCGAGCAGCAGGCCGGCGAGAGCCCGGTCATCCGCTATGTGAACTACATCATCCAGACCGCGGTGCGCGAGGGCGCGAGTGATATCCACATCGAGCCTTCGGAGAAGAAGCTGAAGGTGCGTCTGCGCGTCGACGGTGTGCTCTTTGAGGCGATGAACCCGCCCGGCTCGATGGCGGCGGCGATCACGAGCCGAATCAAGATCATGGCGAACCTGGACATCTCCGAGCGCCGTATCCCGCAGGACGGGCGTATCCGGTGCACGGTGCAGGGTCGTAAGCTCGATCTGCGTGTCTCGACGCTCCCGGCCGCGGTCGGTGAGAAGATCGTGATGCGTATTCTGGATACGAAGTCGATCAACGTGAAGCTCGAGGATCTGGGCTTCGAGGAATCGACGCTCGAGATCTGGCGGAACCAGGTCAAGCAGGCGCACGGGATCGTGCTCGTGACGGGCCCGACCGGTTCGGGTAAGACGACGACGCTCTATTCGTCGCTGCGTCAGCTCGACAAGAACAAGCTGAACATCTCGACGTGTGAAGACCCGATCGAGTATCACCTCGACGGGATCACGCAGACGCAGACGCACGAGAAGATCGGGATGACGTTCTCGAAGGTGCTCCGGGCGCTCTTGCGTCAGGACCCGGACGTGATCATGGTCGGTGAGATTCGTGACCACGAGACGGCGCATATCGCGATCCAGGCGGCGCTGACGGGTCACCTTGTGCTCTCGACGCTTCACACGAACGACGCGCCGAGTTCGCTGACGCGACTGGTGAACATCGGTCTTGAGCCGTTCCTCGTGGGCGCGGCTGTGAACGCTGTTCTGGCTCAGCGTCTGGTTCGGAAGCTCTGCACGCACTGCAAGGAGCTCCGAGATCCGCCGCCGGAGCAGGTGGAGTTCCTGGAGCTCTCGGGGATCATCGGTCAGCAGATCTACCAGCCGGTGGGCTGCGACAAGTGCCGACAGATCGGGTACTCGGGCCGGGTTGGTATCTACGAGCTTCTGACGGTGGACGACCAGATGCGTGACGTGATCGCCCGGAACCCGAACGTGGCGGAGTTCAGGCAGCTCTGTCTGGAGCGTGGGATGGTGAGCCTGCGTCAGGACGGGATGGCGAAGGTGGCTGAGGGGACGACGACGGTCGCCGAGGTCTTGCGCGTGACGGCCGAGCACTAGACCGATCAGGACAACAATTGCAGTTTGCGCCGACCTTTCTGCTGAGGGGTCGGTGTTTCTTTATACTGTGGTATACCCCGCCGGGGAGTCCGGCGGCGAGGGAGTTACCGCGTGAGTCAGTCCGAAGGAAACATCGAATCGATCCTCCACGAGAACCGCACGTTTGATCCGCCCGCGCCGAGCGGTGCGCCGTGGTTGATCGGTTCGCTCGACGAGTACAAGGCGATCCACAAGCGGTCGATCGAGGATCCGGGGGCTTACTGGGGCGAGGTCGCTGAGGGTTTTCACTGGTTCCACAAATGGAAGCGGGTGGTGAGCTACGAGGCGCCCGATGCCAAGTGGTTCGTCGGCGGGACGACCAATCTGTGTTACAACTGCGTCGACAAGCATGTGGCCGAAGGCTTCGGCGATGAGGTCGCGATGGTCTGGGAGGGCGAGCCGGTCGAGCAGGACGGCCCGGAGACCAAGACCTACACCTACGCCGAGCTTCAGAGCGAGATCGCCAGGTTTGCCAATGTCCTGCGCGGGCTCGAGGTCCACCGGGGCGATGTTGTCACGATCTACATGGGGATGATCCCCGAGCTCACGATCGCGATCCTGGCGTGCGCGCGCATCGGGGCGGCGCACAGCGTGATTTTCGGCGGGTTCAGTGCGCAGGCGATCGCCGATCGGGTGGAGGACGCCAAGAGCAAGGTGATCGTGACGTGCGATGGCGCGTGGCGTCGCGGGAAGGTTGTGCCGCTGAAGGAGAACGTCGATCAGGCGATCGAGATCCTGAAGCAATCGAAGAAGAAGATCGCGGCGGTGGTGGTGCGTCAGCGTTGCAAGAACGGGATCGAGTGGAACGAGGAACGCGACTACTGGTGGCACGATCTGACGCACGAGGTGGATGACCGCTGCGAGTGCGTGCCGCTGGACTCGGAGGAGATGGCGTTCCTGCTGTACACCTCCGGCTCAACGGGCAAGCCCAAGGGGATCAAGCACACCATCGGCGGGTACATGGTGTACACGGCGACGACGGCGAAGTACGTCTTCAACCTGGTGCCGGGCGAGGGGCAGCTCTATTGGTGCACGGCCGACATCGGGTGGATCACGGGTCACTCGTACATTGTCTATGGCATCATGCCCAACCGGGTGCCCACGCTCATGTACGAGGGGGCGCCGAACCACCCCGAGCCGGACCGGTTCTGGGACATCGTCGAGCGGCACAAGGTGACGCAGTTCTACACCGCGCCCACGGCGATCCGCGCGTTCATGAAATGGGGCGATGAGCACGTCACGAAGCACGACCTCTCGAGCCTGCAGGTGCTCGGCACGGTGGGCGAGCCGATCAACCCCGAGGCGTGGATGTGGTATCACAACGTCGTGGGCGGGGGCGAATGCCCGATCGTGGACACGTACTGGCAGACAGAGACGGGCGGGCACATGATCACGCCGTTGCCCGGCGCGACACCGACCAAGCCGGGCTCGTGCACGCTGCCATTCTTTGGCGTGGACGCGGCGGTGGTGGATCAGGAAGGCAACGAGGTGGATGCGCATCACGGCGGTCTGCTTGTGGTGCGCCAGCCCTGGCCTGGGATGCTCCGCGGGATCTACGGCGACCGTCAGCGGTTCATTGATACGTACTGGAGCACGGTCAAGATCAACGGCAAGCCGGTCTACACGGCCGGCGACGGTGCGCGGCGCGATGAGCACGGCTACTTCTGGATCATGGGGCGCATCGACGACGTGATTAACGTTTCGGGCCACAGGCTGGGCACGATGGAGGTCGAGAGTGCGCTGGTGGCGCATGAGGCCGTGGTCGAGGCGGCGGTGGTGGGGATGCCCCACGAGATCAAGGGCACGGGGATCACGGCGTTCTGCACGCTCGCCGACGGTTTCGAAGCGAGCGAGGATCTCCGTGAGAGGCTCCGCGCTCATATCGGCGATCAGATCGGCGCGATCGCCAAGCCGGACGTGATCCGTTTCACGGATGCGTTGCCCAAGACGCGTTCTGGGAAGATCATGCGTCGTCTGCTTCGTTCGATCGCGGCTGGGGAGGTTGAGGTGACGCAGGACACCTCGACCCTTGAGGATTTCTCCGTGGTGGCCCGTTTGCAGGGGACGGACGAGTCTTGACGATGGAGTCTGTGGAGGTGCCCGTTATGCACGCCTCGATTAGCCGTGTGATTCGTCGGTCCGTACTTGCAGGTCTGGTTTCGGTCTCGCTCGCGAGCGCGGGGGGGTGCTTTCTCGTGGCGGCCGGCGCGGTCGGGGCTGCGGGTGGGGTGGCGTACACGGAGGGGCGCGAGCGCCGGGTGTACGCGGTCCGGATCGATGACGCGTGGCCCGCTGTGAAGGCGGCGGTGGATCAGCTCGGCATCGAGGTGACGAGCGAGACGCGCACGCAGGGCTCGGGCGAGATCGCGGGGCGCTGGGGCGAGCACGGCGACTCGGTGCGCATTAACGCTAAATCGGTGGGCTCGGGCTCGACGATGATCGCGGTGCGCGTGGGTCTGGCGGATCAGTCGAAGAATCTGGAGATCCAGCGCCGGATCGAGTCGAACATGCCCGCCGATACGCCGCCGAGCACGCCTTACGATTGACGCGGCTCAGTTCGGTTTGAGGTAGTCGTAGTCGTTCCAGGTGCGCAGATCGCTGAGTTCTTCGTTGGTGACTCCGGTGACATGTCCGTCGAGGTAGAGGGCGTTGGTGCCGTTGCCGTGGCGGTCTGGTGCAACGCGGAGTCTTTCGAGTGCGCTGGTCGCGCCGAGTTCTTTGATGTGTGATTCACGGAAGACGTCGTAGAACATCGAGACGTCCTGCGTGAAGTTCCCCCGGGAATACCAGGTGCGAGCCTGTATGCCGTCCTCGTCGTCCGCAAAGTCGGTGAGATACATCGTTGAGGCCGGGTAGAGAGCGCTGCGTAGCAGTGAAGCGCCTCGGCCATCGGGTTCGACAATCGGCGGGTCGTCGGCATTGGCGGGTCGGTAGAAGCCGAATGAGTTGTTGACGTAATGGATGCGGTGGCCGTCGTTGATTCTTCGGCTTGGGCATCTGTAGTAGGGTGCTTCCGCGTATCGGTCGCCTCGGTTGTCGTTGCCGAGGTCTGGGTCGATCACGCCGGCCATGCCGCCCTTGCGGTCGTCGGTGTTGGCGCGTTCGTCGAGGAACGGTCTGAGTACGAACGACCAGGCCGGGTTGTTGGGCGGGATCGGATCGCCCGTGGCGCGAGGGATGTAGCCCTTCCACTCCTCGGCGTAGTTGGCGAGTGCAAAGCCGATGTCGCGCTGGTGCGACATGCAGACCGCTCGCTGGGCGGCTTCGCGGGCCTTGCCGAGGGCGGGCAGGAGGATGCCGATCAGGAGTGCGATGATGGCGATGACCACGAGCAGCTCGATGAGCGTGAAGGCGTTGCTGCGTCGGGTCGTCATTGGTCGGCGTTCCTATTGCTGAGGCTTGCGATGACCTTGGTCTGGAGCGAGCCCATCGCGAGTGATTCCAGTTCTTCGCGATTCACCCACCGCGTGTTCGGTGCCTTGCCGGCGCGTGAGGCGCGGTAGACCTCGACGTGGACGGATCGGTGTGTGGTCTCGAAGACGAAGGCATTGTCGCGGATGAGGTCCTTTGTTGCAACACCCAAACGGGCGGCGAGGGACTCAGCGGGGACGGGTGCATCGGCTTCGAGGCCCGGGACTTCCCACAATCCGCCCCACAGGCCGCCCTTTGGTCGTTGTGAAATCAGCAGCTGGGATTTCTTGTTATCCACGATCGCGCAGGCCATGTAGAGGGGCTTCTTGGCATTGCGGGTCTTGGGCGCGGGGATCTCGTGCTGCTTGCCGAGTTGGCAGGCGCGGCAGTCGGCGCGGAGCGGGCAGGTCAGGCAGCTCGGCGATTTGGGTGTGCAGACGAGGGCGCCCAGTTCCATGAGGGCCTCGTTGAACGCGGCGGGGCTGACGGCTTTGGCGCGGGAGCGGGCGGCAGCTTGCACGAGTTCTTCGGCTCGTTGCCAGCACCAGTCGCGGGTCTCGGGGTCGCCCGCTCGCAGGGGTTGGCCCTCGATTCGGAGCAGGACGCGTTCGACGTTGCCGTCGACGATGGGGGCGGGCTCGTTGTGGACGATCGAGGCGATCGCGCCGGCGGTGTAGCGCCCGATGCCCTTGAGGGACATGAGATCGTCGACGGAGGTGGGCAGCTCGCCGAAACGGGCGCTGGCTTCCTGCGCGCAGTGGTGGAGGCTCCGAGCCCGGCGGTAGTACCCGAGGCCGGACCACATCGCCAGGACGTCGTCCTCCTCGGCGGCGGCGAGGGCGTCCAGTGTGGGGAAGCGTTCGAGGAAGGGGTCGAACTTCTCGAGCACGCGGGAGACCTGTGTCTGCTGGAGCATGAACTCGCTGACGAGGGAGCGGTAGGGGTCTCTTTGGCCCGCGTTGTCGGTCTGGCGCCAGGGCAGGTCCCGCGCGGCGAGGGCGAACCATCGGCAGAGATCGCGCACGAGCCGGTTGTCTCGCCGGGGGTCTGGGTCAGTCGAGGCCCGCGAGGACTTCTTCGACGATCGGCTTGATGTCTTTCCAGTCGGCATCGGGCTCTTTGTTGATGGAGATCCAGTCGGTGTTGATGAGGACGGCCCGGAGGCGGGCGCGGGCGAACATGGGGCCGGCGATCGGGTCGCCCTCGGCCTGGCTCTTGCCGATGAACGACTTGGGTCGGTCGCTGATCGCGCGGTCGAGCAGGCACTTGAGCGCGTCGGGGTTGGGGGTGGATTCGTATCGCCTGACCTTGGCCATGGGTCATTGTTGGCAGGCGGCGGGATCGGCGAACGTGGCTGGCCCGACGTAGACTCATTGCATGGACTTCCTGAGCCGGATCTCGGGCCTCTTGGATCGCATCGGGACCTACCCGTGGTGGGAGGTTCTGATCGAGGTGGCGATCATCTGGCTGGTGGTCTACTTCGTGTTCCGCTTCGTGCAGGGCACCAGGGCCGCCGGGGCGCTCAAGGGCATTCTGGTGCTGTTCGTCGTGGTGACGCTCATCGCCCGCATCCTGTCGGGCGATGCGTTCGGTCGGCTGGCGTTCCTGTATGACCGGCTGCTGGGCGTGGTGGCGATCGCGCTGGTGGTCATCTTCCAGCCCGAGCTTCGTCGGGCGGTCATCAGGCTGGGCGAGTCGCCCTTCTTCAAGCAGTCGCCCAAGGACATCGGCAACATCGTTGACCAGATGGCCGAGGCCTGCGGCTATCTCTCCAAGGCCAAGTTCGGCGCGATCATTGTGCTCGAGCGGCAGGTCCAACTCGAGGGCTTGACCGAGGGCGGCACGCTCATCAAGGCCGAGCTGAGTGCGCGACTCCTGCAGACGATCTTTCATCCGGGCACGGCGCTGCATGATCTGGCGGTGATCGTGCGGGGCAAGGTGATCCACGCGGCGGGCGTGCAGTTGCCGCTGGCCGACCCCGAGGACATGCCCGATCCGAGTCTGGGTTCGCGGCACAGGGCGGGTGTTGGCATCAGCAAGGAGTGTGATGCACTCGTCATCATCGTCAGCGAGGAGTCTGGGCTGATCCGCCTGGCCGAGCGCGGCAAGCTGAGTCCGGGTTTCCCGGCAGGGGCGTTCAAGGCGCAGCTGCGGGCCAGGCTCGAGCGGAACCCGGTGCTGTCGGAGGATGTTTCCGCGGAGGACGAGGCCGAGCAGACGCGTGCGCTCGAGGGGACGATCAGCGATGATCCCGATGAGCAGACCGCCAGCGAGCGCAAGAGCGAGGCGACGTCGGCCGGCGAGGAGGGGCGCTCATGACACCCGACACAGCCAAGCCCGGTGCGCTTGCGGTCATCCGGACAGTGATCGTCGTGACACTCGTGAGCGTCCTGATCTGGATCGTCGCCGAGGGCGAGAGTGTCAGCCGCGAGCGGGTCGAGACGACCGTACGTCTGGTGGACGGCGAGGCGGGGCTGGTCATTCGGCCCCTGGACCCAACGCAGTGGACGGGCCGCGTGGTCGTGGCGCTCGAGGGGTCGACGAGCGAGGTGTCGAGTCTGCGCGATCGCTTGCGCGATGTGCTCATGTTCCGCCCGGGCGATCCGGGCGTGCCCACCGAGCCCGGTCGGCACGAGCTGGATCTGGCTGAGGTGTTCCGGCAGAGCCGGCTCTTCGAGGGGACGGGTGTCTCGCTGACCACGGTCGAGCCCGAGTCGGTCGGGGTGATGATCGACAGCGTCACGTGGCAGAACATGGATGTGCGGGTAGAGGTGCCGGACGCGGCATCGGCCTCGTCGCCCGTCGCGGATCCGCGGCGTGTGCGCGTGCAGGTGCCCTCGCTGCTGGCGGACCGCTTCGCGGGGATGCAGACGCTGACGGCGCAGCTGAGCGCGGATCAGATCTCGCGTCTTGAGGTCGGGCGGCGCAATGTGATCGAGGATGTGCCGCTGGAGCTCCCGCCGGATATCGCCGCGCACCCGTTCGTGCGGCTCGACCCGGATCGTGTGAACGTGACGGTGACGCTCGAGAGCCGGCAGGACTCGGTGACGCTGCCCAACGTGCCGGTGCAGGTGCGCGGGCCGGCGTTCGAGTCGGAGAAGTGGATCGTCGCGGTGAACCCCGAGGACCATCTGTTGGAGAACGTGACGGTGACGGGCCCGAGCGAGCTGATCGAAGAGATCCGCTCGGGGCGTCTGACGATCTTCGCGACGGTGGTGCTGACACTGGGCGACCGGGATGCGCGGATCACGCAGAAGGAAGCGCGGTTCAGCGATCTTCCGACGCCGCTGACGTTCGAGGCCCCGAGCACGACGGTTCGGCTCTCGATCCGGCCGGTGGGCGAAGCCGGGACGCCCTGATCGGGCGAGGTTTCTCGCGGCACTGAATGATTTCATGACAAAACGGGAACCGGATCACCACTCGTGAGTCCAATGCAGGAGCCGTCGGTTCCGGCGGGGGATTTGCGGAGGGTTGTGATGCGATCACCAGTGGCTGTAGTAGTGTCTTGGCTGATTTCTGCTCTCGCCGCCTTCGGCTTGCGGGCGCAGAGCGTAGGGGTTGTGTGTGCGTATGAGGCCAACCTTGGTGTATATCGATATGAAGGACGTTCCGAGTCAGTCACTGTTGAGGGCGACTACGCCTACATCGCACGGCACCAGTTGGGTTTGCTGATCCTTGATATCCGAGACCCGTTGAACCCGGTGCAGGCAGGTGCCGTCAGCTTGGATATTGGGGATTCTTTCTTTGATATCAGAGTTGAGCGAGACATCGCGTATGTTGCCGCGGGCAGGCGTGGGATGCATATCTACGACGTGTCAAACCCAAGCGAACCCAGGCTGTTGTCAGAGTACCAGCCAGTCGGGGGCGGGTCTGTCAGATCAGTCGAAGTTCAAGATGGTTTTGCGTATCTGGCTTGTGATGAGCAGGCCCTTGAGATCGTTGAGGTTCAGGATCCGGGACGCCCTGTGTTTGTCTCTGAGTTCGCGTATCGGGGTGCTGTACGGAGTTTGGCATTGTCCGGTTCCACGCTATGTCTGTGTGTGGGTGAGCTTGGGGTTGAACTCGTTGATGTTTCCGATCCGCATCACCCGCGTTTGCTCTCGACAGATTCGGTTGGGTATTGGGGTGCATCGCGAGCTGCGTTTAGTGGAGATGTGCTGTTGATTGCGGATAGTCACAATGGGATGAGGATACTCGATGTGTCCGATCCGTTGCAGCCAGCCTTGTTCAGCATGGTCGATCCGGGGTTTGTTGGAGATGTACAGGCTGTTGGGTCAAGAGCGTATGTGGTAGCGTCTGATCGACTCGTTGTTTACGACATTCAAAATCCGTCAGAGCCTGTCGAGATTGGTGTGAATGAGTTGCATCGAGGTGTAGATCGTGTATGCATTCGAGATGGATTGGGTTATCTTGTTGGCGGTGCTGGTGATGGCATGCGCATAGTGAACATTGCTGATCTTAAGTCGAGTTCGCTGATTTCAACACTCGGCGGGTCGGGAAACCTATGGCGACCAAGTGCGGTAGTGGCATCGGAAGGTATGGCCTATGTTGCATGGACTGCCGGAGTTCGTGTTGTAGATGTAACTGAGCCTAAAGAACCAGTTGTCATCTCACACTTTCGCGCGAGCGACACGGTGGCCGACAGTATTCGTGATTGCGCGGTTGCCGATACTCTGCTCTACCTTGCCATGAGCCAAAATGGTCTGACGATTGTCGACGTATCAGATCCGGCTGTTCCCGTGATCGTGGGTAGGTGTGACATCGGGGCGAATTCTTACGGCGTTGAAGTGGTGGGTACTACAGCATTTCTATGTAACATTGATACAGGACTTTGGGCGATAGACGCATCAAATCCACGTGATCCAATTGTCGTGGATCGTTACGCGGAAAATACAACGATCTTTGCGGCTTCTGCACACGGCGGCTACTTGCTTGTGCCCGAAGTCGACTCCTCGACGCTCAGCATTCTTGATATCAGCCAGCTCGGCAATCTACGCCGAATCGGTGAAGTCGAACTGCCGAGTGTGGCTGGCAGAGCGGTGGTGCATGATAACTATGCCTACATGCCAGCAGGGATCGATCAGGGCATACATGTCATAGACATAAGTGATCCGGCTCATCCGTTGTTTGTCGGAACGATCAATGAAGGTGATCGTGTGCACAGGCTGGTTGTCCGAGGAGACAGGATGTATGCAGCGGATTCGTACGAGGGGTTGCGTGTATTTGACCTTGCGGACCCTGTTCGGCCGCGTCAGATCGGTGTGTACGGGAGGAACTGGTCAGTCGAGTACGTTGATCTGGTCGGTGAGTACGCTGTCATAGGCGATAGTAATTTCGGGATAGACATCATCAACATCTCGGAAGATTGCAAAGTGCATTGCCTCCCCGACACCAACAACGACGGCTCTCTCTCCCCAGCCGATTTCTCGGCATGGGTTGCTGCTTTCAATAGCGGTGCGTCAGCGTGCGATCAGAACGGCGACGGCTCCTGCACGCCCGCGGATTTCAGCTCGTGGGTCGCCAACTACAACGTGGGCTGCGACTGAGAGGCGAGGCCCGCGTGTCGTGGGTGCGCCGCCTTTGCGGATGTCTCTGTGAACGGGTCAGCCGGACCCGGACACACGAGACACACGGGCATCTGGCCCTTTCAAGCAAAGGTGGTGGATCATGAGAAAGCACGCATTGACAGCATTGGCGCTCGTCGCCGCTTCGGGCGCTTCGGCGCAGACCTTCAGCCTCGATGACAACCCCTCGGCGCCGTTGACCTCGACGTTCTACGGCATCGGATTCTCGGCGGAAGACCCGTTCGGTCTCTTTCTGCCGGCTGTTGCCGCGGGACGGATCGGGCCTTCGCCCTCACTGATCACGGTTTCGGGTGTGGGGTATGTCGATGCCGACCTGCTCACGGTGGACCCGTCGATCCCGGCTGAGCCGATTCTCGACATGGCTTCGCCCGGCGGGAAGTACCTCGACGCGGTGAGCCAGGATCACGACATCTATCACCCCGAGGTTTCGCGGGAGATGAACATCCGGTTCAGCGTGGACCGTGCGACGCGTGGGCTGCCCGGCACGCCGCTGGCGAGCGAGTTCGCAAACGATCAGCACCCGGGGGATATCTACATCTCCGAGCGCCTCTACCGGAACCCCGGTTTCTTTGTGGGCACGCTCGGGGCGGGGCCCTTCGCGGGTGTCCTGCCGACGGCGGCGCCCGCGGCGGGCTCGCATCGGCTCGAGATCGACGAGAGCGAGCTGCGCCTGACACCCGGTCTCGGCCCGGGCACCTTCATCGGGCCGGGGCTGCCTGCGCCGATGATCGCACCCGGTCGGCACGATAACGTCGACGCGTTCAACATCCTCCCCGACCCGATGATGGACATCGACGGCGACGGCAAGAACGACCGCGACAGCTACTTCAGCATCCCGCCGACCGAGGCGCTGGCTTCGGGTTTCTCGGCTGCGGATCTCTTTGCCATCCCCAAGGGCACGGGGTCGGGTGTCACGCCTCCGTGGGCGCCGGCTCCGATGATGGGGCTCGACATGCTCGGCATGCCTCCCAACCCCGAACTTCAGGAGCAGCGCGACGATATCGACGGGCTCGTGGTCTGGGATCTTGGCGAACTGAATCCCGACCAGGCCTTCGCCGAGCCGATGCATGATTATGCGATCTTCTCGCTCAGCGAACGCTCGGCCAGCCTCGATGCGCTCCGCAGCATGGGCTTCCCGGTCGACGGCTCGACGATCTTCTTCACCGACTTCTCGGGCGCGTTTGCGATCTATCTCTACGGCTCGCAGGTCGGCATCGAAGACTGGGCCTTCGGGGACCAGCAGTTCTCGAACCTCGATGCCCTTGAGATCTGCGCCGAGATCACCCAGCCCTGCGATCCGTGCCTCTTGGCGGACGTGAACATGGACGGAGCTGTGACGGCTGCCGACTTCAGTGCCTGGGTGACGGCCTTCAACAACGGCGACCCGAAGGCCGACCAGAACTGCGACGGCGTCGTAAGCCCGGCGGACTTCAGCGCCTGGGTGGCGAATTACAACGCCTGCACGCCGTAACAGAACACATCTGAAAGCTTGCCCCGCGGCGCACATGCGTCGCGGGGTTGGTTATTCCCGGCTAGCTGGGGCACTCTTGCTCAGCTCTTGACGAACGTTCGCAACCAGATCGGAGTTCCATATCCCAGTATCGGTCTGACGGAGTGTCCGGATCCTATCAATGCCGATGTCATAGGGCCTGTCGATTTGATAGCCCGGAATGGTCATGATTTTCGCCGGTGTAATCCAGAACCAGAATCCATCAGGGAGCTTGGGATCTTTCCTCGGCGGCTCCTCGCGCGAAAGCACTCGAAAGTCTTTCAGCACTACCTGAGGATCTTTAAGACTCGTTTTCGGGAAGGTCTGTACGATCCAGTCTTCTGCGTTTCCGGGTGAGGCATCCAAAGACTGCCGCAGTATCGCCCATGTGAATGAGGTGTAGGCGGTATGTTCCAAGGAATTTACATTCAGTATCTGATCATGTGGAATGACCACGATCATGGCTCGCCAATTGTTGGTTTCGAGCTCGATGACCTTGGTGAGGTCGAACGCATAGGGGGACAGGCGAGACTCCTCGGGCGGGATAAGAAACGATAGTTCTACTGTACGTCTTAGGTTGTATACCGTGGAATAGAGCGGGTCGAATGTTCGCCAAAACGTTAAGCCTGCTGCTGTAGCGACAGAAGCGATTATCCAAGTAATTGTGAATACAAAGCACCAAAGAAATGGGCGCAACGCACGGCGCTGCCTCGTGCATGGCAAATTACCGCACTCAGGGCAGCGAGCCAGCGTTGCGAGAGGGTATCGGCATTTGTGGCAGGGGAGATAGTCCTTGCGTTCAGCACCCGTGATAATGCGACGAGAAGAAGCGACGAGAGCGAACAGGGCGGCGAGCATCTCTAAACCGATGAAAATTACGAGGAAAAGCACTGTGTCTGTCGGTAATAGAAAGAGGTCGGTCGGAGCGAACTCGGTCTGACTCATACGGCCCGCCGCGACGCATCGCCATGTGAGTAGCATTGCGAGTGGGATCGTGACGAATGTGAATGCCCGGTAGATACGAGCAGCTCGGATTTGGATTGCTCTTTCGGCTCGTTTTGGTAAAACGTCCCATGTGATAAATGGATCTGTACGGCGCCACACCGCGTAAACGAATGAATACGAAAGTACAAAAGCAATCATCAAGCCGCTTAAGTAGAATGTGGTTGTAACCATCATCGCTAGGTTGATAACCGATGGACGGATGATGTGTAAACCATTACTGGTATGAATAGTGTGCGATCTCAGTCTGGGTATGAGCTTCTCTACCTGGGCGAGCTCTTGGCTGAGATCCAGATCCGTGGATGAGGTGACGGTCGAAAGCTGTCTGTAAACAGGCCAGAGAATGGCCCATCGCCAAACATGGGTACGATGCTCCAAGTCGCGGTTGTCACTGTGTGTGTATGTATGCCTTATAAAGGCGTTGATGCCGGTGCACGTGGCATGATGTTGGCATGTGGTAAAGATCATTGTGCTTGTCGTCGCCACAGCAAAAAGAACAATGTAATAGATGTATCGATGGGTAATTGGTGATATCCGTGGAGTAGTCATCGGCAGTATCTTCTGAAAAACTCTTTCATGGCTCGGAAGCCATGAAAGAGCAGAGCGCTGTGCGCGTGAGTCATCGCCAGTAGTACGTTGTGCAATTAGCTCCAGTAATCGGTGATGGTGTAGTGAGCGGAGGGGTGGTCGGTGGGGCCGGCGGCACTGAGCCCGGGCAGCCTCCAGTTCCTGTATTGCAAGTGGTAACAGCGACCTCTTGTTTACCTGATGAGGGATCGGTATAGAAGCTATAGCTCGTGCACATGCACCCGGATCCGGCGGCGATACATTTATAATCTGATTGCCATCCCGGTCGGCTCGGGTCCATTATGTAAGGAGGAGCAGCCGGATATGGAGCCGGTGGTGGTTGGTAAAGCGGGGGATTCAGTGGAAAAGTAGGAAAAGTTGGGTTCGGTAATTTTAACGGAAAATTAGGGGCTTTCTTTCGCCAGCGCTTCGCCATTGTGGTTGTCACACACCCCGTTTCCCCGATCACCACTCTTGCTCCCGTCCCGGGCTCGTACTCGGCGTGGCCTTCGAGCAGTGGGATCGGGTCGTAGGGCACGGTGTCCGCGAACGGGCCGCTGACGATGCCGTTGGTGCCGTCGACGAGGATGTAGCTGTCGTCGAAGTACACGACAAGCATCGGCAGTGAGCCGTAGATCCCGAACTCGGCTTCGAGCATGAGGATATCGTCGGGGCTGACACCCCAGGTGTTGACGGATTCATCCCAGATCGCGTGAGCGAGCAGTTCGGAATCGCGAGGTTGTCCGAGAAGTCTGCGTTCGGGGTCGTCGGCCGGGTCGAAAGACAACGCAGTTGTCATCGCGAAGGCTTCGATGCCCGCAATCCATGCCGCGGTGCCTGGATCGGGTGCGTATGGGGTCGCCGGTGCCGGAACGCCTGTGACGGGTTGGAGTGGGAGCCCGATCGAGACGAGGCTGCCCCCGATGACGCCGCCGGTGACGCCGGCCGAAGTGGGTGCTGCGGCAATCGCATTGGTGTGGGCAGTCGTGGCATTCGGATCATCAAGAGAGGTTTCGACAGTGGTGCCGGTGGCATAGTTCGTAACCGCGGTGCCTGTTCCGAGGACACTCACGCAAAGATCAAGTCCTTGGGCGTTGGCAACGGTGCGTCGAGCAGCCGCGTAGGGGTCGTATAGAGCCGTATTTGTTGCCGGGTCGGTGAACGCAAACCCGGCAGAGCCCGTGGCGGGCTGGCCGGTCGTTTTGAAAGTTTCGAGCATAGTGATGTACGCCGCGTTCTCCTGGGCCTGCGTGCCCGAAGCCTCAGTGTCGTAGGTCGTACTGACGGTCTGTGCCTGGAGCGAACTTGCGGTCGCCGCGGCGAGCGTGCCGAGGATGAGCAGGCGCGGGGCTCTACTCTCTCTCTCTCTCTCTACTATTTGCTTTGGCATTTCTGCTCCTTTCGAGTAGGCGAAATTACCTAGAAGCAATGTAACAGAAGCCGAAAATGTTAGCGAGCAATAACGGACATGTGGATCATGTGTTTGTAATATGCGAGCCCAGTTCACCCAAGAGGGACGCCACAACATGGCCATTGTTCGCCGGTGGTCCTATGTTTCCGTCCCTCTCTCTGACCCGGGCCACAGGCCTTGGCGGGGGGCTTTTCTGGTGGACCACACAAGACGACTCAGCGGAGCTCTCGCGTGAAAATCAAGACCGACGAAATCGCCAGCATTATCAAGCAGGAAATCTCGAAGTACTCGGCCGACCTCGAGGTCTCCGAAGTCGGACGCGTCGTTGAGATCGGCGACGGTATCGCCCGTGTCTATGGCCTCGCCAACGCGATGGCCGGCGAGCTCGTCGAGTTCCAGACCGACAAGGGCACCGTCATGGGCCAGGTCATGAACCTCGAGACCGACACCGTCGGTACCGTGATCTACGGCGACCCGCTCTCTGTGAAAGAAGGCGACATCGTCAAGAGCACCGGCAAGCTGCTGCAGGTGCCCGTCGGTGAGGCCATGCTCGGCCGCGTGGTCGACCCGCTCGGCCGCCCGGTCGACGGCGGGGCCGCGATCAACGCCAGCGAGAGCCGATTGGTCGACATCATCGCCCCCGGCATCGCCGAGCGTCAGCCCGTGACCGAACCACTGCAGACCGGTATCAAGGCCATCGACGCGATGATCCCGATCGGTCGCGGCCAGCGAGAGCTGATCATCGGCGACCGTAAGACAGGTAAGACCGCTGTTGCGGTGGACGCGATCATCAACCAGAAGCAGTACTGGGGCACGGAAGAAGCCGTGGTCTGCATCTACGTCGCCGTCGGCCAGAAGGAGTCGACCGTCGCGGGTGTGGTCGAGACGCTCAAGCAGAACGGCGCGATGGACTACACCATCGTCGTGACCGCGGGCAGCTCGGACCCCGCCCCGATGCAGTACGTCGCGCCCTACTCGGGCTGTGCGATGGGCGAGTACTTCATGTGGTCGGGCAAGGAAGCGGGCAAGCTGATGTCCGACGGCAAGCCCATGCCCAAGCACGCCCTGCTCGTGTACGACGACCTCAGCAAGCAGGCCGTCGCCTACCGCCAGCTCTCGCTCCTGCTCCGCCGCCCGCCCGGTCGTGAGGCCTACCCGGGTGACGTGTTCTACCTCCACAGCCGCCTGCTCGAGCGTGCGACCAAGCTCTCCAACGAGAACGGCGGCGGCTCGCTGACCGCGCTGCCCGTCATCGAGACGCAGGAAGGCGACGTGTCCGCGTACATCCCGACCAACGTGATCTCGATCACCGACGGCCAGATCTACCTCGAGCCCGAGCTCTTCTTCTCGGGTGTCCGTCCCGCCATTAACGTGGGTATCTCGGTGTCCCGCGTGGGTGGTAACGCCCAGATCAAGGCGATGAAGAAGATCGCCGGCTCCCTGCGACTCGACCTTGCCGCCTACCGCGAACTCGAGGCGTTCGCCCAGCTTGGTACCGACCTCGACAAGGCCACGCAGGCCCAGCTCGACCGCGGTGCCCGCATGGTGGAGCTGCTCAAGCAGCCGCAGTACGTCCCGCAGACCGTGACGGATCAGGTCATCTCGATCTACGCGGGCACGAAGGGCTACCTCGACGACGTCGAGATCGGCAAGGTCGCCGAGTTCGAGAAGGCGATGCTGGACTACTTCCAGACGACGGCCCGCGACGTCCACGCCGAGATCGTCGAGAAGAAGGCGCTCGATGACGAGCTGACCGGCAAGCTTGAGAAGGCGCTCAAGGCCTTCAAGAGCACCTGGAAGGGCTGAGGCCCGGAAAGCCAGATTCTGAATTCACGCGAGCCCCCGTCAATTGGCGGGGGCTTTCTTTTTGAAAACAGCGGTTTGTTGAGCAGCCGGAAGACTGGTAGTCTGGTCGGAAAGGAGCTGCCCATGAGAGCCAGAGTACCGACTGCTGTGTTGCTGGCGTGTTCCGCCGCCTCGGCTTGTGGCCAAATCCTCAACGAGGTCGGTTCCGTAGTGCCGGGCGACATCGTCGCGGGTGATCAGTTCGGCAGTGCGGTCGCGGTTTCGGGGCTGCATCTGGTTGCCGGCGCCTTCCGGGATGATGACGCGGGCACCAATTCCGGCTCCGCGTACGTGTTTGATCTCGGTACCGGTCAGCAGCTCTACAAGCTCACGGCCTCGGAAGCCGGGGAGCTGGATTCGTTTGGAAACGCGGTGTCCGTGCACGGTGAGTTTGCAGTGGTGGGGGCGTGCTTCGCACAGCACGACGGAGTCGTGACCGGCGCCGCGTATGTGTTCGATCTCGCGGACGGTGCAGAGCTCAGGAAGCTCGTCGCGTTCGACGGCGAGGCGTACGACCGGTTTGGTGATGCAGTGTCGATCTCGTCGTCGTTTGTTGTGGTCGGTGCGGTCAACGATGGCATGGTCGGGTTGCCTGATAGCGGCTCGGCGTACCTCTTTGATCGCAAGAGCGGGCAGCTGCGAAGGAAGCTGTTGCCAGCGGGTGCGGACGAGTTCGACCTGTTCGGGCACGCCGTGGCTGTAACCGAGTCGCATGTGCTCGTGGGCGCGCCGGGCGACGACGATCAGGGCATCAACACCGGGGCCGCGTATCTCTTCAACGCACTCACCGGACAGCAGGTCATGAAGTTCACCCCACACGACGGCCTCATCGGCGATGGCTTCGGGCTGGAGGTGGCGCTGTGTGAGTCGTTCGCGGTCGTCGCCGCAGTGGAGCACGATGCTGGAGCGGTTGATACCGGGGCGGTTTATGTTTTCGATGTGAACACGGGGTTGCTGCTGCACAAACTTGTTGCCGATGACGCCGCCTCGGGTGACCTGTTCGGCTCGTCTGTGGCAGTCTCCGGTGATCGCGTGGTTGTGGGCGCGATCAGAGATGACGATCTGGGTTCGAGCTCAGGTTCCGTGTATGTCTTCGATGCCCATTCGGGCGAGCAGTTGTTCAAGCTGCTGGCTTCGGACGGCCAGTACGGCGACTGGCTCGGGTATTCAGTCGGTATCGATGGTGCGCGGGTTGTGACGGGCGCTTACGACCAAGTCGGTGGAGACGGCACGGGGGTGGTCTACCACTTCGAGCTGCCGGGCGAGGTTTGTCTCCCCGACACCAACAACGACGGCATGCTGAGCCCCGCTGATTTCTCCGCCTGGGTCGCCGCGTTCAATGCCATGGCTCCCGAGTGCGATCAGAACGACGACGGCTCATGCACACCCGCCGACTTCAGCGCATGGGTCGCCAATTACAACGCCGGTTGCTGAAACGAAGAGTCAGCCTTTCCCCGCGGCTTCTCTGAGTTCGTCTTCAACACCCACAAGCGCAGCCTGTCCCTTTTTGTCGAGCAGACTGACCGCGACCGACACCGCGCCGGCGACGAGGAACGCGGGCAAGAGCACATCCAGTGCGCCCAGATAGCTCACGCCGGCGTCCCAGCCGATACCTTCAAAGATTGCTGGGGCAGCAAACTTGAAGAACGGCACGCACAGGAAGCCCGTCACCATGCCCATCTTTGCGCCAAGCGAGGTCAGCTTCGACCAGAACAGGCTCAGGATGACCACGGGGCAGAACGTCGCGGCGATGCCCGACCAGCCGAAGATGATGATCCAGAACACACCCTCGTCCGCGTTGTAGGCGAGGATGCCCATGCCGATGCCGAACGAGATGAGCGCGAGGATGAGCGTCAAACGCTGGCTGAGCTTGACAAGCTGGTCGTCGGGCATGTTCGGGTGCTTGGTTTTCTGCCAGTAGTCACGCACCGCGGCGCTCGATGCGACAACGAGCAGCGAGTCGATCGTTGACATGATCGCGCTGAGCACCATGGCGATGTACACGCCGGCCAGGAATGCAGGCAGGAGTGTCTGCGACATGAAGGGCAGGATGTTGTCTTTGTCGTCCCCGATCTCGGACATGGTGTAGAGCGAGCGCCCCACGACGCCGACCAGCACCGCGCCGCTGTCGGCAAGGAGCGTCCACGTGAGCGCGACCGCGGCACCTTTGCTGATCTCTTTCTCGCTCCGCAGCGAGATAAACCGCACGAAGACCTGCGGCGAGCCGAGGAACCCGATCCCGATGGCTGCAAAGCCGACAATCGTTGCGATCGTCAGCGGCGTCCAACCCTGGCCGGCAGTGATCGAGAGATGGCTCGGGTCGTTGGCCCGGAGCGTGTCGAGAATATTCGTGACGCCGCCCGCTTCGAGGAGCCCGGCGATCGGGAGCAGCACCAGCCCGATGAGCATGAGCGAGCCCTGGAAGACGTCGGACCAGACAACCGCGACGAAGCCGCCTTTGGTGATGTAGAAGAGCACCACGAGGAATCCGATCGTGGCGCCGAGGAAGTAGTTCCAGTCGAGGAAGGCGTTAAACGCCTTGCCCGTGGCGAAGACCTGTGAGCCCGCATAGATCGGAACGAAGACAACCAGTGCACCGGCCGCGATGAGTCGGAGCCAGTGGCCCGTGTCGCGCAGGCGTGACTCGAGATAGTCGGGCATGGTGATGGAGTCGTATCGGTCGGAGAGACGTTTGAAACGCTTGGCGAGCAGGAGCCACGCGCCGCCCACGCCGATGAGTTCGCCAAGCACCACCCAGAATCCCTGGACACCCACGGCAAAGCCGGTGCCCGTCAGCCCGATGAGCAGCCACGCCGATTCGCCAGTGGCACGCGCCGAGAAGGCGACATTGATGAACCCGAGCTTCTTGCCGCCGGCGAAGTAGTCCCGGATGTCACGCATCCGCTTCGACGCGAGATAACCGATGAACAGGAGAACGGCGCAGTACAGCACCACCGCGAGCAGTTTCTGCAGGCTCTCGGAGTCGATAGCTCTACCTCCTTCGTCAAGAGTGGGGGGATCGGAGCCTAGCAGAATCCGTCAGTCCCTGCAGCGACCCACGAAAACGACAAGCGGCCGCCCCGAAGAGCGGCCGCCTTGAATTGGAATCAATATTCAGATTACTGAGGCAGCATCTGCGTGACGACCTTACTGATGCGGTCCTGAATGAGCGGCAGCGCCTCTTCTTCGGACATGTTCATCTGGTTGGCCCAGGCCGAGAGTCGCAGGCCGTGGGGGAAGTAATTGCTGGTCGTGGTGATGGTGGCGTTGGAGCTGTTGCCCGTGTTGGTACGGCCCGCATCGGACATGCGGTCGTTGCCGGTACCGGCGCCGGTCGTCGCGTCCGAGCTGCTGTCGGTGAATTTCTCGAATTCGACGGGCGTCTCGCTGTATTCCTCGAGCACGAAGTCGATGATCGCGGCCCATTCGCGGGGTGTTGATGCGTTGGCGATGCCGATGCCGGCCAGTCCGCCAGCACCTGCGCCGGCGGCGGCGCCGTAGCCCCAGTTGTTGGTCGCGTCGGCCACGAGCACGCCCGTGCCGATGCCCGTGGCGGCGCCGGTAATCCAGCCCATCTTGTTGGCGACGTTCTTGCCGCCGGATTCCGGCTCGACCTCACCGAAGAAACGCAGGCTCGCGCGGAGGCGGTACGTCGCGTTCGTCGGATCGTTGACAACGGTCCAGCCCTGATCCGTCGCGGCCTGACGCAGCTCCTGAGTCAGGTTGATGTCCGAGGCATCGCTGATGTTGCGGAACGAGATGTAGACGTTCTTCTTGTCCGGTGCCGGCGGCTCAAGCTGGGGCGGGGCGACGGTCCAGACCGTGCCGCTACGGGGCTTGGCGTACTTGTTGGCGGTGATCTTCCCGAGACCACGCGAGACCGTGGTGCAGCCCGAGCTGCCGATCATGACGGCTGCGCCCAAGGCGACGAGTGCAAAGAGACGACCTTTCACAGCGAATACCTCCACATGCGGGAACACCACGCCAGGCTCCGGAGTAGTGCTCTGTTTGGTTTCCGAACGTTAGCGGATGAGTATATCCACCCGAGACCTGGTTATAGGGCGAATCCCTCAACGTTCTGACCGTATGCCGACGCCCTGCGCGGACACCCTTGCACCATTTTTACAACTCTTTCTGCCAAGCACGGATACGCTTGGTCGTGGGAGGACAAGAGAGACCAGCATGAACAAATCAGTGACATCAATCTGTCTGGCCTTCGGGATGGCAACCGCTGCGATGGCCGACCCGCCCGCGGGGTACTACGACTCGATCACCGGCACCAACGCTGTGACACTCCAGTCACAACTCAACGTGCTGCTCAACAACGCCACGACCCGGAGCTACGGCGACGCGCGGACGCTGCTCCAGGACATCGACGAAGACCCCAACAACCCCGCCAACATCATCCTCGTGTACAACGGCGCTTCCGTCAGCTCGATCTGGGACTCCGGCGCAACATGGAACCGAGAGCACACTTGGCCCCGGAGCCTCGGCGTCGGTGACAACGGCTCCGACTACAGCGACCTGCACCAGCTCCACCCCTGCAACCCAAGCATCAACGGCTCGCGGGGCAACAAGCAGTTCGGCACCTTCCCCGGGCAATTCGACCCGAATCTCTACGGCCTCAATTACCGCGGCCGAATGGCGCGCATGGCCTTCTACATGAAAACGCGTTACCCGTACCTCAACATGGCGCTGCTCGGCAATCAGCAGCAGTTCGTCGACTGGCACATCGCCGAGATGCCCGGCGACGTCGACAACACCCGCAACGACCGGGTCTACAACGTCCAGAACAACCGCAACGCCTTCGCAGATCGTCCCGAGTGGGTCTGGGCCCTCTTCGGCGATTCACTCAGCGACGCGCAGATCATCATCGCCGGCCAGGGACAGGTCGAAGGCGCTTCCAGCGAGACCGTCGATCTCGGGCTGATGATCGGAGAACCCTCCGATTTCCCGGCCGTTTCCATCGATCTCCAGAAGACCGGAGCCGCTCCGACCACCTACAGCGTGGTCACCGATGGTGATCTCGCCGAGGTCAGCCGCTACCAGTTCGGCGTGGCCCGCAACACCCAGTCGATGAGCCACACGGTCCAGATCACCGGTTCGGGCTTCGGGCCGTTCGGGGGCAACGTCACCGTCGACACCACCGAGGTCACCTCTGCCGGTGCCGGGCTCGGTTCGAGCGACGGCGACGACGTCGTCACCATCACGGGCATCGCGCTCGACCACGCGCTCGCCTCGCTCGACGGCCAGTCTCTGACGAGCGAGCTCGTCATCGATTTCGGTCAACTCGAAGTCGATGAGACCTCGCCCACGCTCGGCTTCTCGGTCTGGAACATCGCGCCCTCCGTGTACTCGGCGAACCTGGACATCGACAGCGTGATGATCATCGGTGATGCCGGCGCTTTCTCGACCAACCTCACGCCCCTGTCTGGCATCATGCCGGGCGAGGACGCGGCCTTCACGGTCGAGATCGATACCCAGACCATCGGCACGTACGAAGCGACGGCGATCATCACCGTCAGCGATGAGGACCTGCCCGGTGCTTCGGGACCGTCGAATCTGTTGGTCACCTTTAAAGGCCGGATCGGCGCGTGCATCGCGGACGTGAACGGCGACGGGATGCTGAGCCCGGCCGACTTCTCGGCCTGGGTCGCCGCGTTCAACGCCAATGCCCCGGAATGCGATCAGAACTATGACGACACGTGCAGCCCCGCTGACTTCTCGGCCTGGGTCGCCAACTTCAACGCGGGTTGTTGACTAGATAGAGGCAGAATCCCGGCCAGAATGCGACCTTCTGGGACTTTGCGGACGCGAGGCTGTCCCTGTTTGAGAATGGTTCTGGATCGAGGCCCGGGATTCATGCACAATAGGGACAACCGATGCGCTCGGGGGTGCGTATCGGCCATGGTCTCCGCCGGGGTTCCCGGTCGGTAGCTGTCTCACAGAGTGGAGTGTTACGAAATCGGGCCTGCCGATCGGTTGCCGGTCGGCGGTCCAGTCAGGGGAGGCTCAAATGAAGAAGAGGATTCAAAGCACCCTCACCGGGTGTCTGGCAGTTGCAGCGGGTCTTGCAGGGGCCCAGCAGCCGCACGTCGTTATCCCGGAGAAGGCCAGCATCGTCGAGCGCTACGCCGACGAGTCCCAGGCATCGCTGCCGACCGAAACCGTCTGGCGGTTCATGTGCGGCTCGGACACCACCGCGGTGAACGAAGCCGACCTGCTCGAGATCGCTGTCACCCACGCCGACCTCGTCGATCAGGGTGTCACGACCATCAACAACACCTCGGGCCGTGGCGGCATCGATGTGATCTTCAATGTCTCGGGCAGCATCCCGAGCGGCGCCACGAGCGCCCTGTCGCTCGCAGAGGCCGCCATCGAGAGCAACTTCAGCGATCCGACCACCGTCATCGTGAGCCTCTCGTTCGCGAACATGGGCTCGGGCGTGCTCGGCGCGACCGGCTCCAGCTACGTCCAGGATTCCTACTCTGACGCCCGCAACGGCCTCGTCAACGGCATGGACGGCGACGACACCATCCAGAGCTTCCTGCCCACCGGGACCACCATCCCCGTGCGCTACAACGCGAGCTCGAGCTCCGTCACCAACGAGAACCGCGTCTTCTTCACCCGGGCCAACTACAAGGCCACCATCGGCAGCTCGGGCGGCTCCGACGCCAGCATGCAGTACAACAGCAACTTTAACTGGGATTACGACCCCTCCAACGGCATCAGCGGGTCTTCCTACTCCTTCGTCGATGTCGTCATCCACGAGGTCGGCCACGCCATGGGCTTCACCTCCGCCACCGACTTCCGCACCAATGACATCGAAGCCCTCGACCTCTTCCGCTTCTCACGCTCGGACGGCTCGAACGACTACAACCCCGACACCACCGCCGAGTTCCAGACCACTCCCCGCACCGTCGATTACAACAACCCGACCAACGACGATGTCAACAGCGACATCATCAGCGCCGAGTACCGCATGTCCGATGGCAGCCCGTGGCAGGCCAGCCACTTCCGCGAGCAGGGCAACTGCAGCCTGACCACAAACATCG
Source organism: Phycisphaerales bacterium (assembly GCA_965228265.1). Lineage (GTDB taxonomy): Bacteria > Planctomycetota > Phycisphaerae > Phycisphaerales > UBA1924. The sequence continues at coordinate 1,242,154 of OZ245804.1, forward strand.
GCATCATGGACCCCGCTTTCAGCGGCGGCTGCACCTTCATCGGCCGCGATTACTACAGCGACGGCGACCTCGACATGTTCGACGCCATCGGGTACGACGTGGTCGACGGCAACCCGCCCGTCATCACCCTGCAGCCCTCGAACACCACCGCGTGCGAAGGTCAGACCGCGCAGCTCACCGTCGCAGCGACGGGTGATGCCCCCCTGACCTACCAGTGGTTCGATGTCTTCCTGCTCCCGGTCTCGGGCGCCACCAGCGCCACGCTGAGCATCCCCAACGTTCAGGAAAGCGATGAGGGGCTCTACTTCTGCCGCGTCACGAACCCGGTCGGCACCGTCGACTCGAGCTTCGCGATGATCACCGTCGATCAGGGCCCGTCGATCACCGACCAGCCCGATTCGCAGACCGTCAACGAGGGCGACAACGTGACCTTCACCGTCGCCGCGAGCGGCACGCCCGCGCTGACCTACCAGTGGCGCAAGAACGGGGTCAACATCGGTGGAGCGATGAGCGACTCGTACACCATCACCGGCGCGACGCCCGCAGACGACGGCAACTACAGCGTCGTCGTCGGCAACGGATGCGGCAACACCACCAGCTCCAACGCCACGCTCACCGTCACGCCCGACTCGGCAGACTGCCTGGCCGATACCAACGGCGACGGCATCCTGAGCCCCGCGGACTTCAGCGCCTGGGTCTCCGCCTTCAACTCCAGCGCACCGGAGTGCGATCAGAACAGCGACAGCGTCTGCTCGCCCGCCGACTTCAGCGCCTGGGTTGCCAACTACAACGCCGGCTGCCCGTAATCCCGGCGTGACAGCCTGATTGCCCATACCATCCCCCCGGGGCGACCGCGTCCCGGGGGGATTTCTTCTTTCGATCGGCGTGGCTTTCGTTCTACGCCGACTGCCAAGGACCACGCCCGATGGAGATGCCAGCCGAGATATTCCGACGCATTCAGGCCGCCTACGCCGGGCGATCTGTCTGTGTCACCGGCGGCACCGGGTTCATCGGGGGCCACATCGTCGACACACTCGTCGCCGCAGGCGCCAATGTCAGCGTCATCGATGACCTCTCCAATTCCACACTCGATCGCATCTCCGACCACATCGAACTCCAGCCCGACAACGTCCGCTTCGTCTACGGCTCCATCCTCGACGACCGGGCACTCCACGACGCCATCGACGGCTCCGAGATCGTCATCCATCTCGCCGCCATGGGCTCTGTCCCAAGGTCCATGAAAGAGCCCGCACGCACCTTCGAGGTCAACGCCTCGGGCACACTCCGTGTCTTCGAATCCGCCAGACGCCACAACGTCTCACGCGTCGTCATCGCCGCCTCAAGCTCGGCCTACGGCAACCCCGACTCACTCCCCTGCGTCGAGACCATGCCCACCAGGCCCGCAAGCCCCTACGCGGCGAGCAAGCTCGCCTGCGAACAGCTCGCCACCGCCTGGAGCCAGGCCTACGGGCTCTCCACCGCGTGCCTGCGGTACTTCAACATCTTCGGCCCGCGCCAACGCGCCGATTCCGCCTACGCCGCGGTCGTCGCCGCCTTCGCGACGAGACTCCTCAAGGGCGAGCCGCCCGTGATCTTCGGCGACGGCAAGCAGAGCCGAGACTTCACCTTCATCTCCAACGCCGTCTACGCCACACTCCTGGCGGGCACGCACGACCGTCCGCTGAAGGGCGAGGTCATGAACATCGGCACCGGCGGCTCGGTCTCGCTCATCGAGCTCGCCGCCATGATGTCCGAGATCCTCACCGGCGAAGAGATCGACCCCATCTTCGAGCCCCCCCGCGAAGGGGATGTCCGCGACAGCCAGGCAGACATCACCCGCGCACGCTCCCTGATCGGGTATGAACCCATCGCCTCGCTGCGTGAAGGTTTGGTTCAGACCTGCGACTGGTACCGCAGCACTGTCGAGGCCGGCAGCTGATGCGACCCCTCGAGACCCTCTCCGGCTGCTGGCAACTCCTGAGACTGCTGATCCTCAGCAAATTCCGAATCAGGGGGAGATACTGGACCTGGCGATACGAAACTGCCTTCGGGCGGGGTGAGCCCGGGAATCGTGCGGAATCGCTCAAAGCCGCCCTCGAATACGGCCGATGGATGGCTCGCGTCCGAAAACTCGGCCGCCCGAATCGCTAATGCGCCCCACCGGGGCCGGTATCATCGAACCGAGTCGGCACGCCGTGCCCTCAACTGGAGCTTCAACATGTCCGAGCAGAATCAAGCCGTGTCAGGTGGATTCATCAAGGCCTTCGTCCCCGGCCTCATCGTCGGCTTCGTCATCGGCGCGGCCGTTGGTGTGATTGTCGGCTCCACCGGCGGCAACGTCGGCGCACTCACCGACTCGAACGACTCGGCCGAGCACGACCACATGGGGCACACCCATGATCGTGATGGCAACCTGATCGACGACGCCCAGGAAACCGGCGAAGAGATCATCGACGATGCGGGCGAAGTCATCGACGAAGCGATCGACGAGGGCGAAGACGCCGTCGACGAGCTCAAGCAAGAACTCGATGACCTGACGCCGCCCGCAGGCGACGACGGCCAGGGGTGAGCAGCACCTCCGACTCAGCCCGTGCCCGCAAGGTTGTCGCCCAGCACGCCAAAACCTCGGCGCTGATGGGTGTCGACTTTATCAACGTGAAGCCGCCGAAAGACCTGCCCAAGGCCGCTCGCCCGCCGGCAAAGCGATCAGCCGGCGCGACCGACGCCGAGGCCGCGATGCGTCAGCTCCGCGCTCGGTACGAGCAGGAGAAGCCGCACGAGCCGTTCATCACGGAGTACAAGAACCTCGTCTGGGACGACGGCGACATCCACGCCGAGCTCATGTTCGTGGGCGAGGCCCCCGGCGCCGACGAGGACGAGCAGGGCAAGCCTTTCGTGGGCCGGGCGGGGCAGCTACTCAACAAGATGATCATCGCGATGGGCCTCTCCCGCGAGAGCGTCTACATCGCCAACGTTCTGAAGGTCCGCCCCCCGGGCAACGCCACCCCGACCACCGACGAGATCGACGCCAGCAGGCCCTTCCTCTTCGAGCAGATCAAGATCGTCCAGCCCAAGGTCATCGTCGCCCTCGGGCTGCCCGCCTCGCGGTGCCTGCTCCGCTCAACCGAGTCCATGGCCAAGCTCCGGGCCCAGTTCCATGACCTGGAGCTGGAACCCGGGCTCGTGATCCCGGTCATGCCCACGTACCACCCTGCCTATCTTCTCAGGTCTTACACCCCCGAGAATCGCAAGAAGGTCTGGGAAGATCTCCAGCTGGCCATGTCCAAACTGACACCCGCCTAAAGAGGCTGGGTGCAGAGTTTTTTGTATTTCGGTGGAACCCGCGGCGTATCCATGCGGATCATTGGACGCACCACCGGGTGCACAAAAAAGACCCCCACGAGACCTGGCGTTTGGCAGTGTTGCTGACGCCGGGTTTTTTTGTGCGCCGAGACCCGCTCACCTCGAAAAACAACACGGCCGCTCCGAGGAGCGGCCGGCGTCAAAGTCTGCTGGTTTCCCGGTGGGATCAGATCTTTTCGATCTTGAGGAAGTCGCTGACCGAGGCCAGGTCCGGACCGATCTGCGGGGTGAAGGTCATCTCCCAGGTGTTGCCTTCGGTGCAGCGGGTGATTTTGCTGCACTTGGCCCGGGCGCCCCAAAGGCGGTTGCCGCGGATGTAGAAGTTGTTCTTCTCTTCGCGGGATTTCTGGCTCTTTTTGAGGGCCTTGGCGTTGGCCGGATCTTGGCGCATCATGCGTTCGATCGTGTCGACCTTTGCCGCGGCCATGGGGACCTTGCTGATGGTGCAGCGGATCTTCGTGCCGGGGGCGTGCATGGTTGCGCTGGACATATCTGACTCCCCGGGCCTTCGCCCGGCTCTGAAAGGCCTGTTCGAAGTAATCAGCCCGACGCAGACCTGTACCACCACCGGCCGGCCGAGCCCGCAAGTGTAGTCCCACCCGAGAGCAAGTCCAGCTTTCAGGGCGTGCTCACAGAACCGCCCGCCGCGTGCGCTACACTCTCTCGGACCTTCGAGCGGTGAGGATTTCAACGGATGGATCAGCCCAGCATGCCCACTTTCGACGCCTCCATGCCTCAGCAGGAGCGGCCCAAACTCCGCCCGATCAGGGGCTTTGTCGCACCCGCGCAGGGGCCCGACGGCAAGCAGGTCCAACTGCTCGGCCTCGCCGACGCCAAGCAGATCTCACCCAAGGTCGTCATGACCCAGCCCGCCATGCAGGCGGTCCTGCCTCTCTTCAACGGCGAGCACACCCTCGATGACATCGTCACCCAGGTCGGGCGGGGTCTGACCCGCGAGCACCTCGAGCCCTTCGTGGCCCAGCTCTACGACGCGGGCCTGATCGAGGGGGCGGTCTTCGACGAGATGTGGGCGAAGATGAGAGCCGACTTCGACTCGACGGACATCCTCCCGCCCGCCCAGACCGCGGCCATGGCCGACGCGATCGTCGAAGCCCATACCCAGAAGGACCACGGACGGGCCGCCACCGACGAAGAGAAGGCCGAGCAGGGCAAAGAGAAGCTCGCCGAGCAGATGACCGCGATGATGAACCAGGCCCTCGAGAAGGCCGAGGACCCGAGCTTCGACAAGCTGCCCAAGGCCATCATTGCTCCGTATGTGCCTTACCAGCAAGGGTTTCTGATGTACGGGGCGGTCTACGGCCGCATGCGCGTCGTCGACAAACCCGCCCGGATCGTTGTGCTCGGGACCAACCACTTCGGCGAGGCCACGGGCGTCTGCGCCTGCGACAAGGGCTTCCGCACGCCGCTGGGTGAGAGCCCCGCCGACGCCGACATGATCAAGATCATGCGCGAGAAGCTGGGTGAGCAGCTCTTCGAGCACCGCTACGACCACGAACGCGAGCACTCGATCGAGCTCCAGGTCGCCTGGCTCCAGCACGTCTTCGGGGACGAGAACGGCACCAACCCGCCCGTCTTCGCCGCCCTCGTCCACGATCCCGTCGTGAACAACGGCGACTCCTATAACGGCAAGGGCGTCGCCTTCCAGCCCTTCGTTGATGCGCTCAAAGAGGCCATCGCGGGACTGCCCGGGCCCACGCTTCTTGTCGGCTCGGCCGAGCTGAGCCACGTCGGCCCGGCCTACGGCGACAAGGTCCAACTCGCCGGCGATGCCCCCGAGGTGGAGGCCAACCGCCGGAAGGTCATCGAGCAGGACCAGGCGCTGATGAAGATGCTGACCGACAACAAGCCGCAGGATCTGGTCTCGAGCCTCGCCTGGCAGCAGAACCCAACCCGCTGGAGCTCGGTCGGCGCGATCGCGGCGACGATGCTCGCTGCCGACCCGAACGAAGTCCGTCTGCTCCAGTACGGCGGCACGATGGACCCGCAGGGCACAGCCATGATCAGCGCCGCTTCACTGGCGATGTTCTGATCCCATGACCACCGACGAGATCGGGTTTCTGGTGCTGGGCGCCTCCCTGGCCATCGCGGGCCTCATCCTGCTTGCCCGCAGCGGCAGGGGATCGGTTGAAACGCCCATCGAGATCCCCGGCATCGGCATGCTCACTGGGCCCAGCGCGGTCACGATCGCGATGGTCCTGATCTTCATCGGGTATCACACGGCTTCCTACGGCGGGCCCGATGGCCTGTTGACCTTCCGTGTGCCGCCAAGGCTCGGCTGGCTCGTCTATGCGGGCGGTGTTCTGGCTGTGGTAGGGGCAGTGCTCGCCGACCGGATCGATCGGCGCGAGTGAAGATCCGGAACAGTGTGTGAGCGAGCGTCGTAAGGGTGAGGGAAAGGGTGGGGTGATCCCTGCGCCGAGGGGTGCACGGGCGTGTACCATCCTCCCACGGGTCCCGGTGGCCCGCGGGCAGCAAAGTCGCCCGGCGGCGCGAACCGCTGGGCCGGCGGACAGGTCGAAGAAGCAGCGCACCATCACACCCGCCGGGGGCGAAGTCGCCTCTGAGCGCGGCGCGTTGGTCGATCAGATGAGGAAGGACGGCCCCCATGGCTTCCGTGAACGAGTGCTGGGGTATCGAGCTCGGCGCCAGCGCCATCAAAGCTCTCAAGCTGGGTCTCAAGCCCGACGGCAACGTCGAGGTGCTCGATTTCGCGATCATCCCGCACAAGAAGGTGCTCTCGACGCCCGACCTCGACGCCGACGACGCGATGCGTGTCGCCATCGGTCAGCTCGTGAGCCAGTACGACCTCGAGAGCGCACCGATCGCGATCAGTGTCCCCGGTCACCAGGCGTTCGCACGCTTTGCCAAGCTGCCCCCGGTCGAGCCCAAAAAGGTTGCGGGCCTTGTGCAGTACGAAGCCGTGCAGCAGATCCCGTTCCCTCTGGAAGAGGTGGAATGGGACTTCCAGACATTCATGAGCCCGGACTCGCCCGAGGTTGAGGTGGGCATCTTCGCGATCACGAAGCAGCGCATTGAGCGTGAGCTCTCGCTCTTCCGCGATGTGGGCCTCTCGCCCGACGCAATCAACATCGCGCCGGTGTCGGCGTACAACGCGATGGCGTACGACCTGCAGTTCACGGAGAAAACGCCGGGCACGGTTATCATGGACGTCGGCACGACCTCGACGGACCTGATCATCGCCGACGCGGGCCGCGTCTGGATGCGCACCTTCCCGATCGGCGGGCACCACTTCACCGAGGCGCTGGTCGACAAGTTCAAGCTGACCTACGCCAAGGCCGAGCGACTGAAGCGCGAGGCCGAGCGTTCGAAGCACTCTCGCCACGTCTTCCAGGCAATGAAGGGCGTGTTCGCGGATCTTGCGCAGGAAACGCAGCGCTCGATCGGGTATCACAGCAGCCTGCACCCCGACGCGAACCTCTCGCGCGTGGTCGGTATCGGCTCGACCTTCCGTCTGCCCGGCCTGCGCCGCTTCCTCAAGCAGCAGCTCCAGCTCGACGTTTACCGCATGGACGACTACAAGCGTCTGTCGCTCGACGGCCCCCGTGCGGGCGAGTTCGGCGCGCTCGCGCTGGAGATGTCCGTCGCGTACGGCCTCGCCCTGCAGGGCCTTGGCATGCCCACGATCGACGCCAACCTCATGCCCGTCGGGATCGTCCGCGAAGGGATGTGGGGGCGCAAGGTCAAGTGGTTCGGCATGGCCGCGGGCCTTTCGGTCGCCGCCAGTGCCGCGATGTTCATCAACTGGGCGATCGACAACGCCGCGGTCTCCAACAACCGCAAGCCGGTGACCATCCAGAACGTTGTGAACCAGGCCAACAGCCTCAAGAACGAGGCGACCGACGCGGGTGTCATCGGTCAGGCCGAGGCCGACACCGTGGCGCAGTCGCTTATTCAGCTCCCCGAGGGGCGAGACCTGATGGCGCACGTCGTCAAGGACCTCGGCGAGATCGTCGCGTGGTCGAACAACCAGGTGCCCGCATGGCAGGGCGCCCGTGGCAACGGACCGACGCAGGCCTTCGACGTCGTCAGCTACACCATGACCTACTCGAACCCGATCTCGGGTGAGGGTAACGCCATGGGCGGCAATCCCAGCAGGAACCGCTTTGGCGGCGAAGACCCGTACCCCGACAAGCCCAAGATCGACGTTGTTCTCGAGGTCGAGACGCTCCAGCCCGATCCCAGGCCGTTCGTCCTCGGGACTGTGCTGCCCTGGCTTCAGGCCAGCGCCGAGCGTGAGGATGTCCCGTACGTGATCATCGATACCGAGCAGCTCAACTACCAGCAGGTGGCAGCAGCCCCGCGCGGCGGCGACCGCCGGGTGCCACCGGGCGGGCGACCCGGAGCACGTCCGGGGGCGATGAACGAGGATTACGTCGTCGGCGGCGATGTTTCATTCGATGAGAGCGGCGGCGGGTTGGGATCCCACGGAAGGGCTCCTGTTTCGGGAGGCCAGCCCGAACGCAGCGGTGGCGGCTCGCGCCAGGTGCAGTTCGCGGCCGGCTCACTCGACGAGATGGCACCGCTGCCCATCCCCGAGCAGAACTCGTTCGAGCGTGATCCCGCCCGATTCGTGATCCGCTGGACACTCGCGGTGGTCCCGCCTGAAGAACGCATCAGCAACGAACAGTCCGCGACGGATGACGGAGGTGTCGAATGAGCGGCTTCCTTTCCTGGCTCAAGTCGAACATCGTGATCGTGATCCTCGCGATTCTCACGATCGTGCCGCTGCCCGTGGCCTGGTACATCGCCGGGGGCATGAACAGCAAGCTCCGCGAGGAACGCCAGAACGAGGCGACCAAGGCACTGCGTGATGTCGAGGGCGCGACCGTCACCTACACGCTTCCCGTTCTCGGCGAGAACGAGGAAGAGATCAGCGACACGGGCCCGGCCAACTCGGTCAAGACCGCGTTCTACAAAGCCGAGCGCGAGAAGCGCGAGCAGATGGTCGCCGAGGTCAAAGAACGCGCGGTCGAGTTCAACGCCAAGAACCACGGCGCACTCGTTCCGGGCCTGCTCCCGATGCCCGAACGCGGCGCTCCCGCCCAGCTGCTGCCCTTCGAGATGGCCAAGCGTGTCCAGGCCACCGGCGGGGACAACGCGACCTCCGCGTACGACGAGCTTTTTCGCCAGCTTCGGATCCGCTCGCCGCTCGATTCGGAGGTGCTGCGTGAGCAGATCGCTGCCCGCAAGCAGGCGCTCATGACGCAGATTGCGCCGGGTATTTCTGAGAACGACATGGAAGAGAGCGCCCGGGCGCAGATCTCGCAGCAGCTCGTTGAGCAGCGCCTCGGAGCACTCGAGACGCATGCACGGGACACGAGTTTCTACGCCGACGCATCGGTGCTCCCGCCCTCCGTGCCAAGAACGGTGCCCGCGGTTGCCCCGAGCGTCGAGACCTGCTTCAACTGGCAAGCCGACTACTGGCTGATCTCGGATCTGTTCTCGGCGTTCGTCGCCGCGAACGACCAGTTCGACACCCGGGGTGTCGGCGGCAACGTCATCGACGGCGCGGTCAAACGCGTCGAGTCGATCACTTTCGATCCCATGGTCACCACTGTCTCAGCACCCGTGATCAACGACGCACCGGTGCAGATGAGCCCGGGACGCGCAGGTCACGGCGGAGCTCGGGCACAGCCCAACTCCATGGCTCAGCCCTCTCGGCGTGGCGCACAGGGGGGCGAGACCGCTCTTTCGGGTGAGCCGTTTACGGGACGGAGGACGGAGCAGAGCGATCTGTACGACGTGCGTTACGTCAAGGTCACGCTCATCGCTTCGTACAAGAAACTCCCGGCATTGATCAACGCGATCTCATCCGAGAACTTCATGACCGTGCTCGACGCGGACATCTACGCCGTCGATCCCTGGGATCTGATCTCGCAGGGGTACTACATCGGGACTGATCACCCCGTACGTGTGGAGATGGAAATCGAAACGCTCTGGCTGCGCAGCTGGACCAAGGCATACATGCCCCCGGCCGTGCGCGAACAACTCGGGATCCCCGAGGACGTGAGCACCGAAGAAGGACCGGCCTGATCGCCGCAGCTTGATTTGAGGACCGACCGATGAGTGCAAAGGGCATCTCCTGGATCGAAGCGAACTTCGAGAAGCTGATCGTGGTGATCATGCTGCTCGCGTTTCTTGTCGTACTGATCTTCCAGTTCGTGCTGCAATCCAGCGCGGTAGAAGTCGGCGGCAACAAGGTTCCGCTCGCCGACGCCTACAAGCCCGCCGAGCGGGCGGCCGAGCGTTTGCAATCGCAGATCAACGACCCGAACCCGACGCTGCCTGAGGCGATCGAGACGCGCGACCTCGCGTCCGAGTTCGAGCAGGCGATCTCGGGCGGCGTGGTTGATACAAGCGAATTCCTCGCCATCGCCGAGCCGCTCGAACTCGAAGTCTCGGGCGACCAGACGAACTACGCCGCCGGCGAATTCGCCGCATTCGAGCCCCCGGCCCCGGCCAAGCCGACGGCTGCGAGCTACCGCGCCACGCTTGACCCCTACGCCGTGGAGCAGATCGAGGGCCTCGCCGAGTACCTCCCGACAGAGCAACCCTTCGACACCCCCTGGAACTCGGTGCAGGCCTCGTTCGACGGCACCGCGCTGAAGGCCGCGTATGAGCATGATCCCGACGGGCCCTCCGGCTCCGTCTCGCCCCTGCCCCGCAACTGGTGGAGCCAGGGCGTCGGCGTCCTGGCCATCGAGACCGAACGCCAGAAGCGTGAGCTCGACGGTTCATGGGGCCCGGCTGAGACCGTCGCACAGATGCCGGGCACGCTCAGCCTGCTCGAAGATCTCGACGAGATCGCGACGAACTACCGACAGCTCGAGAGCATCGGCTCGCAGGCTGCTCGCAATGAAGATGTCATCCTCCGCCCGCAGTTCGTGAGCATTCTCGAGGGCGAGTCCTGGGTGCCCCCGGCCGAGGTGCCCGATCCGAGTGAGGTGGGGGGGATCAAGAACCAGATCCGCACGCTCGAGCGCCGACTGGCGAGCATCGACCGCGACATCGAGCGCAAGGAAGCCGCCAAGACCAACGCACCCGAGCGGACTCCCGGACGAGAGACCGGCGGCCGCGAAGGAGGTCGCGAGGGCGGCGAGAATCGTCGACCCACGCGCCAGCCTGAGAACGATCAGAACCAGGTCGACCCGCGCATCGCGGCCCTCGACAGGCAGATCGAGTCTCTGAACACGCAGCGAGAGGCAGTGGTCGAGCAGCTGACCGACCTCGGCTGGCAGCCAGAGGATCAGGTCGGCGTCGCCGAGGCGTACGACATCACCAAGTACACACACGAAGAGCCGATCCTCGAAGCCGACGAGGTCAGCTTCTGGGTGCACGATCTCGACGTCGAGGCGGGCGCGACGTACCGCTACCGCACGCGTCTGGTCTTCGTGAACCCGCTGTTTGGTCGAAAGAGCTCGCTGAGCGAGAGCCTGCACGAACTGGCCGACGCGAAGCTGGTCCGATCGGATTGGTCGGAGTGGAGCGAGCCGGTCGGCGTGAGCTGGGACGAGTACTTCTTCCTGACCAGCGCCAACCCGGGCGACATCGGCAACATCGGCAAGGCGTCGGTGACCGCGGAGTTGTACAAGTTCTACTACGGCTACTGGCGGAAGAGCGAAGTCGCGCTCGAGCCGGGCGACCGATTCGTCGCCGAGATCGAACTCCCGGAGGGCCTCCAGACCTGGGATGTCGAGCGTGAGGCTTCCGCTCAGGCCTGGAAACCCGCGGCTGTGGGGACCGATGGTACCGAGGCCGAGGTCGAGCAGGTCGAAGGACTCGACAAACAGCTGCTGCCCACGAAGCTCCCCATCTCGGCAGATGCCTGGCTCCTGGATGTGGTCTCGTCACCCGTGGCGGGCGTGGGCATCGGGGGGCAGTCGACATCCAACTATGAAGCGTTTGTCCGTGGCCCGGATGGGCTGATCGTGAGCCGATCGCCTTCTCTGGACGCCAACGAGCCGCTGCTGGCGGTCATCAAGGCCTCCTCAGAGCTCGGAGCCGACCAGCTCCCCCGTATTCCGGGGCAGGCCCCGCGTCAGCAGTTCCGTGGCGATCCTGGGCCCACCGGGCGGGAATTCAACGATCGTGACGGCCGAAGAATGCACGGTCAGCCCGGCGGCGGCGGGGGCGGAGGTGGATTTGGTGGTGGATGATCTGAAAATGATCTCACCAAAAGCTTGACCATCTTGGCCTTCGGCCTACGATCGTCTCCTGCCGACCGAGCTATCTCGGGAGGCGAAAATCGAACGGATTCGGTGGGAATCCGTTCGGCGCCCAGATCGGTTGATCCGTTCAAAGCGTGTCCTCTTTGACAACCGCAGACAGATGGCAATCGTGCTGTCAGCGTCTTTGAGTTCCGGCTTGCCGGGATGACGAGAAGTGCGTCAGCGCGATACCTAAAGAGAAAGAAAGCCGAGGCGCATGTACTCATCTGAGTATGTGTGTTTCACTTGAGCGTAATGGCGGCTTGAGACATCGGTTCGGCAGCGTGTGTGTTATCCACGACGTCGGGTTGGTGTGATCAAGCGATCAAGGGCGCATGGTGGATGTCTTGGCGTTGGGAGGCGATGAAGGACGTGGTAACCTGCGATAAGCCTGGGGAAGCTGGTAAACGAGCTCCGATCCCAGGATTTCCGAATGGGGCAACCCGGCCCGTATGGGTCACTCTTGTCTGAATGCATAGGGCAAGAGAGCGAACCCGGGGAACTGAAACATCTAAGTACCCGGAGGAAAGGAAAGCAACAGCGACTCCGTCAGTAGCGGCGAGCGAAAGCGGACAAGAGACCGTGTGAACAACCTGGAATGGTTGGCCAAAGAAGGTGAAAGCCCTGTAGTGTGGTCGTTAGAGTCTTCAAGTAGGTTCGGGCTCGTGAAACCCGGACTGAACATGGGGGGTCCACCCTCCAAGACTAAGTACTACCCAACGACCGATAGTGCATCAGTAAGGTGACTGAATGATGAAAAGTACCGCGACGAGCGGGGTGAAAGAGTACCTGAAACCATGCGCTTACAAGCGGTGGGAGCCCTTCGGGGTGGCCGCGTGCTTTTTGCATAATGAGCCCACGAGTTAGTCTCTGCAGCGAGCCTAAGACCTACCGGGTCGGAGGCGAAGGGAAACCGAGTCTGAATAGGGCGCTGAGTTGTAGGGGCTAGACGCGAAACCCGTGTGATCTACCCATGGCCAGGGTGAAGTTGGGGTAAGACCCAATGGAGGCCCGAACCCGTATTCGTTGAAAAGAATTGGGATGAGCTGTGGGGGGGAGTAAAAGTCTAATCAAACCGGGAGATAGCTCGTTCTCTCCGAAATAACTTTAGGGTTAGCCTCAGAAGGCAACAGTTGGGGGTAGAGCTACTGGATGAGTGGCGGGCCCTACCCTGGGTACCCCATTCAACCAAACTCCGAATACCAACTGCCAAGTTCTGGGAGATAGACGGCGAGTGACAATATCCGTCGTCAAAAGGAGAAAAATCCAGACCGCCAGTTAAGGCCCCAAATCTCTGCTCAGTTCTTAAGGAAGTCGGATTGCACTGACAACCAGGATGTTGGCTTAGAAGCAGCCACCATTTAAAGAGTGCGTAACAGCTCACTGGTCGAGGAGTCCGGCGCCGATAATGATCGGGAATAAGCAGAGAGCCGAAACTGCGGACTTCGTAAGAAGTGGTAGGAGAGCGTTCCTGTCGGCGTTGAAGCGAGTCCGGAAGGGTTCGTGGAGCGTCAGGAAGTGAATATGTGGGCTTGAGTAACGATAATGCAGGTGAGAATCCTGCACGCCGTAAGCCTAAGGATTCCTGGGGAAGGTACATCCGCCCAGGGTTAGGCGGGACCTAAGGCGAGGCCGAAAGGCGTAGTCGATGGACAACCGGTTAATATTCCGGTCCTCTTGTGGGTTAGCTGTCGGTGCGGATTCCAGAGCTCTCCTGGGCGACCAGTGGTGCCTAGGCCTTCGGGCCGTTGGAGGGGGAAGGAGTTCCTAGAAAAGCCGGCAGTATCACGAAGCAAGACCCGTACCAAAACTGACACAGGTGGGCGAGGCGAATAGCCTCAGGCGCTCGAGAGAATGGTCGTGAAGGAACTAGGCAAATTAACTCCGTACGTTCGCAAGAAGGAGGCCCTTCGGGGCGCAGAGAAAAGGTCCTGGCAACTGTTTATCAAAAACACAGCACTGTGCTAAGTCGCAAGACGCCGTATACAGTGTGACGCTTGCCCAATGCTCGAATGTCACGGAAGTGGGTTCACGCTCACAACCTAAGCACGAGTCAATGGCGGCCGTAACTATGACGGTCCTAAGGTAGCGAAGTTCCTTGTCGGGTAAGTTCCGACGCGCATGAATAGCGTAATGACTGGGACACTGTCTCCACGACCAACTCGGTGAAATAGTAGTGGCGGTGAAGATGCCGCCTACCCGCAGCAAGACGGAAAGACCCCGTGAACCTTTACTGCAGGCTTCTATTGGTCGTGAGCATAAATTGCGTAGGATAAGTGGGAGACGTTGATCCGGACCTTTTGGGGTTCGGGGAGTCGTTGGTGAAATACCACTCTGTTTACGTTTACGGCCTAACCCCGATTCCCGTGAAACCGGGCGGGGGACCATGGGTGCCGGGCAGTTTGACTGGGGCGGTCTCCTCCTAAAGAGTAACGGAGGAGCACAAAGGTTGGTTCAGCGCGGATGGAAACCGCGCGTCGAGTGTAAGAGCACAAGCCAGCTTTACTGCGAGTCTGACAGGACGAGCAGTTACGAAAGTAGGTTCTAGTGATCCTGCGATCCCGTGTGGAAGGGTCGTAGCTCATCGGATAAAAGGTACTCCGGGGATAACAGGCTTATCGCTCCCGAGCGTCCATAGCGGCGGAGCGGTTTGGCACCTCGATGTCGGCTCATCGCATCCTGGGGCTGAAGGCGGTCCCAAGGGTTAGGCTGTTCGCCTATTAAAGCGGTACGCGAGCTGGGTTCAGACCGGCGTGAGCCAGGTCGGTCCCTATCTGCTGTGGGCGTTGCAAGCTTGAGAGGAGTCAACCTTAGTACGAGAGGACTGGGTTGGACGAACCCCTGGTGATCCTGTTGCGTCGCTAGACGCACCGCAGGGTAGCTACGTTCGGCAGGGATAACCGCTGAAAGCATCTAAGCGGGAAGCCCCCCTCGAGATGAGGCTTGCTTGCACTTATGTGTGAGAGACCCGTGGAAGACCACCACGTTGATAGGCCGCAAGTGTAAGGATCGAGAGGTCCTCAGCTGAGCGGTACTAATGGTCGAACGTTTGATCACACCAACCGGACGCCGTGATTCATACATCACGAGCTCGTCCGGCCGACATTCCACTCAAGTGGTTCGGCTTTCTTCTCTGATTCAGTCGCCCCCGCACCGGGGCGTGCCATCTGTTTGTGCGGTCCAATCCGCACCTGCCCGAGAAATCGGTCAGCGTGTGATTCGGTGACCATAGGTGCGGTGTAACACCTGTTCCCATCCCGAACACAGCAGTTAAGCCCGCACCGCCGATGATACTGCTCAGCGGGAAAGTAGGTAGTTGCCGTAATTTGAGCCCTCAGGAGTCAAATCCTGGGGGCTCACTTCTTTTTTGCACCTCTCTCTTTCCTCTTCGTACTCCCACGATTTCCCACACGATCGTTGATCTGTTGTGAGCTCGTCTGCGAAGATACCTATGGAGACCTGTGCCCCCGGCGGTGTCATGCCCGCCTTCATCATCACGAAGAGAGAGGAACACCACCATGCGCATCCGCACATTCGCAGTCGTCTCGGCCGCCGTCGCATTTTCGGGTCCTGCCGCAGCCGACGTCATCTGGGACGAGGCTGTCGACGGCGACCTGTCCAGCGATCATCTGAACCCAACGCTCTTGGCATTCGCGCCGGGTTCGAACATGGTTTTCGGCGACACCACTCCGGATCCCCAGCTCGACCCCGATTACTTCACCATGGTCATCCCCACGGGCTACGAGCTCTCGTCGATCATCTTCGAGGAGTACGTCTCCGGTGATGATCAGGCCTTCTTCGCCGTCGAAGTCGGCTCGCAGATCACCGACCCCGCGACTCCCGCGGCCCTGCTCTCGGCCACCCTGATCGGCGCGATTCCCGGCACCATGCAGGGCGACGAGCTTCTCGACAACCTCCAGAGTCCCGACATCTTCGGCGGGTTTACCGGCAACCTCGGGGCGGGCACCTACACCTTCTGGTTCCAGGAAACAGCGACCGCGACGGATTACGGCTTCGATTTCGTCATCACCCCCATCCCCGCGCCGGCTTCGGCCACGCTCATGGTGGGGGGGCTGCTCATCGCTCGGCGCAGGCGCTGATTCGAAATACTTACCAAGGTTCATTGCCGCCCCGGGCACGTTCCGGGGCGGTTTTTTCGTACCGCTCCGGTCCGATTCAGTCCGATCTAGACTGTATCTGTCCGCTTCACACGCATGGAGGTGCTCAATGTCCGAGATCAGACTCTACGAAGGCGACGCCGACGCTCTGATGTCCGGAGACCACGCCGAGCGGGTCTCGCTCCTGCCCGGCGACGCTTCCGGTTTCTCCGCCGGCGAAAGGCTCCGCATCCTCTGGGGCCAGGACATGCTCCGCGACATGCTCGACGGGCGATACCGCACCGTGGTCTGCGGCGTCAACGAAGAGGACAACTCCCACGGCATCGTTGCCCAGCTCGTTCACCTCGTCACCTCGAGTCAGTGGACGCAGCACACAGTGACAAACTACGCCAAGGTCTTCCAGGAGTCGGTCAGCGTGCACGCCGCCCACGACCAGGAGCCCTACGTCCTCAAGTACGATCTCGACAGCATCCTCATCCTCGCGCTGCTCCGCCCGCGTGGGCAGGATCACTTCACGCTGCAGGACCTCTCCCGCGGCTTTGCGACTGTCTCGAAGATGCTCAAGGACCGGCGCGACCGCCAACCCGTCGCGACCGTTTCGTTCCTCGGCGCACGCTCCAACCGACTCGTCAATGAACAGGGCGAAGAGCCGAGCTTTGAGCGCGTGCTCCGCACCATGTACCAGTCGGGCTACCGCGGCGACGTCTACCCCGCCCCCGCGCTCTGGTCCAAGGGTGATGTCGGCGTCTTTGCGACCTACCCCTTCCCCGAGGGTGTCGAACGCATGCGCGAGGGCAGCAGCTAAATACCAAAGTCACGAACGACGGAGACCCCTGTGGACCTCCCGACACTGATGGCCTCGATGGATTCCTTCCCCGCGGCACTCGCCTCGGCGATCGCGGGACTCAGCGATAACGAAGCGCGATGGAAGCCGCCGAGCGGCGCGTGGTCGATCCTCGAGATCGTCTGTCACCTCGCCGACGAGGAAGCCGAGGACTTCCGCCAGCGCGTATTCAGCACACTCGATGATCCCGACAAGCCCTGGCCCGGCATCGACCCCGAGGCAGCCGCGACCGATCGCACGTACAACGAGCGCATCCTCGCCGAGGAGCTCGGCCGATTCACGCGCGAACGAGCCGAGTCGATGCGTCTGATCCGGGAGCACCAGGACCCTGACTGGGACCGGGTCCACACCCATCCCTCGATCGGCAAGCTCCGCGCGGGGGACATCATGGTGAGCTGGGCCGTCCACGACATGCTGCATCTTCGCCAGATTGCCAAGCGACGGTTCGAGCTGCTCACTGCTGCGGGCGGACGGTTTGAGACCTCATATGCGGGATCGTGGTAAAGTCGGCACCCAACAGAACGCCGATACAACTGTTCACCAGCCCCAGGAGATCGCAGTCATGGACCAGCAAACGCCCGCTCCCGAACCCGTGCCTCAAACGGCTCCGCAGACTGCATCCCAGCCCGCGCCCACGCCTGCACCGGTGCCCCAGCACGCTCCGGGCCAGATGCCCGTTTACCAAACCAGCTACACACCCGAGGAGTTCAACAAGCTCTTTATGTGGTGGTGGATCCTGCTGGCGGCCAGCATCCCCGGCATGTTCATCTTCATCGGCGGTCCGCTCATGCTCGCCTCGATCGTCATCGGCTGCATCCTCATGTACAAGTACTGGAACCAGCTCCAGGACGGCTCTCAGAAAACCACACCCGGCAAGGCCATCGGGTTCATGTTCATCCCGTTCTTCAATCTCTACTGGCAGTTCATCGCCATCCACGGCTTCGCGCAGAACGCCAACGCGTACGCCGACCGTCACGGCATCAACATGCCCCGCATCAACGAGAACCTCACACTCACCCAGTGCATCATCGCATGCTGCGGCATCATCCCGCTGGTGAATATCCTCGCGGGTCTCGCTCTTCTCGTCATCGGGATCATCAACTTCATCGCGTTCAAGAACGCATCCGTCGCAATCGCGAATCACAAGCTCCAGCACGCGCAGCCAGCGCCCGCCGGAACGCCCGCCTGAACGACTGATAGAGATCGTAAATAATCGTCACGACATGAAAGAGCCCACATCCGATCAAGCCGGGTGTGGGCTTTCTTTCACTCTCCTGTCGCCTCAGATCACGCGAGGCCTGATATCTGTGAACATATCAGCATTCCATCCGGATCCCAGTAAATGCGCGAGCACTTCGCCAAAATGCTCGATGGGTATGGCCTGAAAGTGAAACTGGATAAGCAGCCCGAAGGCTAGATCTTCCGGGCGATCGGCATCCGACGCCCCGGCCCGAACGCGACGCCGGTCACCTTGAGTGTCACGGGCGTCTGCTTTCGCTTGTACTCATTGATCGCGATCAGACGGACCATCTTCCGCACGACCTGGGCGTCAAAGCCACACTCTTCAATGATCCGCTCGGCGTCCTGCCGCTCTTCCACATGCCGATGCACGATCTCGTCGAGCACCTCGTACGGCGGCAAGGAATCCTGATCGACCTGATCCGGCGCCAGTTCCGCGCTCGGCGGCTTCGTGATCGTTCGCTCCGGGATCGGCGCACGATCGAAACCGTAACGGGCGGGATGCGCGTTGATCTCCCGGCAGATCTCGTAGACCAACGTCTTGGGCACATCGCCCAGCACCCCGAGGCCGCCGTTCATGTCGCCGTAGAGCGTGCAATACCCGACCGCGAGCTCGCTCTTGTTCCCCGTCGTGAGCAGCAGGTCGCCCGCCCGATTCGAGAACGCCATCAGCGTCGTGCCTCGCACGCGTGACTGCAAGTTCTCCTCGGTCAGGTCGGGCAGCTCTACACCCAGCTTGCGATGGCCGAGCGCTTCAAACAATGGATCGAGCACCTCGCCAAAGCCGGTAAAGGGCTGCTCGATCGGGACAATCGCAAACGCGCACCCCAGCCGATCCGCGAGGTCTTTCGCGTCGTCGATCGAGTGCTGCGACGAGTATTTGCCCGGCATCGCGATGCCTGTCACCCGATCCGCCCCGAGCGCCCGCGCGGCGATCACCGCGGTCAACGCCGAGTCGATCCCGCCCGACAGACCGAGGCACACACCCTCGAACCCCGTCTTGCGCACATAATCCCGCACACCCAAGGTCAACGCATCGATCACCGCAGGCGTGCCGTGCGAATGGTCATCAATCGTCGGCGAAGCCTGCACGAGCTCGTCCGTCTCGACCACGACGAGTTCGCCCGCGAAACGCCCGCCGGCAACCGCCAGCCGACCCGTTCGATCCACCGCCCACGCCGAGCCATCGAATATCAGATCGTCGTTTCCGCCGAGCTGGTTCACCGCCAGCACGGGCACGCCGTGGCGTTTCGCGTGCTGCGACAGAATCGCCAGATGCCTGTCGTGCTTGCCTCGTACATACGGGCTCGCCGACGGATTGACGATGAGCTCGGCACCAGTCTCGACCAGCTCGGCGACGGGGTCGGCCTGCCCCTCGTACCGATCGCCGCGCCCGGCGTCCACGCCCCGCCACAGATCCTCGCAGATGCTCAGCCCGATTTTGAGGCCGCCCACCTCGATGACCCCCGGGGCGTTGCCCGCGCGGAAGTAGCGGTCCTCATCGAACACGTCATACGTCGGCAAGAGCCGCTTGTCGTACCGCGCGATCCGCTGGCCTTCTCGGTACGCCACGAGTGAATTCGTCAACGCCCGCGCGTGCACGCTCCGCCTGAGCGCCACGCCGAACACAACCGTGATGCCGTCGGAGTGCTTCTCGCCGATCTCCTGCGCGTGCCCCTCGCAGGCATCGAGAAACGCGGGCTCAAGCAGCAGGTCCTTGGGCGGGTAGCCGCAGAGCGCCAGCTCCGGCAGAACGATCATCGCCGCGCCTGTGTTCCTGGCTTCATCGATCCGTGTGCGGATGAGGGCCGCGTTGCCCGCAAAGTCACCGATCGTCGGGTTCAGGTTGGCCAGCGCGATCCGCATCGGCGGATGATAGCTCGCCGCCCGGTTGTGCCCGCGTGGCACCGCGGATGAGCCGATCGGGCCTGAGCCACGCGATGCCCGCCGCCGCGAAGAACGCCGTCACGATGAGCTCCGCGCCCGTGACGACCACCGCGATGAGCGCGAGCGTCTCGAAATCGAACTCGCCGATCCACGAAATGAACCCGGCCGTCCCGCCCTCGCGGGCCCCGAGCGCCCCGACCGGGCTGAACACCCCGATGAAGAAGTACGCGACGGACCCGACCAGCGATTCGCCCGCGGGCAGCGGGGAGCCCACGATTCGGCTCGCCACGTAGAACCTCGCCGCCATCGCGCCGATGTCGATCATCCGCAGCCCGATCGCAGCCAGCGTCTGCCGGAAACTCGCCAGCATCGCCAGGCCCTCGTCGAAGAGGACAAACATCTCCGATCGGACCAGCCGCCTGATGAGTCCGATCGGCTGGCGGTCGGCGACCCGCTGGACCAGGCGCAACCCGCGCTGCCCGCCGATCAGTTGGGCCACGCTCGACAGCGCACCCGCCCCGATCACGAGCAATCCCGCCAGCATCAGAACCCAGACCGCGTCCACCTCGTGCCGCCACGCCGCCAGCAGGAGGATCGGCGCCACCGCCGACACCATCACCACGCCCACAGCCGCGAACCAGGGCCCGATCAGCGCGAGCGGCACGCCGTCGCGCTGCCTGTGCACCGCCACGCGCATCATCACGCTCAGCTTGAAGGGCAGGTAACTCAGAAACGTCGCCACCGCGTTCGTCGCCAGCATCCCGCGCAGCTCGATCCGCCGCACGGGCCTGAGCACCAGCCAGAATGTCAGCCCGTTGACCAGAATCCCCACGCACGAGAGCGCCAATAGCAGCGAGACCTCGCCCGCCGACGCATCACCCAGACGCTCAAGCCCCGTTCGGTTTTTCTCGCTGAATGCGAGCTTTGCGCACCACACCAGCAGCCCAAGCCCCACCAGAAAGCCCGCGAGCTGGATCGCCAGCCGGAGCGTGCGCTTCGGTCCGCCGGCCTCGGGCGTATTGGGCGCTCGTTCGCTCATCGCAGCTCGAAGATCAGACGGTTGCCCGCCTCATCCCTGTACATCGGCGTCGCGTGCTCGGCGAGCCAGTTCAGTATCCATCCCGCGTCCAGCATCGGGTCCGACCAGCCCGACAGCGCCAGCCGATCCAGCTCACTCAGATCCGCGTACACATGCGTGAATCCCATCTCCCGGAGCGCGGGCGTCCACTGCGCCGGGTCCTCGTGCGCCCGGATCACCTCCAGCATGGGCGAGGTGTCCCACGTTGTCGCATACGCGTAAGGCGTCTCGATGTACAGCACCGCCGCGTCGCCCACCACCAGCACCCGGCTGCCCTCGGGCAACCGATCATTCAAGAACGCCACCGGCGCGAGCATGTCGTCGGGCGTGTCCGCCGGCGCATTGGCGTACAGCCCGGGCCCGAACAGCGTCGCCACATTCGGCCCGCCAAGATCCGCCTGCTGGAGTGAGAAGATCAACAGCGTCACCACGCTCTGCACGCCCACACCGATCGAACCCAGCGTGAGCGCCAGCTGACGCACCGGCACGCACGACAAACCCACCGCCACCGCGATCGCGCCCGGCACAAGCATCGGCATCAAGAACCGGCTCTGCACGTGCGTCAGCATGAGCCAGACCACGAGCTGCATCAGGAGCATCAACGCGAGCAGTGCAGACACCTTGTGCGATCGGCGGACCACGAGACCGACAACGCACGCCACCAGCACCATCGGGCCGAAGAACGCCCACTGCCCGTGCAGGATCCCTCGCGCAGGCCCGTTCTCATCGGGTAGCACGAAGAGCCTCATCGCCTCGAGCAATCCGCCCTCGAACGAATGCCCCGCCCTGTACCGCTGGACCTGCTCGGCCGACCAGTGCGCCGACCCGAAAGCACCAGAAAGCTGCGGGAAAACCGGGTTGCCGCCGGCCAGCCAGTTCCGCACGAGCCAGGGCAATAGCATCGCCAGCCCGCCCGCGCACGCGCCCAGCGTGAGCATCGCCCACGCTTTCCTCGGCCTGTCCCACACCATCGCCAGCCCGCACGCCGGGGCGCAGAACAAGAGCGCCGTCGGCTTGCACCCGCAAGCTGCGCCGACGAGCACGCCCACGATCAGGCCGCGCCTGATCGGCTTGAGATCGCCCGCGACCGCCGCGACCACTGCCGACGCAAAGAGCGCCAGGACCGCCATCTCGTTGTACGCCATCGAGCCCGTCACCACCGACCAGGGCGTCGCCACGACCAATCCACCCGCGATCGTCGCGAGCACGCCCGCGCCCTGGTTGCCTGTCCGGCGTAAGAGTTCGTCCGCTGCCGAGGCCGTCGCCATCCCCGCGATCACCGCAATCCCCGCGTGCAGCAGCTGCGCCGCCGCCAGCATCGAGCCATCACCCGACGTCAGCCCGCGTTCGCCCGCGCCCATCATCACGCCAACATGCAGGTACGCCGATTCCATGTAGCTCGGCAGATACGAGTACACGTTGTGCTCGAGCGGCCAGACACGCCCCGTCGCGAGCCACTCCTTTGGCAGCTCGAGGTGATAGCTCAGCACGTCGTACCCACCAAACTCACTCGCCCAGAGCCAGCCCGGGGGGCTGCACGCCGCGACGAGCATCACCCCGATCGCCGGCGACGCCGCGAGCCAGACCCAGCTCACTCTGGGCTCGATCCGTTTCCCCCGCAGCTTGAGCAGCTCGCCAAAGATCACCGCGGCTCCCAGCGCCACGGGCACCAGCGCCGCGCCCCGAATCGTCAACACCCCCAGCACACCCATCAGGTGCGTCACCGTGAGCATCGCCGAGAGCCCGAGCCCCGCGCGGATTGCCCAGAGACGCTCGCACCCGGGCCAGACCGCCTTCTGCACCAGCACACCCAGCCCGAGCGAGCCCAGCAGGTACAGCCCCGGCGCGACCGAGGCGCCAAGCAGCACGAACACCGCCGACGCCAGCGTCGCCAGGTTGCCCCCGGTCATCGAGGCCAACCCCGCGAACACGACCACCGCGCACACCAGCGCGATCATCGCCCAGGGCCGACCCGCCTTCACCGAATTCGCCTCGATCTCGCTCATCGTCTGGGGCTTCATCGGCTCATTCTTGCCGATCGACGTATGATCCGCCGATGGACCTCGACCCGATCCCCGATCTCGATGAAGGCCAGGAAGTCCCCGCGATTTTCGAGCCCCTCTGCGCCGTCTTCCGCAGACGCCTCAAGGCCGAGGGCCAGAAATACACGCCCGAACGCGCCCGCGTCCTCGATGCCGTCATCCGCATGGACGGCCCCTTCGAGGCCGAAGCACTCGTCGAAGACCTCCGCCAATCGGGCTACCGCGTCTCAAAGGCCACCGTCTACCGCACCATCAAGCTCATGCAGGACGCCGGCATCGTCCAACGCGTCCTCGGGGGCGACGACGTCCCGCGTTTCCAGCTTATCTACGGCACACGCCCCGACGACACCATCACACGCGTCGACACCGACGAGGTCATCTCCGTCGATATCCCCGAACTCATCGCCATCCGTGACCGCATCTGTGCCGAGCTCGGCCTCACCGCTACCAGCCACCGCTTCCAGATCTTCGCAACAGGCAACGGCAAGAAAGACTGAATGCTCAGTCACCCTGATCCAGATCCGCCTCATGGATCTCGCGGGTGATCGTGTACCCCTCGTTCATCCACTGGTACAGATCCGTCAGCCGGGCCCGCTCGCTCGCAAAGGGCCACGTCGGGCTCCCGCCCGGCACACGCTCACCCGTCACCGGGCACGTCGTGTCCCCGCGCGTATCGCGTGGCGTCACCAGCGCCAGCATCCCCGGACGCTCGTTCCACGAGCTCGGCGTATCGATCTCGATCCGGCGTGACGTCTCGCCTCGCTGCGTAATCCGGATCTGCGCGCACCCCTCGGGCAGCGCCTCCTCGATCCGCTCGGGCCACTCGATGAAGACGATCGCGCCGCCGCCGCCACCTCCCACGATCCGCTCCCAGCCGATCGAGTCCAGCTCGTCCGAGCCGCTGAGCCGATACGCGTCCACATGCACGACAGCGGGGGCGCCCTCGCCCTCGTACTCGTTGGCGATCACGTACGTCGGGCTCGAGACCTGCGACGCGTCCATCCCAAGACCCGCCACGACCGAGCGCACAAGTGTCGTCTTGCCCGAGCCCAGCTCACCCCGCAGGAGCACCACATCGCCCGGCCGCAGCACAGCCGCAAGCGAAGCGCCCAGCCGCTCCGTGTCCTCGACAAACAAGCTCGAAACCACAGCCTTCATCGCGTCATTGTTGGCGCTCAATCGGCGTCAGTGATCCCACCCGAGCCCGCTCACATCGAGCCGCTCGCCCGTTTCATCGATCACCGCCGCCCCCGGCTCGCCCTCACGCACCACGCCGATCGGCCCGATCAGCCCCTCCAGCTTGCCAGCAAGACCCTCGCCCACGACGAGCAGCTCGTAGTCCTCACCATCGCCGATGGCTGTGCGCCAATCGCTTGCACCTTCGCGGAGCGGGATCTTCGCCGCCTCGATCTCGAGCATCACACCCGAGGCCTTCCCCACACGCCCCGCGTCGCGTCCAAGGCCATCGGACAGATCGATCATCGCGTGGACATCCGCAAGCGCCGACGCAGCCCGCCCGACATGCACCCTCGGCTCAAAGTTCAGGTGCCACCCGGACGCCAGCGAATTTCCAACGGGCCCGGTGGTCCAGATCTCGTCGCCCGCTTTGGCGCCCGACCGCAGCTTGGGCTCGTGCCCGGCTTCCATCTGGCCGCAGACCGTCACCGTCAGCGCCATCGGCCCTGGCCCCGCCGCGATGTCGCCCCCGATCAGCGGGCACCCGAACCGGTTCGCCCACCTGTGCATCGCTGCGAAGAGTTCATCGCCCTGCGCGAAGCCCTCGGGCAGGAGCCCCGTCGCCATCGCCCAGATCGGCACCGCGCCCATCGCCGCGATGTCGCTCACCGAGCGGGCGACCGCCTTGCGAGCCACCAGATCGAGCGATGTGCCCTGTTCGTAGTGCCGACCCTCGACGAGCTGATCGACCGTCAGCACCAGCCGATCCCCGTCCAGCGGGCGCACAACCGCCGCATCATCGCCCGGCCCGACCAGCAGCTCCGCCCCCGCGAGGGCAAGGCCCTTGCTCCGTGATTCGATCAGATTGAGCAGGTGGGATTCGTTCATGGTTCATCCACCGGTTGCGATTGTGCCACAGGTCCGAGCGGGATGGACATCGTGACTGCCTGTTTGGGGTTATACAAGCCGTAGGTCATATACCAGCGCTGTCTGAGCCGTTCTCGTTCATAGCTTTGCCCGCATTCGGGGCACTTGTCTCCATCGGTGTTCTGCAACGGGTAGGCACACTTCTCGCACACGAGGAAGTCCCGCTGCGCAACCAATCTCAGTCTTTTGGTAATCACAAACTGTCGGATGATGATGTAAATAGGAATCGCAAGAAAGCACAACAAACCAATGGTGGTTGTAGCGATCAGATATCCCATCGGGGGATGTGCCGCCACGGGCATTTGATACGTCCGCGGTGGATTCCCGCTGTTTGGGATGGTCAATGTCTGCACGGTCTGACTGTTGGGTGGCCAAATCAGATGCTCGATCGGCTCTCTCAAGAAAAAGAAAAGAATCCAGCAAGCCAGGAGTGATAGCGGAATCGACCAGTGTGGAAAGACCCTGGCAAGACGTGGCTTGCGCATCACCAACGACTGCATAGAGATGAGGACAGCCCGTCGCCACCGCCGCTGCTCATCAGAGGGCGAGATCATTCGTCCACAGCCGCCGCAACGAACCAAGTCGTCCGGCTCAAACGGCGTGCAGCACCTGGCGCAGACATTGAGATCGCTCTGCCGAGCAAGACGCAGGACCCGCCGTTCTCGTAGCGTCTGGTTCACCGCTACAACAACAAGCAACATCGCGAGCACGATTGCTGCAATGCTCACAAACGGTGAGTCGGAAGTGTTCTTGTACACGATGCACAGCCAGACCGCAGCAATGATCGATGCGGACCGAATCACCCAGACTCGGAGAATCGGAGTCGGCAGTTTCGGCAGGCCATACAAGTCATTCTCGCCCACGACCTACTCCAGGTACGTATACCCCTCCAGCCCGTGCTCGTAGAACCGCTGGAGCGAACGCCCCTCGGCCACCTCCAGCCGGCCCGCGTGCACAGCCCGTTCGATCTGCTTGCGCATCACACGCCGCAGGCGGTCCGGGTCGTACTGCACATACCCCAGCACCTCGCGCACCGTGTCGCCCTCGACGATCTCGTCGATCCGCCAGCGCCCGTTTTCATCGAGGCTCACGTGCACCGCGTGCGTGTCGCCGAAGAGGTTGTGCAGATCGCCCAGCACCTCCTGATACGCGCCGGCCAGGAACATGCCCAGGTAGTACGGCTCGTGGTGCTCGCCTTGCGTCTGCAACTCGTGCAGCTCAAGCCTCGCCTTGTTGCCAGTCGTGTTGTGCGAGCAGAACTGGCTCATCTCGCCGTCGGAGTCGCAGGTCATGTCCGCCAGGACCGCCAGCCGCGTCGGCTCCTCGTCGAGACGGTGGATCGGCACGATCGGGAAGACTTGGTCGATCGCCCAGTGGTCGGGCAGCGACTGGAAGATGCTGAAGTTGGCGTAGTAAATATCGCTGAGCTGCTCGGGCAGCTTCTTCAATGCGTCGGCCTCGTCGAGCTCCTGCTGGCGGGCCATCTCCATCACGCGACGACCGGTTGCCCAGTACAGCCGCTCGGCCGTCGCCCGCTGGGGAAGGGTCACATAGCCCATCCCAAAGAGCGTCATCGCCTCGGTCCGCGCCTGCTCCGCGTCGTGGTACGCCTCGATGATGTCCACTTCGGGCTCGTCCAGCGACTCGTACGCGCCGATCAGGTCCCAGATCGGCTGGGGCGTGTCCTCCGATTCCTCCGCAAGCTTCCTGGCGTCCTCGATCCGCGCCTGGGCATCGAAGGTCGTCGCGCCCAGCACGTTGACGATCAGCACGCTCGAAAAAGCCGTCATCGCCCGCCCCGACTCGGACAGAATCGTTGGATGCTCGACGCCCGCGTCGTCGCAGACGCTCATGATGCGGTGCACCACGTTCGAGGCGTACTCCTGCACCGCGTAGTTCATCGACCCCTCAGCCGCGCGCCCCGAGCCGTCGTAATCCACGCCCAGCCCGCCGCCGACGTCGATCATCGTCAGCCCCGCGCCAAGCCGCTTGAGCTCGCAGTAGATATGCGCCAGCTCCGTGACCGCGGTGCTCACCTGCCTGATCTCGCTGATCTGGCTGCCCACATGGAAGTGCAGCAGCTTCAGGCAGTCGAGCATCTTGTGCTCTTCCAGCACCGCCATCGCCTCGAGCAAACCCGTCGCGCTCAGCCCGAACTTCGAGCGGTTCCCGCCCGAGGTCGCCCAGCGACCCATCCCCGTGTTGGCCGGCTTGGCCCGCACGCCGATCGACGGCCGCACGCCGTACTGCTCGGCGAACCGGATCAACGCCCGCATCTCCCGCGGCTGCTCGACCACCGTGATGATGTTCCGACCCAGCTTGGCCGCCAGCACCACCGTCTCGATGTACTCGTCGTCCTTGAACCCGTTGCAGATGATCGGCAGCGCCGCCGCCTTGTCGTCGTCCTCGGCCGTCATGCCCAGAACCGCCAGGAGCTCGGGCTTCGAGCCCACCTCCAGCCCGAACCCGAGGTCGGCCGCGATGTCGCGGATCTCCTCGCACACCTGCCGCTGCTGGTTCACCTTGATCGGGTACACACAGCAGTACCCGCCCTTGTACTCGGAATCCCCGATCGCGTAATCGAACGCCTCGCGGATCTGGGTCATCCGCTGGCGGACCATGTCGCTGAACCGGAGCAGCACCGGGGCCGTGATCCCCCGCTGGTCGAGCCCCTTGATGATCTCAAGCAGGTCGACCTCTCTGGTTTCCTCGCACGTCGGGCGGACCGCCAGCGTCCCCCGAGGGGTCGCCGCGAAGAACCCCTGCCCCCAGGCCTCCAGCCCGTAGAGCTCGGCGGAATCGGCAACGGTCCAGCCGGATTCAGCCTTGGCGGTCGTCTCGGCGTCAGTGGGGGGTGTGGGGCTTGTGGTCATACCAAAACAATAGCGCAGCCCGGGGTTGGTCATTCGACCCGCCCAAAGAAGCCGCGGGCGTAAGCACGCGGGCCGACGGCTTTACCGCACCTTGCGAAACCGAACCCTCTGTGTGTTCAGGTCGTAATGGTCAACGGTGTACCCCGCCGCCATCCACGCCTGCTTATTGGGTTGATGTGGGTGCCGCTCATTCGCCCACCACGCCTGATACGTGTACGCCGACCTCGGCAACCCTCCGACCAGATTGCCCAGTTCCTCGAACGACATCGAAACGGTCTGCTAGCCACTCTTAAACAGATGCTCGCGCACAGGGTCGTACTTGCCCATCGGTTTGCTCCTATTTCTTGCTTTCCAGCAGATACCTCTCCGCCTCCTCCAGCACCCGGTCCGTCTCACCAATCAAATCCGTCGCCACGCGCTCAACCTCAACGTCCGGCTGCACGCCCACGCCGTCGTACAGCTCGCCGCTCGGCTGGTACGACACCATCGACCCCAGCCGCAATTCGACACCCAGGTGTTCGAGGTCGTACCCGATCGACCGCGCGCTCCCGCCCGAGGTCGCCTGCCCCATAAGCGTGACGTTTGGCAGCTCGCCCATCGCCGCCGCGAAGATGTCCGTCGCGCTGAAGCACCCGTCGTCGATCAGCACGACGACCGGCCGCGGGTTCTGGGGGCTGCGTTCGCTCGGCGAGACGACCATGTAATGCCAGTCGCTGAAGCTGCCGCCCTCCGGGGTCCACGCGGGCTCGAACCGCTCGCGGAAGTGCGCGATCGCGCTGCGTTCCTCCTCACTCCAGCCGTCCCACGCCTCGGGGTAGAGCATCCTGTTGTCCAGATACCCATCCGTGTCGCCCGCGTCCTGTCTCCTGCTGATCCGCGCGCGGGCCGCGTTGACGACCACCGGCTCGCTGTCGGCATCCATGATCCGCTGCATGAGCGCAACCGTCGGCTCGCGCACACCGCCCCCGTTGCCCCGCACGTCGATGATGAGTGCCGGGCAATCGGCGAGGCTGTCAAACTCCGTGATCAGTGCGTCCATCCATGCGGACTCAGTCTCACTTGAACCGAGCCCCTCACGAGCCATGCGCAGCCGGAATTCCCTCGAGGGCTGCATGCTCGCCAGACGCATGTAACCGATCCCGGATTCCAGCACCCGCGTCTCGCCCCTCGGCCAGTCGCCATACAACGGCCGGTCCTCGGCCACCGCAACCCGCACCCCCGACTCAAGCCCACGCCCATCGCTCAGCGTGAACGACACCTGATCATCCTCGGGCAGTTCCAGCTCACGCCGCACCAGGTTGACCCACCGCATCACCCCCAGCGACCGACGCCGAACCATCTGATCCGACCCCGCCGTGACGTACGCGCTGGCCGCCTCGATCCATCGATCGATCGGCACGCCGTCGATTTCGGTCACGTACGGGTAGTCCTCGTTCATCAAGCCCGACCGATCGGGCGTGTACGCGACCACGCCTTCCTCGGCTTCCGAGAGCAGCACGGGCAGATACCCGTCCGGTGCAGCGCGCTGCCAGCCCGAGACACTCGCGTGCCCATCGCCCAGCCTGCACACGACCCGCTGAGCCGCCAGAAGCACATCCCCGCGGTCCGCTGCCTGGCCGCCGATGCGTTCAAGCTCCGCATCGAGCAGTGCCCCGACATTGACGCCCTTGAGCGAGGCGTAGCTGTGCACCACCCGGATCACACGCTCGAGCTCGCGGAACGCTTGTCTGCGATCGAAGATCCCTTCCCTCGCCGAGCGCTCTCGCAGGAGCCTGTTCAAATCAAGATTGTCGTCGAGCGTCTCCCCGGTGATCGAGCGGTTCTCGTGCGTCATGGGCACATCGCGCAGCAGGGTCTGCTTGCCACCACCCGCCCGAGCGACAAGCAGATCCACATTTTCTCCGGGCTCCTGCCCGTACTCGCGCATCAGCCAGACCAGATCCTCGCCGATCCGATCCTGCCATCTGTCGCGCGCAATCTCGAGCGCAAACTCCGCGAGTTCGTCGTAGGTGATCCCGTCAATCCCGCGCCAGACGTACCACTCACCCCCGACCAGAATCATCGGCTCTGGCGTGTCGAATCGGATCTCGGTGAACGGCGTCCGCTCGGTGTCACCGCCCGGCTGCCCAAAGACCGCAGCGGTCAGAAGCATCATCGCCAGAACACAGAACAACCGCATAACTCACCTCCATCGGAGTCCCGCGAGAGGGCGTGAGCCTGCAGTCTACTTGATTCCGCGTGATTTCGGAAAATCAGAGGACCTCGAGCGCCCCCGACTCCTCCAGCACGCGCTCGGCGTAGCTGTTCATCGAGTCCCGGAGCTGCTCGAAGCTCTCCAGCACGTACAGAATCGGCTGGTAGTGGTCGATCTCGAAGGGCGTGTCGCAGACCCGGTCCATATCGAACGGCCGGCGGTCCACATGGTCGCTCTCGAGCGCGTGGAAGCTCTCGCCGATCGAGCTGATCAGGCCCGAGCCGTAGAGCTTCACCTTCCCGTTCTCCCGGATCAGCCCGAACTCGACCGTGAACCAGAAGAGCCGGGCGAGCCGCTCGATGTGGTACGGATCCTCGCAGAAGAGCGCCGCCTTGCCGTAGGTCTGCAGAAACTCCGCAAAGACCGGGTCGGCGTGCAACGGCACGTGCCCGAACACGTCATGGAAAATGTCCGGCTCGGGCAGGTAGTTCATCAGCTCGCGCGGCCGCATCGTGATCGTCGTCGGGAAACGACGGGCCGCAAGGCACGCGAAGAACGCCTTGGCGGGCAGGTAGCCCGGCACCGGGTGGCTCTCCCAGCCCGTCAGGTCCTGCAGCCTCCGATTGATCGAGGCCACCTCCGGCACGCGCTCGGGCACCAGGCCGATCTGGTTCAGGCCCGCCAGGAACACATCCGAAGCCTGGTCCGCCAGGGTCTTCATCCGCTCCGTGTACATGATCCGCCAGACATCGTGGTCTTCATCCGTGTACTTCGAGCAGTCCTGCGTGATGAAGAACTTGTACGGATCGATCTCGGCGCTGGGCATGTCCGGAGCCGCGTCCGCCGCCGCCTGGGCCAGCCTCGCCTCGTCGCTGTCGATGATCTTCGAGTAGTTGATGTCCGCACGCATGGCAAACCTCCCAAAGCATTCCCCACAGAACAACGGGGCCGCTTCTGACAACATCATACGTGGACGAATCAGCCCGCAGCCGACAGCTCGCTCAGCAGATTGTGAACCCTCGCATCTGCTTTCTCCGCGTCGACAAGCCGCTCTCCGAACGGCACGCGCACAATGTCAAAGCGCGTGCGGATGTCGAACCCCATCGGGTCCACACCCACCAGAACCCCCTCGCCCGTGGCTCTCGGGTCCATCGTGCGGGCAGCCGAACCGAGCAGATCGTGGTCCGTGTTGTACTTCTTGCAGAGCCTCGGCTCATCCGGCGCCAGCGGGTTCGTCAGGTCGATCTGCTCCGCGTCGGCGACCATCGTCCCGAACCGCACCGCCAGCAGCGAAGCGCTCACCCAGTGGCTCTGCCCGGGCGAGCCGTGGTAGATCCGCCAGCGGTCGGCGCTCGCCGAGAGCTCGCCGTCGATCTCGTCGAGCATGACCA
Organism: Phycisphaerales bacterium; assembly: GCA_965228265.1. Taxonomy (GTDB): domain Bacteria; phylum Planctomycetota; class Phycisphaerae; order Phycisphaerales; family UBA1924. The sequence goes on from OZ245804.1 coordinate 1,273,535, forward strand.
GCACCTGCATCGCGTCGTTGCGTTCCTCCGGGAGCCAGAGCACGACCTCCTCGCCCCCGAGCGCCGACGACTCGACCGGGAAGACGAATGTCCCCGACTCGTTGTCGATGACGGTCCGCACCGTGAACGGGATGCCGTCACACGCGAGCGTGGCGTGACGCTCGCTCCGGATTGCCAGTTCCAGTTCGTTCAGCTCGTGCATGCCTGATTCTTGCCGGACAGGATCGCGGTGTGTACCGGGTCGGCACAGAACCGACCCCACAAAAAAACCACGAGGCCGGCGAGCGGCCCCGTGGTCCATCTGTCATGCATATCGGCGGAGAAACATTGCGATCCGCCGAGAACCCGATTAGCGCCGGCGGGTGGCCTTCTTGCGGCGAGCGGGCTTCCGGGTCGCCTTCTTGGCGGTCGACTTCTTGCGAGTCGCCTTCTTGCGAGTGGCTTTCTTGCGGGTCGCCTTCTTGGCAGCCTTCTTGCGAGTGGCCTTCTTCCGGGTTGCCTTCTTGCGGGTCGCCTTCTTGGCAGCCTTCTTGCGAGTGGCCTTCTTCCGGGTTGCCTTCTTGCGGGTCGCCTTCTTGGCAGCCTTCTTGCGAGTGGCCTTCTTCCGGGTTGCCTTCTTCGCGGTCGTCTTCTTGGCAGCCTTCTTCCGAGTGGCCTTCTTGCGGGTCGCCTTCTTGGCGCCGGCTTTCTTCGCGGCCTTCTTACGCGTTGCTTTCTTTCGTGCCTTCTTGGCCATGATTGCTTCTCCGTCTTGTCCTCATTGGTGAACCCGTGACTGCTACGGCGAGGACATCAGTGCATGCATGCAAAAGAGCAGTCAATCGGACTATCGGGGCTCGTGTGGCTCCACCTTGAGCAATACACACAAGCTGATGATGCGGACCATGCACCATCTACAGCATCTTGTCAAGCGCACACTCGCGTCGATCACACCGCGCACCGTTTCCAATCGCACCCGCGCTTCGCGAAATCCGCGACTCAATCCGAGCGATCAATCACGCGCACCAACACACCCGCACGCATCGAATGTCAGCGCATCGCACACACGCAACACGCACTCAGACGACGATGATCTCCGCTGCGCAACGCAACGCTCAGAACAGGCAAAGCAATGCCGAGAACCAAGCTCATCACGCGTCGCCCGTAGTCTGCGTGAGATGTTTGTAATCAGCGTGTTCGCGGATGAACACCGCAAGTTCGCGCAAGAAGCGCGTTCAATCGGTGCTGTTCGCAGCGGGCACAACGGCGCTCTCAACAGCGCCAGAGGGCGATAACGCCGTGATGGACGCGCTGTTCACGCGGTTGTACGCATCGATTGTGCGCTTGTCGGTTGGCATCATCGGCACGCGCGCGCGCACGATCCCAAGCGCCGGGTTGTACCAGAACGCCGCGTCGTGACCCGTCGCGTCGTACACCGGCCTCGGATGCTCCCAACCCGCGTGCTCGACCGGCGCAATCTCCACCCACGGACGGTCTTCAGAGAGAAGCGTGTTTTTTGGCAAGTCCCCCCCAAACCAGGCGGGAACAACAGTCGCCGACCAACCACGCGGGTTCACATCGGCTTGACCTGATTGCGAACGGATCACCACTTCGCCCTTGAGACGCTCCACCGCGGCGCGCGTCTCCTCGAGCTGCTCCGCCTCGCTGTCGTGCAGCCGAGTGTGCGCGTAATAGCCCCCGGCGATCCCCGCCACGACAAGCACGCCCACCAGATCCACGACCCGGCGCATCACGACCGCATCCTCCGAGCAACCACTGGACGCCGACGCAGAATCGGCGCACCCGCCTGTACGTCGGCAAGCCCCAAGCGCCACCCAACCACCCATCCGCGACCGGGCCCCCGCCCGCATGACCCGGGTCGGGTTGTAGCTTCTGGAACGGATACACTCGCCCGAGAACCGCACGCCCATGCGGTCATCCCAAAAACAGGGGTAAGGTCTTTGTCCATCATCTATACACGCACGCTGGCCTCGGGCCTCTCGCTCTTTGTCGAGCCGATGCCCGGCATGAAGTCCGTCGGCCTGAGCTGGATCCTGGGCGCAGGCACCGCCGCCGAGCCCGCGACCCGCGCGGGCCTGGCCTCCGTCACCTCCGAGATGCTCCTGCGGGGCGGGGGTGATCGCGACTCGCGCCGCTTCGCCGACGACCTCGACCGCATCGGCGCCTCACGCACCGTCGACCCGACGAGCCGGTCCATGCACATCCGCTCGTCCACACTGGGCGACAAACTGGGCGACGTTCTGCCCATGATCACCGATGTCGTGCTCCGCCCCCGATTCGACGCCACCACCCTCGAGCCCGCGCGCGAACTCACCGAGCAGAGCCTCGAATCCCTCGAAGACGACCCGCGCGAAAAAGCCAGCATCGAGGCCAAACGAAGGCACTTCCCCGAGCCGTACAACCGTTCGATCTACGGCTCGGCCGAGGGGCTCGCACTCATCTCACTCGACGACGTTCAAAACTTCTGGAAAGCCAACGCGGTCCCGCAGGGCTCCGTCCTCGCGATCGCGGGCGATGTTGATCCCGAACAAGCCGCGGACCACGTCGAGTCGCTGCTGTCTGGTTGGTCCGGCGACGCCCCGGGCGATCCGGCGGAAGCACCCGCAGCGCACGGCGCGAGCCACACCGATGACGACTCGAACCAGGTTCAGATCATCCTCCTCGCCGAGGGCCCCAGCGAACGCGACGAGCGAGCCGCCTTGCTCACCAAGGTCGCAATCAATGTCCTCTCGGGCGGGATGTCGGGACGCCTCTTCACCGAGGTCCGCGAGAAGCGGGGGCTCTGCTACGCCGTCAGCGCCGGCTTCCGGGGCGACGACCGCTTCGGCACCATCTCCGCCTACGTCGGCACCGCGCCCGACCGGGCCCAGCAATCACTCGACGTCCTCGTCGACGAGATCCAGAAGCTCTTCACCCCAGAGGGACGCGTCACCCCCGAGGAATTCGCCCGGGCCCGCATCGGGATGAAGTCGAACGTCGTCTTCCACGGCGAATCCTCCTCGGGCCGGGCCGCGGCCATCTCGGGCGACATGAAACGCTTGGGACGCGTCCGCACACTTGACGAGATCCTGACATCCCTTGAAAGCGTCACCCTCGACGAACTCAACGACTATCTCTCCACCTGCTCACTCAAGGGCGTCACGCTCCAGACGCTCGGCCCGGTCCAGCTCACCCCGCCCGATTCGCTCGGGCTCTAACACGCGGAGCTAAACTCTCGCCCATGTCACCACGCCTTCGACGCATCCTGACCCAGTACGGCATGCTCTTTGCCTGCCTTCTCGTGCTGGGTGTCTTCCTCCTGCTCCCGATCTACCTGACCGTCAAGGGCGGCATCACCGAGACGCAGATCGTCGCCGGTGAGGAGACCACCGTCTTCACCGCCGATCACGTCGCGATGGTCTTCGAGAACCCGCTCTACCGCGAGGGGCTCATCAACGCCTTCTTCATCGCGTGCATGACAACCGTCCTGTGCGTGCTGATCGCGCTCCCGCTCGCGCTCATCAGCGCCCGGTACAAGTTCCCCTTCAAGGGCGTCTGGAACGCCGTCATCCTCGTGCCGCTCATCCTGCCGCCCTTCGTGGGCGCGATCGGCATGCGGGCTGTGCTCGGGCGTGAGGGGATGCTCAACGCCCTCTTCGACACCGACTTCGACGTACTCGGCAAGGCCCGTGTCTGGGGCGTCATCATCGTCGAGGCGCTGCACCTCTATCCGATCATCTACCTCAACGCGACAGCCGCGCTCGCCAACCTCGACCCCGCGCTCGACGAGGCCGCCGAGAACCTCGGCGCCGGGCCCGTGCGCCGGTTCTTCAAGATCATCCTGCCCCTCATCCGCCCGGGCCTCTTCGCCGGCGGCACGATCGTTTTCATCTGGTCCTTCACCGAGCTCGGCACGCCCCTCATGTTCGAGTACTCGCGCGTCACGCCCGTGCAGATCTTCCACGGCCTCAAAGAGATCCAGTCCTCGCACGAGCCCTACGCCCTGACCGTCGTCCTGCTCGCCGCGGCGATCCTGTTCTACGTCGTCGGCAAGCTCATCTTCGGGCGCAAGGGCTACGCGATGTACTCCAAGGCCTCGCGGGCCGCTCAGGAGGTCAGGCTGCCGTGGTGGGGGAGCATCATCGCAACCGTGCTCTTCGCGGGCGTCACCTTCGCCGCGATCCTGCCCCATGTGGGCGTCGTGCTGACCAGTATCGCCCCGACCTGGGGCTGGTACGGCACCGTCCTGCCCGAGGCCTACACAGCCGACCACTACCTCACCGCGCTCTCGGATCCCGTGAGTTCGACAAGCGTGCGCAACAGCCTGATCCTCAGCCTCATGGCCGTCGTCGCCAGCGTCGGCATGGGCCTCGTCGCGGCGTACATCATCGTCCGCACCACCGTCAAAGGCCGAGGCCTGCTCGACGCGATGTGCATGCTGCCGCTGGCCGTTCCCGGGCTCGTCATGGCCTTCGGGTATTTCGCCATGACCCTCTCGGGCCCGCTGCCCGCTGTCGCGGAATGGCTCACCACCAACAACATGGGCGGGCTCGCGCGATACCTCCAGGTCGTGGGCGAGAACCCAAACCCGTTCCTCATCCTCGCGATCGCCTACGGCATCCGCCGTCTGCCCTACATGGTCCGCGCCACTGTCGCGGGTCTCGAGCAGACCTCAGGCGAACTCGAAGAAGCCGCCGTGAACCTCGGCGCGGGCCGCGTCGAAGCCTTCCGCAAGGTCGTCTTGCCCCTGGTCATCGGCAACGTCATCGCCGGCGGGCTTCTCGTCTTCAGCTTCTCGATGCTCGAGGTCTCCGACTCGCTCATCCTCGCGCAGCAATCCAAGCACTACCCGATCACCAAGGCGATCTATGAGCTCTGGAACCGCCTGGGCGACGGCGCGTTCGTCGCAAGCGCGATGGGCGTCTGGGGCATGGCTCTCCTGGCGACCACGCTCGTGGGTGCGTCCATCCTGATGGGCAAGAAGTTCGGATCGATCTTCCGTGCCTGAACTCGCGCCCAAGCCGCCCAAGAGAACGATCGCGGTCAGCATGGGCGACCCGGGCGGCATCGGGCCCGAGGTCCTCGTCAAAGCCCTCGCCGATCGACCGCGACGCAGCGCCGCCCGGTTCATCATCCAGGGCTCGGCAAACGCCATGCAGGACGCCGCCAGCCGCGCCGGCGTCTCGCCCTTCTGGTGGCAGATCCCGCTCGGCTCGACGATCAGCGCCTCCGAGTCGCACGACGTCGTCGTCATCGACCACGGCGGGCACGACTTTGCCCACAAGCCTTTCAAAGCAAGCGGCGCCCTCAGCCACGCCTACGTCACCGAAGCCGTCAAACTCTGCCTCGACGGGCGCGCCGACGCCCTCGTCACCGCGCCGATCAGCAAGGAATCCTGGAAACTGGCGGGCAAGTCGCGCCACCCCGGGCACACCGAATTGCTCGGCGAACTCTTCCGCGCCAAACGCGTCGGCATGTTCTTCGAGAGCGACCGGCTCCGCGTCATCCTCGCGACCGTGCACATCCCGCTGCTCGACATCCGCAACGCCCTGACCATCGGCAAGGTCTTCGACGCGATCGACCTCGGTGACGACGCCTGCAAACAGATGGGCATCGCACAGCCCCGCATCGCCGTCTGTGGCCTCAACCCCCACGCGGGCGAGAACGGGCTCCTGGGCGACGAGGAATCACGCCTCATCGAGCCCGCCATCGAGCACGCCAAGCGCAACGGCATCGACGCCCGCGGACCCTTCCCCGCCGACACCATCTTCAACCAGGCCATCGCCGGCAAGTACGACCTCGTCGTCGCGATGTACCACGATCAGGGCCTCATCCCTATCAAGCTCCTGGCCTGGGACTCGGCCGTCAACGTCACCTGCGGCCTGCCCATCTGGCGAACCAGCCCGGATCATGGCACCGCCTTCGATATCGCCGGTACCAACCGAGCCGACGCCGGCTCAATGGCCGCCGCGATCGACCTGGCGACGCGGCTTGTCGCGTCACCACAGATTTGATCGTTTGCTGACCTGACAAGTCCCAAGCGTCCGGCCTACAACCCGTGCCCGATGGATCAGCCAACGCTCTCCAACTCGACCAATCAGCGTCACCCGCTCATAGAGCTGTTCGTTATCGCTGCGCCCACCATCGCCACCATGGCGACCTACACCGTGATGCAGTTCACCGACTCGCTCATGGTCAGCCGCATCCAGCCGCCCAGCCCCTCGTACCTGACGGCTCAGAGCAACGCGGGCATGTGGGTCTGGATCGCCATGTGCTTCCCGGTCGGGCTCGTGGGCATCGTCAACACCTTCGTCGCGCAGCACCTTGGCAAGGGCGAACCGCGCAAGGGCGCCGCCTACGCCTGGGCGGGGCTCTGGTTCTCTCTTTTCTTCTGGGTGCTCATCCTGCCCTGCGCGGTGCTCTTCCCCTGGCTGTACGAGCACTTCCTCGGCCACGAGGGACAGACACTCGAATTGGAGATCGGCTACACGCGCATCTGCATCCTCGGCAGCGTCTTCACCATGCTCGCCCGCGGCGCCGCACAGTTCTTCTTCGGGCTCCACCGCGCGACCGTCCCGCTCATCGGCGGGCTTGTCGCCGTCACCGCCAACGTCGCCGCCAACTTCGTGCTGATCTTCGGCTACCTCGGCTTTCCCGCCCTCGGGGTCAACGGAGCCGCGATCGGGACCGTCATCGGCGCGTTCGCCGAGTTTGCCGTTCTGATGCTCATTTTCCTCGGGCCGGGCTACCACGCCAAGTACAGCACACGCACGCCCTGGAGGCCAAGCCTCAAGCCGATCCGCGACATCCTGAAGCTCGGCTGGCCCGCCGGCACCATGATGATCAACGAGATGATCTGCTGGGGCTACATGATGACGGCGCTCATGCCCCGCGCCGGCAAAGCCGCCGGCGACTCCGCAGACGTTCACAACGCCGTCGGCTGGATCGCCCTCAAGTACATGCACATGGCCTTCATGCCCTCCGTCGGCATGTCCATCGCGCTCACCGCCATCGTCGGCAAATTCATGGGCATGGGCAGGCCGGACCTTGCCGCCAAGAGAACCTGGCTCGGGCTCTCCGTGACCGTGGGCTACATGGGGTTCTGTGGCCTCTTGATGGTCATCTTCCGTGACCGCGCGATCTCCGTCTTCATCGATGAGGGCACCGACCCCGCGATCACCCAGCGCATGATCGAGATCGGCGGCTGGGTGCTCATCATTGCAGCCGTCTTCCAGGTCTTCGATGCGCTCGGCATGTCCATGAACGGCGCGCTCCGCGGCGCGGGCGACACCGTCGTCCCGGGGCTGGCCTTCATCATCCTGAGCTGGGCCATCCTCATCGGCGGGGGCCACATCATGGTCGCCTGGCGTCCGGAGCTGGGTTCGATCGGCCCCTGGATCGCGGCCGCGACGTACATCATCATCCTCGGGATCGTGCTTTTTGTTCGGTTTTTGGGTGGGAAGTGGAAGACAATGGCCGTGGTCGAGCCTCATTTCGACACGAGTATGGTGTCGGGCCTGCCCGGAGAAGGGCTTGCGCTCGTCTCGGATGGAGCCGCCGAGGTCCCCTCGGGCTCGCCAGGGTGATTGTGCCTCCCTAGCATCACTTCCGAACCCGGTTGGCGCGGTGGTGCCAGCCTTCCGGTGCGCGCACATCGAGGAGCATCCATGCCCGGCGACCCCCTGGACATTGTTATTGGCGCAGACGAGGCGAAACGTGACGCCGAACTCGCTGCATCCCACGCCCGCGACGCGGACAAGGCCGAGGCCGAAGGCGACCGCGAGCAGGTCATCGTCGAACTCAAGAAGGCCGTTGCCGCCGACCCGACCGATCAGGATCTCGCGTTCCGCCTGGCGTACGCGCTCGATCTCGTCGGCGAAGAAGAAGAAGCCATCGCGATGTACGAGCAGGTCTGCGAATCGCAGCCCGCTCCGATCAACGCGCTGATCAACCTCGCTGTTCTCTACGAGGACCGTGGCGACTACATCCGCTCGGAGCGCTGCCTGCGTCAGGTGCTCGACACGAGCCCCAACCACCCGCGCGCCCGACTCTACATGAAGGACGTCCAGGCCAGCCGCGATATGTTCGTCGAGGAAGAGCAGACCCGCGACGTCCTGAAGCGCAACGCGCTGCTCGACACGCCCGTCACCGACTTCGAACTCTCGGTGCGCACGCGGACCTGCCTCAAGAAGATGAACATCCGCACCCTCGGCGACCTGCTCCGCATCACCGAGGCCGAGCTCATGAACTCCAAGAACTTCGGCGAGTCGAGCCTCGTCGAGATCAAGGGCATGCTCGCCGTCAAGGGACTCAAGCTCGGTCAGGGCCTCGAAGACGCCCACCGCGCCGCCCGCAAGGCGCTCATGGACAAGCTCAAGGGCACCGGCCGCGAGGGCGCACTCGCCAAGAGCGTCACCGACCTCCAGCTCTCAGTCCGCGCCCGCAAGGCGCTGCAGATGCTCAACATCGAGACGCTGGGCGACCTCGCCAGCCGCACCGAGGCCGAGCTCATGGGCGTCAAGAACTTCGGCGCCACCAGCCTCGAGGAGATCACGGCCAAGCTCACCGAGTACGGCCTCTCCCTCCGCAAGCTCGACGAGTAAACCGTCAACCTATTCTGAATCATCCGAAACCGGCGAGATCTCACGCTCGCCGGTTTTGTTATAGCTCACGCGGCTCTTCGCGTACTCTTCCGGGCTGATCCGCAGATCCACCGGCTCGCCCTTGACGTGCTGCGCGTGCAGGTGCTTCAAAAACGGCACGCACCACCCGCACCCCGTCCCCGCGTCCAGACACTCGCTGATCAGCGACGCCACCGGCGGATGCTCGCGATCCAGATACGTCCGGATCTTGCGCAAAGAAACGCGGTAGCACAAACACACCTGGTCATCGGGATCCATGCAAGAAGTGTAGTTCGGTGCCGATGTCGGTCGCATTCCTCCCTCTCCCCTCGGGGGAGAGGGCCGGGGTGAGGGGCTTTGAATACAGAGAACGGGTGCCACGGCTTGTCCGTCCTCGGCAAGCCGTGTTCTTGGCCGGTTTGGGGCACGGGTTGCAAGACAACCCGTGGCACCCACTCGATGATCACATCCTCGAGAGCACACCCAGAATCTCAACCACGCCCTCGGCCTCGGGCGCCGTGGCGACGTAATCGGCCACCGCTTTGATCTCATCGATCGCGTTGGCCGGGCACGCAAAGAACGCGACCTTCTCGCGGATCGCAAGGTCGCTCGATGTGTCCCCGATGCCCGCGAGGCGCTCGGCGGGGATGCCCGTTCTCGTCTTGAACCGCTCGATGCCCGTGGCCTTGCTGATGTTCGCCAGGTCGCAATTGATGTAGTACCACGACATCGACACGCGGAAGGGCCAGCCGCGCTCTTGGCAGACGCGCTCAACACCGGGCCAGATCTCGCTGCGCAGAAAGTCCGTGTCCGCGTGCCAGAGCGTGACACTCGCCGACTTGCCGGGCTGCATCGAGACGCCTTGCTTGCGGAGCGATTCGATGTAGTGCCGCTCCAGCCCCGCGACACTCTCAAGCTCTTCCGTCGTGATCGCCGGGTCGAGCTCGCTCTGGGCCGTCTTCGGGTCGTGCAGATACACGCCCATCTCCCCGATCGCCGGCAGCAGCGTGTTGCCCACCAGCCTCGTCATCGCCTCGGCAAACCCGACGGGCCGACCCGAGCAGACCGTCAGCACCGGCGCATCGCCCCCGCGGATCGCGTGCTCGTTGTGCTCGCGGATGAGCCCGAGCCGCGCCAGATCGAACGGCCCGCCGTGCTCGTCGCAAAGACACCCGTCGATATCACTCACGATCGCGTCGAAACGCCCCGTGCTCCGGTATGTCGGCTGTGGAGTGGTCATCTCCTGCGACTGTAGCACAATGCCCTCCTCCCCCGTCGCCGACGCGGGAGGTGGCTGCGCAGCAGACAGAGGGGTCTGCGATGGGCGTTGAGATCACCAGATGGCAGAGGGCCAGACTTCCAGATTCGGACCATCTTCATCTGGCGATCTGGCGCTTAGCCATCTGGCCCTCTCGCTCTCGCCGCTATCCTCTCCCTATGCCAAAGCTCGAATACCAGACCGCCGGCGAATCGCACGGCCCGACCCTCGTTTGCACCATCACAGGCCTCCCCGCGGGCCTCCCGCTCGACATGGACCGCATCAACGGCGAGCTCGCACGCCGACAGGGCGGCTACGGCCGCGGCGGACGCCAACGCATCGAGACCGACGTCGCCGACTTCGTCACCGGTGTCCGCCTCGGCAAGACCACCGGTGCCCCCGTCACCGCGCTCGTCAAGAACAAAGACAGCCGCCTCGACGACCTCGAACGCACACCCCCCGTCCACCGCCCGCGCCCGGGCCACGCGGACTTTGCCGGCAGCATCAAGTGGCTCACCACCGACTGCCGTGAAACACTCGAACGCGCCAGCGCCCGCGAGACCGCTGCCCGCACACTCGGCGGCGTCGTGGCCGCGTGCCTCCTCGCCGAGATCGGTGTTGAGACCTTCGGCTTCGTGCGCCAGATCCTCGACGTCCGCACCGACGCGACCATCACCCCCGAGAACTGGCGCCAGATGCGCGATCTCCGCGACGCGAGCGAGACGTACTGCCCCGACCCCGCCGCCACCGAACGACACAAGGCCATCATCCGCCAGGCCAAGATCGACAAGGACACGGTGGGGGGGCTCTGCGAGGCGCACATCTTCGGCCTGCCCCCCGGCATCGGAAGCTGCATGGACTGGCGCGACAAGCTCGACGCGCGCATCGCCTACGCCGTCATGGGCATCCAGGCCTTCAAGGCCGTCGAGATGGGCCTGGGCCGCGCGTGCGCCAGCCTCCACGGCTCACAGGTCCATGACCCCATCCGCTACGACGCGAGCAAGAAATCCGAATCCACGCTCGGCTTCGTGCGTTCCAGCAACAACGCCGGCGGCACCGAAGGCGGCATGTCCAACGGCATGCCCGTCGTCGTCACCGGCACCATGAAGCCCATCGCCACCCTCCTCCGAGGCATGCCCAGCGTCGACCTCAACACCAAAGCCGAAGAGGACAGCCAGTACGAACGCTCCGACATCTGCGCCGTCAGCGCCGCCAGCGTCGTCATGGAGGCCGCCGTCGCCTTCGAAGTCGCACGCAGCGCCCTCGACAAATTCGGCGGCGACTCGCTCATCGAGTTCAAAGACAACTACGAGCGATTTGTCGAGACAGCAAGGATCCTCCCCCTCGATCCGCCCGAAACTGTGATTGCGTAGAAAGGAATTTGCATGGCTCGGATTTTGGCACTGATTCTATTTGTGCTGCTTTACGGTTGTGCGAGTGGTGACAAAGTTGTCACGGGAAAAAGTACGAACCCAATTTGGTATGAAGGCGGCACACTTCATCAAGCAAGTGTTGCCGAATGGCGAGCCGCTTCTTATGGAAATCGATTGGCAACGGCCGCAGATTGGGCAGCAATCGGAATGAGAAGAGATATGCCTCGAAATGATAGCGTGGAACAACTGCGTGCTTACGCAGAGGCGCTTGAACAATGCATTTCCGAATCGATGCAAGGACAAGACTTTATGGACAACCAAAAGGCGTCCGATGTTGCTGCGATGTGTTGGACGCTTATGATGAACAACTGATGGCTAGCACCTCGCTAAGCGACTCAGCAGCCCCTCCCTCACCCCCGGCCACTCCTCATCCGTGATCGAGTACAGCACCGAATGCCTCCGGCTGCCGTCGGGCATCAGCACATGATTCCGCATCGTGCCCTCGAGCCTCGCGCCCAGCTTGGCGATCGCCGCCTGGCTGTGCAGGTTCAGGTGGTGCGTCTTGAGCACCACCCGCATCGCCGGCCCGCCCGCGACCAGATCCGTCTCGAACGCGTGGCGCAGGAGCAGATACTTCATCTCCGGGTTGACGACCGTGCCGCGATACCGGGGCGTGATCCACGTCCACCCGATCTCGACGCCCAGGTGCGCCGCCCGGATGTCGCAGTACGTCGTCCCGCCGATCAGCTCGTTTGTCTCGTTATGAAACAGCGAGTACGGCACCGTGTTCGGCTCGCCCAGCAAAAACGCCAGCTGCTCGCGGCAACCCTCGGGCGTCATCGGATCGATCCTGCGCGAGAAGAGCTTGAAGATGTCCGGCGTCGTCGCCCGGCTCATCGCCTCGGCGTGCTCAAGGCTCGCAGGCTCAAGCCGGACGTGCTTCCCAACGAGCGTGACGGGCTTGATCGCTTTGTCCATGCTTGCCAACCCGATGCACTCAGTGCAGAACGCGGTACACCTCTGACTCGTCCGTCAGCCCACGCTTGACCTTGTCGAGCGCGTCCTCACGCATGGGCCTGAACCCCGCGTCGACAGCCGCTTCGTACAGCGTCACACCGTCGGCGTTCTGAGCCGTCAGCCTGCGGAGCGTGTCGTTCATCTTCATGATCTCGTACACCGCGAGCCTGCCGCGATACCCGGTCCCCAGGCACGAGTCGCAGCGCTTCGCGTCACCCGTGTGCGAGTTTTCAAAGCCCGTGCCGCTGCAGACCGGGCAGATCTTGCGGACCAGCCGCTGCGCCAGCACACCCAGCAGCGAACTCGTAATCAGGAACGGTTCCAGCCCGATGTCGATCAATCGCGGGATCGCGCCCGGCGCATCGTTCGTATGCAACGTCGCCAGCACAAAGTGGCCCGTCAAGGACGCCTGGATCGCCAGCTGCGCGGTTTCCTGGTCGCGGATCTCACCGACCAGAATCACGTCCGGGTCCTGACGCAACAACGCCCGCAGTCCCTTGGCGAACGTCACATCGCGCTTCGGGTTCACCTGCATCTGGCTGATGCCCTCGAGGTGGTATTCGACCGGGTCCTCGATGGTCATCACGTTCCGCGTCGCGCGGTCGATCTTCTGCAGAGCCGCGTACAGCGTCGTCGTCTTACCCGAGCCCGTCGGCCCCGTGACCAAGAGCATGCCGTTGGGCCGATCGACGATGTCCATCAGCTCCGTCTGCATCGCCTCGGTCATCCCCACCTGGTCGAGGCTGAGCTGTGTCTGGCTCTGGTCGAGCAATCGCATGACCAGCCGCTCGCCGTAGACCGTCGGGATCACCGACAGACGGATATCGATCTTCTTCGACCCCACACGCACCGACGTGTAGCCGTCCTGCGGCGAGTGCCGGTTCGCGATATCCAGCTCCGTCATCACCTTGATGCGGCTCGAGATCGCGCTGGCAAGCGAAGTGGGGGGGCTGAACGCATCGACGAGCATGCCGTCGACGCGGTAGCGGATCACAAGCCTGTTCTCTTCGGGGTGGATGTGCACGTCGCTGGCGCGCCGACGGATCGCCTCGAACAGAATCATGTTCACCAGCCGGATGACCGGCGTCTGCCGCGCCATCGCCAGCAGGTCGTTGCCCTGCGCGATCGAGCCGGCAGCCGACGCGATCGCCGACTCATCGAACGGCATCTCGTCGACGATCTCGGTAACAAGATCACCCTGCTGCTCGTACCCGCGGTTGATCAGCCCCGCGACCGCGCCGCGCGGGCTGAGCACGAGCCTGACCGGCATGCCCAGACGCTCCTCGAGCATCTGGAAAACGCTCGGCTGCATGGGCTGAGCCGTCGCCACGACCATCGCGCTGCCGACCTGCTCCAGGCCCGCAAGATGATGCTCCCGCGCGATATCCGGCGGCACAAGCTCGTAGAAACGAACCGCCGACTCCTCGAGCCTCGGCTCAGCGACGAACGGCAAGCCCGTCCGCTCGCTCAGCATCTCCATCGCACGCTGCTCGTCCGTCGCCAAGAGCGACAGCACCACATCCCACGGCTCATCGTCCGAGCCCGGCGCCTCGGCGAACGTCCGAAGATGCTCGGCGCTCAAACGCAGCTTCCCGAACGCCGCCGCAGCCTTCTCAAGCCGCTGCGCATCCGACGCCGCCAACTCCTTCGTGGAGCCCCCGTTGTCACCGGGTTCGCGTGCCATCAATCCTCTTCCCGCTTCAGGTCCTGCTGATCGAGATTCGGATTCGACTCGCTCGGCAGACCGATCCGAGGCGTGCCGTTGTCCAGCGACGGGGTTTCCACCGGCTCCTCACTCTGCCACGTCGACTTCATCACGATCGGCGGCAAGTAAGGAACATCCGAATCCAGACCCGAAGCAGCCTGAGGCCCCTCCGTCAGCAGTCGGTAATCGTTCAGCGTCGGCTCTCGCATCACCCGCGGCTTGAGGAACACATACAGCGTCGTCTTGCTGCCGTCCTTCCGCGTGTCACGGAAAAGATGACCCACTAGCGGGATGTCACCCAAGAGCGGCACGCGCACCACCGTCTCGCCGTCGTTCTCGACGACAAGCCCACCGATCACAACCGTCGAATCCGAAGGCACCGTGACCGACTCGCCCGCGATGTTGTTCGCCTGCTTCGGAGGCGGCGCACCCTCCAGGGCCGTCCCGTTGAACGCCTCGAGCAGAATCTCGTAGTCCATCCGGATCGTCCCGCCCGCCGAGATCTGCGGCGTCACGGTCAGACTCGTCTCGGCCGTCACAAATTCAAACGTCGTCCGTTCACTGATGTCGCTGGCGACCGTCGTCTGGTAGGGCACCTCCTGCGAGGTCAGCACCGTCGCCTCGGAGTTGTCGTCCACAAGCAGCTGAGGCGTGGCGATCACGCGGGAATTGCTGTCCGTCTGCGTCGCGTGGATGATGAACGGGATGTACTCGTCCTTGATCAGCGCCGCCGTCACACCGGGCAAGCCCGTCGCGACCGCCGTCGAGTTCGTAAACGCGTCCAGCGTGGTGAGCCCGAAGTTGGTCCGCACCCCGCCGCCGTCCCCGTCACTGTTGAAATCCAGGAACTGCGACTCGATCGCCAGTCGGAACGCGTCCGTGTCGCTCACCGCGACGATCGTCGCCTCGATGTACACCTGCGCCCGGCGCAGATCGATCCGCTCGATCAGCTGCGCAAACTCGTCCTGCGTCTGACGCGGCGCGGTGATCACCACCTGGTTATTGCCCACGTCGGCGATCACGAAGCTCGTCTCGGGGTTCGGGTTGAACCCCTGGGGCGAGCCCGAGTCCCCGCTGTCGGCCGCCTGAAGTCCGTTGGGCGTCACGACGAACCGCTGCTGGTTGTTGTTCCCGCCGTCACGCGGCAAAAACGCGCTCGCCTCCGTCTGAGGCCGCGTCCGCTCGATCAGCGCCTGGAGCAGATCCGCGACCTCCTCCGCGTCGGCGTACTCGAGCTTGTACGTCTGAACGACGATCTCCTCGTCGTCCGCGCCGAGCTGCTCGACCAGATCCGCAAACTGCTCGTGCAGCTGCTCTGTCGCAAAGTAGATGATCACACCCCGCCCGACATCAGCGAGCATCCGCGAACCGCCCACGACCTCTTCCTGGTCCTGGCTGGCCCCGAACGCATTGGCCTGCTGCTGTTGCTGCTGGAAGTTGCGGAACCCGAAGTTCGTGGCGCTGGTGTCCTCCGTCGTCGACGTGAAGTCCACCTCGCCGAAGCCCCACTTGCTCGCGTTCTCCGCGATCGCCCGTGTGCTCGAGCCCGTGAAGTACCGCTTGGGCATCAGCTGGCTCGGCTTGTCGACCGCCTCGATGATCGAGCGGATCTCCTCGAACTCGCCCGGCAGACCGCGGAAAATCAGGTTGTTGCCCGACGGATCCACCGTCAGCCGGCTCGCCAGACTCCCGCTCCCGCCCTGGCCCTGCCCGAGCGCATTCGGGTCGATGCCCTGGTTCACCTGGTTGAGCACATTCCGCGACGTGCTCTCGGCGTTCAGCAGCTGAGCCGCTCGCGCCTTGGCCTGCGGGGCACTGATGTGGTCCAGCGCGATCGTCTCCGTCACCAGCGACGAACGCTGATCCAGAAACGCCTCGACCAGCGCCTCGACCGCCGCGATCTTGCGCGGCGTGTCGGTCATCACGATCATCCCCAGCTCGTCCTCGTAGCTGATCCGAACACCGCTGGCCGCCTGGTTGTTCTGCTGCACCGCGATCCCAAGCTGCGTCGAGATCATCCGCTGCAACGCACTGGGCCTGACGCCCGGCGTCGGGATGAACCGCGTCGTCGCACCCGGATCCTCACCCGGGTTGATCCGTATATCAGCCGACTTCTTGATCGAGTAGAACCCCATCGAGTCCAGCACGATCGTGTACCCGAGATCCTCCAGCCGCGCATCCAGCAAGGGCAGCAGATCCCGCTTCGTGATCTCCACCCCCGAGTTGAACGCGATCTGACCCGTCAGAGCCGCGTCTCGCGAGATATTGATCCCGAGCGTCTCGGCGACATACGCCACGAACTCGGTGATATCGATCGGCTGAGAGAACGGCCCGAGCACGAACGGCTCGTCCAGCGACGACTGACCAGTGTCCTGGTCCGCATCGGGTTCGGCGCTCTCGCCCCCCCCCGGCTGACCGGCAGCTTGGGCGGCCCGCTCGAGTGTCTCGTCCTGAGAAAACGCCGGCGAAGCCAGGCTCACAGCCAAGCCACATACCAGCACGATGTCCATCCAGTCTCTGCGCACCTCAAGCCCTCCGGGCGTGGACTACCGTTATAGCCCACGCCGGCCATCCATGCCCACAAAGGGGCCCGGACTTCGTCCAGAACCCATCCCCCAGGCCGCTCTACCGGGTTGCAGCCCTCCGGTGCCGGGGAGAACGGAACGCAAACCAACTTCTTGCCCACACAAACACCCAAACGACCCCGGAACCGCCCATGCGCCTCTTCTGCCACTCCAAAGCCGCGTCCGAAATCCTCCGCGCCCTCGGCCAATCCCACCTCATAACCACAAGCCCCGCCGAGGCCACCGCCGAGATCGCCATCCACCCGCGCACGATCGAGGACATGCTCGACGCCGTCCTGACGATCGGCGACCAGGTGGGCCAGCCAGCCCGCGCCACCGACCTCGTCGTCCGCCTCCGAGGCCGACTCCACGCCGCCCAGGACTTCATCAACCCCTACGTCGAGGGCCCGCCCGTTCTCATCCTCGACGCGCTCGACCCCCTCCGCGTCCCGGGTCTCTGGGTCCCCCAACTCGTCGAACGCGCCGGCGGGCAGTTCCCCTGGAACCCGACAACCGCCGTGGAAGAAGCCGGAGCCGCCGCCGGCCCCCAGATGGCCTACCGCACCGCCGGCGAAGCCGTCACCATCACGCCGACTCAGGCCGAGATGCACCGCCCCGAGTTCGTCGTCTTCGCCCTCGCGGATCAATCACCCGACGACGCCCGCGCCGCCGTGCGCACATTCACAGCTCAGGATTGGTTCCAATCCCTCCCCGCCGCGCACAAGAACCAGGTCGCCCTCATCGAAGGCACCGCCCTCGCCACGCCCGGCCCCGGGCTGGTGGATGCGTTCGAGTTTCTTGTCGGCTTTCTCAATCAGCGCGAAGCACTGATACCAGAGAGTTTGCAGTGGGAACGTGTTCAAAAGGAGCCGCGGGCGTAAGCACGCGGAGGCTTGAGGAAGCAACCTATTGCCTCTTCCCCTTGCCCTTCCGATCCGTCCGGTAGTCCTTCTTCCCCTTATCACGCCGCTTGCTCTTGGCCGCCCGGCGCTCACCGCCCGTGCGCTGCTTGAAGCCCGCCCCCTCCGAAGCGCCCAGCCCGCCGCCGTCGCCCAGCGTCAGCTTGGGTGTCTTGTTCTTGCCCGCGCTGCGGTCACTGCCCTCAGCAATCGCAAGCTCGAGCTGCCGCTTCAAGAGATCCACGTGCGCGATCGACACATTGACCATGTGCCCCACGTTGTAGCTCCGCCCGCTGCTGGCATCGACCAGCGCGCCCGTCTTCTTGTCCAACTCCCACCTCGGCGGCTTGCCGCTCGAAGCCCCCGCGATCAGGTCTGTCGTCTTGACGAACCCGTCCACCACGAACTTGTCGATCTGCACGAACAAGCCGCGCGCGATCACACTCGTCACCACGCCCGGGAAGACCTCGCCCATCTTGTTCGAAAGAAGCTGCAGGATCAGGAACTTCCGCAGATCACGCTCGGCGCTCTCGGCGTTCTTCTCCCGATCCGTGCAGTGACGCCCGATCTCCGTGAGCTCTTTCTCTTCCGGGCAGTCGTCGTCGCGCATCATCTTCTTGCCCAGCGCCACGAACTCGTTGTCGGATTTGGGCACCTTCTTGCCGTTCTCTGTCAGCCGCAGGAAGACCGCAAGCGCCCTATGCACCGTCAGGTCCGGGTAGCGCCGGATCGGGCTCGTAAAGTGCGCGTACGCCTCGCTGGCCAGCGCAAAGTGTCCGATCAATTCGGGCGAATACTCGGCCTTGGTCAGCGTGCGCAAGACCGCCATGTGCACCGCCCGTGCCGCCGGCGTCCCGCGCGTCGCGTCCAAGAGGCCCTGCAGCTCCTCGCGCGAAGGGCTGGCCGGGATCTTGAACCCCGCGACCATCGCGCTGTGCTGCATGTCCTCTTTGTCGCCCGGCACGGGCTCGGGGTGAATCCTTCGAAGCAGCGGCACCTCGAGCCGCTCGAACAACCGACCGAGCACCTCGTTCGCCTCCACCATGAACATCTCGATCAGGCGGTGCGTGTACGCGTCATCCTCGGGCTCAGCATCAACCACGTGCCCGTGCTCATCAAAGATCAATTCCGAATCGGGCAGCTCAAGCGAGATCATCCCCTGGCTGTGCCGGCGCTTCTCGATCGCCTTGGCAAGGCGGTTCATATCCGCCAATGTCGAGATCAACTCGGGCGTGTAGTTCGGCTCGGTCTTGGCGTGCTTCTTGGCCTCTTCCTGATCCCCATCGATCAGCGCCTGCGCTTCGAGGTACGTCATCCGCTTGCGCGATTTGATGATCGTCGACGCTGCGCCCTGCCCGGTCACCTCGCCCCGGTCGTTGTACCGGATGATCGCCGTCTTGGCGAACCGCTCGACGCCCTCCTGCAGCGAGCAGATGCCATTACTCAGCACCTCGGGCAGCATCGGGATCACGAGCCTTGGCAGATACACCGAGTTGCCCCGGTCCTTGGCCTCGATGTCCAGAACCGAGTTCGTATCGATAAACGAGCCCACGTCGGCGATGTGTACCGAAAGCTCCCAGCCGCCGCCCTCGTCCTTGCCCAGCCGCTTGATGCTGATCGCGTCGTCGTAGTCCTTCGCGTCGGGCGGGTCGATCGTGCAGACAAACTCGCCCGTCAGATCCTCGCGCCCCTCGAGCTGCTCGCCCTTGCGGAACCGCTCGATCGCCTCGTCGAACGCGCGCGTCGCCTCGCGAGCCTGCTGCACGCACGCCTCGGGGAACTCGTTGCTCGGCAGCCCGTACGCCGCGATCACCGCCTGCGTCTCGACGTCCGGCTTGCCCGCCTCGCCCAGCACCCGCACGATGACGCCCTCGCCCAGGTCGTTGCCCTCGGGGTAGTCCGTCATCTCGAAGACGACCTTGTCGCCCTCGCCCGCGTACTTGCTCTCCGCGTCGCGCACCACGACCGGCCGACCCTCGAGCTCGCGCGCGTCCGGGATCACCACCCACGTCGTCCCGCGTTTCTCGATCGTGCCCGTGTAGCTGCTCGTCTTGCGGTCCAGGACCTCGATCACGTCCCCCGAGAACGCCTTCTCGCCCCCGCCCCGGCCGCCACGCCTCTTGTTCCGCACAACCCCGACCTTCACGCGGTCGCCCGTCAGCGCGCCGCCCGTCGCATCCGGCGGGATGAACAGATCCCCCTCACGCGTCTTGATGTCCGCGCGCAGAAAGCCAAACCCCCGCGTCGTCCCGCGGAACTCGCCCTCGATGATCTGCTGACCATCCCCATACGAGGGCAGCGTCACGTGGCCCTGCTGGTCCAGCGACACCATCCCCAGCTCAGCAAGCTCCGCCAGCTCCTCGCGGAACGCGGGCGGGTCCTCGATCCCGAGATCATCGATGATCTGCGCGACGTTCGTCGGCGTGTACCGCTCGTGCGAGATGTGCGTCAGCAAACGTTTCTTGTAGCGTCCAGTCATAAATCAGGCGCCGGCGACTGCTTCACGCAGCGCCCCCTCGTAGGAACCGGGCACAAACCCGAAGTGTGCCTCGAACTTCTCGAGCGAAGCCGTCGAGTCCTCGGCACCCATCGCAGCCATCCCGGCATCAAAGGGGAGCAGGTTCCCCATCCCGAAGAACTTCATCTTCATCGCCGCGAGCGCCGCCGCCGGGGCCGGGATCCCGCCCGGCTGAATCGTCTTCTTCGCCCCCGGCGTCGCGTCCCGCGCCGTCCGGAGCATCTCGGGCCAGCTCACCGCCTCGCTCCCGACCGCGTTGTACACCTCGCCAACCGTCTCGTCGTTCCGCAGAGCAAGCCGCACAGCCTTGGCCAGATCATGCACACCGATCGGCGCGATGATCGGGTCCGTCGTCTCACCCGGGATCAGCGACCACTGCCCGTCGGCGCGCCGCGTGAAATACGGCATAAAGAACCAGGGCTGGCTCTTGCCCCGCGCCCACTGCGCCAAGAGACCGCCCATCTCGCCGCCCTCGCCCAGCACCAGGCTCGGACGGAAAATCGTCCAGTCGAGCCCGCTTCGCCGCACGGCTTTCTCCCCGGCGTACTTCGACCGCTGGTACTCCGCACGACCGTCCGGGTCCGCGCCCAGCGCCGAGATCTGCACATACCGGTCCACGCCGTGCGATCGGCAAGCCTTCGACAGCAGCTCGGGCACCCGGACATGCAGGAAGTCGAACCGCTGGCCCTGCTCTTCCCGGATGATCCCGATGCAGTTCACACACGCATCGGCGCCCTCGACGAGACGCGACGCCGAATCCTCGGTGACCGTCTCGGCCTGCACCAGCGTCAATTTGTCGCGGTTGGCAGCGTCCTCGAACGCGCGGGTCGCCTTCGAGGGCGTGCGGACCAACGCCCGGACCGCGTGCCCGTGCGCCAGGAGCTCGCGCACCACGTGACGCCCAACGAAACCCGTCGCTCCGGTCACCGCCACTGTCATGCTCTGATCGCTCATCGCCGTTCTGTTCCTCGTCTGGGCCCGTTCGGGACGCCTGAAGGGCATCGTAGCGGCCGGGCGCGGCTCATTCAGTCACTACAATCGGGCGTGCCCCTCGACTGCGAGCACATCCGATTCGCCTACCGACCCAACAGGCCTGTTCTGGATGATGTCTCCCTGTCGATTCGCCCAGGTGTCGATCGGCCCGGGTCCGTGACCACCCTCCTCGGGCCCAACGGCTCGGGCAAAACCACGCTCATGCGGCTCATGGCGGGGGGGCTGACCCCGGAGGGGGGGCAGATCCGCCTCGACGGCAAACGCGTCCACGCCCTGACCGCCCACGAGCGGGCCCGGCGCGTGGCGTACGTGCCCCAGCACCCGGCGCTCGCCTTTGCATACCCCTTGCGCACATACGTGACGATGGGGCGCTTTGCGCTCGGCCGGCGCACGGCGGCCGTGTTTGCGGATGAAGCGATGAAGCGCCTCGATCTGATGGATCTTTCGGATCGACCCGTGACCGAATTGAGCGCGGGCCAGCGTCACCGCGCCGCACTGGCGCGCGGGCTTTGCCAGCTCCTGGGCGAGCGCCCCTCGGGCGTGACGCGCGTGCTGCTGGCCGACGAGCCCGTCGCGGCTCTGGACCCGAAACACGCGATGCTCGTGACGGAGTTGTTCAAGGAATTGGCGCACGAGGGCGTCGCTGTCGTGCTCGTGCTCCACGATCTGGCGCTGGCGGCCCGCATCTCGGATCGGCTCGCTCTGCTCTTGCCGACCGGCAAGCTGCTCGCCGAGGGCACGCCCGGCGAGGTGCTGACAGACGATCGGCTTGCATCGGCCTTCGGGGTGGGGTTTTTGCGTCTGGAATCGGAGGGGCAGCTCGCGGCTCTGATCCCCGATCGCCCGGCCGCCCGGGCCGATACACTCTGAACACCCATGCAATGGCTCCTCCAGAACATCCAGATCCTGATCTTCGCGATCGTGATCCTGTCCTCGATCCTGGGGCCGGTCTTCAAGTGGCTCGGCGACAAGCGTCAGCAGCTGCGGATTGAGAACGAGCGGAAGCGTCGGGAGCTGGATGAGATGCGCACGGGGCGTGTCGAGCAGCAGGGCCCGACGCCTGAAGAGCTCGAGCGGATGGTCGAGGAGCAACTGGCCGCTCAGCGTGCCGAGATGCTCCGCCAGCGCGCCGAACAGGCCGAGGCCAGACGCCAGGCCGCCCAGAAGCGTGCCGAGCAGGCCAAACGCAAACGCGACGGAGCGACCCAGAAATCCTCGGCGGAGGTGTCCAAGGTCGTCAAGGCGACCCAGTCGTACGCCGAAGCATCGAAACTCTCGACGAAACCGATGATCCCGATCGAGGCGATGGGGCCGCAGATCCACGCACATCACGCGAGCCGGGCGACGAAGCGGGCGCCGTCGGCAGCCGTCGTTGGCAAGCTCGGGCCTGCCGAGCTCCGCAAGGCGATCGTGCTCACCGAGATTCTCGGCAAGCCTGTGGCGATGCGTCAAGACGACAACGGTGTGATCTAAGAGAAGCCGGGGGCGCGAGCGCGCGGTTGGTGCTTGTGTCGATCGCGTTCGTGCGATCAGCGCACGAGTGATTCGATCGCCAGTCTTGTGCGCGAGAGACCTGTGACTCCGAGCGTGGTGGTCTCTTCCTCGACTTCCTGGGCGACGATGGTGGTGCGTCCGGGTTTGATCGTGGCGATCCAGGTGCGCAGCTGCATGCGGACCTGACCCGAGCCGTGGTCGAAGTCCCATCCCGAGAGGACGACGTCGGCGTCGTATGTGCCCATCGGGGTGACGATGCGCTGCTTGCCGGCGTACTCGGTCCATGAAGTGCCCGGACCGGAGCCGCGTTGTTTGCCGTTCTCGTCGATCTCGCGAGCGAGGAACTCGCTCTCGACGCGGTCGCCCGACTGCATGAGTGCGGGAGCGAGCCTGACGGGCGGGTCGAAGACGATCTGTGTCTTTCCGGGCTCACCGAAGCCGCTGGCAGCGAGAACGGAGCCGTCGCCGCCGTAACGGAGCGCGAGCCCGTGTTCGTAGCGGGCCGAGCCTGTGGATCGGCTTGGCAGGTGCCACCAGTGCGCCTGCCAGCCTTCGGTTGTGGGTTCGACGCGGAGCTCGGATCGCCGGGACGTGGGTCTGTTGGAGGCGCCCTGGAACCGCTGGTAGCGAGCGATGATCGGATCGGGCGAGAAGACGAGCTCTGCCGAGAGCATGCTCTCGGATGGCTGGAGCACGCCGAGCTCCAGACCCCTTGCGGGCTCGTCAGCGGAGACCGCGGGCTTGGAGGCACACCCCGCGAATTGGCCTGCGACGAGGCCCGCGAGCACGACTGGAACGATCCGTCTCATGCCCGCATTCTAAAGCCGCCGGATCGCCCCGGTATACTCCGGCCATGTCGGTACCCGGATGCAGGGTCATTTCGCTCTTTCTTCTCGCGCTCCTGGCGGTGCCCGGTTGTGGACTCGTCGAGGACATGGGCATGCAGTACAACCCGAACGCCCAGAGCATTTTCGGGCTGCTGAGCCGCCCCTCGCCCGCGCAAGCGACGGCCTGGGCGCTTGACGAGGAGAACGCGGATCGCCGGTACCAGGGCACGCTCCTGCTTGCCAATGCGCCGTTTGCGGGCGAAGACGTGTACATCGAATTGTTTGTGGACAACCTCGACGACGAGGACGCGGCGGTGCGTTCCGCGGCTGCCCGTGCCCTGGCGCACCACGGCAGGCCCGAGCATGTGCCGCTGTTGATCGGGGCGCTCAGCGACGAGACGGAGCTTGTGCGGTTCGAGGCGGCCCGGGCGCTGCAGCGGATTCACAGCCCGGTCGCGGTCCGGCCGTTGATCGACAAGCTGGACGAGGAAGCCGAGGAGAGCACGGAGGTCCGCGCGGCTTGTGCGCACGCGCTCGGGCAATACGCGGAGCCGCGGGTGCTCGCGGCGCTTGCGGCCTCGCTGCGGGATCAGTCGCTTGCGGTGAACATCAGCGCTGAGGAGGCGTTGATGTATCTGACGGGTCAGAACTTCGGTCTGGACCAGCGTGCGTGGATCGAGTACATCGATGGGACGGGCGATCCGTTCGAGGGTCAGCTCGCGTACGAGTACCCGCATTTCGAGCGGGATCGGCGCTGGATCGAGTATGTGCCCCTGGTGCCTCAGGCGCCCAACGAGCCGGCGGCTCAGCCGGTCGGGATGCCGCGCCAAGAGTGATAAACGTCATAGACGGACCCTTGTTGCGTTCCGTGTGCGGGCGGGCGGAGCCGGGGAGGCCGGAACGTCGAATGCTCCAATGGGCGTGCGCTTTTGGCGGGGCATGTCCGGATCAAGGAGACGGCGTGCGCGCACTGGTAACCGATGCGGATGGACCGAGACTGGCCGACGGCCGGGAGCTTCCCGAGCTTGGCGCGACCGAGGCGCTGGTTCGGATCGAGATGGCCGGGCTGAGCTCGCTGGATGTCGCGTGCGCGACGGGTCGGCTTGGTCACACGGGTGTGATCGGGCACGAGCTGGTGGGCGTGGTCGAGAAGCTGGGCGAGCGGGTGTCGAAGTCACCGCTGATCGGCAAGCGCGTGGTGGCGTCGCCCGACATCGCCTGCGGCAAGTGCGATCTGTGCCGAAAGGGCCTGAGCGTGCACTGCCGGGATCGGCGCGTGATCGGGCTGCGGGGGTACGACGGCTCGCTCACCGAACGCATCGTTGTGCCCGTGCGCAATCTGTTTGAGGTGCCCTCGGGGATCAAGCCCGAGAAAGCGGTGCTGGCGTCGGCGGTCGCGGACGCGGTGCATGTCGCGCACCTGGCGCCGGTTGAGAAGATGACGTACGTGACGGTGCTGGGCGACGGCGCGGGGGCGATCCTGGTCGCGCAGGTGCTTGCCAAGCGGAACGCTTCGGTGCGTCTGGTGGGCGCGCGCGAGGAGCGGTTCGGTTTGTGCGAGCGCTGGCAGATCCGGCATCGGCATATCTCCGAGCCCGGGCTGCGCGCGGATCAGGATGTGGTGGTGGTGTGCCTGGAGCCAGAGACGGGCCCGAGTCTGTCGGGTTCGGATGCGGTGCGGACGGCTCTTGGGATGCTCCGCCCGCGGGGGACGCTTGTGTTGCAGGGCCCGCCCGTGCCGGTGGAGGGTCTGGACATGTCGCTCTCGGCGCACCTGGAGCGTGTGATCCACGATGAGCTGCGCGTGCTTGGCGCTCGGTCGGGCCGGATCGCCGAGGGGCTGGAGGCGATCGCTTCGGGTCTGGTGGATCTGGCGCCCCTGATCACGCGTCGGGCGAGGCTTGAGGACGGGGTCGCGATGCTCAGGGCGGCGGCTTCGCCCGAGCAGATCCGCACGATCGTGGATATCGCGGCCTGATCAGTCGGGAACGGCGGCGGTCTCGGTTGTGTCGGTGTGATCGACGGTGACGACACCCGCCCAGATGAGCGAGCCCAGGGCGATCGCCAGGGCGATGCGGTACCACCCGAAACTTTCGAGCCCGTGCTTGTTGAGGAAGCCGACGAGCCATCGGACGGCGACGATGGCGCTGAGCGTGGCGACCCCGATGCCGATGATCATGGCGCTGGCGCCGAAGGTCTCGAAGATGTTGGGGGTTCCGGCTTCGCTTGCGTCTTTGAGGTCATTGATGAGCTTCCAGACGCACGCGCCGCCGAGGGTGGGCAGGCCGAGGAGGAAGCTGAATTCGGCGGCGTCCTTGGGTTTGAGTCCGGTGAGGACGCCCCCGGTGATGGTCATCATGGATCGGCTTGTGCCGGGCCACATGGCGATGCACTGCATGAGTCCGATGATGAGCGCCGAGCGGACGGACATGGATTCGAGGCCCGGGTGCGCGTCATCGGTTGTCTCGTCGGATCGGTGGTGTCGCATGCGTCTGCGGTCGATGGCGATCATGTAGACCCCGCCGAGGAAGAGGGCCGCGAGGACGGGGCCGGCGCGGAAGAGGTAGGACTCGATGAGGTCGTTGAGCAGGACGCCGAGGATGGCAGCGGGGAGGAAGGCGACGATGAGCCGGATCGCGAGCCGGAGTCCTGCGGGGTCTTTGCCGAGGACGCCTGCGATCATCTGGCCCACGCGCTGGCGGTAGAGGCCGAGGACGGCGAGGATCGCGCCGCCCTGGATGACGATGTTGAATGCGTCGACGGCCTGCTTGTTCTCGGGGCGGTCGAGGCCCATGAGCGAGCTGGCGATGATGAGGTGCCCGGTCGATGAGATGGGCAGATACTCGGTGATGCCCTCGACGAGTCCCAGGATTGCGGCCTGCCACCATTCCATCGCGGTCGTTGTGCTCCGGGTGCTCGTGTGCCGAGGCGTCATCAAAGCCGTCGTAGGATGCCCCGGACGTGAAGAACGAAGCAAATGTGATCCAGATCGACGACCCGGTTGATGATCGGCTGATCGAGTACCGGTGCTTACGGGAAAACCGGCTCGCTCGGGCGATGGTTGGCGCTCCTGACGGCGTGTTCATCGCGGAGGGTGAGAAAGTCGTCCGCTTGTTGTTATCGCGGTCCCGATACCGGGTGCGTTCGTTGCTGCTGTCGTCGAATCGGATGGAGCTAGCCGAGGAGTACGCGTCGCTGGTGGGGGACGGGGTGCCGGTGTATGTGGCCGACCGGGCGGTGATGGACGAGATCGTGGGCTTTCCGATCCACAGGGGTGTGCTGGCGTCCGGGATCCGCGAGCCGGCGGGGTCGCTGGATTCGGTGCTGGC
Organism: Phycisphaerales bacterium; assembly: GCA_965228265.1. GTDB lineage: Bacteria > Planctomycetota > Phycisphaerae > Phycisphaerales > UBA1924. The sequence continues at coordinate 1,300,112 of OZ245804.1, forward strand.
GGGGGCCCGGGCGTGTCTGGTGCTCGAGTCGCTGGCCAATCACGACAACGTGGGCGGGATGATGCGCGTGGCGGCGGCTCTTGGCGGGTGCGATGAGGCCGGCTGGCCGGCGTGCCCGGTGGTGATGGATCGGGCCACGTGCGATCCGTTGTACCGCAAGGCGATCAGGGTCTCGATGGGCCATGCTCTGCGGGTGCCCTTCGTGGGCGTGGATTCGGTGCCCGGGTCGCTCGGTGAACTGGATCGGCTGGGTTTGACGACGGTGGCGCTGACGACCGAGGCGGACGCGGTGGCTCTGGACGAGGTGGGCGAGATCGAGCGGCCTGCGCTTTTGCTCGGGACAGAGGGGGATGGGCTGAGTGAGGCAGCCCAGAGTCAGGTAAAGGTTCGGGTGCGGATCCCGATGACGCCGGGTGTGGACAGTCTGAATGTGGTGACGGCGGCTGCGATCGCTCTGAGTAGACTGATCAGGCCGGTGTGATCGCAGAACGCCTGGGAACCCAACCGGTCCGGCGTGCGTCTGTATAGAGACAGGGGAGTGCCCGAGGGGCGCGATGCTTGCAGTTTGGAGTTTGGTGATGCGACAGAAGGTTTCGATGGTCGCGGCGGTGCTCGCTGCGGGTCTGCTCGGTTCGGCAGAGGCGCAGAACGTCCGCAACGAGGGCACGGGTGCTCGGCGCTCGGCGCTCGACGCGATGATCTATCAGGCGGCGCCGGTGGACGTGGTGCTCTCGGGGAGCGAGTGGGTGGGTCAGCAGCCCTCGGCTGCGGATCTGAACGGGAAGGTCGTGATGGTCTTCACGTTCGCCGAGTGGTATCGGCCCTCGCACACGGCTGCCATGCTCGCCAGGCGTCTGCTCGATCAGCACGCCGATGACGGGCTGGTCGTGATCGGTGTGCACGACAAGGAAGGCTGGGACGAGGTCGCCCCGTTCGCCGAGAAGCGCAAGCTGGCCTTCCCGATCGTGCGCGACGCGAACGGCGCGATCCGCGAGACGCTGAAGGTCGATCAGGACCCGGATATCTACGTGATCGATCGCGCGGGCAACATGCGCTACGCGGACATCACGACGGAGACGGCGACCGAGGCGGTGGAAACGCTGCTTGGTGAGGATCAGGCGTCCGCGGCTGATGCTTTGACATTGCGTGAGCGTGAGCGTCAGCGTCAGCGAGCCGAGGCTCGTCGTTCGGGGGCGATCAATCAGAACGTTTCCCTCGAGAATCTGCCGGTGATCCCGTTTACGAAGCCGACACCCGAGCAGTACGCCTCGACGAATTGGCCCAAGATCGAGAAGGAGCTTCTGGAGGAGGCTCAGAGCTACGAGGAGCTGACCCCTCCGTTCGCGGTGCCCGATGGCGAGTGGCTCAACGGCAAGCCGAACACCGAGGGCAAGATCATCGTGGCGTATCTCTGGCATCCTGCTGAGAAGGAGCTGGTGACGGACCTGATGCTGAAGATGGAGGATCTCCACAAGCAGCAGGGTCGCGATATCGCGGTGATGGGTTTCATGATTCCCCACGCCGAGGACGGCAGGCGCTCGCGTGATCGCGGCGGTCTGATCGCGGACAAGTTCCTTGATATCCCGATCACGCTGGACGGGATGAAGTCTTCACTGGGGAATCGGCGGTTTACGCATTCGCTCATGGCGATTCAGGGCAGTCCCTTGCCGCGGGTGGGTGAACGTCGCACGAGTCGGGATGCGGACACGTTCGGTCGGATCGTCGTGGTGAGCACGGACGGCCGGGTGCGTCGCGAGGCGCTCTGGGTGGAGTGGAGCAAGGTGCAGCAGGCGATCGATCACCTGCTGCGCGTCGATCCGGGCGTGAAGGCGCGCCGTGAGGCCGAGGAGCGGTACATCCGCGGCGGCGGCGGCTGAGGCGTAGGCTCAGCGCATGTTTCACGTTGTGCTGCACGAGCCGGAGATTCCGAACAACACGGGCAACATCGGCCGCACGTGCGTTGCGACCGGGAGCGGTCTGCATCTGATCGAGCCGCTGGGTTTCGATATCGATGAGAAGGCGTGCAGGCGGGCGGGTCTGGACTACTGGCCGAGGCTATCGCTGCGTACGCACGCGGACTTTGACGCGTACGCGTCGGCGACGCCGGGTGCCCGGCGTTGGATGCTGAGCACGAAGGGCGGTTCGCTGGTGTACGACGCGGATCTGAGGCCGGGCGATCATCTGGTTTTCGGGAAGGAATCGCGGGGGCTGCCGGGCGAGATTCTGGAGCGGGCGGGTGATCGGCTGCTCCGGCTTCCGATGATGCCGGGCGAGCGGTCGCTGAATCTGTCGAGCACGGTGTGCACGGTGCTGTACGAGGGTGTGCGGCAGTGTCTGGCCAGGGGCGAGGCCGAACTGGATACGAACAAAAGTCTGGTGTGGTCAGGTTCTTGAACGATCGGCCGGAATTTATTGGCCGAACAGGAACTCGGAGCTTGCACGGTCGTAGTGAAAGATGTCGGCAAACACTCCCAGATCGTTTCTGATCTCCTCCACGACACACCCGGTCAGCTTGGCCGGGTGTGTTTTTTGAGCTGCGCGCCCTTGGTTTGTGGCTGCTATGCTGACGTTGTGATGAGTGTTCCTGCAGAGCGCATGGGTACTGCATCTCGTGCATGGCGCACGGGGGTTGTCGCTTGTGTAGTGGGAGTGGTTGTCTGCTCGGTGGGCGGTTGTCGCAAGCCGTTGTTCCGGGAGAAGGATGACCGCTCGCCCTATGCGAGGTATGACAGCGTCCGGGGGCAGGATGTGCCCCCATACCGGTTCAACGAGTTCGGGCGTCGGGTGCCGAATCTGCGTGCCCGTCTGGCGCCCAAGGAGTAGGTGATCGAGTCGCTCTGATCAGAAGAGCGCGCGTTTTTGGAAGCACACAGACAGATCGATCCGATGCCATCAGGACAGCGTTGGCATCGGTGCCGGGCGGAGCGCCGGCGGCTTTGAACCAGAGCATCGAGCGAAGGAACGCAAGTGGCAAAGAACGGACGATCACGCAATCGGAGCGGCGCTCGCCGCAAGCCCGCCAAGAAGGGTATGAGCAGGGCGCAGGCGGTCTGGGGCGCGCTCGTTCTTGCGATGACCGCGGTGGGCGGCTCGCTGTGGCTGCTCGACGGGGGCAGGCCCTCGCAGATCGATGGATTGCGGCTCTCGGCGCTGGTCGCCTCGAGCGGGCCCGCCTCGATCGACAAAATCTTCGATACACGCGTCTCGATGGCCCAATCGCCCTGGCAGGCGATCGTCATCCATCACTCCGGCTCGACCTACGGCTCGGCTGAGTCGATCGAGCGTGATCACAAGGCCATGAGCCTCTCGGGGCTCGGGTACCACTTCGTGATCGGCAACGGGAACGGGGCCGGCGATGGTGAGCTCCATGTGGGCTACCGCTGGCTCGATCAGCTTCCAGGGGCCCACACGGCCGGTGAGCACGGCGACTGGTACAACCGCAACGCGATCGGCATCTGCCTCGTGGGCGACGGCGACCGCCGGGAATTCACCCCGGCCCAGATCGCCCGTCTGCTGCAGACGGTGCACGCTCTGCAGAGGCAGCTTGGGATCCCGGCCCAGAACGTGATCCTCCACAGCGATGTGGCCCACACCACGAGCCCGGGCAAGCTCTTCCCGGTTGCAGCGTTCCGCGAACAACTGATCCCCGCCCCGCGATAAATACTGACAGCGGGATTGTCGATTGCCGGGTGATACAGATCCGGTTGTCCACAGCGGTGGTTGGCTAAGATACCCACCCAGAGGTTCGGTCTGGTCGGTATGTGTTCATTGGCTCGGTCGAGCTTGGGTCCAAAGTAGAGAGGTCGAGGCCGCGTGGAGGTCTACAAGAAGGGCGATCTGGTCGAGGGCTACCGCATCCTGTCCGAGCTCGGACGGGGAGCGGCGTCGATCATTTACGTTGCTCAGGACGAGAAGACCAAGCAGATCTGGGCGCTCAAGGACGTGCAGCGGCTCGACGAGAAGTCCGAGCGGTTCCTTGAGCAGGCCGAGGCGGAGTACAAGATCGCCCAGAAGCTACAGCACGAGACCATCCGCAAGATCCCGCGGATGATCAAGAAGAAGAAGCTGCTGACGACGACGAGGCTCTATCTGCTGATGGAGTTCGTCGACGGGAAGGCGATGGACACGTACCTGCCCAAGACCTTTGAGCAGGCGTGCCAGGTGTTCCGCCAGGCGGCGCAGGCGATGAACCACATGCACGAGAAGGGCTTCGTGCACGCGGACTTCAAGCCCAACAACCTGGTCGTCGACAACGACCTGCACGCGAAGATCATCGACCTGGGTCAGTCGTGTCCGATCGGGACGATCAAGAAGCGCATCCAGGGGACGCCCGATTACATCGCGCCCGAGCAGGTGCACCGCCGCGAGATCACGCCCAAGACCGACGTGTACAACCTCGGCGCGAGCATGTACTGGGTGCTGACGCGGACGAAGGTGCCCACGGCCCTCGGCAAAGAAGGCAGCCTGATGGGGCGCGTCGACGACACGCTTCTCGAGAAGCCCAAGCCCGCCAGCAAGATCAACGAGCGGATCCCTGAGAAGCTCAGTGACCTGATCATGCAGTGCCTCGAGGTCTCGCCGGACAGCAGGCCGGGCATGGACGAGGTGGTCGATCGGCTGGAGTTGATCCACGCGATGCTGAAGGCCGGGGTCAAGAGCTCCAGCGGCCAGATGAAGGCGGTCAAGGAATAAGCCCGCGGGCAAAGGCGGGCCGATGGCCGACGAACTCAACAACCCCGACGCCGTGATCGCACTGTTTGAAGAGGCCACCGAGGCGAATCTCGATGCCAAGTGCCGCAAGGGCTCGATCGACGAGATCACGGCCCCGGGCCAGCTCATCGCCACGGGCGATCTGCACGACAACCCGATGCACTTTCAGCGGCTCATCGAGCTTGCGAACCTGGGCGACGACCCGGGCGACATGCCCCGCAAGCACCTGACGCTGCACGAGCTGATCCATTCGGACCGGCTGATCAACGGGATGGACTTCAGCTATCGCATGCTCGCCAAGGTCGCCCGGCTCAAGGCGAAGTTCCCCGAGTACGTGCACATACTGATCGCCAATCACGAGATGGCGCAGATGCTCAAGTCGGGCATTCTCAAAGACGGCGTCAAGTGTGTCGAAGCGTTTCAGGAAGCGCTGATCTACGTGTTCGGCGATGACGCCGGTCGTGTGGAGGCGTCGATCGATCGGTTTATCCGCTCGATGCCGCTGGCGCTTCGGTGTCACTGCACGAAGCCCTCGGGCGGTCGTTCGGATGTGCTGTGCGCGCACAGCCTGCCGAGCCCGGGGATGATGGGTCGCTTCGATCCGACGGTCTTGAGTCGGCCTCTGACGGATCAGGACTACGAGCCGCGCGTGGGCTCGGCGTACGCGATGGTGTGGGGGCGCGGCTACGACGCGGAGCTGCTCGAGGATCTCGTCGAGCGGTGGGGCGTGAACTGGTTCATCCTGGGACACGAGCACGCGGAATTCGGCTCGGCTTTCACAGCCCCCAACGCGGTGATCCTCAACAGCGACCACGCGCACGGCGTGTACCTGCCGATGGATCTGGGCGCGGTGTACGGGCCGGAGTTTGCGATGGAGAGTGTGAGGCCTCTCGCCGACGGCATGGCTTACTAGTCATGGTGGGGGCGGCGTCCCGCCGCCCTCCTGACCCGAGTCCCTGTAGACTGCGCTCATGAAACGCGCCGCATTCCTGATCGCCGCTTGCGCCGCTCCCACCGTCGCCCAGCCCGCTCCGCCCGACTACGGCTTCAACTTCGTCACGATCGGGGATGTGGGAAACCCGGGGTTTGACGGGTTTGACCCGTTTCAAATTCTCAGTGGACGCGGCGGCGTCGACTACGAGTACCGAATCTCAGAGACCGAGGTGACCAGCGCGCAGTACGCCGAGTACCTGAATGCCCGCATCGATGCGGGCCTGCCGCTCAACGATCTGTTCGGCCCGAGATACGGAGGTGTTACATATAATTCGGGCACCGGTCGCTGGGGCACGCTGCCCGGTGGCGAGCTGCTGCCCGTCGGGGGCGTTTCATGGAGATCGGCCGCGATTTTCATGAACTGGCTCCACAACGACAAGGGCACCGACCCTGAGGACTTCCTCAGCGGTGCCTACGACACCAACACCTTCGGTCGCGATCCGAACGATCCCTCGAATTTTACAGATCAGTCGACACGGTCGCCCGGCGCGAAGTACTGGATCCCGAGCCTCGATGAGTGGACCAAGGCCGCGCACTGGGATCCAAACAAGAACGGGCCCGGCCTGGGGGGCTACTGGGAGTTCAACGACTCGAGCGACACCCAGCCCGTCCCCGGATTGCCCGGCGTCGGCGAGACCTCCGCCGACATGGACATCGACGACTTTGATGCGTTCCTGATCCCGCTGAAAAGCTACCCGGAGACGCAATCGCCATGGGGCTTGCTCGACCTCTCGGGAGGGGCGGCCGAGTGGACTGAGGAGTGGGCACGACCGAACGGTGTTGCTGAATTCCAACTCAGGGTTTGGCAAGGCGCCGGTGCGGGCTACACGACGATCTCGCCGGGCGATGACAACTACGACGACATCCTCGGCATCGACCGGACCACCGACCGGATCTGGGAGGTCGGCGCGACGAGCCCCGATCTGGCTTTCAACGTTCTGTCTTTCCGTATCGCGAGCGCGGTGCCCGTACCGGGAGTCGGTCTACCCCTCATCGCCTGTGGTATTTTCGCTTCGGTCCACCGCAGAAGGTGACGCGATGGGCGGCGGGACGCCGCCCCCACCGAAGAAGAGCGAGACAGCGGGGTAAGAGCGCCCCTTGCTTGCGCGATGGGCTCGTTATTGACTTTGTCTTTCAACCGAGGCCAAGCCGGTCAGACCTGCACTTCCTCGAACTGCACGTTCCCGTCGACGAGTCTTGCGAAGTAGCCCTCGATCTGGTCGAGGCCGGTGACGCGGTGGACGAAGGCGGCGGCTCGGACGAGGTCGGCTTTCTGGACGAGTTCGAGGCGGGGTTCGGTGAGGTCGAGTCGGCTCTTGTAGAACGCGCAGCCCTCGTGTGCGATGAGGACGATGCGTTCGAGGCCGTGGACGTCGTAGAGGAACTTGAGCTCATCGACGACGCCCTGTTCTTCGAGGTGCGCCTGGGGGTGGCCGGCGAGGCATGCGGGGCCGCCGGGCAGGCAGAGGCGGTCGTAGCGGGGGAGGGTGAGCCCGTTCTGGAGGAAGTCGTCGAAGTGGTCGCCCACGCGGCCGTCGGAGCAGTACATCGCGGCGGCGTGGATGCGGTCCTCGTTGTAATCAACTCTGCTCAGATAGCACATGGGCTGTCCCTCCTCGAAATGGGGTTCGGGGATCGTACCGAGCAGCGCGGGTCCGGGCGCATGAAAAAGAACTCACGCCCGGCGGGCGGGCGTGAGCGGTTGAGTGTACCGGAGTGTGTGGTGCGAATTGTGTGGCTGTTGTTACGCTCGCCTGCGGCGCATCGCCAGGCAGCCGAGGCCGAGCATGATCGTGCCCGAGGCGGGCGCGGGGATCAGGACGCTCTCGGCGTGGATGATCGCGTCGTTGACGTCAGCGGTTGAGAGGCCCAGTCGGCTCGAGACGGCTGAGAGATCGATGTCGGTGAGTGTGGTGTCGTCATAGATGGTGCCGTAGATGACGAGCGAGATGACGAGCGCGCCCTTGTTGCTTGCGTGGTAGATGTCGCCCGCGTAGAGGTCGAGGTTGAACCCCGCGTTCTCGAAGGCGTCGCCGACGGGCGCGACCTCGGAGGTGCCGATGCCGTTCAGGACGGAGTTGGCGAGGTTGTAGTTGTCGCGCAGCTCGGCCTGCATCTCTGCGGGTTCGGACCAGATTCCGGGGTAGACCGAGTTGCCCGGGCCGCGGGCCCATGTTTCGAAGAGGACGGCCTGGGCGTCGGGGCTGTGCGACTGGACGGCCTGATAGAGGCCCTGTGCGGCGCTCAGGAATCCGGGCACGTTGCCGTCGCTCGGGTGGGTGGTGGGGCGTGTGCTGTATTCCTGGAGGACGACGGCGTCCCAGTTCTCGCCGGGCATGATGCCCGAGGTGATGACGGAGGTGCCCGTGTCGAGGTGGAACTGGAGCGTCTGCCCGCCGACGACGCGACCGAAGACGTGGGGTGTATCTTCGCCGGCGCCGGTGGCGATGTCACGGACGAGCAGATGCACGCCGCCGCCGCTGCCGGTGAAGCTGTTGCCGTAGAAGAGCAGATTCTTGGGTTCGGCGCTAGCGGTTGCTGCGGTGGTGAGCGCGAGTGCCGCGATGAGGTGTCTGGTGTTCATGGTGTGGTGTCCTTTCGTGTGGGTGTGTAGTTGCGGTTGTGATCAGCGGCGGCGGCGGCGCAGGGCGACGAGCGAGCCCATGCCGACAAGTCCGAGCGATGCGGGCGCGGGGACGACGGTGATCTGGACATAGCCCAGGTAGTAGAAGCCGAAGGAACTGGTGTTGTTCGGGCCGGCGGTGACGCTGAGGGTGATGTCGCCGTTGGCGTCGGGGGAGATGCCCATGATGTGCGCGAGAGTGCCGGTGTTGTTGGCGGCATCGAGCGTGGTGGAGTCGTTGGTGGCGCCGGCGAGGGAGTAGAGGGCTTCGCGGTTGTCGGAGACGTTCATTCGGCTGGCGAAGAAGGAGAAGTTGTAGGAGAGGTTCGGGTCCATGCCGCTGAAGGTGACGCCTCCGGTGGGCTCGGTGAAGCCGCCGAAGTCGATAAGCGAGCCGAAGAGGTTGTCGCTGACGGCGTTGACGGGGAGGCCTGCGGCGTCGCCAGTGGGGGTGGTTGTGCCCCCGGTGTTTGAGCCGGGCCAGAAGCTGTCGGAGACGCTCAGTCCGATGCCGGTGGGGTTTCCGCCGAGGTCGACGAGGTTGAAGAGGGGGTTCTGGAGGTGGTCGACGTCGTTGTAGTTGCCGCCGGAGTAGCGGTTGATGTCGCCGAAGTCGATGCCGATGGTCTGGGCCGAGACGGTGCCGGCGGCGGTGCAGAGAGCGACGAAAGCGATGGTGTTCAACGTGTTCATGGTGTCTTCCTCTCTCATGGCGCAGCGCGTGCGCATGGATAGTCTGTTCGGCTAACACAGACAGAGTGATAGCCTTACAAAAAGCTCTGTTTCAGGAACGAATGTGTCCGCTCAAGCCGACGTCATGTCGCGGATGAGCCCAGTGATGAGAACGTCATACAACTGCATACACACATTATCGAAGCGTGTAATCGTTTGCAATACATTTATCGGCTGATTCGTGTCTTTTTCTTGTCAGGGTTTGATTCGTTGTTCGGTGTGCTTGGCTTGGTTGCTCGGTTTGTTCGGTATGGCTCGCAGTAGTTCACGCGCGAAAGTTCAGAGTCCGAGCCCGTCGAGTAGGTTGCATCGGCGCAAGCCCAGCGGGAGAGCAGGCTGTGGAGGTGGCGATGAAACTAGTGGCGATGGCGGCGGTGTCGTGTGTGTGGGTGGTCGTGGTGGGGGCAGCGGGTGTGTCCGCGGCCCAGGACTGGAGCCCGGCAGCGCTCGCCGAGGAGGCGGAGCGCGTGCGCAAAGTCGTCACGCAGCCGGCGGTCGTCGAGTGGCTCGGCAAGGCCAAGGAGTTGCCCGAGGTGGAGGGCCAGACGTTGTTCGCAGGGCCACGCGTCGAGGGCGGCTTCGACCGCGAGGTCTACACGCCGAGACAGGCGCGGGACCTGAGCGAGGAGGATCTGGCCGAGTTCAGAGCCGTGACATATGGCCCGGAGCGGTACTACGCGACGAACTACGGCTCGCCCATCGCGTACGCGACGGCTCTGGCGTGCGCGGCGGATGCGGGCATCGAGTCGTTCGCGTTCAAACGGATTCTGGACATCGGCTATGGGCAGATCGGGCAGCTCGAGATGCTTGCGCGATGCGGGGCCGAGGTTGATGGCGTCGAGGTCGATCCGGTTGTGCACCTGCTCTACGCGTCGACGCGGCTGACCGACACGGTCGTGGCGGAGGACGGCACAAGGGGGCGGGTCTCGCTGCACTGTGGCCAGTGGTTCGGCGACTGGAAGTTCAGCAAGTCCGTCGGCAAGGGCTACGACCTGATCCTGGCGCGGAACGTGCTCAAGCGGGGGTATGTCCAGCCCGAGGAGCCGATGCAGGGCTTCGACCCCATCGACGTGGGCGGCGACGCTGCGATGGGGGCGCAGATCATCTACGAAGCCCTCGAGCCCGGCGGGATCGCGGTCGTCTACAACCTCGGCGGCGGGCCTTGGCGGCTCGAGGACGGCTCCTACAACGCGCCGGCCGACGTGCGAGATCCATTCGGGAAGGAGGCGTGGGAGGCTGCGGGCTTCGAGGTGCTGCACTTCCAGACGAATGGCTCCCAGCACATGCGCGAGGTCGGGGTTGCGCTCGGGTGGGGGAGCCTTGAGGATCTGGCGAGCTACAACGTGCTCTACACGGTGGTGCGCAGGCCTGAGTGAGGCACCATGAAACCGGGCGGTTGGGGTCGTAGGATCGGCCCATGAGTATCCACGACCAGATCGTCGGGCTGATCAAGCAGCAGGACCCGGAGGCGGCTTCCATCATCCAGGCCGAGGCGGACCGCCAGGCCTCGACGATCGAGCTGATCGCCAGCGAGAACCACGCGAGCACCGCGGTGATGCACGCGATGGGCACCTGCCTGACGAACAAGTACGCCGAGGGGTACCCCGGGCGCCGGTACTACGGCGGGTGCGAGCACCACGACTCGATCGAGCGTCTGGCTCAGGAGCGGGCCAAGCAGATGTTCGGGTGCGCGTACGCCAACGTCCAGCCGCACTCGGGCGCGCAGGCGAACGCGGCGGTGTTCATGGCGCTCATGGAACCCGGCGCGACGTTCGCGAGCCTTGTGCTTGCCGACGGCGGGCACCTGAGCCACGGGCTGCCGATCAACTTCAGCGGGCATTACTACAAGCCCGTGCACTACCCGCTCGTGCGCGACGAGAAGAGCGCCGAGTTTGAGCAGATCGATTACGACGCGGTGCGGGCGGTGTGCTTGGAGCACAAGCCGGCGATGCTCTTGTGCGGCTACAGCGCGTACCCGCGGACGATCGACTTTGCCAAGTTCCGCGCGATCGCCGACGAGGTCGGGGCGCTGCTCATGGCGGACGTGGCGCACATTTCGGGCCTGATCGTGGGCGGTCAGCACCCGAGCCCATTCCCGCATGCGCACGTGGTGACGACGACAACGCACAAGAGCCTGCGCGGGCCGCGGGGCGGGCTGATCCTCACCAACGATGAGGAGATCAGCAAGAAGATCAACCGCGCGCTCTTCCCGGGCATGCAGGGCGGGCCGCTGATGCACGTGATCGCGTCGAAGGCGGTCGCGTTCGGCGAGGCGCTCAAGCCCGAGTACAAGGCGTACCAGGCGCAGACGGTCGCCAACGCCAAGGCCTTGGCCGGGGCGCTGGTCGAGCACGGCTACCGCATCACCTCGGGCGGGACGGACAACCACCTCATGCTGGTCGATCTGACGAGCAAGGACCCCAAGGGCGCCGACGGTGAGCTGACGGGCAAAGCGGCCGAGAAGTGGCTCGAGGACGCGGGGCTGATCTGCAACAAGAACGGCATCCCGGGCGATCAGCGCAAGCCCATGGTGACCAGCGGCATCCGTCTGGGCACCCCCGCGACGACGACCCGCGGCTTCAAGGAAACCGAGATGAAGCAGGTGGCGGGGTTCATCGATCGCGTGCTGAGCGCCGGGCTTGCGGGCGAGGATGAACTCTCGCGTGTGACGGAACAGGTTCGCGGCGAGGTCCGCGATCTGTGCGCCAAGTTCCCCATGCCGGGCCACTGAGCCCGCGAGCGCCCGTGATAGGATCCGGGCGGAGGGCCTTTCGATGCGAATGACGTGTGTGTGTGTCGGAGCCGTGTGTGCCGCTGTCGCCGGCGGTGCCTTTGCGGACGACGGACCCGACGAGGCGCTCCGCGAGCGCACGGGCGGCCTGCTGACCGCCGAGAGCTTTCAGCCCTACGCCGATGAGGCCGAGGTCTACGGCTCGGGGCCTTACCCGAGCGTTTACGTCCGCGGAGCCGCGGCTCTGGTCTTCCCGTTTGATACGGAAGTCGAGACGATGTCCTTCGGCGACGACCTGGAGCTCAACTCGAAGATCGGTGTGGGCTACAGCGTGGGCGCTGGCATCCGTCTCGGGCCGGGCCCGAACCCCGCTGACCCGGGCGTGGGCTACCGCTTCGAGGGCGAATTCGCACAGCGCTTCTACGACACCGATGACCTCATCAACGACGACGGCGACTCCGTGCAGGACATCGACGGCGACATCGAGGTCACCATGATCATGGGCAACGTCCTCTTCGACGTCTGCAACGAGGGCTACCGGGGGTACCTGGGCTTTGGCGCGGGCATCGCGATGGTCGACGCCGAGATCAACGGCACGAGCGACGACGACACCAGCTTTGCGCTGCAGATCCCGATCGGTGTGGAGATCCGCGTGGTCGACAACGTCTGGATCGACGTCGGCACGCGATGGGTCTACATCCCAGGGCTCGATCTCGATACGGATATCGAGGAGCTGAGCATCCTTACCGCGGACCTGCACGTGGGTGTGGTGGTCGAGTTCTGATCAGTCGGGAGTCACGGTGCGTTCGGCCTTGAGCGAGGCGCCGGTCACCGCGTCGTGCAGCACGGCCCGGAGCGCCACGCTGGACGAGGGTGTCTGCGCCAGCGGCACGCGGAGCAGATACGACGCGCCGCCGAAACCAGAGGCGTAGCTCTCGCGGAGTTCGGTCGGTGTCACGAGACGCTCGCCGATCACGCGCGCATCCTCGCCCTGTTCACCGAGTTCCACCGCACGCAATTCAACCGAGGCGACGGCTTGCACAAACCGGCCCTTCCCGTCGGCTGTCTGGAGAAGGAACGAAGCGGTCGACTGACCTTCGTTTGATTCGATCGACGACGCGCGCAAGAGCGAGACACTTGCCACGCGCGGGAGTGCGTCGAGCACATCCTCTGGCAGCGGCGATTCCAGACGACGATTGAGTTCGCTGTTTTTGCTCTTGAGCTCGGCGTTCTCGGCTTCGAGCGAGGTGACCTGCTCCTTGAGCGTTTCGCGCTCGACGCGCAGGGCGTCGTTGGCCTTGGCGATGCGCTTGCCGGAATTGCAGCCGGCGAGGCACGCGGTGAGCAGGATGCCGACGATCGCTCGTTTCATGCTCGCAGTGTAGTTCGCGGGTCTAGCCGTCGCGTGTGTGGACGAGATAGTCGGCCACGGGCTCGAGCACGATCTCGGGGAACGAGCCCTCGGTCAGCTCGCGCATCCTGGCCGACGCTTCGGCGTCCACGGGCGGGCCCGCGAATGCGGTGCTGCGGGCCTCGGCACTTGGCCACTGGGCGTAGGCGTACCAGATGCCGTCCGGCCCCCGGTGCAGGCGTGAGCCGAGCCCGCCGCGCTGGTCGCGGAGCTTGATCGTGACGTCGGTCCATGCGCGGACGAACTCGTCCTCGCGGCCTTCTTTGACGCGGAATCGGTAGATGACACAGTGACCCGGTGCGCTCATGGGCGCAGGGTACTGCATCGGTGTGCGGTTGTCGGGTCGAGGGCGGTTTAGCTCTCGGGGTTCTTCGGCAGGTGGTTCAGCACCTTGTCGATGAGCCCGTAGTCGAGCATTTCCTTGTCGTCGAGCCACTTGTTGCGGTCGCAGTCGGCCTCGATCTGGGCGGTGTCCTTGCCCGTCGCCTCGGCGTAGATGCCGTAGAGGCGGTCACGCAGGCGGAGCATCTCGCGGGCCTCGATTTCGAGGTCGGTCGCCTGGCCCTCCATGACGCCCGAGAGCAGGGGCTGGTGCATGAGGTTGCGAGAGTTGGTCAGGGCGTAGCGCTTGCCCTTGGTGCCGGCGCAGGCGATGAGGCTGCCCATGCTGGCGGCCTGTCCGAAGATGTAGGTGCTGACATCGGGCGCGACGTATCGCATGGTGTCGATGATGGCCAGGCCCGCCGTGACGCTGCCGCCGGGCGAGTTGATGTACATGTGGATGTCGAGCTTCGGGTCCTCGTTCTGGAGGAACAGGAGCTGCGCGACGGCGAGGTTGGCGATCTCGTCGTTGATCCCGCCGCCGATGAAGACGATGCGGTCCTTGAGCAGTCGCGAGTAGATGTCGTAGGACCGCTCACCCTTGCCGGTCTGCTCGATGACGATTGGAACGAGGTAGGACATGTTCATCCTCGGTGTGTGTTTCTGGTCTTCTTGCGGACGGTGGATCAGCTGAACGCGTGACGCTGCATTTCTTCCGGCGGGTGCTGGAGGACCTCATCGACGAGGCCGTAGGCCTTGGCCTCCTCGGCGTCGAAGTACTTGTCACGCTCGGCGTCCTTGGCGACGGTGTCGTACGGCTGGCCGGTGTGATTGGCGAGGATCTCGTTGAGACCCTTTTTCATTTTGATGATCTGCTCGGCCTGGATCTTGATGTCCGCGGCCTGTCCCGTGACCCCGCCGTAGGGCTGGTGGATCATGACCTTGGCGTGGGGCAGGATGTACCTCTTGCCCTTCTGGCCCGAGGCGAGGAGGACGGCTCCGCCCGAGTAGGCCCGCCCGATGCAGTAGGTCGCCACGGGCGAGGTCAGGAACTGCATGGTGTCGTAGAGGGCGAGTGTGTCGTCGACGGCCCCGCCCGGGCTGTTGATGTAGAAATTGATCTCCGTGCCCCGCTTCTGGTTCTCCAGATAGAGCATCTGCATCATGACGCGGGCGGCCGAGGCGTGGTTGATCTCCCCGATGAGGAAGACAATCCGGTTCTCGAGCAGCAGCTCGTCGATGGACATCTCGCGGGTGCGTTGGTAGCTCACGCTGCTGGCTGCGGGCATGTTCGGGTTCCTTCCTTGGCCCGGAGGGCACTGGGCGGCCTCTGGTCGTGGCCTCGCCTGATGCTTGTCGGCGAGATCGACCCGGAATCTTAGAACCTCACCCCCGAAGGACGGCAGAGGACGGAAAAGTCTGTCGCTAATCTGTCGGTTACTCAAGTCAGGCCCTCCGACGGGCCCCCGGGGGCATTGCTCGGACCACTGGCGTTCCCTAGCATCACGGCCCCGGGCAGACGGGCATCGGCCCCGCCCAAGGCCCTCAGACGGAATCTCAGCCAGTGCCAACCGCGATCATCAGCGATATCCACTCCAACGCCGAGGCGCTCAGGGCCGTCCTCGCGGACATCGATCGCCGGGGCGTCGACCGCATCATCTGCCTGGGCGACATCATCGGCTACGGCCCGAACCCGCTCGAGTGCCTCGACCTCGTCGAGGAACGATGCGAGTGGTCGCTCATGGGCAACCACGATTTCGGTGTCCTCTATGAGCCGACCAACTTCAACGCGCCGGCCGCGGCTGCCGCGTACTGGACGCGCGACCAGCTCGACGCCGAGCCCGACGACGAGAAGCGAGCCCGACGCTACGACTTCCTCGGACGCCTGCGCGTCCGCGTGGTCGAGACCGCGCCCGACGGCACCACACCGATGCTCTTCGTGCACGGGTCTCCCCGAAGACCCATCAACGAGTACATCTTCCCCGACGACGTTGTGGGTGATCCCGACAAGCTCGGCTCTATCTTCCGGCGCGTCGAGACCATGGTCGCGGTGGGGCACACCCACCAGCCGGGCGTCTTCACCGATGAGCCCGACTTCTACCCGCCCAGCGAGATGACCGAGGAGACATATACCTACGAGGCCGGGGAGAAGGCGATCATCAACGTGGGCTCGGTCGGTCAGCCCCGCGACGGCGACCCCCGCGCGTCCTACGTCGTGATGCACCCCGACAAGTTCGAGTTCTTCCGCGTCGAGTACGACCTGGCCAAGACGGCCGAGATGATCAAGTCGATCCCGCAGCTGAGCGACCGGCTCGGCGAGCGCCTCTACGAAGGCCGCTGATACCCAGGAAGGGAACGCCCAATGGCGCAGCAGCCCAACCGACTGCTCCGAATCGTTGTCCCGCTGATTCTGATACTCATCGGCATCGGTGCCGCCGCGGCGGTATTCGTGAACTCGTCGAAGTCCGCCAGCAAACAGCAGACGCCCACGCCCGCTCTGACAGAGCAGGCCGAGGACGCAGCAGCCGGTCCCGACGAGGCGAACGCCGATCAGCAGCCGATTGAAACAGAGCCCCAGCCGGGCGAGCAGTCCGGCGAGCAGACGGATGACGATATCGCGGAAACCGATCCGCCCGCGGCAGATCCCGCGGCACAAGAGGCGTCTGAGCCCGGGGCTGATGCGGCGCAGGCGTCGGATCCGGGTGAACTCGAGGGTTTGCGCGCACGTGTGCTGGACGCGGCTGCGACGTACGACACGATCGGCGGCATCGACGCCGACGGCCCCGAGCGCATGAGGCTCCACTTCAGCCCCGTCGGCGCGGGCATCAGCTCGCTCCGTCTTGCCAGCGAGTTTGACAACATCCAGAGCGCCACCGACTTCCGCCAGGGCAAGCCCGTGGGCGAGGAGCACCACGTCGAGCTCCAGTACGAGCAGATCAGCGGCTCCAGTGTCGTCACGCCCTTTGCGGCCCTCTGGATCGAGGTCGAGGGCAAAATCGTTTCGCTCGTCGGTCGCGGCGTCTGGAAGCAGGTCGCGCCGGGATCGTTCGAGGCGGTCATCGAGAACGAAGCGGGCGAGGACGTGCTCAGGCTCCGCCGGACGTACATCCTGACGGACAACACCAACGACCTGCGCATCGAGCAGCGCGTCGCCAACGTCTCGGGCCAGCCTCTGGATGTCCGGTTCGTGCAGTTCGGCCCGATCGACCTGCCCAAGGACGCGGTCACCTACGGCGGGGACAAACGCCGCGTGCGGTTTGGCTACCTGCTCCGCCCCGAACTCGACAAGAGCCGATCGTTCGTTCAGAGCAAGAACTATCTCACCCCGCGCGCCAACGTGCTGAGCCCCAAGGACCCATCGGCTCTCTGGCAGGACCCGCAAACGGGCAAGACCTATAAGCCCTATCTCGCCAGCAAGCAGGTCTGGCCCGACGAACGAGCCGCCAACGCGGGCTTCGAGCTGGTCTGGGCGGCGATGACGAACCGGTACTACGGCGTCGCGGTGCACACTGTTGATCAGCCGGGCGAGCCGCTGTCGATGGACGCGATCGAGAAGATCGACCGCGTCGTCCTGCAGGCGGGCAACGGCCCGGACAACAGCGTGCTGGTGCTGCGTCTGACGGGCAAGAAGCAGACGATCGGGCCGGGGCAGAGCGCGTCCGACGGGCTGATGGTCTACGCGGGCCCGAAGAGCAAGGCCGAGATCGCCAAGAGCCCCGCCGCCGATGCCGCGGGCGTCAAGGCGCTGGTTGTTTACAACTTCGGCGGGCCCTGCGCGTTCTGCACGTTCACGTGGCTCAGCGATCCCTTGCTCTCGCTGATCCGGTTCCTGCAAACGTTCGTGCACGACTGGTCGATCGCGATCATCCTGCTCGTGTTCATCGTGCGTGGTGTCCTGCACCCCATCAACCGCTGGTCGCAGATCCGCATGCAGCGCTTCGGCAAGCAGATGCAGGACCTGCAACCCAAGCAGAAGAAGATCCAGGAGAAGTACGCGGGCGACCGCCAGAAGCTCCAGCAGGAGATGGCCAAGCTCTGGCGCGAGGAGGGCGTCAACCCCGCGGGCATGCTCGGGTGTCTGCCGATGCTGCTCCAGTCGCCGATCTGGATCGCGCTCTACGCGAGTCTGTACTTCCTGTACGAGCTGCGCCAGGAGCCCGCGTTCTTCGGGGTGTTCCAGTCGATCTCGGGCGGCGCGTGGCCCTTTATGGCCGACCTGTCTGAGCCCGATCACTTCATCCCGCTGCCGGCGAACATGCACTTCACATTGCCCCTGATGGGCCTGATCAGCGCGATCAACATCATGCCGCTCTTGCTCGGCGTGGTGTTCTTCATGCACCAGAAGTTCCTGACGCCCCCGACGTCGGCCACGCTCACGCCCGAGCAGCAGAGCCAGCAGAAGATGATCAAGGTCATGACCGTGGTCATGTTCCCCTTCATCATGTACAACGCGCCCAGCGGGCTGGCGCTCTACTTCATCGCCAACTCGACCATCGCGATCATCGAGAACTCCTGGATCCGGGCGCACATCAAGAAGCACAACCTGCTCGAGGTGACCAAGAAGCCAAAGGCGCCCAGGCAGGGCTCGTTCATGCAGAAACTCCAGCAGATCGCCGACAAGCAGCAGGCGATCCGCGAGCAGCAGAAACGCATACGCGAGGGCGGCCCGGGTGCCCCCAAGAAGCCGGGCGGCGAGAGTGCCGCGCAGCGCGCGATGCGTAAGGGCCGCAATAAGTGATCGCCGGCGGCTCCATCGCCGCCCTCGCCAGCGCCCCGGGCACATCCCCCCGAGCCGTGCTCCGCGCCAGCGGCTCGCTCGATGATCTCGATGCGCTCTTCACACAACCCATCCCGCGTGCGCGCGGCGCGCACCGGCTGTCCCTGCGACTCGAAGAACACGCCGAGCTGCCCGCGCTGGTCGCGGTCTCGATCGGGCCGCGGTCCTACACGGGTGAGGACAGCCTGGACATTCTCATCCCGGGCGGCCCGGCGATCGTCGAGCGGGTGGTGCGCACGCTGACAAACGCCCCGGGTGTGCGCCACGCCGACGCGGGCGAGTTCACCGCGCGTGCGTACATGAACGGCAGGCTCGATCTCGAACAGGCCAAGGGCGTCGCGATGACAATCGCCGCCTCGAGCGCCGACGAACTCCGGGCGGCCCAGAGGCTGATGTCCTCGGCACAGGGCAGCCGATCGGCCGCGTGGAACGCGTCGCTCTCGCGCCTGCTGGCGCTGGTCGAGGCGGGGATCGACTTTGCCGACCAGGAAGACGTCGTCGCGATCGAGCCCACGGTGCTCGCGGGCGAGCTGCGCACGTTGCGCGACGAGATTCTGTCGGCGGTCACATCGTCGTCGGGCAACGAGCAGCGGACGGGCCTCCCCCGCGTGGTGCTGGCAGGTGCGCCGAGCGCGGGCAAGAGCACACTCTTCAACGCGCTTGTGGGGCGCGAGCGCTCGGTCGTCGACGAGGCCCCCGGCACGACGAGGGACGCGATTGCAGAGGAACTCTCGCTGCCCGGTGGCGGGCGGATCGAGCTTGTCGATCTGGCCGGGCTGGATGGCGCCCATCCGGGTTCGCTCGACGCCGAGGTCCAGCGCCGCGCGCGCGTGGAGATCGAGCGGGCCGACGCGATGGTGCACTGCGATCCGGCCGGCGTGTTCGATGCAGATCTGAAAAGCGCCCTTCCGACGCTCCGCGTGCGCACGAAGGCGGATCAGCCCGTTCCGAGCGCAGGCAACGCGGATCTCGAAGTGTGTGCGCTCGACGGCTGGCATCTCGACGAGCTCCGCGCCCGCATCGCTTCGATCGTCGGGCTGACAGGCGCAGCCGCCGGCGGGGCGATCGCCGCGAGGCTCGATGCCTCGCTCCGCGCAGCCGCGGCTCATCTCGAGATCGCCCGGTCGCTTGCGTCGTCGGGCCGGGTTCAGTGGGAACTCATCGCGGGCGAGATGCGCCGGGCGCTCGACCAGCTCGGCGTGATCACGGGCCGAGTCGACCCTGACGAGGTGCTCGGGCTCATCTTCAAGACGTTCTGCATCGGCAAGTGACGGTCGTTAGGCGCTCATGAGGCTGGCGACCGCGTCGCAGAAGCCGCTCATGTACCGCTCGGTGAAGACCTGGGTCGCCTGCCGCGTGGCGATGGCGTCGCGTCCCCAGCACGCCGCGACCAGGTCCACGCCCTCCAGATCGAGCTGAACGATCAGGATGTCCTTCACCGAGTACACGTCGGGCAGCTTGTCGGCCAGAAACGCGGTGTACGCGTTGAGCTCGGGCTCGCCGACCGAGACTGCCGGCCGTGAGCGCAGGCGGTCGTCGTTGAGATACCACAGATCCGTGCACACGACCGCTCTCAGGCCCGGTTCTCGCTGGCAGAGCTCGTCGGTGAGCTGGTCGGCCAGCCACTGCGCGGTCGCTCGGTCGCCGAGTTCGGCTTCGATGTGCGCCCCGACGACGACGGGCACGACGAGCGAGAGATCCACGGGTGTTTCGGGTCCAAGAACCATCCCCGGAGCTTACCGGGCGGGGCGGTTTCTTGCCTGCGATCCGCAGAAGCCGCAATGTCGGCAGGCGGTGACGATTGACTCGATCGGGGGGCAAAGCGGGCGCGCGATGGGCCCGATGGTCTGACCGCCGGAGGCAACGCCTGCCGCGTCGGAGACTGAATCATGCCCCTACGGATCGGTGACATTCTTGTTGAGCTCGGCGTCCTGACCGAGCACATGCGCGATGAGATTCTCGATGAGCAGCGCATCGTCGGCAAGCCCTTCGGCGAGCTGGCCGAGCGCATGTTCAGCATCGACCCCACGGTCATCGAGGACGCCTGGGCGCGCCAGTACGAGCAGATCGCGGGCGTCTTTGACTTCACCGGTCAGCGCATCGAACCGGGCGCGACCGCCTGCGTGACG
Source organism: Phycisphaerales bacterium (assembly GCA_965228265.1). Taxonomy (GTDB): domain Bacteria; phylum Planctomycetota; class Phycisphaerae; order Phycisphaerales; family UBA1924. The sequence continues at coordinate 1,320,539 of OZ245804.1, forward strand.
CCCAGACAGGCCTGGCAGTTCAAGCTGCTGCCCGTGCGCTTCGAGCACGGCGAGCTGATGATCGCCACCACCCGCGAGAACCTGCCCCGGGCCCTGCGGTTCGCCGCGACGCAGCTGGGCGAGGTCTGCTTCTTCGTGACGACCCCCGCCGAGCAACTCGCCGAGCACCTTCAGCAGATCTTCCCGATGCCGGGCTTCGGGCTCGACACGATCGAGGCCCCCGCGCCCCGGTTTCCCCGGCGCGTCGCCTAGGGGTTCGTAAACCACGCCCGGGCCTACCATTGCCCGGATGACCACGCCTCAAACGACAACTCAATCCGCGCCCGATACCGTGATCCGCACGGTCAGCTTCGTCAGCCTCGGCTGCCCGAAGAACCTGGTCGATTCGGAGAAGATGCTCGGCACACTGGCCGCCGATGGCCTCATGCCCGTCTCGTACCACCCGTCGGAGGACGAGCGCTGGGACGACGCGGGGCACACCGAGGGCAGATCGCTCACCGAGAGCGACCACGTCGCCACCGATGAGGGCGTCGACCCGGCCGACGCGGTGGTCATCAACACCTGCGGCTTCCTCGAGGCCTCCAAGGACGAATCGCTGGCGGTCATCAAGGACGCCGTCCGCGCCAAAGAGGCGGGGCGCGTCAAACGCGTCGTTGTCGCCGGGTGTCTCGTGCAGCGCCACCGCGCCAAGATGCTCGAGTGGGAGCCCGGCATCGACGCGATGATCGGCGTCTTCGACCGCGACAAGGTCATCGAGGCGGTCCGCGGCATCCGGCCCGAACGCCAGGGGCTCGACGATGCGGGCGAGTCGCCCAAGTACTGGGTCTCGGCCAACGCGCTGCTTGCTGCCCGTGAGCGCGGCATGCAGACGACCGGCCTGACCGTGCAGGGCAAAGACGGCAAGGGCATCGGCTACTTCGAGGACGACTCGGCCCGCCTGCGCCTGACGCCTCGTCACTACGCCTACCTCCGCATGAGCGAGGGCTGCAACCAGGCCTGCGCGTTCTGCACGATCCCGTCCATCCGGGGCAAGATGCGCTCCAAGCCCGTCGACCGCGTGGTGAGCGAGGCCAAGGAACTCCTCGCCGACGGCGCGTTCGAGCTGAACCTCATCGGGCAGGACACGACCAGCTACGGCGACGACATCGGCCGGGGTTTCAACGAAGCCACCGGCACAGGCGGCCTGCCCGATCTGCTCCGAGCGGTCAACGGCGCGGTCGCAGACGCGGGCGGTCACGGCTGGGTGCGCCTCATGTACGCCTACCCCAGCAACTTCCGCGACGAGTTCATCGACGCCTTCGCCGAGCTCTCACAGAACGGGCACGTGCTGCCCTACATCGACATCCCCCTCCAGCACGCCAGCCAGCGCATGCTCGAACTCATGCGCCGTCACGTCGATGCCAAGCAACAGCTCGAACTCATGCACAAGCTCCGCGACCGCGTGCCCGGCATCGCCATCCGCACGACCTTCATCTCCGGCTTCCCGGGCGAGACACAGCAGGACCACGAGCAGCTTCTTGAATTCATCGAGGAGGTCGGCTTCGACGCGGTGGGGGTGTTCGAGTACTCCAAAGAGCCCGGCACGCCCGCGGGCACGATGGAGGAGGACCCCGCGCTCGCGGTGCCCCACGAGGTGAAGGCCGAGCGCAAGGCCGAGATCATGCAGCTCCAGCAGGACATCGCCTTCGAGCAGGCCGAGTTCCTGGCGAGCCAGTGGGACGAGAAGGACCCGCTCGAGTCGGGCGTGCAGCTGGACATTCTTATCGACCGCGACACGGGCAGCGAGGTCGAGGCGACGGCCGGTGTTTCAACGGGCGGCAAACTCTATCAGGGCCGCGCGTACCACCAGGCGCCGCAGATCGACAGCGTCACCTACGTGCAATCCAAGCAGAAAATCGCCCCGGGCGAACTCGTCCGCTGCGCGATCGTCGCGGCCGACGGCTACGACCTGATCGCAAGGCCGCTCTCGGATCTCGATCCGACGGTCAGGCTCAACGTGCTCAAGTAAGCACAATCAATTCACATAGAAAATATACCGGAAGGGCCGGTGCCCGAACGCGTCCTCGAAATCGCGCCAGAGGAAGTCGCGTGTGAGTTCGCCTTCTTCGAGGTAGTCCGCCGCCGCCGAGCCCTGGATCCAGAGAATCAAGTCAAAGGTCTGGGGCTCCTCGAAGACGCGTTTGAGGTTGATGCCCTTGGTGCCGTCGCCCCGCCAGAAGCGGACGAGTTTCTCGCCATTGAGCGCATCCTCGGTGTCGGCCAGCAGATCGTGCCAGAGCTTGATGCGCTCGTCGGTCATCTCGAAGTTCCGCATCGCGGCGTCCTGGTTCGGGTTGGGCAGCCACTCGCGGTCGTTGTCCGTCTCGACCAGCGCGTGCGTCCACATGACCCGGCTGTGACCGATCGCCCGGAGCCAGTGCTCGCGCGCGGTCGCCATGTGCGCCGGCTCATCAACGGGGAACCGCAGCAGGTGCACCAGGGCGATGATGTCCGTGACATCGAGGCCCGTCATTGTCGGGTCGAAGACGCTGCGCCCGCGGAGGTATCCGTGGGGTGTCTCGATGTTCGGGAAGACAACATGCCCGACGCGCTCAAAAAGCTCGCGGTGGTCGTGGGCCAGGTGCATCTCGCCGACGGCGAGGAAGACGTTGCAGTACGCACGGAGCCACTCGACATCGGCGCGGTCGGCTGCGACGACGAAGCTTGGGACGTCCTCGCCCCGCGGGCGGCCGCCGTTGAACAGGATCGAGAACGCAACGCCCGCCATCTCGTTGTCGGAGGCGATGCCGTTGCCGTTGAGATCCAGCCGAAGCTTGGCCAGGTCGACTTCGAGCTTGACGTTGCCGTCGGTGATCTGGCCGAGGATCTCGTCCGCTTCGCGGAGGTCCTGCATCCAGGTCTCGAAGAAGGTGTCGATGTCCTCGTAGGTGATCCGGGCGGGGTCGGGGTTGCCGGGGATGGCGCTGAGCATGGGGAAAACGAATCCGCCGGCGGCCCGGGCGGGATTGCCCGCGCCGTAGGTGTACAACCACTGCGCCGAGTCCTCGCCCGTCTTGACGATTCTCAGCAGCCCGAGCGCCAGCCGCGCCCGGTCGTCGTTCGGGTTGGCCTCAAGATGGGTGTTCAAGGCCGAGAGGGAGGCGGTGAGCGTGCCATCGCCCACGTTGCCCGTCAGGGCGTCCTCGACCGGGTCGGCCATGGCGGACAGGGCCAGAATCGAGCAGCAGAGCACAGCGAGCAGGCGGGTCATGTCGGGCCTCCGGGGCATAGGGCGAAGAGTGTTCTGATCGATGGTAACTGGACGATGCATGGGTGTGATCCGCTCAGGTCAGATCCTGTTTTTGTGCGCGCTGGCGTTGCTCATGGTGGGCGTGCTCATGGTCACCAGTGCGGGCATGGTCATCGAGCCGGCCACCGCGGACGCACCCGTTCAGGGGGATGGTGGCCTGACACCCGTCACGATGCTCTCGGGGCGCGTGGGGATCTACATGGCTCTGGCGATGCTGGCGATGGCGTGCACGGCTTTCATGCCGGCGCGTCTTACCAGTGTGCTGCTGACACCCAGCCCACGCCGGGTCTGGCCGCTCTTGGCCTTTGGCGTCGGGATGATGCTCGTTGTCCTCCTGCTCGTCTATGTGCCGGGCATCTCTCGGAACCGCAACTTCAGCTCGCGCTGGATCGAGTTCCCCGCGCCCGTACTCGGGTCGGTCTCGTTCCAGCCCAGCGAGTTCATCAAGTGGAGCATGCTGGGACTGCTCGCCTGGTGTGCTGTCTCGGCGGGCGAACGCCTCCAGAAGTTCTGGACCGGGCTCGTCCCGCTGCTGGCGGCCCTCGGGATTGTCTGCGCGGTCATCATGAAAGAGGACCTGGGCACCGCGGTCCTGATCGGGGCTTCGGGTGTGATCATCCTGCTCGCGGCCGGCGCCAAGCTCTGGCACATCGGTTTGCTGGCGCCGGCTGGGCTTGCGGTCGTCGCGGCGGGTCTGTTCACCTCCGACTACCGCATGCGCCGCATCACCTCATTCATCGACCCCTACGCCGACCCCGCCGGTGACGGCTTCCACATCATCCAGTCCATGGGCGCCATCGCCAACGGCGAGGTCGTCGGGCGAGGGCTCGGGCACGGCCTCCAAAAGTTCGGCTACCTCCCCGAGGACACGACCGACTTCATCTTCGCCATCATCGCCGAGGAACTGGGGCTCTTCGGCGTCGCGCTCGTCCTGTTCCTGTACGTCGTTCTGCTCACCACGGGACTGGACATCGCCAAGAACGAACGCCGACCGGTCGCTCGCCTCTTTGCGCTCGGCGTCGTCGCGACGATCGGGCTCCAGGCGTGCATCAACCTGCTCGTCGTCACCAAGCTCGCCCCGACCAAGGGCATCGCCCTGCCCCTGATCAGCTCGGGCGGCACGGGCTGGATCCTGACTTCGGCGGCCCTGGGCCTGCTGATCCGCTTTGACCGCTCCGCGGGCGAGAAAGCGATCTCGACCGAAAGCAGCGAGCCCGAGTGCGACACCGAGCCGGACGAATCCAACGAAACCGAGGAGCCCGAGCTGGGGTCGCCGGCCGGCGCACTGGCGTGAGCGGGCGCGCAAAGCTCGGCGTCGTCTTCGCCGGCGGCGGGACGGGCGGGCACATCCAGCCCAACCTTGCCATCGCCGAGGCACTCGCCGAGCGCATGCCCGGTTCTGTGCGCGGCACGTTTGTCATATCCGAGCGAGAGATCGATCAGCGCGTGCTCAAGGACGAGCGGATCGAAGGCTTCGTGTTCGACACACTGGTGAGCCCGGCCAAGCCCTTGGCGATGAAGCCGATGGCGCTGCTGCGGTTCGTGATGAACTGGGGCGGCTCGGTCCGCGCGGGACGCCGGGCGATCAGGGCATTGCGCAAGACGTGTGACACGGTGGCCGTGGTCTCGACGGGCGGGTTTGTTTCGCCGGGCGTGGCGCAGGCGGCACGGGTGGAGGGCGTGGCGCTGGTCATGGTGAACCTCGACGCGGTGCCGGGCAAGGCGAACAGATTGATGCAGCGCTGGGCGACGGTTCGGTTCTCGAGCGCGTCGGTGGATGATGCACGGTTTGAGCGCGTGGGGCCGATCGTCCGGCGACGCCTGCGCGAGATGCCGACGCGTGCTGAAGCGCTCGCGCACTTCGGGCTCGATGCGGATCGCAGGACGCTGCTGGTGACGGGCGGGAGCCAGGGCGCGCGTTCGGTGAACCGCTTCGTCGTCAAGGCGATCGGGGCGATGGGCGAGCGGTTCGACAGGAGCGCGTGGCAGGTGGTGCACCAGTGCGGCGGGTCGGGTGAGGACGAGCTTGTGCGCGCGTACGAGGAACTCGGTGTGCGTGCGCACGTGGCGGGGTATCTGCCGAGGATGGAGCTGGCGCTGTCGGCGGCGGACGCGTGCGTCTGCCGGGGCGGCGCGGGGGCGATCGCCGACCTCTGGGCGGCCAGGCTGCCTGCGCTGGTGTTGCCCTATCCGGGGCACCGCGACGAGCACCAGAAGGTGAACGCGCGGGAGCTGGCTCAGGCGGGGTGTGTGGTTGTCGGAACCGACAGGGTGGAGCCCGAGGCGAATGTCTCGGCGAATCAGGCCCATTTTGAGGCGATCGTGGGGGATGAGTCGCGCCGGCGCATGTCGGTTGCGTTCGAGGAGCTTGGGCTGGCCGACGGCGCGGAGCGCGTCGCGGCCCGAGTGATTGAGATTGCCGGGCGCGGCTGAGCCGCAAGGAGATCGGCGATGGGTACACTCCGACCGATGTCGAACGGAACGGAAGCCGTGAGCGTGAGCGAGGTGTCCTGTGTGCTCTGGTGTGCGCACGAGCCCCCGCGTGAGCTCTTGACGTCTCTGACGAAGAAGGGCGTGACACCGACGCTCTGCCGGAGCGCGTTCGGCGCGATGGCCGAGATCTGCCTGATGGGCACGATCGGCAACGGGCCGAGGGGCGGGGGCATCCTGCTGATCTCGGAGCCCTCGGAGGTGCGCGGCAAGCGCGCGCTCCTGACGGCGTGCCAGCGGTACGCGCCGTGGCTACGCCTCTGGGTGTACCAGCGTGAGGCGCCGATTCAGCTCAGACCTCTCGACATGGACCAGCTCGGACTGGATGATGGGGACGGCCCGCTCGACTCGATCCCGATGCACGCCTCCAGGCGCTCGGCGGGGTCCGAGGTGCAGGCCAAGCCAGGGGGCTCGTCGGGGTCGTGGACGCCGAGGCTCTCGGGAGAGGGGCCCGGGGGGTCGAAGACGTCCGATAATCCCGCAGATGATGAAAACGGGCACAAACCGGGGGGCCTGCTCACCGATGATGAGCTGAGCATGCTCTTGGCGGACGAATCTGACCTAGAAGACACATGATGAGCGGTCACGGCACAACGCAGGGCAGGACGGGTCAGAACACTGACCCCGTGCGCGCCCGCGTGGTGCTGGTGGGCCGAACGGGCCTGGACGCGAAACTCAGGCTCGATCTCGATCTGGAGTTGATCCGCTCGCGGACGGCGCTCGAGGCGATTGGTGAACTGGGCAACCCTGTGGGCGGGGCAGCCGAGCGGACGTTTGTGATTGTCGGGCATGACGCGGACATCGGCGGGCGCACGGGGTCGGCGGAGGAGTTCGTCGACGCGGTGCACCGCGTGGTGCGCGGAGCGCGGGTGCTGGTTCTGGGCGGTCTGAACCATCCGGACTCCGAGGCGTATGAAGGGGTGGTGGAACCCACGATCTCGACAGCGGAGCTGCGCTCGATCATCCATCCGGATGACGGGGCTGTTCCCGGCGCTGAGCCGGGCACGCCGATCTTTTCGGTGGAGCGGTCGACACCGACGTCAAAGACGCCCGAACCCGAACCCGAATCGGAATCGGAGTCCTCGACTCTTGAAGTCGTTGAAGACGATGCCTCGGTTGATGAGCCGGGATTGATCGATGATCCCGATTTGCGGACAGCCTCGGATGATCTGAGCGATGAGGAGCTGGCGCTTCTCGGTTCTGTGCTCGCATCGGAGCCGGAGCCGGAGCCGGAGCCGGAGCCGGAGCCGGAGCCGGAGCCAGAGCCGGAGTCTGCGTCTGGGCCGACCCCGAGCGCACCTGAGCGAGCGGAGTCTGTGACGACGCAGCCGATGCGTGAGGACGTGGCGCCTGTCGAGCGTGACGACTTTGCGTCAGTGGGGGCGTTGTCGTCGGCTTCGATGGATTCGGTTTCGCGCGAGGGTGATGGGCCGTTGGTCGCGGCGATGCTGGGCGGTCGCGGCGTGATTGAGCCGGCGATGGAGATGCTCAGGTCGCGTGCGTCGCGCACGGATCTGGAATTCGTCAAGGCCGAGAACGATGGTCGCGCACCGATCGACGGCGTGGTGGTCGAGTTCGGCGGCCGGGTGTTTGGTTGGCTTGTCGCCAAGCGCGATCCGGAGGCGTTGACGCCCCGGCATGAGCCTGTGCCGGGCGGTCTGACGCTGGGTGAGCATGCGCGTTGGCTGGCGGGTTGGCTCGCGCTTGCGGATCAGCACCGCAGGCTCCGGGCCGAGGCGATGACGGACCGGGTCAGCGGCGCGTGGAATCGGCGGTATTTCGATCGGTTCCTGTCGGCGGCGATCGAGCAGGCGCGTGCGAACCGTCAGATGCTGACGGTGCTGGTCTTTGATCTGGACAACTTCAAGCAGTTCAACGATGAGTTCGGTCACGAGACTGGCGACATGATCCTGCGCGAGACGGTGAGTCTGATGCACTCGCTGACGCGGCCGACGGACCGGATCTGCCGGATCGGTGGGGACGAGTTCGCGGTGATTTTCTACGAGCCCGAGGGGCCGCGGGATTCGCACTCGCACCACCCGACGCAGTTTGCGGAGGTTGCCGAGCGCTTCCAGCGTGCGATCAAGGAGCAGCGGTTCCCGCGTCTGGGGATCGATGCGCCGGGTCGTCTGACGATCTCGGGCGGGCTGGCGACGTTCCCGTGGGACGGGGCTACTCCCGAGGAGCTGCTCCGCAAGGCGGACCAGTTAGCGCTGGAATCCAAGCGTGCGGGCAAGAACGGGATCACGCTCGGCGGGCCCCGGGGCTGAATCGGCATACGCTCACGGCGTGCACCCGCCCAAGACCAAGCTGAATTACGACCTGATCGCGATTGATATCGACGGCACGCTGATCGACCGCACGGGTCATGTGCCCGAGGCGAATATCGAGGCGATCGCAAGGGCTCGCGAGGCGGGCGTGACGGTGCTGCTGTGCACGGGGCGCAACTTCGCCGAGAGTGTGTTCGCGGCCAGGGCGGTGGGTGTGACGGACCCGATGGTGACCGCGGGCGGCTCGATGGTGGTCGATCCGGGCTCGGGCCAGACGCTGCACAGGTTCGCGATGCGCCAGCCCGTGGTGCGGGGCGTGGTCGAGGTGCTGCACCGGCGCGGGCACGCGGCGCTCGTGCTGAAGGATCGCGTGGCGTCGGGCTTTGATTACCTGGTGGTGACGGGCGAGGGCGGGCACAGGCTCCACCCGGTGACCCAGTGGTGGCTCGAGCACATGGAGCTAGAGCACCGGGAGGTGTCGAGTCTGGAGCTCGACGAGCACCCCGAGTGGACGGTGCGTGTCGGCGCGTGCGGGCCATCGACGTGGACGCTGCCGATGCGGGACGAGATCTATGAGCTCCTGGGCGAGCAGGTGACGCTGCACTCGTTCCCGGCGGTGACATCGCGCGAGCATGTGCCGGGGCTCGAGGGGGAGTTTCACATTCTCGAGGCGTTCGATGCAAGGGCGCACAAGTGGGCGGGGATCACGTGGGTGTGCGAGACGCTTCGGATCAACCCGAAGCGGACGATGGCGATCGGGGATGAGGTCAACGACGTGACGATGATCTCGTCGGCGGGTCTGGGCGTGGCGATGGGCAACGCGATCGAGCCCGTCAAGGCCAAGGCAAGGTACACGGTCGGCATGAACCACGACGGCGGCGTCGCGCAGGCGATCAACCGCGTGCTCGGCGGGGACTGGTAGCGATGCAGACGCTGACCGAGATCCGCAGGCTGCTCGATGACTGGGGGCTTGCGCCCAAGCACAAGCTCGGGCAGAACTTCCTGGTCGATCAGAACCTCATCACGAAGCTGGTGGATACGTCGGGCGTCAAGCCGGGCGATGTCGTGCTCGAGGTGGGGCCGGGCACGGGGACGATGACCGAGGAGCTCTTGGATCGCGGGTGCGTGGTCGTGGCGTGCGAGCTGGACGCGGATATGGCGGGCATTCTGCGTGAGCGGCTGGGTGAGCACGAGCGATTCACGCTCATCGAGGGCGATTGCCTGGCATCGAAGCACGAGATCTCGCGCGAGGTGATGGCGGAGCTTGACGGGCGCGCGTTTCGGCTTGTGGCGAATCTGCCCTATGGAGCCGCGACGCCACTGATGCTCGCACTGCTGACGGATGTGCCCGAGTGCCGGGGGCAGTTTGTCACGATCCAGCGTGAGGTTGCGGATCGGTTGATGGCCAGACCTGGAAGCAAGATGTACGGCGTGATCTCTGTGATTGCGCAGTTGTTTGCGGATGTGGAGCTTGTGGCGAAGCTGCCGAGGGAATGCTTCTGGCCCCAGCCCGAGGTGGCCAGCGCGATGGTTTCGATCGCGCCCGGGGTGTCGGTTGATGATGATGTGGATCGCAAGCTGTTTGCACGTTTCTGTCAGCAGCTTTTCAATCAGCGTCGGAAGCAGCTTGGGAGCGTGTTAAAGGGTGATAGGGCTTTCCCTGAGGGGTTTGACGCGCGCGTGAGGGCGGAGACCTTATCGCCAGTTGCGTTTTTGGACCTGTATCGCTGGCACGCGGCGCGGTAGGATGTGACTGTTCGGTTGCGCGAGGCAGGAGGCTTCCAGCGGCATGATCAGCTCCGGCGGGCACGCAGAGACAGGTGACGATCCGGCGGCCTTGGCCCGGGCGCTGGAACCGGCGATCCGGGATTCCTGCGGTGGGCGATTGAGCGAGATCGAATGGTTTCGGGCGACGTGGCAGCGCGGTGGCGCAGCGACGGGTTATTCGCAGTGGCGCGACGGCTCGGTCGATGTGCCGGTGATTGTGAAGATCCCGGTCGGCGCCAACGAACTCAAATGGACAGTTCAACTCGGTGATCACGGCCTGGATCGTGATGTGGTCGAGGGTCAGGTGCCTCACCCGACGCCGAGGGTGCTGGATTCGGGGCTTGAGCTGAGCGGTCACGATCTGGCGTGGTTGGTGATCGAGCGTCTGGACGGGAAGCCTGTGTCGGGCGATCTTTCGGAGCGATCGCTGACGGGATTGCTGCGCGCAACGGTGGAGTTCCAGGCGCGTGCGGAGCGCGAGCGGGGCTCGTTCGGATCGCCGCCACCGACGCCGGATTGGGCGAAGGCACTGGACGAATCGCGTCAGTGGGTGCGTGACAACCACATCGAGAACGCGGGGCGTTGGAAGAGTGTGCTTCAGGGCGTGCAGAAGCTGTTGCCGAGGCTTTTGGCGAAGTGGGAGTCGCGTGAGATCAACGCGTGGTGTCACGGCGATCTCCACCCGGGCAACGTGATGCACATGCCGGCGGAGGAGGGTCATCCGGATCGGTGTGTGTTGATTGATCTGGCGCTGACTCACGCGGGGCACTGGGTGGAGGATGCGGTGTACCTGGAGCATCTGTTCTGGGGCCACGAGGACAAGCTGTTTGGCGTCAAGCCGGTGAAACAGATGCGTCGTCTGCGCAAGGAGCGTGGATTGCGGGTCGGCGAGGACGACACGGTGATTGCGGACATCAAGCGATTGCTGATCGCGTCGACGACGCCGAGCTTTTTGACGGTGGGCGGCGACAGCCAGCACGCGCACGGGGCTTTGGTTGTGGCCGAGGCCCTCGTGAAGCGTCTGAGCGGGGTTTGATGATAGGATGTTGTTCGTATATTCTCGCTTGAGCTTGCCTAGGCGGCTCAGATCGGGAAGATATATCCTGTGCCTCCGGGCCCGAGCGGGCTCGGAGGGGTCAGTCGCTGTTCGAACAATCTCGCAACCGAGAGGAGCGATCGTCGATGGAGTCATTCGAGAAGCTGAAGCAAATGGTGGTCATGGCCGAGGACGACATCGCAAAGGCCGAGGGCGGGAACAAGGCTGCGGGCACGCGAGCCCGCAAGCAGTTGCAGGACATCCGTAACGCGGCTCAGGAGATCCGCAAGGAGATCCTGGAGCTTCGCGACCAGAACAACGGTTAACCGCCCTTGAGGGGCTAGATGGTGCAGTACGCATGGGTGAAGTGATCTCATCTGGGTCACCGTTGATTCTTGCCGACCCGGGGGCGGCTCTGTTTGACGTGCGCGGGGTGGATATCACGGCCCGCGTGACGGACAAGGAGGGCATCGAGTCATGGATCCCTCACAGAGGCGACATGTCGCTCCTGGATGGGGTCGTGTACGCCAACGAGGGCTGCAAGGAGGTCGTCGGGATCAAGCAGGTGCGTGATGGGGAGTTCTGGGTGCCGGGGCATTTCCCGGATGTCCCGTTGCTTCCTGGCGTGCTGATGATCGAGGCGGCGGCGCAGTTGATGTGCTGGATGTTCAACTACCGGCGGGGGATCCCCTCGCCGGCGGCCTTCCTGCGGATCAACGAGTGCGTGTTCCGGAACAGTGTGACCGTGGGCGATGATCTGTACATCCTCGTGAAAGAGGTGAAGTTCGGCGGCCGCGGGTACGTGGCGGCTGCGCAGGGGATCATCGACGGCAAGATCGCCTTTGAGGCGGAGATGCGGGGGATGGTTCTTCCGGAGAAGAAGGCCCGCGGCCAGTAAGTGTGGCCGTGAATTGCGGCCGATGCGGCGCCCTGAAAAGCGGGCGGAAACCGGGGGCGCGGCCGGCATTGGGGACAGTGCGCTGGACAATCCGTCTGGAAGCGTCGAACGGTCTCGATGAAACGAAACTCGGCACGATCCCGTCTTCGCACGGGGTCGTGTGCGTTTTGGGCCGGGGCGGTGCTGTCGTGGCGATGGCTTCGACGGGGGACATGCGCTCGTTCGCGGCTCAGCGGCTCGGGCCCGCGGCCGAGGGCGTGAGTGATCTGCGCGAATCGGCGGAGGTGTGCGAGTGTGCGCCGGCGGGGTCGATGTTCGAGGCGGATCTGATGTTCATGGACGCGGCAGGCGAGCGCGACCCGGGGTTGCACGACCGCGTGACGCGCAAGCTCAGGGTGTGGTGGCTGGCGACGTCGCGGGCGGCGAGCGGATTCGAGTGGTCGTGGACGACGGACCCGGCGGAGTTTGCGGGTGGCAAGGCTCCGGGGGCGGGCGCGGTCATCGGGCCGTTCCTTGAGAAGTCGGGCGCCAAGCGGCACGCGGCGTTTCTGGATGGGCACTTTGAGCTGTGCCGGTACCCGGAGGAGCTGCACAAGGCGCCGGGCGGGAAGGCGTGCGTGTACAAGCAGATGGGCAAGTGCCCGGCGGCGTGCGATGGGTCCGAGTCGATCGGGGCGTACGAGGCGAGGCTGGGGCGTGCGCTCGGGTTTGGGCGAGAAGAGGCGGAGGCGGAGGTGTCGCGGCTCGAGGATGAGCTTCGCGCGGCTGTGGGGCGGCAGGCGTTCGAGGAGGCGGCGTCGATCCAGGGGCAGCGTGACGAGCTGGCGGCGGAGCTGAAGAGGGGGCTGCGGGCGGTGCGGGGGCTCGGGGAGTTCTCTGTGGTGGCTGTGGCGACGAGCGGCGAGAAGGACGCGGCGAGCGTGCTGGCGGTCGATCGGGGCCGGTGGGCGGTCGTGGGGGCGATTGAGGCGGGGATAGGGGCCTCTCGGGCGGGTCGGATCGCGGAATTGGCGAGGGAGAGGCTGGATGCGATGTCGGCGATGGACGATTTAGGGGATCTCGGAGTGCTGGGGGTGGTTTCCAGGGAGCTGATGCGGCCAAGCCGGGGCGGGCCGATGGTGGTGGAGCGGGGCGAGGTAGACGGCGAGACACTCTTGCACGCGGCGGAGCGGGTGCTGAGAATCAGAGCCCCCAAGTCCAGAGGTTCGTGACAGGGAAGCAGTCGATCGATGAGTGAGCCCTACCCGCTTGTGTTCCAGCCGATGCTCCTGGAGAAGGTGTGGGGCGGTCGGCGTCTGAGCACGCTGGGCAAGCCGTTGGAAGATCAGAAGCACTACGGCGAGAGCTGGGAGGTCGCGGACCTCGGGGCGACGGCAGAGAGCGGCGGGGGCGGTGGCGCCCGGCGCTCGGTGATCGCCAACGGGGCGCTCGCGGGCAAGACGATCCACGCGGCGCTGCGCCAGTGGAACGAGGGGTTGCTCGGGCTCGCCAAGCCAGCCGGTGATGGGGGCTTTCCGCTTCTGATCAAGTTCCTCGATGCGCGGCAGCATCTTTCGGTGCAGGTGCACCCGACGCCGGCGTACGCGGCGGCGAACCCGGGCGCGGCGCTCAAGACAGAGTGCTGGTACGTGCTGTCGGCGGAGACGGGCGAGCGCGGCGAGGAGCCGGTGATCTTCAAGGGGTTCAGGCCGGGCGTCACGATGGATGACTTCCGCGGGGCGATCTCGGCGGGGACGGTGCCCGAGCTGTTGAACTCGGTGCCCGCGGTGCCGGGCGAGATGCACGAGATCCCGAGCGGCACGGTGCATGCGCTCGGCGCGGGCGTTCTGGTCGCGGAGGTGCAAACGCCGAGCGACACGACGTTCCGGGTCTTCGACTGGATCCAGAGGTACAACCGCCCGGCGCGGGAACTGCATGTGCGCGAGGCGCTGGAGTCGACGCTGCTGGGTGAAGCGCCGGCAGCGACGCGGGTGGAGAGCGACGGGGAACTTCTGCGGAACGATTACTTCTCGGTGCGGCAGGTTCGGGCGCACTGCGAGGAGAAGCCGATCGCCAAGCCCAATACCTGCACGGTGCTCATGGTGACGCAGACGATGGGCGCCTCGCTTGCGAGCAAGAGCGGCAAGTTCGCGGAGTTGCCGCTGGATGCGGGCAAGACGGTGGTGATCCCGGCGGCCTGCGCGGATGATGTGGTGCTGCGGGGCGGGCCGGGGACGCGGGCGCTGGTTGTTGAGGCGGTGTGATCGCGTCGAATGAAAAACCCGCCATCGGACGGGTTGGAAGTCATCAGAATTCCAATGGTGCGATGTGATCAGCAGCCGGCGTTGTAGTTGGCGACCCAGGCGCTGAAGTCTGCGGGTGTGCACGAGCCGTCGTCGTTCTGATCGCACTCGGGGGCGCTTGCGTTGAAGGCGGCGACCCATGCGGAGAAGTCGGCGGGGGTCAGGACGCCGTCGTTGTTGGTGTCGGCGGGGCAATCGCTGGTGAACGGATCGACAATGACTGCGGGAACACCCGGCTCTGTTTCGTAGGCCCAGGCGATGGGCTGGAAGTTGGCGCCTGCGGGGTAGTCGTCGGTGAGGAGGACCCAGCCGTAATGTGTCTGGCCGTCGATGATGAGCGAGAGTCCGATGTACGCGGTGCCATCGATGGGTGTGTAGGAGTCGTTGCTGCCCCAGGAGAAGACCTCGATGGCTCTCCCCGGGCCGCTGGTGAAACTGGACGGCCCGATGAAGTCGCCGACGTTGAAGGTCTTGACGGGTGCGTAGGTGGCGTCGTAGCTTCCGTTCCAAAGTTGTGTGATTTCGGTGCTACGTGCGACGTGAACGTCCGAGTCGTCGATGATGTAGGTATATCCCCAATTGAGTGTGGTGGTGGGGTCATCGCTCCAGATTCCGAACGTGTTTTCGAGTTGGGGCCAGCCGTCGAAGGTTGATTGCGATGCGGCGTCGAGGGTGACGTTCAGGCCGACGCCAATGGGCGGGCCCGAGACCACGTAGTAATAGTCCAAGATGAACTCGAACTCGGCGTTGGTGAAGACTTCGAGATCGGCCACCGCCGAGCCGGTAGAAAGAAGCGGAACGAGGGCGATGAAAGCTTTGGCTTTCATGAGTTACTCCTCTCAGGGAATGAGGTGTGAATATCAGCAGCCGGCGTTGTAATTGGCGACCCAGGCGCTGAAGTCTGCAGGTGTGCACGAGCCGTCGTCGTTCTGGTCGCACTCGGGGGCGTTGGTGTTGAAGGCGGCGACCCATGCGGAGAAGTCGGCGGGGGTCAGAACGCCGTCGTTGTTGACGTCTGCGGTGCAGTTGGTTGAATCTGTGATGACGGTGACAGGCGTGTCGAGTTCGGTTTCGTATCCCCAGCCGGTGACGACGTAGAGGTCGCGGGAGCTCATGGAGCCTGTGGGCGCACCGCTTTCGTCGTAGTGCTCAAATTCAACGTCTTCCATGAAAGTCAGTCGGAGGTAGCCGAAGCGCGTGCCTCCGGGTTCGTCGATTTTGAATCCGAGGATGACTTCGGGGCCGTAGATAGGGACGGGGCCGCCGCTGCCGTATTCGTACCAGGTCACGGTGGCGGAGCGGGGCGAAAGGCCCCACAGGGGAGGCATGAAATCGCCTGCTTGGACAGTGTCTCCGGGCTGGTAGGTGACGAGTTCGCTCCGGTCTTCGCCGTTGGTACCCACAATGACGCCCTGGCCTGTGTGCGCAAACGCGAAGTTCTCGGCGGGCCCGCTGAAGCTGTCGCTGGACGTACCCGAGCCCGTTCCGGGGTCGCGGTTCAATGAGGCGCGAATGCTGATATCGCTGGAGGTGCCATTGGCGTTCTGAGTGGGCGAGGCGAGCGGGTCAAGAGCGTTGTCGGCGAAGTGGTAGTAGAAGCCGCCGTCCAGCCTCGGGTAGGACTCAAGCGGGATCAGTAGGAATTCCAGATTGCTGTTGTCATAGAAGACGGTGTCCGCGAGTGACTGGCCTGAGACAGAAGCCAAAACGAGGGCGGCGGCAGTATGGAACTTGTGCATTTCTGGGCTCCTTTCTTGCTGCGCTGCGGAATCGCAACGCGGTGATCGGACTCCCCCCACGAAGGCACAATGTACCATAAAGACCCGGATATCTTCTGTGAAGATCCGGGTCTTTTTTGTAAATACTGGCTGTGATCTTGATTCTTAGATTGTGAAAGCGTTTGCGACCTTGGTTACGGCCTCGGCGACCTGCTTGATCTGGGTATCCGTCAGCTCGTGGTGCATCGGGATGCTGAAGACGCGGGTGGCGAGCTTGCGGGCCACGGGCGGGTGGTCGGTGACGTGGGCCTTGAAGGCGGGCTGGTCGGTCAGGCTCTTGGGGTAGTGCACGGCACTGGGCACGCCCTCGGCGATGAGGGCCTTGATGAACTCGTCGCGGGTGCAGGAGATCTTGTCCAGGTTGAGCTTGAGGCTGTAGAGATGCCAGGCGGATTCGCCGCCCTTGGTGCGGGTGGGGGTTTCGACGGCGTCGACATCGGCAAAGAGCGTGTCGTACTTGTCGGCGACGGCTCGGCGTGCGTTGGTCTCGTCCTCCAGTCGCTGCAGGCGTGAGAGGCCGATGGCGCCGGTGATGTCGTTCATGCGGTAGTTGTACCCGACGCGTTCGTGGAGGTATTTCTCTGTTTCGCCGTGGGAGCGGAGCAGGCCCAGGTCGTAGGCGGTGGTTTCGTTGTTGGTGGTGACGAGGCCGCCCTCGCCCGTGCCGAGGTTTTTGGTGGCGTAGAAGGAGTAGGTGCAGGCGTCGCCGAACGCGCCGATGCCGGTGCCGTTGTATGTGGCAAGGTGTGATTGGGCGCAGTCGTAGATGACTTTGAGGTTGTGCTTGGCGGCGATGGATTGGATGGCGTCGATGTCGACGGGCATGCCGTAGAGGTGGGTGACGGCGAGTGCCTTGGTGTTGGGTGTGATTCGTCTCTCGATGTCTGCGGGGTCGACCTGCATGGTGTCTTCGAGCGAGTCGCAGAAGACGAGCTTGCAGCCGCGGGCGACGAGCATGGAGGCTGTGGCGATGTAGGTCCATGCGGGGACGATGACCTCGTCGCCCGGCTCAAGGAGTGCTTCGTATGCGAGTTGCAGGGCGCAGGTGCCGTTGGCGCAGGTGAGGCCGATCTTGGCGTCCGATTTGGCGGCGAATTGTTTCTCGAGTTCGTCGCAGTTTTTGGCGGCTCGGAGCATGCCGGATTCGAGGACGGCGATGGCGGCGTCGATGTCCTGGCGGTGCAGCTTGGGTGCCATGAAGGGGACGGAGGGGCTGGCGACGGGGGTGCCGCCGTTCAGGGCGAGGGCGCTTGCGGTCGAAGTCTGCGTCATGGGTTGATCTCCGTATCCTTCATTTGGTCCCTGATCGTAGGGTTGGCCGATGGAGAGGCAACGCCTGCATGCGCGATCGGCGGGCTCGTCTGGGAGTGCACAATGAAGATGATGGTTCTGGCGGTGGCAGCGGCGATGGGCATGGGGGGGCAGCCCGCGGTGTCGACGGATGATCTGCCCAGGCCCGAGACGTTCGGGATCAAGGCGGTGACGAGGCCCAGCCAGGACGCGGTGATGGGGTTCAGCTTCCCGACGAGCGTGCTCGAGGTGCTGGTTTCGGACGGCGACGAGGTGAAGGCGGGGGCGCCATTGGTGCGGGCCGACGACCGCGAGGCACACTCGGCGGTGGTGCTCCAGACGATCCGGGCCGAGAGCCGACTCGACGTCCTGGCCGAGGAGAAGGCGCTGGAGCTGGCGGAAGTGGAGCTTGAAGCGACGAAGACGGCTTTCGAGGGCGGCGGTGGCTCGACGATCGAGCTCGATCGCGCCAAGCTCGGGGCGGATACCGCCAAGCTCCGGCTCGAGGCGAGCCAGCAGCGGTTCCAAGAGCAGCAGGTCCAGCTCGAGCAGCTGCAGATCAGGCTCGAGAAGCACACGGTCAACGCGCCGTTCGACGGAGTGGTCGAGTCGGTGGTCGTGGCGGTGGGCGATACGGTTCGGGATTCGGACCCTGTTGTTCGGGTTGTGTCAGTTGATCCGTTCTGGATTGATGTTGCGACACCGACAGAACGGACCATGGGTCTGAAAGCAGGGGATCCGGCTTGGTGTCTGGTGCGGATTGGTGATGACCTTCGTTTGCTTGAGGCTACGATCGATGGCATCAGCCCGGTGGCGGACTCCGTGACGGGAGCCCGGCGAGTGCGGGTGGAGGCGTCGAATCCTGGGGGCTTGCCCGCGGGTTTGACGGTCTTTGTCCGGTTCGAGGAACCGGGAGACGCTTGGGCGGAGCTGAGCGCGAAGCGGGGCCAGGACGGCCAGAGCTCGGGCGGCTGACGGTGGGTGTCGGCCGGCGCATCAGCCAGAGAGAGCCGACGTGATAGACCTTTCCAGACTCAACGCGCCCGGGTGGCGGCGCATCGTTTCGGATCTGACGGCCGCGGCCGGTGACGAGCGGGGATTCCCGGCGCACCTGCTGGCTGCGATGGGTCAGGTTGCCGGAGCGAGGCAGGCTGCCCTATTCGAGTTCCCGCCCGCCGAGGGCGAGGGGGCGATTCTGCCCAAGGCGAGCCTTGTATGGCCCGTGGGCCCGAGCGACGGGGCGAGCGCGGACGAGTCGCTCGCCGAGCCCGAGGTGATGCGCGCGGGCGCGAGCGCTTCGTACGAATCGAACAACACGAGCGTGTACGGGCTGAGCCAGGACGACGGGCTGTATGACGAGTCGCGTTCGGGGGGCGGCTTTGCGCTGTCGATCCCGATCGGTTCGGTGCAGGTCGCCGAGGGCGAGATGAGGCCCGCGTCGGTGATCGTGCTGCTCTTGGATCAGCGTTCGAGCGGGGCGATGCAGTCGACGATCGCGTTGATCGAGCTGATCGCGGGGTACGCGCATCTAGCGGGCGCGCGGAGCCAGTTGAACCGGATGCGTTCGGCGGGCGCGGCTTTGGATCTAGCGACACGGCTGATCGCGTCTGTGAATACCTCGCCCAGCTTCAAGGGCGCGACGATGCAGCTGGTGAACGATCTGTGCCGGCATCTGAAGGCGGACCGTGTGGCGCTGGGTTGGCGTGGCGGTCGTGCGGGTGCCGGTGCGCCGGGCGATGAGTTGGTCTCTGATCGCGACGCAACGCCTGTGAAGGTGGTGGCGCTGAGCGACACGGAGAACGTGGACCGCCGGATGGCGATGGTGCGGAAGCTGTCGTCGGCGATGGACGAGTGCATCGATCAGGATCAGCCCGTGGTGTACCCGGTGCCGGAGGCGGCGGCCGAGGCGGACCCGTCGCTCGCGCAGACGGTGACGGTCGCGCACCGCGAGCTGGCCTCGGGCGATGCGCATCTGAAGGTGACGTCGCTGCCCCTGCGTGACGGGGACGAGACGCTGGGCGTGGTGACGATCGAGTCGGCCAAGCCCGGGCAGGCGATCGATGTGCGGACGCTGGAGCTGCTGCAGGCGACGATGGATCTGGTGACGCCGGTGATGCGTCTGCGGGCGAGCGATGATCGTCCGATTCCTGCGAGGCTTGTCGATGAGCTGCGGAGGGCGGGCGCTTGGGCGGTGGGGCCCAAGCACACGCTGTGGAAGCTGGCTGGCATCGCGGCGATGGTGCTTTTCCTGTTCGTGACGGTGTTCAGTGTGCCGTACCGCGTGGAAGCGGAGGTGCAGCTGCGTCCGGTGGAGCGGCGCATGATCGCGACGCCCTTCGAGGGGATCGTGCGCGAGGTGATGCCCGAAGCGGAAGCGGGCAGCCGAGTCGAGGCGGGTCAGGTGCTTGCGCGTCTCGACACGAGCGAGCTGGAGCTGAGCGCGATCGAGGCCCGCCAGGCGATGAACCAGGCGCTGGCTCAGGCGGCCGAGGCGATGCGCAAGGGCAACGGCGCCGAGCAGCAGCAGGCCGAGGCGAAGGCGGCGCAGTCGCGGGCTCGGCTTGATCTGTTCGAGAAGCGGATCGCCAGCGCCGAGCTCCGGGCGCCGATCTCGGGGACGATCCTGGCTGGCGACATGACGGAGCGTGTGGGGGCTCGACTTGAGGTGGGCGAGGCGCTCTTTGAGATCGCGCCGCTCGAGGACATGCGCGTGATCGCGGAGGTGGATGACCGCGATATCGGTCTGGTGATCCGCGCGATGGAAGACGGGACGATGACCGGGAGCATCGCGACGAAGGCGTACCCGGACAGGCGGTTCCCGCTCGAGGTGGAGCGCGTCGTGCCGATGGCGCAGGCGCAGGAAGGCAAGAACTCGTTCCTGGTGTACGCGAGGCTGAAGGGCTCGGCCGGGTGGATGCGTCCGGGGATGGAGGGGCTCGCCAAGCTGAACGTGGGTGACCGGACGCTTCTGTGGATCGGTTCGCGGAGGATCGTGGACACGCTTCGCATGTGGCTGTGGTGGTAAGCCATGAGTGAACGCCCGACATTCAGCCCGCACTGGCACCGCGTGGCGCAGACGAAGCCGAGGCTCCGCCCGCACGTGCAGATGACACGCCAGCGATACCGCGGCAGGCGGTGGCATGTCGCGCACGACCCGGCGTCCAACAAGTTCTACAGGCTCAGCCCCGTCTCGCACGAGATCGTCGGTTTGCTCGACGGCGTGCGCACGGTCGAGGATGCGTGGAAGATCGTCGTCGAGAAACACGGTGACGAGGCGCCGACGCAGCCCGAGGTCATCCAACTTGTCTCGAATCTCTACAACTCGAACCTGCTGAGCATCGAGGCCTCGCCCGAGACGGAGCAGCTCCTGCGCCGGCAGAAGGACAGGCTCGTCAAGAAGGTGCAGAGCCAGGCGCTCGGGATCATGTATTTCCGGATGAAGCTGTTCAATCCGGACGGGATCATCTCGGCGGTGGAGCCGGTGCTGCGGCCCTTGATCGGGCGTGTGGGCCTGGTGCTCTGGGCGGTGTTCATTCTTTTCACGCTGAGCAGGCTTGCCGGTCACACGGAGGCGCTGGCGGACGGTTTCAAGGACGCGATCGCGCCGGGCAACTGGGGCTGGCTGATCGTGGTGTATGTGCTTGCCAAGGCCTTGCACGAGCTTGGTCACGGCGTGATCTGCAAGCGTTTCGGCGGTCAGGTGCCCGAGTTCGGCACGCTGCTTCTGGTGCTGGTGCCCTCGCCTTATGTGGATGCGTCGGCGTGCTGGGGCTTTTCGAGCCGGTGGCAGCGGATGGCGGTCGGCGCGGGCGGGATGATCTTTGAGTTGTTCTTCGCCGGCGTGATGGCGCACATCTGGCTCTCGACGAGTCCGGGGATGCTGATGCATCAGGTCGCGTACAACGCGATGCTGACGGCCGGGGTCTCGACGGTGCTGTTCAACGCGAATCCGCTCATGCGGTTCGACGGGTATTACATCCTGTCGGACCTGCTTGAGATCCCGAACATGATGCAGCGGTCGTTCCAGCAGCTTCAGTATCTGATGCAGAAGTATGTGTACCGGCTGGAGAACGTGACGCCGCCGACGACGGAGCGGACGGAGCAGATCACGCTGACGGTGTATGGGATCGGCGCGATGTGCTACCGCGTGTTCCTGTTTGTGACGATCTCGCTGTACGTGATGGGCAAGATGTTTGCGATCGGCCTGATCCTTGCGATCTGGACGGCGGCGGCCTGGTTCATCATGCCGGTGGGCAAGCTGGTGAAGTGGCTGAGCTCCGGGCCGAAGATCGCCGAGCACCGGGGCCGGGTGATCGCGACAACGCTCGGTTTGATCGCTCTTGGCGCGGTGTTTGTGGGTGCGATCCCGATGCCGGACTCACGCCGGGGCGTGGGCGTGGTCGAGAGCCTGGAGCGTTCGGGTGTGTTCATCGGCGAGACGGGCTTTGTGCGTGAGGCGATGGTTTCGCCGGGCGACGTGGTCGAGGCGGGGCAGGCGATCGTGATTCTCGAGAGCCCGCAGCTGACGTCGCAGTTGGCGATGGCGAGGGCGCAGCTGGCGGAATTTGAGAGCATCGAGCGCGAGGCGACGGCGACGAGCCCCTCGGCGGTGGGGGTGGCGCGCGAGCGCGTGGCGGCTGCGCGTTCGGCTGTCGCGTTCCTGGAGAAAAGGGCCGATCGCCTTGTTGTGCGGGCGCCGCACTCGGGCACGTTCGTCGGGCGCGATCCGCATGAGCTGATCGGTCAGATGGCTTCGATCGGGCAGGTGCTGGGCGAGGTCGTGGATACCCAGAATGTGCGCATTGCTGCGGCGATGACGCAGCTCGAGGCGGCGTGGCTCTTCGACGAGGGCGAGAAGCCCAGGGTTGCGATGCGTCCGGTGTCGAGGCCGGGCCTGGTGGTCAAGGGCGACGAGATCCGCGCGATCGACGCGGGGCAGCTGTATCTGCCGCACGCGAGTCTCGGGTTTGCCGGCGGCGGGACGATCCGCACGAAGCAGGACGACCGCACGGGTCTGCAGGCGGAGACGGCGCAGTTCATCGTGTACGTCGAGCCGGAGATGAATGACGAATGGCGTGGCGTGCCGGGCGAGCGCGTGCATCTGCGTTTCCGCCTGAGCGCCAAGCCGCTGGCGGTGCAGTGGGTGGATCGTCTGCACAAGCTGATCCAGGGGCGTGTGCAGCTGTGACGACGGCGGACGCCAATCTGAGCCGATACCACGCGCTCTTTGAAACGATGCGTTCGCGTCGCCGGGCGCTCGAGTCGCTCAAGGGCGCGGACCAGCTCGTGGCGTGGGGGGCGCTCAAGCTTCGGCAGCGTCGCTCCCGGCTGGCGGTGCTGCTCGAGTGGGCCAATCAGGTCGACGCGATGGCGCCTGAGGTGCGGAGTCTGCCCGAGACGGCGCTGGACCGCGAGGTCGAGGAGCTGCGGAGTTCGTTCGTGCGCGGGCGTGTGCAGCATGGGCAGGTTCTGCGCGCGATGGCTGTGGTGCGCGAGGTGGCCAGCCGGGCGACGGGCGAGGAGGCGTACGTTGTGCAGCTCGCCGGGGCGCTGGCGCTGGTGCACGGGCGGATCGCCGAGATGGTGACGGGCGAGGGCAAGACGCTGACGGGCTCGCTCGCGGCTCCGCTCCTGGCGTGGCGCCACCGGCATCTGCATGTGTTTACGACGAACGATTACCTCGCCGAGCGCGACGCGGAGAGCCGGGCGCGGATCTACAAGCGTTGCGGGCTGACGAGCGGCGCGATTGTGCAGGAGCAGTCGCCGCAGGAGCGTGCGGGGATATACGCGCGCTCGATCGTGCACGGGACGCCCAAGCAGATCACGGCCGATTACCTGCGCGACCAGATCCGGATGGGCCGGATCGATTCGACGTGGGTGGGTTGGCAGCGGCTGGGCAGCGATGGGCCGCTGGTGCCCGGGCTTCAGGCGTGTCTGGTCGATGAGGCGGACGCGGTGCTGATCGACGAGGGTGTGACGCCACTGATCATCGCGCGGTCGAGGCACGAGGACGAGCTTGCTCCGGCGTACGCGCGGGCGCGCGAGATCGCTGTCGAGCTCGAGCAGGATCGGCATTATCTGGTCGATACGCTGCGCAAGCGTGTGAAGCTGACGACCGCGGGGCGGGCGCATCTCGGGGCGATGGTGACGGACGGCAACTGGGCGACGGCCAGGCGGGCCGAGGAGCTGGTGCGTCAGGCGCTGGTTGCCGAGCATTGCTATATCCGCGGGCAGCAGTACGAGATCGTCGACGGTCGCGTCGTGATCGTCGACGAGTACACGGGGCGGTTCCTGCCCGATCGGTCGTGGGAGCACGGGCTGCACCAGTCGGTTGAGGCGAAGGAAGAGCTCGAGATCACCGCCGACCGCGAGACGCTCGCGCGCTTGAGCTTTCAGAAGTTCTTCCGCAGCTACCGGTTCATGTGCGGGATGACGGGCACGGCGGCGGACTCGGCGGGCGAGATGGAACGCGTCTACGGCCGGCCTGTTACGGTGATCCCGACGAACAAGCCGGTGATCCGCACGCAGGAGCCGACGCGGTATTTCCGCAGCGCTGAAGCGAAGTGGTCGGCGATCGTCGAACGCATCCGTCAGGAGCACGAAACGGGCAGGCCTGTACTGGTGGGCACGCGCAGCGTCGAGGCGTCGCAGCTCCTGAGCGAGCGGCTCGATGTGCTGGGACTGAAGCACAGCGTGCTCAACGCGCACCATCACGAAGAGGAAGCGCACCTGATCGCGCAGGCGGGCGAGCCGGGGGCCATCACCGTCGCGACGAACATGGCCGGCCGCGGCACGGACATCAAGCTCACGCCCGAATCGCGCAAGCTGGGCGGGTTGATGGTGATCCTGACAGAACTGCACGGGGCAAGGCGTGTGGATCGTCAGTTCATCGGTCGTGCCGGTCGGCAGGGCGACCCGGGAGGGGCCGCGATCTTTGCGAGTCTTGAGGACGAGCTTGTCACGCGGTTCGTACCCAGGCTCGGCGCGTGGGTGGCGCAGCGTGCGAACTACGACGAGCTGACCGGCTCGCGCGTGGCGGCGAAGGTCTTTGCGCTCGCGCAGGCGCGGAGCGAGGGGCGCGATCGACGCGGACGGACGCAGGTGATGCGTCAGGACGACTGGGTCGATCGGTACATGCCGGGCTGATTTCTCAGGGCGTTGTGTCGAGCTGTGCGAATGACAACGGACCCCGCGTGTGCGGGGCCCGCTGCCGTCTGGATCGCGCTGTCGTGGGTTAGCGCCGGCGTCTAGCCGCTGCGAGACCACCGAGACCGAGGAGAGTGAGGGTCGCGGGGGTCGGTATCAGTCCCGGAGCCCATGCTCCGCCTGAGAAAATCTCGCTTGTGGTCATGGGGTTGGTGAGTGGGCTGATGAACTCGCCCGCGAGGAGGTCGTAGACGTAGATGTCTCCGGGTTCATCGGTGACGAAGTAGACCTTGTTGTCGCCGACGGCTGTGCCGTCGATATCGGTTTCGCCGGCGGGGTATGGGGCGACAAGGTTGATGCCGCCGCCGCCGAAGACGTCGATGGAGAAGAGGCCAGCGCCGAAGGGCGAGGCGTCATCGTTTGTGCCGTAGAAGAGTCCGTCGCTCGGGTTGTAGCTGAGGCCGCCGAAGTCGTAGTCGGGGTCGGTGTATTCGTAGACGACGGAGGCGACGCCCGTTTCGGTGTCGATCTGCCAGACGGCTTCGTTGGCGATGTTCTTGGTGCCGTAGAGATTCCCGTTGGCCCACGCGAGGCTGACAAAGGCTTGCGAGGCGCCGGTGGCGTCGATGATGGGCACGCCCGCGGTGGGAGTGAGCGAGTCGTAATCGACGGAGTAGAGCGTCGAGCCGTTGTTCGCCCAGATGGTGCGGTTGGCGTCATCGGCGGCGGCTCCCCAGGCCTGCATGCCCGACCAGAGCGGCGTGGCGACATCGGTGTTGACGTCGATCAACCAGGCGTTTGGTTCGCCGGCAGCGCTGTCGTCGTTGGTGACAACAAGCTGCGCAGATGCGGCGGGCGCCAGTGCGATCGCGGTGCCTGCGAGAAGTGCGCAGCGATAACGATGCAGATCCATGACTGCCTCCTGCTTCCATATGGCCCTGCCCCGAGACAGGCAGCGGCGTCCTACTGACGCGTGCGCGGCCACAACAGACTAGCTCGCCAATGCGAATGAGAACGAAGTACCCGCGCCACGAGACGGTCCGGCTGAGCACCAGACACGCTTTTTCAACTTCTCCCTGAGAGGGGAGAAGACCCTTGCACAGAACGTACCTCGGCGAGCCGATAACGCCAGTGCTTGTCGCGAAAAATCAGAGTCTTCGCATCGTGTCGCCCGCGGGGGTGCCGCAGTACATGCACTTCTGGTGTCGTTTGGAGAGAGTTCTGCCGCAAGAGGCGCAGGCGTTGGTATCCACGTGGACTTTGCCGTCGAGCCTGCCGTCGGAGAGATCGATCTCGTTGATTTTGTCTTCGAGTTCCTGCTCGGTGATGCCGAGCTTCTCGCTCATGAGTGTCCAGATGGCCATGGTGGTGAGCGAGAGTCGATCGGTGCGGCTTTCGAGTTCGCGCAGGGCGCTTCGGACGTCGCCGGCCTGTCTGGCTGCGGAATCGGCGCTAAGCGCTGCCGAGCGGATTCTGGATTGCTGATAGAGTTCCCAGAGCATCGTGTACCTCCCCGGTCAGTGGTTCGGTACGGTAGGTGGGTTATTTCAGCAAGCGTTCGAGATAGTGGATATCGATCCCGCCGGCGGCGAAGTCGGCGTTCTCCATGAGTCGCTTGTGGAGCGGGATGGTGGTGTGGATCGGGCCGATGGTCAGCTCGCCCAGGGCGCGCTTCATGCGGTTGATCGCCTGCTTGCGGTCGTCGGCGTGGACGATGAGCTTGCCGATCATGGAGTCGTAGTTGGGCGGGACGCGGTAGCCCGGGACGACGTGGGTGTCCATGCGGACGCCCGGGCCACCCGGCATGTGGAGCGTCTCGATGACGCCGGCCGAGGGCATGAAGTTCTTGTCGGGGTTCTCGGCGTTGATGCGGCACTCGATCGCGTGGCCCTTGATCGAGATGTCCTTCTGCTTGAAGGGCAGCGGCTCGCCCGAGGCGACGAGGATCGACATCTTGACGATGTCCACGCCCGTGATCATCTCGGTCACCGGGTGCTCGACCTGCACGCGGGTGTTGACCTCGAGCATGTAGAAGTTTTGCTGCTCGTCCATCAGGAACTCGACCGTCGCGGCGCCGGCGTACTCGGCGCTCTTGATCAGCTTGGCGGCGCTCTCGGCGACGGCGGTGATCTTCTTGCGGTCGATGCCCGGGCCCGGGGCCTCCTCGATGACCTTCTGATGGCGGCGCTGCATGGAGCAGTCGCGCTCGAAGAGGTGCACGGCGTGGCCGTGCTTGTCACCGATCGTCTGGATCTCGACGTGGCGGGCGCGTTCGAGGAATTTCTCGATGAAGACGGCGCCGTTGCCGAAGGCGGCCAGTGCTTCCTGCTGGGCCTTCTTGATGTTGGTGCGGAGTGTGGCCTCATTGTGGCAGACACGCATGCCGCGACCGCCGCCGCCCGCGGCGGCCTTGATGATCACGGGGTAGCCGATCTCGTTGGCGACTTCGACGGCCTCTTCCTCTTCCTCGATCGCGCCCTCGGAGCCGGGGAAGACGGGGACCTTGGCGGCCTTGGCGTATCGCTTGGCCTCGACCTTGTCGCCCAGCTTGCCCATGGCTTCGGGGGAAGGGCCGATGAATTCGATCTTGCAATCGCGGCAGATGGCGGCGAAGTCGGCGCGTTCGGAGAGGAAGCCGTAGCCCGGGTGGATCGCGTCGACGTCGGCGATCTCTGCGGCGGCGATGATGCGGGGGATGTTGAGGTAGCTGTCTTTGGAGGGGCCCGGCCCGATGCAGATGGCCCGGTCGGCCAGGCGCAGGTAGGGCGCGTCGGCGTCGGCCTCGGAGTAGACGCAGACCGTCTCGATCCCGAGTTCCTGGCACGCGCGGATGATGCGGAGGGCGATCTCGCCCCGGTTGGCAATAAGGACGCGTCTGAACATGGAGTATCCAGGCACAAGGCATTAGGCACTAGGCACTGGTACGGGCTGTTTCGAACTAGTGCCTAATGCCTAGTGCCCAGTGCCTTCGGACGCTCAGTTCGGCTTGACGAGGAAGAGCTTCTGGCCGAACTCCACGGCCTGGCCGCTCTCGACGAGGCACTTGGCGATCGTGCCCGAGGTCTCGGCTTTGATCTCGTTGAAGACTTTCATGGCCTCGACGAGGCAGACGACGGTGTCGGAGCTGACCGAATCGCCCACCTTCACGAAGTTGTCGCTGTCGGGGTTCGGCGCGGAGTAGAACGTGCCGACCATGGGCGACTCGATGGCGATGAGCCCGTCGTCGGCGTCGCCCGCGTCGGAGGTGTCGCCGCTGGTGCTGCTGGCGGGCGCAGCCTGTGCGGGCAGCCCCGCGGGCGCGGCGTGCACGACGGGCTGGCTCGCGTAGACAGTGCCGGGCTGGCCTCGGCGCAGCGCGACGGTTTCTTCTTTATCTTGGAGGTCGAGCTCGGTGAGGTCGTTCTCGACCATGAGTTTGACGAGCTCTTTCAGCTTTCGGATATCGATCATGGTGTGTTCCGTTGAGATCGCTCGGTGATCGGGCGCGAAACGCCCGTATTTGCTGGATGCATAGCGTAGCCGGTTCAGTGGCGCTGTGCCGGAATCGGGGATGCTGAGGTGGAGGGCCGGGGCTTGGCAGATCGTCGAACGAGCACGCGAGCGGGATCGCCCTGGCTTGCGGTGTCGGCGCTCGTGGTGGTCGTCGCGTCGGCCTGTCTGTATCCGCTGGGTGCGCTGGTGTGGCAGGCGGTCGCGGGGCTTGGAGGATCTGAGGATCCGATCGGATTCAGGCCGAGCATCGGGCTTCTGGGCGAGACTGTCGGTTGGGCGGTGTTGATCGGCAGCCTGTCGGTTGTGATCGCGTGGCCCGGTGCGTGGCTCAGCCGCGGCTGGCGCGCGTGGTGGACGCCTGTTCTGGTGGTGCCCGTGCTGCTGCCGAGTTGGCTGGTCTACTCGGGGCTGGGCCTGCTGCGGGCGCCGGGGACAGCAATCGGGGACTGGCTGGCGATGGGCCCGAGCTGGCGGGCGATTCTGGCGGGGCGTGTGCTGGCGGTGGTGGGGCTGGCGCTCTGGGCGAGCCCGATCGCGCAGCTGGTGATCGCGTCGCGCGTGCGCGAGATCGACCCGGCTTCACTCGAGGCGGCCCAGCTCGTGGGGCGCGGGCCGATCCTCTGGACGCGGCTTCGGCTCGGGATGAGTCTGCGCAGCTCGGTCATGGCGGGCGGTCTGGTGTCGGTGGTGATGCTCGGGTCCGCGGTGCCGTTGCACCTGGCTCAGCTGAATACCTACGCGACGAAGGTCTGGCTTGAGCTCGATGCGACAGCGGCGGACGAGCGCTGGCGGGTGGTGCTTGCGGCTTGGCCTGTGCTGATGATCGTGCTGGTTGCATCGCTGGCGGTGTGCGCCGGATTGTGGAGATGCGGACGCTCGATGCGGGGCGACGGTCAGGCGATGAAAGGGGCCGGTCGGCTTGGGGGCCTGTTGGCGGTTGGTGTGCCGATAGCTGCGGTGGTGCTGCCGGCGACGCTGTTTGCGCTGGATCTGGAGTCTTTCGAGACGATCTCAACGATTTGGCGCACCGAGGCGCGGGCGATCGGGTCGGCTTGGGTGATCGCGGGTGTTGTCGGGCTGATCGGGGCGATGGTCTGCGCGGCGGTCTGGATCGGGCTGGGCGGCGGGCGATGGTCGCGGCGGGTGACGGTGGTGTGCGTGGCGGCTTCAATCGTGACGGCGCTGCTGCCCGGTGTGGTGACGGGGGTGCTGATCGGCGGGGCGTGGCGGGCGATTGATGATTCGGTGTTGATCGTGATTTTGGCGCACGTTTCGAGGTTTCTGGCGCTGCCGGCGGGGATCGGTGTGCTCCTGGCCCTGACGGAGCCGAGCGAGGACCGGGATCTGCGGCTTCTGGCGGGCGCGACGGGGCCGATCGGGTGGGCCAGAACGTCGGGTGTGCGCGGTTGGCCCGCGATCGCGGCTGGGGCGCTTGCTGCGGGTGGGCTCTCGATGCACGAGATCGAGAGCTCGATCGTGGTGAGTCCGCCCGGGATGGCCTCACTCGCGAGGTCGATGCTGAATCTGCTCCATTTCCAGCGCTACGAGCATCTGGCGGGGCTCGCGCTCGTGGTGATCGGATTCGGTACGCTGGTGGTGAGTGGGGCGTCGGGGCTGTGGTTGGTGTGGATGCGAACCGCCCGCGGGTCGAATCCGAATCAGTGAGGGTTCGCGGTGTCTCTGATGGAAAGCGGGCGGATGTGCGGGTGAGCGGGCGTTCCATCTCGGTGCTGGTGTGCGCGGCGGTGTGCTGCGTCTTGGCTGCGTGCGATGAGCGGGCCGAGCCGGGCGCATCGGGAAGGCTCGAAGTCCGGCGCGTGCTGGGCGAGCCGGGGCGGGCGCCGGGGCAGCTCATGTACCCGCGCGGGATCGCGTCGGCGGACGGGCAGCTCTGGGTGGTGGACAAGGGAGCCAGGGTCCAGCGGATCGACCCGGAGACGGGGCGCGGGCTTCGGCTCTTTACGACACCCAAGCACGACAACGGCAAACCCACGGGGATCACGCTCGCGCCGATGCCGGGCGATGACGCGAGGCTCGGGCTGTACGTGGCAGACACCCACGAGCACCGTGTGCTGGTGTATGACGTCGAGAGCGGCTCCGATGAGCCGGCGCTCGCGTTCGGGTCGATGGGCGTCGAGGACGGGCAGTTCACGTACCCGACGGACATCGCGGTGCTGACGGACAACGCGGGGAGAGTAGAGCGGATCTACGTGAGCGAGTACGGCGGGCACGACCGGATCAGCGTGTTCTCGCCCGAGCTGGAGTTCCTGTTTGATTTCGGTGTCTTCGGTGTCGCGCACGAGGGCGACCAGGCGGAGCACCGGGTGGTGTTCGATCGACCCCAGTCGATCGCGGTGGACTCGCGGGCGCGCGAGCTGATTGTGACGGACGCGTGCAATCACAGGCTCGGGCGGTTCACGCTCGAGGGCGAACACATCGCGTGGATCGGGGGCGGCGCGACGGATCTGATGCGCTATCCGTACGGGCTGGAGCTGATCGGTGACAGGCAGGTGCTGGTCGCGGAGTTTGGCGGCAACCGCGTGAGCCGGGTGGATCTTGAGACGGGCGAGGTGCTTGGAGTGATCGGCGAGCCCGGTCGCGAGACCGGGCAGCTCGCGATGCCGTGGGGTGTCGCGGTGCTCGGTGATGAGTTGTTTGTGCTGGACTCGGGGAACAACAGGATTCAGGTCGTGGGCCTTGGTGGCGTGCCTCTAGCAGGGGGCGGGCGATGATGGGGCTGGCGGCGATGGTGATCGGGCCGATCGAGCTGGCGATGCCGGCGTGGTTGTGGCTCCTGGTGCCCGTGTGGGCGCTGGTGATACTGATCGGTCGCAAGAGTCTGAGCGCGGTGGGGAGTGGATCGCGCCGGGCGGCGCTGGTTGTGCGGATGCTGGTGGTGCTCTTGGTGGTGGTGACGCTCGCCGAGCCGAGCTGGCGCGAGGAGTCGGACAAGCTCGCGGTGACGGCTGTGATCGACATGAGCCGATCCGTGCCGACGCGGATGCAGTCGATCGCGGAGGAGTATGTCGAGGCAGCGGCTGCGGTGGGTCGTGGTGATGCGGATCTGCTGGGCGGCGTGACCGCGGCGCGGGAGGCGTATGTCCAGAGCCTGCCGAGCACGCTGCGCCAGTCGCTCGAGCCCGAGACGATCGGATCGGCGGACGGGACGAATCTCGAGGAAGCGGTGCGGATGGCGCTTGCGATCCGTCCAGGGGACGCGGCGTACCGGTTGCTCGTTATTACCGACGGGAACGAGACGGACGGGAGCCTGCTGGCGGCGGCGGAGACGGCGCGCGCGATGGGCGTGCCGATCGACGTGCTGCCTCTGACGTACAGGTACGAGGGCGAGGTGATCGTCGAGCGCGTGGAGACACCGACGACGGCTCGGATGGGCGAGCTGATCAACGCGCGGGTGACGATCCAGTCGACGCGCGAGACGAGCGGGACGCTGACGGTGTTGATCGGGGGTTCGCCGATCGATCTGGACCCGACGGGCCCGGGGCTCGGTGTGCCGGTGACGCTCGAGCCGGGCTCGAACACGCTCGTGGTGCCGATGGGGATCACGAAGCGTGGGCCTCAGGAGATCTCGGCGGTTTTCGAGCCGGACGAGGGCGAGCGCGGCATCGGTGATGTGATCGATGAGAACAACAGCGCCGGGTCGATCACGTTCTTCTCGGGTGAGGGCCGGGTGCTGGTGATCGGCGAGAGCGAGCGGGAGTTCGCGGAGTTCGTCGCGGCGCTCGAGGCCGAGCGGATCGGCGTGGACGCGGTGATGGCGGATCGTGCGCCGGCGACGTTGGTGGAGTTCAACGCGTACGACGCGGTGGTGCTGTGCAATGTGCCGGCGTACGCGTTCAGCGAGGCGCAGCAGGTGGCGCTGCGTCAGTATGTGGAAGACGGCGGGGGCGGTCTGCTCATGACGGGCGGGCCCGAGTCGTTCGGCGCGGGCGGGTGGATCGGTTCGCCGATCGAGGACGTGCTGCCCGTGCAGCTCGATCCGCCGCAGACGAGGCAGATGCCAAGGGGCGCGCTGGCGCTGATCATGCACTCGATCGAGATGCCCGAGGGCGTGTACTACGGCAAGCAGACAGCCGAGGCCGCTTCGATGGCGCTGTCGCGGCTCGATCTCGTCGGGATCATCGAGTACACGGGCTTCGGCGGCGGGGTGACGTGGGTGTACCCGATGTCGGAACGCGGCGACGGCTCGGCGGTGCGGGCGGCGATCAACCGGCTCAGCTTCGGCGACATGCCCGACATGCACCCGTCGGTGCAGCTGGCGTACAACGGGCTCATCAACGCCCCGGCCGGTCAGCGGCACGCGATTATCGTGACCGACGGCGACCCGTCGCCTCCTTCGGCGGCGTTGCTGCAGAAGTTTGTCGATGCGGGCATCACGATCAGCACGGTGGGCGTCTTCCCGCACAACGGCGGCGTCGCCAGCCCGGACCTGAAGCGTCTCAAGGACATCGCCGAGTTCACGGGCGGGCGGTACTACGGCATCACGACGTCGACACAGCTTGCGACCATTCCGAAGATCTTCATCAAAGAAGCACAGACGGTGAAGCGTTCGCTGATCTGGGAGGGCAATCCCTTCGAGCCGGCGCTGACGGGTATGCCCAGTGCGCCGATGACGGGTGTGACCGGCGTGCCGAGCATCCGCGGGTATGTGGTGACAGCGGATCGTCAGGACGGGTTGGCGGTGGTGACGATGCGCGGGCCGCAGGACGATCCGATCCTGGCGCAGTGGCAGCGGGGGCTCGGTCGTGTACTTGCGTTCACGGGCGACGTGTCGACGCGCTGGTCGCCGAGCTGGCCCGGCTGGTCGGGGTACCGGTCGTTCTGGGGCGAGCACGTGCGCTGGGTGATGCGCCCGACGGGCTCGGCTGAGGCGCGGACGAAGATCGAGCAGCTCGGTGACGAGTCGGTTTTGACGGTGGATCTCGCGATGCCGGACTCTGGCGAGCGGATCAACTTCGCGACGATCAAGGGGCGCGTGGCGGGTCCCGGGAGCGAGTCGCAGGAGATCACGCTTCGGCAGGAGGGGCCGGGGCGGTATGTGGCGAGGTTCGATTCCTCGGAGCCGGGCTCGTACATCGTCGGCTTGCGGTACTCGACGCCGGGCGACGAGGGTGAGGCGCCGATGGAGGGCACGGTGCAGGCGGCGGTGACGAAGCCGTTCACGGATGAGTTCCGGGCGCTCGAGGACAACGCGGGGCTTCTGCGCCAGATCGCCGAGCGCACGGGCGGGCGGGTTTTGCCGGCCGACGCGCAGCAGGCGAACCTGTGGCTCCGCGAAGGGCTGACGCGGCCCGTGGCCCGTGAGTCGATTTACATGCTCTGCGCGATGCTGGCGCTCGGGCTGTTCCTGGTGGATGTGGCGGTTCGGCGTGTGCGGCTTGATCTGGGTGTGCTGCGAGCGATCGGGAGCAAAGCGTTCGGGCGGTCCAAGAGTGTCGAGGCGGCGTCCGTCGGCACGCTCCGCGAGGCCAGGGCCCGTGCGCAGGCGAAGATGGCGGGCGACAAGAAGGAAGATGAACGCAAGGCCGACGTCTCGACGCGGAAGTTCGAGTACGAAGAGGGCATGGACGATTCGCCCATCACAGCGGACGGTTCCGCGGCGGCGCCCCTCGTGAGCAAGGAAGAGAAGCCTCAGGAAATAAAGGGCGCAGACGCCGAGGACGAGGGGCTGGGTCGGCTCCTCAAGGCGAAAAAGCGCGCCAAGGACGAGATGGATCAGGATTGACCGCAGCCGATCCGATCGGCGTGCGGAGAGTGTGAGCAAGGAGCCAAGCGATGGCGATCAACGAGAGTGCCCAGACGCCCCAGGAAGTCGCGGCACAGTGCGAGGCGTTCAAGAAGACCTATCAGGCCCTCGTCGACGAGGTGGGCAAGGTGATCGTCGGTCACCGCGAGGTGGTGGATGCGGTGCTGATGTCGTTCTTCGCGGGCGGCAACGTGCTGCTGGAGGGTGTGCCGGGGCTCGGGAAGACATTGCTTGTGCGCACGCTGGCGGAGACTCTGGATTTGCCATTCAGCCGAATCCAGTTCACGCCCGACCTGATGCCGGCGGACGTGATCGGCACGAACATCGTGATGGAGGATCAGGCGACGGGGCATCGGCGTTTCGAGTTCCAGAAGGGGCCGATCTTTGCGCAGGTGGTGCTCGCCGACGAGATCAACCGCGCGACGCCCAAGACGCAGTCGGCGCTCTTGGAGGCGATGCAGGAGCGGAGCGTGACGGTGGCGGGGCAGACGTACAAGCTCGAGCTGCCGTTCATAGTGCTTGCGACGCAGAATCCGATCGAGCAGGAGGGGACGTACCCCTTGCCCGAGGCGCAGCTGGACCGGTTTATCTTCAAGATCAACCTCGGGTACAACAAGCTGACGGACCTGATGACAATCATCGATCGCACGACCGGGGCCGAGACGCCCAAGGTAGGCAAGCTGTTCGACGGGCCGAGCATTCTGGAGGCGCAGAAGCTGATCCGCTCGGTGGTGATCGCGCCGCACGTGAAGGAGTATGCGGCGAGGCTCATCCTGGCGACGCACCCCGAGGGCGAGTTCGCGGGCGGTTCGAGCAGCGCGACGAACCGGTACGTGCGGTGCGGGTCGTCGCCGCGCGGAGCGCAGGCGCTAATCCTGGGCGCGAAGGTGCGCGCGGTGACGGAGGGCAGGTATCACGTCGGCAACGAGGACATCCGGCACATGGCGAAGCTGGCGCTTCGACACAGGCTGATCCTGAACTTCGAGGCCGAGGCGGACCGGGTGAACCCGGACAACATTGTGGAAGAGATTCTCAAGATGACGCCGACGGAGCCGGTGGGGGTGGGGGCGTGAATGATCGGCAACGCATTGTTGTAGCTGTCGCACCGCTGCTTGCTTTGGTTCTGAGTGGGTGCGGGCACCTGGTGCCGTCGTTCTATGGCGTCGATGACGAGGGGCGCGTCGAGGAGCGGATCTTTGAGGGCGACTGGTACATGCCCGACGAGAATCAGAGTTACTCGTTTCAGTATGAGGACAACGGCCTGCTCGAATTGACGATGCACGACGCGGATGATGACGAGGACGTTGAGTTTCAAGTCAATATTGTCGAACACGACGGCCAATACCTTTTCGATGCCATGGCGAACGCCGGCGCGGACGGGTCGTTGCTGATGTCGATGCACATCGTGGGGCGGTTGGTGCCGTATGACGAGTGCTGGTGTTTCGAGACGCTCGGTGGAGCTGGGGCGTATCTGGCGCTCGAAGATGAGGGGATGCAACTGCTGGATCGAGAGAATCGGCTTGCTCCGTTGCGTGAACGCGTCGAGAAAGAGGCATCCTCGAGCGAGCAGACTCAGGACGATCACGATCCAATTCAGCAGCATCTCCAAGATCTCAACAGGCTTCGGCATAAAAATGTAGAGAGTGTGCTTCTTGCGGCGCAGCCCGAGGAAATCAGGGTCTTTCTGACTCTGGAAGAGTATTTTCCGGCGGTATACGTGCCCGTGATGTTCTGCCCGGGCGAGCCGCCTCGGGATGATGGTGGCTTCGACGAGGATGCGTTCGGCGAGTTGCACCCGGCTGCCTGGACGAGACTGGAGGATCACGAAGGCTGATGCTCCGCACACCCTCTCAATCCCGGCCCGCGTCGCTCGAGGATCTGCTCGATACGAAGCTGCTTGCGCGGCTGGATGCGCTCGATATCGCCAGCACGAAGATCTTCCGCGGCAAGCTCAAGGGCGAAAGGCGGTCGAAGAAGCGCGGCGAGAGCGTCGAGTTCGCGGATCACCGGGCGTACGTGGTCGGCGATGACCTGCGGCACATCGACTGGAACATCTACGGACGGCTGGACATGCTCTTTATGAAGCTTTTCCAGGAGGAGGAGGACCTGTCACTGCACATGGTGCTCGACTGCTCGGCGAGCGTGGACACGGGCGAGCCGAACAAGTTTCTGTTCATGCAGAAGCTGGCGATGGCGCTCGGGTACATCGGGATGGTCAAGTACAACCGCGTCGCGTGCAGCGCGATCGGCGGGAACTTCGGGGACGACTCAGAGACGACGCTCGTGCAGGCTGTGCGCGATCTTCGGGGCAAGCGGCGCGTGCACGACCTGTCGCGGTTCATCTGCTCGCTGCGCCCCGACGAGGGCGAAGGCGGGGAATCGAGCTCGTTCGGTGAGGCGTGCCGGCGGATCGCGCTGTCGAGGCGCGGCAAGGGCATCATGGTTGTGATGAGCGACATGCTCATCAAAGAGGGCTACGAAGAGGGCCTTCGGATGCTCGTCGGGCGCGGCTACGACGTGTTCGTGATCCAGGTGCTCAGCCCGCAGGAGCTTGAGCCGGGGATCACGGGCGATCTACGCCTGAAAGACATCGAGGACGGCGACAAGGCGGAGATCACGATCTCGGCGCCGCTCCTCAAGAAGTACAAGAAGACGCTGGCGGCGTACACGAACCAACTGCGTGATTTCTGCGCGAGGCGCGAGATCATGCTGCTGACCGTGCCGAGCGATACGGCGGTGGAGACGATGGTGCTGGATCACCTGCGCAGAAGAGGAGTTGTTCGATGACACGGATGTTGTGTGCACTGGCTTTGGTTCTGAGTGCGGCTGGTTGCCAGCTGAACGAGGCCCCGATCTATCTCTATATGACGACGGACGAGATGCAGCACGCGATCGATGCGCGGTACTGCGCGGGGATGACGTCTGATGAGGTGATCGATCAGCTCGAGGCGGACCGGATGACGTACTTCGCCGAGCGCGACGCGACGGGCGAGGTGGGGACGATCGAGGTGCGCATCCTGACGCGCGGCGTGGTGCGCCAGACGCGCCCGACGTTCGGGCGGATGATCATGGGGTTCCACGATGACGAGCTGATCAGCATCGACTACGGGCACCCGGACGAGCTGCGCGAGGAGCGGTGGGTGTTCAGCGGGTATCGGCTGGAGGACTGTGACTCGACGGGGATGGACGCGGTGGAAGCGGCGCAGGAGAGTGGTGAGTGAACTGGCTGACGCCCGGCATCGCGGCGATCGCGGCTTCGGTGGCTGTGCCGACGCTCTTGATCCTGTACTTCCTGAAGCTTCGGCGTCGGGATGTCGAGGTGTCGTCGACGCTGCTGTGGAAACGCGCGGTGCAGGACATGCAGGCCAACGCGCCGTTCCAGAGGCTTCGGCGGAATCTGTTGCTCTTGCTGCAGTTGCTCGTGCTCGCGGCGGGATTGCTCGCGCTCGCGCAGCCGGAGCTGTCGTCGAAGGCGGTGACGGGCGATCGGCACGTGATCATGATCGACAGATCGGCGTCGATGCAGACGATGGACGGGTCGTGGCGGGGCGAGACGGTTTCACGGCTCGAGCAAGCCAAGCGCGAGGCGCTCGAGGTCGTCGAACAACTGGGCGAGCCGACGTGGCTCGACAGCGTGATGGGTGGCGCAGAAGCCGGGGCCGAGCGTGCGACGGTGATCACGTTTGACAGCCAGGGCGGGATCCGTCAGCCGATGACAGCGGACAAGGCGCTCTTGCGCTCGGCGATCGAGTCGATCGAGCCGAGCGATGCGCCGACGAGCGCGGCCGAGGCGTATCGGCTTGCGATAGCGCAGGCGCCGCCGAGAACGGTGCCCGATCGCGACGGGACGCTCATCCAGCTCCCGCCGGCGGTGGGGACGGTGCATCTCTGGACGGACGGGCGGATCGGTGATCCCGATGATGTGGTGCCCGGGCCCGAGGATGTGGTTCGGTATTACCGCGTTGGCGAGGAGGCAGCCGCGAACGTGGGGATCACGGGTTTGCGGGCCGAGCGTGATTACGACAACCCGCGTCAGCTCTCGATCTTTGTTGGTGTGTCGAACACGGACGCGGTGGCGAGGACGGTCGATGTGCAGTTCATCGTGAACGGGTCACTCGCGAGTGTGCGATCGGCGGCGATCCCGCCCGCGGACGAGGCGGCTTCCGAGTCGCGGAGTCTGCCCGGCGCGGGGGGCGTGGTCTTTACGCTCGATCGGGCTGCGGGGGCGGTGGTGGAGGTGCGCGTCGAGCCGACGGACGGCGGGGCGGATCTTCTGGAGCGGGACAACACGGGGTGGCTCGTGGTGCCGCCGTCGAAGAGGCTCAGCGTGGCGGTGGTGTCGGAGGATGATTTCTTTACGACGCTCGCGCTCGAGGGTCTGCCGTATGGCGAGCTTGCGAGTCTCTCGCCGAGCGCGTTTGAGGATCGCGGCGGCGCGGGCTCGTTCGATGTGGTGATTCTGGATGGGTGGCTGCCCGAGGGGCCCTTGCCGGCGGGGAACTATCTGGTGCTCGGGGGCGTGCCCGAGGGGCTCGGGCTGACACAGACAGGCGCGGGCGAGGCGGCGGAGATCGTCGACTGGAACGAAGAGCACCCGGTGATGCGCGACCTTGAGCTCGGCGGTCGTGTGAAGATCACGAAGGCGCCGGCGGTTGAGGCCGAGCAGGGCGCGGGCGTGGTGACGCTCGCCGAGACGGGTCGCGGCCCGGTGATTTTTGATGCCAGTTCGGCGGGAACGCGGGCGATCGTGGTTTCGTTTGATCCGGACGCTTCGAGCTGGCCCTTTGATGTGAGCTACGTGGTGTTTCTGGCGGCTGCGGTCGATGCTTTGGGCGGCGTGACGGGCGGGGCGTCGACGGGCGCGGTGCACCCGGGTGGAACGCTCTCGGAGCGGCTGCCGATCGGCGCCAGGAGCGTGAGCCTGACGATGCCGAGCGGACAGCGGGCGAACCTGGAGCCGGCGCCGGACGGGCGCGTGGCGTTCGGGCCTGTTCCCGGCGCGGGGGTGTACACGCTCTCGTGGCGCGGGCCGGCGGGGCTGACGGACTCGGTCGATGGCGACGGGGTGACCAGACGGGTCGCGGTGAACCTGCTCGACCCGCTCGAGTCGGACGTGCGGAGCGCGGCGGTGTTGCCCTTCGCATCCGGGGAGGTCGCGGCGGTCGCCGAGGGCGAGTCCCGCACGCCGAGGCGCTTGTGGCCCTGGCTCCTGCTCGCGGCTCTTGCGATCAGTCTGTTTGAGTGGTGGGTGTATAACCGGCGCGTCTATCTGTGATTGAACCATGAGACGGATGCTTCTCATCCTGGGGCTGCTCCTTGCGACGTCGGCTGCGGGTGTGGTTTCGGGTCAGGCGTCGGATGAAGAGAATGAGGTCACGCTGCTCGTGGACTTCGGGTTCGCGGGCAAGACGCCGACGGGCAAGAACACGCCGGCGAGGGTGTCGGTGCAGGCGGGCGATGAGCATCTCTCGGGCGTGATCGAGCTGGAGTATGTCAGCGGCCAGGGGCTGAGCGGGCGCGTGGTGTCGCCCGTGGAGGCGGCGGCGGGCTCGAACGTATCGGTGCCGATGGTCGTGCCGATGCCAGAGTGGTGCGAGCGGGTGACGCTGACACTGCGCACACAGGATGGTCGAGTGGCCCGCACGGTCTATGAGACATCGCCGGGATCGACGTCGATCCGGCTGCGCCCCGGGCTGGATGCGAATGAGGAGTTGCTGCTGGCATTGACGAGCCGGGTGCCGATGAACATGCTCGCGCAGCGGTTCGTGGATTCAACGATCTCCAGACTCCCCTCGGATGCGGACGCGGACGAGGCCGCAGCGGGGCCTCGCAATCGGTGGGCCAGCGGCGATCAGGGTTCGCGCGGCGTGATGAGCCGCGTGGTCGGGGTGAACGCGATCAACTCGGAGCTCCCCGTGGCGCCCGCGGCGTACGAGGGTGTGCTGGCTGCGATCGTCGACGAGACATCGCTGAAGGACATGGATGCGCGCGCGATCCTGGCGATCCAGCAGTGGGTGCTGGGTGGCGGTCGGCTGGTGGTGCTCGTGGGTCGTCCGGGGATGGGCTGGCAGCGTTTCCTGCCGCCGGGCGTGCCGACGGATGTCATCGACATCGGCTCGGTGGAGGAGATCGAGACACCGGTATCGCTCTCGGCGGGATTGGAACAGAGGCTCTTTCCGAGGTTCTCGGGGAGGTTGATGTCGCTGGGGCTCATAGGTGAGGAGTGCGGCTGGCGTGAACGCTGGCCCAGCGGGGATGGAGCGCTCATTGTCGAGGGGCCCGCGGGTCTGGGTTGGGTGACGCTGGTCTCGGTCAATCCTGAGGATGTTGGCGCGGGCGCGGAATCGTGGCGGTTGTGGGCGGATGTCCTGACGCCGGCGATGGAAGCGGTGTCGACGAAGGGGGACTACGCGCGGACGTTGCACAGCACGTACTCGTGGGGATCTCAGCAGGAGATCGGTCGGCGGCTGCCGGGCCGGGTCTTCGACACGATCGGCCGAGCGACGGCGATCGGGTCCGCGGCGATCATGCTTGTCGCTCTCGTGACCATCTCGCTGGCGGTCGCGCTCGGGCCGGTGGATTTCTTCCTGCTCAAAGCGCTCAAGGCCCGGCATCTGGCGTGGCTGAGCGCTTTGGTCTGGATTGCGATTGCTTCGGGTGTGGCGATCATCGCGCCGAGCAAGCTGCGCGCGGGGCCATCGACCGCTTCGCGTCTGGTCGTGGTCGATGCTCTGGTTCCCAACGACGCGATCGATGCTTCCCACCCGGGGCAGCGGATGTTCGCGGCCCTCCCGATGGAACTGCGGGCGTCTGTGCTCGGGTTGACGCACTTCTTTGCGGGCTCGTCGGACCAGTTCGAGGTGGACGCGGGGGGCGTCTGGTTCGAGTACTCGTTGGCGAGGCGTGATTCGGTGCTCTCACGACCGACGACCATGCGTCAGGTGCCGGTGTCGGGCGGGATCGAATCGGTGCGCGGGTCGATGCCCATCGGGATCGAGCCGGGCATCTGGTCGGTCAAGACGTACATCGATCGGGGGCAGCAGCCCTGCGAACTTGGTGTGGGGCTTGAGCGCGTGGAGCTTGGGTGGGCACTCAGCGTGGTCGGTCTGGGCGAGCAGGCGCGGATCGTGAGCGGGCAGATCCGGGTGGGTGAGGTCGTCTCGCGGCTCGGCAGTCGATACCGCGTCAACAGTCTGGGCGACCCGGCGAGGGTGGTGTTCGAGACGGACATGGTGCGCGACAGGCCCGAGCGGTTGTGGAGCGATCCGTTTGTGGTCGATGAGGATCGCCCGTACATGCAGACGTGGATGCGAAACGATGGGCTCGAGGGACTCATGCCCTCGGCGCTGCTGGCGCTGCCCGGTGTGTTCGAGCACGAGCACTCGGTGGAGTCGTACCTGTCGACGGGGCGGTTCGCCGTGGTGTACCTGTTTGTCGTCGATCAGCCGATGGACATCGGGGTCGAGCCGAGCAGGACCGAAACGCAGCGGAGCAGCGTCTACAGGCTCGTGGTGCCGATCGAGATGGACCAGGTCACCGAGGAGGCCCAGCGTGATTGAGATCCGAAACGTGACGAAGAAATTCGGCAAGCTCGTCGCGGTGGACAACGTCTCGCTCGATGTCGGTGCGGGCGAGGTGTTCGGGTTCATCGGGCCGAACGGCGCGGGCAAGAGCACGACCATGAAAATCCTGGCGTGTCTGCTGCGCCCTGACACGGGCAGCGCCAAGGTTGACGGCCACGATGTGATGACCGAGGGCGACGCGATCCGCAGGATTCTGGGCTATATGCCCGACGTGCTGGGCGTGTACGACGACCTGACGGTCGAGGAGTATCTGCACTTCTTCGCGGCGGCGTTCAACCTGCCCCGAAAGCAGCGCAGGGCGACGATCGAGGGCGTGCTCGAGCTGACCGACCTGACCGAGAAGAAGAAGGCGATGGTCGAGAGTCTGTCGCGCGGCATGAAGCAGCGGCTGGGTGTGGCGCGTGTGCTTGTGCACGACCCGAAGGTGCTCCTGCTCGACGAGCCGGCCAGCGGGCTCGACCCGCGCGCACGCATCGAGATGCGCGAGCTGCTCACGGAGCTGGGCCGGATGGGCAAGTGCCTGATCGTGTCGAGCCACATCCTGACGGAGCTGGCGCAGATGTGCTCCTCGATCGGGATCATCGAGCGGGGCAGGCTGCTCTACGCGGGCTCGATCGATGACGCGTACCAGCGGATGGGTGTGGGCGACCGGGTGCGGATCAGGCTCGAGAACGAAGAAGCGCCGCTCGAGGCGCTTCGGAGCGTGATCGCCGACGACGAGCGCACGCGGTCGGCAAAGGTCGCCGACGGGATGATCCACGTCGAGCTGACGCCCGGGCAGACGAGCCACCACTTCCTGATCGAGATGCTGGTCGCACGCGGCCAGCGGATCGCGGCCTTCACGCCCGAAGCGCCGAGGCTCGAGGACGCTTTCATGACGCTGACCAAGGGCCAGGTGCAATGAGTGCAATCAGCACCATCGCAAAGCCGATGAAGCGGGCCAAGGCGCTCGTTTTCAGTGCGATCCTGCAGAAAGAGCTGCGCTCGTCCGGACGCCGGCGTTCGACCTACCTGATCCGCGGCGGATACGCGGCGCTCTTCTCGCTCGTCACGCTGATGGCGGTCGGGACGCTGATGCCCTCGTTCAGTTACGAGTCCCAGACCGCGCGCACGCAGATGCTTTCGTCCTTTGCCGAGGCGTTGGTGATGTTTGTGGCGTGGTTCCAGTTCATCATGATCGTGCTGGTGGCGCCCTCGCTGACGAGCCCGGCGATCTGTGAAGAGAAGAGAATGGGGACGCTCTCGGCCCTGATGACCTCGCCGCTGACCTCGCTCCAGATCGTTGTGGGCAAGCTGACCGGGCGGATGTATCAGGTGGTGCTGCTGACACTGATCAGTGCACCGATGTTGCTGACGGTGCGTGTGTTCGGCGGCGTGCCCGCGGAGACGGTGCTGGCGTTTACGTCCGTGACGCTCGCGACGGCGCTGCTCGGCGGGGCGATGGGGATCCTGTTCTCGGTCTGGCACTCTCGCTCGGCGCCGGCGGCGATCTTCACGCTGCTCTCGATGGGCCTGCTCTTTCTCATGCCCTTCATCGTGTACTACATCCTTCGGAAGACTGGATTGCTCGGGATGGAGCAGACATTCGGGCTCGAGCCGAACGACGTCAATGTGCTCGCCCCGATCGGCATGGCCGCCTCCCCGCCGGTGGCATTGATGACGCTCACCCGTGGCGGCCCGCCAACGACCGGGTACACGCTTCTCGCGGGCACGCCCCTGGACCGCATCTGGGTCTTGTGCGTGATCGTGCAACTGCTCTACGCGGGGTTCTTTGCGATGCTGGCCTCGGTCGTGCTGAGGCGGTACATGGTCGGTGAGGCGGGCGGCGAAAGCGCGGTGGCCAAGGAGACCACGCGGCCCGAGTCGAAGCTGAGCAGACGCAAGCTCGTCCGTCTCGGGTCACGCCCGATCTACTGGCGTGAAGTCTCGAGGGCTCTGATCGAGAACCGCTTTCAGCTCGGGATTTTGATCGTCATCGTACTTACGGCTTTCGGGTATGCCTACCTGCGCAACGACCTGAGTGAGGAGCCGATGCACCTGATCATGGGCCTGGGCGGGCTCGGGGTGATCGTGCTGCTGGCTTCGGTGCAGACAACAGGCGCCATCAACGGCGAACGCGACGCGCAGACGTGGGATGTCCTCATGACGACACCGGTCTCGCCCTGGCGCGTGGTGCTGGAGAAGTACTTTGCCTCGCTCGTTCGGCTCTGGCCTTTGTATGCGTTCGTCGCGGCGCACTTCGCGTTCGCGGCGATCGCGGGGTACACGAGCGTGTACGGGTCGGTGATGGTGCTCACGCTCGTCGTGGTGCCGCCGATGCTGTATCTGGCGACGGGACTCTTCCTGAGCATGATCTGCCGCAAGGGCGTGGTCGCCAGCGTGCTGAACATCGGGCTGATCCTGCTCGTCTGGATCGGGCTTCCGGTCGTGCTGGCCGTGTATCTCGATTTCCGGGACGACTACAGCCGCTCCGGCGACCGGATCGAGATGGTCGCCCACGGCACGAGCCCGATGGGGCTGATCGCGAGCATTCTGGTGGACGATGTCAGCAAAGGCTGGGATTACAGGCCCGGTCGGTACCACCTCGCCAACAGCCGGGTCAGTCGGACCATGATGATGTCGGCCGTGGGTGGTCTCGCGGCGGGGCACATCCTGCTCACGGGGATCGTGCTCTACGCCTCGCGCCTCATCTTTAACAGGTGCTCGGGGCGAACGTCGTAACCGGGCTTACTCGTGCACGACGAGGATCTCGTCGAGCGGCTTGCGGTTGATGTCCGGGACTACGCAGTTGTCGGCTGGGTATCCAACGGGGATGAGCAGGTAAGGCCGCTCGTGCGCGGGGCGGCCGAGGACTTCGGTCAGGAACTTCATCGGGCTCGGCGTGTGCGTGAGCGTGGCGAGCCCCGCGTGCTGAGCGGCGGCGAGCAGCATGCCCACCGCGATGCCGACGGATTCGTTCACGTAATAGGTTTGCCCTTCATCGTCGGTCTTCATCATCTTGAAGACGACGATCAGCCACGGCGCGGTTTCGAGGAAGGGTTTGTGCTCGTCGGTGGCGAAGGGGACAAGATCGGCCCGCCACTCCTGGCTCACCCGGCGGTGGTAGAACTCGCGTTCCTCCTGCTCCGCGGCGGCCCGGATCTTCGCTTTGAGCTCGGGATTTGCGACCGCCACGAAACGCCAGGGCTGTTTGTTCGCCCCCGAGGGCGCGCTGCCGGCGGCCTGCACGATCGTCTGGATCGTCTCCAACGAGACTGGCTTGTCCGAGAACATGCGAACCGTCCGACGCCGACTCACGATGTCCAAGAACGCACGGGCGGCCTCCTCAGGCGAAGCACTCGGGCGGTATGGGTGGTAGGGGGTCATTGGGGCATCGTGGGGGCCATCGTGGGGGGAGCCGTGGGGGGCATCTTGGGACATGGTTGCTCTCAAAATCGGGGGGCGGTCTTCGGATGAGCCGGGGGGTGTGGTGTCATACCTCTTGCGGGCACAGTGTAAAGTCAACGCCCGCGGGAGACTGCTTATGCCCGGATCGGTTTGTCTTGCAGTGTGTGTCGGCCTTGCGATCGCGGGTGCCGCGAGCGCCCAGTGGACCGATCGTCACGACCCGTCGATCGAGGTCCCGCCCGGCATCCCGCTGACAGAGGGGCGCTCCAACGCTGCGCTCCAGTATCACATGTCCTGGATGATTCTTGAG
This sequence comes from Phycisphaerales bacterium, assembly GCA_965228265.1. Lineage (GTDB taxonomy): Bacteria > Planctomycetota > Phycisphaerae > Phycisphaerales > UBA1924. Next base: position 1,365,321 of record OZ245804.1, read on the forward strand.
CCGCTGCTCGAGTACAACGAGTTCACCTCGGACGAACTGGACGCGATGGACCGGGGCGAGCTGCCCGAGGGGTACGCGCATCGGCTTGCCGAGAATCAGGAGGCGATCGCGGATCTCATCGCGGCGACGAGGCTCGAGCGGTGTGATTTCGGGACGCAGTACGAGAAGGGGATCGGGGCGCTCCTGCCGCAACTTAGCGTGATGCGCAACTCGGCGAAGCTGCTCGTCAACGATGCGCGACGCCTGCGGGGCGCGGACTCGGACGCGGTCGCCGAGCGACTGGCAGCGACGATCCGCCTGGGCGAGCACGCCTCGCGCGGGAGCATCGTCATCGGTTCGCTCGTGGGCGTGGCGATCACGGAGCTTGCCCGCGTCGAAACCGTCAAGCTGCTCGAAGCGGGCGAGCTGAACGCCCATCAGGCGGAGATCGTCAACAGCGCACTCGACCGCGTGCTCACCGACGATCCGTTCCACTCGCTCGAGGCGATCGAAACCGAGAAGGTCATGATGATCGCGTGGATCAAGAGCGAGTTCGTGGGCGAGGACGCGGGCAAGGGTTTGGCCGCGCTGCTGCAATACGAGAGCGACGATCAATCGAAGGAGCACCGGCAACTGAGCCGGATGACCGGCGAGCAGATCGCGGCTCTGACCGATGAGACCGAACGGGCGTACGACGACCTCATCGCCGCCTGGCAGGCCGATGACCCGTCGGGCGAGCTCAGCAAGATCGAACGCAAACTCGAACAGGGCGAGTACGGCCTGCTCACCAGGCTCCTGCTCCCGGCGCTCGGACGCTTCCGGGTGCAGACAACCGAGATCGAGCAGAACCTGCTCCGTCTTCGGAGCGAACTGACTGCTGTGCAGGAGGGGTGAACGCGGCTGTGAAGGCGATCGACGAGCGCAAGCTGCTGGTACGCATGTCTCGGGGGCACGGCCCATCGGCCAGGCTCCTGTGGGATCTCTACGCCGCCAGGTTGATCGCGTTCGCCCGGTCGCTGCTGGCAACGCAGGGCGCGCAGCAGCACGCGGAGGACGTGGTGCAGATCGCGCTGTGCAAGGTCATGCAGGTCCCGCCGCACCGGATCCGCAAGGTGCAGGCGGTTGGGCCGTGGCTCTTTACGATTGTGCGGACATCGGCGCTGAACCACATGCGTGGCGAACGCCGGGAGATGAAACGCCGCGTGCACGCGGTGCCCGGGACGGATCTTGGGCCGCCCAGTTCGTTCGAGCTGCTCCGCCGCGCGGTGGAGGACCTGCCATCGGACGAGGCCGAGGTCGTGACACTTCGTCACGCGGGCGGTCTGACGTTCGATCAGGTCTCGGAGGTGCTGGCGATCCCGCGTTCGACCGCGGCTTCGCGGTACTCGCGGGCGCTAGAGCGGTTGCGCGAGCAGCTCGCCGAGACGGCAGAGCCGAGCCAGCCGCTGAAATTCGTGGAGGGAACGCGTCATGTCAGGTAAACCAACACAGGACGAGGTGGTGCGCCTGCTCGATGGGGCGTACGACAGTTCCCGCATGCCGACCTACGGCGGCGAGGAGTTCTTGGCCGAGGTCCAGGCCCGTGCGCTCTCGGGCTGGCTCATCCGCGGAGCTGTCGCCGCTGGGATCGTGATTCTGATCGTCCTGGGTGTGATCGGGTACAGGCTGACCACGAGCCCGCCCGCGCTGCCCGATGAGTCGCCGATGCTCGAAGATCCGGAGAGCGTGCAGAGCCCGGCCAGGCTTGGCGACCGGGCCCGGATGTTCGGATCGGGTTGAGTGAAACCCGCCCTGATATGCCTGGGGTCCGATCGTGCAGCCGGGGTGCGAAGCTGGCCGATGATCGGGTGGGATGCCGCGCATATCGATCGGACACAACCTGTGCTCAGGACTGGCTTTGGGTGCTCTGGTGCATTGCGGCGTCGCGCGGGCACAGGACACGCTTGGCAATGACCCGCTCAAGACCGACCGGGTCGTGGCCCTGTACAACTTCGAGGAGCCCGACAACCCATTCGATCTGCCTGGCTCGTTCTACCGGGCGCAGAGCGACCCGACGGCGGGCATCGAGCGTCCCGGGTACCCGGTCTTTAACCAGGCCGCGTTCGATTACGACGTCAGACACACGGGCGAGGCCTCGGTTCGCCTGCCGATCAAGCGGGGCAGTGTGGCGCTGCGGCTCCGTCCCGGCGCGCTGCCCGTCTTTCTCGAGGCCGACTACCGGGTGAGCTGCTACGTCCGGGGCGAGGGGCTTCAGCACGCCCGCTTCCGGCTCGTGGTGCGCTACCTGGACGCCAGCGGCAACGCGATCGAGGGCTCCGAGCTCTACACCGATCCGATCCTGCCTCAGGCGCAGTGGGAGCGCGTCGAGCTTGTCGTGCCCGGCGGGCGCACGCCCGGGGCCGCGTTCCTGCAGATCGATACGGAAGTCGTGCAGCCCGAATTGATCGGACAGGCCGAGCTCGGCGAGCACCAGATCTGGCCCGAGGACTACTCGGGTCAGGCGTGGGTGGATGACATTCTCGTCGAACAGTTGCCCAGGCTTGTGCTCAGCACGCAGGCGCGTTCGAACATCGTGATGGCACCGGAGTCGCCCAGGCTGAACCTGCTCGTGCGCGATTTGACGGGACTGGAGCTCAACGCCCGGCTGACGGTGCGCGATCATCTGGGGCAGGTCATCGATGTGCAGTCGCGCCGGGTCGAATCGAGCCGGATCCCGAGTGTGTGGGAGCCGGAACTGCGTGGCTTCGGTTGGTACAGCGCCGAGATCGAGCTGATCTCATCGGGTCAGGTGATCTCCGTGGTGCCTGTTGAGTTCTGCTGGGTGCCGGGCCTCGACGAGGAAACGACGCTGGACTCCGCGGTGACGATCTCCCGGAGTCGTTTCGGCATGAGCGCCGAGCGCTACGAGCCTCAGCTGATCGAGATGCTGGACGAGCTGGCCCATCGGCTGGCCGCCGAGACGCTCGTTCTTGGCGTCTGGTCTGACGAGACCGACGAGTCGGAGGCGAACAGCCAGGCACTGCGTCTGGGTGCGCTCTCGAACACGACGGGCAGTGCGTGGAGTCGCCTGATTATCTCCTTGCCCGAGGTCCCGGTTTCGATCCGGAAGCTGCTTCAGACGGATACGGACGAGGTCTTGCGTGTGCTGGCGACGACTGACGCGGATGAGCCAGAGCGGATCGAGAACCTGCTCGAGCCGCTGCTGGATCGCCTCGGCCAGTTTGTTCGCCGGTGGCGGATCGGTTCGCTCGAAGACGATGGCATTTTCTGGGATGCTGATCTTGGGCAGCGCATCGATCGGGCGCGGGGTGTGCTGTCGATGCTGGTGCCCGGACCGATCGTGGACGTTCCCTGGGCCTCGGATCTGGACTTCGCGCCGTTGCTCGACGCGTCAAACCTCGGCGCGGTGACGGTGCACCTGCCCGCGGGTTCGGGGATCCATGCCGTCACGGATGTGCTCCAGCGCTGGGCGGAATCAGGTCTTGATCAGACGAGTCGGCTCACGCTCGCGATCGGGACGGGCGGGAGCGCGGACTTCGGCCCGGCGCAGGCGTGCGCTGAGCTCGTCAAGCGTCTGGTGCTGGTCGAGGCCGCCGTTGCGGATCTTGATCTGAAACCCGCGCCGGATGTTGAACTGATCAAGCCCTGGAAGTGGTCGGAGGATCTCGATCCGGTGCTGCACCCGATGCCCGAAGCGGCCGCGTGGCGAGCGACGATCGATCGCCTGCGCGGCCGGCGCGTCTCGGCGAACCTCGCCTTCCAGCCCGGCACGCACGTGTACCTGCTCACGCCCGTGGATACTGAGAGTGATCGCGGCGGCGCGCTCGTCGCGTGGAACGAAACCGCGCCGCTCGACGAAGCCGTGGTCAATATCTTCCTCGGTGAGGACGACGTCACCGTCATCGATATGTGGGGCAACCAGTCCGGCACGATCAGCCCGACACGCATCGACATGGGCGAGGGCAAGGGCATCGACATCCACGAGATCCCCATCTCGACGGAGCCCGTGTTCATCGAGGGCATCGACGTCAACCTCGCGCTCTTCACGTCTTCGATCCGGCTGGACGAGCCCATGATCGAGTCCGTCCCCGGGCCGCACAACCGGATGATCTCACTCACCAACCCCTGGACCGTCGCGATCGACGGCTCGTTGATCGTCACCGAACCGAGCCCGCGACTGCCCAGCGGCAGGCCCTCGGGCTGGGATATCTCGCCCCGCGTCGTGCGCTTCAGCGCCGGTCCCGGCGAATCAATCGAGATCCCCATCGCCATCGAATTCTCGCCCGTCGAGCAGACCGGGCAGAAACAGCTCGTCGTGGATGTGCTGCTGAGCGCGGGACCGGTAGCCGAACGCATCCGAGCCGCGTCCAAATTCGAGGTCTCACTGCCCGGCATCGAGCTCGACGTCCGCTCGCTCGTTTCGCCCAACGGCCAGGACGTCGCCGTCGAAGCCGTGGTCACGAATACGACGCTCGATCCGGTTGATCTGGACCTGGGCGCCTCGGCCCGTGGCTACGCGAGACAGGGCGCACCGATCTCGCAACTCGCTCCCGGGGCCGCGGTGGTTCGACGCTTTGTCTATCCAGATGGCGTCAACAAACTCAAGGGTCACCACGTCTACGTGAGCGTCGATCACCTCGCTCGCAACGGCAAGATCAACAAGCGCATCATGATCGACTAACGCGGCCCGAGAATCCAGAGCCCGTAGCCCGGCTCCTCAGGCTCGTCCGGTTCGCCCAGCACATCGGTGAACCCGATCACATGGAGCGCCGACCGGCCGATCGCGTTCTCCCACTGCGCCCTGTTGTACGTGCGCAGCGCGTAGTTCGATGAGATGAGCTGCTCGCCCGAGGGACGCGTTACCGTCAGTGTGCTGTAAACGAGTTCGCTGCGCGAGCCGTCTGCCGTCTCGGGGGGGATGTAGTTGACGACCTGCTTGACCTCGCACAGTCCTCGCTTGCCCTCCCAAACGTCTTCGCTGGGCATCTCCGAGCCGTAGAGAGAGAGGCTGATGCCCACGACGTACACGCCCTCGGGGTGGAGCGACTCGGCGACTTGTTCAAAGTGCGCCAGCAGATCCTCGTCGCTCTCTAGGTGACGGATCGTGTTGATGACGTTGAAGGCGAATCCGACGGAGTGGGGCTCAAGCGCGCCCGCAAAGCCCGTCATATCCCCGACGAAAAGCGTGTGCCGATCGGCAAGGCCGGCTTTCTCGGCCCGGCGTCTGGCGTAGTCGATCATCCGCGGTTCGAGGTCGAACCCGATGACGCTGCGGTCCGGGTCTCTGCGTGCGGCCAGTCGAATGAGCCGACCGCTGCCGCAGGCCGGCTCGAGCCAGACGTCCGGCGCGCCACCCGCAAACGTGTGCGCGAGGCGTTCGAGGCAGTCGATCTCATCGGCCGTCCCCTCCGCGTGGAGGATGTCATACACAGACGCATCGGCGTAGAAGCTCTGCTCGATGTGCGGCTCGTCGCTCATCACACTCCGACCGGGGCTTACCAGAACTTCCGGCACGACCGGGGCCAGACGGCAAGCCCGACCATGACCGCTGCGAACGTCTTGAGAATCATGCCCGGGATGAACGGAAGCACGCCGCCCTTGATGCCGCGCATGAGTGTGTATGTCTCGTCCTCTCGGCCGCGCAGGAACGTCAGCCACAGCACACCCAGCACAAAGATGACGATGTGCCCGGCGAGCATCGCGGCAACGATCGCCCCCCAGCCGCGCACCGTGCGATCGCTCCGGCGGATGATGCCGTGGATCACCGGCTGCGCTGCGAGAAAGCCGACGAGGTAGCCCCCCGTCTGCCCGACAAGCACGCCCACCCCGGCCTTGCCTTCCGCAAAGACGCCCGCGCCGAGGGCGCCGACCACGAGATAGAGCAGCATGCTCGCCATGCCCCATCGAGCACCCAGACCCATCGCGGCAAGCGCGACCACAAGCGTCTGGAGTGTTTGCGGCACCCCGTCGGGAGGCATCGGGATCTTGAACTGCGCCGAAATGCCCATCAGCATTGTGAAAAAGAGCGTCAGCGTCGCCTTCAGCAGGAACGCTCGCGATCGCTCGTCAACACCTGATCCGATGGCTGGCTTTGCGGCCTGAGACATAGAGGCAAGTCTAGCCGCGACTCACCGAGAGCAATTCGTCCAGGAACGCATCGCCGAAACGCTGCATTTTCGCCTGCCCGACGCCCTTGATCGAGAGCATCTCCTCGGGCGAGGCGGGCATCCGGCGGACCATCTCGCGGAGGGTGGCGTCGTTGAAAACGACGTAGGGCGGCACGCCGTGCTCGTCGGCCAGTCGTCTGCGAAGCCCACGCAGGCGCTCGAAGACATCGTGCTGTACTTCGCTGAGCGGGTCCTCGCCGTCGGCGGCGCGGGAGCGTTTCGTCGGCGCGGGCGGCGAGAGCAGCGCCACTTCACGCTCGCCTCGCAGGACCTCCATCGAGCCCTGCGTGAGCAGCAACACCGGGAACTCGCCCGGAGCACGCTCGAGCAGGTCCTGGTCCACGAGCTGATCGATCATGCTCACGATGACATCCCGGCGCATGTGCTTAAGCAGGCCGAACGTGCTGAGCGTGTCGTGACCGCGCTCGAGGATTTTCTGCGCACGCGAGCCGCGCAGAACGTCGGCGATGTATGCCCCGCCGTAGGTCGCGCGTGTGTCTCCCGCGGCCCTTGCGATGCACGACAGGATCTTCTGAGCCACAACCGTCGACTCGGGCACCATCGCGACCTCGCCGAGGCACACGTCGCACGCGCCGCAGCTTTCCGGCTCATAGTCCTGCCCGAAATGCTCGCTGAGGGTCTTGTGGCGGCAACGCATCGACGACGCGAACGACCGCATCTGACGCACCAGTTCGAGCTGCGCAGGGTCGGGCTCGCTGCCGAACTCGGCGGCCGAACTCTCGATGAGCTGCTCCCACCGGCGGGCATCACCCGACGAGTAAAGCAGCACGCACTCGGCCTCCAGCCCGTCGCGACCAGCCCGGCCCGTCTCCTGCTGGTACGCCTCCACGCTCTTGGGCAGCGAGGCATGGATCACGCAGCGCACGTCCGAGCGGTCGATCCCCATGCCGAACGCGACCGTTGCGACGACAACGTCCAGACGCTCCGTCGTGAACCGGTCCTGGATGCGCCGGCGTTTCTCTGGGGCCATACCCGCGTGGTAAGCCGAGGCGTTCACGCCCCTTTTCATCAGCGACTCGGCGATGCTCTCCGTCTCGCGCCGGCTCATGCAATAGACGATCGCCGCCTCGTTCTCGTGACGCTTGAGAATCTCCGCGATCTGGTCCGCGGCCTTCACACGAGGCAGGACGCGGTACGTCAGGTTCGGGCGATCGAACGTCCCGATCAAAATCTCCGGATCACGAAGCCCGAGCTGGTGCACGATGTCCTCGCGCACGCGCGGCGTCGCGGTCGCGGTGTACGCGTGCAGCGACACGCCAGGCAGACGCTCGCGCAGCTCGAGCAGCCGACGATACTCGGGCCGGAAGTCGTGCCCCCAGTGGCTGATGCAGTGCGCCTCGTCGATCGCGATCGCGCCGATACCCATCCTCGGCAGACGCGACATGAACCCGCCCGTGACCGCGCGCTCGGGCGAGACAAGCAGCAGGCGAAGCTCGCCCTCCTCGAGCTTGCGGTGCGTCTCTTCGACCTCGTCGTCGGTGCAGTTGGAGTGCAGGGCCGCCGCCGGATAACCGTTGAGCGTGAGCCCGTCGATCTGATCCTGCATGAGCGCGATGAGCGGGCTGATGACGAGTGAGAGTTTGCCCGAGATCATCGGCGGGAGCTGGTAGCAGAGACTCTTGCCCCCGCCCGTGGGCAGGACGACGAGCGAGTCACGCCCCTCGAGCACCGCACGGACCGCCGGCTCCTGCAGCGGCCTGAGCTCGCGAAAGCCCCAGATCCGCTCGACAATATCGCCGATCGCCTCCTGCGATGTCTCGTGGGGTCCGTCCATGGGACCGGATGCTACTCCAGCCCGGACCGCACCGCCGCGACTTCCTCGGCAGATACCGCGTCCGCATCCGCGTATTCCTGTCGGATGTAGGTGAGCAGGTCCGCGATCTGCTGGTCATTGAGGTGCATCGCCCCGGGCATGACCATCGCGTATGCCCCGCTGGCCGGCAGCGATGGGGGGGTGCCCCCGATCCCGCGGAGCGTGAGCTCGATCAGTGCCTCGGCTTCGCCCGCGACGATCTCACTGCCCACGAGCGGCGGCTGCATGTTGGGCACACCGCCCCCGTCGTGCTGATGACACAGCAAACACGACTGCACATAGATCGCCTGCCCATTCGTGGCGCTCGCCGACGAGGCCGGTGGAAGTCCGGCGTCCGGGCCCGTCGGTCCCGGCGTTTCCTCGGGTCGATCGTTCTTCGGATCAGCGGGGTCATCGCTCCCGCAACCGGCGATCAGCAGTGTGCAGACGACAAGGGCAGCGAATCTCACTCCGCGCCCCCGGTGTACGTCACACGCCAGATCGTGCCCTTCACGGAGTCGCAGATGAACAATGAGCCGTCGGGTCCCTGCGCCAGACCCATCGGTCGGTGCTTGGCTTGCCTGGGCGAACGGATCTGATCCGAGCCGGCAAAGCCGTCGGCAAAGACCTCGTACGCGCCGCTGGGCAGCCCGTCCTCGAAGGGCGTGAAGGTGACGTTGTACCCCGCCTGCAACTCGGGCGCCCGGTTCCATGAGCCGTGGAACGCGACAAACGCGCCGCCTCGGTACCACTCGGGGAACTGCTCGCCCTCGTAGATCAGCACGCCATTGGGTGCCCAGTGGGCCGGAAATGCCTGAATGGGTTCGGTGTATTTGCCCTTCTCGGCGGGGGTTTTGCCGTCGCCGCCGTATTCCGGGGCGAGCATGCGCTCGTCGCGGTTGCCGTCGTAGTAGGTGTAGGGCCAGCCGCCGTTGTCGCCCTCGGCGAGCCGGAACATCTCCTCAGCGGGGAGGTCCGCGTTCTGCTCGGGCGTGTAGAGATCGGGGAAAAGCGAATCGAGCTGGTCGCGTCCGTGCATGACGACATATACAGCGCCGTCGTGCTGGTCGATCGCCACGCAGTTGCGCAAGCCCGTGGCGTATCGCACGCCGTCGCGTGTGTGCTGCTGCTTTGGCTTGTTCGCGTCGTAGACCCAGATACCCCCGGCGTATTCAAGGATGGGGCAGGGATCCATGCCGGGCGAACCGGGCGTGCGCATCTGGATCTGGCACGCGTTGGCCGGTGCGCCGCAGTTGATGTAGAGCTTGCCGTCGTCACCGATGTCGATCGACTTGGCTGCGTGCTGACCCTCTTCCGCGAAGCCGCTGACGATCACTTCGGGATCGCCCACCGGCGTCAGCGAATCCTCGGGCAGCTCGAACCGCACGATGCGGAAGTCCTCGCCGAAGTAGAGCCAGTTGTCGTGCAGCGCGATGCCCGTGCCCTGCACGCGGCCCGCGTACTCAATGGTTTCGTACGTGCCGTCGTCGTCGGCGTCGCGGAGGCACGCGATGCCCGAGCCGTTCTGGCGCTGACGCAGCGCGACGTAGATGTCGCCGTTGTCGCGCACGACCATGTGCCTGGCCGGCCCGACACCCTCGTGAACGACCGTTGCGGTAAAGCCATCGGGCACCGTGATCTCAACGTCCTCGGCCGGCTGACAGCCGAGCATCGCGGCTGCGAGGATTGACGTGGTTGCGAGCATGCGCGTCTCCATCTTCATCTAGGGCAACGGCTTGAGCCAGAGCTCGGGAACCTTGGTCTGCGAGCCAGTGCTCGTATCGAACCGTGCAAAATTGTACGTGGGCTTCGAGCCGCCGTGATAGTACCCGAGACGCGCCGGAACATGGGTTGCGTCTCGGAAGTCGACCGTCGAGATCGTCCGCGTCGGCGGCGGGGCATCACCCGTCACCGGCGCCGTTTCCGAATCCACATACCACGCGATCTCGCTGGGCCTCCGGATGTTCCAGAGCGGGACGTGCACGATCTCGGCGTCGTAATTCGCGCGATCCCCCGGCTTGCCGGCCAAGCCCGTCACACTCACCGCGTACGTCCGCGTCATGATCCGCCCGTGCTCGCGGTCCGCCGAGGGACAGACAAGCACAGAGTCCGAGGTATACGTCTGGCTGTCCGAATCAGACTGCACCACCAGCGCCCAGAAGGGCACCCGCCCCCAGGGCACGCCCAGCGCGGGCGACCATCCACCATTGGCGTCCGCGTACATCGTGCTCGAGGTCGCGATCTGACGCAGATTGGAAGAACACTTCACCTGCTCGGCGGCCTGCCGCGCCGAATTCAGCGTCGGCAGCAGTATCCCCACCAAGAGCGCCACGATCGCGATGACCACAAGCAACTCGATCAACGTAAAGGCACAGCGGGTCACGCCGAAAGTGTAGCAGAGGCCAATCGGACCTCAGCGCCGGATCACTCCCAAGGATTCGTCACGTGGCAGGCACGCCCCGTCTTGACGACATAATCCTGGTGATACTCCTCGGCAGGCCAGAATGTCTTGGCCTGCTCAAGCTCCGTCACGATCGGATCCTTGAACTTCCCCGACGCGCTCAGCTCTTTCATGTACGCCTCGGCCTTCTCTTTCTGCTCGTCGCTCGTGTAGTAGATCCCCGAGCGGTACTGATCGCCGATGTCCGGGCCCTGGCGGTTGAGCTGCGTCGGGTCGTGCATCACAAAGAACGCCCGCAGCAGCTCCTCGTAGCTGATCTTCGACGGGTCAAAGACCACTTTCACCGCCTCGGCGTGGCCCGTGTCCTCATAGCAGATCTGCTTGTACGTTGGGTCATCGACCCTGCCCTGCATGTAGCCGCTGACGGCATCGATCACGCCCTCGCCCTTCTGGAAGTAATGCTCGATACCCCAGAAGCATCCGCCCGCAAAGTAAGCGGTCTCGGTCTGCCCGCCCCCGGTGTCGGCAGCGGTGTGCTGGGCGGGCAGGTCCTGACCATTCTCGGTGAAGACCAACGAGGCGGAATTCAGACAATGCCGCTCACCCGTCGGCTTGGGCCCGTCGTCGAAGACATGCCCGAGATGCGAGCCGCACCGGGCGCACTCGATCTCCGTCCGCACCATGCCAAAGCTGTTGTCCGCGTGACGAACGACATGCTCCGGGTCGAACTCGCGATAGAAGCTGGGCCAGCCCGAGCCCGAATCAAACTTGTGATCACTCGAGAAGAGCGGCAGCCCGCACACCACGCAGGAGTAGACGCCTTCCTTCTTGTTATCGAGCAACGTCCCGCAGAACGCCTGCTCCGTGCCGGCCTTCTGCGTGATGCGGTACGCCTCCTCGTCGAGTGTGCTGGCGAGCTCGGCAACCTGAGACTTGGACAGTGGGGTGATGTCGTAACCGGCTTTCGATTTCCTCTCCACGGCTTGCTCCTGACGGGTCTCGGGTTGCGCGTTGACATGCTGGGCCACGTACCGGGCCTCCTGCGCCTTGATCAAGGCAAAGAACGCCGCAGCCAGTACTACGCCCAGCACAAACAGACCGACAACCCTGGTACTCATGTCTGGTGAACCTTTCACGACCCCCGGGTATTCCCTGCATCTCTTCGATCGGCTCTGCGGTCAGGATTCATGCATCCGGGCAAGGCCGGCTCCCACCCGGCCCCTTACAGTGTGCCACCGGGCAGGCCTGCGACAAGCCCCTCTGATCAATCGGCCCGGAAGGAGCATCACAATGACCACTGTCAACGCCTTCGCCGCCCAAGAAGCCGGCGGCCGACTCGAGCCCTTCACCTACGACCTGGGCCCGATCGGCGATCACGACGTCGATATCGCCGTCGAATCCTGCGGCATCTGCCACTCCGATCTCAGCATGCTCAACAACGAGTGGGGGATGACCCAGTTCCCCTTCGTCCCGGGCCATGAGATCATCGGCACCGTCAAGTCCGCCGGCGCGCACGTCTCGAACCTCAAGCCCGGTGACCGCGTAGGCGTCGGCTGGCACTCCGCATACTGCATGACCTGCCCGAGCTGCATGTCGGGCGATCACAACCTCTGCGGGTCGGCCGAGGGCGTCATCGTCGGACGCCACGGCGGGTTCGCCGACACCGTCCGTGCTCAGGCCGCAAGCGCCATCAAACTCCCCGACAACCTCAACGCCAAGACCGCCGGCCCGCTTCTCTGCGGCGGGATCACCGTCTTCAATCCATTCGTCCAGTACGACCTCTCGCCCACCGCGAAGGTTGGTGTCGTCGGCATCGGCGGGCTCGGTCACATGGCGCTCAAGTTCGCCAAGGCCTGGGGCTGCGAGGTCACCGCGTTCACCTCCAGCGACTCAAAGAAACAGGAAGCCATCGAGTTCGGAGCGCACGACACGATCAACTCGCGCAGCACCGATGAACTCCAGAAGAACGCCGGCCGGTTCGACATGATCATCTCGACCGTGAACGTGCCGCTCGACTGGGATGCCTACATCGGCACGCTCAAGCCCAAGGGGCGTCTCCATGTCGTCGGCGCGGTCCTCGAGCCGATCCCCGTCGGGGCCTTCTCGCTCATCATGGCCCAGCGCTCCGTCTCCGGTTCACCCGTCGGCAGCCCCGCGACGATCGAGACAATGCTCGATTTCGCCGCCCGTCACGGCATCGAACCCAAGACCGAGCACTTCCCCATGGACAAAGCCAACGAGGCCCTCGCCCACCTCCATGAAGGCAAAGCCCGCTACCGCATCGTGCTCGACCGCTAACAAGCACACCTCGATATCCCGAGCGCTCCGCAGCCCCTCGCCCCGCGCGAGGGGCTGTTTGTATACACACACGCAAGCAGCGCTGGTGCCCACGCGAACACTGTGTGCAATGCGCCGCGACGATGTATACATAAGTATGCGATACGTTCAATTGTGAAGAAATCAGAACGCGCGTAGATCGTTGTGAAAGTTTCGTGTAAGGTGCGGCGTCGCTCGCCCACCTTGCAACGGAAACACACCATGAACGCGGACACCGTCTGGATCCTCGTGTGCACGGCCCTTGTCCTTCTGATGACACCGGCCGTCGGTCTCTTCTACGGCGGACTCGTCCGCGAGAAGAACGCCCTCTCCACACTCGTTTACAGCTTCGGCTCGCTCGTCATCGTGAGCCTCGTCTGGGTCCTCTTCGGCTACTCGCTGAGTTTCGGCACGAGCCAGGCCGGGATCATCGGCGGGCTCGATCACGTCGGTCTCAAGGGTGTCAGCGCTCAGATCCCCGAGGACGGCGGCATCCCGCCTCTGCTCTTCATGGCGTTCCAGCTCACCTTCGCTGCCGTCACACCCGCGCTCATCAGCGGCGCGTTTGTCGAACGCAAACGATTCGCCGCATTCGTGCTCTTTGTCCCGCTCTGGTCCCTCATCGTTTACAGCCCGGTCGCGCACTGGGTCTGGGCCTCGGGTGGCTGGCTCGCAGGCGAGGGGGCTCTCGATTTCGCGGGCGGCACCGTCGTCCATATCACATCGGGCGTCTCCGCGCTCGTCTGCGCCATCGTCATCGGTCGCCGCAAGGGATTCGGAAGCGAGGAAATCTCGCCCCACAACGCCACCATGACCATGCTCGGGGCGGCCCTGCTCTGGTTCGGGTGGTTCGGCTTCAACGCGGGCAGCGCGCTGGCCGCCGACGGCGTTGCGGTCAACGCGCTCGTCACGACGCACGTCGCCGCCGCTGCAGGTGGGGCGGCATGGCTCGGGTGCGCGTGGATCCTGCACCGCAAGCCCTCGGCGCTTGGCCTTGGTATCGGAGCCGTCGCGGGCCTCGTGGGCATCACGCCAGCCGCCGGGTTTGTCTCGCCCATGTCCGCTCTCACGATCGGACTCGTTACATCGGCGACATGCTTCCTCGTCACCGAGTTCGTCCTCCGCGGACGCGTCGATGACTCGCTCGACGTCTTCGGCGTCCACGGCGTCGGCGGCATCGTCGGAGCCGTCCTCACCGGTGTCTTTGCGACAACCGCTGTCAACGAAGGCGGCGCCGACGGACTTATCCACGGCAACCCGGGCCAGCTCATTGTGCAGCTCAAGGCCGTCGTGGTTGTCGCCATCTACAGCGCCATCGCGACCGTCGCGATCCTCTTTGCCGTCCGGTTCATCGTGGGCCTGCGCGTCTCGGATCACGAGGAAGAAGCGGGGCTCGACCTCTCACAGCACGGAGAACGGGCCTACCCCAAGTCCGCAGCATCCGAGCCCGTCGCGGCCGGGGTCCCCGAAACAACCTGACGCTTCGTTTCTCCGGACTCGCAGAGCCGGCGTCCCCAGCCGCGTGTGCCGGATCGCTGCTCGCGTATCACCGGCGAATGGGCGGTGCGTTCCAAACCGACCAGTACAGCCCGAGGTCACGGATCATTTTGTGGAACTGCGAGAAGTCGACCGGCTTGGTGAGGTAGCTGTTGGCGTAGTTGTTGTACGCCGTGTTGACGTCCCGCTCGTGTGAGGAAGTCGTCAGCACGACCACGGGAATCGAGTGGAGATCGTCGTCACTCTTGATGCGCTCGAGCACCTCGAGGCCATCGATTTTCGGCAGCTTGAGATCGAGCAGAATCAGGTCGGGTCGGTCGGCGTCTGCATACTCGCCTTCCCGCTTCAGGTACTTCAGAGCCTGCTCACCATCGGAAACTCGTTGAATCGTGTTGGCAACGTTGTTCTCGACCAGTGACATCGTCACCAGTTCCGCGTGCGCATTGTCGTCTTCAACCAGCAGGAAGTGAACCGGTTTCGCGTGAGACGGCGTGCTCATGTGTGCATGACCTCGTTCATCTGCAATTCTGCGAACTCATCGTGATCGGCATGATCACGAGCGAATTCTATGATAAACGTAGCCCCGCCACCGGGTGTTTCCTCGATCCAGGCCCGGCCGTGATGCAAATCCGCGATCCTTCGCACGATCGAGAGCCCTACTCCGGTGCCCTCCATATCGGGTTCGAGCCGCTCAAAGAGACCGAACACCTTCTCCCGATACGCCGGGTCGATCCCCGGGCCATTGTCCGCAACCCGCACCCGCACCATATTCTCCCGAGTTTCCCAGCGAATCTGAACACGAAGCGCGACGTCCTCGCGGCGAGCATACTTGATCGCATTCGCCAACAGATTCTGGAAGACCTGCTCCAATCGGAACCGGTCGCCCTGAATCGAGGGCAGCCCCGGCTGGATGTCCACCTCCGCGCCGATGCGCTCGATCTGGGGGCGCATCTCACGCACCACGGTCTCAGCAACATCCGCGAGACTGCAGTCGGCCATCTCGTGAGACATGCGACCGATTCGGCTCAACTCGAGCAGGTCGTCGATCGTGTGCCTCATCTTCTCCGTGGCCTGCAGGATGGACTCGACAAACCCGTCCACTCGGTCCTGCCGTTCTTGCGAGAGATCACGCTTGAGGTACTCCGTGTACCCACGGATGGTGACAATCGGCGACTTCAGGTCATGGGAGACGGTGTACGTGAACTGCTCCATCTCCGCGTTCTTGCGCCGAAGTTCCGTGTTGATGTTCCTGATCTTGAGCTCGGAGAGCACCTGCTGCGTCACGTCCGTCCGCACCGAGACATACCGCGTGATCCCGCCTTCCGAATCGATGAACGGCACAATCGTCGTGGCGACCCAGTAGAGAGACCCGTCCTTCGCACGATTGCAGATCACCCCGTGCCAGGTTTCGCCGCTGGAGATCACACGCCAGAGCTCGACGAAAAATGACTTCGGGTGCGTGCCCGAATTCACAACCCGGTGCGTCTGACCAATCAGTTCCTCGCGGGAGTAACCCGAGATGCTGCAGAACTTGTCGTTGACCGACGTGATGACGCCCCTCGGGTCCGTGACCGCAACGATCGAGTGCCGATCGAGCGCGTACTTCTGAAGCTGGATCTCGTGCATCGCTTCCCGCAGCCGGGCCTCGACACTCCTGCGGATACGCAGTTCATCCCGTAGAAACGCTGTCTGGGCCAGCACCGCCGAGATGAGTATCGCGCCCACCGTCCCGCCGGCGAGCACCATCCAGGACAGGAGTGAATAGATCGATGAACTGTCCGTGTCGAGCTTCAGATCTGAATGCGCCGCCTGCAGCGCCTGCCAGAGCAGCACGGTCAGCATCCAGACCGAGACGCCGGTCGTCAGTGAGAGCCAACGCAGCGGATGCTTCCCCGCGACTCGGCGTGACGCGAAACACGCCAACGCCAAGCCCGAGATGCCCAGCGTCACTGATCCGAAAGAGGTGTGGACAGCCATCCGGGTGAAATTGCTCCACCCATACGCGGTATCAAGCTGAGTCGCATAGCCCACAAGCGAAGCGAGCCCGAATGTCGACGCGATCGTGCAGAGCAGCGCCCAGGCCACCAGGTGGGCGTTGCCGATCCGTTTCATCCCGGCCACAACCAGGGCCGTGCCGATCAGCGTGAACGTGATCGCTGTATTCGGCGCCATCCGGTTGGGGTCAGGCGTCTGATCGACAATCGCCGCGTCCAGACCGATGTCGATCCCGAGGACATACTGCAGCAGCGTGAGCGCCCCGATCAGAGCCGCAGCACCGCCGAAAAAACGCACCGGATAGGCCGAGCGGTGGTGCAGAGTGAACAATCCAAGGCTACAGAGCAGAAACGCGACCGCCGTGTTGAACTGCATCGGCGGCAGCGATGGATTCAGGTGCGTCAGTTTACGGATCCCAGCCAACCAACCCGCCATCACCGCCAGCGCCATCGCGGCGACGACGAATCCCGACACCATGGCAACCGCGCGCTCAGTCGTGGTGGGGCAGGCCATGAACCGTTTGGGATGTGGCATTGGTGAAATACGTTCCTTTGTCATGTCACACACCGTCACAGTGAAACAAGCGCCACAATCAGGCGGCTCGTCGAGCTCGCCCGTGTGAACACAACTCTATCGGTAAGAAACGGCCTGCAAAAGCAGTACAGCTAGTAACAGGCCGCAGTGAATAATAGATGGAGGAATGGATAAAAGGGCGAATATGAACCCGAAACATGTGGTGCGGATCAGAGATCTGAAGGGCTGGAAGCACGGCGTCGCAGACAACAGCCGGGAGTCTGAAAATGGTAGCGGTTTCAGAAGGTCCGTTCCCTCGGGGTATGCCCTGAAGCACTGGCATGGATGGGGGAGTGGAAGGCGCGAAAAACCGCAAGAACTGCAAATTAAAATCGAATGGAATGATAAGGCATGAATATGCAACCGAAAGCGGCAGGGGCACAACTCTGATGCCCCGAAAGGATGGTTGCAATGAGCGTTGCCATTGCTTGTGAAGATCTGTCTGTCGTTGTGGTAGACGATGATCACGAGCACCGGATTCTCATCCAGGCGTCGCTCGAGAGCCTCCGCGAAACCAGCGGCACGATCCATGTCTCTGGCTATGACGAACCGGAAGTTGCACTTGCCAGTCTCCCGCCCGACGGCAACGTCGTCGTCCTGATCGACTACCACCTCAAAGGCACCTCAGGGCTCGAGTGGCTCAATGATTTCACCAAGTCCGGCGTAGGCCCGATCATCGTGATGACTTCCGCGGGGGATGAACAGATCGCCGCCGACGCCTTCCGAAAGGGCGCTGCCGATTATCTCGACAAGCAGGAATTCATCCACGACCCGATGCGGCTCTGGACATCGATCAAAGGCGCCCACCGCCGGTTCCGCCTCGAACACACCAACCAGGAACTCGCCCGGAGCCTCAAACTCGCCAACGCCGAGCTCCGCTCAAAGAACGAAAAGCTGGCAGACCTCACGCAAAACGCTCAGCAGTTTGTTGAGGATGTCGCCCACGAGTTCCGCACCCCTCTCACGGTCATCAAGGAATTCGCGTCGATTCTTAACGATGGCATCGGGGGCGAGATCACCTCCAAACAGTGTCAATACCTCGACTTCATCTCCAGCGCCACATCCGACCTCGCCAGCCTCGTCGACGACTTTCTCGACTGCGGCAAGCTCCGCACGGGCATGCTGCATGTCGACCGCGATCGGATCTCGCCAAGGGACGTGCTCGACGACTCGTGGCCCATGATCGAATCGCGTGCCAAAGACAAAGGCGTTGTACTCGAGAAAGTCTGTCCCGAGAATCTCCCGACGGTCTACGGCGATAGTGAAAAAGCGGGCCGGGCCCTGCTGAATCTCGTCACGAACGCCATCAAGTTCTCGAACCACGGCGACAAAGTCATCGTTCGCGCGACGCAGGCGGGTGACTGCGTCCGATTCGAGGTGCAGGACCACGGCCCCGGGCTGGCACCGGAAGAGGTCGAGTGCCTCTTTCAGAGGTTCCACCAGTGCGAGCAGGCAAAGCGAATCTCAGACAAAGGCTTTGGTCTCGGCCTGAGCATCGTGCGGGATCTGGTCTGCATCAATCTCGGCCAGATCAACATCGAGAGCACGCTCGGCGAAGGAAGCACGTTCTCGTTCACGCTGCCGACCTTCAACGAACGCTCGATCGCCGAGGCATTCACACGCAGGGCCAAAGAACGAGACCCAACCGTGCCCGTTTCGGTACTGACGGTGTACCGCCCCGAAGCCGACCCGGGCCACATTGATGATCTCCATTCATTCCTGACATCGATCTGTTACGGCGCCGATCTCGTGCTGCCGGCCGCCGACGGCTCGCGGGTCGTGGTGGTGGGGCAGGCCTCCAAGCCCGATCGGTGGGCCACCAGGATCGAGGACGCGGATCACAAAAGACAGGAAGAAGGCGTGAAAGAGTCGGAGCACCCGCTCGAGATCGACGCCATCGGGATCTGGAAGCCAGAGGACGCGGCAAAGGGTATCGCTCACGCAATCGGGTCCCTCGCGAAGGGAGAGACAGATGGATAGCACGGTCCTCATTATTGACGATGAACCAAGAATCACCGCTGCGCTCATGACCAGGCTCGAAGCATCGGGATACACCGTCTTCCACGCGATCAACGGCCTCGCCGGCGTCGAAGCCGCCTGCCTGCACAAACCCGATGTCATCGTCCTCGACATCAGAATGCCCGACATCGACGGCTACGACACCTGCGCAAGAATCCGGCGGATGCCCGGACTCGAGGAAACACCGGTCGTCTTCCTCTCCGCAAACGTCCAGGACTCCGCCCGCGCTCGCGCGATGGATGTCGGAGGCAGAGCCTTCATCTCAAAGCCCTACGAAAGCGCCGACGTCCTCGGCGTGATCAAGACATGTCTCGATAACGGTCGACACCAACGCCCAGTCGGAGGACACGCATGATCGCATTGAAACCAACGGTTCTCCTCGTTGATAACGACGACGGCCTGCTCTCGGCCCTGGCCATCCGTCTCCAAACCGCAGGGATGAGATGCATCTCGGCGCACAGCGGCACACAGGCCCTCGCCGAGTTGAAGCACCTCGACGTCGATCTGCTCATCACCGATCTCAATATGCCCTGCGGCGACGGCGTCTCGCTCGTCGAGTCCTTCCGAAGAGTCTGCGACGCACCAATCATCGTGATCACGGGCTTCTCGGCCCAGCTCAACGAAGACTGGCTGACGCAGCAAGCGGCAACGGTCATCGAGAAACCATTCGAAAGCGGCGAGCTCGTCCGAACCGCGAGCGACATGCTGCACACGCCAGTCAACCGCAATGAGCAGTGCATCGAACCCAAGTGCACTCCCGGTATTCACGGAGTGGATGGAGAGATCGTATGAACACCGTGCTGATCATTGATGACGACACACGCCTGCTGCAAGCCATGGGGATCGCGCTCGAGTTGCAGGGCTTTCGCGTTCTGCAGGCACAGGACGCTTACCAGGGCCTCGCAACCGCCTGCCGAGAGCACCCCGACGCACTGGTCATCGATGTGAATCTGCCCGCCGGCGATGGGTTCAGCATCCAGAGCAGACTGCGCACAGCGACCGGCTGGCACATCCCCGTCATCTACATGACCGGAGATTCGAGCGAGACCGTCAAGCAAACAGCGCTCCGGGTCGGAGCGCACGAGGTGCTGCTAAAACCGTTCCATTCTTCCGAGCTGTACGTGCTGCTCAAAGAAGCCATCGAGTACGCCGACTCGGTTTCTACGCCATCAGCGATCGAAACGCACGGCTGATCGCAAGACAAGACCCATACCCGAACACGACGCCTGCGATACTCAGAGCCGGACCGGCTCGAACCCCTTGCGGTACGAGCGCCGGACAATCGTCCGTGTCGCCTCGTCGTGATTCTTGAACGACAAAGAACCGCGATCCCACTCCAGCACCTGCCCCGGATACTTCGCCGCCTTCACCGCAAGCAGCCCCGCCTCGGTGCACCGGATGCAATCGCCAAACGGCGCCCAGAGATGCGGCGTCTCCTTGCCGAGGGCCTTGTCCACCCACGCATGCCAGTGATTGAATGCCTTGTACGCCGGCAAGCCCGGCATCTCGAGTCCGGGTGTCATCCGGCCCTCGCGCCAGACCTCGATCGGCCCGCTCGGCCCCAGCACGAGCGTCCCGCCCTCGCACACGACCACCGTAAAAATGTCGCCGGGCCAGTCCCCCTCACCGATCCCTAGCTGCGCACGGTCCGGCTTGAGACCGGTGTCGTAGAAGTACATATTGCACGTCGTGTTCGCGAACCGCTCGCCGCTCACCTCATACGTCAGTGTCGATGAAACACGGTCCGCGTGAAAGTGCGTCACATCCCGCGAGGGCGTGCGCGTGCACACACGCGCCGGGCTCGTCAGCTCCGGGAACGCGTAGAAAAGCACGTCCGTCAGATGCACCACCCAATCGGTGATCTGCCCGCCGCCGTAGTTCCACCAGCTCCGCCACTGCCGCCGGACCATCTGGGGCCTGCACGGCTCGTGCTCCGCACCATTCAGCCAAAGGTCGTAGTCAAACCCCTCGGGCGGCTGGATCGGATCGCCCAGCGTCCCGTCGGCGAAGTAATACCCGCCCGCCAGCGCACCGTTCCCGTACGAGACGTGCATCTCGATCACCTTCCCCAACGCGCCGCTCTTGAGGATGTCGTACGCCGCCCGCCTCTCCGCAGACTCGATCCGCTGCGCGCCCGTCTGCGTCACCAGATCCGGTCTTGCGCGCACGGCGTTGTTCAGGATCGTCAGCTCCTCGAGCTGCTGCACCAGCGGCTTCTGCCCGTACACATGCTTGTTCCGCGCCAGCGCCATCGTCATGATCGCGCAGTGCGAGTGGTCGGGCGTGGCAACGATCACCCCGTCAAATTTGTCGCCGTGCCTGTCGAAAGCCTCCCGGTAGTCGGTGCAGGTAAACGCCTCCGGATGATCCTGGCTCGCCTGCGCCAGCGCCGCCGAGTCCACATCACAGAGCCCGACGATCTCCGCGCCCGGGTGCTCGCCGATGATCCGGCGATCGGTCCCCCCGATCGTCCCGACCACGCCGATCGAGAGCACGCGAAGCCGCGTGTCCCGTCCAGTCAGGCCCAGCGCCGGGAACGCAAACGCTCCCGCCCCAATCGCCGCCGATGCCCCGAGAAAGGTTCGCCGAGAAATCTTGTTCATGTGTATACACCCCCGCGTGAGTTTGGGCCAAGCATACATGAATGCGGATTCCGCCACGGAACCTCGCCCTCGAGCACGCCTGAGTTGGAATCACATGAAACCCCACACCCGTACCTGCCAAGGATGGGCCTGTGTCTATCATCCACCGGGTAAGTCGGAACGAGACCCGGATCGATCCGTCCAAACCGGGTCCACATAAGAGGCCTATGTCACATGAGCACGCACAGCGGTACACCGCAGTCGGGTCAGCGCATTGGGCGTTCCTCCATCGCCGGGCTCGGTCACTATCTTCCGATTGAAACCATCTCCAACAGAGACCTGGAATCCCTTGTCGAAACGAGCGACGACTGGATCACCAGCCGCACCGGCATCCAGAGCAGGCACCGCGCCGCCGCGACTGAGGCGACAAGCGATCTGGCGATCGAGGCCGCACGCCGCGCTCTCGCCGACGCAGAGCTCGAAGCCGACGCGATCGACATGATCCTTCTGGCCACCGCGACACCCGATGCCCCCGTCCCGGCGTCGGCAAGCATCGTTCAGGATGCGCTGGGCGCCCAGAACGCCGGCGCGATGGACCTCAACGCAGGCTGCTCGGGCTTCCTCTACGGCTTGCACACCGCCGACGCCTTCATCCGCGCACAGACCGCCAAGCACGTCCTGCTCGTCGGCTCCGAAACACTCACGCGTGTCACCGACTACAGCGACCGACGAACCTGTGTGCTCTTCGGCGACGGCGCCGGCGCCTGCGTCATCGCACAGCAAGGACAGATGGAACTTATCTACTCCGGCATCGGAAGCGATGGCTCCCAGGCCGATCTCATCAGCATCCCCGCCGGCGGCAGCCGACACCCGGCCACCAACGACACCATCGCGACCCACCAGCACTACCTGCAACTCGACGGCGGACGCGTCTTCAAGCAAGCCGTCCGCCGGATGGTCCAGGCCGCAAACGACGCCCTCGCCGCGACCGGACTCAGCGCCTCCGATATCTCCTGGGTCATCCCGCACCAGGCCAACGAACGCATCCTCACCGCCGTGGGCGAACAGATCGGCATCGCCGTCCCGAACGTCGTCATCGACGTCGCCGAGACAGGCAACACCTCGGCCGCCAGCGTCCCCATCGCACTCGACCGCGCCCGCGTCACCGGACAATTCAAGGAAGGACAGTTCATCATGCTCGTCGCGTTCGGCGCCGGGCTGACCTGGGCCTGCCAGATCCTCCGATTCGGCAGCAGCCGAACCGGCTCGGGCACTCACTGACGCTCCGGCCGCAATAAACGCTCAGCAAAACACCCACACCCGCGGCTTCGCGCCGTGCGGCTCGCTCGGACCATTCGGGTAGTTGGGAATGAAAGAAGCGGAGCGGGTGGGATTCGAACCCACGAGGGGCTTGCACCCCCACACGAATTCCAATCGTGCGCCTTCAACCGCTCGGCCACCGCTCCGGATCGTGTGCGGCAATACTAGCCGCCCGCTCCCGGCCCCGCCCTCAGCAACCCGACTCGCCCCGCCAGACGCCGACCAAGACCCCGCCGAGTCACCGCCGAGGCCACCCAAGCCCCGATGCACGAACCCAGCACCACATCCGCCGCCCAGTGCGCATCCGCCGTCAGCCTCGATATCGGAACCACCGCCGCCACCCCGAACACCACCCAACGAATCCGCGGATACGTGAGCGCCAGAAACGTCGCAAGCGCAAACGCCGCAGAGCTGTGCCCGGAGGGCATCGACCAGAACTCCGCCGGCGCCTTCGCCCAGAGCTGCCACGAGTAAATCGGCTCCGCATCCATCGACGTCGGCATCGAATCCCAGAAACCCAGGAAGTGCTCTGGCGTCTCGAACCGGGGACGCGTCCGACCGATCAGGATCTTGAGCGTTGTCGTCACCAGCGACGCCGACGCCATCGAAAGCACCAGGTCCCAGAGCCGCGCACTCTTGGCCCGATCAAGCAGCACAATCACCAGCCCGATCAGCACCACCGAAGTCAGCCCGCCGAACTGCGAATACGCCCGCAGCTCACGACGGATATCCCCCCCGAGCGACTCGTGCACCCGCTGCACCGGCTCGCGGATCGCGCCGTCCATCGGGACCAACGCCGCGACCACCACCAGCCACCCCGCGCGCACGAGAAGCACTTTCCAGAGCGAACGCCGAGCCTTCAGCCCGCCTAGACCCGGTGTTTCCACCTCACGCTTATGATCACCCCGTCGATGGCCATCATTCCGCGACAGGTCGGGTGCAGCCGCCGAGGCATCCATCGCCTCGTTCGGTCCCTCATCGGTTGGAGCCGGCTGTGAAGACACCCCGCGTTCCGCTCCCTTCGCCGTGGATCCAGGCCACATTGCTCGTTGCCGTCTGCCTCGTCTGCTACCTGCCCGGCCTCTTCAGCACGCCGCCCATCGACCGCGACGAAGCGCGCTTCGCACAGGCTAGCCGCCAGATGCTCGAGTCGGTGGCCCTGCCGCAATCTTCGCAGAACTCATCACTCCACGCCGGCGGCCTCGCCGTCCCCATGCTCCAGCACCGCCCCCGACTCAACAAACCACCACTCGTCTACTGGGCACAGTCACTCTCCACATACATCTTCACCCGCGGCGATCCACGGCGCGACGCCATCTGGATGTACCGCATCCCCTCCGTCCTGGGTGCGATCGCAGCCACGCTCGCCACCTGGTGGATGGGCCGGCGCATGTTCGACCCACGCGCCGCCTTCCTCGCGGGCCTGCTGCTCGCAACATGCACCGCCGTCGTCTTCGACGCGCACCAGGCCCGCTCCGACCAACTCCTCCTCGGCCTGACCACCTGGGCCATGGCCCTGCTCTGGAACATCATCCGCCGCGCGCACCACAACACACCCGTCCGCTGGTGGCGATGGCTCATCCTCTGGATCGTCGTGGGCCTGGGCGTCCTCACCAAGGGCCTCACGCCCATGGTCGTCCTGCTCACACTCGCCGCTTTCTGCATCGCGCAAGGCCGCTGGTACGCCTGGCGAGCCGCCAAGCCATTCCTCGGCATCCTCGTCATCGCCGCCCTCGTCGCCCCGTGGGTGCTCGCCGTTGCCAATCACGTCGGCTTCAACAACTACACCGCCATCCTGCACGACGAAGTCATCGCCCGAGGCGCCACCGCCAAAGAAGGACACGCCGGCCCGCCCGGGTACTACTTCCTCACCGCAGCCGCCATGCTCTGGCCCGCAGGCGCACTGGCGATCTTCGCCGTGTGGTGGGGGGCCCGCCGCGCCATGACCCTCGGCCCGAAACGCGCCCGCTGGAAAGAGCGCACCACCCACCGCCCCGCAGAGCTCTTCCTCCTCTGCTGGCTCCTGCCCACATGGATCTTTTTCGAGATCTACTCAACCAAACTCCCGCACTACACACTCCCCGTCTTCCCCGCGCTCACGCTCCTTGGCGCACGAGCCGCACTCTCCGGCTCGCCGCTCCTCACTCGCTGGCCCGCCCGACTCAGCATCGTCGGCTTCGCAGCAGTGGGGGTGCTTGTCCCGGCCGCGCTACTGGTCGGCTCGTTCATGACAAACGACCTTCTCCCACCCCTCTGGCAAGCCGCGCCGCTCACCCTCGCCGTGATCGTCATCACCATCCTCGCCACCTGCGCGCTCTGGAAGGGCCTCGCGCTGCGGGGCATCAGCACCGCGCTCGTCGCTGTCCCGCTCATGGCCGTCCTCACCCACGCCCTCGTTCTGCCCCGCCTGACCTCCTTCTCGCCCGCGATCATCGAACGACTCAGCGAACTCAACCTCGCCGACCAACCACTCGCCGCCACCGGCTACACCGAAGACAGCCTCCTCTTCCTCACGCGGGGCACACTCATCAAGCTGAACAAAGACGATGCCCTCGCGTGGCTCCAGCAGAACCCGTCGGGCATCCTCCTCGCCAAGCACGGCTTGCTCGAACCCGACGCACCCAACATCCGCGTCGTCGATTCCGTCACCGGACTCCAATTCGCCCGCGGCAAAAACATCACCGTCGATATCATCGAGCACGCACCATGAGCAGCACCCAAGACAACCCATCTCCCACAGGCCTGCTCATCATCGACAAGCCCCTCGGCAAAACGTCCATGCACGTCTGCGCCAACGTCCGCGCACGACTCCGTAGCGCCGGCGCCCCCAAACGCATCAAGGTCGGCCACGCCGGCACGCTCGATCCGCTCGCCACCGGTGTGCTCGTCGTCCTTGTCGGCAAGGCCACCCGTCTCCAGGATCGCTTTATGGCCGGGCGCAAGCGCTACACCGCGCGCGTCGATCTCTCAGCCACCTCGCGCACCGACGACCGCGAAGGCCCCGTCACGCCCGTCGACTGCCAGCCCGCCACCCTCGGCGCGATCGAAGCCGTCTTGCCACAGTTCGTCGGCACCATCATGCAGCGACCGCCCGCCTACAGCGCCATGAAAATCGCCGGCCGCCGCGCCTACGACCTCGCACGTAAGTCCGAGACCGAGGCCGATCTCCCCGTCCTCGAGCCGCGACCGATCACCATCGACGCCATCGACATCCTCGAGTACACCTGGCCCATCCTCACGCTCGACATCGCCTGCGCCAAAGGCACCTACATCCGCTCACTGGCGCGCGATATCGGCGAACAGCTCAACACCGGCGGCATGCTCGACGGCCTCATCCGCACACAGGTCGGGCGCTACACACTCGACCACGCGCGCACGCTCAACGACCTCCCGGGCCAGCTCACCCAGCAGGACCTGCTCCCCATCCCCGATGACATCGTCAATCAGTCGTCGTCCGACTCACCAGCCGACGCACCCGAGGCCTGATCGATCTCGATCCCAGCAGCACGGGCCGCAAGCGCCTGCTCCACACGCGCCTCCATCTCGCCCGGCACGTAGATATCCGTCACGTCCTGCCCGTCGGCGGCATTGCGCAGCAACAAATACTGCACACTCCAACCGCTGATCCAGTAGCTCAGCAGGAACCCCGCCGCGATCAGCCCGGGCAGCTTCAGCACCGTCTCGACGATCGAACTGGCCGCCTTGCCAGACCAGCCCATGTCCTCGGTCACCGCGCCCGCCGCGACCGCCATGCCGTCCGCGTTCCCCGTCCAGTCAAAGATCAGCCCCGCGCCCCAGCTCGTCAGCGAGCTCGTCGCGATCGCCAGTGTCACCGCGATCGAACTGACCACCACGAACTGCGCGAACAGGATGATCAAATAAATCGCCAGCCGCGCAGGCCGTGTGTACACGTAGCTGTAAATCCGCTGCATCGACTCGATGCCGTCGAACCCCTCAGCCGCGATCCCGGCCGCCATCATCGGCCCACCGAGCAGCAGGCCCACGATCATCAGCACCGCCACCAACGAGATCAGGATGCCGATCACCGTAAAGACGGCCCCGATGATGTTCAGGAACGGCACAGCCAGGAGCGCATACCCGCCAACAACCAACACCGCCCCGAGCATCACGATCACCACAATCGGAATCAGGTGTGCTACCAGCGAAGCCCAGAACCCGCGCAGAGACCAGGCAAGCCCCTCCGTCCAGCCCAGCTTCTTGCCCCGCGCAAAGTCATCGACGGCCATCCGCGAGATGCCCACCGCAAAGAAGATGTAAATCAGGAACGAAACAGGCAGCACAGCCGACGCCCGCCACGGCGCATCGCGAAACGTCTGCGTGATCCCAAACCACGCCCCGTTCCACGCCGTCATGATCGCGTCACCGACACGAAGCGACACCACATCCTCGCTCGCCCGCGACAACCCCGCGCCCACGCGCTCACCCAGCATGATGACCACCGGCTCGTCCTCAGCTGGCGTGATCCCCGCCAGCGTCTGGTCGATCAGACCCACCAGCAGAATCAGCAGCACCGCCAGCATCACCCGGCTCGGCTGGATCGCAAGCCTCGGCACACGGAACAGCTTGGGCCACAGCAGATCCGAGATCAGATCCCCAGCCGTCAGCCGAAACGGCCGCGCAAAATCACGCTCAGGCAGACCGTTCGACTCTCGCATCTCCGCACTGGCCATGTCCGTGCCTCCTCGTTCCGGTGATCCATGCTACCACGCCCACCCGCGCGGAACCGGAACGCCCAAACTCCCAACAACCCTTCAAGCGGGGAAATACAGAGCCATCGGAGCCTTCTCCGCCAGTCGGATACCATCATCCGTCGGCCTGGCCGACATGCTCGATACAAGCCCCACGCTCGGGGCGGGGAGGTTTATCGATGGAGTGGCTCATCTTCTTCGGGGTCTTCGCGGCCGTCGTCGTCGTCGTCGCACTCTGGCTCATCGCCGCATACAACAAACTCGTCCGCCTCCGCGTCGACGCGGACAACGGCTGGTCACAGATCGACGTCCAGCTCAAGCGCCGATACGACCTCATCCCGAACCTCGTCGAAACCGTCAAGGGCTACGCCTCGCACGAGAAAGAAACCCTCGACGCCGTCATCTCCGCAAGAGCCAAGGCCGTCTCCGTCCACGACGCCTCCAACGCCGGCGCCAAGGAAATGGGCATGGCAGAGGGCATGCTCACACAGGCCCTTGGCCGACTCATCGCCGTCGCCGAGGCCTACCCCGACCTCAAAGCCAACACCAACTTCCTCTCGCTCCAGGAAGAACTCTCCAGCACCGAAAACAAAATCGGCTTCGCCCGCCAGCACTACAACGACACCGTCGGCCGCTACGAGGAAGCCCGACAGAGCTTCCCCGTCAACATCGTCGCCGGCGTCTTCAACTTCGCCAAACGCGACTACTTCGAGGTCACCGAGCCCGCAGCACGCGAAGCCCCCAAGGTCAGCTTCTAACCCAGCCGCTCCAGACGTATGAGCAAGCGACCCACACACCCGAGACCCTCGCCCTCGCCCGAACCAAACCGCGGGCGGGGGCGTCCCGCGCGCAGAGACGCCTCCACACTCCACGAACAGGTCCGCGAGAAAATCAAGGCCTACCCCGGCACCACCACCTACATCGACCTCATCCGCAAGAACAAACGCGACAGCTTCCTGCTCATGCTCGGCATGATCGCCCTCGGCGTCGGGCTCGGCGCGATCATCGGAGCCGTCATCGGCGGCTACTCCGGCGCCGGCGCCAACGATGACCCCGGCTCACTCGCCTTCTACATCCCGTCCATCATCCTCGGCGCGGGCGTCGCACTCGTCGTCGGCGTCCTCGGCTCCGTCTGGAGCTACTTCCAGGGCGCCAACGCCATCCTCCGCATGGTCCACGCCAAGGAGATCACACCCGAACTCGACGCCGAGCTCTTCAACGTCGTCGACGAGATGCGCCTCGCCGCCGGCATCCCGATGCCAAAGGTCTACCTCATCCCCGAATCCGCGCTCAACGCATTCGCCACCGGACGCGACCCGGAGCACGGCGTCGTCGCCATCACAACCGGACTCCGCGCCAAACTCAACCGCGACGAACTCCAGGGCGTCATCGCCCACGAAATCGCGCACATCCGACACTACGACATCCGTTTCAGCCTCCTCATGGCCACCATGGTCGGCCTCATCGTCATGGCCTGCGACATCTTCCTCCGCATCGCGTTCCACGGCGGCATGCGCTCGCGCCGTTCCAGCGACAAAGGCGGAGGGGCCGCTGTCCTCATCATGATCCTGCTGGCCGTCGTCCTCTCGATCGTCGCGCCGATCCTCGCCAAGTTCATCCAGATGGCCTACTCCCGCCAACGCGAATACCTCGCCGACGCAGGGGCCGTCGAACTCACTCGCAACCCCGAAGGACTCGCAAGCGCCCTCTCCAAACTCGCCGGCGACGAAGAACCTCTCGTCGACCTCGCCAACCGAGGCACGGCCCACATGTTCATCGTCAACCCGCTCCGCAAAATGCGCAAGTCGCACCAGAGCGTGAAATCCATGTTCAGCTCACACCCCCCAGTCGCCGACCGCATCGCCCGCCTCATGGCCCTGACGCGGTAACTTTCTCCTCCCTCTCCCGCGACCCGTGGGAGAGGGTGCCGAGCAAAGCGGGGCGGGTGAGGGTCTGAACTTCCTCCCTCTCCCCTTGGGGGAGAGGGCCGGGGTGAGGGGTCTTCTTTCCTCCTCCGTGCCACGGCTGTGCCAGCCGTGCTCCCCTTCTCCTCATCCACTTCTCCGTCCCCACCTCCTCCCCTCAATCTGTGTGAACTCAATCCCCACTTCCTGTTGTCCGCCCGCCCCAATCTGCCGATGATCCACCGATGCCCCGTTTCTTCCGTGGTCTTCTTGCGATCGCTCTCGC
This sequence comes from Phycisphaerales bacterium, assembly GCA_965228265.1. Taxonomy (GTDB): domain Bacteria; phylum Planctomycetota; class Phycisphaerae; order Phycisphaerales; family UBA1924. The sequence goes on from OZ245804.1 coordinate 1,394,882, forward strand.
CTTCGCGGCCCTCGGCCCGATCGCCGGGCTCTTCGTGGGCGCACTCCGTGGCGTCGACGGCGGCACGCAAGCCACGCTCCTGATCGGACAGAGCCCCATCGCGGGCCTCATCGCAGGCATCGCTGCCTTCGGGGTCGCCGCCGTCGCCGGGGGCATCGGCAGCAAAGCCGCGGGCCTCAACGTCGGCCTCGCCTGCGCAGGCCTCACCCTCTCCTGGGCCGCATGGCTCTCGGGTCGGCTCGATGAGATCGTCCTCGTCTCCCGCGTCTCGCCCATGCCCGGCCTCGTCATCGAGGGCCTCTTCGTCATGCTCCTGCTCGCCGGCGTGCTCTACATCGTCAGGCGGTACTCCACCAGCGAGCCCGACCCCGAGTCTGAGGGCGGCGCGAGCGCCATCGCCATCTCCCTCACCGTCGGTCTGGCCATGAGCGCCGTCGCCGCGTGGCTTCTGGCGGTCGAACCACTCAAAGGCCAGACGATCGGCGCCGCCTTCGTCGCCGGCCTCGTCGGAGCCGCCACCGCACGTCTCGTCTTCCTCCGCCTGCCCGGCTGGACCGCCGCTGCCATCCCCGCCGCCCTGGCGATCCTCGGCCCACTCGCCACCCACGCCATCGCGGGGGATGTCGTCGCCGACGTCTTCGACCGCTCCCTCTTCCGGCTCGGCTGGCTCCTGCCCCTCGATTGGGCCGCCGGCGCGCTCACGGGCATCCCCATCGGCCTCGCCTGGACAGACAACGTCGTCCAGCAAACGCGAGGGCCCGAGTCGGGCCCCCGATCGGCACCGCAATCAGACCCGCATTCCGGGCCCCAGAACCCCGCTGCCTAGCATCCAACGAGCAAGCCCGGGCGAATCCGGGAACATGCCGGAGTCTTGGGTGATTGGTCCCCAAAGACGCCCACCATGTCGGCGAACAAGCCGCTTCTTCTGAGGACGAGAATGACCACTATGCCAAGCGCACCCAAAGCCGACAAAATCGTCGATGTTCAAGGTCTCCAGGACCAGAGACAGGTCGCCATCGATAAGGTCGGCGTCAAAAACGTCACCTACCCCATGCTCCTCAAGACCCGCGACGGCAGCGCCCAGCAAACCGTCGCACGCATCAACATGTACGTCGCCCTCCCGCATCACCAGAAGGGCACGCACATGAGCCGGTTCCTCGAAGTCCTCAACGAGCACCACCAACAGCCGCTCACGCCCGACCGCATCCCCGAGGTCACCGCAGCCATCCGCGATCGCCTCAACGCCGAGACCGCCCACTTCGAGGCCTCGTTCACCTACTTCATCAGCAAGCCCGCCCCCGTCACCGGCATGAAGGGCCTCATGGACTACGAGGTCACCTTCGAGTGCGAGAGCGGCGTCCCCGGCGCCACCTCGAGCTTCATCATCGGTGTCGCCGCACCCGCCACCAGCCTCTGCCCCTGCTCGAAGGAGATATCCGAGTACGGCGCCCACAACCAGCGCTGCCGCATCGCAGCCCGCGTGAAGTTCGAGGGCACCCTCTGGATCGAGGACCTCGTCGAGATCCTCGAGAACGCCGCCAGCTCCCCCGTCTACGCGGTGCTCAAGCGCCCCGACGAGAAGTACGTCACCGAGGCCGCCTACGACAACCCCAAGTTCGTCGAGGACATCATCCGCGACCTCGCCCTCGCGCTCGACGCGGAGGACCGCATCACGTGGTACGAGATCGACTCCGAGAACTTCGAGTCCATCCACTCCCACAACGCCTACGCCCAGATCACCCGCGACAAATCCGAAGCCTGAGAACCACACCCGATTCCCCCGTACCATGCTCCCGGCAGCGGTAACGGAGTACCGGGAGCGTGAGACTCAGCCATCTGATCCAAAGCCAGGGAGCCAGGCGCCTGATCCTCGTGGTGCTGCTGATCGCCCTCGGTCTGAGCATCCTGGCCGCCCAGGCCTCCCGCCTGTCCATCCTCAAGGGCGATGAACTCCTCGCCGAAGCCCAGCAGCGTCTTGTGCGTCTGAGCTGGTCGCCCACGGTGCGGGGCCAGATCCTCGACCGCAAGGGACGCGTTCTGGCGCACAACCGCCCGAGTTTCGATATCGCGGTCAACTACCCCGTGATCTCGGGCGAATGGGTCGAACGCGAGGCAGCCGCACGCGCCCGGCGCGACCGCGGCAAAGACTGGGCCAAGCTCAGCCGCGAGCAGCGCACCCAACTCATCGAAGAAGCCAAGCCCAAATACCGCGCCGCGGTCGACCGCATGTGGAACGTCCTCGCCGCCGAGACCGGTCACAGCCGCGCCGAGATCGACCTCAAACGCATGCAGGTCCGCGAGCAGGTCGACGCGATGGCGGGCTATCTCCGCGGCAAGCGGGCCGCCAGCGAACTCCGCAAACTCGCGCAGAGTCTCGGCATCACCCCCGAAGAACTCGAAGCCCGTCTCGACGTCCTCGATCGCCCCGACCTGCGCTCGCAGGAAGAAAGACTGCGTCACGTCCTCGCCGAAGAGATCACCGTCGAAGTCAGCGACCGCATCGACAAAAACGCGGACATCCGGTTTCGTGAGGAAAGCACACCCCGCGTCATCGTGCCCGAGGTCAGCGACGAGGTTGGCTTCCGCCTCCGCCGACTCGCCAGGCAGTCCGACCCGGACGACGAGACCATCCCATACCTCCCCGGGCTCGCGGTCATGGATTCCGGCCGACGCGACTACCCACTCGATGAACTGGACGTCGAGATCGATCGATCCCTCTTCCCCAAACCACTCGCCTCCGACGAGATCACCCGCGTCCATGTCTCGGGCGTCGCCTCGCACATCCTCGGCAGCGTCCGCAGAAGGGTCTACCTCGAAGACGGCCAGGCCCGACAGAAAGAACTCCAGTCCTCCGAAGAGCTCGCGCAACGCTCCGTGCTCATCACACCCACAGGCAGCGAAGACCGCGGACGCTACTTCCCGGGCGATATGGTCGGCAGCCGGGGCATCGAGCGCAACCTCGAAAGCACACTCCGCGGTCTCCGCGGCCTGCGCATCGAACGCGTCGATCAGGACGAAGCCATCGACGCACCCATGACCTTCGGCGAGAACGTCAAACTCACCATCGACATCATGCTCCAGGCCCGCATCCAGGCCCTCCTCGATCCCAATCTCGGCCTGGCCCGCGTCCAGCCCTGGCACAACAACCGCGAACGCCTCGACCCCGATGACCCCGAAAGCCCGCTCGTCATGAACGTGGGCGACTCCCTCGACGGTGCAGCCGTCGTCATCGACGTCGACACCGGCGAGATCTTGGCGATGGTCTCCACGCCCACATCGCTTGGCACCTTCGCCGATCCCGAGGAACGCATCCGCAACCAGCTCATCCGCAGACCAAGCACGAACAAAGCTGTCTCCATGCCGCTCCCGCCCGGCTCGATCGCCAAGGCCCTTGTCCTCTGCGGCGCGCACAAAGCCGGAGTTGTCGACGTCGACGAGCACATCTCCTGCACGGGGCACTTCTACCCGCACGAGCCCGAGATGCTCCGATGCTGGATCTACAAACAGTTCGGCACCACGCACGACGCACAGTTCGGGCACACCCCGGGCGGCGCCGAAGCCATCAAGGGGTCATGCAACATCTACTTCTACACCCTCGGCCAACGCCTCGGCGCCAAGGGCATCGTCGACTTCTACCGCTCCATCGGTGTCGGGGAAAGCCTCGATCTCCCGCTCGACAACACACTCGCCGGCTGGCTGGGCTTCAACAACAACCCCGACGGCGTGGGCGATTCCGACGCCATCCTCATGGGCATCGGGCAGGGCCCAGTCGCCTGGACGCCCGTGCACGCGGCAGACGCCTTCGCCACGCTCGCGCGAGGGGGCGTGCGCATCAAGCCCACCATCATCGCCGGCGACATGCCCGAGCCCATCGATCTCGGATTCGACCCCGCCATTGTCGACGAAGCGCTCCACGGCCTCGACATGGTCGTCAACGACCGCGACGGGACGGCCAACCACGTCACACTCGCCTCGGGCGAAACCTTCGACATCTTCGACGTCCCGGGCGTCAAAGTCTGGGGCAAAACGGGCACCGCGACCACCACCGCCATTGTCTACAAGGGAGAGGTCCTCCGCCGAGGCGATCACTCCTGGTTCGTGCTGCTCTGCGGCCGCGACAGACCCAAATACGCCATCGCCGTCGTCGCCGAGTACGGCGGGTCGGGCGGTCGCGTCTCCGGCCCCATCGCCAATCAGATCGTCCACGCCCTCGTCCAAGAGGGATACCTGTGAATCTCGCGCTGATCGAATCGATCATCCGAGGCGGGTACGGGGGCACCGGGTCGCTGCGCAAAAACCTGTCGATCGTGCACTGGGGCTGGGTGACGCTGCTCGCCTCACTGGCGCTCTCAATCATCGGCTTGTACGCGATCGACATCGCCGAGGCCGCGACCATCGAACGCAGCCCCTCCGGCACGACGATCCGTCAGGCGATCTTTCTCGGTGTCGGGGTGGGGGCCGCCCTGTTCTGGACCGTGCCGCACTTTCGGCTCCTGCGTTTCATCGCCTGGCCCGCGTACATCGCGTGCGTGGGTCTGCTGATCTTTCTGCTGGTGCCCTTCGTGCCCGAGTCGATCGTGACGCCCCGCAACGGCGCACGCGGCTGGATCAACATGGGCGTCACCGACTTCCAGCCCGCCGAGGTCACCAAGATCGCCTTCACGCTCACGATCGCAGGCTTTCTACGCTATCGGCGTGAGCACACTCGCCTGCGCGGGCTTGTCGCGCCGGGCCTGATCGCCGCTGTCCCCGTCGGGCTCATCACGCTCCAGCCCGACCTCGGCTCCGCGTCGCTCTTTGTGCCCAGTCTGTTCGCGATGCTGCTCGCCGGCGGCGCGAGGCTGCGCCACCTCGTGCTGATCGTGCTCATCGCGACAGCCGCCGCCCCCGCGTCGTGGCCCCTGCTCAGGCCCCACCAGAAAACGCGCATCGTCGCGATCATGCAGCAGATCCGGGGCTCCGACGAGGGCGCTCAGGACATCAACTTCCAGAGCTTCACCGCCCAGCGCCTCGTCGGCGCCGGGCGACTGACGGGCAACTCGGACGCCAGCTCGCGCGCGCTCGTGCGGTACAACAGCCTCCCCGAGGCCCACAACGACATGGTTTTCGCCGTCATCTGCCTGCGGTTCGGACTGCTCGGAGGGCTCGCGGTCCTTCTGCTCTATCTCATCTGGGCCGCCTCGGCGCTCATGACAGCCTGGTACTGCCGCGAACCCTTCGGACGTGTGCTCATCGTCGGGCTCACCGCCTTCATCGCCACCCAGGCGCTCATCAACATCGGCATGACCGTCGGGCTCGTGCCCATCATCGGCATCACGCTCCCGTTCGTCAGCTACGGCGGGTCGAGCATGCTCACGAGCTGGCTCATGACCGGGCTCGTCATGAATGTGGGCTTCCGACGCCCCGACAGCACTATGGTCCGGGGCGACCTCATGGAGCCCGCCTGATGATCCCCGCGACCGACGAATTCAAGCACGCCTGCGCCGAGATGGGCATCGAGCTGGAAACGGGCGAGCCCGAACGCCTCTACGCCTTCCTCGATCTGCTCTACGAGGCCAACAAGACCACCAACCTCACCGCCATCAAGGACGAGCACGAGGCGTGGATGAAGCACATCTTCGATGCGCTCACACTCCTGCCCGTCATCAGCGAAGTCGATCCAGCCGGCGATCATCTGCAGGTCTGCGACGTCGGCTCGGGCGGGGGCGTGCCGGCCTTGCCGCTGGCGATCGTCTGCCCCGATGCGCGCTTCACGCTCCTGGAAGCGACCGGACGCAAGGTCGAGCTTCTCAACCACTTTGCGCAGGAACTCGGACTCACCAACGTCAATGTCGTCAACAGCCGCGCCGAGCGAGAGGGCGCGTTCGGCGGGGGCGAGCTGCGCGACCGCTTCGATCTCGTCACCGCGCGGGCGCTCGGGCGCGTCGCCGTGGCTTCGGAGCTGTGCGTGCCCCTGGCGCGCGAGGGTGGCATCGTGGCGCTCATCAAGGGGCAGAAAGCCGACGAGGAACTCGACGAGGCCAAGGCGGCTCTGCACATGCTCCACACCATCCACACCGGGACGGTCGACACCAAGACCGGGCGCATCGTGATTCTCGAGAAAACCCGGCGCACGCCCAAGGTCTACCCACGCCGCGACGGCGAACCGAAACGATCGCCTCTGGGTGTCAAGAAATCGTAATCGTGTTGAATCGGGTGCCACGGCTTGTCCGTCTTCGGCAAGCCGTGCTCTGTGCCACAAACCCGAAGACACGGGTTGCGAGACAACCCGTGGCACCCGGCGGGCACCGCGCTCTTCACTTCCCGGTCGATTCCCACCGCTGGGCGATCGTCTCCCACATTTCCTTGTCACCCTTCCAGTAGAAGGTGTGAGACATGCCCGGCAGGACGATGATCTCGGCGTCCGAGCCGCGTTCTTCCATCGATGCCTTGAGCAGATCGACCGCCTCGCCCAGGTAGAAGTTGTCCATCTCGCCGCCGTAGACGTGCAGCTTGCCTGCCAGCTCGTCCCCGATCTCGTCCCATTCGCGCCCGAGTTTGGCGTTGATGTCGTAGGTCTTCCAGGCTTCAACGATTTGAGGGTCCACCTCGCCCGTGTCGAGGTCGAAGACCCGCGCGGGTGTGCCGTCGTCCAGCGCCGGGCTGAAGACCGCCTCGAAGGAGCGGATCTGCCCGCCCGGCCCGAGCACGCGTTCGCGCGCGATGAAGTCCTTCGCCCAGAACATGACCTCGTCGCCTCGGCGTCCGACGGGGCGTGGCTCGCCCTCCGCGTCGGTGTACATGTTTGCGCCGTCCTCGTAGAGGTTCACGGTCTGGAAGGCGTGGAAGTCGACCGGGTCGGGCACGTGGCTCCACACGCCCGCGAAGACCTCCGGGTACTCGACCTGGAGCCACAGGCTCCCCCAGCCGCCCGAGCTGATGCCCGTGACATAGCGGTGCTCGGGGTCCTGCGCGCCGCGGAACTTGGCTTCGAGCGCCGGGATGAGCTCGGTCGTCAGCGCCTCGCCCCACGGGCCGGTGATCGCGCTGTCGGCGAACACCGAGTGACCCCAGTAGTTCGAGGCGTCGAGCCCGACGACAATCGTGTCGCCCACGAGTTCCTTGTGCGGCATGCCGCCGAGGTAGCGCAGCACTTCACTCTCGTCACCCCCGAAACCCGTGACGTAATACACCACCGGGTAGGTGCGCTCAGCATCGACATCCCAGGATTCGGGCAGCGTCACCGATGCGCGCATCTCGACGGGGCGATGATGAAACGCGCTGAGCAGTTCGCTCCGGATCGTGAAAAGCTTTGTCTGCTCGGTCTCAGTGAATGTCTTCTCGCCGACAACCTGATCGAGCGTGAAGGAACCGATCACACCCTCGTCGTCGCTGGCGCTCATGTCGATGGTGGTGGGGGTGGAGAAAAGATCGCCCGCGCCCTCGCCCGGCTTGGGCGAGTCCGGGTTCACGCGCGCGACGACCTGCGCGGCCCATTCGCCCGTGCGCCAGGCGTCGCCCACGTTCTCCGGGGCGTGCGACAGATCGAAGCCCTCGAGGACGATTGCTTCGCCGGGTTTCACGTTCCGCACATCCCACGCGACGAGCGGGGGCGGGTTGAACCACGCGTTCATGCGCTGGATCGGCTCGCTCTCCAATGGCCCGAGCACCAGATAGATGCGTCCGGTGTACGGCTCGCTCAGCACGCCCTCGTCGAACGTGACGGCGATCTTGTCGGGCTGGGCGAAGGCGGGGAGGGCGGCGATGAGAGCGGCTATTGCAGTGATTTGGCGCACAAGATTCTCCGTTTGCGGGCGAACAGCCCTCGTACACTCTACACGTGTTGTCGCCGACGGATGCACTCTCGAACGACGGGCCCATCGCCAGGATGCTGGGCGAGGGCTATGAAGCCCGCCCTGAGCAGATCCAGATGGCCTCGGCGGTGGCGCGGGCGATGGACAAGGGTGGGCGTCTGCTCGCCGAGGCGGGCACGGGCGTGGGCAAGAGCTACGCCTACCTCCTGCCCGCGATTCAGCGCTGCGTGGATTATGGCGAGACCGTCGTCGTTGCGACCAACACCATCGCGCTGCAGGAGCAGATCGTCCGCAAGGACATCCCGATGCTCATGGAGGCGCTCGGGCTCGGAAAGGCCGACGCCGAGGGCCCGGCCGAGCACGACCCGATGGCCACGCTCCGTCCCGCGCTCGTCAAAGGCCGCGGCAACTACCTGAGCATCCGCCGGCTCGAGCAGGCCAGCAGACGCCAAGACAAGCTCTTTGTCGACGGCGTCGCGCGGGGCTCGCTCCATGTCATCGAAGACTGGGCCAACGAGACCGCCGACGGCACGCTGACGAGCCTCCCCCAACTCGATCGCCCGGGCGTGTGGGACCACGTGCGATCCGACTCGGCCAACTGCATGGGCAGGCGCTGCCCGAATTACGAGGTGTGCTTCTACCAGAAGGCGCGGCGCAAGATGGAGCGCTCGAACCTGCTGGTCTGCAACCACGCGCTTTTCTTCAGTGATCTCGCGCTCCGCACGCGTGGCGTCGGGTTCCTGCCGAGGTATGACCACGTCATTCTCGATGAGGCGCACATGGTCGAGGACGTCGCGAGCGAGCACTTCGGTGTCTCGCTGACCGAGGGGCGTGTGAACCATCTGCTGTCGCTGCTCTTTGTGGAGAAGGGCGCGAAGGGGTTTCTGCCCCAGCTGAGTCTGCTGACGAGCGATATGGACGCGGTGAACAAGGCGCTGGCGGCTGTCGCGGATGCGCGGGACGCGAGCGGGGCTTTCTTTGAGTCGCTTCTGTTCTGGCACGACGGGCATCGCGGTTCGGGCGGGCGTGTGCGTGAGGCGGGGATCGTGGAGAACGTGCTCTCGCCGATCTTTGCGCAGCTGGCGACAAGGCTGCGCCTCTTGCGCGACGTCTGCACGCACGAGGCGGACAAGTTTGAATTGGCTTCGTACGCCGAGCGTGCGAGCGACATCGCCGAGGCGGCCCACGCGCTGGTGGAGCAGACGATCAAGGGGTGCGCGTACTGGGTGGAGGTCTCGCGTTCGCCCGCCAGGCGTTCGCCGAGCATCTCGTTCGCGTGCTCGCCCGTGGAGGTGGGGCCCATCCTGCGCGATGCGCTCTTCCGCGAGATCAAGGGCGAGGAGGAAGCGCCCGGCCCGCGGTCGGTCACGCTCGCCAGCGCGACGCTCACGACGCGCGCCATCGCCGAGGACGAGCCCAGCGAGCGGGCGGAGCTGGCGTTTGCGCACATCATCGATCGTCTCGGGTGCGAGGGGGCGGGTGTGCTGCAACTGGGCAGCCCGTTCGATCACGCCGCCCAGGTCGAGCTGTTTGTGGATACGACGATGCCCAGCCCGACCTACACCGCGCCGAATCAGCGTCACTCGGCGCACGCGAGCGATTACCACACCGAGCTCTCGCGGCGGATCCTGTCGCACGTCGATCAGACGGGCGGCGGGGCGTTCGTGCTCTTTACGAGTTTCGCGTCGCTCTACGCGGTCGCCGACACGCTCAGACGCGATCTGCTCGAACTGGATATCCCGCTTCTGGCGCAGGGACGCGACGGCTCGCGCACGCAGATCCTCGATCGTTTCAAGGCGGACCCGCGTTCGGTCCTGCTCGGGGCGGCGAGCTTCTGGCAGGGCGTAGATGTGCGGGGCGATGCGCTGCGGAGCGTGATCATCACGCGCCTGCCCTTCGATCCGCCGGGGCGTCCGCTCACGGAGGCGAGGCTTGAGCGCATCAAGGAGCAGGGGCGTGATCCCTTCCGCGAGGAGTCGCTGCCGCGCGCGATCATCCGGTTCAAGCAGGGCTTCGGCAGGCTCATCCGGAGCCAGTCGGACAAGGGCCGGGTCGTGGTGCTCGACCCGAGGCTCATGACCTCGAACTACGGGAAGCTCTTTCTGGCGGCCCTGCCCAAGGGTGTCCGGCCTGTCCGGATCGATGGGAGCAAGCCGCTGCCCGATCCCCGCGATGAGGGAGCGGCGGGGGGCGATTCGACCGAGCCCAAGCGACATGTACAGCGGTTTGAGCCGGACGATCTGCCTTTCTGAATTCTGAACAGGCGAATGCCCGAACGTAATCCGTTCAAAACAGACAATTCGGTGGTGTGGCGCTACGCTCTTCGTCCCGTCCGCTTCGGAGACGGGGACCAACCGGAGGAGCAACCGCATGCTGGGCCGAGTCTTCAAGGCGTACGACATTCGTGGCACCTACCCCGACCTTCTGACCGACCAGATGGCCTGGCAGATCGGCTTCGGCTCATCCCAGTTCCTGCTGGGCGACGCCGCGGCCGACGGCGACACGACGCCGATGATGAAGAACATCGTCGTCGGTCGCGACATGCGGCAGTCGAGCCCGACGCTGACGGAGCGCCTGATCAAGGGCATCACCGATCAGGGCGGGTCGGTCATCGATCTCGGCATGATCGACACCTCGATGATCTACTTTGCGGTGAATTACTTTGATTGCGCCGGCGGGGTGATGGTGACGGCAAGCCACAACCCGCCGCAGTACAACGGGTTCAAAATCTCCAAGCGCAAGGCCAAGCCGGTGGGCGAGGAGACGGGCCTGGCGCTCATCCGCAAGCACGCGGCGATGGTCGATCGCACCGGCGCGACCGCCGAGCCGCCGGCGCACGCGGGCAAGTCCGAGCAGCGTGATCTCTGGGGCCCGTACTCCAAGCACGTGCTCAGCTTCCTCGACCTGGCGGGCAAGCAGCTGAAGATCGTGATCGACGCGTCCAACGGGATGGCGGGGACGATGATCCCCAAGATCTTCGGGAAAAAGGGCGAGAACGTCGAGGGGCTGGAGATTGTCGAGCTGAACTTCGACAACACCAAGGGCGAGTTCGTGCACGAGCCCAACCCGCTCGTCGCGTCGAACGTGCGTCAGCTGCAGGAAGCCGTCGTCGAGCAGGGCGCGGACGTGGGCTTCTGCTACGACGGCGACGCGGACCGGTGTGTGGCTGTGGACGAGAAGGGCAACATCGTCGGCTGTGACCACCTGACCGCGGTGATGGCGCCGTTCTTCCTCGCAGAGGCGCCGGGGGCTGCGGTGGTGTACGACCTGCGTTCGAGCAAGGCGGTCGAGGAGGAGATCGAGAAGGCCGGTGGCGAGCCCATCAAGGGCCGCGTCGGGCACGTCTTCATGAAGCAGGAGCTGGCCGACTCGGAGGGGATCTTCGGGGGTGAGCTCTCGGGTCACTTCTACTTCCGCGAGAACTTCAACGCCGACTCGGGCGCGATCGCGATGTGCTCGCTGCTCTCGCAGCTTGCCCAGAGCGGCAAGAAGCTGAGCGAACTGGTCGCGCCCGTCGCCCGCTACGCCCAGTCGGGCGAGATCAACTTCGAGAACGAGAATCCGGACGAGGCGCTCGCCAATGCGATCGAGGAGCTCGGCCCGGGCAGCGACGTCGACGCGGACATCGAGGAACTCGACGGCGTGACGCTCGACTGCTTCGAGAAGCAGGGCTGGTGGTGCAACATCCGCAAGAGCAACACCGAGCCGCTCTTGCGACTGAACGCCGAGGCACGCGACGCGGCCACGCTTGAGAAGACTCTGGCGATGATCGAGCCCCTTCTCGGCACGCGCGTCGCGCACTGAGTACCCTTTGTGTAGAGGAGCGGGACCCTGACGGAGGCGGCATGAATCTGCAGCAGTTCTTCGATCACTGGTCCATCGTTGAGAACCCCTTCCGGGGGGAGGAAGCGCGCCAGGACGCGGTGTTTAGCCGGCTCTCGCAGCTTGACGCCGCGGGGAGGCCGCGTGCCGCGCACTCCGACTTCGAGAAAATCATCGGGAGGCTCGAGTACCCGTCCACCTCGATCGTCTTCGGCGAGAAGGGCTCGGGCAAGACGGCCATCCGCATGCAGATCGCCAGGCGGATCGCCGAGCACAACAAAGAGCACCCCGAGAAGAAGGTCATGCTCGTCGCTTACGACGAGCTCAACACACTGCTGGATCAGTTCCACCAGCGCTACGGCGGCGGGGGGGACATCCAGGACTGCCTCTCACGCATCAGGCTCGTCGATCACATCGACGGCATCCTGATGCGCAGCGTGCCGGGTGTGGTCGACGGCATCATCGGGGAGACGGCCACCGGGCGCACGCTCGACATGGGCGAGCACGTGCGGCGCACCGCCCGGGCCCTCGATCCGACGAGCCGGAAGGACCTGCTGCTGCTGCAGACGCTCTACGACCGGCCTGACCGGGCGCACGAGCGGACCGCCAAGCTCCGCCGGGCGCTCCGGCTGCCGATCCCGTTCTCGCGCATGGTCTGGAGCGCTTTGGCTTACGCCGGCTGGCTCCTGCCCGCGGGCGTGCTTGTCGCGTTCATCCTGATGAACGGCGACTTCGACAACATCTTCTGGCAGGCGCTCTTCTTCGGGTCGGTCCTGGTCTGGTTCGCGTTCCTGCTCAAGCGGGTGCTCTGGGATGCGTTGACGATGAAGCGTCTCGCGCGGCGCGTGCGTCGGCAGATCCGCTCCTCGACACGGTCCGACCTCAGCTACATCCAGTCGCTCAGGCAGCTCGACCCCGCTGTGCTGCGCAGCGGCTCGCTCCCGACGAGCGATTCCGACGACACGCGGTACGCGCTGCTGGCGCGGTTCCGTCAGGCGATCGCGGGCTTCGGATACCAGGCCATCGTTGTGGTCGTCGACCGGGTCGACGAGCCCACGCTCATCAACGGCGACGCCAACCGCATGCGTGCGGTCGTCTGGCCCATGTTCAACAACAAGTTCCTCCAGCAGGAGGGGCTTGGCATCAAGATGCTGCTGCCCATCGAGCTGCGCCACGCGCTGTTCAAGGAGTCCTCGAGCTTCTTCCAGGAAGCACGCCTCGACAAGCAGAACCTCGTCGAGCGGCTGACGTGGTCGGGCCCGACGCTGTACGACCTGTGCGAGGCGAGGCTGGCCGCGTGCCAGGCCGAGGGTGCCCAGCCGATCGCGCTGCTCGATCTGTTCGCCGAGGATGTGACGAGGCAGGATCTGGTCGATGCGCTCGAGCAGATGCACCAGCCGCGAGACGCGTTCAAGTTCTTGTACGCCTGCCTGAACGAGCACTGCTCGAATGTGACGTCGCAGGAGCAGTCGTTCCGCGTGCCGAGGCTCGTGCTTGAGTCGGTCCGGCGTCAGCAGGCCGAGCGTGTGCAGCAGCTCTACCGGGGCATCGGCCCGGCATGAGTCGACCCGTGGGTATTGTGACGTGCAAGGTGCTCCCCGAGCCCGACCCGGACCAGGAACTGATGATGCGCCTGCTCGCGGAAGCGGGCATCGAGGCCAAGCTGTACCCGTGGGACGATGAATCGATCAAGCCGGGCGGGTTCGAGCTGTGCGTGCTGCGTTCGTGCTGGAACTACCACGACGACGCGGATCTGTTCCTGCAGTGGCTCACGCTCGCCGAGAGCCAGACGCGGGTGGAGAACCACCCCGAGATCGTGCGATGGAACATCCACAAACGCTACCTGACCGCGCTCGAGCAGGCGGGCCTGCCGATCGTGCCGACGGTGTTCGTCGATCGCGAGAACGAACTCCCGCTCGAAGCGCTGCTCGAGGGCAGGGGCTGGGACGACATCGTCATCAAACCCTCGATCTCCGCTGGCAGCGCCAACACCCGGCGATTCAGCGCTCAGACGTTCGGTGATGCCGACGCGTTCCTGCTGCACCACACGCCGCACCGCGACATGATGATCCAGCCCTATCTCAAGAGCGTCGAAACCGGCGGCGAGCGGTCTGTCATCCACATCGACGGCTCGTGCACGCACGTAATCGAGAAAGAGCCGCGCTTCGCCGAGGACGACGAGAGCGTTTCGGACGCAAAGCCGGTGACCGATGAGGAGCGCGACATGCTGGACCGGGCGCTCACATTGCTCCCGGAGCCCGTCATGTACGCCCGGCTCGACACGATGCGCGCCGCCGACGGCTCCCGCCTGATCTCCGAGCTCGAACTCATCGAGCCCTCGCTCTTTCTGCTGCAATCCGAGACCGCGCAGAAGGCGTTTGTTGATGCCGTTCAGCATGCACTCGCGAAGTAGGGCAGGTGCCACGGGCTGTCCCGAAGGGCAACCCGTACTCTGAGTCCGATCACTTGCGCATCGCACGGCTTGCCGAAGACGGACAAGCCGTGGCACCCGGCGGAGTTCTCGTTAATCCAGCGGCTCGAGTCGTGCGTATTCCAGCACCAGTGTCTTGACGCCGCCGGTGCGGAAGTCGATCTTGGCGCGAGCGTTCGAGCCGCTCGTCACGTTGACAACCTTGCCGACACCGAAGCGAGGGTGTCGGACCATCGCGCCGGCGCGGAGGCCCGAGGCCATCCGGCTGCCCTCCTTGGCGCGTTGCACCTCGCGTGCGGAGTCATACGAGCGGATCTTCGGGGTCTGCGCGTAGTTGTCTTCCCAGCTCTCGCCGGTGCCTTTGGAGGGGCCAAAGCCACCCAGCGAATCGGAGCGGTCGACCATGTGCACGTGCTCGGATCCGAGTTCTTCGAGGAATCGGCTGGCGATGGTGCGTTCGGAGATGCCGCGGACCGTGCGGTACTTGGCGGCGGTCATGTGCAGGTGCTCCATCGCGCGCGTGATGCCCACGAAGCAGAGCCGGCGTTCCTCTTCGAGTTCCTGGTCCGAGGTGTGCGCCCGCGAGTGGGGGAGCACGTTCTCCTCGAGCCCGACCATCCCGACGATCGGGAACTCCAGGCCCTTGGCCGCGTGGAGCGTCATGAGCGTGACCGCGCCTGTTTCCGAATCGACCGCGTCCGCGTCGGCGACCAGCGCGACGGATTCGAGATACGCACGCAGGAGCGAAAGCATGTGCGGCTCGTCAGAGCCCACGCCCGCGACGGCCGCGTCGAACTGCATCGGGTCATCCGCGGGGTCGTAGTTCTCTTCAAACTCCGCAGCCGAGGACACGAGCTCGGCGAGGTTGTCGAGGCGGTCTTCCTCCGCCTCGTTCTTGGCCGCCTGCGCTTTGTAGTGCGATTCCAGCCCGGACTCGGTGATCACACGCTCGGCCAGGTCGCGCAGCGAGCCCGCGATGCTCGCGCCCATGAAGCTGCCCGCGCCGTTCCAGTGGTCCACGGTCGAGACGAACTCCTTCACCGCGTTCCGTGCGCGGGAGGAGAGCGCCGAGATCTCGTCCGCCCGGCGCAGAGCCGCAAAGAGCGAGAGCCCGTGAGCCGCGGCGAAGTTCTGCAGCAGCCCGAGCGCCGCCTTGCCGATGCCGCGTGTGGGCGTATTGATGACGCGCAGGAGCGAGACGTCGTCGTCCGCGTTCGCCACGACGCGCAGGTAGGCCAGGGCGGTCTTGATCTCCTCACGCTGATAGAAGGCCGTCCCCCGGACAACGACGTAGGGCACCTGCGCGCGGCGCAGCTGATCCTCGACCACGCGGGACAACGCGTTCGTGCGGTAGAAGACGGCGCAGTCGTTCCAGGAAAGAGGCCTGTCGCCGTCGGCGCTTTTCTGGATCAGGTCGCGCATCCAGTCGGTGATGATCTCCGCCTCGTGGCGTTCGTCGCGGCAGAGCGTCACGGTCACGCGTTCGCCGCCCGGGCGCTTCGTGAACAGGTCCTTGTGCTTGCGCTGCTTGTTGTTGCGGATGAGAGTGTCGGCGATACTCAGGATCGGAGCCGTTGAGCGGAAGTTCTCACCCAGCGGGATGACGCGGGCGCCCTGGAAGCGTTCCTCAAAGTCGAGGATGTTGGAGATGTCCGCGCCCCGCCAGCCGTAGATCGCCTGGTCCGGGTCGCCCACGACAAAGATGTTGGGCTTGGCGCCGCGTTCCTCGGGGGTGCCGGCCAGGAGCGAGGCGATCTCGAACTGCGCGCGGTTCGTGTCCTGATACTCGTCGATCAGCATCCACTGCCAGCGTTCCTGGCATTCGCGCCTCACCTCGGCGTGCTCACGCAGCAGCTTGGCGGTCAGCAGGAGCAGGTCGTCGAAGTCCACCGCGCCGGCTTTCTTTAGGCCGCGCTGGTAGGCGGTGTAGATCTTGGCGATGTTGCGTGTCGAGAAGTCCATCGCCGAGGCGGCGAACATCTCCGCGTCGATGAGCTGGTTCTTCGCGTTGCTGATGACGCTCAGGACCTGCCTGGGCGGGAAGTTGCTTGTCGAGAGATCGAGCTCCCCGATCAGGCGTTTGACGAGCGCCTGCTGGTCCGACGAGTCGTAGATCGAGTAGTCCGGATTCAGACCGAGCACCTCGGCGTACCGGCGCAGGAGGCGGGCGCACAGGCTGTGGAACGTCGTGACCACGAGCCCACGCGCGTATCGGCCTTCGTTGCCGGGCGAGGCGATGACCTTGTCGATGCGCTCGCGCATCTCGGCGGCGGCTTTGTTCGTGAACGTCAGCGCCAGGATCGACCAGGCGGGCACACCCTGCTCGATGAGGTACGCGATCCGCCTTGTGATGACGCGCGTCTTGCCCGAACCGGCCGCGGCGAGCACGAGCACGGGGCCCTCCAGCGCCGAGGCCGCGGCGCGTTGCGATTCTGTCAACCCCTCCAGGAGAGGCGACCCGTTCTGTGTCTTCTCGTCGAGTTCGGGCATCGGGGGAGCGTAGGTGTGATCAGGCCTTGCCGGCGACGTGCGGCGTGGTCGCCGAGCGCGTAATCAACGCCACGCTGTCGGGAAGCATCGAGGCCACCCGGCTCACGACGTCCACGTCCAGCTTCCGGGCGAAGAACGAGCGCTGCGTCTTACCCATGATCAGCGTGTCGCACCCGTGCGTCACGGTGTAGTCCAGGATCTCCTCGGTGATCTCAGGGCTCGTGACATAGATCGGAACGAAGGGCACGCCCGCCTCGCGCGCCAGCACAGCCGTCGTCCCGAGCGCTTCCTGAGCCTGCGGGTCCTCGGCGACATTGGGCACCCGGCCCGGCGTGATGTCCATCACACGCAGCGAGCGGACATAGATCGCGTACAGCGTCGCGCCGCGGCGTTTGGCCAGGTCGACGGCGAACTCCGACTGGTTGCGACCTCTCGCCGCCAGCATGATCGCGGGCTTGCTCGCGTCGATCTGGATCGTCGGCTTCTCAAGCTCCGAGAGCCAGCCGGTCTCGGGCGCTGCCAGAGGCTCAACGACCCGGGCCTTCTGCTTGGAGAGCACCCACCGCGAGCCGAGCGCCACAGCGATGAGCCCGCCGCTGAATGCCGTCGAGATCCACTGCGTCACACCGATCGTGACCGAGACCGCCAGCAAGAAGATCGCGATTGCGGCGATCCCCGTCCGGCTGAGCTTGCTGATCTTCAGTTCTTTGTTGAGCGCGACGGAGCTCATCGTCACCGTGATCGCGCCGCACACGCCGAGCACGTAGAGCTTGGCGAGCACCGTGACGTCCTGCTCGATGATCAGCACGCCCGCGGGTATCACGAGCGACACGATCAGCCCTACCCAGGGCACGCCGGAGTAGTTGAGCTTGGTCAGCTTGTGCGGGAGCTCCTTGTCCTGCGCCATCGCAAAGAGCACCGAGACCATCGCCATGATCGCGGTGTTCGTTGCGCTCAGGAGCAGGAGCCCGAAGGCGATGCCCGCGACGTTGCCCGCGACCACGCCCGCGTGCTCGCCGAACATTTTCTCGCCGCTCTCGCTGGCGATGACGCGCATCGAGGCGTTGGTGTACTTCTCGACTTCTTTCTCGACCTGGTCGAGCTTGGCCTGGGGAATCTCGCCCGATTCGACGCGGGCCTCGTAGTGCTCGAGCTGGTGGATGTGCGGCTCGTGGGTGTCGGCGAGCGATCGGCCGTCGACGGTGTAGCTCAGCCCCGCAAGCGCCAGCCCGAAGAACATGTTGAGCGCGACCACCTCGATCGTGACGGGCCAGATGGTTTTCTTGGCCGTCTTCTCGACGGGGTGGTTCATAAGGCCCGTCATGTTGGCGACGGCCTCGACCCCCGCCAGCGCCAGGCAGATACCCGTAAAGGCGATCCAGATCTCGGAGGGGCTGCTCTCGCGGATGAACGAGAACTCGATCGTGCCCAGGCCCTTGACGAAGAACGGGATCGAGAGCACCGCCATCACCGCGCAGACGCCGAGCGCGACAAAGGCCACGATGAGCGCGAACCGGCCCGCCGCCCGGGCACCGAACCAGTTGATGAGCCCCACGAAGGCGAGCGTGACGAGCGAGAGCGGGACGGTCAGCCAGTGGGGGGTGCCGAAGTAGTGGAAGGCCTCCACGACGCTGATCGCCGCGGTCATGATGTAGCCCGAGAGCAGGAGCGTTGAGCCGATGACCGAAAGCGTCGGGCTCAGCTGGCGGGCCGCGGTGTAGACACCTCCACCGTCCGGAAACGCTTTGCAGACAATGGTGTATGCCCAGCTGACAGCGATCATGAGCAGGCCGATGGCGGCCAGGTAGAGCACACTCGCGTGGGCTGTGTACAGAAAGGCCAGACCCAGGACATAGAGCCTGCTGGTGCCCCAGTCGCCGTAGAGCAGCGGTCCCGCGTGGAACCACTTGAGGTTTCTTGGTCTGGATTCGGTAACGAGCATCGTCGCTGAGGGGCCTTTCGCTCGGGGCGGGAGTATAGAGCCCCGGACCGATGGATCCGACCGGGCCTTTCGGACGGACTAAGCTTTGACAGCCCTATGCGATCTCGGTAGCTTGGGCATCAGCGAGAGCTTCAACCGCGCACTCGGACGACAATGGCACCAAACAACGGCAACCTTGAAGACACCTCTCCCATGAAGGACCCCTCGGGGAAGACCCGACCCGTGCCCGCGCCCACCGTGGCCGAGGCCGAGGAGGCCATCCACGAGGCGGCCAAGGGCAACACCAACATCGACACCCTCGTCGGTCGGCTGGTCATCGACCAGGGACTGGCGACACAGGACGAGGTTCAGCACTGCCTCGAGCAGGCCAACCAGCTCCGCACCGAGGCCAACCAGGCCTCGCTTGTCCAGATCCTCGTTGACAACCAGTACGTCACCCAGCGTCAGATCGCCCGCCTCCGCCGGATCATCGAGGCCGAGCGATCGGGTCAGAAGATCCCCGGCTTCCGCATTCTCGGCAAGCTCGGCGCCGGCGCGATGGCGACGGTCTTCAAGGCCAACCAGCTCTCGCTCGATCGGACCGTGGCGATCAAGGTTCTGCCCCGCAAGTTCAGCGACAACCCGCAGTTCATCGAGCGCTTCTACGCCGAGGGACGGGCCGCCGCGTCGCTCAACCACCCCAACATCGTGCAGGCCTTCGACGTGGGCAAGGCGGGCGAGTTCCACTACTTCGTGATGGAATACGTCGACGGGCGCACCGTCTACGACGACATCACCAAGCAGAAGCGATTCGCCGAGAAGGACGCCATCGAGGTCATCATGCAGGTCGCCGAGGCGCTCCTGCACGCCCACGAGAAGGGCCTGATCCACCGCGACGTGAAGCCCAAGAACGTCATGATCACGAAGGATGGCGTCGTCAAGCTCGCCGACATGGGCCTCGCCCGCGCCGTCTCCGACAAAGAAGCAGCCGAGGCCGAGGCGGGCAAAGCCTTCGGCACGCCGTACTACATCTCCCCCGAGCAGATCCGCGGCGAGCGCGAGATCGGGCCGCCCGCCGACATCTACTCGCTCGGCGCGACCTTCTACCACATGGTCACCGGGGCAGTCCCATTCGAGGGCAAGAACCCCTCAGCCGTCATGCACAAGCATCTCAAGGCCGAGCTTGTCCCCCCTGATCATGTGAATCCGAAGCTTTCCGCGGGCGTCTCTGAGATCATCGAGATGATGATGGCCAAGAGCCCGAAGAGCCGGTACCAGTCCTGCAAGGACCTGCTGATCGACCTTCGGGCGGTGCACAAAGGCGAGCAGCCCCCCCTGGCCCACAAGGACATCCTTGGTGAGGCGGATCTGGCGGCCGTGGCAGCCGCTGAGGCCTCCGCCGAGACCGAGATCCCCGTCGATCAGAGCCGGGGCCAGGATGTGCGTCCTTGGCTGATGACCGCGTTCATCGTCACCCTCTGCGTGGCCCTGATGAGCCTGCTGACCAATATCATCCTCATCGCCAAATGACGATCGGTGCCGCCCCACACGGGTTTTCCTTGTCGGACTGGGCCCCGGGGCTTACCATTTGGCAGATGAGAAGGCCGACGCCTGAACATACTCCTACCGTCTATCACCCGTCTGCGTGGTGCACGCAGTCGGTTTGCCGCTCTTCATGATCCGCGGCTTCGCACATGTCGATGTCATTTCTGAACTCATCGCATCGGGCGCTGCTCCGGTGCGTCAATTGTCCGCGCCGTGAATCGGCGCATTGATCAAGCCTGAACGCAGACCCCCGGCGCCGATGGTCGCCGCTGCCGGGGATTCTGGAACCGCAGCGACCAAATCGGAGAAAGACTCATCGCTCGCAGACACTTCTTTCGTGATGCCGGCCCCGTCAAGCGGACCCGCGTAAACCACATGATCCGCATCAGCCCGATCCGGCTGATCGGGCCGGAAAATGAGCAGATCGGCGTCATCGAGACGCACCAGGCTCTCCGCATGGCGGAGGAGGCCGGCCTTGACCTTGTCGAGGTCGTGCCCGATGGTCGTCCGCCGGTCTGCAAGATCATGGACTACGGCAAGTACAAGTACGACCTCTCCAAGAAGAAGCAGCCCTCGACCAAGGGCAACGAGCTCAAGGAGATCCGTCTTGGCCGATCCATCAAGATCGACAAGCACGACCTCGAGATCCGCACGAACCAGGCTCGCCGGTTCCTGATGGAAGGCCACAAGGTGCAGGTCATCCAGCGCTTCAAGGGCCGCGAGTTTGCGCACAAGGACATCGGTCTCTCGAACCTTCGGCAGTTCTTCGAGGCGCTCGAGGACATCTGCAAGGTCGAGCAGCCGCCGCGTCCGTTTGGTCGTCAGTTCACGATGCTTCTGGCGCCGGACAAGGCTCGGGTCGAGTCTGTGCGTCGCAAGCTCGAGCGTGAAGCCGCTGCCGAGAGCGCCGAGGCGCAGGCGAAGCTCGACGAGGAGATCGCCGCTCTGGATGCCCGCGAGGCCCAGGAGGCGGACGACGATGACGACGAGCTGACCCCGGAGGAGATCGCCGAGCAGGAGGCCCAAGAGAAGGTCGAGAAGACCCGCAAGGGCAAGCAGCGCGACAAGCGAGCGGTGAACCCCGTCGACGACGAGATCGCCGAGCTGCTGGGCGAGTAACACAAAGCATTAGATACCAAGCACGAGGTATGAGGCACTGGGAGTACATTCCCGGTGCCTTTTCCATTTCGGGTATGCCCAATGCCCAATGCCCAATGCCCAATACCTAATGCCTAGTGCCCAATGCCTAGTGCCTAGTGCCTAATGCCTAATCATGCCTCAGCGCCACGATCGGGTCCTGCTTCGAGGCTTTCATCGCCGGGTAGAGCCCGAAGATGAGCCCCGTCAGCGAGGCGACGGTAAACGCCACGACCATCGACCAGGGCGTCAGCGCAATCGGGGCCTGGACATCGGGTGGCACGAGCTTCCCGATCACGGGCCACTTGGGCAGTGTGGGGGTCAGCCAGCCGATCATCAGGCTCCCGCCCACGCCGACGCCGATGCCCACCAGCCCGCCGATCATGCTCAGCACACCCGTCTCGACGAGGAACTGCCAGACGATGTGCTTGCGGGTCGCGCCGAGTGAACGGCGGATGCCGATCTCGCGTGTCCGCTCGGTGACGTTGGCGAGCATGATGTTCATAATCCCGATGCCGCCGACCAGGAGCGAGATCCCCGCGATCGCGCTGAGCGTGACGGTCCAGGTCAGCGCTTGGCGCCTTGCCTCTTCGAGCAGCTCGTAGGGCACGATCAGCCCGATGTCCTCCATCTTCGGGTGGCGCACCTCCAGCAATCGGCGCATGAGGTCGGCGTCGGTCAGCACGTCCTCGCGGTCGGCGCTCTGGACGTACACCTCGGCGACTTCGACCTCGCTTGCCTGGAACGTGCCCGAGCCGCGACGGACGACCATGTCGCCGAACGTCGCGCGGGCGGTCGTCATCGGGATGTGGACATCAAGGTTCAGATCCCGCCCGACCAGAGCCGCCCCCGCACCGCCCGAGAGCCCGATCGGCGCGAGCACACCGATGACTCTGAAGGTTTTCTCGTCGATCCTGAGTGTCTCGCCGACCGGGTCTTCGAGGTGGAAGAACTCCTTGGCGATCTCCGATCCGATCACGCACACCATCGAGCGTCCGTCGAGGTCGGCCTGTGTGAGATACCGCCCGCGTTCGAGCTTGAGCTGGGCGACCTCGAACATGTCCGGCGTCGTGCCGTAGGCCTGGCTGGTCTTGCGTTTGTCGCCCCGGAGCACCTGCGAGCCCAGTTCCTTGAGTGGCACGATCGAGGTCGCGTGGGGGAAGGATTCCTCGATGACCGCCAGATCGGTGCGGGTGAGGCCGTACTTCGTGGAGAAGCTCTGGTTGCTCTGCCCCTGCTGGTCAGCCTGCGGCGGCTTCTGGGACCTGATGATGATGTTCCGGGCCCCCAGACGCTCGATCTGCATGAGCGCCTGTGCTTTTGAGCCTTCCCCGATGGAAACCATCGTCACGACCGCCGAGACGCCGATGATGATGCCGAGGGCGGTCAGAAACGACCGGAGCAGGTGCAGGCGCAGATTGGAGAGCCCAAGCCGAATGGTTTCGAGCAGGAACGTCATCTCGAATGGGATCCCCTTGAGCCGGGGGCGCACCGCGCCCGCAGGATGCTACCACCCAAACCCGCTCCGGTGGCGGCTGGGGGGCAACCGATGACCTCAGTCCGCGTCACCCACGAGGAAGACACCGCCCAGGGCTGGTCCCACCAGGTCGAGATCAAGTCAGGCGACCGCGAGCCCTTGCTCGTGACCGTTCGCCTGAGCTACCAGGATTACGAGTACTGGTCCGGCGGCGTCCGCCCGCCCGAACAGGTCACCGTCAGCCTCATCGAATGCCTCCTCGACCCGGGCGAGGACGCCAGTGTCCCAAGCCCGCTGCCCGAGAGCTTCGACGCCTCGACCGCCCGCAGGTGGATGCCCGGGCTCGACGGCTGCATCCGCTCCGGCTCGTGGCATTAGGACGCGCCCGTCTCGTCAGCGCCCATCTCGTCAAAGTCAGTCTCGCCCTCGATCCGCGGAGTCGAGAACGTTGGCAGCGTGATCTCCGCCAACTCGAGCAGGTGGTACCGCACCGCGACGCGACCGGCGACACCCTCGGGCACCGCGAACGTCACACGCACACGCGCCGGGCCTTCAATCTGGAGATCATCGTCTTCGCTCGTCGTGCCCGCCTCGCCCACGCGCTCGGCATGGACCGCCCGCGCCTGCGGGATCGAGAAGACCGCCATCACGCCCTGTGATTTCGGATCGAGCACAACGCCCGGCTCCATGAGCGAGAAAAGCACAGGGCACCATCGCCCGCCCCCGTCCTCCACCCTCTCGCGCGAGTCGGCGACACTCGCAGCGTCCGGGTGCACCGTCATCTCGAGACACACAAAGCGGTCGCCGAGCACCGAGAGATCGATGTCCTCGTCCTCGTTGTTGTCGAAGGCATTGGTGTCCGCGGGCGCTTGGCAGGGTGCGACGCCGTGCACCGTAACCGTTGCGCCGCGCAGCACGATGGACTGATCCTCGAGCGAGGATTGCAGCAGCCGCCGCGCCCCGAATTTGATCAGCGCGATCGCGAGCCAGACGAAGAAAAAGAACGACCCCGGGATCAGGATGAGCCCGGCCCACCAGGGCAGCCATCGGCTGGCGATGATGATCGCGGTCATCGCCAGCAATACGAAAATGAGATACGCCTTGACCATGTGCGTCCGAGTCTACCGCGAACCGAGCCGGGCCTCGATCTCGGCCCGGAGCCTCTCAAAGAGCCCGCGATGTGCACCGCCCGGATCGCAACTGGGTGAAGTCCCAAAGTCATACGCCTCAAACGGACCGAGTCGGCGTATCTCCGGATCTTCGCGAGCAAAGCGGGGGATCACGTGCGCGTGCAACTCGGGCGCCATGTTGCACAGGATCAGGTAGTTGATCCGCTCGGCATCCGTCGCCGCCAGGACCGCATCGCCCAGCAGCAGGAAGTCGGCCATGAACTGCGCACGCTTGTCTGCATCAAGATCGTTGACGCTCGGCACAACCGGATCGGGCAGGAGCACACAGCAGCCGGCGATCACCTCGGGCTGGTTGTCGTTCATGACCGCGTACCCCGAGGGCATCTTGGCCAGCAGCAGCGGGTGATCGCCCGCTCGGCACTGTGCGACACGCGTTGAAATGATGTTGTTGCTCATAATGCTCCATCCCGGACAGCCATCTGTATACTGCGTTCATGAACATCGCACGCATCGTTCTCGCCGTTTGCATGGTATTGCTCGGAGCCCCGGCCGTGGCTCAGGGCGAATCCGACTCTGCAGAAACCGAATCACGCGACTACGTCTTCGTCTTCATCACGACGGGCGAGGCGACGGACCTCACGCCCGACCAGCAGCGCGAGGCCTTCGGCGGGCATTTCTCGAACATGAAGCGCATGGCGGTGGCGGGTGACCTGCTCATCGCGGGCCCCTTCGGTCCGCCGCTGGCCGAGCCCGATCACCGGGGCTTGTTTGTCTTTGATGCCGAGACCATCGAAGAGGGCATGGCTCACGCCGAGACCGACCCGACCTACCAGGCCGGCGTGTTTAAGCTGACGCCGCACCTTCTGACGACGGCCGCGCCGCTCACCAAGCTCCACAAACTCGACATGAAGGCCCTCGAAGAACAGGGCGAGAACGCGCCCCCGGGCTCAAACGCCCGCAGCTACGTGCTCGCCTCGGCCCCGTTCGACGAGAAGCTCTGCGAAACAGCGGGCGAGGCCGAGGGCGTCCTGATCGCTGCCCGCCTGCACGGCTCGGGCGAGGACGAAACCGACGAGATTCTCCTCTGGCTCGACGCAGAGAACGAGGAAGCCGCGAAGGAGATCACGGCCGAGCTCGATGGCGAGTGGACGCTGCACGGGTGGTTTGGGTCGAATAGTGTGGCGAAGCTCACAATATGATCAATGGTCTTTCCAATCGGAGAAAGTTAGTAGCAGAAGTGGAGGAGATCTGAAGTGGTCGCAAGTGCACAGATTCGTAACACGCCGGTTTGTGTGATCGATTTTGAAACCACTGGTCTGTCAGCCGGACGTGATCGAGTGGTCGAAGTGTCGGTGGTTCGGGTTGATCCTGGCGAAGAGCCGAAGCTGGTACTGGATACGCTTGTGAACCCGCAGCGTTCAGTGAAAGCGACAGACGTGCACGGAATCACTGACGAGGATGTGGCTGATGCCCCTCTCTTTGCAGATATCGCCGATCAGATTATTGAAGCGATCTCGGGTTCGGTAGTGGCGGCATACAACGTCTACTTTGACATGCGGTTCTTTCGGGACGAGATGGCTCGAGCGGGTTATCCAGTCGAAGTGCCCCACGTCTGTTTGATGTACATGCGTCCGTTGCTTGGTCTGGGTGGGCGCTGCCCGCTTGGGCAAGCGTGCTCGCAACACAGTATCCCTTACGAACCGAAGCACCACGCGTACATCGACGCCTATGCGGCCGGGCGGCTTGTGCCTCTCTATCTCGAAGAAGCTCAGCGAAACGGTATTTCGACGTACGCCGACCTCATGTCTCGCGGGTCTTACAAGTTTCTGAAGAGTCTTGAGTTGCCGTTGTTGTCCACGGATGGGGGGCGGCGTCGCGAAGATGGAGCTCCCAAAATTGTGAGCCGGGCAGCCGCGTTTGGCTTCGGATCAGCGGTAAAGCCGGCCGCGGCTGTTCGAACCAGTGAGCGTGAGGTGACCTGTGCAAAGTTGCATACGTATCAGAGTGCAATTCTTTCTGCGGTTGCGGATCGTGTGATCGAAGAGGAAGAAATCAGAGAGGTAGCGAAGCTGCAAAGAGGCCTTGGTCTCGAGAAAGGTCAGTTGCGAGCGGTGCATGCCTCGGTATTTTCTGCTGTCCTTGCAGATGCAATCGAGGATCGGTATCTCGACAAGCAGGAAGTCGAGGACCTGAGAAAGCTGCACGCCTGCCTGTCTGAACTGGGTTATGCGCCGGGTTGCTAGAGAGTTGACAGCATCCCCTTCAAATACGCCCCCGTATGACTCGCCTTGTTCCTCGCCACATCCTCCGGCGTGCCGGTGGCGACGATCGTGCCGCCGAGGTCGCCGCCTTCGGGGCCGAGGTCGATGAGCCAGTCGGCGCACTTGATCACGTCAAGATTGTGCTCGATGACGACGAGCGTGTTGCCCGTGTCGGCCAGACGCCCGAGCACTTCGACGAGCTTGCGGATGTCCTCGAAGTGCAGGCCGGTCGTCGGCTCATCGAGGATGTAGAGCGTGTGCTCCTGGCTGACGGTGCCATCGTACCGCACACCCTTGCCGAGTTCCGTGGCGAGCTTGACGCGCTGCGCCTCGCCGCCTGAAAGCGTGGTCGAGGGCTGCCCAAGCGTGATGTAGTCGAGCCCGACATCGCGCAGACACTCGGCGAAGCGCAGGATCTTCGGGTGATTCTCGAAGAAGCTGCACGCGTCCTCGACCGTGAGCGCGAGCACATCGGCGATGTTCTTGTCGCGGTACGTCACCTCGAGCGTCTCGCGGTTGTACCTTTTGCCCCGGCAGACCTCGCACTCGACGAACACGTCGGGCAGGAAGTGCATCTCGATCTTCTTGAGGCCCTGCCCCTGGCACGCCTCGCAGCGGCCGCCGCCCGACTGCGCCGAGACGTTGAAGCTGAATCGGCCCGGCTTGTACCCGCGGATCTTGGCTTCCTTGGTCGCGGTGAAGATCTTGCGGATCTCGTCGAAGATGCCGGTGTACGTCGCGGGGTTTGAGCGCGGCGTGCGCCCGATGGGCGACTGATCGACCTCGATCACGCGGTCGATCCTGCTCAGCCCGGTGATGCGTGAGTGCGCGCCGGGCTTGTCGCGGCTGCCGAGCAGGTCCTTGCGGAGCGCCTTGAGCAGGATCTCGTTGACGAGCGTCGACTTGCCGCTGCCCGAGACCCCCGTCACGCACACGATCCCGCCGAGCGGGAACACGGCATCGACGTTCTTGAGGTTGTTCTCCTTGGCGCCCTTGATCGCGACCGCCTTTTTCTCGCTCATCTTTCGCCGCTGCTTCGGCACCTCTATCTTCTTGCGCCCCGAGAGGTACTGCCCGGTAATGGATTCCTTGTGTTTGCAGATCTCGGCGACAGTGCCCTGCGCGACGACCGTGCCGCCGTGCACGCCCGGGCCGGGTCCGATGTCGACGACGTGGTCGGCTGCGCGGATCATGTCCTCGTCGTGCTCGACGACGAGCACTGTGTTGCCGATATCCGTCAGGTGGCGCAGCGTCCGGATCAGCCTGTCGTTGTCGCGCTGGTGCAGCCCGATCGTCGGCTCATCGAGCACGTAGCACGCGCCGACCAGGCCCGATCCGACCTGCGTGGCCAGCCTGATCCGCTGCGCCTCGCCGCCGGAGAGCGTCGCCGTGCGCCGGTCGAGCGAGAGATACTCAAGCCCCACGCTCGAGAGAAACCGCAGTCGGTTGCCGATCTCTTTCATGATCGGCTCGGCGATCTGCTCCTGCTCTTTCGAGAGTTTCAGCCCCTCGACGAAGGCGATCGCGTCGTTGATGTTCAGCCGCGAGAGCTCGGAGATGTTGAGCTGCGAGCCATCGTTGCTGTCGCGTCCGATGACGGAATCACCGAACGCTTTCTCCGTGTCGGCCTTGTGCGACGACGAGACGAGCACATGCAGCGCTTCGATGCGCAGGCGGTCGCCGTGGCATTCGGGGCACGTGTGCTCGGCCTGGAACTGGTGCAGATGATCCTTGACCCACTGGCTCTCGGTCTTGTGGAACCACGCGTTCAGCATGGGGATGACGCCTTCCCATCCCTTGCCGCCGTACATCAGCGTTTCGTACTGCGCGTCGGACAGGTCGGCGACTCTGGTGTTGTAGTCGATGCCCTCCTTTCGGCAGTAGCGCCGGAGCATGCGCGGGTAGATCATGCCGCCCGGGCCGTTCTTCTTCCACGGCGCAATCCCGCCCCGCGCGAGCGACTTATCCATGTCGGGCACGACGAGCTCTTCATCGAACTCCAGAATCGAACCAAGCCCGTGACACGTCGGGCATGCGCCAAACGGTGAGTTGAACGAGAAAAGTCTGGGGCTGATCTCTTCGAGCGAGCACTCCGGGTGATCCGGGTCGGCAAAGCTTGTCGAGTACGTCCGGTCCGTCCAGTCGTCACCATCGCTCGCGATGGAGATGAAGACCGTCCCGCCCGAGAGCTTGAGCGCCGACTCGATCGACTCGGCCAGTCGCTGCCTTCCGTCGGGGCGGATGATGATCCGGTCGACCACGGCCTCGATGTCGTGCTTGTGGTAACGCCCGAGGCTGAGCGGGTTCTCGCCGCCCGCCATGAGCGCATCGCGCAGCTCGATCACCTTGCCGTTGACCCGCGCGCGTCCCCAGCCCTGCTGATGGAGCGAGTCGAGGACGTCCTTGTGGTGCCCCTTCTTGCCGCGCACGACCGGCGCGAGCACCATCAGCTTCGTGCCCTCGGCGAGCTCCATGATCGCGTCGACGATCTGCGTGCTTGGCGTGGCGCTGATGGGCCTGCCAGAGCGTTCGAGAACGGTGCCGTCCTTCTTGGTTTTCGTCGGTGCCCAGGAGACGGGCAGCCCGCAGCGGGCGTAGAGCAGGCGCAGGTAGTCGTAGATCTCAGTCGTTGTCGCGACGGTCGAACGCGGGTTGTGCGAGGCGGAACGCTGCTCGATGGCGATCGTGGGGGGGATGCCCTCGACCTCCTCGACGTCGGGTTTCTTGAGCTGATCAAGGAACTGCCGCGCGTACGCGGAGAGCGATTCCATGTACTTGCGCTGACCCTCGGCGAAGACGGTGTCGAACGCCAGCGAGCTCTTGCCCGAGCCCGAGAGCCCGGTCATCACGATCAGCTCGTCCCTGGGTAGGTCGAGATCGACGTTCTTGAGGTTGTGCTCCCTGGCGCCGCGGATGCGGATCGATCGGAGCGCCTCGGAACGCGCGGGTTCTGGCCGGTCGGCCTTGGGCTTGATCGCAGCCGACTTAGCGCGCGTGGCCGTGGCTTTCTTCTTGCTCGTACGCTTCTTCCTGGACTGATTTTTGGGAGTTGCTTGGGGCATGCGGGCGATCCTAGCGCGCCCGAGGCTCCCCGTTGCCCCGGTTCAGGGCTGCTCGTTGGGCTTGCTCTCATCGGATGCCGACGTCTGCTGATCGGTCGGCTGGACCTGCTGGGATCGCTGCTGGGCCTCGTGTGCCTGCTTGGCCTGGTGCTGCTGAAAGACCTTCTGCTTCATCGACATGATCGCGCCGACGAGCACGATCCCGATGGCGATGCCCATGAAATAGGTCGCGATGTTGGAGATGGTTCTCTTGGTTAGCTTCACGTGCGGATGCTAGGCGGTCGCGTGGGCGGCCCCCGGCTTGGGCTCGGACACCTGCGCGGAGAGGTCCCCCGGATCGCCGTAGTGCTGCATGAAGGACCGCATGATCCGGTCCACCACCGGCCCGCGTTTGACGTGCCGGTTGTCGGGCTCGTAGGGCCAGTCGGGGGTGCGGACCGCCATCTCGTAGCTCGGGAAGTAGATCACCTCCGGGTGGTTCTGGCAGAACCAATGCAGGGCTGTTCGGAGTGTTGCCTTGCTCACCGCATCCGACACCACCGCGTGCCGGTCGAAGTATGTCGCCATTAACGGCACGGGGCTCAGCGTCACCACCAGCCTGAGCGAGGGGTTGTGCTCTCGCACGATCGCGTAAAACCGCTCGATGTCCGAGAGGCACTCGTCGACCGTCTGCAGCGCGTGCTCGTGCTTCTCCGTGTCCAGCACACCCGGAGGCGGGATGAGATAGAAACACCGCTTGTCCTGCTTGTTCCGCCAGACCTCGCTCAGACCGAGCGTCAGGATCAATACATCCGTCTCCGCCACCATCGCGCGCATCGCCGCGAAGTGCGCCGCACGCTCGGCGTGCATGTCCTTCTCGCTGGGCCAGCTGATGTACTTCCGGTACGGGTCGCAGAGCCTCCCGTTGACGTTCCACGTCGGCTCGACCGCCTCCATGCCGTAGAAGGCCCACTCGGCGAGCTGGCGCACACTGCCCGTGTTGAACAGCGGCCCAGTCCGCAGCGAACCAAACGCTGCAAATGGCCCGTCCTCGAACTGGCAGAAGTTGTACTCGTTCTCCAGGAGCCAGCTCCTGAAATTTGCTGCAAAGCAGCTCCCGATCACGCTCACGCGCGTCGTCTTGCTCACGAGCCCCGGCTCGGCGTGCGTCGCGAAGTCCTCCTCGCGCAGGTCCACGTTCGGGCGGTGACGATCGCCCGGGTAGATCTGGTGCGGCTTGAACATCTCGTCCAGCTCCCGCACCACCTGCGTGACGCCCACCTCGTACTCGGGTGTCAGCATCGTCCAGATCCGGCGCTCTTTCACGGGCTCGATCGCCGAGGGGGCGCTATGAGCCGACCGGGTCTGCTCGTCGGTCCGCTCACGCCCGAGATCATCGGTCACGCGACGCCGTCCGTCGGAGAGCCACTCGACCAGCTCACCGGCGAACTCCATCGCGTGCAACGTCGACATGGGCATGCCGTCGTACAACCTCTCGACCGGCACCCTGCCGTCCGACCACACGCGGGCACGCTTGGTCAGCTTGTCCTCGATCCAGTCCGAGCTGACAAGCACGAGCGCCACTTCGCTCGGATCGACGTCCTCGGGCTTTCTGAGCGGGATGCCCGAGATCTGCTCTCGGCCGGGTGAATCATCCAGGATCGCCAGCACCCGCGGGCCACCCTCGATCTGGAGGACGTTCTTCATGAACCGCACGGTGTGCTGACCCCCGCCATAGATCGCGATGGGCCGATCGCCCGCCATGACACCCAGCCTGAGCCAGGTCTGGCGCCAGTACCCGGCCTTGAGCCAGCGGAAGGCGACTGCGGTCCTGTGGTCGTACTTGATCGGTGCGGAATGCTCGGCGGTCATGCCTCAGATATCGGCAGATCCGCGATGCGACCCCGAATACCGCGCGGCCGACGCGCCCGCTACCGCTTCTTCCGCTTCTTCGCGTGCACGCCCGGCATACCCGCCGACTTGCCGTGGGCCTTCTTGCCCGTTTTCTTGGTCAGCTCCGAGCGCCGGACCTTGCCGCCCTCGCCCACCTTGCCCTCTCGGATGAGCTTGATCTGATCGCGGAGCTGAGCCGCCTTCTCGAACTCGGTCTTCTCCGCCGCAGCCAGCATCTCTTCCTCGAGCTGGCGCACCAATTCCTCCGCCTCGAATGCCTCGTCGCTCGCCCCGATGACCTCGCGGGCCGTGCGCCTCGCCTTGAGCTCCATCTCGATGCCCTGGCGGATGGCCTTCTCGACGGTCCTCGGCGTGATGCCGTGCTCTTTGTTGAACGCGATCTGCTTCTCGCGCCGGCGCTCCGTCTCCTCGATCGCGGCCTGCATCGCGGGCGTCACCTTGTCGGCGTACATGATGACCTTCGCGTTCACGTTCCGAGCCGCCCGGCCCATCTGCTGGATCAGACTCGTCGGGCTCCGCAGGAATCCCTCCTTGTCCGCATCCAGAATGCACACCAACGACACCTCGGGCAAATCGAGGCCCTCGCGAAGCAGGTTCACGCCAACCAGGACGTTGTACTCGCCCTTGCGCAGATCGGTGATGATCTCGGTCCGCTCGAGCGTGCTGATGTCGCTGTGCAGATACCGCGCCGAGATGCCCTGCTCGTCGAGATAGCTCGTCAGGTCCTCGCACAACCGCTTCGTGAGCGCGATGACCAGAATCCGCTCGCCCTTCTCCACACGCTCGGCGCAGCGTTCGAGCAGATCGGGCACCTGGCCGTCGGCGGGCTTGATCTCGATCTCCGGATCGACCAGCCCCGTCGGGCGGATCACCTGCTCGGCGACCTCGCCGCCCGTCTTCTCCAGCTCGTAAGGCCCGGGCGTGGCGCTCACGAACACCATCTGCGGCACAAACTGTTCGAACTCCTCGAACCGCAGGGGCCTGTTGTCCAGCGCCGAAGGCAGCCGGAACCCGTGATTCACGAGCACTTCCTTCCGCGCCTTGTCGCCGTTGAACATCGCGCGGACCTGGGGCAAGGTCACGTGGCTCTCATCGATAATCAAAAGCCACTCGCCAAAGTTCGGGCGGAGCCGGCGCGCCTCCATGCTCGTCGGACGGACATTCGGGGGCAGCTCCTCGACATGCCGCACGTTCATCCCGGGTCGCTCGTCCGAGCCACTCGGCGGGGCGAAGTCGAAATAGTCCAAGAGCGTGTACGGCGCCTCGCCCGGCATGCGCCCGTCCATGTACCTGCTGTAGTTCTCGATCCCGGAGCAGAAGCCGACCTCCTCCATCATCTCGAGGTCGTACTTCGTCCGCGCCAGCAGCCGCTGCGCTTCGAGCAGGTGCCCCGAGCCGCGGAGCTGCGTGACGCGCTCGTCGAGCTCGAGCCGGATGCCGTCGAGGGCGGCCTTCATTTTATCCTCGGGCATCACATAGTGCACCGCGGGGAAGAGGAAGAACTGCGATTCCTCAGCGAGCAGCTCGCCCGTGAGCGGGTTGATCAATTCGACCTTCTCGATCTCGTCGCCGAACAGGTCGATGCGGACCGCGAACTGCTCGTAGGCGGGGAAGACGTCGATCGTGTCGCCCCGCACGCGGAACATGCCGCGCTGGAACTCCATGTCCGCGCGCTTGTACTGCATGTCGTTGAGCGCCAGGAAGAACTCGCGCCGATCGAGGCGGTCGCCCTTGGTGATGGTCAGCACCTTGTTGCCATACGCGTCCGGCGAGCCCAGACCAAAGATGCACGACACACTCGACACCACGATCGTGTCGCGTCGGCTCAGGATGTTGCTCGTCGCAGCCAGACGCAGCTGGTCGAGCTCATCATTGCGCCCGGCGTCTTTCTCGATGTAGATGTCCCGCTGGGGGATGTACGCCTCGGGCTGGTAATAGTCGTAGTAGCTGACGAAGTAGTTGACGCTGTTCTCGGGAAAGAGCTCCTTGAACTCCTCGAAAAGCTGGGCCGCCAGTGTCTTGTTGTGGCTCAGCACCAGCGTCGGGCGCTGGAGGCGCTGAATCAGGTGCGCCATCGTGAACGTCTTGCCCGTGCCCGTCGCGCCCAGCAGGCAGGAATAGCGTTCGCCCGAACGCACGCGGGCTTCGAGCGCCTCGATCGCCGTGGGCTGATCGCCGGTGGGGACAAAGGGGCTGACAACTTTGAAACCGTGATCAGACATGTATTACTCGTACCGCTCCCCATCGAACTCGATCCACCCGCCCTCGCGCCAGTCTTTGGGGTCGTGGTGTGTCCAGTGCAGGACGCCGCCGCGATCGTTCCACTCGTACTGCCCGCGCACGAGAATGACGTCGCCTTCCTCGACGGGCACGCGCGGCGCCAGGTCGATGTTGTGCGAAACGAGCACCGTGCCGCCGGTCTCGAGCGCGAGCAGCAGGCGCTGGTGACGCGAGCCCTCGTTGTCGTCGGGCAGCACCTTCACGATCTCGGCTTCGAGCGTCACCATCTCGCC
Organism: Phycisphaerales bacterium; assembly: GCA_965228265.1. Lineage (GTDB taxonomy): Bacteria > Planctomycetota > Phycisphaerae > Phycisphaerales > UBA1924. The sequence continues at coordinate 1,428,357 of OZ245804.1, forward strand.
CGAGATCTCGTTGTCGATCAGCCGCCTGATCGCGTCCTCGCTCAGGCGCGTGGACGTAGGCTCGGTTTCTGTTTTGAGCACCGGCTCATCGATCGTCGCCGGCGGCGGGGAATCGCTCGCGCGCGACTCGGCCGGCTCGCTGATGCTCGGCTGGGCGGTGTCGATGGCTTCGCCGTCGCCCAGCAGGTCGATGCCCAGGAATTGCTGAGCCGCCACGAGCACGACGATCAGGATCACCCCGCCGACAGAGAGCTGGGCCTGCTGCTTCTTCTTCATGGGCACCGCCTTGCAGAGTAGGTTCGGAAAATGATAGGATATCCGCCGGGTTCGAAGGATTCTTGGCCCAAGTCGGGCGTGAGGCTTGCCGAAAGTAATATGTGACTGTATAGTCACATATCAGGCCGCCGTGGCCAAAGGAGCGTCCCATGCCTCTCGATTTCGATTGTCAGCTTGAGATCACGATCGACGCGCCGCCCGCAGCCGTGCAGAAAGCGGTGGTGGAGGACATCGGGCAGTGGATGGTCAGCCCGGAGAACAACCAGAGCATGCAACTCCGGATCGAGCCCTTTGTCGGCGGGCGGGTCTTCCGTGACCTGGGCGAGGGCAACGGGCACCTCTGGGCGCACATCAGCGTCCTCAAGCCGGGCCTCATCGAGATGGCCGGCCCCTTCGCCAACCCGCTGCCCGCGTACAGCCTGATCCGTTTCCGTTTCACCGAATCTGGCGCGAACCAGACCAAACTCACGTTCACCCACCAGGCCGTCGGCGCGGTCATGCAGGAAATGCTCGACGGCGCGCCCGAAGGCTGGATGATGATCCTCGAGAAAGGACTCAAAGCCCATGTCGAACGCAGCAACCACTGAAACCAATCTCAGCAAGGTCACACTCGACTCGCTCCGATTCGGTCGAAACGTCGTGACGATGCTGCTCGAGAAGACGCCCGACGAGCTCTTCTACAAGCCCGCCTTCGAGGGCGCCAACCACGCCGCGTGGGTGGTGGGGCACCTGGCGACCACCGATGAGTTCTTCTACAAAACGCTCGCCGGCGGCGAGGGCGTCCTCCCGAAAGAATGGGAAGATCTCTTCGGCATGAACTCCGTCTGCCAGGCGGACGCCAGCAAGTACCCCTCGCGACAAGAGCTCGAGTCCGCTCTGAATGAACGCCGCGCCAAGCTCGAGGCCTGGCTCGGTGCGCTCACCGACGATGATCTCATGCAGCCCATGCCGACCGATCTGGAGATGTTCGCCAAGACAGTCGCGCAGCTCGGGGCCTCGCTCTCGTTCCACGATGGATTCCATGCCGCCCAGATCAGCGCTGCCCGCCGCGCGTCCGGCCTGACCCCGATGTTCTAAAGACACGCTCAGAAGGATCTGAACGCTCAGTCATGGATGATGCACACTCCAACCCGTTGGACCCGGTCTGGCGCGCGCTGGCGGACCCGACGAGGCGGGACCTGCTCGACCTGCTCCGCACGGGACCCAAGACCACGGGCCAGCTCGTCGAAGCCGTCCCGACGCTCAGCCGCTTCGGCGTGATGAAGCACCTGGGCGTGCTCGAAGAGGCGGGGCTGCTCACGGTCTCGCGCCAGGGACGCCAGCGGTACAACCACCTCAACGCCGTCCCGCTCCGGCAGATCTACGAGCGGTGGGTCAGCAAGTACGAAGACACCTGGGCGGGCTCGCTGCTCTCGCTGAAAAGGCTCGCCGAACGAAAGGAACAGACCATGTCCGCCAAGATCTCCGACAAGCCCGCGCGCATCGCGCACGTCACCGCACAGATCGACATCAAAGCCAAGAAAGAAACCGTCTTCGAGGCGTGGTTCGAAGACACGCACAAATGGTTCTTCGAGACCGAGGCCGACATTCAGAACAAACCCACCCGCTGCGACCGCGAGCTCGGCGGCCACTTCTACATCGAACTGCCCGACGGCGGCTTCAACGCCATCGCGCAGATCACCATGATCAAGCCCAACAAATCCATCCGCATGCGCGGCGACTGCACCATCCCCTCGGCCATGATCATCAACATGACCATCACCTTCGAGGAAGACAACGGCGTCACCACCGTCAAAGTCGACCACCGCATGGCCGGCGAATTCGACGACGACCTCCCAGATGGTTTCGAAGAGGGCTGGACCGACGGCCTCCAGAAGCTCAAAAAACTCGTCGAGGCCTGATCACCGGGGCTCCCAGACACCCAGTCAGACATCCAATCAGCCATCCAGTACGATGGGCCCATGCGATTCTCACGCACAACGCTGCTCGCGCTCGGGCTCATCCTGCTCGGAGTGGTTGTCTTCCTCGGGACCGCCGTCGGCGGGCTGTGGACATGGACGAATTTCATGGCCTCGGGCGTCGGTATCACCGTGCCCTGCACCGTCGAGATCGATCTCGAGGAGACCGGAAAGGACATGGTCGTCTGGCGCGAGCTTGCCGGCACACACATCACATCCAATCGCCCGCTCAACGACCCGCCGGCGGACTTGGATATTGAGATCGTCGATCGACAGACAAACGAGCCCATCGAAACGCACCCGCACCAATGGCGTGTACAGCAAACGGTGATGCCCGGCTTTGAGCGCAAGAGGCAGGCGATCTGTCTCTTCACGCCCCCAGCGCACGGCCAGATCACGCTCAGTGTCGCCGGCACCTTTCCGCATGATCAGGTCTACCGCGTCGCGCCGAGCATCGTCAAACGAGCACAGAGCATGCTCCCAGTCTTCCAGTTCGGTCTGATCGGCGGCCTTCTGATTTTCCTGGTCGGCGTCGGGATGCTCGTCGTCAAAGCCGTGAAGCAGGAACGCGACGCGGCCCGCGAAACGGATCAGCCCTTGGCCTGAAGAAGCGCCCTCGGGCTCGTGCGCATCACGAGGTACCCCGCGGGCAACGCCGCTGCGATCGTGATCAGCAGCACCAGCACCCAGCCGAGCAGCGTCCCGACGATCGGGAAATAGGCCTTCGTGTCCAGCCCGATGATCATTTTGTTCATCTCGCGCCCGGCCCAGGCGCCCTGGAACCCCATCGCCGATCCGAGCACGCACGCGACAGCCGCGATGATCAGCGCCTCGCCGATGACCATGCGGAGCAGGACCGATTTCTGCGCGCCGATGCTCCGCAGGACGCCCAGCTCGAAGCGCCTCGCCTCGATGCCCGCCGCGATCAGATTCGCCACGCCGAAACACGCGACAATCATCGCGCAGATCCCAACGACCGTCGAGGCCCCGATCGCGCCGCCCAGCACGACGCGGAGCTGTTCTTTGATCGCGCGCCCGCTGCCCGCGTCGCGGATGCCGTACGAGAAAAGATCGTGCCGGATGATCTCGATCGCCTCGGCGTCATCGAAGTCCTTGTCCAGCTCGATCTGGATCAGGTTGATCGACTCGTTCCCGAATTTCTCGATCATGTCCCGGCGAGAGCCGAACACCGCGTGGATCGCCTGCTGCGCGTACTCCTCGCCGATGTTGAAGAACTTGCTCACGATGTCCAGCCCCGGGCTCGTCACGACGCCCACGATCTCGAATGGGTATTCCTCGTCCTGGAATCGGCAGACGAACGTGTCGCCCACGCCCAGCCCCTGGGCGACCTGGAACTCGCGGGCCACGAGAATCGCGTCGCCCTCGATCAGCCGGGCCTTGGCGGTTTCTTCGTCGCCCTCGATGAACGTCAGCTCCGCCAGCTCAAAGAAAATCTCGGGCTCGAAGGCGATGAACGTGCTCATGTACGTCGTCAGCCCTTTGACACCGAACGCGTCGGTCTCGACCGGGTGCAGCGTGATCGCGCACGTGCCGGTAACGAAGGGCATCTCGTCGAGCGTCTCCTGCGCTTCGGACGGGAGCGCCAGCCCGCTGACGAACGCGTCGGGGAACTTCAGGCCACCGAGCCAGTCGCGCATCAACGAGCCGCCCTGCGTCCAGATCGAGATCATCAGCGCCAGCCCGCCCATCATCGCGCCCGCGGTGAAGCCGAAGCGGTAGGGGGTCTGCTCGATCGTGCGTCTGAGCATCATGGGCGGGAGCGCCAGCAGCCTGGAAATCATCGGCCCGAAGACCCGCGCGACGATCAGCACGCCCGGCACGCCCACCAGGAAGTACCCGACGAACATCGCCGGCAGTCCGACGAGCACGTAGCTGTAGAACGCGGCATCCCCGTCGCCCGGCAGCGTCACCGTGAGTGTCTGCAGCCCGATGCACACCAGCCCGATCACGCCCACGAGCACGACCGATCGCCGCTGCACCGCCATCACGCGCGGGCTGAGCGCCTTGAGCGGGCTCGTGCTGGCCGCCTTCCACGCGGGCCAGAGCGCCCCGATCAGCCCCGCGACGATCGCCCCCGTACCCGCCAGCACCGCGGGCCACCAGCTCAGCACAAGCCCCGCGCGGAGCTGCTCGCGCAGGAAGAACATCAGCACGCCGCAGAAAAAGATCCCTAAGGGCGTCCCGATCACCGCGCCCAGCCCGCCGATGATGAGCCCGGAGATGATCTGACTCGCTGCGAGCTGGCTCCGCTTGCCGCCGATACACCGCAACACTGCCAGCTCACGCTGGCGCTCGGCGACATCCACCGTCAGACCCGTCATGATGATGAACGACGCCGACAGGAACGAGATCGCCGACGCCAGGATCATCCCGATCCGGCTCGAACGCATGTTCTTGTCGAGGCCAGAGGTCTTCTTCGCCGTCGTCTGCACGATCACGCGCTCGTAGTCGCTCTCGGCAAGCTCGGCCTTCCGCGCCTCGACAAACGCGTCCGCATCGACCCCTTCCTCCAGCAGAATCTCCACCGCCGACACGCGACCGGTCTGATTCGACAACACCGCCAAACCCTGACGCGTCATGTACGCCTGGGGCCGACCGCCCAAGGGCGGCGGCTCGACAACGCCCACAACAATCAACTCTGTAGATCGCTGCTGAATGAAATTGAACGTTCTCAATGACTCAATCGCGTCCCCGATGCCAACCGTGACACGCTCGTTGAACGCCTCGGCCTCGCTCTCGTCCATCGTCGCCGCGTCGAGCTGCTCGCTCTCGTCGAGCATCACCCGCTGCATCGAGATCGCGCCGCCCATCGCGCCGGCCTCGCCCTCTCGACCAGCCAGACGATCGGCCAGCAGCGTGTCGATCACGATCTCGTTGTCCGCCGTCGGCAGGCGCCCCTCGACGACCTCGATCGGCCTGATCGTCTCGGCCTGAGCCGCATCGAACCCGTTGCCCGTCGCGTTCACGAGCGTCCGGACACGGGTCAGCCTGTGTGTTTGGCTCTCTTCAGACTCGGGCTGATACAGCTCGATCGTCGCGCGCAGAGAAAGCGAAGCCTCGACGCGCCCCGACACCTGCGCCACGCCCGGCCAGGCCCTGGCCCGCTCCACCCACGCGTCATCGATTGTTTTGCCGCCGCTGCCCGACTGAACGATGACGTCCGATCGCCCGATCGTCGAGGCGACGCGTTCGGAGAGCGAGCCCTGGATCGACACCATCGCCGTCGACACCGCCGCGATGAGCAGCGCCGACAACGCGACCGCAGCGATCAGCAGAGCGGTCCGCCTACGCCTGGCCTGCAAGCTCCGTATAGCGAGCCGCGACGCCGAGCCCATCGGCACCCTCCACATCGAACTGCCCGGTCACGCGCCCGTCGGCGAGCACAAACACCCGCTCGCAGTGAGCCGCGGCCGTCGCCTCGTGCGTCACCATGAGCACCGTCATCTCATCTTCCTGCGCAATCTCACCGAGCAGCGACCACAGCTTCGCGCTCGACGACGAATCCAGATTCCCCGTCGGCTCGTCCGCAAAGAGCACCCGCGGCTTGAACAGCAGCGACCTTGCGATCGCCACGCGCTGCTGCTCCCCGCCCGACATCGCCTGAGGCAAGTGCTCCATCCGGTCGCCCAGCCCGAGCCGCTCGAGCAGCTCCCCGCTCCTCGCCCGCAGCTCGGCCTTGTCGTGCCCCTGCAGATCGCCCGGCAACTCCACGTTCTCGCGAGCCGAGAGCGTCGAGATCAGGTTGAACTGCTGGAACACGATCCCGATCTTGCTGCCTCGGAAAACCGTCGCCTCGCGCTCATCGAGCAGATGGATCGCCTGACCCGAGACCTCGATCTCGCCCGCGTCGGGTCGGTCGAGCGCGCAGAGCAGATGCAGCAGCGTGCTCTTGCCGCTGCCCGAGCGCCCCATGATGGCATAGAAGCCGGGTGTGTCGATCGTCATGTCGACGCCGCGGAGCGCCGTGACGCTCCGCCCGCCGAGGTCGTACGACTTGGTCACACCGGCGCAGCGGATCATGCCCGTTGTTCGCTATGCAGCCGGGTCGGTTTCACTCGATCAGCTCGGGTTCTTGACTTCGTAAGCCTCGGCTTCCATGAGAGCCGCCAGGTCCGCCGAAGCCGAGGGCTTGATCTTGACAAGCCAGCCCTCGCCGAAGGGATCGGAGTTGAGCAGGCTGGGATCGTCGTTAAGTGCTTCATTGACCTCAACGATTTCGCCGTCCACGCCCGCGTAGATGCCGCTGGAGGTTTTCACGGACTCGACCTCGCCGATCTCATCGCCCGCGTGGAAGTCGGTCCCGGCATCCTTCATCTCCACGAACGTGATGTCCGTGAGCTGGTCCACGGCGAACTGCGTCAGCCCGATGACGATCAGATCGCCCTCCGGCTTGTGCCATTCGTGTGTCTCGGCGTAACGACGATCGGTGGGAACGGACATCGGCGTGCTCCAGATGAAAAAAGGGCCGAACAGGGCCTCGGCGTCGACTCGGGCCCATCCTAGCGGGCAGTCCCTTCCGCGTCATGCCTCCCCCCGGCTGGCCCCACCCCCACCGGGGTCATACGCTGCGGTGCCGATGCTGCTCACACTGCACACCGATTCCGTTGCTTCGATGCTCAAGCCCGCCCGCAAGGGCGCTGATCCGAAGCTGGCGCTGGCGGACCTGCCCGCCTTTGCGCGCCAGACTCTGGACATGTTCGGGCTGAACATCACCACCGACCTGCTCGCGGGCGCGACGCCGAGTTCGCTCGAGCGGCTCCGCGAGCGAGCCGACAAGGAGCGATGCTCCTGCCTGCTGCTCATCGAGCCCGAACCGCTCGAACTCGGGCACGAGAGCGACAAAGTCGGAGGCGCGGGCGTCGAACGCATCCGCCGCGTCATCAAGGCCGCCAGCATCCTCGGGTGCAACGCGATCGCCGTCTCCGTCAAGAGCGACGACACCGAGGACTTCCTCGATTTCACCGTCGACCGCTTCCGCCAGATCGTCGACACAGCCGACAAGCTCGACATGAACGTGCTCATCTCCCCCCGCAAGGGCCTGACCGAGAAGCCCGAGCGTGTCACCGAGCTCATCAAGAAAATCGGCGGCTTCCGCGTGGGCACGTTCCCCGACTTCAAGGTCGCCATCGATTCGGGCGATCCCGACGCATACCTCCGCAAGCTCGTGCCCTACGCCCCTGTCATCTGCGCGACGACGGTCGAGCTCAGCGAGCCCGAGCTGCCCGAGGACCTGCCGCCCAAACCCCGCAAGAAAAAAGCCGAGGAAGCCGAGCCGGAAGAGGCCGAGCCCGAGAGCATCGATGAAGAGCCCGATGAGGAGCTCGACGACGACGGCCCGCGGGGCCTCGAGGGCCTCCTCTCCGCCGTGCTCGGCGCCGAAGACCTCGAAGAAGACGAAGAGCCCGCGCCCCCGACGCACAGCCCGTACGAATTGCTCCCGCTCGTCTCCACGATCGCATCGGTCGGATTCGACGGCACGGTCGCGGTCCGCTACACCGGCAAGGGCGACCCCTCCCGCGGAGCCGACCTCTCAAGGTGGGCCCTCGAGCACGCCATCGGCGTGGCGACCGCAAAGAAGTAGGCATTTGCGGTAAGCTGGGGCTGGAATTTGGCACGAGTCCTGCACGGGGCATCAGACGCGTGAGCACCTTGACCCACGACCAGAAGAGCACACGGGACACGTCGACCGGTCAACCGATCGAGGGCGACGTCATCGTCACACTCGACGGGCCCGCCGGCACGGGCAAATCCACCGTCGCCCGGCTGCTGGCCGCAAGGCTCGGGCTCGACTTCCTCGACACCGGCGCGATGTACCGGGCAGCCGCGGCCATTGCGATCGACAGAGGCATCGACCTTGCCGACACAGAAACCATCCTGAGCATCGTGGTCGACGCGGACCTGCATTTCGACTGGACCCAGGACCCGCCGACCATCCTCGCCTGGATGAACCCCTACAACCAGCGCATCCGCGACCTCGACGTCACGAAGATCGTCTCCCAGATCGCAGCCATCGGAAAGCTCCGCGAGCACATGGTCCGCAAGCAGCGTCTAATCGGTCAGCAGCACCCGCGCCTCGTCACCGAGGGACGCGACCAGGGCTCGGTCGTCTTCCCGGACGCCGAGGTGAAGTTCTATCTCGACGCGGACCCGGCCGTTCGTGCCGCGCGGCGGGCCGAGCAGATCCGCCTGGCGGGCAACGAGCCACCACCCGAGGCCGAGCTGCTCCACGACATCCTCCTCCGCGACTCCCGCGACTCGACCCGCAAGGACGGCCCGCTCATCTGCCCCGATGACGCCGAGAAAGTCGACACCGGCCCCCTCTCGATCGACGAGGTCGTGGGCTTCCTCGAGACCCGGGTGCGCAAGCGCCTCGCCAACCGCAAGGCATGAGCGACAGACCCACCAAGGCCCACCCGGTGTACTACCACATCTGGCGCAGAATCCTGCGGCTCTGGTTCCGTCTCGCGCACCGACCGACCTTCATCCACCCCGAGCGCATCCCCGCCGAGGGCCCGTGCCTGATCGTCGCCAATCACCAGTCCTTCTACGACCCGCCCCTGGTCGGGTGCCCGGTCCACTGGCGACTGATCACCTTTCTCTCCCGCGCCAGCCTCTACGACTCCAAGCTCGCTGGCGGGATCATCAAGACGCTCAACACCGTTCCCATCCGCGACGGTGAGGGCGACATCCGCGCCATCCGTGACATCATTGAACGCCTCAAACTGGGTGAGGCCGTGCTGATCTTCCCCGAGGGCTCGCGCACGTTCGACGGCGCGCTCCAGCCCTTCCGCGACGGCGCAGCCCTGGTCATCCGGCGAGCCAAGTGCCCGGTGATCCCCGTCGCCGTCGAGGGCGTCTATGACGCATGGCCCCGCACAAAGAGCAAGCCGAAGCTCGGCACACGCATGATGGTGATGTACGGCGAGCCGATCGACGCGGCAGAGCTCAAGGCGGGCGATATCAACGCCACGCTTGAGCGCAAGATCGACGACATGCGCCTCGAACTCCGCGCGCTGCTCAGGCAGAAATCCGGCGGCTCATACCCCGCGCCGGGCGCGGGCGATCGGCATATCCACGAGGATCAGGCTCAGGCGTCCTCGGTGCCCTGAGCGGGATCGGCTTCTTCGTCGCCCTCGGGCGCTTCCTCGGCGGGCGGGGCGACCGGATCCCCCGGCTTCCAGGCGCTCAGCGAGTACCAGTCCAGCTCGAAGTCGAACTCCATCATCGGGCCGACAAAGGGCGGAAACTCGAAGACGCCCGGCACCACGCGCGACTCGTTGAACACGGGCTTGGCGATCACGATCGACGTCAGCACCCATCGCCCGCTGCGCGAGCCCCGGTTGAACCGCTCGATGAACTTGGCGGGGAACCCGATGTCGACCGCTTCCCCGATGGGCAGACCGGAGCGTTCATCGAGGACGGTCATCCGCGCGACGTACCCGTTCTTGCCGACGGAGGCCAGGTCGTCGAGTTCGACGAGCCACGAGCGTTTGCCGCGGAGCTCGCGGTTGGTCAGCCGCACCCATCGCAGGGCTTTCTGCACGAAGGCCTCGCGCTCGGCGGGTGTCTCGAGTGACATGCCGGCCATCTCGGCGCGGTATCGGCTGCGCAGCTCGCGCAGGAGCGATTCGGGCGAGGCGAGCGGGTCGCTCGGGGTTTCGGCTCGCCTGACGAGTGGCTCGGGCTCGCCGGCGGTGTCCAGCTCCTGGCGCAGATTCGCGAGCATGCCCTCGATCTGGCGCAGAGCGCTGGCGATGTTCCGGCGTTCGGTGGTCAGTTCGGAGACGCGCTGCTCGAGCGCATCGATCCGGGTCTGCTGGAGCCTCAGTTGCTCCTGGAGCAGATCCGCAGGCGCGACCGGCTGCTGGTCGGCAAGTGGCTCGGCGGTGTCTTGTCCATGTGCAGCGTCCGCGGCGAACCCGAGTCCGCCGATGAGTCCCACCACGAGCCCCCCGATGAGCACGACTCGCACGGTTCTCAGAAGCCCATCACGCATCGATCCGCTCCAATGCCCCAAAGCAAGCCCCGGTGCCAGAGTACACTTTACCGCGCGCCAGGCGCACTCGCCCACACGCACGGAACACCCATGATCGCAGGCAACACCCAGCCCAGGCCCCGCACGCGAGACGAGCTCATCAGCCCGGAGCTGTCGAGCCGCCTTGATCGGTTGGACGTCAGGAGCCGAAAGGTGTTCCAAGGGGCTCTGCCGGGCGAACGGCGATCCAAACGCCGGGGCCGAAGCGTCGAGTTCGACGACTACCGCACCTACGTCCCGGGCGATGACCTGCGGCATATCGACTGGAACGTCTACGCCCGCCTCGATCGCCTCTTCATCAAGCTCTTCCGCGAGGAGGAGGATCTGGCCCTGCACGTTCTGATCGACTGCTCCGCCTCGATGGACGCGGGCAACCCGAGCAAGCTGATCTTCGCGCACCGTCTGGCGATGGCGCTCGGCTATCTTGGGCTGGCCAGCCAGAACCGGGTGAGCGTGATGTCGTTCGCAACGCGCGAGGGTGTGCGCACGCTCGCGCCGATGCGCGGCAGGCGTGGCGTGCAGCCCATGGCAAGATTCCTGCTCGACAACCTCGAGCTCGCGCCCGACGGGCCCGGGCAGTCCAAGGGCGAGGACTTCGCCGGCGCGATGCGTCGATTCGCCTCCGCCCGAGTGGGCAAGGGCGTGGTCGTCTTGCTGTCGGACTTTCTGATCCGCGAGGGCTACAAGCAGGGACTGGGATTGCTCGCCGACACGGGGCGGGGCGGGTACGACACGACGTGCCTGCAGATTCTCAGCCCGGGCGAGATCGACCCGTCGCTCGAAGAGGGGCGTGTGATGGGGGATTTGCACCTGACCGACAACGAGACGGGGCAGGGCGCGGAGGTGACGGTCTCGCAGGAACTGATCGAGAGCTACAAGCGTTCGGTGCGGAGCTACTGCGACGAGCTGGCGCACTTTTGTCGCTCACGCAAGATGCGCCACAGCCTGGCGCTCACGGACGCCCCGGTCGAGGATTTCGTCACGGGCACGCTGCGAAGGCTCGGTGTGGTGGGTTGAAAGAAGCGAAACCGGTGGCGGAGGCTTCCAGCCTCCGCTGTCTGACTCGCTTGCCCTTGATGGGGGCGTCGCCTCATCGTCGGTTCGATCAGAGCCTTTCCGCTTATGACCCAAACAATTCGCTTGTTGATGCCGGTGGTGAGTAGCTTCACGCGGAGGCTGGAAGCCTCCGCCACTATGAGATGATGGACGAACTGTGCAGCTTGACTACATCACCGCGCTGCCGCGGGGTTTTTCGCCGGTGATTTCTTCGTACATCACATCGTCGATGCCCAGGAATTCGCGCATGTGCGCGTCGTAGGTGTCCGAGTCCTGATCCTGTGAGAGATCGAGTCGGAGTTCGTTGATGACCTTGGTGCCCTGGGCGATCCAGAGCTGGAAGGTTTCCTGGCTGATGTTCTGGTGGATCCACTCGCCCAGTGCGCCCTTGAAGGGGGGGCGTTCCATCTGGTGGCCCGGTCGGCCGGTCTTGCGGCAGATGAACGAGCCGTCGGGCGTGGGGCCCATTTTCTGCTGCTCGACCTCGGGGACGGGGAGCTTGAGCTGCTCGAGCATGTCGCCCATGGCGCGCTTGGGCATGAGGTCGCCCCGCTTGGCGGCCTCGGTGTAGCCCTTGGTGAGGATCTCGCCGGCGCGGTCCGGCTGATCGGTGGCGATGAGGGCTGCCCCGGCGAGCTGGTAGGCCTTGCTCATGCCCGGGTTGAGCTCGACGCAGCGGAGATAGCTCTCGGCGGCCTCTTCGAATCGGCCGGCCTGCTGGTACGCCCCGCCGAGCGAGAAGTGGGCCATGTCGTTGCTCGGATCGTCGTTGGCCATCTTCTCGAACTGGGCGATGCGGGTTTCGATATCCATGTCGTGTGCCTCCAGATGAACCATAGGGGCACGGATCGGCGCATTCATCGGCCCGCAAGCGGGCTCACCCGGCTAGTCTTCTGGCGTGGCGCGACCAGTTGACCCACGGCTCTCGATCGATCTGGCGGGGATCTCGCTCCGCTCGCCCGTGATTCTCGCGGCGGGCACGGCCGGGTACTCCGACGAGATGGCCGACGTGTTGGATCTCTCGCAGATCGGCGCGGTCGTGTGCAAATCGATCACCCGCGAGCCCAGACCCGGCAACGAGACCTGGCGCGTCTGGCCCGCCAAGGCGGGCATGCTCAACGCGATCGGGCTGGCCAACCCCGGCATCGAGAAATTCATGGCCGACGTCGCGCCCCGGCTTAGGGAGACGCCCACGACGGTCTTCGGCTCCATCGCGGGCACGAGCATCGAGGACTACGCCCATGTCGCAAGACACATGGAGACGATCCCCGAGCTGCCCGCGATCGAGATCAACGTGAGCTGCCCGAACGTCCACGGCGGGACGGAGTTCGGAGCTGACGCGGGCGCACTGCGCGAGTTGGTCTCGGCGGTGCGAGCCGAGCTTGCCAGTTCCAGGCTCATCGTGAAGCTGAGTCCAATCGCGGTGGGGCAGCCCACACTCGCGGAGATCGCGCAGGCGGCGATCGAGTCCGGCGCGGACGCGCTGACGATCTCGAACACGGTGCCGGCGATGCAGATCGACGTGCGCACGCGCAGGCCCGTGCTCTCGAACGTGACCGGTGGCTTGTCCGGGCCCGCGGTGCACCCGATCGCAGTGAAGCTGGTGCACGACGTCTACCGCCGGGTGGCGCACGAAGCGGGCGTGCCGATCATCGGGCTCGGGGGCGTGTCGGGGTGGGACGACGCGGCGGAGTTCATCCTGGCGGGCGCGTCGGCGGTGGGGGTCGGGACGGCTCTCTTTGCCGACCCGCGGACGCCCGCCCGTATCAACCGGGCACTTTCACGCTGGCTGAACACGCACAGGGTCCAGTCGGTGAAGGATCTGGTGGGGCAGGTGATCCTGCCCGCGTAAGTTCGGGATGAGGAGGAGTTTGAGATGCTGATCACGAGCCTTGCCGTGGCTGCGGCCTTGCTGAATGAGCCCGCGGATCTCTCCGAGGAGATCGAGCAGGTCCGGCGCCAGGCCGACATCGCGTCGCTTGTCTGCGCGGCATACAAAGACGGCGAGCTCGTCGCAACCGGCGCGACCGGCTGGCTCAGCCACGAACATCCGACCCCGGTCACGCTCGAGAACAAGTACCACATCGGCTCGTGCACGAAGGCGATGACCGCGGCCCTGATCGGCCTGCTCGTTGAGCGTGGCGAGCTGACGTGGGAGACGAGTGTTGCCGAGGCACTGCCGGGCGTAGCCGACAAAATGCACGAGGCGTTCGACGAGTTGACGGTGCGCGACCTGCTCGGACATCGCGCGGGCATCGCCGAGGCGCAGAGCCGGGGCCTCTCGACCATGCCGTGGGTGCTGGCAAACGCGGACCAGAAACTCCCCGTTCGGGGTCAGCGTCGCGCGATCGCCGAGGCAATTCTGCGCACCGGGCCGCAGGTCGAAGGCGGCAGCGATGGCGCGTTTGTGTATTCGAATCTTGGGTACATCCTCGCGGGCGTGATCATCGAGGAGAAGTTCGACAAGCCCTGGGAAGAGGTGATGACGGAGGAGCTCTTCGAGCCGCTGGGCATGACGAGCGCGGGCTTCGGGCCGCCGGGCGTGGTGGGCGAGGCTGTCGAACCGATGGGGCACCACATGCGGAGTGAGTGGATCGCGCTGCCCCTGGTCGAAGGGCAGCGCACGCCGGACAACCCGGCAAGCTACGGCCCCGCGGGCACGGTTCACGCCAGCATTCTCGACTGGGCGAAATTCGTCAGCGACTTCGAGCGCGGACTCGAGGGCAAGGGCAAGCTGCTCAAGCAGGAGACGTATCAGACGATCGCGACCGACCCGGAGGGCGACGGGTACGCGCTCGGCTGGGGCACGCTCGAGCGGGAGTGGGGCGGCGGGACCGTCTTCACGCACGCGGGGAGCAACACCTACTGGTACGCGGTGGCCTGGGTCGCGCCGGAGACGGATTTTGTCGCGGTGGCGGCTTCGAACATGCCGCCGGACGTCGCATCCGGGCCCTGTGATATCGCGGTCGGGATGATGGTGCAGCAGTTCAACAGCATGCCCGAACCGGAAGCCGGTGCGGATGCGGCCGAGATGGACGCGGACGGGTCCGAGCCCGAGTGATCATGCGTTGACTTCGGCGGGCTCTTGATTGCGCATCGTGGCGAGCGAATCGCGGAGCTTGGGCTCGTTGTCCTGATCGGATTGCGATTCGGGCTCGGATTCGGTTTTCTTGAATGAGCCGTCTTCGTGGATCTCGTCGACCTTGACGGTGACGCGCTTCGAGACGCCGCGCTCCTGCATCGTGACGCCGTAGAGGCGGTCGGCCTCGGACATCGTGCGCTTGTGGTGCGTGATGATGATGAAGTGCGAGCGGTCGGTGAACGAGCGGACGACGTTGCAATAGCGGTCGACGTTGGCGTCGTCGAGGGCGGCGTCGACTTCGTCGAGGATGCAGAAGCAGCTGGGCTTGGTCTGGAAGATCGAGAGCAGGAGCGCGACGGCGGTCATGGTCTTCTCGCCGCCCGAGAGCTGGTTGATGGTGCGGGGTTCCTTGCCGGGCGGGCGAGCGATGACCTCGACGCCGGATTCGAGCCAGTCGACCTCGTCGGTCTGGACCTTCTCGCCGTCGACTTCCTTGACGAGCGGCATGAGGCGGACCTCGGCCTTGCCCCCGCCGAAGAGGCGGCGGAACATGCCGTTGGAACCCGCGAAGTTCTCGCGGACGGCGGTGAAGGTCTCCTCGAAGCGCTCGCGGCTGGCGACGTTGAGGCGTTCGATGAGCTCGGTCAGACGTGTGCGGGCCTCGTCGAGGTCGGCGACCTGGGCGATGAGTTCCTCGTTGCGACCTTCGAGCTGGCCCTCTTCCTCGATCGAGTCGAGGTTGACGTTGCCGAGCTTCTTGATCTCCTTGCGGAGCTCTTCGCACTGGGCCGAGGCTTCTTCCTGATCGAGCAGCACGATCGCGTCGTACATGACGAGCAGGCGGTACTCGCGGTACTCGGCGGCGATGTCGATCCCAAGTTCCTCGCCTGCGCGGTCCTCGGCGTGCTCGCGCTTGACCTCGACCTCGCGGCGGGCGACCTCGAGCGAGTGCCAGTTCCGCTCGATCCGCTGCGCCTCATCGCGTGCGCGGCTGGCGTGCTGGCTGAGCGAGTTGGCCCGCTCGTTCGCCTCGGCGAGCTGCGACTGGGTGTCTTCGAGCTGTGAAGCGAGCAGCTCGGCCTTCTCGTTCGCGTGGGCGACCTCGTTCTGTGCTTCGATGATCGTCTGGCGGTGCTGTTCGATCACACCCTGGGCCCGCTCGGCGTGGTCGGTCAGCTCGCGGAGGCTGCGCTGCACGCTCTCGGTCTCGCTCACCACGCGGTCCAGATCGCGCCGGGCCGAGGAGAGCTGCTCGCGGAGGGCGCCGGCTTCGACGCGGGCCGCGGTGACCTGCTCCGACGACTGCTCGGCGCGCATCGTGAGCCTTGTGACCTCGGTCTCGAGCGACTCGGCGGCCGCTCGCTGATCGATCAGCAGATCGTCGAGCTTTGTGATCCGCTCGCGGAGCTGCTCGGCCTCGTTGCGGACGGTTTCGAGCCGGCCCGTGATCTGCTCGGCTTCCTGCGCGAGCGTGCCGAGCGATTCGGTGTGGCGGCGGCGCTCGGTCTCCAGACGCTCGGCGCGGGCCTGCGCTCCGGCGAGGTGGCGTTCCTCGGCGGCAAGCTGTGTGCGGACCTGCGCCCGGGACTGGCTGATCGCCGAAGCGCGCTCGTCCTGGCGTGCGAGCTCGTCGCGGTTGGTCTCGAGCGATTCGGTGACACTGGCGAGCGTGAAGCGAAGCTGCTCGAGCTCGGCGCGGCGGCGGAGCAGGCCCTGGCCGCCCGTCTCGCTGGCGCTCGGACCGGCGACGACGCGGCCGTCGGATTCGAGCACGCAGCCGTCGCGTGTGACAAAGCGTGCACCCGAGCCGATCACGCCCGCAGCCAGCAGCGTGGCGGCTTCGAGGTTCTCGACGAGGTACGTCTGCCCGAGCAGGCGGTCGAGCAGCTTGGCGCCGGCTTCGCCCAGGGCGGCCTCGGCGTTCTCGCGGATGCGGACCAGGGGGCGCAGTGCAGTGACGCGCCCGCCGCGGAGCACGGTGTCCATCGGAGAGCGCGTCGAGGGGCAGTGGAAGTCGGCTCCGCCCGTGGAGAGGGGCATGAACGTGACGCGTCCCTTGAGCTTGCCGAGTTCTTCGGCGCTTGGGATATCCAGCGCCGAGCGCACGACGAGCGACTGGAGGGCCGAGCCCAGGGCCGCTTCGACGGCTTCCGCGTCGTCCGAGCTCGCCTCGATGAGGTCGGCGACCGCGCCGATGACGCCCTCGAAGCCCTCGCCCGCGTCGCGCGCATCGAGCACCGCGCGGACCGCGTCGCCGAAGCCCTCGCGGGAGGCGTCCATTTCTTCCAGCGTGACGCGTCGTGAATCCAGACGCACACGCTGCTGATCCAGCTCGCTCACACGCTCGGCCAGTTCGCTTCGACCCGCGGCCAGGCTCGAGGCCTGTTCATCCAGCCCGGCAAGCTGGGCGGACAGGCGGTCGACCTCATCCGAGTGCTTGCGGCAAGCATCGAGCAGTTCCTCGTGCTCGCGCGTCTGGCGCTCCTGCTCGCTCTGGGCCTCGGCCTGCTTGCGCTCCACAGCGGCCAGCTGCTCGGCGAGCTGCTCGGCACGACGCGTGTCCGACTGGATCGACGCGTTGAGTGCTGCCCGCTCACGCTCGACACCCGCCACCGCGGCCTGCTTCTCCGAGAGCTTCTGCCTCGCGTCGGCGGCCTCTTCAAGCACCGCGGCCCTCGCCTCGGTCGCGCGGTTCATCGACTGCTCGACCTCGGAAAGACGAGACTCGTGCGTCTCGATCGCGTGGCGCTCGTCGGCCTCGCTCTTGGCGAGTTCCTCGAGGCGGAGCGTCAGCTCCTCGCTCTTGCTCGCGTCGGTCTCGAGGCGGCGTTTGGCTTCCTCGATCGCCGACTCGGTCATTTTGACGCGCTGGGTCGCGCGCTCGGCGTCGTGCTGGGCGGACTGGCGCTCCGACTCAACCCGGCGGACCGTTTCGTTGAGTTCGTGACGGGTGACCTCGGCGTCCTGTTTCTCGGCCTCGAGTTCCTCGACGCGGGCCTGCGATGCCTCGCGCTGGGATTCCAGAGCCGTCAGCTCGCTCGTCAGCCCGTCGAGACGCTGACGCAGATCGTCGTACTGATCGAACGCGAGCGCCATGCGGATCGCGCGGTATTCGTCGTCGAGCGACTGGAAACGCTTGGCCTTGGCGGCCTGGCCCTTGACGATTCGCAGACGCCGCTCGGTGTTCTCGAGCTGCTCGCGGGCCTTGGTCAGGTTGACCTCGGTCTTGTCGAGTTTGCGCGTTGCCTCGATGCGGCGCTGCTTGTACCGCGCGATGCCCGCGGCTTCCTCGAAGATCGTCCGGCGCTCCTGGGGGCTGGCAAGGAGCATCGCGTCGACCTTGCCCTGCTCGATGATCGAGTAGGCGTCGGCACCGATGCCCGTGTCCAGGAACAGCTCGCGGATGTCGCGGAGGCGCACACGCTTGTCGTTGATCAGATACTGGCTCGTGCCGTCGCGGTAGAGGCGGCGTTCGACAAAGACTTCGTCGGCCTCGATCGGCAGGCCCCGGCGTCGGCGGCCGGAGCGGCGCTGCTCGCGGCGCTCTTCCGTTTCCTCCTCGCCCTCGTCCTCATCGAGCGGGTCGTTCAGGGTGAGTTCCACGAGCTCGGCGTCGGCGTCGATGATCGGGTTGTCGAACCCGAGCGTCACGGAGGCCATGCCCGCAGGGGAGCGTCCGGCTGCGCCGGCGAAGATGACGTCGATCATCTCCTTGCCGCGGAGCGACTTGCTCGACCGCTCGCCCAGGACCCACTTGATGGCGTCGACGACGTTGGACTTGCCGCAGCCGTTGGGCCCGACAACGCCTGTGATGTCGTCGTCAAAGGTGAACTCGGTGCGGTCCGCGAAGGACTTGAAGCCGTTGAGAATGAGTTTGGATAAACGCATGGGTCGTGGCGCCCTCCGTGCCGCCTGATCGACTCTGCACGAGGCCTGATTCGTATGGCGTCCTGCCCGGTGGCCCCGTCAGGAAGGGGCAGTCTACATCACTTGTCCTCGTTTGTCCCCCCGGACCCGTTTCCGTTCCCTCCGGCGGCCCCGGCCGGGGGCTTGAGCGGGACGACGTACGAGGGTTTGTCGTCCGTGACGGGCTTGGCCGGGTCCTCGGCGATGGGGTCGAGGCTGATCTCTTCGCCTTCGCCCCCGATGAGCGCCGGGCGGTCGGTGGTGACGCTCTGCGTGGCCGTCAGCAGCGAGGCGAGCAGGCGGTCGGATTCGGTGGCGAACGAGGCGTTGGTCCCGCCCGAGTTCTGGATCGCCGCCAGGGCGCCCACGACCTCGGAGTAGGTGAACCCGAGCCCGGGTCGGGTCTCGGTGGCCGAGGCCTCGCGGGCCATGTATTTGATGAGTTCGTCGATGTCCGGGCCCATGCTCTGGGTCAGGATCGGGCCCGAGGCGGAGGGGGCGTAGCGGAGGCGGATCTCGCTGCCCGGGTTGTCGGCGACCATGATCAGGCGGTCCGACCAGGCGCTGACGAACATCGGGGTCTCGAGCTTGGCGTTCTCGCCGATCAGGGCGATTCGCGGCCTCCCCTGCTGGGTGACGTACACCAGGGGCTCGCCGAAGGGCACGATGTCGAGCTCGAAGCGTCCGCGGACGTCCTGACGCTCGACGCCCTGCGGGTTGCCGCGGGGAATGCGAGACTCGGCGAGGTAGATCACCTGCTCGATCGTGGCCCGCTGGCCCGAGGGGCGGGCGCTGTTCATCGCGACGAGTTCCTTCAAGCGGTACCGCTCGGCCCGCTTCATGAGGGCCTCGTAGGCCGCGATGCGGCTTGTGAGCTGTTCCTCGTCTTCGAGCAGCTCGCGCAGGGCTCTTTCGATGGAGTTGCTGCCCTCGGCGATGCCCAGGAGCTGGATGGCCTCGATGCGGTCGGGCGAATCGACGTCGAAGGCGAGGCGTTCGAGGAAGGCTGAGGCGCGTGTGTCGCCCAGGTGTGCCCCGGCTCGGAGGGCCGCCATGCGGGGGCCCCGCTCGGGGAACTCGTACACGTCGCGCACAAACCCGATCGATCGGGGGCCGATCGCGCGCAGGGCCCAGCTCAGCTGGTCGGCGCTGCTCGGGTCTTCGATCATCGAGCGTGTGTAGCGCTTGGCGAGGACCTCCGGGTATTCCTGATTGATCGGCGTGTGCAGGAGCAGCTGCACGAACTCTTCGAAGCGGTCCTTGTAGGCGGGCGGGGCGTAGACCTGGATGACCTGGTCATCGCGTCCCTTGGCGGTGGAGTTCGGGCCGCGCGGGCCGTCGGGGAACTGCTGATTGATCGCCCGCGTGATGGCCTGGGCCCTTGAGTGCAGCGGGGTCTGGAGCAGGAGCTCCAGCGGCTGGGGCTCGATGACGCGTCCGCCGCCCAGCACGCGACCGACGCGGGTGTTGATCTCGCTGGTGACCCCCGGCTCGGCGAACGGGTTGATGAAGACCTCGCCGCGAGCTTCTGCGATTTTGTCGGTCTGGAGGCCGCCGAGTGTGCTGGCGGGACCGATCTGGAGTCGAGTGGTCCAGAGGATGCCGCCTTCGAGTGATTCGGTGGTCGAGCCGCTGAGCGCTCGGACACGGACATCGAAGAGCGTGCCGTCGGGTGCACCCGGTGGGATGGCGCCCTCGACGAGGACGACCGCGGTGTCCGGGTGGCGGATGATCTCGCGAGGTGAGAGGCCGGCCAGCGGCGTGTTTGCGAAGCTGTTGGTCGTGTCGCCCTCGGTCCAGATGAGGATTTCGCGTTCCATGGTGGCGGCGACGTTCTCCGGAACGTTGGTGCTGCCGGTGCCCTTAAGCCCGACGACGAGCCCGTAGCCGGAGACGTACTCGGGCTCGGCTCTTCGGAGGCTTGTTTCGTATCCGATGGTGCCTCGAAGGACACTCGGAGCGCCCGAGAGTGTGGGTGTGACCTCGCGGACGCGTTTCTTGGTTCCGCCGCCGCAGCCCGTGAGTGGGGCGGCACAGAGGATCAATGAGAGGGCCAGACCAACCGCCGCTCGCGTGCATCCCATCGCTGCGCAACCTCCGACATGCACCCAGATCGATGCTTGTGATTCGCGTTCGGACTTGTCGCGTGGGCACTCGCCCGGGCGTGTCCGTCGCGTCGTACAGCGAGCAGCCGGTTCACCCACCCGTGGCCGCGTTCGCTGCGTGGGGACATCCTATCCGCCCTTTTGGCAATCCCTGCAAGCTGAGGGCAAAACCCGGTTGCAAAAGCCCAGGATCGGGCTTTGCGTACGAACACCGAACGCATACCTTATATGTATGGGGAATTGCGCTCAGAATGGGATAACCGACAGAATTCGACATAGTGCATACCCCTTGTTGTGCCTGAAACCGGGGGTAAGGCTCGGGACAACCGACATATTGTGGATATCGCGGCTTCGATCTTTGCAATTTCCTCAACTCGCGCAAGATCAACCACTTGGAACACCTATCCACAGACTCCCGACAGCGAACCGCGATATTTTGTACTTAAATCCCCTTCACGACACGATGGGTAGTGGTAGCATGGAGACCCGTGTCAGCCAGTTCCGGCCGACGCGGGTGCCTTGGAGGGTTCTTTCCGTTTCAGGTGCGTCAGACCCGACGCGACAACGCGACCCGAACAGCGGGCCCCAAATCGGGGTCACACGACGTGCGGGACGCGAGTGGTCGCGGTGCGCGATGGCCTCGGAGCGGCAGGAACGTGGTGGTAGGGCCAGGTGCGTGGGAGTGCCCTGGTCCGGAGCAATGAGAGATCACGCCCGCCCGGCATCAAGCCCGGCAGGCCAGCTATCGAGGTGGCATCCAGTGAGCGTCCTTTGCGACTCGCAAATCCGGGAACTCGTCGGCATCGAGCCTTACTCGCCCGCACAGAAGCGGCCGGGCAAGGTCAGCTACGGCGTGTCCAGCTACGGGTACGACGTCCGCGTCGGCTCGCGCTTCAAGATCTTCAGCCCGACGCCCGTCACGGGTGACATCGCCGTCGTCGACCCCAAGCGGTTCAGCGACGAGATGATGGTCGAGGTCGACACCGAGGTCCCGGGCCACGGCGGCACGGACAACGGCAGCCGGTACATCATCATCCCGCCCAACAGCTTCGCGCTGTGCGAGACCGTCGAGTACATCGAGGTGCCGCGGGATGTCCTGGTCATCTGCGTCGGCAAGAGCACGTACGCGCGCTGCGGCCTGATCGTGAATGTGACGCCGCTCGAGCCCGAGTGGCGCGGCAAGGTGACGCTCGAGATCAGCAACACCACGCCGCTGCCCGCAAGGGTGTACGCCAACGAGGGCATCGCGCAGCTGGTGTTCCTCCAGGCGTCGCAGGTGTGCGAGACGAGCTACGCGGACAAGGCCGGGAAGTATCAGGATCAGGCGGGGCTGACGCTGCCGAAGGTGGATTAGGCATTAGGCATTAGGCATTAGGCACTGGGCACTGGGCATTAGGAAGACAGAGTTGGTGCATGGGATCGGGCATCACAACGCATCGAGATCTGCTCGCATGGCAGAAGGCGTTTGCACTCGGGCTTGGTGTGTACGAACTCACAGTGGAATTTCCAGCGGACGAGCGATTTGGGCTTGTCTCGCAGCTGAGAAGAGCGTCGGTATCTGTTGCGAGCAACATCGCTGAGGGATACGGGCGAGGGACAACGTCTGATTACTTGCGGTTTCTCAGGATGGCCAGAGGATCGCTCTATGAGATCGATACACAACTGGGTTTCGCATTGGAGCTCGGTTACATCACTGGAGTTGCTTACGAGCGTCTTCAGGCAGAGTTGGAAGAGTCGGGTCGGCTGCTTGGCGGATTGATTCGGAGTGTGGAACGAACCATTTAGTTTAAACCGGCAACAGGTCATTCAGAACTAGTGCCTTCTGCCTAG
Source organism: Phycisphaerales bacterium (assembly GCA_965228265.1). GTDB lineage: Bacteria > Planctomycetota > Phycisphaerae > Phycisphaerales > UBA1924. The sequence continues at coordinate 1,450,626 of OZ245804.1, forward strand.
TGCCTAATGCCTCTGCCCCAGCATTCACGAGCATTATGAAAATTACACGGAAGTTCACAACCAAAGGCCAGGACGCCTTCGCCACTGCGAAGTGGACGAAGCGGGCCAGTCGTATCGCCAATCCGGACGGGACGGTTGTCTTTGAGATGACCGACGCGGAGGTGCCGGCGTCGTGGAGTCAGCTTGCCACGGACATCATGGTGAGCAAGTACTTCCGCAAGGCGGGTGTGCCGCAGATCCTGCCCGGGCGTGACCCGGTCGAGGCGCTGGCGCAGGACGCGTTCATCCGCGATGACGACGGCAAGGTCGTCATGGGGCCGGAGCGTTCGGCCAAGCAGGTGATCCATCGCCTCGCGGGTTGCTGGCGTCACTGGGGCCTCGAGCACGGCTACTTCGATTCGAAAGACGACGCGGACGCGTTCTACGACGAGCTGGTGTACATGATGGTGCACCAGGTGGCGGCCCCGAACTCGCCCCAGTGGTTCAACACGGGTCTGAACTTCGCCTACGGCACGACGGGCCCGGCGCAGGGTCACTTCTACGCCGACCCGAAGACGGGCGAGATCAAGGAGGCCGACGACGCCTACACCCACCCCCAGCCGCACGCCTGCTTTATCCAGAGCGTGGACGATGCGCTGGTGGAAGAGGGCGGCATCATGGACCTCTGGGTTCGTGAGGCGCGGCTGTTTAAGTATGGTTCGGGCACGGGGACGAACTTCTCGAACCTGCGGGCCGAGAACGAGCCGCTGTCGGGCGGGGGCAAGAGCTCCGGGCTGATGAGCTGGCTCAAGATCGGCGACCGCGCGGCGGGAGCGATCAAGAGTGGGGGGACCACGCGCCGGGCGGCGAAGATGGTCTGCCTCGACATGGACCACCCGGACATCGGCAACTTCGTGAACTGGAAGGTGCGCGAGGAGATCAAGGTCGCGGCGATGGTCGAGGGCCTGAACTACCTCAAGAAGCACGACGAGACGACTGTCGAGCTGTGCGAGCGCCTCGGGCTCGAGCTGGATTTCGACTTCAACGGCGAGAGCTACCAGACCGTCAGCGGGCAGAACTCCAACAACTCGGTGCGGATTCCTGACAGCTTCTTCGATGCCGTCGACGAGGACGGGACGTGGGAGACGCACTTCCGCACGACGGGCGAGCTGGCCAAGACGTTCGACGCCAAGGCGCTGTGGAACGACATCAGCTACGCGGCGTGGAAGTGCGCCGACCCGGGCGTGCAGTTCGATTCAACGATCAACGCGTGGCACACCTGCCCGAGCGGCGGGCGGATCAACGCGAGCAACCCGTGCAGCGAGTACATGTTCCTCGACAACACGGCGTGCAACCTGGCGTCGCTGAACATGCTGAAGTTCTACGACAGCGAGACCAAGCAGTTCGACGTGGATCTCTACGAGCACGCGACGGACGTCTGGACGATGGTGCTCGAGATCAGCGTCCTGATGGCGGCCTTCCCGAGCCGGGAGATCGCCGAGCTCAGCTACAAGTACCGCACGCTGGGCCTCGGGTACGCGAACCTCGGCGCGATGCTGATGCAGGCGGGCATCCCGTACGACTCGGAGGCGGGTCGCTCGATCTGCGCGATGCTCAGCTCGATCATGACGGGGCGTTCGTACCGCCAGAGCGCTCTGCTCGCCAGCGAGCACGGGGCGTTCAAGGGATACACGGACGACAAGGAGAGCATGCTCCGCGTGATCCGGAACCATCGGCGTGCGGCGCACGGCGTGAGCCGCGAGGCCAAGGAGTGGGAGGGTCTGCGCATCCGCCCGGTGCCGATCGATCACGATCTGGTGACGAACGGGCGCGTCCCGCTGGCCAACGCCAGGAACCTGCTCGACCGTGCGACCATGGTCTGGGATGAGGCGTACGAGCTTGGTCTGGAGCACGGCTACCGCAACGCCCAGGTCACGGTCATCGCGCCGACGGGCACGATCGGTTTGCTTATGGACTGCGACACGACGGGTGTCGAGCCGGACTTTGCCTTGGTGAAGTTCAAGAAGCTCGCCGGCGGCGGGTACTTCAAGATCGTCAACGCCTCCGTCGAGCCCGCGCTGCACGCACTGGGCTACTCGGAGGAGCAGATCCGCCTGATCCTGACGTCGATCCTGGGCACGATGAGCCTGGCTGTCCCGATGCCCGAGGGCTCGATCCCGGCCGAGGACGACAAGACCCTCGCCGAGTGGCTGATGGACAAGGGGCTCGAGCACCAGCACCTGACGAAGATCGAGGAGGGCCTGCCCGGCTGCTTCGACATCCGCTTCGCGTTCGGTGCGTGGAGCCTGGGCGACGACGCGCTCAAGGCGGTCGGCTTCGATCCCGAGAAGGCCAAGGCGGACAAGAGCTTCAACCTGCTCAGCAAGCTGGGGCTCTCGAACAAGCATATCGAGGCGCTGAACCAGCTCGTCTGTGGTCGCCAGACCATCGAGGGCGCGCCGGGCTTCGAGGAGCAGCACCTGCCCGTCTTCGATTGCGCCAACCACTGCGGCCCGCTGGGCACGCGGCTCATCGCGGCCGAGGGTCACATCCGCATGATGGCCGCGGCTCAGCCCTTTATCTCGGGTGCGATCAGCAAGACGATCAACCTGCCCAACTCGGCATCGGTGGACGACATCCAGTCGTGCTACCGCCTGAGCTGGGAGCTTGGTCTCAAGGCCAACGCGCTCTACCGCGACGGGTGCAAGCTCAGCCAGCCCCTCTCGGCCAAGAAGCAGGAGGTCGACCTCGACGAGGAGACCGACGAGCTTGATGAGCTGGAGGCCAGGGAAGAGGTGGCCTCGGGCGTGGCTGGCCTGGCCCAGGCGGTCGCTGGCGGCGACGAGTCGCGCGTGAGCGAGGAGACGGTCAAGATCGTGCACCGCCCGATGCGCCGCCGCCTGCCGGTGACGCGCGATTCGGTCACACACAAGTTCAATGTCGCCGGGCACGAGGGCTACCTGACGGTGGGCCTCTACGAGGACGGGATGCCCGGCGAGCTGTTTATCACCATGGCCAAGGAAGGCTCCACCATCGGTGGCCTGATGGATTCGCTGGGCACAGCGGTTTCCGTCGCGCTGCAGTACGGCGTGCCCGTGCAGTCGCTGGTCAACAAGTTCACGCACCAGCGTTTCGAGCCCGCCGGCATGACCTCCAACTCGGACATCCCCTTCGCCAAGAGCCTCGTGGATTACATCTTCCGCTGGCTCGGGATGCGCTTCATCCCGGGGTACCGAGAGGCCAACCTGCCGCAGCGCGCCGCGAAACCCGCTGAGTCCGTCGAAACATCGGCCGCCTCCCAGAAGAGCACACCCAAGTCATCAGGGGGAGACAGTCGTTGGAGCACGCAGACCACATCCGGTGCCGCGACGGATCGCGGCGCCAAGAGCGACGGACCGATCGCACGCATCGGCCACCAGCCGGGAGACACGACGGATCGTCATCTCCGGCCCGAAACCGGTCCGCAGACCGATGGCAGCTTGGCCCGTCACTCGGTCGTCGTGCACGAAGCGCACTCGACCACTATCGAGCGGGACGAATCGAGCGTGGTCGTCGTCGAGGAACATGTCTCGGCCCTCTCGGCCGCGATGAGCGAGAACATGGGCGACAGCCCGCCCTGCGACGTCTGCGGCGAGATCACTGTTCGCAACGGCACGTGCTACAAGTGCATGGGCTGCGGCAACAGCATGGGCTGCAGCTGACGGGCATCCCCGGGCGGGACGCTCACTGAAGCGCCCGCCCGATCACGAGTGACCCACCACGGGTCGGCTAGCGCGGTGCAACGCCGAGGCAGGCCGACCCCACTCCAAGACCCCCGGGCAGACCACCGGTGCCCGGGGGCTCTTTCTTTTTTCAATCACAATCAACACACCACCAACGAATACGATCCCGCCCATGCCCGGAAACGTTCTCAGTGTGCTGCTCGCCTTTCTGAAACTCGGGTGCATCTCGTTCGGCGGGCCGGTCGCGCATCTCGGGTACTTCCACAAGGAGTTTGTCGCCAATCGCGGGTGGCTCGATGAGGACCGGTACGCCTCGATCGTCGCGCTGTGTCAGTTCCTGCCCGGGCCGGCGAGCAGTCAGGTCGTCTTTGCGATCGGGCTGCTCCGCGCCGGGGTGCTCGGGGCGATCGCGGGGTCGGTGGCCTTCATGCTGCCCTCGGTGTGCGTGATGATCCTCGCCGCCGTGGGGCTGGCGCAGGTGGGCGATGTCTCGAAGGTGGGGTGGATCCACGGGCTCAAGCTGGCGGCCGTGGTCGTCGTGGCGCAGGCCGTCTGGTCGATGGGGCGTCGCCTCTGCCCGGACATGGCCCGCGTCGTCCTCGCGCTTGTGGCCGCGGGCGTGGTCCTGATCGGGCACTCGGCCCTGCTGCAGGTGGCGGTCATCGCGCTCGGGGCACTGGCGGGGTGGATGATCTACGGTCGCACACCGATCGAGCCGGGGGCATCGCACCGGCCCGATCCCGAGACGCGCCGGGCGCACGCGTGGGCGGCGGCTTCACTCGTCATCTTCGCGCTCCTGCTCGTCGCGCTGCCCATTGCGGTGCACTTCACCGGCTCGCGCGGGCTTGATGTCGTCGACGGGTTCTACCGCTCGGGCTCGATGGTCTTCGGCGGCGGGCACGTCGTCCTGCCCCTGCTCCGCGAGGAGGTCGTCCCGCCCGGGTACATCACCGACGACACATTCCTGGCCGGTTACGGCGTCGCGCAGGCGATCCCCGGCCCGCTCTTCACCTTCGCCGCGTACCTGGGCGCTTCGATCTTCCCGGGTCATCCCGTGGCCGGCGGCCTGTCGTGCCTGGTGGCGATCTTCCTCCCCGCGTGGCTGCTCGTGGGCGGGGCGATGCCTTACTGGGAACGCCTGCGCCACCTCGCCCCCGCCCGCTCGGCGGTGATGGGCGCCAATGCCGCCGTCGTGGGCGTGCTGCTGTCGGCCCTGATCGACCCGGTCCTCACCGAAGCCGTGCGCACCCCGCTGGACGGACTCGCGGCGATTGTGGGGCTGGTGATGCTGATGTCTTTGCGGTGGCCGGTGTGGGTGGTGGTTTTGGTGATGGCGGGGGTGGGGGAGTGGGTTTTGGGGTGAGGGGGCGAGGCAGGCCGACCTCACTCCAAGACCCCCGAGCAGACCACCGGTGCCCAGGGGTACATTCATATTCGAATTTCTGGCAGCAGCGTGCCGGCCGCTACGCTTGTATATTGATGAGCATCACGAGATAGGAATACGGTGTTTGGTCCGAATTTTGGAGCAGGAGAGCGTCATATGGTTTTCTCAATTAAATCAGTATTGATAGCAATTGCAGTCGTATGTGCGCTGGGATTTGGTAATTCAGGCGTTGCCATGGCACAAGAAACGGATGAGATTGCTAAGTCGCTCGAAACCGTTAGGTTGAGATACGAGGACGGGCTTGAGATCATCCGTCGCGACGTTCTCAATGAGATCGAAAAGATGCGTCGTTTTTCAATTCGCGAAGACGACCCCGTCGCGGCACGCAAGCGAGTTGAAGCGATCGAGGACGCATTCCGGAACGAGGGCGAGCTTCCGGATGTCCAAAAACGAAATGCATGGATCGAACGGTACAATTACTGGAAAGACACACTTGATCGATCATACGCGAAGACCGTGCTTGACTATCAGGCGGCAGGAAATGATGCGCTCGCAGAAGTGGTGGCTGCCGAGCAGGAGCTTTTTGGTAAGCAACTCGACCTTGTGCCGTGGGGGCCGAATCTTATTGAGAGCCCCATTGAGGTTTCGCCAGACAAGCCGCTAGAGATAGAAGCAGGTATCAATGGTGAATATCGGATTGAGATTCGAGCGACACGAGTTGAGGGCGAGGGAATTCTGTGGGTTGAGCTTCCAGTTGCTGGCAAGGAATGTGTGCGAGTGCCACTCGTGTCGGATTCGAGTGGGTCATTCGATGCAATGCTAACCGTGAGCCCCAAAGCGATAAGTTGTGATGCGGGATTCGTGATGGCGCGAAAGACGCAGTTTCAAAGATCCTTGTGTGAAGAAATGCATGTGCGAGTAGAAACCAATGACGTTGCAATTATTGAAGCAATATCTTTAAAGCCGATGGTTCGAGGCGAAGTCCGGCAGGTCGAAGTGGATCAAGGTCGTACGTCAGAACGCCCCAGGGCGGTTGACCCATTCCCGGTTGGGTTGTTCGGTCGTGGGGATTGTAAGCATCATGCATCTGCGACATCGACTATGCAAGCAAGTGTACGGGTTGATCAGCGCGACGGAAGTAGTGTAGATTTTATAATAACAATAGAAGGAACAGGTGAAACATTTCGTGTAACTTGCAGATCAAATGGAAAGGATCTCAGAGTTGTCAATGCTGAGCAACTTAAGGCGCCCGCAAAGAAAGCCCCGTTTACTGTTCAAAAGACAGAAGGTGGGTTTGGGTCGTTAAGAAACGGGGTGCTCTCGCTGCGATGGACGATGCGGGGGAATTCGCCAAATATGGCGAAGAATAGGGCGTGGACAGTTGAGGTAAGGAATGCTGAGATGCGTTAGTGGTTGGAAGTCAAGTGTATTGTCAAGCTAGTAGCCCTCTCAGGCCTGAAGTAAACCTCTTCCGCGTCCTCTAGTAGCTCAACCCGCCCATCCGGCCCACCAGCCCGATTTGCCCCGCTCACTCATGCACCCACTTCGCCCGATCCGTCGCCACGTGATAATGCGGGTCCTCGCTGATGTTCACCTCGACAAGGTCGCCGGCCCGGTCGAGCAGGCGGCGGCAGTCCTCACTCAGGTGGCGCAGGTGCACGCGCTTGCCGAGTTTCTGGTACCGCTCGGTCAGGGCGTTGATTGCTTCGAGGCCTGACTGGTCGTAGACGCGGCTGAAGTAGAAGTCGATCACGACGTCTTCCGGGTCATCCTGCGGCGTGAAGAGGTCGCGGAAGCGGGTGACGCTGCCGAAGAAGAGCACGCCGTGGAGCTGGTAGATCTTGCTGCCGTGCTCGTTGAACTGCACGTCGGCGACGAGGTGCTTGCTCTTGTTCCAGGCGAAGACGAGGGCGGACAGCGCGACGCCCAGGATGACAGCGGTGGCAAGGTCGTGCATGACGACGGTGTAGGCCGTCACGACGAGCATGATGAGCACCTCGGCGATAGGGATCCGCCGCCAGGTCTGGAGGGTGGTCCACTCGAACGTCCCGATGACGACCATGAACATGACGCCGACGAGGGCGGCGATGGGGATCATCTCGATGTAGGGGGCGAGGAAGAGGATGAACAGGAGCAGGGCGCAGGCGGCGGTGATGCCCGAGAGTCGTCGGCGGCCGCCGGACTTCACGTTGATGAGCGATTGCCCGATCATCGCGCACCCGCCCATGCCGCCGAGCGCGCCGCAGGTGACGTTGGCGACTCCCTGCCCGATGCACTCGCGGTTGCCGTTGCCGCGCGTCTCGGTGAGTTCGTCGACGAGCGTCATGGTCATGAGCGATTCGATGAGCCCGACGCCGGCGAGGACGAGCGAGAAGGGCAGGATGATCAGGAGCGTTTCAAACGTGAAGGGTGGGAGGTCAAAGTCCCACCACGCGGGGCGGGGCAGGCCGCCCGAGATGCCCACGGCTGCGACATCGACGGACTCGATCGCGGCCTGTTTTTCCTCGGTCGAGAGCGGCGCCACTGGCGTGCCGTGGGTCACGACATCGACACCCTCGGGCAGGTTCAGTGAGGCCAGGGCCTCTGCGTCTTTGGCGCGCTGCGCATCGGTGATGGCGGCGGCCTGCGTGCTGTCCACGAGCACATCGCGCACGGTGCGGAGCGGGGAGCCATCGGCGGCTTCGTCCTTCTGCGCCGAGTTCAACCCGATGCCGATGAGCGAGACGACGATGATCGCCGCCAGCGAGGAGGGGACGGCCTTGGTGAGCCTGGGCAGGAAGGCGATGATCGCCATGGTGAGTGCGACGAGCGCGAGCATGATCCAGAGGCGCTGACCCGCGAGGAAGGACATCGCGCCGTCGGGGCTGAGCGATTTGAAGCTGGCGAACTGCGCCATGAGGATGACGATCGCCAGCCCGTTGACGAATCCGAGCATGACGGGGTGGGGGACGATGCGGATGAGCTTGCCGAGGCGCAGGAGCCCGACGACGATCTGGATCAGGCCGCAGAGGACGACGGCGGGGAAGAGATACCCGATGCCGTAGTTGGCGACGAGTGAGACGGCGACGACAGCCATCGCGCCGGTGGCGCCGGAGATCATGCCGGGTCGCCCGCCGAAGATCGAGGTGAGCAGGCACATGATGAACGCGGCGTAGAGCCCGACGAGCGGCGGCACGCCGGCGACAAAGGCGAATGCGACCGCCTCGGGCACCAGCGCCAGCGCGACTGTCAGCCCGGAGAGCATCTCGGCTTTGGGCGAGCCTGAGAGCGCCGAACGCAGATCGAAGAGTCTGGGCTTGATGCGGGCGAATTTGGGCAGACGGATCGTGTTCTCTGACATGCAGGGCTCGCGTGCGGGGTGTCTCGGCTAAATGGTGGGAGTGCACGCGGGGCGCGCAGCGGGACAGGATAGGTCGCGCCGAGTGCGAAAGAGTGGATCAGCTATCGAGCGAGGCCCGGCCGGGCTTCAGATCGAACCGCTCACGCGTGAAGCAGTAGCTCAGTCCGCCCATGCGACCGATCAGCCCGATCGCGTCCTGATCGATGTGCATGCGCTCGTTGACGAGGGCATCGTCGACATGAACGCGCAGGACGCGGCCCATGATGACGTTGCCGCCCGCCGGCTCGCCCGGGTTCGTGCGGATCACCTGCATCGTTTCGCACTCGAAGCACACAGGGCTTTCCCCCACGCGCGGCGGCTTGATCGCTTCGCACGGGATCGGCGTGAGGCTCGCAAGCTCGTACTCGCTCTCACCGAACGGCAGGGGCTCGGCCGCGACGGCGACGGGGCGGATGATCGACTCGGTCGCCACGCACACCGCGAACTGGCCCGTCCCGCCCTCATCGATCGGCTTGGCGTTGCGGAGCGTGTCTTTCTCCTGGCCCTCGGCGTCGTTGGCGGCGCAGAAGAGCAGCGTCATCGGGTTCGACCCGACCCCGGAGAAGAACGAGAACGGCGCGAGGTTGGGCTGGCCCTCGGTCGAGATCGTCGACACCACCGCGATGGGTCTGGGGCCGATGCTGCCGATCAGGAGCTTGTAGCGTTCGGCGATCTGGAGATCCGTCGGGTCGAAGAGCACGTCGGGTCCTTTCGTGTCACATGCGCGGGCGCAGCACGACGCCCGCCTGCGTCCCGCCGCAGAACGTCAGCGGGTGGATGCCGGCGACCTCGAACGCGTGCGACCAGCGACGCCGGACCCCGCGCGAGTGCCAGAACGCCTGGGAGGACGGGCCCTGACCGTGCGCCAAGAAGTCGACATCCAACGGCTTGTTGAAATCGATCCTGGGCGCGTGCTTGGCGATGAAGCACTCGGGGTTGTCGCGGCAGTAGTCCCACGATTTCTCGTCGTGGATCGTCACCAGCACCGCGCCGCCCGGCCGAACGATGCGGCGCAGTTCCATGAGCCACGTGTCGATGTTGTGCGAGATGTGTGTGAAGATCGAGATGCCGTAGATGAAATCGAACGATGAATCGGCGACGGGCAGGTGCGGTTCGAGCGTGGTGGAGAAGTAGCGGAACCGCCCCTCGAAGTGCCGCTGCGCCCAATCGATCGCGTTCTCGTCGATGTCGCATCCCCACAGACGCGTCTCGTTGGGCAGGTCGGTAAAGTGGCGCAGCACGCGCCCGGTCGAGCATCCCCATTCGAGGATGTCGCGCGCGGAATCGAGCTCGATCCCGTGCTGCGCGCAGACACGTCCGATTGCATCGCGTTCGCGTCTGCCCGATTCGATGTATTGCGCATCGGTTTCTGGCGAGTAGCCGGCGCGGGCATTGCCCGCGGGCACGGGGTAGCCCGCCCCGAGTGCTTTGGCGCGATCGATGGCGTCCTCGTTAAGGCAACTCGGGAGCGATCGGTTTCCGCTCGTCGAGCCGCCCGTCGCCTCGATGTTCGAGTAGGGCCCGGCCGGCAGGCCCTTATAGGGTTCGATGACCGACGTGTGCGTGTCAGCCGATGCGCTGCGGATCCACGCCTGTGCTCGCTCAGCCAGCTTGGCCTCGTTGGAATCGCTGGAGACAAAGACGCTGGCAACGTCCTCGGGGCGAGCGTCACTCGGTTTGACGACGGGGTACCCCGCCAGGGCATCCGCTTTGGCAGCGTCATCCAGAATGAACGCGATCCGAGGGCCCCCCTCGACATCGGCGACCGTGTTCAGGAGCCATGCGGTGTGCCGACCCGCGCCGTAGAGAGCGATGGGGCGGTCGCCTAGGTCTCTGCCGAGACGGCGCCAGAGCTCGCGGATGAATCGCACTCGGAACAGAGCGGCCAGATCGTGCATCGAATCCTCCAATGCGGGAACGAAAGCCGCGGGTGGGGGGGAGTCTATTCAGGCCGCCCCGTCTGCGCCAGCTAGGATCATGCGATGACGACTCCCTCTGAACGCGCGATGACCTGGGCGGCCCTGCTCGGCAAGTGGACCGAATTTGCGCAGAGTGCGCTGGCGCTGCCCGACGACGACGAGGGCGGCCGACTCCGCGAGGCGGTGCCCGCGATCATCGGGCTTCAGGCCGTCACGCACGCGCTGGCCGAGCTCGATGATCTCGAGCCGGACGAGCGGGCGCTCGGGATTGACCGCGCCGAGATGCTCATCCGCAAGCACGCGGGTGAGCTCAACACGATCTGGCGGGGCGAAGAGATGCCGGAGGCGATCATCGAGATCGTCGACGATGCGCTCCTGGCGCTGCAAGCCGTGACGGGCAGCGGGATCGAGTGGGTGGTCGCCAGCGATCAGCTCATCGCCCCGCACCCGGGGGATCTGGCGATCGCGCTCGTCGCGGCGGGGTTCCAAGGCGATCTGTATCTCCCCACCCCCGGCGTTCCCGTGTTCGAGGGTGCCCCCGCGGGGTTCATGACGGGGGTGGACAACGAGTCCGAGGTCGGCTCGATGGCGCTCGTCGAGGTGCCGCTCTTTCTGCAGACGGGCGGCGAGATCACCGGGCACGAATCGCCCGTCGCCCGCCAGGTCTACCGACAGTTCGATTTCTCCAAGGGCGGCCCTGTCCGCGACGTCGTCCGCCCGATGGATGCGGATCTCGTCCCGGGTCAGCCGATTCTGGTGCCCGTCATTCTCGGCGGCGAGGCCCAGCCCGTGTCGCTGCCGATCCCCGGGGCGGACCGCCAGAAGCCCCTGCCCGTCGTTTTCGAGGACGACCCCGAACAGGGCTGAGCCGATTCGGCCTTCCGAGGGGGCCCGTCTATAGTGGTTCCCCCCGCCTCGTGTGGCGGGTTGTCCGTCCAACACAAAGCAGTATTTCGGAGGAGTCGCCGCGATGGGTCGCGCCAAGATCAGCATCATCGGAGCCGGGAACGTCGGAGCCACCTGTGCCCATTGGGCCGCATCCAAGGAACTGGGCGACATCGTCCTGCTCGACATCCCCCGTGCCGACGCCCCCGACCAGCACATGCCCAAGGGCAAGATGCTCGACCTGGCCTGTTGCGCCCCGATCGAGCGTTTCGACTGCAATCTCACCGGCACCTTCGATTACAAGGACATCGCCGGCTCCGACGTCGTGGTCGTCACCGCGGGCATCCCCCGCAAGCCCGGCATGAGCCGCGACGACCTCATCGAGACCAACGTCAAGATCGTCAAGAGCGTCTCCGAGAACATCAAGGAGTACGCGCCCGACTCGATCGTCATCGTCGTCTCCAACCCGCTCGACGCGATGGTCTACACCGCGTGGAAGGCCACCGGCTTCCCGGCGCACCGCATCATGGGTCAGGCCGGCGCACTCGATGTCGCCCGCTTTCGCACATTCATCGCCTGGGAGATCGGCTGCTCGGTCGAGGACGTCAGCGCTCTGCTGCTGGGTGGTCACGGCGACGACATGGTCCCGCTGCCCCGGTGCACCAGTGTGCACGGCATCCCCGTCACCGATCTGCTCTCGCAGGAAACCATCGACGCCTGCGTCCAGCGCGCCAAAGTCGGCGGCGGCGAGGTCGTCAAGCTCATGGGCACCAGCGCCTGGTACGCGCCCGCCTCCGGCACCATCCAGATGGTCGAGGCCATCGTCAAGGACAAGAAGCGCATCATCCCGACCGCCGCCTATCTCGACGGCCAGTTCGGTTGCAAGGGCCTGTTCGTCGGCGTGCCCGCGCTGCTCGGCTCCAAGGGTGTCGAGAAGATCGTTGAGTTCAAGCTCGACGAGGGCGAGCAGAAACTCTTCAACGAGTCCGCAAGCCACGTCAACGACCTCGTCGAGACGGTCAAGAAGCTCTTCCCCGAACTCGCCTGAGACTGACACACAAACACACCGGATAAGGACCAGAGAGGATCACCATGAAAAACCGCTGGATCACCACACCGCTTCTCGCGTTCATGCTCACCGCCGGCGTGGCGGCCGGGCAGGACGCTCAGCCCGCAGCAGAGCCGAAGCCCGAGCCCCAACTCATCGAGGCGCCGAGCATCAACGCGACCTACTCCGATGAGGAGATCGCCTCCATCGCCAAGAAGTTGACCGGATCGTGGATCTCGGCGCAGCCCATCACCGAGCTGGACGGCGACGGCGAGGCCAAGATTGTCATGACCATCAGCGCCGCTCGCGTTCAGGGTCTTGACGATATGCTCTACTGCGAGATCGCCCGCGAGGACAGCCTCGCGACGCCGTACCGCCAGTCGTTCTACCAGATCTACCGCTTCAAGGATGGCTTGCGCCTGCGCACGTTCGATATCCGCTCCGAGAGCGCCGCCAACAGCCTTCTGGGTATCTCGCTCGTGCCGGTCATGTTCCCCGCGACCGTCTCGGCCGTCGACATCTTCCCGACCATCGACATCGATCTCGAGAAGGATGGCGAGCGCTACGCCGGCTCTTCGCCCTCGGCCTACCCCGATCACCGGGGCGGGGCGGTCCAGATGACCAGCTCCATCGCATTCGACGGCGAGACCATCAGCGTCAGCGATGTCGGCTATGACTCCGAGGGCAACACCGCCTGGGAAGTCGGTCGTGACGGCGGCGCCGAGTTCGTCCGCATCGACAACCCCGTCGATATCGACTACTACAACGATCAGCTCATCGTCATTCACTTCAACGAGCCCGAGGGCGAGCCCATCAAGGAGGGTGACTGGATGGTCATCCACTACCTGGGCCGACTGACCGACGGCACCAAGTTCGATTCGTCCTTCGATCGCGGCGAGCCATTCCGCTACCAGTTCCCGGGCACGCTCATCCCGGGCTGGATCCGCGGCACAGAAGGCATGACCAAGGGTTCACGCCGACGCCTCATCATCCCGTCCGCGCTCGGCTACGGCGACCGCGCCGTCGGCCCCATCCCGCCCGGCTCGACGCTCGTCTTCGATGTCGAGTGCGTCTTCATCGAAAGGCCAGAAGAGCCCGCCGATCTGAACGCCAACCCGTCGGCAAACGCTGCGGGCGATGCGGAAGCCGCCGCGAGCGGTGCCGCGGAAGAGGACTCGGGCGACTAAGCTCATACACAATGCGCACACACACGGCTCGCCTCGGCGGGCCGTGTTTCTTTTTGGACCAGAAACCACCGGATCTCTGATACAGTGCGAACGAACCACAGGAGAGCAGACATGAGTACCCCCGTCGAGCAAAGACTGAACCGACTTGAAACCGAGATCGCATCGCTGCGCCGGGGGAATCGCAGGCTGCGTCTCGCGTGCGCCGCGGTCGGGCTGGCGGCGGTCTCGTCGTTCACACTCGCCGCGGGCGATCTGCGGGCCAAAGTCTTCGATGTGCTCACCGCCGAGCGACTCCAGATCGTGGACGCGGAGGGCAACACGCTCGTCAACATCGGTTCCGACGCCGATGGGGGCACGCTGTTTGTCCAGAACAACCAGGGCAACACCGTCTTCGCGGCCTTCGCCGACGAGGCCGGGCGGGGCATGACCCGGCACTCCGATGAGAACGGCTCGGCCAGCATCACGCTCGGCACCGACGCCGACGGCGGGCAGCTCTCGCTCTACAACACGGACACCGAGCGCACCTGCGCGATGGGCGTCGAGACCGACGGCACGGGCTACTTCGCGCTGTACGACGCCAAGGGCATGCCGCGACTGGCGCAGAGCGTCGACGCCGACGGCGGCGTGTTCACCATCTTCAACGTCGCCAGCACCCCGGTCATCCAGATGTACGCCGACGAAGAAGCGCGCGGGCTGCTTGCGGTCAACGGCTCGCTCGAGGGCGCTCAAGGGGTCATCATCGGGTCCGACGTCGACGGCGGCTCGCTCTCGCTTTACAACGCCGACGGCATCAACGCGCTCTGGGCGTACGTCTCCGAGGAGGGGCGGGGCGTCCTGACCACGCACGACGCCGAGGGGCAGACCCGTGTCACGGTCGGCGCCGATGAGGACGGCGGGGGGCTCTACCTCACGAACAACAACGACGCCTCGGTCGTCGGGCTGTATGTCAACACCAAAGGCCGAGGGGCCGCGATCCTTCGCGATGAAGAGGGCGCCGACCGGATGAGCATGCTCGTCGACAACGACGGCGGGGCGTTCTACCTCGCCAACACCACGGGGCAGCATGTCGTCGAGTCCTACGCCTCGCCCGAGGGCGACGGGTTGCTGATCCTGTCCGACCGCGAGGCCCGGACCCGTCTCGAATCCATCGGGAGCCAGTCCGCGGGCACGCTGAGGTTCTGGGACGACACCGACCCCGCCAATCCGGTCCGCGTCCTCGATTCCCAGGCCGAACCTGACAGCGAGTAGTCGCGTTCTACAATCATGCGTATGGCAAAGCGTGACCTCTACGAGGTCCTCGGCGTCGCACGCGACGCGTCAGAGGACGATATCAAGAAGGCGTACCGGAAGCTCGCGCGCCAGTACCACCCGGACCACAACAAGGAACCCGGTGCTCAGGAGCGGTTCGTCGAGATCCAGGAGGCCTACGACACCCTCTCCGACCCCGAGCAGCGCAAGATGTACGACCGCTTCGGACACGCAGGCCCGCAGGGCGGGTTCGGCGGCGGCGGCGGGGGGCCAAGACCCCGCGGCGGGGCGCAGGTCGAGTTCGACATGGACGACCTCGGCTCTATGTTCGACTCCTTCTTCGGCGGGGGCGCCCGGGGCGGGCAGAGCCCCTTCGGTGCTCGCACCGCAAGGCGTCAGCAGCCCAAAGCCCCCGACATGCGCCACGAGATCGACATCGATCTGCCCATGTCCGTCACCGGCGGCAAGCGGTCCATCGAGATCAAGCACGCAACCAAGACCGAAACCGTCGAGGTCACCATTCCCCCCGGGATTACCAGCGGCACCAAGCTCCGCGTCCGGGGCGTGGGCCAGGCCGACCCCGCAAGACCCGGTCAGCGCGCCGACCTGATCCTCACCGTGAACGTCTTGCCCCACCCGCTCTTTCGCCGGGGCGATCCGCTCAAGGGCGAGAAGCCGGGCGATGTCTATCTCGACCTGCCCGTCACCTTCGCCGAGGCGGCGCTCGGGGCCGAGGTCACTGTTCCAACACCAACCGGTTCCACAGCCTCCCTGGCCATCCCCGCCGGCAGCACCAGCGGCAAGCAGCTCCGCCTGAGGGGCCAGGGCTCACGCACTTCACCTCCGGGGGATCTGTATCTCAAGCTCGAGGTTGTGCCTCCCCCGAGTGGGGCGATCACGGACGAGGCCCGCAGGGTGTTGCAGAATCTGGGTGACGAGACGAAGGTCCGCACCGCCCCGGGTTGGCCCCGCTAGGCAACCGACAGCCCGGAGCGCTAATGTTCCGCGACTAAGGCAGCGGAAGCCGATCTGACTTGACAGAAGCAAAGCCGGAGCCAACGGGATGGATTCCCGGCTTCGGGTGTGGGGTCTTTCGCCTTTGGTGAAGCAGCGACACCAACTCTTTGTCTCGATCCTCGTCGCCGCCGATGCGCTGGTTGTCCTGACCGCCTGCTACATCGCGTGGCTGCTGCGTCTCTGGGTCGCCGAGGACGCCTCGCCCATCACGTGGGGCCGGGCCATCCGCGAGCCCGTCTCCCTGCTCGTCGTCCCCGCGGTCCTCTACGCCATATGGGGCTTCCGCCTCTACGCCCCGAGGCGTGACCGATCGATCGTTTCGGAAGTGGCGCAGATCACCCGGGCCGTGCTCGGCGCGATGGCCGCCATCGTTGTCCTGCTCTGGGTGGTCGGCACCGACCTGATCGACCAGCACCCGGGCACGCCCATCGCCTACCTCGGTTCGCTCGGCCTCGACGCCAGCAGGCTTCAGCTCGGCTTGCTCGCCCCCATGCTCGTCGTCTGCCTCGCCGGCGAGCGCGCGACCATCCGCAGCATCCTCCGCTCTTTCCGGAAGCGAGGCCGCAACCTCCGCCATGCCTGCATCGTCGGCGTCGGTCGACTCGGCCAGATCACCTGTCACACGCTCGACCGCAACTCCTGGACCGGTATCCACGTCGCCTACTTCATCGGACACCGCGAGACCACCCAGCGCACCGAATGCCTGGGCCGCCCCGTGCTCGGCGGCATCCGGAGCCTCGAGAAAGCACTCGAAGAAAACCCCGTCGACGCGATCTATCTCGCCCTGCCCAGCAGCAAGGCCGCGGCGATCCCCGAGGTCATCAAACGCCTCGAACGATTCGCCGTCGACGTGCGCATCGTCCCCGACATCAACCCCCGCCACATGCCGCAGAACATGGCCGTCTCCGAACTCGACGGCATGCCCATCCTCAGTGTCCGCGAATCGCCTCTCTACGGCGTCGGCGGCCTGAGCAAACGAGCGCTCGACATCGCAGGCTCCATCGCGGGCCTCATACTGCTCGCGCCGCTGCTTGCGGTCATCGCCCTGCTCGTCCGCATCTCCGGCCCCGGGCCCGTCATCTTCCGTCAACGCCGCGTCTCGCTGGGTGGCGAGACCTTCAACATCTACAAATTCCGCACCATGCTCCACGTCGAAGACGAGGAACCCGCCCGCTGGACCACCCGCAACGACCCCCGCGTCACACGCATCGGCAAGTGGCTCCGCAAGACCAGCCTCGACGAGCTGCCGCAACTGCTCAACGTCCTCCGTGGCGAGATGTCCCTCGTCGGCCCACGCCCCGAACGCCCCGAGCTCATCGAACAGTTCCGCGAAGACTGGCGCGGCTACATGCTCCGCCAGCACGTCAAAGCCGGCATGACCGGCTGGGCCCAGGTCAACGGCCTCCGCGGCGACACCTCACTCAAGAAGCGCATCCAGTACGACCTCTTCTACGTCCGCCACTGGTCCATCGGCTTTGATATCAGGATTCTCTTCCTGACACTGAGCCGGGGGTTTGTGCATCGCAATGCGCATTAGCAAAGCATAAATTCTATAATTTATCTATGGAAATGTCATTGTCAATGCGTGCCGTGCCCGTGTGTGATACTGCCATAGCTTGGTGGTCACCGGGCCATCAGGGTGAGAATATTAAGTATCTCAGCTCAGTTCAATCGAATTATTATCGAATCGTCGCTATTGAGCTAATGAACAGTGAGTCGCGAGAAGATCCTGCAGTCATGCTCATGATCCGCTCAATGAGAGACCATGCGGCAGAGTTGTTATTTGCGACTCTGCTTTCATTGTTGCAAGACCCGATAGCAACATGTATCTGGATGACAAAATACAGTAACGAGAGGTTGCGGTCATCGGTTGGTGATCTACTGAGCGAGAAGCCAATATTAACTTGGAAGGGCGAGGTAGTTTATTCAATCGATTCGGTTGTTAATGATATATTTAGCGGCAAAAGCAGTCTCGGCACTCAGTATGACGAAGAACTAAACCAGAAAACTACATCCTTTCTGCGAAGCTTGGCTAATCAATTTGTAGACCCTTTGTACTATTTGGAATATAATTCAATTAAACACGGATTGCGAGCAAAAGTAACTGGTTCGAAAACTGCGTCAATTCGACATCGGAAAAGTCCTGGTGCCGATAATCAAGCAGAGTTGCAGAGTGGCGATGCGAGTATTGATTCTTTCCATAGCAATAAGGCGTGGGGTCAAAGTCATCATGTCACGCTATCGGGTCAATCATTGTCGTGGGACAGTGAGCAAACATGTGTTCAGTTGTGTATCATTAATGACATTATTGAGGGCATAGTAACGCGACTTAAAATGTTGAATGGTTTTTCAGGTCCGTTCAGGTGGAAAATGCTTGATAATCTAGAAGCCTTTGAAGACTGTTGGAAACGAAAAGATCGCGAATTTATTGCATTTGTACCAGAAATTGTAATGAATTCCGAAACCCCGTCTCCAATAACTGTGGCAGATCTAAAGCGTGATCTAAAATCTAGAACTCAATGATAACTCACCTGCCAATACCCCACATCAATCGCCTTGCCAAACTTCTCCCCGATCCCCGGAAAGAGCGCAACCCGTTTCATGCCCATGGATTCGTGCAGGCGGACGCTCGCCTCGTTGGGCAGGCTGATGCCGCCGATGATGTGGCGGTAGCCGATCGCTCTGAGTCGTGCGAACAGGTCCGTGTAGAGCGCCTTGCCCACGCCCTGGCCCTTGGCTTCGGGCGCGATGTAGACACTCACCTCGCAGGTGATGTCGTACGCGGTGCGCGGGTTCCAGCGTTTGCTCCACGCGGTGCCGACGACCTGTTGCCCGCCCGGCCCGTCCCGCTCGGCAATGAGCCAGGGGTACGTCGCCTCGTCCGCGGCAGCGACCTCGCGGGCGAGTTCCTCCTCGGGGCGGGGCTCGTACCAGAAGCTGGCGATGGTGTTGAGGATGGCGTGGTTATAGATCGCCGTGATGGCGGGCACGTCCGCGGGCGTGGCGATGCGCGTAATCATGTGTCAAGACTATCATTACCCGATGCAGACGAGCTATCGGGTGATCGTGATCGGCGGCGGGCACGCCGGGGCTGAGGCCGCTTGGGCGGCTGCCAACCTGCTGCGCGAGCCGGGATCGGTCGCCCTCGTCACCGCCAACCCCGCCCGCATCGGGGCGATGAGCTGCAACCCCGCCATCGGCGGGCTCGCCAAGGGGCAGCTCGTCCGTGAGATCGACGCCCTGGGCGGGCTGATGGGCCTGGCCGCCGACGCCTCGGGCATCATGTTCAAGGTGCTCAACACGAGCAGGGGCCCGGCCGTCCGCGGCCCGCGGTGTCAGTGCGACAAAGACCGCTACGCCGAGGCCGTCCAGACGCTCATCGCCTCGCGTCCCGAGATCGACGTCATCCCGGGCCTGGTCGACGACTTCCTCTTTGAGGGCACCAGGCTCGCGGGCGTGCGGATCTCGCCCCCCTCGGACAAGAAGCCGCTGCCCGTCACGAGCATCTGCGACGCCGCGACCACGCTGGAGCGCCGGGCAGCGAGCGAGCCGGTCGACCGCTCGAACATCCCGGCCGAGCTGCGCGCCCCCTCGGTCGTGCTGACGACGGGCACGTTCATGCGCGGGCTGATGCACACGGGCGAGACCAAAACCCCCGGCGGGCGTTTCGGTGAAGCACCGGCCGTCGGGATCTCCAAGTCGCTCAAGAATCTCGGCTTCGACCTCGGGCGTCTCAAGACCGGCACGCCGCCACGGCTGGACATGCGCACGCTCGACTGGGACAGCCTCCCCGAACAGCTCGGCGACGAACGCCCCGTGCCCTTCTCCGATCTCTCTTCACGTGCGCCGGATGCCGACAGTCGGTTGCCATTCCTCTCGGCGCCCTTCCCGTACCTGCCCCAGCACGCCTGCCGCGTCACGCACACTACCGCAGCGGCTCACGACATCATCCGCGCCAACCTCCACCGAGCCCCGATTTTCAGCGGCCTGCCCGACGGCAAGGGCATCGGGCCACGATACTGCCCATCCATCGAGGACAAGGTTGTGCGCTTCGACCGCGATCAGCACACCGTCTTCCTCGAGCCCGAGGGCCTCGGCAGCCACTGGGTCTACTGCAACGGCATCTCCACGAGCCTGCCCGCGGATGTGCAGCAGAAGATTGTCCGAGCGATGCCGGGCTGTTCCAAAGCAGAGATCCTGCGCCTGGCGTATTCCGTCGAGTACGACATGGTCCGCCCGCACCAGATCCACGCGACCGGCATGACCAAGCTCGTCGAGGGGCTCTTTCTGGCGGGGCAGATCAACGGCACATCGGGCTACGAAGAGGCCGCCGCCCAGGGACTCGTCGCGGGCGTCAACGCCGTGCGCTACGCCGAGGGCCAGAGCGAATGGATGCTCGGGCGCGACGAGGCGTACATCGGCGTGCTGATGGACGATCTTGTCACGAAGACGCCCACCGAGCCTTACCGCATGTTCACAAGCCGCGCCGAGCACCGGTTGCTCCTGCGGGCCGACAACAGCGCCGACCGCCTGACACCCATCGCCGACACGCTCGGGCTGCTGGGTACCGAACTGGGGAAGGTGCGTCTGGCGCTCCACGCCGAGCGTCAACGCCAGCTCGAGGCGTTGAACGCAGAGATCGATGCGAGGACCGTGAATGGCGAGCCGCTCGCCAAGGCCGTCAAGCGTCCCGAGTTTGGTGAAGACGAACTGCGCGCATCGGTGGAGGGGTCGTACGACGACCCGGTCATCACGACCGTGAGCGCCGACCGGGCGTATGCGGACTACATTGTCCGCCAACGCAACGAGGTCCGCCGCTCGCGTGAGATGGAACGCCGGTCGATCCCGAACTGGCTGAAATACGCGGAGATTCCGGGCCTGAGCAACGAAGCCAGAGCGGCGCTCGAGAAGTTCACACCCGCCACCTTCGGGCAGGCGACCCGGCTTGAGGGCGTAACGCCCGCGGACATGAGCATCGTGGCGGTGCACGTCCGTCGCGGCGAGCCCACGGCCGGGGCGGCTTCGTGATACATTCCGCCATGCTTACTCTCGCGGCCGCGAGCGATGCCAGCGTCATGCGCGATCTGCTCGTCGTCCTCGCGACCGCCGCCCTCGTCTCACTCCTCTTCCGCCGACTCAAAATCGCGACAATCCCGGGCTACCTCATCGCCGGAGCGATCTTCGGTCCGATGGCGCTCGGCCTCGTCAAAGACTCCGCAAGCGTCGAAGCCATCAGCCACGTCGCGATCGTGATTCTGATGTTCGGCATCGGCATGCACATGGACCGACGCGACCTGCGCTCCGGGTTCGTGCCCATCCTCGCCGTCGGGTTCATCTCCACCGTCCTCACCGCCGCGATCGGGACACCCATCGCGATGCTCTTTGGCCTGCCCGTGACCGCGGCCGCCGCCGTCGCCATCGCGATGTCCATGTCGTCCACAGCCGTCGTCATGCGCATCCTCCAGCAGCGCCGCGAGATCCGCCAGCTCCACGGCCGCATCGCGTTCGGCACGCTGCTGACCCAGGACCTCGTCGTTGTCGGCGCGATCGCCGTCATGCCCATCCTGGGGCGCCTCGCGCAGGGGAGCGTGGATCTCGCCGAGGGCGCCGAGCCCGTCAATCTCCTGCGTCTGCTCGCTTCGATGCTGATCACGGTCGGCGCGGTCGGGCTCTTTGTGGTGGTGGGGCACTTCGCGCTCCCGCGCGTGCTCTCCGAAGCCGCCAAGGACTCGACGCACGAGCTCCTGCTTGTCTGCTCGGCTGCCTTCGGACTCGGGGCTGCGGTGCTCACGGGCGCGCTCGGGCTGAGCCCGGAGCTGGGCGCATTTCTCGCAGGGTTCCTCCTCGCGGGCACGCCCTTCAAGCACCAGCTCTCGGGTCAGATCGGGCCCATGCGCGATCTCTTTATGGCCGTCTTCTTCACAGCTGTGGGGCTCGGCCTCAATCTCGGCATCGTGCTCGAGCTCTGGTGGGTCGTCCTGCTCGGGGTGATCGCGGTCATGGCGGTCAAGTCGCTCACGATCGGCGGCAGCGCGTGGCTGCTCGGCGCTCCGCCCATCGTCGCGGGCGTCGTCGCCGTCTCGCTCGCCCAAGCGGGCGAGTTCAGCCTCGTCATCGCGGGCGTGGCCGCGGAACAGAACCTCTTCGGCGAGGAGACCGAGCGTGTCAGAGCCGTCATCATCGGCATCGTCTTCGTCTCCCTGCTTGTCACGCCCAGCATGATCGCCCGGGCCAAGTACATCGCCGGATTCTCCGTCTTCATGCCGCGCACACCGCTCCGCAAGGCGATCATCAGCTCGTCGGACTCCGACAACGGCTCCGAACCGGAAGACACCCGCAAGCGCGTTGTGATCGCAGGCTTCGGCCCCGTCGGCCGCGTCGTCGCCGACCGGCTCGCCGCCACCGGCTTCCAGATCACCATCGTCGAGATCAACCCCGAGACCGTCCGCAAGCAGTCGAGCATCGGACGCCGAGTGATCTTCGGCGACATCACCAACGAGGAAGTCCTGCACTCGGCGGGCGTCGCCAGCGCCGATGCGGTCCTGCTCACCATGCCCGACGACGAGGCGGTCCTCCGCGCGACGCGCCACATCCGCGAACTGAACACGGTGTGCTTCGTCGCCGCCCGCACGCACTACCTCTCGGGCGCATTCCTCGCCAAGGAAGCCGGCGCCGACCGCGTCACTGTCGAAGAGATGGCCACGGCCGACGCGATGGCCGCGCAGGTCCACGAGGCATTCGGTCAGGCTGAGGAAGAGCAGGACAAGGACGTCAATCCGGCATCGAGTTGAGCTCGTCGCGCAGGATCGCCGCCAGGCGGTAGTTCTCCTGCGTCACCGCCTCGTCGAGACGCTTGCGCAGCTCCGCCTTCTGGCTCACCGGCAGCTTGGGCGTCAGAGCGTTCTTCATGCCCTGCAGCACCTGCACCTCGCTCGAACGCTCGAACAGCTCCGCGTGACCGATCGCCGAGAAGTGCTTCCGCAGCGCCTCGATGCCCTCCTCGATCGCAAAGATCGCGGCCTTGGGCTCGTTGTCACGGATCGCCATGCTCGCAAGCGCTCGGGCACGCATCATCGTCACGTGCGACTTCGTGTGCGAGACCGACTCCCGGTCTTCTTCGTGCTCGGCGTACTGCGCCAGCAAATCCAGCACACGCAGGTTCCGCGTCGTGTCGCGCACCACCCGCTCGTAATCCTCGAGCGCCAGAAGCGCGAGGTACCGGTGGTAGTACTGGATCGCCTCATCACGCAGGATCGCGCACTGCTCCCGCGACAGACGGAAGGGCAGGTCGCCCGAGCCCGCATGGTTGTTCCGTGGCGGCTGGAGCGGGGCCTCGCCCTGGTGCTCCTCCGACTCGAACTCTGACTCGAACTCGCTCTGCTGATCCGCCCGGCTGGCTTCCTCGATCCAGCTCTCGACCATCTCCAGGTAGCTCTCGAAGCCCTGGGGGCGCTGCCCGTCCGGGCGGCCGTCCAGGTGCATCTGGAGAATCCCAAGGTCGAGCCGGACCTGTACATATGACAGGCCGCTCGCCGACTCGATCAACCGGACGTTGATCTTGCCCGGCTCGTACTTCCACGCATCCAGCAGTTCGGTCAGATCGGGGTTCATCGGACTCGCTCGGTCGGCCCCATGGGGCGGTGTACGCTCGCTCACCCCGAATCGTAGAGCACGTCCGAGAGTGACGACATCTTTCCCAGGTTCACAATCGACACCCAACCGACAATGCTGGGCTTCGTTTGGGCGAAACGACAGTTACCGGGCGAACAGATATCCCGATTACAGCGACATTTCCGTAGCATTGGGCAGGCACGGCGCGGTAAACTCCTGATGCGGTTTGACGCCAGAGACTTGGTTTGAGTCCGCTGCCCCTCAGGTCGATGCAACCGGGGCTACAGCGGTGCGAACCGATGTCCGCGGCTCGCTCATCCGACCGCGAATCGGATGAGCGTACAAGAGGCCCTGCGGTGGCCTCACTGGGAGGTGGGATTCGTGAGCCAGGCAACCGGTGCAGCCCGAACGGGCCGAGGTGGATTGCAGACCGATCTGCAGCTCTATCTCCGTGAAATCAACAAGACGCCACTGCTCACCGCTGAAGAAGAGCGGGAGCTCGGATGGCGCATCATCAACGACAACTGCCCGATCGCTCGGGAACGCATGATCCGAGCGAACCTCAGGCTGGTTGTCGCCATCGCCAAAAACTACGCCAACAGAGGCCTGCCGCTGACCGACCTCATCGAAGAGGGCAATATCGGTCTCATGCGGGCCGTCGAGGGATTCGACCCCGCTCAGGGGGCCCGATTCTCGACCTATGGCAGCTGGTGGATCAAACAATCTATCAAGCGGGCCCTGATCGGCGCTACCCGCCCGATCCACGTCCCCGCCTACATGGTTGAGCTGATCGCCAAGTGGAAGAGCCACTCCCGCCGAATCGAGGCCGAGCGAGGTTATCCGCCCACCATCGAAGAGCTCGCCAAGCTCATGGACCTGCCCCTGCGCAAGGCCAAGATCGTCAAGCGGGCCATCAAGGCCTTCGGCGCTTCCAACCAGGCCCCGTCCGGTGAGGACGGCGACCTGAACACCCTCGCCGACATGATCGCCGACTACCGCGTCTCGACCCCCGACAGCGCGGCCTTCCAGGACGAGGACCTCAAGATCCTCCGCCGCCTGCTCGACTCGATCGACGGCCGCGAAGCCGAGATCCTCAGGCTCCGCTTCGGCCTCGACGGGCAGGAGCCCATGACGCTCAAGCAGATCGCCACGCACATGGATCTCAGCCGCGAGCGTGTCCGCCAGATCGTCGAGGAGTCTCTCGCCCGCCTGCATCAGCAGATCGAGGGCAACAAGACCGACCCCTCCGACCAGATCCTGCGTCTGACGGGCCGAAACGCCGGCTGAACCTGCCAGGCCACAACCAGATTCAACCCCAGGAACCCGCGCATGTCGCGGGTTCTTGCGTGTTCGGCTACCATCACGGGACGGGCCCGGTCCTTGCGAACCCGGGGCCCGCAAGACCCAGGAAAGGGAGCCGATGAACCACCTCGTGCGCGTGCTGTGTCTCCTCGCTGCGCTGGCCCTGACAGGCCTGACTCTCGCCGACGAGTTCACCGATCGTCTCAACGCGAGTTTCAGCAATGTCCCCGACAACCGCCGCGCGGAACGCATCCTCATGCCCGCGCTGGGCGCGATGGACGAACCTCCGGGCGTGCTGGTCGGACGCGCCGACCGCGTGCTGCTGCTGACCACCTCAAGCCCGGCATGGCCCTCCGCCGTCGCCTGGGCCGAGGCCGAGCCCCAGCGGGCCGCCCTCGCTGCCCTCGCCGAGATCACCGCCGAGGAGAACCCGCGTCGGCGGATGGAGTTTGCGCTTCCCTACGGCATCGTCGGGATCGACCCCGCGTGGGTCCGCATGGGGATCCACGCCGAGCTTGGCGATCCGCCCACCATCGCAGCCGCGGATCTGGGCTATCTCGAACGCATGGAATGGCTCGCCTCGCTCGCGCAGATCGAGGTCACCCGCCTCGAAGCCGAGGGCAGGCTCGAAGAAGCCACCGAACTCATGTTCGATCTGGCCATCCTCGGCCGCATGATGGCCGACCGCCAGCTCTTCCAGGAAGTCAGCTGGGGGCTGGGGACCATGCAGACCGCGATGCTCCGCATCCGCGACATCGCCTACGTCGACGCCACCAACGACGGCGACCTGACCGGCGCATACTTCAAAACCGTTGTCCAGCGCATCGACCTGTCGGGCATCTTCCGTCTCGACCGTGTCCGCATGCCCACGGGCGATCAGATCGGTGCCAGGCAGCTCGCCGGCCGCGTCTTCGACCGCTCGGGCCAGCCCGATGAATCCGTCTTTGCCACGTCGCTGGCCGAGCTCGCCTCGACCAGCCGCCCGCTCCGCCTCTTCGCCGAGGCCGGCCGCTGGCAGTCGGCGATGTCCGGGCACGCCGCGTCGCGTGAGACCAACGACAAGATCAACGGCCTGTACGACGACTGGTCGCTCCGCTGGGATGCCGACACCTTCGACCCGACGTTCCGCACGCCCACCGAGTACGAGCGCCTCGACCGCCAGAGCTACGCGCTCGTCGCCGAGGTCGTGCCCAACCTGGGCCAGCTTTTCGTCATGCGGCGTGAACTCGCAGCCGAGCTGGTCGGCACGCGCGTCGCGCTGGCCATCCGCGCCCTGTCCAAGGAAGCGGGCGGCATGCCCTCGAGCCTGGCCTTGGCAAGGCCCCGCTACATCGATGACCTGGGCGTCGACCCCTACAACCCCAACCGGGCCGCCAACAACCGCCCCGAACTCCGGTTCTTCGTCCCCGAACGCGACACCGCCGGCGGGCGGCTGCACGAAATGAACGTCATCCCGCGCGGACGCACGAACTTCAGTGTCAGGCTCGGAAGTGAGCAGTTCGTGCTCTACTCGCTCGGCGGGAACGAGTTCGATGACCGCGCCGAGATCGTCTCCGACAACGGGCTCGAACTGACAGGCGATTACCTCATCTGGCCGCCCGTGCTCAGCCTCCTACGCGACTATCTCGAAGACACCGGCAACGCCGAATAGCCCCGGTGGGCCCGGCGGAATACGCTGACTCCCCAAGGTGTTGGATATCTGCAACCCCAAAGGAGAACGCACGCCATGCCCAACCAGACCCACAAGGTCGTGATCATCGGCTCAGGCCCCGCGGGCTGGACCGCAGCCATCTACGCCGCAAGAGCCAACCTCGACCCCGTGGTCTTCGTGGGCGTAGCCAAGCAGCACCCCTCGATCCAGCTCCCGGGCGGGCAGCTCATGCTCACCACCGACGTCGAGAACTACCCGGGCTTCCCCGAGGGCGTCTCGGGCCCCGAGATGATGCAGATGTTCCAGAAGCAGGCCGAGCGCTTCGGGACCACCACCCAGCCCCGCGACATCGTCTCCATCAAGCCCGGTGACCCGACCCAGAACAAGCCCCACGAGCTCACCACCGACACGGGCGAAACCGTCCTCGCCCACACCGTCATCCTCGCCACCGGCGCCACCGCCAACTGGATGGGCCTCGAATCCGAGATGCGTCTCGCCCAGGGCGGCGGGGGCGTCTCCGCCTGCGCCGTCTGCGATGGCGCCCTGCCCATGTTCCGCGACAAGCCGCTGGCCGTCGTCGGCGGGGGCGACAGCGCGATGGAAGAGGCCACCTACCTCACCAAGTTCGCCTCGACCGTCTACGTCATCCACCGACGCGACGAGCTCCGCGCGAGCAAGGTCATGCAGGAGCGGTACCTCTCCAAGCCCAACGCCAAGGTCCTCTGGAACAAGGTCGTTGAAGATCTTCAGTCCGACAAGGACCAGTTCGGCAACGAGATGATCACGGGCGTCGTCCTCAAGGACACCGTCACGGGCGAGACGTCCACCCTCGAAGTCGGCGGCCTCTTCGTCGCCATCGGGCACACCCCCGCCACAGGATTCCTGGCCGGCTCGGGCATCGAACTCGACGAGAAGAAGTACGTCGTCCTCAAAGACCGCTCGACCGCGACGAATGTCACCGGCATCTTCGCCGCCGGCGACGTCGCCGACGCCAAGTACCGTCAGGCCATCACCGCCGCCGGCACCGGCTGCCAGGCCGCCCTCGACGCCGAGCACTTCCTCGGCGCTCACGGCCTCGCATAACACTCAACGGTGTCGGGGGTGGGGGGGGCGTCCCGCCGTCCATCGAACCAACCCACTGTCAAAGCAAAGAGCCGGGCCTCCGTCAGGAAGCCCGGCTCGTTCATTCTGCGATTCGTGAGCCGAAGTCTCAGCCCTTCTTGAACGTCGCGATCGCCTTCTCGAAGTCAGCCTTGTACTGAGCGGCTTCCTCGTCCGAAAGCATGTCGATCGCCTTCTGCTCCGTCTTCACCGCGGCCTCGGCATCGCCCGCGCGGAACTGCGCCCACGCCAGCGTGTCGAGAATCATCGGGCTCTCCCAGTCGGAAAGCTCGCACGCCTTCTCGGCAAGATCACGAGCAAACAGAACTGCCTCCTGGCTCCAGCCCTCTTCCTCAACGATCGTCCACGCGATGCTGTTGTAAGCGGCCGGGTTGTTCTTATAGACCGTCTCGGTGATCGCCTGACCAAAGGCCGCGGCCTCGTCGCTCTTCTTCTGGGCCAGCTCGGTGAAGTGCCCGAAGTAATTCGGGCCGTTCTGCTGCGCCCACTCGGCCTTCATACGCTCGATGCGCTCGTTGTGAGCCGATTCGTATTCGTTCTCGCCAGCGAGGATCGTGTCGAGGTGCTCGCCCAGCGACGGGTCCGTGCCGTAACCGATCCAGCCGACCTTGCCCTTGCGGTCCACAATCATGACCGTCGGGATGCCGTTCTGGTGTGCGGCCTTCATCCAGTCGGTCTCGAAGAACTCGCCGCCCGTGCCGACGGTGTAACCCATCCGCTCGTCGTTCTTGTCGACGAACGCCTGCACGTGCTCGGCCTGCTTCTCGCCGTAGAGACGGATGCGGTTGCCTTCCTCGTCCCGGCCGCTCTCCCAGATGCTCACACCGACCACGGTCAGACCGTCATCGGCATGCTCGGCCTGGAGCTCGGTCAGGTGCGGCATGATCGCGATGCAGGGCCCGCACCAGGTCGCCCAGAAGTCGATGAGGTACACGTTGCCCTCTTCGAACGAGCTGATCGGTGTGCCCTTGACCCACGAATCCACCTTGAACGCCGGCGGCTCGTCGCCGATGTTGAGCGTCGGCATCTCGAAAGGCTTGGCCTCGCCGGCCGTGGCCTCGAACGCGGCCAGCACTTCCTGGGCCGTCTTGTCGCCCAGAAGGTCCTGTCCCGAAGCCATGCCAGTCATGGCGACAAGCATGGCCGCTGCGGTGAGTCGTTTCAGCATGTGAGTACTCCTGTGTGTCGAACCCTGTGTCGTTCTTTCGGGGCCAGCACGGTCGCGGCGCCGAAACAACCCCCTGCCTGCAAGAACAGCCTATCTGACAGATGCTGTCTGTGTGTGACAACCCCCGAAAGCCGGGCTCAATTCCTGAGTGCAGCAACCCATTCGTGTGGTTTCAGCCCGTCTTGGGCAGGTCAAACTCGC
Organism: Phycisphaerales bacterium; assembly: GCA_965228265.1. Taxonomy (GTDB): domain Bacteria; phylum Planctomycetota; class Phycisphaerae; order Phycisphaerales; family UBA1924. The sequence goes on from OZ245804.1 coordinate 1,479,449, forward strand.
CAAAGAGCCGGAATTCCTTCCGCCGAAGGATCTGCCCCGCCAGCGTCAGATCGTCCACCGAGATGGCGATCGTGGGGGTCCCGTTGGGCCTGAGCATGAGCGGGTAGGCGAAGCGGATGTTCAGTTCAGCCGCCAGCAGGTGCAGGCACAGGCTCTCGAGCGAATGCCCCTCGCTCAGCTCGACGACGATCACATCCGTCTCAGCAAAAGGAACGCCGGATTCGCGAAGAAGCCGGCGCGTCACTGCGGAGTTATTTGTAATCATGCGGACGACCGCGTGGTCCGAGGCCTCGTGCACGCTGATCGCGCAGACGCGGGACTCCGAACAGTCGATCTCTTCCATCAGGTCATAGAGCCGACCGACCCGGTTATCGAGGAAGACCGAGAATTGGGTCACGCTGGGCGGACCGTAGCCCTGCATCGTTTCCGGTGGCATTGGTGCCTGGCTCATCGACAATCCATGTCAAGACCCCGGGTGTATAGGCCTCCAGGCCTCTCCCGGTTGCCCTCAGCGTACCAAACAGCCCGCTCAGAAGCCACCGGAACCCCCAAAAACACAGCCCCCGAAGCCTCAGGGCTTGGGGGCGAGATCTGGTTGTGGCCCAGATTGTCCGTGCTCAGGCCGAGAAGCTCGACCCGCAGCCGCAGGTCGTCGACGCGTTCGGGTTGTTGAACACGAAGCCCCGACCCATCAGCTCGTCCTTAAAATCGACCGTCGTCCCGTTCAGGTAGAGCAGGCTCTTGGGGTCGCAGACCACCTTGATGCCGTGCTGCTCGAAGACCTCGTCGGTCTCCTTCTCGGTCTCGGTCAGGTCGAGCACATAGCTAAAGCCAGAGCACCCGCCGCCCTTGACGCCCACACGCAGCCGGACCGCGTCCTTGTCGAGTTCCTGCTGCTCGATGATCGAAGCGATCTCCTTCGCAGCCTTCTCGGTCAGAATCACGGCCATCATGGTCTCTGCCATCGCACTACCTCCTGTCAGACGGGCAATCCTATCCCGTCTCCCGGGCCGAACGCCTCATGCGGTCATCGGCCCTTCACGGGGCTCAGTCGAGCCCGTTCTTCTGCTTGTAATCGGCGATCGCCGCCCGGATCGCGTCCTCGGCCAGAACCGAGCAGTGGATCTTCACCGGCGGGAGACTCAGCTCCTCGACGATCTCCGTGTTCTTGATCGCCAGGCCCTCCTCGAGCGACCGGCCCTTGAGCCACTCCGTCGCCAGCGAGCTCGACGCGATCGCCGAACCGCACCCGAAGCACTTGAACTTGGCGTCCTCGATCTTGCCTGTCGACTCGTCGACCTTGATCTGAAGCTGCATCACGTCGCCGCACTCCGGCGCGCCGACGAGGCCCACGCCCACGTCCTTGCGCGTCTTGACCTCCTGGGTCGAGCCGAAGTTGCCCACGTTGCGGGGCTTCTCGTAGTGGTCGATCACTTTCTGTCCGTATGCCATTGTCTGGCCCTCACTTTCGCCATCTGTACCAACGCGTGGCCAGACGGATTTGTTCGCTTCCCGTGCCGAATTCAGGCCCCTTGGGCCACCCGCTCAACCGGCCTTGTGTATTAGTGGGCCTGCCACTCGATCTTCGTGATGTCGATCCCTTCCTTGTGCATGTCGTACAAGGGGCTGAGCTGCCGGAGCTTCTCGACCGCGGTGCAGATGTTCTCGATCGCGTAGTCGACCTCTTCCTCGGTCGTCCAGCGACCCAGGCTCAGGCGCAGCGAGCTGTGCGCCAGGTCATCGCCGACACCCAGGCCCTTGAGCACGTAGCTCGGCTCCAGACTCGCGCTCGTGCACGCACTGCCCGAGCTCATCGCGATGTCCTTGCACGCCATCATGAGGCTCTCGCCCTCGACGAAGCCGAACGAGATGTTCGTCATGTGCGCCAGACGCTTCTGCGCGTCGCCGTTGATCTGCGTCGTGTCGAGTCGGCCCGTGATCGTGCTCTCGATCTTGTCGCGGAGCTTGAGCAGACGCTCGCGCTCCGTGTCCATCTCCTTGAGCGCGATTTCCGCGGCCGCTCCGAGACCCACGATGCCCGTGACGTTCAGCGTCCCCGAGCGGTACCCGCGCTCCTGACCGCCGCCCTCGACGATCGGAACCAGACGCACGCGCGGCCGGCGGCGACGGACGTACAGCGCGCCCACGCCCTTCGGGCCGTACATCTTGTGTCCGCTCAGCGACAACAGATCAATATTGTCCGCGTTCACGTCCGTCGGCATCTTCCCGACCCACTGCGTCGCGTCGGTGTGGAAGATGATCCCCTTGTCGTGGCACAGCTCGCCGATCTGCGGGATCTCGTTGATCGTCCCGATCTCGTTGTTCGCCCACATCAGCGTCACGAGGATCGTGTCCTCACGCATCGCGCCCTCGACCATCTCACGCGTGAAGATCCCGTCGCGGCCCGGCTCGAGGTACGTCACCTCAAAACCTTCCTTCTCCAGACGCTTGCACGGATCGAGCACAGCCTTGTGCTCGATGTTCCCCGTGATGATGTGACCACGACACTTGCCCGAGCCCGCCGGCGCGACCTCGTACATCTCAGCCGCGCCCTTGATCGCAAGGTTATTCGACTCCGTCGAGCCCGACGTGAAGATGATCTCCTTGCGGTCAGCGCCGATCAGGTCCGCCACCTGACGACGGGCCTTGTCCACCGATTCCTCGGCCTTCCAGCCGAACGCGTGGTTCCGGCTCCCCGGGTTCCCGAACGTCTCCGTGAAGTAGGGCAGCATCGCCTCAACCACGCGCGGGTCGCACGGGGTCGTCGCGGCGTGATCCATGTAAATCGGAAACTTCAAACTCATGACCGTCTGCTCCAGACCGGAGCCGCCCAACCGGATTGAGCACCTCCGAGTATTCTTTGTTAGAACCGTTCTATGTTAGGGGCCAAGAGGGGTCCCGATCAATGGCTTCTGCACCCGCCAAAGGGCGATTCATTCCTCGTCCGGACGCACGTACCGCATCCGGATCTGGTTCCCGGCCTCGTTGTGGCTGACCTCGGTCATGTACGCCCGCATCAGCAGCAGCCCGCGGCCGCTCGTCTTCATGAGGTTCTCCTCGGCCGTCGGATCAGGAACCGCCTCGGGCGCAAAGCCCGGGCCCTTGTCCGTCACCACGATCGAGATCACCTCGGGCGAGACCTCGTACTCCACCGTGATCGTCTCGCTCTTATTCAGCGTCTTGTGCCCGTGCTTGAACGCGTTGACGATCGCTTCCTCGATCGCCAGACGAACAGCAAACCGCGAGGCCTCGGAATACCCCGCGCGCTCGGCAGCAGCTATCACGCGCTCACCGACAGCCGTGATCGCGGCACGGTCGTTGGAAAGCTCCTCGCGGCCGCTCGGCTGTGCGGGTTGTGACTGTTCCTGCGCCAATGCGAGAACCGTCTCCTGTGTACACGCGACCACCCGACACCCGGCCGGGCCCCCGTTCGAGAGAAAAAACGCTTACTGGAAGCTGCCGATCGCCTCGGACGACGTCTCGTGGATCTCGAAGATCTTGTTCAGCTTCGTGATCGCGAACACCTCGTAAATCTGCGGCGAGATCTCCGCGAGCCTCAACTGCCCAGACTTGCCCCGCACCCGGTTGTTCACCGAGATCAGCTGCCCAAGGGCCGCCGACGAAAGGTGATCGACGTTGGCAAAGCTGATCACGATCTTGGGCTCGCCCGAGCTGTCGATGATCTTGGCGAGCTCCTCGCCGATCGCCTGGATGTTCGCCTCGTCGAGAATGTTCCGATCGATGAATTCGATCCGGGTGATGCCGTCCTCGACACTGACGCGGAGGCGTGAATCCTCGCTGGCCATCGTGACTTCTCCCTGGAGTTACAAGCAGTGGGGAGGTGCCCGCCGAGCCGGTCTCCCCGATCCCTGAGCATAGCGCGGTCTGGTGGCGGAGGCTTCCAGCCTCCGCGGATCCCGCCCGGATCATCACAGAAGAATCCGCCCAAAAAAGAAAAGCCCCCCGCAGGGCGAGGGGCTCAGAAGGTCGTCTTCGGATCAGCCGATCAGCCGCCGAGGCTGTTGATCAGCGTGTCGCTCAGGCCCGGGAAGTTGTTCTCTTCCTGCTCCGACTGGATCAGGATGGTGGGCTTGATCAGGATGAGCAGGGTCTGCTCTTCCTTGGACTCGATGCGGTTGGTGAAGAAGCGGTTGAGGATCGGGATCTTCGAGACCACGGGCACGCCCGTCTCGATCTCGAATTCCGTCACGAGCCGCTGGCCGCCGAGAAGCACGGTGCCCTGGTCGGGGACGGTCACCGTCGTCTGGATGCGGGTCACCGTCACGGTCGGCAGCTGGATGAAGGACTGGACGTCCTCAGAGCTGACGAGCTGGCCGCCGGCGACCGCGGTCACGGGCTGCTCGGCGAAGCCGTCGATTCGGCTCACACCCGTCTGCACGTTCATCGTGACGTACCGGCGGTCGGAGCTGACCGTGCCCTCGACTTCCATCGTCACGCCCTCGCTGACCACGCTGATCGTCGGCGTGAAACCGACGGCCGACGTCGCGACCACGGGCGTCAGCTGGCTCACGAACGCCGTCTGCGTCGCCACAACGATGTTGGCGATCTGGCCGTTCGTGAACGTCAGACGGGGAGCCGTCAGCTGCACCGACCGGCGGTCGGCCTGGGTCGCCTTCACGAGGAAGTCGACCTGGATGTCATCAAGGAACTGACCCGCGATACCCAGCGCCGGGGCCGAGCCCAGGATGCTGCTGGCAAACGCGCCCGCGTTGGCACCGAGCTGCTCGGTCAAACCGAGCGAGTTCTGGCCCACGCCGATCGGGCTGAGCCCGTCGTAGGGCACCACGCCCTGCGTGGTCGAGCCCTGCACGCCGCCGGTCGTGTTGCCGGCACCGGTCACCGAACGCTGCAGACCCACGCCCGAGTCCGGGGCGGTGTTGCCCGGGTTGAACTCGAAGAAGTCGCCCACGTTCACGGTCGGGTCGGTCGCCCGTGCGAACTGCACCGAGTCGTTGTCGTTGCCGAAGTACACATCGAGGTCGAAGCCGATCTCCTCGAAGAAGTCCTGGTTCACAAGCAGGAACCGGGTCTCGACGTTGATCTGCATCGCACGCTGAGCACGGATCTGGCTGAGCAGCCCCGTGATCTCGCGGTGGTTCTTCGGGGTGTTGCGGATGATCAGCGAACCCGAGAGCTCCTGGATGAAGCCCGTGTCGCCGCCGTTGTCCTGCCAGCCCTCGAAGTCGACGTTGCTCTGGATGATGTCGATGATCTGATCGATCCGGTCCTGGCGATCGCGCTCTTCGTCGTCGTCGTTGGTGTCGCCGTCGAAGGGGCTCTGACCGCCGCCGCCGCCGCCCGTGTTCTGCAGCACGTTCTGCAGGTCGATGTCCGGCGCGTCCTGGTAGTCGGGGATCTCGATCAGCAGGTCACGGATGTCATAGATCACCAGCGACGTGTTCCGGCGGAGCGCCTCGTCCGAGGCGATCTGCACGATGCCGTCCTGCACCGCCCAGCCCGCCGGCGAGAGCGGATCGCTGATTTTCTCAACGATGCGGTCCAGCACCGTTTGGATCGGCACGTTGTTCAGGCGAAGCTGCACGGGCGTCTGCTCGTCGATCGACAGCAGCTCAAGGCTCGTCCAGTTCACATCGAAGTTCTGGCTCGTCACCGTCTCGAGGAAGCTGATGACGTCGCCCAGCGGGTTGTCGAAGTTGGTATCGATCCGCTGGCTCTCAAGGGCCGCGAGCACCCGACGGTTCTCGGGGGTCTCCGAGGCCGCCACCGGCTCGCCACGACCAAGGCTGATGCGGGGCCAGTCGTCCGGGTACGTGATGATGTCCGTGATCGGCATCGAAGCGCGGTAGTTCTCGACCGTCAGATCCGCGAAACGCACGCCACGCTCCTTGCGGATGTCGGCGTACTCGCGGGCGATGATCGTGTCCCGCACGATGTCCTTCATGAACAACGCAGCCGGGTTGATCGGATCGAGGAACAGCGTCGAGTCCAAGACCTGCAGCGCTTCCTCGTACTTCAGCTCGCTCATCAGCGCCCGGACACGATCAAGCTGCTCGTTGATCTTCGCCTGACGCTGCTGCTGCGCCTGCGTGCGGTCTTCCTCGGCCTTCTGCCGGATCATCGCCTCACGCTCACGCGCTTCCTGGAGCTGAATCTCGATCGCCTGGTTCTCGATGTCCGCGATCTTCTGGTCGATCAGCGCCAGCTTGTTCTCGTACTCCGCCTCGGCCAGCAGGTTCCGGCCGCTGTTGAGCACCAGACGCGCCGAGGACACACGCTCGCGGGCACCCGAGATGTCCGCCGAACGCAGACGCTGGTCGGACTGGTTCATCAGGTTGTCGAACTCGCGACGAAGCTCGGTGATCGCAGCCTGACGCTGGCCGATCTCGTCATCGATCAGCTCGCCGCCCGGCTGAGCACCCAGCGAGATGCGGGCCTCGGTCGCGTTCTGCTCGATCTGGCGGATCTGGTCCGCGTTCAGGTACGGGCGGCCCGAAGCCAGAAGCTCGTTGTACAGGTTCAGAGCCGTCGTGTACTCCGAGTTGGCAAACGCCTGGTTCGCCTGCGCCAGCTTCGCCTGAGCGTCGGCACGCATCGTCCGCTCGATGATGTCATCGGGCAGAGGCTGGTCGCCCTCGGGCTGATCGTCCGTCAGGTCGATCGGGGCATCCAACGGCGGCACATCGTCGTCGTCATCCTCGCGGCGGATCACGCCCGGCTGATCGTCGAACTCCGCATCGCCGAACAGATCCAGCAGCGTGTCACGCGTCCCCGCGTCGGCAAGCTGCTCCTTCTCGTCGGTGATCCGCGTCAGCACGCCCGGCTGGAACAGGCCCGCAGCCTCCACGATCGCAAAGGGCTGGCCCCGCTCGAGCTCGATGTTGAACAGCTGCGTGCGGATCCGGTCCGCCTCGGGCGTCAGCTCGACACCCGCGCGGGTCAGGACGGCAAGCGTGCTCTTGGCGCGACCGAATCGGCCGTCAATGAAGTCCTGCTTCGCCTGAGCGATGAAGTCCTCAGCCAGCACCGAGATCTCAGCCGTGATCTTCTCGCCCTGGGCCGTCAGCTCCTGGGCCAGCTCACGCTGGGCCTGGGTCGACTCGCCCCGGCGAAGCACCGGCTGGAGCTGGCGGTTCATCAGGGCGATGTCGCCCTCGGCAAGCGCCGCCTCGGCCTTCTGCAGGCTCAGCTCCATCGGGTCCGCGCTGCGGAGCCGACGGTCAAGCGAACCCAGAAGACCGTCGAGCGTCTCACGCTCCGTATCGGTCAGTGCCTGCGAACGAACCAGCGAGCTCAGCACCCGCTGCGCCTCGATCAGGCGTCCCTTGTTCATCAGCGCCTCGGCCTGCTCAAACCCGGACGACGCGGAAGCGACCTCTGGCTCGTACGAACCGAGGACGCTCATTTCCGCAACGCTCGCGCCGACACACAGACCCGCCGCCGTCACCAGCGCCGCTGCCGAACGAACATACCGACGAGACGAACCAAACTGCCAGATGGTCATCGTGATCTCCAGATCGCACCCGCCGATTCCGCGCAGAATCGACAACACGCACAACTTTCACGCTCTTGGAGCCCCGGGGGGGACGCGCTTTACCGGGTTCCTGCTCAGGCTACTCCCTTGCGCCGAGCGGTCCTACGCGTCGTCGTGGCTGCCCTGGGTCGTCTTCGACCCGTCGCCCCGGCCAGGCTTGCCTCAGTGCGTGCCCGGCCGGACCGGAAGATACACACCCAAACGCGCCGACGCAAACCGGGGGCTCAATCTGATTCGCCTGTGAGCCAACGCCGGGTCCAGATCTTGGACACTCCAAGCTCGGATTGGTTCGCGGAACGAGACTTGCCCAGAACCCGACCAACCTCCTTGGCGAACTCCTTCGGGCCCATCCGGTCCGCCGACACGATCACCGGCTCCTCGAACTGCTCGATATCAATCTCCGGCAAGACCGCGTCCGCTGCCAGATCCTCCGCCTCCCGCAGCGAGCCCGCCGTCAGCAGAACCTCGGAATACCTGTTCATACCAGACTTTCCGGGTGTCCGAACCACGCAACGCCAGCCAGTAATGCCAAGCGAACGACCACGATCGTCCACGTTTTGTTCGGGGTCTACGTTGAGCAGCAGCCGCCAATCGTCGCGCAGCCGCTCGACGATTTCATCCACATTCAGCAGATCAGCCCGATCATGTGCCGTACGAAGAACCGTCCGGTGCTCGTGCCCGACCGAGTCGGCGCCGGCCGGGTCTTCGCGTTCTTTCAGCTCAAAGGCCCGGAGCACGCTCTCGACCCGCTGCTTGATCGTGGGCTCAGCACGCACCGTGACAATTTTGTGCTCATCCACAAAAATATACAGAAACGGATGGTCGCTCATCGCCCCGAAGCCGATCAGCCCGTCCTCGTAGAAAAAGTCCTTAAACCGGATCAGCCCGTTGAGAAACTGGTCCAGCGCCAGGTGCTCGTAGCTGATGTAGGGGTCGATCTCCCGGAACGCGTCCCGCCCCAGGACGTCCAGAATCGGGTAGAGACGCTGGGGCATGATCGAGAGCAGGCTCTGCACCAGGCTGGGCAGCCGCTCCGCCGAGATCACGATGTCGTAGACGTACCGGTCGGGCCACTCCTCCCAGTCGCCCGAGTCGTCGTCCCCGTCGGCGGACTCGAACTCCAGGGTGTACCCCTGTCTGGGCTCCATGGGCTCGATCGGATAGACCCCGAGCGGGAAGACCATCTCGTCGACAGCCACCCGCTCGATCGTCGGATCGGCCTCGCATCGCTCGGGGATCATCGTGTCCATCCTGTGAACCGGCTCCTCATCGCGCGTAGCGTATCGCTCCGAATCCCTCTCATCGCACCCGCGACCCGCCGGAGCCTGCCCCGTGCCCGATCAAGACGACCAGCCCCAATCCGCCGGCCCCTGCATCGCCGTGGCGATCAACAACACCAACACCTCTATCGGTCTGGCCGAGCAGCTGGCTGTCACACGAGCCACGTCGGTCGCCAGCAACGAGCCCGAGGCGATCGGGAACGTCGCCGCCTCGCTCCTCGACGCCGACCCCGCGATCGTCCTGGTCGCCTCGGTCAACCAGGCCGCCACCGGGCCGGCGATCCAGTCGATCCGGGCCGCCACGGGTCTCGAAGTCCGCCAGCTCGGCCCGGACATGCCCGTCCCCATCGCCCACACGATCCCCGAGCCCGTGACCACCGGGCTCGACCGATTCCTCGTCGCGCTCGGCGCGTTCGAAACCATCAATCAGGCCTGCATCGTCGTCGACGCGGGCACCGCACTGACCTGCGACTTCGTCGACGGGCAGGGCGTCTTCCACGGCGGGGCGATCATCCCGGGCGGCCAGATGATGCTCGATGCCCTCCCCGACAAAGCGCCCGCCCTGCCCAGGCTCAGCCTCGCCGACATGCCAAGCCCGCTCGAGCCCTTCGGCAAATCGACCGAGCACGCGATGCTGCTGGGTGTGCAGGCCGCGGCCCGCGGAGCCGTGCGCTACCTCGCCGAGCGCTACGCCGAGTTCTACGAGGCGTACCCGCAGGTCATCGCCACGGGCGGGAGCGCCGAGCTGCTCTTCGGCGACGACGAGCTCGTCGAGAAAATCGTCCCGCACCTGCAGCTCGTTGGGATCGCCGCGGCCCGCAAGAAGCTCATCGAGGCCGACGACGAGCAGTCATGAGCGTGCGCGTCCGCCTGTCGACGCCAGCGGGGCGAGCCTCGGCTCTGGCGGTGATTGATCTCTTCACCCACTCGGCCGGCGAGCTTGAGCCGTTCATCCGCAAACACGTCGGCGTGCGCACACAACCGGGCGATGTGAAGCTCGTCAATCTCGCGGGCGTCGATCATGGCTTGGTCATCCATTGGACCGACACCTTCGCCCAGCTCACACCCCACGGCGGGGTCGCGGTCGTGGACGCACTCATGACAGCCCTCACAACCGGGGACGCCGAGCGCGTGACACACGCCGATCCGGCACAGGCATACCCCGAAGCGAGGGACGACATCGAGGCGCGCGCCCTGGCGGCCCTGTCGCACGCGGTCAGCCCGATGGCGGTCGATCTGCTGCTCGCCCAGCGCGAGCGGTGGGCAGCGGGCGATCGCAAGCCCGACGATGCGCGCACGGATCGGGATGTGCGCCTGACGCGCCTGATCGAGCCGGCGCTGGTCGCGGTGGTGGGTGAACCCAACGTCGGCAAGAGCACACTGCTCAATGCGCTGGCGGGGCGCGAGCTGGCAATCGTGTCCGACGAGGCGGGCACGACGCGCGATCATGTCGGGGCGCTGATCAACCTGGGCGGGCTGGTGGTGCGTTGGATTGACACCCCCGGTTTCCGCGAGGTCCAAGGGCCCGAGGCAGCGGCGATCGGTCTGGCCCAGCGGCTCGTCGATGACGCGGACCTGGTGGTCGCGGTGGGGGACCGGACGACAGGCGATCCGCGTGAGATCGCGGGGGTGGAGCCGGGATTGGTCGTGGCTCTGCGCACGGATCTAGGCGAACCGGGTTGGGATCACGATCTGGCGGTGTCGGCGGCGACGGGCGCGGGGGTCTCGGCGTTGGTGACGATGGTCCGGGATCGGTTGGTGCCCTCAGCGGATATCGAGGATGTGGGACCCTGGAAGTTTTGGGAGGGGTAGGAGAGGGGGAGCACGGCTGACACAGCCGTGGCACGGAGTGAGAGAGGGGAGGGAGCACGGCTGACACAGCCGTGGCACTTCGGGCTCGTCTCATGTTGGGGTTCTAGGATCCCTTTCCCGCGGCTTGGTCCGCGGCTTTGGAGCAAGCAGATGGACGATCGCACCAGCCAGATCCGCGAGGGAGCCGGTCTCGACGAGAGCCGGATCAATCAGGACTTCATCGACCTGATGCGGAAGTGGAGTTCGCCCGCACTGTTCGTGATCGCGGGGATCGTCCTGGCGTTCTGGGGATACGGGCAGCTCCAGAAGCGGGCCAACGCGAAGGTGAACCGCGCGTTCGAGGAAGTCGCAAACGCGGTCGATTACACGGTCGCGAGCCCCTCGCCCGTGACGCTCCGGGCGATCCGAGAGCAGTACGGCGACATCCGCGGGATCGCGCCGATGGCGGCGCTGCGCGAGGCGGACGTGTATCTGAACGCTGCGGTGCGGGGTGTGGCGCCCGGCGCTGAGCCCGAGCTGGACGAGAACAACCAGCCGACGGGCGTGTACGCGGAGGAAGATCTGCTGAGCGATGAGGATCGCGCGCAGATGCTCGACGACGCGGGTCGTCTGTACCGCGAGGTCGCGGGGATGACCAAGGAAGGCAAGGACTGGGCGATCCATCACCTGGGCGCTCAGTTTGGTTTGGCTGCGGTCGCCGAGAGCAAGAGCGATGCGGAGGCGGCCAAGGCCGCGTACGCCGAGGCGAAGCAGATCGCCGAGAGCGAGGGCTTCCAGCTCTGGGTAGAGATCGCAGAGGAGCGGATGGCGACGGTCGATGAGATGATCGTGCCGGTGGAGCTGATCTCGAAGGAAGCGCTGCCGAAGGCTCCCGAGCCGGAGGTTGTGACGCCCGCGGCGATGCCGGCGGATGACGCGTCTGCTGGCGAGGGCGAGGCGGGCGTGACGTCTGCCGAGGACGCGGGCGAATCTGCCTCAGAGGAAACGCCTGCTGACGAAGCGCCTTCGGAGGATCCGGGAGCCGACGACGGCAGCGGCGGGTGAGGTGAGATGCGGCGCGATCTCGACTTCGGCGACGAGGCCGAGGCTCCGATCATTGATGCACACGAGCTGATTCGGCCGGGCGGGAAGATCGACCCGGACGAGTTGCGTGCGCGCGTGGAGGAGGCCCGCGAGGACGAGAGCCCGATGCCGAGGGTCGAGTTTCGGCTGCTGGGTGATCTCAAAGAGGCAAGGCTCGATAAGTATCTGACGACGCGGGTGCGGTTTCTGAGTCGGAACCAGCTCCAGCAAATCATCGATGCGGGCGGCGCGACGATCAACGGCAAGCTTGCCAAGAGCTCGACGAAGCTGAGGAAGGGTGACACGCTGCGTCTGGCGATCCCCGCGCCGCCTTCGAGCGAGGTGGTGCCGGAGGAGATCCCGATCGAGGTGCTGCACGAGGACGCGTATCTGATCGTGCTCAACAAGGCGCCCGACATCATCGTGCACCCGGCGCGTGCGGAGCTGGACGGGACGCTCATCAATGCGTTGGCGTGGCACTTTGCCAATACGTCGAGCGGGAGCCTGTCGGAGGTGGGCAAGGACCTGGCGCGGCCGGGCGTGGTGCATCGGCTCGACCGCGACACGAGCGGGTGCATCGTCTTTGCGAAGGACGAGGAAACGCACTGGAAGCTGGGTTCGCAGTTCGAGAAGCGGACGGTGGACAAGCGGTACCTGGCGGTGGTGCAGGGGTGGGTCGAGCCGGAGGCGATGGTAATTGATCGCCCGATCGGGCCTCATCCGTCACGGGTGAAGGGGTACCGCGAGAAGATGGTGGTTCGGCACGACGACCTCGGCAAGCCGAGCGTGACGATCTGCCGGGTGCGCGAAAGGTACCGGCTGCACGACCGCGCGGTGGGGGACCAGCAATTTTCACTGGTTGAACTCGAATTGAAAACTGGTCGCACGCACCAGATCCGCGTGCATCTGTCCGATGCGGGCTGGCCCATAGTGGGCGACGACATGTACGGCGGGCGGGCGTTCCAGGCGGGCGGCGAGACGCTCATCCATCGTCAGTGTCTGCACGCGGCGCTTCTGGCGCTAGAGCACCCCAAGACGGGCGAGTCGCTGGTGTTTGTCGCGCCGCCCCGCGAGGACATGCGGGGGCTGATCGATTATCTGCGCGGGGCGGGCGAGGTGGACCGGGTGCACGTGAATTCGACGGTCCCGATGGTGCGGCTCGGGCTTGGCTGGCCCGGATCGGGCGAGGCGTCAGGGGCTCAGGCGGGCTGAATTCGGGTTTTGGTGCTGTTTCTGTGTGTCCGCGGGGCGAGCTAGGATGGTGGGATGTCCGCGCGCGGCCGCTGGGTGGGTGTGCGTTGAAGCGTGGGCAGAGCACAGTCGAGGGGAATTCGATGAACCGCACACTGACGACGGGCGTTCTTGCGCTCGCGATGACGACGCTTCCGATGGTCGGCTGCTCGACGACGGAGAAGCCGACGTACGGGACGACGCTGTACGAGGGCTTCGGGAGCTTTGAGCGAAAGATCACGACGGAGTCCGCCGAGGCGCAGGCACTGTTCAATCAGGGCATGCAGCTGCTGTACGGGTTCAACCACGACGAGGCGATTCGCTCATTCAAGGCGGCGGCCGCGGAGGACCCGAGCGCGGCGATGCCGTGGTGGGGCGTGGCGTACGCCAACGGGATCAACATCAACGATCCAGAGATGACGGAGATTCGTTCGTCTGCGGCACGCGAGGCGGCGGACATGGCGCTGGCGCGCATGGGCGGCGCGAGCCCGGTGGAGCAGGCGCTTATCCGCGCGGTGAGCGCGCGGTACGAGTGGCCCGGGCCGGAGGATCGTGCGCATCTGGACCAGGCGTACGCGGACGAGATGCAGAAGGTGTACGAGCGGTTCCCGGATGACGCGGACGTGGGGGCGTTGTACGCCGAGAGTCTGATGAACCTGCAGCCGTGGGATCTGTGGACGAAGGATGGCGAGCCCAAGGGGCGCACGCTGGAGATCGTGGAGGTGCTCGAGGGTGTGATCGAGCGGTACCCGCAGCATCCGGGGGCGAATCACTTCTACATTCACACGGTGGAGGCTTCGAACGAGCCGGGCCGGGCTGTGGCTTCGGCGGATCGTTTGACCACGCTCGTGCCGGGCTCGGGTCACCTGGTGCACATGCCCTCGCATATTTATGTGCGTGTGGGGCGGTACGAGGACGCGATGCGTTCGAATGAGGCGGCGATCGCGGCGGACAAGGCGTACTTCGCGGTGGCGCCGCCCCCCGGTTTCTACACGATGTACTACGGGCACAACATTCACTTTCTGGCGTACGCGGCGATGATGAGCGGGAATTACGAGAAGGCGATCTCGGCGGCCCGCTCGCTGGAGGCGGAGACGCCCGTGGAGCCGCTGAGGATGTATGCGGGCGTCATCGAGGGCATCATGCCGACGAACTTCCACGTGATGGTTCGTTTCGGGAAGTGGGACGACATTCTGCGCGAGCCGGCGTACGAGGATTGGCGTCTGGTGTCGAACGCGGTTCGGCATTATGCGCGGGCGATCGCGTACTCGGCTAAGGGGATGCCCGAGGAAGCGCGGAGCGAGATCGCGTTGTTCGAGGAGGCCGCCGACGCGATTCCGGAGGACTGGTACATTCTGAACAACAGCGTGGACACGGTGCTGCCCATTGCGAGGCTGATGATCGAGGGCGAGACGCTCTGGCGTGAGGGCAAGCGTGACGAGGCGTACGCGAAGCTGCGCGAGGCGGTGTCGCTCGAGGACGATCTGATTTACGACGAGCCGCCGGCGTGGATGATTCCGGTGCGTCATGCGCTTGGTGCGCTGCTGATCGCGGGTGGCGAGTTCGACGAGGCCGAGGCTGTGTATCGCGAGGATCTCGTGAAGAACCCGAACAACGGGTGGGCGCTCGTCGGTTTGCAGCAGGCGCTGTTTGGTCAGGGCGACGCGGCTGATGCGATGGCGCTCAACGGGGCGATCGATCAGGCGTTCTCGGCTGCGGATGTCCGGCCCACGTCGTCGTGCTACTGCGAGCCGGGTCAGGGGAAGTAGCTTAGATCTTGACGAGCCTCTCGCTCGCGCGAGGGGCTCGCTTTCTTTTTCGGGGGGCGCTTAGCGTCGGTCGAGGATCCCGAAGCGGATGATGGCCCAGACGGCGTGGAGGCCGTCGGTGAAGCCGATCTTTTTGCCCTCTGCCGCGGTTCGGCCGTGGTAGCTGATGGGGACTTCGTAGATGCGGAGCCGCCGCCGGGCGAGTCGCATGGTGAGTTCGACCTCGATCTCGAAGCGGTTGCTGACGAGGGGCATGTTCTTGAGCACGTCGGCGCGGACGGCTTTGTAGCAGGTTTCCATGTCGGTCAGGCTCAGGTTGCTGACCATGTTGCACAGGAGCGTGAGCAGGCGGTTGGCCTGGGCGTGCCAGAAGCGGTGGACCTGTCGGCGTCGGCCCGTGATGAAGCGGGAGCCGAAGACGGCGTCGGCCTCGCCCGAGAGGATGGGGCCGAGGAGTTTGGGGTAGTCCTCGGGGTCGTATTCGAGGTCGGCGTCTTGGATGAGGGCGATGTCGCCAGTCATGGCCTTGATCGCGCTGCGGATCGCGGCCCCTTTGCCCTGGCCTGTGTCGTGGTGGATGACGCGGATGTTGGAATGCTCGCTTGCCAGTTGTGTGAGCAGGTCGCCCGAGCCGTCGGTGGAGCCGTCGTTGACGCAGACGAGTTCGATGTCGAGTTCGATGGGTGACTGGAGGACGCGTCGGACGATCTCGCGGAGTGTGCGGGCCTCGTTGCGCACGGGCATGAGGACGCTGAGGGTTTGGGCGTTTCCGGTTGGTGTGTTTGTGCTCATGGTGATTGTGACGAGCCCCTCGCGTCAGCGAGGGGGCCATGAGTGAGATGGTACATGCAGAGGCCCCCTCGCTCACGCGAGGGGCTCGTTTGGTTACTTCGAGTTGATGCGTTCCTGTCCGTTCATGTAGGGGCGGAGTGCCTCGGGGATGGTGACCGAGCCGTCGGCGTTCTGGTGCATTTCGAGGAGTGGGATGAGGA
Source organism: Phycisphaerales bacterium (assembly GCA_965228265.1). Taxonomy (GTDB): domain Bacteria; phylum Planctomycetota; class Phycisphaerae; order Phycisphaerales; family UBA1924. The sequence continues at coordinate 1,495,107 of OZ245804.1, forward strand.
AGCGGGGGCTGGCCAGGACGGTGTTGTTGAGTGAGTGGCAGAAGACGGTCTGGCCCTGTCCGCCTTCGCCGCCTGCGCGGTAGCGGGTGTTGAGGCGTCGGCACTGGAAGTCGTAGAGGCGGCTTGCCGAGTGGGTTTCGCCCCAGTCGCCTGTGGTGGAGCCGTCGTCTTTGACGTCGCCTCTGCCGGGCATCCAGCACTCGATGTCGACCATGTCGGCGTTCTTGACGCCCAGGTCTCCCGTGCAGCACTGGAGGAGGCGGTAGGGCAGCTCGAGGCGTTGGAGGAGTGTTTCAACGAAGCCGATCATTTTCTTGTGCCACTGGCGCGACTCGGCTTCGTCGGCGCGGGTGATGATGACCTGCTCGACCTTGTCGAAGCTGTGGATGCGGTAGAGGCCGGCGGTGTCTTTGCCCGCGGCTCCGGCCTCGCGGCGGAAGCACGGGCTGACGGTGACGTATTTGAGTGGCAGGTCGGCTTCGTCGAGGATCTCGCCCTGGTGGATGCCCATGAGGCCGACTTCGCCCGTGCCGGTGAGGTACATGTCGTGCCCCCCGCCGCGTGCGGATTCTTCGATGTGGTAGGACTGGTCCTTACCGTGGGGAAAGAAGCCGGTGCCGAGCATGGCTTCTTCGCGGACGAGGACGGGGACGGAGCGCGGCTCGAAGCCGTTCTCGTTGACCATGTAGTCGAAGGCGAAGCGGAGGACGGCCTGGTGGAGGCGCATGCCGTCGCCTTTGAGGATGTAGTTACGTGTGCCGGCGATCTTGACGCCCCGTTCGAAGTCGACGAGGTCGAGATCGTGGACGAGCTGGATGTGGGTCTTGGGGGCGAAGCCCTTGTTGGCTTCGAAGGATTTGCTGCGGTCCCACCACGCGGGCTCCCAGTGGGAGACGGGGACGTTGTCCTCGGCGCCCTTGCCCCGAGGGACGTCGTCGTCGGCGGGCTGGGGGACTTCGAGGAGGAGGGCGTCGAGTTCGGGGGTGAGCCTGGCGATCGTGTCGTCGAGGGTCTGGATCTCGTTCTTGAGCTCGGCGGGCTTGGCCTTGAGGGCTTCGATTTCCTGCTCGATGGCGGATCGCTCGTCGCCCTGGGCGGCTTTGAGCTTGCCCGAGAGCTGCCCGATTTTGGGGCCCGACTCCTTTGCGAGGCGTTTCTGCTCGGCCCGGAGGGCTTCCTGGCGGGTCATGAGCTCGCGGCGCTCGCTGTCCAGGGCGAGGATGCGGTCGATATCGACCTGCATCTGCTTGTCGGCGGCACCCTGCTTGTAGCGGGCGGGATCGTCACGGAGGGCTTTGAGGTCGATCATGGGGCGGATGGTAGTTTCGGTGGGCTACCGGGGCGAAAGGGTGTTGAGTCCGGGAACAAAATCCCCGATAACGCGTCCAAGGGAGTATGCCCAGGATGACCGACTCGAGCTCAACGGATACCTCCACGACCGCCGTCTGCCGGCTTCGCCACCTGACGGGACGACGCCGACCCGTCCCGATGGAAACCGAGCCGATCACGGTCGGTCGGCACCCGGACAACACGATCCGCCTGAAGGACGACCGGTGCAGCCGATTCCACTGTGTGATGGAGCCCAACGCCAAGGGGGTGTGGGAGCTGAGGGATCTGGGCAGCCGAAACGGGACGAAGATCAACGGGCAGAAGGTCGAGCAGGCCGAGCTGTTTCAGGGGGATGTGATCCGGATCGGGAGCGAGGAGTTCGTGGTGGAGGTGGCCACGGCTGACGACCCGACCGAGACGTCCACGATCGAGACGCAGATGCCTAGGTGGACGAAGGAGATGCTCTCGGTCATCCAGGCGGCAGCGGGGACCGAGCCGGCCTCGATGAAGCTGATGCTGATGGACGCGAGCGGCCGGACGACCAACGCGTTGTCGGGTGATGGCGACGGGGCGCTGGCGACGAAGCTGCTCTTGCTCGTGGCGAGCTCGACGCACGCGACGGACATCCACATCGAGCCCAAGCCGAGCCAGCACACCGTGCGGATCCGTGTGGACGGGCAGATGGTGTGGGTGACGGACTTGCCGGCGAAGGTGGGCAAGCTGGTGACGAACCTGATTCGCACGGCGTGCAACTCCATGGACACGTCGAAGGACGCGATCATCGACGGGCACTTCTCGGTGACGTTCAAGCAGGGCCAGCAGAGCCGGGGCCGGGTGGACTACCGCGTCTCGCTGACGCCCTCGGTCAACGGGTCGAAGCTCGTGCTGCGCGTTCTGGACTTGTCGAACGTGCCGCGGAGCATCGACGACATCGGCATGCCGACGTTCATGCTCGACCGTGTGCGCCGGGTGTGCGAGCAGGACTCGGGGCTGCTCTTGGTGTGCGGTCCGACGGGCTCGGGCAAAACGACGACGCTCTACAACGCGGTGCGCGAGGTCGACCGCGAGGTGCGGAACGTGGTGACGATCGAGGACCCGGTCGAGTACGAGCTCGAGGGCGTCACGCAGATGCCGATCGACGATTCGAGGGGCAACACGTTTCACGCGCTGCTGCGGTCCGTGCTTCGGCAGGACCCGGACGTGATTCTGGTGGGTGAGATCCGCGACCCGGAGACGGCCCGCGTGGCGATGCAGGCCTCGATGACGGGGCATCTGGTGTTCTCGACGATCCACGCCAAGGACACGATTTCGAGCGTGTTCCGATTGCTCGATCTCGGGCTAGAGCCGTATTTGGTCGCCAATAGCATGCAGCTTGTCTTGGCGCAGCGTTTGGTGCGTGTGCTCTGCGAGCGCTGCAAGCGTGCCCACGGCGTGACGCCCGCCGAGTCGACGAAGATGGGGCGATTCCTGGGCAGCACGAACCAGCTTTATGTCTCGACGGGGTGCCCGGCGTGTCTGCGGACGGGCTTTGCGGGCAGGCGGGCGATCTTCGAGCTGCTCGACTTCAACGACCAGCTCCGCGATGTGATCCTTGATAATCCGACCATCGCTTCGATGAAGAAGATCATCGAGCAGGGCGTCTTCACAACGCTCGAGCAGTCCGGCTGGCGGATGGCGGCTGAGGGGCTGACGACGCTGAGTGAGATCGATCGGGTCGCGGGCTCAGCGTGATCGGCGGCGCAGGGCGACGATCGCTGGTATTGCGATGAGTGATGTAGCTGGCGTGGGCGCCAGAATAACGGTGTCGTTGTGAATGTACACCGGGTGTGTGCCTACATCTGAGTAGTCAAAGCTGGTTGGAAATGGATCTGTGGCGTACGCGCCGGACAGGCTTGATAGGAAAATGAGGGGTGTAAATGTGCCCGTTCCGAAAGAGCCGTTGTACACAGTTGTGAAGTTGTAGATGATGATCGGGTTGCTGTCGTCCGGACCACCCGTACCCCAAAGAATATCATGAGCGGGGTTGAATCCTCCTGCACCTGTGATTGTGTCTCCTGAAGCAATGCCGGGGTTCGATAGCAGTAGACTGTCGGAAAAGGATGGGGTAAAGGCGTGATCTGTGATCTGCAGTCCGTCGAGGCCGACGAATGACAGGTTGAACGTAATAGTTTCGACGACCACGGCGATCTCGTCTTGGGGGTCGATGAGCTCGGCCCAGATCTGCCAGTTGACGCTGTCGCCCGGCACGATGACGTGCTCGTCGGCGGTGATGTAGAGATTGAGGTGGGGTTCGGCGGCGGCGGAGGTCGCGGAGATGATTGTTGCGAGCGCGAAGGCTGGGTATTTCATGAGCCCAGTGTAAATCGCAAGGCTGGGTTTCCCAAGCGATTCTGCAAGGATTCACAATCTCATGTCCCTCCAAGCGGGGAAGGTCGCTCTCCAGTTGTGGAGGAGCTTGGGGTCGATCTCGACGCTGAGCGTGCCGGGCTGGTCGGTGAGTTCGCCGAGGATGTCGCCCTTGGGGCTGATGGCGATGGAGCCGCCAGAGTAGGGCAGGTGGGGGTCGGAGCCCGTGCGGTTGACAGCGAGGACGAAGGCCTGGTTCTCGATGGCTCTGGCGATCGAGAGGGCGCGCCAGTGGTGCTGGCGGGGGCTGGGCCAGTTGGCGCCGAAGGCGAAGATCTGAGCGCCCAGTTTGAGTCCCCGGCGGAAGAGCTCCGGGAAACGCAGGTCGTAGCAGATCGCGGGGCAGACTGTCAGGTCGTTCCATTGGTAGGTGAGGACGTCTTGGCCTGCCTGAAAGAATTCGGGCTCGCGGCCGAAGGTGAACGGGTGGATTTTGCGGTACTCGCAGAGGAGCTTTTCGTCCGGCGCGACGATGGTGGCGGCGTTGAAGGCCTTGTCGCAGTCGCAGGGCCTGAGGGTTCGGCTGCCCTGGATCGTGACGCCGAGGTCGTCGGCGAGACCCAGCAGGAACCGGAGCGTGCGGTCTTGGGTGTCGGCGTTCTTTTCTGTGCGGAAGCTAAAGCCCGTGTCGAAGAGTTCTGGGAGGACGACGAGGTCGCCCGGGTCGGGGCTGGCTGAGTCGAGTGCCCTTTCGACGAGTCGGTAGTTGGCGTTGTGGTCTTCCCAGACGAGGTCGAGTTGGAGGAGGTGGGCTCGCATCGTGGCACGATAGCAGGGGGCTGGCGGGGTCGGCTTGGCGCTACGATTGGGCCGGAGAAACGCGTGTCATCAGCGAAGGACAACCCGGCCGGGCTCGTACTGGCGAGCCAGAGCCCCAGACGTCGGCAACTGCTGACCGAGGCGGGGTATGCGTTTACGGTGCCGACGCGGCTTGTGGACGATGGGCGGCTGATCTCCGGGGCGGTTTCGCCGGGCGACTGGGTGATGGCTCTTGCGTACCTGAAGGCGGCGGGCGCATCGGGCGGCATCGGGCCGGGCTCGGTGGTGCTCGGGGCGGACACGATCTGTGTGTCGACGGACGGGAAGATCGACGAGCTGATCGGTCAGCCGCGGGATGCCGAGCACGCCGAGGCGATTCTACGTTCGTTCATCGGTCGCGAGCACGCGGTGGTGACGGGCGTTGCGATTCTGATTCCCGACACGGGCGAGCGTGAGCTGTTGCTCGACGAGGCGATCGTGACGTGGGGCGAAGTGAGCGACGAGGAGATCGCGTCGTACATCGACACGGGGCTCTGGCGGGGCAAGGCCGGGGCGTACAACCTGCGCGAGCGGCTCGATGCGGGCTGGGCGATCGAGTATGAGGGTGATCCGACCTCGATCATGGGTCTGCCGATGGAGTTGCTGAGGCAGAAGCTCCCGGCGTGGGGTATCGAGCCGGGTGTGGCGGCGTGATTCTGGCGGCGACGGGACCGGCGCTGCCTTTGTGGATCGTGCTGCCGCCGTGCGTGCTGTTGATGCTGATTCTGGCGGGGTATGTGCAGGCTCTGCGTGAGGCGGAGGTGCCGGAGTCGCGTCGGCGGATTCGGACGCTTGGCAGCGTGACGATGATGCTGACCCAGCCGTTGATTGTGTACCTGTTCGCGATCGCCACGCCGGCCAACGCGCGGACGTTCATGCTGACGTGGGCGCTGCTCATCGGTCTGCTCGGGATGCTTGTCGTGCTGGCGCTGCTGGATGTGGTGAACAACCTGCGGATCAGCGCGAGCGCAAGGCAAGAGTTTCGGGCGGAGCTTCAGAGCCTGGAGGAGGATGTCAGGCGCGTGATGGCCGAGCGCCAGGCGGAGATGGGGGATGAGGCGAAGGAAGGCCCGGACCTCAGGCTGACCGAGAGCGAGCGTCCGGAGCAGAGCGAATGACGGGCGGGCTTGCGCATCTGCTGCTCTCGCCCGTGAGCGCGCTGTACAAGCGCGAGATCACGCGTCGCAACGCGAAGTACGACCGGGGCGAGGGCGTGGTGACGCTCGATCGGCCGGTGATCAGCATCGGGAATCTGTCGGTGGGGGGGACGGGCAAATCGCCCACGGTGGCGATGGTCGTGCGCACGCTGCGCGAGGCGGGGTTCTGGCCCGCGGTGGCGATGCGGGGCTACGGCTCGGGCAAGACCGAGCACGGGTCCTCCGACGAGGCGGACGAGTACCGGGCGCTCTTCCCGGATCTGCCCATCGTGGCGCAGCCCAACCGCACGCTCGGTCTGATCGAGCTCTTTGGGACCGAGGAGGGCGAGCGTGTCGACACGATCGTGCTGGACGACGGCTTTCAGCATCGCAGGCTCGCGCGCCAGGTGGATGTCGTGCTGATCGATTGCACGCGCAGCCCGATCGAGGATGCGCTGCTGCCGGCGGGTCGGCTGCGGGAGACGATGGACTCGCTCGCGCGTGCGCACGCGGTGATCCTGACACACGCCGAGTCGGTGAGCGACGCGGAGATCGAGCAGATCCTGCGCGCGGTGCTGGACGTGAAGCGGGATCTGGTGATCGCGGTGAGCGAGCACGCGTGGGGCGGCCTGGATGTGACGGGCGAGGAGGGGCCGATGCCCGTGGGCTGGCTGGCGGGCAAGCGCGTGGTGGGGGTGTGCGCGATCGGGAATCCGGGGCCATTCTTCGAGGCGCTCAAGGCGAATGCGGGCGAGGTGGTGGGAGAGATCCGCCTGCGTGATCACGACCCGTACCGCGGCGCGACGGTGCAGCGCATCGTCTTAGCTGCTCAGAACGCCGACGCGATCGTGTGCACGGCCAAGGACTGGAGCAAGCTTCGGCATGTCGAGCCGAATCGGTGGCCCGTGCCCGTTGTGCGGCCCGGTCTCACGCTCAGGATGCGGACAGGCGAGCGGGAGCTTTCGGATCTGATTCTGAGGGCGGCCCGGACGGGGGTGGAATAAACTCGTGCCATGACTTCACTGATCGAGGCAATCTCAAGGCTCGGGCCCTTCCGGGCGCTCGTTGTGGGCGACCTGATGCTCGACGAGCTTCTCTACGGCGACGCGGACCGGCTCAGCAACGATGCGCCGGTGCCCGTGCTGCACGTCCGGCGTTCCGAACACCGGCCGGGCGGGGCGGCCAACGTGTGCCTGAACCTGATCGCGATGGGCGGCGAGGCGCGGGTCTTCGGTGTCACGGGCGATGACGCGGAGGGGCGCAAGCTCCGCGAGGCGCTCACGAAAGAGGGCGTGGGCTGCGAGGGGATCGTGGTGGACGGGTCGCGGCCGACGACGGTCAAACGGTCGCTGATCGGTCTGGCGCAGCACAGGCACCCGCAGAAGATGTTCCGCGTGGATTTCGAATCGACCGAGCCGCTGGGTGGCGAGGCGTCCGAACGTCTGCTCGCGGCCTTCGACGCGGCGCTGGCGGACGCGGATGTGGTGTGCATCGAGGATTACAACAAGGGTGTGTGCTCGGAGGCGTTGTGCCAGGAGGTGATCCGGCGGGCGCGTGCGGCTGGCAAGGCTGTGCTCGTGGACCCGGCTTCGGTTGCCGATTACGCGAAGTACCGCGGCGCGACGTGCATCACGCCCAACCGCACCGAGGCGGAGAAGGCCACGGGCATGCGCGCGGGCTCGATGGATGAGAACAACGCGATCGCTCGCACGCTGCTGGATGGGCTGGATCTGGAGTCGGTGGTGGTGACGCTCGATCGTCACGGGGCGCTGCTGCTTGAGCGGGGCGAGGAAGCGGTCAACGTGCCGACGGTCGCCAGGCAGGTGTACGACGTCACCGGCGCGGGCGACATGGTGCTGGCAGGCCTGGCTGCGAGCATCGGGTGCGGGCTGGATTGGCTGAGCGCGGTGGGCGTGGCCAACGTGGCGGCTGGGCTCGAGGTCGAGATCTTCGGCGTCGAGCCGATCCCCCTGGCGCGGATCCGTCACGAGGTGCTCAAGCAATCGGGCAAGCTGCAGGGCAAGCTGCGATCGGCCGAGCAGGCCCGGCTCGAAGCGGACGTTGTGCGCAAGACGGGCGGCAAGGTCGTTTTCACCAACGGGTGTTTCGACATCATCCACGCGGGGCACATATCGATGCTGGAGAAATCGGCCTCGCACGGCGCGATGCTGATCGTGGGGCTCAACGACGACGACTCGGTCAAGCGTCTCAAGGGGCCGAGCAGGCCGGTCAACACGCTCGAAGACCGGGCGCGCGTGCTCGGGGCGCTCGGGTGCGTGGACGCGGTGGTGCCCTTCGGCGAGGACACGCCGATTCGGCTGATCGAGGAGATCAAGCCCGATGTGCTCATCAAGGGGGCCGACTACACACGCGAGACGGTGGTGGGGCACGAGATCGTCGAGTCCTACGGCGGGAGCATCGTGCTCATCGACCTCGTCGAGGGCAAGAGCACGACGGGCACGATCGAGCGGATGAAGGCCAAGTGAGCTCGTTGTGAGACACGTTGCCGTCGTGCACCGGAAGTATGCCGAGCTGATTCTTTCGGGTCAGAAGACCGCCGAGCTCCGCCTCACGAAGAACCGCGTCGCGCCGTATGGACGCGTGCAGCAGGGCGACAGCGTGTTTATCAAGATCGCCTCCGGACCCGTGTGCTGCTGCGCGAGGGTTCGGCTTGTCGAGCAGTACGAGGATCTGAGCCCGGCTGAGATTGCGCGGCTGCGCTCGGAATTGAACGAAGCTGTGATGGGCGAGAGCGCGTACTGGGAGCTCAAGCGCACAGCGCGGTACGCTACGGTGATGCACCTGACGGATGTGCAGCCGTGCGACGAAGCGCCGGGGTATGCCGAGGCCCGCGCGGGGAACCCGCGTTCGGCGTGGCTTGTTCTGGAGGGCTGACGTTACGACCAGTCGAAGACGAGCTTGCCGAACTGCTTGCCCTCTTCGAGATGCGACCAGGCCTTGGACGCGTCTTCGGGTTTGAAAACGGTGTCGACGACGGCTCCGACCTTCTTGGCACTGAAGAGAGCCGCGACCTCGCGGAACTCCTCGTTGGAGCCCATGGTTGAGCCGAGCAGGCGGAGCTGGTTCCAGAAAAGGCGGGCCAGGTCCGTGGTGGCGTCGGGGCCCGTGGTGCATCCGGGCGAGACGTACGCGCCGCCCCGTGCGAGCGATTTGATGCAGTTGAGATGCGTGGCCTTGCCTGTGGAGTCAACGACCATATCGACGCCGCGTTTGTGCGTGATCGCGCGGACTTCTTTCGACCAGTCCTGTCCCTCGTCGAGGATCGTGTGATCGGCGCCGAGCGCGAGGGCTTTGTCGAGTTTCCACTGGTGTCGGCTGGTGACGATCGTGGGGCAGCCGCGATGCTTGGCGAGCGCCAGGGCGCTGGTGGCGACGCCTCCTCCGATGCCGGTGATGAGGACGAGCTGCCCGGGCAGGAGCTGGCCCTTGGTGAACATCATCGAGTAGGCGGTGAGGCTGGTCAGGCCGAAGGCCGCGGCCTCGAAGGCGTCGCAGTCGTCGGGCACGGGCGCGAGGTTGTCTGCGGGCATGAGGAACTGCTCGGCGTGCATGCCCTGGTGGTGCTCGCCGATGAGTTCGTACTCGGGCGCGAGTGTGCTGCCCGGGATGCCGTCGATACTGGCCGGTTGCGGGACGCGCGTGGCTGCGTTGACGATGACGCGCCGGCCGATCCAGTCATCGCTGACGCCTTCGCCGACGGCTTCGACTGTGCCGCAGGCGTCGCAGCCCGAGATGCGCGGGTATTCGAGCCTGAGCCCCGGGACACCTCGCCCGACCCAGAGATCCATGTGATTCATCGCGGAGGCGAGCGTTTTGATGCGGACTTCACCCGCGCCGGGCTGGCCGACGTCCGGCCAGTCGGTCTGGAAGGTGATGTTGGGTGGGACGGGCGAGCCTTGCTTGGTGATGACGATGGCTTTCATGGGCAACGGTAGGGCAGAAAAACAAACAACCCGCTGTGGAGCGGGTTGCGTGGTGATTCGGGTTGAAGCGTTCGGTTTACTGAACGGTCTTCATGCCTTCGACGTGCTTCATGCCGCGGCGGCGGTCGCGGAGGCGGCGGCTCTTGCCGACGCGGTCGCGGAGGTAGTAGAGCTTGGCCCGGCGAGCGTCGCCGCGACGGACGACCTCGAACTTGGCGATCAGCGGGCTGTTGATGGGCCACGTGCGCTCGACGCCGATGTTGTCGACGATGCGGCGGACGGTGATCATCTCCTGGATGCCCCGGCCCTTGCGGCTGATGAGCACGCCCTGGAAGACCTGCACGCGTTCCTTCTCGCCTTCGACGATTCGGGCGTGCACGTTGATCGTGTCGCCGACGTCCATGCGGGGAAGATCGGATTTGATCTGGTCGGCGGTCAGGCTCTCGAGCAGCTGTTGCGTGCCCATGGCGGGGTCTCACAAGTCTAAAGGTCTTCAGAATCGCGGCTTCGGGCCCACCCTGGCCGCGCGGACGGGAGTTTAGGCCTGATCTGCGGGCGGTTCTAGCAGGTCCGGGCGACGGGCTCGCGTTCGGGAGGTCATCTGCTCCAGACGCCAGCGGGCGACAGCCTCGTGATCTCCCGAGAGCAGGACCTCGGGCACCTCCAGACCCTCCCAGACCCGGGGGCGGGTGTAGTGGGGGCAGTCGAGCAGGCGGGCGGCTTCGGGGATGCCAAGCTCCGCGAGCCACTTGGCCCGGAGCTTGGGGTTGATCGGCTCGCCCTTGGCGTCGGTCTCGGGGGCGGGGGCGAAGCTGTCCTGGATCGCGGATTCGGCGTCGCCAAGGGCTCCCGGGATGAGGCGGATGACAGCGTCCATCAGGACCAGGGCCGCCAGTTCGCCCCCCGAGAGGATGTAGTCCCCGATCGAGATCTCGATGGGGTCGAGTTTCTGGATGACGCGTTCGTCGATGCCCTCGTAGTGGCCACAGAGCAGCAGCAGGCGGGGTTTGGAGGCGAGGTCTTCGACGAGGGCCTGGTTGAGGGGTCGGCCCTGGGGTGTCAAAAGGACACGGGTGGCGGGGCGGGGGTCGAGGGCCTCGGCGGCGTGGACGGCGTCCCAGATGGGCTGGCAGGACATCACCATGCCGGGCCCCCCGCCGAAGGGGCGTCGGTCGGTCTTGTCGTGCTTGTTGTCCGCGTAGTCGCGGATGTTGGTGGCGTGCCAATCGGCGAGGCCTGCGGCCCGTGCGCGCGCGGGGATGGAGATGCCCAGGGCCGCGGGGGCGTCGTGGCTGAACATCTCGGGGAAGGTTGTGAGGATGTCGAAGCGCATCGGGGAAGGGTAGTGACCGGAGAATCAGTGGCGGAGGCTGCCAGCCTCCGCGGAGTTGGAAAAAGAAAAGCGGAGGCTGGAAGCCTCCGCCACTGAGTCGGATTTCAAAGTTCTTTACTCGGCGGGGGCTTCTTCCGAAGCCTCGGCGGCCTTGGCTTCTTCCTCGGCCTTGGCAGCAGCGGCTTCGGCAGCGGCCTTGGCTTCGGCTTCGGCCTTGGCGGCGGCTTCCTTCTTCTCGCGGCGGGCGTTGTCCATCTTCCGGTCCATCTCGCGCTGCTTGGCGAGCTTGGGGGTCAGAAGGTCACGCTCGGCGAGCAGGTCGCGTACGGTGTCGGAGGGCTGAGCGCCCACGCTGAGCCAGTGCTTGACGCGGTCGGCGTTGATCTCGACGGATTCCTCGCCCTCGCCCGGGGTCGGGTTGAACCAGCCCAGACGCTCGAGGTACTTGCCGTTGCGCTTGAAGCGGGCGTCGACGGCGACGATGCGGTAGAAGGGGCGGTGCGAGCGGCCGTGACGTTGCATGCGAAGCTTGACCATGTGTGTTTCTCCGTGGCTGGGGCGTTCGGCAGGTCGGGCCGAGTCGCGCCGTGGGGTGTTGTCGACCGGGGCCAATTCCGGTCGAGCGAGGGCAAGGATAGGCCGGTGGTGGGCTAAAGTCCTACCTGAGACCTTGTCTCAATGAGACCCCAGGAGAGCCGCAAATGCCGATCCCGACGATTGTTGCCGCCGTGAGTGCCCTGTGCCTTGCCCAGCCGGGTGGGGGGGATGTCGTCAATGACGACCCGAAGGCGGAGTCGAGGTTTCTCGGCGAGGTTCGGCAGTTGACGTTCGCGGAGGACTGGGCGAAGGCGGGGGAGAGCTATTTCTCTCCGGATGGGAAGTGGGTGGTTTTCCAGGCGGTGCCACAGGCCGAGGAAGGCGAGGAGCCGGGCTCGCATTACGGCATGTATGTGGCTTCGTACCAAGAGGGTCAATTGGGCCATGCGACTTTGATGAGCGAGGCGGGCTCGGCGAACACATGCGGATGGTTCCATCCCGAGATGGAGTACCGTCTGATCTTCGGATCCACGATTGCGGCTCCCAAGGAAGAGAACCAGCCGGGGTATCAGCGAGGCTCGGGCCGATACCGCTGGGCGTTTCCGACCGAGATGAACGTGGTCGCGATCGACCTTGCCAGCGTGACGACGACGGCTACGGGCTATGACGAAAGCGGCCAACAAAGTGCGTCGCGAACGGGTCCGTATCTCGCTCCGGATGTCAGAACGAACCCGTCGTACAGGCATGGCCCCGCGTACGAGATTCTCTTTGAGCGCGAGGGCTACACCGCCGAGTGCTCGTACTCGCCCGACGCACGTCACATCCTCTACGCGCAGGTCGACGAGGCGAAATCGAACGAGATCGGGCGGCCGGACGCGGACATCTGGGTGTTCGACACGGAGACAGAAGAGCACACGATTCTTGTTGAGGCGGACGGGTACGACGGCGGGCCGTTCTTCTCGCCCGACGGCAAGTGGATCTGCTACCGCTCGGACCGCAAGGGCGACAACCTGCTCCAGCTGTTCGTGTCGGAGCTGGCGTACGACGAATCGGGCCAAATCACCGGGATTTCGCGGGAGATTCAGCTGACAAACAACAGGCACGTCAACTGGGCGCCCTTCTGGCACCCGTCGGGCGAGTTCCTGGTGTACGCGTCGAGCGAGGTGAGTCACGGCAACTACGAGGTCTTTGCGATCCCGTTCGATGCGAACGAGCCTGAGAAGAATCAGGAGCCGGTGCGGATCACGTACGCGTCGGGGTTTGACGGCTTGCCGGTCTTCAGCGCCGACGGCGAGTGGATGATGTGGACCGCGCAGCGCGGCGAGGATCGCTCGCCCGACGGCAAGGCTTCGAGCCAGCTCTGGATAGCCAAGTGGAAGGGGCTTGAAGGGGCGGAGTGAATTTTGCTCTCTCTTCACTCGAGGGAGTGGAGATGCGAAGACCCTCATCCGCCTCGCTTTGCTCGGCACCTTCTCCTCAGGTGGGAGAAGGAGGAAGGGTGAAGACTCCTCTCTGTCCGCTGGTGCGGACATCTCTCCGGTGGGGAGAGAGAGGAAGATTTACTCTTCGTCGAGTTCTTTGCCTTTGATGGTCAGGCCGAGCGGGACGATGGTTTTGTCCATGACCGAGGCGAGGGTGGCGGCTCCGAGTTTTTTGCGCGCGATGGCTGCGAGTTCGTCCATCGCGATGTGCAGCGGGCAGAGCTGGTCTTTGTGTTCGGGCAGGTCGATCGGGCATTTGGTGATGCGTTGGATCGGCTCGAAGCAGTCGACGATGTCGAGCAGTGTGATCTGGTCGGCGGGTTTGGAGAGCCAGAACCCGCCGGAGGGGCCACGTTGGGACTCGATGATGCCGGCCTCTGAGAGGGTCTGGAGCACTTTGGACATGTAGCGGACCGGGACACGGGTTTTTTCAGCGATCTCAGTGGCCGTGGCGCGGCCGTGGCTCTGGGAGAGCAGAACGGTGGCCCTGAGCGCGTATTCGGTCGTCCTTGAAAACACGGGGTCACCTGTGTGTCGTCTCCGGGCGGAGTATCGCCTGTTCGGTTCGGCGGATCAATTTGGACCAAAGTTGTCTTGAATACTTGACGACGTGTTCTATAAGAGCATATGTATATCTATTATTCGATGTCAGAGGGCGTCGGCCGATCAAAGTGGCCGATCTGGAGTGTGCGGGTCCGATATCTCAGGGTTGAGGCGGCCGGTACTGGTCCGAGCGGGGAGTCGATCTGATGGCGTTCGAGTTTCAATCTTCGGGGTCGGCTTCTCAGCTCGAGAGTTTCTCATATGACGATGCGATCGTGCGGAAATTCTTCTGGGCGACACTGATCTGGGGCATTGTGGCGTTCCTGGTCGGGGTGATCCTGGCGGTGCAGCTTGCGTACCCGCAGGCGAACTTCATCCCGCAGGTCGCGTTCGGTCGGCTCAGGCCCCTGCACACGAACGCGGCGATCTTCGCGTTCGCGGGGAATGCGATTTTCACGGCGGTTTATTACTCGACGCAGCGCCTGTGCAAGGCGCGGATGTGGTCGGACAAACTCAGCAAGCTTCATTTCTGGGGCTGGCAGCTGATCATCGTGTCGGCGGCGATCACGCTGCCCTTGGGCGTCACGCAGAGCAAGGAGTACGCGGAGCTCGAGTGGCCGATCGATCTTGCGATCGCGGTGGTGTGGCTCGGGTTCTTCGGGACGAACTTCCTGATGACGCTGGTCAAGCGTCGCGAGCGGCACATGTACGTCGCGCTCTGGTTCTACATCGCCAGTCTCGTGGCGGTGACGATCCTGCACGTCTTCAACAACCTGTGGATCCCGGTGGGTGTGGTCCAGTTCCTGCAGACGGGCGAGTTCGGGTCGGCCGAGACGGTCATGAAGAGCTACCCGCTGTACGCGGGTGTGCAGGACGCGTTCATGCAGTGGTGGTACGGGCACAACGCGGTGGCGTTCTTCCTGACCACGCCATTCCTCGGGCTGATGTACTACTTCCTGCCCAAGGCGGCCAACAGGCCGGTGTTCAGCTACAAGCTCTCGATCATCCACTTCTGGAGCCTGGTGTTTATTTACATCTGGGCGGGGCCTCACCATCTGCATTACACGGCCTTGCCGCAGTGGGCTTCGACACTGGGCATGGTGTTCAGCCTGATGCTCTGGATGCCCAGCTGGGGCGGGATGATCAACGGCCTGCTCACGCTCCGCGGTGCGTGGCACAAGGTGGCGACGGACCCGGTGCTGAAGTTCTTTGTGGTGGGGGTGACGTTCTACGGCATGTCGACGTTCGAGGGGCCGTTGCTCTCGGTGAAGACCGTCAATGCGCTGAGCCACTACACGGACTGGACGATCGCGCACGTGCACTCGGGCACGCTGGGCTGGAACTCGTTCATGACGTTTGGGATGCTGTACTGGCTGGCGCCGAGGATTTTCCAGACGGGCAAGATCCACTCGGAGAAGCTGGTCTCGCTCCACTTCTGGGTGGGCACGGTCGGGATTCTGCTGTACGTGATCTCGATCTACACGGCTGGCATCACGCAGGGTCTGATGTGGCGTGCTTTCGATGAGAGCGGCCAGCTGATGTACCCGGAGTTCATCGAGACGGTGACGAGGCTGATGCCCTTCTACTGGATCCGGGCGATCGGCGGGACGCTGTTCCTCTTGAGCGCGTGCCTGGGCGGGTACAACCTGGTGATGACGTGGATGGCGCGTCCGAAGAAATACGAGGTGCCCGTGCACGAGGCGCCGGCGTTGTCGAAGGAATACGACGACGGGCCGCCGGCGGTCTCGCGTCTGACCGCCAACGCGGGCATCGGCCACGCGGGCGATCGGTTCCTGCAGGGTCACTGGCACCGGCGCTGGGAGCGTCTGCCGGTGCGGTTTACGGTGTGGGTGGTCGTCGCGGTGGGGGTGGCCTCGCTGTTCGAGATCATCCCGACGTTCCTGATCAAGTCGAACATCCCGACGATCTCGACGGTGCTGCCCTACACGCCGCTGGAGGTGGCCGGGCGTGATATTTATATCGCGGAGGGGTGTTACAACTGCCACTCGCAGATGGTGCGTCCGATTTACGCGGAGACGCAGCGTTACGGCGAGTACTCGAAGCCGGGCGAGTTCGTGTATGACCGGCCGTTCCAGTGGGGCAGCCGGCGCATCGGTCCGGACCTGGCGCGTGAGGGCGTGAACAACCCGAACACGTCGTGGCATTACCAGCACTTCGAGGATCCGCAGGTCTTTACGGCGGGCTCGATCATGCCGAGCTACAAGCACCTGATCGAGGGCGATCTGGATTATGGTCAGATCCAGTCTCGGATCCGGGCGCTGGCGATGATCGGGACGCCTTACGGCGAGGCCGTGAAGAACGCCGAGGCGATGGCGCGTGAGCAGGCGCAGGTGATCGCGGATGACATCCGTGCGCAGATGCCCGGCGTGGAACTGCCCGAGGATCTTGAGAACAAGAAGGTGATCTCGCTCATCGCGTACGTCACGCGGCTTGGGACGGACATCTACAGGACGCCCGAGCCTGCTGCTGATGAAGCGGCGCCGGCGGCCGAGGAAGGGGGTGCCCAGTGAGGCTCACCGACATCATGAGCCACATGGCTCTTTCGGTCTGGGCAGAGATCGCATTGGTGATCTTTCAGATCGTGTTCGTTCTGGTGGTGGCGAGGGTGCTGTTTGCCCCGAAGTCGGAGGTGCGTCGCATCGCGTCGTTGCCGCTGGACGATGACAACGAGACGCGCCTGTTTGAGGAGGTGGAGTAAGCCATGCCGCACGATCCGCAGGTGCTCGAGCACGAATACGACGGGATCCAGGAGTTCGACAACCCGACGCCGGGCTGGTGGCACTTCCTGTTCTGGTTGTTCGTGGTGTTCAGTTTCTTTTACGTGATGATGGACTTCTCGGCGAGTCCGTTCCTGCCCGGGTACAAGGCGAACTACGACAAGGCCGTCCTGGCGGCGACGATGAAGAAGTTCGAGACGCTGGGCGACCTGGAGCCGAACGCGACGACGTTCGCGTCGTTCACCAAGAGCGAGGAGTGGATGAACTACGCGGCGAGCACGTTCTCGTCGAACTGCGCTTCGTGTCACGGTCCCGACGGCGGGGGTGTGGTGGGTCCGAACCTGACCGACGATTACGGCAAGAACATCAAGACGATCGAAGACATCTACACCGTGATCGACAAGGGCGCAGCGGGGGGCGCGATGCCCGCGTGGGGGCAGCGGTTCCACCCGAACGACATGGTGCTGCTCACGTCGTATGTCGCGTCGCTGCGTGGGAAGTCGCCCCAGATGGCCAAAGCGCCCGAGGGCGAGATCATGGAGCCCTGGCCAGACGCCCCGGCTCCGGTGCTGGATCAAGGCGAGTAGTCCGGTGTGACGCCAAGCCGCGTCCGAAAGGTGTGAGATGTCCGGCGCCCCACAACCAGAACTGCAGGTGCTCTCGACGCTGAATGCTGACGGCTCGCGTCGATGGTTGAAGCCGAAGGTTTCGCCCGGTCGGTTTCTGAATCGCAGGCGGGTCGTGGGGTACACGCTGATCGCGTTCTTCTGCACGCTGCCGCACCTGCGGATCGCGGGCAAGCCGCCGATCCTGCTCGATCTGGTGCACCGTGAGTTCACGTTCTTCGGTGTGACGCTCTATCCGACGGACACGCTGCTGTTTGCGCTTCTGATGTTGAGTGTGTTTCTGTCGGTCTTCTTTCTGACGGCGCTCTTCGGGCGTGTGTGGTGCGGGTGGGGATGCCCGCAGACGGTGTATCTCGAGTTCGTGTACCGCCCGATCGAGCGGTTCTTCGAGGGAACGCCGGGGCGCAAGGCGAAGAAGGGCGCGTGGCGCAAGCCGGCCAAGCTGGTGACGTATCTGCTCATCTCGTTCTTACTTGCCAACACCTTCATCGCGTACTTCGTGGGGACGGACAATCTGTTCGAGTGGATGACGGGTTCGCCATTTACGCATCCGGTGGGGTTCCTCGTGATGGCGATCACGACGTTCCTGATGATGTTCGACTTCGCGTTCTTTCGCGAGCAGGTCTGCATCGTGGCCTGCCCGTACGGGCGGATGCAATCGGTGATGCTGGATCGCAACTCGCTGATCATCACGTACGACGAGAAGCGTGGTGAGCCGCGGGGCAAGAAGAAGCGGGCGGCCAAGGCAGAGGCTGGTGTCTCGCTCACGGTGCTCCCCGAGGAGCAGGCGCAGGGCGACTGCATCGATTGCAAGATGTGCGTCACGACGTGCCCGACGGGCATTGATATCCGCGATGGTTTGCAGCTCGAGTGCGTGAACTGCGCCCAGTGTATCGACGCGTGCGACGCGATCATGGACAAGATCGGCAGGCCCCGCGGTCTGATCCGGTATGGCTCGCAGGCGTCGGTCTTTGACGGGAAGAAGCCCAGGTTCCTGAGGCCGCGGACGATGATCTATCCCACGATCATCGCCGGTTTGCTCGCGGCGTTCACGTTTGTGCTGCTGACCCGGTCGCCGGCGTACATCTCGATCCTGCGTCAGCGTGGCGCGCCGTTCGCGGTGCTCGAGGACGGCTCGGTCGTGAACGCGGTGACGGTGAAGGTGCAGAACCGCAGGCCGGGGGAGTCCGCGTACAGCTTCTCGCTCGTGGATGTGGACGGTGGCGTTGTGGAGATCTCGGGCGAGGCGTTTGTGGTCGGGTCGCAGGAGACGCTCGGTCGTCCGATGCTGCTCAAGGCGCCGGCCTCGTCGTTCCCGCAGGGCGAACGCGACGTCACGATCCGGGTGACGGATGATGACGGCTACGCGAAGGATGTGAAGTACCGCATGATCGCGCCGGTGTACAAGCCGGGAATCCAGAGCGGCAAGGAGCAGGGCGATGGCTGAGCAGACGAAACCCCATCCGCGTGTGTTCTGGCCTTTCCCGGGGCTGGTCTTCGTGCTGATCGGGATGAGCATGGCGCTGGCTGTGGTGACGGTGACCCTGGCGACGAACGACCCCTCGTTCGGACTGGAAGAGGATTACTTCGCCAAGGCCATCGCGTGGGACGAGACGGCTGCGCAGCTCGAGAAGAACCGCGAGCTGGGGTGGGAAGCGCGGGTGGAGCTCTCTGATGAGCTCGACGGTCGCGGCGAGCGGTCGGTGACGGTGCTGCTGACCGATGGGGAGGGTGAGGCTCTCGGCGGCGCGGAAGTTGAGGTGTTCGGCTTTCACAACGCTCGCCGTCGGGACACTATCTCGTTTGCACTCGTTGAGATCGCGCCCGGGCGGTACACGGCTGGCGCGCCGATGACGCGCGAGGGGCAGTGGACGCTGCGCCTGCGCGTGACGCGGGGCGAGGATGTCTATACGTCGACCGAGACGAGTTGGGCGAAATGAACTCGGAGATCATCCCCATGATCGGCGCGGTGCTGCTGGCGAGTCTCGTCGGCAGCCTGCACTGCGCGGGGATGTGCGGCGCGTTCGTCGCGATGGCGGTGGGGGTCGGTCACGACACGCCCGTGTCGAAGGCTCGGCTCCAGGGGGCGTATCACCTCGGTCGGCTGGGTGTGTACTCGCTGATCGGTGCGGGCTTCGGGCTCGCGGGCGGCGCGGTGGACCTGGGCGGGCGAGCGGTCGGGCTGCACAGGGCGGCGGTGCTGCTGGCGGCTTCGACGATGATCGTCGTCGGCCTGGTCTCGCTCCTGCGGATCGCCGGGGTGCGCGTGCCGAGGGCGGCCTCGCCGGGTTTCATGCAGAAGGCGTTTATCAAAGCGCATGGTCTGGCTTCAAAGCTGACGCCCGTGAAGCGATCACTGGTCATCGGGCTGATGACGGGGCTGTTGCCATGCGGGTGGCTCTATGCGTTTGCGCTGGTCGCCGGGGGGACGGCCCATCCGGTCGCTGGCGCGGTGACGATGGCGGCATTCTGGGTGGGCACACTGCCCGTGATGATCGCGGTCGGAACGGGCGTGCAGGCGCTTGCGGGTTCTGTCGGCCGATACATCCCCGGCGCGATGGCTGTGGCGATCGTGACGATGGGTGTGCTGACGGCTCTCGGGCGGACGCACCACATGCTGCCGAGCGCAGACAGGGTGTCGCACGTCGTGCCGACCGCGCACGCACAAGAGGCTGGCGATGTCACAGGCCGTTAGTCGTAACGCGATGCCATCGGCGACGGAGGCGGGTGTGCACTGCACGCACTGCGGTCTGGTCGTGCCGAGGGGCCTGATCGAGCCCGAGCGCGAGGAGCAGTTCTGCTGCGGCGCGTGTCACACGGCTCACGAGGCGATCAAGGCGTGCGGGCTGGGCGCGTATTACGAGCTGCGGGAGAAACTCGATGCCGGCGCGAAGCCTGCACGTTCGACGGGGAGCCGATACGAGGAGTTTGATGCCGAGGCGTTCTGGCGTGTGCACGTGCGCGTGAGCGCGGAGACGGGGCTCGCATCGTGTGAGCTGTATCTCGAGGGTGTGCACTGCGCGGCATGTGTGTGGCTGGTGGAGCGTGTGCCGCAGATTGTCGATGGGCTGATCGAGTCGCGTCTTGATCTCGGGCGTTCGCTGGTTCGGCTGACATGGGATCCAAAGCGGGTGAAGCTGTCGGAGGTGGCGCGTGCGATCGATTCGCTCGGGTACCGCGCGCACCCGCCGAGCCGGGGCTCGCAGCGGGCGATCCGGAGGCAGTCGGATCGGCGGGCGTTGATCCGTATCGGGATCGCGGGCGCGTTTGCGGGCAACGCGATGCTCCTGGCGGTCGCGCTGTATGCGGGCATGTTCGAGGGGATGGACGCGGGCACGAAGATGGCTTTCCGCCTGATCAGCGGCGGGCTGGGGATCCTGAGCGTCGTCTGGCCCGGGCGGGTGTTCTTTCAGGGGGCGCTGGCGGCGATCCGCACGCGGACGTGGCATCTGGACATGCCGATCGCGCTGGCGCTTGCGGTCGGGCTGGCCGTCGGGGTGGTCAACGCGGTGCGCGATGCGGGCGAGGTGTACTTCGACTCGATCACGATGCTTGTGTTTCTGCTCTTGATCGGGCGGTGGCTCCAGCAGCGCGGTCAGCGAGCCGCGGCTGATGCGCTCGAGTTGCTCTTTGCGCTCACGCCCGCATCGGCGCACGTGGTGGATGACGAGGGCGTGGTGCGCGACGAGCCGATCGAGGGTGTGACGCCCGGCATGCGTGTCGAGGTGCTGGCCGGCGAGTCGGTGCCGGTCGACGGCGTGGTCGTCTCGGGTGCGTCGCACATGGATCAGTCCGTGATGACGGGCGAGGCCAGGCCCGTGGCGATGGCGCAGGGCGACCGCGTGACCGCGGGGACGGTGAATCTGTCGGCGCCGGTGCGCGTGCTCGCCGAGGCGGTGGGGGACCAGACGAGACTCGGTCGCGTGATGCGCGATATCGAGCGGCACGCGCGCGAGCAGACGCCCGTCATCGGGCACGCCAACCGCATCGCGGGTGTGTTTGTCGCTGCGGTGCTCGGGCTGGCGGGGATCACGCTGGCGATCTGGTTGCCGCGCGGGATCGAGCCGGCGATCGGGCACGCGACGGCTCTGCTGATCGTGTGCTGCCCGTGCGCACTGGCGATGGCGACGCCGCTGGTGACCGCGGTCGCGGTCGGTCGGGCGGCACGCCTGGGTGTGCTGATCAAGGGCGCCGGCGCGTTCGAGCACATCACGACGCCCGGGCTCGTGCTGCTGGACAAGACGGGCACACTCACGCGGGGCGAGTTCCGGTGTCTCGGATGGATCGGAGATGAAGAGGTGCGCCCGATCATCGCGTCGCTTGAGCGCGGCTCGCAGCACCCGATCGCGCAGGCGCTGGCCGATGGTGAGATTGTTGCGTCGCACGAGTTCGACGAGATCGACCATCGCGTGGGGCTTGGTGCGGTGGGGGTGATGGATGGGGTGCGCTATGCCGCGGGGTCGGCGGCGTTGATGCGTGCGATCGGCGTGGCTGTGCCGAGCACCTATGCAGACCATGCCCGCAGCGCGGCGAGCGAGGGGCACACGCCGATTCTGATTGCGCAAGGGGGCGAGGTTGTCGCGCTGGCGGTGTTGGGCGATGAGCTGCGTCCAGAGGCCGAGGGTGTGGTGCGAAAGTTCGGCGAGATGGGCTGGCGCGTGGGCATTCTCTCGGGCGATCGTCAGGACGTTGTGGACGCGGTGGCGACGAGGCTGGGCATTGACACGGAACTGGCGCGGGGCGGCATGAGCCCCGAGGGCAAGATCGCTGCGGTCACCGAGGCGAGGGAGCAGGGCCCGGTTGTCATGGTGGGCGACGGCGTCAACGACGCGGCGGCGCTGGCCAAGGCCTCGTTCGGTGTCGCGCTCCAGGGCGGGGCGGAAGCGTCCCTCGCGGCGGCTCACGCGTACATCGTGGGCGATGATCTCGGGGTGCTGCCCCGCATTCTCACCGGCGCGGGCCGAACGGTCTCGGTGGTCAAGCGCAGTCTCGGGGCGAGCCTCGGGTACAACCTTGTCGCGGCGGGGCTGGCGATGGCGGGCGTCTTGACGCCTCTGGTCGCGGCGTTTCTGATGCCCGTCAGCTCGCTGACAGTGCTTGTGATTGCGCTGCGTGCCCGGACCTTCGCGGCCGAGCAATAATCAGACGTGAGCGTGCTCTGGATCGTCATCCCGCTGGCCTTTGTGTTCGCGGGTCTTGCGATCGCGGCGTTCATGTGGACGGTCCGCACGGGCCAGATGGACGATCTCGACACGCCCGCTTCGCGGATCCTCTTTGAGGACGACGACACCAAGTCTGCCAAGCGCCCCAACGCCAAGAAGAAGTAGGAGCCGACGTTGCACTTCAACCCGCAAATTGAGCAGATGATCCAGGACGCCGGCAAGCTCGCGGCGAGCGGGAGGTGGACGCAGGCGCTGGCGCTGCTCGACCAGGTCCGCAAGGCCGACCCGGGCTATGTGAACGGCAACGGTGATATCCAGCTGACGGCGGCGATGTGCCTGAACGCGTTGGGGAGGCACAGGCCCGCCGAGGCCGCGTTCCTGCGCACGATCGAGCTCAAGCCGAAGTACGTTCACGCGCGCGTCGAGCTGGCGCTGCTCTACTCGCGCATCGGCGATGACCGACGCGCGTACGAGCAACTTGGCCGGGCGATCGAGATCGAGCCCGAGAACAGCTACGCGCTGCGCCAGCTCGCCAACTGGCACATGGACCAGGGCGACTACAAGACGGCCGACCGGATCCTGTCGCCGATGGTCGCGCTGATTCGTGCGGGCGCATCGTCCGAACCGGGGCCGGCGTACATCTTTGCGAGATTGGCGCTGGCGACCGGGCGCGAGCAGGAGGCGTACGACCTGCTGGAACGATTCACGCACAACCCCAATCTGGCGCCGGAGAGCCGACGGATTCTGTTCCGCAGAATGGGCGAGCTGTGCGATCGGCTCGGCAACTACGACGAGGCGTTCGGGCACTTTGCGACCTCGCAGTCGATCGCGGCCAAGCCCTACGACCCGGACCAGCACACCCGCCGCGTCGATGAGCTTATCGCGGCGTGGACGCCTGATGCGGCCCGGGCACTTGCCAGAACTGCGACCGAGGCGGACCCGCGCGTGGTGTTCGTGCTGGGCATGCCAAGGTCGGGCACGAGTCTTGCCGAGCGGATCATCGGGGCGCACCCGGAGGCGTGCGCCTGCGGCGAGCAGCAGGGGGTCGGACGAGTCGCGGCTGCACTCGACGAGGCCTCGGGCCCGAATCGCCCGCTGGCGATGAACCCGGCCGCGATGACGCAGGACTTCGCCGATCGCGCGGCCGAGAGTTACCGCGCGATGATCAAGGCGGTACGGGAGCGGCTGGGCGATACCTCGGCTTCGTTGGTCACCGACAAGCAGCCCTACAACTTCCTGCACATCCCGATCATCGCTGCGATGTTCCCCGGCGCGAAGATCGTGCACACCGTGCGCGAGCCGGCCGACGCATGCCTGTCGAGTTATTTCCAGTTCTTCGGCGGTCACCATCCGCACACGCACGACCTGTACAACCTCGGGCGTTTCCATCGCGACTATGAGCGGCTGATGGCGCACTGGCACTCGATCGCCGATGACCTCGGCGTGTCGGTCCTGGATGTCAGCTACAGCGACATTGTGGGCGATCTCGAAATGAGCGCCAGGGCGATCATCGATCACGTCGGGCTTGAATGGGACGACGCGTGTCTTCGGTTTGATCGGGTCCAGAAAGCCGCACGCACGGCGAGCAACGATCAGGTGCGCAAGCCGATCTACACGTCCTCGCTCGATCGCGCGTCGAATTACGAGGGGCACATCGGCGCCCTCCGCGCGGGGCTGGCGGGGCAGCCTCGTCCCTGATCAGGCGTCGGCCTGCTCGTACCCGAATCGCTCGACCATCGGGGCCAGCGCCGAGATCAATCCGGCGACGTGCGGGCGATAGTTCTTCCACCTGCCGATCGCGTCGCGGTTGATGGGCCTGCTCACGGCTTCGTAGCTGGGTGTGGAGACAAGCGTGCCCGGCTGGTGGCGGTGGAACTCGCCCAGCGCATCGCTCCAGGGCAGCCCGAGGAACTCGAGCACGCGTTTCGCTTGCGATTCAAAGTGCTCGACGGTTTCCTCGTAGCGGACTTCGAGCCAGTCGGCCGCGAGTCGGATGCGCACATCGGCCCACATGCCCATGATGGCGTTGTAGTACGCGGCGGTGCGATTCAGCTCGAGCATCTGCATCATCGAGCGGTTGAGGCCGAAGGACTGCATGTACGCGCTCAGACACGCGTCGCGCGGATCGCGGAGCGCGACCATGACTTTCGCGGCGGGCAGCACGCGCGAGATCGTGCCGATCGCGGTGATCTGGAGCGGGAATTTGTCGATGACCAGCAGCTCCCCCGACTTCCACCGCCGGGCGTCCTTGGCCAAGAGCCGCTTGCGCACGGCCGAGCGGTACGCCTCGCGCAGCATCTCGATCTGTGCAGTTGTCATTGCGGGGTAGAGGTCACGGATCGGTTTGCCATCGGGTGAGACCTTGTGCAGCGCAGCGTGCATCTCACGGATCGTCGGCTGCTCTTCGAGGATGACAACATCCGGGTGCGAGCCGAGAATGCGGTCGGTCATCGTCGTCCCGGAGCGAGGGAAGCCGAAGAGGAACGCGACGCGCTCGGGCATCGGCTTGCTCTGCTCGGCTTCGCGGCGCCACTGGGCGAATTGATCCTCGGTGAAGGTGCGGACCTCATCGCACATGCTAATAGCCGGGTCGGGCGGGATCGTCTCGAGGTTCGCGGCACTCGCCTGCGCACGGTTGGCACGCTCGAACGCGGCGAACGCCTCGTCGTACCGGGCCAGCTTGTCGAGCAGTTTGCCGAGTTCAAATGCCGCGGGGAACTCGTCCTCGGGTTTGGGCGCGCGGTCGAGCGCGGCATGGAGCAGGTCGAGTGCGCGATCGGTTTCGCCCTGACGGCGCAGTACGCGGGCGAGCATCGTCGCGGCGATGGCGGAGTTCGGGAATTTCTCGGCGGCTTGCTCGGCGGCGGCGCGGGCTTCATCGAGCATGTGCATGCGCTCGAGCACGGAGGCCTCGCCGCAGAGGCCGCGGGGCTCGGCGGGCAGGAGCTGGGCGGCGGCTCGGTACGCCTTGAGCGCGCCCGGCCCGTCTCCCTCGAGCTCGCAGCACTCGGCGAGAGTCAGACGCAGGCGGCCTTCTCTGGGCTGGGCTTTGACCGCCTTGCGTATCGCGCTCAGTGCGCGGGCCGTGTCGCCCCGATACTGATGGATCGACGAGAGTCTGGCCCAGCCGCCGGCGTGGGCGGGGCGGAGCTTGACGACCTGAGTGAGCGCGTGCTCGGCGGCATCGAGATCGCCCCGGTGCTGCGCCTCGCCCGCTTTGATGAGCAGCGACTCGATCATCTTCTGCGAGGTGGCCATGATCGAGCACTCCGAGGCAATGGGCCCGGTGGGAATCGAACCCACACTCCCGTTTCCGGAAAACGGATTTTAAGTCCGTCGCGTCTGCCAATTCCGCCACGGGCCCGATAGGCAGATGTGACACACGTCTGTGGATCAGACGCGTGTCACTCAGGATTTTAGCGTGCAGACGCTGTGAAGAGATGCCGAGACGCACGGATAGTGTTTCCGCCGAGATCTTCCCATTCTCCGATGATCTCACCAACGATCAGGCTGTCCCGGATCGCGTACTCAAAGCCCCACAAGCCCACGAGAACCACATCCCCGGTGATCCGGCAGTCCACGATCTCCGAGGAGACGTTCGGCCCCAGGCACTCGTACGCATCCATGACAACACCACCACGGACCCGGCACCCGATGAGTGAGGTCTGATCTCCCTGCACGCGGAGGGGGCTGTCCCAGAACAGGCAGCTATCGAACTTAACAGAAGCACACTCGCTCCCATCGGTCACCCCGTTCCCATAGAACTCGCTCTCACTCACGAGGAGTTGACAAATATCGTTCATACCGATCGGCTGATCGCAGCCCACGAACATCGACTCATAGACCACTGCATCGCTGTACTCCATTCTCAGAGCAGAAGCTTCAAACACACAGTCGATGACGGTGGACCAGCCAATGGCATTGTTCAGGGCCAAGCGGTCCCCGTCGAACACACACGACTTCACAGTGACCCCGTAGAACGCTGTAATACCTCCAGAGAACGTCAGGCCCTCGAGGGTCACTCCCGGTTCATAGACGTTCACTCGCCCAGCTACGACGGCCCCAGGGAATCCCACGATCCGGCAGGATTCCTTCGGGACATGGAAGCCTTCGTAGGTGCCCGCGGCGATCTCGAGAGTGTCGCCGGGCTGGGCGGCATCGAGCGCCAACTGAATGGTGGGGTAGTCCTGCGGGACACGGAGTGTGTCGCAATGAGCCGTTGGGGCGTAAAGAAGGAACAGAACGAGAGCGTATAACTTGAGACGCATTGCGTTGATTTACCGCTAAGTGCTAAGGGCGTCGATAAGAGCTTTGCGAGCCTCGAGGCCATCGGGGGTCAAGATGAGTTCTCTGTGTCGGCGGTCCTTTTCACTGATCGTCATTTGAATCCAGTTTGAGCCTTTTTTCCTTTTCCACGTCGACTTTAAAAAGAGTGAAGCGTTACGGCTAGCAGTAGCGCTCGTATATCCAATTTCATCAGAAATCCTGTCCATGCTATAAGGCTTTGGATGTGCTCTGGCAACTGCGATAAATGTTTGCATCGCTTGCACGGGGACTTCCCTGCCTACTCCCAGCTTGAATACGCGAAGAGCAGTATCAAGCTGAGCGAGACGAGTGGAGGGACTCTCTTGGTCGAATGAACCCATACGAAACTCCATCAATCACTACTGCATATTGTATTATTGGGATTATATATCCGCCACGGGCCCGTGCTGTTATCCTATCGAACCTTCTCACCACGAACACCAAACAGGCGGCCGAACTTGGACGAACAGCTCGAACAATCACCCGAAGTCGATCTCGAGACGAACACCCAGCAGAGCCGGTGGGGCAAGGAGCCGCCCAAGGGCGTCGAGCGTGATCTGCTTGCCGGGCCGAGCTTTCGTCGGTCGGAGTTCATGCGGGTCGTGCGCATCGCGGCCGAGTTCATCCGCGGGTTCCGGGCGATGCACTTTGTCGGGCCCTGCGTGACGGTGTTCGGCTCGGCGCGGTTCAACTCGGGCAGCCCGCATTACGAGTTGGCCCGGCTCATGGGCAAGCGGATCGCGGAGATGGATCTGGCGGTGATGACGGGTGGCGGGCCCGGGATCATGGAGGCCGCCAACCGCGGCGCGCGTGACGCGGGCGGCAAGTCGATCGGGTGCAACATCGAGCTCCCGATGGAGCAGGAACCGAACCCGTATCTCGACAAGTTCGTGGAGTTCCGGTACTTCTTCGTGCGCAAGGTGATGCTCGTGAAGTACTCCTGCGCGTTCGTCGTGATGCCGGGCGGCTTCGGGACGCTCGATGAGGTCTTCGAGACGCTCGTGCTGATCCAGACGGGCAAGATCCACAACTTCCCGATCATCCTGATGGGACGCGACTACTGGCAGCCGATCGTGGACTTTGCGCGGTTCAATCTCGTCGAGGCCGGCGCGATCGATCCGACGGATCTGGACCTGGTGACATTCACGGACGACCCGGACGAGGCGTTGGAGGTGATCGCGCAGTCGAAGGTCGCCCACGCGGCACGTTTCAGCCGGACGCGCAAGGCGCTCTGGTGGCTCCGCGAATAGATGGCCTTCCGCATCCGGACCGGCGGAGCTCGTTATGCTCAGGTGGTGGGGCAGGGAGGCCGGGCATGGCGAGGCAATCGCGAAGCGGGTTCACATTGATCGAGCTGCTGGTCGTGATCGCGATCATCGCGCTCCTGATCGGCATACTGCTTCCCGCACTCGGGGCGGCCCGCGACTCGGCACGGAATCTGCAGTGTGCTTCGAATATGCGTCAGCTCGCCGTCGGGCATGCGCTGTATGCGCAGAGCGAGGACGAGATCAACATCCCCGGCCGGATGGCCAAGATCGGGGCGGACACGGACCCGGCGAACCACTACAGCGTGGGCAACGGGTTGCACTACCGCCCGCGGTGGATGGTGTCGATGGGGGCTGGAGCCGGGTTCTACGCCTACGGCACGCCCTCGACCGACCCGAGCAAGGAGAACGACAACAACCGCCACCTCGAGCATGAGATCTTTCAGGATCCGTCCGCCAAGACGTACACGAACAACCGAAACTATGCGCTCGGGTACAACTTCCAGTTCCTCGGCAACAGCAGACGACGCGCCGATGGCAGGTTCGTGCGCTTCCCGACGCGCATTTTCCAGTTCAACGGACAGACCGTGCTCTTTGCAGACTCGCTCGGGACAGCGGCCACCTACGCCGAGCGCGACCGGTTGCCCTACAACCCGACGCCCCATCCGAGCAACGACTACCACGAGATCGCCAATCATGGGTGGTCGCTCGATCCGCCCCGCCTGACCGCCGACAGCGACAACTGCGACGGCGGACGCGACGGCACACACCGATCGGCGCCCGACGCCCGGCACGGCGGGAAGGCCAACGTCGCCTGGATGGACGGGCACGTCAAGGCGTACACACCCGAAGAGCTCGGGTACGTCATCGAGGACGACGGCAGCTTCGCGTACAGCTCACTCGAGGCGACCAACAGGCACTTCTCGGGATCGGGACGCGACGCCGACCCGCCCAGCGTGAATTAGCCCTATCCTGCGGTAATGCCCACAGCTCTTGTCAATGCGCTTGTGATCGGTCTCGGCGGTGCGCTGGGAGCGTTGGCTCGGTACGCGGTCACCGGCCCGATTCTGGGCAAGCTCGGGCACCGTTTCCCCTGGGGCGTGCTCGCGGTGAACCTCGTCGGATGCTTCTTCATCGGGCTCGTGATGTACCTGTACCTCTTCCGGGGCGAGGCCGACGACCGTCTCAGGCTGCTGATCGTTGCGGGATTCCTCGGATCACTGACGACGTTCTCGACGTTCGGATTCGATACGTTCGAGCTCGTGCGCGATGGCTACCCGGGGCTTGCGATCGCCAATGTGCTGGCCAATGTTGTGCTCGGCACCGGACTCGCAGCAGCGGGTTGGAAGGTCGGGCGCTGGGTGCTCGGTGAGTTGCCGGTGGGTGCTTAAAGAGCTTCGGGTGCCACGGCTTGTCCGTCTTCGGCAAGCCGTGCGTTCTGGTCGGTACTCAGCACGGCTTGCAAGACAAGCCGTGGCACCGGATGACTCAGTTCATATCCAGTTCACGCACGCCCCTTGCCCGGCGGACGAGTTCCACATTCTCGCGCAAGTGCTGACGCACGTTTGCGGGTGAATGGATCCAGGGGATCACAAGCCTTGGCATGGATTCGTCCGACGACACCACCGTGACCGTGCCCAGCTTGAGCAGCCTTTGGATAAACGTGCGTGTGAGCTGTGTGTCCTTGATGCGGTAGAGCTCGATCTCCTCGAGCTCTCGCTTGAAGACGCCCGTCTCGAGTGTGAGGCGCTGGGTCGTGATCGCGTAGTTCTGCTTGGCCGTCGAAATCATCTTCCAGACCGCCCACGGGATCGGGATGATCAGGATGCACAGCACATACCACCAGAAATTCGTCCACTGGCTGGGCGAGCCCTGCCAGATCTCTTTCTCGGGCAGGTCGCGTGGGTCGACGGGCGTATCGGTCAGCGGCGACGGCCCGACGTTGACAGCCTGTCGTTGTGCGCCAGGAGCCTCGGCATTGGGCGCGTCGTCCAGCACCTCGACCGCGATCACATCGAGCCCGATCGCGTGCGCCATCTTTTTGGCTTCGTCGCCCGACTCGGCTTCAAAGACCTTGGTGACGTCCTCGCCCATGTTCCGGCCGTGAATCCGGTAACGCGTCATCGCCAGACTCTTTCCATCGGTGTTCCCCGCAATCATCGCATCTTCATTGGGCCTTGAGCTAGCAGGATTTCGTCGTCTCGTCGACGATGCGGACGCCCTCGGTCTCGGTGAGCTTCGTAAACAGTTCCTGCAGCCGGGCCGTCACGGGCCTCATCCGCTCCTGCCCGATCTTGCGTCCGTCGACCGAGCCCACCCAGGCCAGCTCACCCATGGTGCCCGTCGTGAAGCACTCGTCGGCGTTGTACACGTGCGTCATCGAGATATCGCGCTCGCGCCATGGGATCTGGTGCTCGGTGCACAGATCGAGCACGGTCTGGCGCGTGATCCCTTCCGGGCAGGCGATGGGTCGGCTCGTCTCAACCACACCTTCGTTGACGATGAACAC
Organism: Phycisphaerales bacterium; assembly: GCA_965228265.1. GTDB lineage: Bacteria > Planctomycetota > Phycisphaerae > Phycisphaerales > UBA1924. Next base: position 1,525,219 of record OZ245804.1, read on the forward strand.
ATTCGTGGCGTTCGTCTCGGCCAGGAAGCCCCGGTGGTCGAGCATGATGGCGTCGTCGGCGCCCGCGTAGTTCGCCTCGATCTTGGCGAGAATGGACTGGATGAGGTTGTTGTGGTGGATGTTGGGATCGAGGCAATCGGGCGGGAAGCGCCGGATCGAACTCGTGATGAGACTGAGCCCCTTGCTCCCGACGGAGTCGTTGTACACGGGCTCCTTGTGCTCGGCCAGGACGATGAGCGTCGGGCCCGACTGGTTGAGCCTGGGATCCATGCCGCTGGTAACTTTCTCGCCCCGCGTGAGCGTGAGCCGGATGTGCACGCCGTCGCACATGCCGTTGGCTTCGAGCGTTTTCCTGATCTCCGCGACGAGTTCGCTGCGGGGCGGGATCTTGGCGAAATCGAGCGCCTTGGCGCTGCGCCGGAGTCGTTCGAGGTGTTCGTCGAGCTTGAAGATGCGTCCCTTGTAGACGCGCAGGCCTTCCCAGACCGCGTCGCCGCCCTGCACCACCGAGTCGAAGGGGCTCACGCCCGCGTCGCGTCGGTGGTAGAGCTTGCCGTTGATGTTGATCTGAAGGTCTCTGTTTTTCTCGTTGAATGTCTGGAGCATGGCGGTGCTTTCCTGCTACTGAATCCGATGTGCCGCGAGATGATCGTAGAGCGCCCGGCAGGTGTGCAGCACCTCGCGCAAGGATTCCGGGACTCGTTCATCTTTGGGTGTATACCGGGCAAAGCCTGTAGATTTGTAGACATTCTCGTACCAGTGCGGCGCCCACACGCCGTCCTCGGGGCGCGGGCCGGGGGGCCAGGCGAGCATCGCCTCGTCAAAGGGCACACCGATGCGTTCGCAGAGACGGGTCAGCACGCCTCGCGGATCGGTGAGCACGTCTTTCGAGTCGATCACCGGCGGCGTTTGGCCCGTCTCTTTCCGGAGCCATTCGAAGAGTTCTACCTGATGCGGGAGACCCAGGTCCTCCGGGCGTGGCTCGGGGATGACCTTGATAAAGCTCGTGATCATTTCCTCCGGCTCGCGGATGAGGAAACAGTTGGCAAGCCCAAGCACCCACCCGCGGTCCATGTCCGGCGTCAGGTGGTGCGACATGTGCTTCTGGTACCAGATCGCCTTGCCGCCCGGCACCGGTCCCATGAGCGTGTCGGCAACAAGCCGCCAGTCGGTCGGCTGTGTGTTCATCGTGTCCTGCCAACCCGGGTGCGCGTGACGGACCGAAAGTGGTGAGACGTTCAGGTAGTGAGCGTACAGAGGCTCATCGCTCGCGGTGCAGTCCGGGCGGTTGCCCCACGAGCGCATCAGAGCCGTCGAGATGTTGCGGGGGCCCGACCACATCGCGATGCGGATCGGCTCTGGCGCTGGAATCGGGTTGCTCATGCCCGCAGCCTACCGCAGGCTTTGCGTTCGGGGCACGCCCGGCGTACCGTGCCCGCGATGATCGACCGTTCGCTCAACTATGGCAGAGACGCGATCGCCGAGTTTCTCGCGCAGATCTCGCCCAAGGGCACCGTCATCGATCTTGGCGCAGGACCGGGCACGGACCTCCTCCGCACGCGCGAGACCCAGCCAGACGCCCGGCTCGTGGCGATCGAGAGCGAGCCGACGCTGGTGGAACTGCTCAAGAAACGCGGCATCGAGACACACGCGCTCGACATCGAACGCGACACGCTCCCGTTGCAGAACGAAGAAGCCGACGTCGTCATCGCCAACCAGATCCTCGAACACACCAAGGACATCTTCTGGATCATGCACGAGGTGACGCGCGTGCTGAAGGTGGGCGGCTCGCTCATCGTGGGCGTGCCGAACCTGGCCTCGCTGCACAACCGCGTCCTGCTTGCGATCGGGCGTCAGCCCTCGGTCATCAAGACCGACAGCGCCCACGTCCGCGGCTTCACGAAGCACGACCTCATGAATTTCTACGACACCTGCTACCCGAACGGGTACCGCCTCGAAAGCATCCGTGGGGCGAACTTCTACCCGCTGCCCGCGGCGCTCGCCAGACCCATGGCAAGGCTGATGCCCACGCTGGCGTGGGGGCTCACGCTGCGATTTGTCAAGACCAGGCCGTACAAGGGCGGTTTCCTGCACCGCCTCGACTCGGCCCGTTTCGAGACCAATTTCTACCGCGGCCCGGGGCGCGGCTAGGCGTGCACGCTCCTTATAGGCGTCATGCTCTCTTGTGCCCGCGGCTGAAAGCGATTACAACCTACGCCATGAACACGCTTCTTCTCGTCGTCCTTTCGCTCGTGAGCTTTGTCGCCATGCCAACGAACGATGAAACCGTCCAAGCCGATGACGTCCGGGTGATCAACCGCACGATGGATCTCGACGGCACGGAGTATGCGTGGTCGATCATGATCCCTAAGTCCGCCGAGGAAGGCGGCCCCGCGATCCTCTTCCTCCACGGCGCAGGCGAGTGCGGCACCGACGGCAAGAAAAACTTGGCCGTCGGCCTGCCCAAGCACGTGCGCGACAACCCAGAGCAATGGCCCTTCGTCGTCATCGTGCCCCAGAAGCCCACGCGTGAGAGCGAGTGGGAGGACCACGCCGACGCGGTGCTGGCGATGCTCGATGAAGCCGCCGAGGAAGGGCTGTACGAATCCGCGCGTCTGGCGATCACGGGCCTCAGCCAAGGCGGCCACGGCACAATCATGCTCGCAGCAAGGCATCCCGAGCAGTTCCAGGCCGCCGCCCCGGTTTGCGGCTACGTCGATCGGCGCATGTCGACCGATGGCGAGCGCGTACAGGAAATTCCCGCGACCCCCGAGGACGAGTCGGTCATCGCGGCCGCTGAAGTATTGAAAGGCATGCCCGTCTGGCTCTTCCACGGCACACTCGACGACGTCGTCCCGCCCGAAGAATCACGAGCACTCGCTGTCGCGATCAAAGAACGCCGCGGCGACGTGCAGTTCACGGAGTTCAAGGACGCCAACCACAACGCATGGGACCCGGCGTACTCGAAGCCGGAGCTTGCGGCGTGGTTTGTGGAGCAGACGAAAGAGTGACGGGTGCCACGGGTTGTCCCGAAAGGCAACCCGTGTTCGTGGGCCAGAATACACACGGCTTGCCGAGGACGGACAAGCCGTGGCACCCGGTTCTTCCTTACTGGAACCTCGCCCGCACGCTCGCGGCGCCCTTGGTCTTGATCTCTTCCGTGATCGCCTCAAGGAACTGATCCGTCGGCATCGCGCCCAGGTCCTTCTCCTGGCCGAACGCGCGGACGGAGACGTTGCCGTTCTCTTCGTCGCGCGGTCCGACGACGAGGAGGTAGGGGACCTTCCACGCCGAGCCGTCCTTGATCTTGGCCTGCACGCGCTCGTTGGATTCATCCACGCTTGAGCGCACACCCGCCTCGACGAGCTGCGCGCTCACCTTGTTCGCGTAGTCGAGCGATTTCTCGCTGATGGGCAGGACGCGCACCTGCTCGGGGGCGAGCCAGGTCGGGAACGCGCCGGCGAAGTGCTCGATCAGCACGCCCACGAACCGCTCCATCGAGCCGAACGGCGCGCGGTGGATCATCACCGGGCGATGGCGGGTGTTGTCGCTGCCGACGTATTCAAGATCGAACCGCTCGGGCAGGTTGTAATCGATCTGCACCGTGCCGAGCTGCCACTCGCGACCGATCACGTCCTTGGCGATGAAGTCGATCTTGGGCCCGTAGAACGCGGCCTCGCCCGGCTCCTCGCTCACCTTCGCGCCAAGACTCGCGGCCGCCGACCGGCACGCGGCCTCGGCCTTGTCCCACACCTCGGGCTTGCCCACGTACTTGGCGCTGTCCGGATCACGCAGGCCCACACGCACGCGGAAGTCCTCAAGCCCGAGTGTCTCGAACGCGAGCTTCACGAGCTTCAGGCAGCCGGCGACCTCTTCCTCGACCTGGTCCGGCCGCACGAAGAGGTGCGCATCATCGACCGTGAACGAGCGCACGCGCGTCAGCCCGTTGAGCTCACCCGATTGCTCCCATCGGTACACGGTGCCGAACTCGCTCAGACGCACAGGCAGATCGCGGTAGCTGCGAGGCTGGCTCGCGTAGATCTTGATGTGGTGCGGGCAGTTCATCGGCTTGAGGAGATACCCCTCGACCTCGCCCTCGGCCATCATGTTGCCTAGCTCGGCGCACGAGCAGCCCTCGTCGCTGACAGCCTGCAGGAACTGACGCTCCATCACCGGCACGAACTGGCTCTCGGCGTAGTAGGGGAAGTGCCCGCTCGTCTTATACAGATCGAGCTTGCCGATGTGCGGGCAGTACACGTCCGTGTAGCCCATCTTGCGCAGCTCGGTCCCGATCCAGTCCTGCAATTCCTTGCGGATGATGCTGCCCCGCGGCGTCCAGAGCACAAGCCCCTGCCCGACCGCCTCGTCGATGTGGAAGAGCTGAAGCTGCTTGCCCAGCACGCGATGGTCGCGCTTCTTGGCCTCTTCGAGCCGTTCGAGGTGCTCGTTCAGGTCTTTCTTGCTGAAGAAGGCCGTGCCGTAGACGCGGGTGAGGCGGTCTGAGTTCTCGTCGCCGTGCCAGTAGCTGGATGCGAGACTCATGACCTTGATCGCGCCGATGCGTCCGGTGCTCGGGACGTGGGGGCCCCGGCAGAGGTCTTCCCAATCCTTGCCCGGCTCGCCCGTGGCGTACCAGGAGAGCGCGCCGCCGTCGCCGTTCTTGCTCATCACCTCGATCGCGCGCTCGGCGTTGTCGATCTTGTACTTGCTGCCCTCGCCTTTGAGCTTGGTCATGCCCTCATTGATGGGCATCTCGTACCGCGTGAACCAGCGGTCCTCTTTGATGATCGACGCCATTTCTTTTTCGATCGCCTCGAAGTCGCCCTCGCGGAGCGGTCGGTCTTCGGGGAAGGCGATGTCGTAGTAGAAGCCCGTCTCGAGCGGCGGGCCGTAGACGAGCTGCGCACCGGGGACGATGCGCTGGATCGCCTCGGCCATCACGTGGGCCGCCGAGTGTCGGCAAAGCATGAGCGCGTCCGGGTCGGGTTCGCCCTCGCGGGTCTTCTCTGTGACGATGGCGACCTGAGCGTCGCGCTCGATGGTGGTCGAGAGGTCGGTCAGTTCGCCGTCGATCTTGGCGCCGACCGCCGCCTTGGCGAGTCGGCTGCCGATCGACTCAGCGACCGCCAGAGCCGTCACCGGGCCCTCGAACTCTTTGACCGAACCATCCGGGAGCGTCACCCGCACCATGTCTCTGCGTCCTTCCTGGGGGCCTTCGCACGTTGGCGAGGCAGGGCAGATCGACTCTAGGAAGAAACAGGCCCCAATGCGGCCCGTCCAAATCGCAAACGACAGGCAGGGCGTCCCCGAAACAGGATTTTTCTCAGACGCGTAACAATCAAGTTGTTATATATCTGAATCCGATATATCTTGGGTCGGTACACAGAGATCAGGAGGCCGTCATGGCAGGCAAGCAGACCACGCCCCAGCTCACTCAGGACCAGACAGAGATGATCGTGCTCTCGGTGCTTTCCGAGGGGCCGAGCTACGGCTACGCGATCAGCAAACAGATCGCCGCCCGCTCCGAGGACACCTTCCGTGTCGGCGCGAGCCAGCTCTACCCGCTCTTGACCAAACTCGAAAAACAGGGACTCGTCTCGACGGATTGGGAGGAGATCAAATCCGCCAGCGCCGAGCCCGATGCGCCGGGGCGCAAGCGCAAGTGGTACCGCCTCTCGCCCAAGGGCGAGCGCCGTCTCGAGTCGCGCATCGCGGCCCATCAGCGCTTCACCTCGATCATGAACTCGTTCATCTCGGGTCAGAGCGGGGCCGCCTCATGACTGACGCCGGCTCCGATACCGACACCAAAGCCCCGGCGTACGCGCCGGTGAAGCCCTCGTCGCGCGACCCGATCACGCAGTGGCTCGATGTGTTCACAAGCCTGCTCTCGCTCCCCGCGGGTGAGGCCGAGCGCATCCGAGATGAGCTGGAGGATCATCTGCGCACGCGGGTGGATGACCTGCTCATTCTCGGCATGACCGAGCCCGAGGCCGTTCAGAAAGCAGTGACCGAGCTGGGCGAGACCGCGCAGCTTGCGCAGAACTTCAAGTCTGTCCGAATCCACTCACGCAGGAGGATCGCCATGTACACAGCACTCTTCGCAGCCGCCGGACTCGCGCTGACCGTGAGCGTTGCCGGGTTGCTCCCGGGCAAGGCTCTGACACCCCTTCACACACCGACCGCGGCCGTCGAGGCCCAGCCCGAGGGCGTCACACACACCGGCATTCTCGATCAGGATCTGCAGGCGGGCACGCTTGGCGAGATGCTCCAGAAGCTCGCAGACGCCGGGAATGCAAGGCTCTTTGTGCACTGGAGCTCGCTCGAACCGCTCGGGCTGGATGCCGATACCGAAGTGCGGGCGATCCCGGCAAAGGGTCTCAACCACGAGAAGGTGCGCCAACTCATCAACTCGGCGCTCGGGCTCGAGGGGCTCGACGAACTCGATGCCCGCGTCGAGGGTGACCTGGTCGAGATCGGGACTGTGCGGTACTTCGATCGGATCGAATTGGTGCTGAGGGAGTACGACCTCACGGATTTAACCGATCCGTACACCAATGCCCTTCAGTCACGGGACGTCCTGAATCCAGTCTACGAAACGGTTGAGCCGGAGATATGGCAGAACAACATAGGATCGCTTTCATTTAACCACATGATCCTGACGGTGCGTGCACCAGAACGTGTGCAGGAAGAGGTGGGGGCGTATCTCGAGCGTCTGCGCGATCGTCGCGCAGTAGCGGTTTCTCAGTTGCAGCGCGACCAGCAGAAGCGAGAGCATGAGCAGAAAGCTCGGCAGGAGCGAGAGTTTGTCGAGTTGACGGACAAGCTCAATGTGGCAAAGGCCACACTCGATGCGCTCGATGATCGCATGGTGGAACTGGCGTACGACTTCTGGTCCACCAAGATGGACATTGTCGAGTACGAGCGGATATTCAAGGGCTCCGCCGACGAACGCGAACGTCAGGAAACCAAAGGCATGCTCGTCAACGCCCAGGTAAGGCTGGAAACCACGGAAACCGAGAGGGAACGCCTCCAGCGCGAGATCGACAATGCAATCTCGTATGTCAACCACTTGGAGACTCAGCTAGCCGTGCTCCGAGCCACACTGGACCGGTCCGGCGAGATGGATGCGAAGGACGCCGCCGCCGACGAAGCCGACTCAGCGGCCCGGATCGAATCCGCCGGTCGTTGACGCCCCCGCCCATCCCGGCGACACTACCCTCCGTCGAGGCCCCAGGGCCTCCGGAGGGTTTCTCGTTCCATGATCTGTCCATACTGCGAAGCCAACGACGACAAAGTCATCGATTCCCGGGCTTCCGATGGGGGCAAGGTCATCCGCAGACGCCGCGAGTGCATCGCCTGCGGCAAGCGGTTCACCACCTACGAGCGGGTCGAGCAGTCCACACGCCTCCTCGTCGTCAAGAAGGACGGCACCCGCGAGCCCTTCGACCGCGAAAAAATCAGCGGCTCCATCCACGCCGCCTGCGGCAAACGCAAAATCCCCGCCCACATCCTCGCCTCCATGATCGATGAGATCGAGGAGGAACTCCACCGCCAGTTCGAACGCGAGGTCGAGACGCGGGTCATCGGCGAACGCGTCATGGTCCGCCTCAAGGACGCCGACGAGGTCGCCTACATCCGCTTCGCCAGCGAGTATTACCAGTTCCGCAACGTCGACGACATCTCGCGCCAGATCCAGGAACTCAACGCCCGGATCAAGGACGTCAAGAACCAGCAGTCTCTGTTCAAGGAGCCCTCGTAGTGCGTGTGATCTGCTCCATAGCCGTGTTGATGCTGCTCGCAGGCTGCCAGGGTGCCGGCGGTGGCTCGGGGAACGCGCCCACGCGCCCGCAGGCTAACCGCCCGGCACAGAACCCAGCCGGGGCCTCGTCTCAGACGAACCAGTCCACGCAGGCAACGCCCAACCAGCAAGTGGTCAACGGCTGGACACCCGACTGGTGGCTCGATGCGCCCACGCGCACCAGCGCTGGGGCCGTTCAGGCCAGCGGCACCGCGACGGCGGGGGACCTCCGCGACGCGAGGCGTCAGGCCATCGACAGCGCCCGCGAATCCGCTCTGACCCTCGCCGACGCGGGTCAGCGTGAGCGCGTCGTCCAGGCCGCGACCAACCCCAACGCCAACGGCTCATACACCGTCTGGGTCGTGCTCGAGCTCGGCGGGCAATAAAGCCAACGCCTGAGCGGTTGCCAGAACCATGGCCGGCCGATCGCTCCCGATTCTGAAAGAAGTCCGCGCGTGCACCACGTGTGCGCCCGAATTGCCCCTCGGCCCGAGGCCCCTCATCGCGGCTCGATCGAGCGCGAGGATTCTGGTCATCGGGCAGGCCCCGGGCCGGATCGCCCACGAGACGGGCAAGCCCTGGAACGACAAATCGGGCGAACGCCTGCGCCAGTGGATGGGCATCTCGGACGAGGACTTCTACGACGACGCGCTCACCGCGATCATGCCCATGGGCTTCTGCTTCCCCGGCACGGGCAAGTCGGGCGACATGCCGCCCAGGCCCGAGTGCGCACCGCAGTGGCACGACCGGGTGATCCGTGCGCTCAAAAACATTGAACTCACAGTCTGTGCGGGCATGTACGCGATGAAGCGCTACGCGCCGAAGCCATACCCCACGATGACCAAGGCGGCTGCCGACTTTGAGAGCCATCTGCCCGGCCTGATTCTGCTCCCGCACCCCTCTGGTCGGAACAACCTCTGGCTTCGCCGGAACCCGTGGTTCGAACAGAAGGCCCTGCCCGCCCTGCGCCAGCGGGTAAGCCAGGTTCTGGAACGCGATTGAGCGGGGTCCGAGCCAGCCCGTATCATCCGGGCATGGCACACAAGATCGTCTCATCGGCAACCGAAGCGCTCGCGGACCTCAGGGACCGGGGCATCATCTACGACGGCTGCACCGTGATGGTGGGGGGCTTCGGGCTCTGCGGCATCCCGGAGCAGCTCATCATCGCCCTCCGCGATACGGGCGTGAAGAACCTCACCTGCATCTCCAACAACGCGGGCGTCGACGACTGGGGCCTGGGGCTCCTCCTCCAGACCAAGCAGATCAAGAAAATGATCTCCAGCTACGTCGGCGAGAACGCGACCTTCGAGAAGCAGTTCCTCGACGGCGAGCTCGAGGTCGAATTCAACCCCCAGGGCACACTCGCCGAGCGCATCCGGGCGGGCGGCGCGGGCATCCCGGCCTTCTACACCGCGACAGGCGTGGGCACGATCGTCGCCGAGGGCAAGCCGACCGCAACCATGACGCCCCCCAAGTACCTGGCCAAGTGCAACCGGGACAAGCTCCAGCCGGGCCAGTCGCCCGACCGTGAGTTCGTGATGGAAACGGGGCTCTACGCGGATCTGGCGCTCGTCAAGGCGCACACCGCCGACCACTTCGGGAACCTGGTCTTCCGAGAGACGGCCCGCAACTTCAACCCGATGATGGCGACCGCAGCCGCGTTCACGGTCGCCGAGGTTGAGGAGCTGGTCCCGACGGGCGAGCTCGACCCGGACCGCGTCCACACGCCGGGCGGTTTCGTGGATCGCGTGGTGAAAACCGTGAGCGAGAAACGGATCGAGCAGCGGACGGTATCAGGGTAAACCCAAGTCCGGGATCTCAGACCCAGGAGAACGAAGATGATGAGGACTCGAGTCACCCTTGCTGTCGTTGTGGCTTTGACGTGTGTGGGCGTGGCCGCGGTGCCGACGAGCGAGGGCATGGCTGCCCAGCCCGAGGCCCAGGCCTCGCTTGATGATCACATGAGCGGGATGCACGAGAGCCTCCGCACCATCGCGCGGAACCACAACGACGCCTCCAAGCGCGACGATGTGCTCAGCGCGATCACGCAGTTGCAGGAGCACACGCTGGCCTCCAAATCGCTCGATCCGCACAAGCTCGAGAAGCTGTCCGGTGACGAACTCGAAAGGGCCCGCGACGACTACCGCGCCCGCATGTCGATGCTGCTCGGCATGACGACCGAGCTCGAGATTGCGTACCTCGACGGCGAGCACGACAAGGTCGACGACATCATCCGCAACAAGCTCTTCCCGATCCGGGACAAGGGCCACCAGGACTTCCAGGAGGACCATTGAGCGACATCAGGAAGATCGCGTCCCGCATCGAGGCGGTCACATTCGACTGCTTCGGGACGCTCATTGACTGGGAATCGGGCATCCTCGGGGTGCTGAAGCTCCTCTGCGAGCGTTACAGCGTCAAGCCCGCGCCCGCGGACACAGACCTGCTCGCGATGTACGCCAGGCTTGAGGGCCAGGCCGAGCACGGGGCGTACAGGCCCTACCGCGAGATCCTCGCTGAGGTGATGCAGAAACTCGCCGGCGAACTCGGCTTCCAGCTCGCCTCTGCCGACCGTTCCCTGCTTGCCGATTCGATCGAGGACTGGCCCGCCTTCAGCGATACTGCTGCCTCGCTCCGTGCGCTCAAAGCGCGATACAAAGTCGGCGTGCTCTCAAACATCGACGACGACCTCTTCGAGGGTGCGCTGCCAAAGCTCGGGCTGGGCTCCGTCGGCGGCCTCGATCTGCTCGTGACCGCCCAGCAGGTTGAGAGTTACAAGCCCGCGTACGCACACTTCGAAGAAGCACTGCGCCGGCTCGGCATCGATAAGTCCGGGCTCTTGCACATCGCCCAGAGCCAACGTCACGACGTGCAGCCGTGCAATGAACTGGGCATCCGGTGCGTGTGGGTCGATCGCCGGCGGGGCTCTGGCGGGGCCTCGGGCGACTTTGCCGCTCGGCCAGACTTTGTCGTCCCGGATCTTGCGACACTCGTCCGTGAGCTCGGCTTGTCGAGCTGATCAGCCGCCGGCGTCTTCGTCAGTCTCGGCGGTGCTGGTCTCGTCGTTCGAGTTGTCGGTGTCCTCGGCCTTCTTGTCGGCGTTTTTGTCGGCGTACATGTCGTCAGGGAAGCGCGGCTTCTCGCCGGTCTCTTTCTCCCAGAACGCGTCGGCCTGCACTTCGAGTTCTTCCGGGCCTTCCTTGTGCCACGACTTGTACGTGTCCCCGAAGAGGCCGTCGTAGAACAGCATGAGCCTGCCGTTCTGGATCAGGAACCGCTTGGGGTTGGGCTCGGTGTAGTCGCCCTTGGCCATGGCGTACGCGCACCATCCGCCGTGGGTGGGTTCGTACCTGTCGGGATCATTCTTGAACAGGTCGCGGTGCCTGGCACTTACGAATCGGTACGTGACACCCCGGTGTGTGTGTACGTAATCCTTCTTGCCTTTTCTTGGTTTGCCGCCGCCTTCGGGGAAGTAGGCGACGGGGTCGTACCCCTCGATGGCGAGGTTTCGGCGCCCAAGCTCGTACTTCTCAACGTTGCGCTCGGCTTTGTTGACCCACGTCTCGCGGCCGCTCGTCTTGGGCGTCTCTGTGTCCTGCGCGTTTGCAGCAGCGGCCGAGAGGATGATGGTCGCGACCGTGAGCACGCCCCGGATGGTCTCAAACTTTCGTGACATGGTTTGGCTCTCCGTGACCTTGTGGGATCAGGCGGGAGAACGCGCGTCGGTGCGGGAGTATGCCTGCCTCGTGAAAAAAGTACTGGCGTCAAAAAAGAACAGACCCCGCCAAGGCGGGGCCTGCTCCGAGTTGAGGATCACGATCTGGTCGTGAATAGGGGAGTCTCAGTCAGCCTTGCTCAGCAACCCGCGTTGAAGTTGGAGACCCAGGCGCTGAAGTCAGCGGGCGAGCAGGAACCGTCGTTGTTCTGGTCGCACTCGGGAGCGTTGGCGTTGAACGCGGAAACCCAGGCGCTGAAGTCGGCGGGGCTGAGGATGCCGTCGCCGTTGGTGTCGGCCAGGCAGCTGCTGGGTGCGTCGAAGGTGATGTTGTCCATGACGGTGGCGAACACGCTCTCGGAGCCGTCGGGGTTCTTCGAGTAGATGCGGACGGTGTCGAACGACGCGCCCGAGAGCTCGACGCGGGTGTGGACGACGCTGTCGCGGCCGCCGAGGTCGGAGATCACAAACGACTCGCTCACGACGACGTCACCCCGGTTGGTGCCCTCGACGATCACTTCGATCCCGCCCCACGGGCCGTTCTCGTAGTGGAAGAGGTCAACGCCGAAGAAGTCGACAGCGGTGTTCGGCGAGATGAACACCTGGCTCATGAGGTTGATCGAGAGGTTGTCGCCCGGGACGAACGAGCTGCCGAAGCTGAGCACGTTGTCGGGGGAGACACCGGCAAAGTCGAGGGCGAGGAGGTTGGCGTCCTCGATGACGACCTGGTCGCCGTAGTCACCGGGGCCGTAAGGCGAGCCATCGGGGTTGACGCCCGAGTTCTGGTTGACGGCGAAGACGGTGACGCCGCTGAAGTTATACGAGGTGCCGAGGAAGCCCTCGGTCTCGCTGTCAAAGTTGAGAGTCTGGGCAGCCGAGGTGCCCGCGAGAATTGCAGCCGAAATTGCCATGAGGTTTCGCATCTTCTATCTCCTGTGCGTGTGATACAGAGTGTGGTCTATGACGTTGCTCTTGCCATGAGCATGGTGAAATCAGTGGTTATCCCGACGTCTGCGGGTTGCCAGGACGCCCGTCAGGGCCAGCAAACTCGCGGTGCCGGGTGCGGGCACGAAGCCTTTAAGGACAAACCCTGCCAGTTCGCCCGAGCGGGTCTGGCCGAATCCGACGATGTCGCCGTGGGCGTTCACGCCCGTGGCCTGGGTGAGATTGACGAAATCGCTGTCCGGGGTCAGCAGGTCGTTGAGGTCGGTCATGACGCCGTTCTGCCAGGCGAAGGCCCGCGGGAGGATGCCCAGCCCGTCGCCGTCGAGCCCGAACCCGACGACGAGGCCGTCATCGTTGACGTCTGTGGCTTCGGAGATCGAGAGGCCGTCGAGGAAGCCCAGGGGTGTGTAGTTGGTGCCTCCTCGGCCATCGGGTTCGTAGATCACAGCCTGCCAGCCGCCGGTCGGTCCGCCGAGGCCGCCGCCGTTGGTGTGCCCGACGACGATGCCCGAGTTACTGACCGCGGTGGCGAAGCTGACGTTGAAGCCGGCCGGCCCGATCGCGAAGGCGTCGTACCCGCCGCGTCCGTCGGGTGTTGCCAGCGTGGCAACGTCTGGGTCACCAAAGAAGAAGGAGTGTCCGACGATTGTGCCCGAGTTGTTGATGGCTTTATTGGCCCCGCCCATGTAACCGGGAAGCGTGCCCACAGCCTGGGCGCCGCTCGCCGGGTCCCAGACGAATCCCTTGGCAAAGCCTGGATTGATCGGGGCCTGTCCCACAACAACGCCCGCGTCATTGATGTCCCACGCGACGCTGTTGCCCTGCGAGCCGATTGTCGCGCCGAGGTTCGTGACGCTGCCGCCCTGGAAAAGGGCCGCGGTGCGTTCGCCCGAAGAGAGGTCATTCGATCCGACCGCGACGCCGGCGTTGTTGATAGCCCACGCGACGGAGTTATCGCCCGCGTTCAGGCCGCCAAGATCTGAGGCGACCCCGTTGTTCCAGATGGTTGCATGGGTGACGACATCGCCCGCAAGGAGCGATTCGCCGACGATCTGGCCGAGATCGTTGATGTCATACGCGATCGAGCCGGCCCCGCCGAGCGATTCGAGTCGCTCGATGGTCTGCCCCTGAGCCATGCCGGCCAGAGCGATCACTGCGATGGAGAAGAGCCTGTCTTTCATGCCTGCTTTCCCTTTGTGAGATCGCTGCCAGCTTTCTGAACAGAGGTCTGGACAAGACGGGTGTTCCGTGGCAGAATACTCGAAACTGATTTGAAGTCAACCACCAAATCAATTTTGGAACAAGTTGAAAGCAGGACGCTCGGCCATGTCTTACAATAACCAAACAACGTCGGCCTACCGCTCGCACGCTCCCGTCTACGCCGATATGGTGTTGGGCATGTCCGGATCGGCGTTGCGAGAAAGAAAGCCCACCAGAGCCCCGCTGAGCGAGGCCGAAATCAAACGGGCCCAGCGGGTCGCAGACAGACTCCATTCTGATTTAGGGATCGTCGTCGCGCAGCTTCCCGAGCAAGCTCAGGGCGGCAGCGGCATGTCTCGCTACCTCGACATCGTCCGCAATACGACCCAGCGTATCTGTTACGCACTCCAGGACCCCGCATCGCTCGCCACGCTTTCGCGCGTGCCGGGTGTGAAAGGACTCGAGAGCTTTGTCGAGGCGGTCCGCCGCGTCGGTGTCACGAAGGAATCCGCGGATCTGCTCGAGGCTTCGGTGAACGAGTTCTCGCGCCTGATCGACGACATCGCCGGCAGCCACACCAAACTCATCGACCGCGTCGACGCGGGGCTCGGTGGTCCGCGGCCACCGGGTGGCGGCAACTCGGACCTCGCGGCTCGTGCGAATCTCTTCGCCGCCGCGAGCCAGGTCACAGGCGGAAGCACCCAGACCGCCGTCGCGATCAACATCATCGACCTCGAAGGCGACACACTCAGCCGAACCTATATCCACGGCTTTATCCACGCGACGATGGAACCCGGCGGCATGCCGCTGGTCGTGTGCTCGGGCGACAACTTCCGCTGGGCCAAGGGCGCCTGGGACCGAAAGCTCCTCGACGACACGGGCCTCGAAGGGCGCACACCCACGGCCCTGCTCGAGCCCTTCACCACAACACCATTCCCCGAGATCACGGGTCGCGGCGACAACGGGCAGCTCCTCCAGGTCATCGACCCCAAGCACGTCGAGCCGGGCATGGCGCTGGACGTCGTCACCGCGACGCGCACGAAGTGGCCCTTCATCAACCCGGAGACGAAAGAGAGCGCCTTCGAGCGCGTGTGGTACCTCGTCAACTGGCCCGTGCAGAACCTCGTCTTTGATGTCTGGATCCACGAAAAGCTCGAGCGCATGTTCCGCCCCTCGGTCGACGCGCTGCTCTGGTACCCCAAGCTCTCGATCGCCGGCGGCGACCGCTGGGCCACACGGTTCCCCTCGCAGACCAAACTCGAACTGCTCGGCCGAGGCATCGGCTCGGCAGACTCGGCGATGTGGCACCGCCACGGCGAGCTGACCGAGCACACATTCAAACGCATCGGCGAGGACGCCAACGAGTACGTGGGCTTCCGCTGCGAAATGCAGTTCCCCATCTGGCGCGCCGGCTACTGCATGTCCTTCGAAGAGATCGCCAAGCGGGAGACGAGAGGGGCTTAGATACGTTCTAAAGTTGCGAACCAGTCTCAATTGGCCTAGAGTCTGGGCGTGATCACCGCCCCTGAAGCTCCCAAATCGCCCATTCGGCTCACCCAGCTCACGCGGGGGCAGTCGGCCCGTCTGGATTCGACCACGCTGGACAGCGGCGAGGGGGAGGCGCTGCGGGCCATGGGGCTTCGGCCCGAGTGCGAGCTCAAGGTCTGCAAGATGGGGGAGCCCTGCATCGTGACCATCGGCTCGAAGGCCGGCGGCTGCCGGATCGCGCTGGCCAAGCGGCTGGCGGACCATCTGCACGTCCGCCCCTGCTGAGAGACGCCGGTGAGCGAGCCCACGACGACCGCATCCCAGCAGGCACCCACCGCATCAGAGCCCGCGATCTCGCGCACGGTGGCGCTCATCGGCAACCCGAACGTCGGGAAGACGACCCTGTTCAACACGCTCGCTGGTCGTCGGCAGAAGACGGCCAACTTCCCGGGCACGACCCAGGACGCCCATATCGCCACGATCGAGACGCCCGCGGGCGAGACGACGCTCGTGGATCTGCCGGGCATCTACAGCCTGTCGCTCGATCAGTCGGAGTCGGCGATCTGTCGGGGCGTGCTGGATGGCAACACCGCGCCCGAGGGCTGGCGCGCCAGGCCGCCCGAGACGGTGATGCTCGTGCTCGACGGGACGAACCTGCTGCGGAATCTTCGGCTGGCGGGGGAGGTCCTGGCGCGTCGCCTGCCGAGCGTGGTGGTGGTGTCGATGGCCGATGCCGCGAGCCGGCGCGGGATTCATATCGATGCAGAACGACTCGAAGCGCAGCTCGGCGTGCCCGTCGTGGTGGTGTCGTCGAGGACCAGGCAGGGGATCGACGAGATCCTGCCGACGCTTGCGCGGGCGCGCTCTTCGGCGATCGAAGTCCCCTCGGACGCGACCGCACTCGAGCACTGGGCGGATGGCGTCTACGCGGATGTCGCATCGAGCCACGACGAACGCGACGAGGACGACCGGCTGACCGACCGCCTCGACCGTGCGTTCACGCATCCGGTCGTGGGCGTGGTGCTCTTTGCTGCGATCATGACCGGTCTGTTCTGGGTGATCTTCAAGCTCGCCTCCGTGCCGATGGATCTGATCGACACGCTCTTTGCGAGTCTCGGTGGGTTCGTCGCCCAGACGCTGCCGGCCGGTCCGATCCGGGATCTCTTGACCGACGGCGTGATCGCGGGGGTGGGGGGGACGGTGATCTTCCTGCCGCAGATCGTGCTGCTGTTTTTCCTGATCGCGATTCTTGAGCAGACCGGGTATCTGGCGCGGGCGGCGTTCGTGATCGATCGGTTGCTTCGGCCCTTTGGTTTGCCCGGTCACGCCTTTGTGCCGTTGCTCTCGGCGCACGCGTGCGCGATCCCGGCGATCATGTCGGCCCGAGCCGTGCCCGATCGGCGCGATCGGCTGGCGACAATCCTGGTGATCCCGTTCATGAGCTGCTCGGCCCGCATCCCGGTGTATGTGCTGCTCACACAGATCCTGTTCCCGGGCAGTAGCACCAAGCAGGCGCTCGCGTTCACGATGTGCTACGCGATCGGGATCGCAGCGGGGCTGCTCAGCGCGATCCTGGCGCGGGGCACACTGCTGCGTGGCAAGAGCAGGCCCATGGCGCTCGAGCTCCCGCGGTATCAGCTTCCGAGCCTGGTCGGCGCGACGAAGCAGGCGCTCGGTCGCGGGTGGCTCTTTGTGCGCAAGGCGGGGACGGTGATCCTGGCGATCTCGGTCGTGCTCTGGTGGCTGGGTGCGTACCCGGGATCGGAGCCCTCGCCCGTGGCCGAGGGTTTGCGCGAACAAGCGGCGGTTGTGGCCGAGGCCCAGCCCGATGACGCGGACGAATTGCTTGCACAGGCAGACGCGGAAGACACGAAGTACGCCGCGCAGCGGACGTTCCTCGGGCGCATCGGCAGCACCGTGCAGCCCGTCTTTGCGCCGATGGGCGCCGATCGGCAGCTCACGGTGGGCATCCTCGCCAGCTTCGCGGCCCGGGAGGTGTTCGTCTCGACGATGGCGGTCCAGATCGCGGGCACGGATGACACCGAGGACGAGGGCGTGCTGGCGGCGGTCTCCGGCGCCACGCGCGACGACGGCTCGCTCGTCTTCACACCCGCGACAAGCTGGGCGATGCTCGTGTTCTTTGTGCTGGCGATCCAGTGTCTGCCAACGTTGGTCGTGACAGCCAAGGAAGCCGGCGGCTGGAAATGGGCGGGGCTCCAGTTCGCGTGGATGTCGAGCCTGGCGTACATCTCCGCGACCATTGTGTATCAAGTGCTTCTGCGTGTGCTCTGATGCCCGTGGGCGACTGGCAATTCTGGGTGGTGACGCTGATCGCCGCTCTGGGTGTGTTCGCACTCATACGGGTGGTGCTGCCCAAGCGCAAGACAAAGAAGCGCACCACGCTGACGATCGAGGGGCGTGATCGCGAGCGCTCGTAGAACTTTCTGCGCACATGATCGAAGTTTCACCTGGCTTTCACCGCGTGTTCGCGCACGCGGGTGATTGTTCCTGGTGTGAACGCAAGACGCAGAAAGGAGTGTGCGATGCAGACACTGACAGCCGAACAACTCAGGCGCGTCATCGAGGGCCCGCAGCGTGTGCCCGTGATCAACGTGCTCGATCAGGATTCGTACGAGCAGAAGCACATCCCGGATTCGGTGAGTGTGCCGCTCTCGGAGCCGAACTTCGTCGATCAGGTGGATGAGCAGGTGAGCAACCGCACCGACCCGGTCGTGGTGTACTGCGCGAGTTCATCGTGCGACGCCTCGGAGCGTGCGGCGGAGAAGCTCGAGCGTGCCGGCTTCACGGGCGTGCGCGACTTCGAGGCCGGCGTCGAAGGATGGGCGGAGGCCGGCTATCGCCTGGAGGGCGAGGGCGAGTCGCGTTCGAGTTGATTGACACAGACCCCCACGAGCGCCGTGAGCCTGAGTAGGGCTCCGGCGTTATTATGGAAAATCTCAAATCAAACGCTGTGCTGTATCTGACCCAGGAGAAGGGCGCCGATCGCGACGTCGAGGCGGCCAAGCTGCTCGCCAGGTGCGATGTCGAGCGCAGGACCTTGCCGCCGGACCGCGCCGAGGAGCCGACCTCAGACGTGCTCGTGCACTCGGACGCCGAGACGATCAACGAGATCCATAAGCGCGACTTTGCGCCCCGGATCGAGCGGGCGATCCGCACGGTCGGCGAGACGATCAGGCAGTTGCAGTGGGTCGAGGACGGACGCTCGACCGGGCCGTGGAATCAGCTCGCCGGGGGCGACGGCGGAGGCATGAACCCCGTCGGGCAACCCAAAGAACCTGGCCCGCCCCCGAGATTCGAGCACAACGGCCCCGGCCCGCTCGGGCCGCCGACCAGCCGGGGATCGCGGCCGGGCCCCACCGGATCGAGCAGCCTGTCACATCCACTTTCATGCGCCTTCCCCCGTACACTGCTGGGGGAGGGAACGCTCAATGCCACTCACACGTGACCAGATCGCTCAGCGAGCCGCCAAAGAACTCCGCGACGGCTTCCTCGTCAACCTCGGCATCGGGATGCCCACGCTCGTGGCGAACCACATCCCTGCCGGGCCCGACGGCAAGCCCATCGAGGTCTGGCTGCAGTCGGAGAACGGTCTGCTCGGCATCGGGCCCTTCCCGACCGAGGACAAAGTCGATGCTGACCTCATCAACGCTGGCAAGCAGACCGTGACCGCGCTGCCCGGCTCGAGCTTCTTCTCGAGTTCGGATTCCTTTGGCATGATCCGCGGCGGGCACATCGACATGTGCATCCTCGGCGCGATGCAGCTCTCGCAGGACGGCGACATCGCCAACTGGATGATCCCCGGCAAGATGGTCAAGGGCATGGGCGGCGCGATGGACCTCGTCGCGGGCGTCGAGAAAGTCGTCGTCATGATGGAGCACGTCTCCAAGAGGGGCGACGCGAAGATCCTCAAGGAATGCAACCTCCCTCTGACCGGCAAGGGCGTGGTCGACATGGTCATCACGGACCTGTGCGTGATGGAGTTCGACCCGCAGGTCGGGCGGTTCAAGGTGACCGAGCTTGCCGAGGGCGTATCGGCAGACGAGGTGCGCGAGAAGACCGAGGCGGAGATCGTGTTCGCGGACGAGCTCAAGACGGTCGGGGTGTGAGATGCCCGTCTATCTGGTCGATGCGACCAACAAGCCGAGGCCCGTCAAGATTGAGGCCAAGAGCCTGATCGCGGTCGCTGGCTTTGTGCATGAGCAGAACTGGCAGGTGCGGTCAATCCGATATCTGGGCGAGGCTGGTTCGTCAGACGAGCGAGCCGATGTTTCTATCCGGCACGACTTTCAGCCCAAATCACTCGCAACAAAGATTGAATTGACTGTTGGGCAGCTTGTCATCGGATTCGTGCTCACGATTCTTTTCTTCATATTCATGTCGCTGGTTTTGAGCCTGGGAATGGGCATGTTCTGATCTGATTCATTCCCTGGTATAGTGGTGCGGCGGGCCATCGCCTTTGCGGGGAGATCACGCAGTGCCGTACTTCAAAGCTACCAAGGTCGATGCGGACAGCAATATCAATCGCGTGGTCTACATCTACGCCGAGAGCCTGACCAAGGCGGAGCAGGCGTTGGCGGACCGGGGTGTAACGGGGTACGAGCAGTTCAAATACCACTCGGAAAGCCGGGCGGCGGTGCCGGACGACGCCAGGTGCATCGGCTCGCCCGAGCAGCACCCCGTGTACATCTCGCCGATCTTCGAGCACACGGGGCAGGTCATCCAGCTCATTGTCATCATCGCCCTGGGCGTGTGCGTTGGGATGATCGGGTACACCGTTGTTCTGGCGATCGTGGGCATGGTGTTTGGGATGAGCGCGTAACCGGCAAAGAAAATCGGAGTGGGTATGCCGTACTTCCATGTCCTTGTCGAGCACGCTGCAACACGCAACGAGTTGTCCTACGTCATCAGAGCCAGCAGCGTGGCTTTGGCGAAGCAGGAAATCGACAACAGAAACCTGAAGATGGTGAGCGAGATGGTGTACCTCGGCGAGAGCAAGCATGTGATCCCCGCGGGGACGGGCTTCATCATCCGCGCGGTCGAGAATGAGATCGGGTCTGCACCCCTCGTGCCCCGCGATAAGAAAGCATTTTGGGTGCAGGTCGCCGTGATCGCATTGGGGATCGCGGCAGGTCTTCTCATCGCGAGCTTGATCACGTTTCTATTCGGGCTGGTGGTGGCCGGGTTGAGCGGAGGCGATATTCGTTTCAGTTGAGTGTCCACTTTCGCTACACTACTTCTCCCGGGACCTCTCCCGGCCTGAATCGAGTTGCAGGAGAACAAAGCAATGGCAAACTACCCCGTTGAGGATGTCGAGGGCATCGGCCCGACGTATGGCGAGAAACTCCGGGCCGCGGGCATCGCGGATACGGATGCGCTGCTGAGCGCGTGCAAGACGCCGGCCCACCGCAAAGAGCTTGCCGAGAAGACCGGGATCTCGGATGGGCACATCCTGAAGTGGGCCAACATGGTCGACCTGTACCGCGTCAAGGGGATCGGGTCTGAGTTCTCCGAGCTGCTCGAGGCGGCTGGTGTGGACACGGTGCCCGAGCTCGCTCAGCGCAACGCCGAGAACCTCGCCGCCAAGATGGTCGAGGTCAACGACGCCAAGAGCCTGACGCGCCGCGTCCCGACCGCGACCGAGGTCGCCGGCTGGGTCGAGCACGCCAAGACGCTCGATCGTGCACTCCAGTACTGATCCAATACCGAATCAATCCGGTGTCGCCACTTATCTCGGATAGGTGGCGTTTTTTCTTCCACAACGGCTAGTCCTTGCCTGTCGGAACGATCTTCCGGCCCAGGGTTTGCTCGACGATGCGGTCGAGCTCCTCGACAATGTCGACGTTGAGCGGCTCGGGCGAGAGCTCTTTCTCCTCCGCCAGCTTCTCGGCCCGCTCGATGACCAGCAGCAGATCTTCGTTGGTCACCTGCTGGGGGGATCGCATTGAGAACCCCGATTTCGATTCGCCGTCCACGGTGACGCGGTACTGCCCGCTCTTGCCGAGCGGCGCGACGACGTGCTCGAAATCGTCATCGACGAGCTTCTCATCGACCACGCCCCGAGCGAGCCTGCCAAAGGCAAGCTGGCCCCGTGCTTTGTCTTCGTCGCTGAGTGTGGAGGGCTCGATGTAGCCGCCGTACATGGCCTTGGCGATGAGCATTGGCATGAACTCGCTCTCGGTGAGCGCTTCGCCGAGCTCCTGGAACTCGGCCATCGTGATGTTCTTATTGACGAACTCGTCAGCGAGGATTCTGGCTCGCTGCATGATCGCGTCGTGCTCCTCGTTTGGGAGGTGGATCTCCTGGAGTGCGCCATCCAGCGAGTTGGTGGTGAGACTCGCGGTCCATCCACGCCAGTTCTGCCAGACGACGATGCCCCCGATGCCCGCCAGCAGCATGCCCGCGATGACAATGCTCAGGCACCCGACGAGGATGTATTTGCCGGTGTTGTTTTTCTTCGGCCGGAACTCGTCGAGGCTCGGGTCGTGGTGCTGCGATACTGTCATGGATGTTCCCCCGTCCGCGAGCGTGCTCTCGTGGACTGATTCGAGAGTAGCCGCCGGTGATTTCACACACGATACCGATATTTGACGCCCACCTCGACCTCGCGTTTCTGGCCGAGCTCGGGCGGGACATGACCCAGCCTCTCGACCCGGCTGCCGGTCCGACGCCACCCGCAGCCGTCACGCTGCCCGAGCTGGCCGCCGGCGGGGTCCGGGCTTGCCTGGGCACGATCTTCCTCGAAGCCACCGACGCACCCACACCGGGCGAGGAAGCCGCCTGCTATCCGCCGGGTAACGCGAAAGAGGCCTACTTCAAGGGTGTCAACCAGCTCAACCGCTACCACCTCTGGCGGAAGATGGGGCTGATCGAGTTCTTCGACGATGAATCTCCCTCTCCCCTCGGGGGAGAGGGCCGGGGTGGGGGGGCTTCTGAAAGTTCAGAATCAAAGACATCCCCTCATCCGTCCGCTTCGCGGTCACCTTCTCCCCAAGTGGGAGAAGGAGAAAAACTCAAGCTCGGCATCCTGATGGAGGGCGCCGACCCGATCATCGAGCCGCACCATCTGAGCTTCTGGGCGGGTCGCGGCGTGGTGGCGATCAGCCTTTCGTGGGCGGTCGAGTCGCGCTACGCGGGGGGCAACTCCACGAGCGTCGGCCTCTCCGAACTCGGCAGGCAACTGCTCGACGAGATGGCGCGCCTGAACATCGTCCTCGATCTCTCGCACCTCTCCCAGCGCGCCACCTACGACGCGATCGACCGCACGGACGTTCGCATCTGCGCGACGCACTCGAATTGCCGGGCGCTGCTCGGCGAGAAGAACAACCCGGGCTGGCAGCGGCACGTCGACGACGACACCATCAAGACCATCGCCGGGCGTGGGGGGGTCATCGGGCTCAACCTCTTCAAGCCCTTCGTCCATTGGCCGCTCGCCGAGGGCGCAAGGCCCGCGATCGCCAAGGCGGTCGATCACATCGACCACGTCTGCCAGCTCGTCGGCTCGGCAAAACACTCGGGCATCGGTTCAGATCTCGACGGCGGGTTCGGCGCGCTCGATTTGCCCGAGGGCATCGACCGCGCTTCGCATCTTTCCAAAGTGCTCGACGAGCTCAGCAGCCGGGGCTACTCGGATGATGACATCCGCGCGATCGCGTATGGCAACTGGGCCGAGTTCTTCTCACTCTGATTCAGTGTCATTCTGAGCGAGTTCGAGTGCCTCGGCCTGACAGTGGGCACACCAGAGCACGGGCGTGTCGAGCAGGCTGACCGAGCCGCTGCCGTGGTTGGGCGGGCCAAGCCTGGCGAGGCGGTCGAGCATGCGGGTCTGGTACACACTCTCCTTCATGACGTACTCGTCGGAGTTCTGTGTGTAGGCGTACTCGGTGCGGAGCAGGTCGTTGATCCTGCTGATGCGTGTGTCGCTGGCGGGGTGTGTGCTGAGCCACTCGGGCTGGCTCGAGCCGCCCGATGCGCGCTTGAGCGTTTCCATGACCAGTTTCTGGCCCACGGGGTTGTACCCGGCGCGGGCCATGTAGCGCATGCCCAGCATGTCGGCTTCGAGTTCCTCGTCGCGGCCGTACTTCAAGAGGACGACGTTCCCGCCGAAGGCGAGCGCGGGGATCCCGATCTCGCCGTACTTGCGCACCTCACTGTCCTCGTCGGCGGCCCCGACGACGAGCGCCGCGACAGCCATGCCGATGTTGAATCCGAGCTGCTTGCTGATGCGCTGGTTGCCGTGACGGGCCGTCACATGACCGATCTCGTGCCCGATGACGCCCGCCATCTCGGCCTCGCTCGTGAGCTTGTCCGCCAGTCCGCGTGAGAGATACACCTGACCGCCGGGGAGCGCAAACGCGTTGATGACCGCCGAGTCAAGCAGCGTGAACTCCCACGGCAACTCGGGGACACCCTCCTCGATGCCGCCGAGTAGTCGAGCGCCCACCTCGTCGACGTAGGCCTGCGCCTCGCTGTCGGGGGTCTCGCCTCCAAACTCGGCCGTCATGCCCGGTGCGGCTTCGGCGCCCATGGCGACCTCGCGGTCCCATGACAGCAGCGTGAGCGAACGGGCACCGGTCGCGGGATTGGTCGAGCAACCCGTGCCCAGCGAGAGACCAACAAGAGTCAGGACGACAAAGAGCAGGCGATTCATGGGGATTCCTCCGGACATCCACCAAGGGTATTCGCCCGAACCTACCATCGGCTGTGAGTTCTTCTTCATCCCAAGCCGAAGCCAATCCCGAGGCCCAGAGCGAGGCGTGGTCACGCGATCAGCTCGCTCAGAACCCGCACGAGCGGGCCGACAAGCCCGAACGCGTGCGCCGCATGTTCGCCGCGATCGCGCGGAGCTACGACCTCAACAACCGGCTCCATTCATTCGGGCGGGATCAGGCGTGGCGCAAGGCCGCGGTGAAGCTCGCGGACGTGCGCGAGGGTGAGGAAGTCCTCGACTGCGCCTGCGGCACGGGCGACCTGACACTCGCATTCGCCAGGACCGGCGCCAAACGCGTCGTCGGCACGGACTTCACGCAGGAGATGCTCGACATCGCGGGCACCAAGCTCGCCGATCAATCGGGCCGCGTGACGTTCCAGCAGGCCGACGCGATGAACCTGCCCTTCGACGACGATTCGTTCGACATCGTCTCCATCGCCTTCGGCATCCGCAACGTCGCCGACCCGGCACGCGCGATCGCGGAATTCCACCGCGTCCTTCGCCCCGGCGGACGCGTGGTGATTCTGGAGTTCGACGAGCCCCGCAATCCGCTCATCCGGCTTGGCAACGATCTGTACACCAAGCACATCATGCCGATGACCGCGACCCTGATCGCGCGCGACCGGAGCGGTGCGTATCGCTATCTGCCCAAGAGCGTCGAGACGTTCATGAAGCGCGAGGCGATGCAGAGCGCGTTGCACCAGGCCGGGTTCGGTGAACTCAAGGCCAGGCCAATGACCTTCGGCGTGTGCGTCTGCCATGTGGGCAAGAAAGAAGCCCACGCACGTTGATGCGTGGGCCTCGATGATTCATTGAATCACGCCGGTCGGCTTAGCGACGACGACGGATCGCGGCGACGCCGCCAAGACCAAGAAGCGCAAGGCTGCTCGGAGCGGGGACGGTCGTCCAGGTGCCGAGGTAGGTGGCGCCGGTGATGTCGTCATCCGAATCAGCGGCGAAGTAGATGTCGCCGGAAACGCCGCTGTTCAGTGCTTCGGCGTAATCGGCGGGATCGAGCGACCAGGTGGCCGTGCCGCTGAACGCGACCTGACCGGCGGTGAAGTCGCTGGTGGCGTCGTCGGTGTAGCTCCAGACGTTCAGGCCGAAGCTGCCGCTCGAGTTGAACAGGCCGGGGGTACTGTCGGAGCCGTTGGCGGCGCTGGTGAGGTCACCCACACCACCCGACTCAAAGATGCTGCCCGTACCGGCAGCGTTGAAGAAGTCGGCGAGCAGGAACCCGGTGGTGTCCGAACCCGAGATGGTGGCCGCCGAGAGGCCCGGCAGCGCGGTGATCGTGATCTCGTTGGCGACCGAGAGGTCAACGATCAGCAGATCGTCGGCCTGGGCGCCGGTAGCGATGAAGGCCATAGCAGTCGATGCAATGATGCCGCTCTTGATGGAACTCATGAATCCAGTCTCCCTTGATATAGTCCCGACTCGCCATGAACAAGCCGGTGCCACACTCAACGTCCCGCCAAACAGAGCGGGACGTATGAAATGAGCGTACAGGAACCCATCTGCTCAGATCCAGTTCTTTCCCCCGGAATAAGGAGGAAAGGACGAATGCATTCGAATATTTGAGTCCTGTTTGGTGGTCCCGAGTGTGGCAAGGCGTGGGTGACAGTGCACCGCTCCTGTATGGAGCATGGGTGTTGCGTTGTGACGCGAGAGTCAACCAGAGCAAAGAGAAACCCCCGCAGATTTCTGCGGGGGCTGATGATCTCCATTCACGTCCGAGATGTCTGACGATCTCAGCGTCGGCGACGCATCACCGAGATGCCGCCAAGACCGAGAACTGCCAGGCTGCTCGGGGCGGGGATGTGGACGACCCAGCTTTCCGAGCCTCCAAGACCACCCCAGCCGGCGATCCACTGACCGTCGGGCGAGATGTCCGAAACAAACGCGAAGCTGAAACCTGCGGGGTAGGCGATGCCCTTGCTGTCGAGGTAGTCAGACACAGTCATCGTCCCGACACCCTCTTCCCAGATGAAGCCGTTGCCGAAGGTCGCGGGTCCGAAGCCCCACGTGCCGCCGCCGATGAGCGAGCCGTCGGCGTTGGTCGTGGCCGCAGCCATGAATCGGTCAGCCCCCGAAGCGAGGTTGGGGATGAGCTCGGTCGTGTTCGTGGTGGTGTTGTAGCGGTACGCGGTCCCGGGAGCAGCGAAGCTGCCGACGCCCATGCCGACGACGTACTGGCCGTCGCTCGAGACATCGAAAGCTTCCTGCGCGGGAGTGGTTCCGTCGGGGAGGTAGATGAGTTCCTGCGTCCCATTGACCCAGGCGGCACCCTGCCTGCCGTTGCCGTCCTGCCAGCCCGCAGCGACCGAACCGTCGTAGCTGAGCGCGGTGGCTCGGCTGGAAGTGCCGACCTGTGCGGTACCGAGGCTGAACATGCCGACGCCATCGGTCCACTGCGTAGCGTGCGCGTCGGCTGAGCCCTGCGAGGTCCAGCCGAGACCGATGACGGAGTTGCCATCGCCCGACATGCCCCAGCCGCTGGAGATCTCGGAATCGAGCTGTGCGCCGATGCCGGGAATGCCGCCTAAGCCGGTCCAGGTGCCGGTGTTCATGTCGTATCGGCTCATCTCGTGATAGCCCTGCGCCGCGTTCCAGGTGGTGCCGCTGATGTACCGGCCATCATCCGAGATGCCGCCCTCACCGCCCACACCGTTGCCCGGGGTGACGCCGCCGATGCCGAACGCGCCGCCAGCGGGGGTCCATGCGAAGTACTGACCGTCACCGAAGGTGGAGCCCGACGCGGTGCCCACGTTGCTGATGCCGTCAATCCGGCCCATCGGGACCTCATAGAACTGCGCCTGTGCCGAGCCCGCTGTGACGAGCAGAGCAGCGATCATCGTGGTCTTCTTCATCTGAGTCTCTCCGTATTCGGGGTCTCTTCTGCATGAGTTCTCGGGCGGCCCACCCGGCCCTGCCCGCGTTCGCTTGGGCGATGCTAACGGAAGGACATTTCCACTGCAAGTTTCCCTAGGGAAAATCACAAAGAAAGTTGTGTGCGGTCGGCAACCGGGTTAGACTACACTGAAAGCCGGATTGAGAGATCCGATGCCCAAGAAAGTTCGTATTCTATTCGGCAAGGAACGCTGTGGCCCATACTGCTGAGATGACCTTCGACGAGCATTGCCGGGATGCGGTGCTCGCGCTGCGCGGGGCGCTCCTGGATCTGTACAGCCAAGCGGGCGCGGACGTCGGGAAACCTCAGGACGTCGCTCGTCGGTACAAGCTCAACAAGAACCTGACCTGGAAAATCGCCAAGATCCTCCAGACCGAGGACGCGTACTCGGCTGTGCCATTGATCCCGGGTGCATCCGGGTTCGAGATTCTGCTGGAGGCGATGCAGAAGGCGGGCGCTCCGGCAAGCGTCGTTGCCCGCGTGCGAGCCGCGGCCGAGGGGTTCGATCGGATGATCGAGATCCACACGGGCGATCGCGCAACACTCGAACTCGCGCTCGACAGCATGGGCGGCGAACGCCCCCTCGAGATGAGCCGAAAGCTCGCGTTCCGTGGCAACTCCGGCGTCTGGGGCATCCAGTCGCACGTCCGCCTCACGACGCAGTTTCTCGCGCCAAGCGCCGAGGACCCGAGTCAACTCGACGCGGCGCTCGTCGGCGGCATGACGCGCGTCAGGCGGCTGCGCCACGTCCCGCGATGGCCCGTCTTCCAACTCCGTCAGTACAACGACGACGGCACAACACCTCAATCACCCAAGCCCATCTCGATCGAAGACGACGACGAGTCCGGGCCCTGGCTCATGAACTCGTTCTGCAGCGGCCCCATGCCACGCATGCACATCAAGGAGTCCGCACAAGGCCTGACATACGAGATCGGCGACGGGCCCGTGGGCAAGACCGGCGAGTTCACCTGCTTCTTCGGTTACGCGCAGCGGAAAATTGCGCCGCGATACCGCGACGAACACAACAGCATCGCAGAGCTTTTCTCGACGGTCTCCATCCCAGCCGAGACGTTGCTCTTCGATCTCATCGTGCACCGCGATATGGTCGAGGCGATGCGCCCGGAGATCGAGCTCTACGGAAAGCTGTGGGGGGCCGACACGGACAGCCTCCCCCCGTCACGACTGCCATGCAGCGAGCAGGTGACCGACCTCGGTGTGGGCGCGCAACTCGCGACGCCGCTTGTTCCGAGATACACCGACATGGTGCGCAAAGTGATGGACAACGCGGGCTGGAACCCCGGCGATTTCCGGTGCCTGCGGCTCATCATGCTCTATCCGCCCATGCCATCGACCGTCGTGATGCGGTATCCGCTGCCGATGCCAGAAGGCGGCTGAGTCTCAGGTGTTGGCCGCGGAGGCGGCCTTGTCCTTGGCCTGACGCTCGGCCTTGCGGCGGCTGCCCTCATCGAGCAGGATCTTCCGCATCCGGATGCTTGTGGGCGTCAGCTCGACCAGCTCGTCGTCCTCGATGTACTCGAGCGCCTCTTCGAGACTCTTCTCGCGCGGGGCCTTGAGCGTGACGGTCGATTCCTTGTTCGCCGATCGCATGTTGTCGAGCTTCTTCTGACGCACGATGTTGAGCGTGATGTCGTTGGGCCGGTTGTGCTCGCCCACGACCTGACCCATGTAGACCTGATCCCCGGGCTTGACGAAAAGCACACCCCGGTCGTGCGCAAGGCTGACGGCATAGGGCGTCACCTGACCGGTCTCGGTCGCGATGATCACACCCGCCGGACGCTCAAAACGATCGGTAGAAACCGGCTCGTACGAGGCGAAGGTGTGGTGGATAATCGCCTCGCCCTGTGTCGCGGTCATCACGCGACCCCGGAGCCCGATGAGCGCACGGCTCGTCATCCGGTACACCATGTGCGTCATCGCCGGGCCGCGGGGCTCGATGTTCACCGCCTCGCCCTTGCGCGCACCAATGATCTCCATCACCGCGCCCATCTGAGCCGTGGGAACGTCGACGACAAGCTCCTCGACCGGCTCGCAGCGCACGCCGTCGATCTCACGCTCGATCACGCGCGGCTTGCCGACGGCAAGCTCGTACCCCTCGCGGCGCATGTTCTCGAGCAGGATGCCAAGGTGCAGCAGGCCCCGCCCGGAAACGATGAACTCGTCCGACGTATCGCCCGGCTCAACCCGCAGAGCGACGTTGGATTGCAGCTCGCGGTCGAGCCGGTCCTTGAGCTGACGGCTCGTGACGTACTCGCCCTCCTGCCCGGCAAACGGCGAGGTATTGATCTTGAACACCATCGTGAGCGTGGGCTCGTCGACCTTCACGGGCGGGAGCGGGGCCGGGTTCTGCGCGTCGGCGAGCGTGTCGCCGATATCGACCTTCTCAAGCCCGACAACCGCGCAGAGATCGCCCGCGTCGATCTCGTCGACCTCGACCCTGCCCAGGCCCTCGAAGCGGAAGAGCTGTCCGACGCGGACAAGCTCGTTCTTTGATTTGCCCGTGCGGTCGGGACGCGTGATGCGCATGACCTGCTCACCCTTGCGCAGCTTGCCGTGGTACACACGCCCGATGCCGATGCGGCCGACATAGCCCGAGTAATCGAGCGTGGTCACGAGCATCTGCAGCGGGGCCTTCGGGTCACCCTTGGACGCCGGCACGGAGCGGACGATCAGCTCGAAGACCGGGCGGAGCGAATCAGCGCCGCCCCGATCGGGCTTGAGCGCCTGGTCCAGATCATCGGTGGCCCACCCGTCGCGCGCCGAGCCGTAGACCACCGGGAAGTCGAGCGTCTCGTCGTCGGCGCCGAGTTCGATGAACAGGCTCAGCAGTTCATCGATCACGCGGTGCGGGTCAGCCTCGGGCCTGTCGCACTTGTTCACCATGACGACGGGACGCAGGCCAAGCTCGAGCGCCTTGCCAAGCACGAAGCGTGTCTGGGGCATCGGGCCCTCGAACGCGTCGACGACGAGCATGCACCCGTCCGCCATGCGCAGCACACGCTCGACCTCGCCGCCAAAGTCCGCGTGACCGGGCGTGTCGATGATGTTGATGCGGTAGTCGCGTCCTTCCTGGTCGTGATAGTTCACGGCACAGTTCTTGGACAGAATCGTGATGCCGCGCTCACGCTCGAGCGGGTTCGAGTCCATGATCAGCCCGTGCTGACCGCCCTTGAGCTTGTCAAGCTCGGCATCCCGGAACTGTCCGGACTGACGCAGGAGCTGATCGACGAGGGTGGTTTTGCCGTGGTCGACGTGGGCGATGATGGCGACGTTTCGGAGGTGGTTCATTCGGCAGGATTGTTGACACGCCGAATGAGTTTGGCGCTACCTGTCCGCAGACATCCGCAGATCGAACCCGACTTCCAGACGGGAACCGTTCTGCCGGGTGGTCCAGCTCGCCGACTCGATCCGTCCCAGGATCGGCTCAACGGAGTTCGGGCTACCCGAACCACGCTCGATCAGCCCGACAATCGGGCCGGGCCTGACCACACCCAGCGAGACGATCGTGCCGCCCGTTTCCCCCGAGGGCAGGTCAGCGAAAAGCTCATCCAGCGCATCCGCGTGGCCCGAGCCCGCCGGGGCGATGCGGGTCGTCCACCATGAGGTTTTCCCCTTGGGCGACGTCCGCCAGGCGATCTCGGGCGAGCCACCCACGATCGGCTTGAGCGCGTCGTGCGCGAAGTCGCCCCGGATCGGAGCCGTCCGCAGGGCCTCGGGCATGAATCCTTCATAGTTCGGCACAGCGTCTGGATTCGCGGTCAGCAGACCCGCCACATCGCGCACCGCCCGGTCGGCCAGCGCATCCGCCTCGGTGGAGCCGTCGGTCTCGAGGCAGATCGAAAGCGCCACCTCGTCGTCCTCGGGCAGCACACGCAGATACACCCGGCCGGTCGTGTGCGCCGCGAGCTGGCGCAGCCGATCCGGGTCGATCGGCAGGATCACAGCGATCGGTGACTCGGCGATGGTCGAGAGATCGACCTCGTCTGCGACCGAGAGCCACGCCCCCTCGGACAACCGCTCGAACGCATCGCCCGCCCAGCCCGCCGACCGCACCTCGAAACCCGGCAACTCGAAGAGCGCCGTGCCGCTCCAGCCGTCGTTGGTGAGCTTGGCCTCGATCCGCGCGACTTCCTGGCCCGATTCGATGAGCACGCCAGTGAACGAGGGCGGGACCGGGTTGCCCTCGCCGATGACACGATCCCAGCCGCGGGGCGTGACCAGCCCGCGCATCAGCTTGCCGAGCAAGTCACCCGAGTTCTTGGGCGAGAACACGAGCAAGCGGTTCCGGTCCGGCGCATCGGCGCTGCGCGGCTTGAGTAGCGAGACTCGGTACGCGCCGCCCTCGATCGCATACACCGTCTGGCCCACGATCCGCTCGCGACCCTTGGCGCCCAGCTTCTTGGTGACCTTGAGCCCCAGGTCCTTGGGCACAATCGTCGCGATCGCCCAGGTGCCAAGCCCCGTCACGGTGGTGTCCTGCGAGACGAGGATCATGCGCGAGCCGAAGAGCTCGTCGAACGCCCGAGCGTTATCCACGCCGAACATCGAGGCGAGCTGCGACCACGCATCCGAGAAGTCCCCCTCGTTCTGCCCGAGCCCGAAGTCGGTAAGGATGCCCGTCAGCGCCCGCCCCGCGTCGCTGCGGCGCTGCTCCGCGCCATTGTCGAGCACCACGATCAGGTCCGCGTTGGGCACGGATGCCCGGATCGTCTCGATCGCCTCGGAGGCCTTGGCCTGCCCCCATCGCGCGTGCGCCGGGGCCGACGCGAGCACGAAGAGCGCAGCAAGCAATACCCACGCCCCAAGTGCGCGGCCTGTCTGTCTCGGGCGGATGGTCATCAAGTATCAGTGGGGCAGCTGGTGAGGCAGAACAAGGCGTTGATCGGTCAAGGCCCGATGCCCGGAACCCGTACTCTGGGGCAGGCGGACCACATCGGCGCTGTACCAGGGCGGCAGCACATCTATCGCCGAGAGCTCAGAAGAACCCTCAAGGCCGAAGTTCGTGAGATTGTCCTGCACACCCGAAGGCCAGCGCTTGATCTGCACCTGCTGCGTCGGCGCCGACGCGTTGCCCGAACCGGCGATCGGCAGCGCGAGCCCATCGCCGAAGACGATGTAGCGCACGCTTCTCGCGGCGGGTGTCTCTTCGATCGCGTCGACCGGCTTCTGCATCGAGAAGCCGATGCACACACCCTGCTTACGCGGCGTGTCGGGGGTGCTGGCGCTGGTGATCGAAGCACGCGAGAAATCGTCGTTGCAGCGGACGGGCGCGTTGTTGCGGGCGTGGCGCTGACGCTCCTTGATGGAGGCGAACTTCGCCAAAGCCGCGTCGCGCCAGTGCGCCACCGACTGCACCTGCTGGACACTCTCGGTCTGGGCGGTCTGGACGATGTGACTCACCGGGCCGGCCTGCTCACCAAAGGGCAGGAGCCCCGCCCGGACACCGATCGCGCCCGATGCAAAGAGACCCAGCGCCAAACCGATGATCGACATCCGCACCCAGCGGACCCGCTTGCGCTCGGTCTTGCCGAGGAATGGGCGGTGCGCTTCGACACGACCAAGGACGGCTTCCTCAAAGGAAACATCCGCCGCGGGCGTTTCAAGGGGTTGGCTCAGGACGCTTTCGAGGTGGTCGTTGGTGACAGGCCTCGTCTGGCGCCGGCCGAAACGGAACCGGTGCTGACGCCCGTTCACGCCCAGACCTCTTTCACACGAGAGGCGTGCGTCGCGTGTTCGACCAGAATCTTGCGGAGCTTCTGCCTGCTGCGGTGCAGGTGGCTCTTGACGGTGCCCTCGGGCATGTCCATGTGAGCCGCGATCGTCGCGATGGGCCAGTCGAGCTGGTGGAAGAGCACGACGATCTCGCGCTGCACTTCGCCGAGCTCCATCAGCGCATCTTGCAGCGCATCCTTCACATGGCCGGCGACCTCGCCAGCCGAGGCGTTGCCCCCGGGGCCAGCCGACTTGCTCTCACGCCACCCGAGCGCCTCGGTGTTGAAAACCGGCGCATGCTTCTGGCGGGCGTTGACGTACAGACGCTTTGCGATCGTAAAGAGCCACGTCGAGAACCGGAAGCGGTCGTCGAAGCGGTGGAGATTCGCAAGCACCCGGACGAATGCCTCCTGGCAGATGTCCTCGGCGATGTCCTGACGACCAGAGAGCCGGTGCAGGTACGCACGCAGCGATGGCTGGTGATGCCGAAGCAGCTCAGCCGCGGCCGACCGATCGCCCGCGCTCGCGTCGATGATCAGCTTCCGCTCGATGTCTCTGGGCATGGACAAGAGGCATTCCTCCTCGATCAATATACCAGCAGTTTCGGGGGCGGTTGCCCTACCAGAACCCAAAGAAAGAGCCCGCACCCCGGCGTGAACGGGATGCGGGCCTCCGAGTGGCGTTTTCGGACGAAATCCGCGATCAGGCGGCAAGGCGACGCTTGCGGCCGACCGTCCGCTGATCCTCGTCGGCCCGACGCTCGGGCTCCTCGATCAGCGTGTGCACCAGTTCCAGGAGGTCCGTCGCCCAGGTGTCGGCGCCGATCTCCTCCGCCAGGCCCTCGGCCCGGTTGAACACGCCCCCGCCCACAGCGATCTGCGTCTTCGCCGACGCACCGATCTCGCGGACCGTGTCGATGATGTTGCGGATCTCGGGCAGATCCTCGGGTGAGGAGGCGAACATCAGGAGCACGTCCGGCTTGGCCTCGTGGACCTGAGCCAGGATCTCGTCGCCCGCGACCCCGCCGCCAGCGAATTTGATGTTGAACCCCGACATCTCGAGCAGGTCGACAGCCATCTGGGCGGCCAGTTCCTCGGGCTCGTGGTTGCCGCAGAACGCCAGCACCGTCCGCCCGACCTGGGGCTCCATGCGGTAACGGGCCGCGGTCTGATCCACCAGCATGCGCAGCAGGCGGACCGCGTAATGATGCGACAGGGTGGTGAGCTGGTCGTTGCGGTAGAGCTTCTCGACCATCTCCATCGTGGGCCAGAAGAGCTCGAGCACGATGTCCTCGGGCGGGACGCCGTCGGCGTGCAGACGGTTCACGGCTGTGCGGGCCGCGACCCGGTCGCCGCTGGTGATGATCTCAAAGAAACGCTCGATGTCACTCTCACGGATGGTCACTGGTCTTTCCTTCCGCCCTGCTCGGGCACATCGCGTCCGGCGGACGCCCCTCGGATGTGTCGGCCGGGGCTCCACACTGGAACGCCCGGCTGGCCCTGAGCGATCGGATGAGCGGGCTTTCATGCGATAGTGCGTGATGAATCTGGAGTCGCGGACCGTGCGAGCGTTGCGCTCCGCGGGCCGATAACGCCGGATCTTGGTTATCAGACCAATCGGAACGTGGTTATCGGGGCGTCATATCAGACCATCCCCGGAGCGATCTCTAGGATGGGTCCATGAGCGGACCGGATCTTCAGCAGATGTTCGAAGCGGGCCGCGCGGCTTTCTCAGCGGCCAGGTACCGAGAGGCCGCCGGTCACTTCGCACGCATCCTCCAGAAAGACCCCCGGAACGCGGGTGTCATGCAGGCGATGGCCTCGGCGCTCACCCGGATGTACAAGTTCGCCGACGCGATGAAACTCCTCGAACGGGCGGCCCAGCTCAGCCCCGATCAGCCCGAGCCCTGGTGCGCGATGGGCAAGATCGAGCTGACCACCCTGAACGAAGACCGGGCCCGGGCGTGTTACGAGAAGGCCCTGGCGATCCGTCCCGGGTGCCCCGTCGCGATCGCCGGGCTGACAGATCTGTACCGCAAGCACGGTCGGCAGGACGAAGCTGTCACGCATTTCCGCGAGGCGCTCGCCATCTCGACGGGGACGGACCCTTTCCTTGCCGAGGCGTACGCGGCCTTGGCGCCGGCGATGGGGGAGGTCGCCGAGGCGACGGTCTACCTCAGGCGTGCGCTCGAAAGCGAGAACAACCCCGAGACCCGCTCGACCCTCCAGTTCTACCTGGCCAGGCTGCTCGATCAGGCCGGGGCGTACGAAGAGGCGTGGGAGGTCGTGACCCGGGCGAATGAGCTGCGGGCAAAGACCTGGGACCCTGACGCGTACTCGGCGGCGGTCGATCGCATGCTGACGCTCTGGACGCGCGATCGGTTGCGGTCCTTCCCGACGAGCGGGAACGAGTCGGATTCGCCGGTGTTTGTCGTGGGCATGCCGAGGTCGGGCTCGACGCTTGTCGAGCAGATTCTCGCTTCGCACCCAAAGGTCGCTGGCGCGGGAGAGCTGAACCGGATGCACGCGATCGCGGACGCCCTTAGCGGCAAGGCGAGCGTGCCGGGGCAGACCTTTCTGACCGAGACGTCGTCACTCACGGCTGAGCGTTTGGCGAAGGAGGCCGAGGGGTATGTCACGGTGTCGCACCAGGCGGCATCGAAGGTGGGGGCGGTGGGGGAGGCATCACGCCTCATCGACAAGCAGCTCGACAACTACCACGTCCTGCCGATGATCCAGCTCCTGTTCCCGAATGCGAGGGTGATCCACACGGTGCGCGATCCGAGGGATGTCAGCGTGTCGTGCTACTTCCAGATGTTCCTCGGGCCGCTGGGCTTCAGCTATGACCTTGAGCACCTGGCGCGGTACCACGCGGACCACGATCGGATCATGGCCCACCTGAAGCGGGAGCTGGACCTGCCGATTCTCGAGGTGCGGTACGAGGAGCTGGTCGCGGACCCCGAGCCGATCGTTCGGGGGATGCTCGAGCACATCGGGGTGCCCTTCGACGAGCGGTGCCTGGCATTCCATGAGAGCAGCAGGGCGATCCACACGGCCAGCCTCGATCAGGTCCGCAGGCCCATCTACACGAGTTCGACCGAGCGTTGGCGGCGGTACGGGCCGGGCACGGGGCCCTTGATCGACGCCCTCACGCGGCACGGGGTGATCCGGGGCTGATCGAGAGGGGGCTGAGAGAGAGAAGGAAGGGCTGGGAGAGTTGGGCGGGAGCCTGACCTTGAACGGGCCCCTGCCTACACTTGCCTCCCGATGTCGGCCGGGACCAAGCAGGGCCGGGTGGTAGGCCCTCCCCGAAGCCGATGCGGACAGGTGAGACAACTATGTACGCGATCATTCAAGAAGGCGGCGGTCAGCGGAAGGTCATCGAGGGGCAGGAGCTCTTCATCGATCTCATCCAGAACGGCCAGGCCAAGGCCGGCGACACCATTACGTTCGACAAGGTGCTCTTCACGGGCGACGGCAGCGGCAAGGTCGCGATCGGCCAGCCTTTCGTTGATGGCGCGAGCGTGACGGCCGAGGTGATCGAGCCGGAGGCCAAGGGTCTCAAGCTCAACATCTACAAGTTCAAGCCCAAGGTGGGTTACCGCCGCAAGACCGGTCACCGTCAGCGCTACACGCACGTGAAGATCACGTCCGTCACGGGCTGATTCCCCGTCGCGCGTCGTGCGTGGCGTATCCAGAGCCATGCCGCAGAGACGCCCAACCAAAGATGAGATCGGCCGCGTATTGAGCGAGGCTGTCCGTCTGCACCGATCGGGGCGACCCGACCGGGCGGTTTCTTTGTATGAACAGGTCAGGCCGTTCATCGCCAAGGACCCGGAGGCGCTGCGTCTGTACTCGGTCGCGCTCATCGGCGTGGGTCGAGTGAAGCAATCGCTCGCCGAGATCGATCGTGCCATCAAACTCAAGCCGATGCACGCGCAGTACCGCGTTGATCGTGCGCGTCTGCTGACCACCGCGGGGCGTTATGAGGAGGGGCTCGTCGAAGCCGAGCGTGCGCTGGCGATCGGGAAGGGGTTCCCGCCGGCGGTGCACGCGAAGGTGATGGCGCTGCGCCGGCTCGGCCGAAGCGGCGAGGCGTACGCGTGGCTCAGGCCCATGCTCGACGGGTCGGCCCAGCCCGATGTGATGCTGGTCGATGCCTTGGCCGAGCTTGCTGGCGAGGCCGAGGACGCGGGTGAGGTAGCGACGCTTATCGAGCGGGCGCTTGCGGGTGTGCAGGACAGGGATGCGCGTCAGCCGCTGCTCTTTAAGCTGGGCGAGCTGCTCGACCGCGCGGGGCGATACGAGGATGCCTTCCGCGCGATCGAAGAAGCGAACGCTTCCCATCACACGCGGTTCGATGCGGAGCTCCATCGCGAGCAGACGCGGGAGCTGATCGAGAGCTGGAAGGACGGGGCGGCACCAGCCGGGGTGAACGCGGATGCTCGGCCGGTCTTCGTGATGGGCGTGCCCCGCTCGGGGACGAGCCTGGTCGAGCAGATACTGTCGATGCACCCGGAGGTCGCCGCGGCCGGCGAAACGGTCGAGACGATCCGATCGATCAGGACGCTCGGTGTCGGGCGCGAGCCGTTCGGGTACGTCTTCCAACTGGGCGGCGTTTCGGAGAGCGACCTTGCGCGCGTGGGTGCCCGGATGATGGAGCATCTGGCGAAGATCTCGGGCGGCAGCGGGTCGCGGCTGCTGACCGACAAGATGCCCGAGAACGTGATGCACATCGGCTTTCTGGCGAGCCTGTTCCCGAACGCGCGGTTCGTGCACTGCCAGCGTGATCTGCGCGACACGTGCCTGTCGTGTTACTTCCAGGATTTCTCGGGCTCGCTGCATTACGCGTTCGATCTGGAGTCGTGCGCGAGTTACGCGGCTGACGCGATCGAGCACGCGCGGCACTGGAAGGGCGTGCTCCATGATCGGATCCACACGGTGCGCTACGAGCAACTGGTGGGTGATCACGAATCGACGGTTCGGTCGCTGCTGTCGTACCTGGATCTGGAGTTCGACGAGGCGTGTCTGCGCCACGAGCGGTCGGAGCGTCGCGTGCGTACAGCGAGCTTTGAGCAGGCGAACCAGCCGATCTACACGGGCTCGCTCGAGCGATGGCGCCGATACGAGCGGGAGCTTGCGCCGGCGATCGAGGTTTTGCGTGAGCGTGGCGAGCTGGTTGACTAGCCCTTGCGGACGAACGTGCCTCGGGCGCGGTCCTTGACGATCCCCGGGAACCTGAGGGCCCGCCCGTGGGAGACGACGTAGACGCCGGGCTCGAGCAGGCTGGTTGCGAAGATCGATTCGGTGAGGTTCTGCAGGGCGTCGGACTCGCGCATCTCGAAGGGGCGCATCGCGCCGGTGAGGATGACGGGGACGCGCGGCGTGCCGAGGTCGCTTTGGAGTCGTTCACCCGTGACGCAGAGGGTGTCCGTGCCGTGGAGCACGAGCACGCCGTCGACGTCGGTGTCTTGGAGGACGTCCTTGACGCACCGGATGATGGCGTCGCGGTCGTCGTCTGTCATATCGAGGCTGTCTTTGTTCATCAGCTCGTGGATGCAGTGTCTGGTGTCCTCGAGTCTGAGGCCGCTGAGCATGTGTGCGACGTTTGAGTGTTTGTTGACGAGTGTTCCCGTGGATTCGTCGTAGACCTTCTCGAGCGTGCCGCCGGTGGTGATGATGGTGATGCGCCTCATGCGGTGATGGTAGCTCAGGGAACGGACAGCGCATGCAAACACCCCGCGGAAGCCGTCCGCGGGGCGTGAGCGATCGTGATGATCAGGGTGGGGGTGTTGCGGGCCGTCCGCCTACTCAAGCATGCTGACGGTGACGGGTGTGTATCCGGATCCGGTGTACTGGACCGTGGTCGGGACGCGTGAGGCGTTGTAGAACTCGAGGATGAAGGAGCCGTCGACGGACATGGTGTAGACGTCGGACGGTGCGAGTGAAGCTTCGTTCTGCGGGACGCGGAAGGCGAGCTCGCCGCCGCCGCGGTTCTCGACGCGGAGTTCGCCGGCGTCACCGGAGACGGCAAAGTTGACCTGCTGGAACGGTTCGAGTGTGAAGCTGTCGGATGAGCGGCTGATCTTTCCGCTGCGTACGACCTTGGTGGTGCCGTCGCTGCTGGCGACGGTTCGGCTGCTGGACTTGCCGCCGCCGAACATGGAGCACCCTCCGGCCATCATCGCGATACCGGCCACACCGACCACACACGCTGCTCGTGAATTTCGTTTCATGGACAATCCCCATTGCTCAAGTGCAGTCCCCCGGACTCCCGGCTCGCCGCATCGAAGAGTGATGTCCGATTCACCCCGCTTCCGGGCACGGAACTCACACGCCAAAGTTCCCAAAGAGCGTGAAGGCGTGCGGGCTGTGCGGTCTGGGTCGCGTGTTTGCGCGGTTATCCCGGACCACGCTCGCCTAAGATCACGCATGACGCCGCGATGGATCGGCGTTCTTGAAAGGATTCCGGATGAAGCTTGCCAAGCTCCTGATCGCGCTCGGTGCCGGGCTGCTCGTGTTGCTCGTGCTGGTGGTCGTGGTTGTGTTTGTCTCGATCGACAAGATCGCCAAGGGCGGCATCGAGAAGGGCACCAATTATGCGCTGGCTGTCCCGACCACGCTCGACAGCGCGGACGTGGGTGTGTTTGACGGCACTTTCAAGATGCAGGGTCTGAAGATCGACAACCCAGAGGGGTACGAGTCTTCGCCTTACTTCTTCAACCTGGGCTCGGGCAGTGTTGAGGTCTCGCTCGGGTCGTTGCGTTCGGACGTTGTCACGCTGCCGGCGTTCAAGTTGTCCGATATCGATGTGCACATCGACCGCAAGGGCACGACCAGCAACGTGCAGCAGATCCTCGACAATCTCAAGCGATTCGAGTCGGGCGACAAGCCCGAGCCTGAGACCGAGAAAGGTCCGGGCAAGAAGTTCATCGTGAACGAGATCGCGATCACAAACGTTCAGGTTCATGCGCACCTGCTGCCCCTGGGCGGCGACCTCTCGACGACCAAGCTCGTCATCCCCGAGATCATCCTCAAGGACGTCGGCTCCGCGGGGGACCCGGTCTCGCTGGCGGAGCTGACCAACATCGTCACGCAGGCCATCCTCGCCTCGGCTGCGGAATTCGGGGGCGGGATCATCCCCGATGAGATTCTGGGCGATCTTCAGGCCAACCTCGGCGAGCTCAACG
Organism: Phycisphaerales bacterium; assembly: GCA_965228265.1. GTDB lineage: Bacteria > Planctomycetota > Phycisphaerae > Phycisphaerales > UBA1924. Next base: position 1,564,920 of record OZ245804.1, read on the forward strand.
CGCTGGCGGAAAACGGCGTCGAGATGTTGACCACCGAGGTCGAGAAGGTCGTCGAAGATGCGCAGGACCAGCTCCAGGAGAAGGCCGACGAACTCCAGGACAAGGCCAAGGACGCCATCAACGACGGGCTCAATGACCTGCTCGGCGGCAACAAGGACAAGAAAGAGGATGAGGGCAACGGCGGGGGCTGAAACGATTGCCTGATCGTGCACCGGGCGCGGTACACTGCGCACCATGTCCGGTGTGCTCGAGATCCGACCAACCACCATCACCGATTCCGAAGCGGCGCCCGATGACATCACCTCGGCGCTGCTCGGTCACTTTGCGCACAAAGACGGCGACATCATCATCCGCTCCGTCGGGCATCATCTGGTGCTCACGCATGTGGCGCACCTACGGCATGCTTGGTCGCCCTGGTTGCATATCGAGGTCGAGCCGCGCGCGGCGGGGAGTCGCGTGATCGCCAAGTTCACGCCGCACCCGAATCTCTGGACAAGCTTCGCGTTCGGGTACTTCACACTCGGGAGCGTGGCGCTCTTTGCGGCGTGTTACGCGGGCGCGCAGATGATGCTCGGTCAGTACGCCTGGGCGTGGTGGGTGGCGCTCGGGGCGGCTGTGGTGATGCTGATGATGTTTGTGTTCGCAAAGCTCGGGCAGAAACTGGCGGCGGATCAGATGCGCGAGCTCACGGAGAAGCTGGTCGCGGTGCTCTCTGGGTTTGGGCCGATGGACGGGGCGTCGGGCGAAAAGTCAGGCGACAGGGAGGTCCGGGCGTCAAAACCGGATGAAATCCGAGTCCGTCCCGGGCTTTGAAATGTTCTTATCTACAGTGCAAAACCGCTCTGGCGGGGCATGAACAGGCGGGAGCCGCCCTGTTTGGGCTGTCCGATTCCGGAAACCGGCGCCGGTGACGGTTTGGGGGGTATCTCGGGGGAAATCCTCGTCATATACTGACGCGAGTCCGAAGCGGCAGGTCGCCCCACGGTGGGTGGGTGCCTGGACATTCGGCCTGTCGCTTGCCCGAGCGCCGGTCGTCGCAGTTTGCATATTTCCGCGGGCAGTTTGGATTAGAGAATGTCGAAGCTTTATGTCGGGAACCTTTCATATCAGACGTCAGAGAGCGAGCTGCGCGAGATCTTCTCGCAGCATGGAGAGGTTGTCTCGGCGACTCTCGTAATGGACCGTGAGACCGGCCGCCCCCGCGGTTTCGGTTTCGTGGAGTTCGCTGACGCCTCCAGCGCCAAGGCGGCGATCGAGGCCCTCAACGGCGCCAACGTCGGCGGCCGCGACCTGACCGTCAACGAGGCACGTCCCCGTGAGCCCCGCTCCGGTGGCGGCGGCTTCGGTGGTGGCGGCGGCGGCGGTCACCGCGGCGGTGGCAACCGCGGCGGCGGCTGGTAAGCCCCGCACCGCACGACGCCTGACACCAGGCGCCAAACACATCTGAGCTGAAAAGCACGGCAGGCCGGGATCGAGAGATCCCGGCCTGTTCTTTACCACTCCGGAACAACCATATCTACTTCTTATTGTTCCTACAGGGTCTCGTGCCACGGCCGTGTCGGCCGTGCACTCTATCCGAACGCGAACTATCCTGTTCACATGACTTCGTTGAAAACAAGACGGAGCTACAACATCCCAAATCACGCCCATTTTCTTACATTTTCCTGTTACAAACGCCTTCCACTCTTTGACTCTGACATTTCATGTCAATGGCTCATTGATTCTCTGAGAGTTGTGCGGGACACGCAGCAGGTCTCGCTTATTGCTTATGTCATCATGCCCGAGCATGTACATCTGCTGATTCACCCTCGCACAGAGTCGTACCAGATCAGCCGAATACTCGCGGCCATCAAACGGCCGGTCTCGAAGCTGGCGAGAGCGTGGTACACACAACATGACCCCAAAATGATGAACACGCTGCGGGTTGAGCAGGGTGATCGTGTGAACTTTCGGTTCTGGCAGGCTGGTGGTGGTTACGACCGGAATATCACTGACCGCGATTCCATTCGGCAGATCGCAGATTACATCCATGGCAACCCGGTTCGTCGTGGTTTGGCTCAGCAACCCACCGATTGGGACTGGTCGAGCGCCCGGTATTGGGCAGGCGAAAGAGATGTGCAGCTTGTGATGGATCGTGTAGCTCTGTAGGAGCAGAGCACGGCCGACACGGCCGTGGCACGGAGGTGAGGAGTCAGCCCTCTTCCACTCGCTTCAAGTTCATCTCAAAGAACGGGTACCAAGTCTCTCCGCCGTTGGGGCTGAACTCGCCGGTTTCGTGCCAGGTGTTGCCGTCGTCTTGGAATTCGAGTCGGAAGCGGATGGTCTGGTTCGGGCCGGGCTCGAAGCCCCATTCGAGGCGGCCGTCGTCCAGGACTTTGATCTCGGAGACGATGGGCGCGGCGTCGGCCTTGAAGGCGTGGATGACGAGTTTGCACTCTTCGTCGTAGCGGATAACGCCCACGGCGTCGTGGACGGTGCGCTCGGTGCCGTCGTCGTCGGTGGCGGTTCCGATGCCGTTGACGAGGATGGCGTTGCTCCCGAGCCTCCACTCGGCGTTTTCGGTGACGCTGACCTCCTCGCTCTGACCCGGCCCGGTCTGGTAGACGCCCGTGCCTTCCCAGCTGCCGGCCATCATGGCGACGGGGGATACTTCGAGCGCGGTCGGCTCGCGGGTTTCGGTGTCGGCGTCAGCAGGCTTGGCCGATTGAGCGGTGTCCTGAGCGGCGGCGGTCGGTGTGATCGCGGGTGTCAGGGTGAGTGCGAGTGTGAGAGCGAACCGGCGAGCGGTGTGCATGTGCGAATCCCCCGTGGCAACTGCGCAGAGGATACCAGAATCCGGTGCTGGTTTACGGGGGGAGTGGGGCGGTGCAAAACGACAGCCGCCCCGGTGCGCATCGGGGCGGCTGCCTGGAGAAATGCGGGCCAGAGCCCAGAACGGGCATCGATGGCCGGTTTATCGGCGTCGACGGATTCCCACTAATCCGCCGATGGCCAGGAGAGTCGCAGAGGCGGGCGCCGGGATGGGCGCTCGGTAACTGAGTGCGCTGATGTTCAGGAGAGCATCCCCCGCGGCGGTCAGCGCGCCGTTTGCGGGATCAACGGTGAAAAGATTTCGCCCCGACGACAGCAGCAGTGTGCTGCCGTCGGCGCTGAAATCCATGCCACCGATCGCCGCGAGCGACAGCCCACTCGTCCCCACGAGTGTGGGCGTGCCGTCTTGGGGATCGATGGTGTAAAGCGCTTCGGTGTCGCTGTCGTACCCGTACATGATGCCGGTGACGGGGTTGACAGCGAGCCCGATGATCTGTTCGAGTCCGGTTTCACCGATCTCGGTGAATGCAGGCGAGCCGTTGAGGTTCGTGAAGGCGAAGAGCGAGTCGCCGCTGGTGGCGTCGCCGTCGCTTGCGGTGACGAAGAAGGTGGAGCCGTCGGCGCTGAGCGTGGCGTCGCCGTCGCCTGAATCGCTGAAGGGGATGGTAGTGAGCTGTGTGTTGGTGCCCTCGCTGAAGTACCACAGGCCGCGATCGCCCGGGTCGTTGAGTGCATCGGTGCTGACGAAGTAGTAGAAGGAGTCGACGGTATCGAAGTCCATGCCGCGGTTGAAGTTGGTGGCGACGTTCCCGAACGGCGTGTTGCTGGCGCCCGGGTTTTCGAGGTCGAAGACGGTGATCGGATCTGGATCGCCCGTCGTGGAGATAAAGCCCCAGTCGTTCTGCGCGGAGGCAGCGCCCGCGGTCGCCATGAAGGCGACACACGCCGTGAGTCTCGAGATGTCCATGAGTCTCAGCCTTCCTTGCCCGAACCGGGCTTCTGCGCCCCCCACGAGATTTTTTGGCAGAGGGGCTGGGTACGTTGGTTACCTACACAGATACAACGGTTTTGGGACGTTGGTAGGAAAAGCCCTGTAAAAAAATGAGCTTGTCTTCATCGCGTGTGAGGTGCTGCTCGTGACACAGCTGGTGTTTGCTCTCAGGTGCGAAACAGATTGATCAGGTACAACGAGCGGTTGACGCTCCTGATTACGGATATACTATATCCGTAAAGGAGGGCCGCATGGTAAAGCGATTCGATTACACACAGCATTCCAGGAAACTCTTCGAAAAGTACATGGCGTTCAGCAACTCGTTGAGTGCGGGCAGCATCGAGCAGGGGATACGAGATCTCGTGAACATCCGTGTTTCGCAGGTCAATCACTGCGCGTTCTGCGTGGATTTGCACGTCAAAGAAGCACGCATGCACGGCGAGCGCGAACTTCGTCTCTATCACCTGCCGATCTGGAGAGAGTCCACGCTATTCTCTGAACGCGAACGTGCGGCTCTCATGTGGGCGGAGGCTCTGACCACGCTCACTCACAACGGCGTGGCTTCTGAGGTCTATGACCTTGTAAGGGAGGAGCTATCGGTTCAGGAGGTCTCCGACCTGACGTTCTGCGTCATGGCTATGAACGGCTGGAACAGGCTTAACGCCGCGGGTTGCAACGAGCCCGGCTCGATGGACGAGGCGCTCGGTCTCACGGCCGCTAAACTGGCCTGATGCAGCTTAAGAATCATGTGGAATGGGCCTTGCACTGTTGCTCGGTTCTCGCAGGCCTTGAAGAGGGGCAGCGTCTGCCCGCGAAAGTGCTCGCGGAGTTTCACGGCATACCCAAGGAGTATCTCTCGAAGGCACTCCAGAACCTGTCCGCGGCTGGCATCGTTACGGGCACGCTCGGGCCGGCGGGGGGCTACCGCCTGGCCCGGGATCCCAAGCGGATCACGTTTTTGGACATCGTCGAGGCGGTGGAGGGGGCTGGACGCACTTTCGTTTGCACCGAGATCCGCGACAACGCGCCGTGCGCAGCCGCGCCGCGTGAGAGGCGCCGTCCCTGCGCGATCGCCCGCGTGATGTGGGAAGCGGACGAGGCGTGGCGGTCGAAACTACGGTCCGTCAGTCTGGATGACCTCATGCAGACACTCTCCCGCGATGTTCCCGCGAAGGTTTGGAATGGGAACGCCCGGTGGCTGAGCGATCAACGCGCAGGCGGGTGATCGCCCGTAGTGCTCAAAGATGCTCCGTCATGCGCCGGCGCATCGATTCCTGCAGGGCCAGTCGGACATCGATCGGCGAGACGCCACCCAGGCGTTTGGCGGCATTCGTGCACGCAACGACGTGGCTCTGGTTTCGTTCCAGGTCGCGGTAGACGTTGGGCAGGTCTTCGGCGATGCGCTCCCGAGTGGGGCCGTCGATTTCGCCCTCGGGCAGACGCCCCGGCATGCCGATCGTGCCCATGTAGCGCAGGAAATTGATCCCGAGCATGAAGGGGTTGAGCGGGAGCGAGATCACCCCGAACCACCCGAAGAGGCCGCTGATGATCGAGGCCTCCCAGAAGTCGCTGTCCATGCACTTTCGGCAGCGCACGCCGCCGACGTCATTGGTGTAACGCCAGAACAGGAACCCGGCGTTTTTGTAGAAGAACTGGATGCGTGTGGGGAGCAGCCGTTCGCAGCGTTTGCACGTGAAGCCTGCGCCCTTCCAGGCGATCGAGTAGCCGTCCGGGTTCTTCTCGCTGCCGATGCAGTGGGGGCAGCGGAGGGTCATCGTTTCGAGGTCCAGGGCTTCGCGTGGGGTGTAGGCTTTGTTGCAGGCCGAGTTGCCGCACTGCACCGGTTGATCGAGCGATGACACAATGCGGCTCATTGCGCCGATCGTCCAGTCGATCTCGACGTCCTTCTCCCGAATCGGCCCTTTGGGCTTTGCGATGCCTGCGCGGCTCCTTGTTGGGCTTGGTGCTCGGCTCATGACGCCACCCCCTTCGGCAGCGCCTCGCCCGACACGCCCATCGCGACAAGCTGCTCCTTGTTCCGCGGATCACCTGCGGGTCTGGGCCAGAAGCTGTTCAGCAGTGTCAGCACAACGAGTAGCCCGAGCGAGCTCAGGACGATCGTGCCCATCCAGCCATCGACGCGCTCGGTGGCGGTTTGTGGCACGCCCTCGCCGCCGATGCGCACGGGCATCGTGTGCTCGAACGCCTGCACCTTCTCCATGAACTCGTCCTTCGAGCCGTCGGGCACATAGGGCAACCGGACCTGGCCGCGGACGAGCAGCTCGCCATCGGCGCCCGGGGCTGGTGCGGGATCGATCACCGAGCAGGCGATGACCACCTGTGCGTCCGTCTGCCCGTCCGTCAGCGGGATGCCGTACTTCGTCAGGACCTCCGTCGTGATCACCGGCCCCCAGTCCGTGCTGCTGGGCGAGTCGGCGGCGAGCTCTGTCTTGGATCCGTCCTCGTGCACGAACCACGCCGACACCTGCTCGACCTTGTGCAGTCCGCCGAGCGTCTCGAAGTCTGTGTCGATCTTCACGGTCTTGCGCGCCGGGTTCATCGTCACCCGTCCGCCGTCGTCGGCGAGCGAGCCGACCACTCCCGTCGAAACAATGCACGACACTGGCACCACAAGGAGCGAGGCGATCGCCAGGACACGAATCAGCGTTGAAAGTGACATGCCCCGATCGTACCGGCTTCTTGGCCGCCCGGCAGGTCTGGATGGCTCACGGATCGACTTCCATTCCGTCAAATCCACGCAAATTCACACACATTTCCAGTAGACTGATCCATTCGGTGTCGCGTGAGAGACGGCACCTGCGGATAAGACAAGACGCTTCGACACTTCATGGGGGAGACTTCGCATGTTCCGATCCACACTTGCCGCGACGATCGCGGCCGCTGCATTGCCCGCAGCCGCTCAGATCAGCTACGGCGGCTACACCTTCCACGACGACGCCTTCGCCGACCGCGCCGAGGTCAACGAAGCGGGCGGCTTCTTCGTCCACGGAGCCGCCACGATCGACGAAGCGCTCACGGGGTTCACGCCCGACTCGGGTCTCTTCAACATCGGCTCGACGAGCGGGCCCGATCCCTTCGCCAACGACTTCACGCTTTATTTCGATGACCTCGCCGCCGTCGATGGCGCGGGCCCGGACATCGTGCTCTTCGATCTGCGCTACAGCCGGGACTCGTACGAGATCGCCGTCATCTCGGGCGGCTCGGAGAGCGCGTTCCTGTTCTACGACTTCTCGACACAGGTCAACACGGGCGAATCGCAGCTCGGAGGCGATGCCATCGCGTGGGCCGTCGAGATCGACCTGGCCGACTTCGGCGTCACGAACGCCGAGGCCATCCGCTTCCGCGCCGGGCCGAGCGACACCAGCTCAGGCAACCCCCAGGCCGACCCGACCATGGCCGGCGTGCTGAACATCCCCGCGCCGGGATCGCTCGCGGTTGGAGGGCTTGGTCTCTTGCACGCGCGCCGAAGACGTCGCCCCTGAATCAGCCGACCCCTTACTCTCTCCGTGCCACGGCCGTGTCGGCCGTGCTCTTCACTCCCCGAACACCTCGGCAAGCCTCTCAAACCGGTGCCGGAAGATCCGCTCGACGTCCTTCTGCACGAATAGGCGGTTCACCAGCCCCGCCAGCACCCAGCCGCGCGGGCGGTAGAGCACCTCGTCCGTGCACCGCGTGCGCGTGCCGCCGGCGATCGGCTCGAACGTGTGCGTGTGGTGCCACAGGGCGTAGGGCCCGCGGATCTGCCGGTCGACGAATCGGTGTGGCGGCTCCCACACGGGGATCTCCGTCAGCCACCCGATCGGCACGCCGTGCACCCGCAGGCGGTACTCGAGCCTGAGCCCCTCGCGCATCACGATGGGCCTTGGCGTGAGCACCCGAAACCGCAGAAACGCCGGCGTGATCGACTCGAGGTTGTGCGCATCGGCAAAGAACGGAAAGACCCGCTCGACCGGGTGATCCAATTCCTGCGAGGCTGTCAGCCGCCAGATCCGGCCGAGCTTGGGGTCGGTGGTGGGGGTGATGTGGATGGCGGTGGGGGAGGGGGGCATGTAGGGGAGGGGTTCGGAGGGTGTGGCAGTGTGAATTCAGACACGGATCCGTGTGCCACCGGCTGCTCGCAGCCAGTGGTTTAGCAACTGAAGCTGAGGGAACTGCTTGGCAAGCAAGCAGTTCCTAGTGGAGGAGACGAACTGAAGTATCGCTACCCGTCGAAGAGGTAAGTATCGAGGATAACAGTAAGGGATACAGCAGTAGTGCCCCTACAGCAGCTAATTCTCTTTATTAGCGTATTTCACAATAGAGGACAAGACGGTATTCTTTTTAGTCCCAATCTTACATGATCTAGTGAGTTCCGCGGTCTGTTCTGGTGACAGCACGTTCGATATTGGTTTAGAAATGCTTTGGGCTGCAAAACGGAGAATTTGTAGCGGCAAGGCATATACAGCATGGTCAGGATCAAATGTACTCAGGTAGTCTTTGTCAGTGAAATAGGCCTGAATAGCATTTTCAAGTTTATCAAATGGCACACATTTGATAACTGATGGTGGATTTGGATCAGTAAAGGATGGCAGGCGATATTGAATTTCATTACGAATTTCGGAAAGCCAATTGAGTGCTGGGAGTGAGTCGATAAGTTGGTTGTATGCAAATGGTACGGCTTTGTACTCGTTTGCTAGTCGGCACACCAACTCGTGCGTGCCTTTGGCTTTCTTACATTTTTCTGGTGTGCGTCCGGCGGCGCATTCTGCTTGATACATTGTTCGCTTTAATGATCCGGTGTTTTGGACAAAAAGAACTACTAGACCTTTGTTGCACAAGCAAGAACGTGCGGCATAGAACGCAGAGTAATACAACTTGACAATTGCCCAACCGTATCGTTTTTTATGAGTATCACTTAGAGCGGATGCGTATGAGATGATTGCGTTGTACAGATAAAACGAAGCGTCGCGCAAACGCTCGTTCGCAAGTTGTGCTTCGTCTAAATTGGAAAAAACTATATATTCAAGACCGGCTTCGCTAAGACCTCGCTGGTCTCTGAGTCCCAGGATGTAATTCGCAGAACAGTGTCTAGAGGTGATGGTCGACATGGTCGATAGATTCAGAGTCGAATTTTGTTGCTTGTTCCCGTTTCAGGTTTGAAATTCTCCTCCAAATAATCGCTGACTGTATTGGTCGCTTTGCGACCTTGCAAACCTTTGAGATCGTCACGAAACAGTAAGGTATTTTGAGGCAATACAAGACTACCAAGTATTCTTTCTAGTGAGAAATCTTGTTTGATATTGCAGTAGCTCATCATTCGATTTTTGTAGAAATCGATGGCGCCGGTAAAGCCTGCTGCCGTGCGAAAGGCGTTTTTCGGATTGTCCCATTCGTCTTCGTATTGGTCTTGGATAGCCCACAGAAAATTAAGCAAAGCTTGTTCCTGCATGTGAAGTTCGGTAAGTCCAACTTGCTCAAAGGCTCCATTTTCTTCTACTAGTGGTTTGAGCGCAGTGACGACAGTAGAAAGTTGGATACCCTTATCGGATTTGGAGGCTCCTGGGAACTTGATATAGTCCAAGTAGGGGCTTTCTTCGTTTTCGTTAATCGCCTGAGCAATATCTTTTGCCCTTACTGCGGCAACGTCAACAATGAACTCGCTTGCGTCGCCATAAAGATCGAAAACAAGACTTTTGGGTACTGGCTTCTGTTCTGTATTGATTGATAGAAAGATGTCCGCGCAGCGGCGGGTATCGAGGCCGTTATAAATTGCTACGGGAATCTGGAGATTGCCAACGGACTTTTTCTCTTGAATTGCTTCTTCTAGTCCTGCGACGCGGTGTTGCCCGTCGATAATTTGTGCGGACTGCTTTCGCTTTGGAATCGTAAGCGTCTTGGTTGTAAATTTGAGCGGATAACTTTTGTTCACCCAATTTAAAACAATGCAGGAAGGGAAAATGCCAACTTCTTGTGCGTATGAACTGACACTCGATATGCGTTTTGGACTCAGCAGTCTTTGCACGGCTCCGGATTCATTAGTTTCGCCGCGCCGCGCCACATAAGAAATGTGAACCAGATCTTTGGCTTCCATTCTTACTAAGTAGAAGTCGTTGTCTGCCTGATTAATTCTAAGGAAGTCTGCTTTAAAAGAGCTGGCTGGCGGCATTGGATATCCCCTACTTCATCCACTTCACAATATCATCCCCAAACTCCGAGCACTTCCGAAGGGTCGCCCCCTCCATCAGCCGCTCGAAGTCGTAGGTCACCGTCTTGGCGCTGATCGCGCCTTCCAGGCCCTTGACGATCAGATCCGCGGCTTCCTGCCAGCCCATGTGCTCCAGCATCAGGACGCCTGAGAGTATAACAGAACCCGGGTTGACCTTGTCCTGGCCCGCGTACTTGGGGGCCGTGCCGTGGGTGGCCTCGAAGATGGCGTGGCCGGTGTCGTAGTTGATGTTCGCGCCGGGGGCGATGCCGATGCCGCCCACGCAGGCGGCCAGGGCGTCGCTGATGTAGTCGCCGTTGAGGTTCATGGTGGCGACGACGGAGTACTCGGCGGGGCGGGTGAGGATCTGCTGGAGGAAGGCGTCGGCGATGACGTCCTTGATGACGATCTCCTTGCCCGTCTTGGGGTTCTTCATGGTGTGCCAGGGCCCGCCGTCGAGGGGCGTGGCCCCGAAGTGCTGGGCAGCGACCTCGTAGCCCCACTTCATGAACGCACCCTCGGTGAACTTCATGATGTTGCCCTTGTGGACCAGCGTGACCGAGGGCTTGTCGTGGTCGATCGCGTACTGGATCGCGGCCTTGACGAGGCGCTCGGTGCCCTTCTGGCTGACCGGCTTGATGCCGAAGCCCGAGGTCTTGGGGAAGCGGATCTTGTCGTAGCGCTTCTCGAAGTGCTTCTTGAGGAGCTTGCGGAACTCCTCGCAGTCCTCGGTGCCCGCCTCGAACTCGATGCCGGCGTAGATGTCCTCGGAGTTCTCGCGGAAGATCACCATGTCGGTGAGGTCGGGGCGCTTGACGGGGCTGGGCACGCCCTCGAACCAGCGGACGGGGCGGAGGCAGGTGTAGAGGTCGAGGATCTGGCGGAGCGCGACGTTGAGCGAGCGGATCCCGCCGCCGGTGGGGGTGGTCAGCGGGCCCTTGATGCCGACGAGGTAGGTCTTGAAGTCCTCGAGCGTCTGCGCGGGGAGCCATTCACCCGTCTGGTTGTGGGCCTTCTCGCCGGCGAGGACCTCGTGCCAGGTGATTTTGCGATCCCCGCCGTAGGCCTTGGCGACCGCGGCATCGAAGACCTTGACGGAGGCGTTCCAGATGTCGGGCCCGGTGCCGTCGCCCTCGATGAAGGGGACGATGGGGTTGCTGGGGACCTTGAGGCCGGCGTCGGTCATGGTGATGGCTTCGGACATCGGTGCAGCTCCTTGATGGGGCGAGTGATTGCGTGAATGAGGCCAAAGGATAGGTGGGGGCATGGGCCTCGGATATGCCGATCCGGTCAACCGACAGGGCACGGAGGTCGATTTGGTGGTGGAAGGCCGCCATGGAAGGCCAGGCCGGCGAGGGATCGGCGCCCGGGGCGGATGGGGTAGGGGTCAGGCGGGGCGTTCGGGGTCGGCCTGCTCGGGCTTGCGGAGCCGAAGCATGACCGCGAGCTTCTGGGGCCACTTCGGGTCCATCGTCGGCCGCTCGATCAGCACGAAGAGCACCGCGCTGAACGCGACCGCCACGACGGACGCCGAGACGATGTACAGCAGCCGCTCGTACCACGTCGGCGACGGGTCGAGGATCTTGAAGTAGACGATCCGGTACCCGGCGATCACGACGAAGTGCCAGAGATAGATCGTGTAGCACATGCCCCCGAGGATGACGATCGGCAAGGCCGCGAAGAATCGGCGGACGAGCCCGCCCCGGAAGACCGCGATGTACCCCGCGAAAATCAGCCAGGGTGTCACCAGTGTCGGCGCGAAGTCCAGCATTTTGAGCACGAATACGCCCAGCAGTGTGGTGAGAGCCGCCAGATCCCACATGCCCTCGCAGCCGTTCTTTCCTTCTTCGTGCCTGAGCTTGGTGAGGTAGACATCCGCAAAGAGCAGGCCGACGAGGAAGTAGGGGAGCTGGTGGATCAGGTAGGGGCCGTCGATCGGCTTCTCCACGCCGAAGAACCAGGAGACGACGAGCGTGGCCAGAACCAAAAGCGTCCGGCGCACCATGGGCGTGAGCATGAACACCATGCACAGGATCGGCGCGAGGATGTAGAACTGCACCTCGACCTCGAGTGACCACGCGACCGCCAGGATCGGCTCGCTGTTCCCGAAAATCGGCGTGTGCACGTAGAACATCGACGCGAGCAGGTGCTGCCCGATGCTGCCCAGCTTGCCCGGATCGGTCAGTGCCCCGGAATCGATCACCGCCTTGGCCGCAAGTACGAGCAGGCAGAAGATGTAGGGCGGCTCAAGACGCGTCAGGCGGCGTGTGAAGTACCGCTTCAGTGAAGGCTTGCGCTTGTCGTAGAGATGGTGCGACGCGAAGGGCAGCGCGAGGATGAACCCGGAGATCGTGAAGAACAGCGGCACGCCGTACTCGCCCGTGTGCAGCAGCGCGACCATCACCCGGTCGATGAACGAATCCTGCACCACGTGATCGACGTAATAGGCATAGTTGGCCGAGGCGTGAAAGAGCACGACCGAGATGATCGCGATCGACCGGAGCCCGTCGATCTCCGGAATGAGCGCTCGGCCGGAGGTCTTCCGGGTGAGTGTCTTCTCGGCCAGTGATCGCAGGCTGTGCATCGAGTGCGATGGTAGCCGAGATGACTCCAAAGCGCTGGCTGAGCGATCGGCGAGGGTACATCCGGGCGGCCGACCTCGATGGTCACCTCGTAAGCGAGCCCTGCCGGAGAATGCCCGAGCGCAGCCACCTCGCCAGGGACGCCGAGGCTCGGGGCTGACGCCGCGGGGCGTCTCTGGTACGCTCTTGCTGTCGCCTGCTCGGGCGACGCCCCGGAGAAACGCAGATGCCCAGTTTCAAGCTTGTCGCCGCTCTTGTCGCACTCACCACCCTTGCCTTCCCGATCGTGGCGCAGCCCGAGGATAAGGACGAGACGAAGAAGAGCGAGTCCAAGTCCGTGCCCGAGTTCGTCGCGTATCCCGACGACGCTTCCACGACCTATCACACCTGCGAGATCAACGGCGAGACGATCCACTACGAAGCCACCGCCGGCACGATCGTCCTCGTCAAGGACGAGGCCACCGAAGCCAAGCCCAGCGCCAAGATGTTCTACATCTCGTACCGACGGACCCTGACGCCCGGCGACGAGTACAACGCCAAAAAGGAAGCCGGCGAGGACGTCCCCGAATCCAACTACCCCGACGCCACGCAGCGCCCCATCACCTTCAGCTTCAACGGCGGGCCCGGCTCCAGCTCGGTCTGGCTGCACCTGGGCATCTTCGGCCCGAAGAAAGTCGCCTACGCCGACGACGAAGGCCGACCCGGCCCGCCCCCGTACCGCGTCGAGGCCAACCCAAACTCGCTGCTCGACAAGTCCGACTTCGTGTTCATCGATCCTGTCTCCACAGGATTCAGCCGGGCGCAGGGTGACACGAGCGCCAAAGAATTCCACGGCCTCGAGTCCGACATCGCCTCCGTCGCCAACTTCATCAAACGCTACATCACACGCAACGGCCGCTGGTCCAGCCCGCTTTACATCGCCGGCGAGTCCTACGGCACCACACGGGCCGCGGGGTTGACCCATCACCTCCAGGGCCAGCACGGGATTTCCGTCAACGGCGTCATCCTCGTCTCGGGCATTATCGAGTTCTCCACGCTCCGCTTCGGACAGGGCAACGACATCCCCTACATCTGCTTCTTCCCCTCCTACGCCGCCACCGCGCACTACCACAACATGCTCCCGCCCGAGCATCAGAACAAGCCCATCGACGAGTTCTACAAGGAAGCCGAGGCGTTCGCGCTCGGTGATTACGCCTCGGCCCTCATCAAGGGCGCCCGCCTGACACAGGCCGAGGAGGACGACATCGTCCGTCGCATGGCCGACTTCACGGGACTCAAGCCCGAGTTCATCCGCCGCGCCAACCTCCGCGTCGATCAGGGACGCTTCTGCAAGGAGCTCCTCCGCGACAAGGGCCTGACAGTGGGGCGGTTCGATTCACGCTTTACCGGCCGGGACCGCGACGGCGTGGGCGATACCTACGACTACGACCCGTCCTACGCCGTCATCCGCTCCAACTACACCGAGTCCTTCAACGCCTACATCCGCGAGGAGCTCGGCTTCGAGAGCGACCTCAGCTACGAGATCCTCACCAATGTCTGGCCTTGGGATTACGGCAGAGCGGGCGAGGCTCGCTACGTCAACGTCGCCGAGCGCCTGCGCTCGGTCATGCACGAGCAACCGCACATCCGGGTCTTCATCGCCAGCGGCTACCACGACCTCGCCACGCCACCGCTGGGCATGGACTACACACACGCCCACATGCAGCTCGCCGACGAACTCTACGAGAACATCAAAAACTACTATTACGTCGGCGGCCACATGATGTACCTCGACGAGGCATCCATGGCAAAGCTCAAAGCCGATCTGGATTCCTTCTACGACAGCGTGCCCGTCGGCCTCTCCGATGACGTTCAATAGACACCGCATCGAGCAAGTTCAGCGGTTTTATCGTTTCATGAACGAAGATTCAGGCCCGATTCACTCCGGCCTGAAAGATATCCCACAGACTCATATCTGCGATTACCCCTGTGCCCGCCGGTTTGGTTGGCGCTTCAAGGAGAGCCGATATGATCCGTGTCATCACCGTACTTTGCTCGGTCGTTACACCCGTTTACGCGCTGGAGTTGCAGCCACAACAGCGTGAGCAGCCCCAGAAAACGCAGCCTCAGCAAGCCCAGCCTCAGCAGCAGCCGGAGTCTTCCCGCCGCTCCCAGGGCAACCTGCAGAATCAGCAGCCACAGCAACAGCAGCAAGCGGTCAATCAGGGCTGGTACGACCCGTCCATGTATTACAGCGACGCCTACCGGGGTGTCCAGAACGGCCAGCAGGTCCCGAGCGAGATGGACCGCAGGCAGCAGACCGTCGCTCCGGGCAACCGCAACAGGACAGCGCTCAACGAGCCCCGCAACCGCGATCTCAACCGGGGTGACCCCGACGCAAACCGCACGCCCGACGCCAATCGACGGAGCCAAAACGCCCGGCAAGGTCAGGACGCGGTCGGCAGCGACGGCCAGGGTTACGACCGTCAATGGTGGACCAGCGCCGATCAGACCATGTCACGCGATGGCTATTACGACGGCTACTACGACGGGTACAACGATGACGAATTCGGTTACGACCACCACAACCCCAACAACGATGCCGGGAACCGGATCCGTTACGGCGATGGGTACAGCCAGGGCTACTACGACGGCTATTACGACAAGCAGCGCGGCTACGAGTCGGATTGGACGTACTACCTCAACGACCAGCCCGTCAACCCGGAACTCGCGGAACGCCAAGCGCGTGAACGCAGGGGCGATGAGCAAAGAGTCCGAGGCGACCGGGCGGGCGTGTTCGGCTCGAGCGAGTTCCAGTCAGAGAGCACGAACAGCGACGTCGCGGCTCACCGCCGATACCGCGGCACGGTCTCGCGCATCGAACCCGTGGCATCCGAACGCGTCGATCAATCACTTCAAGGTCACTCGCTCCATCAGATCACGCTCGATAACGGCGACGCATTCGTCGCAAACCTCGGGCCGCAGGCTGATCAGAATCTCATCGCCGAGGGCGATCGACTGAGCATGGTGGGGCAGGAGGAGCGATTCGGCCAGCGACCCGTTCTGAACGCAAGCCGAATCCGTATCAACGATCGAATGATGTGGAACAGCAGCAGCATCGCTCAGCCCACAACGGCCGGCGCATCTGGTCAGCAACAACAGCAGCGGCAGCGGTAACGAGCACACACGCGATCAACAAACAGCAAGCCGTGTCGCGGGATCAAAGTACACCCGTGGCACGGCTTGTTCTGTGCATGGCCCCGGATGTGGGGCGGCTCTCGCGGCACTATGAACCATGCTTTATGCGCGATTCACTGTTTCACAACTGCATGCCTCCACACTCATAGATGTGATGTTTATCGCGTGCGCAACTGCGATGAACGCAAGCGACGGCTACGGAAGGTCGTCGAAACTTCAAACTCTCTCAATGGAGGTACCAAGATGTTTATGAATCAGAACGCGACACAGGAAAGGTCGAAGATCATCGCCATCATCGCCGCCTGCGGCATGAGTCTGGCGTCTGCGTCATTCACCGCGACAACGCACGCACAGAATCAGCAGGACCACATGGAGTGGGAACCCGATGAAGGCTTCCATGAGGAGGAATGGTACGACCCCTCCGACTGGTTCGACGATGACTTCGACGGCATCTCGGGTCCCGATACCGACTACGAGTATGACAACAACTATGGCTGGACCGACAACGGCTACGACTACGACGGTGAGTACTACGCGACCTACAACAATCAGGAGTACGACAGCGACTGGTGGTACGACGCCGACCGCTCGATCTACAACCACGGCTACTACGACGGCTACTCTGACGGCTACGACTCATACGACGCGTCCTACAACGACATGAAGCAAAAGAATCAGAGCAGCAAGGCCAATGGCAACAACGCCAACACCGGTGAGAACCGCTACAGCTCCGGCTACCTCGCCGGCTACATGGACGGCAGGTACGACAAGGACCGTGGATACCAGTCTGACTGGACGTATTACATCTACTCCGTCCCCGTGGCCGACAACAAAACTGCTCAGAAGCAGAGCGAGCGGAATGGTGACACCTCTCGCAAGCGAGGCGACCGTGCTTCCGAGGCACGCACGCATGAAATGAACGCGGCGCAGGCCTCGAAGGACGCTCAGAAAACCCGCGACAGGGTTCGCGGCACAGTCGCCAAGGTCGAGCAGCTCAAGAAGGAGCGGCTCGCCGAGAAGGTGAAGGACAACACTGTCCTGCGCCTGACCATGGAGGACGGCAAGCAGATCGTCGTTGATCTCGGCCCCAACGCCAAGAACAACGTGATCGAGAGCGGCGACCGTGTCACGCTCATCGGCCAACGCAAGGAACGCAGCGGCCGCACTGTGCTCGACGCGACGCGTCTGAGCATCAACGACCAGATCATGTGGAACACCAACGGTCAGGGCGAGCCCACGCGCGCCGACCGAGGCTGATGAGAAGCCTTCCACAGACTCCATGATCAAATAAACGGGCGGGATCCGACAGGGTCCCGCCCGCTTTCATGTCTTCGTCATTGCAGTTGAGCTTACTTCTCGAAAGTAAAGCCCGCGTCCTTTGCCTGACTGACGAGTGCTGCGGCGAGCGCCGTGTCGAGACCCTCCTCGCTCGCCTCGCCCAGCCGCTTGAGTTCCGCTTCCCGCCAGGCATTGCGTTCCTTCACAAGCTTCTGGATCTCGCTCTGGATCTCCGCTCGCCTGGCGCGTTCCTGTTCAACGCGCTCCTCAAGCTCCTCGGGCGTGAGCTCCTGAAGCTCCGCGGGCAGTGTCTCGGGCTCGATCTCGCCGTAGTCAAAGTCCGCGCCCTCTGATGCGTCCACAAGGTCCCAGTGCGAGTTGGAGTACGACTCCTTAGCCTTGGCGGCGATCCTGCTCACGCCCGCTTCCGGGGTCGCCTTGTCATTGAGCGAATCCTGCGCGAGCTGCCGGCTGCGTGAGTCCTGCCCCATCGCGCCGTAGTACAGATACGTCCCGTTGAGTTCCACGTTCAGCTCGTTGATCCGGTCGTCCTGCGGGCATCGGATGTAGCGGATCTTCTTGTTCTGATCGATGATGTTGTACTCGCCCCGTCCGAGCTTGGCCGCCTCGGCCCAGCCGCCGTTGCGACCCGCGACGTCGTCGCCGCAGTGCACGGTGTTGACGGTGATCCCGTACTCCACAGCCGTCGGCACGCTTGTTCGGAAGTTGACCCCGCCCTGCGTGAATTCCTCGTTCCCCGCGATCATGATGACCTTCATCACACCTTCGCCCGTGGGCAGCCAGTCGAGTTCGTATGTTGCGCGCTCGACCGCCATGCCGCAGTACTCCGCCGAGCCGGCGATCTGCAGGCTGTAGAGCACCTCGCTGATCCGGTCGAGATCGCTCGTAAAGGGCAGGACGATCCCCATGAACCCCTCGGCGCTCGACTGGTGTGTCGAGCCGTACTGCATGATCGCGACCTCAAGCCGCGGGCGTTGCCCGTTCATGCGTGCGGTGTCGAGTGTGCTGATCACGTTCCACAGGCGTGTCCGGGCCTGATTGATCAGCCCCTCCATCGAGCCCGAGGTGTCCAGACAGATCACAAGCTGGATCACCGGCCCGTCGTGTGCCGGCCGCGTGATCACGTGCTTGTTCGGCTTGGGCTCCAGGGCCACCTTGAGCGGCTGAGCTGAGGCGGCAAGCCCTACAAATGCGGTCAAAACCAGTGCTGCGGCGCGTTTCATCGAGTGCTCCTTTATCTCTCCCCGCACCCGCTCTGACCGGGCCGCGCCGGGCACGGTTCGCGCTTCGCCCGCGGCGTCTCTGAATTGGCCGAATTTCCCCGACGTTTCCGATATCTGGACCATGAGCACCCCTGTCTGGATCCCACGCCGATACGAATCCCGCTACAGCCTCCTCGGGGCCATGGCGCAGGAACTCGCGGACGCCTTCGAGGCCATGGGCTACGACGCACGCGCCGACATGCCCGATGGCACCGTTCCCGGCATCTACATTTTCTTCAACATGCCGCCCTCCATCGAGGCCATCCCGCCAGCCGCGCGCAGGCCCGGCTCGCGCATCGCGCTCATCCAGATCCTCGTCGATCACCCCCTCGCACTCGACGCGGGCATCATGGACCAGACAAGCGTCCTCCCAAACTTCAGACTCGCTCTGCCGAGCATCGACGGCCTGCACCTGCTCCGACTCCGCTGGCCACTGCTCCGGCACGCGCACATGCCCCACGGCATCGCCCGCGCATCACTCATCGCACCCGAACTCTGCACACCCGATGCACTCAACCAGCGCCCGCACGACGTCGTCGTTGCCGGCTCTGTCCACTCCGAGCAGGGCGTGCGCGAACTCAAGTGGTCACTGCCTTCGCAGGCGCATCCCTGGATCGACGAGATCGTCCAGCTCATGCTCGAATACCCCGCGATGCCCTACGAGCAGGCGCTCGACTGCGTCTGCGGCTCGCGCTCCGTCATCACGGGCAACTGGCCCATGGCCGCGGGCATGTGGCGTGCCGTCGCCGCGGACTTCAACCGCCAACGCCGCGTCCAACTCGTGCAATCACTCCAGGGCCTGGACGTCGCGGTCTTCGGCTCAGACGCTTGGGAAGAGTTCTGCACAGGCACGATCAAATACGCCGGCAACGTCGCTTACGCCGAAGTACCCGGAGCCCTGGCCACAGGCCGGGTCTGCCTCGCATGGGGGCCCACGCAGTTTCCGCACACGTTCAGCGAACGCCTGCTCCTCTCCATGGCCTCGGGCTGCGCCAGCGTCTGCGAGGACCGCTACCTCGTCCGCCAGCACTTCGGGCAAGAACACTGCGCCAGCTTCGATCCAAAGCATCCGACCTCGGCCCGCGACGAGATCGAGTCGCTCCTGAGTAGCCCCGACACCCGCTGCGCTCTGTCCGCCGCCGGGCGCACGATCGTTGAGTCGCATCATCTCTGGGAATGCCGCGTCGAGAAGCTCGCGGCCCTGGCCTCCGAGGCCATCGACCGCCCGCTTGCGCCGCAGGCCAGCGCTCAGTCCATGACGGCCGGCGCATAAAGCTCGGCGAGCTGCTTCCAGTACGTCGGGTACGTCTTGGCCACACACCCCGGGTCGCGGATATACACGTTCGGTCGCAAGAGCCCGATGAGCGACAGGCTCATCGCCATCCTGTGATCGTCGTACGTGTCAAACTCAACTCGCTCTGCGCCAGCCGACCGATCCACACCGCTCGCCGGCGGCGTGATCGTGATCGTCTCGTCGTCGCCCTGCACACCCACCTCGACCGTCACCCCGATCTTGCCGAGCTCCACTCGCAAGGCCTCGATCCGGTCCGTCTCCTTGATGCGCAGCGTCTTGAGCCCGCGGATCACGCTCGTGCCCGGCGCAAAGCACGCCGCCACCGCAAGGCTCATCGCCGTGTCCGGCATCGGCGCCAGATCCGCAAGGATCGGCCTGAGCACGATCGGCCCGACCACCAGCGTCCCCGGCCGATCGGGCGAGCCCGTCTCAACCACCGCGCCCATCCGCTCGAGCAGACCCGCGTACCGGGCATCGCCCTGCACCGCCCCTGCACCGAGCCCCTCGACCATCGCCCGTGCACCCGGCACGATCGCAGCCGCGGTCCAGAAGTACGTCGCGCCGCTCGCGTCCGGCTCGATGTCCAGCTCGAACGCCTCGAGCCCGTGCCGCTCACCGGGCGAGACGCGCATCAGCCGCAGATCATCCGTCGATCGCACCGTCGCGCCCGCCCGATCCAGAAGATCGAGCGTCATCGTCAGGTAGGGCGAACTCGTCACATTGCCCGTGATCCGCACCGTGATGCCGCCCGTGACCCAGGGCCCGAGCATCAACAGCGCCGACACGAACTGACTCGACGCGGGAGAGTCGAACGAGAGCTCCACGTCCCGCGGCAAACCGCCCGCCGGCGGGATGATTGTCAGAGGCGGATACCCCGCCTTGTTCTTCCATTCGATATGCGCCCCAAGCGCGTGCAACGCCTCGGCGAGCTCCTCGATCGGCCGCTGGCACATCCGCTCGTTGCCCGTGATCGTCACGGGGCCCGTCGCCAGCATCGCCGCCGCAGCCAGAAACCGCGTGCTCGTGCCCGAGTTGTGCAGGTCGAGCGTGACGCCCTCATCGCCGACTGGCCAGCGCCCGCCCACGCCCTCGATCATCAGTGTGTCGCCCGCAACCTCGACCTTCGCGCCCAGCGCCCGGATCGCCGCCAGCGCCACCTCCGCATCGTCGGCCCCGGTCAGCGCCCCACGCAGCACAGACTTCCCGTGCGCCAGGGCAGCCAGAATCACTGC
Organism: Phycisphaerales bacterium; assembly: GCA_965228265.1. Lineage (GTDB taxonomy): Bacteria > Planctomycetota > Phycisphaerae > Phycisphaerales > UBA1924. Next base: position 1,585,773 of record OZ245804.1, read on the forward strand.
CCGGTTGGTCTCGCTTTTGGAACCCGGTGGCCTGATCGCAAGATCAAACGCGCCACCCAGCACAGGCACGCCGAGCGGGTCCGGCAGATCGGCAAGCGCCCGTCTCAGGATGGCTGGATCACTCGCCAATGGGGGCTCAGTCCTGCATGTCCTGCTCGCGGCGGAAGATCGCCACCACATCCTCAACCGGGATCACGAACAGACGGTTGTCGCCCTCAAGGTCCACCGGCACCGCGTGCTTCGGATTGAAAAGCACCTTGTCATACTTCTTGATCGTGTAATCCGTGTCCGCCTCGACCTGGGCCGACACCGCGATCACGCGCCCCGTGATCGTCGGGATCTCGATCTTGTCCGGCAGGTGAATGCCCGCCTTCGTCTGCTTCTTATCCTCGTCCTTGCGGATCAGGATGCGCGCGCCGACAGGCTCGATCGTTTCAAGTGCGTTCTTCGATGTGCGGTTGCTTGGCATGGGTGGGTCTTGTTCGGAACAGCTTTCGTAACTCTCGACCAAGGGCTGGCATCGATGCCTTCGGCTATCCTATGGCCGCCGCTGGTGCATTCTTTGCTCGCGCCCTGCCAACCCCGGAGATCGGCTTGGAACAGCTTCGTCGCCTGATCAGAGACGTTCCGGACCATCCAAAGCCGGGCATTATGTTCAAGGACTTTACGCCTCTGCTCGCCGACCCGGCGGGCCTGGCGCTGGCCGTTGAACTCATGGCCAACCCGTACCGCGGCAAGGGCATCGAGCTCGTCGTCGGCGCCGAGAGCCGGGGCTTCATCTTCGGCACTGCCATCGCCCAGTCGCTCTCGGCCGGGTTCGTCCCAATCCGTAAGCCCGGCAAACTCCCGGGACAGGTCCATGGCGCGAACTACGACCTCGAGTACGGCTCAGACCGACTCGAAATCCACATCGACGCCATACGCCCCGGCAGCCGAGTCGTCCTCGTCGACGACCTCCTCGCCACCGGCGGCACACTCGAGGCCTGCGCACGACTCCTCCGGGACGACTGCAAAGCCGACATCCGTGGCATCACCGTGCTCATCGAACTCGAAACCCTCGGCGGCGCCAAACGAGTCGATGACTTCGGCCACCTGCACTCGGTCCTGAAGTTCTGAATCAGTCGGTGCCACCACGCATCTCTGATGCGTGGTGCTCTATCGATCAGCGTCGTCGCCGGGCGCCAACGATCCCACCGAATGCAAGAAGTGCAGCAGTTCCGGGTGCCGGCCCCCAAATGCTGTACGTAAGTGGTCCCTGCGAACCATCAGCGTTCAGCATATTCACGGGGTTCCCGAATGGTGCCTGGACGAACATGCAGGTGTTCTGCCCGAAGAGCTGGAATCCGAAGTGCTGGTAGTCGCCACCGTAGCTAAAGGTGAAGGGCTCCCAGGGGTTGGCGTCAGAATGACCGCCGCCGAGCAGCAAACCGGCCGCTGCACCGACGAAGGTCACGTTGCCCGTGCCGTTGCCGGTGATCACGGCCCCATTCGGGCTGAGTATGTCGGTGTAATTGTTTGACTGGTTGAGAATAGTGATCGGACCATTTCCAGAGATGCGGACACTGATATCGCTCCAGAGCTGCTGCACAGGCAGCGACCCGTTGTACTCAATTGTTACGGTCCCGCCGAAGGGATTTACAAAGATCGAGCAATCTTGAGCGGCTGTAACTGACGTCGTCCCGAGGACGACACACGCCGCGATCGCTTTCATCTTCATCGTCGATACCCCTTGCCGTCTCGATTCACCCATGAGTCTTGCAACTCTCAGAGACTACTGGATCAGGGGGTCGGAATATAGAAGCCGGTGTAAAAAGACAGCCGCCCGGTCAGAGACCGGGCGGCTGGTATCAGATCAGATTGATCTGTCCGAGGCTACCGGGATTAGCGGCGGCGACGGATCGCGGCGAGACCACCGAGGCCGAGCAGAGCGGCCGAGGCGGGAGCCGGAACGATGATGACCTCGAACGACTGCGGGCCCTGCGAGCCGTCGCCGTTGAGCATGTTGATCGGGTTACCGAACGGAGCCTGAACGAAGGTGTTGGTGTTCTGGCCGAACAGCTCGAAACCGAAGTTGGCAACATCACCAGCGTAGCTGAAGGTGAACGGAGCCCAGGGGTTGTCCGGGGTGTGGGTGCCGCCGAGCAGCGAGCCACCAGCAGCGCCGACGAAGGTCACGTCGCCGGAGCCGTCACCGGTGATGACAGCGCCAGCCGGGCTGAGCAGGTCGGTGTAGTTGGGCGACTGGCTCAGGATGTTGATGGCACCGTCGCCGGTGATGCGGACCGAGATGTCGCTCCAGAGCTGCTGAACCGGCAGAGCACCGTTGTAGGTGATGTTGACGGTGCCAGCGAAGGGATCGACAACGATGGTGTTGTCAAACTGGGCCGAGGCGCTCGAAGCGATGCCGGCAGCGAGAATCATTGCAGCGGTCTTCATTTGAATACTCTCCTCTAAGATGCTTATTCGCGAACTAAACACTCGTTTCTGACCCCACACCCACGCCGAGCAGGACGCGTAGTGAAGGAATCTACTCGTACCGGCGAAGTATACCCGAATTTGAGCAGTGTGCACCCCTTTTTTGAAAGTGGGGTGCGTTTTGGTGCGATGGATGCAGTTGATTCGGGAAATGGTAGGCTCGCAACCCCATTCAGGGCCTCCAAACGCCACTTGCCGCTCAACCCTCGGCCGCGCAACCTGATCAGGGTATTTGCTCTGCTGAGGAAAACCACCCTCTTTCATGCCTAACAAGATGCTTTCAAAGAGTGTTTTCAGGCCCTGGCGAGCGTCAGGTAGGTCATTGGCAGCGGGTTGCTCGCGTCACTGGCCCTGTATAGGTGGTTTTGCACCACAAAGTCCCCTGCAGGCAGGCTGGGGAACCTTGCGTCTCCCTCGACGTCGGCGTGGATCAGCGTCAGTTCGATCCGATCCGCTCGGGTCAGGGCCTGGGCGTAGATCTCGCCGCCGCCTGCGACATAGACATCATGAGTCGGCTGCTTTTTGAATGCGAGCGAGAGCGCCTTGTCCAGCGAATCCACGACATCAGCGCCCTGCGCCCGATATTCAGGATTCCGCGAAACCACGATATTGAGTCTGCCGGGCAGCGTCCCCGGGAAGCTATCGAACGTCTTGCGCCCCATGATGACGGGGTGGTGCAGTGTCAGCCTCTTAAAGTGAGCCAGGTCGTCCGGCTGGTGCCAGGGCAGATCGCCCTCACGCCCGATCACTCGGTTCAGAGACATCGCTGCTATCAGGACCACCGCCATGAACGCAGCATAAGCCCTACACCGCGACCGGGGCCGGGATGTGCGGCTGGGCCGCGTAATCCTCAACCCTGATGTCCTCGTACCGGAAATCCTCCAGCTTCGTGATATCCGGATTGAGTACCAGTCTCGGCAGCCGACCGGGCTCACGCGAGAGCTGGAGCCTGGCCTGTTCGAGGTGGTTGCTATAGAGGTGCGCATCGCCCAGCGTGTGGATGAACTCGCCCGGCTCCAGATCCACGACCTGGGCCACCATGTGCGTCAGCAGTGCGTAGCTGGCGATATTGAACGGCACCCCTAAAAAGATGTCCGCCGACCGCTGGTACAACTGGCACGAGAGCTTCCCGCCCGCCACGTAGAACTGGAACAGGCAGTGGCAGGGGGGCAGGGCCATCTCGTCCACCTGTCCCGGGTTCCAGGCGGTGACAATGTGACGCCTCGAGTCCGGGTTGGTCCGGAGCCCCTCGACGAGCTTGGCGATCTGATCGACCGAGCCGCCACCCGGCGAGGGCCAGGACCGCCACTGGTAGCCGTAGACCGGCCCGAGCTCACCCGTCTCGGGGTCCGCCCATTCGTCCCAGATCGAGACGCCCACCTCGTTCAGCGAGCGGACATTGGTGTCCCCCCGAAGGAACCAGAGCAGCTCGTGGATGATCGACCGGGTGTGCAGCTTCTTGGTCGTCAGGAGCGGGAAGCCCTCAGCGAGGTCGTACCGCGACTGCCACCCAAAGACGGCCCGCGTCCCGGTTCCGGTCCGGTCCGATTTCTCGTAGCCGTGCTCGAGGACGTGCTGAAGCAGTTCCAGATATTGGCGCATGACGGGCTCCCTCCCCGCCCATTGTCGGCGCTTCGTCTACGTCTAGCGCAATCTGGTTGATCATGGTCCCGGCGAAACTGTCGACTATCGCCGCCCGGTGATCGGCAGCTTCGTCGACTTGTGCTGGCCGCGTCGGTGGTAGGTCACCTCGACGCTCTGGCCCTCGTTCAGACCCGTCAGCACGCGGTAGAACTCGTTCAGGTCGCGCACGCTTCGCCCGTTCATGCCGGTCAGGACGTCGCCCGGCCTCAGGCCCGCGCGCTTGGCCGAGTCGTGCGTGAGCTGGCGGATCACCGGGCCGTCGCCCGCGGAGAGATCCAGCGAGACCCCGATCCCGAGGTTCGGCGGCGAGTTCTGCTCGTACACCTCGTCCAGCGATCGGCACCACTGGCGGAAGCTCTCATCGAACTCGCCCGAGGTCATCCCGAGCACGGTCAGCAGCGCGGTCAGGCCCGAAGGGTCCTCGGCGTAATCATCCGTGTACGTCTCGTAGAAGGTGGCCAGTTTGCCCCGGTCGTGCAGGTACATGAACACGCCACGCGACATCGCGTAATTCGCTAGTGGGCGATTCGTCGCGTATCGGCTCCTGTCCATCGTGGCCAGGTGCTCGATGGGCAAGAGCTTGTTGTGCTGCGCGAGGCTGCGGATCGAGTTGGTCCGCCAGGAGACCGCCGGTTCCCATCGGCCGCGTCGCGTCTGGTCCATGTCCTCGACGAGCGAGGCGAGCCCCTCCTGAATCCAGACCGGGTGGCGTTGTCCGAGGCGATCGACCGAACGCCAGTGGAGCACATGGAAGAACTCGTGGCGGAGTGTCGAGCCGAGGTCCTGTGTGACGAGTTTTTTCTGGTCGTGTGCGTACGCGCCGCCGAGCATGCTGGTCGCTGTGCCCGGGATGTCGCCGTAGGTCTCGATCGCCCAGCGCTGAAAGTCCGAGGAGGTTGGCAGTACGACCATGACCCACGCGTCGAACTCGTTGTCGTCGCCCCGGGCGAGATCCGTGAAGACGTTCTTGATCGCCCAGTCGGCGGTGCGCCGGACTTCCTCGCGGGCCTGACGGCTTGTCACGGTGTCGTAGGCGGAGGCAAAGGCGAGGCGGTATTTCTCGTCCTTCGTGTAGTTGTACCGCGAGCCGTACTGCTTGCGGGCGGCTGCCATGTCCGCTTCGAGGCGCCGGTCGAGGAATTTGTTCCAGCCCTCGAGGATCTGCGTGTAGGTCTCGGTCTTGCGGAACGCGCGGAGGTTGGGGTCGGTCTTGAGCTGGTTGATGTCGGCAAAGCCCCGCTGGATCGCGGCAAGAATGTGTTCCCCCGCGCCCTGCGTATCGCCCCGCATCGAGCGTGCGCACGCGAGGTTGTAGAGCGGCACGAACGCCGAGGGGTCGCGCTCAGACCACGCTTTCCACAGACGCTCGGCCTCGTCGAAGTCCTGACGGTTGAAGGCCTCGACCGCGCGGGCAGCCTCGGGCGCGGTCTGGGCATGAGCGCACGTTCCGCCCAGCCCGAGCAGCATCAAGAACAGCAGTGCAAGCTTTCGCATCGGGTTCCTCTTCGAGGGGCTCCGATCAGGCATCGGCGTTCCCGGCAAGGTTCCGCAGCGTGAGACGGATGGCCTCGGGATACGCGATGCATTCCTGCTCGAAAACGCGGGCCGCCAGCGTTTCAGGCGTGTCATCCGGCAGAACCGGGCAGGTCCGCTGCACGACGATCGGCCCGCGATCGAACTCGTCCGTACAGAGATGGACCGTGCAGCCCGAGATTTGTTCCCCCGCCCCCAAAACGGCCCGGTGGACATGGCCGCCGAACATCCCCGGTCCGCCGAATTTCGGGAGCAGCGCCGGATGGATATTCAGGATCCGCCCAGCCCAGCCCGCGGGGATCGGCAGCAGCTTCAGGTAACCGGCGAGGCACACCAGATCCGCCTCGGCTTTCTCGAGCACCGTGCCCAGCCAGTCGGGCTCGATCGTGCCCTGCTCGACCATGACCTCGAGTCCACGCTCCCGACAGCGGTCCACCCCGGCGCATTGGCGCGAGGCGATGACCATACCGATCTGGGCGTCGAGATAGCCCTGATCGATTTCGTCGGCGATGTTGAGCGCCGTGCGCCCGCCGCCGGAGATCATGAGCACAAGCCTTGCGGGGCTCATGACACGGCTTTGATCGCCGCTTCGCGATCAGGCTTGATCGAAAAGAGTTTGTCGAGGTGGGTGATCTTGAGCATTTTCATCAGGTCGTCGGCGACGCCGAACACCGCGACCTTGCCCTTGCTCGATTTGGCATTGTTGTGGATAGCCACCAGCATGCCCAGCCCGGACGAGGGCAGGAACACGACCTTCGAGAGATCGATCGCCACCCGCCAGCCGGCCGGCTCAGCCGCGGCGGTGAGTTCGTCCTGGATGATCTGCGTCTCGCGGTCACCGATGTGCTCGCACAGAATCTGGGCAAGCACGGCTTTCCCGGCGGGTTCGGTATGAAGAAAGGTCGAACGGCTCATGCGGCCAGTCTAGCAAAGACCGGAGGGCTCCGGATGCCACGGCTTGTCCGTCTTCAGGAAGTCTTGAGAGAGGGGCCACGGGTTGGAAAAAGACCCCGCGGCACCAGAATCAGCCCTTGTTCAGAGTCACCCCGGGTTCCACAACTGTCGGGGGCGAGCGGAAGGGGATGGGCTTGCCTGTCGGATCCACAGCGACCAGCGTCATGTCGGCTGCTGTCACATCCACGGTCTCGCCCGTCATGTACCGCTCCGCGACGACCTCGATCTTGACCGTCACAGAGCTGGTCCCCGTGCGGGTGGTCGTGGTGTAGAGGCAGATCACGTCGCCCACGTTGACCGGGGCCTGGAATTCCACGGCATTGATCGCCGCGGTCACCCAGCGGTGGCACCCATGACGCCGAGCTTCGACGAAGCCCGCCTGGTCGATGTAGGACAGAATGACACCCCCGAAAATCGTGCCGTACTGGTTCGTATCGCGGGGCATCGCCACGACCCGGAGGGCCAGACGCTTGGAATCGCACTGGTCTTCAGTCGGGGATTGGTTCTGGGGTTGGTTCTGGGTCATGCGCAACACTAGCGTTGCGGCAGGAGGTACACCCGATGGAACCCGACCACGTGATGCGAGGCCCCGTGCCCAGCTACGACGAACTCGCGGCCCTGCCCAAGGCGGAGCTGATCGCTCGGTACGCCCTGGGCATCGAGCGGATCGACAAGCGCGTTTTCGATCTGGATGACGAACTGCTCGACACAGCGTTCCTCGAGTCGGCGGGCGTGGGCAAGTGGCCTGTCCGCGTGCTCATCGGGCACCTTGCCGAGTGCGAGATCTTGAACGCCTACCGCCTGCGCCGGATCGCGGCCGAGGACGGCCCGGTCTTCGAGGGTTTCGACCCGGAGCCCTACATCGACAACGGGCTCTACAAGGTTCAGCCGGTGGGTGGCACGGGTGATTCGGCGCGGGCCGCGTGCGGCGCGTTCGTCGCGACGATCCACACGGTCCGCGCGTGGACGCACGGCTGGCTCCAGACCGTGGAAGACGCGACGTGGGAGCGCAAGGGATTGCATACCGTGCGGGGCGAATTCACTTTCAGGCGGATGCTCGGGCTCGCGACGTGGCACATCGAGTATCACGCCGCGTTTTTGCCCAAGAAAGTGGACCTCCTGCTCGGCGAGAAGTGATCGGGGCCCGTCCGCGCCTCGTAGACTTGCCCGATGGGCCAGAGCCTCGACGAACGCCGATACCTGATTCCCTTCCGCTCGGGGCTGTTGCCTCAGATGTTCACGGGCACGCTCGTGATCGGTGGGGGCGTGGCCGGCGCCTCGGCGGCATTGGCGGCAGCCGAGCACGGCGAAGTCATCGTGCTCTGCAAGGACGACACACAGCTGAGCAACACCGCGTGGGCCCAGGGCGGCATCGCGGCGGTCATGGCCGAGGATGACAGCTTCGGCTCGCATGAGGCGGACACGCTCGAGGTGGGCGGCGGGCTCTGCGACGCCGACGTCGTGCACGAGGTCGTCACGGGCGGGCCGGACGCGATGCGCGAGCTGACCACGCTCGGCATGCCATTTGATAAGGATGCCGACGGCGCGATCGCGCTCGGGCGCGAGGGCGGTCACCACCAACGCCGGATCCTGCACGCATCGGGCGACGCGACGGGCAGAGCGCTGCAGACGACACTGCTCGACCGCCTGCGCAGCCACCCGAATATCCGCGTCTTTGCGCACTGCTTCGCGCTCGATCTGATCACGCCCTCGGCCGAGCCCGGTGCGACGGTGATGGGCGCGGTGACCTGGCACGCCAGGTACGGGCTTCAGATGATCTGGGCGCGCTCGACCGTGCTCGCATCGGGCGGGGCGGGGCAGCTCTATCGCGAGACGACCAACCCGCGCGTCGCGACGGCCGACGGCGTGGCGATGGCCTACCGGGCCGGCGCTTCGATCGCGGACATGGCCTTCATCCAGTTTCACCCGACGGTGCTCTATCTCCCGGGTGCTCCGCGGAGTCTGATCTCCGAAGCCGTGCGCGGCGAGGGGGCGCATCTCGTCGACGAGACGGGCACTCGGTTCATGCGGGACGAGCACGAGCTGGTCGAGCTGGCGCCGCGCGATGTCGTGAGCCGGGCGATTGTCAGCCGAATCGCGCGCACGGGCAGCACCAAGGTCTATCTCGACGCGAGGCATATCGAGGGTTTCGACCGGCGTTTTCCGGGGATCACCGCTGAGCTGATGAACTACGGCATCGACCCGCAGCGGGAACTCGTCCCCGTTCACCCGGCGGCCCATTACACGATCGGCGGCGTGCGCACGGACGCGGCTGGTCGCACGGGCATCCCGGGGCTGTACGCGGTGGGGGAGGCCGCCTGCTCGGGCCTGCACGGCGCGAACCGGCTGGCGAGCAACTCGCTGCTCGAGGGGCTCGTGGTCGGCAAGGCGGCGGGGAGGCTCGCGGGGCTGGCGGCTTCGGAGCTAGGACTACCCGCACCGATCTCGATCGTCAGTGACATCCGCCCGAGTGAGCACGGCGTGCTGGACATCGAGGATGTGCGGTCGAGCCTGCGGTCGGCGATGTGGCGCAACGTCGGGATCGAGCGCACGGGCGCGATGCTGACCGACGCGGTCGACATGCTCGAGTTCTGGGCCCGCTACACGCTCGACAAGATCTTCGACGAGCCGGACGGCTGGGAAGTCCAGAACATGCTCACGGTGGCGCATCTCGTGGCGCAGTCGGCGCTCTGGCGGGCCGAGTCGCGCGGGTGTCACATGCGGACCGATGCCCCGATGAGTGAAGAAACGTTCGCGGTGCATGATTGCTGGCGTCGCGGCGAGGGCGAGCCTGTGCTCGATCCGGTCAGTCAGCCGGGCGGGGTGCCCGGATGAACGGGTGCATGTGCGGGCCAACTGTCCTTGCGGTGTCGGTTCTGAGTCTGGCGGTGGTCGGGTGCGAGACGTACGAGGAAGAGGTCCCCGTCAACCCGTTCTTTGCCGGCATGGAAGGTGTCAGCGGCCCCGGCGCGACGAAGGACCGAAAGGCACGCATCGCCGACCCGAGGTTTCTCCCCCATGAGGCGCAGCGCGAGGTCGACGACGACGGCAACGTGACGCTCCGCGCCAAGGGGCCAAGGCACCTGATGCGCCACATCTTCGAGACGCTGCGCAACGACGAGCGGGAGCTGTTCGTCGAGCAGGTCCTGAGCGATGCGACCAAGCAGGAGTTCATCGACCACGGCAAGGAGCCCGAGGAGGCGTTCGACATGCTGCTGGCTGATTTCGAGGAGATCAACCAGCTCTTTGCCCGCATGCCCATGGCCGAGAACGCGCCCAACGCCAGATATGAACGGATCGGGACGAACATGCACAGGCTCAGGCTCGTCAAGGGCGTCGGGCGGGACCTCAAGTGGCAGGGCTTCGACATGATCACCGAAGACGGCTACGAGAAGCTTCTGTGGTTCTATGAAGAGCGCTGATCCATCGGGGCCTGTGCCTCGAAATCCGTTGTATACAAGCTAGAATCGCTCGCCGACCGGGGGACTGGGTCGGCTCCCCGGAGGCAAATGGATGACCATGGTCGATTCGTCGGTTGGCAAAGTCGCGGGCTCGTCGGTTCTGGATGCTTCGGACCAGTTCGTGGAGCGTCACATCGGGCCGAGCGACGAGGAGATCGCCCTGATGCTCGACAAGGTCGGGTGCGCGTCGCTCGATGACCTTGTGGACCAGGTGGTGCCCAAGTCCATCCGCATGCAGGGCGAGCTCAAGCTGGGCGATCCCCGGGGCGAGCACGAGCTGATCAACGAGCTCCGCCGGATGTCGAAGAAGAACGTCGTGGCGCGTTCGTACATCGGGATGGGCTACCACGGCACGATCACGCCTCCTGTCATTCTGCGCAACATCCTGGAGAACCCGGGCTGGTACACGCAGTACACGCCTTACCAGGCCGAGCTCGCGCAGGGGCGGCTGCAGGCGCTGCTGAACTTCCAGACGATGATCACGGACCTGACGGGCATGGAGGTCGCGGGTGCATCGCTGCTCGACGAGGGCACGGCCGCGGCCGAGGCGATGTCGATGTGCGTCTCGATCGCGCGCGACAAGAAGCGGACGTTCGTGGTCGATGACCGCTGTCACCCGCAGACGATCGAGGTGCTGCGCACACGCGCCGGCTCGATGGGTATCACGGTGCGTGTGGAGCCGATCGAGAAGGCCGAGCTCGGCGAGGACGTCGCGGGCGTCCTGGTGCAGGTGCCCAACACCGACGGGCGGATTCATTGCTACAAGTCGCTCGCCGAGCGTGTGCACGCGGCGGGCGCGATGGTCGTGTGCGACGCGGACCCTCTGAGTCTGACGCTCATCACCCCTCCGGGCGAGTGGGGGGCGGACATCGTCGTGGGCACGGCCCAGCGGTTCGGTGTGCCGATGGGCTACGGCGGTCCGCACGCGGCGTTCATGGCGACCAAGCTGACGCACATCCGCAAGATGCCCGGGCGCATCGTGGGCGTCTCGCGTGACGTGCTCGGGAACGATGCGCTGCGTCTGACGATCCAGACACGCGAGCAGCACATCAAGCGCGACCGCGCGACGAGCAACATCTGCACCGCCCAGGCACTCCTGGCGATCATCGCTGCGATGTACGGCGTCTACCACGGGCCGGAGGGCGTGAAGCGCATCGCCCAGCGCGTCCGCGCGATGACTGTTTCCCTCGCCGAGGGGCTGATCGGGCTCGGGTGCGATGTCGGCCAGAGCGATCCGGAGCTGTTGTTCTTCGACACGCTCCGCGTGAAGCCGACCGAGAGCGCTTCGGGCGTGCTGGCGAAGGCGAAGAAGCTGGGCATCAATCTCCGTGACTTCGGCGACGGGACGCTGAGTGTCACGCTCGACGAAACCGTGACACGCGAGGACGTGATCGACATCCTCCGCGCTTTCGGCGGGAGCGACTCGGCGGACATCGACGGCCTGCTGAACGCGTCGAAGATGAAGGCCATCCCCGAAGCCTTCGCTCGCACGAGCGACTTCATGACGCACCCGGTGTTCAACACGCACCATTCCGAGACGGAGCTGCTCCGCTACATGAAGGAGCTCGAGAACCGCGATCTGTCGCTGGCGCACTCGATGATCCCGCTCGGCTCGTGCACGATGAAGCTCAACGGCACCAGCGAGATGTTGCCCGTGACGTGGCCCGAGTTCGGTGCGCTGCACCCCTTCGCCCCGGCCGACCAGGTGCAGGGCTACGCGGAGATGTTCAAACTGCTCGAGGACTGGCTGGGCGAGATCACGGGCTTTGCGGGCGTGAGCCTCCAGCCCAACGCCGGCGCTCAGGGCGAGTACGCGGGACTCATGGTCATCCGGGCGTACCACGCCTCGCGGGGCGACACGAAGCGCGACGTCTGCCTCATCCCGACCAGCGCGCACGGCACAAACCCGGCGACCGCGGTCATCGCGGGCATGAGGGTCGTGCCCGTCCGCAGCACAGAGCGGGGCGACATCGACCTCGACCACCTGCGCCAGCAGGCAGAGGCACACAAGGACACGCTCGGTGCGCTCATGGTGACCTACCCCTCGACCCACGGCGTGTTCGAGGAGGGCATCCGCGAGGTCTGCAAGATCGTGCACGACTGTGGCGGGCAGGTCTACATGGACGGCGCGAACATGAACGCGCAGGTCGGGCTCTGCAGGCCCGGCGATATCGGTGCCGACGTCTGCCACCTCAACCTGCACAAGACCTTCTGCATCCCGCACGGCGGCGGCGGACCGGGCATGGGCCCGATCGGTGTCGCCGAGCACCTGAAGCCGTTCCTCCCGGGGCACCCCGTGACAAGCCCCGCCTCGGCGGGCGATCACGCGATCGGCCCGATCTCGGCGGCCCCGTACGGCTCGGCGAGCATTCTCCCGATCAGCTGGGTGTACATCGCGCTCATGGGGGCCTCTGGTCTCAAGAAAGCCACGCAGGTCGCGATCCTCAACGCCAACTACATGGCCGCTCGATTGAAGGGGCACTACGACATCGTTTACACCGGCGAGAGCGGGCGCGTTGCGCACGAGTTCATCCTCGATTGCCGACCCTTCGACAAGTCCGTGGGCATTAAGGTTGATGACATCGCCAAGCGTCTTGTGGACTACGGCTTCCACGCGCCGACGATGAGCTGGCCCGTGGCGGGCACGCTGATGGTCGAGCCGACCGAGTCCGAGTCGCTCGCCGAGCTCGACCGGTTCTGCGACGCGTTGATCGCCATCCGCGCGGAGATCGCCGAGATCGAGCGGGGTGAGGCGGACAAGGAGCAGAACCTCCTGACCGGGGCGCCGCATTCGCTGTCGATCGTGACTTCGGATACGTGGGACAAGCCCTACAGCCGCGAGCGTGCCGCTTGGCCCATGCCCTGGCTGCGTGAGCGGAAGTTCTGGCCCGCGGTGGCGCGGATCGACAACCCCTGGGGCGATCGCAACATCATGTGCTCGTGCCCGAGTGTGTCGGAAGTCGCGGAAGTCTGACCGTCGATACATCTGAACGCTGTGGCGGAGGCTTCCGGCCACCGCAACTCGGGGCAGAAACCCGGCACATCATGGTGGGGGCGGCGTCTCGCCGCCCATTTCTCCATTCACATACGGCAACCAAAAAAAACGGAGGCTGGAAGCCTCCGCCAAGTGTGCTGGATGTGTGCAGGATGGCTTACCCGCCGCCGCCGCCGCCGCCGCCGCCGCCACCGTTTCCGCCGTCACCTCCGCCGCCATCTCCACCGACAACAGCCGGGACGGGATAGGACTCGAAGCCGTCGACAGTGCCGATGCCCGTGTCGAGGTTGAAGCTGACATACCTGCGGGCGCCGGTGCCCGCGATGGTGGTCGCCTTGCTCGGCCACCAGCGGTAGCCGTCGATCTGGCGGTGTATGTAATCGGGCGCCTTGATGACGAGTGTGTTCTGGAAGATCTGGATGGTGCCGCCGTCGCCGCCGTTGTCGACCCACTGCTCGGGTTCGACGATGGCCTGGATCAGGTCGATGACCTCGTTGCGTCGCTCGTCGAGGTCGCGTTCTTCGTCCTCGTCGTTGGTGTCGCCGTCGAAGGGCGACTGCCCGCCGCCCCCGCCGCCGGTGTTCTGGAGGACGTTCTGGAGATCGATGTCCGGGGCGTCTTCGTAATCGGGCAGTTCGAAGAGCAGGTCGGCGATGTCGTAGATGACCACGCGCTGTCGCCGGTTGAGGAGGCTCTTGGGTCCGACCTCGATCGAGCCCCACTTGGTCATCTGCCAGGTGCTCTCTTCGAAGGTGTCGCGTGCGGATTGTTCGAGCACAAGCTCGAGCAGGCGCAGCGCGGTCATCTCACGGGCGTTGACCTTGATGAGCGCATCGCGGTCGAGGCCGTTGGGCTTGCGGTCGTCGGCGTAGTGGATATCGAAGTCGGCGCCGGTGAAGTCCTGGATGAAGGTCATCACGTCCTCGAAGCGCTGGTCCTCGAAGTTGACGGAGATCGGGCGGAGCAGGAGCGCCAGGTTCTGGCGCTTGGCCTTGACGTCCCCCTCGTCGGTCTGGGCGCAGGCGGTGGCGCAGAGCGGGCTGATCGAGCCCGGCGCAGCGGCCCCTGCCAGTGCGATTGTGCATCCCACGATGAGAGAACGGGAAAGATGTGCCATTCGTCGGCCTCCTGTGCCATGGCCCCGCGGCGGGCCCTTTCGGCGTCCGGGGTAGGGCTTCTAGGTGAGACGCCCGAAATCCTGAACGGTTCCCGAAGATATCGGGTAGTCTACAACGGATGAGGCTCGTGATCGCACGCCACGGCAAAGCGGAGCAGGATTCTCCGACCGGCAGAGACGCCGACCGTCGCCTCACCCTCCGGGGCGAGAATCAGGCCAGGTGGCTCGGTGAAACGCTTCTGGCGACCGGATTCCGGGATGCGCTGGTTCTGACCAGCCAGGCCGAGCGGGCCAGAAGGACCGCGGAGATCCTGTGCGAGGTGCTGGGGATCGAGCCCGTCCTCACCCCAGGGCTGATGCTCGGGCGGCGAGCGAGCGAGGCGATCGAGGTCATCGATCAGCACCGCGATCGCGGCGAGCTGATCCTGGTCGGGCACAACCCGACGATGTCCGAGTTGGCCACAATCCTGACCCGGGGGCTCGGGTGCTCGTGCATCGGTCTCAAGACCGGGAGCGCTGCGATGATCGAGGTCAAGGGCGAACCGATGCCGGGCATCGCTTCACTCGAGGATGTCATCCGGCTCGACGATTGAGCGAGAGTGCCTGACTCGATTCCGAAAACGAGAAACGCCGCCGGGCAAGCCGGGCGGCGTTTGGAGATTCATGATAGTGCTCGACGATCAGCGGCGTCGACGGATCGCGGCGAAGCCGGCGATGCCGAAGAGTGCTGCCGAGGCGGGCGTCGGGATCGAGAAGAACCCGCTGGTGCCGCCGGCCGAGTCGCCCGCGGAAAGCGAGAAGTTGAACTGGGCCTGCATGTTGTTCAGTGCCACACCGATGGGCGAGAAGATGCCCGGGGCGGCGGGGAAGTCCTGGCTGCTGTCGTTCGAGCCGATGGCCGGTGCCACGAGCGGGCCGGCCACGAGGTCGGCGAACGTGGTGCCGCCGTTGTACGCGGCGTTGAAGTAGCTGCCGCCGGCGCCGAGGCCGGTGAGCGTGGCGCCGTCGCCGTTGTTGTCGGTGACGTTGACGCTCGCGGTCGCGCGGAGTGCGGCGTCTGCGACCGAGCCCGTGTTGATCAGGCTGGCGGTCATGTTGAACGTCGTGTCCGCGTCGCCCGCGTACAAGCCGAAGCCGATGCTGGTGAGTGCATCGGGCGTGCCGGGCGTATCGGTGCTGTCGGCGTTATTGATGACGTTGAGCTGCGTGATGGTGGCGATGATGTTGTTGTTCTGCTGGTCGACGATCGTCAACGGGCTGAACAGGATGAACACGATGCCGCCGTTGGGCTGCGTGATGGCGCCCATGTCGGCGCTCGTGAAGCTGGCGCTGCCCGAGCCGAGCGAACTCGACGCGGAGATCGTGATCAGCGGATCGCTGACCTGTGCGCCCGTCGCGAAAGCGGACGTCGCTGCTGCAGCCGCAAGAATGCTTGAAATCCGAGGCATGGAGTCTCTCCTCTCCCTGGCTCACCGGCATGTTTCCGAGGGGAGCCCCTCAGAATGATGTCTCTCTGATATAAGTATGGGACCACCCGAACGGTGTGTCAATGAGCAATTTTTGAGATTGCCAATGAGTTTTCGAAAAAACACGCGGCCCCTGTCGGGACCGCGTGTTTGGTTTATGATTGGACTGGGTCGATCAGCGGCGGCGGCGGAGGCCGACGAGGGCGGTCAGACCGAGCACGGCCGAGGCCGGGGCGGGGATGACCTCGAACTCGCTGGTGCCCGCGGCCAGGTCACCGGCCGAGAGCGAGAAGCGCCATTCTGATTCGATGTCTGTCAGGGTGGTCCCGATGTTCTGGTATCCGACAGCCGGGTAGGTGTCGCTGGTGCTGGCCGAGCTGTGTGCCGCCGCGACGATCGGGGCGGCGATCAGGTTCTGGAAGTTGGTGCCGCCGCCGTTGTAGTAGGAGCGGTACGCGCCACCGCTCATCGGTGTGAGTGTGGCGCCGTCGCCGTTGAGGTCGGTCACCGAGACGCCAGCGGTGGCGCGGCCGACCGCGTTAGCGAGCGGGGCGAAGCTGAGGTTGGCCGAGTCGATCGAGAAGACCGTGTTCTGCTGGCCGGCGATGACGTTGAAGTTCAGCGCGACGGAGGGGTCGGCGAAAATCGTGATCGAAGCATTCGAGAGCTCGAAGATCTCTGTGGTGCCGTCCATGACGCTGACGGCTTCATCGAGCTGCCAGTAGTAGTTGCCATTGGCATCCACATCACCGGGGTTGAGTTCGATGCTCCACGGGTAGGTGTTGCCGTTCTCGAGCTCGGCGGTGATTGTGAAGATGACCGACGAGATATCAGCCGAAGCCGTCCCCGCCGTCGTAGCCAATGCCAGCGCAGCGAGCGCAAGGCCCCTCTTCGGAGTGCGATCGAACATTTCTTGTCTCCCTACTGCATCGGGCGGTGTCTTAGGTCGCCCGGAGCAGACTCTCCAGATCTCTTCCTCGGGCAGAACGCCCTCTCCATGTCCCACTAGAGTGGCCGAGGTCCCGAAACCTGTCAACCCCGTTCTCACGTTTCGTCCGAATTTTGTCGGGAATCGGAGCTTGGAATACGGAAAGTGGTATCCGTTTCGTTGCCCTTCCATTTTCCGAACGGCAGGTGGGGCGTTCTTTCAGTTCAGGTCACAGGACGAGTTTTCGCTGGCATGCTCCTGAGGCGACTGGTAGTCTGCCGATGGATATCGGCCGTCATGGGTCGATCTCGCAGGGGAGAGAGAGATGTCGGGAAGAAGAGGATCCGGCGCGATGATCGCGCTGTTGTCGCTTGCTTTTTCGGCGGCATACGGGCAGCCAGTTGCCCATCGGGACATTGTGAGAACAGATATCGAGCGTGGCTTTCTGGCCGACGCCGTTGTGCTGCGCACGCAGCCCGGGTACGCGCTCGATTCAACGGGCCGAGTGCTTCGCACGCAGGGCGCCGATTCACCGGGTGAGCTCGATCAGGTGATTCAGCTCTTCGGCGGGACTGAACTGCAATCGGTCATGCCGGCGGTGCCATTCGGCTTTGAAGATCCGGACCTGGCAACATCGCTCGGGCTCGACCGGATGTACCTGGTCCAGATGGATGATGCGCACCCGTTCGGGCAGCAGCATCTGGATGATCTGGTTGCCGAGGCCGCGAGCCTCGACGCGGCTGAACATGTCCGGGTGGGCCAGACAATGGGCAGGGCGGACCGTTCCGGGCATCCGAACGATCCCGGCTTTCCGACTCAATACAGCCTGAACAACGTGGGACAGATTCTCGGCGGGGTGAACGGCGTGCCCAGTGCGGACATCAACGCGATCCGTGCGTGGTCGCTGTCATCGGGGTCGGGCCATATCACGATCGCGGTGCTCGACGCGGGCGTCAGCTACGACCACCCCGATCTCTACTACAAGTTGACCGACGCGTACAACACGACGGGTATCGGATCGTCTGGAGATGCGCACGACCCTTTCAACTCACACGGCACCCATGTCGCGGGTATCGCCGCGGCTAGCTCGAACAACGGCGAAGGGATGACCGGTGTGAGCTGGGGCTCGCAGATCATGCCCGTCAAGGTAGCCAACCTGCTCGGATTCACAAGCGACGTCTGGCTCGGCCAGGGGCTGATCTGGGCAGCGGATCACGAGGCCCGGGTTGCTGTGATCAGTATCGGCCTGGACTCAGGCAGTGACTTTCTGCATGCCGCGGTCCAGTACGCGACCGAGCGGGGGGTGGTCGTCTGTGCCTCAACGGGAAACACCGGGCAGCCCGGTGTGAAATACCCGGCCAAGTACCCGGAGACGATCGCAGTCGGCGCGACGGACAACACCGATGCACTCGCAGAATTCTCGACCACAGGCCCTGAGGTGACGGTGACCGCACCGGGCTTTGAGATTCTCTCGACGTGGGATGATTTCTTCAGTGCACCCACGTACGCGTACCAGTCCGGAACAAGTTCCGCGTGTCCGATGGTGGCGGGTGTGGTGGCGCTGATGCTCTCGGAGAATCCATCACTCAATACAGAGGGTGTGGTTGACATCCTGAAGTACCACACGATCGATCTCGGACTCACGGGGTTTGATGAGCGATTCGGGCACGGGCGCATCGATGCGTACCGAGCCGTCGCCGCGGCCAAGGGACTCCGAGTGTGTGCGGCGGACGTGAACCGCAACGGTCAGGTCGAGAACACGGACCTGACGGCGTGGATCACCGCGTACATCAATGAGACGCCGCAGGCCGATCAGAATTTCGATGGCTTGGTCAGTGCCGCGGACTTCTCCGCGTTCGTGTCAAACTATCAGCAGGGCTGCGAGTAGCACCGGACCTCGCTGTCGTGATGTTCTGTTTCTGACGTCTGGCGAATTCATTCGCCATGATCGGGGACGAATTCCGCCCGAACGAAACTGAAATCAGGGTTTCTGCTGAAGGGCTACAGGGACATTCCCGATGTGGGCTTGTCGCGGGTCAGCTGGCCGACTGGGTGTCAACATGGCGCGGCGATGGGGGTACTTATGGCCACGAAACAGCCAGACAACAGCCCGCTCCGGAGTGAGTTCTCGGACGACCCGGACATGGCCGAGCTCGTGATCGAGTACGTGGACAAGATGCCCCAGCGCGTGCATCAGATGCAGACCGCCTTTGAGAACAGCCAACGCGAGCAGCTCATCCGGATCGTGCACCAGCTCAAAGGGTCCGGGGGCGGTTATGGCTTCCCTCAGCTCACGTCGGTCGCCGACCATCTCGAGCAGCGGCTTCTTGGCATCGCCGATCAGGACCTGAACGCCGTGGACGCCGAATTCCGGGCTTTGATCGAACTCTGTGGCCGAATGGCCGCCTAGCCAAACTTCGATCGTGATTCAACCGAAGTAAGGGAACCGGAGAACGCTCGTTCGATGCCCGAGACACAGAGCACATCTACTGAGGACAAGCGGCACTCGATGCTTGTCGTGGACGACTCGGAGGACGTGCATCGTCTTCTCCAGGCCCGGCTTCGGCAGGAGAACATCGATCTCATTGCCGCACTGGATGGCAAGACCTCGCTGGCCCTGGCCGAGCAGGAATGCCCCAGCCTGATCCTGCTCGATCTGGACATGCCCGACATGGACGGCTTAGAGGTGCTGCGTCACCTGAAGGACAACGCGGAAACGCGCGACATCCCGGTGATCGTGCTCTCCGGGCTGCACAGCCCCGCCGACAAGGTTGTCGCGTTCGATCTGGGCGCGGTCGATTACGTCACCAAACCCTTCGACCTCATGGAACTCCGGGTCCGCTTGCGATCAGCCCTGCGGATGTCGGATCTGATCGAGATGCTCGGCAAGCTCGCGCACATCGACGGGCTGACCGGGCTCTGGAATCGCGCCCACTTCGACGACCGATGGGCAGCAAGCATCTCAGAGAACAACCGCTCGGGCAGGCCCCTGAGCATCGCGCTTTTCGATCTCGACCATTTCAAATCACTCAACGACACCTACGGCCACCCCGCCGGCGACGCAGCGCTCCAGGGATTCGCCAAGCTCATCAGACGCGAGATCCGGGCCAGCGATATCGCGTGCCGATACGGCGGCGAGGAGTTCGCGCTGATCATGCCGGGCACCACGCCCGAAGAGGCCGCCGGTGTCTGCGAACGCATCCGAAACGAGCTGGCCAGCATGAACTGGCCCGCGCACCCCGAACGCAAAGTCACGGTCTCCATCGGTGTGGCCGGTGCCGGCGATTCGATCGATGTCTCGGCCGAGAACTGGCTCGAAGAAACTGACAAGGCGCTCTACCGCGCCAAGAAAGGCGGACGCGATCGCGTCGTCTTCACCGACCTGGCCAGCGGCCAGACACAGGACACCGCCAAGGCGGCCTGACCCTCTCGCGTTCTAAAAGTCGTAGAGCAATCCGACGTAGAGCCCGGGCCCGTCACGCGCCGGGTTGTCTTCCTCGCCCTTCATGCGCGCGTTCGAGATGTGGTGCCAACGCAGGCCGGTGATCAGACGCGTCGAAGAGTCCTCGAACATCTGCCAGGTCAGGCCCGCGCCGAACCTCGGCATCAGGTTGAAGCTCGTGCCCGTGTCCGGCACATCGTCACCCGCGGCCATCACCCCCATGCCCGCCTCGGCGAACGCGGACCATCGCTCGGCCTGGTAGAAGTGGTACCGCATCACGAGGCTCGTGCTCACCCCGACGGTGCTGTCGTCCTGGAAGAACCCCCAGAACGCCGCCTCGACGCCCACCTCGAAGTCATCGATCACGAAGTACGTGTACTGCCCGTGGACACTGACGTCCACATTACCCCGAAAGTCTGGCCCGACCATCGAACCGAACATCAGATGCTGCGTATCCTGTGAACCAAAGGGCAGCGCCGACGACGAGCCTGTGTCCTGGAAAAGGCTCTCGTCGAACGTAAACAACGGCTCGGCGGGGCTGAGCAGCGACGTCGGGTCGGCCTGCTGAGCCCGGGCGAGTGAGCCCGCAAGGAGCGTGAGAACGAACACGGTGATGGTGTATCGCATGGCGCGTACGGTATCATCCTCAGAAGAGCCGCGGAGCCTAAGTCATGGAACAAGACCGAGTCCACAAGATCGAGGAAGCCCAGCTCTTCGCCGAGAAGCGGTCAGACGACCACGACGAAGCCATCCGCGAGCTCGGCGAGCGCGTCCTCCAGCTCGTCAAACGCATCGATCGGCTCGAGGAGAAGTTCGACCGGGTGCTGACCGCCGCCGACGAGGGGCTCGATGAGCCCGAGGTCCCGCCGCATTCGGGCCGACTGCCCGGCGGCCGCTAAACCCTTTGGCTCAAACCAGAAGCGATTGCCCCGTCATCTCGGCTGGCTGGTCGATGCCCATCATCGCCAGGGCCGTCGGGAAGATGTCCGCCAATCGGCCCCGCATCCGGCGTGCTTCGGGGTTCGTCCAGTTCGAGGCCTCCCGGTCGCCCCGGAGCGTGCGTCCCTCGAAGGCCTGTCCCACAACGATCAACGGCACGTCGTACACCGTGTGAGCCGTCTGGGGCGAGCCCGTCTCCGGATCGAACATCTGCTCCGCGTTGCCGTGGTCGGCGGTCACGATCAGCGACCCACCCCGGGCGAGCGTTTTCTCGACGATCGCGCCGACACAAGCGTCGACCGTCTCGCAGGCCTTGATGGCTGCCTCCAGGCTCCCCGTGTGCCCGACCATGTCCGCGTTGGCGAAGTTGACGACGATCACGTCCTCGCAGTCGTCCGCTTCGAGCCTGCGGAGCACCGCGTCGCGCACGCCCGGCGCCGACATCTCGGGCTGGAGGTCGTAGGTCGCCACCTTGGGTGATTGGATGATCTCCCGGCTCTCGCCCGCGAAGGGCTCGTCGCGGTAATCGTTGAAGAAGAACGTGACGTGCGGGTACTTCTCCGTCTCGGCGCACCGGAACTGGCGCAGCCCGAGTGTGCTGATCGTCTCGCCGCCGATCATGGGCATCTTGGGCGGCTTCTGGAACGCGACGGCTGCCAGCTCGGCGAGGCGCTCCGAATAAGGCGTCATGAGCACAAAGTGCAGATCGAGCCTTTCGCCCCGATCAAAGCCCCTGTGCCCCGAGTCGGGCGAGGGCTTGAGTTCTTCCGAACCGTCGAAGTCGGGCAGGAGGAAGGCCGAGCAGATCTCGCGGGGCCTGTCGCCCCGGTAGTTGTAGAAGATCACCGCATCGCCCGAGTGGATCCGGCTCTCGAGCGCATCGCCGATCGTCGAGGGCTCGACGAACTCGTCGCCGATGAGCCCCTCGCTGGCGGGCGAGTCGTACGCGTGCTGCATCGCCGCGGAAACAGTGGGGTAGCTCGGTGCGCCGGCCCGACCGGTGAGCAGGTCATACGCGCGCTTCACACGTTCCCAGCGGTTGTCACGGTCCATCGCCCAGTACCGCCCGACAACACTGGCGATGCGCCCAACGCCGATCTCGCGCGCGTTGCGTTCGACCTGTTCCGCAAAGCCCTTGCCCGTGAACGGGCCCGTGTCGCGCCCGTCGGTGAACAGATGGATGAACACCTTCTGCTGACCGAGCGACTTGCACAGTCGCAAGAGCGCGTAGAGATGCTCGAGTTGACCGTGCACGCCCGCGTCGGAATTGATGCCCATCAGGTGCACGGCTTTCCCGCCGTCACGCGCCTTCGTGATCGCGCGCACCAAGGGCTCGATCCGGTCGAGCTCGTCGTTGTCGCACGCCTTGCTGATCCGCACCGCGTCCTGATCGACGATCCGGCCCGCCCCGATGTTCTGGTGACCGACCTCCGAGTTGCCCATCGTCCCCTCGGTGAGCCCGACGTCCAGGCCGCTGGTCTTGATGAGCGTCCAGGGGTATTGGGCTCGCAGCGCCTCGTCGACGGGAGTCTTGGCAAGTGCCACCGCGTCGTGCTTGGCCTGATCCGGGAATGGATTGGCTCCCCAGCCGTCACGGATGATGAGGACAAACGGTGCGTTCTCGGGCCTTTGGTTGGTCATAGGCCATGCTAGCGGCTCCGATCGCCGCAAAATCGGCCCCAAGGGTTCAGAAACGGGGTTGCATCACCGATCCGAAGTATGTAAGCTAGTACTCACAAGCTTATTCGAGGTGCTCTTTCTCAGGAGCTGAACGATGCGGAATCGAAACAAAGGCCGAAGGCTCGCCATCGCGGGGGTCCTTGGTGCCTCCATCATCGCGGCCCCGGCTTGTTCGGTGCATCACGGGTACGGCCGATCGTGCTCGACGTACTGGTACGAGGACGTCGGGGTCGCCTTGGTTGCCGCGGCCGTCTTTGTCCTCGCCGCCTGCTCGGGCGGGCACGGGCACTACCACGGGCACTACGGCCACGGGTACCACGGCTCCCACGGTTGGGGTCGCTGATTCGTGACACGGGGGATATCAATGTCTTATCGCATTGCAATCAAACGAGCGGTGCTTGCAGTGAGCTTTGTCTTGCTGCCCTTGTTTGTCGGGGGGTGTTCCGTGCTGGCAAGCCAGGACCCTGGGTCGCTGAGTCGGGTCTGGAACAGCATCAACTCCGATCACAAGCCGTATGCCTCCCGAGGAGGGGCCCGCGGCTACAGCTACAGCGATTACTACGGCTCGATGTCCAGGTAGGAAGCGGGCAAGTTCTTTCCAAGCGGGAGCCGAGAAATCGAGCGCGAGATCTGCCGGTCGGATAAGGTAGATGCACACGAGGCATGGATGCCGAGTCTAAAATTGACGAACTTGAGCGGAGCTCAGGGATGATCGAAACAGCAATGACACTGAAAGAGCGTTACGAGGCGGTCCGGGAGCGGATCGAGTCCGCGGCTGCACGCGCCGGCCGCAACAGCGAGGAGATCATCCTCGTCGCGGTCACCAAGTACGCGGAGATGGACGATGTCCGCGAGCTCATCGAGCTCGGACACCGCGACTTCGGCGAGAACCGCGTCCCCCAGCTTGTTCAGCGGGCCGCGATGGTCGACGAGTTCATCCGCAGGCGCTCAGCGCTCGGGCACAACAACGCAGGCCCCGCCCGCTGGCACATGATCGGCCACCTCCAGCGCAACAAGGCCCGCAAGATCGCCGGCTGCGTGAGGCTTGTGCACTCGGTCGATTCACTCAGGCTCGCCGAGGAACTCCAGGCCGTCGGCCTCAAGACCGAAGAGCCCATCGACGTCCTCGTGCAGGTGAACGTCTCAGGTGAGGAGTCGAAGTACGGCTGCCCGCTGCCCGCGTGCGTCCCGCTCGCCGAGGCGATGGAAGAGATGGCGCACCTCCGCGTGCGTGGCCTCATGACCATGGCGCCGCTCACCGACAACCCCGAGGACTCACGCCCGCACTTCCGCAGGCTCCGCGAGCTCTTCGAGGACATGCGCCTCGAAGGCTTCGGCGAGGACCACTTCAACATCCTCAGCATGGGCATGTCCAACGACTACGAGGTCGCGATCGAAGAGGGCGCCAACATTGTGCGCGTGGGCTCGGCGATCTTCGGCGAGCGTGATCCGAACGCCGAGACCGAGACCGAGAGCGACTGATCGAGCGTGCCCTGTTTACCCGTTGTGCATCATCGAGCGGAGTCGCCCCGTCCTCGAACGGGTGGTGTTCATGTACGCCTGCAGATTCCGGCCCGGGCACGCCGTGCTCGCCCATTCCTGGTGCGTACGGATCGAGCCGAACGGCACGCGGTGAACCGCGGCCTGATTCGCCAGGAGCTGGTCGAGCGTTGCCAATGCCTGGGGGGTCGGGTGCTGCTCTTCGAAGTTGCCCATCACGAGCACGCCGAGGTTGTGCGGGTTGTGGTCCTTGACGTGCGCGCCCTGGAGGTTCATCGGCCTGCCCTGCCAGATCCGACCTTGAGGGTCGACGATCAGGTGGTACCCGATGTCCGCCCAGCCCCGGCTGTCGACGTGCGAGGAGCGGATGAGTTCGAGCCGGGCCGCGGCGTCGGCCTGCGAGCGGATGATCTCGGGCGACATCCCGTCGTGGTGCACGGTGATCGTCTGAATCCCGTTCATCGGGTTGGTGTCGCTGATGTTGGGCTGCTGCCGCGTCCACGCCGTGCGCGGGATGAGACGCAGCTTGCCGACCTGAACAGTCGTTTCATTGGCCACCGGGGCTGGCGTGGCCTTGGCGATGGTCTCCGCGGGTCGTTGGTGGGGCCAGGCGGGGCCGGGCAGTGCCGCGGTCGAGGGGCCGCGGCGTGAGGCGCACGATGGGAGCACCAACCCGGCCGCGGCGGCGAGGCCTGAGGCAAGAATTGCGCGTCGGTTGCAGCGTGGTTCGGGAATCATGGCGTGGCTTCCATTCCTGGCAGGGTCTCCCGCGATCATCGGCGAGAGCGGCTCGGCGTGTCCATTCGCCGGCTTTTCCGCCATCGGCGCTCCTTTGCCGATGGAAGGACTCGTTCACACAGAGTCTAACCGCGGGTAAGGATGGCGTCGCTTTGGGCCGACAGTTCTTCCGGATCATGATGATGCTGTCGGTTGTCCTGATGACTCTCGTCACCGGACAGATCCACGCCGACGAGGGCCCCGAGGGGCAGCTCGCAGCGGCCGTGGTGTCCGGCGGGATTCTCACAGCCCCACGAGCCGCCTACGCAGACCCCGACCCATCCAGCATGCCGGGCCAGCCCGAAGACGGCGAACCCCTGCCCTCACTCGACGAAGCGCTCGAAGCCGAGAAAGAAGCCCAGGCCGGACCGGAGATCGAGCCCGAACCCTACTGGTTCGAGAAGCTCATCGAAGGCTGGAAGGGCGAAGTCCGACTCGGCACCGACCTCTCCACCGGCAGCGTCGAGCGAACACGGTTCCGGGGCGGGTTCAATATCAACAAAAGCTACGACGGCCACAAGACCTCGCTCCGCACCGACTACGCATACGCAGAGACCAACAACGTCGAGAGCGAAAACCGGATGGTCAACGGCCTCACCCAGGACTGGGGCACGGGCGACACCAAGTTCTCAGGTGTTTTCCTGAGAGGTACGGGCGAGCTCGATGAATTCAGGGCGTACGACTATCGCCTCAATGTCGCCGGCGGCGGCCGATACCAGATCATCAAAGACGACAAGACGGACAGCCTTCTCCGGATCGGTGTGAGCGCGACACGCGAATTCGGGAGTCCACGCGAGGACTGGGTGCCCGAGGGCGCGTTTTTCCTGAGCGTTTCGCACATCCTGACTGTCAAACAGAAACTCACCGCGAACATCGACTACTTCCCCGAACTCGAGAATCCGGACAAGTACCGCGTCACCGCGAAGGCGACATGGGACTTCAAGCTCGATCAGGAGAACGGGCTCAGCCTGCGTATCGGCGCAGAAAACCGCTACGACACCCGGATCGATGACGCCAACAACAGAAACGATCTGGATATCCGGGCCGAACTCGTTTGGCAGTTCTAAAGTGCTCCCTCTACAGCCGGGTCCGCTCGTGGACGGACCACGAAAATGGGAGTGAATTGATGTCCAGAAAGATTTGCGCGTTCGTCGCCGGCCTCGCGGTCTGCGGCCTGGTTCAGGGGCAGGATGCAGAGGGCGAAGAAGCCCCGCTGCCCGTCGAAGCCGAGACCGGCTTCTTCTCTGAATGGACCGGCAACATCTCGTTCGGCATGTACGGGTCGGACGGGAACACGGAGCGCATCAACCTCCGCGGCGAGGTCGACGGCACACGCGAAACCGATAAGAACCTCTCGCGGTTCCTCGGCACCTACTCCTACGCCGAGGACGACGGCGAAGAAAGCGAGAACAAGGGCCAGCTCCTCCTCGAGAACGACTTCAAGCTCGAAGACTCCGACTGGTTCTTCTTCGCACGCGGTCAGGCCGAGACCGACGAGTTCCAGGACTGGGACCAGCGCCTCTCGATCTTCGCCGGTCCGGGCTACGTCTTCATCGACAACGACAAGACCAATCTGGTCGGCAAGGTCGGTGTCGGTGCCGTCCGTGAGTTCGGCGGCGAAGACGACGACTGGCGCGCCGAGGCGATCATCTCCGCCAACGCTTCCCACCAGCTCACCGAGCGTCAGAAGCTGATCGGCGAAGTCGATATCTTCCCCAGCCTCGAGGACATCCAGGACGTCCGCACCCGCGAGCGTCTGGTCTGGGAAGTGCTGGTCGACCCGGAGGTCAACATGTCCCTCCGCGCGGGTATCGAGCACCGCTACGACTCGAGCTCCTCGGGCGATACGAAGAAGAGCGACGTCGACTACTTCGTCATGCTGAGCTGGTCGTACTGATCAGTACCAGTTCTAAGTAGCAACAGGTCGAAGCAAAAAAACAGGGCCCGGCTGGGATCATCCAGCCGGGCCCTGTCTGTTGGTGATACACGGATCCGATCAGAAGATCGTGGCCTGCTTGGGGTACCGAACGAGCATCATCGCCCGTTCGTGGTTCGCCCACTCGTCCCAGCCGAGCGTCTCGAGCAGCTCGATCCGTTGCTCGTAAAGATCCTTCTCGGGCTCGTCGCCGAGCTTGTCAGAGAGCATCGAAAGCGCCTTGCCGAAGCGCTCGTGCAGCATCTCGCGCTTCAGACGCAGATCGAAGTAGTCGTCGCTCTCGACCGAGGTCCACACGGCAAGGTCATCGATCGCGTCCTCGAAGGCCTCGATGGAGTCGCTGTCCTCCGCTGTCGCCTCGTCGCCGAGCGTCTCGGCGATCTGCGCGTAGGCCGCGATGATGGCTTCCTTCTGCTCCTTCATCTCGTCGGCGAGATCCTCGTCGTAGGAGTCGCTGTCCTTGTCGTGGTTCTTGCCGAAGTACGCGGCCACCTTGTCTTCGTCGATCTGCTCCAGCACCGCCTGCGCCGCCGCGAGGACGAAGTCGGCGTCACGCTCGAGCTTGACCGCACGCTCCATCTGCTTCACAAGCACAGGCAGGTGGTTCGGCTCCTCGGCGAGCACCTCGTTGGCGATGGCGTCGAACGCCTCGGCGTCCTCCTCGGTCATGAGGTCGGCAAGCCGCTTGACCTTCAGATCACGGATGTCCTCACGCAGCTTGTCCAGTGCTGCCGGCTCCTCCTCGTCGTCGTCGCTCTTGGCGGCTTCGACCTCGGGCTTGTCGCTCGGCTTGTCGATGACTGTCATCGCCACGGGCCAGCCGCCCGGACGCGATGAGCTGCCGGACAGCTCGGTATCGCCG
The DNA here is from genome assembly GCA_965228265.1 of Phycisphaerales bacterium. Taxonomy (GTDB): domain Bacteria; phylum Planctomycetota; class Phycisphaerae; order Phycisphaerales; family UBA1924. The sequence goes on from OZ245804.1 coordinate 1,613,482, forward strand.
CCAAGCGTGAATGAACCCGTGAGCAGATCACCCGGCTTGACGAAGTCGGGCAGGCTCTTGGTCTTGGGCGTGGCCACGTAGCAGGGCACCGAGCCGCCCGCCTCGATCTCGGGCGATCCGAAGTTGCCCCGGCCGGCCAATGCCGCGTCGGGTGTGGAAGCGAAACTCAGTCGCACCGCGCTGGGGAGCTCGAACCCAACGATCACCGGCGCCTCCTTGAGCCGATCAAGCTCGCCCGGATCGTCGTGGCGCACGTGCAGCTTGAGTGTGTAGTCGCCCTCATCGAGATCGACATCGACATCCTCGCCCGCATTCACCTCGACCAGTTCGCCGTCCTTGCCCGTAATGGTCCAGAGGAACGACTCGTACACCTCCCACGCGTGCGGCGCCAACGAGATGGACGGGTTGATGTTGGCCCCGAGATCCTTCGGCACGCTGATCTCGTACTCGACGATGATCTCGTGCATCTGCCGGTCGTCGCTCAAACGGTCACGCACCGAGTCGAGGGCCCGGACCGTCCAGTCCTTCGGGTTGAACGATCGGCGAAGGTGCGTCAGCGAACCCGAGGGGCTGGCGACCATGTCACGCAGCGGCGAGCGGATATCGAAGCGGTTCTCGAGCGTCGCGCCCTCGATGAAGAGCTGCGAGGGCTCCGGACGCAGTCCCCGGAAGCGCACCTCGAACTCGAACTCGCCCGTGCCGAGGCTGGACCAGTTCTGAGCCGCCGCCAGCTCAACGGTGCGTCCGCCGTCGAGCCTGAGCGAGTACCGCTCCTCATCCGAATCATCGAAGCGGACCCAGTTGGAGAACTTGTGCGTGTTGTTGGCGCGGTCGTCGAGCAGCTCGAGCGCCTGCACGACGAGCAGACGCGATGTGTCCTTGTCGAGTCTGCGGATGATCACGTCCATCCACGTCGCCCCCTCGGGCACCTCGAAGAACCACTTGTTCAGGTCGCCCGGCTTGGACTCCACGCGGTCTCGCCACGTGTAGTCGTTGTCCGCGTTCATCGGCTTGCCCTTGATCACGGTGATCGGGTAGCGGGCGATCGGGCCGCGTTCCGGGTGGTCCGCGTCGGACGCCAGGATCTCGGCGAAGTGCGCGCCCTCGGGCAGACCGGTCGGATCGACACGGATATCCGTTGTCTCACCACCGGCCGCGAGGTTGGCAAAGTCCGTCACCTCGACCCACGGCTCACTCGCCGAGAGCGTCAGACGCTTCTCGAAATCGACCTTCTTCCGACTCGGCGCATCCTCATGGAAGTTCACGCTGATCGAGATGCGCTGCTCGACGGGCTGGTTGTTCTCGTACGGCTCGCGCAGGTACAGGCCCCGCTCGCCGTCCGGCCCACGCATGGTGTAGAAGACGTCGCGATCATCGCCTTCTTCGTAGTTGACGAGGTGCTCGTAAGCGGAATCGACCTGGATCATGCCGCTGCCCTGCGCCCAGCGCGACTGGCCCGGCATGAGAACAGCGGTGTTCATGAGCGCCCGCTTGACGGAGTGGGGGGTGTACTCGGCGTCGTCCTGCTTGAGCTTGCTCAGGATGAGCGAGATACCGCCCGCGGTGTTGGGTGAGCTCATGGACGTGCCGTTCATGAGCTGATTCTTCTGGAGTGTCCAGTTGGGCACGGGCGCGATCGCGCCGCCCGGTGCGGTGACGTCGACACCAAGGTCCCCGTCGAGCGTTGGCCCGCGGCTCGACCAAGGGTACTGGAGCGGCCCGGTCTCGGTGTTGCGCAGCGCGTACTGGGCCTTCATCATCTCGGGCGAGATCGCAGCGCCGACACCGATCAGCGCCGTCGTCGAGCCGCCCGGTCCGCCCACGGTCGAGAACGCCGGCCCGTCATTGCCGGCCGAACTGACGAAGATCACGCCGTGCTTGTTGACGATCTCTGAGACAAGCTGCCCGTTGCGGTAGCGCGTGTCCGGGAAGGCGTCGGCTCCGCCGTAAGACATGTTGATGACATCCACGTTGTTCTCAAGGACCGCGGTGTATCCGCGCGTGGTGCCCGTGCCGACGGAGCTGGAACCCAGACGAGTGTCACCGATTTTCACCGCGACGATCTGCGCCCCCGGCGCCATGCCGTTGAGCTCTGGCTGATCGGGGAAGTTCGCCGCGACGATGCCGGCCACGTGCGTGCCGTGGGCTCCGGCGTCTGCGACGATCGAGAGCACGTCGCCGTCGTTGTAGATGTTCAGCGCGTAATTCAGCAGATCGACCTCGCCGAACGTCCCGAACTCGCGTTCGTCGCGGAAGTTGGTCAGCGTTTTCTCGTCGCCGAACTCGCCGTCACCATCGGTGTCGATCGCCGCGCGCCAGGTCGAGCCGTCGTTGAAGACAACGCAGTCGTAGATCGGGCCGGGGTCGTCGAAGCTGTCCTGAAGCGACTTGAGCTGGTCGATGCGTGCAACGAGATCCTCGCGCACCTTGAACTGTTCTTCGTCGGGGCTCGGGTGTTCCTTGTCAAAGGCCGCTAGCTCGCGGTGGAGCTTCTCGGTGAGCACGCGCTGGGCCTGGTCCCAGTCTTTGCGCCGCTCGCGCGCCATTCGGCTGTCGAGCCCGCGTGGGTAGAGCTCGCTTGCGGGCTTGAGGCCCACGCGGTACTCGCCCGAGGGGTTGTTCCAGTCCGGGCTCGGCGTGAGCGTGCGTCCTGAGAGTCCCTCGAAGGTGCCGTCCTCGGAGAGCTCAACAACCGTCGAGGTATCGACATCGCCCGAGCCGGTGCCGTCGACCACGTCGATGATCTTGGGCTTGCCGTCGGTGGTGACCTGAAGGCCCGGCGCCCCCGGATCGACGCCCGTGTCGAAGATGGCGACCACCACGCCCCGCCCGTCGGCCTCGGGGTACTTGCTCAGGAAGCGATCAACGCCCGTCTCCTTCTTGGGCTGAAGCGCGTCCAGCGGCCCGCCGGTCGGCTGGTAGGGCATCGCCCGCTGGACGTTCGTGATGCTGCTCGAGGTTTCTGCCGGCGTGTGCGTCAGCGTCGGGGAAGAGCACCCCCCGGCGGCAAGGAGCAGCAAGACGGCAGCAAAACGGCTTGGGTTGGGCAGATCCATACACATATTCCTTCGTTGGTCGACGCGTCCGGGAATAGAGACGCTCGGCGGATGGTACCGGACCTGAGCCCGTGTGCTGCGATCTCGTAAAGATGCGATTCAACCTGTTGACTTGTTCGGGATCGTGTCTAGGGTTCGCTTGTGAGTTCACCCTCCAACCAAGATCACTCCTGTTCGGGCCGCGAAGCGTGCCTCGGTCGGCAGATCTACGTGCTCTTCCACTTGCTCATGCGTGAGTGCGACTGCATCGCCCAGGAAATCGGCCTGACGACCTCAAAGTGGCTCCTGCTCTGTGCGATCGGGGCCGAGGAGGGCGAGCCCACGATCGGGGCCCTGAGCGAGCGGTCGATGCTGAGTACCCAGGCCGTCAGCAGGATGGTCGCCCTGATGGAAACGCAAGGACTTGTCACTCGACATTCGAAACCGGGAAGCGGAAGATCGGTTTATGTAAGGTTGACAGACGAGGGTCGCGACACCCTTTCCCGCACCGACACGATCGCCTCGCGTGTGGAGGGCCGCCTGCTTGCGGGCCTGACGCAGGACGACATCGACCGCATCGGCAGGGACCTCGAGCAGCTGATCGACAACATGGCCGCCGACGACGAGGTCGACGGCTCGGAGCAAGCAAAGTGCGAAGCCTCATCCTGATTTGTGTTTCATTCATGGCCGCCGTCGCGCAGGCGCAAATGCCGGCGAACGTCGTGATCGACGAAGCCCGTATGGAGACCGTCGAGCGGCTGCGCCGGGTCACGGGCGAGCTGCGAGCGCTCCAGCGCTCGCGTCTTGCCGCCCGCGAGGAGGGGCAGGTCCTCACACTCCTGGTCCGCGCAGGCGACGAGGTGGAGAAGGGACAGGTCATCGCAACGCTCGACCCCGTGCTCGCCGAACTGACCGTCGCAAGCGCCGAGGCCAACCTCGACGCCCTCCGCGCTTCGGTCGCCGAGCAGCAGGCCGAGGTCGACCGCGCCCAGTTCGACTTCGACCGCATCGAGTCGCTCGTCGAGCGTTCGTCGGCCTCGAGCCAGGAATTCGAAGATGCCCGCGTGGATCTCGCTTCTTCCCAGGCCCGGTACCAGCGGGCCGTCGCCGACGTCACCGCCGCCGAGGCACGACTCGAACTCGACAAGCAACGCCTCAAGGACATGGTCATCCGCGCCCCCTTCAACGCGAAGGTCATCTCGACCCAGACCGACGTGGGCCAGTGGCTCAGCATCGGCGACGTAGTCTGCGAGCTCTACGCCGTCGACTCGATCGAGGCCTGGGTCGATGTGCCCGAGAGCGTGATCGAGCGGATGTCGAGTGTCGGCGATTCGGTCAGCGTGCAGATCCCCGCGCTCTCCGGCGAGATCCAGGGCACGATCACGCAGATCGTCCCGGCCGTCGACCCCATGAGCCGACTCTTCCCGGTGCGCATCGCCGTGCCCAACGACCGCAACATCCTTCAGCCGGGCATGAGTGTCACCGCGATGATCCCGACGGGTGCCAAGCAGGAGATGCTCACGATCTCCAAGGACGCGATCCTCCGCGACGACGCGGGCGAGTTCGTCTACATGGCCGTGCCCAACGAGCAGCAGCCCGACTCGCCCTTCAAGGAAATCGCCGTGCCCGTGCGGATCACGCGTCAGTTCGCGATCGGCGACCGCGTGGCGCTCATGCCGGGCGGCATGCCCCCCGGCGCACGCCTCATCGTCGAGGGTAACGAACGCATGTTCCCCACCCAGCCCATCGTCGACGTCAGCGCCACCGCACGCGAGAACCGCAACCAGCAGGCCCAGTCTGCCGAGCAAGAGCAGCAGGGGAGCTAACGCATGAACATCGTCGGACTCGCAACTCGCAGGCCGGTCGGCGTCACCGTCGCCGCGCTCCTGCTCGTCATGTTCGGGCTCATCAGCCTGACGGCGATCCCCATCCAGCTCACGCCCTCGATCGACTACCCCCAGATCACCGTCGACACCGCGTGGCCCGGCCGCTCGCCCGAGGAGATCGTCGACGAGATCACCAAGGAGCAGGAAGAGCAGCTCAAGAACATCGCCAACCTCAAGACGATGCGCTCGACCACCTCCGAGGGCACCTCGAGCATCATGCTCGAGTTCTACCTCGGCTCCGATATCACCCGGGCGCTGCAGGAAGTCTCCGACGCACTGCGCCAGGTGCCCGATTACCCGGACGAGGTCACCGAGCCCACGATCAAGGCAGCCGACGGCGCCGCCGAGAACGCGATCGCCTGGATCATCATCGACGTCGACCCGCAGTACAAGGACCAGCACGCCGACTTCGACATCACCACGCTCTTCGACCCGCTCGACAAGGAGGTCCGCCCCTACCTCGAGCGGATCGACGGCGTCGCCGAGGTCAACGTCTTCGGCGGGCGGGAACGCGAGGTCCGCGTGCTCGCCGACAACGAGGCGCTCGCGCTCCGCGGGCTCAACATCAGCGACCTGATCGAGGCGCTCCGCCGCGAGAACGTCAACACCTCGGCCGGCACGATCAGCGAAAGCAAGCGCGATTACCGCGTCCGCGTCATCGGACAGTACGAATCTCCCGAGGAAGTCCTCGAGAGCGTCGTCGCCATCCGTGACGGCAAGCCCGTCTACGTCCGGGACGTCGCCACCGTGGACGTCGGGCACACCAAGCAGCGAGGGTTCGTCCGCTCGTTCGGCTATCCCAGCATCGCCATCAACATCATCCGCCAGTCCGGCGCCAACGTGATGGACGTCATGGAAGAGGTCCGAGTGCGCCTGGACGACGTGCGCGCCGAGATCCTGCCCAACCTCGCCGGCGACGTCGGCCCGCACCTGCGCCTGCGTCAGGTCTACGACGAAACCACCTACATCGACTCCTCGATCGATCTCGTCGTCTCGAACCTCTGGCTCGGCGGCGCCATCGCCGCGATCGTGCTGCTCATCTTCCTCCGCTCCTTCGTCATGACGGGCATCGTCGCCCTGGCGATCCCGATCTCGGTCATCGGCACCTTCCTCGTGCTGCTCGCCTTCGGGCGCACGCTCAACGTCATCTCGCTCGCCGGCATCGCATTCGCCGTCGGCATGGTCGTCGACAACGCCATCGTCGTGCTCGAGAACATCTACCGCCGATACCAGGGCGGCCTCTCGCCGATCAAGGCTGCCTACGAGGGCGGGCGCGAGGTCTGGGGAGCCGTGCTCGCCTCCACGCTCACCACCGCTGCCGTGTTCGTCCCGGTGCTCACGATCCAGGAAGAGGCTGGACAGCTCTTCCGCGACATCTCGATCGCGATCGTCGCCTCGGTCACGCTCTCGCTGATCGTCTCGATGACGGTCATCCCCGCCGCCTGCTCGCGCTGGCTCCGCCCGCGCCCCAAGAACCCCAGCAAGATCCGCCTTGTCTTCGAGCACCTGTTCGGCCTGAGTGATCTCTTCTCGAAGGTCAACAGACTCGGCGCGGGCCTCGTCCGCACGCTCAACAAAGGCGTGATGGGCTGGACCTTCAGGCCCGCGATCATCATCGTGATGACCGTTGTCAGTCTGGTCGCGGCTTCGCTGCTCGTCCCACCGATGGACTACCTCCCCGCGGGCAACCGCAACCTCGTCTTCGGCGGCCTGCTCATCCCGCCCGGTCTGAGCGTCGACGAAAAAATCGACTTCGCCGAGCGCATCGAGGCGAGAGTCAAGCCCTACCTCCTCGGTGAAGGCGACCCCTCGGCTCTCCAGCCCATCCCCGTCGCCATGGGCGAAAACAGCTTCGAGTACGAGCCCGTTCAGATCGAGAACTTCTTCATCGGTGCGTTCGGGGACATGATGTTCGCCGGCGGCACGAGCGTCGACGAACAGGTCGTCGTCCCCGTCGGACAGCTCCTCACCAACGCCATGAACGGACTTCCCGATACCTACGGCGGCGCGAGTCAGGCCTCCATCTTCGGTCGGGGTGTCGGCGGCGGCAACACCGTTGATATCGAGATCATGGGCCCAGATCTCGACCGCGTCGTGCAGGCCGCGCAGGCGGTCTTCATGGCCGCAGCGGGCAACGAGGAATACGGCTTCGGACGCGTCCGCGCCGAACCATCCAATTACAACATCGGGCAGCCCGAGTACAAAGTCGAACTCACCCGCGAAGCACGCGAGCTCGGCCTCCGCCCGCTCGACGTCGGCATCGCCGTGCGAGGACTCTTCGACGGCGCGTTCGTCGACGACTACATCCTGAACGGCGAAGCCGTCGACATGGTCGTGCTCCCCTCGGGCGGTCAGCTCGAATACCTCGAGCAGATGGCCACCATCCCCGTCGCCACACCCGCGGGCCCCGTCGTCCCCCTCGACACGCTCGTCACCGCCAAGGGCGGCCTGGCCCCGCAGTCGATCATGCGCATCCAGGAACTCGCCGCTGTGCGTCTGCTCATCACGCCGCCCCCGGGCCGAGCCGTGCAGGACGTCATGGCCCAGATCGAAAGCGAGTTTCTCGCCCCCGCCCGCGATGCCGGCCTCATCGACCGCACCATGCGCGTCCGCCTCGAAGGCACCGCCGCCAAGCTCGATGAAGTCCAGACCGCGCTCTTCGGCAAGGGCGATGGCTCGGCCAGCTTTGGCGCCGCATCCTCCGCGGCTCACTACCTCGCCTACGGCCTCATCGCCATCGGCTTCCTCGCCGCCGGCTACGGCTTCGTCCGCGCGATCGGATCAGGCAAGGCCGCTTTCGGCTACGGCGGATTCGGCGCACTGCTCATCCTCGGCGTCATCGGGTTCCTCATCTTCGGCGTCGCCGAGATGCCACAGCTCATGATGGCCAAGTTTGCATGGTCGCTCGTCGTCGTGTACCTGCTCATGTGCGCCCTCTTCGAGAGCTTCGTCTACCCGTTCGTCATCATGTTCAGCGTGCCGCTGGCCGTCGTCGGCGGCTTCGCGGGCCTCTACCTCGTGCACGAGTCCAGCGCAGCCAACCCCATCATGCCGACGCAGCAGCTCGACGTGCTCACGATGCTCGGCTTCGTCATCCTCATCGGCGTCGTGGTCAACAACGCCATCCTCCTCGTCCACCAGGCGCTCAACTTCATGAAGGGCGTCGCCGAGGAAGGCGAAGAACCCATCGACCCGATGTCACCCGCCGACGCCATCGCAGAAAGCGTCCGCACACGCGTCCGCCCCATCTTCATGAGCACCATGACCTCCGTCGGAGGCATGCTCCCGCTCGTGCTGATGCCAGGCTCAGGTTCAGAGATGTACCGCGGACTCGGCTCCGTCGTGATCGGCGGCCTGCTCGTCTCGACCGTGTTCACACTGATGCTCGTGCCGCTGATGTTCGGCCTCGTCATCGACATGTCGCAGGGATTGGCCACTCTGCTCGGACGCCAGCAGACCGAACTCAAAGCGCAGAGCGGACCCGCGATGGGCTAAGCGACTTACTCAGTATCCTGCGGCAGCGCCGAGGGCGGCTTGGCCCAGTGCAGCTTGTTCGCCAGCGTCTGCCAGTAATCGCCCGCGCTGTTCACGACCAGACGTACCGTCTCGCTGCTCCGCGTGATCAGCACACGCTCATCGCTCGTGATCCGCCGCTGGATCTGACCATCCAGCACAAGCGTCGTCCCGCCGCCCTCTTCCTCGTCGTTGATCTGCAGCGGCGTGATCTCGATCGAGCTCTCGCCCGGCACCACGATCGTCCGGAACGCGAGCGAATGCGCCGCGATGGGCGTGATGAGCGTCGTGTCGACGTGCGGATGCACAATCGGCCCGCCCGCAGAGACGTTGTACGCCGTCGACCCGACCGCCGTGGACACGATGATCCCGTCACCCCGCACGACCGGCCCGATCGAGCTGTCGATGCGGATGCCCAGTTCGATGACGCGGTAGGGGGGGCCAGCCGTGATCACCGCCTCGTTCATCGCGTAACCGATGTGCTCGAGCCTGTTGTCCGAGTGCCGGATCTGCGCACGCAGGAGGTGCACCTCGCGCGTCCGCAATTGTCCGCGCCCAAAGAGCTCCGTCGCCTGCTCGCGCACCGCGTCGAGATCAAACTCCGCCAGGAACCCGAGCTTCCCGACGTTCACACCAAGCACCGGCACGTTCCGCCCCGCAAAGCGCCGGCCCTCGCCGAGCAGCGTCCCGTCACCCCCGAGCACAACAATCAGATCCGCCTTCTCAAGATCCTTCGGCGGCTCGGCATCGCCCGACGGGATCTTCGTCAGCAGGTTGCCGTGCTGCTCGATCAGAGCCGTGAGTTCTTCCGCCACAGCCGCCGCGTTGGGTTTCTCGGTGTTAACAACAAGAAGCGTCGATCGACGTGTCTCGGGCATGGGCCGCCTTTCGCGTGGGGCTCGTGGAGCTCTTGGGGGCGCTCTGCTCGCCGGTCTGCGTGCCGGGCAGTTTACCGAGAGGCCCGCTCACGGGTTGACTTGGCCTCGACCTCGCGCTCGGGCGAAGCCTCCGCCTCCCCCTGATCCAGCCCCTTCTCAAGCAAAGTCAGAATCGCCCGCTTGATGCCCGCCACGTCCAGACCCGTCTCGGCAAGCTGCTTGCCCCGGCCGTCCTGACGCACCCAGGCGTCCGGCATCGCAAGCCGCATCACGCGCGACGCGTCCAGCCCCATCTCGCTCGCCGACTCCAGCACCGCCGACCCAAACCCGCCGATCGGCGAGTGCTCCTCAACCGTCACGACCGGGATCTCGCGCTCGAGCAGCGTCTTCAGCAGCTCCGTATCGATCGGCTTGGCGAACCGCGCGTCGTAGACCGCGACCGTGCAGTCCTCGCGCAGCTCACCCGCAGCCTTCGCCGCCGCGATCGCCGGCGTCCCGAACGCCAGCACCGCCGCATCGACCCTGTCCTTCGTGACGTCGATCTCGGGCGTCAGGCTCCGCGCTTTGCCCAGCTCAAAGGCCGGGCACGTGTCATCCGTAAACAGGTCCGACACGTTGTCCCGCGGATAACGCACGCTCGACAGGCTCTCGTCCCACGTGCGCATGAACTCGAGCGCCGCCTTGAGGCTCGGCTCGTCCATCGCCGCCATCACCACCGCCTCGGGCAGCGTGCGCAGCAGCGCCGTGTCGCAGAACCCGTGATGCACCGCGCCATCGCCGCCCACAAGCCCCGCGCGGTCGAGGCAGAGCCTGACCGGCAGACCCTGGAGCGCCGCCTCCTGGAACGCCTGGTCGAACGCCCGCTGGAAGAATGTCGCGTACACCGCCATGAAGGGCCGAAAGCCCGTCTTGGCAAGCCCCGCCATCATGTCCAGCGCATGACTCTCGCAGATGCCCGTGTCCCACACGCGATCGGGGAACGTCTTGAGCGCCGCGGTCAGACCCGTGCCGTCGGGCATCGCCGCGGTGCACGCCACCACGCGCTCGTCACGCTCGAGCACATCCAGCATCGCATCGCCGAACGCGCTCGTGAACGACCGCCCGTCGCTCTTGACCTCAACCCGGCAGCCCTTCGCCGCGTCGCCGTCCATCGTGAACGGGCTCGGCGAATGAAACTTCGTCGCGTCGCTCTCGGCGAAATCGAGCCCCTTGCCCTTGGTCGTCTTCACGTGCAAGACCATCGGCAGCTCAAACTCCCGAGCTTCCGTCAGGAACTCGATCAGTTCGGGCAAGTTGTGCCCGTCGATCGGGCCAACTGTCAGCAGCCCGAAGTGTTCGAACCACGAGTTCTCCGCGATCATCGCCTTCGTCGCCTCACCCGTCCGGTGGTACGCGTCACGGATCAGCGACCCGCCCGGCAGACTGTCGAGGAGCTTGGCCGCCGACTTCTTGAAGTCCGTGTACGTGTGACTCAGCCGCACGCGGTCGAAGTACTGCGCCATCGCGCCCTGGGGCTTGGCGATGCTCATCCCGTTGTCGTTGAGCACGACCAGGAACTGCCGCTTGAGTGTGCCCGCGTTGTTGAGCCCCTCCATCGCGACGCCGTTGACGATCGAGGCGTCGCCGATGAGCGTCACGACTCGGCGACCGTCCGGGTTCTTCTTCTTGTCAAACGACTCGCCCGAGAGCGTGTCGCCCCGCGCCACACCAACAGCCGTCGAGATCCCCGTCCCCGCGTGCCCCACGCTGAACAGGTCATAAGGCGACTCGTTGGGCTCCGGGAAGCCCGACATCCCCTCGCTCGTGCGCAGCTTGCTCAGCATCGGGTACCGCCCCGTCAGCAGCTTGTGCGGGTAGCACTGGTGCCCCACATCAAACAGCAGCCGGTCGTGCCCGAAGTCGAACACGTAGTGCATCGCGATCGTCAGCTCGACCACGCCCAGGTTCGGCGCCAGGTGCCCGCCCGACTTGGAGACCTGCCCGATGATCGCCTCACGGATCTCCGCTGCCAGCTCGGGCAACGCGCTCACGGGCAGCTTCTTCAGGTCGGCGGGCGTCTTGATGCTCGGTAGATGCTTCATGGATCCCTCTGCCCTCGGCTCGCCGGCGAGCCCGGCCCGAAACGTATCGCTTCCCAAGCTGCATTGTTCGCCAAACGCCCGGATGCGATTCGTTTTCAAATTCTACTGAAAACACTGTAGCGCCGCCACCGGCGAGGGGCTGCGATTCCGAGCTGTTATCGGTCCCTCGAGGCCATCTGCCTTGCGATCGCCCCGAGCGTCGCACCCTTCTCGCCCAGCACCCCGATCGCTCGCTCGGCATCACCCAGCAGACGCGCAACCTCCGCCCGCGTTCCGTCCACGCCGAGCAGCCCCGGGTACGTCAGCTTGCCCGCCTCGGCGTCCTTGCCCGTCCTCTTGCCCGTCTGCTCCGCGCTCTGCTCCACATCCAAAAGGTCGTCCACCGCCTGGAACATGTGCCCGACCGCGTCGGCGTACGCCGTCAGCGCTTCGAGTTGCTCGGTGCTTGCGCCGCCACAGATCGCACCAAGCCGCGCCGATGCGCGGATCAGCGCTCCCGTCTTGTTCACATGGATGCGCTCGAGTCGGCGTCGATCGTCCGCCTCCGGGTCCAGTTCGGGCATGGTGTCATAGACCTGCCCTGAGATCATCCCCGCGCACCCGCGTGACAGTTCCCGCACCAGCGCCACACGCACCGCATCGCTCGCGTCTGTCTCAAGCACAGCCGCGAACGCCAGATTCAGCAGCGCATCGCCAGCAAGGATCGCCATCGCCTCGTTGGTGTGCACGTGCAGCGTGGGGCGTCCCCGCCGCAGATCGTCGTCGTCCATCGCGGGCAGGTCGTCGTGAACGAGGCTGAACGCGTGCACGAACTCGACCGCCGCCGCCGCGGGCAGACACTTCTCAACCTCCCCGCCGACCGCCTCAGAGGCCAGCCAGACGAGCAGCGGGCGGAGCCGCTTCCCGCCCCCGAGCACCGCGTACGCCATCGCCTCGCGCAGGCCGACGGATAAATCCCCGCCGAGCCCCGCGCCCGCGATGTGCCGCTCGAGTTCTGCCTCGATCCGCGTCAGCGCAGCCTTGTTGTCGTCCGGGATCGTGGAAATGACCCTGTCCTTTGCGTTTGGTCGCCCCTGTTCGCCCGGGGCTTGCCGGAACAGTACGATCCGCCCATGGCCGGGGCGATCCAGCAAGCGAGCGAGTTCTTCCATGCCGCGGGGTGGGTCGCCTGGCCCCTGTCCGCGATCAGCGTCGTCTCGCTCGCGCTCTGCATGGAGCGGGCGATCTACTTCGCCAGCCTCCGCAAGTCTCTCCGCCCCGAGCGCGTCCGCCTCGTCTCCCAGGCCCTGCGCACCAACAACGAAACCATCCTCGCCCGTGAATCGGGGTCCGGGCTCCTCGGGCGGTTCGTCTCATCGCTGATCGACGGCTCATCGCAGGGTCCCGTCGGGGAAAGCACCGTCCTCGCCGCCGCCGAGCACGTCCGACCGAGCCTCGAGCGGTATCTCTCGTTCCTCTCCACCGTGATCACCGCCGCCCCGATGCTGGGCATCCTGGGCACGGTCACCGGCATCATCAAAAGCTTCGGGCTCCTCGGGAGCGCCGAGCGCGTCACGGATACCGCCGCGATGGCGGTGGGGATCTCAGAAGCCCTCTACACAACCGCGTTCGGCCTGGTCGTGGCGCTCTTCGTGCTCTTCCCGTACAACCACTTCCGCAAGTCCGCGGACCGGGCGCTGGGTGTGCTGGAAACAGTCGGCGCCGCCGCGGTCGAAGGCTCGACGCGCCGTACTGGCTGAACATCTGAATCGAGTGTGAATCCGTTTCAGGACGAGGCGTGCTGCTGGAGCAGCTCGTAGATCGCCTCGGGCGTGTCGGCTTCGTAGATCTTCTCGCGGAACTCAGCCTCCATATGGAGCCTGCTGATCTTGGCCAGCGCCTGGATGTGGTCGCTCACCTGATCGGGCCTGCTCGCCAGGAGGACAACCAGGCGGACGGGCTTGCCGTCGACGGATTCGAAGTCGATCGGCTCGGCGGGCTTGCCGATCGCCATCGCCATATCGCTGAGCACATCCGACTTGCCGTGCGGGATCGCCAGACCCTGCCCGATACCGGTGGTCCGCGTCTGTTCGCGCGTCCAGACCGCTTCCTGGAGCGTCGCGGCATCGGAGACCTTGCCCGCCTTGGCGAGCGCCTCAACCAGCTCGTTGATGACCTCGTGCTTCTCGGTCGCCTTGAGCGGCGCGAGGATGCATTCCGGGGTAATCAGATCCGTCAGTTTCATGCAGGGGGCCTCGATCTCGGGGCTGCCGGGGTTTCGGAGGGCAGAGTCTACCCGCCTCGCCCGCGTCGCGGACCGAGCAGGACGCTGTACGAGCCGTCGACTGTGGATTCGGGTGTTCCCCCCGTGCGAGGAAGGGTCGCCCGCTCACAACCGACAGCCAGCCCGAAGCGTTCCTCGGCCCAGCGGGCCTGATCCTGGTTCTCCTCGCGGTCCACACTGCACGTTGCATACAGGATCACGCCGTCCGGGCTGATCAGGTCCGTCGCAAGCTCGATGATCTCGCGCTGAATCCGGGCGAGCCGCCCGATCGCAGCCGCGTCCGCGCGGTACCGCGCCTCGACCCGCCGACCCATCACGCCCGTATTCGAGCAGGGCACATCCAGCAGCACCAGATCCGCCCGCCCACGCTCGGCCTGCTTGATCTCCGCCATGCTGCGCACACGCACACGCTCGTGCCCCTCAAACACCTTTGCCAGTGTCCGGTAGCGGTCCGTATCCACATCCGTCGCGATGATCGTCGCCTCTTGGAACACCTGTGCCAGCTGGCGCGTCTTGGTCCCCTGACCCGCGCAGAGATCGATGATCCGCGTCGGCTTCAGGTGCGCGATCGATTCCACCGCCTCGCTCGAAGACGGGTCCTGCGCCCACACATCACCCTGCGACGCGAGCATCGGCGACAGCTCATCCCTCGGCCCGATCCAGAGCGCGTGCCCGGCCCGCTCGTGGGGCGTGGTCCAGCCGCTGGCGATGGGCTCTTTGATGTGCGTGACGTTGAGCACCGTGGGCGGGTTGGTCAGGGCCTGTGCGCACAGCGCCCGGACTTCTTCCTCGGTGTGCTGCTCGATCAGCCGATCCAGCAGGCGTCTTGGCATGCTCGCCGCGACGCTGAGCGTGCCCGCGGGGTGCTCGGGGAGCTGGATGTGCCTCAGCCGGCGCGAGCCATCGGGAAGCGGGATCGCATCGCGCGACCCGTCCCATGCACCGGCCCGCTCGCCCGCGCACTCATTCACACGCCGAAGCACCGCGTTGACGATGCCCGCAGCCCCGGGTCTGATGCGCCGCTTGGCCCATTCCACCGCTTCATTCAAAGCCGCGTGCGCCGGGATGCGGTCCATCAAAACGAGCTGGGCCGCCCCGACGATCAGCACCGCACGCAGCGCCGGCTCGAGCTCCGAGAACGGGCGCTTCAGCCCCTGCTGCACCAGAAACTCGAGCGTGAGCCAGCGCCGGATCGACGCGTCGTAGAGCGCGTGGGCCAGGGCCGCGTCCCGGTCGTCGAGGGCCTTGGTGTCCAGCTCGACGGGCTCGAACGCTGGATATCGCTCGGCCTGCGCACAGATCGCCTCCAGCACCACACCCCTCGCTGTCGGCTTGGGAGCGTTATGGTTTCTCGGTCGGCGTCTGGGCGCACTTGTTCGTCGGGGGCTCGGCACGGGGCGAGTGTAGGGGCATCGCGGCATGGCGACGGAATCCGACACCTCAATGCACGCGGGAAACGATGCCCAAGCGCGCCTGGGCCTCTTCGGCGCGATGCGGATCCGCAAAAAACTCATCATCCTCCACACCACGTTCTCGGTCGTGCTCGGCGCGGTCCTGCTCATCACACTCAGGCCCGGTGCGTCGGCGGTCATCGCCCGGGCCGAGTCGAGCCAGGCGATCGCCGTGCTCTCGATCCTCGACCGCGAGGGCTGGTTCGAGGGTGTGTTCGAGACCGAAGACGAACTGCCGAGCCGGATCGGGGACGACGACGATCTGACCATCCGCCTGGGAACGATGGCCGAGCTCGATCTGACCGAGAAGCTCACGAGCGACGAGACTTCGCCCGTCGTCGTGCGGGCCGACGCCTCCGGCGCGACCGCGGTCATGCCGATCACGAAGCCGGACGACTCCGAGCCCCGCTACGCGATGGTGACCGCCCGCATCCCCGAGGCCCGGCGGGCCGTGCTCCAGCTCTACGCCTTCACGGTCGTGGCGATCCTGGCGATGTACGGCCTCATCGCCGCGATCCTCGAGATGTTCGTCCTGCCACAGAACGTTTACGGCCCCATCTCGCGACTGCTCGAAGCCGATCAGGCCGTGCAGGACGGCGACGCGTCGGCGGAACTCATCGACGAGAAGCTGATCCCCTCGGACGAGCTGGGCTCGATCATGCGCTCGCGGAACGAGACGGTGCGTTCGCTGCGTCAGCACGAGCGCGATCTCGCCGACGCGCTCGGACGGTTTGAGATCGTGGCCGCGGATCTGAAGCGCAAGAACCACCTGCTCGAGAACGCCAAGCGGAATCTCGCCGACGCGGATCGACTGGCGAGTCTCGGGATGCTCTCTGCGGGTATCGCACACGAGCTGAACACGCCGCTCACCGTGGTGAAGGGGCTGGTCGAAAAGCTCGACGCCTCGGGCGGGAAGGGGCTGAGCGAGGCCGAGGCGAGGCTGCTCGTGCGCGTGGTGGGGCGTCTGGAGCGATTGGGCGAGAGCCTGCTCGACTTTGCGCGCGTCCGTCCGCCCGAGACAAGGCCCACCAAGCCCGCGGTCATCATCGAAGAAGCCATGACGCTCGTCCGGCTCGACAGGGAAGCCAAGTCGGTAGAGCTGACCAGTCATGTCTCGGATCAACTCGTGATCGCGTGCGACGCGGACCGGATGGTGCAGGTCTTCGTGAATCTGATCCGCAACGCCGTGGACGCGGTCTCGCGGTCCGAGGGCGACGGGCGCGTGGATGTGTCTGCCGAGCTCTTCGAGCGTGACGACTCGGAGTGGGTGAGCATCAAGATCGCCGACACGGGGCCGGGGATCGACACGGCTCTGGTTGAGTCGTTGTTCGAGCCGTTCGTTTCCTCCCGGCTCGATGCCAAGGGGACGGGCCTTGGTCTGGCGGTCGCCGAGGGGATCGTGCGCGAGCACGGGGGTGTGATTCTGGCGCACAACCGATCGGACGGCCCCGGCGCGGTGTTCGAGGTGGTCGTGCCCGTGGTGCCGCCGGGCGAAGGCTGCTCACCGGGTGACGAGAGCCCCGCACCCGGTAGACTGGAATCACCGATGAGGCCGAGCGAGGGGGATGACCATGTCTGAGCGCAAGGAATCAGCAGCAGCGCCGGCGATCTCGCTCGCCGTCGCGGTGCTCGATGATGACGCGGACTTCCTCGAGTTCGTGACGACGATGCTGGGCGACAAAGGCCACCGGGTGACGACCTCGACCGAGCCCGACGAGCTCGTCGAGCGCTGCGAGGAATCGCTGCCCGACGTCGTGCTGCTCGACATGAACATGGGGCGTCACTCGGGTCAGGAAGTGCTCGCGCAGCTCCGCGAGCGCTGGCCCAGACTCTGCGTGATCATCGTGACGGGCTACCCCTCGATGGACTCGATGCGCGAGACCTTCAAGAAGGACGCGTTCGATTACCTCGCCAAGCCCTTCTCCGCCGAGCAGCTCGAGGGCGTGCTCCAGCAGGCAGCCGAATCCTTCGGGCTCGGGCTTCGGCCCCAGGATCGGCTGCGCACGGAGCTGGGTCGGCAGATCCGCCTGGCCCGCGCGGACCGGGGCTGGACACTCAAGGAACTCTCCGAGGCCTCGGGTGTGAGCGTGAGCCAGCTCAGCTCGATCGAGAGGGGCACACACCTGCCCAGCCTCGATTCGCTCGTGCACATCGCGGGGGCGTTGCAGCACCAGCCCTCGGCCTGGCTGGCCTCTGCGGGGTTCTGAGGCGGCTCGGGTGGTATGGGTTCGCCATGCAGGTTGACTGGAGAGGGGCGGGGGGCTTTCGTCCTGCACGATGACCCAGTTGGCCGGCGCGCCCAACCAGACCGAAGGACCCGTCCCGGCAGGCGTTGAGGTGTCGTCGCGTCCCAGAGCGCTGCTCTTCTGCTCCTTCGAGCCTTCGGGCGATGATCACGCCTCGACGGTGATCGCCGAGCTCATGAAGCGCCACCCGGATCTGAAGATCTACGCCTGGGGCGGCCCCCGGATGGCCGCGGCCGGCGCGGAGGTCGTCGAGCAGACCGGCCGCGACGCCGTGATGGGCATGCCGGGTCTGGCCAAAATCCAAGAACACCGCCGGATCAACGAACGCATCGAGGCGTGGATGGATCGCAACCCGGTGGCCGCCTTCGTCGCGGTCGACTCGCCAGCCGCGAACTTCCCGATCTGCAAGATCGCCAAACGCCGGGGCATCCGCGTCGTGCACCTCGTCGCGCCGCAGGTCTGGGCGTGGGGGAAGTGGCGCGTCAAGAAGCTGCGCAAACTGACGGACATGGTGCTCTGCCTCTTGCCCTTCGAGGAGAAGTGGTTCGAGGGCAAGGGCGTGCCGGCCAAGTACGTCGGGCATCCGCTGTTTGACATCCCGCTGGATCACGCGGCTCTCGAAGCCGCAGCCGCCAAGATGCCCGAGGGCTCGCCCAAGATCGCGCTCCTGCCCGGCTCGCGCCCGAAAGAGCACGTCAACAACTTCCCGCTCCTGCTCGAAAGCTTCCGGCGTCTCAAGGCGGACCGGCCCGAAACGGTGGGGGTGGTCGCAGCCACAACGCCCGAGGTCGCCGAGAGCCTGCGCGAGACGGCCCGATCCCTCGGCGGCTGGCCGGACGGTCTCAGCATGGAGATCCGCTCCACCGACGCCGTCGTGAAATGGTGCGACCTCGCGCTCGTGGTGAGCGGGACCGTGACGCTCCAGATCGCTCGCCAGAAGAAACCCATGGTCATCGTGTACAAGACGGGCCGGATGTTCTACGAGCTGATTGTCCGCTGGCTTCTGACGGCTCCGTACTTCACGCTGCCCAACCTCATCGCGGGCCGCCGGATCGTCCCCGAGCTTGTGCCACACTTCGGCGACGCCGAGCCCATCGTGCAGGAAGCGACGCGTCTGATCGAAGACGAGTCGGTCGCCGAGCAGCAGCGTCAGGAACTGTCCAAGGTGGTCGACAAATTCGCGAAAATGGACGCGTCCGTGCACGCGGCCGACGCGATCGAGCGTGTGGCGGGTCTCAGGGCTCAGGCATCGGTCTAACCATCCTTCGGGTGCCACCCTTTGGGTGCCACGGCTTGTCCGGCTTCGGCAAGCCGTGTCGGGTGATGCGTCGAAAGATACTGCATGCCAAAGCCAGACAAGCTGTGGCACTCGGTTGTTTCGAGCTAGTCATCCCCGCCGCAACGGACCGGGATCATGCACACCGCCGCGACCGTATTGCCGATGCGTTCGTCGATCGGAATCACGCGGACGATCGGTTCGCGGATGGGCAGCGACTGATCGAGCCACTTGTGCGCCGCGATCTGGAGATCATGCCTGGCGGTGGGTTCGTCCTGGGCGAAGAGGATGAGCGAGGCGACCGCGAACACGATGGCCTTCTCCCGCGCGAGTTTGCGGATATCGACCGCCGGGCCCCGGATGACGCCCGTGGTGTAAGCGGTGTTGGGGATCGGCACGCCCGCGATGAACTCGTACTGGCCGCAGACCTTGAGCTCGATCCAGAGAGCGTCCTCCGGCGGCGTGCCGGCAGTCGAGGCGGCCTGCTCGGCGACGGGCGCAAAGAGCGTGCCGGTCAGTTCGCGCTCACGCCGCTCCACCTCGACCGGATCAATCAGGATGCCCGCGGGATCGTGGGTGAGCACCAGATCGCAGCGCTCACGTTCGGAATTGCGTGGACGGGCTCTTTTCGGGGTGGGGAAGTGGTGCTCCCGGATCACGCCCAATCCTGAGCGGGCCAGGTGTGAAGCGAGAATGGGATGCAGAGCGGTCTCATCGAGGGCGTCCACGCCCGCGACGGCGTCCTCGGCCCGCAGCCGGAGATTCTCCAGGCTCACGGATTCTGCCAGCAGATCGGCGATCTGGTCGATGGACCACACAGGATCAGGGTAGCGACTCTGCCCATGTTGCAGGATCGCTTGGAATCGGGGATGATCCCTCTCGCATGATGACCTCACCCTGTCGGGTGAACTGACCAGTCTCCAAACACGGAACGGGTATGGAACAGATCAACGATATTATTAATAGCATCAACGGCATTTTGTTCTCGAACTACACGGTGTACGCGCTGCTCTTTACCGGCGTGCTCTTCACCATCTGGTCCGGGTTCGGGCAGTACCGGGCGCTGACGCACGGCGTTGCGGTCGTCCGGGGCAAGTACGACGACAAGGACGACCCCGGCGCGATCAACCACTTCCAGGCGCTCTCGGCCGCGCTCTCGGCCACTGTCGGACTGGGCAACATCGCAGGCGTTGCCGTCGCGGTCGCGCTCGGCGGGCCCGGCGCGATCTTCTGGATGTGGATCATCGGCATCCTGGGCATGGCCCTCAAGATGACCGAGGTCACCCAGTCCATGCTCTACCGGAACACCGACGACCCGGACAACCCGCACGGCGGGCCCATGTTCGTCGTCAAAAAGGGCTTTGCCAAGTGGGGCCTGGCGCCCGTCGGCACCATCATCGGCGGCATCTTCGTCGTCACGCTCATCATCTCCGCGATCACCGGCGGCAACATGTTCCAGGCATGGAACGTCGCCGACATCACCAAGACCTACTTCGGCATCGATCAGATCATCACCGGCATCGTGCTGACCGTGCTCGTCGGGCTTGTCATCATCGGGGGCATCAAGCGCATCGGCGCCGTCGCGGGCCGCATCGTACCCCTCATGTGCGTCCTCTACATGCTCGCCGCCGGTTATGTCCTCATCCTGAACATCGGCGACATCCCCGCGATGCTCGCGCTGATCGTCAAGAGCGGCCTGCCCGGCGCCAGCGCCGACCCGCAGGGCGCGTTCCTCGGCGGCACGTTCGGCTACGCCGCCATGTGGGGCGTCAAGCGAGCCCTCTTCTCGTCAGAAGCGGGACAGGGCTCATCGCCCATCGCGCACTCGGCAGCCAAGACCGACGAGCCCGTCCGCGAGGGCGTGGTCGCGGGTCTCGAGCCCTTCATCGACACCATCGTGGTCTGCACGCTGACCGCGCTCGTGATCCTCTCAAGCGGCGCGTACAACCGCGAGGCCGAGGCGCTCTTCCCCTCGCAGGAAAGCGTCCGGATCGTGCAGGCAGCCGACGCCGAGGGCAACCCGCTCGAGCACACTTGGACACTCGAAACCGCGCCGCTGCCCGTCATGACCGACGACGCACGACGCATCCGCCGCGTGGGCGAGTCCGATTCCGCCTGGCGTGACGGCGAAACGGTCTTCTTCATCGTCGCCGCCGACGAGGACCCCAACACCGGACGCGAACTCCGCAAGATCACAGGCACCGTCAGTCAGGACGAATCGAGTCTCTGGGTGGCAAGCTGGAGCAACCTCGAATCCACGACCGAGCCCACCTTCCGCACGCACGAAGACGGCACCGTCGATCTCGGTCTGTACGGCGACTACGCCGGCGCGTCCATGACCGCCTACGCCTTCGACCGCGTCCGACCCGGTCTCGGCATGATCCTGGTCTCCGTCGCCGCGTGGCTCTTCGCCCTCTCGACCATGATCTCGTGGTCGTACTACGGCGAGCAGGGCGTGTACTACTTCTTCGGGACGCACGGCGAGAAGGTCGCCAAGCCCGCGGTCCTCATCTACAAGCTCATCTACTGCCTGCTCATCCTCCTGACCACCGCGCTGGCGATGCCGATGTACGGCCCCAACGGTGACCGCGCGATCATCGGCACCGACACCGAGCTCGATATGTGGACCACACTGGGCCTCGGTGTCATGCTGGTCGCAAACATCCCGATCATGCTCATCTTCGGCAGCCAGGCGATGAAGGCGTACCACGGCTACTTCAAGCGCATGTCCGAGGGCGGCGACCAGCCGCACGACGCACCGCCCTTCACCGAAGTCGTCGAGGGCAAGGACGTCGAGTAAGTCGACGACGATCAGACAACCAAACCCCAATGGCGGAGGCTTCAGGCCTCCGCCTTTCTTTTTGGGTTGAGTACCGGTGAGGACGCGAAGGCCACAAGCGAGTGTTTACTCGACGACTTCGCCATCCAGAGCGCCGGCAAGCCGCTGGATCTGCTCGTGCGCGTGCACCAGGGCCGCGGTCCGCGTCTTGTTCATGACGGACTTGTGCAGCCAGGGCAGCGGCAGGAGCGTCAGCGGCAGGTACCACGCGTACGTGATCCACGTCTCGTTGGGGTACCAGCCGAACCACGTGTTGAGGATCGAGTCGGTGAAGATCACGCCGGGCCAGACGGTCAAAGCCATGGCACCCCAGAAGATCGCCGGCGATTTCCGCTTGATCTTGACCTCGAACCGCACCTCGCCAGATTCGCTGCCCTTCTCGTGCGTCGCGACGAGCCGGTAGTCGAACGGGTTGCCGAAGGCGGCGCACTCGAAGAGCCCGTCCGCCGGTCGTGATTGAAAGCCGGGGAGTTTGCCCCGCTCGCTCTGACGCGTGGCGCGCTTGAGAATGTCGTCGGAGGTAAGGCCGGTCCTGATGCGTGGGAGGTGCGCGAGCATCTGCCGGATCTGGGCCGGGCTCGGCTTGGCGGGCGCCTGATCGTGTTGCGTCTGCTCGTCGCTCATGGGGCCAGAGTGTATCGGCCGGCCCGGGGGGTACACTCCGATCGGATCCCGAGAAAGGAGCAAGATGCCGCTGATCGACCAAGGAAAGAAGGCCCCCGCGTTCGCACTCAAGGACCAGGACGAAAAGCTACACAGGCTCAGCGACTACGCCGATTGTCCGGTCGTGCTGTTTTTCTACCCGAAGGACATGACCAGCGGCTGCACCACCGAGGCGTGCGATTTCCAGGAGCTCATGCCCAAATTCAAACGCGGCAAGGCGCAGGTGCTCGGCATCAGCATCCTGAACGCGAAAAGCAAGCGCAAGTTCGCTGACAAGGAAGGTCTCAAGTACCCGCTGCTGGCCGACGACCGCGTCAACGACGAGGGCAAGCCCGACCCGGAAATCTGCCAGAAGTACGGCGTGTGGATCGAAAAATCGATGTACGGCCGCAAGTACATGGGCATCCAGCGCACGACGTACCTCATCGCGCCGGGCGGCAAGGTCGCACGCCGCTGGGACAAGGTCAGCGTGCCGGGTCACGCCGACGAGGTGCTGGCCGCGGTGAAGGAACTGGGCTGAGAAGCGGTCCTAGCGTACACGCGTGAAGACGACTCTCCCTGCGCCAGACCTCTCCGATGAGATGATCCTCCGCTTCGTCTGCGGCGTGCGGCCCTGCCGAAAGGGCGGGCTCCGCCTCGAACAGGACGAAGTCGCCCACAAGCCCATCGTGCACAACTACGGCCACGGCGGCTGCGGCGTCACGCTCGGGCCCGGGTGCGCCGAGGAAGTCGTCCGCCTCGTCTCCGAGGCCGTCAAACCGGGCGAGTCGGTCGCGGTGCTCGGTGGGGGGGTGACAGGGCTGACCTCGGCGCTGGCACTGCTCCGCGCGGGGTACCGCGTGCGTGTGCACGCCGAGACGTACGCGCTGGAAACCGTGAGCAACATCGCCGGGGCACTCTGGCTCCCGACCGGGATCGACTTCCCCGAGCCCGGCCCGGCCCGCGAGCGGTTCAACGCGCTGCTCCGCCGATCGCACGCGTTCTTCAAAGTCATGGACAACGCCCGATGGGGCGTCAACGAGTACGACGTCTACGAGCCGATCCACACCGAGGACCACCCAGAGTTCTTCGAGTCCGGCGCGATCAAGCCGCCAAGACCCATGTCGGCAGACGACCCCGACGTGCCGGGCCTCGGCGAGGGACGCGTCTTCCGCACGCTATTCATCGACACGCCTCGGTTCCTGGGCGAACTCGTCAGCGAGATCGAACGCCTCGGTGGCGAGCGCGTCACGCGAAAGCTCGATTCACTCGACGAGGTCACGTCGCTCGACGAATCACTGATCGTCAACTGCATGGCGATGGGCAGCCAGCGGCTCTTCGGCGACGACGCGATGTACCCGGCGCGGGGGCTGCTCGTGCACATGCAGCCGCAGGAACTGGGATACATCTATCACGACGGCTATCGGTACATGTTCCCGCGTCAGGGCGCGCTCGTGCTGGGCGGATGCTTCGAGCCGGGCGAAACCGAACCGCCCGAGGACGACACGCCCTTCCGGCAGATCCTCGAACGCCACCGCGCCCGGTTCAGCTAAAGCGAGGGCCGCCACCCCGCGAGCGTGAAGATCGGCGAGCCGATCGGCTTCTTGTGCCGACAGAACCCGAGATCCACGCGTCCGGCGATGTCGCGGACGCGTTTGGATTTCATCGGCATCGTCTGCCGGACGCGGTCGGTCCAGATGAACCCGTACGACGCAAGCCGACCGAGCTGTGTGAGACCGGTCATCAACGGAAGCTCCCGGCGAGAGGCAAGCGCGTACGCGGTGTGCACCACATCGAACGGCTCAAGACTCTCCGCCTGCAGCCGATCGAGCGTGCACTCGATGAATTCGCACCCCGGATCGGACTCACAGAGCAACTCGCCGGCGACAGCGGACGCCACAAGGCGCGTCACACGGATATCTCCCCCGGCAGCCCGGATGAGGCTCGCGGTCGGCAGATCGATCGGTGAGAAATCGAGCACTCGGATCGGGCGATCACGCAGATCGTCCGGGCGTTTCTGCATGAAGCCAGTGAATCGACGGACGATCGCCTCGCGTTCGCCCGGCGTCGTGACACGAAGCGTCTGAGAGGCGTCAGTCTCGGCATCGGGGCCGGTGGCGGTCAGTCGGAGCGTCGGCTGCGTCACACCCCTAGGATAGGCGATGAACCGGACATCGACCGAAGGTCGCGCTCCCGCCGAGGTCAAGGCTGTGGGATCCGAATCGAAATCAAGCTCCGAACTCGGCCAGGCGCTCACCAAGCGCGTCACGCTCCGCACACTCCGAAAGTGGGCCGAGGCGGGCGAGCCATTTGCCTGTCTGACGGCTTACGACGCCACGACCGCGCGATGGCTCGAACGCGCCGGCGTGCCCGTCCTGCTCGTGGGCGACAGCGGCGCCGAGGTCATCCTGGGTTTCGATCGCACGACCGACATGCCGCTGGATTTCGCTATCACCCTGACCGCCGCCGTCAAACGCGGCGCGCCCAACACGCTCGTGATGGCTGACATGCCCTTCATGAGCTATCAGGCCAGCGCCGACCAGGCGATGGTGAACGCGGGCCGATTCTTGGTCGAGGGCAAAGCCGACTGCGTGAAACTCGAAGTGGACGAGACCTTCGCACCGCTCGTCGACCGCATGACCCGCGCGGGCGTGCCGGTCTGTGCGCACGTCGGCGCCCGACCCTCGACGGCTGCCCTCGCTGGCGGGTACGGGTCGGCAGGCCGGGTCGCGCGCGAAGCTGAGCAGATCGTCGCCGACGCGGTCGCGCTCGAGCAGGCCGGAGCCGTGCTGCTCCTGATCGAGGCGGTCCCCCCCGAGGTCACCGAGCGCGTGCTCCGCGAGACGAGCGTCCCCCTCATCGGTATCGGCGCGGGCCCCGCCTGTCACGGCCAGATCCTGGTGATCCAGGATCTGCTTGGAATGACCGACGCCCCGCCGAGGTTCGCCGAACGATCGGCCTCGCTCGGTGTTGAATACCAGAAGGCCGCGGCCGACTGGGTGAAACGCGTCTCACACCGCGACATCGGTGGCAAGGGCTACACGATGCGTGAGGGCGAGGTGGACCGTTTCTACAGCCAGTAAGCCCATGCCGGGCGGGTCCGGGTGTCGTCTCTGGCGACGCAGGCCCCGTCCGATAGACTGGACACCCGTGCCGATGGCGCGGATCAGCCGGGCGGCGTCGTTCGGTGTGGGTTCGCAACCGGATCGCAAATTCCGGCGAACCCAGTCAGGTGCCGATGCCTTGACAAGGTGATCGGCGGCATGAGTGGAGCCCAGAGGGGTTCTGCCGGTAAGCAAGACGGAGCCGGGTTGCCGCGCAACGGCCGCGGATCGGCTCGGGCGGTGGAGGGAGTCTCCATGCGGAAGTTCGTCGCGATCGGCCCGGCATTGGTGGTCTTTCTGGCCGTGGCAGCGGTCCTGTTCGCAGGTCCGGCCGCGGTCCGCCAGATGATCTTCGCCAGCACCACCGCAGAGGTCCTCCTGGCGCGCCAGTCGCTCGATACCGACGACATCCTCGCCCGCATCGACCGCGCGATCACGAACATCGCCACCTCCGTCGAACCCTCCATCGTCCACATCGAGGTCAACATCAGCGACCCCGATTCCTTCCGCGGCATCGGTTCCTCCGGCGCGGGATGGGTGTACGACACCCAGGGCCACATCGTCACCAACGCACACGTCGTGAGCCGCGCCGACGCGATCCGCATCGAATTCGCCGACGGCCGCACCATGATGGGCGAGCTCGTCGCCTCCGACGCATTCACCGACATCGCGATCGTCAAGATCGACCCGGGCGTCGGGCTCATCCCGATGCGCCGCGCCACCGGCGACCGCGTCGGCATCGGCGAGCGGGTCTTCGCCTTCGGCTCGCCCTTCAACTTCAAGTTCTCCATGAGCGAGGGCATCATCTCGGGCCTCGGGCGCAACCCCGAAACCCGTGGCTCGGGCAACACGTTCACGAACTACATCCAGACCGACGCAGCCGTCAACCCGGGCAACTCGGGCGGGCCGCTGGTCGACATCCACGGCAAAGTCGTGGGCATGAACGTCGCCATCGCCACCGGACGCAACAGCTCGGGCGACCGCGAGGGGCAGAGCGCCGGCATCAGCTTCGCCATCCCGCTGGCGGTGATCGAGAGCGTCGTCGATCAGATCATCGAGACGGGCCAGGTCCGCCGGGGCTTCCTGGGCATCCGTGGAGGCGGGAACATCGCTGCCGAGGTGCCCATCAAGGACCGCGACGGCAACTTCCACGGACAGGGCATCCTCGTCGGCAACGTCACGCCGGGACAAGCCGCCGACCGCGCGGGCATCCAGGAAAACGACATCATCGCCGAGATCGACGGCAACCGGATCACCAAGTGGCACCAGCTCCGCTCGGTCGTCTCGACCGCCAAGCCCGATTCGATCATCGATGTCACCCTCTGGCGTGACGGCGAACAGATCGAACTCCCCGTCTCGCTCGCAGAGTTCCCCGAAGTGAACCTCTACGAAGACAGCGTCTTGCCGATCCTCACCCGACGCGCCGGGCTGGGCATCCGCGAGTACGCCTCGGGCGGGGTCTACGTTTCCGACGTCTTGAATCGCTTCCCAGCCCAGCGCGCCGGCTTCGAGCCCGAGCAGGAAATCATCTCGATCAACGGCGAAGAGGTCGCCGATCGACTCGCCGTCTTCGCGGCACTCGGCCGAGCGAACTTCATCTACGGCGAGCCGGTCGAGTTCGTGGTCATCGACACCGAGGGCAACGAGAAGACGCTCACTCTGCGTCTGACTCCCTGACCGCCTCGGCTTGCCTCTGCTCGTCCACCACACTCAGCACGAGAGTCATCTCCGTGCCGAACTCCGGGATGCGCTCGTTCACCGCAAACCAGATCGGGTCACCCATGTCAGCATGCGGACTCAGCACGGGCGTGCAGCCGACCGTCTCGGTGCCGCCAAGCTCCGTGCCGAATGTGCAGAGCCCGACAACGGTCCCCTCGGCGCGGGCCATGTACCACTCCTCGCCCGCGAACTCGCGCATCGACGAGCCGCCGAAGTAGAAACGAGGCTTGAGCGCACTGAACAGCTCGCCCGTCTCGGAGTTCTTGACCCACGTCGCGGGATCTTCGGTCACGGATTTGCCGTCTTTCTCGTAGCGGAAACGGACCGAAAGCTCGGGCCCCGTCGGGTCGACGCGTTTGAGCGGCTCGTCAGGGCCGTTCGCTTCGATATATCCGGGCGAGCCCGGTTCAAGCCCGAGCAGTAGCAGAGCCGCGTGGACCTGTCTCGCCTCCGCGTTGAGCCCGATGAGCGCCTCGAAATCGCGCACGCCGTGAGCCTCGGCGATCAGCTCGATCATGACGTCGGGCGTCTTCTCCTGGTGCGCATCGATCGGCACAAAGCCCGACACCTCGACCGCCCTCGCGTCGTAATCGACCACAACACCCTCGAACGGCTCGATGCGCCCGGTGCGCTCGGCTTCCGGCTCGGGCTGGAGGAAAACAAGCGCAGACAGTGCAAACGCGGCAATCATCCGAGCGAGTCTACCAGATCACGGAACCGGTTCCCCCGGTCCTCGAAGCTGCGGAACTGATCGAACGACGCGCACCCGGGGCTCAACGCCACAGCATCGCCCTCCTGCGCGTTCTCCGCTGCGAGCCGAACGGCTTCGCCGAGCGTGCCCACCGCCTCAACCCCCGCGAGCCGGGCGATCGTCTCGCCCGTCTGCCCGATGCAGTACAAAGCCGCGCCCCGGCTCAAAAGCTCGGCAATTGGCGCCAGATCCACGCCCTTGTCACTCCCGCCCACGATCAGGTGCACACGCGCCGGCAGAAGCGCCTCGAACGCCAGTCGCGTCGCCTCGGGCGTGGTCGACTTGCTGTCGTTGTACCAGCGGACACCCCTGTGCGTGCGCACATGCTCGAGGCGGTGGGGGAGGCCCCGGAACCCGGCGATGCCCGCGATGGCCCGCTCGCGATCGGCGCCGAGCGCCTCGCACGCCGCGAGAGCCGCCGAGGCGTTCACGCGGTTGTGCGCCCCGGGCGTGGCCAGCTCCGGGAGTGACTGGTCACTTCCAAGCTTGTGCGCACGCGCGTCGTCGATCTCAACGCCCGACCCGACGAGCAGTGTGCCCTTGTCCCTGAGCATCCGGGCGATGCCGAGCTTGCTTTGCGTGTAGTGCCCGACCGTGCCGTGCCAGTCGACGTGGTTGGGCGCAATATTGGTGATGAGCGCGGCATCGAGAAACTGCCTGCGCTCCGTGCATCCGGGTTGGGCGAGCCACCAGAGCATGGCGCTCGAGAGTTCGAGGACAAGCGCAGCGTTCGCTGGGTGCTCTTCTCCGAGCAGACTCCCGCCGATGTTGCCGCCGAGAAGCGCGTGCACGCCCGCCGCGTTGAGCCCCGCGTGGATCATCGCGCTGGTGGTGCTTTTGCCGGAGGAACCCGTGACACCGATGAGGGTGCTCGAACGGGGGAGGGCATCAATGACCAGGCCGATCTCTGTCGTCACGCGCACGCCGGCGGCCCGCGCGGCTCGGATGAACCGGTTCTCCCAGGGCTTCTTCACCGCGGGGTTGGCCACGACCAGATCGCACGTCGTGAAGTCGCTCACGTTGTGCTCGCCGAGGCGAAGCGTCACAGCCCCGGAATCGACAAGATCGCGGATCGCTTCGAGTGACGTTGTCAGCTGCTCCGCTTGGGCCATGTCGGTGACGAGAACGTCGTAACCGAGCGCACAGAGGTGACGGACCGCCCCGGCCCCGCCGCCGAAAGTACCGAGGCCCATCACCGTTGCCCGGCGTTCGTCCATGCGCACACTCTAGAGCAGCGCGAGCGGGTCGACGTCGACCGCCGTTTTGGTGTCGCTCAGCAGCACGCCACGCTTGCGGAGGGTCTGCATCGCGGTCTGGAGCTTGCCCGAGTCGGGGGCGGTCAATTCGACAGCGATGCGGAAGTGGTCGGCGATCCGCTCGATCGGGCAGGGCATCGGGCCCATGAGCGAGATCAGGCCCCGCTCGACCAACTCGCTTGCCGCGTCGGCGATCGTCTGGGCACCGGCGCGGGCCTTGGCCAGGTCCTTGTCCCGGCAGACGATCCGTGCCATGCGCGTGGCGGGGGGCAGGCCGATCGACTTGCGGAGTGTCAGCTCTTCTTGCGCAAATGTGTGGTAGTCGTGGTCGGCTGCGAGCACGATCGCAGGCGCGTCCGGCTCGAAGGTCTGGACGATCACCTGGCCCGGGTTCTGGCCCCGCCCGGCTCTGCCGGCGACCTGCGAGACGAGCTGGAACGTGCGCTCGCCGGCGCGGAAGTCGGGCAGATTCAGAGCCGTGTCCGCCGAGAGCACCCCGACCAGACGGACGTTGGGCACGTCGAGCCCCTTGGCGATCATCTGGGTGCCAAGCAGCACGCGGATCTCCCCGCGCGCGAATCGGGCGAGCGTCTCGAAGGCTTCGCGTCCTGAGCGCATGGCGTCGGCGTCGACGCGCACCAGTGTCTCCCCCGCGGTCAGGTGACACGCCTTGGGCATTTTCTGCGTGACCGCCTCGACGACCTCCTCCGCCCGCTGGGTGCCTGCGCCAAATTGTCGCAGCCTGCTCTGGCAGTCCGGGCACTTGGCGGGCATCTTCTGCTCGGCGCTGCAGTGGTGACAACGCACGTACCCCCCGGCGGCGAGGGAGGGCATTTTGTGCAGGACCATGCGCGTGGAGCAGTGGTGACACTCCAGCACCCAGCCGCACTTGGACGACGTGCACCCGACGAACCCGGCGAGGCCTCGTCTGTTGAGCAGGAGCACGGCCTGTCCGCCTTCGGTGAGTGTGCGTTCGAGGGCGCGTTCGAGTGTGGGTCCGACCAGGAGTTCGGCCGGGGGCGCACAGTGGTGGAGATCCGCGAACTGTTGTCGTTCGTTGATCATGTCGACGATGCGGACCTTTGGGAGCTTGCCGCCGCCGACGCGTTCGGGGAGCTGCCAGAGTTTGGAGCGTCCTGTTTCGACATTGGCCCACGACTCGAGCGAGGGGGTGGCGGACCCGAGCAGGATGGGGCAGCCGGCGGTGTGCGCTCGGACGATGGAGACATCGCGCGCGTTGTAGCGGGGGAGCTGGTCCTGCTTGTAAGAGGAATCGTGCTCCTCGTCGACGATGACGAGCCCGAGGTTCTCGATCGGGGCGAAGATCGCCGAGCGTGCGCCGACGACGACGCGGGCCGAGCCGTCGAGCACGCTCGCCCAGGCGCTGTTGCGCTGGGCGGCGGTCAGACCCGAGTGCAGCACCGCGACATTGGCGGCCCCGAGGCGTGACTGCACGCGCCCGGCGGTCTGCGGGGTCAGGGCGATCTCGGGGACGAGCATGACGGCGTTTTGTCCCCGAGCGAGGACCTGCTCGATGAGCTGGAGATACACCTCGGTTTTGCCCGAGCCGGTCACCCCGAAGAGCAGGTGCGTGGCGAAATCGCCGAGCGTTGCGCCGACGCCCGAGATGACGGCGTTCTGCGCGGGAGTGGGTTCGAAATGGCGGGCGGCGTCGAAGACGGTGTCGGAATCGAGCTGGCGCGAGCGCACGCTCGAGTGCGTGACCGGGCGGAGCAGGCCCGCCTTGACGAGGCGGTTGATCGGCGCGACGGTGCGCGACTCGATGAGATCCGCGAGTGTGCGCGCGCTGGCGGGCCATGCGATGTCTTTGTGCTCGCGGAGAGCCGAGAGTGCGGACTTTGCGGTGGGTGGTAATTTGACACCCTCGGGCGGGTTGTCGGAGAGGTCTTGGGCGGGCTCGAGTCGGACTTCGTGTCGGCGGCCGGTGTCGGCTTTGACGGCTGCGGGGATCATGCTCGCCAGGGTCATGCCGAGGGGGGCGACGTAGTACCTGGCGATCCATCGTCCGAGGCTGATGAGGTCTTGTGAGAGGACTTTGCCGTGGGCTTCGATGATGGGCTTGACGCGTTTGGGGTTGAAGCCTTCGAGGATTTCTGTGCCGCCGATGTCGACGACGATGCCCTCTGCTGGCTTGTTCCCCCGGCCGAGGGGGACACGGACGCGTGTGCCGGGCTCGAGGTATTCATCGGATGAATAGGTGAGCCCGTCTTCGAACGGGTCTTTGAGTTCGACGCGGCGTTCGACGGCGACGCGGGCGTAGAAGGCCGCGGGGGCTTGTGGGTCATCGTGCTGTGGAAAGAGTGAGTCCATGTGGTTGTGCGCGGGTTTGCGGCGCTAGACTCTATCCGATGACCACGAACGCCCCGTCTGCTTCGCCTGCCGCTGGTTCTGGCCGCTTGGCCTTGGCCGATGGGACAGTTTTTCGAGGGCGGCCCTTCGGGGCCACCGGGCAGAAGATTGTCCGGGCTGCCGAGGTGGTCTTCAACACCGCGATGACCGGCTATCAGGAGTCGCTGACGGACCCGTCCTACACGGGGCAGATCCTGGTGTTCACGGCTCCGCTCATCGGCAATACGGGCGTGAACGCGGAGGATGTGGAGTCGACGAGCGTGCAGGTTTCGGGCATGGTCTGCCGGGAGCTGGCGCGGCGGCACAGCAACTACAGGGCGAGCGAGGACCTGGAGACGTACCTGCGTAAGCAGGGTGTGCTCGGGCTCGAGCGGGTTGATACGCGGGCGCTGACGCGGGTGCTGCGGGCACACGGCGTGATGGCGGGCGTGATCACGGATGACGAGTCGATCAGCGATGCGGAGCTGGTGGACCGGGCGAAGAACGCGCCGGCGATGGCTGGTGCGAATCTGGTGACCGGGGTCGGCTGCTCGGCTGAGGAAAGCTGGGACGACGGGCTGGGCGAGTGGTACCCGGGACAGGATGCCGACGCGGAGGCGCCGGTGATTCTTGCGGTGGACTGTGGGGCCAAGCACAACACGCTTCGCCATCTCGTGGCGCGGGGGTGTGTGGTGAAGAAGATCCCGTTCGGCTTTGATCCGGACGAGGTGCTCCGGCGGTTTGAGGCGGGCGAGGTGCAGGGGCTGTTCGTGTCGAATGGTCCGGGCGATCCCGCGGCGGTGAACCAGGTGATCGAGTCGCTGAAGCGGCTGATGGCCGACGACGCGCCGAAGATTCCGATCCTTGGGATCTGCCTGGGGCACCAGCTGCTGGCGTTGGCTTCGGGTGCGAAGGCGTTCAAGCTTCCGTTCGGGCATCGCGGGGCGAACCAGCCGGTGCGGAATGATGTGACGGGTCGTGTCGAGATCACGAGCCAGAACCATGGGTTTGCGATCGATGCGGGATCTTTGGATCCGAAGACGAGTGTCGCGACGCACACGCACTTGAATGATGGGACACTTGCGGGCTTTGCGCGTCGTGATCGGCCGGTGCTTGCGGTGCAGTACCACCCAGAGGCGTCGCCCGGGCCTCATGACGCTGGGTATGTGTTCGACAGGTTCTTGGACCTGGTTCGGGGCACAAAGTCCGTACCGGCGGGGCAACTGTAAAACTAGGTAATCTTCGTTGCCGTAAAGGGTTCCGGCATCTGGCCGGATGGCTCTCATTTTGTGCTTGCAATTGGTGGTGAGGCCTGTATATTCGTTGAGGCTGCACTCATTCCGGAGGAGTCTGAGTGGGGCCGAGGTAGAGGAGAGGACCTTTCTTGGTCCTTCGTAGAGAGGTAACGCTTGTTCAACACGCACGGTGCCCGGAGAAGTTCCGGTGTGTGGGCAGGTAAGTGGGTGGCGCCGGTTTGGTGCCATTCAAAGTTTGTAGTGGTTGATCAAGTTCGTCGAGGGTTCTCTTCGGCGATCCTGAACAGTCTGGTTGTGGTATCTGTCACTTAGAGGAGTCTCCATATGAAGACCAAGGTTCTTTTGTCCGTTGCTGGCCTCGCTGCATGTGGCGCTGCTGATGCTCAGGTTCGTCCCGAGATTCAGACCGCCGAGTTCTCGGGCCAGGTTCACAAGGCAGTCCGTGCGACCGCCATCACCGGCCTGACTGTTGACGGTCAGTACGTCTACGGCCAGACCATCGAGCTCGGCCAGGGCAACACGAACCGCATCACGGGCACCATCGCCTACGACGCGGCTCAGCTCGACGACACTGACCTCGACGGTCTCGACATCGACCCGGTTTGTGCTGAGCTCGCTCCGCACAGCCTGACCGGTGCTTCGAGCCGTTACTGGTTCGGTCCCGACTTCTCGTGGCAGGCTTACGCCGAGGACATCATCCCGGCAGCCGGCACCGAGGGTGGCACGATCACCGAGTTCGTCTTCCTGGGCTCCAACGCTCTGTGCGACGGTGGCGCTGGTACGACCTCGGAAGTTCTGCAGGTCGTTCTCGAGTCGTGGGAAGGTTTCGATAACTTCCCCGATCTCGACGGCAGCGACGGTGAGTTCGGCGATACCCCGGATGGCCTCGGCTTCCCGGCTTCGCAGAGCGACACCGACGGCGACACGCTCGTCGACGAGTTCCTCGGCGGCATCATCCTGACCTACGCCGACACCGACACCGATGGCGACACCGTGCCCGACGAGCAGCTCTCTGCTGGTGCTGCCGGTTACGGCATCTTCTACGCCACGGGTCTTGACACCCTCGCCACTCCGCTGACGTCGAACCTCGACATGTGGGCCGGCGGCAACGCTGGTACCGATGGTCGTCCCGACGGCGGCGTCCGCCTGCTGTGGACCCGCGGCGACGGCGGCGATGGTCTTGGCCCGCTCAACGGCGGTCTGTACCCCTCCAGCAAGGCTGCGTCCATGCTCTGGGGCACCCTGGCCATGCAGGGTGGCGCCGGCGGCTGCGCTCCGACCTTCGATCCCGCCGGCTTCGGCGCTGGCGACAGCGACGGCACCGTCTGGGGCGAGGGTGAGGACGTCTGTGGTGACGGCCTCGGCGGCTGGTCGGTCGGTGCTCCGTCCGGCAACGAAGCTGTCGACGAGCAGTACGACACCACCTTCGATATCGCTGACTGGGCTGGCGGCTTCGTGCCCGACTTCCCCAACGCTCTCGGTATCGCCTTCCGCATCAACGTTGTTGGTGGCACGCCTCCCGAGGACTGCTGCGATGCGAACGCCGACGGCGCTTGCACCCCGGCTGACTTCTCGGCTTGGGTTGCCGCGTTCAACTCGTCTGGCGCCCGTTGCGACGTCAACCAGGACGGCAACTGCACCCCGGCTGACTTCTCGGCTTGGGTTGCCGCGTTCAACGCCAGCACCGGTGGTGCTCCGCTTACCTGCACGTTCTAATCTGATTTGAAGCGGATCTGTCCGCTTTGATACAAACACATCGCCGGCCCCGTCTTCGGACGGGGCCGGTGCTTTTTTTGACCCGTTCGGGGTGCCTGTATACATCCGGCTCGGAAAGTCCACATTTCTGATCATCTTTGGAACCGCGTGTGGCGTTGGGCGGATATAGGACCGCAGCCGCCGTTCGTGCGGCGAAGGGCCTCGGGCGTTCAGTCGTGAGGCTCGACGTAAACAGAAGTCAGTTGATTTTCCATATTCGCTTGTGGGTTGTTTCCAACGAAAGGGAGAACGCGATGAAGACAGGATGTGTGTGGCTGGTTGCAGGCCTCGCGGTGAGCGGTGCGTGCGATGCGCAGGTCAAGGCCGATCTGCAGATGACCGAGTTCTCGGGCGAGGTCCACAGGGCGATCCGTGCGATGGCGATCATCGGGATGACCGTCGACGGGCAGTACGTGTACGGTGAGACCATCGAGCTGGGTCAGGGCAATGCGAACCGGGGCGGCAACTGCGGGAATGTTGCGTACGACTCGGCGCAGCTGGCCGACACCGACGGTGACGGGTTCTGCCTCGATCCTGTTTGCGGCGATACCGCGCCGCACTCGGGCACGGTTCCTTCGTCGCGGTATGCGCTCGGTGTGAGCCTGCAGTCCTGGGCCGAGGACATCATCCCCGATGCGGGCAAAGAGGGCGGCACGGTGAGCGAGCTGGTGCTCGCTGCTTCGCGGCCTCTGTGCGATGGCGGCGCGGGCACCACATCGGAGGTGCTGCAGATCGTGCTCGAGTCGTGGGAGGGGTTTGACAACTTCCCGGATCTGGACGGCAGTGACGGATTCGATACCGATGCCGACGGCCTAGGTTTCCCCGCTTCGCGGAGTGATAACGACGGCGACACGTTCATCGATGAGTTCCTCGGCGGCGTGATCCTGACGTACGCCAACACGGACACCGACGGCGACACCGTGCCTGACGAGATGCTCTCGTCTGGTGCGGGCGGGTATGGCCTGTGGCAGGCGACCGGGCTCGAGGGCTTGAATGTCCCGCTCACGAGCAACCTGGATCTGTGGGACGGCGGCAACGCCGGCACGGATGGTCGCGGTGATGGCGGTGTGCGTGTGCTCTGGACGCGTGGCGACGGCGGCGACGGGATGGGGCCCTTGACGGGCGGTTTCTATCCTGCCAGCCGGGTGACGCAGATGTTCTGGGGCACGCTGGCGATGGAGGCACCGGGCAATGCGTGCCCTTACGCGGGCGATCCCGGGTTTGGTGTCGGCGATTCCGACGGCACGATCTGGGGTGAGGGCGAGGACTTCTGCGGCGACGGTTTCCCGGCGTGGTCGGACGGCGCTCCGAGCGGGAATATCGCGGTCGATGATCAGTTCGATGTGACTCACGACATCGCCGACTTCAATGGTGCCGTGACTGATTTCGTGTCGCTCGGTGTGATGTTCCGGATCAGTGTTGCTGATGCGGGCGGCGGGGATGATTGCTGCGATGCCAATAACGACGGCGCCTGCTCGCCGGCGGACTTCTCGGCGTGGGTCGCGGCGTTCAACTCGAACGGGCCTCGCTGCGATGTGAACCAGGACGGCTCGTGCACGCCGGCGGACTTCTCGGCTTGGGTTGCGGCGTTCAACGCGAGCACCTCTGGCAACCCGCAGTTTTGCACGTTCTAAATCGATACACACTCAATTGAGACAAGCGGCCTCTTCTGTGGAAGGGGCCGCTTTCGTTTGCATTGCGTGAGTTGTGGCTCAGTATCGCGGCAGCGAGGTGTCGATGTCTCGTGCCCAGAGGTCGATGCCGCCGGCGACGGAGTAGACGTTGGCAAAGCCCATTCGGCGGAGTGCGAGCGTCGCCATGAGCGAGCGTCTGCCCGAGTGGCAGATGATCGCGGTGGGGGTGTCCTTGCCCTGCGGGAGCTCGTCGGCGAAGTCCTGGGGCTCGTTCATCATTTTGCCGAGGGGGATGTGGAGGGCGCCGTTGATGCTGACGGTTTTGAGTTCGTCGTCTTCTCGGCAGTCGACGAGGACGAGGCCGTCGTTGGCTTTGAGGCGTTCGTTGACGACGCGAGGGGTGAGTTCCTCGGCGTCACGGAAGTTGTAGCCTTCGGGGAGGCCGTTGGTGTCGATCGGTGCGTCACTCATCGGTGGCGTTCTCGTTGGATTGGTTGATGTCGTTGAGTTCGGCGCGGGTCAGCGCGATGACGCCCGGGGTCAGCTTCGACGGCTTGGGGCTGGTGCGGCCCTTGATCTCTTTGGGCGAGCTTGTGGTTTCCCAGGGGCCGTCGATGATGAGAGTGGGGACGAGCCACGCGGTTTCGACGACGTTCCAAGCGGGGATGACGATGAAGTCGTACCAGAGGTCGAGTGCGGTGGGGTCGCTCTGTTCGAGGACGGTTTCCATCGTGGGGAACTCGCCGCGCTGACGGGCGTGCACATCGCGTGTCACGATGGGGAGCGTGTTGTGCGGGTGGTGGTATGTGTTGTCGATGGGGACGCGGAACTCGATGGATTCGAAATTGGATCGGTCGAGCCCGGCGAGGCTTGGGCCGTCGCCCGGGATATTGCTGCTGTCGGTCGAGCCGATGAAGCCATCGCGGGTGTCTGGCATCGTGGGCGGGAGGGCCTTCATGGGGACGGTCTCGCCGATGGTCAGGCGGAGGTTGTCTTCGACGGCGCATCCGCCGAGCAGGGCGGAGCTCAGAACGACAAAGCAGCAAGCGGTTTTCATGCGATCATTGTAGATCGTTGTCGGCGGGTGCGGAGAGGGCGGTCTCGGTGGCCCGACTGGCCTCGTCGTGGTCGAATCCGCGGCGGACGAGGAAGCCGTAGAGACGCCTGCGTGCGACCTTCGGGTCGAGGTTGAGCAGTCGCGGGGCTCGTTTCCGGGCGAGGACGAGAGCGGCGTCGGGGTTGGCCAGTTCGCTGGCGGCGGCCTGCGCGGCACGCTTGGCGAGGGAGGCCTCGATGCCCTTGTCGCGGAGCTTGTTCTCGATGCCACGCTGACCCAGCTTGCCCGAGCGGGCGAGGTCCTCGGCGAGTCGTTCGGCGAGGGCTTCGTCGTCGATGAGCTTGAGATCGGCGAGCCGGGCGGCGGCGGCCTGGGCGTCGGCGGCCTCGTGCCCGGACTGCTTGAGCTTCTGCACGAGCTTGAACGCCGAACGCTGGCGCGAGGTCGTCAGGTGCAGGGCATGCTGGTAGGCGGCGTAGAGCTTGGCGGCGTCGTAGATCTTGTCGGCGAGCTCCTGGGTCCACTCGTCGCCTTCGCGCAGGCCGACTTCCATGGCCCAGTTCGTCTCGACGCGGGCCACACGGGTCTTGCCGACGTAGACGCCCATGACGCGGCCTTCGGTGTCGGCGGCCTTGAGGGCGGTGATCGTCTTGCCCGGCTCGGGGCGGACGAGCCCGGAGGGCACCGGCGCGAGTGTGCGCGAGACTGGGGGCTTCTTCCGGCGGGCGGGCGTGCTGGTTGGTTTCGGTGCGGGCATCGGGGAGTGTATACCGCTGCGGTCCTATGCTCGAACGGGCGACGAAAGGCCCGCCAGCGAAGGAGCAGTTATGAGCCAGATCAAGCGTGTCGGAGTGGTCGGATCGGGTCAGATGGGCGGGGGCATCGCCCAGGTCGCGGCGGTGAGCGGCTTCGAGACCGTGGTCATGGACACGAGCGCCGACGCGGTGGCGCGGTGCGAGGCCACCCACGACAAGCTCCTGGCCCGTGCGGTCGAGAAGGGCAAGATGACCGAAGACGACGTGAAGGCGGCCAAGGGGCGTCTGACGTACGTGACCGACATCAAGAGCCTGTCCGAGTCGGACATCGTGATCGAGGCGGTGGTCGAGAACGCGGAGGTGAAGAAGTCGATCTTCAAGCAGCTCGCGGACATGCTTAAGGGTGATCAGATCCTGGCGAGCAACACGAGCTCGATCAGCATCACGGAGATCGCAGCGGCGACGGACTGCCCCGAGCGGGTGATCGGGATGCACTTCTTCTTCCCGGTGCCGGTGATGAAGCTGGTCGAGGTGATCAATGGTCTTGCGACAGACGAGCAGGTGACCGGGCGCGTGATTGCGCTAGCCGAGGCGATGGGCAAGATGGCGCTGCCCGCCAACGACCGGGCGGGGTTTATCTCGAACCGCGTGCTGATGCCCATGATCAACGAGGCGTTTTATGCGTGGATGGAGGGCGTGGCCGAGCCCAAGGACATCGACGGGATCATGAAGCTCGGGTGCAACCATCCGATGGGGCCCTTGGAGCTTGCGGACTTCATCGGTCTGGACACGTGTGCCCACATCATGAACGTGCTCGCCGACGGCCTGCACTCTGAGCGCTACCGCCCCTGCCCGAAGCTCGATCAGCTCGTGGTGGCGGGCCGGATGGGTCGCAAGAGCGGGCGGGGTGTGTACGAGTATTGAGAAATTGGTAAGCTCACCCAGATGCGCCATTGGAAGTTGGTAGTCGCAGTTCTTGTTGTACTCGTCCTCTTGGGGATGGGCTGGGCTGCCAATGTACTTCTGTGGTTCGGCCCCGACATCACGCCGAAGGATCACGCGCTCGAGTTGCGGAAGCTTCAGGCTGCGTCAGGCGGGTTGTCCACCGATGACATGAGGGCGCACAATCAGTTGTCTCTCATCACGCAGAAGATTTCTGCTGTGCTCAAGAGTGGTTTGAGTGAGCCAAAATATGATTCTCTAGAAGCACGATCTGCAGAGGAACGAGAGCAGGTCAGGGCATGGGTTGCTGCCCTCGAAAACGTGGGTCTCTATGAGGACTTTCATCAACTCGGGCAGATCCCCGGATATGTCTATCCCTGGGCGGGCGTTCGTCTCATAGACAATGTATTCACGGATGAGTTGCCGGCTATTCGGAGGATGACGCGGGCTGGCTGGTACCGAGCGTTTGAAATGCTCGAATCAAATAAGACTCAACAAGCGGTCGAGATCATTCGTGATCAGGTGAAAGTGGCATCGCTTTATCTGTCGCAACCGGTCGCGGTGCATCGCTTGACTGGACATGCCATACTTGCACACGCGATCTCGACGACGATTCGTATGCTTCGGTATGATTTGGCAAGGGAAGAGATTGCTGAGCTGTCTTCGATCTTTGGGCAGATGGGCATCCCTCCCATGCAGGTGGTCTTTGACGGTGAATTGTTGATGGGAGAGGAGGCGATAGCTTCAACCTTTCAACAGAACGTCACGCTCAAGATCATGAGCCGTGGAGCGTTGGCGGCAAGGCTCAACTCGGCGCACGCTCAGGCGAGAGTGTGGGCGTCAAAGAGTCCGAACGAGCGATTGGCAGATCCGATCAATTTGCCAGAAACAAGGTGGTATGAATCTTCGGCGGAAATTCTGATGCCCGCATATGAGGTGCTCGTCCAGTCAAACGACCAGATCACGTGCCGGCTCGCGGGCTTGCGAGTCGTGCTTGCGATCGAGTTATACCGCGCGGACCACGGCTCGCTGCCAACGAGTCTGAGCGATCTTGTTCCCGGCCATCTCGCTGAGATGATCCCGGACCACTATGCCGACTCTGTAGCGGATTTTGGTTACAGAATCGTGGAGGATCTCGAGACGTACCCGGAAGGGTATATTCTCTACACGGTCGGTTTTGACGGAATCGACGACGGCGGGGTGCCCGATTCTATGAAGCCACACGCTTCGTTGACTCCAGATTCACCAGGCTCGGACTTCATACTGAACGTCTCTCAATAGACTGGAACGTATGTGGCCTTGCGGTGTCTTCATCCCCGGGCGATGATGCCATGCGCGGAGGGTGCGTCATGATGCGGGAGTGTCACACAGAATTCAGGCCCGGTCGGTTTCGCCCTGTACTTTGAGCGCTACCGCCCCTGCCCGAAGCTGGATCAGCTCGTGGTGGCGGGCCGGATGGGCCGAAAGAGCGGGCGGGGTGTGTACGAGTATTGAGAGTTTGATTGTGCTGACGAAGTGCTTGGTGAGGATCGCAATCTCAAGCGGTATCACCTCACTAAACATCTCAGGGCATGCGAGCGGATGTTGATTGACAGCGTGACATCAAAGCTCTCGTTTGTTACCCTCTTCGCATCATGATGCGAAGATTCATTTCTGTGTGTGTTGTGCTTGCCGTGATATCCGTCGTGTTGCCCGCCTGTGAGCGGAGTGCGGTTCATTCGTACGAGAGCGTGCTTTCATCGATGGCCGACGAATTTCGCGGCGTGACAACGGTGATTGATTCGATCCAGACCCGCGAGGATGCCGAGGGTGCTCGCGATGAAATCGCCCAGACCGTGTCGGATCTCAAGGCCTTAACCGAGCAGGCCAAGGGGCTTGATGCTGTTCAACCCGAGGATTACGACAATCTTGTTGTTATGGCAAAACCCGCCGACGAAGCGCAGGTTGCATTGCGCGAGGCGATCACGCGTCTGAGCAACGAGCGCACCCCGGCAGCCGCGGCAATTATTGACGATCTCAGGGCTCTTGATAACGCCACGGGGCAGGCGTTGCTTGCGATTGAGAGCCCGACACGCTCAGCCCAGATGGACGCGATGCTCGAAAGAGCGAAGAACCTCGACAAGCCAAGTGCGCGTGGCGAACCAAAAATTGGCTCGCAGGTCGCGCCTTCCGGGCGTTTCGGGCGAGATCGATCTCCCCGCGGCGGCGGCTTCCAGCCAAAGTCCGTCGATGAGTACCGTAAGGAGATGGAACAAGAGCACGGCACAGATCACGTAGTGCTTATCGAGTTCGTCGAGTGGTCGCCCGAGTACGCGCTCGGAGAACTCTCGAAGGTTGCCAAGCAGCGCCTTGGCGCATCCACGCACGCGGCTCAGGGCGGCAGCAGCGAGGCCCGAATGGTGCTTGCCCCGGTGAGGGGCGATTTGGGCGAAGTCGGCAAACGCCTGGATATGGGCGAGGTGCTCGAAGCGGACCTCGTTAACCGAATCCTGAAGATCAGATTTGACCCGGCGCGTTACGCCCCTTCTGGCAACTGAACGCTGCTTGCTGTCAATACCCAGATGGACCGCATCATGGCAAGTCGAATGGGATGACTGGCCACTTGCGGTGTCTCCCCACCCGGGCGATGATGCCACGCGCGGAGGGTGCGCCATGATCCATGCACAGATAAGGCCCGGCAGGTTTCGGCCTGTACTCACGATGGTTCTGATCACGATCGTGCTTGTGGTCTGCTGGCTCGGGCTGGAGGTGTTCTTTGCGTTGACATCGAAGCCCAACCCGACGGTGGATTACGGCAAGCTCGCCGAGGATTCCGTGCGGGCGGCTCAGGCGGATTTGCCGGGCGAGGACGTCTGGCCTGTTCTGATCGAGACGACTCAGTTGTTCAACGACAGCCTTGTTGATCTCGTCGATCCGGAGACGGATATCGCGTGGGGCAAGGGCAGCTACTCGTTCGAAGCGCTGTACAACTACGACGAAATGCTCGCGGATCTGCGCGGTGATGAGGCCGACACCTCGTCCATTGAATCCGAGCAGTACGACGCGCTCGAGGCGCATCGCCGGATGAGTGAGCGTGCGATTGCGCGGTGGGATGAGATGGGGATCACGCGTCGTCTGGACGAGGTGGCGGCGAGCGGTAAGGCCGTGCGGCCCATGCCCGATACGACGCAGACGATGATGATCGACATCCTGCTGCCCGAGCTTTCGACGTTTCGCAATATGGCGAGGGGGCTGCGCGCACGGATGAGCCTGGCCAGAGATGCGGGCGACTGGGAGCTGTACGCGAAGACGTTCGGGCACGGGCTTGCGATCGGGCGCATCGGGATGGCGCAGACCACGCTCATCGACAGGCTTGTGGGCATCGCGATCCGGGCGCTGATGTTTGGTCAGCTCCGGGATGACCTTGTCGCGGGAGCGTTGCCCGATGAGGCGTGTGTGCAGGTGCTGGGGGCATTGGATCGCCAGAGGCACACGACGCCCGCGGCGCACGGCCTGGATGGCGAGCTGTTCATGCAGCTCGACGCGGTGCAGTGGACGCACGACAGGCGGGGCCGGGTCATCCTGAGCCAGGTGCAGCGGCTCCATTACATGCCGGGGTCCGGACTGGCGATTACCAATGTCGCGTCGATCGTCTTCCCGAGACGGGCGCAGACGGAAAGGTGGTTCCGGGATTTTAACGAGCAGTTGAAAGACTACGTGTCGAGACCCGTCGCCGAGCGGTGCGCCGAAGCGCGTAGCGGCCAGATCGCGGAGCCTCAGTACACATCGAGCTGGAACACGCTGGTGCAGGATGCGCTCATCCCAGCGTATGGAAGTGCGCTGCGCGCCGATGACTTGAGCGAGATGCAGGAGCTTAGTCTCAGGGTCATGATCGCGATCGAGAGGTATCGGCACGCGAGGGGCGAGCTGCCCCAGTCGCTTGCAGCGCTCACCCCGGATTGGCTGCCCGAGCCCGCGGTGGACCCGTACTCGATCGATGGCAACCTGTTCGGATATCGCGTGTTTGACGAGCCGGACGAGGACGGACGCCAGTATGTGCTCTACTCGATCGGGTTCGACGGCGTCGACAACGGTGGGGTGGCGCCCACAGAGCGGCAGACCGATGCGCTGCGCATGGGCTATACGGGCACGGATTATGTTCTGACGGATCCGAACTGAGCTTTCTGAAGTGCGGTTACCCGGTTCGCGCGTGGTCTTGCGACTCACTAGAATCGCTACGAGCCTTGCGCTCGCCTGACTTCCGCGGAGACTCAGCATGACTGAACTTGCGATGCTTGCACAGTCAGACCCCACCAACCCGTTCTTTCACGGCTTCGAGCCGATCGGGCGCACGCTGCTGGTCGGTGTGCTGGCGTATGTGGTTCTGGTGGTCTTTCTCAGGCTTTCCGGGAATCGCACGCTTTCCAAGATGAATGCGTTTGATTTTGTGGTGACGATCGCGTTGGGGTCAACACTCTCGACGATTCTGCTCAACAAGCAGGTCTCGCTTGCGGAGGGAGCTGCCGCGTTCGCGGTGCTGGTGGTCCTGCAGTACGTGGTGACCTGGTCCAGCGTGCGCTGGCATCCGGTGCGTCAGTTGGTGACGGGCTCGCCCCGGTTGGTGCTTTCGGACGGCCGATTTCTAGAGAAAGCGATGCGTCGGGCACGCGTGACGGATGAGGAGATCCTGGCAGCCGCTCGCTCAGCGGGGGTGGTCCGGCAATCGGATATCCGAGCGGTCATACTCGAAACCGACGGCTCCTTTTCGGTGATCCCCAGGGGCGCGGAGTCGCTGCGGGATGACGATGCCACGGACAGGGGTGTCGGGACGGGCAGCGGGGGCTCAAGTGACTAGGAAATAAGGCTATTCTTAATCAGCAAAGGAGTTTCATCCCGCTGTGTGTTCTGGCCTTAGGAGTCGGCCCATGTCTTTTGATTCCGTGTGTGTGTCCCGTCCGGCCCTGGATGATCTCGTGCCCGGGTACCTCGACGCGGTCCCGATCGATCCGTGCACGCCCGATGCGAGACCCTGGGTGTACCGCAGGCACGACGAGCCCGATGACGAAGGTCGGCTGTACACGCTCTATAGCGTGGGCTTTGACATGCAGGACGACGGCGGGGCGCGTCCGATCGCTCATTATTCAAGTGCGCTCAACAGGAAATACGCTGGCAGTGATTACGTGCTGACTCACCCGCCGATGCCGGACGAGGATGATTGAGCCGGCGCGAGAGAGTCATTATGCTGACAGCATGATGTGTTCCCGAATGAATGCGCGTGGAGCTGTGGATCTTGTGCTGCTCCTGTGCGTTCTGTTCCCGCTCTGGTTGGGACACATCGGGATCGATGCGTTCCATGCCATGCGAGCTGCGCAGACGGATGAGTACGACTACGAGGTCGAGGTCCGTCGGATAGCAGTTGAGCCGTTCGGTGGCGATGAACAGCGGATCCGAGAGGCCGAGGCTGTCTGGCGGGACCTCGACGAGGCGGGCCGGTTGCACCGCGAACTGCTCGACGGCTTTCATGATGCAGAAGCCGACGAAGGCTGGTACGACACGTACTACCGCCATTACGCGGTTTGCAATTATGAGGAGTTTGTCGCGGAGATCCGTGAGAGGTACGCCGATTACGGTGCGGAGTATGTCGCGGAAGAGATCCAAAGGCTCGACCGGCAGCGGGAGTGGGCCGGGCAACTCATTGAGATGTTGCCGGAGTCCGGGATCATCGCACTTCTGGAGC
The DNA here is from genome assembly GCA_965228265.1 of Phycisphaerales bacterium. Lineage (GTDB taxonomy): Bacteria > Planctomycetota > Phycisphaerae > Phycisphaerales > UBA1924. The sequence goes on from OZ245804.1 coordinate 1,657,886, forward strand.
GAGCGGCCGACGCGGAACGGTCGATCATGCCGTTGCTGGACGAGGAGCAGAACCTTACCTCCGCGTCTGCTGGGCAGGATCACCGGGCGCTCTTTCGGTGCCTAGATGCCGCCAAGGAGTGGGCGGGTCAGCGGGAGAAATGGGAGGCGTATGTTGCGTACGAACGCCTCAGCCTTGCACTGGCGCGGCACTGGATGCAACAGCCCGATTCGCTCGCGTGGGTTCAGGGGGGCGCGATGTACAGCGGCTCGCTTCGCGTAACGCGTGAGCTGCTGGCGCGCGGCAGTATGCCCGCGGAGGTCATCAGAGAACTCCAGCGCGTTGCGGACGAGCAGGCCCTGCCGGGAACCATCAGTCATGTCCTCGCAGAGCAGCGGGCAGAAACGCTCGGTGCCTTTGATATGTACTACTCGGTGGGCGGCATCGCGTACATCGATGATGCGGGGCGTTTCTGGAATCTCTTGGCTCTGGCGCTGCCCCGTCGTTCAACGGGCGAGCGTGTGGTCAGCCAGTTCTACGAGGAGTTTCACCGGTACGCGGCGTTGACGATTGCCGAGCGTCTGGAAGTTCAGAAGCCGTGGGCGTGGTCGTATGTCCGGCCGCGATCAATGGTGGGTGTCATTCTGCAGTTGCCCATAGTCGGCGTGATGCAGACCGCGTCGATGGCTCAGCGTCTGGTTCAGTCGAGTGAGCTCTGGGAGATGGAGCGACTCTCGCTACGCGTTCTGATGGCGATCGAGCTCTACAAAGCAGAGCGTGGCGCATTGCCTGCGGAACTCTCCGATCTCGTCCCGGATTATCTTGATACACCCCCGCGCGATCCGTTCGATCCCGAGGGCGGGCTGCTCCGTTACCGGGTGTTCGAATCGCCGGACGCGCTGGGCCGATCGTACTTGCTCTACTCGGTCGGGCGCGACATGACCGACAACGGCGGGCATCTCGAGGCCGACGGCTGGCCCAAACAGGCGCTCCAGGATCGATATCCCGGTACGGACTACGTCATGAACTATCTGGAACATCCCGAAGAGAGTGAATGAGAATGCTTGTCGCCGAATCACGGCCCGCCCGATTCAGACCCGTGCTCACACTGGTCTTGGTGACACTCGCGCTGATTGTGGGATGGGTGGGGCTGGAGGTGTATCTGGCTTACACCGCCAAGCCCGCAATCAAGGTGAACTACGGCGAGAAACTCCGGGAACTCGCCCAGGAATGGCAAGTCGGGGGTGAGGAGAACGCGTGGCCTGTCCTATTAGAAGTTATCGAGATTCATAACGAGAAGCTCGCATCGTTTCGGGACGAGGAGACGGGGTGGGACTGGTTGTCAACTGCTTATGGATACGACGCAATAACGAATTATGATTACTACATGAATAGTATAGATCGGGGTTATTTTCAAATTGAGGGGTCGTCTGAGAAAGGAAAGCAGCTCGTTGAGCTTCATCGGAAGTGGGCGTTCGAATCGATCACGTCATTCGGTGATCTCGGCATTCTTGACAGGCTCGATACGATCGCGGGGGCCAAGTATGCCTTGATGCAGATACCGGACAGCAGGCTGCCGGATTCGCAATTCGCCTTGAGCCCTGTTTATGGAGAGGCGCGAGGTTTCGTACGATCACTCGAAGCGACGTTGGCGTGGTCTGCAAGCCGTGGAGACTGGCAACGATATGAGTTGGCATTCGAGCATTGTCTGGCGATCGGACGCATTGTGATGATGCAGCCGAGCATGTCGGCTTGGATCGCGGGAACTGGGATCCGGGGTGTTGCTTTGGGAAGACTCCGTGAACATCTGATCGGTGGCGCGATCCCACCGAGTATCGTCCCTGCTCTGCGGGATGCGTACCTGAGACAGGCCAATCTTCCATCGAAGCGGTATTCACTGGAAGCCGGGAGACTGGTTTCGCTTGACGAGTTGCAGCGGGTATTCACTGCTTTCGGCCGGGTCATCCCGGTGGAGTTCTCTCAAGATCCTGTGACCGGGACGTCTGCGCATTGGATATACAACATGACGTCGATTTGGCAACCTAGATGGGCGAACTCACGTGATGAGTTCAATCTTCGTTACGATAGATGCGTGGAATTCGTCGAGATGCCAAGGTGGCAACGCATCACACAACCCGACTATCGATGTGCATCGCTGGTGGATTATGCCAACTCACACGAATCTCTGACAAGCATTATAGAGCAGACTGCGACAGCATCTTTCTATGGAGATGCTTACGACATGCAAGACGCATCAGAGCAGGGCGCTGAACTCATGCTTGCAATCGAGAGCTTTTCTTACGAGAAGGGGCGATATCCTACATCACTCGAAGAGCTCGTCCCTGAATACATGGACGAGTTGCCATTAGATCCATACGCGATGGAGCCAAAAACTTGGCAGTACCGGTTGCTGGCTAGTTCCCCGCGTGACGAGCGTTCGTATGTCCTGTATTCCGTTGGGCTCGATGGCGATGATGACGGCGGGCTCGTGCCCGTGGGGAAATCACCCGGGGCGGCACTCAGTGCGGACATTTTGACTGGTGAATCGCCGGATATGGACTACGTCGTCACGGCAAAGTACCGTCAACCTTAGGCCATAGCGGTCCCTACCCCCAGTCCCAAAACCCCACTAGAATCACCTGTATACACCCCTCCCGGCCACCAAATCGGCCCCGAAGGAGTCCTCGCATGTCCACCGCTTCCACCAGCATCACCGGCCCCGGACTCGACAACGTCGACCCCCACGCCGTCACCATCTCCGGGCTCGTCCTCGAGCCGTCCTACGGCCCGGCCCAGCCCGCAGAGTCTCTCAAGGCCATCGACCGCGATATCGCCGAGCCCGGCGAGTACCCCTACACCCGCGGCCTCTACCCGCAGGGGTACCGCAGCCGCCTCTGGACCATGCGCCAGTTCGCCGGCTTCGGCTCCGCCGACGACACCAACAAGCGGTTCAAGTACCTGCTCCAGGCCGCCAAGTCGAGCACCAAGGCCAACACGGGCCTCTCGACCGCCTTCGACCTGCCCACGCTCATGGGCCGCGACTCGGACGACGTCCTCAGCATGGGCGAGGTTGGCAAGTGCGGCGTCGCCATCGACACCATCGAGGACATGCACCGCCTTTACGCCGACATCCCCATCGATCAGGTCACCGTCAGCCAGACCATCAACGGGCCCGCCGCCGTCATCTGGGCGATGTACCTGGCCATGGCCAAGCAGCGGGGGATCGGCTGGGACACGCTCGGCGGCACGCTGCAGAACGACATCCTCAAAGAGTTCCACTCACAGAACGAATTCATCTACCCGCCCGACCCCTCCGTGAAGCTCGTCGTCGACACGATCGAGTTCCAGAGCCAGCACCTGCCCAAGTGGAACTCGGTTTCGATCTCGGGCTACCACATCCGCGAGGCCGGCAGCACCGCGACGCAGGAGCTCGCCTTCACCCTCCGCGACGGCATGGAGTACGTCGAGGCATGCCTCGAGCGCGGCATGAACATTGACGAGTTCGCCCCGCGTCTCAGCTACTTCTTCAACTCGCACAACGAGTTCTTCGAGGAGATCTGCAAGCTCCGGGCCGCCCGCCGCATCTGGGCCCGCATGATGCGCGAGCGTTACGGCGCCAAGAACGAGCGCTCGTGGTACATGAAGACCCACGTCCAGACCGCCGGGTGCAGCCTCACCGAGCAGCAGCCGCTGAACAACATCGTCCGCGTCGCCTACCAGGCCATGGCCGCCGCCCTCGGTGGGTGCCAGAGCCTGCACACCGACTCCATGGACGAGACGCTGGGCCTGCCGACCGAGGAAGCCGTGACGGTCGCCCTGCGCACGCAGCAGATCCTCGCCCACGAGACGGGCGTCACGCGCACCGTCGACCCGCTCGGCGGCTCGTGGTTCGTCGAGAGCCTGACCGACCAGATGGAGGCCGAGGCTCTCGATCTCATCCGCGAGATCGACGAGATGGGCGAGTACACCAAGATCGAGCAGGGCGAGAAGGACCCGGCGAAGCCCAACCCGAGCCACCCGGCCTACCAGCCCACCGAGGGCTACGGCCGGGGCGTCGTCGCGGGCATCAACAAGGGCTACTTCCGCCGCCACATCGCCGAGGCCAGCTACCGTTTCAGCGAGGAGTGCGAGGCCAAGGACCGCATCATCGTCGGCGTCAACGAGTACGTCGACAACGAGGAATCACGCCCCATCGACATCCTCACCATCCCCGACTCCGTCGAGACCGAGCAGGTCAGCCGACTCGAGGACTTCAAGGCCAAGCGTGACGCCGGAGCCGTGGAGAAGGCCCTGACCGAGATCCGCGAATCCTGCCGCGACGGCAAGAACGTCATGCCCGCCCTCGTGGACGGGGCCCTGGCCAACTGCACCCTAGGCGAGATGGTCCAGGCGATGGCGGATATCTACGGGCGGTACTCGGGTGGGCCGGAGTGGTGAGATTCCGATGAATTGACGAGCCCGAAGCGCAAGCGAGGGTCTTTGCCTTTACTCAAAATACATCCCTCGCTTGCGCTTCGGGCTCGTTGTGGAAAATATAGAATACACAGATGCCCGCGCCACTCGCGTACTTTCTGACATGGACTACTCACGGGACATGGCTCCACGGAGACGAACGTGGCTCCATCGATAAAGAGCACAACACGCGCGGGGCGTCTTACGTTGCTCCCAATGTCGAATTACAGGCCCGGATGCGCGAACGCATGAAAGATCGAACGTTGGTGCTTGCGCCCGATATGCGTGGGATCGTCGAGCGAACCATCCGCGATCATTGCGACTTCCGTCAATGGGAACTCTTTGCTCTCAATGTCCGGTCAAACCATGTTCACATTGTCGTGCGTTGCGAGTTGGAAGTCTCGCCCGAGAGTGCGATGTCTCAATTCAAGGCGTGGTCTACGCGTCGGTTGCGAGAGGGCGGGTATGTCGGAAAAGAGTCCAAGGTCTGGACAGAGCATGGTTCGACTCGTTGGATCGATTCTCAATCAAGCCTTGCGAGCGCGATCGATTACGTCATGAATCACCAATGACGAGCCCGAAGCGCAAGCGAGGGTCTTTGTCTTTGCTTAAAATACACCCCTCGCTTGCGCTTCGGGCTCGTCAAGAGGGTGAATTGAACGTCAACTCAAAGCATCCCACACAACATACCCCCATCCACCGGCAGCGAGGCCCCGGTGATGTAGCTCGCCGCGGGTGAGGACAGGAACGCGATCGCGGCCGCCACCTCGCGGGGCTGGCCGACGCGGCGCATGGGAGTGGCGGCTCGGATCTGTGCGTAGCGGGCCTCGTTCGTGAAGACCGGGGCCGCCAGGGGCGTGTCGATGTACGCCGGCTGCACCGAGTTCACGCGGATCCCGGGCGTCTCGGCGGTGGGGGCCCACTCGACAGCGAGGTACCGCGTGAGCTGGTCGATCGCCGCCTTCGAGGCCGCGTAGGGCGAGCCGGTCGACATCGATCGCATCGCCGCGACCGAGCTGACCGACACGATCGACGCGTCCGTCCCCGCCAGCAGCATGGGCCGCAGCTCTTTGCAGAGCGTAAACGCACTGGTGAAGTTGACCTCCATCACGCGTGCGAATTCGTCCGGCGCGTAGTCGGCTGTCGGCTTGCGGATATTCATCCCGACGTTGTTGACGAGCGTATCGAGCGCCCCGAACCGCTCGCGCACCGCACCGATGACGCGATCGATGTCTTTGGGATGCCCAAGATCCGCGCACACGCCCGTGACTTGGTCGCCAAGCTCTTTGGTCAGCGCATCCAGATCGTCTGGATTCCGCGCGACCGCGATGACCTCGGCCTCGAGCGATGCGAACAGCTCAACCGTCGCCCGCCCGATGCCCTTCGTCCCGCCCGTGACGAGTGTCCGCCGGCCGGTGAGATCAACAAGTGGGTGCGTGTGTGCCATAAGCGAGTGTAAGCACGAGACTCCCTCCCTCTCCCCGTTGGGGAGAGGGCCGGGGAGAGGGGTCTCCGGCGATCTCGAAGAATGAGATCGGGTATAGGCCAGAAGCCCCTCATCCGCCCGCTGCGCGGGCACCTTCTCCCCAGCGGGGAGAAGGAGGTATCACCGATACACCAGCCACCCAACGCCGGCCCACACCGCCAGGTGCAGCCCCGCGATCAGCGGCACGCCGATCACAAACTTCCGCGTCTTTGTCTTGTGCCGAACCAGCTTCATCGCCAGCATCGCACCGGGCCAGCCGAAGGCCAGGGTCATGACGAGCAGCGTCTTCTCGGAGATCCGCCACTTGCCCAGTTTCGCCCGGCGTTTGTCGAGGGCAAAGGCCGTGAACGTCGTCACGGACATCGCCAGATACACCCCGACCGCGATCAGCACATAGACCATGCGAATCACGATACCCTGTAGGCATGAGCCGCGTCCGACTCCTTCCCGCGATCGTTCTGCTTCTTGCGTTCTGCCTCGTTCAGGGCGCCTGCACGGGCTACACCATCCGACCGCCCGAGTCGGTCGCAGACCCAGTAGGTATCTACATTGTCGACTACGGCGACACCTCGCGCCTCTGGCTTCCCGAAGACCGGGGCGGCTACACCGAGTGGGGCTACGGCGACTGGCGCTGGTACGCCAACGACAAACAGTCGCTGCTCTACGGCTCGGTCATCTTCATCTGGCCCACCGCCGGCACACTCGGCACGCACATCCGCGAGACCGGGCCCTGGGGCAGTGACGGCGTGCTGCTGCCCGACCTCGTCGGGTACGCGACGAGTGTGTACGAGATCGACGTCGAGCGCGAGCGGATGCAGCGGCTGCGCGCCGAGCTGCACGAGCGCTTCGATCGTCAGCGTTCGACGGAGTTCTTCAACGAGCGGCGACAGATGTCGTTCGTGAAAGACGATACGAGCTACTGGCTCGGGCACCAGTCCTCGTCGGTGATGGCCGGCTGGGCACGGGATCTGGGGTGCCGGGTCTCGGGCTTCTCGTTGCGGGCGCATTACCGCGTGAAGCCGCCCGGGAAGACGATCGAGCTCACGGACGAGTAAATCCGCACAAGTGGTGAGTTATCGGTCATCTCCGGTCAAGGGGGTATCGCGCGCTGCCGATACCCAATTCGGGTCTACCCGGAGGGAAAGGCCGGAGGGTGAGGGGTTTGCCAGAGGGACAAGCAAACAGAGACGGCAACGGTTTGACGCCGATCGATGCGTTGCACGCGGCTTGCGCGCGGAATGCGCCGCTGGAGATCGTGCAGGCGGATCTCGTGGGCGAGGAGCCGTTCGCGCGTGGCCGGATGATCGAGATCGAATCGGGCGTTCTGATGGTCGAGGAAGTCCAGATCATCGGCAAGCGCGCCAAGTTCGCAAAGCAGACACCCGTCGTCGGCTTCTTCCGATTTCACAACCGGCTCTACGAGTTCTTCTCGAAGGTGGTCTCGGCGCAGAAGCCGATCCATCTGAACAGGTCAACGGTCGTGCCCGCGATCGATCTGAAGCTGCCGACCGACATCACCGAGGGGCAACGCCGGAACGTGTACCGCATCCAGGTCGCTGCTCTACGCGATCCGATCCGAGTCGAGTTCTGGCACGAGGAGCCGCCGGATGTGGAGCAGATCTCGATTCAGAACGGGCTGAGCGCCACGGGCGACGGTGTGTGCGACGCGTTCAAGGGCGCCGAGGACGCCGAGGGGCTCCTGCTCCCGCCGACGCGAAACGCCGACTGGCAGGGCCAGATGATCGACGCCTCGGACGTCGGGTTGGGGATGAACCTCAACAAGTGCCGGCTGAATCAGCTCAAGCTGTTCGACCGAGGCTGGCTGCGTTTCTCGCTCCCGGGTGATCCCGAGGGCGCGATGACGTTCTTTGTCGAGGTCCGCCAGATCCGCAGCGTCCGCGAGGGCGTGGTGCGTGTGGGGATGTTCATCCTCGAGACGAACGACCGCTGGGCGCACGCCGCCAAGATCCGCCGGCTCTGGTCGTTCCTCACTGAGTGGCAACGCAAAGTCTGCCGGGTGATCGACACAACCGCGCCCGGCGCCGGCTAGCCTTGGGTGTGACGCCGCCCCTTGAGACATTCAAAACCGACGGCCCGGGCCTGCCCGATTCCGACGCGGCGACCTTTGTCACCACCATGGCGCACGCGCTTGGTACCTACGGCACACCTGCGCACCGCATGGAAGATGCGCTCGAAACCGTCTCCGATCGTCTCGGGATCGAGGGGCACTTCTTCGCGATGCCAACCGCGGTCTTCGCGGCCCTGCGCGTCCCGCCCGGGAAACCACAGACCTCGCTCATCCGTGTCCACCCGGGCGAGGTGCATCTCGAACGGCTGGTCCAGCTCGACGAGATCCTGGTCGACGTCGCCGAGAAGAAGATCGGCCCGGGCGAGGGCACACGAAGGCTCGAAGCCGCCATCGCCACACCCGACCGTTACGGCCCGGTGCTGACGGTTCTGTGCCTCGCGGTTGCCTCGGGCTGCGCGGGCAGGTTCTTCGGGGGCGGGCTCAACGAGATCCTCGGCGCGGGCCTCGCGGGGTTCATGATCGGGCTGCTCGGGCTCTTCGCGGCGCACCGGCGTGACTTTGCTCGGCTCATCGACTTTCTCTGCGGGTTCGTGATCTCGCTCGGCGCGATCGCGGCCTCGCGCTTCACGCCAAACGTCTCGCCCGAGATACTCACCATCGCGGGGCTGGTCGTGTTCTTCCCGGGGCTCACGCTCACGATGGCGGTCAACGAACTCGCGACGCGCAACCTCGTCGCGGGCACGGCTCGCATGATGGCGGCCCTCACGGTGCTCGTCTCGATCGGCTTCGGTGTCGGGCTCGGGACCAAGCTCGCCGAGATCGTGCTCCCACCGGCAACCGGCGTGCAGCAAGTCAACGCGCTCCCGGGCTGGACGCTGTACCTGGCGATCACGATCTCGGGCGTAGCGCTCTCGGTGCTCTTCCGAGCGCGTCCGATGGACATCCCCGCGATCGTGGTCTCTGGATTGATCGCCTTCTTTGGGGCCAGCTACGGGCACGCCCATCTCGGGCCCGAACTCGGCGCGTGCGTCGGCGCGGGGGCGATGGGGCTCTACGCCAACATCTACAGCCGCGTCGCCCGCAGGCCAGCCACCGTGCCCTCGATGGTGGGGGTCATGCTGCTCGTGCCCGGCAGCCTGAGTTTCCGCAGCATCTCATCGTTCCTGGAGCATGACGCCGTCAGTGGTCTGGAGACCGCATTCACGACGATCCTCATCGCGATGTCGCTCGTGGTGGGTTTCCTGCTCTCGAATGTCGCCGTCCCACCGAGACGTGCACTCTGAGAGACTCTGGAACTGCGTCGCGGCTGTGTCAGCCGTGCTCTTCACGCCTGCATCTTTACTCGCTACTGCCCGGCCCGAGGCAGTCCTCGAGGATCGCCGCGAGTCGGATCCCGGCTTGCTTGAGGCGCAGCTCGGCGACCGGGGCTGAGGCCTTCGTGTACTCCTCACCGATCGCCGAGCCCGGCTCGACGGTGTAGCAGTATTTCTCCGCGAGAATGTGGGACTCCACTGCCCAGCGCCCGGCTGTGGCGTTCAGATCACCCACGTGCGTGTCGGCGAGCCATGCGATGCGGTCGGTCTCGGTGATCTCGCCCAGCAGACGCTCGCCGCGCACGGGCCAGGGGTCGTTCGCGTCGGCTTCGAGGATGCCGTAGTCCCAGACGGCGTGCAGGTTCATGTCCTTGTCGTAGTAGTTGAGCTGGATGCTGTTGCCCCCGCGGTCTTCGGCCCGCCCGCCGTGGAGAGGCTGGTGCAGATCGCCCACGAAGTGCACGAGGAACATGAGCGCCTCGCCGCGTTCTTTGGCTGGGAGTGTGCGGTCCTTGAGTTCGGCCGCGAACCGATCGATCGCGCTGACAACGTTGCCCTCGGGCGGGCAGTCGCGCTTTGGGTCGTAGTCGGCGGCGTCCGGGGGCATGTTGACGTAGTGCAGGGGCCCGGACCACTCGTACGCCGGTTCGCGCCGGACGACGTCCGCCCAGCTGGCGATCTCGGGCAGGCTCGATTCGCCGAGCAGTTTCTCGATCTCCGCCTTGGCCTCGTCGCTGAGCTGTTCCCATGCGATCTGCGCGATGATCGCGTGCCCGTCGCGTCCCCAGCCGCCCGAGACCGCTGCGAACGCGGAGAGCAGCACCGCAGCCGCGACAAACCGAGCCAGATCCTTCATAGCACGCATGGGCAGACTCCTTGGGTCAGAATGAGCAGGGTACGCTCCGCATCGGCCGAGTACTTTCAGGCTGCGCAAAGAGGTGGAGATCCGGATGCGACTCTTAATCGTGATGGCGATGCACGCCGAGGCGGAGCCGGTGGTCGGGGCACTCGGGCTTAGGCCCGTCGAAACGCCCCCCTGGGCCGCGCCCGTGCCCATGCGACTCTGGCAGGGGCGGGTCGGTGCGCTCGAGGTCGATCTGGTCGTCAACGGGGTCGATCCGGAATCGGGACTCGACCTGATCGGCACCCAACCGGCGACCGCCTCAACCATGCTCGGGTGCGAGGCGTTCAAGCCCGACCTGGTTCTGTCGGCGGGCACCTGCGGCGGATTTCTCAGGCGCGGCGGCTCGATCGGCAAGGTCTACCTCGCGACGGACCGCGTCTGGTTCCACGACCGAAGGGTCGCGATCCCGGGGTTCGACGAGCTCGCCCGCGGCGGCTACGAGGTCGCGGATCTTGCGCACATCGGCAGCACGCTCGGGCTCGAGCCGGGCATTGTCTCGACGGGTGACTCGCTCGATCTCTCCCCAGAGGACAGCGAACGCATCGAGGCGGTGGGGGCGCACGCCAAGGAGATGGAGGCGGCTGCGGTCGCGTGGGTCGCCGGGCTCTTCGGAGCGAAGTTCACCGCGATCAAAGCCGTCACGGATATGGTGGACGGCGAGCACCCGCCCGAGGAGGAGTTCTTCGCCAACCTGAAGCACGCGACCCAGAAGCTCGCCCACGCGCTCGTCGGATTCGTGCATGGTCTGGAACGTGAGTGAGGATTGAAGGCCCGAGCCGGGCGGGCCGCGGTCTGTATACAATCCCGCCACACCGAGTCGGCTGGTATTTGACGAGGATTCTGCATGCGTACGACGACCGAAGCGACCACCGAATTCGAGCGCAAGGACCGTTGCGAGGGCCTCGACCACCGCCCGCGCGTCCTGCTCGGCAAGATGGGCCTCGACGGGCACGACCGGGGCGTCAAGGTCATCGCTCGCGCCCTGCGCGACTCGGGCATCCATGTCATCTACTCGGGGCTCTGGCAGACCCCCTTGAGCCTGGCGATCTCGGCTCGGGACGAGGACGTCGATGTGATCGCCGCCAGCATGATGAGCAACTCGCACTTGGCGCTCGGCCCGAGGCTTATCGAGTCGCTTGCGAAAGTCGGCAGGCCCGGCATCCCTGTCCACATGGGCGGCATCCTCCCGCAGAACGACATCCCCAAGCTCCTCGAAGCGGGCGTCGCCAAGTGCTTCACCACGGGCATCGGCCTGCTCGACATCGTCGATGCGGTCAAGGAAACCGTGCACACGCTCACGCCCACGATCGACGGCGCCTCGCCCGCAGCCCAGCTTGCGCGCGATATCACTTTCGCCCACGAGGGCAAGCAGGTCCGGGCCGACGCGACCAAGCGCCGCCCGAAGCGTGTCATCGGGATCACCGGCTCGCCCGGCGCGGGCAAGAGCACGCTCGTGGCGCAGCTGGCCGGCGAGCACTCCCGCCGAGCCAAAGAGAATCCTTCACTCGGCCGGTGCGCGGTCGTGGCATTCGACCCGATGAGCCCGATCACGGGCGGCGCGCTCCTGGGCGACCGCCTCCGTGTCGATTTCAACGCGCTCGGCGAGGACGTCTTCTACCGCTCGCTGGCGATCCGGGGCGAGGACTACCGCTCGCTCGACGAGATCATCGAACTCATCGGCGGGGCGGCTTCGGGCGAGGACGCGTACGACACCGTCTTCGTCGAGACCGTCGGCGCGGGCCAGAACGAGACGCGGATCCGGGATCACGTGGACATGACCGCCGTCGTCCTGACGCCCGGCATGGGCGACGCGGTGCAGATGGACAAGGCGGGCATCCTCGAGATCGCCGACCTCTTTGTCTGCAACAAGGCCGACCACCCGGGCGAGAACGAACTGGTGCGGGACCTCCGCGAAATCGCCGGCAAACGCGGCATCATCGAGACGGTCGCGACCAGAGGCCAGGGCGTGCCCGAGCTGTTGGAGAAAGTGCTGGGTTAGCGTTATCGCCGGCGCTGCGAATCGGTCAACATCCGAATCTGAACCGCCTGCTGCTCTTCCGCAAGGTCTTTGAGACTCTCGGTCAGTTCGTTCATCGTCGTCAGCGACGACTTGTCCACAAACAGCAACATTCCCGTTTCGGTGTTGTATGTCCAGCGACCCCATGACCGGTTGAGAATCTCGATCATCTGGCCCGCTATGCGGAGCATGCGCCGATCCAGTTCCTGAATCTTGAGCCGACTCTGCAGATCAAACCCGGCATCAAAGTCCCTCTTGGCCTGCTTCTTCACACGAGAGGAGTAGTCCGTTTCGGCAAGCTGCGTCTCGAATTCGCCCGGCAGCTCCTTGAGCCACTCGATCATGTCATAAAGCACCCCGTCGAGTTGGCGAAGCCTTCTCGCGCGGTCAAAGAGGTCGGATTTGGATTCGATTGTAGAAAAATTCAAAATGATCACGACTTCGTCACTGACGATGGTCGTGTCGGGCGCGGTCTCATCTGCCCACAGCGCGAAATCTGCCATGAACGCCTCGATAGAATCATCGTCTGGGTTCTGCTCGCGGAACTTCTTCAGGTTCTCCGTGTGCTGCGCCACGTAGTTGTCGACCGCGTCTGGGTCGGTGTGCAGGTTGTTGATCGTCCTCCGCTCAAGCTCGTCGAGCGTTCGCGTCAGTTCCCGGACCTCGGGCGTCTCTGCTGATGCGTGACTCAATTTCGCGTTGGTCAGAAACCGGGACCCACCAGCCAGGATCCCAATACCGACAATGATGGCAACAACAGCGCCGGTCATCTTGGGTTTCTGAGGCGGAACGCTTTGCTGATCATGATCCATAAGGCGTGCTCCCGGTGACTGACCAGCGCAGCAATACCGCTCGCCGGACCCTGCTGCCCTGACGTCGGCCCTTGCCATAAACCACGTAACCGAGTCCCGGGAACCTCTCAAGGATGTGCCGCTCTCGTATGCGCCTTCCCTCGATGCGGTCCGGTCCTATAGCACCCCCTCCCGCTCCGCCTCCCCGAGGCGACGTACCATCGCTCCTCAGTGACCCATAAACCACAACAAGCCGACAAGGACCTGACGATCGACGCCCAGACGCTCGATCCCTCTCAGGAGAACTGCGCACCCGTCAAAAAGGGCGAGCGGCAGCTCCTGACCGAGGACGGCCGCCTGACCCGGGGCCGGCTCAAGGGCCTCTCCATGAACAAGGCGATCTGGGTGCTCGCCTGGCCCATCCTGCTCGAGAGCTATCTGAACTCGCTCGTGGGCCTGACCGACACGATGCTCGCCTCGCAGATCTCCGAAGAGGCGACCGACGCGATCGGGGTCGCGTCGTATTTCGTCTGGTTCATCGGGCTCATCGCGATGGCCCTGGCGACCGGGGCGACGGCTCTGGTCAGCCGATCCGTCGGCAAGCACCGGCTCTCCGTCGCCAACGCGGCGGTGGGGCAGACGTACCTCGTCGCGCTCTTCTCCGGCGCGATCGTGGGTGGGTTCATCGCGTCGATCGCACCGACGATCGCCGACATCGTGAGCCTCAAGGACGGCGCACGCACCGCGTTCATCGGCTACCTCCGCATCGTCGCGATGGGCGTGCCGCTCAGCTCGGTGCTCTTTGCCGGCATCGCGTGCCTCCGCGGCGCGGGCGATTCCTACCGCCCGCTCGTGGCGATGGCTCTGTGCAATGTCGTCAACATCATCACCAGCTTCGTGCTGGCGGGTGTACCGATCCAGACGAGCCGCCTGGATGACGCGGGCCAGCTCGTGACGAATCAGATCGTTCCCGCGGTGCCCGGCTTTGAGATGGGCATCCTGGGCATCGCCTTCGGCACGCTCTTTGCGCACGCGGTTGGTGCGGTGATGATCACGGCCTTTCTGATCCGGGGGCGATCGGGCGTCAAGCTCAAGCGACGCTGGCTGAGGCCGCACCGCGTGACGCTCAAGCGTCTGCTGCGGCTCGGGGCGCCCAACTTCGCCGAGAGCCTCGGCATGTGGGTGGGCAACTTCTTCGTGGTCATGTTTGTCGGGTGGCTCGCTGTGGCGGACCGTCAGGCCGGCGGCTCGGGCGATGGCGTCTTCGGGGCGCACATCTGGGGGATCCGCATCGAGGCGTTCAGCTTCCTCCCCGGGTTCTCGATGGGCATGGCGGCTGCCACGCTCGCGGGGCAGTACCTGGGAGCCGGGAGCACGGCTAGGGCCCGGACCGCGATCATCCGCTGCACACTCATCGGCGCGGGCATCATGGGGCTCATGGGCGTCGCCTTCATCCTCTTCCCGCACTGGATCATCGGGCGGTTCACCGCACAGCCGGCGCACCTCGAACTCGTGCCAAGGCTCCTGGTGATCTGCGGCATTGTGCAGATCCCATTCGGGATCGCGCTGGTTATCCGCTCGGCGCTCCGCGGCGCGGGCGATGTGACGTTCGTGATGTGGATCACCTGGAGCTCGACCTACCTCATGCGCCTGCCGCTCGCGTACGCGCTCAGCGGCGTGGACATCTACCGCACCGTCATCTCCCCCGAGGGCGAGGAGATCAAGCGCATCCTCTTCGAGAACCCGTTCCCGCATATCGAGGGCGTCACCGGCACGCTCGGCGGGCTCTGGCTCGGGCTGTGCAGCGAGCTGTTCATCCGGGGACTGCTCTTTGCCGGGCGGTTCCTCCACGGCGGGTGGGCCAAGGTCAAAGTCTGACCCCAAACGAACAAGCCCCCCGCGGATGCGAGGGGCTCGTGTGATGGCTGCGTTGTCGTATCGAGTGTGCGGTCGGCCTTAGCCCTCGTCGTCGTCACCGCTTCGGCGTGGGTCCTTGTTCACCCAGTTGTGACGCCGCTTGAGCACCTCGTAGCTGAAGGGGTTCTCGACGGTTTCGAGCTCGTTCACCTCGAGCTGCGTGATGATCGAGGAGTACTGGTTGTAGCCCATCGCAAAGTCCTCGCGGGTCAGGGGCTGAAGACCCGAGATCCGTCCGACGACCACGGCCAGCGACTTGGGCGCGGGCACGGCGAAGGTCCGCTCGGGCAGCGCGATGTCCTCGATCTTCCGGGTCGGGTCGAGGGGCTTGGCGACGTCGAAGGCGGCCTTGAGCACGCTCTCGTCCTGGAAGACGGGTGGCGTGGACTGACCCACGCGGTTGATCAGGGTCACACCCTCACGGATCGAGACCCGCTCGGGAGTTTCGCCGACGGTGACCTCGTCCTCGGAGGGCAGGCCCGCGTTGACCGCTTCGACGACTTCCTCGAGACCCGCGTTGATCGCGACCTCGGTGTAGCTGCCCAATTCTCTGACGACGCGGTCGTACGCCTCGATGCGCTTGATGTCCTGGACGACCTCGTCGCGGACCTCGTCGATGGACTCGGGCGCCGATTCGTCGCGGGCGTCGAGCACGCGGAAGAAGTAGCGTGTGCCGTCGTTGCCGATCGTCGGGAACTCGCTGGCCAGCAGCCCGACCTGCAAGGGCACGTTCGGGTTCGGGTTGAGTTCGCGCACGCTGAAGACCGCGACGACAGCGGGCACCTGCACGCTGCCCACACGGAGCTGCGAGCCGCCGAAGCCCGGCAGCGCGAAGACCTCCTGCTGATCGAGCCACTCCGAGTTGCGGACCGTGATCGAGGGCAGCGGGATGGTCAGCCCGTCGTTGGCTTCCTTGATCTGCTCGACGACGTGCTGCGCAATGGTTTCGAGCGAGGGGCGTTCATCGGCCCAGTTGTCGGGCAGGCCGACGTAGCCGCCCTGGCGTTCGAGTGTCCGCGTCGCGCGGAGCATCTCCGCCCGCACGGCGTTCTCAGCCTGGTCGATGATCTGCTGCGCCTTCTGACGCTTGAGCTCCGCCTCGATGTTGCCCCGCTCGGCGCTGAAGCTGCCGGGGTAGCGGTCCTTGTTGAGCTGCTGGAATTTGCTCGCCTCGACGGCGTCGATGGTGATGGCGTTCTCGATCGGCTCGCGCTCGATGGCGAGCCATTCCAGCTTGACGCGCTGGGGCTGGCGGTAGCCGATGCCGTATTCCGTCTCGCTGGGGAGGCTGTCCTTGTACTTCTCGAAGTGGGCCTGGATGGCTTCCTCGGTCGGCTCGGCGACGGCGTCGCTGAACCGCTCGGAGGGGATCACAACGTAGTCGACGGTCGCGCCGTTGAAGATATCCACGCCCGAGCGAGCCGCGCGGGTGGTGGAGAGGCGTCCCATCGTGCTGTAGGCGGCCCGCATGCGGAGCACGCCGCGCAGCTTGGCGACCGCTTTGTGCAGCTCGTCGAGCGTGCGGAATCGCCCGGAGCTTGCGGCCCCGTTCTCACTGGTGGTGATTCGGTTGAGCCAGGCCTCGGCGTACTGCGGGGCCAGCTGTGCGGCGAAGGATTCGGGGAAATTGTTCTGCCGGGCGACCTCGCGGGCCTGGAACATCGCCAGTTCCTGGGCGATCTGCGGGTAGAAGAGCGCGCCGTCCATGTCGGAGCCGATGAAGCCCGCTTCCTCGGCCTCGCGGGTAAGCATGTACCACTCCATGTACCGCTCGCCCGATGGGGCCGAGAGCCCGAGCAGCAGATCCGCCAGGGCGCCCGTGCCCCCCAGCGCGTTGACGGCTCGGAGCTCGGCGTCGGCCTGCATCAACTTGCTGTCCTTGACCGGCTCGCCGTTGTACTCGGCCATCACCGGGTCGCGGAGGCGTGGCATCTGCTGGATCGCCTGGGGTGCCAGGAAGGCGACCATGAGCAGCGATCCGCCGACGACGAGGATCCACTTGTTGTACTTGCGCAGGAACTTGAGCATGGATGCAGTCCTGAATGAGAGGCGGCCGACCGGTGAATCCGATCGGCCGCTTCGGGTGCTTCTCTCCGTGGGCCGATGAGCCCCAGAACTTCGGCAGCGATTGCTTTAGCGGTAGAACTCGATAACGAGGTTGGGGTTGACGTCGAAGGGGATCTGCTCGCTCACGGGCAGGGCCACGATCTTGCTCGTCAGCTTGCCCGGGTTGATGTCGAGCCAGCCGGGCACCTCGTAGCCGGCCATGGTTTCCATGTGCTCGCGGACGAGCTTCTCGATCTTGGGCTTGAAGGTGATCTCGTCACCGATCTTCACCGCGAAGCTGGGCTTGTCGACCTTCTTGCCGTTCACGCGGACGTGACCGTGCACGACCATCTGGCGTGCGGCCCAGATCGTGCGGGCAAAGCCCGAGCGGCGGACGACGTTGTCCAGGCGCGTCTCGAGGATCTGCATGAGGATCTCGCCCGTGTTGCCCGGGCGGCGGGCGGCCTCGTCGACGTAGCCGCGGAACTGCTTCTCAAGGATGTTGTAGTGGTAGCGGATCTTCTGCTTCTCGTTGAGACGCAGGCCGTAGTCACGCAGGCGACGCATGCGGTAGCCGTGCATGCCAGGCGGGTTGAGCTGGCGCTTGGTGGTGTGCTTGGGGATGTCCGCAATCGGGACGCCCACACGACGAGAGAGCCTGACCTTGGGACCGGTGTAACGGGCCATAACGGGGTTCCTTTCTTCCGTCTCCGATCGAATCCGATCGGGTGCCGAGCAAGGCTCAGCGATCACGCCGGGGGGCCGAGTCTTCGGGCCGGCAAAGGGTGATCCGGGCACAGCGCCCATATCGGGGCTATTCAAGACCCGCCCGCTCGACGAGTCAAACCGGCAGCTTAAGGCCAGTAAGCGATCCTCACCCCTCCCGAAGCGATTGTGAAGCTTTGAGGCCCGCCCTCATTCACCAAAGATTCACGCCTCGCCCACCCATACACTTCCCCGGACCCCGCCGGAGCCGCCATCGATGCCCAAAGTCGTCCCACTGAGCGTCCTCCGACAACAACCGGGGGGTCCGCAATCGGGCTCCGCAGACGCCCCCAAGGAAAAATGCGGCGTGGTGGGGGTCTGGGGCCTGCCCGCACCGGCCTCTCTCGTCTACATGGCTCTCTACGCCCAGCAGCACCGGGGCCAGGAATCCGCCGGCATCGCCGTGACCGATGGCTCCGAGATCGAATCCCACCTCGGGATGGGACTCGTCCCCGACGTCTTCAGCAAGCCCGACCTCGACCGGCTCAATTGGTTCGGCACCACCGGGGCCATCGGCCACAACCGGTACTCCACCTCGGGCGGCTCGCTCCACTGCAACACCCAGCCCCTCGTCGAGCAGACCATCGACGGCTCGGTCGCGCTGGCCCACAACGGCAACCTCGTCAACGCCGCCGCTCTGCGTCAGAAATTCGCCGAGAAGGGCCACCTCTTCCACACCACAAGCGACACCGAGGTCGTCATCCACCTCCTCGCCTCCCCCGAGCAGCGCAAGACGCCCGACCCGCTGGCGGCGACACTCCGCCGCCTTCAGGGCGCGTTCAGCCTCGTCATCATGTATCCCGACCGCATCGAGTGCGCCCGCGACCCGTGGGGCTGGCGTCCGCTTGTGCTGGGCGAGATCGAGCGAGAGGGCAAGACCTACCCGGCCGTCGCGAGCGAGACGGTGGCCCTCGACGTCATGGGCGCCCGATTTGTCCGCGAGATTGAGCCGGGCGAGATCGTGACACTGTCAAACGAAGGCGTCACCAGTCGGCGATTCGCCGAGCCCGCCCCGAGACTTGCTCGCTGCATCTTCGAGCACGTCTACTTCGCCTCACCCGCCAGCACGGTCTTCGGACAGAACGTCCAGCGAGCCCGCGAGCAGATGGGCGAGGTTTTGGCGAGCGAGGCCCCGGTTGCTGCCGACATGGTCATGCCCATGCCCGACTCTGGCCGATCGGCCGCCAACGGCTACGCCCTTGTCAGCGGCATCCCGTACCGAGAGGCGATCATCCCCAACCGCTACGTCGGCCGCACCTTCATCAAACCGACGCAGCACGAGCGCGAGGCCGCCGTCAGGCTGAAGCTGAACGTCGTCCGCGAGATCGTCGAGGGCAAACGCGTTGTCGTCGTCGACGACTCCATCGTCCGCGGCACCACAACCAGGCTCAAGATGATGCAGATCCGCGAAGCCGGTGCCAAGGAAATCCACCTCCGCATCAGCGCCCCGCCCATCCGCCACCCGTGCTACTTCGGCGTCGACTTTGCGAGCAAAGACCAGCTCATCGCCAACGGGCGCACCGTCGAAGAAATCCGCGAATTCCTCGGCGTCGACTCGCTCCACTTCCTCTCACTCGAGGGCCTGCTCAGCGTCGCCCGTCACAGCCCCGAGGACTACTGCACGGGCTGCTTCAGCGGCGACTACCGCGTCGACATCGAACACCCGACGACGGAAGAAGTGGTGTCACACGAGCAGGCGAGCATGTTCTAGATGGCGGATGCACTTCATTGCGAGCCGCCCGCGTAAGCGGGCGGTCATTGATGATTGAGCACATAATCAATTGCCGCTTTGAGTGATCCTTCATCCTTGATCCACCTGGTTGATCCTTGATTGGTCCAGATGCGCCCTGTCAAAGCAATTGCGCCAGCTTCGCGGAGATCGCGAGTCGTCCACGATTTCAACTGGCCCATCACGATCTCAGGTTTGGTATCGATTGCCTCGGCTACGACATGAACATGGTTGGACCGCACATTGCATGCAAGCAAATGCCATTTCCGATGCTTGCAAACGCGATCAATAGCGTCGCTCACGATTCTTCTCTGTGACATCGACAATCGAACAGGTTCACGTACTAACCGATTGTGATTTGACCTGTTGAGAGGAAGATTCGGTGGCAGGAAGGGTGTTCCCCGAGCATTGTGATCGCGATCGACCGATCCGCGTTCGTCGCCGTGGAGCCATGTCCCACGGGTGGTCCAAGTCAGGAAATACACTGGGAATCGCACGGCAAAGCGTATGAGTATCCCGCCCGCTCACGCGGGCGGCTCGCCAACGTCGTTCGCTGCTCCTAGCTCGTATTATCCTTCAATGCCCACACTCACACTCGCCCATTCCCCCGACTCCGACGACCTCGTCATGTGGTGGCCCCTCTGCGGCATGACGCACGCCGACGGCTCGCCCATCGAAGGACCCCTCGGCAAGCCCGCACTCGACACGCAGGGCTTCACCTTCAATCCCCTCCCCGAGGACGTCGAAGCGCTCAACCGCCGCGCTATCGAAAGAGCCGACCTCGATATCACCGCCATCAGCGCCCACACCTACCCGCACATCAAAGACCGCTACCAGATCACCGACTGTGGCGGTTCCTTCGGTGAAAGTTACGGCCCCAAGGTCGTCGCCCGCGCCGAGGACGAACGCTTCAAAGCCGGCGTCGGCGCACTGCTCGACGACAACATCACCATCGCCGTCCCCGGGCGCAAGACGACGGCCTTTCTCACGCTCAGCCTCATGCTCCGCGCGATCGATCCAACGCGCACCATGCACACCGTTGAGATGCCCTTCTACGAGATCATCGAAGCCGTGCAGGGAGGCAAGGTTGATGCGGGTTTACTCATCCATGAGGCGCAGCTGACCTTCGAGGACGCGGGCCTCCGCAAACTTGCCGACCTCGGCGAGTGGTGGGGCAGTGCGACACAGATGCCCCTGCCGCTCGGGCTCAATGTCATCCGGCGCGACCTCGACACACGTTTCGGCGAAGGCACATGCGCAAGGCTGTCAAAGCTTCTCTCTGAGTCTGTCGAGTACGCCATCACCCACGAGGCCGAGTCACGCGATTTTCTGCGCATCCGCGGCGAGGGCCGACCCGAGTGGAACGATGACGCCCTCGTCAAAAAGTACCTGGCGATGTATGTCAGCCCGCTGACCCGCTCGATGGGCGAGAAGGGACGGTCAGCCCTGAAGCACCTGCTCACCGAGGGTCACAAAGCTGGCCTCTGCCCCGACCCCGGCACGATCGACGTCATCTAGACATCTTCAGTGGCGGAGGCTTCCAGCCTCCGCTGTATTCTTCCTGCATTCAACGCGGAGGCTGGAAGCCTCCGCCACGGAGGAGCGAAACATGAACTTCACCAAGCACAACAACCTCGTCGCCGTCGAACGTCACGACTCCGACCCACTCCCACTGATCCATTTCATCGGCATCGGGCGCAACTATGCCGACCATGCCTCTGAGATGGGCGGCGTCGTGCCGGAACGTCCCATGTACTTCACCAAGAACCCGGCTTCGGCGTGTCTGCACAACGACCCGATCGTCATCCCGCCCATCTGCCGCGACCCGGAGACGGGCGGACCGGACCAGGTCGATTTCGAGGCGGAGCTTGCCGTCGTCATCGGCACCGCCGCTCGCGATGTAAGCGAAGGCGATGCGTTCAAGCACGTGCTCGGGCTCTGCTGCGCCAACGACGTCAGCGCACGATGGTGGCAAAAGCAAGGTGCGGGCGGTCAGTTCAACCGCGGCAAGAGCTTCGACACCTTCTGCCCGCTCGGACCGAAGCTTGTTCCCGTCGAAGAGATCGGCGACCCGCAGAATCTCGACATCACATGCCGGGTCTCTGGCGAAAAGATGCAGTCGTCCTCGACGAGCCTCATGATCTACTCGATCGCGTACCTCATCGCCGAGCTCAGCAAGTCGACCACGCTCCTGCCGGGCACCGTCATCCTCACGGGCACGCCCAGCGGCGTCGGTTTCGGGCGTGATCCGAAGCGATTCCTCAAACCGGGCGACACCGTCGAAGTCGAAATCGCAGGCCTCGGCGTGCTCTCAAATGCAGTCATCGACGGCTGACTCGCTCTCCTCCCCCGTCGCCGACGGGGGAGGTGTCTGCGAAGCAGACGGAGGGGGCAAGCAATGCCTCCCTCTCCCGCGCCCCGCGGCAGAGGGTGCCTGCGCAGCGGGCGGGTGAGGGTCTTCTTCATCTCGGTGGGGGCGGCGTCTTGCCGCCCATCTCCACCTCTGCAACCTGAATCTACATCTCCACCCTCGGCACCACCCGCTCGGCCTCGCTCGACAGCTCGAAGAAGCTGGCTTCCCGGAAGCCGAACATGCCCGCGACGACGTTCGTCGGGAACGCCTGGCGGAGCTGGTTCATCTCGCGGACGTTCGCGTTATAGAAGCGTCGACTGGCCGCGATGCGATCCTCGGTCAGGCTCAGCTCCTTCTGCAGCGCGAGATAGTGAGCGTCGGCTTTCAGCTCCGGATACGCCTCGGCGAGGGCGAATATCTTCTTGAGGCCGATGAGCATCGCGGATTCATCGACCGCCTGCTCGGTCGCGCTGCCGTGGCTCGCGACGGCGCGGTTGCGTGCTTCGACCACCATCTCCAGTGTTTCGCGCTCGTGCTTGGCATAGCCCTTGACCGTTTCGACAAGGTTCGGCACGAGGTCGTAGCGCCGCTTGAGCTCGACGTCGATGTCCGACCAGCTCTCCTTGATGTGCTGGCGGAGCCTGACAAACCGGTTGTACGTCGCGATCAGCCAGATGATCGGCACCAAGAGCACCGCAGCGATCACACCGAGCACAACGAAGAGTGGTTCCACGACTACCGCATCCTTTCTTCGAGTTCACGCACAACATGATCGGGCCAGAGGTCGAGGAACTCCGAGATCCATGCGAGTTGGGGCATGAATTCATCGGGCTTCCAGCGCCTGACGCCGTTGGTGATGCAGATGATGCCGCGTTGCTGATCGATCGACCGCTTGGGCGAGGCCATCAGGAATTCCATCATCCTGGGTGTGATGACGTCGTACGCGAACCGCTTGTTGGTCGATTTCACCAGAAACTTTCGGCTGAACTCGGCGGACTCGAAGTCGATGTCGTCGAACCCGATCGCGGCCCCGATCTTGTCGAAGAAATTCTCCGGCCGGATCTGGAGATTCGGGACGGTGAGATAGGGCAGGTGGATGATCAGGTAGCTCAGCCGGTATGTCGTGGTGGTTGTGGTCTTGCCGTTGTGTGAGGTGACCTTGTAGAGGTAGTCGCCCATCTTGATGGGGTGCGGGTTGCCGTTGATGGTGTGGGCGCCGGTGATGGTGTTGTACGCCCGACGGCTGTGCCCTTGCTTGAATATGCCGAAGCAGCCGTACATCTCGTCGTGGCGGTGGTCCGAGCCCTGGTCGAACTGCCAGCCCCGGGCGTCTGCGATCGTCCTGAGTGCCGCGATCCGCTTCTGCTCGGCCTTGTGCGCATAAAACGCCGCGATCCCGCCGAGGACGAGAACGCCCAGAATAACCGCGGCAATGACGAGGCCTTCCATCGGTCCGAGTGTACTCCCTGCTGCTGCTCTCTATTTCTTGGGATTTGATCGGCGTATCGTTCAGACCATGGCCCGTAAAAGGAAGAAGAACCCGGGGAACGAGGCGGAGATCCACAACCGCCGGGCGAGGCACGACTACGCCATCGAGTCGACGCTCGAGGTCGGCGTGAAGCTTCACGGCACGGAGGTCAAATCCGTCCGCATGGGCGAGGTCTCGATCGGGGAGGCCTACATCCGCGCGACCAGCGAACCGCCCAGCCTGCGGATCGTGGGAATGACCATCGGGCACTACGGGCCGGCCGCCTCGCACAACCATAAAATCGCGCGCGACCGCGTCCTCCTGGCGCACAAATCCGAGATCAAACGCCTCGCTCGAGCCACCGAGAGCAAGGGCATGACCATCATCCCGCTCAAGCTCTACTTCCGCAACGGCTACGCGAAACTCGAGATCGGTCTCGGCAAGGGCAAGGGCCACACCGACAAACGCCGATCCATCGCCGACCGCGAGCAGAAACGCGACATCGACCGCGCCATGTCCAAACGCATGAAGTGGTGATCAAATGAACGAGCCCCCCGCGTAAGCGAGGGGCCGCGTCGAAATCTCATATGTCCCGAAGGCTCAGATGCCCTTGTGCTTGAAGCTGCTTGCCAGCGCCAGCTTTGAGCGGGCGGCGTTGCGGGCCTTGGTGATCCGGTCCATCTCGGCGAGCTTGTCGGGCGCGTCGCTCGGGACACCACGCGTCTCGGCCGCGCGAAGCTCGGCAGCGCAGTCCGCCTCGATCAGGTTTTCGGCGGGCAGCGCCTCGCTCGCCAGGATCGTCAGCTCGTTGTCGGCGAACTTCATGAAGCCCTCTTCGATGTAGTAGAAGCGGCTGCCGCCCTTGGCCTCGCCCATGTTCGGGAAGTCGAGGCGGAGCTCGCCCATGCCCAGCTTGGCCACCAGCGGCGAGCCGCCGTGGGTCATGCCGATCAGGCCGTCCCAGAGCGGGACCGAGGCGTAGGTCACCTCGTCATCGAGGAGCGAGGCTTCCGGGGTGATGAGCTTGCAGCGGATCGTGCTGGCCAAGGCTGATTCCTCTCGTCTGGGCGCCATCCTGCGCCGGGGCCAATGGTAGTCCCGGGCTCCGCCCCCGTCAGCCCGGGTAGGCTTGCCCCGTGGGACGCAAAGACGCCGCCATGCTCCTGATGCTCGCACTCCTGCTGGTCGGCGCGGCGGTCCTGCGCCTGGCCTGCGGGCCCGAGGGGCTGGCCTTTGCCGCCTCCGAGACCGTCGCCAGCCTGCGGATGACCCGCGTCCTCGCCGCTGCGTCCGTGGGCGCCTCGCTCGCCGTCGCGGGCGTCATGCTCCAGTCCCTGCTCCGCAACCCGCTCGCCTCGCCCGATCTGATCGGTGTCTCGGCCGGCTCGGGGCTGGCAGTCGTCGTCTCGGCGTATCTGGGCTACCTCTCTACGGGCCAGATCACGCCCCCCGGGGCTGAGCCCATCCCCGCCGTCATCGGGGCCCTGGCGACTCTCGGGTTCGTCTACACACTCAGCCAGCGCCGGGGCTTCATCGAGCCGGTCACGCTCATCCTCGTCGGGGTCGTCGTGGGCATCCTCTGCGGCTCGGCGGCCGCCTTCATCCGCCAACTCCTGCCCGACGGCGGGTTCGCGGTCGCGCGCCTTCTTGTCGGGCGTCTCTCGGATGACCTCTCGCTCAGCATGGTCCGGGGCGTGCTCGTGGTCACCGTCATCGGAGCCGCCATCGGCGCGTGGCTCGGGCCCGCGATGGACGCAGCCGCCATGTCCGATGACGAGGCCCGCACCGTGGGCGTCCCGGTCGGAGCGCTGCGTCTGACGCTCTTTCTGATCTCGGGCGTGCTCACCGCGGGTTCGGTTGTGCTTGTCGGTCCGATCGGGTTCGTGGGGCTCGTGGTGCCGCACGCCGTGCGCATGCTGACGGGGCCCAACCACCGCGTTCTGATGATCGGGTCGGCGCTCACCGGCGCGTCAGCCGTCGTGCTCGCCGATGTCGCCGTCCGTCTGATCCCCACGCGCACCGGCGCAATCCCGATCGGCGTAATCACCTCCCTCGTCGGAGGCCCGATCTTCCTCTGGATGCTCTACTTCACGATCCGCAAGCCCGGCGGGATGACCAACAGTTAAGCCAACTCGGGTGCCACGGCTTGTCCGTCCTCGGCAAGCCGTGTCCTCTGATTGCGTTCATCGAAATCACGGCTTGAGAACAAGCCGTGGCACCAGATCACACGTTGAAGTACTTCGCCTCCGGGTGGTGCACCACGATCGCGCTCGTGGACTGCTCGGGATCGATCTGCCAGTTCTCGGTCAGGTGACACCCGATCCGCTCGGGCTCGATGAGCCTGAACAGGATCTCCTGATCGCTCATGTCAGGGCAGGCCGGGTACCCGAAGCTGTAGCGCGAGCCGCGGTACTTCTGCGTGAACAGCCCTTTGACGGTCGGGCTGTCCTCGCCGGCGATACCGAGTTCCTGCCGGATGCGTTTGTGCCACATCTCGGCCAGACCCTCGGCCGTCTCGACGCCCATCCCGTGCAGGTACAGATACTCCGTGTAGTTGTTCGCCTCGTAGAGCGTTCTTGCCGCCTCGCTCACGCGCGTGCCCATCGTCACGCACGTCAGTGGCAGCACGTCCTTCTCGCCCGAATCCACGTCGCGGAAGAAGTCCGAGATGCACAGCCGCTTGCGCTGGCTCTGCCTCGGGAAGGTGAACCGCTCGATCTCACGGTCGTGGTCCTCTGGGTCGTATACGATCAGATCGTTGCCCGAGCTGTTCACCGGGAAGTAGCCGTAGACCACCGCGGGGCGGAGGATGTTCTCTGCCTTGCACTGCTGCTTGAGGCGTTTGAAGGTCGGCAGGACCGTCTCCTGCATCTTCGCCTCGTACTCGGCGTCGCTCATCTTGCCCTTCTTGAACTGCCACTGCGTGCGGAAGAGGGCTACCGGGTTGATGAACGGGTAGACGTGATCCAGCTCGATGTCGGTAACGATCCGCGTGCCCCAGAACGGAGCCGTCGGGATCTCCACATCCTGCGCGACCTCGCTCCGCTCGATGACCGCCACGCCAGCCTGCTTGGTCGCCGCGAACTCGTCCTGCGCCTCGGCCTGCCTCGCCCGCGAGCCGGCGACCATCGCCTCCGCCTCGGTGCGTTTGGTCAGACGCGCCTCGACCTCGCTGTCGATCTCGCTGAGCAGCCCCGTTTCGAGGCGGTCCATCACGCGCAGACCCTCGAACGCGTCTTTGCCGTAGTACAGCTTGCCCTCGTACACGCTCCGCAGATGGCTCTCGGCGTAGTGCCGCGTCAGCGCCGCGCCGCCCAGCAGCACGGGCACCTTCACGCCCCGCTCGTTCATCTCGCGGAGGTTGTCCTCCATCACATTCACGCTCTTGACGAGCAGGCCTGACAGCCCGATCGCGTCGGCCTTGGTCGACTCGAGCGCCGTCAGGATGTCACCGATCGGCTGCTTGATGCCCAGGTTGTGCACCGTGAAGCCGTTGTTCGAGAGGATGATGTCGACCAGGTTCTTCCCGATGTCGTGCACGTCGCCCTTGACCGTCGCCAGCACGATCGTGCCCCGCGTCTGACCCTCGACCCGCTCCATGAGCGGCTCGAGCTTGGAGACCGCCAGCTTCATCACCTCCGCCGACTGCAGAACAAAGGGAAGCTGCATCTGGCCCGAGCCGAACAGCTCGCCCACAGTCTTCATCCCGTCGAGCAGGTGATCGTTGATGATCTCCAGCGGCTCGTACCGCTGAAGCGCCTCATCTAGGGACTCGCCAAGCCCTTCTTTCTGCCCGTCGATGATGTGCTCGCGCAGGCGTTCCTCGAGCGTCAGGTTCTTCGTGACCTTCTTCGCCTCGGCGACCGAGTCCACGTCCTTGAACAGCTCGATGTACGCGTTCAGCGGGTCGTGGCCTTCCTCGCGACGGTCGTAGATGAGATCCAGCGCCGCGTCCCGCTGCGCTGCTTCGATCTTGTTGAGCGGCAGGATCTTCGAGGCGTGCACGATCGCGCTGGTCAGCCCCGCCTCCGTCAGCTCGTGCAGGAAGACCGAGTTGAGCACAACCCGCGCCGCGGGCTTGAGGCCGAACGACACGTTCGAGAGACCGCAGGTGATCTGCACCTCAGGGTACGCCTTGGCGATCCGCTTGACGCCTTCGATGAGCTCGAGCGCCGAGCGTCGGTCCGAGTCCAGGCCCGTCGAGATGGGCAGCACGAGCGGATCGATGAACAGGTCCTCGATGGCGAGGCCGTGCTTCCGTGTGGCCCGCTCGATCCCGCGAGTGGCGATCGCGAGCTTGCGCTCGGCCGTCCGCGCCATGGATTCTTCGGGGTCCTCGTCGATCGTCCCGATGACTAGTGATGAGCCGAAGCGCCTCGCGAGATCGCAGATCTCATCGAATTTCTCGTCGCCGTCCTCGAAGTTCGCCGAGTTGATCACGCACTTGCCCGGCGCGTGCTTGAGGCCCGCCTCGAATGTCTTGACCTGGGTCGAATCGAGCATGAGGGGGGCGTCAACCTGACGCACCAGGCGTTTGACCGCCTCGCCCATGTCCGCGCTGTTGTCTCGCCCGGTCGCGTCGACGTTGAGATCCAGGACGTGCGAGCCGTCGCGGACCTGCTCGCGTCCGAGGGCGACAATGCCGTCCCAGTCGCTCTCTTCGAGGAGCCTTTTGAACTTTCGGCTGCCCGAGGCGTTGCAGCGTTCGCCCACGATCAGAATCGAGTTGTCCTGCCTGAACTCCGTCGGCCCGTAAAGCGACGTCGCCGACGCAGGAGTGGGGCGGTGCTCGGTGAGCTTGGGCTCGAGTCCGTCCACGTTCTTGGCAAGCTCGCGGATGTGCTCGGGCGTCGTGCCGCAGCAGCCGCCGACGATGGATACACCCTGCTCGCGCACAAACCCGGTGATCGCTTCCGCGAACGGTTTCGGCGCCAGCGGGTACTCGGTTCTGCCCTCGACCAGCACGGGAAGCCCCGCATTGGGGATGACAGAGATGTACCGGTCCTTGCTGCGCCAGTGGCGCGCCAGGTGGGAGACGTGCTCGGCCATTTCCACGGGCCCTGTGGCGCAGTTCAGGCCGAGCGAGGTGATCGGGTATGACCGCAACGCCTCCAGCGCGCCCTCGATCGAGGTACCCATCAGCATCGTGCCCGTCTGCTCGATGGTCACGCTGACCATCAACGGCACGTCATCTGGCCCCTTGCCCGCCTCGTCGAGCGCACCGAGGCACGCGTTCACGGCGCATTTCACCTGCAACAGGTCCTGGCAGGTCTCGATGATGAAGGCGTCGGCTCCGCCGGCGATGAGTCCCGCAGCCTGCTGCTTGTAGCTGGCGTACAGGTCGTCCCATCGGATCTGGTCGAGCGTGATCAGCTTGGTGCCGGGCCCCATTGATCCGAGCACAAATCGGGGCTTGTCGCTCGTGGAGTGTTTGTCGCAGGCCGAGCGGGCGATCTCGGCCGCGGCTTTGTTGAGTTCGAAGACCTTGTCCGCGATCCCGTTGTCCTCGAGGACGTGGGCCGCCCCGCCGAAGGAGTTGGTCTCGATGCAGTCGGCGCCGACCTCGAGGAACTGGCCGTGGAGCTGCTCGAGGACATCGGGCCTGGTGAGGGAGATGATGTCGGTGCAGTTCTCGCAGCCGCAATAGTCGCGTTCGAGGTCCAGATCTGCGGCGTGGATGGATGTGCCCATCGCGCCGTCGACGACGATGACGCGGCGGGCAAGCTCCACAAGAAATCGGCTGGCCATGGGGCTCCTCTCGGGTATCGAGTCTATCCATTGTACCGGATGAATGGATGAAAGACACCGAGGTGGCAAAAAGAACGCCGCTCGAGGCGGCGCGAGGTGTTTGTGATGTGAGCCGGGGGCTTACTTGCGGGTCTTCTTGCCGCCCTTGGAGCCCTTGCCGGCGAAGTAGCCGCCGGAGAAGCGCTTCTGGAAGCGTTCGAGTCGACCAGTGGCGTCCACGAAGCTCTGCTTCCCCGTGAAGAAGGGGTGCGAGCCCGACCAGACGTCGACGTGGAGCTCGGGGACGGTGGCCCCGACTTCCATGACGACTTCGCCGTTGTAGTAGACCTTGCAGTTGTGCATGGCCGGGTGAGTGTCCTTCTTCATTGCAGACTCCTGCCGGCCGGGCCGGCACATCGGGCTTGGACGGCAAGGATAGGCACCCCGCGGGCAACTGTCAGGCAACCGGGGTGAGCGAGAATCCGGGCGGGCCCGGGCATATAGTCGTCCCGCGATTCGCCGGTCCGGCCCCCTGTGGGTCCTCCGGGGAGGGCGAGGCCACCTTAGCTCAGTTGGTAGAGCGAACGGCAAAAGATTCGGCAAAACCGAACTTTCACCTATCGCTCGCAAGCTCGCTTAGCTTCCATAAAGCAACGGTCGAATCGTTCGTATTCGGCAACGGCTCAAACCTCTTCACTTTGTTCTTTTCCTCTAGCCCCGCATCAAAGGGGTTAGATATGCGTCAGTTCACGCCTTCAACAAAGCAATCAATGGGCAGCCGAATCATCTTCAGCATCGCTGAAGAACTCTGTAGCTCAATCGAGACAGACAGCGGACCCAACGCAGCAGAATCGTTCAGACGTTGTACCCGTAGGTTCCTCAAGGAATACGGCAGCAAGCATATTCGCAAGCTCACGCTTCAAGACTTGCAGGGATTCAAGCAACAACTCAAGAGCGACGGTCTCAAGCCAAAGACCATCAACCATTACATGCGCTCGGTAAAGCGATTGGTCAGCTACTCAATCGAAGTCGGGTACCGTCCGTTCCTGCCTGTCTCTGCTGTCAGGGATATTCGGGTACCTGTAACGCCCCAGGACAAATCCGAGAGCCCCGAGTATGTAAGACGCTATCTCGAAGCTGTAGGCAAAGACTCAAGTACAAGGCTTGCGGGTATCGCAGAGAACCTCAAGAACCACCTTTACTTGCAGTACCTAACTGCGATGCGTCCGAGCGAACTGCTGCGCATCGTTGCCGATGAGGGCGTTTGGGAATCCGAGAACGTCTTTGTACCGACCATCGGTAAGACCAACATATCTACCCGCTTTCCTAGGCGGATTGTCCTAACCGATACGGCTCTTAGCTTTCTCAGTCGTTGTAAGAGCCATTGGACCGAGCTATCGGCGCTGGCGCAGGCGTGTAAGGTCCATGCGGGCAAAAGCTGTCATTTCTTGAGGCATTCAGCAGCGCAGGCAATGGCAGACAACGCAGTACCTTACCAAGACGTATGTATAGTTCTGGGCCACTACAACAAGATAATCGGGGCAAACAGCCTGCATTACTTCAAGCCCAACTGGGACGATACCAAGCGGGCTCTAGATATCCTGCCTTGGACGATTGGGTTAGCTGACAAACCTAAGAAAGAGAAAGCCCGTCAAGACTCGCCCGCTGCTGCCTCTTCTCGCAACAACGAGCAAGCCCTAGAGACGGGCGAAGGCCAAGCAAGGTTACGACTCGTTGGCTATTAATTGTATCGGCTACTTTCGGTTCATAAGTAGTTCAATGATTGGAGGCATTGGTCCGTGGTCCTCCTTCACAAAGCCACTTGAGGCAGGGCGGAACAAAGCTTTGAGGATAATCTCTAGTGTTGCATCATCTGGCAGTTTATTATCGTTTTGGAGCGATAGATATGTCTTGGTCATAACGGCTCGTTCATCCGCATCTGCTACTAGATGTTGGTGACTCAGCAAGTTCCTGCTGATAATGCGGAGTATCCAGAATAAGAGTCCTATCAACGCAGCAAACGCTGTTGCTTTTGCTATTGGATTGGCTGTAGTAGTTTGCGCACTATCTTGTGCTGCCGAAAGCCCAAATAGTTGCATATAAAAATGCTCAAGTGGAATTATGAATGCGATAGAAAGCAATGCAACTAGTACAAGAGATAGTGCCATAGAACTAGTTAGCAGGATGCCGTAGAGTAATACTCTACGCCTATGAAATGCAGCTTTAGTCTCCCAATAGCGAACTGGAGATAGCAATGCAATCTCAGAGTTGTAATGCGTCTGTATCGTTCGTAACTGGCGATGTAGCCGGTTCTTCAATCCTCTTCTAACTTGTTTCATACGATGAGAGAAATGTTGTCTCCATCTCGCAGCTTCATCTACCTGATGATTTATTCGACGCTGTGCATGCTCGGCCTTAGAAGCAACTTCCTCATAATGCGAAGTTGTCTCGCTAATACGTGTAGTCGTTTCATCGTGTAGGTTGCTAATTTTTTCAACATAACTATTTATATTGATGTTGTCCAACATGTTTGTAGTAATATGTCCGCTTTCCAGATAATAGAGAATTATGCCGAACATACTGTCGGGCTGCTCGGGACGAGGGATGGGCCAGTTGTGATGTGCAGATAGGTAGCAGGCGGCTGCTTGCGGTGAGCGCTCCTCTGAGAGAGCTTTGAGTTTGTCCCAGAATGGTATAGACTGGTTTAGAGTTTTTAGATAGTTCGTAGCAGCGTTAGTGATGTCTCTGCGCTGGTCGTCATTCAGGTTTTTGCCGCTATAGATTGGGTCATAGTTTCTAATCAGATTGCGAATGGGATTCCAGGCCTGTTCGTATCTGCCGATTTGATTTGGGTGCAAGAGCTTAATTATGGGGCTAAAATCATCCCATGATTTGTGAAGATACTCTTTCAAACTCTTGAACGATGTAAATGTGCGTTTGTGTGTTTCGGATATGTACACAGTATAATGAAGCGCATTTACATTTGGATCTGACATTGTATGTCCTATTCTGTGATATCAATTACAGGCTTCAAAAGCAGTGCGATTGTGCCCCATGTGTTTCTATTATAGAACTTTACGCTCTGATATCTATCGACAGCCGAACCGATAGAGTCTGGATCAGATGCAGTGCCATGCTCTATCGACTCAATATGCTGTACTTGAGTGAGTGTGACGCTAACCATAATGCGTTATCCTATAGTAAATCTTGGAAAGGGGTATCTATGAAAGCGATTCTTGTTGGGGTACTGACGGTACTGATCAGTGGTCTTGGTGGCTGCAAGACCATGCAAACGGGTAATGCGTTCTCTGAGTATGACGACTTCGATAAGACTGGTGAAATTGGTATTGTTATTGGTGGACTAGGTAGCTCATTCTCTGACTTTCAGGCAACAGGCAGTAGCTTCGCTCGCCTTGAAAAGAACGGTTCTCTAGTATCGCATGTGTTCCAAGCTACGGTAATGCATAGAGACTTTCCAGTCACTGTAACAAGCGCTGCATTTGAAGTTGATGGCGAAACATTCACCCTGACGGCGCACGAAACATCGTCTACCTACTCATTCTCTCGGTTTCGAGTACTGCTATCTGAGTCTCAGATAGCGAGGCTGGCAAAGGCTGAGAGTATACGTTTTCGTGCTTACTCTAGTAGGGGTAAATTTCCTGCTTGGGAGTTTTCAAGGAGCCAGCGTGACGCTACAAGGAAGTACTACGAGCAGTACGTTCTAAGTAGGCCTGCCGAATAACCATAAAGGATAAACCGAGGATTCGCTAGAAGTAGTTGTATCACCACTCTCAGGAGGTACAACTATGGCATCGGTTACATGGGTCTCAGCATCAGGCGGCATCTCGGATACAGCCCCTAGCCTGGAAGGCAAGAAACAGCTACATATAGAAGCTGATAACGGTATCAATCCTAACGCCCTCAACAGCATTGTTGCAGCGGCTCAAACACTCATCCAGCTTGATACTGATGTTGTTGTCAAGCTCGAAGTCGGAAGCGGGCTCTCCTAATGGCTCGCAACATCGGCGAATTGCAGGATGCAGAGACCAACGGTAACTACGAACCCCAGGCTGTATTGCGCTCAACGATAACTGTATGGGGCGACGTAATACCCACACAGACCCGATCAGCAAGAGCAACTGAAACGGTTAACTTCTTAGAAGCTCGTTCGCTTCTAAGTAAAGAACTCTTTGCCAAAGGGGGGCGATGGCTGAGAACCTCTGTAGCCATTGCTAAAGAGGTTCTCTTGCTCATTGAAACTTTCAACGAGTTCTACATTGACTATGAACCAACGCCAGCAGGTAGCGATTCGAGCGGGGCTGTCTATGGAATCCCGTTCGGGGATTGGGCAGACGTTGAAACCCGATGCGATACGGCAACGCTCGCAACCATAGCAGCGGTTTCTCTGCCATCAGCACGATAAGCAACTCAGCATTCGATAGGGCTTCTATTAGAAGGTGTGGGTACATCATGCCCGTATAGAAGCCTTGGGGCATCTATGGACAATGGAGAGAAGAGAAGCAGTCTTGAAGCGCTGGCAAACGCTTTTGTAGAAGAAATCAATCGTCTATATGATGACGGGAGCGCTACGCCAGAAGGTGTCGAAACGGTAGCAAACCGACGATACCTGACATTGCAGAAGTGGGCGAAGCTGCTAACTACTGATGAGCTAGACCAATCTCTAGAAAGCCTGTACGCAACTGTCCCCATACCTATAGCTCAACTGACCTTGCCAGTTAAGTTGTTGGAACTCGTAGCGCTTGAATCGGCAGAGAAACTCTGCTGGTGTCATACATACCGAGCCTTAGCTAATGAGAAGAGAAAGCGAAGCAAACACGGAGGTTAAAGGTGAAAGGCGCAAGCGGCGAAACTATTAACCCATACATTGCATATCCGCAGCTACCCAAGTCCTACCTACCGCTTTGGTTGCTCTCGGGTCGAATGTCTGGGCCGTGCGTAGTCATCGGTGGGGGAGCGAGCGCTAGAAGCGTTCTCAGGCAGAACTCGTTTGATAACGTCTTTGCCATCGCCTGCAATCATGCCGTAGAGCATCATCCATCGGATATCGTTGTCTGCCAGGACTCGCATATTTTCAAGCATCAGCCGTTTGTAAGAGCCGTTGAGACCCGCAAAACGTTCGCAGTTACTTCGCTCTCTCGTCCTACTTCGAGGCTCTCAACTGAGAGAACGAGCGGTTTCTACTTCTGGCGAGAAAGCTGTAACGACAATAGAGAATGGCTGAACTCTGACCCCTGCCATGTACTAAAGAGCCCCTCTGTACTGAGCGGCTCTCAAGCTGTTGTTATAGCTCATGCGCTTGGGTTCTACCCGATTATCTGCCTCGGCTTCGATGCTTCGAGCAAGACTGACAGCTACTCATACGGCTTCAAACATCCGAAGTGGGGCGATGCGATGCCGCAGACAAAGGCTCGCCAGCAGATGATAGATAAGCAATCCGAGTTTCTGTCTTGCAATGCGCACGAGCTAAACCTCGTCAACTGCGGTCTCGGTAGTTGGTCAAGAAGAATCGACCCAAAGAAGGTATCCCGCCTACTACAGCCGAATAGGGATACATGCAGGCGCATAATCGAGAGTCTATGGCTAGCGAACATGGACGCTTCTAACCCTAGAGCGGCTGATATCTACCGCAACAAACGAAATCTACGGAGTAACAACCAATGTCAGGTAAGCGAAAGAAGCCACACGAACTCAAGTATGGCGTGAAGGGCGAGAAACACAAAGACCCAAAGAAGCTCAAAGAGTATGTCGGCCCGCACCCAACGCTGGATATCGAATGTCTCATAACAGAATATGAGGATGGTTTTGTTCTTTATCGTGACATCAAGAACAAGACATTCCTGCCCGGTTGTATCCCTTGGGGGCCAAGAAAAGGCAGACGAGGGCGCTGCATTACAACCATCATTGATGAGATTGCAGACAGCGAAACATGGCTGGCGCTGATGGGTAAACACTTTGCTCTGACAGACAGCAAAGACGAGGAAGTACGCCTGCGCGCAATCGGTCAGCTACTCGATAGATACTTCGGTAAGGCTGTTCAGAATCAGTCTATCGAGGTTGGCTCGAAAGACAGCGACGCAATCAAGAGCAAGCTAAACGACCTATTCGGTATCAACGATGAGCCCGACTCTCTAGAGGGCGAAACCGAATCTAACGAATCTACAGAAGCAACGGACGACTACGAGGGTGAAGCTCAGTAAGAAGCAAATTGACTCTATCCGTAGCTCTCGATTTCTGCCCTATCAACGGCGCTTGATTGCTGATGAGTCGAGGTACCTTCTCTGCGAGAAATCCCGCAGAGTCGGTATCTCATACGCAATGGCATACAAGGCGCTGCTCTGGGCAATCGAGACCAAGCACAACGTCTATTACGCTGCGAACAACTTTCAGCGAGGTTTAGAGTTTGCGCAGTATTGCAAGCAGTTCGGGGAACTCATCAACCTTGAGGCTG
Organism: Phycisphaerales bacterium; assembly: GCA_965228265.1. GTDB lineage: Bacteria > Planctomycetota > Phycisphaerae > Phycisphaerales > UBA1924. Next base: position 1,693,331 of record OZ245804.1, read on the forward strand.
GCGAAGAACTCGTCAAGCTCAGCGAGGCGACCCGAGACAAGATACCCGTTGTTGGTAACGCTGCTGTTGTTATCTGTTCCAGTAAGCCCGACTCACTAAGAGGGTGTACGGGCTCGGTCATACTTGACGAGTTCGCCTTTGCAGAGCAGCCCGAAGATTTATGGGCTGCTGCCCGTCCTGTTATCTCGGGCATGGGTTACGCAGGCAAGGTGTGCATCATCTCAAGCCATAGAGGGCAGACGTTCTTCTATCGCATGGTAGAGGATGCCAAGCGAAGCAAAGAAGAAACAGGCAGCTTCTCTGTTCACAGTATCAGCATTCACGATGCGTTACGAGAGGGCTTCGCTGTCAAGACTCCAGGCGACCATCAGCGGTATTTACCCGATTTCGAGAAAGCCAACGCTGCATACCTTGAAGAACTCAAGCGGACAGTTCAGGTCTCTGAAACGATATTCAAGCAGGAGTATGAGCTAGAGCCTGTCTCTGCTGGTACGTCCGTCCTGCCTCGGGCGCTCTATGACGAGCTAGCCATAGTTGAGGATACCGAGACAGAGCTTGACTTCTCTAGAGAGTATGGTGACCTGTATATCGGCGTTGACTTCGGTAAGCAGGACCAGACGGTTCTAACTGTTATCGAGGAACGGTACAACCCCAAGGTGTTAGATGAGCATCTACGCAGAGAGTTCTTTGTACGGCATGTTGCGATTCTCAGCGGCAAGAACGCTGACCGCAATCTGACCCTGCCTGAACAGACGCAGTTTATCCGCAGATGGGTAGGTCATAACAACGTAGTAGCCTGCTTTGTAGACCAGGGCGCTTTCGGTCTGTCTATCTATGAGGACTTGAAAGCAACAACTGGCAAGGTAACTGGGGTGACTTTCTCTCAGCCCGCAAAGTCTGAGATGGCAGAGAAGGTAAGGGCTTTCGCAGAACATAGAAGGATTGCTCTGCCTTCCGGTCGAAACCATATCAAAGACGATATCTGTTGCGTTGAAGCTATCGAGAATGCTAGAAAGTCGCTGAGCTACGAGGGGCGAAGCACATACGGGCACGGCGACTGCTTTTGGTCGTTGGCGCTTGCAATCAAGGCAGCCGAAGAAGTCCGCAACTACGAATGCGCAGGCATCATCTACAACTAACTACGAGGTTCTAAATGTTCGGACTAGGAAAGAAGAAGGCAACAAGGGAGATTACCAAAGCCGTAACCGATGTTATAGACTCGGACGTTGCGGGCTCAACGGGTGGCTTTGATGAGGTGTTCGCTAGAGCGCAGAGAAACGCTCGCAGCCTCGGAACCAAAGAACACTACTTACAGGTAGCGCCCGTTCGTAACGCTATCAGCAAGATTGCAGACAACGCAGCCCGAGCCCGTTTCCGCATATTCGATAGAACAACTGGGCAGGAGGTGGTAGGGGGAGACCTTTATCAGCTTGTCAACCGTCCGAACCGATTTACGAGCGAGTATCAACTCAAACAGGCAATGTACTCTTGGTATCTGCTTGCGGGCGAGTATGCCGTATTCATGCCGACAGACGGCAACGACGGGCAGAGCGCCATAGGTAAGCCAAGCTCTCTGATGGTTCTTGACCCGTTCAGGCTGCGAGTGAAAGAGCCTCAGAACCCGAGAGACATATCAGAAGTCAAACACTGGGAATATCACTTTCCAAACGGGGCGCAGCTACTAGCAAGCTCAGACCACATCCTCTACGGACGTAACTTTGCCCTTGGCGGTATCCGTGGTATTTCTCCGATTGTCAGCGGGCGCAATGAGATTGCTAGCTACTACTACGCATGGGACCATGTATCAGGGTTCTTCGAGAACTCAACGATGCCGTCTGCGATTGTCAACGTACCCGAGAGCATGTCGGCGCAGAGCATGGACAGAATGCGCCAGCAGTTCGCAGCGACCTTCGGGGGTAAGGGCAGGCACGGAGTATTGTTCGCAAAGGGCGATTACAAGATTGCGCCGATGCAGAGCGGTCTAAAGGATGCGCTAGCAGACAAGCTTATTGAGATGAGCGAGCAAGACGTATACAAGCTCTACTCAGTTCCCCCGATTATCTCGGGCGATTGGAACAACGCTAAGTACGATGCGGCAACAGAACAGCTTGAGAGCTTCGCTGAGAATACGTTGCTGCCGATGTTGCAGAACGCAAGCGACGTATTCCAGTCTCAGTTGGTAGACCGTTATGACTGGCGGGGCGACGTAAGGGGCAACACGGTAAAGCGCAGGCTCTCGCCTCTGACCAAGGCGGTATTAGAGAAGAACCTAGATATCTACTCCGAGTCTCGCTTTGTATGCATATTCGACCCCGAGACGCTACCCATCATGGGCAAGCTCGCCCGCCAGCGAATAGACATGGCGCTCAAGTTGATAAACGAGGGTCAATGGTCCAGCAACGAGGCGTTTGCTTACATCGGCATTGATACCCCAATCAACGAGAACTCAGAGCTACGAGACAAGGTATACATCAGCAACGCCCTAACGCCTCTGAGCGCTCAGAATGAGGGTTCAGAGACCGAGGGCGGAGAAATGGAGCAGGCAGCCGAGAGCAGCAGCGATGCTGTAGAAACAACGGCTCTCAACGGCGCTCAGATTGCTTCGCTTGTCCTCATCGCAGAACGTGTTGCAGAGGGCGTGATACCGAGAGAAGCGGGCAGGCTCTTTGCTTTGCTCTCGTTCCCCTTGGCTGACAGACAGACCATTAGCGATGCGTTCAACGCTCTTATCGAGGGCATCGCAGCAGAGCGGAATCAGCAGGCACCGAGCAACGATGCCGACAGCGAGGCAGAGACCATCGCTGAGGCTGAGCGGACGCTCAAAGCTGGCAGCGTAGCAGAGAAACTCAAGAGCCTTGAGAGCGAATACCCGCCCGCCAGGACAGACAGCAAGCAGGGCAATGAGTATGACGACGCATCCTACACAAAGGCGAGGCGTTGTCTGAACGAGCTTCGCAAGGCTGCGCTCATCCGAGTTGCGGACGGGGGCAACCTCAGACTCAGGGACTTTGATTCGGCTCTAGACCAACTCAACGAGCCTTGCATCAAACCAGCTTCAAGAACCGTTTACCGTGAACTCTCGCAGCTTCTCAAGTCTGTTGAGACGAATACGGAAGCTCAAACGGCTGTACGAATCTACTTCAACAGCTATCCAAGAGAATCTACACGAAACCTAGCGAGGTCAATCTATGACTACAGAACGAACGATACCGGAGAAAATCCGTAAGACATACGAGCTATCCCTAGCGGATATTGAGAAGGCAGACGGCGAACTTATGCGCGCCGTTATCACGGCTGAGATTGCCGATGCCGAAGGCGATGTTGTAGAAGTGGGGGGCATCGAATGGCCCCGCTACAACGCAGAGAACCCTTTACCTGTTCTCTCGTCGCATCTTCGCAAACTTCCAGACGGCAAGCCCCCAATCGTCGGCTTTGCAACCAAGTTGTACCGAGGCGAAACGGTAGCCGATGGCAAGCGAGTTCCTGCCGTCTTTATGGAATGGGAATGGGCAGAAACCGAACTTGCGCACGAATGGAAGAGCGTATACGCAAGGGCAGGAAGGCTGAGCTTCTCTATCGGAGCAAGCGTGAAAAAGGCAGAGCCAATAGAAAAAGACGGGCGCATAGAAGGATTCCGGTACGTCGAGACAGAACTAACAGAAGTTAGCGTTGTCACGATACCCGCTAACCCGTCTGCGCTCAGCGCTCGGGAATCAACAAAGGCTATTGAAGATATGACAGAGAACCTAGCCAAGCAGATTACAGAAGCTCTCAACAAACAAGAGAGCCTCATCAATGAACTAGCGTCCTCGTTGGACGCTATCGAGACTCGCATAGACGAGCTTGCTACCTCCAAGACCGTTGCAGCTAACGAGGCTGACGAGCGCAACGAGACTACATCGGTTCAGCCTAGCAGCATTGAGCTTAGCGAGAAGCTCACTGAAATTCTACAAAAAGTCAAATCTATGAAATCTACGGAGTGTAGTTCAGATGGAAACCAACGAGATACTAAACAATCTGACGAAAGAGATTAACGATCTAGGCGAGCGTATCGCCACCAGCGAGAGCGAGACCGCAACCAAGGGCGAAGTTAACAGGCTCGCAGAGCGGCTCGAAGCATACGAGAAAATCAACCTTAGTGGCAAGGCCAAGCAGCGTACCAAGTTCTGGGATTCGGACGCCCAAGCATCCGAGTTCGTAGACTTCTTGGTTGATGGTCCTCTTGACGGACAGATCAGCAAATCACAGCGCGCAAAGCTGACCAAAGACAGCATCAGCAAGGCTGACTACGCAAACATCACTACCGACTCTGAGGGTGGGCACCTTGTCCCCGACTTGTTCAGTAACACTCTACAGGAGCGCTTCGATACCTACGGCAATGCACGGCAGTATCACGATACCTACCAGATCGACGGCGGATCGCTTGAGCTTGCTCTCAACGATGGTGGTACAACCGCTAAGTTCAAGGGCGAGGCCGTAAACAGTGACTACACGAAAGAGGTGTTCGATACTGTAACGCTGAACCCCAAGGTAATTATTGCCTTGACCTCTGTATCGCAGTCGCTTCTCAATCAGACTCGCTTTAGTATCGCTGACATCGTTGGTCGGGCGCTCGTTCGTGCCAACGGCTACCGAGAGGACTTCGCTGTCTTCAGAGGTACTGGTGCGAGCAACGATACTTCTGGTAGCATCACTGGCTACGAGAATGATGCCAATATCAACGAGGTAGAGCTTGGCGCTCTTGGCGACTTGTTCAAGGTCAACGCATCGGGTACGCCCGATGATGCCAACCCCAAGGGTGTTGATGCGCTTATCGCATGTATGAACCTCGTTCAGACCTACGCAATAACCGATGACTCGGCATGGTACATGAACCGTAGAACCTTGAACTCTCTTCACAGCGTCAAGGATACAACTGGTCAGCCGGTTATTCGTATGGGCTTCAATGAGTCGCCGTTCGGCTCGTTGTTTGGTTTCCCAATTCGCCCGCTTGAAATCCTCGGTCCTAACTCTGAGGCTGCTCTCGACCAGGCATCCGAGGTTGATACGCTCGTTCTCTTCGGTTCGCTCCGAAGGGCTGGCGCGATCGGCGTAAGCGGTAGCGTATCGCTTGCCTTTGACCCGAACTACGACTTCCGTGCTGGCCTCTCGGCATGGCGTTTGTTCTCTGAGTTCGACTTCAAGGTAACTGACCCGAACGCAGTTGCACGAATTGTAAACCCCGCCTAATAGGTGGCGAGCATGAATAGGCACGCGCACCGAGCGGCGAGACCGTTACCAATCCTCTTGCGAGTCGAAAGGCTCGCAGAGGCTTTCTAGGAGCCAACAGTGAATCATATCAAGACCTACAGAGTGTTACGCAGCATCTACGTTGAGGGACTCGGAGAGTTTCGCAAGGGGTGTATTGCTGTTCTCGATAAGACAGATGCAGCGAAGTTCCCGGATGGATTCATAGAGATTCAAGCAGAGTATGCGCAGGGGTTCGACGACGAGCCAGCGCCGATGAAATGGAATAGCGCAGACCTAGAAGATGATGAGACCGGGGATGACGACTGATGGCGACCTCGGTAACGCCCAACCTGTTTGAAGAGGAAACCATACTAGAGTGGTTCGCCAGGCATGATACCTCTAACTATGCTAAAGAGGGCGAGGCTAACGCTGTCTATACGATTCTCAACGGCATCATCAAGCGGGCAGAATCATTCTGCAACCGTGAGTTCATATGGTCAGACGATGCGGTAGAGGAAGTGTCGGCATACGGCAACAGGCTCTATCTGTCCCGAACGCCTGTCAAAGAGATTCAGAGCGTAACTGCGTTCGTTGATTACGAGTATGCAGGCACGGGCGTTGTTGACAGCGATAGTTACTTTCTAGAGCAAGACGCTGTAGTTCTCAAGACTGGTAGAGACTGGGCGCATAGGCGATACCGAGTTGTATATTCGGGCGGTTACACGAACTACGGCGTTCCGGCAACCGAGTATCTAAGCGATGGTTACTCATCAACAGCACTGCCCGCAGATTTGGCGCAGGCGATTCTAACTCAGTTGAACTTTGAGTATGCCAACAGAACCAAGGCAGCAGTTCAGAGCGTTACCGATAGGGACGGCTCGGTTACATGGAACCAGCCTTACCAATGGCTGCCGATGGTCAAAGAGGTACTGCATTCGTATAGAGCGGGGCATGTTCCCCAATGACCCGAGGCGTAACCACAAGCGGCAGACTGTCTAAGCGAGATGCTTTCGAGAGCATCGTTGACGGCGCTTTCTATTCGATGTCAGAGAAGCTGCCCCGCATAGCTCATAACTACCGCAGCAAGTTCGTAGAAGCAGCCCTCAGCAGTTCTGGGCCTCGGACACTGGGCAGACGAACGGGCAACCTGCAAAGCTCGCTGAGGGTTCGCAGCTTTCCTAAGCGGGCAAATGTCAGCGAGGCAGGACGCTTGAGGGTCTTTGTTGACCGCAATACCTACAACGGCGAACCCGCATTCTACGGCGCAGTCCAGAATGCCAAACGAGGTTGGTTCGCATACGGAATCGAGAGAGCAGACAGGTTGCTTGCTGCCGAGCTACGCAAGGCTCTTGGTCAGGCGTTCAGGCAGGAGAACCGCAGGCGATGAGCGAGATAGGAAACATTCTGTCTGCGTTCGCTGATGCCATCAATACGAACGAGCTTGCTTGGTCCGAGGTTCGGATTGGTCCTGTCAATCTCGATACAAGAGAGAACGTTTGCTACATCGAGCCAGGCGAGAGTATCGAGTTTGAGGAACGGGGCACACAACGCATACACACAACGACAATCATTCTGAGCGCTCAGAGAACAGCTACTAACCGTACTGACCTTTCGGGTATCGACTACGGCGCTGACGCAATCAACGCAGTTCTAGACGCTGTAGACAGCAACAAGACATTGCAGAATCTCTGCCAGTCGCTAGAGCCTATGGCTTGCGACCTTTTCTACGACGACAAAGAAGGAATGCAAAGCATAAAGCTGCAACTTACATATAGCGCTCGCTTTGTCAGGGCCCGACAGCGGGCGCGCTAATGAAACCTAGGTACCTACGGAGTCACTAACTATGTCAGACACACTAACAAGCCCAAACGCAGACAACTACCTACTCGGTGGTGTTCGTATTTATGCGCGCAAAAGGGGAGAAACAGCGTATCACGTTCTCGGCAACGCAACAGGCGTTAGCATCATCAATGATAGAGATACCATCGACCACTTTACAGCATGGACAGGAAGCCGAAAGAGAGACAGACAAGACGTTATCTCTGAGACGTTCGCTCTTGAGTTCACGCTTGATGAGTTCAACTCAGAGAACCTCGGTCTGTTCTTCGCATCGAGCGCAGACGCAATCGCATATGCACAAACGAGCGGTTCGCAGTCGTCTACCGACGTAACCGCAGTTCTCGGCAAGAGCCTCAAGCTCTCGCATAGGAATATTACGAGCGGTACGTTTGCTGCATTAGAGGGAACCATCAGCCTTACTGAGGGAACAGACTACGACATTGACTTAGAAACGGGCATACTTACGTTCTTGCGTTCTAGCTCGGTTGTAGCTGATTCGGACACCATCTCAATTAGTTATGACTACGGCGCTGTTGATGGCGAACAGTTCTACCCCGGTTCGTTGACGGGCGTTCAAGAACTCGATTCGTTCTATGTAACGATTGTTGGCAACCAAGGCGAGGTACACGAATGGACAGGCGTAAACGCAACCATTCGTGCCAATGGTCCAATGTCCATCGGAGATAGCGACTGGTCTACCTTGCCATTCCGTATCGAGATTCTTGCAGGTACGAGCAGCACGCAGCCTTACGGCACCTACATCGTTCACCGCTAAACAAACTAGAGGCTCATAACTACACAACTACTACCTACTCGGGCAGCGAGCTAACAGGGGGCGAGAGCCTCAGCCCCCCTTCGCTGACCCGCTACGGAGTCGGAGGCTCACCCTATGTTCAATGATGTTATAGAAACCGTTACCGTTGAGGAAACAATCGGTGATACCAAGCTTGTAGCAACCGTTCGGGCTGCTACATGGGCAGATATGACGGCGCTTGAGAGCGTCTTTCTTTCGCTCGTCTATGCGTTCATGGCGAAAGCGCCAACATCTATGTTTTCTGATATGGACAAGGTGGTACGCCAGCTTGCAACCATCGAAGCCAACGGTAAGAAACTAGACGATATCTCGGAACTCCCTGTTCCGTTTGTTCTCAAGCTAGGCGAGGCGGTCGTAGAGGCAAATTTTACGCCCTCAAACGTTGCCGCATGGCAATCGTTCTTCACCAACGTGGCGGAGAAGATAGCCAGTCTGGACAGCGGGGCAGAGTCAGAGCAGAAGAAATCCTCAGACGACTGATACCCAAAGGTCATAGCTACAACGAGTGTCTCAACGGCTACAGCTACAGGCGCTTGCTGCTGCTCTACTACATGGCGGCACAAGACGACCTAGACGACCAGATACGTTGGTATCAGAGCCTCTCTGCATACAGCGAGGAAACCAACAGAGACCGTCAAAGAGAAATAGCCAAGCTCAATAAGTCCAAGCAAGAGATACAAGCAGAAATAGAGGAAATCTACGGCAATCCATCGAAGATAACCAAAGCAACACACAACAAAGCAGCCTCAGCAATTCGAGCCTTCGGACAACTCACCCAACATCGCAACTCCGAGAAAGCTACGAAATCCGCAAGGGCTCGGAGAGTCGAGTGAATGGCAAACCTAAACGCCCTTATCAATATTAGCGTTCAGAACCAAGCTCTGCTGCAACAGGTAAACGCTCAGTTCAACCAACTAAACCAGACAGTCGGTAGAACAAACCAAGCTGTAAACAAGCTAGCTGGCGGGTTCCGAAATCTACTCGGTGGCGTTATCTCGATTGCGACTCTGCGCCAAGCTGTTAACGAGTTTGCAGCGCTTGAGAAGGCAGAAACCAACCTAACCGATGCTCTTACCCGAAACACAAAGCTCAGCGACGGTTTCGTAAAGTCTCTTCGCAGGCAGGCAACAGAGCTAGGCAGAGCGGGCGGCTTTACTCGGGCTCAGGTTACGCAGCTACAGGGTTATACCGCTGTCCTTGGTTTGGCCGAGGATAAGACTCTAGACCTCAACGCTGCGATTGTCTCGTTGTCTCAGCGTTCAACGGCAGGCATTGACGAGATAGCCAAGAGCGTACAGCGAGCTATTGTCAATGGCGAGATATCAGAGACGCTCGGGCCTCTTATCGGTGCCCCGCCAGGCGGATTCGACAGGCTGACAACCGAGCAGCGCGCCAGCTTTATAACCAACTCGCAATCATCCATCTTCTCTAACAACAACTTCTCTCGCCTGTTCGCTACGTTGCGAGACGCTATAGCTGAGTTTGCGAGGGTAGTGAACTTCGCATTCGGTCCCGCAATACGGGCGTTCACCGATGTTGTGGGCAGACTCAACGAGACGGGCGTTAGCGGCTCGCTGCTTGCGGGCGGCGCTGGATTCTTAGGCATCCTCGGACTCGGCAAGATTAGAGAAGCCCTCGGCGGAATCGCCAAAGCTCTAGGCCCGATTCTCACCCGAGTAGCGAAGCTATCAAAGCTGGGCGGACCCATCGCAATAGCAGCAGCGGCAATCTTCGCTATCGGCCAGTTCTTTGTAGGACTGGTCGAAGGTCTGCTAGGCATTGACAACCTCGTAGAGACCCTCGTAGAGGCAGCCAAGACGGGCATATCAGCTATCGGCGATGCATTCGAGATCCTCTTTGACAAGATACAGGAGGGCTTAGACGGTCTCGTAGGGCTCGGCAGAGCAATCGGCGAGGCGTTCAGAACCGGCAACTTCTCAGGCATCCTAGAAGCCGCTGCGTTCTACCAAGAACAGCGCCAGAACGAGCGCGCAGAGCGAGAACGGTCTAAGGCATCAGACCGGGCGATTGTCAGTCAGGCAGAGCTAGCCCGCATCAATCGTTCTCTTACTCGCTCGGGTGTTGGAATCCAAGACTCAGACAGAGCGCGCAGAGCCAAAGAGATTGAGCAGGCAGAGAAAAGCATATCTAACAACGTCAACGAGCAGGTACGGGCTTATCAACTACAAGCGAGCCTGCTGCATGAACGAAAGCTGCTGCTTGAAGCGATACTCAAAGAGGAACAGGCATCGCCCCTACTCAGTCTCGAAGCAAACGGCAACGGCGAATTCAGCAAACAGCAGCTAGAGAACTACGAGCGGCAAGCGAAGGTTGTTGGCGAGATTGAAGAACAACTCAAAGGCATTGAGATTCAACTCAAGCAGAACGCTGTTGAAACAAAGCGGTTCCTCATCGAAGCAGTACGAATCCGTGACGGCGCAAAGATATCAACGTCAGAGGCAGAGGGGCGCTCGGCAATCCTTGGCGCTAGCGGTACGTTCAGCGATGCTGGGCTAGCAAACCAAAGACTACAACTCGGTCTCATCAGAGAGCGTATCAAACTCACTCAACGACTTATAAGAATGAACGAGGGGCAGGGCGACGTTGAGCGAGTTGCACAACTCAAGCTAGAGCTTGTCGGTCTGCAAGAACAGATGAGCGTTCTTGAGAAACAGATACCGCAACTCGGCACGGTTGTAGCAGGCGATCTCGGCAGCGCCTTTGACTCAATCATCGACGGTACCAAGAGCGTGAAAGACTCGTTCTCTGATATGGTCCGTTCGATTCTCAGCGATATAACCAAGCTGCTTGCAAGGGCAGCGGTTCTCGGCTTAGTCGGTGGCGCATCGAATACAGAAGCGGGCGCAAGCGCTGGCGGTCTATTCGGTTCGCTGCTGAACTACCTAAGCGGGGGACGCAACGGCGCTTACAACGGGGGTATCGCTACAACGCAAGGCATACTCGGCTTCAACCGAGGCGGCATGGTACCAGGACCAAGTATCAGCCGAGACATTATCCCTGCGATGCTGACCCCGGGCGAGATAGTTCTCAACGCTGCGCAGCAGAGGCGCGTTGCATCAAACATCGTCTCAGAATCGCCAAGCGCAACCATTATCAACGCCATAGACAACAACGACATTCTCAACGCCATTGCCGAGAGGCAGGGGCAGAACGTAATTCTCAACTCGATTCGTGGCAACAGACAGCAGACTAGGAGGATGCTCGGCTAATGGCTGTTGCGTACCCCTACAATCCAGATTGGTCCCAGCCATACAAGTTCAGCAAGAACTACAAGACGGGCAGCAGCATCTCTCGCAATCAGCAGAGGCAAAGAGCGGCGCTGCGTACAAACTCGCTGGCAACCATCGAGTATGTAACACAGTTCAAAGGAACGGATAACTCGGCGCTTCTGCATAAGCTGCGCAACAACACTACAGAACTGTTCAGCGTTCCAGACTGGCGAGTAGCGAGACCCGTTACAGATATCGCATCGTTGCCCGCAACAGATAGCGGTATGGCTGTTACCTCGTATGTAGAGTTTGAGGTAACAAGCAAGACCGACTATCAGCCCATCGAAGCGGGCGATAAGGTCATGGTCTGGCAATCAACGAGCGTCTACTTTGTTGGAACCGTTGACGCTGTTACGACCGACTCAACAACCATTACGCTAGAGCTAGACGATGAGTATTCGCTCGTCTCGTCTCAGAGCATCTTTAGCGATGACCCTATTTATTGCTTCAAGGTCTTTAGCTGCTACCCAGACAGCGTAGATATCCAATGGATAACAGACCAGATATGCGAAGCCTCTATCAAATGGGTTGAAGCGAGCGAAACGCCCCTAACTGGTCTCATTGGCGAGATTGATTTACAAGTTGACCCCGAGGGACCAGACGACGGGGGCCAAGTCTGCGAGCCCGCGCTCATCAATGGCGACTACCTCGCTATTCCGATGTTCGATACGCCATGCGGCAACCCTTCCGAGGAACGCCCAGCCTTTAGAGCGAAAGACGCTGCGATGCCGCAGACGTTCTTTATTCGTTTCGATGCGGATGCGCTCAGCCAAAACGCAAGCCATAGCTACAGCGGCACGCTAGACAATCTAATAACAGCGCTGACCGAAGATGAGTGGGAACTAGAGTTTCAATACCCTTATACCTCTGCCGTATCTACGTCTCGGCATTGGCACCACATGAAGGCGAGTACGACCACATGGCAGAAGGGCACGCCGACAGTCTCTCGCTGGGTATGGAAAGCAACCAAAGAATATCTAGGCGATGACGATGCTACGACCTATACCGCTGAGGTACGAATCTGTATCGAGCATGACGCGGACCAGCAACCCGGTAATAACAACGTCGGCGGTAAGGTTGGCGCATGGGGCAGCTTGTTCAACCTTCATGTATTCAGCGATGAGATAGCAACGTACACCGATGGAAACGTTGCGGGCGATGGCAAGACCTACTACAGAGACGACCCATGCGTAGGGCAGGCATCATCGCCTTGGAAGTACGGGCACCCTCAACTCGCTCTGACCTACCACTACCAAACGAGCTTTACGCATGGCTGCTCACAGACAAGAGACCTTTACCCAGACGAGCCAACAGATACAAGCATCGGTAATCCTTGGGATGGGGCAATATACGCAAACGCTAAATACAACAGCGTCTACGGCAAGACCCTAAGCGCGCATTCGTTCTTGCCTGTTGGCATGGTCCACTATGGCGATGGCGCTTGGGACGTATCGCTTAAGCAACCGGGCGTACCCCGTTACGACTTTACCTACGGGGGCTTGGGTGGGGTGTGCGCGCTGTCCGATTCGGGCGGGGGCTGCTTCACTATGGATTGCTTGCAGGTTCCAGACTCTCAGCTAACCGGACTCTCTAAATCGAATGCATCAGGCACAGACGTTGGCGACTTCGACGGATGCTCGGGGCATGACAGCTACGGCATCGGAGGAACGAGTAGAACCATAGTTATACCGGATGGGTATGCAACTGCATGTTGCTATGAGATATCCAAGGTAAGCAGCATCTCGGTAATGATGCGCCAGACAGCAGACCGAGAGTACGTCCAGTATGACGCCAACTGTTATGACAGTTGCCCGAGCTATGACAATCCGTGGACTGGGATAGAGACATATACGATGTCCATATCGCGCTGTAATTATGATTGGATGTTTCCAGAACTAGACCGCAAAGACATACGGTGGACGTATGTTGAGACACAAGACTGGAACGGTGACGGCAACCCGTTTGAGGCAGAAACAAACGTCAGACTCACTGATGATGGCTGGATACTGACTAGCGATACACAACTCCGTCCGCTATTTCGGGATGACCCGGACCTAGAAGCGATGGGAACTGCGCCAGTCGATTGCAGCGAGAATGATTGCCCATGCGGTATCTACTCGCTCTTGGTATATGACAGCCCAGACTTTGCAATGGACCCTGATACAAGCTTCCTCTGTCCCGGCGAGGCGCTGACGCCTGAATCAGCAATCTTCTGTAGGCTTCAGTACAACGGAATAGGTTTCTCAGACAGCGTGTACTGCCTGCCCGAACCCGAGAACTGTCTCTTCTACTACCCGTCGAGCCCGATCATAGTATCGAAGCTAACGGTCAATAACAGCATTGCAGATATACCAACCTCGCTCTTGCAAGCTAACCAAAAGCTGGGCTCGGATGGCGTTTACAAATACTGCTTTACGTTCTATGAACTCGGCTTTGACGGCTACAACAACGACTGCTGCTTTGGATAACTACACATGAGTTCAGACCCCAATAACCCGAGTAACGGACAAGGCGCAGGCATTGGCGGTGCGCTCGCATACTCGATAACGAACGTTGACGAGAAAGCAGAGTGCCTGCTGTTTGATTTCACACCCGAAAGAACAACAGCCTCAAGGTATCAGCCGCAGATAACGCAACAGCTTCTAGCCTTGGGTCATGGCCCAGCCCGTCTCGATACAGACAGAGCCAGCCCAAACCCTATGAACTTCCGGTTCAGCTACCGCATCAACAACTACGCTGACCTCGCAGACTTTGAGCAGTTCTTCGATGCGAGGCTCGGTAAGAACGAATCATTCTGTTTACCAAGCTGGCAGGCAGACTTAGAAGTTGCAACAGATGCGCAGGCGGGCGTAGACTATCTAGAAGTAGCGGACCATGAGGCTACGCTGTACGTCGGGCAAAACCTGTTCTTCTATAAAGCAGGGCAGTATTTCGTTAGAACGATAGCGGCATACTCCGATGGCGTAGTAGAACTCAACAGCGGTATTCCGTTCGCCGTGTATGCGGGTGAATCTGTAAGCATCATCTACCGAGTTACGTTCGCATCGGACAGCCTGCAACTAGAACACTCTACAAGCGACCTCGTAGATATAACCGTCTCGTTTGTCGAAGAGATAAGAGAGGCAGACCAAGTAACAGAGGTTACGGACGCAGACACCGACCTAAACGCAATCTGCTATCTGACGATGACAGAGGCTCAATATCTGCTGCTTGAGGGCACAGACCTAGCTCTGCTTACAACAAACTGCGCATTGCTCGGCGATGGCGACGGCATCGTTGATGCGCTCGCAACTACAGGAGAAGCCTAATGCCCAACAGCGACAGGCAAAAACAAGAGAGGTTGCTCTATGAGTGCTACCTATTCTACTACAACGAGGGCGATTGCATAACAACGTTGCAGGCAACGACGGCAGACGTAGCGGTAACGCTCGAAGCCGAGGGCGAGACCATCGTATTTCAGCCCATGTATCTAGAGCGGGGGCAGATTCAGCGAGGCGCAGAAGAGAACCCGGACAGGCTCACCATATCAACGAACTTCGATAGCCCATACGTTGCATCGTTTATCACGTCAACCGTAAGCGAAACGCTAACAGTCAAGGTCTATCAGGTGTACGCAAGCGAGACTCAAGAGACGTATACGAGCGATGATTACGTTGTATCGTTCTGGGGCGAATCGAATAACGTAGACCGCAAAGACAACACGGTGAGCGTTGTATTCTCGGGATTCAACGGACGCTTTCAAGAGACGATACCTAGGGTCTTGACCTTCAAGAGTTGCCCGTATCGTCTCTATGACGAGTTTACTTGCCGCGCAAACAAGGATGACTTTACTTGGACTGGAACAATCCAGTTCATAGATGAGAAACGCAGGACGCTATCTGTCCTGCTTGAAGCGCCAGCCAATGCCCATGTTGAAGCGGCGTTCGAGGGCGGCATTATCAACTTCGGTACAACCGTTTGCAAGCGGGCGAGCATCAACCAGGACCAAGAGCTAAACGGCATCAACCGCTTTCGTGGAATCACTCTGCTAACCAAGCTACCCGAAACGGTAGACGTTGGAATGCAAGTCACGATGAGCTACGGATGCGACCGAACTAAAGACGGCGAGAACGGCTGCGCCAAATTCAACAACCGAGCCAACTTCGGGGGCTCTCCGTACATCCAGATACGCAACATAGCAACAGACAGACTCTAAGGGGGCTACATGGCAACTAAGAAACGGGGCTGCGGCTGTAACCGAGCGAGCAAGAAAAAGCCAGAACAGCAACAGCGCCAAGAGAAACGTAACAGGGCAGAGGGCAGCCCAGAACCAACAGAAGCATCGGTAACGCTGATATCTGCCTACGGCGCAGCGAGCGTTGAAGAGTACCAGATAGAACTAGATGCATGGATTGATGCGCCGTTCCGTCATATGGGGGAAACTCGAAACGGTACGGATTGCATCGGTCTTGTTCTCGGTGTTTACAAGCAACTCGGAATGCTGCCAAACGACCTCAGACCAACCGAATACGCCCGACAATGGTATCTAACGGACAGTCAGGACAGGCACCCTGCATTCGAGCAACTCAAAGAGCGAGTCGGTCTTATTCGTATTGACGACCCGAAGAAACTAAGAGCGGGCGATATAGCTTGCTTTGCATACGGCAAAGGTATTGAGGCCCATGTTGCGCTAATAAGTAGTAGAGGCTCTCTGATTCACTCTGTAGCTGGCGAGCAAGCAGACAAAGTGATTGAGTCTCGTTTCGATGACAACCGCTGGCGTAAGCGGTTCGTCTACGCCTATCGCATAACTACAGAAACAACGGACTCTAAAGAGGATGGCAGGTAGCGAAAGAGAAGCGGTTGTATTAGGTACGGGCATCGCTGGCGCAGCAATCGGCGCATTCTATGGCGGTCCTACGGGCGCACAAGTCGGGTACTTGGGCGGCGTTCTCATTGCTTCTGCGCTCTTAGGCAAAGAGGCGGGCGATGCCTTCAACCCTGCTAACGACCTCAGCGGATTTACAAGCAACAGAGAGGGTACACCGATACCGATTCTGTTTGGCAGAGGCAGGCTCTCGGGTTTGCAGATGCATTACCAGAACTTCCGCAGCTATCAGAGCGGCGGGGGTGGGGGCTCGGGCTTAGGCGGTCAAGGCGGGGGAGAGACAACCAACTATGCCGTTGACGCTGCAATGCTGTTCTGCTGGGGACCAGTAACAAAGCTCGTTGACATTACCAACCGCAACGAATCCATATGGAACGGCGGGCCAATCGAGAGAACAGACGGCGCGCCAACGAGCGTTACAACAGACTTCGGTACGTTCTCGTTCTTCTGGGGCATCGACGGTCAAACATACAGCAGCTACTTTCAGACGCTCGATGCAAACCCACCGAGGTTCAACCGCTACACGTTCGCAACCGTCACCGATGCCAACCTAGGAACGTCCCCGAACTGGCCAAGCTCGCTCGCATTCGAGCTTGTCAGAATGCCGCTTACTTCGCTGACGGGCGATTCGTATATCAACGACGATGCGAACCCGGCGCACATCATCTACGAGATTCTGACCAATCCTATTTGGGGTCTGCGGATTCCGCCAGCGTATATCAACGCTGACAGTTTCCAAGACGCAGCAGACCAGTTCGCAGCCGAGAACTTCGGGCTCTCGTTCGTTATCTCAGCAGCGCAGCCAGCGATAAGCGCTCTACAAGATATAGCAACATGGACGAACTGCTACCTGTTCTCTGATGTTGACGGCAGAATAGCAATCGCTCTCATCAGAGAGAACCAGAACCTCACCGATGACGACTACATAACCATCAACGATACCGACATCATTGACGGCACCCTCAGAGTGAACCGCTCTAGCGGGGCGGGCATCGTCAATCAGCTTGCTGTTCAGTGGACAGACGCAGACAACGAATATGCAACTCAGGCGTTCCCATTGCAGAACGAGACGAGCGTTGATTTGTACGGGCCGAAGTTCGATACGTTGAACCTCAGCGCCATTACGAATAAGTCGGCAGCCGTCAAACAGGGAAACCGTATTCTCTATCAGCGTTCGGGTCTGCAACGCTCGGCTACGTTCGATTGCAGCCAAAGAAGAACCCGAGTCTGGGTAGGTCGGCGCATCCGCTTAGCGCCCGGTAGCTGGGGCTCTGATGAGGCGCTGGACCTCATCGTTACAGCGGTTGACGAGAAACAACCCGAGAGCGGCATTGTTACCGTAACAGCCATAGAGGACGTTCTAGCCGACGTTCCGAGCGTTGACTTTGGCGTACCCGATGACAGCGACGACGTAGATAGCTCGGCTCTCGATTGTCTGACACGTTATGCCGTATTCGAGTTGCCAACGGGCCTCAAGGTCTTTGGCGGTTCGTCCATCGAAATCATCGTTGCAGCGGGTCAAGCGCCGAACTCGGTAAGTAACTCGTTCAGGGTTTATGCCCGTCGAAACTTGACGGGTAACTACCAACTCATCGGAACCCGAAGCGTCTACGTTCCTGCTGGTACGTTGCAGACGGCGTTAGCATCTACGGCATCGCCAACAGAGAACGCATCAGAGACAATCGACGTAACCCTAGACGGCTTCAACGATTCGCTGCTTGATTCGGTTACGACTGGCGAATGGCAGTCTGATACAACGCTCATGCTCGTTGGGGAAGAACTGATCAGCGTTCGGGACGTTACGGCCAACGGCAGCAACAGCTACACGCTGACGGGTGTTCGCAGAGGCGTTCAGGGTTCGGCGCTCAACGTTGCTCATTCGATTGGGGCAGACGTTTACTTTGTGCGCGCATTGATAAACCAAGACAACGTATTTGCATCGGGCGAGTTTGTCGAGGGCGATACATGGGGCGTCCAGGCGGTAGCCAGAAGAACAGATACGGGCGAGGTTGTCAGCGTAGCCGACTGCACCGAGCTTGAGTTTACATTCGGCGGAGGGTCCAGCTAATGGCTCAAACAACTATGAACGGTCTAACGGTCTACACGCCTCAGCCTACGGGCGATGCTGGCTTAGCAATAGACAACAACTTTAGAGAGATAGCAGACCGAATCCCGGTCTCTGGCGCTTTGCCGAGATACACGGTAACGGCGGGCATCAATGCAAAATCAACGGGGGATACAAACGTATTTACTCTGCCCGGTGGTTACAACTGGGCAATCGACTCAATAGACGTTGTATGTACCGGCGTATCGGGCAGCGGCAATGCTCCAACGCTGCGCTTCGGTCTATCAACCGATACAGACCAGTTCGGACAGCTTGAGATAGATGCAACGTCTCTGCTTGAGAAGGTGACGCTTCGCAACATACAAGCTAACACCATCGGTTCAACCAACATACTGAGCGTTGGCGTTGCAACAGCATCGACCTACTCAACGCATACGGTCTCGGTTGCGTTCAACCTCGTTGGAATGGCGGAAACGTAATGCCGCTGCCAGACTCAGGACAAAACGGGGGCAGCAATCAGGCTACAGACGTAGCGAAGGCCAGCGGTATGACCATCGGCGGACCACAAACGCTTGAGTACCGAGACATAGAGGTTGTATCCGTTGGTCTGGGCGTTCTCTCGGTGCGCATTGAAGGTCTAAGGCTTGCGAGCATCGTATTAGAAAACGGAAGGTTATAAACTATGGATGGCTACACAACAACAGGTACAGACTTCAAGCTCGTATTTACCAAGCTCGTAGATGAGGACGGCTCGCCTCTTGTTCTTGCGGACGTGGACGAGTTCAGACTCAAGCTCGCTGAATCCGAGCCGAGCGGTACGGTTGTTCTAACCCTCAGCGATGCAAGCGAGGCATCTAGATTCGTTCAGACGCAATCGAGGGCAGAAGTAACGGTTCAGGTGCTAGCAGCAGATTACGAGTTTCGCGCGGGCAGAGAGTATTACTTCCAGCTATTCGTAATCAGAGACTCGATTACCAACGCAACGCCCCCGAGGCGCTTTCAAGTCATAGCGGGCATCGACCCCAACGGTTAACTACGGAGTTCCTAGACAATGGCAAGCAAAGAACTGTTCTTTACCCCAATCAATCTGACGAGCGGGCAGTTGCTCGAAGCTGGCAGCGGTACGCCCGAATCTTCTGTTTCGGCAACGCCGGGCTCAATCTATCTCGACTCAGACGGTAAGCTCTGGATCAAGGAATCGGGTTCAGGTAACACCGGCTGGGCTGAGGCTGGCAGCGGGGGCGCAGCGGGCAGCGATACTGAAATACAGTTCAACGATGGCGGCGCTTTCGGGGCATCAGCGAACCTTACGTTCGATTCGGGCAACAGCAGGCTCGTTGCTACAGAGCTTCGATTCGGCGCAGCCGATGTTTACGCCAACCTGTCCAGGACCGCAACAGCAGGAACGGGTAACAACTTTGATAACGCCATCATCGCAACGGGCGGCACCGACTCGAATATCAACCTGAGCATCGGCGTAAAGGGTCTTGGAGCGTTCCAGCTTTACAGCAGCAGCTACAGCAAGAACCAAGCTGGCTTTACGGCTGTTGACTTGCAGCTATACGCCTCATCATCAACGCAGACGGCATCGGGTCTGTTCTCAACTGCGGTCGGCTCGGCCAATACCGCCAGCGCTCAGAATTCTACGGCTCTAGGCGGGGCCAATACTGCCAGCGCCACTCAGGCAACGGCTGTCGGAACATCGGTAACGGCATCAGGCGCTGGGTCTACTGCAATCGGCAATAGTTGTACGGCTGGCGCAGCAGATTCCCTCGCTCTAGGAAAGCAATCAAACGCCCGACTTCAAGGCATGACCAGCTTTGCATCTGGGCAGGCATCGATAGTGGGGGACAGGCAATCGGGCAGACTGCATCTGCGGGGTTCAACCTCGGGGGCAACATCGGATGAACTTACCGTCGGCGCTGGCGCTCTGAGCGCATCGAACAGCCTTGTTGTTCCCGAGGGTAGCATGGTCGCAGGGCTTGCTACCTGCATTGGCTGGGATGGTACGGACTACTTCGCTCAACGCAGACGGTTTGTAGCTCGAAGGTCATCAGCAGGCAATGTAACGGTCGATATCAATGCTTCTGATTGGACATCAAACAGCGTGAGCTTTGGCGGCGCTGCCTTCGCTATCGCAGCAAACACAACGCACCAATGCGTGAACTTTTCTGTTACAGGTGTTGCGGCCAAGGATATAGAATGGGTCGTCACGGCAGAATGGACCGAACTACAAACCTAGTATTTGCGACACTAGCAGCGCATAGAATGGGCTCGCCACCTGAACAAGGAACAGAACAAAGTGACGAGCCCGGTTAGGGAAATGGAGAATATTTAGCCTACGACTGCTATACCAAATTATCGGCGCGCATTCCTCTCTGCATCTGCTATGCACACTAAACAATTGTGCCATTCCCGGAAATCTTGCAGAGTAATCGTCCGAGTCTTTGCATCGGGAAACAGCTTGCGAAAGCTGGTAGACCACTCGCCTTTCGGACCGGCGTTCAACGTCCCGAACTCTGCATAGAAGTTGTCTAGCTCTCGTTGCGCTTCTTCGACGGTATCGCATCGGGGAAGTCTGATGTTCCAATACCACCTGCCGATTTGCGCATAGTAAGGTTTGCTGTATTTATCGCTGTAGTAAATGTTCTTCGGTAGCTCTCGATTGGTCATGTTGTTTCTCCCTGTAGTGAAGTGGTAAGAGTTCTGTTGGGCGCTATGCGCTCTAACGAGATGATGATAAACCCTGCCTTTCTGCGCCATTTGTCAGGGTTCGGGTTGCAGTCATCAAGCCTTATGTCTTGCGTATTTGCCCAGCTTTGTATCTGACGCATAACGCCTGAGCGGTCCATTCCAGGCAGCCTGAGACGGTCTGCAATCTGACGGGTACGAAATAAAGCCTGCCCGTTCTCATAGTTAACATGCATCAGACTTCGGGCTTGTTCCCTTTCATCTGGTTCGTCTGATTCGTACCTGTCATACCAACGGCAAAGCAATCGAAGAAACTTGCTGTAGCTATCATCTCTTGTCGAGAGTTCCTCTTCTCGCATCATCGCCAGATAGTGACCAGCTACCCATTCGAGCGCATCCCCCAAGAACTCTGATGCGTCAACCTCTATCGTCTGGTCAAAGCCGCTGAGCGAACGAATGTCTGTCTCGGTTACTTTCTCAAGGAACGCCCGAAGATGAGCGATGCGCCGAGCATGGGCAAACCATTTGCTCAAACCAGCGCTGGTCTGTTCCTCATCGAACCGCAGACACTCTTTGACGGCCGGTAGCGAGCGTTCCCATGCGATGAGTTCTTCTAGGTTGCTTGGTATATCATCGAACGTGACGCTTACCCGCCCGTTGTTTTGATGCAACAGAGCAATCTTTTCGTCTAGGGCCTGCGTTCTACCAATATCGTAGGTAGGGTCTGCAAACTCGCTCATCGAACAGACGGGCACCATCCGCTCAAACATACCTGAATAACGCAGTTGCTCTAGGTCAAAGGTCCGAAAGAACGTCTGAGGCTGAGTCGCCCATAGATTCGAGATACAGACGTTGCGAACGTAACGCTCGCCACTCGTTACCCGCAGACTATCGAGCTTGCCTTTCGGGTCAAACGCAGTCAGCGCCCAACCAATCTTGCTGCCTATCTCTTGCTCAGAACGAGCCCCGCCAATCAGCGTAGCCAAGACCGTTGATGCCTCTACCGAGAACCAGACTTCGGTACAGCGCTTGGTCTTGGTATGCTCATAGGCTGACTGTTCCCAGTCCGAGCGGGCTTGGTCAACATGGCTATCAATCTCGCTCTGGTTCGCAGCGGGATTGTCCTTGAGGTACTTCTCAGCCGTTGTCTCAGGGTTGAACGTGCGCCAATAGCCAACAGCCTTAGCGAGAGCCTCGGGGGTTGTTGTTTCGTGGATGGTCCGAGGGCTTGCGGGTAACCCCTTCAGCGCTAGAAGCTCTTTGAGGCGCTCGTCGCTGGCATCTATAACTGCGTTCTTGCCTACGCCTTTTTTCGCAAGCAGTAAATAGTTCTGCTGCGATGATTCCCAGCGCCCCAAACTGTCTGAATTGACGACCCGTCCCAGAACGGTTCCTAGAGCAACAAGCTCGGAATAGATAAAGAGGCTGTCAGGTACGAGCTTGGACTTGTATTGATTGGCTAAGCGTTTGCTCAGCGCCAGAATGTCTTTGCCCAGTAATGAATGGTTCATATCTCAACCCCCATACGCGCAAGGTCGATACCCTCGGGCAGATGGCTCGGGGGCGAGCCCCCGTCTGGTCGAGATTCGCTGAGCCTGTTTCTAACAAGAGTCTCATCAACAACGCTTCTGAGTTGCTCGGTTGTCCATGAATCAAAGTAGCTGGCGGTTGCTCGTTCGATAACGGCAAGGTTGCTGAGGCTGCCTTTGTGGAATATATACCTAGGCTCTACGAGTTGAGAACGATGCTGTCTGCCCATGTCACGGCTGATGAGGGGAATGTATGTATTGATGCCGCTGTTGCTTCTGACAAATGTTGTGCGGTAGCCAGGCGAAAAAACACAACGGTCAAACTCTCGCTCATGCACGAGGTCAAGAAAGCGCCTCTCGGTCTTGCGAAGCTGCATCGTGTTCTCTTGCTCAGCGCCAAGATTGATGACAACCGTTGCAAACGGAGCGCAGAAATAAATGCCGTGAATCGAAACCGACTGCTGCTTATACCCGCCAGTTGATGTCTTGAACAAATCAGCCGCATTAAAGGCCAGATTCGTAAGTTCAAACTCGTTCTCAACCTGATAGGTCAGGCCGAAAGCAAATACCCTGCGGCAAATACCATCGCTATCAACAGGATTGAGCATCATGCCCATTGATTCGCTGTCGGCGCTGGACTCAAACTGCAATGCAACAGAGTTGCCGATATCCGCTGCCGTAAGGCTGCCAGAACCCATTAGCTCGATGGTTTTTGTGCCTGCTATACGCCTTGCCATCCGACGACGGACAGCGAGGTTACCCGATATGTGCGCCGGCACCTGCGCACAATCAAACTTTGTCTCTGCTTGCATATCTGGTGTTCCTTTGTGCTAATCCCTCTGCCGAGGGTTCTCCACATAGCTATACAAAGCATCGAAACAAAGTCCTTCTACGCAGCTTCTTTCACAGCCAAAAAAGCACAAACAATAGAAAAACGGAGCACAGGAAATCTTCTAAACGCTGGCAGACAACTCTCTAAGTGCGGACAAAAACAGCAAAATGGGGGCAGTTTGCCAGCGGTTTGCCAGCACATAGCCACCTGCTAAAGATTGGAAAACGTCTGTTGAAGAACAGAAACGAGGTTCAGAAGAGCAGGAAGAAATATAAACGCTGGCAAATAGCGCTGACATATGTGAACGGGGGTGAAATATCTCTTTCTCTTTCTAAATATTAAATACCAGGCGCGCATATATGGGGGAGCGCAGTTTGCCAGCGTTTATATTGTTTCCTGTTGATACCGGGAAAGATGAGAGCGAAACTTAGGACTGCATCTGCCTCTGTGTTTTCATGTCCAGATAAAGAAGCGCGCTGCAACAGCAGACAACATCAGCAGCAAGGACGTAGGTTGCTGCCTCTGTTGAGAACCAGTGTTATGAGAGAAGCGGTTTAGCCCGCTAGAGTTGCTTGCTTGTTATGATACATAGAACAACGCTGGATTGCGCTTTGTTGTTGCTGATGAGTGTTGAGAGGTTCCGCTGCAAAAAATCGTTTCTAGGTGGGCAGGATTGATGGTTGTTGCTAACGGGAAAGGTTAGAAACAAGTCCTTGGGGCGGCCTTGTATGGTCGGAGAAAAGCGTGAAAGTTCCTGTAGAGTGCAACCCGAAAGGGCTGATAAGACTCCAAACAGACCTTGGATACGCTACATCAGACCCAGAATGCACCCCCGGAAACACCTGAATAGACTCCGAATAGACCGGCCCTCATTATACACAACAAACGTGAGCCTTTTAATAATGTTTGCAAATCAAATACATTCACACATAACAAAGCGCATGATGAAACAATAAACAAAGCGCATAAAACAAAACTATACAAAGAAACAGAAACTAAGTAATACATGCGAATGACAATACGTTATGAGCAAAGCAAACAACGGTATCTTTATCATTGTTGTTGCGAATGATGTAGACAGCAACGCAGATGGCGTTGTCGTCATCGCTGCTGCTGTGTTGCATTGAGCATCAATGCTGTTGCTAAGACTGTTGTTGTCAATGTTCTATATCTGCGCGCAATGAAAGAGCTACCCGTCTCAGGTTCATGGTTGAGAGTTATGGGCTGACAGCTTGCAGGGCGAGGCTTGCTGGTTCTGTTGATGAGCTTTCTGTCTGCGCGAAATTGATAAGGTGTCCGCCTGCTGCTCGGTCATCGGCCCGAGGTTGCAGTCACTTTCCGAAGGCTTGCTTAGGTCCGGCGTTTAGTTACCAACAACCCTGCTGAACAAACTACATACCAGTGCTTAATAGATTAGGCCAGCAAAGACCTAACCTGCCTTGCTGTTAGGGTAACTAGCATGTTAACAATTAGCTTGTTAGGACCAGCGTTTACCTAACAACCGGACCCTAACGAGCTTAAGATACAGGACAAAGACAGGAAACAGGACGCAAGCCTAACGGTTTGCCGTAATTGGCAAGATGCTAACTGATTTAGTAAATAACCGCCTGATTTTATCGAATCCGCTTGACTTTGCCCTTCGGAGCGCCTAGGGGGCTGGTCCCTATAACAAGGGGGTGGGGGTGTTTTGGCGATGGTAGGGGCTGGTTTGGCTAGCGCACCCCTTCACATAACAGGGAGCTTTCAGCCCTTCATATATCATGTAAGGTCTGAGGGCCGAGGCGGTTTCACTTCGATAATGGAGGAAGCGAGCACCGGCCGACGGGCGTAGTCCTGACTCGTACTCAGAATGGACTTGAGCGGCAACGTTTTTATGAGAGGTTTCCGCATCCCATGAATCACGATTCGCACATTGACCGGAGTGAAAGCAGTAGAAGCTTTAGTTAGGGCATTACGAGTAAAGTAAAAATCCAGCCATTGCCCTGTTTTTACTTCAAACTGATCCCGTTCGTGATAATCAATGACCTTGCCAGACGCATCCAGCAGTTCTACGCATCGAATCCGATGGGGCCCGCCATAGTTTCGGACATAGAAAACAACTCTGTTCTTCGAGTCCTGGCTATCAGCTAGCGAGATTCGCCCAAAAACAGGGAAGAGCGAGAGAAGTTTTGGCATCAGGAGTTTTGTTGCCGCCAGCACGAGTCCGCCCAAGGAAAGAATGGTTGCCATGACAGTTGCCAAAAACGGCATCAGCGGGCAAAGCCAGATGATCATATATGAGAATTCGGACGGACCCATAAGTGCATTATAGAGAGTGGTTTAAGGTCTGCAAGGGGCTTATTGGCCCCAAATCTGCGATCGTGTGTGGCTTACCAACATTTCTAACACTGCGCCAGAGCCCAGAAACTGGGCCTAGTCGTTGGCAGCAGGAAAGCCCAAGCAAATACCAAACACCTATTAGCGACTTATGGCGCGCCGACTGGGCAAATACGTTTGTTCCAAATCTTTGCGTCTATTCCCTTGGGGCAATGGATGTCCCTCGCAGAGAACGGATCTCGATACGAAAGGCTCAGTCATGGATATCGCAATCAGCATCGAACCTTATCTCATCTTCGCCTTTGTCTGTCTGATTCTCGCAAAGCGCCCCAGACGGAAGCCGAATAGGCCCGTCAGAATTCTGAGCGCTCAGAACCGGACCTCAAAGAGGCTCAACTCTTCAAGTCGAGACGAGAAGCCGCAGTTTTCTTCACCCGCAAGCCGAAAAACCATTGTGGTATCTTTGTCGCCTCGCAAATCGGGCGTCGAAGGCACGCCCCCAGAACAGAGGGTTTCCGATGGCAAAGACAGCCAAGAGTGTTCCGACAAAGCAGGCACAGGCAGAGCAACTCGCACAACTCGTCAAAGAGACGAAAGAGCTTTTGCGTGATGTTGATAGCAAGCAATGGCAAATCGGCGATTTGCTTATCAAGATACAGGGTTTCAACATCGACGGCAAGCCTCGGAACCTCAAGCAGATTCACGCTGAGTTCTTCGGTCCCGATTCGTCCTGTCCGGTCAGATACTCGACTCTTGCCCAGTACCGCCAAGTTGCAGCGGCGTTCTCAGCCGAAGAACGCAAGGCTGCAAAGAAGCTCGGTGCTACATGGCATGATTGCGAGATTGCAAGGCAGAGCAAAGCAGATTGCGTGACGAGAAAGGTTGGCACAAAAGACGAGCCGATTCTCGATTACCTCAGCGAATACCTCAAGCTGGCGAGTCAGGACGGCAAACGCTCTGTTGGCAAGCGAGAGATTACGAACAGCCGTATCAAAAAGCTGATGGAAGCAAACACCAAAGCCAAGGCAGGTGTTGTTGAACAAGTCAAGAGAGAGCGCAGCGGCTGGGCCGAGAACTGCCATAACCGTTGCTGCATTGAAGTTCTGGCAGATATGCCCGATGCGTCTGTTGACCTGCTTTTCTTAGACCCGCCGTATGCGCAGTACGATAAAGTCGAGAGCGGCAAGCTCGTTGCTCCGATGTCGCCTGGGCTTCTTTTCGGGTGCGCAAACGAGACAAGAGAAGAAGCCCTCAAGGTTACGGTTGGCGCAATCAAGCAAGCTAAAGATAAAGTGAAACCAAACGGCTTTATGGTTCTCTTTCAGGCTGCCACCGAACCGGACAGGCCCGAGGTCGTTACTGCGATGCGCAATGCAGGATTCATGGTTATCCGTCCTCGTTACTGGAAAAAGAAACTGGTTCAGCCGGGCGACTACAAAGATGGCCATAGCTACGAGACCGAGCGGGTTCTCATCGCTGCACGAACGATGGACGCATTCAAGAACAACAGAAGCCTTGCGGGGCGCAGCGACGTTGTTACCGACGATGTTATCGAGTCAGTCTTTGGCGCTGGTATCGAAGATGAGTACCGCCCGCCAAGCAGAGACTTCTACCACCAAGTCCGCAAGGGCGAAAGAAGGTACGGCGACAGTCACCAGTTCGAGAAGCCGATTGAACTCTGCATGCTCTATCTTGAAAAGCTGACAAGTCCTGGCGATTTTGTATTTGATGCCTTCGGGTGTACCGCAAGCATGGTTGAGGCTTGTATCGGCATGGACAGGCGCTGGCAGTATTGCGAGCTTCACAAAGAGAACTACAACCTCGGCGTTAGTCGTATTGCAACAGCAATCGAGAACAAGGCTGCTGCCGATGTTCCGGCGCTGACAATCATTCCGAAAGATATAGCAAAGCGCGCCAAGCGGGACGGTAAGACTTCGGTTGTTGCAGCTTAGATATACAAACAAGAAATCGGGCTACTAGAAGAACCAGCTACGAGCCATAGACAACGCAGACTTGTACCTCACACCCGAGCAAGCAGTTTCGCATGGGTTGGCAACAGCTATCGGATATCCGAGCATCGAAACAGAAGCGAAGCTCTCAAGGCGCCTTGTTCTGTAGCTCGGGCGCAATATCTTTGAGCGATGTTTTTGCGTCTTTCGCTCGCATCTTAGCTACCTCGTATTCCTCGTCTGTAGGCTTCAAGTTATGGTCAAGCATCAACACTGAAAGCATGCCATAATGCATACTGAGACTGTTATCAGATAACGATTGCTCGTAATAGATTGTTGCGTCGGCTAGCAAATCGTTGCTAATGCATGCCAGCATTTGTGTATAAGCGCTGGCCGACAATAATGACGAACTCATAAACAGCATGACATAATCATCAATGTAAATGCGGTCGTGCGCTACGCTATACAGTAAGCTCGTATGCGTAATGTTATAGAATATTTCGAGTGAACTAATAAGAGTCGCATTCAATGCAGAAGCGCGCCCTTTGAAGTCTCTTTCGACAAACATGGCGTCTAGTTCATCATCGGAAGAACCATTGTGTCGAGCCATGTCTAGTTCCTCGGAGAAATCTAAGTACTCTATATATAGAACACGGGAATCTGTTAGCGCATGGCGAAACGTGCCGTACGTCTCTGAAAGCTGGTTATGCAGCGTTGACCATACCTGCTGTCTGCGATCAAACTCTCGCTGCTTGGTTCTAAACTCTTCGAGCTTCGCATTGCCCAGTAAGGCGAGGACCGCAAGGGGAAAACCAAATGCGAGCATACGAATAAGCTGCTCAACAGCGAACCTGTCTAGACCTTTCCACTTGCTGTCTTTGCGCTTTCGCTTGAGTATCGAATGAAGCAGCGAACGGTTCGTAGGTTCCATTCGTAATCCTCGATTGTTGCTATTCGTTGCCATATCTGTTGATGTACTTTAGTAGCTGCTTTCCTTTGGGTGTTCCGGCAGCGAGTAAAGCGGCTGGTTGCTTAGCTCTTTAGTGTCTGCCAAACGGGTTCGCCGTACTTCTTCTCGTACCAGTCGTTGAGTTCAATTGATTTTGACTTGCAATCCTCAAAGAAATACTTGAATCGGAAGGACAGCGACTTGGTATTCTCTGGTTCTACCTCACTCAAGATAACCGGTGTTATATCGCTGGTCGTATGTATCACAATTGTAAGCGAGTACGGCTTGTCGAAATAGGGCGCAAGCGATTTTGGAAAGTAAAGAACGTCGTTCGGGTAATCCTTACTCTGAATGGATGCTATTCTTGGCGGCAAGAACGGAATGGAATACTCAAACAATTTGCCGTTCGAAGTAAAGCGATATCCCAACTCGCTTACTTTGAAGTCGATTGAACTGGGTATTACTCTTACGCACATTCCATAGATGCCCTTTGATTCGTATACTGGAGCTTGCGCAGTAGTTTGAAAACGGCCAACGGGTTCGTTGTTCGATATCATCTTTTTAGGAAAGCGAACGTCATAAACCTTGGCAATCGCTTTGGGTATGTTGCGTTCCCGAAACTCTGCCTCTTGTAAATCCGCTGAGCGGTTACTTGTATGAGCCGATTTCTCGGCGGCATCGGCAGAACGCTCGGCAGCATCGGCAGACCTCGTTGCTTCTGCCTTCGCTTCTTTGGCAATCTTGTTGCTTTCCTCGGCAATCTCGTTGCTCTTATCAGCTTTGTTGTTGCTCTCTACGGCAATGTCCCGGGCTTTCTGGGAATCAATCCTCGACCAGATTGCGGCCCAAGCGCTAATGCCTGCAACAATGAGAGCGCCAATAGATACGAGAATTGAAAACTCTTCTGTTTCCATAAGTGACTTATCTTTCTACATACTCAAGGCCGAGCTTCTCGGCATAATCTCGTTCGTCGTAGCCGTCGTGTTCAAGGATTGTGCGAAGCAGCGTAGCGAGTGGTGTTCCATTGCCCAGACTTCTTTTCTCACCGTCTGCGGAAAGGCCCGCACCGATAAATCGAGAGTAAGAGTAATCAGTCCAGACTTTGCGGTTGGTAATTCTGTCGTTGGTGTACTGATTAAGTAGATAGTTAAATATGCCTTGGGCGTCTTTAAGCTCAACTATAAATGCAAACAGTTCGATTGCTGAAAGCGAGCGAACAGCGTTTACGAGAGGGCGAATCATAATTTGTTTCGTATCCCTCGAAGCAATCCACGAAACAATCGGGTCGTAGAACAGTTCTCTCTTGATTTCCTCATCGTCTCTGAGCGCTGCTTCTACAACCTCAAAGAACAAATCTAATTGTTCCTCGTCAAGCTCGTAGTTCTCTTTCCTGTTGCGCTCGTAAGCGCGCTCAAGTATGCGCTTGGTGTCTTTCTCTATGCGTTCTCGCTTAACTTGTTGCCGCTTCTCAACAAAACCAATAACGCCCGCTGCGCCATGCCCTGCGATGCCAACAGGGGGAACGATAATGTCTGCAAAGGCGCTAGCGATATGCATCGCCTCTGATGGGTCGGGTATGTACTTCTCAATGCCTTTGCTCATGGCTAATTATATCAGCTAAAGAAGTAAAGGCTTATGAGAACCGAAGCGGACTCGTTCTGTTCGAGTTGCTTTCAAATATGCGTTCCAGTCTTCGGCTTACGGCTTTCTTCTGCTGTTCGTCAAAGTATCTGTGTAGGGGCAGCGAGAGCTTATCCAGTAACTTGTCGTCAACCGTCTTGCGGATAGGGTCTGGGTAGCCCTTCGCCTTAAGAACAATGTCTGCTTGGGCCGGTCGTCTGCCGCTCGGGTAGACCTGGTCGGCGTTGAACTCGACGACAACAGTTTGCTTGGTTTCGAGCCTGCCCTCGGGGTCTATCTCGATAGCATGGCTTTCGCCTTCTGGGTTTGTTGTCTCGATTCTGACCCACTCAATCGTCAAATCTCGACCTCGATTGGTGAGGGCAAACTCTAGAGAACCTTTGGATTCCCAGTCTGCGGGCGTTCCTCTCAGCTTGGGGAGTGATAGCCAGCGTTGCAGCAAAACGGCTTCTTTGCCAAAAATCGAGAGTAACCTGATACCAACCCACGCCAAGCCCGCAGCAATAGCTGACACTAATTCCATCAACGTACCTCCGAATGGATCTCTGGCCTACGTCCCCGGCAACACCATTGTCCGCCATATAAGTTGTACCACTACCCATCGTGTTACTGAACAAAAGCGAGAACAAAATGTAGAATAACGCATTCGGGGGGGCATCCAGACCTGGCGTAACCTCCGCAGGAAGCCCCTTGCTGTCGATTAGTAGAAGTGGGGGCACCGGTCCTAAGGGGGCATCACAACGCCATCCGAGACCCGGCAGGGCCTAGGAAGACAAGCCGCATATTGGGCGAGAAAGACGTGCGGGGCTCATAGCAAAGAAATATCAATGCCCCCGTCTCTTAGAACTTGTTGAGTAATGCAAGCAGAATCTAATCTTGCTGTACAATTGTGGTGTTATTGCTCAATACCTTTATATCGATATTGCTGAAATCCCAAGTTGGCGAACTCGGAAACAGAAATAGGAAAACCAATACGAGAAAACTACGTCTACACTTTTTGCAATGCCTCTTTTTCATTCTGAAAACTCCTCTGCTCTTAGAGCCTAATACCGGCAACCCTCGCCTTCGACAGAAGGAAACTCGACCAGTAGGAAATGTTTCGTACCGTGAAGGAAACGGGTTTGACCTATAGGGATATACG
The DNA here is from genome assembly GCA_965228265.1 of Phycisphaerales bacterium. Classification (GTDB taxonomy): domain Bacteria; phylum Planctomycetota; class Phycisphaerae; order Phycisphaerales; family UBA1924. Next base: position 1,724,483 of record OZ245804.1, read on the forward strand.
CCAAAACGCATAAAACATAAGAATAGAAAAACAGGGAATCCGGCTACTCAGGCAGGGGCATCAGAGGCGGTATCGCCGATTCTGATGCCCCTGCCTTTGGTTCCGCCGATGCCAAGGGCGCGGGCAATCGAACCCCCGAAGCCCCGCCTGTTGCTGTTAGGGCTAGTGTCCTGTATTCGTTAGTACCACACAATCACGCTACCATGTTGGCCCGTTAGCAGATAAGAAGCTATGGTTGCTTAGTAGCTTGCCGAAAGGGCATACATGCCAAAGACAGCATCAGAACGAATAGCAGAAATAGAGGCCAAAGCCGAGGCTGAAAAGCAGAAGCTCAGAGACGATGCCAAGCAAGAGCTAGACGCTCGTTGGCAGGAAGCGATTAGCCAAGCTCAGGGCGTCTTTGTTGCTCTCGCTGCCGAGTACGTCGCCGTTGGGCTACCGAAGCCCCCAAGCCCTCTCAAGACCTCTGGCGGGGCTCTGAGCGTTCCAGGCGGGGGCATCCGTTGGCCCCGAGGCGAAAAGACTCTCAGCATCCTGTCTGCCCTCAAGCAGAAAGACGGGCAGACGACTCAGCAGCTATCAGAGGGCATCGACCCAGACGAGGCATCGAAGGCGATTGCCGCTCTGACCGCCAAGGGCTGGGCCAAGCTCGAAGGCGGCAAGCTGAGGCTCACCAGCCAAACCAAAGAACATGAGAAGTTCGGGGAACTCTGATGTTCGCTGCAATTCTGGATAGCGTTATCCTAACTCAAGGTAGGGAAATGGTCGCCAACAAAGGTAGCCTAGCTCAGTTGGTAAACCATCCGAAACGGGTATTCAGCGTCTTGAAACAGGTAACCAGCAAAAAGGGGCTCAGAGGCTCAGAACAGAGAAATCTAGAGGCATATGCTCAGCAGCAAAGCCCAGAAAAGGGCGAGGCCACCTTAGCTCAGTTGGTAGAGCGAAGCTTTCGTAAAGCTTAGGTCGCCGGTTCAAGTCCGGCAGGTGGCTCTTTCTGCTTCAGACCCCCGACATGCTCTTTGGGGGCTCGGATTCACCCAGCATCGCCATGACCGCCGCCTGGGCTGTGCGTGCGCCGAGCGACATGCCGTGGCCCGTCAGCCCGCCGCAGAACCAGACATTGCCAGGGATCTCCTCGGCCTTTGCGATGATGGGCAGTCCGTTTGGTGAGAAGCCCATTGTGCCGGCCCATCGCGCGAGCACGGTGAATTCTGCTTTGAGCAGGCTGTGCGCGTAGCGCTCGAGTTCGCTTTGGATGTCCATCGTGACGGCGCTGCTTGAAGTGCGTTCGTCGGCTTCGCGGTGGGTGCGTTTGCCGCCCAGGATGATGGTGCCGTCGAGCGTCTGGCGGATGTACTCCGATCCTCGGTTGAGGTAGTACGAGGCGTTCAGTGTCACGCCCGGCGCGTTGAGGGCCATCATCTGTCCGCGGTTGGGCTCGACCTTGGAGCCGGTCATCGGGAGCAGTTCACTCGCCCATGCGTTCGTGCAGACGAGGACGGCGTCGCAGGGGTACATGGCCTCGGCGGTGTAGGCGGCTCCGTCGGTGATGTCGGTCACCTCGGCGTTCTCGGTGATGGTCACGCGCTGGCCGTGCTGCTCGAGGAGCGTGTCGCGCATCTTCCGGACCATCTCCCACGGGTTGATCGCTGCGTCGTGCGGATTCACGAGCGCGATCTCGGGGGTGAGGTTCCACCAGAGTGTATCGCTGCCCATGGTCTGGAGTTCGCACTCGAAGCCGTCGGTGGTCATGAGTTCGGCCGATCGCTGCAGTTCCTCGGTTTCGCTGGCGGACATGGAGACGATCGACGACGGGCTGGCCTGGTAGCTGGGGAGTGTTTCGATGTTGTACCGGCTTCGGAGGAGCGCGAGGTTGTCCTGGCTCCACTGCCAGACGAGGCGTGCGGTATCGCGCCCGAAGTGGTCGACGGTGTAGGCGTAGTTCTCTGCGAGTCCGCGCATGAGGAAGCCGGCGTTGCGCGAGGAGGCGCCCCAGCCGAGGGTGTGTCGTTCGAGGATGTGTACGCTCTGGCCTCGCTTTGCGAGTTCGTACGCGGCCGACAAGCCCGTGATGCCGGCACCGATCACAACCGTCTGGCAGCGTGGGGCTTCAAGGGGTTGTTTGACCCTGCGCCAATGGCTCACACTCATCGAGTACCTCCAGAACCCCGGAGCTTAGCGTCGGACCGCGATGAGCACGTCGTTCACGTTCGTGCCCGTGGGACCTGTGCGAATCAGGGCATTCATGTCCGAAAGCAGTGGGTGCGTGTTGTGGGACTGGATCGCATCTTCGAGCGGGAGGCCTTGATCGCGCGCACGTCGGAGCATTGTGCGGTCGATCGCCGCGCCGGCGGCATCGGTGGGGCCGTCGCGTCCGTCAGTGGCGAGCCCCATGACGAGCCAGTCGAAGAGATCGGATTCGAGTTTGAGGGCGGCTGCAAGAACGGCTTCCTGGATCGGCCCGCCGAGCGAGCCCTCGGGCACGCCCGCGACGACGGGCTCGCCTCCGAGGACAACGGCGTTGTGCTGGCCGAGCGCTTCTGCCAGTCGCTTCGCTGCGTTCTGTGCGGTGCCGGTGTGCGCGCTCAGGATCGCGGGGATGTGGTCGGGCGATCCGATCGCATCGCGAGCGGCGAGGACGGCGTCCGTGTTGTTCAGGATGACGATGTGCGTGACGCGGTCGAATACGGGATCGCCCGGCTTGGGTGTTTCTGCGTGGTCACCTGCTGCGCCTGCACGCACATAGCCGGAAATGGCTTCGGAGAGATCGAGCGCGTCGTATTGGGTCAGGACATCGAGCGCGTCGGCGAAGGTGGTGGGGTCGGGCGCGAAGGGGCCGCTGGCGATCGTGGTGAGCGGGTCGCCGATGACATCGGAGAGGACGCAGACGGTGGTGCGCTTGGCGGAGCTGGTGTCAGCGAGCCTGCCTCCCTTGAGCTGTTCGCAGTGTTTGCGGACGCAGTTGAGTTCTTCGATCGGGCAGCCCCGGCGCATGAGTGTCGCGGCGAGGTGTGTGAGTTCATCAAGGGGAAGTCCAGGCGCGGGCAGTGTGAGCAGCGCCGACCCGCCGCCCGAGAGCAGGACGACCAGGTGGTGGTCGGCGGTCGAGGGGTCGGTGAGGAATTTGACCACCTGCCGGGCACCGGCGACATTGCGATCGGTCGCAAGGGGGTGATCCCCGATCAGGACAGAACAGCGTGAATCGAGCGAAGGGGCGCTTGGGTGCTCGGTTGAGTAGACCAGCGAGCGTGCGACACGGTCGCCCAGCGTGTTGAGTGCAGAGGTCGCCATCGGGATGGCGGCTTTGCCCACGGCCAGGAGCGAGATCGGGGCGTCGCCGACGGGCAGGGATTCGGCCCAGCGCGCGACGGCTTGGGAGGGATCGGTGGCGGCGAGGATCGCTTGCGTCACGCTCCGGACGAGTTCGATGCTTTCGATTGTGGGCCAGGCGGTGTCCATGTCAGGAGCCGATCTTACGAAGCCTGCGGATGGCTTCGTCGAGTGTGGCTTCTTGTTTGCAGAAGGCGAACCGGAGGTAGTTGGCGCAGTGGCCCTCGGTGGCGCAGAAGACGCTGGGCGGTATTGCTGCGACGCCGACGTCACTCGTGAGCTTGAGCGCGAGCTCGACGTCGTTGCTGACGCCGAGGCGTTCGCTGATGCGGGAGTGCTCGGCGAGGATGAAGTAGGTGCCCTCCGGGAGGATGACGTCGAAGCCGATCTCGGAGAGGGCCGAGCCGAGGCGGTCGCGGCTGTGCTGGTATTTCGCGCGGAGCTCGGCGATGTAGCCATCGCCCTCGCGGAGTGCGACGGCGGCGGCGTGCTGGAATGGTGTTGCGGATGAGAAGGTGACAAACTGGTGCGCGGACCGGATGGCGGCACTGAGAGGCTCGCAGGCGATCGCCCAGCCGACCTTCCAGCCGGTGAGGCTGAACGACTTGCCGAGACTCGAGAGGGTGATGGTCCGGTCAGCCATGCCGGGCATGCTGGCGATGGAGAGGTGTGCCGGGCCGAAGGTGAGGTCCTCGTAGACCTCGTCGGCGATGGCGATGGCGTCGTGCTGCTGGCAGAGGTCGGCGATCTGGGTGAGTTCCTGTCGCGAGAGGACGCTGCCCGTCGGGTTGTGTGGGGTGTTGACGAGGACGGCGCGGGTTCTGGTTGAGAAAGCGCTGGCGAGTTCTGCGGGGTCGAAGGTGAATCGTCCGTCGACCGGGCGGAGCGTGACGAAGCGAGCCCGGGCGCCAGACATGGCAAGGCAGGCGCGGTAGCTGTCGTAGAAGGGCTCGAAGAGGATGACCTCGTCGCCCGGGTTGATGGTGCCGAGCAGGGTCGAGGCGAGGGCCTCGGTGCAGCCCGAGGTGACGGTGACCTGGCTCATGGGATCGGTGGGCAGGCCGGTGCGTTGGTTGAAGCGTTCGGCGATGGCGGTCACGAGTTCTGGCACGCCGGCGGATCGGGCGTACTGGTTCTGGTGCTGGTCGATGGCCTGCCTGGCGGCTTGTTTGACGAAATCGGGGCCGTCGAAATCGGGGAAGCCCTGTGAGAGATTGACCGCGTTGTTCTCGGCGGCGAGGCGGGACATCTCGGCGAAGATGGTGGTCCCGAAGGGCTGGAAACGCTCGGCGGTCTGGTTCGGCATGGCTTCAGCTTACCCGCTTCGTTCGGGCGTGCCCGTGCAAACGGCGGGCGGGTTTCCCGTATGATGATGTTCGTGAAACAGCGGGGGAACTGAATGACCACGAAGGACGCAGACACGGGGAGCGGGATTTATGAGCTGGCGCCCGAAGAGCCGGTCAAGCCGGCCGAGCGCTGGACGCCGCCGGAGCAGGCGAAGGTGGACGCCAAGCCTCTGCCGTGTCCGGAGTGCGGGTATGACCTGCGCGGCCTGCGAGAGGGTGTGTGCCCGGAGTGCGGGCTGAAGCTGACGTACAGCGTGATGCGGCGGGCGCAGGACGCCCGCGCGGGCATCCGGCCGGCCGGGGGGATCGATACGAAGTCCATCCTGATGGCCGCCGTCGGGCTCGCGCTGAGCGGCTTGATCGGCGGGTTCACGGACGGGATGGCTGGGGTGCTGGCGCTCGCGGTGGATTTCGTCTTCACCGTCACGATCGGCTGGTTTGTGTTCTTCGTCTGCTCGATCGCGTGGATCGGGTTCGATCAGCCGTTGCGGACGACGCTTTTGCAGACGATCGGCGCGTTCGGGATGTTCGCCGGGATCTGGGCGGTGATGACGCTCGTCCCGGTGCCGGGCCTTGTGCGGAGCGTGGTGGGATTTCTGATCCTGACGGGACTGCTGGCCGACGCGCTTGACATCGATTACCAGGACGCGGGGATCATCGCGATCGTGGTAAGCGTGATGAAGTTCGCGTTCTGGGTGACGGTGATGGTGATGCTGGGTGCGTGAGCGTTCCGGGATCAGAAGGGCATCAGCCGGGCATCATGATCGAGAACTGGATCGTGTCGCGGGCCGAGCCGGGGGGCGTGGGCTTGACGGCGTGGAGGCTTTTGTCGTTGACGAGGAACGCGAAGATGGCGTTGGCCTCGAATGGGACGGTTCGGGCGAATTTGAAGCCGTCCCAGTTGCCGGAGTGGGGGACGTCGAAGGTGTTGTGTTCGGGTCGGTCGGAGACGACGATGCTCGTGCCGCAGGTGCTGACGGCGTCGGATGTAGGCAGGTAGAAGAGGACTGAGATGAGTTTCTTGCTGGTGTCGGTGTGCGGGCTGATGGCGTAGCCGCCGGTGTCGCGCGAGAGGAAGGCGTGGAGCCAGCAATCGCGGCGGAGTCGGCCCGCCAGCTCGGGTGCGAAGACGTCGACGAGCGAGCCCCAGAGCTCAGTCGTGAGGAAGTTGTCGCGGAAGTCGGTCCAGAAATCGCGCGTCGAGCCGGAGAGCCGGTTCAGCTCGTCGCCTTCCTGGCCCGCGAGCATGAGCCGGCCGCGTTCGGGGTAGCGGCCGTTGGGTGAGCTGACGTAGGCCTCGTCGCCGGGCAGATGGGCGATGAGATCCCGGTAGTAGTCGGCGGGGAAGATTTCGCGGATGAATGCGTGCGGGTATGGGTAGGCCTGGATGGGCGCGTTGCGAAGCTGGTATATGGCGTGCTGGCAGGGGTCATCGCGGTAAAGGCCGGTTTGGGCGGGCTTTGTCTCGGTCGTGGTCGCGGTGGGCATAGGTGATCCCCTTTCAGACTGGAGGATCGACGCGGTCGGTGGGGGGACTTGAGGTTGGTCCGAGAAGTTTGGTAGGGCGGACTTGGGCTACACAGGGCCGATCGCGGGGTCGATGAGGGGAGTTCGAGGCGTGGAACGGGTGCCGGCTTGACTGGTGGCCAGTCCGGGCTAGATTTTGGCCGACAGATCGATCCCCTGTAGCTCAATTGGTAGAGCGAGCGGCTGTTAACCGCTAGGTTGCTGGTTCGAGTCCAGCCGGGGGAGTTGAGCGAGTGACCCCGCCGACAGGTGGGGTTGTTTGTTTTTGATGATGATGTCATCGGGCACGCAGTCAACGCCTCACATTGCGGTTTACGGTCAGTTTGATCGCCCGCCAGAGCGGGGGTCATCGACCGGATCAATGCCAAGTGCGGCGTGGACACGGACTACATGGTTCCGATGCATGGGGAACGTGGGTTAGCGCCAAGGCCAATTTCAAATTGTAAGCCGCCGGATTTTGAGTTGGCGGAGTTGAATGAATGAAGTGGAGTTTGTATTCGGATCGGGGTCCCGCTTGGCGTATCAGTATGGGTCTTGATTGTCTCGTACTCGCCATGGCGGTGCCGATTCGGGTAACTGAGAGCTGTTCTGGGCAACGATCGCAACGTTAATCGTTTATTCATGAATCAGCGTTGAAGATTGTATTGTGTACTCGATAGGGACTCTGTAACATTTCCAGCATGGAAGGAACTATGGATATGAAGAGTCGAATCATTCTCATTGGCTTGTCTGGATTGTGTGCGTTGTGCGGAGTGGTTCACGCTCAAACCAGTGTCATCGCGCTTACGAGCGAGTTCGCTCCAGCTTCCCCTAATGCGACATTCGAAATATTCTTCACACCATCCATTAACGATACCGGCGATGTTGCCTTCACATCTTGGATTGATACATCGCCCGGTAATCCGTTCAAAGATCTTGAAGAGGGTGTATGGTCGACGCGGAATGGTTCGCTCGAGTTGATCCAGCGTGAAGGATTCGAGGCGTCTGGGACGAATGGACTGCCATATGTCGGTTTCGAGTCACGCTCCCTGATTGGCAATGATGGCGATGTATCCTTTCAAGGAACCGTGTACGTCGATGACGGCACAGTCAATTCGACCAACAATGACGGACTTTGGCAGGGTCGGGCAGGAAGTTCGGTATTGCTCGCGAGGGATAGCGATCTCGCTCCGGGTGCGGGTGACGGTGTGTTTAGCTACATTGGCGAAGAATTTACGTATCTCAATGACAGTCATCTGGTCATGCTGAACAGACTCGCGGTAGGTGTTGGAGGAGTGGCTTCGGACACAGACCGTGGTATCTGGATACAAACCGATATCGGTTTTGAACTAGTCCATCGCGAGGGTGACATCGCGCCAGGAATCAGCAGTAGCTTTGGGAACTTTTACGATCTCGTCTCCAACGGGAGCGGGAAATTTGCATTCATGGCAACGATTCAGCCGAGTGCTGGCTCGCAGAACGGAATCTGGCGGAACTCGGGTGAGGGGAGCGAGTTGATTGCTCGAACCGGCAGTGTTGCGCCTGGCACGGGTGGCCAGATCTTTGAGCAATTTGCAGCCCGTTATACTGGTTACAACGATCGGTTTGTTATGAATAAATCGGGAGCTGTTGCCTTTAAAGGCAGGCTGAATACTCAGAGTCCGGGGGTTGATGGTTCGAATGACACAGGGATCTGGTCCGATCACGGCGGAGAACTCGGAATGGTTGTTCGAGAATCGCAGCCGGCACCAGGAACGAATGGTTCGTTGTTTGCAGACTTCCGAACAATGAACATATCTATGAATGATTCGGGTCGTATAGCGTTCAACGCGCGTATATACGGCGGTGATATCGACTTCGGCACGAATGGTGCTTTGTATGTCGGCGACAAAAACGGCGTTGAGCTCGTGGTTCGTGAAGGTGATGAAGTGCCTGGTTCACCTGGGGCCGAATTTCGAGGATTTACTTCGGGTTCTTCCAGCCTCGCTGATGACTATCAGGTCGGCATCAATAATAACAACGATATTGCATTTATTGCTGATATACGAATGCCTGGAGCAGGGCGTGATAGTACCGGCCTCTGGGCATACTCTTCTTTGCTCGACGAGATTCTTCCTATAGCTGTTGTGGACAATTTATTTGATGTGAGTCCCGCTCAGGATGGCAGTATGATGCGTGAAGTGGCTGCGATCCATTTTGATGCTGAGATTGGATTCAATGACTTGGGGCAGCTTACATATCATCTAGATTTCTACGACGGTTCGGGGGGGGGTGTTCGTCACGACGGTGCCGGCACCAGGTGTCATCTCGCTTGGTGCGATTTTCGGGATCTGTCTTCATAGTAGAAGAGGAAGGCACGCTTGATATTATTCAGGCAAGTTCATTCCTGTATACATACTTCGTCGTTCAAGTAGGGCAGTCGCTCCCCAGTTCGGCCCCTATCCCGCCATCTTCTCGTAACTCCATAGACTCTGCTCCGTCGTGTCCAGCACCAGGTCTTGCATTCGCGGCCCGATAGTTTGAGCACTTGATGTTCAATCCCCGAGGCACTCTGTTTGCAGTGTCTGGATGCCCCGCTCGGTGTAATCGTTGGGGTTGGGTATGTAGCGTCCAAGTGGATCTTGTTTGGAAGGTCGCCGGATCTGGGGTTGGCCGAAAATTAGAGGATTGGGTCAACTAGTTACAGCCGGCGTTGTAATTGGCCACCCAGGAACTGAAGTCGGCGGGCGTGCATGCGCCGTCACTGTTCTGATCGCACTCCGGGGCCTGCGAATTGAATGCCGCAACCCACGCACTGAAGTCGGCCGGGGAAAGGATGCCGTCGTGGTTGGTGTCGGGAAGGCATGGCTGCTGGCGTCCGAAGATCACGTAGTTCTTCCCTGCTCTGTACGCTCCGATGAGGAGGTCGTCCATTCCATCCCCGTTGATGTCGCCGCCATAGGACACGGGAAATCCGCTGTATTCGTGGTTGCCACTTCCGATGATGGAAAATCCGTTCGTGCCGTTGAGTGCAGAAAGGTCGACCAAGCCGGCTGAGCCTAATGATGGGCGGCCGTAGATAACGTAGCTTTCGCCGGAGTCTGTTCCGTATGCGTTGACACGGTATGCCCCGATGACGATGTCGCTTATGCCGTCGTTGTTGATATCGCCTGCTGATGACACCGAAGTGCCGCAGAGGTCTACTGCATGGAGCCCGTTCATCGCAAACCCGTTCGAGCCGCTCAGCGTGGATAGGTCAATAGTTCCCGAAGCGCCAGCTGTTGGGCCTCCGAAGACGACGTAGCACTCGCCTGCGCGGTCGTTTCCGAATGGGTCGGCGTAGGGCGCACCGATGAGGAGGTCATCGAAGCCGTCGCCGTTCACATCGCCCGCCGAAGAGACGGAAGAACCGCTTCGATCGTCGTCGTTGATTCCGTGGATAGTGAATCCGTTCGAGCCGTTGATTAAGGCAAGTTGAAAAACGCCGGAAGAACCCACGGAGGCGCCTCCGAAGACGACATATGTTTCGCCTGCGCGATTGATCCCGTTGGGGTCGGCGTAGGGCGCACCGATGAGGAGGTCGTCGATGCCATCGCCGTTGACGTCGCCCGCGGAAGAGACGGAGTGCCCGCATCGGTCTTCGGCGTTAATCCCCTGGATGACGTAGCCGTTCGAGCCGTTAAGCATGGAAAGTTCGAGCACGCCGGAGGAGCCCACAGAGGTGCCGCCAAAGACTACATAGCTTGCGCCTGTGCGGTCGGTTCCGTTTGGGTCGGCCAATGGGGCACCCAAAATGAGATCATCAAAGCCGTCGCCGTTCACATCACCAGCCGATGAGGCACTTCGGGCGCATTGGTCGTCCCTATCGACCCCTCTGATTATGAATCCATTCGTGCCGTCGAGCGAAGATAAGTCGACCGAACCAGAGGAACCCACCGTCTCGCTGCCGAAGATTATGTAGCTCACACCTTGTTCAATGATTCCGGGCGAACTAGCTTCGGGTGCCGTGACGACGATGTCGTCCACGCCGTCGCCATTGATATCACCCGCCGAAGCAACGGATGTGCCGCTTTTGTCGAAATCTCTGAGTCCGTGCATCACAAAGCCGTTGGTCCCGTCGACTGTTGTGAGATCAATCGGCCCAGAGAAACCTGCCTCAGGGCTACCGAAAAGGACATAACTGTCGCCCGCTGCCATCATGCCTTCCGGGTCGGTGTAGTAAGTCCCGATGATGATATCGCCGAAACCATCGCCGTTGATATCACCCGCAGAAGTGAAGCATCGATCGGGAAGGCCTGGTGGAATGCCTCTTGGGGTATTGATCAAGAAGCCGTGCGGACTGGAAAGCGTTTGCAACTCGAATGTCGCCGGGAAGGCTTGCGCCAGCGCGGGGGCGGACAGGCAACTCCCCGAGAGGGCGATCAAAACGGTGGGTGTAGACAGATTACGCATGGGTAGTCCTCCGTCGAGCTGCATCAGGAATGCATGGCCCGACTCGTCTCGTGCATACTAAGGTTCATTGCATACCGTCACAAGATCTGAGCCGGGTTTCAGTCAGTCAAACTGCCGATATTTCACACATCGGCTACGCTGGGTCTATGGCAGATCCGACCTCGAACGCCCTTGTCCTCACCGGCTCCCGGCACTTTACATCGTGGCTCGCGCAGCACCGCGTCTCGCTCGGTTTCACGACGTACCAGGCCGGGAAGTTGTTTCTTGTGGGGCTCCAACCCGACGGAAGGCTCTCGACGTATGAGCGCACGTTCAACCGGTGCATGGGGCTCTGTGTCTCGGCGGACGCCCAGACCCTGTGGATGACCAGCCTCTACCAGCTCTGGCGGTTCGAGAACTACCTCCCTCCCGGTGGGGTCACGCCCGATGGCTATGACCGGTTTTATGTCCCGGTGACGGGACATACGACCGGCGACGTCGACCTGCACGACACGCACCTCGACGCGAGCGGCAAGCCGGTGTTCTGTGTCACGCTCTTCAACTGCCTCGGCACGATCAGCGAGACGCACAGCTTCAAGCCGATCTGGCGGCCGCCGTTTATCTCGGGGCTCGTGCCGGAGGACCGCTGTCATCTCAATGGCCTGGCAATGGACCCTGCCACGCAGAGCCCCGCTTATGTCACGATGGTGAGCAAGTCTGATGTCTCCGACGGCTGGCGCGACAAGCGCGACGGCGGCGGCCTTCTCATGGATGTGCGAAGCGGCGAGATCGTGTGCGAGGAGCTGAGCATGCCGCACTCGCCGCGCGTGCATCCCGATTTCCCGGGCCGGGTCTGGCTGCTCAACGCCGGGACGGGTTACTTCGGGTACGTCGACACCGAGAGTTCGGATCGGTCGTTCGTGGAGGTGGCGTTCTGTCCAGGCTTCACGCGGGGGCTGAGCTTCGTCGGTCGGTATGCGGTGGTGGGGCTGAGCGCGGCACGCGAGAACCGGACATTCCAGGGCCTGCCTCTGGATGCCAATCTCGCGGCCAAGGGGGGCGAAGCGCGGTGCGCGCTTCATGTGATCAACCTCGACACAGGGGCAACGGAGCACTGGCTTCGGATCGAGGGCGTGGTGCGGGAGCTCTACGACGTGGTCGCACTGCCCGGCGTGGTCCGGCCGCAGATGCTGGGGTTCAAGACGGACGAAATCCGGCGAACCTTGCGGCTCGAGCCTGAGGGGCAGGGGTGAGGTGATTCAGGCAGACTGGGTAATATAACTACGCCGGCATGCGCTGCACTGATTGCGAGAGCAAGAAAAGACCTGCTCAGAGTTGGTTCTCGGTTGCCCCCGCTTGCACCAGGGCGGTAGTCTCGTCCCAAAGTTTGTCCTGCATTCTGAAACGTAACGCAGTCTCTGGGGAGAATCGCTTTGGTCAGCCATCCGACGACCCGCTCCTGCTTTGTTCCCGCTGCGGTCATCCTGACCGCGGGTGTGACCCGGCCTGTGCTCGCGCAGACGGTCACCTTCCAGGAGTTGTACACATTTAACGGTGATCGCGCGGGTGACGAGTTGGGCGTTTGCGTATCGGGCGTAGGTGATGTGAACGGCGATGGATTCGACGACCTCATTGTCGGAGCTAGCGGCGACGATAACAACGGTACTCAATCGGGCAGTGCTCGTATCTTCTCCGGGCTCGATGGGAGTGTGCTCTTCACAGTAAATGGGGATAATGCGAGTGACTATTTCGGCTACTCCGTTTCTGGCGCGGGCGACGTGAACGGAGACGGATTCAATGATTTTATCGTTGGTGCGACCGGTGATGACAACAATGGCACACGTTCAGGCAGCGCTCGTGTATTTTCGGGGTCAGATGCAAGCGTGCTCTTTACCTTTGACGGCGACAGCGAATTTGATTTCTTTGGCGGTTCTGTCTCTTGTGCTGGCGATGTGAACGGAGATGGATTCGCCGATGTTATTGTTGGAGCGAATGGCGACGACAACAACGGTAGCCGCTCGGGTAGCGCCCGTGTCTTCTCCGGGGCTGACGGAAGCGTGCTCTTTACGTTCAATGGTGATAACTCAGACGATTTCTTCGGCCGTTCAGTCTCCGATGCTGGTGATGTCAACGGCGACGGCTTTGCTGACCTCATTGCCGGGGCATTCGGCAACGATGAAAACGGAAATTATGCCGGAAGTGCCCGCGTCTTCTCTGGGGCCGACGGGAGTGTGCTCTATAATTTCTATGGCGATAACGAGTATGATTCATTCGGGTTCTCCGTCTCTGGCGCTGGTGATGTAGACGGCGACGGATTCGATGACCTCATCGTCGGAGCAGCCGGCGCTGATAACAATGGCCCCAGTTCCGGCACCGCCCGTGTCTACTCAGGGGCTGACGGGAGTGTGATTTACAACTTCAGCGGCGACAGCGCGATCGATTTCTTTGGCCGACCTGTTTCGCTCGCGGGCGACGTGAATGGCGATGGGTTCGATGACCTTGTTGTTGGAGCATACTACGACGACAATAACGGCAACAATTCTGGCAGCGCGCGTGTCTTCTCGGGGGCCGATGGATCTGTGCTGGCTACATTGAATGGTGACAATGCAGGCGATTGGTTCGGCCACTCGGTGTCAGGCGCTGGCGATGTCAATGGAGATGGTTTCGACGACCTCATAATTGGGGCCCGGTACGATGACAATACAGGAACCAATTCTGGCAGTGCCCGTGTCTTCATCAGCGTCGTGACCCCGCCCTCCCGCCTCTGCGCCGATCAGAATGAGGATGGGCAGGTGACGCCAGCGGACTTCTCGGCATGGGTCGCCAATTTTAATACACTGAACCTGGTTGCAGATGTGAACCAAGACAGTTTCGTGACCCCCGCCGACTTCTCGGCGTGGGTGGCGGCGTTCAACCAGGGCGAGAGCGGGCCGACCTGTGTGCCGTGATCCACATTGATGAATTCAATTCATGTTCGGATCAACTCACTGGCTTCGGCTCATAGTTAACGACTCCCAGTGGTCTTCCATCCGTACGAGCCTCATCGCTCGCTTGCTGTGACCAGGATCGACCCAGTGATGCGTGCTCGGAGCGTCTCGTCACAGCCGGGGGCGAGACCCCTTCGGGCGTCGCGTGTGGACTCGGGCGATCGGCTCTGCCAGGGGCACGGGGTATAAGCTACCCCGCTAGAGCCCTCAGGTGTGACGGGCCGTAGTTGATACGTGCTTCACCCGCGTCGGCGGCGAGTGCCCCTCACTGCTCAGTAACAGCGAATCATCAATCCTGTTCACTACTTAAAGAGCGCCAGCGTTCACCGAGAGGGCTCTCTGCGCGGGTTTGAATCCGCCTGGATCCGGGAGATTCTTCACGACGCCCCGCTCCGCGTGGCGTTTTTCATATGTAGACTGCCCGGCCTGCGAGTTTCGAGACCTGATCAGGCACAGGGGGGCTGCGTGATTCAATCAGAACGTGCAAGGACGCTCGATCGGGTTCGGATGAGTCTGGGGACTCGCTCGCTCTACCCGTTTGTGCTCTCGTATTTCAGCGGGATCGACCCGAAGAAGCGTTCGGGGCTGCGGGTGCTGGATCTGCCCGCGGGCGAGGGGGTGCTCAGCTCGCCTCTGGCCGCTGCCGGGTTCGATGTGACACCGGTGGATCTGTTCCCGGAGTATCTCGAGAAGGGCGAGCGCACCCGGATCGGCCGGGGGGCGGCTTCGGTGTTTGAGGAAGAAACCCGCGCCACCCTGCCGAGCTGGCTCCGGACGCGGTTGTTCGGGGATGCCTCGGTCGACCCGCAGCGTGATTCGGAATTGACCCCGGTCGCTGGCGATATGGAGACCCGGCTGAGTTTCGACGACGGTTCGTTCGATGTCATCGCGTGTGTCGAGGGGATCGAGCACGTCGTGGATCGACACAAGACGCTCGACGAGTTCCGCAGACTCTTGGCGCCGGGCGGATCACTGATTATCACGACGCCCAATCTCCTTTCGCTCCGCGCAAGGGCCGCGTACGCCCTGGCTGGTCAGCGCGCGTTCAAAAGCTATATCGACGAGTACACCTCGGTCTGGGGGCGATCGGACGATGGCTCACGGATCTATCACGGGCACGCGTTTCTGATCAGCTACTTCCAGCTCCGCTACAGCCTGCATCACTGCGGCTTCAAGATCGAGAAGCTCATGCCCTCGAACTGGAGCCCGACGAGTGTGGCGATGCTGCCGCTCTCGCCGCTCGTGGCGCTCGGGACCGCCGTGTCCCAGCGACGGGCGAAGAAGAAGTACGCCAGGCTCGCCAGCAAGGGTGAGGTCGGCGAAGCCGCGACGCCTCCATATCAGGAGATGTTCCGTCACCTGCTCTCGCCCGAGCTGCTTCTGAATTCGACGATGATCATCGAGGCCCGGGCCGTCTGATTCGTCTGGGAATACTGAACGCTGTGGTGAGTCTCGCGCCGGTTGCCGGAATCGCAGGACTGAAGGAGCGGTAGGTGTATGACACGAATGGTGCTGGTTCTCTGTTTGCTCAGCTGTTCGCTCAGTTGCGTGCTCGGCGAGGCCCGGGCTCAGGTCGCTGCGGCGGATACGTCCGCGTCCACATACGAGCGGTACGCCGTCGCCGCGGATCACCCGCTCGCGTCAGCGGCCGGGGCGGAGATGCTCGCCAAGGGCGGCAACGCGGTCGACGCGGCTGTCGCGGCGAGCTTCACACTCAGCGTGGTCCGGCCTTTCTCCTGCGGCATCGGCGGCGGGGGGGTCATGGTCATCTCTCTCCCCGACCAAGACGACCCGGCTCGGCGCACGGAGCGTGCGATCTGCTACCGCGAAACTGCACCGACCAGTGCGACGCCGCTGGTGTACGAAGAGATCGACAACCCGCGAGCCAGTCTCGACGGCGGGATGGCCAGCGGCGTGCCGGGCACCGTTGCGGGGCTGCTCTATGCCCTCGATCGCTACGGCACGCTCGATCGACAGACCGTGCTCGCACCCGCTATCCGCGCTGCCAGAGATGGATTCATAGCGGACGCGGCATATATCTCTGCCGCTCGAGGTGCCGCCAGACGCATCGGTCGAGACGAGACATACGCGGAGCGATTCGCGTTCACGTGGGATGTGCTGCTCAAGCGGGGGCATGTTGTCCTGGGCGATGTCATCCGCAATCCGGACCAGGCCGATCTGCTGGAGTTGATCGCGCGCGACGGGGCCGAGGCTTTCTATACAGGCGAAGTCGCGGCGCGTATCCGTGAAGCGGTCAATGCGGACGCAAAGCTCGCCGGGTTTGAAGGCGAGTGGTTCACAGAAGAGGACCTGGTCAGCCCGTACGTCGAGGACACGGAGCCGGTCGTTGTGGGCTTTG
Organism: Phycisphaerales bacterium; assembly: GCA_965228265.1. GTDB lineage: Bacteria > Planctomycetota > Phycisphaerae > Phycisphaerales > UBA1924. The sequence goes on from OZ245804.1 coordinate 1,740,421, forward strand.
CGGGTCGCCGTGTGCTGCTGATGCCGCCGCCGAGCAGCGGGGGGGTCGCGATAGGGCAGACCTTCGGTTTGCTCGATCGTCAAGGGCTGGCTGAGGCGTGGACCTCCGGTGATCGGGTGGCGTACGCCCACGGGCTGGCCGAGGCGTTCCAGTTCGCGTTCGCGGACCGCGCCCAGCACCTTGCCGATGCGCGATTCGGAGCGGTCCCTGTCGACGAACTGCTCAGTGAAGCCCGCATGGATCGCATGTCGGCCCTGATCGATCCCGCACGCACGCACGAGCCCTCGCACTACGGCTCGTTCGACCAGCTCAAGGACGACGACGGCACAAGCCACATCAGTGTCATCGACGCAAGCGGCGGCGCGGTCGCGTGCACGGAGACGATCAACACGGGTTTCGGATCGCTGCTAGCCGTGCCCGGGCTCGGGTTCTGCATGAACAACGAGATGGACGACTTCACCACGCGCCGGGGGCAGCCCAACGCGTACGGGCTCCAGCAGTCGGAGACCAATCTGCCCGGCCCGGGCAAGCGGCCGCTCAGCAGCATGAGCCCGACCATCGTGCTGCACGAAAGCGAACCGGAGATCGTCGCAGGAGCATCGGGCGGGCCGCGCATCATCACGGCCACGGCTCAGGCGATCCTGAATGTCATTGTGCGAGAGATGGACGCGGGACACGCCGTTGGCGCTCGGCGGATGCATCATCAGTGGATCCCGCCCGCGCTCTTTCTTGAGAGCGGCTTCGATCAGAGCGAGGGCGACAAGGCGCAGTCGATCACCGATGAGCTGCGTGCCCGCGGGCATGACGTGCAACTGCTGAGAAGCTCGGCGGTCGTGCAGATGGTGCGGCGTCGAAGTGACGGGAAGCTCGAAGCGGCGAGCGATCCGCGCAAGGGCGGGCGGCCGGCGGGCGAGTAAGACCCCGGTTACCGAGTCTGACCGTTCCCCCGCACGACGAAGCGTTCGATGGTGAGCCCCTCGAGCCCCATCGGGCCGTAGGCGTGCAGGCGCGAGGTCGAGATGCCCAGTTCCGCACCGAGCCCGAGCTGGAAGCCGTCGTTGAAACGGGTCGAGGCGTTGACGAGAACGCACGACGAGCGCACGCGTTTGCAGAAGTCCTCGGCGGTCGCGGTGTTCTCCGTCACGATCGCCTCGGTGTGATCAGAAGTATGTCGGGCGATGTGCGCGATTGCGTCGTCGATGCTGTCGACCACCTTCGCCGCCAGGATCAGATCGAGGAACTCGCAGCCCCAGTCGCTGTCCGCGGCGCGCGTCAGTTCAGCCTGCGACCCGGCAGCCTGAGCGAACCGATCATCGGCGCGGATCTCGACACCCTCGGTCTTGCAGCGATCGGCGAGCATGGGCACGAACCGCCCGGCGATTTCTTCGTGCACGAGCACGCACTCGGTGGTGTTGCACGTCGCGGGCGCACTGGTCTTGCCCGTGACGACGATCTCGAGTGCCTTGTCGAGGTCTGCGTCCTTGTCGACGTAGACGTGGCAGACGCCCTTGAAATGCTGGATGGTCGGGATGCGCGAGTGCTCGTGCACAAAGCGGATGAGCGATTCCCCGCCGCGGGGGATGACGAGGTCAATCTCATCCGAGTACGTGAGCAGCTCCCTCAGATCGTCCCGGCTGGAAGTCGTGATCACCTGAATCGCGTGAGCGGGTGCGCCGTGCGCTTCGAGCGCTTCGCGGGTGATCTCGGCGAGGACTTCGTTCGAGTGCGATGCCTCCTTGCCGCCCTTGAGCAGGCAGGCGTTGCCCGACTTGAAACAGAGCGCAAACGCGTCGATCGTGACGCCCGGGCGGGCCTCGTAGATCATCGCGATAACACCCAGCGGCGTGCGCACACGCTCGACATTGAGCCCGCTGGGCACGGCGTACGAGCGCGTCACCTCGCCGACCGGGTCGGGAAGCGCTGCGATCTGGCGAAGGCCCTCGGCGAGCTGGGTCAGGCCGGACTCGCTGAGTTCGAGCCGACGGAGCTTGGGGGTGTCGAGGCCAACGGATCTCGCGTTCTCCATGTCCACGGAGTTGGCGTCGAGAATCCGGGCGCGCTGGCGTTCGAGCCGGCCCGCGAGATTGACAAGCACATCGTTGCGCACGTCGCCCGGCAGATCGGCCACGGCGTTTGAAGCCTGTCGAGCCGCCAGGGCGATCTCATGGATCGTGCTGCTCATCACGAATCCTCCTTCACATGCAGGTCGTCGCGGTGGATGACTTCCTCGGCGTAGGCGTATCCAAGCGTTTCTTCGATGGCGTCGCTTCTGAGCCCCTTGATGCGCTGGATCTCGGCGCTGCCATAGGACGTCAGGCCCCGAGCGAAGCATGCGCCTTGCGTGTTCTGAACCTCGACCGCCGAGCCCGCTTCGAAGCGCCCCTCGACACGCACGATCCCACCCGGGAGGAGGCTCGCGCCTCGCTGGCGGAGGGCGATGGCCGCCCCGTCGTCAACAACGATGACGCCTTGTGTGCGCGTGGCGTTGGCGATCCAGTCCTTGCGCGATGTCCGGCGCGACGCCCCGTCAGCGGGGAACCGCGTCCCGATCGTGTCGCCCCGGAGCACGCGGGCGATAGGGTCGGGGATGTCGTCGGTGGGGCCCCGGGCCAGGTGCGCGGGGATGCCTCGGCTTGTCACGATCGAAGCGGCGTCGAGTTTCGTGCCCATCCCGCCCGTGCCGACACCCGATGATTGCGCCGTATCGACGAGCGCACGGGCATCCTCGATGCGATCGACGGCTTCAAGAACACGACCCGATGCCAAGTCCATGAGCCCCGGCGCGACACTGAGCAGGAGCAGGAGATCCGCGTCGATCGAAGAGGCCACCAACGCGCTCAGGCGGTCGTTGTCGCCGAGCTTGATCTCATCGAACACGACCGAGTCGTTCTCGTTGACAATCGGGAGGACGCCCGATGCGAGCAGGGTCTCGAGCGTGTGGCGGGCGTTGAGGAAGCGTTCGCGGTGCCCAAAGTCGTCGGAGGTGAGCAGGACCTGCGCGACGGGGATCTCGCTCGCGGCGAGTTGTTCCGCGTATGTGCGCACGAGCATGGGCTGTCCGATGGCCGCGGCTGCCTGTTTCTGGCGGATCACACCGGGCATCGCCGGGAGCCTGAGCGTCCGGAACCCGAGCGCGACAGCGCCGGACGACACCAGCACCACCTCCACGCCGGTCTTTCTGAGAGCCGTCAGTTCGCGCGCGATCCGTGCGATCGCATCGGCATCGAGCAGGCCGCCCGGTGCGACCACGGCGCTGCCGACCTTCACCACGACACGTCGGACTCTCGGGGCGGCGGACATCTGGGAGTTCTCACGAATACGACTCGCGGGCGAGTCTGAGGGTGGGGCCGGGTCATCGGCCACGACACACCCGGATCGTAGGGGTGGTCTGGCGCACCAGCCGATCGGAGGGGCGTTGATATGCATCGGCGGGATGAATGGACCGTCAGCCAGAAGGTTGGCCCGATCCCGCGGAGCGGTATGCTGGGGCCCTGCGCATCGGAGGGACCGACATGCAGCCAGTGGACACCTTTCAGCAGCTTCAGAGTCTGCACGAGTTGGAGTTTGCCGGTTCGCCCCGGATCGAGTCGGCGACGTTCTCGCCCGACGGCAGGACGGTTTACGTGCAGACGGCAGCCGAGGTGATCGACGTCTGGCCGATCCTGCTTACGTACTGGCCCGCGATCGGGGGCACGCTTTTGTTCCTGACGCTGCTCGTCGTCGGTTGGTGGGTGATCCGTGTGCGCTCCAATCCCGAGCGAGCCGGCGCTTGGCTGTGCAGGCGGTGTCGATACGAGGTCACGAATCAGGTCGACGACGACGGCACACCCCATGCGGGCGCGGTCTGCGCCGAGTGTGGCAGATCGCTCGGCGATGTGCGCGTCCGTCGCGGACGAACGCAGAGCCGGCGACTCGTGCGACCGATGACGCTCCTGGGGTTGGTCATCGCCCTGTTTGGCTTGGGACTGGCTGCCAAGTTCGGCGGCTGGGGCTCGGGCTCATCGAACATGGTCTGGCCGAGCCGGGATCTGGCGCATTGGGCCAAGCAAGAGAACATCAAGTGGCTCACCAGCAAAGTCAGAAGTGTTGACCGCATCGTTGAGATCGACTTTGAGACTGGCGAGGTGGGACGCGACCGTCTGCTCAAGTCGAGTACATACGAACCGATGCTGCTGTCCGAGGACGGCCGGACGTTCTATCGAACGATCTTCCAGCCACCGGTCGTGCAACAGGAGTCGTATGTGGAGGCGGTTGATGTGAACACCGGGCGTGTGCGCTGGGTCGCCTCGCTCCCGATGGACACCGGGCCGGGCATGATGTCGGAGGCCCGGTCGCTGGCCGGGTTCATGGACGAGGGCCAGCGGCTGCTGGTCATCGGTCGACGGGCGGATACGCATCTGGTGCTCTCGGTTGATATCCGAACGGGACAAGTGATCGAGCTGATCAGCGAGCCGGCGGTTGCCAAGCGCGAGGCGTGGACGGGTGTTGTGGACAACGTCTACGACGCGAGCGTGCTCGTCACGTGCTCGGGGTTTACGGAGATGTACGAAACCAAAGAGGCGGTCATCAGGGCGTATGCACTCGGACAAGCCGTCGAGCAGACATCGGTCCATACGTTTGAAGCGGGCTCGGGCGTCGGTCAGGAACTGATCGCCACCGGGGCGGCTCCGGTCCTGCTGCAAGGGGGTCAGACTGCTGTCGTCAAGTCGGGCGATGTCACGCGCTCACTCATCGGGCTCGATTTGAGGAGCGACGCACGCACACACCTCAACACGCCGCCGGGGATGGGGGGCGGGGGCGTTCGCCAGGTCTGGGACAACATCGCCTTGTCGCTGGACGGTCGTTGGATCGCGCTGGCGGAAGTGGGCGGCCCGGATACAGGTCTGCTGCTGCGTGACACACAGAGCAGGCAGTGGGTGGCAGGGCTGGGCTTCAGGAGAGGCGTCGTCCGCCCGGTTGCTGCTTTCTCACGGGATGGATCGCGACTGGCGTCGTTCGGCTTCTACGACGCATCCACGGCTGGTGGGAACAAGTACGCTTACCGCCTGGCGCTGTTTGATCTGGCGCCCGTCGTGAATAAGGCAGCCGGGGAGTGAGGGTTCAGCCCGTCGCTGCCTGCGCCTGCCGACCCGGCGCGGCGGTGGTCCGCGATTGACTCGCGGCCTGGCAGTGTGGGCAGAGTTTGCCGCCCGAGGGAAGGCCCGGAAGGACGACGTACCCGCGCGTGGGCCATTGCGGGCAGTCGGCGCGGAAATGCACCACGTCCGAATCGAAACGGTGCCGGTAAAGCGGTGTCGGGTTCTTCCTGCGTCTGCCTGGCTGCATCTCTTTCCGCCTCCGCGGGGGTACTGCATGATTCAACGCTGGTTCTTCTCTCTAGATGCGTCAAACAACAGGGTTTGGCGACATGTATACACGAAGTTTCTGTAAACGCACTCAGGGACGTGGGTTGCGAGCCCATCAGCGGCGTTGTGTACAGCGGGGGTGGTGTTGCGGGCATGGTCCTAGAATCACTTTCAGTGACCAGCAGACCTGTATACGCCTTGGTCTGAACCTTTGTCGTTGCGTTGGGGCATGATGAAAGAGACGAAAGCAGAACGTTCCGGTGGCCGAAGGACGCTCGGGCTCAAGCTCGTCGGATGGGCCGTGATCGCGATGGCCGGCTGCTTCGGGATTGCCTTCGCGGTGCTCGATAACAAGGTCACCCGGGCGATCATCCTCGATGAGATCCTGACCGAGAAGCCCGATCGACCGGGCGGGGTGCCCGATTTCGATCTGCGGTCCGTCGTCCTGGATCGGCGGGACCGGGCGGCCGAGGCGGGCAACCTGGTCGAGGCTGCGGCTTCCAACGGGGTGCTCGCGCAGGAAGCCATCCTCCGCTCGCGCGCTGTCCACGACGCATGGATGCCCATGCGAGACCCGGGGACCAAGCTCTTCCCACAGGCGTACAACAACAACGAGTGGAACTACCGCAACACGGCTGCGGATTTCTTCGGCTTTCAGTTCCAGATCGCGATGTACACCGATGCGCCCACGCTGGAGGATCTCCGCGAATCCATACGCGCTGAGTCGGAGCTCTCCGGCCCGGGCGAGCTCTGTCAGCCCGTGAGTGCGCGGACGGGCGAACCGATCAATGAGAGCTTCCGCGAACTCATGTTCGCCTCGAGCGAGTACGTCAAGGACGGGCTGCTGAGCGCGTACGAGGCCTACGGCGACGAGCAGATCTACAGCCGAATGATCGAGGTCGTCGACGCGATCCTCGCGCACAGCGGGCACGAATCACAGTTCGGCGTCCTGCCAGACCCGCGGTCCGAGGTGCTGGGCGAGATGCTCCAGACGCTCAGCCGACTCAGTCTGGTCTCTGAGAACGACGCCTACCCGGAGATGGCCGCGCGCATCGCCGACGCCATCATCGAGCAGATGCTCGCCGAGCACAACGGGCTGCCCGCGCACACGTTCAACTACGAAACCAACACCCCCGACAAGCCGCTTGTCATGCTGCGCGATCACGGCAACGAGGTCGTGGGCGGGCTCGCCGAGGTGTACGCCCTGGCGGTCTCGCGCAGCGAAGACCCCGTCTGGGCCGAGCGGGCCGACCGCTGGGCCGAGCCCATCGCGCACATGCTCGAGCTGATCTTCGAGGTCGCGATCAACGATGCCGGCCTGATCGTCAATACCGTGGACGCCGACACGATGACGATCGTCGATGACCACCCCAACGACAACTGGGGCTACATCGTCAACGGCGTGCTGCTGTTCGTCGAGGCGGCCGAGCAGCGGGGTGTGCTTGAAGAGGACCGGCTGGCCAAGCTGCTGGTGAGCGTGGATCAGGTCGTCGCGGCTGTCGTGGAGACCGACGGCATCGCCTGGGAAGGTTTGCATCACGACGGCTACGCGGACACGATCGAGAGCGCTCTTTACTGCGCGTACCACAGGCCCGAGCTTACGCCGGTGCTGCTGCCCTGGATCGACGATCAGATCGGGGTGATGCTCGGCATGCAGTCGAGCGACGGGTTTGTCGCAAGGACGTATCTGGACGGCAACTTCATCCGCACCTCGATGATGTACGCCGACCTCCGCACCGGCGGTTGGTCGGTCGAGCCCTGGAGCCCGGACGTGCGCGTGGGCCTGGCCAGTGACGACGAGGGCAACGGCGCACTCGTCGTCGAGAGCACCATGCCCTACGAGGGCAAGCTCGTCTACCGTCTGCCCGCACACGCATTGCAGCGGGCGATTCCATGGGACTGGCCCAGGCTGAACAGTTGGCCCCGCTGGCTCCCGCCCGAGGCGATCGCTGATGTAGAGGCTGTGAAGGGCGCAGAAGGTGTGACTGTGGATGCGTTGGCGTCCGGACTTCCGATCTCACTCGACTCCGGCGGAAGGGTTGTGCTGGAAATCAGAATGAAGGCCGAGCGCTGACCGTTCGTGTGGTGTATTCATTCCTGAATATGCTGATGGAAGAGACGTGCGGCCAGGATATCGTGTACGCTGTGTCGGCCGACGGGATCGGCGATGCCCCGTGATTGCGGGCGGCTCTCAGTGGGTTTGTGTAAACGGGGTGAATGATGCCGAGACGTTGGACAACCGGATTTCTTGCGTGCGCTCTGATCGTGGGTGCTGGCTGCCAGAGCGGCCCGGCCGAGCCGAGAGTGACCGGCGGGAACATGCTCGCCGGCGCACGCGATGCGGTCTTCCCGTCGCTCGTGCATGTCAGCGTCATCAGTGTCTACTACTGGGGCGGTCAGGAAGAGCGTTATCAATCCAACGGCAGCGGCACGATCATCTCGCCCGACGGGCTCGTGCTCACCAACGCCCATGTCACCGATGGTGGCGTCGAGTTCTGGTGCACGCTCGCGGATAAGACACGCGTCAAGGCCACGCTCGTCGGCGAGGACCCCATGACCGATCTGGCCCTTCTCCAACTCGACACCTCCGCGATCGAAGGGACGATCCAGCACGCCAGCTTCGGTGATTCGGACACCCTCGAGGTCGGCGACCAGGTGCTCGCGATGGGCTCGCCCTTTGCGCTGGATCGCACCGTGACCTACGGCATCGTCTCCAACACGGACCGGGTCTTTACCTCAGGAGCCGACGACGAGTTCAGGCCCATGTACCTCTCGGGCAACCGCTCGGGGTTGCTGACCAATTGGATCCAGCACGACGCGCTGATCAACCCGGGCAACTCGGGCGGGCCGCTCGTCAACATGAAAGGCGAGATCATCGGCGTGAACACGCGGGGCGGCTCTGGCGCCGGCTTTGCCACGCCTTCCAACCTCGCCAGGCGCGTCGCCGAGGCGATCGCCGAGCACGGCGAGGTGCCTCGCACCACCATCGAGATCGATCTCCTGCACCTGGAGCGCACGGGTCACACGCGGGGCGTGTTTGTGGACTCGGTCACCTCCGACGGAGCCGCTGCCAAGGCCGGGCTCCAGGCGGGCGATGTGATCCTCGCCATCGACGGCTCGCCCGTCACCGTGAACTACCCGGAGCAGATCCCCGCGGTCATGTCCCGGTTCGCGCACGGCTCGCCGGGGCAGGTGATGAAGCTCACCGTCCTCCGCGACGACGAGGAAACCGAGGTCGAAGTCACGCTCGACCGCCAACTGCCCGACACGGGCGACGAGGTCATCCTTCGTGAGTGGGGGCTCGGCGTCCGCGAGATCACGCCATTCATGGCGCGCACCCGGAGACTCGATTCCAACAAGGGTGTGCTTGTCGCCGGCGTGCGTTCGGGCGGCCCCGCGGCTCTGGCCGAGGTCTCGATCTCGTGGGGTGACATCATCCACGGCGTCGACAACGAACCGGTCGAATCGCTCGAAGACCTGCTGAACGCGTACGAGGCCTTCCTCGAGAAAGACAAGAACGACGAACGCCCCGAGAGCATGCTCGTCGAGTTCGACCGCAACGGCAAGAGCTACATCACCATGCTCGACACCGAAGAGAAGCCCACACCCAACCCGCCGCGCGAGCTGCCCAAGGCCTGGGTGGGCGTGGCGACCCAGCCCGTCGTGCCCGAGCTGGCGCAGAAAATGGGCCTCTCCGAGCCGGGCGGTTTCCGCATCACGCGCGTCTACCCCAAGACCTCGGCTGGTGAGTCCGATCTCAAAGCGGGCGACGTGATCATCGGGGTCAACGACGAGGACGTGAAGCCCCGCGTCGCGGAACAGGCGGGCCTCTTCATCCGCGCGATCCGCGAACTCTCGATCGGTGACCAGGCGACCATCCGCGTGCTGCGGGAGGGTGAGATTCTCGATATCCCCGTCGAGCTCGAGCGCAGCCGAACCACCCCCGACGAGGCGAGGCGCGTCAGCAACGGCGACTTCGGCCTGACCGTCCGAGCCGTGACCTTCTTCGACCGCGACGACAACCGCTGGGACGACGACGTCAAGGGTGTCATCGTCGTCTCGACCGATTCGGCCGGCTGGGCCGAGGTCGCGGGCATCACCTCGGGCAGCCTGATCCGCAAGATCAACGGCGAGGATATCAAGAGCACACGCGACTTTGAGAAGGTCATGGACACCATCGACACCGAACAGCCTGACCGTGTCGTGTTCGAGGTGCTCCGGGGCTACGAGTCCTCGTTCAAGTTTGTCGAGCCCTCATGGAAGCCGAGGCAGCTCGAAGAGGATCAGGACGAGACCGACCAGCAAGATTCCAACGGGTAAAGGCAAAAGCAGACACGCCATCGTGTGACGGAGAACAACCATGTCCATGCGCCAGAACGTGCAGTCCCTCATTCTCGCCGCCGCGGTCAGCCTGCCGATCGCGGGTCTGGCGCAGGCCCAGACGACCGATCAGGAATACGCCGAGACGTACGAAACCGTGAAGGAGGCCATGCTGCCCGCGATGGTCCGGGTCAAGGTGGTCATGTCGATGGAGAGCCCCTGGGGCGGCGAGCCCGAGGAAGAAGAGATGGAAGTCGGCGGCCTGCTCATCAGCGCCGACGGCCAGGTTCTGCTGACCAACAGCATGATGGGCGGTCTTTACGGGATGATGGGCGGCTTCCAGATGACGCCGCGCGACATCAAGGTGCTCATCGGTGACGACACCGAGGGCCTCTCCGCCACGCTCGTCGCGCGCGACTCCGACCGCGACCTCTGCTGGATCAAGCTCGACGAGGAGCCCGAAGAGGCGTTGCCCTACCTCGATCTCGAGAGCGAAGCCGTCCGCCCGGCCGTCGGTCAGATGGTCTACCAGGTCAAACGCCTGGGCGAGTTCTTCGACCGGGCACCCATCATCAACGAGGCCCGTGTGACCGCAGAGATCCAGAAGCCCCGCGAGCTGCTCTACGTGAGCACCGGGTCCGTCGAGGTCGGCTCGGCCGTCGTCGATGCCGAGGGCAAATTCGCCGGCATGGTCGTGACGCAGCTGCCCGGCTCTGACGAGTTGGAAGCCGCCGGCGGGTTCGGCTCGAACTTCTCCGACTCGTACATCTGGGCGATCCTCCCGCCAGCCGAGGTCGCCAAGGCGACCCGCGACGCGATGTCGCTGCTCGAAGAAGAGGAGTGATCAGCACTCCGGTCTGACACAAACGGCACTGTGACCACGGCCTGCCCGATCTGGCAGGCCGTGGCCGTTTTGTGGTTCGGAATCTCAGGCTTCGGGCATAGTGGCGACGCGGCGCATCCTGATGCCGTCGGCATTCGGGCCGTAGTACGCGGGCAGGTCGGCGATCTTCACGAACCCGGCCGACGCGTACAGATTGATCGCCGACTGGTTCGACTGCCGCACCTCGAGGTACACACGCCGGACACCCTCCGCCTCCAGCGTTTCAAGCGACCAGTTGAGCAGGGCCCGTCCCAGACCCTTGCCCGCCATCTCCGGCGAGACCGCTACCGAGTACACACGGCCCGACCGCCAGCGCAGGTGGCTCCGGATCAGCCCCACGCACCAGCCCGAGATCGTCCCGTCAGTCACGGCCACTCCCACGCGGGCGCGGGGGTTGGCAATCAGTCGACGGATCTGCCCGAGCGAGAAGCGGTCGCTCTCGTCGGTGAAGGCGAGCGTCTCCACCGCAACGATCGCGGCCGCATCCTCGGCGGTCGCCCGGCGGACGGTCATGTTGGGCTGCATCGTTCCCTCTGCGACGGGGCTGACCCGCCGGCGCTGCGTCAGTGTGCGCACGATCTGGGTCTCGGGTGATCCGGTCTCCGGGCGGGGCCTGCGGGCGATGGTGGACTTGGCCAGCATCCGCGACGGGCGGTAACTCGTCTTCGTGTAGCGGAGCGAAGCGATACCCCAGTCGTCGCCCGCGTTGATCTCCGTCGCGCCCGCGAAGTTCACCCGGCAGAACTCGGAGTAGATAAACTGCGGCGCACCGGCCAGCCCCGGCTCGGTCTTCTCCACGCAGACCACGCCCATCGTCGGGGTGATCCACTCGCCGATCGTAAAGCCCACCAGCCGCCCGGCGACCCGGACCGCCATCGACTCCAGGCCGAGCGGCTCGATCAATTCCAGACACCGGATCGCGCTCTGCTCGTCACGCTCGCGGAGCACATCCACGCCCATCAGACGCTCGTTGGCCTCGCCCTCGTGGCGGATGTCGGCGGCCTCGCGCCACTGAGCGAGCAGGCGGACGCATTCTGGGATGTCCTCGGCTCCGATTGGGGCGGTCGTGATCTCCGGGTTCTCGCGCACGAACTTGCTGCGGAGCTTGCGTTTGCCCTTGAGGTCGCCGCCGGCCAGTTCAACCAGGTCATCGCGGGAGTAGACGTAGTCGCCGTGCATCGGCTCCTGGGTCAACTCCATCCAGGTGGTGCTGAGGATGCGCTTGGCCATCTCGTCGGAGACGTACTCGATGCGCGATCGATTCACGCCCGGCCCCTCGGCGTTGGCCTGGTCCATGACCCCAAAGCACGCCTCGACCGCGTCGGGCAGACGCCAGGCCTCGGTCGGGCTGAGCGGGAGCGGGGGGAGCATCATCGAGAGGTCGCCGTCGGCGGCACTGAACAGACAGAGATGCCCCTCGATGATCGCCTTGCGGAACAAGAGCGGTTCGCTCCAGCAGAGCGAAGCCGTGAACGAGGCATCCGAGATAGGCTCGGAAAGGCTCGCCAGAGCGGCAGCGAAGAGGGGCTTGTCGTCGATCGTGATGTGAGAAAGCGAGGCGTCCGTGGCCGGCGAGCACGCGTGGTGCTCGTGCCTGAGAACAGGGTTCAGGATCATTGGGTGCCCGAAGGCGCTTTCCTGGTCGGCATCCAGTGCCGGTCCGGCAGGTGCGTCGGGCCTTTCGCGACCGGGCGCTTCCTGCGCCATAATCATCGGATCAGTCCGGGCGGTCGTCAAGTTCCAATTCAGATATCCACAGCCGACCGGATCTTTTTCACAGCGGGCGGACCCGGCCCGCTCAGGCGGCTTGCCGGTCGGGCAACTCCGGGCACCTCGGCTTGAGCCGACGGGGAGCCCCCGGCTCCTCGGCGATCAGCCGGATCGCGTCGATGAGGCCCTGCAGCTCCGTCATCCGGCGGAAGGACATCCGCACGTCCGTCGAGACGGTCGACAGGTCGGACTCGAGCTCGCTGATCTGACCCACCGTCCCGATGATGTCCTTGCCGATCGAGTCGACCAGGCTGCCGATCGCGCCGTCGTGGTCGTCCCGGCTTGATTCGATCTTGCCCCCGAGCTGCGCAAACCGAAGTGTGAGCATCGACCGTTTGACTCCTGTGAAGTCGCCGTCGAGCTTCCTGAGATTCCTGATGAGGTTCTCCATCGTCGGCATGAGCGTTGCCTGCTGCACGGCGATCGCGTCGAGCAGGTCGACCAGCGTGGCCCGCATGCGCTGGCGCGGGAATTCCTGGAGGAGTTCCGAGTCGGCCTCCTCGCTCGCGCCGCCGTTCAGGAGATTCTTCCGGCAGTAATCGAGCATGGTCTCGACCTGGAGCCGCATCGCCGCAAGGCAGAACACAGCGGCCCCGAGCGCACCCGAGGTCGTCTCGATCTGATTCCGCATCGACTCGGCGATCTCGCACACCTTCTGGGATGATTCTCCGAGGTGGTTGGCGATGACACTCAGGCACTTGGCCTGCGTGCCGATCCGGCTCGCCTCAAGCGAGACATTGATCGAGGACATCTCGAACATCTGGCTGACGCTCGTGATCGCATGGGCGTTCTGGTTGAGCTTGTGCTGGAGCGAGAGCAGCGAGCCTACGCGCTCAAAGAGCGAGCCGGCCACGGCGTTGGCGCGGTCGAGGTGAGACACCGTCCTTGCCATCACATCCGTCACCGGCACCGTCAAGGGGAGCTGGTCGGGCGTGGTCTCGCCCGTGTGCTCGGCCGCTTCACGGCGCATGGCCTCGTCACGCAGGCGCATTTCCTCTTCCAGCGTGGCGATCATGAACATGCTGTAACTGACGAAGCCGAGCTCAAGCAGTCTTTCGTTCAGGATCTCAAGCGAGGCCTTGATGCACTGCGCTTGCGAGACGCCCCGGGCGAGCTGCTCGGCCTCGAACGCGCAGAGCTCCTTATACAGGTCGTTGACAATCTGCTGATACTTGCTCGTGGTCTTGAACCGGATCGCGAGGTAGCCGTCCTGCAGGGGGGTGGCGAGCGTGTAGACGCGGTAGTACGCGCCGTCCGAAGCCATGTTGGTGATGTACGCGCCGATCGCCTCGCCCCGTTTGATGGCTTCCCAGTACAGGTGGAACACACACCGGGGCACCTCGGGATGGCGGACCAGATTGTGCGGCTTGCCCAGCACATCCTTCAGGTTGTACCGGGCCATCGAGAGGAAGACATCGTTCGTCGAACGGATGAACCCCTTCTTGTCGGTCGTCGAGAAAATGAGATCCTGAACCCGAAAGGGGACCTCGACATCAATGGCCTGAATCTTCGTACGCGACATGCTGTTGCTCTTACCCTGCTCGTTGGCTCACCCGGCGATGTAACCTGAAATCGGCTTGGAAACATGACACATTGAAACAGGGATTGCGGGATCCACAAACATGGTGCAGGGCGGCCAAAAGAAATAGACCCTGGGGGCACTCTTTTGCGTATCCGGGTCCGAAATCATCGATTCTGAGGCGTCTGTTATCGGGTCATGCCCGCCTGGCGCCCCCTGATGGAATACGCTGAGAAGCCATGATCGAGACCGATACAGCGACCCCGGATACGCCCCTCAGTTGCGAACTCGAGCTGGAGTACAACGACCGCGTGAACTTCGCGGTGCAGCAGTCCGGCGCTCCGCTCGTCGATGCGGTCCTGCTGACCAACACGGGTGAGGAACCGCTCGAGGACCTGGCTGTCACACTGACGATCGCTTCGGGCGGCGCCGAGCCCTGGGAAGGTCGGCTCTCAAGACTCGATCCGGGCGTGACCGCACGACTCACCCCCGAGCGCTGGCGTCTGAGCGCCGAGTCCCTGGCGACCCGGACCGAGGGCGAGCAGACCACACTGAGCGTGAGAGCCGAATCACACGGTCAATCGATCGAGAAGCCGTTCGATCTGGATCTGCTCGCCTACGACCAATGGCCCGGCGGCGGGCACCTGCCCGAACTCACAGCCGCTTTCGTCACCCCCAACCACGCGCTGATCGCCGAACTCCTCAGAGGGGCCCGGCGAATCCTCGGCGAGCGCGACGAACGCGACGCGATCGACGGCTACCAGTCCGCCAGTCGACAACGGGCGGCCCTGATCGCCGAGGCCTGCTTCCTTTCCCTCGCCGAGCAGGACATCGGCTACATCAACCCGCCCGCGAGCTTCGAGAAGGCGGGCCAGCGCATCCGCCTGATCGACCGCGTGATGCGCGAACGCTTCGGGACGTGCCTCGATCTCTCGCTCGTGCTCATGGCGATGTGGGAACAAGCGGGCCTCAACACGCTCCTGCTCCTGCCCGAGGGGCACGCGATGCCCGCGTTCTGGACGCACGACAGCAACCTCCCCGAGACCGTCATCGACGAGCCGGCCCGCATACGCAACCTGCTCGAACTGGGCGAGATCGTCGCGGTCGAGTCCACGCTCGTCACCCACCAGTCGCCCACCTTCGCCAAGGCGGTCGAATCGGGGCGTGAGTCGATGAACAAGCCCGGATCGGTGTTCTGCGCGATCGACCTGAAGGCCTGCCGCAAACGCGGGATTCGACCGCTGCCGCTGCGCAACGACGATCTGCCGGGGATCGACCCGGTCGCGATTTCGAACGCGCAAGCCGCGGGCGATGCCTCCGCGCTCGGGAGCGTGCTCCTGGCCGAACGCGCCGACTTGGGAGGCGAGGCAGTCCCGCAGCGGACCGAGCCGCAGGAATCCGGCCACGAACGCATCGCGCGCTGGCAGAGCCGGCTGCTCGATCTGTCACTCCGGAACCGACTGATCAATTTCCGCGACACGCAACGGACGCTGCCGCTGGTCGTGCCGGACATCGCCCGGCTTGAGGACATGCTCGCCTCCGAAGAACGGCTGCGCATCCTGCCCAAGGTCGAGGGGGACGACGCCTTCCGCATGGAAGAACTCAGCGACCGCCGCGTCTACTCCAACTGCCCGGCCGCCGAGTCTCAGAAACGCCTGCTCACCATCTACCGGTCATCACTCTCGAGTATCGAGGAAACCGGTGCGAACCTCTTGCACCTGGCGCTCGGCACGCTCGTCTGGTACGAAACGCCCTCGGCCGATGTCCCCAGACGCGCACCGCTCGTGCTGATCCCCGTCCGGCTCGTCCGCACATCCACCGGCGGCGGGTACGTCTACACCATCGAACTCAGCGACGAGCCCGCCAAGCCAAACATCACGCTCCTCGAAAAGCTCCACAACGAGTTCGGCATCGACGTCCGATCGCTCGCCGATCTGCCCGAGGACGAGTCGGGCATCGACATCCCGATGATCCTGCGCAACTTCCGCCACGCGATCCGTGAGACCAGCCGGTGGGAAGTCGAAGAGACCGCACACCTCGGGCTCTTCTCCTTCAACAAGTTCCTGATGTGGCGTGATCTCAAGGAAAACCTCGATGCGCTGCGGCAGAACCGACTCGTCGATCACCTCGTCGAACGACCGGGCGAGGACTTCGACCCCGAGCCATTCCCGGACGCGTCCACGCTCGACGATTCACTCCCGCCCGGCCGACCCATGTGCACGCGCGACGCCGATTCGTCCCAGCTCGTCGCCGTCTGCGCTGCAGCGGAGGGTCGGAGCTTCGTGCTCGAAGGCCCGCCCGGCACGGGCAAGAGCCAGACGATCGCCAACATGATCGCCGACGCGCTGGCGAGCGGCAAACGTGTGCTCTTCGTCGCCGAGAAGCTCGCCGCGCTCTCTGTCGTGCGCAAACGCCTCGAGCAGGACGGCCTGGGTCCGTTCTGCCTCGAACTCCACTCGGCGAAAGCCTCGAAGAAGGAAGTCCTCGAACAGCTCCGAGCCGCGCTCGACGCCGAGCCGCCCGCGTTGGGTGCGGACTGGGATGACCGCTGCAAGCAGCTCGGTGTGACACGCGAACAGCTCAACACATACGTCGAGGAACTCCACCGCAAACGCGCTTCCGGTGAATCGCTCTACGAAGCGCTCGGCGCGCTCGGGACGCTCGGCGATCAGCCCGATGTCAAGCTGCCCGTGGACGATCCGGCCGAAGTCAAAGCCGAGCAGCTCTCGGCGTGGCGCGAACGCATCGAAGAGCTCGTCGAACGCAGCGGCCCCATCGAACCGCCCAGCAAACACGCGCTCCTTGGGATCGGTGTCTCCGAATGGGACTTCGGCCTGACCGAGCGCGTCGGCGCCGCGATCACCGAGACCACGAACGCATTCGAACGCCTCGACACCAGTGCCCGGGCATGGTTCGATAAGCTCGGCACCGCAGAGCACGCGGATCATGTGGCTGGCGATGATCTCTCCAAGCTCGTTGAGATTGCCAGTCTGCTCATCAATTCACCCCGCCCGCCCCGGGCGATGCTGGTTGGCCGCGACGCCCCGGCGTTGCGCGAGCGTCTGCGCAAGGCGATCAAGATCGGTCGCGAGCGCGATACCGTCCGCGAAGCCTTGGGCAAGGTGTACCAGCCCGAGTTCCTCTCGAGCGAGCATCTGCCGCACCTCGACGCCGCCAAACGCGCTGCCGATCAGATCTCGCTGATCCGCTTCTTCCGCGCCCGTTCCATCCGCGGCAAGCTCCGCGTGTACGCCAGGGACAAAGTCCCCGCCCTCGCTCAGCTCATTACCGATCTCGAGAAGGCCATCCAGGCCAAGCGTCTCCACGACGAGCTCGCCGCGATGAACGACATCACTCAGGCACTCGGCGCGCAGTGGAACAACGCGAGCCCGGACTGGGGCAGGCTCGAAGAGATGCTGCGCTGGTGCGATACGTTCGCAGAACAGATCGCCGCCCTGGCACATCAGCCCGAACTCGCAAAGCGGATCATCGAAGCGGCGTGCAGCGAAACTGTTTCGATCGACGCCGAGTGCAAAGCGTTGATCGAGTCGCATCGCGTTTGGCAGGAGACGTGGCAAACCACATCGGAAACACTCTCGACCAACGACACGCGCGCATTCGGCGAGGAAGCGCCCGGCTGGCTGGGCCGTGTCCGGGGCGTGCTCGAGCGTTGGCCGACCGGGCTGGACGATCTGAACAACTGGTGCGTGTACAACGCCGCGCGTGATGCCGCCGTGTACGCGGGCCTGACCGATCTGGTCGCGATGCACGAATCGGGCGAACTGACGCGTGACGCGCTCTCGCCCGCATTCGAGGCGAGCTATGCAAGACGATGGTTCACCTCGGTCGCCAACAGCGTCAGCGCCATCCGCACCTTCAACGCAGAGCTCCAGGAATCCCAGATCGAACGTTTCCGCACGCTCGACAAGGACGTGATCGCGATGACCAAGGCCGTCGTCGCGGGAAGACTGGCCGAGAACTCGCCTTCGACGCCCGATCGTGTTTCGGCGCAATCCGAGGTGGGCATCCTCAGGCGCGAGCTCGAGAAGAAACGCAGGCATATGCCGACGCGCAGGCTGATCGAGCGGCTGCCGAACCTGCTCCCGCGCCTCAAGCCCTGTTTCCTGATGAGCCCGCTCTCGGTCGCGCAGTTCCTCGACCCGTCGATGCCGAAGTTCGACATCGTCATCTTCGACGAGGCATCGCAGATTCCCGTCTGGGATGCCGTGGGCGCGATCGCCCGGGGTGCCGAGGTCATCGTGGTGGGGGACTCGAAGCAGCTGCCGCCCACCAGCTTCTTCCGCACGCTCGAGGGCGACGACGACTTCGAGGGCACCGAGGACGCGGTCGATGATATGGAATCGATCCTTAAGGAGTGCAACGCCTCGGGCGTGCCCGCCTTGCGACTCAAGTGGCACTACCGCAGTCGGCACGAGAGCCTCATCGCCTTCTCGAACTACCACTACTACCAGAACGAGCTGATGACCTTCCCCTCGCCCGAGGAACGCTCATCCACGATGGGTGTCACGTTCCGCCATGTCGCCGACGGCGTCTACGACCGAGGCGGGACACGCACCAATCGCATCGAAGCCGAGCGCGTCGTCGAGGAAGTCGTCCGCATGCTCGCCGACCAGAACGATACGAACTCCATCGGCATCGTGACCTTCAACCAGGCGCAGCAGACACTCATCCAGGACCTGCTCGACGAGCAACGTCGTGCCAACCCCGACATCGAGCGCTACTTCACGAACGAGGTCGAAGAGCCCGTCTTTGTCAAAAACCTTGAGAACGTCCAGGGCGACGAGCGAGACACGATCATCTTCTCCGTCGGTTACGGCCCCGACGACTCAGGCCGACCTTCGATGAACTTCGGCCCGCTCAACAAAGAGGGCGGCGAGCGCCGGCTCAACGTCGCAGTCACCCGCGCCAAACGCCGGCTCATCGTGTTCAGCTCCATGACGAGCGACATGATCGATCTCCGACGCACTCGCGTCACTGGTGTCAAGCATTTCAAGCACTTCCTCGATTACGCCGAGCGTGGCCCCGAATCACTCGAGGAGTTCCTCTGGACCGGCGTGGACACCAAGGCCGACACGCGCTTCGAGCAGGCCCTCCGCGACAAGCTCATTGAGCGTGGCTACGAGGTTGACGAACGCGTCGGCTGCGCGGGGTACCGGATCGATCTTGCCATCCGCGACAAGAAACAGCCCGGCAAGTACGTGCTCGGGATCGAGTGCGACGGGCCGCAGTACCACGCCGCCCATACCGCGCGCGATCGCGACCGCACGCGCCCGGCCGTGCTGCGTGGCCTGGGTTGGAACCTGCACCGCGTCTGGTCTACCCAGTGGCACATCAACCCGGAGAAGTGCCTCGCCCAGATCGACGCCGCCGTCGTCGCCGTGCGCGATCGTGAAGCTTCGAGCGAAACCGCTTCCGCCGAAGCCTCCTCCGAAGAGAACACCCCGCCCGTTGTCGCAAGCGCACCAGCCGTCACGGCTCAACCGGCCAAGCCGAAGAAGACCGAGCCCGCGGGCGACACCTACACCCCGGCCACGCCCGGCCGATCACGCGTCGGCAAGCGCGACATCTACGCCCCCGAGTGCGACGAGCTCCTCATGCGATGGCTCGGCTCGATCGTCGAATCCGAAGCGCCGATCCTTCAGGACCTGGCGATGCGCCGCCTCGCGGGGTTCTGCGGCCTGGCCTCGGTCCGTGACCGATTCCGCGAACGATTCGACGTCGTCCTCGGACACATGCTCGGGCGAGGCTACATCAAGGCCACCGGCAAAACGCTCTGGAACCCGGGCGATGAGCCGGACGAATTCAGGTCGCCCCGCAAGCCGAGCGACGATCCCGACAGCAAGCGTGACGCGGACCAGATCCCGCCAGAGGAGTACCGGGCCGCGGTCATCCGTGTCGTTCAAGAACAGTTCGGGCTCCCCCGCGAAGACCTCGCCAAGGAAACCGCGATCAAGCTCGGGTTCTCGCGACTGACCGCCACCATCGCGCCCTTCATCGATGCCGCGATCGACCAGGCACTGTCGGACAACCGGCTCACCGAGAGCGAAGGCGTCATCAGCCTGCCGTAGTTGCGACTCATACAATCACGCATGGCTACGCCAAGGCACAGCACGCCCAAAGAGAAGCCGGCCGAAGCGGTCAAACGCCTCGTCGCCGAGCACGGCGGGCAGCTCTTCGGCCTCGCCAAGCGATTCTGCGGCAGCGCCGACGAAGCCGAGGACCTCGTCCAAGAGGTCTACCTTCAGGCCTTCAAGCACTGGGACTCCTTCCGCCACGACGCGAGCGAGAAGACCTGGCTCTACACCATCGCCGCCCATGCCTGCCAGCGCATGCACCGCAAACGCGCAGGCGAGCCAGAGAATATCGAATCGCTCGATAAGCTGCTGCCATTCGATGACCCGCTCATCGCGGTCATCCCGAGCGAACTGGGTGACCAGCTCCAGAAACAGGTCGAAGCCGATGCACGCGAGCGCATCGAGAACGCCATCGCAACGCTCCCCGATGACTTCCGCATCCCGCTCATCCTCAAGGAAATCGTCGGCTTCAGCGTGCGCGAGACGGCAAGCATCCTCGGTCTCGAAGAGGGCACCGTCCGCAGTCGGCTCCACCGCGCCCGCCTGAAACTCCGGGCCGCCGTCGATAAGGCCATCCCGCGCACGAGCGAGCCCGCGCCGCCCCCGGCCTACCCGGAGCAGACCTGCCTCGATCTCCTGAACGCCAAACAGGAAGCCCTCGACCGGGGTGTCCCCTTCGATGCCAACATCATCTGCCAGCGTTGCCAGTCCGTTTTCGCCTCGCTCGATCTGACCCAGAACATCTGCCATGACCTGGCCAGGGGAGATCTCCCGGAGGGCCTCAGGGACTCGCTCCTTGCCCGCATCAGAAGCCCCCAAACCCAGCCCAGGTAGCAATCTCTGGTATCTTCTCAAAACTTCTGTCAAACCGGGAGCGTGCAACCCGGTTCGTGTCTCTATAGCCTTGTAGAGCTCCGATTCAGAGGGGCACCAAGGAGGCAGCCATGTTCATGCGGATGGTCTACGACGACAAACTCGCTCAGGCGGCGTACCTCATCGGTTGCCAGAAGACGGGCGAAGCCATCGTCATCGATCCCGAACGCGACGTCGACCGCTACATCGACCTCGCCAAGGAGAACGGCCTCCGAATCGTCGCCACCGCCGAGACGCACATCCACGCCGACTTTGTCTCCGGCTCACGCGAACTCGCCGAGCGCCTCGGCGCCAAGGTCTACGTGTCCGACGAGGGCGACGCCGACTGGAAGTACCAGTGGCTCGACAAGAAACTCGACGGCGGCAGCTACGACCACACTCTCCTCCACGACGGCGACACCTTCTCCGTCGGCAATATCGACTTCAAAGTCATCCACACCCCCGGGCACACACCCGAGCACATCGTCTTTCTCGTCACCGACCGGGGCTCCGGGGCGACCGAACCCATCGGCATCGCCACGGGCGACTTCGTCTTCGTCGGAGACCTGGGCAGGCCCGACCTGCTCGAGTCCGCCGCGGGGGTCGCCGGCATGATGGAACCCTCCGCGCGCCGCCTCTACAGCACACTCCAAACGCTCGACAACATCCCCGATTATGTCCAGGTCTGGCCCGCACACGGCGCAGGCAGCGCCTGCGGCAAAGCGCTCGGGGCCGTCCCCATGAGCACCGTCGGCTACGAAAAACGATTCAACCCCGCCATCAAGGCCGCCACGAGCGAACAGAACTTCGTCGATTTCATCCTCGAAGGCCAGCCAGAACCGCCCATGTACTTCGCCAACATGAAGCGCGACAACAAAGTCGGGCCGCCCGTGCTGGGCAGCCTCCCCATCCCGCCGCGCGTCACCGTCGGTGCGCTGCAGGACATCGACACCGGGAAAGTCGCCCTCATCGACACCCGCTCGTGGGACGAGTTCCGCAAAGGCCACGTGCCCGGCTCGCTCTGGATGCCGATGGACAAGTCCTTCAACACCTTCGCGGGCTCGTTCGTCCGTGACACCGAAGAGATCTACCTGATCATCGACCCCGACAAGCTCGAAGAAGCCGTCCGCGACCTCGTCCGCGTCGGCCTCGATCACCTGCGGGGCTGGTTCGACGCCTCGGACATCGCGATGTGCAAGGACAAGTCGCACGCATTGTCCACGATCGAAGACGTCACGCCCGATCAGGCCCGCAATCTGATCGACCAGGGCAAGGTCAAGGTGCTCGATGTGCGCAGAACAACCGAGTTCGCGGCTGGTCACATCGACGACGCCACCAACATCGCCCACACACGCCTCGCCGGCCGCATGGACGACGTCCCCACGGACGCCACACTGCTCGTCAACTGCCGCTCGGGGATCCGCTCGGCAAGCTCCGCTTCGTACCTGAAACGCCGGGGCTTCGACGTCCTCAATCTCAAGGGCGGCATCCTGGCCTGGGACAAAGCACAAGCTCAGACCGCATAGCCGGAAAGGAGCGCACACGTGTCCACAGAAACACAAACCAAAGCCGACAGAAAGCTCGTCGAGGTCTCGCCCGAGCTCATCGAACAATGGCTCGAGGCCGGCGACACCGTGCTCATCGATGTTCGCGAAGACTTCGAGCACGCCGAGGAACGCATCGGCGGCGCCGAGCACGCGCCGCTCTCCAAGTTCGACGCCGACACGATCCGCAAGCGTTACCCCGGCTCACGCGTCGTCTTCCATTGCAAGTCGGGCGGACGATCCGCCAAGGCCGCCGAGAAATTCTGCACGGGTGATGACAACGTCTATCACCTCGCCGGCGGCATCGAGGCCTGGAAACTCGCCGGCAAACCGACGCTCAAACCCGCCAAACCACCAAGACTCCCGATCATGCGCCAGGTCCAACTCATCGCCGGCTCGCTCGTCGTGCTCGGCGTTGCGCTCGGCTGGACCCTCTCGCCCCTCTTCTACGGGCTCTCCGCGTTCGTCGGACTCGGGCTCATGTTCGCCGGCGCAACCGGCTGGTGCGGCATGGCGCTCGTCCTCGCCAGGATGCCCTGGAACAAGACAACCCAGCCCGCCGGCGCCAGCTGCTGCACCGCCTGACGCCTAGCCAGCCAGCCGATCCTCATCGCCCGAGATCCCGAGCGACTTCATCTTTTTGTAGAGCGTCGTGCGGTTGATCCCGAGCTGCTCCGCCGTCACCGAGCGATTCCAATCGTTCGCCTCCAGCGCTCGCAGCAGAATCCGCCGCTCCGGCTCCTTGAGCGCCTCAACCAGCGGCATCGGTTCCCAGGTCTCCCCGTCATCGCGCTCCTGCCCCACGGGGCGGATCGTCATGCCCGTCTCGCCGCTGACCACATGCGCCGGGAGTGATTCCACACCGATCGTCGGCTTGCTCGTCAGAACCGCCGCCCGCTCGACAATGTTCGACAGCTCGCGCACGTTGCCCGGGTAGCTGTACTGCACCAGCGCCGCCATCGCCTCGTCGCTGAAACCGATCAGCTCCTTCCCGAGCTCCGCCGCGAACCCTTCGAGAAAGTGCGACGCCAGCAGCGGGATGTCGTTGGCCCGTTCCCGCAGCGCCGGCAGATCGATCTGCACCACGTTGATGCGGTAGTACAAGTCCTGCCTGAACCTGCCCTCGGCGACGAGCTTGTCCAGCGATTCGTTCGACGCCAGGATCACCCGCACGTCCACCTCGATCGTTTCGTTCGAACCCACAGGCTCGAAACGCCTCTCCTGCAGCACGCGCAGCAGCTTGAGCTGCATGCCCGGGCTCGCCGAGTTGATCTCGTCGAGAAAGAGCGTCCCGCCGTGCGCCGCCTGGAACTTGCCGACCTTGTCCGTGTGCGCGCCCGTGAACGACCCGCGTACATGCCCGAACAGCTCGCTCTCGAGCAGCGTCTCCGGGATCGAGCCGCAGGCCAGCTCCACGTACGGCTGTTTCGAGCGGTCGCTGCGGTCATGGATCGCGTGCGCGATCATGCTCTTGCCCGTGCCGCTCTCGCCAGACATCAGAACCGTCGTCCGGCTCGGCGCCACCGCCTCGACCAGCTCGAACACACGCTGCATCCGCGCATCACGCCCGACGATGGTGTCGAGCGACGCCTTGCCCCGAAGCTGCTTGCGCAGCTGAGCGTTCTCGTGCAGCAGCGCCTTCTGCTGAATCGCCCGCTCGATCGCCAGCTCCAGCTCGCTCTCGACCACCGGCTTGGTCAGGTAATCAGCCGCCCCCAGACGCAACGCCTCGACCGCCGACTCAACCGTCCCGTACCCCGTCAGGACGATCACCGCCGAACCGATCTTGCGCTTGCGCACCTCGCGCAAGAGGTCCAGCCCGCTCACGCCCGGCATCACCACGTCCGTGATGATCGCGTCCGGCACCCGGCCCGCCTCCTCGATGATCGCGAGCGCCTCACGCCCGCCGAGCGCACTGCAAACCTCGTACCCCGACGTGCGAAGCAACTCTTCGAGCGACTCGGCGACGATCGGGTCGTCGTCCACGATCAGGATCTTGTGGGGTTGTGCCATCGCCTTGGATATCGTCGGCTGTTGCCTGAGGTCAACGACCCGCCCCGTAAACCCCGACAATTCCGCACACCGGCACCCCTCCAGGTGTTGCGTTCCCTCAACACCCGACCCGGTCACGTCCGAAAACCACTCTGACGACCGGCAAGCCCTGCCGGGGCTCGTTCAAGCCAGCCCGAGTGCCCGCGCGTCACGATCGCTCAGCATCCCGCCGTCGCTGCGCTCGCGCACCGTGCCGTCACGCTTCCAGCTCCGCTCGCACCTCGGACGATCTCGCAGATCGTGCACCACCGGCTTCTCGATCGACGCGTCGAGCGTCACCTCGCTCACGCCAAGCAGATCCGCAAGATCCGTCGTATCGAGCTGTGCGAGCACACCCTTCGCGTCCGGCAGCGTCACGCCCGCATCGAGCGGGTTCTCGATTCCCTGCGCCTTCGATGCCTCGAGCGCCAGGAGTCCCGCGTCCCGCGCTTCGGTCGCCACCGACCACGCCTCGCTCACCCGAACGCCCGACTTTGGCAGCACCTCCAGAAGGTGCACGCACCCCTCGTCGTCGCCGGTGAGCGAGCGGTACGCCTCGTCGGCGGTGTGGCACAGGATCGGTGCCAGCAGTCTCGAGAGCTGATCCGCGATCCGGTAGAGCGCCGTCTGCGTGCGCCGCCTTCTCGGCGAATCGACCTCGTCGCAGTAGAGCCTGTCTTTCACAGCCGCCAGGTACACGGAGCTGAGCGTGTCATTGCAGAAGTTGTACACCGCCGTGTGGACGTTCTTGAACTGGTACCGCTCGTACGCCTCGGTGACCCGGTCCGTCAGCGCGTCCAGCTCGCCCAGCACCCATGCCTCCAGGCTCGTCGGCTCGATCGCGTCGAAGGGCACGCCGTCTCGCTGCACATCAAACCCGTCGAGGTTGCTCAGCACGAAACGCATCGTGTTGCGCACCTTGCGGTAGCTCTCGCCAGCCCCCTTGAAGAACTCGTGATCGACCTTCACGTCGTTGTCGTACGCCAGGGAGCTCACCCACCAGCGCAGCACGTCCGCGCCGAACTCCTTGAACAGCTCCTCGATCGTGTCGCCCGAGCTCTTGCTCAGCTTCTTGCCGTCCTTGTTCACCATGAACCCGTGCGTGAGCAGCGCCTTGTAAGGCGGCTCGCCCATGCTCCCGAGCCCCGCGATCAGCGATGACTGGAACCACCCGCGGTGCTGGTCCGATCCCTCCAGATACAGATCCACCGGGAAGTCCTCGCCCCCCGAACGCTCGCGCATCACCGCGTTCCACGACGAGCCCGACTCGAACCACACGTCCAGGATGTCGCGTCCCTTGGTGAGCTCCGAGGTCGTCACCTCGCCGTCACGCAACGCCCGCGGCGACTCGCTGTCCTGCGCCGGGTCGTAGTGCACAAGCAACTCCTCGGCCGACATCGTGAACCACGCGTCCGAGCCCTTCTCGCCCACGACCTGCGCCACCGCGCGCACGACCGCCTCGGTCATGAAGCTCTCGCCATTAGGCAGCGTAAAGCTCGGGATCGGAAGACCCCACGCCCGCTGTCGGCTGATGCACCAGTCGGGACGCCCCTCGAGCATGCCCCGCATCCGGTTCTTGCCCCACGCCGGGATGAACTCCACGCCCGACTCGGTCTTCTCCATCGCCAGATCACGCAGCGACTTCTCATCCCGCTTCGTCGGACGGTCCACACCCACGAACCACTGCTCCGTCGCGCGGAAGATCACCGGCCCCTTGCTCCGCCAGTCGTGCGGATAACTGTGCATGAATGTGTTGGAATGGAACAGGTGCCCGCTCTCGGCCAGGCAATCCGCCACGAGCGAGTTGGCCTTGAAGACGTGCATCCCGCGCAGCCACTCCGGCACCGTCTCGTCGTACGTGCCGTCGCCCCTCACCGGGCAGTACACCCCGATCCCCTCACGCAATCCCGTCTGATAGTCGTCGGCACCGTGACCCGTCGCCGTGTGCACGAGGCCCGTGCCGTCCTCGAGCGTCACGTACTCAGCGCTCACGACCGACCACACCTTGTCCACCGGCCCGTCCGCCGGCGGCACATCCTCACGCAGCGGGCTCTTGTACCGCACACCGACGAGCTTGCCCCCCGTCGTCGTCGCGAGCACCTCAACACTCTCGCTCCCCACCTGCTTCGTCACCTGTTCAACCAAACCCGAGGCGAGCACCGTCACGTTCCCGTCCACACGCACCAGCGCGTACTCGTACTTCTCGTTCACCGCGACCGCCATGTTCGCCGGCAAGGTCCAGGGCGTCGTCGTCCAGATCATCAGGCTCGGCTTGGTCTGCGGCCGATCGTCGCCCGTCAGCCCGAACCGCTCGTACACGTCTTCCGCGTCGGCGCACTCGAAGTCCACGAACACCGACAAATCCTCGCGGTCGTAGTACTCCAGCTCCGCCTCGGCCAGCGCCGTCTCGTTGTCCACCGACCAGTGCACAGGCTTGAGCGCCCGGTACACCAGCCCCTCCCGGCAAAGATCACCCAGGACCTCCAGCACCGCGCGCTCATAGCGCGGCTGCATCGTCAGGTACGGGTCCGCGTAGTCCGCCAGCGTCAGCAGCCGTTGCATCTGCTCGGCCTGCAGCTTCTGGAACTTGTTGGCGTTCTTCTCGCACTCTCGCCGCACCGCCACCCGGCGCTTGTCCTCATCCAGATCCATCAGCTTCTTGATCTTGCCGCTCTCGACAAGGCCCGTCATCACCTTGTGCTCGATGGGCAAGCCGTGACAGTCCCAGCCCGGGACGTAGGGCGTATCCCAGCCCATCACCGTTCGGCTGCGCACCACAAAGTCTTTCAGACACTTGTTCATCAAATGCCCGAGGTGGATCGACCCGTTCGCGTACGGCGGCCCGTCGTGGAACACGAAGCGACCCATGGGCTTCTTGGCGCCCTGCTCGCGCAGCTTCTGGTACAGCCCCAACTTGTCCCAGCGCTTGATGCTCTGGTTCTCGTTCTGGAGCAGGTTCGCCTTCATCGGGAACTGCGTCCTGGGCAGATTCACCGTCTTCTTGTAGTTGGGCTTCTCGGTTGCTTCGGACATGGCTGGTGCACCTCACACCCGGAGCCCTCGCCCCGGGGGTTCATCATTGTCTGCAAATGGTGGGGGAGATCAGGGATTCGGACACGTCGGGCCGAGCTGGCTCGGCGGCCCCGCGAGCAGGCATGGACCGGCACAACGACCGGCAGCCCCTCAGCGGGGCGTCATAATTCGGCGGCTCTGGACCGCCTCAAGCTCTCGGGCATCCGTGGTCATCCGCACAGTCTATCGACGAAAACGCCCCGGAACACCAGCTCCGGGGCGATTCATGGTCCGCTCACTGGCCCTCAGGCCCTACTTGTGCTCGAAGATCGCCTGCGTCCGAAGCACGAAACCGCCCTGGGCCACAAGGTGGTACGCCTGGATGTGCACCTCGCTGGCCATCGCCTGCACATCCAGCACCGAAAGGTTCGGCCCGGCCTCCGAGTCCCAGCCGATCGACTGCGACCCGTTCTCGCCGATGTGCTCGACCATCTCCCGGTGCGTCGTCAGATACAGGTTCTCGCTCAGTGTCTCAGTCTGCACCGTCGAGAGGTAGTTCACCTTCTCCGCCTCGAACTTCTGCTCGAAGTCCCGCTCACCCGCGCACGGGAACGCGGTCACCACGCCCGCCGAGGGCAGGTTGTTCTCCCGGTCGATCACAAGCTCCGACAGACACAGATCGCCCAGGCCAAAGCGCAGCACGTGATTGCCCGGCATAAGCCACGATTCCAGCTCGTACCGGCCGTGCGTCGTCACCTTCCGATCACGCAAATCAAACAACTCCGGGTGCAACGCCCGGTTGTACAGCACGACCTGGTAGGACTGAGTGCTCAACTGCCTCGCAATGGTTTTCATGTTGGCTGGCTCCAGCGTCGTCGATCCTGACGACCTTCCCCTCGGATCCGCCCGCGCTCATGCTCGGGGGGCGCTCCGTCGCTGTCTGCCAGCTACGCATCCCTGCGTGGCTCAGTGCACCGATACGGTAGCCCCTTCGAGCCCCTGTCTCCCGTACCGGCTCAACAGGGTTTTTGGATCGCTCCGATCCAAGGGCACATCATATTGTGGCCTCAGAAAAATGGAACCCCTTTTCCTCGTAGATGCTGTCACTTTTTGCAGAATGGGGCACATGACCGATACACAATCAGGCGCCGACGCCTGACCCCATGCCGACCGACCGACTCCAATCCGCGCTCCTCCTGGCCATCTCGCCCAGGCTTTCGCTGCGCCTCGCCCGCGCCTCGCGGAATCTCAGTAAGAACGAGTCACCCGAGCATGTCATCGCGCTGCTCGATTTGAGCGAGCAGCTCCACACGACACCCGTCGATTCCGATCGACACGACCCGATCGACGAAACCCTCCGCGCGATCGGGCGCATCCGACAGGCCCGCGCCGACCGCATCCACCACCAGCTCGCCGCCGTCTACACCCGTCTGCCCGAAGAATCCCGGGCCGCCATCCGCAAGCACGTCGGCCCGGGCCTTGCAAGCCTCGTCGGCGCACTCGCAACCGACAGCGTCCCATCCGTCCGCCGATCCGCGATCGAGCTCGCCACCGACGCGAACGAGCCCTCGCTCCTCCCGACCGTGATCCCCCTGATCGAGGACCGCGACGAATCGGTTGCCCAGCTTGCCGAAGCAGCCGTCCTTGCACTCGCTCGTTCGCTCGCCGAGCAGCGGAGCGTCGGCTCACCCGTGACCGCGCGCCAGGCCGGCGCGATCATGGCCGTTCTCGCCGCCGCCGAGCGCTACCCGGAGCACCGCTCGGGCCCGGTCATGGAGGCCGCCGTCCTCCTGCTCGATCCGTCCGTCCGCCGGGGGCTCGTCGACACCGACCTCGCCCGCTGGCTGCGCAGCGCCGACGAGGCCGTTCGCATGGGGCTCCGCGCCGCCCTCAAGCGTGTGCCGGGCCCGGCCGGTCGACTCCGCGCGTGGGAGCTGCTCACCGAGGGCGAGTTCCGCAAGTCCGCGATCGAACGGCTCTGCCTCCCGGGCGACATGCGCGAGATCAACCCCGTCCTGACCAACGCCCACCTCGGCCTCAGGCCCGCCCGCCGAGTCCCGCTCCGTGCGCGTGTCTCCCGAGCCGAGCGCCCGAGGCTCTTCCCCGATCTGGAACAGTTCGAATCCGCCCCCGAGAGCGCCCGCCGAGGTCTGCCACTCTGGCTCGACGCGATCGGCCCCGAGCCGGCGCACATCGATGGCCTGCTCGAGCCCATGCTCGCCGACGAGGACGACCAGGCACGTCTCGCCGCCGTCCGCCGGGCGTCAGCGACGCTTCTCCGCGATTTCGCGCTCGATCCGTGCGAAACCGTCGCCCGGTCGGCCACGCTCCGCCTGCTGCACTCGGGCGAGCTGACCGACGACTTCCGCGCCACACTCAATCGCTCGATCCACCCAAGCGTGCGCACGATCGTCGCCCCGCGCCCGCATCACCATCGCCAGTTCGTCGAGACCCTGCGCTCGTTGGCGACCGACCGCGACCGCACGATCGCCCTGCTGCGCGATCAGCTCGACGCGCAGCAGGAGAGCCAGATCCTGGGCGCGATCCGAGTGATCCGTCAGCTCAACCTCGCCGAGGAACTCGCGCCGGATCTCATCCGGACGATCGAGCAGGCCTTCCGTCGGGACGACTCGCCCGCCTGGCGGATCATCTCAGCCGTCCTGACCGCGATCCCGCAGCTCGGGCATCCCTCGGTCGCCAAGCTTCTCGCCGCTGCCCGCTCGCACCACGACGCCCGTGTCCGCGCGACCGCCGTGGAAGCCGAGCCGAAACGCCCGAGGGGCCGGGCCTCGTCGATGGTCGAGGTCATCAAGCCCGCGGTCGATGACCCGAACCACCGCGTCCAGACCAGCGCGCTGCGTGTGCTGCTCAAGGACCAGTCCGCTCCCGAAGACACGGTGGACCGGGTGCTGGACACACTCGCCGACGAGAACCAGGCCGCAAGAGCAGCCGCGTTGTGGCTCGTTGAGCGCAGCATCGCGGAACTCCGCCCCGTCGCGGGTCGCCGCTGGACCGACCTTGCCGCGCGAGTCGCCGAGCTGGCGCGCACGGGCGAGGAACAGGCCGAGCGTTCACGCGCCACCCGCACCGCCCGGCGCATGCTCGCCGAGATCAAAGGCTAAAGAGAGATCCAGTGGCGGAGGCTTCCAGCCTCAGATGAATGAGTCTTCGGTGGGGACGCCGCCCCCACCAAGAGAAATTGGAGTTCTTAGATTCAGTTGCCCTTGATCGTCAGCGACGTCGACTTCTCGACATCGCCCTTGGCGATCTTGTCGAAGCCCGAGCCGAGTTCGCCGATCGGGTCCGGGGGCACGATCTCGACCACCTTCTGGCCGAGTTCCGCCTCGCCCGCCAGCACCTTGCGCTGAAACTCCTGGCACTCGGCGAGCAGCCGATCCAGGATCTCCGACTCGGGCACATTGGCGACTCGCTCGCCCTGCACGTAGATGATGCCCTTCTTGTCGCCCGCAAAGACCGCCACGTCCGCGCCCTCGGCCTCGCCCGGCCCGTTCACCACGCAGCCCATCACCGCGACCTTCATCGGGATCGTGATGTCGCTGGCGAGCTTGGTCCGCACGTTCTGCACGAGCGTGAACAGGTCCACCTGAATCCTGCCGCAAGTGGGGCAGGCGATCAGATCGATCCCCGCGCGTTCGCGCAAACCAAGCGAGTACATGAGCTCCAGCCCGTCCTCGACCTCGTACACCGGGTCGCTCGCGTAGCTGATGCGCACCGTGTCCCCGATGCCCTGTGTGAGCAGGCCCGACAGAGCCGCGATGGAGCGGATCGCCCCCGTCTCGCGTGGGCCGGCGTGTGTCACGCCCAGATGCAGGGGCTCGTCGAAACGCTTGGAGACTTCCTGATACGCCGCGATCGTGAAGGCCGCGTCCATCGACTTGCAGCTGATCGAGACATCCGCGAAGTCGCGCTCTCGGAAGATGTCCATGTACTCCTCGAGCTTGGCGATGATGAGCCCGAGCAGGTGCGCGTGCTTGCCCCCGATCAGGTTCTTCTCGAAGTACGCCCCGAGCTCCTGCTTGCGCTTCTCCTTGTCCTTGCGCTCAATGATGGAGCCCTCGTTCACACCCACGCGGATCGGGATCTGCGCGTCCTTGCACGCATCGATCACCGCGTTGACCTGGTCACGGTCCTGGATGTTGCCCGGGTTCAGGCGGATCTTGTGCACGCCCGCTTCCACGGCTTCCAGCGCCCGCTTGAAGTGGAAATGCACGTCCGCCACGATCGGGACGCTCGTCTGATCCAGGATCTCACGCAGGGCGGCGGTGTCCTTGCGCTCGGGCACCGCGACGCGGACGATGTCCGCCCCGGCCGCGGCCAGGCGGTTGATCTCCGCCACGCACCGATCGATCTCGTGGGTGTACCCGGCGGTCATGGTCTGGACGCTGACCGGCGCGGGCTCGGTGCCGCCCAGGCCCCCTCCGATCAGGACGACGCCCGTCTTCTCGTTTCCGACTCGGATCTGGCGGGTTGGTTTGCGTGGAAACATGCTGGTTGAGGGTAGGTTCGCGGGGGACCTGATGCGGATTCGAGCGCCTGAACAAGGCGGGAAGCGTGCACCGGTGATACGCTTGAAGCCCCCAGCGGGGTTCGGAAGGGGCAGCGGGCTTTGGTCACATTCAAGCGCATCACGATGGAAGACCCGCTCTACGAGAAGGAGTGCCGACTCCGCGAGCGCGTTCTGCTCGAGCCCATCGGGATGACCATGCAGAAGCTGGGCGAGCTCTACCCGGGGTTCGAGGAGCGGTTCGAGCACTTCGTCGCGGTGGCCTCCACCCCCGGCGGCGAGCGCGTGATCGGGTGTGCGCTGCTGCTGCCCGAGTCGGACCGCCCGGGCTTCGGCAAACTCATGCAGATGGCCGTCGACGAGCAGCGGCAAGGCGAGGGCATCGGTCAGCGCCTCGTGATCGAGGCCGAGAGCCGGGCCTTCGGCGAACTTAGGCTCGAGGGGCTCTACTGCTACGCCCAGAAGACCGCGGTGGGTTTCTACGAGAAGCTCGGCTGGAATCCCGAGGGCGAGGAATTCATCGAGGCCGACATCCCGCACAGGACCATGGTGATCCAGCGCCCGCCCGTGGATGCGGGCGAGGAGCCGATCCCGGCCTGGTAATCCGGAAGACCTCCTCGGGTTCGGGGTTTGACCACATCAGGTGATTGTCCAGCTATACTCCTACGGACACAGAACTTGCGATGCACACGCCAAACGACCCATTCTGCCAGCCCATGACCCGCGAGCGGGCAAGAGAGATGCTCCGCGAGCACGGCCTGCGGGCCACGCGCCAGCGTGAGGACGTCTATCTGGCTCTGGCAGCCCGGAAGTGCCACATGTCCGCCGACGAGATTTTCGATGCCGTTGGTGGGGCCGCGAGCACCTCGGCTCCCGAGTCGAGCATGAGCCTGGCGACGGTCTACAACACGCTCGAGGCGCTGGCCTCGGCTGGGCTGTGCAGAAAGCTCCCAAGTGCTTGCGGGGCCTCGCGTTACGACGCGGATGTCTCCGAGCACGCCCACCTCGTGACCGCCGATGGAGAGGTCATGGACGTCCCGATGGACCTGAGCGAGAAGCTCATGGGCTCGATCGATCCCGCGATCCTGCGGGAGGTTGAGAAGCGTCTGGGTGTCAAGGTCGACGGGCTGAGTCTGGAGCTGCGCGGCGCAGCACCTGCGCCCGAATCCGCCCGCGAGGGCACGATCCGTCACTGAATCTGAAGAAGCCCCCGTCAAGGGCCGATAGCCATGCCCGAACCCGTTTACGGGCCTCGGGAGGCTATCGCATGGCAAACCAGATCAATCGCCGACAGTTCGAGCGCTTTGCGCTGCCCCCGATGTATTCGCGTGTGACGATGCGTCGTCTCGATGGCGACACCTTCGAGTACGAGGGCCACGCCTACGACATCTCCGAGGCGGGCCTGTGCTTTGAGATCGACAAGCCCATCGAGCCCGGTGCCACAGTCGTCATCCGGATCGACCTGCCGACCGCGACCGACGAGGAGCCCGACTACGTCGAGGTGTTCAGCCGAATCGTCCGGGTCGATGAGGACGATCAGGAGTTCGGCCCGGTCCGCATGGCCGCCTCGTTCAGCAGGTTCGTGCGTTTTGGCGACAAGCAACGCCTCATTGCCCATTTCTGCACGGGTCGCTATGCCCGGGCCGCCTGAATCTGAGCTTTCCGCCCCGGGCCTCCTACGCTCAGGGTGATGTTCGTCGATCAAGCGACAATCCACGTGAAGGCCGGCAAGGGCGGCGACGGAGCCGTCTCGTTCTACCGCGCCAAATACCAGCCCAAGGGCGGACCCGACGGGGGTGACGGCGGGAACGGCGGCTCGGTCGTGCTCGTCGCCGACAACAACGTCAACACCCTCTACGAGTACCGCGGGCATCACCACTGGCACGCCAAGCCAGGCGAGCCGGGGACCGCCAAGTCCTGCCACGGCGCGAGCGCCGAGGACACCATTCTGAAGGTCCCGCCCGGCACGCTCGTTTACGACGACGAAACGGGAGAACTGCTGACCGACCTCGGGCCCGAACAGACGTTCATTGTCGCCAGGGGCGGTCGCGGCGGTTTCGGCAACGAGCACTTCAAGGGCCCGCTCAACCAGACCCCGAGAGAGGCCTCTCCCGGCGAGCCGGGCGAGCAGCGGATGGTCCGTTTCGAGCTCAAGCTCATTGCGGATGTTGGTCTGGTGGGTCTGCCGAACGCAGGCAAGAGCACGCTGCTGCAGGCGATGACGCGTGCGAACCCGAAGATCGCCAACTACCCGTTCACGACGCTCGGCCCTCAGCTTGGCATCTGCGAGATCGACGCGGCCCGGCGCATCGTGATCGCCGACATCCCGGGGCTGATCGAGGGCGCGGCCGAGGGGCACGGGCTCGGGCACGACTTCCTGCGCCACATCGAGCGGACGCGCGTGATCGCGCACCTGATCGAGGCCGAGCCCACCGACGGCAGCTCGCCCCTGGACAACTACAAGAAGATCCACGCCGAGCTCGCCGCGTATTCGACGGTCCTCGCCGAGAAGCCCGAGATCATCGTCGTGAGCAAGGCGGATCTCGTGCTCGAAGAGGATCAGGAGAAGCTCGTGCGTGAGATCCGCACGACGCTCCAGCTCGGTCGCAACGAGGAGGTCATCGTGATCTCGAGCGCGACGACACAGGGACTCGATGAGCTCAAGAACCTGCTCTGGAGCATGCTCAGCAAACAGCCCGAGACTGGGTGGGCGGCGGATTCCGGCTCGAACTGAATCGGATCAGATTCCGGGTGCCACGGCTTGTCTTGCAAGCCGTGCGCTTGGAAGACCATGCACGGGTTGCCCTTTGCGACAACTCGCAACACCTTCTTTTAACTCTTCTTTTCGATCAGCGCCAGCCATTCGGGGTTGCCACGCTTGGCGCTCTTGGACCGGTTGCCGCCGCCAAGAATGGGCGACTTGACGAGTCCGACGGCTTTGAATCCTCGGGATTCGAGCAGATCCAGCGACTCCTGCGCCACGCGCTCGGCCTGTTCTTTATCGAGCACGATCTTGGCGCCCTTGCCCTCGCGGTCGCTCAACTCGTAGTGGGGCTTGATGAGTGAGATGACTTTGCCGCCCGCGCCTAGCCACCGGGCAGCCGCGGGGATGGCTAGGCGCTGCGGCGTCCAGCCGAGGTCCATGACGACGAGATCGACGCCGCCCTCGACCGGGTCGGCGTGGAGCGCGTTGGTGCGTTCCATGACGGTCGTGCGTTCGTCCTGCCGGAGTTTCCAGGCAAGCTGCCCGTAGGCGGTGTCGACGCAGACGACCGAGCGGGCCCCGCGCTGAAGGAGGCAGTCGGTAAAGCCACCCGTCGAACAGCCGAGGTCCGCGCACGCGAGCCCGGTCACGTCGAGGGCGAACGTATCGAGGGCGTGCGCGAGCTTGAGCCCGCCCCGGCTGACAAAGGGATGTTCAGGGTCGCCCGCCATCGGGCTTACTGCGGCGCGTCTTTGGAGTCGTCGGCGTCGTCGCGGATGGGCGTGGTCTTGCCCGGACCGATCGGCACACCGATGACCGCGATGCCCATCTCGTCGGCCAGGTCCAGCAGGTAGGGCTTGTCGAGCATGATCACGTCGCCCGCGGCCAAGGCCAGGCAGCGTCCGCCCTGCTCGTACAGGTTCTTGATCGTGTCGAGCCCGACGGTCGGGACATCCGAACGCCGATCGTGCCCGGCCCGGGCGCCCTTGCAGAGCGTCCAGCCCTTGGCCTTGCAGAGTGCGCCGACGCGGGTGATCATCCGGTCGGTGCCCTCGACCGCCTCGACGGCGATGACGTCGCGGTCGCGCACGGCGATCGCCTGGCCGATATCCAGACGCAGCGTCTCCGTCAGCAGAGGCCAGACGAACTGGATGTCCGCCATCTGGTCCGCTGTGGGTTTGCGCCGGGTCATGACGCCGCTGGTTGCGAGCTGGCTTCCGATGGACATGGTCGAATCGATGAGGCTGACTCCGCTGCGATCGAGTTCGTCGGCGACGGCTTTGAGCAGCGCGTGGCTCCGCCGATCGTGGCGAAGCTTACGGTACCACATCACCAGAGTCCGCAGGTCCGGGATGCTGCGGAACATCTTGAACGGGTCGTGGTGGAGCTGCGCCTTGTCCACTGTGCCCACCATGATCGCGTGGTGCACACCGATCCGGCGAAACGCCTTGCCCCAGCTGGCCACGCGCAGGAGGCCCACGGTGCGGAACGAGTCGCACAAAAGCGGCAACTCCGGGTCGTACATCCCCGCAAGCCCCAGCCCGTGCACCGGATGCCCGGCCTCACGCAGGCCCT
This sequence comes from Phycisphaerales bacterium, assembly GCA_965228265.1. Lineage (GTDB taxonomy): Bacteria > Planctomycetota > Phycisphaerae > Phycisphaerales > UBA1924. Next base: position 1,776,596 of record OZ245804.1, read on the forward strand.
CCGCAACAAGGGAGGGCAATCGGCCTCCCCCTGCGATGAGACCGATCGCCGTGGGCGGCGGCGGGGGGTCGGGCAGGATGGTCAGTGCGCCAGTCATGTGCTTCAAATGGCCGATCGGTGGGCCAGAATGATTGTAGATCGGCCCGGGCGCTGGAAATCCAGCAAATCGAACATCAACCTGACATCGAGTCTTGTTTCGAACCGGACACTCGCGATCGGTCGATATGGGGGTGTCATGAGTCAGCTCCCCCAGTCATCACGCGGCGCAAACGACACCCCGGGTCAGGCCCGGCCCTATCTGCGGATCTACTTCCGCTGCGCCAACCAGTATGTCCGTGTCTACCGCAGACCCGAGGACCCCGAGTACCTCGCGCGGTGCCCGTCCTGCGGCATGACGAAGCGGTTTCGGGTCGGGCGATCCGGGACCGGGCAGCGGTTCTTTGAGTTGTCCTGCCGGTAGCCGTCGTAGACTCGCCCTGTGAGCACCACCCAACCCTTTGCGATTCCGCGTTCGACCAACCGCTGCGCCTCGACCGGCGAGACCCTCGTTCCGGGCGAGATGATGGTCGTTGTGCTGCTCGAGGGCGAGAGCGAGGAAGAGCTCGAGCGGCTCGACTACGCCCTCAAGGCCTGGGAAGGCGGCGCCCGGCCGAGCGATGAGCGGCGCATCTTCGCGACCTGGCGCACGCAGGTGCACGAACCGGGCAAGAAGCAGGACGCGATCATCAGCGCCGATGGGCTGCTGGATCTTTTTGAGCAGCTCGGCGAGGCCGAGGAGCCCAAGCGCCTGGCGTTCCGGTACGTGCTCGCGCTCATGCTGATGCGCAAACGCCAGCTCGAGTACGTCGGGACGAAAGAGGGCAAGCTGCTGGTGATGCCCAAGGGTGCCGAGGAAGGGGCCGAGCCGATCGAGGTGCACGACCCGCAGGCCTCGGGCGAGCTCGATGAGCAGGCGCTGGCCGAGCTCGTGGAGCAGGTCGAGCAGGTGCTGGATCCGGGCGATGCGTAGAGCGTTCTTGCTGCTGATCATGGCCTTGAGCGCGGTGTTCCTGGGCGCGTGTCAGGCGAGGCCCACACCGATCGCGCCGGAGGACGTCGCTCCCTTGCCGACGTACGAGGAGGTCTACGCGCAGGCGGAATCGCGTGTGGGGGCGCTTGGCCGGTTCTGGGCTCGAGCGACGGTGGGGCTGCGGTACAGAGACGCCGAGGGCGAGCGTCACTACGAGCAGGGCGAGGGGCATCTCCAGTTTGTGCGGCCGTCGCGGGTGGCGCTCACGATCGGCAAGCTGGGCGAGACGTATCTGCTGCTCGGGTGTGATGACGAGCGGTTCTGGTGGATCGAGCGGCTGGACATCAAGCGTGCGTTTGTTGGCGGGCAGTCGGGCGCGCGGGACCTTGCGATCGAGCGCGTGGGCGTGCCGGTGCTGCCCACGGACCTACTCATCCTGGCGGATCTGGAGCCCTGGCCCGAGCCGGGGAGCGATCGCGCGGGGAGGGTGGTCGAGGCGGTGCGCGAGGGGCTCGATCCTGCGCAAGTCTTCGCGGTGGAGTTCAACGAGTCTGGACGCACAAGGCGGGTGTATCTGACGCGGAGCGTTTTCGATCCGGTCGGTGTGGATCTGTATGCGGACGACGGCAAGCTCGTCGCGGGCTCGGAGCTTTCGATGCACCAGCGTGTGCTCAATCACATCGAGCCGACGCGTCAGCAGCGTGTGCCCTCGCGCGTGAAGATCGATGTGCCAAGCGCCGAGTCTCGCATTGAGCTGTACCTGAAGGACATGGAGATCTCCACGCGTAGGCCCAAGCCGGTGGTGTTCGATCTGGAGGGGCTGATCCGTCGATTCAGCATCGACGAGGTGATCCGGCTTGAGGATGTGCGCCCGGTGGCGCAGGGTGTCGGCCGGTGAGGCGGGTTGCGTTCCTGTTGCTGCTGATGCTCGCGGCTGTGGCGCGGTCGCAGCTTCCGGGTGATGCGGCGACGGACATGGCATCGCACGGCTGGGTCGTGGTGCAGGTGCCTGGCGAGCAGTCGGCGTCGCTTGCGCATGTGCCGCCGAGGACGCCCACGCAGCACGCCGGGCCCGCGCCGAGCGGGCGGCTGCGGGCGGTGGCGACACTCTCGCAGCGCCCGACGCACATCGCGGCCGACGCGAGCAGCGTCTACATGCTCTTTGTGCCGGACTCGGCCGGTGAACGCCAGATCATGATGCTCAGCGTGCGGCCGACAGGTGTGCGCGATCTCTGGATCCGTTCGCCCGAGACGCGCTTCGTGCTTGTCGGCACGCTGACGGATGTCGAGCGGGTCTTCGGGCTCGCGGTGCATGGCGGGCAGCTTCACGCGCTCGTTGAGAACGAAGATGGCGTGGAGCTCCTCGCGCGTGTCGGCAGCGAGTGGGTCGCGGTGGAGCATCCCGGGTTCGATGCGAGCGCGACGCTTCGGCTGAGTGCGAGTGAAACCGGGCTGCACGTCGTCGAGCAGGGGGCGAGCACCTGGCGTGTGCATGCGCTCAGGCACGGGACATGGGATCGGCAGGCGCTTGGGCTGCCTGAGGGTGATTTGCCGCTCAGGTTCGCGGGTGTCTGGCGTGACGAGGTGATCGCGCTTGGCGAGCGCGATGGGCGGACCGCGGTCTGGTCGCTCGGGGCGAGCGAGCCTCTGCTGCTTGGGGTGATCGATCCGATCCGCGAGGAGAGCGCGGCTGCGATTCTGCACAGCACGGGGCACCTGGTGCTCGCGTGGAGTGTCGCGGGTGAGGTGACGGATAAGCTCGAGTCGGGATTGCCGGCGCCGGAGGAGGTCTCCAATCCTGTGCGCCGGATCGTGGAGTTCAGCCTGATCGAGGGGCGGTCGCTCTACGCCGGGCCGGCGAACGTGACGACGCCGGTTTCGCCCAACGAGTTCCGTGTGCTCGCGTTCAGCCTGATGCTGATGATGGCGGTTGTGCTCCTGGTGGTGCTTCGCCCGCCGGGCGTGGCGGGGGTGGTGGTGCTCCCGCCCGGTCTGGCGATCGCGGGTCCGGGGCGGCGGCTGGTGGCCACGGCGATCGACGGGTTCATCGGGTTGGTCGTGATTTCCCGCGCGCTGGATATGTCGGTCGTCGAGGTGCTCGGGCCGATCGCGCTGCCGGCGACGGGGAGCATCGACGTCGGGCCGTTGGCGATGGCGATTATGGTGAACATCGCGCATTGCTCGGTGTCGGAGGCGTTCTTCGGGCGTTCGATCGGGAAGACGATGATGGGCCTGATCGTGGCGCGTGTGGACGCGGCCTCGGGCGGGCTGCCTGCGGGTCAGTTCAGGCCACCGAGTATCGGGCGGTCGTTTGCGCGGAACATGATCAAGTGGGTGTTGCCCCCGGTGGCGATGCTGGCGCTCTCGGATCCGGGGGGGCGTCACCGTGGCGACTTGATCGCTCGTTCGGCGGTACTCAGCCGGGCGAACGAGCCATTATCGGACCAGTGACCCCTTAAACGAGGCGTGGTCGGCGGAAACTGCGCGTCGGGCGTCAAGCTTGCGCGGGGCAGATCCCGATAACGCACTACGGACGCCGCGCAATGGGTGCGCGGCGACGCCGGGGTGCGCGTTGAGCGAGCAGGAAATCATCCAGACGAACACGGGCCGGCGATCCTGGCGCGAGATCTGGCAGGTGCCGACGCTCGCGGCGGCGGTGCTTTTGCTTCTGGGCGGGCTGATCGGCGTGGTGATGACCAAGCCCCAGCCGGACATCGATGGGTACATCCGTCAGGCTTCGAGCCAGATCGAGCGGGGCGAGTACACCGACGCGATCGGGGTGCTGAACCAGAAGGTCAGGCCTCATGTCGATGCGCCGTTCTTCACCGAGGATCACCGCGAGCAATTCCATGTGCTGCGTGGGCGAGCGATCGGGCGAGCCGAGCGTGAATTGATCAATGGTCAGGTCGCCAATCACGAGTCGGTCTTGGCGGAGTTTGCTTCGGCCGAGCAAGCGGGCGCGACGCTCGGGGGCGAGGATCAGATCCTGCGGGTTGAGGCATTGATCGCGACGGGGAAGTTTGACGAGGCCAAGGACCGGATTGATCGTCTGCCTGAGGAAGTGGTGGGCGAGCGGATCGGGTTGCGGAAGCAGCTCATCGAGCAGGTGCTCGGGGAGCGGTTCCCGAAGTATGAGTTCGCTGAGGAACTTCTGATCGAGCTGACGCAGGACCCGCTACTTGGGGTGGGGGACCGGTGCTGGGCGACGGCCCGTCGCGCGGAGATCCAGCTCGAGCGGGGGTACACGGACGAGGCGATCACCGGGCTTTTGCGCGAGATGCCGAGGGTCGCGGCTGCGGAAGAGGGCGCAAGGGGCGAGCTCTTTACGCTGCTTGGCCGGGCGTACATGGAGACGGGCGCGATCAGCGAGGCCCGCAAGCAGCTCGAGCGGGCGGCGGAGCTGATCGAGGACGGCACGGACCTCTACGCACAGACGCTCCTGGCGCTTGGCAACGCGTACGAGAAGACCGATGAGATGGAGCTGGCACTGAATCAGTTCGATCTTGTGACGCAGGATTACGCGAGTTCGAAGGCGTATCTGCCCTCGCTGCTCGGGCGAGGGAACGTGATGTCGGCGATCGCCGAGACGGACCCGGCGCTGGTGAGCATGGAAGAAGCGGTCCAGTCGTACGTGCGGTTTGTTGAGGAGGCCAAGGACGAGGCCTCTCAGTCGCTGCTGGAGGAAGGTTCGCGGAGCCTGCTCAGGCGGTGCGAGGAGCAGTTCATCCGGGATGAGCTGGTGATCGCGGCCCAGTACGCGCAGCTCGCGGAGGATCTGTGGGGGCTGGACCAGGCGCCGATCGAGGTGCTCGAGACGCAGGCCCGGGTGAACCTGGCGATGGCGACCGACATGCTCGAGGGAGCGGTGCAGGGGGAGGATCATGTGATCGACCTTGCGGACGCGGACCCGGTGACGCGAGCGCAGACGCAGCGGTATTTCATACGGGCGGCGGATTACTACCGCAGGCATGCCGACGCGATCGCGGGCGGGGATGACGACGCGGCGTACGCGGGCAGTCTCTGGAACGCGGCCGACGCGTACGACCGCGGGGGTGACTCTGCTGAGGCGATCGCGGGGTTCATCGAGTTCGCGGCGACGATCTCGGACGATCCGCGTGTCCCCGAGGCGCAGTTCCGGCTGGCGCGGGCGTATCAGGCGGGCGGGGAGTACGCGCTGGCGGCCGAGCAGTTCGAGGATCTGTTGAATGCGTCGCATGACGTGGAGCAGGGCCGTCATGTTGGGCCGTACGCGGTGCTGAGCTATGTGCCGCTGGCGCAGGTGTATCTGTCGGACGGTGATGAGTCGAACGACGAGCGGGCGGAGGAGCTGCTCGGGGTCGTGATCCGGGGCGAGATCGGCGATGTCGATTCGGAGGCGTTCGCCTCGGCGCTGGCGGCGCTCGGGCAGGTGTACTACCTGAAGGGCGAGTACCCGCGGGCGATCGAGAGCCTGACGGAGGCGGTGGCGAGAGGCGTGGGCACGCGTGAGGTGCACCGGCTCAAGTTCCTGCTGGGCGATGCGCGGAGGCTCGAGGCCGACAGCATCATGAACACGCTGACGCAGGGCTCGGTCGCGCCATCGGTGGCGCGAGAGCTTGCGGACAAGCGCCGGGAGCACCTGGAGCAGGCGGCGATTCTGTACGCTCAAGCGCGCGACGGGCTGGAGTCGGTCGATTCGCGCAGGCGGACGGTGCTCGAAGAGCTGTATCTGCGGAACAGCTATTTCTACATCGGCGACTGCGCGTTCGATCTGGGCGAGTACGAGAGCGCGATCCGTTCGTACTCGATCGCCAAGGACCGGTACTCGAACGAGGCGGCCTCGCTGGTCGCGATGGTGCAGATTTTCAACTCGTACTTCGAGCTGGGCGATCTGGAGCGTGCGCGGACCGCGAGCGAGCGGGCGAGAAGGTTTTATGAGTCGCTGCCCGAGGGGGCGTGGGAAGACACGTCGCTGCCCATGTCGCGGGCGGATTGGGAGCGTTGGCTCGATTCGAGCTACGAGCTGGCGGTGATACGTTCGGAAGACATGGACGGGTAGTGGCGCAGAGATTTGGCGGCGGAGCCCGCCTGTACGAAAGGGTCACGGATGACCGGAACACCACACGACACCTCGCCCGGCGGGCTGATTGCGCTCGTGCAGGAGCAGCTCGGTTTGTACGAGCAACTCGAGCTGCTCAGCGTGCGTCAGTCCGCGCTCGTCGAGAGCGAGGACACGGATGCGCTGCTGGAGGTGCTCAACGAACGGCAGAAGCTGATCGAGTACATCACCGATGTCTCGGCTCGCATGACGCCTTACCGCGCCAGATGGGACGATCACGTCAACCAACTGGCCGAGTCGGAGCGCGATGAGCTGCGGAGCGGGCTCGATTCGCTGGCGGCGATGATGTCCTCGATCGCGGCCCGCGACGAGGATGACCGCAGGCGCATGCAGGACAGGCGCGATCACGTCAAGAACCAGATCTCGGGTGTGAAACGGGGCGGGGCGGCCGTGAAGTCGTACGGCCAGGCTGTTTCGCGCGGGCCGAGGTTTCAGGACCGGGAGGCCTGATCCGTGACCGGTCTGCCGACACATCCCGGGATGAATGTGAGCTCGAGTGAGCTCGGCGAGTTGTTCAGCGCGTTCAACGATGTGACGAGCAGGCTGCAGGAGACGCACGAGAAGCTGACGGGCGAGGTGGTGCGTTTGAAGGGCGAGCTTCGCCGGGCCAATGACGAGCTCGACCGCTCGCGGCGGCTGGCGGCGCTGGGCGAGATGGCTGCTGGCATCGCGCACGAGGTGCGGAACCCGCTCGGCTCGATCGGGCTGTACGCGGAGATGCTGATGAGTGATCTTGCGGACCGCCCGGAGGAGTGCGAGATAGCGCGCAAGATACGGCGTGTGGTCAGCGGGCTCGACGCGGTGGTGGGGGATGTGCTGAGCTTCAGCCGAACGATGCAGGTGCGCCGGATCGAGGTGGGGCTGCCCTGCGCGATCGAGCGGGCGGCCGAGAGTTGCCGGGAGGTGCTTGAGGGGGAGCCGGGCGTCGAGATGGCGCTGATCGGTGAGCCCCGGGAGATCCGGGCGGATGCATCGCTTTTGCAGCAGGCGCTGGTGAACGTGGTGCGGAACGCGGCGGAGGCGGCGCGGAGCAACGCGGAGGCGCGGCCGCCCTCGATCGAGGTGTACTGGGGCGAGTCGACGATTGAGCGCGACGATGAGAGCGTGCAGGCGGTTGTGATCCGTGTGAGCGATTCGGGTCAGGGCGTGACCGACGAGGTGCGTGAGCGGATGTTCAACCCGTTCTTTACGACACGCAATGTCGGGACGGGGCTCGGGCTTGCGATCGTGCACCGGATTGTTGATGCGCACGGCGGGCAGATCCGCGTGCGGAACGCCGGTGGGGATGAGAGCTACGCGGGCGGCGCGGTGGTTGAGCTGCTGCTGCCAGCGGTGTGTGACGAGATGGATATTCACGTCCTGGCGGGGGCCGCCCGGGCGAGTGGGAGCGTGCGATGAAGACAGTGCTGGTGGTGGACGACAAGGAAATGATGCGCGACAGTGTGGGCGCAACGCTCCAGCGTGCGGGGTTTGCGGTCGTGACGGCTGAGAGCGGCGAGCAGGCGCTGACGGTCGCGGCGAAGAAGCGCCCCGACGCGGTCGTGACGGATCTGAAGATGCCGGGGCTCTCGGGCATCGAGCTGCTCGAAAAGCTGCGTGAGATCGACACGGAGCTGCCGGTGGTGCTGATGACCGCGTTCGGGACGATCGAGACGGCGGTCTCGGCGATGAAGCTGGGCGCGTTCGATTACATCACCAAGCCTTTCCAGGGGGATGAGCTGGTGATCGCGGTCAAGCGGGCGTGCCAGCATGTCAAGATCGTGCGCGAGAACGCGGTGCTCAAGGCGCAGTCGGCGCCGGTGGTGGCGACGAAGTCTGAGGGGGCGCTGACGGGTCTGGACCGTTTGATCGGGACGTCGCCGGCGATGCGGCGTGTGCGGGAGCAGGTGGCCGCGGTCGCCGAGAGCCTGGGCACGGTGCTCGTGGTCGGTGAGAGCGGCTCGGGCAAGGAGGTCGTGGCGCGTGCGGTGCACGAGGTGAGCCAGCGTCACGACGGGCCGATGCTCGCGGTGAACTGCGCGGCTTTGAGTGAGAGCCTGCTGGAGTCGGAGCTGTTCGGTCACGAGAAGGGCGCGTTTACGGGGGCGGACCAGCTCCGCAAGGGGCGGTTCGAGCTTGCCGACCGGGGGACATTGCTGCTGGACGAGGTGAGCGAGATCCCGCCGGCGCTCCAGGCGAAGCTGTTGCGTGTGCTTCAGGAGCGTGCGTTCGAGCGTGTGGGTTCGAGCCTGACGATCGGAGTGGATGTGCGCGTGGTGGCGACGAGCAACCGCGATCTGCCGCGGTCGGTTGCCAAGGGCGATTTCAGGCAGGATCTGTTCTTCAGGCTCAATGTGCTCCCGATTCATTTGCCGCCGCTGCGTGAGCGGTCGGGGGATGTGCGTGAGCTTGCGTCGCACTTTGTGCGCGAGATCGCGGGGCGCGAGGGCGTGGAGGCGATGGCGTTCACGGGTGAGGCGCTTGAGTTGATGGAGAAGTACACCTGGCCCGGCAACGTGCGTGAGCTGCAGAACATCTGCGAGCGGGCGGTGGTGCTGGGGCGGGCGCGTCAGACGGGCGAGATCGGTCGCGCGATGATCGAGCCCTGGCTCGGGATGATGGGCTTCGAGTTTGAATCGCCCGGTTCGGGGGTGGCGTCCTCCCCCTCGGTTGAGGTGCGGAGCGAGGCGACGAGTGCGTTTGTCGAATCAACGAACGCGCAGGTCGAGCGCACGCTGGCGCCGAGAGATGCGCAGGCTGAGGCGCAGGAACCGGCGCGTTCGTCGGCGCTGGCTGACATCGTGCGTCCGGAGATGACGCTCGAGGAACTGGAACGGGACGCGATCGTTCGCACGCTTGAGCGGTTCGGCGGGCACCGTCAGAAGACGGCCAAGAGCCTCGGGATCGGGGTTCGCACGCTCGGGCTCAAGCTCAAGAAGTGGAAGGAAGAGGACAAGGTCTCTCAGTCGCTGTGAGGTAGGGTCCGGGTGGTCCGCCGTTTGCTGGAGTGTTTGAAGCGATGATTCTGGATGATGTGCTCAGCTCTGGTGCCCTGCCCTCTCTCGAGGCGACGATCCGGTTTGCGGGTCAGCGGAACAGGCTGATCGGGCACAACATCGCGAACGTCACGACGCCGAACTTTCAGCAGAAGGACGTGTCACCCAGGGATTTTCAGCAGTGGCTTGCCGAGGCTGTGGACGAGCGTCGGGCCAAGACAGGCGGGGCGCACGGCGAGTTGAAGCTGGATAACGACCGCCAGTTCAGGGTGCAGCGGGACGGGGGGTTCGAGATCGAGCCGCTCAAGAGCAACGGCGGCGTCCTGGCGCACGACCGGAACAACCGGGATCTGGAGCTGTTGATGCAGGATCTGGCGGAGAACCTGGCGGCGTACCAGGTTGCGACGGATCTGATGCGTTCGCAGATGGGCACGATCGGGGTGGCGATTTCGCAGCGGGTGTAAGTAGGAAGGACTGACGGGTGTACGGCTCTCTCGACATCTCGACCAGCGGCATGATCGCCCAGCGCACAAGGCTGGATGTCATCAGCGCCAACATCAGCAACAAGAACACAATTCTTGATGCGCAGGGCAATTACAGCCCGTACCGCAGGCGGATCGCGTATCTGGCAGCGGGCAACCCGAACGCCCAGAGCCCGAACGGGCAGTCGATGGGTGTGCACGTGGGGGCGATCGAGCAGGACCAGGCGCCATTCAAGCTGAAGTACGCTCCGGAGAGCCCGTATGCCGATGCTGCGGGGTATATTCGCGAGCCGAACATCGATACGACGACCGAGCGGATCGATGCGATGGAGGCGGTTCGGGCGTACGAGGCGAACGTCGTGGCTGCGGAATCGACGAAGCAGATGCTGGCCCTCGGTTTGCGTCTGATCGCCTAGTGAGCGCAGAATAAGCGTGTCCCGGATCGGCCGGGGCGTTGAGGAGTATGGGGATGACGGATCCACTCGGACTTGTCGGCGGCGCGCAGCAGGCTCAGCAGGCTGCGGGGGTTGCGCAGAACAAGCGCGCGGGCGAGGCCGCGGGACCGGCGTTCAAGGACCTCCTGATGGAGAACATCGAGCAGGTCAACAAGCTCCAGCAGGACGCGACGCAGGCGATCGAGGATCTTTCGACTGGCCGGCGTGACGACGTGGAGAGCGTGCTGCTGGCGACGGCCAAGGCGGACACGGCTTTCCGGCTGCTCCAGCAGGTGCGGAACAAGGTGTTCGAGGCTTACGCCGAGATCCAGCAGCTGCGGGTCTGATGCGCAGCATGTGCGCGTGAGTCGTGCGCAGTTCTTGCCGATGTGAGCGCAAGTTCAAGCAAGTGGGTAAAGAGTGCCGAGATATCGCACGCCCGGGGTCGGTGTGTGTCGATGCGCCGCCGGCGGACGGGCTGCGCCTGGAGGGCGCAAGATCTGACCGCGGCACGGAGGCCGACGCCACATGCTCGACTCATTTGGACGCATTCTGAAGAACGCGACCGACCAGCTCGGGAAGCTGACGCCAACGGCGAGGCTCCTGGTGCTGATGACCGTGGTCGTGATGGGCATGATGCTGATTCTGGTCAGCATCTGGGCGGGCGGCCCGGCGCGGGCCGAGCTGTACGCCGGCGCAGATCCCGAGTTCAAATCGCAGGCGATCACCGCGCTCCGTTCGGGCGGGATTGATGCGGATCTTGATGCGCAGGGTCGTTTGCTGGTTCGTCATGACGACGCTGCCAGGGCCGAGGGGCTCTTGGCCTCGCAGGGCGTCCTGCCCTCGGACGGGGCGCTTCTGTTCTCGAACCTGTCCGAGCAGATGAAGTGGACGAATCCGCGCGAGGTCAACCAGCAGATGTTCCACATGGCGCTCCAGAACGAGCTGGCGCGCACGATCTCGAACTTCCCCAACATGCGCAAGGCGAGCGTCTTTCTGGACATCCCCGCCCCGACGGGGATCGGGATGGCGGCGAAGCGGCCGACGGCTTCGGTGACCGTGTTCACACGCTCGGGCACGCCCGTCAAGCAGACCGAGGTGGACGCGGTCGCAAGACTCGTGTCCAAAGCGGTCTCGGGGCTCGATCTATCCAATATCAGCGTGATCGACGGCTCGACGGGGACGCCTCTGCGGGCGCGGACGGACGACGACGCGATCGCGACGAACTACCTCGAGCACAAGCTGCAGTTTGAGCGGGAGGTGGAGCAGAAGGTGATGGGGATCCTGGCGGCGATCCCCGGCGCGACGGTGGCGGTGACGGCTGACGTTGATGTGAAGCGGGTGACGAGCCGGCGCGAGGCGTACCTGAAGAACAACGAGGGGACCGTGTCGCTGCCGAGGTCGACCAGCAACCTGAAGGAAGAGAGTCTTTCGGCGAATGTGGGAGCCGAGCCGGGGACCAGGCCGAACACGGGCGCAGATATCAACACGGCGTCATCGGGCGGGGGCGGGTTCCTCAAGACGGACGACACGACGGAGTTCGATTCGCGGGTGGGCTCGGAGGTGACGAGCACGATCGACCCGCGCGGGATGGCGACGTCGCTGAGTATCTCGGTGCAGGTGCCGAGGCGGTACATCGAGGCGCTGGTGCCGAAAGCGGATGACACGGCTGAGGATGAGCCGGTGGATTCGGCGGCGGTGGAGCAGGCGTTTGCGGCCGAGCGTGATCGGATCCGCGAGATGATCGAGCCGCACCTTCCGACGAGTGTGGACGGTGAGGGCGTGCGTCAGGCAGCGGGGCAGGTTGTTGTATCGATGATGCCGATCGACCTGGCCTCGTTCGCGGGGACAGCGCAGGCGGCGGCGTTCGGTATGCCGGGCGGCACGAACGCGGCCGGTGGCGGCGGGGGCATGCTCGGGATGCTTCTGGGCAGCGGCCTGATCGAGAAGGGCGTGCTGATCGCGCTTGCGGGTGTCGCGTTTGTGATGATGCTTTTGATGGTCAAGAGCGCGACCAAGCGTGTTGAGCTGCCGTCGGTCGAGGAGCTGGTTGGCATCCCGCCCGCGCTGGAGCAGCCGAGCGACATCGTGGGCGAGGCGGACGAGACCGAGGCGCCGATGGACGGCATCGAGGTCGATAGCCAGCACGTTGCCAGCAGCAAGATGCTCGAGCAGGTCGGTTCGCTAGTGAGCAACGAGCCCGATCTGGCGGCGAGACTGCTGAACCGTTGGATCCAGCCCGATCATTAATCCGGAGACAGGACCGACGCGATGGCACGCAGACCGCACGAAAAACTCCCGACGGACCCGGCGCAGCTCGAGGGGCTGACGAAGGCGGCGATCCTGCTGCTCACGCTGGACTCCACGCAGGCGGCGACGGTGCTCAAGCAGATGTCGGCCGAGGGCGTCGAGGAGGTGACGCGCGAGCTCGCGGGCCTCGGGCGTGTGCCGCTGGAGCTGCAGCGGGCGGTGGTGGAGGAGTTCTACAGCACCGCGCTTGCGATGCAGAGCGCGAGCGAGGGCAATCTCGATCACGCGAAGAACCTGCTGAAGGATGCGCTCGACCCGGCGACGGCTGCCAAGGTGATGCAGCAGATTCAGACGCAGGTGCAGCGGACGCCGTTCTCGTTCCTGCAGCGTGCCGAGAGCGAGAACCTGCTGACGTTTATCCAGGACGAGCACCCGCAGACGATCGCCCTGATCGTGTGTCACCTGCCTCACCACAAGGCCAGCGAGATCCTGACGGGTCTGCCGGCTCAGAAGCAGGTCGAGGTGGTCAAGCGGATCGCCAACATGGATCAGACGAACCCTCAGGTCATCCGTGACGTGGAGAAGGGTCTCGAGACGAGGCTTTCGAACGTGCTCAGTCAGTCTTCGGAGAAGATGGGCGGCATCTCGACGGTGGCGGAGGTGCTGAACCTGGCCGACCGCGCGACGGAGAAGTCGATCATGGAGGGCCTGGAGGTCGAGGACCCGGATCTGGTCGAGCAGATCCGCAGGCTGATGTTCGTCTTCGAGGACATCCTGCTGGTCGACGACCGGGGCATCCAGGCGGTGCTCAAGGAGGTCGACAACGAGGAGCTCAGCCTCGCGCTCAAGACGGCGAGCGAGGAATTGCAGAACAAGATCCTGGGCAACATGTCGGAGCGGGCGGCGTCGCTCATCCGCGAGGACATGGAGTTCATGGGTCCCGTGCGTGTGAGCGATGTCGAGAACGCGCAGCAGCGGATCGTGGACATCGTGCGCAGGCTCGAAGAGGCCGGCGAGATCATCATTCAGGGTCGCGGGGACGCGGACCTTGTTGTGTAGGTTTGTTGCGTAAGGAAGCCCGATGGCGGTCATCAAGAAATCGGAAGCCGTGAGTGCCGCGCGGAACGCGGTGGTGCTGGATCTCGGCGATATCGCCCGTCAGGCGGAGCTGCTGCGGAAGCGCGCCGAGGAACAGGCCGAGGCGATCATCGCCGACGCACGCGCCCAGCGGGAGCAATTGATTGCATCGGGATACGAGGAGGGGCACGCCGAGGGCAGCAAGAAGGGCTACGCCGAGGGGTTTGCCAAGGGTGAGGAAGAGGGCAAGCAGGAGTCGACGGTCGCGGCCCGGGTAAAGCTGGACGAGATCGAGAAGGCTTGGACGGAGGCGCTCGACGAGTTTGCCGACGGGCGGCATCACTTGCTCGTGGAGTGTAAGGAGAACGTGGTTCGTCTTGCGATCTCGATCGCCGAGCGTGTGATTCATCGTGCTGTGAAGCTCGATGAGCGCGTGGTGCTCGCGCAGGTCGAGCACGCGTTGAAGCTGATCGGTCGTCCGACGCGTGTGGCTGTGCTGATCAATCCTGATGACGGGGCGATGGTGCGGCGGGCGTTGCCTTCGATCTCGGCCAGGCTGGGCGCGATGGAGCACGTCGTGCTCGAGGAAGATCCTTCGATCACACGTGGCGGGTGTATCGTGCGGACGGCTGAGGGCGGGGAGATCGATGCGTCTCTTGAGACGCAGATCGGTCGGATCGCGCAGACGCTCTTGCCGCAGATCGCCGGGAGCGAAGATGGCGAGTCGAAGTCGCGTGAGGATCGAGCGGCGTGAATGCGCTTGCGGACCAGATCCGGCTCGTGTCATCGCTGGAGCCTGTCGGTGTTGCCGGCCGGGTCGCGGCGTTGCGCGGGCTGACAGTGATCGCCGAGGATCTGCCGCTGCCGGTTGGTGCTGAGGTTGAGATCGTGTCCACGCGCGTGCGTGGCGAGATCGTGGGCTTCAACGATGGGCACGCGGTCGTGATGCTCTTCGGGCCGTCGGTGGGCATCCGCCCGGGCGATGTGATCCGCGGCGGTCACGCGGCTCAGGTGGCGCCGATCAGCGACTTTCTGCTCGGGCGTGTGGTGGATGCGCTGGGCAACCCGGCCGACGGCAAGGGCGCGGTGCGCGACACGGTGCTGCGTCCGATCGACGCGAAGCCGATCTCGGCGATGCAGCGTGCGCGGATCGATCGGCCGATCTGGACGGGTGTGCGCGCGATCGATCTGATGACAACGCTCGGTCGTGGTCAGCGGATGGGCGTGTTCGCGGGGCCGGGCGTGGGCAAGAGCACGCTGCTTGGCACGATCGCGAGGCGTTCGTCGGCGGACGTGAGTGTAATCGCGCTGATCGGCGAGCGCGGCCGGGAAGTGCGCGAGTTTATCGAGCAGTCGCTGGGCGAGGAAGGCCTGGCCCGGTCGGTGGTCGTGGTGGCGACGGGGGACGAGCCGCCGTTGATGCGTCTTCGCGCGGCGAGGCTTGCGTGCGCGATCGCCGAGCACTTCCGTGACGCGGGGCGCGACGTGCTGCTCATGATGGATTCGGTGACGCGGTTTGCGCACGCGCAGCGGCAGGTGGGTCTGTCCGTGGGTGAGCCCCCGGCGACGAAGGGGTACACACCGAGTGTCTTTGCGGAGCTGCCCGTGCTGCTCGAACGCGCGGGCGGTGTGGACGCGAGCGGGGGATCGGTGACCGGGCTGTACACCGTGCTCGTCGAGGGCGACGACATGACCGAGCCGGTCGCGGACGCGGCGCGGGGCATTCTCGACGGGCACATCGTGCTCTCGCGCAAACTTGCGCAGCGGGGGCGGTACCCGGCGGTCGACATCCTCGATTCATTGAGCCGGGTCGCTAATGACATTGTCGACGAGCACCACCGTGTGGCGCGGGATCACCTGCGCAAGCTCGAGGCGGCGTACGTGAACATCGAGGAGCTCGTGCAGATCGGGGCGTACGCCAAGGGCTCCGATCCGGAGTCGGACGTCGCGGTGCTCTATCACCCGCGGATCGAGGAGCTCGTGCGGCAGGGGACGATGGACGACACCTCCCCCGAGCAGGCGCGGGATTGGATGCTCAAGCTCGCGATGGAATCGGGCGAGATGCTGCGTAAGCTGCGTAGCGGCGGGCAGAACGCGGGCGGGGGGCGTGACTGATGGCGCGCTTCCGCTTCAGACTCCAGCCGGTGCTGCGCCAGCGCGAGCTTGCCGAGCGTGATGAGCAGCTCGTGGTCGCGGAGATCGAGCGCGACCGGATGCGGCTCGAAGAGCGCCTCCGGGGGATGCAGCAGGAGATCGATGGGGAACAGGACGAGCTGAATCGGATCATCGGCAACGGCTCGGTGAATCCGATGCACGCCAGGGCACAGTCGGCTGCGATTCTCGCCAAGCGGGCGCAGGCGCAGCGCGTGGCGAAGGAGCTGGCGCTCGTGTACAAGCGGCTGGAGAAGGCGCGTGGCGAGCTGGCGCAGGCGGCGATGCGTCGGCGTTCGATGGAATTGCTCCGCGACAACCAGCTCGCGGCGTTTCGGCGTGAGCAGAGCCAGGCCGAGGATCGGGTGCTCGATGAGCTGGCGGTGATGCGTGCAACGCGGCAAGGAGAGAATCCATGAAGCTGCTGATCAAGGCGATGGTTGTCCTGATGGTGCTCCACTTCCTGCTGGTCGCGGGGTTTGTGGGCTGGTTCATCGGCACGGGTCGCCTCGATGATCGGAGGGGCGAGGAGCTGAAGGTCATGCTGACCGAAACGGTCGCCGACCGTGATGCGCGCGAGGATGCCGAGCAGCGGGCGGCCGAGGCGGAACAGGCTGCGCTGGAAGCGGCGGAGAACCCGGCGATTCCGCTGACCGCTGATGAGCAGATCAACCGCAAGCTGCTTGCGAGCGAGGCGGACCGTCAGCATGTGCAGCGGATGCGACGGGAGATCGCGGACCTTCAGCGGACGATCCAGATCCAGCAGGCGCAGCTCGAGGAGGCGCGGGCCGCGTTTCTCAGCGAGCGGGATGCGTTCGAGGCGGCGCGAGAGCGGATCAAGGCGACCGAGGGCAACGAGCAGTTCCAGGCGGCGCTCGAGACGATCACACAGATGAAAGCCGACCAGGCTCACAGCGTGCTCAACGAGACGTTGATGCAGGACCCGAGCGGCTACGAGACGGTGATTGCGTATCTGGACAATCTCGAGGGGCGCAAGAGGGCCGAGATCCTTGGGAAGTTTGAGGAAGACGATCCGATTCTGGCAGCGAAATTGCTGGAACTCCTGCGGACCCGGGGCCTGATCGCCTCGGCCGCAGGAACGACCCCTTGATTCAGAGCATCACACCACAAGCCAATCCGATCGCCGAGAAAGAGCCCGCCAAGCGGGAATCCGCGGAATCTCCTTTCGCGGAATCGTTGCAGCACCATGCGCACACGATCCTGAACGCGACGCTCGATCCCTCGATGACCGCGAGCCTGCCCGGCGCAGGAACGGCACTCGTTGAGGCAGATCCTGCGCGTCAGGACATTTCGGAGCTCGCGGCTCGGGAACTCGTGGCGCAGCAGGACCGCCGGGGCACACGCGACCGGGGCACGGACGCGGCTTCGCAAGCCAGGCAGACGCTCGCCGAGCAGGGTGAATCACTGAAAGCCACGCCCGAGCCGACCGAGAGCGGTTCCAAGCCGATCGCAGCCGATCGCAACGAGAGCCGACCCGACCGGGGCAACTCGGAATCGGGTGAGCAGACCGAATCGCGAGCGGCTTCGTCCGCGACGCGAAGCAATCAGCAGACCTCGCAGGGCTCGGGCCAGCACCCGCAGCAGGAATCATCAGGTCATCAGTCGCTGCCTGGCGCACAGACATCGTCGACGAACGCGACGAACGTGTCGGCTGCGGCGGTGAACACGGCGGGGCAGGCATCGAACGCCTCGGCCGGCGGGAACAGCAATTCGGGTGTCACGGCGGTGAGCCAGACTACCGGCGTCGGGCCGAAGGGTTCGAGCCCGACGGCCATGCCCGGGCAGACGTCGGCACCGGCGAAGTCGGGCGAGGGCGGCAACAAGCAGGCGAGTGTGATCAAGCACGAGCCACGCACCTTCGAGGCGCAGCTTCAGCGCGGTCTCGCGCAGGTTCTGCGTCAGAAGGGTGGCACGCTGAATCTGAAGCTCGATCCGCTGGAACTCGGAACTGTGAAAGTCTCGCTCCAGATGTCACAAGGGCGTGTGGAAGGCAGTATTGAGGCATCGAGCGAGCAGGCACGCGGTTTGCTTCAAGATCAACTGGAGACGCTGAAGAGTTCACTCGAGCAGCGAGGCATCACGGTGGATCGCCTCGATGTACGGCTCGCGGGAGCGACCGAGAGTGGACGCCAGTTCGGAGCCGGGCAGGAAGCCGGGCAAGGACTGGGTCAGCAGGATGCCGACGCGGGAGGCGATCGGCAGAGCGGCTCATACCGGGGCGAGGATCGCCAGGCCGGGGAATCGGGCGGGACGCCCGGTGAGCGCACAGACGACGGGCTTCGCGGAGCGGAGCCGACATCAGATGACTGGCACATGCAGGGAGGCATGGCCGAGCCCCTTGGAGGGTGGCTCCGTCTGGACACGGTGGCCTGAAGGATCGGGCCTGTAACGGTGTAGCCGGCTGCGCACGGACGCAGAGGTCGGCGACGGAACGACGCCTGCGCCCGCGAGTCGGGCGCCGGGGGAGACATCTCCATGGATGCTGTGAGCGCCGCCACGCAGAGCGGTGAATCGATCGCCACGGTCGACAAGGGTTTCGGTGCGCTCGACTCGGACGAGTTCACCAAGCTCATCCTGACCGAACTCGGCAACCAGGATCCGCTCGAGCCCAACGACACCAAGGCGTTGCTTGAGCAGTTGTCGATCATCCGCTCGATCGAGTCGGATACCAAGCTGAACGACACGCTCAAAGAGATGACCGACCGCACGGACTTCATGGGCGCGGCCGGCCTGATCGGTCAGTACGTCACGAGCGACGACAACCCCCTTTCGCCGGCCAAGGTGACGAGCGTTGTGCAGGGCGACGAGGGTGTGAGTGTGACGCTCGACGACGGGAGCTTCGTGCCGATCGGCTCGATCACCGGCGTGTTCGCGGAGACGACGCCCGCGGATGAGTCGGAGAACGCCGGATGACGCTGAACCCGCTGGACATTCTGGCGCTGCCCGGCCTTGCCAATGCCGCGGCCAAGTCGGTCGGCGGAGCGATCGACCGTCTGATCCCGGGCTCGAATTCCTTCGCGGACCACCTCAAAAGCGCACAGGGCGATATGGATCGTCTGCCCGTTGAGATCGGTCGCGGGGTCGAGGTCGAGTTGACAGAGGACCAGCTTGCGCGGATCGCCGAGGCGGCGGACCGCGCCGAGGCCGAGGGCGCCAGCAACGCCGTGGTGATGATCGACGGCATGGCGCTCGAGCTCGACGTCACGCTCCGCACGATCCGCGGCGTGGTGGATCAGGAGGCGGGTCTCAAGACGGGTATCGACGCGGTGGTGTACGCGGGCAACGCCCCCGAGACGAAGCAGGCGACCGGCCCCGCGGGGCTGGCCTCGAACACGGACGTGCGCAAGATCGTGGGCGATCAGGCCGCCTGAATCCTCATTGATTTGTTCAATAAAATAGACAGGAATATACGATGGCTTCGACCTCCAGCCTCTTCATCGGACTCAGCGGCCTGAACGCGAACTCGCGCAGCATCGACGTCATCGGCAACAACATCGCCAACGTCAACACCAACGGCTTCAAGTCAGGCCGGCTGAACTTTGCCAACTCGCTCTCTCGCACGGTCAGCGAGGGCACCTCGCCCGGCAGTGTGTCGGGCGGCTCGAACCCGACGCAGTTCGGCCAGGGCGTGACGATCGCCGGCACGCAGCGCAACATGTCCGAGGGGGCGCCCACGGGCACGGGCGACAGCCGCGACCTGGCGATCGAGGGCAACGGTTTCTTTATTCTCGAGAGCGGCGAGGATCAGTACTACACACGCGTCGGCTCGTTCCGCACAGACCGCGACGATTTCCTGACTTCGATCGATGGCAACTATGTGCTTGGTTACCCGGCGGACGAGAACTTCCAGATCCAGCCGGGCACGCTCGAACGCATCAGTATTCCGGTTGGATCACTCACCATTGCCGAGGCAACGACCTCGGTGAATATGGCGGGCAACCTGAACGCGTCGGGGACGGTTGCGACGTCTGGTTCGTCGCACTCGCTCGACTCGACGACGGGGGCCGGATTCTCGCTGGTCGCGGGCGCGACGGTGCCCGCGACGGCTCCGAACACGCTGGAGGCGACAAGTCTGCTCGGCGAGATCGAGGACCCGCTCTCGCCCGGTTCGGGCACGCCGTTGTTCTCAGCGGGTCAGACGATCCGTGTGGATGGCGTCGAGAAGGGGACGCAGATCCTGGGTGCGTCTGGCTTCCTGGTCGAGGCCGCGAGCACGGTGCAGGACTTCATGGACTTTCTGACCGACAGCTTCGGGCTGCGCACCGACATCGGCGCCAACCCGGATGGCGGGCAACCCGGGGTGACGCTTGATCCGTTGACGGGTGTGATCGGTATCACGGGGAACTCTGGCGAGACGAACAATATCACGATGACGGGCGAGGACATCCGCGTCTTCAACGCCGACGGCACGCTCGCGTCGCAGCCCTTCCTCGTGAACCAGACCGCAGAGGCCTCGGGCGAGGCGATCAAGACGGCGTTCACGGTGTACGACTCGCTCGGCACGCCGCTGCGTGTGGACATCTCGATGGTGCTCGAGAACAAGAGCAACACGGGCACGACGTGGCGGTACTACGCCGAGAGCCCGGACGACACCGCAGGCGGGCCGTCGATCGGTACGGGGACGGTTGAGTTCGACAACTTCGGCAAGATCGTCGGTCCCGAGTCGGTCGCGGTGGTGCTCGACCGCGACGGCACTGGTGCCGCTTCGCCGCTGACCTTCGATATCCAGTTCAACTCCGACGGTGACCAGATCACCGCGCTGACCGATTCGGAGAGTTCGCTCGTCAGCACGTATCAGGACGGTGTGCCCATCGGGACGCTCGACAGCTATGCCGTGGGCGCCGACGGCACGATCACGGGCACGTTCTCCAACGGCCTGATCCGCACGCTCGGTCAGCTCGCGCTCGCGTCGTTCACGGTGCCCGAGGGGTTGGTCGAACTGGAGCAGAACCTTTACCGCCCGGGTCCGAACTCGGGGCCGGCGATTGTGACCGAGCCTCAGCAGCTCGGGACGGGCCGGGTCGTGTCTGGGGCGCTCGAGACGTCGAACGTGGATCTGGGTCAGGAGTTCATCTCGCTGATTCTCGCTTCGACCGGTTACTCGGCCTCGGCGCGAGTGATCCGCACGAGCGACGAGCTGATCCAGCAGCTCCTGGTGCTCGGTCAATAACGCCTGGGGGACGCGACGATGATCATGGTCACCAGGCTCAACGGGCAGGAGTTCGTGCTTAACGCCGACCTCATCAAGATGATCGAGCAGCGGCCCGACACGATTATCACACTCGTCAACGGCGACCACATCGTGGTCAAAGAGGCCTCGCGTGAGGTTATCGAACGTGTGATCGAGTACGGCAGGCGGCTTCGACGCCTGACGCCGGTGGATTAGGCGCAATAGCGGACGGGAACTGCCCCGGACCTTCGGTGCCCCCCTCAAGCGGTCGCCCGATCGGGTCGATTCAGCTCTGGCAGAGGCGACGGATCGCCGGGCTGTAGGGGGCATTCCACGTGGACGTTGGAACCGTCATCGGAATCGGTGTGGCATTCCTGGCCATCGGGCTTGGCATCCTCTTCGGAGGCAATCCGCTTGCGCTGATTGATGTCGTCTCGGTTTTCGTCGTGCTTCTTGGCACGGTCGGCGCGACGATCGCGTGCTTCCCGCTTGCCAAGATCTTCAAGCTCCACACGGTCGCGCTCAAGGCGGTGTTCCACAAGAGCACCGACGTTGTTGAGATCATCCTCGACCTCGTCAAGTACGCCGAGCTCGCCCGCCGCGAGGGCATCCTGAGCCTCGAGAACCTTGTCGACGAGATGAAGGACCCGTTCATCGTCCGCGGCATCAAGATGGCGGTCGACGGCACGGACCCCGAGCTGATCAAGCAAGTGATGGACACCGAACTCGAGGCGCTCATGGATCGGCACGCCCAGGGCAAGCAGATCTTTGATTCGATCGGGAAGTACGCCCCGGCGTTCGGCATGATCGGGACGCTGCTCGGCCTGATCTTCATGCTCCAGTCGATGACCGACCCGAGCTCGATCGGCCCCAGCATGGCGGTCGCGCTCATCACGACGCTCTACGGCGCACTCTTGGCAAACGTCTTTGCCGGCCCCATCTCCGAGAAGCTCCTCGCCCGTGACATGGAAGAGGTGCAGGTAAAAACGATCATCATCGCGGGCGTCATGGCGATTCAGTCGGGCGACAACCCGCGTGTCGTGCAGTCGAAGCTGGCGACCTATCTCGCGCCCGCAGAGCGTGACCGAGTGCTCGAAGCCGCGTAACAGGAGGGAGGAGTCATGGCCAAGAAAGGAAGGCCGCCCCCTCCCGGTGTGCCTGAGTGGGTTGTGACCTATGGCGACCTCATGTCGTTGTTGCTCTGCTTTTTCATTCTGCTGGCGGCGTTCAGCGAGATCAAGCAGGAGCGCGAGTACCTCGACGTGATCCGGTCGATCCAGGAAGCGTTCGGCTACACGGGCGGCGCAGGCCAGGTCGACACAGACACGCCGCCCACCAATTCGCAGCTCTCGCAGTTTGAGCAGATCGTCAATTCGATGGGCCGCGAGACCCGCAACAACGAGTCGCGGAATCCCTCGACCGCGGGGCCGAACCCGACGTCCTCCTACGTCGCGCAGGGTCCCAAGACGGTGGTGGGCTCGACGATCCCGTTCGAGGGCGGTTCGTTCGAACTGACGAGCACGACGCAGGAATACCTCGTGAACGAGGTGGTTCCGAAGCTCAGGGGGCTTCGGTTCAATGTTGAGGTGCGCGGGCACGCGTTCGGCCGGGAAGACCGGGCCGCGGCTGGCGACGTGTACACGATGGGTTTCCAGCGGGCCAAGGCCGTGATGGACCTCCTTGTCCTGCAGGGCATCGAGTCGAGCCGGCTCTCGGTGACGTCCGTCGGCAGCTCGGAGCCCATCAGCACGAATGTGAACGACAAGGCGGCCATGGGGCAGAACCGCCGGGTGCAGATCATCCTGACCGAAGTCCTGCCCGATGACGTACACCCGGACCCGAACGGCACGAGCCCGACGGTTCGCTGAGGCAGCAGCAGAGGATTGAGTGATGGCCGACAAGCCGAACAACGAAGCGCAGGAACAGATCGAGGGCGCCGAGGAGTCCAAGGGCGGCTCCAAGAAGGTGCTCCTGATCGTCATGGCGATCATGGTGCTCGAGACGCTCGGCGTTGGTGCGTTCCTGATGCTCTCCGGCAAGGCGCCCAGCGCCGCCGAGGCGACCGTGGTGGGCGATTCGCCAGACAGCCCCGAGGCGCTCGTCGAGGTGCAGGTGGTGGCGGATCGGTTCCAGAACATGCACACGGGCCGCGTGTGGCAGTGGGATACCGAGGTGTTCATCCAAGTGCGCCGCAAGGATCAGGAACGCGTGACCGCCGAGCTCGAACGCCGCAAGGCCGAGATCACCTCGGGTGTGGGGGAGCTGATCCGCAAGGCGACCCATACCCAGCTCCGCGAGCCCGAACTCCAGACGCTGAAGCGCAAGCTGGAGGCGTACTTCGTGGAGGTCTTCGGCACGGACGCCGACAACCGCCCGCGCGCGGTCGTGGTGCTGATCCCGAAGATGCGGGGGGCGCCGGCGGACTTCTGATCCGTCTGGTCCGCCGGGCGCAGGAATTGCGCACAGGTTTGGCACATCTGCTGCGCTGAAGCGCAGAAATGTATGGCAAGCTCGATCCGAGTGCCGATGCTGCGTGGGCACCGGGGTGGTGCGCGCATCGACGGAGTCGAGCATGCCTGACGAGACGGAGTCCGCACAGAATCCGACCGATCCCAAGCCCGAGTCATCGGCTGCCGATGAGGCTGCGCCGGGCGAACAGGCTTCGCAGGATCAGGCAGCGCACGCGGCGTCCACGTCTGAGGACGAGTCGGACGCGCTGGCGGCAGCGGCACTGGCCTCGGCGCAGGCCGCGATCGATGCGCTCAACGCCGAGAGTGACGAGGCGGCCCAGCCCGCCGGGGAACCGAGCCCGACCGTGGTCTCCGAATCTGATGCCAATCAGCCCCAGCTCTCACCGATGACGATGCCAGACCTGTCGATAGGCGACCTCACCGCCGTGCCCAAGGGCATGGACATGCTCTCGGATGTCAATGTTGATGTCACGATCGAGCTTGGCCGAACGCGGATGCTGGTCGAGGACGTGCTCCGGCTCGCCGAGGGGGCGGTTGTCGAGCTCGACAAGCTCGCGGGCGACCCGGTGGACATCTATGTGAACAAGCGTCTCGTGGCGCGTGGCGAGGTGCTCGTGTTGAACGACAACTTCTGTATCCGCGTCAACGACATTCTCGACGCGGACCTCGTGGAGCAGGAGCGGAACTGATCGCAAGGACGCCCGGGGATCGGGCGGGCCCGCAGAGCCAGGAAGGCGCATGGCGGCAGCAAGCAGGATCATCCCGGTCATCGGCACGCTCGCGTATTCCGCGAGCGTCTTCGCGCAGCAGGCCAGCGAATCGCTGCCGCTGGGCATGCCCCAGCAGGGCGGTGCCGACACGCTCGGCGGGCCGGGCTCGGTGACCACGACCATCGCCTCGCTCATGGCGGTCGTCGGGCTGATTGTCTTCCTGGCGGTGATCTACAAGTGGCTCTCTGGCAAGGCCGGCGGCTTGGCCGGGCAGATCGGGGCCGCGGGCAAGTCGCCCTCGGGTCTGGTCTCGGTGCTTGCGCGGTACCCCCTGGGTCGCGGGCAGACGCTGGTTCTGCTCAAGATCGATCGACGCGTGCTGCTGCTGTGTCAATCGGCCTCGGGTCGGGTGCGCGGCGGCGTGACCACACGCACGCTCAGCGAGATCACCGACCCCGACGAGGTCGCCTCCATCATCGCCAAGGCAGAGGGCACAGACGGCTTCGACAATGTGCTCCACGGCTACGAATCGATGGACGAGCCAACGGATGACATGCGCGACGTCGAGGTCGTGGACCTGACCCGCAAGCGAGGCAACCTGCTCGGCTCGCTCATGGGAAGGAGGCCGGCGTGATGCGCACGCTTATGCTCCTGATCGCGTTCGTGCTCGGGACCTTCGGCATTGCTTCGGCGCAGGACATGCCCGAAGTCCCAAGTGTTGAGTCACGCCCGGTGACGCCCGTCGAGCCTTCGACCTCGATGAACCCGATGGCGATCCTCTCCGACGCGGGGATGATGCTGCCCGGGCAGACCGCTGCGGACCCGATCGAGGACGGCCCCGCCGACGGCGGCGGGCTGAGCGCCGCGATCAATGTGATGATCCTGCTCTCGGTCATCACGCTGGTGCCCTCGATCATCCTCATGACGACGAGCTTCGTGCGCATCCTCGTGGTGCTCGGGCTTCTCCGCCAGGCGATGGGCACGCAGTCGTTGCCCCCGCCGCAGGTGATCACGGGTCTGGCGCTCTTTATGACGCTGCTGGTGATGGCGCCGACGTTCGATCGTGTGTACGACGAAGCGCTCGATCCGTATCAGAAGGGCGAGATCCGCGACTATGACACGCTCTGGAACAACGCCAAGCAGCCGCTGCGCGACTTCATGTTCGATCAGATCGAGGCGACGGGCAACTGGTCGAGTCTGTACATGGTGCTGAACTACCGGGGTGTGGACACGTCCGATCCGGGCAGCCTGACGCGCTCGGACGTCGACATGGTCGCGCTCGTGCCGGCGTACATGCTGAGCGAGCTCAAGACCGCGTTTCTGATGGGCTTTCGGGTGTACCTGCCCTTCCTGGTGATCGACATGGTGATCGCCTCGATGCTGATCTCGATGAGCATGATGATGCTGCCGCCCGTGCTCATCAGTCTGCCCTTCAAGCTGCTTCTCTTTGTGCTGGTCGATGGCTGGCAGCTCGTGGTGGGCGGCCTGCTCATGAGCTTTGCGCGGGAGGGTGTGTCGCCTCGGCTTTCGAGCGAGACGGCGATGCTTCTCTCTGATCCGACCGTTCAGTCACTTCTCGGTGTGACGTAGGAGAGCCCCGGTGTACGACGAATCCCTCATCTATATGGTGCGCGAGACCATCCTGCTGACGCTCAAGATCATTCTTCCGATCCTGGGCGCGGGTGTGCTGGTCGGTCTGGTGATCAGCATCGTGCAGTCGGTTACGTCGATCCAGGACCAGACGCTCACGTTTGTGCCCAAGATTCTCGTGATGCTCGCGGTGGTGGTGCTGCTGACGCCCTGGATCGTGCAGCGTCTGGGCGACTTTGCCAGCGCTTTGCTCTGGGTCGCAACGCCTTAAGTGTGACGGGGTCTCATGCCGACGATCGAGCCCATCTTTCAGCATGGCATCGTCCTGATGCTTGTCGCGTTCCGCCTGGCGGGCGTGCTGCTGTTCAGCCCGATCGTGGCCAGCGCGGGCATCCCGACGCGCGCCAAGGCGTTTCTCGTCATCACGCTCGCCGCGGCCGTCTTCCCGACGATCGAGCCCTCGTGGCACGCCTCGGCGGATATGACGCTTGCGAACATCGCGCCGATCATGGTCACCGAGACGCTCATCGGCGCGTCGGTCGGTTTCATCGCGAGCATCCCGATCGTCGCCATGCAGCTCGGCGGCACGATCATGGGCATGCAGATGGGCCTCGGGCTGGCGCAGATCTATGACCCGATGAACGGCGAGAACTCGGGCGTGGTCGACCAGCTCATGTTCTATCTTGCTGCCGCGGTGTTCCTGATGCTGGGCGGGCTGGACATCATGTTCATGGCGCTCATCGGAACATACGAGAGCGTGCCGTTGGGCTCGATGGCCATGCACGCGGCTCCAGTCGAACTCATCACGGGGATCCTCAGCTCGGGCTACGAGCTGGCGATGCGCGTCTCGGCTCCGGTCGTGGCGATCATGCTGCTCGAGACCGTTGCCAGCGGCGTGCTCATGAAAACCATCCCGCAGATCAACATCCTGACCATTGGCTTTGCGATCAAAATCATGGCCGGCCTCTTCGGGCTCATCGGCGCTCTGATGGCGATCGAGGTCGTCTTCACCGACGAGCTGCGATCCGTGATGAGCCAGCTCACGCAGTGGACCGGTGTGCCGAGCTCGGCGGCGGGGGTGTTCGGTGGCTGAGGATCTGGGCGAGAAAACCGAGGATCCCACCGGCAAGAAGCTTTCTGACGCGCGGAGCCGGGGCAAAATCGCCAAGAGCAAGGACCTCTCGGGCGCGATCGACCTGATCGCCGCGGCCCTCGTCCTGGCGATGCTCGGGACGTACATCTCGGGCGAGTTTGCCGATCTCATGACGCGCACGCTCAGCTCGGCGCCGGTCGGGCAGTCCAACCCGTTCGACTACATCGCGCCGGCGCTCCATCAGGCCGCGCGGTCGGTGGTCGTGACCGTCGGGCCGGTGATGGTTCTCATGTTCGTGGTCATCCTGATTGCGCACTTCGCACAGGTCGGCCCGCTCTTTACGACCAAACCCGTCACGCCCGACCTGAATCGGCTCAATCCGATCTCGGGTGTGAAGCGCATCGTCAGCCTCCGCGGCATTATGCAGACGCTGATGAGTATCGCCAAGCTCTCGGTCGTGGGGACGATCGTGGTGCTGGTAATCATGCGCAACGAGATCAAGCTCGTTCGCTTGCCGCTGCTCACGCCAGGACAGGCGACGATGGTGACGATCTACGTGCTGATCGAGATCCTCGCGTGGGTGCTCGCGATTCTGCTTGTGATCGGGGTGATCGATTACCTGTATCAGAAGTGGCAGCACAAGAAGGACCTCCGCATGACCAAGCAGGAGGTCAAGGACGAGGTCAAGTCGCTGGAAGGCGACCCCGAACTCAAGCGTCGGCGATTCCGCATGGCGCAGGAAGTCGCGATGCAGCGCGTCAATACCGAGGTGCCCGACGCCGACGTGATCGTGACCAACCCGACGCACTTCTCTGTGGCGATCCGCTACAAGAACGAGTGGGGCGCACCGCGCGTTGTCGCCAAGGGCGCCGACCAGATCGCGATGCGCATCCGATTCGTCGCGATGGCCAACGGCGTCCCGATCGTCGAGCGCCCGCCGCTGGCGCGTGCGCTGTACTGGGGAACCAAAGAGGGAGACCTGATCTCCGAGGAGCATTACGAGGCTGTCGCGGAAATCCTGGCGTACGTCTACCGGCTCGACGGCCGGGCGGCTTCGATGAAGCAATCACCCCAGCCCGCGATGGCAAACTGACCTGATCCATGGCCAACGCACCTTCCAACCCGCTCGCCCCGGCTCCCACGCTCCCCGCGTGGATGCAGAAGGTGCGCCAGTACCGCTCGCTGCTCGTGCCGCTGGGGTTCGTGCTCGGGCTGATGGTGATCCTCGTCCCGCTGCCGCCGGTGGCGATGGACATGCTCATCGCGCTGAACATCAGCCTCGCGGTGGTCGTGCTGCTCACCACGATCTACATGAACCACCCGCTCGACTTCAGCGTCTTCCCGTCGCTGCTGCTGGCGACGACGCTGTTACGGCTGGTGCTCAACATCGCCTCGACGAGGCTCATCCTGACCGCCGACGCCTCGTCACCCGAGCAGGCGATGGGCGTGGCCGGGCAGGTGATCAGCGCGTTCGGGTCGTTCGTCGCCGGAGATTCGCTCGCGGTGGGCGTGATCATCTTCCTGATCCTGATCATCGTGCAGTTCGTTGTGATCACCAAGGGCGCCACGCGGATCAGCGAGGTCGCCGCGCGATTCACCCTCGATGCGATGCCCGGCAAGCAGCTCGCGATCGACGCCGACCTGAACGCGGGGATTATCACGGAAGCCGAGGCCCGCGATCGTCGGGACATGATCCGGCGCGAGGCGGACTTCTTCGGTGCGATGGACGGTTCGAGCAAGTTCGTCCGTGGCGATGCCGTCGCGGGCATTCTCATCACGGTCATCAACGTGGTGGGGGGCTTTGCGATCGGCACGCTCGAGCGGGGCTGGCCCGCGGGGCAGACGGCCGAGGTTTTCACGACCCTGACCATCGGTGACGGCCTCACCAGCGCGATCCCCTCGTTCATCATCTCCATCGCCGCCGCTCTTATCGTGACGCGTTCGGGATCGAAGGCGGACCTTGGCAGCGAGATGACGAGCCAGCTCGGCAGCCAGCCGCGCGGGCTTTATATCACCAGTGCCTTCCTGCTCGTGCTCGCCGCGACACCGCTGCCCACGATCCCGCTCATCGCGTGCGCCGCCATTTCCGCGACCGTGGCCTTCGCCATGGCGCGCAGCACCAAGATCGCCGAGTACGAAGCGCAGCAGGAGGTCGAGGAACAGTCCGTCCCCGAGCCCGCACCCATCGAGTCGCTCCTTAAGGTCGACACACTCGAGCTCGAAGTCGGCTACGGCCTCGTCGCTCTCGTCGACGCTAAGCAGGGCGGCGACCTGCTCGATCGCATCAGTTCCACCCGCCGCCAGCTCGCCATCGAGATGGGCCTGGTCATGCCGCCCGTCCGCATCCGCGACAACATGCAGCTCGAGCCGACGAAGTACAACGTCAAGATCCGGGGCAACACCGTCGCCTCGGGCGAGGTCATCCCCGCCAGGCTCATGGCGATGGACCCGGGCGTCGCGACAGGCGCGATCGAGGGTGTGCGCACCGTTGAGCCGGCCTTTGGTCTCGATGCGTGGTGGATCGAGCCGGGCCAGAAGCCCCGCGCCGAATCGCTGAATTACACCGTCGTCGAGCCTTCGAGCGTGATGGCGACGCATATTTCCGAGATCATCAAACGCCACGCCGACGAACTGCTCACCCGCGAAGAGGTCTCCAACCTCGTCGAGCAGCTCAAGCAGCAGTCGGCCAAACTCGTCGAGAGCACCATCCCGAGCGTCATCGGCCTCGCGGATCTTCAGAAGGTGCTCCAGGCACTCCTCCGCGAGCAGGTCTCGATCCGCAACCTCGAAACTATTGTCGAGACGCTCGGCGACTGGGCGCCACGCACAAAGGACGTCGCGGTCCAGACCGAGTATGTCCGCAACGCACTCAAGCGGGCGATCAGCCACCAGTACGCGACCGTTCGCGAGGACGGCAAGCACCGGCTCTCCTGCGTCACGCTCGATCCGGGGCTCGAGGAACGCGTCTCGGGATACATCGATCGCTCGGGCGACGCGACCGTGGTCACTATGCCACCCAGACTGGCAAGCGAGTTGGCCGGCCTGGTCGCTGAGTCGCTCTCACCTCTGACCGCCGCGGGTCACACACCGGTGGTCCTGGCCTCGCCCGCGGTCCGGGGCGTGGTGTTCCAGATCCTTGAGCCGCACATCCCGGGCGTGGCGGTGCTCGGGTACAACGAGGTGGTGCAGGGTGTGGAGGTCGAGTCGATGGGCTATGTGCAGTGGCCCGAATCGAAACCGAAAGCGCCGTCAAGGGAAGCCGTCGGAGCGGCTTGAGATGTTCAGATTGGTGCACACGCAGAGAAAGGCTGCTATGCTCCCGCTCACCGGCAGATCTGCCGGGCGATGAGTTTCGGATCACCGCGGCGGCTTCATGGATGAAGCCACACTCCGCAAGCCAGGGAAGGCGACGATGCCACTCAAGGTCTACCGCGCACGCTCGATGACGGACGCTCTCGCCGAGGTCAAAAAAGACCTGGGCGCCGACGCGGTCATTCTGCACACCCGCTCGTACAAATCCCCCGGCATCCTGGGCCTCGGCTCGCGGAGCATGTTCGAGATCACCGCGACCAACGACCAGCCCGAGCTTGCCAAACGCCCCGAACGCAAAGCGCTCCGTGAAGCCCCCGAACGTCCGACCACAGCAAGCCCCGCCGCCCGTCAGCTCTCAGGAGCGGTCGCCTCGAAGGCGTACGCCGGTATGAGCGCCGGCGGTGGGGGGACCGCGCTCGCCGAACCGCCCGCCCGGACCGAGTCATTCAAACCCGCCGAGCCGGCGCCGAAACTCGTGCGTGAGCCCGCGTACGAGCCGCCCCGCGTGATGGCGGTCGCCGATTCGAGGCAGGACAAAGTTGCCAGCGCTCCAGTCGGCCCGGGGATCGAGGACGAGCTGCTCTCGATCAAGCGCATGCTCGGGAAGGTGCTGGCCACGTCGAGCCAGTCCGCCTCGTCGCGGCAAGGCTCGATGCCCGATGCGCTCTTCGAGCACTACCTCGCACTGACCGAGCAGTCCGTCGCTTCCGAGATCGCCGACGAGATCGTCGGCCGAGTCCGCGACGAGCTCTCGGCCGCCGAACTCGCTGATGAGGAGATCGTCCGCGAGACGATGCTCCGCCAGATCGCCAAGCTCGTGCCCACCGCGGGCGACAGCCCGCTCCCACGCCGACCCGCCGACGGGCGTCCGCTCACCATCGCCCTCATCGGGCCGACGGGTGTGGGCAAAACAACCACCCTGGCCAAGCTCGCCGCGGTCGCCAAGCTGCGCCACGGCCGATCGGTCGGGCTCGTCACGACGGACACGTACCGCATTGCCGCCGTCGAGCAGCTTCGCACGTACGCGGACATCATCGGTCTCCCGCTCAAGGTCGTTGCTTCGCCCGGCGAGATGCGCGGCGCGCTCGAAGCACTCGAGAGCTGCGACGTGATCCTCATCGACACCGCAGGACGAAGCCAGCACGACGGCGAACGCCTCGACGACCTCCGGGCCTATCTCGACGAAGCCGACCCGCACGAGACGCACCTGGTGCTCTCGACAA
Organism: Phycisphaerales bacterium; assembly: GCA_965228265.1. Lineage (GTDB taxonomy): Bacteria > Planctomycetota > Phycisphaerae > Phycisphaerales > UBA1924. The sequence goes on from OZ245804.1 coordinate 1,807,662, forward strand.
CGTCCGCCGAGTCGGTCATGCTCCGCGCCGCCGAGCGCTTCGCCAAGCTTGGGCCGAACCGCCTGATCCTGACCAAGCTCGATGAAGCCGTGAACTTCGGCGTGCTGCTGAGCATCACACGCAGCGCAGAGATCAAGCTGAGCTACGTCACCACGGGCCAGGAAGTGCCGGACCATATCGAGGCGGGCAAACCCGACCGGATCTCACGTCTTATTCTGTGTGGGCCGCAGGCATGAGTGTGCTGCCGATCAACTCCCGCAACGGCCTCGACGATCAGGCCACGCGCCTGCGCGCGATGCTCGCGGCCGAGAGTGATTCACCTCCTCGTCAGCAGCAGCCACGACCCCGCCTGATCGCGCTCGCGTCCGGCAAGGGGGGGGTGGGCAAGACGTTCAGTTCCATCTCGATCGCCTCGGCGATCGCGGGTCTGGGTCGCAAGACCATGCTCATCGACGCCGACTTCGGTGCCGCCAATGCCGACATCATGCTGGGACTGGCCCCGCTGCGTCGGCTCGACGAGTGCATGATCAAGGGCTTCGCCCGCGGGCACTCGCTCGCCGACATCGCCATCGATTCCGGCGCGGGTTTCCGTCTTGTCCCTGGCCCGGTCGGCATGGGACGCCCGCCCTCGAGCGCTGACCGTCAACGACTTATCCACAGTCTCTCCCAACTTCACGGCGTCGCCGACGTCGCGCTCATGGATTGCTCCGCGGGGGTCAGTTCAAGTGTGCTGGACATCGTGGCCGCGGCCGACCTGGCGGTGGTTGTTCTGACGCCAGAGCCGACCTCGATCGCCGACGCGTACGCGCTGATCAAATCCCTAGTCAGAGCTCAGGGTCCTGAAGCGGCCAAGCGGGTGGGGCTGCTCGTGAATCAGACCGAATCACGGGCCGAGGCCGAGCGAGTGCACCGGCGGATCGCAGCCGTGGCGCGCAAGTTCCTCGGTCTCGAGTTGGCGCTCTTTGGTCGCATCCCGTCCGACAAATCCGTTGTCAGGGGTGTGCGGAGCCAGTGTGTGGCGCAGGGGGGCAAGCTGAAATCCCCGGCCGGGAAATCTGCCCGGAAAGCCGCGAGTCTGCTTTTGGCAGAGCTCGAGCGACACGCCTGTAAGAAGGATGTTCGTACAGATTCTTGCGCTTCTCCGATCAGCCGGATCGACGGTGGCGGTCTCGGGCTTGCGTCGGGTCGATAGTGCGGGTTGCGCCGCCTGGCATGAGGGGTGCGGTGCAGTTATTTCTTCGGGGGACTGAAGTCGCCCGTTCACTTGGGCGATGACGAGGCGGGAGACGATCGGCTTGAGTGCGAGCATGTCCGAGAGCTATGGCAAGATCCGCAGGCTGTCGGCGGGCGTGATGGGCCTGGCCGGGTTTGTGGTGGCGCTCCTGTCCGGCCTGCAGGCCGGCAACGAAACAAGCCGTGTGATCGTGACGGCACTGCTGGCGATGGTGGTCTGCCACCTCGCGGGCATTGTGCTGGGACTGGTCATCGAACGAGTCGTCGAAGAGCACAAGCAATCACTCGATGTGCCGAACTCAGGTGAATCCACGAGTGAAACAGAGGAAGCGGAGCAGTCGCCGAGACTCGCCGCATGATTTCGTGACAAGAGCGCTGGCGGAGCCTGCGACCGGTCCGTATACTGACGCCGTCCAAGGATGGACAACATCGTGAGAGCACGAGGGCGCACACGAGAGATCGCGCCGGCACTCACGGGAATCAGCGGCCTGAGCCGCGTGATGATGAGGTCAAGGAGCCGACCATGCCCACGGAGAAGAAGGCCGCGCCCACCAAACGCCGCGTCTCCCCCTCCAAGCGTTCGAAGGCAGATCTGCCGCTTTGCGAACGCCCCGTTGAAGAACTCTGGGCCGACTACAGCAAGTCGCGCGATCAGAACATCCGCAACTTCTTCATGGAGAAGTACTACTCGCTCGTGCGCTACCACGCCGAGCGCGTGCATGCACGCCTCCCCGACGAAGTGAACATCGATGACCTCGTGCAGGCCGGCGTGTTCGGCCTCGCCGATGCGATCAACGCGTTCGACCTCGAACGCCAGGTCAAATTCGAGACGTACTGCGCCCCGCGTATCCGCGGCGCGATCCTCGACGAGCTGCGCCTCATGGACTGGGTGCCCAGGCTCGTGCGTCACCGCTCCTCCAAGGTCGAGCAGGCGCGTCAGCGCATCGAGATGGAACAGGGAAGCCCCGCGACCCACGACCAGATCGCTGAGCACCTCGGCGTCGACAGCGAGGAGTACGAAAAGATTCAACGCGACTCGTCAGCCGTCGGCACGTTCAGCCTCACACGCAAGGCCTACCCGAGCGACGGCGACCGTGACGTCCGCGAGATCGATGTCATCCGCGACGATCAGCAGGCCAACCCCGTGCGCAACATCGAGCGCAAGGACCTGCAGAACCTCATCACCAAGGGCCTCTCCCGCGCAGAGCGGCTCATCGTCATCCTCTACTACTTCGAGGGCATGACGATGAAGGAGATCGGCGCCACGCTCGATCTCTCCGAGAGCCGCGTCAGCCAGATGCACAGCTCCATCCTCGCCCGCGTCAAGGCTCAGGTGCAGCACCGTGTCCGCGAGCTCGAGCCCACCGGCTAAGCAGCGATTCGATTGATTCTCCGCGAGCCCGGCCCGATCTTGGGTCGGGCTTGTTTTTTGCCCGGACCGGGCGCACCCTGTAGCAATGACAGAGGCCTATATCGCACTGGGTGCCAACCTCGGCGACCGCGAGCGGACGCTCGGTCAGGCCGTGGAAGCCATCGACACACTCGCTTCCACACGCGTCACCGCCCGATCCGCACTCATCGAGACCGAGCCCGTCGGGCCCATCGAGCAGGGCTGCTACCTCAACGGCGTCATCCGCATCGAGACCGAACTCGACGCTCCAGCGCTCCTCTCCGAACTCCTCAAGATTGAAGCGTCACTCGGCCGGGATCGGAGCCGGGCCGAGCGGTGGGGGCCACGCACCGTTGATCTCGACTTGCTCATCTTCGGCGAAGCGCAGATCGAACTGCCGGGCCTTTGCGTCCCGCACCCGCGCATCGCCGAGCGTCTGTTCGTGCTCGAACCGCTCTGCGAGATCGCGCCCGATCTGATCGTGCCCGGCGCGGCTCAAACCGTGCGCCAGCTGCGCGACAACCTCACCGGCTCGGAGCGTCCGGCGTGATCCTCAGTGCATGCGTTGCGGTTGCGATCTGTCTCGCTCAGCCGGAGCCCTCGGCGATCAGCGCGGCTCAGCAATTCACAGAGGCGCACACGAGCACGCCCTTCGCCGACCACGCGCATGTCACGTTCACGAACGACGCCGAAGAAACCACGACGTTTGACACGCTCCTGCGTCGGGGCTCGTTTGCCGGTGTGGTGCACGCCGCTCTGGAGCTGCCGGGACTGCGCCTGCACTTTGCCGAGCAGGTCCTGACCGCCGAGCGCACCGATCCACCGAACAAAGCCGTGGTGTTCCGCGTGACCGGGTCGGGCGATGACTTTCTCGAGGCGATCTCGCCCCACGTGCCCGCGATGCCCATGCCCGAGCTGTGGCGGTTCGACGACGAGGGCAGGTGCAACGACCCCGCGCTCGGCGTGATGGAAGTCATCGACTTTGAATCCGAGCAGTCGCTCTTCACACTCCGGTCCCAGGCCGGTCTTGTGGAGCTGCGGGTCGATGGCGAGTCGTTCCGTGCCCGGGCGCTCGAGGCCCCGTTGAACGACGGCACATTCCACGCAACTTACACAACCACAGACCCGGGCGAGGTCTCGACGTGGACCATACCAACCGCGGGGCGATGGATCGTGACTCGTCTCGCGCAGCTCACCCCGCCCCGCGAGCCGATCGAGCCGGGCATTGAGCTTGATGACCTGAACCTCATCTCTCCCGCGTACCTGAGCTGGATGCTGAGTGAGATCCAGGCCGACGAGCGCGTGCGTCGGTCCGGCCCGTGGGTCGTGCTGCTGATGTGCCGATCCGATGCCGACGAGCCGGTCTTCGAACTGGCGGGCAAGGTTGCCGCCGATCTCTGGCACGCCGCTGCGGAGGAGGTCGCAGGTCGGGACGACGAGGACACCGGGCGGTACTGGTTCGGTCACCGCTCGATCGTGATCGCGGTCTCTGGCGAACTGGAGATCCTGCCCGAGCAGATGCAAGCCATCGCCGAGCGATCCCCGAGGGGCGTGCCGCTGCTTGTCAGCACCGAGCCCCGCCGGACGATCGACCGCCTGAGGATCCCCGCGCCGCTCACCGCAGTCCTGATCGATCCGAAGCGCACCGTGGGCGCGGTTGTGCCTATAGAAAACGCCGAGACCGGGGTCTCGGCGATCATGAGTGCGATGCGTTCGTTTGTCAGGACGCCTGACGAGTCGGGCGACTGATCAGCCGGCCTCGGCACGCGGGTGGGCGTCGTCGTACGCCGCGCGGAGGCGCTGCGTCGACAGGTGCGTGTACACCTGCGTCGTGCTGAGCGACTGGTGGCCAAGCAGTTCCTGCACACTGCGGAGGTCCGCGCCGTTGTCCAGAAGGTGCGTCGCAAAGCTGTGACGCAGCGTGTGCGGGCTGATCGACGGATCGAGACCAACCTCACGCAGGTACTTGTCCAGCTTCCGGCGGACCGATCGGCTTGAAAGACGCTGAGCATGCTTGTTCAGGAACAGGGGCTTGCTTGTGGCGCTCGCGTCGTTCCACGTCGCCTGGAAGTGCGGGTCCTTCTCGGCAAGCTCGACGTACGCCTGGATCGCGCCCACCGCGTGAGCGCCCAGGGGCACGAGTCGTTCCTTCTTGCCCTTGCCGCGCACCTTCATCGCCCCGCCCGCCAGATCGAGATCGTCCACCTCGAGCGAAACAAGCTCGCTCACCCGGATACCCGTCGAGTACAGCGTCTCGAGCATCGCCCGGTCGCGGCGGCCCAGGACGTCGTTCTCGCTCGGTGCCGAGAGCAGACGCTCAATCTGCTCGATCGTGATCGCCTTGGGCAGACGCTTGGACTGCCTGGGCGTGCGGATCAGTGTCATCGGGTTCGTCGAGGTGAAGCCCGAACGCAGCGCCCACTTGTAGAAGCTGCGGAGCGTCGCGATCTTCCGCGCCATCGTGGCGGGGGAGTATTCCTTCTCGGCCAGATGCTCGAGGAAGCCGCGGATCAGGTCCGCGTCCGCGTTGCAGATCACACCCGTGAGTGTCTGGGGTCCGACGCTGCCGGCGACATCGTTGCCGCCCGGTGCCTGGCGCCGGCGCATCTCGTCGGCCTCGGCCGCGGTGTTCGGGTCGATGCCCGTCTCGGCCATCAAGTGCTCGATGTACTGACGCAGGTCCGCGCCGTAGCACCTGGCGGTGTACGGGCTGAACCGGCGCTCATCGACCAGGTAGCTGCCGAAGCTTTCTGTAATCGGAAGTGAAGACATCGACCGAGCTCCTTCTCGCTGACATGCGGGGCGTCAATGCCCCGAAGGTTCACCACTCTTCTGCCCGGTGCACATCCCCCGGGCGGGGATGTCAGCGGGACGACCCTGGGCCGCGTGACCGGGCGAGCCTGAGCCGCTCCTGATCGAGCAACCGGCCAACCGCGGCGTGGGCCACGAATTCTGTGTACAGAGGCATGCTCGCCAGATAAGTCTGCCACCCTCGGGCGGCTGTCGGATCGATCCGACCCTGCGCGTACCGACGCACCTCGATCTGAACCCCGTGGTTCCTCCCGTCAAAGACCTCGGAGATCGAGGCCACGGGCGAATCGACGTACCGCGATGGCGCGGGCGTCTGCGGATCGCGAACAGCGCCCCGGAGCTCATCGAGCTCCGGCCCCGCCGCGAACACCGGGTTCCCCGCGTGCAGCGCCAGGGAGATTCCAAGCGTCGGCGGGTTGTACGGGTCGTAGGCGGTCACCGTCCCAACGATCAGCCCGTCGACGTTCATCGCTTCCGCGAGCGCCTTCAGGTCGCTGGGGTTCGTGATCTCACGCATCCCAAGACCCCTCATCTCTGAGATGGTCCTGTTGAGCGGCAGACACCGGATGCCGGGCACCGACGTGAACGCGTTCACGAACGCGTCGGAGACCTCTTCGGGTCTGAACACCGTCGTGCCGGACTCGTTCCGCAGAGGCACCACCGCGAACAGCACGTCACCCCGTGAGGAGTCGTACGGCGAGCGGAGCACCGCGGGCGGTGTCAATTCCGGCCCCCGGGCAGCGCACCCCACCAGCAAGGTGAGCAGCGTCAGCCCGAGGCATGCGAGCAATTTCTCTGTACTTGTCATGGCGTCCTTGCCAATCTGCGCCGGGCGTCCGTGCCCAGCTGACTCTCAATTCAAATCCGGTGACGGGCCGTTGAGCCCGCCGCCGGGTGTGATGCGTTTACTCGACGCCGATCGGGACCAGGCCGGGCGGGAAGTCCGCAAAGTCCGGGGTCTGGTTCTGATCCTGCGTGCGCGACTGAGTCGAGTTGCGGGGCGTCTGAGCCGTGCGGGGCGAACCGGGCAGGCCGACGAACGGATCACCCGCGGCGATCACGGCCTTGCTCGCGCCGAGCGACCAGATGTTGTCCGTGCCCGAGCGGTTCGAGATGAAGAACACCTCGTTGTTAGCGCCCCACGTCGGCATCAGGTTGATCGCGTCGTCGGCGGTCAGGTTCGTCGAGCCCGTGCCGTCGATGTTGCTCATCCAGATGTCCGCACGCGAGGGCTGGCCGTTGCCGGTCGTCGCGGCGAGCGGCACGCTGGCGTACGCGACGCGTTTGCCGTCTCGGCTCCAGCTCGGGTTGATCAGTGCGTGATCAGAGCTCGATGCGAGTTCGGTCAGGTTGATGGCCTCGTTGCCGCCGACCAGATCGATCGACCAGACGCTGAAGAGGCGCGAGCCGCGTTCGCGAGCACGCTGGAAGACGATCCGGTCGCCGCCGTTCATCCCGGTGCCGCCCACGGGGCTGAACTCGGGGAAGAGGCCGAAACCGATCTGGTGCTTGACCATCGGGTTGTTGACGTCAACGAGCCACATCTCCCAGCGCTGGCTCACCGGGCCGAGGCGCGAGTAGACGAGCTGCGAGCCGTCGGGGCTGAACGAGGGGTGCAGCTCGTGCGAGCTGTCGTCGGTGATCTGACGCGCCTGCCCGCCCTCGGAATCGATCAGGTAGATGTTCCAGTTGCCCTGGCGGTTGCTGGCGAAGGCGATGCTCCGGCCGTCGGGCGAGAGCGCGGGCATCACATCGTGACCCGGATCATTCGTGATCTGGCTCACAACGCTGCTGTTGACGTGCTTGCGGTAAATGTCAGCCGTCTCGCGGTGCTGCGTCGAGGCGAAGAAGACATACTGGCCGTCCTCGGTCACCACCGGATCAAAGTCCGAGCCGTACGAGCTGAAGCTCACGCGGTGCAGGTCGGCGGGGTCGTACGCGGCCGGGGCGTTCGGGTTGCCCTGCGTCATCGCGCGGCCGTCGATCGACCCGAAGATATCGATCGGGTTGCCCGCGCCGAACTCATCGCCCGCGGCGAAGTCCTCGGTCTCGGGCTGCTCGAACAGGCCGTCCCAGAGCGACTCCTGCTCGTTCATCATCGTGATCTGATAGGTGTCGTCAGACTGGTTCGGGTTCTGCCGCTGCGCCTTGGCAAGGGGCTTGGCCTCGGCAGGGGTGGTGGACCACTCCGAGTTCTGGTCGTACGAGCACCCGCCGGCAAGGCCGGTGGCGGCGAGAAGGGAGATCGCTCCCAAGCGAAGTGTCATGCCGGTATTCCGCATCTTGAAGCTCCGAGCAGCGGCCGGGTTCACTCCGGCCAGGTTCGTATGTGCATCCACATCACGCATCCGCTGCTCCGCAGCTCCCGAAATCGTCGGTGCCCGCACGCCCTTTATCGGACGACTCGCAGGCCAACCATCGACCATCGCCTCCCGCGACGATCAGCAAATCGGACCTTCGATGGTCCGAGTTGAGTTGGTCCCGAAAAGTCCGCGAGATTCGCGCCTGACGAGGCAGTCCTTGCGCCAAAAACCAACGCCGCCCGAACAGATCGGGCGGGCGGGTGATTCTGTAAGCACTGATTTGGACTCTGATTACGCCACACTCCGGGCGCCGGTCACCGCCGGGGCATCCCCGGGACGAACCCAAGGCCTCGCCGAACGACGAGGCATCTCCGCCGAACGGAGATGGTCCAGATAGAAACGGAGCTGGTTATCCGAGAACTGATCCAGGAACGCGGCCGAGGCCGTCGGGTTCAGCTCGATGATCCGCGAGATCACCTGAGGCCTGACAAGCTCGGCCGACTCCTGACTCGGTGCGATCTCGTACGTGGCGGGCTTGCGGTTCTCGGCGAGGTCATCGAATCCGAACAACGTGTCCATTGGGCAGAGCTCCTGGCGCAGGAAGGGGGTTCCACATCACAGCGCCGGCTCCGCCGACATGGGGATCGACTTCGGTGAATCGACTTCCCCCACACCAGTGTGTAATCATTGTCGGACCATGCCCACCACCCACCTCATCCCAACGCGCAACCTTGGCACATCCGAGGGCCAGCCACCCTTCACATTCACCCACGACAACCCGCTCGCGCCCGAGTTCGCGTCGGTGATCGAGCCGAAGACCCGCGTCGTCGCCTGGGCCGGCTGGTTCGACGAGGCCGCCGACCCCGCGTGCGCCGCCTTCCCATCCGATCACCGGCTCTGGACCACAGGCCTCGATGCGCTTCGCGGAGCGATCGCTTCACTCGACCCGATCCTCGTCGAGCGGGACGCATACCTCTCTTTACGTCCCGCCTGCGGCCTGGTGCTCTCCGACCCACATAGCATCGCTGCCCTGCTCAAAGAACCCCCGAGCGAACGCCTCCGCATCCAGGTCGACCCGATCGCGATGCTCACCCCCGAGATGGCCTCGCACGCCGAGGACCACCTGCCCCGCATGCTCGACAAGCTCGGGCATTTCGAGGCCTGCGACGCGATCGTCCTTGCGGGTGGCAAGCCCGAGGACCCGGGCCGCATGATCCATCAGCCGCTCGATGCGAGCCGCCCAATCGACAGCGCGCTGCTCGCGTCCTGGCGTGAATCGGCCTTCGCGGCTCGTAACGTGTTCGTGCTGACCGAGGATTGCCGGGCTCTGATCCAGCGCGAGAGGATCGCCTAAGCTACCCCTCAGGGAGACCATTATGACGACCAAGCTCGATCACCCGACCTTTGCCCGCCTCAAGAGCGCCTTCCCGAACAAGAAGTTCCGCGCGACCGAGTTCCGGGGCGATGCCACGCTCGTGGTCGAGCCGGGCGATCTGCACGAGGTCATGGCCTTCCTCAAGAACGACGAAGAGTGCAAGTACAACTTCCTCTCCGACGTACTCGGCATCGACTACGAGGGCTACCCGACCGAGATGCCCGGACGATTCGCCGTCGTCTACATCCTCTGCTCTTACGAGCTGGATCTGCGGTTCTACGTCAAGGCCTTCCTGACCCCCTCGATCCCGACGGACGGCATCGAGGAAGACCCGGCGCTCTATCTCGACAGCGTCACCGACCTCTGGTCCGGGGCCGAGTGGACCGAGCGCGAAGTCTTCGACATGTTCGGCATCCGCTTCCGGAACCACCCGGACCTGCGACGCATCCTGCTCTGGGAGCAGTTCCCCGCCCACCCGCTCCGCAAGGACTACCCCGTCAAGGGCCGCGGCGAGCGCGAGATGTACAAGGTCATCGACCGCACCGACGCGTAAGCAGTCGTTCGATCAATACGAGCCCCTCGCGTAAGCGAGGGGGCTTTGCATGGATTGAGCTTTTGAGTGTGTCCCCTCGCTTACGCGAGGGGCTCTTTTGTTCTTGGTTTTTGAAGCTCTTTATCTCGGGATACTGACCGGGTTGGGCCGGACGACCTCGATGCGCCCGGACCTGAGCGACCAGATCAACTCGGCCGCCGTCACCGGCGCGGGCTGGGTCGGGTCGAAGAGCGTCACCCAGCCGCCGTTCTGCGCCGTCGCGCGGGCGGCTTGCGTCTTAGCCTCGTAGTTCAGTGCGTCGGCGATCATCTGCTGGTCGCCCGATCGCGCCCACACCGCGCCCGAAGCCAGCACATTCCTCAGCTGACTCTCGCCCGACCCCGACGTCAGGTCACCCGTCGGCGAATCTTCCGAGAACGCGGCCTTGAGCGATTCGCACTCAAGCTCGGCGACAGCACCATCGCCCTGCGGGCGGTGCACCATCCGCACCCGGTTCGACATCGTCACCTCGCCCGCGGGACGATCCAGCAGCAGATCGCCCTCCCAGTCGAAGAGCGCCGAGCCACGCATCGTCGACGAGTCCGTGGACTCGGGATCGACCTGCCTGTCCGAGACCACCAGCTTGCCGGGCGTGGGCACGCGGACGATGCCGCCGATGTTGTCCAGCTCGATCCGGTTGCCAAGGAGCGCCATCACCTGCGCCGGCTCCTCGTCGCCCACCTGCGCAAACCGGAGCGACTCGACCGACGCCTCTCGCGCCTCGTCGCCCGTGATCTCTGCGCTGATGAGCTGGCGGTCGGCCCGCTCGTCGAGCACGGACGAGCCATCCGAGGGTTGCACAAGCGCGAACAGGCGTTCGCCCGCGAGCGTGTCGCGTGACAGGGCGCTGGGTGTCGAGACCGCGACGACATCGCCGACCGCCTCGAGCATGCCCGTCTCGTCGGTGTAGCTCATCGACCCGGTCCACTCGGCTGTCGCGATCGTCAGCACGCCCTCGTCGTCCATCAGTGTGAACTCGCCCGCGCCGGGCACGACGATCGAGCGGGCGCTGCCGTCGAGCGTGATCGAGCGAGCCGCGACCGCGGCACTGTTGGCGCCCACCCTGGCTGGCGCGCCTTCCACCAGCGCGTGCTCCGTGTCGAGCTCCGCCCGCAGCGAATCGCCCTCGGCGAACGCGCCGTCGGCGCGGATGAACCGCACCGTCTCCGACGCACGCGCCACCGTGACGCGGGGCTTGCCGTCTGCGTCGGGTGCCAGATCCGCCTCGAGCAGACCCGCGGTGATGACCGCCTCGTCCTGCTCGCCTCGCACCTGACCCGAAGCCGTCACCGTCACCGGCTCGGATCGCCCGCTCGAAGTATCGAATCGCACGTCCAAGCGATCGGCGTCGAGGCTGCCGCTGGCGGTGCGTGCCCGCACGCCCCCGGTCAGCACCGCGCGCTCGATGAGCGTGTCGTCGCCCGCCGCGAACCGCGTGTTGATCGAGTCCGCGAACACCTCGGCGTCCTCGTCGCGCATCACGACCGTGCCCGAGGCGATCGCCTGCTCGATCGAGCCGGTGATCCAACCCTCTTCCGTGCGGAACACCACGTCCGCCTGCTCGTTCCACGTCAGACTGCGCCCAGACTCGGCCTCCGTCAGCACGCCCGCGCCCATCGCCTGGCCGATACCCGTCGCCAGCCCGATCGTGAGCGACTCGCCCATGATCGAGCCCGTGTCTTGGACATCCAGCATCGTCGGCTGGCCGTCGTACCCGGTCAGCGCCAGGATCTTGTTGGTGAACCCGTACTCGATCGCCGACGACTCACCGCTCGCCAGCAGCACCGAATCGCTGAACGTGACCTTCCCGCCCGGGTTCGACTCGAACCGCAGCGCCACATCATCGCCAGAGCCCAGGGCCGCGGGCCGCTCGTCCATCGGACGGACCACGGTCGGGCCCACGCAACGGAAGAGCACATCGTCGCCCAGCTTCAGGTCCCGGTCGCTCGGGATCTCGGGCTGACGCGAGGCGATGACCATCGACACGAGAGCCGCGTACATCCCGAGCGGGTCGCTGACACGGGTCGGCATCGGAACCGAAGCGAAGTCGTTCGACGGGATCTCGTTGTTCACCAGGCGGATCCACACCCGCGCGCGGTCCGCATCGATCCGGCGCGAGGGCTGCTCGACGTGCACCGAGCCCTCGAACGTGACAGCGTAAAACGTCTCGGGCCCCTCCGGCTCCGCGGGCGCTGCCGGCGCCTTGGGCCTGGGGTTCCCGCCCGCGTTCGCCTGCGCTGGCTTGGTCTCGGTCTGTGGCTCACTGGAGGCTTCGGGCTGTCCGCCTGATTCGCTCATACCGGGGCGGATCGTCGCCACCAAAGAACCCGGAATCTCGAGCAGTTCCACCCGCTCGTCCACCTCGTTGAACACCACGCGCAGGCCCGAGCAGTCCGCGTCGATCGATTCGCTCGCGATCAGCACCGTCTCCGTCGTCGAGAGCTCGCTCGCAACAGCGTCGAAGTCCAGCCAGTTGGTCGTGATGCGCACCGACGAATCGCCCGCGATCGGCGCGGGCAGGGAGCCGTCGGACTTGCGCTCAAACTGCAGGACCTCCACGTTCCCCGTGAACCGCCCGGAGACGGGCTCGCTCGTGATGTCCGGCATCAGAAACTCGGCCTTGTCCGACCGGATAAAGACCAGGTTGTTGTTACCCAGCAGATACCACGCCCGGGGCCGATCGATCTCGACCAGATCCGAGTCCTTCACCGGGCTCAGACGCGCAAACTCGATATCCCAGGCCATCCGCGTCGGGTCGCTCCGGTCCTTGAGCCGGACACGCGCGTTCGTGGTGTCACCAAACTGCGGCTGGCCGTCGATCCGCGCGACATCATCGCCCGGAGCCCCAAGCAAATCGGGGACATCATCCGGATTGAATTCGTCGATCGCCTCCCGCTTGGAGGGCCCCGAGCGCGTCGAGAAGATCAGAATGAACGAGACGAGGATGAGCGAGACCCCGATCGCCACGAGCAGCGCCGATCGGCTGGCACCCGGGCGCGTCGTCGTCAAGATTCGTTGAAGCTCGGTCGGCATGGGGTCATCGTATCGCGCAGGGGTGGGGCGGTCAGACGTCATACAACGCCAGTGCACGCGCCATCAGCCCCTTGGCCGCCAGGATCATCTCGATCCCCTCGCGCACCGCCCCGTGACCGCCGGGCCTGGCGCTCACAAAGTCAGCCATCGCCCGGATCTCGTCCGACGCATCCGCCGGGCACATTGCCACACCCACTCGTTTGAGGATGGGCAGATCGTTCCAGTCATCCCCGAAAGCCGCGGCTTCCTCGGCCTCGCAACCGACAGCCGACAAGACCTCCGCCAGCTTAGCGCCCTTGTCCTTCACGCCCTGGTGCAGCTCCTTGATCCCGAGCTCCCTGCACCGCGCAATCAGCGAATCGCTCGTCCGACCCGTGATGACCACGACAGGCAGGCCCAGCCGAAGCCACACCGAGATGCCCAGCCCGTCCTTGATGTTGTACCGCTTCGTCTCGCGTCCCTCGCCGTCGAGATGCACGGAGCCGTCGGTCAGACAGCCGTCGACATCCAGAATGAGCAGACGAACGTTGGCAGGGTCGGCCTTGGGCATCAGATCGGTATCTCCATCAATCGCGCACGAGCTTCAGCGCGATCAGATCCTGCACATCCAGCAGCCCCGCGGGGCGCCCCTGCGCATCGACCACCGGGATCTCGTCCTGACGCTTCTCGCGGAAGAGCGTGAGCGCATCGCGGATCAGCGCATCGTCCGTCAGCGTGCGCGGCGACCGGGTCATCACCTCCGCGATCGGCGTGTCGAGCGAGCCGCCTTTGCCAAGCACCAGCCGGCGCAGATCGCCGTCGGTGAAAATGCCTGTCAGTCGGCCCGATCCATTCTCAACGAGCAGCATCGCGCCGGGACGCCTGCCCGTGTGGTTTTCCGCCTCTTTGAGCGCATCGCCCACACTCAGATGGTCATCAATCAGCGGCAGGTTCTCGCCCGCCTTGAACCGCACGACATCCATGACCGGCCGGAGAAGCCCGCCAAGCGAGCCGCCCGGGTGACGCTTGGCAAAGTCCGCATCGGTGAACCGGATCCGCCGGGCAGCCGCGATCGCCAGTGCATCACCGAGCGCGAGCGTGGCCGTGGTCGAGCTTGTCGGCGCGGGCATGTCGCCCGCCTCGCGTCCGACTCCGATCTTGAGCGCCACACTCGAGACCCGCTCCAGACTCGAGGGCTCGTCGCCGCCCTCGTTCCCGCCTGATGTGATCGAGATCACCGGCAGCCCGTCCTGCCGCAGGATCGCCGCCAGATTGACGACTTCTTCCGTCTCACCCGATTTGCTGAGGGCGATGACGACGTCCTGCTTGCGGAACTTGCCGAGGTCGCCGTGGGTCGCCTCGGTCGGGTGGACCGGGTGCGAGGGCACGCCCAGCGAGGCGAGGGTCGCCGAGATCTTGGCCCCGATCAGCCCGGATTTCCCGAGCCCCGAGACGAGGACCGTCCCCTCGCTCGACGCGCATCCGGCGATCAGCTCGGCCGCCTCGTTGAACCGCCCGTCGATCAGTGTCGCCGCGTGGTCGAGGGCCCTTGCCTCGTCGGTCAGGACGCTCCGGGCGAGTTCCAGCTCTTTGGAAGGCTCCGTCATCGCGGTAGCGTACACTCCGCAAGAGGTTCGAGGCGAACACGGAGGTCGCATGATCGGCAGCGAATACACAGTCCGGCTTGAGGAATTCCAGGGGCCCCTGGATCTGCTCCTGCACCTCATCCGCCGCGCCGAGCTCGACCCGACCGAGATCTCCATCTCCACCATCACCGACCAGTACCTGACCCACCTCGAGCAGGCGCAGCGGATCGACGTGGACGTGGGCAGTGAATTCCTCGTGATGGCCGCCACACTCATGGAGATCAAGTCCCGCTCGCTCATGCCCCCCGAGGACCGGGCCCGCGCCGAGCGTGAGGCCAAGGACCAGGGCGATCCGCGTGCCAACCTGATCCGCCAGCTGCTCAGCTACCGCAAGTTCCGCGACGCGGCCGAGGAACTGGGCGACCGCCGCGAGGACTTCCAGAAGCGCTGGCCCGCCGCCCGCATCGGCGTGGACAAGGACGCGCTCAAAGCCGTCATCGACGAGTCCGCCGAGCAGGATCTCGAAGACCTCGACGTGCTCGACCTGGTCGAGTCGTTCGTCCGTATCGCCGCAGCTGTGAACTTCGAACGCCTCGGCGAGCACCACGTTCTGTTTGACGACACGCCCATCGAACTCCACGCCGCCGACCTGCTCGATCGCCTCGAACGTCAGGGCAAGAACACCGGCAACAAGCTCATGACCACGCGCCAGCTCTTCGAGGGTGCCTCACGCATGCAGATCGTCGGGCTCTTCATGGCCATGCTCGAACTGACCCGCCAACGCAAGATCGAGGTCGAGCAGGACGCGGCAGGCATGATCACGCTGCGGGCGCGGATGCAGGACGAAAACGAAGAAGAAACCGTTGACGAGCCGGGAGCGCAAGCGACGGGAGCTTGAGCGATCTCACTGGGGGTGCCACGGCTTGTCCGTCCTCGGCAAGCCGTGATGCTCGATCACTTTCAAAGACACGGGTTGCAAGACAACCCGTGGCACCCGATTTTGCGTGCTATCCGACCGATCAAAACAGTGATTCGACAAACGCTCCGAACCGGTCCATGCCCGCGTTGATCTGCTCCTCGCTGCACGCGAAGCTGATGCGGATGCACTTGTCGCCGCAACCGCCGAAGTCCTCGCCCGGCACAACCGCCATCTTCTGATTCGCCAGAAGAGCCTCAGCGAAGCTCAGGGCCGAAGAGATCTGCGTGCCGTCGGGGGCCTTCTTGCCAAAGTGCGCCGAGACGTCGGCGAAGACGTAGAACGCCCCCTCCGGGCTCGGGAACTCGAGCCCCGGGATCTCGCGCATCCGGCTCTCGATCAGCTTGGCCCGCTCGGCAAAGGCCTCGGTCATCCTGGCGACCTCGGCGTCGCACTCGCCCGAGAGCGCGACCTCGATCGCGGGCATCAGGAAGGTCGCGATGCCGCTGGTCATCTGGCTCTGGATCTTGTCCATCGCGCCGATCAGTTCGAGCCCGAACGCCCCGGGGCAGGCCGCGTAGCCGATCCGCCAGCCGGTCATCGCGTACGCCTTGCTCAGGCCGTTGACCGTGACCGTCCGCTCGGCGATCTCGGGGATCGAGCCGGGCGAGAGGTGTGTGCGTCCCCCGTAGAGGATTTTTTCGTAGATCTCATCTGTCACCACGACCAGATTCGGCGCGACCGAGCCCGCCGCATCCGCCACGACCTTCGCCAGGGCCCGGAGTTCGTCCGGCGCGTACATCGTGCCGCAGGGGTTCGAGGGAGAATTGATCACCAAGGCCCGCGAGCGGGGGGTGATGGCGGCTTTCAGTTGCTCGGGCGTGATCTTGAACCCAGAAGCCGAGTCCGTGGGCAATTCCACGACCTTCCCGCCCGAGAGCTGGATCTGGGGAGCGTAGCTCACCCAGGCCGGCACAGGCAGAAGGACCTCATCACCCTCGTTGAGCAGGGCCTGGAAGACGTTGTACAAGCACTGTTTCCCGCCCACCCCGATGGCGACGTGCTTGGGCGTCAGGCCCTCGATGCCGTTCTCGGACCCGAGCTTCCGGGCGACCGCAGCCCGGGCCCCGGGGGTGCCCAGAGTGGGGGCGTAGTGGGTCATGCCCTTGTCCAGAGCGTCCTTGGCGGCCTTCCGGATGATCTCAGGGGTCACGAAGTCCGGCTCGCCGGCCGCGAAGGCCAGAACATCCTCCCCGGCCTCCTTCATCTGGCGGGCCCGTTGGGCGACGGCCAGCGTGGAGCTGGGCTTGAGCGATCCTGCACGCCTGGAAAGTCCGATCTGGCTCATGGCGCGGAGTGTAGCGGGCCCCGGGCAAAGGCCAAGCGTCGGGGAGGTGTATACATGGTTTCCCGGGGGAATCGGGGCGCATTTCGCCCTGTCGGGTGCGTTGATCGTTTCTTGACCAAGCGCTACGCTTGCCCACGTGTGAGCGGGTGCTCGCCGACGGAGATGAACTGTACTATGGCCCTTTCCACCCAGACACGCGGCGAGATCGTGAGCGAGTTCCAGCGCGATGAGAAGGACACCGGTTCACCCGAGGTCCAGATCGCGATGCTGACCAACCGCATCAAGCATCTTGCCTCCCACCTGCGCGACCACAAGCACGACCAGCACAGCCGCCGCGGCCTGATCCTCATGGTCGGCAAGCGCAACCGCCTGCTCCGCTACCTGCAGCGGACCAACGCTGAGAGCTACCGCGAGCTGATCGGCAAGCTCGGTCTGCGGAAGTAATCTGAACCCTGATCGAGGCCCATCGGTGAGAGCCGGTGGGCCTCGCTTGTTATTGAGTTCGGCGCGTCGGAAGCCGTCTTCGAAGGCAGTCGGCAGGCCTCAGCTGGTCACCCTCCTGAGCCCTGCCCTCTGCCCCCGGAGAGAGTTCGGCTCCCGGCGCTCCCAAGACATTCCAAGGTTCCCGGTGACTCGCGGCCCAGGGCATCGCTCGGGGCGCTCGGTCCGCCCGGGAACGTCCGCCGCAACGACTGCGCGCGGGATGTACGCACAGGAGCGATCCATATGTCAGCAAACGCACTCGGAACTCACCGCGTCGAGAAGGAAATCGGCGGCCGCACCATGGTCATCGAGACCGGCCGCGTCGCCAAGCAGGCGACAGCAGCCGTCTTCGTCACCTACGCCGACTCCACAGTCATGGCGACCGTCATGCGCGCCGACCCGCGGCCGGGCCTCGACTTCTTCCCCATGCAGGTCGATTACCGCGAGAAGCTCTCGGCCGGCGGCAAGTTCCCCGGCGGTTTCCGCAAGCGCGAGGGCGCTCCTTCCGAGAAGGAAATCCTCACCATGCGGATGATCGACAGGCCCATCCGCCCGCTCTTCCCCGACGGCTTCATCGACGAGGTTCAGATTCAGTGCTGGGTCATGAGCCACGACGGCGAGAATGACACCGATGTCATCGCCGGCACCGCTGCCAGTGCCGCGCTGGCCATCAGCAACGCCCCCTTCGAGGGCCCGACCGCGACCGTGCGTGTCGGCCGCATCTGGACCGATGACGGGCCCCAGTTCGTCATCAACCCGACGGGCAGCCAGATGGATTACTCCGATCTTGATCTCGTCCTCGCCGGCCACGCCGACGGGATCAACATGATCGAGGTCGGTGCAGCCGAGATCCCCGACGAGGAGATCCTCAAGGCGATCGAGTTCGGCTACGACTTCGTCAAGCAGACCATCGAGCTCATCAACGAGCTCGTCGCCAAGGTCGGCCAGGAAAAGACGATCAAGAACCCGCTGAACCTGCCCAGCGAAGAGATCACGGCCAAGATCAAGGAGCTCTGCTACGACAAGCTCTACGAGCTGCGCCAGCTGCCCGGCAAGGCCGAACGCAACGACGCGATCGCCGAGTTCCGCAAGCAGATCATGACCGAGCACTTCGCAGAGAAGATCGACGGCACCGTCGCCGAGGCCGAGAAGAGCCGCGCCGATCTCCAGATGGCCAAGGAAGCCTTCCGCACGCTCGAGAAGAAGATCACGCGCAAGCTGATCGTCGAGAAGGGCATCCGCGCCGACGGCCGCAAGCCCAAGGAGATCCGCCCGCTCGAGATGGAAGTGGGCGTCTTCAAGCGGACCCATGGCTCGGCGCTCTTCCAGCGCGGCGAGACCCAGTCGCTCGTCACCGCGGTCCTGGGCACCGGCAAGGCCGAGCAGGTCGTCGACGGGCTCATGCCCGAGTACAGCAAGAAGTTCTACCTACACTACAACTTCCCGCCCTTCTCGGTCGGTGAGGCCGGCCGCATCATGGGCCCGGGCCGCCGCGAGATCGGACACGGCGCTCTCGCCGAGCGTTCGCTCCAGGCCATCCTCCCCAGCCCCGAGACCTTCCCATACACCATACGTCTCGTCAGCGACATCACCGAGTCCAACGGCTCGTCTTCGATGGCCTCGGTCTGCGGCGGCTGCCTCGCTCTCATGGACGCGGGCGTGCCCATCAGCAACACCTGCGCCGGCATCTCCGTCGGTCGCTTCACCGATGAGAACGACGAGAACGAGGTCTTCGTCACCGACATCCTGGGTGAGGAAGACTTCTTCGGCGACATGGACTTCAAGGTCTCCGGCACCCGCGAGGGCATCACCGGCATCCAGCTCGACCTCAAGGCCCGCGGCCTCTCGATCAAGCAGATCGAGACCATCTTCGATCAGGCCAAGGAAGGGCGCATCGATCTCATCGAGGCCATGGAAAAAACCATCCCCGCCCCGCGTTCCGAGATCAGCCAGTTCGCGCCGGGTATGGAGTCGATCAAGATCGATCCCGACAAGATCGGCAAGCTCATCGGCCCGGGCGGCAAGATGATCCGCGGCCTCCAGGACAAGCACGGCGTCGAGATCGACGTCGAAGAGGACGGCACCGTCTTCATCTCGTCGACCGACATGGTCTCGCTCAAGGCTGCACTGGCTGAGGTCGAGGCACTCTGCGAGACGATCAAGGTCGGCGCGGTCTACGAGGGCAAGGTCGTCAGCGTGAAGGACTTCGGCGCGTTCGTCGAACTCGCACCGGGCACCGACGGCATGTGCCACATCTCGGAGCTCGACGACGGGTATGTTGAAAAGGTCACCAACGTCGTGAACATCGGCGACACCATCCGCGTGAAGGTGATCAACGTCGACGATCAGGGCCGGATCAAGCTCAGCCGCAAGGCGCTGCTGAAGGAAGAGGCCGCCGCCGCGGGCGCCGGTTCCGACGAAGGCACCGACGAGGCCGAGTAAATCCCCTGAGAGCGTTCACCCGTACGGGTGGTGCGAATATAGAGAATTCAGCCGGGCCCCGGGAAACATCCCCGGGGCCCGTATTCGTTTGGTATACGCGATTGACGAGAACAACACGTTTTTGGTACATTGGCGTGTCCGGCGTCGGGGATCGGCCCTGAGGTCGGCAGGCACGGGCGGTGCTCAGGCCGCCATGTCGGTGCCATTCTCTGGGGTTCAGCCGGCTTCTCTCCGGCTTGGTCGCGGCCGATTCTCGTACTGGCCCGCACCTGCAGTCATACCCCAAGGCGTCGGCGCGTGCGGTGAGGGGGTTGCCGAATGTCTGATTCACCGGACGAAATCGTCGGTGCTCGCGGCGTAGTGAAATGGTTCGATTCCCGGAAAGGGTTCGGCTTTGTCGTCGGACCCGATGGACAGGACATCTTCATTCACTTCACCTGCATCGAGGGTGACGGGTTCAAAGCGCTCAAAGACGGCTCGACCGTCGAGTACGACGCGTCGCACAGCGACAAGGGCTGGCGGGCCACCCGCGTCGTCCGCGACGAGACCGTCGAAGTCAACGTCGTGCCGAGACGTTCCCACGCCCGAACCAGCCGGCAGTGATTTCCTTCCTATCCTGACGCGATGCCCAGTGCTCTGCCCTTGATCATCGCCGGTGGTGTCGGTCTCGCCGCGGGTGCGGTGCTGACCGCGATGGTCTCCCATGCGCGGTGGCGCAAGCAGGTGGCGATGGTCCGCCGCGCCGAGCGACGGGCCCGTTCCGCCGAAAGGCTCGCCGAGCTCGGCTCCATGACCAGCGGCCTGGCCCACGAGATCAAAAACCCACTCTCGACGATCGGGCTCAACATCCAGCTCCTGGCCGAGGCACTCGCCGAGCTCGAAGCCGACGCGGAGGAACGGGGCCGACTCGAACGCCGCGTGGGCACGCTCCAGCGCGAGATCGAGAGACTCAAGGACATCCTGACTGACTTCCTCGACTTCGCGGGCGAGAAGAAGCTCTCCCCCGCGCCGACCGATCTCAACGCGATGATCGACGAACTCGCGGATTTCTTCCATCCCCAGGCCGAGCGGCAGAAGGTGCGGATCTTCGTGACCCCCGCCTCGCAGCATGTCGAGGCCCTGGTCGACGGGCCCCTCATCAAGCAGGCGGTGCTGAACCTGCTGCTCAACGCGCTCCAGGCCATGGGCGAGCCCGACAAGCAGGGCTCCAAGCAGGGCACGCGCGAGATCTACATGCGGACCGAACTCGGCGAAGACGACGGGCACCCGGTGGCCCGACTCCGCGTCGCCGACACCGGACCCGGCATGGACTCGGAAACCGTGACGCGGATCTTCACGCCCTACTTTACAACCAAGTCGGGCGGCACAGGGCTCGGACTGCCCACCTCGCGGCGCATCGTCGAAGAACACGGCGGCCGCATCGAGGTCCATTCCGAGCAGGACCGGGGGACCGAGTTCACACTCGTCCTGCCCGTGCCCGAAAGGCCCGAATAGCAAGACCGACCAGAGCAGACCGACCGGGGCGGTCAGTCGAAGGTGACGTCCTTGATCTCCGTGCGGGCGTGCCAGAGCTCGGGGAAGAACTGCTGCTCGATGATCCGCTTGAGATAGCTCACGCCCGCGGTCCCGCCCGTGCCGACCTTGTATCCGATGATCCGCTCGACGGTCTTCATGTGCCGGAAACGCCAGAGGGTGAAGGCCTCCTCGACGTCGACGAGCTTCTCGCACATCTCGTACTCGTCCCAGTGGTCGGCCGGGTTCTCGTAGATCGTGCAGATCACCTTGGTGATCTCTTCAGACATTTCGTACGGCTTGGTCCAGTCACGCTCGGTATGCGAGGCGGGGACGGGCAGCCCCTTGCGTCCGAGGTAGCGCAGGAACTCGTCGTAGATGCTCGGCGCTTCGAGCGTGGCCTTGAGGTCGGCGTGCTCGGCGGGCTTCTTCTCGTGCATCTGGAGCATGCGCTCGGACTTGTTGCCCATGAGGAATTCGATCGTGCGGTACTGCGGGCTCTGGAAGCCGCTGGCCGAGCCGAGCACATGACGGAACTGCGCGTACTCCGAGGGGGTGAGCGTCGCGAGCACCGACCACTGGTTCAGGAGCTGCGTCTGGATGTGCTTGATGCGTGCCAGGATCTTGAAGCTGCTCTCGAGGTCGTCGTTCTGGATGAACCCGATCGCGGCTCGCATCTCGTGGATGATGAGTTTCATCCACAGCTCCGAGGTCTGGTGCTGGATGATGAAAAGCATCTCGTCGTGGTGGGGCGGGTCCGAGAGCTCGGTCTGCGCATTGAGCAGTACGTCGAGGCGCAGGTAATCCGCGTAATTGTCGGCTCGTTGCATGTATCCCTCCGCGTTGCCCAACCCTAGGGCTGGGGCTGGCGCGGAGTGGCGTCGTTGCGGAAGACCGCAGCCGAGGCATCGTCGACCCGCACGGGCGAGATCCCCGGCTGACGCTCGTGGGCGTAGAACCAGTCGCGCATCGTCGAGCCACAACCGACAGACGCAACGGCCGCGGCTCCCAGCAGTACGGCGATCGAGATGGACCGGAAACGCTTCATCGAACCTCCCCCGGCCGACCCATCCGGGCCGACACAGCTCTACCCTGCATTCCAGAACCGGGCGCCGGGGACGTTTTGTGACACCTCGGCAAGGAAATGCCCGAATTTGGGTCTGGCTGGGCGGGTCGGGGCGGTTTGACCGGGCCTGAGGCGGGATTACCATCCCCTCGTTCCCGGACCGGGTTCGCCCAGATGGGCCTGACAGGAGTCTTCGATGATCGAGATCGCGATGAGCACGCTGGCCTGCCCGAAGAGGACACTCGCCGAGGCGGTCGCCATCGCCGAGGCCGCCGGCTGCGACGGCATCGAGCTCCGCACCGGGGGCGTCCGAGCCACGGACCTCGCCTGCGACCCGTTCCTCTCCGACGAGGCCAAGACCCGGGGCCTGCTCGAGGTCGCGGGCCTGAAGGCATCCAGCCTGGCGACGGGCGTGAAGTTCGACTCGGTCGTCTTCCCACCCGTGGTGGGGTACCTCTTCGACACCGAGGCCGAGGTCCGTCAGGCCAAGCGGGCGATCGACCTTGCCGCCCAGCTCGACTGCCCGATGGTCCGGGTGTTCGGCTTCGAGAAGCAGGGTCGCGAGAGCTACAAGGCCGCCTTCAAGCGCATCGCCGGGCGACTCAAGCTCGCCTGCGACCACGCACGCAACACGGGCACGATGGTCGTCGTCGAGAACGGCGGCGACTTCTCCACCGCCGAGCAGCTCGCCGAGCTGATCGCTGCGGTCGACACCACGCTCATCGGCGCGTCTTACGACGTCGCCCTCGGGCACGTCGCGGGTGATGCGCCCGAGCAGATGACCAGTTTCCTGCGCAACAAACTGAAACTCGTCCGCGTCAAGGACCGCGGGGGCGATCAGCCCGTGCAGGTGGGCGACGGCGAGATCCCCGTCGAGTCCTTCGTGCGTCAGCTCGAGCGGAGCCGATGGTCGGGCACGGTCGTGTTCGAGTGGGAAGCCGCGTGGTACGAGGGACTGGCGCCGATCGAGGAGGTGCTCCCGATCGCGGTGCGCAGGCTCTGCGAGTGGGCGGGCCTGACCCAGGGCGCGATGGCGGTCGCCTGAGTCCGAGACTGGAGGCCGAGCCATGGCCGGCGCTCCGGGCGCGACACAATGGATCCTCGACGAATGCAAACGCCAGGGCTTCGCGCTCGCCGGTGTCTGTGATGCAACGCCCCCAACAAGGCAGGTGGAGTTTCGCCAATGGCTCGATGCCGGCAAGCACGGCGAGATGGGCTATCTCGAAGAGCAATACGACGCCTGGTGCGATCCGAACTCGGTTTGGGAGGGCGCGCAGTCGGTCGTCATGGTCGCGGACCTCTACGCCTCGCGTGACGACGGGCCCGACAAGATCGACCCGAGCCGGGGCAGGCTCGCCCGGTACGCCAGAGGCAAGGACTACCACCGCGTCATGAAGCAGCGCCTCCACGCGGTCTGCGACGCGGCCCGCGTGAAGTGGCCCGGGCAGGCGTTTCGCTCGTTCGTCGACACAGTGCCCATCAACGAGCGCGAACTGGCGACGAAAGCGGGCCTGGGCTGGTTCGCCAAGCACACACTCGTCATCAATCCGCGGCTCGGGTCGTGGATGCTCCTGGGCGGGTTTCTGACGACGCTCAAGCTGCGCCCGCCGCCCGATCAACCGGTGTATGACGACCACTGCGGCAGTTGCACCCGCTGCATCGACGCCTGCCCGACCAAGGCCATCACGCCCTACAGCGTCGACGCGAGAAAGTGCATCAGCTACCTGACCATCGAGCACGATTCGGACATCGACCCGGATCTTGCACACAACATGGGCGACTGGATCGCCGGGTGCGATATCTGCCAGGAGGTGTGCCCTCACAACTCACCCAGGCCCGGCATGAGCAGCGAGGAGCCCCGCGCGTCGTACCGCTCGGGCGCACGCTCGTTCGATCTGCTCGAGGTGCTGAACTGGGATGCCAAGGCGAGGCAGGAGGCGCTCAAGACGAGCCCGCTCAAAAGGATCAAGCTCGAGCAGTTCCGGCGAAACGCGGCAACCGCTGCGGGCAATGCGCTGCAAGAGCACGCACTTCCCGAACTGCGCGCACGACTGACGGAGATCGCATCGGACGAGTCCGAGCCCGATCTCGTTCGGCAGGTTGCTCAAGAATTTACAGAAACATCTTGAATCACTTCGTATCCGGGTGCCACGGCTTGCCCGTCTTCGGCAAGCCGTGTGTCCGAAGTGTTACGAGCACGGCTTGCCCTTCGGGACAAGCCGTGGCACCCCAAGACTTCAGGCGGGCTGCGGCAGAGGCGCTGGGCGATCGGGGCTGCCCGTAAAGAGCTTGGCCAGGATCAGGATCGCCACACCCGCGGGGATGTAGCGTTCGTCACGCACGAAGAAGCCCATGAAGAAGAAGGGCGAGGCGAGCACAATCGCGATGACTGTGACGAGCGTACTGCGGCTGGTGCGCGTGCGCAGGCATCGGCCTCGGACGTTCCAGATGTTGAGGTAGACGTAGGTGGGGAAGATGAGGCCGTAGAAGGTGAGGAAGGCGCGGTACATGATCTCGCCGGAGGTCATATTGAGCCAGTCGACAAGGTTGCCTGGCCATTCGGGTTTCATGCCAGCGAGCAGACCCAGACACACCACGATGACCGTAACGAACTGGTGCCAAGCAAAGAGGCCAGGCGTTGTTCGTTCGCTCGGCCGGAACTCGCGTCGATGCACGCTCGTGGTAAAGAGCATCTGTGCGAGGAAGTGAACCCCCAGCAAAAGCCCGGCAAGCGTCAAAGCGCTCCTTGCGATCGTGTCGGGGTTTCGGTCCGTGAGCGCTGCGATCGGGCCGGCGTAGAGCACGGTCAGAACGATCATCGAGAAGAAGAACACGCCGAACCCGAGCCCGAACGCAACGCGCGAGGCCGATGGGGTTGGTGATGAACGACGAGCGCGGTGGAAGGTGAGATCGAGATACGGGCAGAACAGAAAGCCGAAGATGCTCGCGGGCGCGAGCCAGAGCACGTCATTCGAGAATGGTACTGCGGGGAGTTGTTCGCTCGGTGTGGGCTCGAACGGCTGCTGAGCAACAAGAAACAGCAGCAGGCCAGCCGAAACCAACCAGACGACCAATGCCTGAATGTGGAGTGACTTGTCCCCCTGAGCGAACGACTGGGCGGAAAGCAGCAGAGCTGCGATTGCGAGGACTGCGATCGGATTCCAGTAGTCCCAGCCGAGCGTAAAAGCCGCAAAGCCAAAGAGCCACGCGATCCAGAACTCATGGAAGAGGATCGTCACCCGAGAAAACAGCACCGCCGCCTGTCTGTGGTCCTCGACGAGACGCTTGCTCGACTCGGGCGACTTGAGCACCCAGCCCATCGCGGCTGCCCCGACGACGTTGGGCACGGCAAAGACGACGTACCCCCAGAACCCGAGGTCACGGATGAGCAGGGCCGGCAGGAACATGCCGATGCACCACGTCCACGAGCAGCCGAGGTAGACGGCCCATCCGGTGGGCCCCAGAGATCGGGAAGGCGATTCGGGCATCGGGGGGCAGTCTAGGGGGCTCCCCGGGCCGTGAAGGGGGTGAGAAGATGGGGAAGTCTCCTTGCGTGGGCACGGATTTGTGCTAGGTTGGGGGTGCCGGCGGCTCCGCCGGCTGTGTTCTAAGTCCGGTGAGTGGGTGGAGTTCCGAGTGGGTATGCGTTCAAAGTCTTTGGATGTGCGTGTCATCGGTCTGGGCGGGCTCTTGGCCTCGAGCCTGATCTGCGGGTCTGCCGGGGCCCAGGACAATTTCACCCGGAACATCCTGCTGACCGGCTACTGGCCTCAGACGAACAACATGCTCCGGGCCTTCTCGCCCAACCCGGATCAGAACCCGGACGGCTGGATCGGTGAGAACTGGAACAACTCCGGGTACAACGTCTACGCCTACTTCCCGGAATTCCCGGGCCAGACGGGCCCGAACTGGGGCAAGGGCGAGGGTGACTTCGAGGTCGATTACCAGGACACCAGCGCCGATTGGGCGCGGATCCTGCCCGAGATCAACCCGCTGGCGATCATGACCTTCAGCAGGGGAGCCGCCGGCAGCAACTGGGAGGTCGAGGGCCAGCTCCAGATGCACAGCACGCGGGGCTGGATTCCCGATTACGACGGCGACCGCCGCCCGTCGGAGGACATGCCGATCTTCCAGTCGCTCGTGCCCGACGAGTGGTACCAGAGCTCCCTGCCGACGGACGCCATCATGAACGCGGTCAACGACGCGGACATCGGTGTGGACGCGTTCATCGACAACAACGGTGGTGGACGCTTCCTGTCCGAATTCATCGGGCTGTATGGCCTGATGCACAAAATGAACAACGACTCGCCCGATGCGCAGTTCCGCACCTTCGCGGCCGGTCATATCCACGTCGGCATCGACACGACACTCGAGGCGGCAGAGGCCGCGACCGAGATCTCGCTGAATCAGCTGACCGGGTATCTCGACACTGTGATTCCGTCGCCGCCCGGGGGGGCGGTGTTCATCGCACTGAGCGCGACGGCCATCGTGCGACGCCGACGATAACGGGCGTCAGCTTTTTTGCCGAAGGACCAAGGCTTGGAGGAGGGCCGTGGTCCTTCGGCTTTTTTTGAGTAGGACCAACCAGTGGCGGAGGCTTCCAGCCTCCGCAGTAAACAGTATTGATTTGCTTTGGAATAGAAAAAGAATTGGGGACTGCGGAGGCTGGAAGCCTCCGCCACTACTGATCCGCACAAGTCTTCTGCTGAAGGAATTGGTTTATGGCAGCCTACCCCGGCTCTTCTGGTGGAGCTTGGGGGTGGCGTGGAAGATCGCTGTCGCCCGGCCCACGCGCTTCTCTTTCTCGACGACCTTCTCCGCCTCGGGCTGTTCGAGCTTCTTTTTGCGATTCTTCGGGTCACGCGGGTCGGTGATGGCCTGGTAGATATCGAGCTGCACGGTGGCGTCAAATTCGCCGCCCTCTTTGACGAGGGCCGCGATGTCGGTCTTGGGGCGGATCTTGTAGATCGCGGGTCCGAGGCAGGGGCGGAGGAATCGGTACTCGAGGTTCTTGCAGACGACGGTGTAGTCCCCGCCGCAGAACCCGAAGACGTACATCCCGCCGGCGATCTCGGTGTTCCCCAGCAGGGCGGCCCCGGCCATCGCGTTGTACCAGTTCTTGTTGATCTTGCGGAAGGGCAGGACCGCCTGGAAGGTGTCGCCATCGAGACGGCGCATCGTGATCCCGCTCCGAAATGCGTAGGGCAGGAAGATCATCGAGCAGACGCGATGCCAGAAGTTGTTGCGTGTGCTGAGCCTGCTGATGAAGGACTCGATGCGGTCCATGAAGGTCCGCTTGGCGGGCTTGGCCTCGCCAGCGCGGACATGCCCCGGTGCTCGGGGTGCCAGCTCGTGCTTGTCGCTCTTATCGGCGACGGGTTCGGATTGAACGGCTTGTTCGCTCACGTCTATTCGATGGTAGGGGATCTCACCAGCCTTGGCCGCTGATCTCGGTCGGACTCAGTTCGAACCAGCCTCTGGAGCCCTGACCGACGGTGAACACCGGGTTTCCGGGGTCGTGGTCGAGGACGAGGTGCCAGTTGCCGGCCGCGGCCTCGCTCAGGAACCAGTGCTTGGTCAGCATGCTCGTATATGGCTCAACGTCGTACCCGAGGCTGTACGCCTGCCCCAGATGATGGTGGGTGGGCATCACGTCGGGCGTGAAGACCATCGTCCGGCCCTCGGTGTCCTCGAACATCACCGCCTGCTGGCCCCAGGTGTGCCCGGGGACGAGAAAGACAAAGAGTCCGGGGGCGATCTCGGTCCGCCGATTGCGGACGGGCGAGGTGGGGGTGTCACCCCGGTGGGGACGCTGATCGTGCGGGAACGGGATCGGGCTATCGATCAGGCGAAGGCGGGGCCGATCGCTCGAAAGCGGGATCTGGAGCGGCAGCAGGTGGTCGCGGTAGTAGGTCCGCGTCATGACCGCGTCGTTGGCGATCGCGTCGTTCCATTCCTGACGCTGGGCGACGACCTCGGCGTTCGGGAACGTGAAGCAGACCTCGTTCTGATCGCCCGAGGCCTCGCCCTTGTCTGCGATCCAGTCGGGGGTCTCGCTGCCACGTGCTCGGCGAGTCAGCCCGCCGGCGTGGTCGAAGTGCAGGTGCGTGACGACGGTCATGTTCACCTCGGCGGGGTCGACACCCGCGTCCTGGACGGCGTGCTCGATCGTTCGGCCGTCGAGCCCGAAGATGTCGGTCATCTTCGCGTCGAGCTTGTCGCCCGTGCCGGCCTCGATGAGGATGGTCCGCCCCCCGCCCCGGAGGAGCAGGGCGTTGTGCCAGAGGGTGATGCGGTTGCGGTCGTCGGTCTCGATCGAGCGGGACCAGACGGTGCGCGGGATGATGCCGAACATTCCGCCGCCGTCGAGCAGGAACCGCCCGGCACGGAGCAGCGTCCAGTCGTACCGTACCTTTGTCGCCATGGGCAAAGGGTAGTCGCCGGGCGCACAGGATGACGGAGAAGCTCATGCTCATGCCAAGCGAGATCGCCCGGATGGAAGAAGCCCGCCAGGCCCGCGCGATGACCGAACTCGGAGCGATCCACGAGCGGATCATGGGCGGCGTCATGGCGTACCTGGAGCCCGGTTCGTGGGCCAACCAGGCCTGCGGCATCGGGATGGGCGGCAAGGTCAGTCAGGACGAAGTCGATCGCCTCGTGGCCTTCTACGAGAGCCGGGGCGTCGAGCCGCGGGCGGAGGTGGCGCAGTTCGCCGACGAGTCGCTCCTTGCGGCGATGGCGAATCACCAATTCGAGCTCCGACAATTCGAGACGGTCCTCGCCCGCTTGCTGCGTGAGGGCGAGCAGATCGACCCCGTCCCCGCCCAGGGGTGGCCGGTCGATGCCGACGGCAACGAGCTGGTCATCGAGGCGGTCGACGCGGCCGACGAGACGCTGGTGCTCGAGTCGTGGCGTGTCGCGATGAGCGGCTTCCTGCCCGAACCGCGCGAGCCGACCGAGAAAGAACTCGCCATGCACCGCACGATCCTGACGCACCCGCACAGCGAATACCTCGTCGCGAAGTTCGGGGACACCATCGTCGGCGCAGGTGCCGCGGAGTATCCGCGGGGCGACGACATCCCAGTCGGCGTGCTCTTCGGCGTGAGTGTGCTGGATGCCTACCGCAGAAGGGGCGTACAGCAGGCGCTGATCCTGCACCGCGTCAGAGGGGCCCAGCAGAGGGGCGCGAAGGTTGTGGTCATCCATTCGCTGCCGGGCGCTTCGACGGACCGCAACTCGATGCGGCTCGGATTTGGGCCTTGCTACACGAAAGCGATCATGGCCAAAAAGGGCGAGGGACTGGTGCCCTCGCCCTGAGTGTGTGCAGGTCTGGAGCGGCTGCGTTGATCAGGCCGTTGAAACATGCACGGCGTCGTAGTGCTTGAAGGTGTCCTTGACGGTGGATTCGCGGTCCTTGTCGTCGCACTCAACGCCGATCATCACTTGTCCCTTCCCGAGCGCGTCTTCGTAGTGCTTGATTTCATGCTCGGGGATCGCGGCTCCGATCAGCCCGCCGAGCACGCCGCCACCGGCGGCACCAGCGCCAGCGCCGGCCAGAGCCGCCACGAGGGGGCCGGCTGCCAGCACACCAACGCCGCCCGTTGCAACCGCGCCGACCGTGGTCAGCCCGGCCACAAGAGCCGTGATAGCACCGCCGCTGGCGGCACCGATCGCGGCACCTTCGGCGAGCTTCGAGTGCGAATCGATCGTGAACGCATCGCGGTCGACTCCGTCGGAAGTAATGAGTGAGATCTGATCGGGCCTGAAACCGCGGGACTCAATCGTCTGGATAGCGTGCGCAGCCTTGTTCGGGGTATCAAATATTCCGGTGATGACCTTGCTCATAACTGTTCTCCATAATCGTTGAGGGTTCTGTCACAGTCTCCTTTGTAGTGGTTGAATCAATCAGAACCGTGAAGAACGAATAAGAAGCAGTTCATACGAGAAAAATTTGGTTGGGTTGTGCCAATACACACACGCCGTGCCGCGGTCCGGGAGCAATGGGGCTGGTGCCTTCGCTCTAGAAACCGAAAATACTGCGTCCGCCAGGCACAAACACAATCACCGCGAAGACAATCGCCATGATCATGATGAAGATCAGCAGATTCAGCGGCGTGATGAACTTCCACTGTGCGGGTCTGATCTCTGCTCGCTCGGGTCTGCGGTTGACCTCGGCGACCGTTTCATCACCCGCGTTTCCGACATCTACCTCGTCCCAGTCCAGGTCCACCGATTCCTCGCGGTTGGACTTGATGAGCTGGCGAGCCCGCTCAATATCCTCGCGTTTCACGTGGACGAGATACGGGTTGATGATCCGCGGCGCGTCCCACTGGAGGGTCTGGTTGGCGGTGTCGAAAACGAACGCCTCGACGCCCGATTCGCGGAGCATGGAGGCGATGATGTGAGCCTCGGCCGGGCCGGCGGCGTCGGTGACGGGCACGAGGTCTTGCGGCGAAGCCATGCGGGCAGTGTACCATTTCCCCATGTGCGGGCGATACGCGTATTTCTATCTCCGGAACCAGCTCGAACAGATCCTCGGCACGGGCCCCGAGGCCGCGGGGGCGTTCGAGAACGAGATCGGCGCCAACTACAACGTCGGCCCGATGCAGGACGTGCCGATTCTCACGATCTATGACGGGCGTTTGCAGCTGACGAGGAAAGTCTGGGGGCTCGTGCCGAGCTGGGCCAACGACCCGGCGGTGGGCGTCAAGATGTTCAACGCGCGGAGCGAGACCGTCCGCGAGAAGCCGGCCTACCGCGAGGCGTTCGAGAAACGCCGATGCGTCGTCCCGATCAGCGGCTTCTACGAATGGCAATCGCTCAAAGAGCTCAAGCGCAAGAAGCCATACTTAGTCGCGCCAGAGGACAGCCCGGTCATGCTGCTGGCCGGGCTGTGGGAGGAGTGGGGCGTCGGCGAGGAAACGCTGACCACGTTCACGATCATGACGACCCAGGCCCGCGGGCGCATGGCCGAGATCCATGAGCGCTCTCCCGTCATGCTGCGGGGCGAGGACTGGAATGCGTGGCTTACCGGCAACCCCGACGAGGCGATCGCGCTGTGCGAGCCGACAGAACCGGACGACCTGAGCTTCGCGCCCGTGTCGAGCCGGGTGGGGAACATCAGGAACAACGACCCGTCACTCGTCGAGCGCGTCGAGTACGAGGCGGGGGATCAGCTCGGGTTGTTCTGAATCCTGCTCCCTCTCCCCTTGGGGGAGAGGGTTGGGGTGAGGGCGCCTCTGATTCTTCGTGGCAACGATTTGAAGACCCCTCATCCGCCCGCTGCGCGAGCACCTTCTCCCCAGAAGGGAGAAGGAGGAATCAGCCGCGCGCCGGGGCGAGCAGTGACTCCGGGTTCTCGAGCAGCTTGATGATCTCGGCGAGTGCCAGAGCCGCGGTCGCGCCGTCGACGACGCGGTGGTCGCAGGCGAGGGACAGCGGGAGCAGCATGCCCACGCGGAACATGCCGTTCTTGACGACCATGCCCTCGCGGCCGCGACCGGCGGCCAGGATGCCGACCTCGGGGTAGTTGATGATCGGGGTCGCAAAGCGCCCCGCGTGGCTGCCCACGTTGCTGAGCGTGAACGTCGAGCCCATGAGTTCGTCCCGCCCGATCGAGCGGTCACGGGCGGCCCGTGCAACCCGCGCGACCTCGCGCCCGATCTCGAGGACGCCCAGCCCGTCGCAGTCCTTGATGACCGGGACCATCAGCCCGCTCTCCGTATCGGCGGCGATGCCGAGGTGAACGGCCCGGTGCTGGACGATCTGCTCGTTTGCGTCGTCGACGGTCGCGTTGAGGGCCCGGAACTCGTCGCGCGACATCACGTTGCAGATGGCGCTGGCGACGAAGGGCAGCGGGCTGACCTTCTCGCCCGAAGCGGCCGACAGCTTCTTGCGGAGGATGTTGAGTTCAGTGATGTCCGCCTCGTCCATGACGGTGAAGTGGACCGCGTTGTTCACCGAATGGCGCAGACGCTCGGCGATCTTGCGACGCACGCCGCGGAACGGGATCGCGACGGTTTCCTGACCCGCGGGGATGGGCGTGACCTCGCGCTTGGGTGCCGGGGCGGGGGTGTCGTAGACGGGTGTAGTTTCACGGCGAGCGGGGGCGGCGGCTGTCTTGCGCACGGCGCCGTTGCCCGATGCGGCGTTCTCGACGTCCTTCTTCGTGACGCGTCCGCCCAGGCCCGTGCCGACGATCGTGTTGATGTCGATGCCCGCGTCCCGCGCCATGCGCCGGACAGCCGGGGTCGCCAGCGCCTTGCCGTCAGTGGACGAGATACCCGCGAGGTCGTCGCCGACCTTGCCGACCACGGTGCCCTGGTCTTTTTCGTCGGGGGCGACGTCGTCGGACGGGGGCTGGGGATCGACAAGCTCGGCGTCCTGCTTGGATTCAGCGCTCGCGGGCGCGTCGCCACCCTCGAAGATGACGAAGGGGTCGCCGACCTGGATCTTGTCGCCCGCGCTGCCGCGGAGTTCCTTGATCACGCCGTTGCGGGGCGAGGGGATCTCGGCGAGCGCCTTGTCGGTCTCGACCTCGGCCATGTCCTGGCCTTCCTCGACGGTGTCGCCCACGGAGACGAGCCACTTGACGAGCTCGGCCTCTTGCAGGCCCTCGCCGATGTCGGGCAGGAGGAAGACGTTCGGATCGGATGAGACTTTGCCGGCCATGGTGGTTCTCGCTTCGCTCGAACGGGCACTAGGCACAAAGCACTAGGCACCAGGATCGAGTTCTCTGTCTTCTGTCATCACTAGTGCCTGATGCCTAGTGCCAAATGCCTCTCAGTACGCCAAGGTTTCCCGGATCGCCATGCCCACGCGCTTCGCGTTCACAAGGTACTCGTTCTCGAGCTTGTAGTAGGGCATCAGCGTGTCGAAGCCCGTCACGCGCTGCACCGGAGCTTCGAGGTTGAGGAAGCACCGCTCCTGCACGCGGCTGGAGATCTCGGCGCCGAGCCCACAGGTCATCGCGGCCTCGTGCACGACGACGCAGCGCCCGGTCTTCTCGACGCTCTCGGCGATCGTGTCCATGTCAAAGGGGTCGATGGTGCGCAGGTCGATCAGCTCGATCGAGACATCGTCGGGCGCGTTGTCGAGCGCCTCGATGCACTGGAAGAGGCTGGCGCCCCAGGTGACGACGGTCAGGTCGTCGCCCTCGGAGACAACCTTGGCCTCGCCGATCGGGATGGTGTACTCATCCTCGGGGACCTCTTCGCGGAAGCTGCGGTAGACGCGCTTGGGCTCGAAGAAGATGACCGGGTCGGGGTCGCGGATCGCACTGATGAGAAGGCCCTTGGCGTCGTAGGGGGTGGTCGGCATGACGACCTTGATGCCGGGCGAGTGGGCGTAGATGGCTTCGGGCGAATCGGAGTGGAGTTCGGGCGCGTGGATGCCGCCGCCGACGGGCACGCGGATGGTCAGGGGCACCGTGATCGCGCCGCGGCTTCGGCTGCGCGAACGGGCGGCGTGGTTGACGATCTGGTCGTACGCCGGCCCGAGGAAGCCCTCGAACTGGATCTCGGGCACGGGGCGCAGCCCGTTCATCGCCATGCCGATGGCGGTCCCGATGATGCCCGACTCGGCCAGCGGCGTGTCGATGACGCGCTCGTCGCCGAACTGGGCGTGGAGACCTTCGGTGACGCGGAAGACGCCGCCGTTGGGCCCGACGTCTTCGCCCAGGATGATGACGCGGTCGTCCTTCTGCATCTCCTGCTGGAGGGCAAGGTTGATCGCTTGGACAAGGTTGAGTGTGGCCATGATGAATTCTCGGAGGGCACTAGGCACTTGGCACTAGGCACTGGGTTTGAATCGTCTGCTTTCTTTCTCCACTAGCGCCTAATGCCTAGTGCCCAATGCCTCGCTCTTGAGGCCGACCTGTTCCGGGTTCTTGCCGAGGCTGCTCGTCCGCATCGTCTCACGCTGCGTGACGAGTTCCTTGTGAGGCTCGGCGTACATCGCGTTGAAGATGCTGTCGACCTCGGGCTTACTCACACCCTCGGCGGTCGCGACGACTTCCTTAACGATCGTCTTGGCACGCTCCTGGAGCGTGTCGTCCTTGGACTGATCCCAGATCTTCTTCGCTTCAAGGTACTTCCGCGTGCGGATGAGCGGGTCGCGAGCGATCCAGGCCTCGACCTCGGCCGGGTCGCGGTAGCGCCGCGCATCGTCGGCGGTCGTGTGGTCGCCGAGGCGGTACGTCACAGCCTCGATAAAGCTCGGCCCCTCGCCCGCGCGGGCACGCTTGACGGCTTCATCCATCGCGTACTTGACCGCGAAGATGTCGTTCCCGTCGACGCGAACCGTGGGCATGCCGTAGGCCAGCGCCTTCTGCGCAACGGTCTCGGATGCCATCTGCTTGGCGCGGGGCACGCTGATCGCCCACGAGTTGTTCTGGTTGATGAAGATCACCGGCGACTTGAGCACGCTGGCGAAGTTCATCGCCTCGTGGAAGTCGCCCTCGCTGGTGGCGCCGTCGCCGAAGTAGGTCGCGACAACGTTCTTGGTGCCGCGGATCTTCTCGGCGTACCCGATGCCCGCGGCGTGGAGCATGTGCGTGCCGATGGGCACGGACAACGGCGTCATCTTGACACCCTCGGGGATCTGGCTGCCTCGCTCGTCGCCCATCCAGTACTGGAGGACGTAGTGCATGGGCAGGCCCATCATGAACAGGGCCGCGTTCTCGCGGTAGCTGGGCACGACCCAGTCCTGGCCCGGCGTGAGCGCGAGCGCCGAACCGACGGCCGCGGCCTCCTGGCCCTTGTTCTGCGGATACGTGCCCATGCGCCCGGAGCGCTGGAGCTTGAAGGCGAACTCGTCGAGATGACGGCAGACGGTCATCCGCTCGTACAAATCGAGCGACTGCTCGTCCGTGATCAGCCCCTTGCCGAGCTTCTCGTCGAACTTGCCATGCTCATCGAGGATCGAAACGTACTCGATGGTGGCGGTGTATGCGGTGGTTTTCGGCATGACTTGGCGTCCTCGTGTCTGCTCTGCTCAGGCGTGGGCGTGCTTGTCGCCGGGGAACTTCTTGATCGCTTCGCTGCGGGGCGTGCGGCCCTTGCCGCGCATGTCCGTCGGGGTTTTCTCGGGGATCACGAACCACTCCGTCGGCAGCGTCTGGTTGTGCTTCATCGCGGCCTCGGCGGCGGCCTCCATCGTGTCGTCCGCGTTGCGGTAGCCCGCGCGGAAGAACGCCTCGATGTCGAGCTCGGCGAGGTCGAAGAAGTGGATCGCCGCGGCCTTGTCGCGTGCGAACTCCTCGCCGCCGTTGCTCCCGTGCAGGCGGAGGTCGCGGTCGAGCTTGCTGAGCGTGCAGGCCCAGGCGTGGAGCTGGATCGCCGCCAGCGCCAGGCGCGACTGCGGCACCTGGAGCTTGATCATCTCGACGTCGTACTTCTTGGACATCTGCTTGAACTGGTAGGTGAACTCGCTGATCTTCTTCGAGAGCCGGTCCGCGTAGGGGCGGAGCGACGGGTGCACGTTCCTGATCTCGGGGCTCTTGCGCCGGACACCGAGGAAGACCTCCATGCCGAGCGGAATCGCCTTGCCGAGGAACGCGGGCTTGAAGATGTTCTTCTTGGCGTTGTCGCGCATGCCCAGCATCCACTCGCCGAGCTGCTTGCCGCCGTAGCCGAAGATGAACGACCACATGAGGTCGTTGGAGCCCTCGACGATGGTGTTGATGCGCGAGTCGCGGAAAATGCGCTCGAGCTCGTTCTCGGTCATGTAGCCCTCGCCGCCCATGATCTGCATGGCGTCGTTGACGACGCGCCAGCCCATCTCGGAGCAGAAGACCTTGCAGATGGCCGTCTCGACCATGATGTCCTCGTCGCCCCGGTCGAGCATGCCCGTGGTCATGTAGAGCACCGCGTCCATCGCGTACGTCAGCGCCGCCATGTGCGCGATGCGCTCACGCACGAGCTGCTTGTCGTCGAGCGGGTCGCCGAACTGGTAGCGGGTGTGGGCCCACTTGATGCCCTGGTCCATCGCGCGTTTGGCGCCGCCCGTCATGCCCGCGCTGAGTGTGCATCGGCCGTAGTTGAGGCAGGTCAGCGCGACGTTGAGGCCCTTGCCCTCCTTGTGAAGGAGGTTCTCGGCTGGGACGCGCACATTCGTCAGCTTGATGCGAGCCTGCCACGTGCCGCGGATGCCGCACTTCGAGCGGTTCTTCTCGAAGATGTCGATGCCTTCCATGTCGGGCGTGCAGACGAGGGCGGTGACCTTCTCCTTGCCGTCGGGCATCTTCTGCTTGCTCATGACGGTGAAGATGCCGGCCAGGGCGCCCGAGGTGGACCACTTCTTCTCGCCGTTGAGCGTGTAGGTGCCGTCCTCGTTCTTCTCGCAGTGCGTCTCCTGTCCGCCGGCGTCACAGCCGACGTTGGGCTCGCTCAGGCAGAAGGCGCTGAGCTTCTCACGCGCAACGATCGGGAGCCAGCGCTTCTTCTGCTCGTCGGTGCCGAAGAGCATGATCGCCTTGCACCCGATCGACTGGTGGGCGCTGACCATGACAGCCGTCGAGCCACAGTACTTGCCGATCATCTCGAGGACGCGGTTGTAGCTGGTGATCCCGAAGCCCAGCCCGCCGTACTCGGTCGGGACGGTGCACCCGAGGGCGCCCATCTTGAACAGACGCTCAACGACCCACTCGGGGATCTCCTCGTTCTGATCGATCTCGATCGAGGGGTGCTCGTTGCGCAGGTATTCCTCGAGCTCGGCCAGGAGCTGGTCGCAGCGTGCAGTCTCGTCGGCGCTCACCTCGGGGTAAGGCAGGACCAGGTCCTCGCGGAAACGTCCCCAGAAGAGGTTCTTGGCAAAGCCCATCGTCTTGGGCTCGGCCCCCAGCAGGGCCTCGGCCTCTTCGAGAGTCTTGCGGTCCTTCTCGCTGAGACCCTTCATGTCCTTGAGATCTGCCATCTCGCTGTCCTTCCTGCCTGACCGGTCGCCCGCGCCTGGCGGGGTTCCTGTTCTGTTGATCGAAGGCCCGCACCCGGCAGGGTGCACGCTTTTCGTTCGTGAATTTCGTTACGCCTTCTTCGCGCTGCGCTCGAAGAATTGCTGAATCGCCTGTTTGCCCGCCGGCTGGTTGCGCAGACGCACCAGGTGCTCCTGCTCCACCGATAGAGCCGCAGCCCAGCCCTTGGCCAGGCCCGTGTCGATCGCCTCGCACACCGCCAGCCCCTGCGGGCTTGTGATCTCGGGGCGCACCGCGTCGAGCGCCTCGAGCACCTTGGCAGCCACGGGCTTGCACCCGATCCATCGGCTGGGTGTGCCCGAATGGCGCGTGGTCTTGGGCTGAGCGTGGATCCACGCCTGAGCCGTGTCGATCAGGTCGCCGTGCGTCGGCGCGATCTCGTCGAAGAGGCCCGCCTCGCACGCCTCATCGAACATCATGGGCTTGCCCTCGGCGGTCAGCTTGATCGCCTGCGCCGGGTCCATGCGGGCCGGCAGCAGGTTCGTCCCGCCCCAGCCCGGGCAGATCGCAAGCCCCGCTTCGGGCAGGCCGACGGGATAGGGCTTGGATTCCGGTGGGGACGCGATCAGCCCGTCGCAGTGCATCGCCAATTCGAGCCCGCCCCCGAGCGTCGCCGCGTGGATCGCAGCCGCGGTGGGGTAGGGCAGATCGCAGAGCATTGCGTAGACCTCGCTCGCGTAAGCGAGGTACTTGTGAAGCTGTTCGTCGTTCAGCTCGGCGATCGCGGACAGGTCCGCGCCAGCGACAAACGCACGCGGGGCGGCCGAGGCCAGAATCAGGCCCTCCGCGTTCTCCGGAAGCGTTTTCAGTGTTGATTCCAGCCTCTGAACGAGGTTGTGGTCGAGCACCACGACGGGGCGGTCACCCTGATCGAGCCAGAGGGTGACAATGCCGGGCGTCGGCCCGGTGCGCTCGGTTTCAAAGCGGAAGGGATCCATCGCGGTCATTGTATACAGCTCGTCTCGATCCGTCTGCGGGTTGACAGAGCGTGGCCCGCGTCATCCTCGGCGGGCGTGACGTTCGTTCTTCTCGGACGCTGAAGTCTACGGGCAGATTTCGAGCCTGTCAGAAGGCCGGGCCTGTCAGTTAGCGACTTCCAGGTACGCCGCCAGGATGTCCCGAGCCGCTGCCAGATCGCCCTTGTCGCACATCTCGGTCACCGTGTGGATGTACCGAGTCCCGACCGTGATGCCCACAGCCTTGGCGCCCGCAGCCGCCTGCTGGGCAGCCGCCCCGTCCTGACCGCCGGCAGCCAGGATCGAACGCTGGAATTTGATGTTCTTCT
Organism: Phycisphaerales bacterium; assembly: GCA_965228265.1. Taxonomy (GTDB): domain Bacteria; phylum Planctomycetota; class Phycisphaerae; order Phycisphaerales; family UBA1924. The sequence continues at coordinate 1,845,987 of OZ245804.1, forward strand.
GCTCGGCGATCGACTGGATCTGACCCGTCAGCTCGCGATCGGAGATGAACGAGCCGTCCTTGATGTGCAGCGCAAAGCCCTTGCCCTGCACCGTGACTGCTTCCTGCTTGGGCACACCCGGGGTGTCGCAGGCGAGCGTGACATCAAGGCCCAGCCCGATGTCAGGGCGGACCGCGAACGACGAGGTCTTCGCACCCCGGAGCCCGACCTCTTCCTGCACGGTAAAGGCGACGACGATCTCGCACGCGTGGCCCTTGCCCGCCTTGTCGAGCTGGCGGATCGATTCGATGCCCAGCCAGCAGGCGACCCGGTTGTCCAGGGCCTTGGAGACGAGCTTGTCGCCCATCTCACGGAAGGGCTCGTCCATGACGATGTAGTCGCCGACCTGGACCTTCTTCTTCACCTCGTCCTTGGGCATGCCCGTGTCGATGAAGAACTCGGGGATCTCGGGGACTTTCTTCCGGTCGTCCTGCGAGGCGATGTGCACGGGCTTGCCGCCCGGGTTCATAACCGCGTGGAAGTCGCCGTGGTCCGTACAGACGAGCACCCGTCGGGAAAAGAGGTTGCGTGTGTCGAAGCCGCCGGCGTTGTTGACCCAGAGGAACCCGTCGTCATCGACGTGGGAGACGTAGAACCCGATCTCGTCCATGTGGCACAGCAGCATGGCGACCTTGGGGTCCTTCGCGTCCGTGGGTTTGTTGTCCTTGCCCCGCGGCTTGCGCCTGCAGATGAGTGAGCCCATCGCATCGGTCTCGACAGAGTCGAACAACCCCTCGATTTCCTTCTCGATCAGCGAGCGAACGCGTTCTTCTCGCCCGGGGACGCCGGGGGTTTCACACAGACGGGCGAGCAGATCGACATTCATTCAGCACACTCCTTACAAAGGTAGATTGATTGGGGAACCCCCTGTGCGGAGTGTAGGGCCGGAAATGGGCATGGTTCCGGAGATCACAGATTCGGCATGGATCTGCCTACGGTTGGGTCTATGGCCAATCCATCACCGCTGCGTGCCCAACTTCTCCGTCGCAACGCCGAGCTGGCGCCCTACGGCCCACCCGACGCGGGTGTCGAGGTCGCCCAGACCCTCGGCCCCGTCGAACTCGAATACGCCGCCCTGCGCAAGAACTGCGTCCTGATCGACCAGCCCCACCGAGGCACGGCGCAAATGACAGGCGCCGACCGCATCGAGTTTCTGAACAGAATGCTCACACAGGAACTCAAGCCTCTGGACAACGGCGTTCAGAAATGGGTCGAGAGCTTCTGGCTGAGCCGAAAGGGGCGCATCGACGCCGACGTGCGCGTGCTCGGGTTCGCGGATCGTGTGCTCTTCGATGTCGATGTGCATCAGTCGGCCCACTTCGTCCAGACCCTCGACGCGTACCTCTTCGCCGAGGACGCCGAACTGAAAGATGTCTCTCAGTCGATGCACCGCCTGGCACTCATCGGGCCGAAGGCGACCAAGCTGCTGGAGCTCACTGTCGACGAGACAAAGTCCGGCTCCCCTGCGCACGAGATCACCGATGGCCAGACCTGTGAAGCCGTGATCGCAGGCAAGGCAGTCTTCATCGATCGCAGCGACGCGCTGGGTGTGCCCGGGTACGGGCTCGTGATGGAGAAGGACGACGCGGAATCGGTCTACACACGCCTCTGCGAGCGCGGCATGCCGGACGGTCAGGACGAGATCGGCCAGGAAAACGCGGGTCTGAACCGGGGCGAGGGCGCAGCCGCGGAGATCGGGCTGCGCGTCGCGGGATGGCACGCGTACAACATCGCCCGGGTCGAGGCCGGCGAGCCGCTCTTCAACCTCGACTTCGGCTCAACGAGCCTGCCCGCCGAGACGGGCGTTCTGAATCGGCGCGTCTCCTTCAAAAAGGGCTGCTTCCTCGGGCAAGAGATCGTCGCCCGCATGGAATCGCTCGGGCATCCCAAGCAAACCGTCGTCGCCCTGCGCGTCGGCAGCTCGCCCGATGACCCCCAACCCGTGACCGGTGCCGAGCTTGTCGCTGCGGGTCAGGTCGTTGGCGCGGTCACCAGCTCGACCATCAGCCCGATGCTCGGCGGTCACGTGATCTGCCTGGCGACCGTCCGCTGGGACTTCCACGAGCCGGGCACGAACCTGATCGTCAAGACCGACGAGGGCGAGGTGGCAGCCGTGATTCAGGAAGAGCTCAATTTCGTGAAATGAATCTGCTCCTTCTCCCCTCTGGGGAGAAGGTGTCGAGCGAAGCGAGACGGAAGAGGGGCTTTCCGCTCTGATCACACTAGTCGAATTCCTCCCTCTCCCCGCTGGGGAGAGAGAGCAGAAATGCTACGCGGTCGTCGCGTGCTCGACGGGTCTTCGATACACCAGCTCGACATCGTCCCCGACACGTTTGACGCTCATGAGCCGGAAGTTGCGTCCGCCCGAGAGCGTGGGCACGGTGCGCCCTGACGCAGCCGCCTTGGCCTGCTCGTCGCCCAGGAGCATCGGGGCGATGTAGACGACCGCCTCGTCGATCAGGTCGAACTCGAAGAACGACCCGAGCAGCCCCGGCCCGCACTCGATGAGCGCGTTGGTCACGTCGTACGTCTCGGCGAGCTGGCGGAGCATGACGTCGAGATCGAGCCGTCGGCTGTCGGAGCGAACGCCCATGATCTCGACGCCGTGGGCTTCGAGCGCATCACGCCTGGGCTTCAGGAACGCGCCGGACTTGAGCTCGTTGGCGCAGCACGCCGTGACCGGAACCTCCCGTGCGGTTTGCACGAGCTTGGAATCGATCGGCAGATCCAGATCGGTGTCGATGATGACGCGCCTCGGCTCGCGCCTGGGCGTGCGCCCGACGCGCGCCGTCAGCAGCGGGTCGTCGATCGTCGCGGTCCCCAGGCCCGTGATGATCGCGTCCATCCGCTCGCGCAGCCGATGCACGCGTGATCGGCTCCGGCTCGAACTGATCCACTGGCTCTGCCCCGTGCGCGTCGCGACACGACCGTCCACCGTCTGCGCCCACTTGGCGACCACCCATGGCATGCCCGTCTGCACGCGCTTGCAGAATGGGTCCGAAACATGGATCGCCGGCCGAGACAGCTCGCACAGCTCGGCCTCGATCCCCGCGTCTTGCAGCACCTTGCACCCGCCCGCCGAGACCATGTGCGGGTCGTGCCGAGCAAAGAGCACACGCGCGATGCCCGCCTCGATCAGCGCCTCCGTGCAGGGCGGCTGCTTGCCGTGATGACAGCAGGGCTCGAGCGTGACATACGCCGTCGCGCCCTTGACGTCATTGCCCCGGAGCTTCGCGTTGGCCAGCGCCTCGCGCTCGGCGTGCAGGCCTCCGAACTGTTTGTGATGCCCGATGCCGAGGATCGTGTCGCCCTTGGCGATGACGCACCCGACGAGCGGGTTGGGCTCGACGCGTCCGCCCGCGCGCCACGCGGCCCGTGCCGCCATGTCGAGCATCCGTCTGGCGCGTTCACTCTCCATCGGTGTCACTTTCGGCGCGCTTTCAGTCGGTTCTGCGCATCCTCGGTCGCCAGCACACTCGCCGAGAGCCTCGCCGCCTCGAGCAGGATGTCGAGTTCGTTCGAGCCGTCGAGCGTGTTGAGGAGTTTCTTGGTTGCGCCCAGCGCCTCGCGGCCGCCGGTGGCGAGCGTCTCGGTGAGCTTCTGCACCGCTCCGTCGAGTTCATCTCGGGAATCGACCACGCCCGTCACGATGCCAAGCTCGTGCGCCCTTACGCCCGACATCAACCCGCCCGAGAGCAGCACCTGCCTGGCCTTGCCCGGCCCGATCTTGCGCACAAGCCAGGGCGCCACAACCGCCGGGCAGAGCCCCAGATCCACTTCCGGGAAACCGAGCTTGGCGTCCTCGTGTGTGATCGCCAGGTCGCAGACCGTCACCATGCCGCACCCGCCCCCGATGGCCGCCCCGTTGACCCGCCCGACCACCACCATCGGCAGCAACCGGATCCGATGCGTCAGCCGAGCCAGCGATTCGAGGAGCTGCCCCGGCAGCGTCGGGTCGTCCTCGATGATCACTTCCTTGAGGTCCATCCCCGCGCAGAAGCTCCGCCCGGCCCCCGTCACCACGAGCACGGTGGGGGCGTTGTCTTTCTGCGCGAGCGATTCGACCTCGTCCATGCAGGCGTGCGCATCGGCGAGCATCGCGATCGAGAGCGCGTTGTGCGCGTCCGGCCTGTTGAACGTCAGTGTCGCGACGGCGCCTTCGGTGGTGAGCGTTGCGAATTCGGGCATGGGTTCCTTCCTGAGTGCCTGGAGATCTGATTGACTAGAGATCAAGAGCCGAGAGCATGCGTTGTTCTTCTTCGCCGCCGGTCAGAGCGAGCGACGCATCGAGCGCCAGCCGGAAGGCCTCGCCGTCGTCCGTGCCCTCGAGTCTGTTGAGCAGGCCCTTCGTCGCGGCATACGCATGTGGGGGCTTACCAGCAAGGCCGGCCGCGATCGACAACGCCCTCTCCCGCACGCCTTCGCGCGTCTCAACAAGTTCATGCACCAGACCGTGGGCCTTCGCCGCCTCGCCCGAGATCAGCTCGGGCAAAAGCAGCATCTCCCGGCTCGTGCCCCGCGTCACGTTGTACGACAGAAACGGCGCACTGACCGCGGGCGAAACACCGATCTTCGTCACCGGGTAACCCAGCTTGGCGCTTGCATCACTGACAACAACATCGCCCCCGCCGAGCAGCGCGCACCCGCCGGCGATCGCTGCGCCGTGGGCCGCGATGACCACGGGCTTTTCCGTCCGGCGCATGATCGCGCACGCCCGGCTCAATCCCGTCAGCAGCTCGCGCATCACGCCGCCGCTCGGGTCGTCCTGGCAGAGAGCAAGATCAAACCCCGCGCAGAAGAGCTTGCCCTCGCCGCCGAGCACCACCGCGTCGTGCGTCTTGGGGGCTTCTTCGAGCGCTTCGCACAGCGCCTCCAGCATGCCCGGCGTCAGCGCGTTGCGCTTCTCGGGTCGGTCCAGAAGCACCGCCGCGATCGACCTGCCCTCACGTTCGATCGTCTCTGTGCGGATCACGCCGGCGCTCCCGCGGTGATTTCCTGCGCCACGCGCGACGCGTCCGCCAGCTTCTCAAGGTCCACGCCCGTCTCGTAGCCCGCCTCCTGGATCGTGCGCACAAGCAGGTCGGTCGCGATGTTGCCCGGCGCTCGGCTTGTCTCGGTCGAGGCGTACGGGCACCCGCCCAGCCCCGCCGCCGAGCCGTCGAAGGAACGGATCCCAAGCTGCAGTGCCACCCTGACACACTCGGCCGCCCTTCCGAACGTGTCGTGCAGGTGCAGCACCAGCTTGGCCGGGTCGATCTCGCTCGTCACGCACGCCAGCAGGGCCGCCATCGTCTCTGTGCACCCCGCGCCGATCGTGTCGCCAAGGTCGATCTCATCGACGCCCAGCTCCTCGAGCATCTTGCACACGCTAAGCACCGCCTCGGGCGTGATCGCCCCCTCGAACGGGCACGCGATGACGCAGGAGACATACCCCCTCATCGCCAGCCCGTGGTCGCGCGCCATCGGCACGATCGGGCGGAAGCGTTCGATCGTCTCGGCGATCGTTGCGTTCGTGTTCTTCTGGCTGAACGTCTCACTGGCCGCAGCAAAGACACTCGCCTTGTCGATCAGCTTCATGCCGACCGAGTCGTTCGCGTCCAGGAGCGCCCGCATGCCCTTCTCGTTGGGCACCAGAGCGCTCATCGAGAGCCCGATCGGCTTGGCCCGCGTGACCAACTTGCACAGCTCGGCCGCGTCGCCAAGCTGCGGCACCCACCTGGGGCTCACAAAGCTCGTCACCTCGATCTCGTCGACACCCGACACCGAGAGCGCCCGCACGAGCCTGGCCTTGTCCTCGGTTGGGATCGCCGACCCGTCCGCCCGCAAGGGCTCGTTCTGCAGCCCGTCCCGGGGCGAAACATCCGTTATCCGCACGCGCTCAGCCATCGGGGCATGGTATGGCAAGGCCCCGGGCAAGAAGCCATCTTCCTCCCTCTCCCCTTGGGGGAGAGGATCGGGGTGAGGGGTCTTTGTTTCCTCCCTCTCCCGCGCCCCGTGGGAGAGGGCTGGGGTGAGGGTGCATTTGCCCTTTGGACCTAGGCACCACAGACCCTCATCCGCCTCGCTTTGCTCGGCACCTTCTCCCACGGGGCGCGGGAGAAGGAGGCGGACTCATATCCGCTCCGCCTCGTTCGTCAGCTCACCCCGCTCGGCATCACCCGTGTTCACCACGCCCGCCGGCTCGAAGAGCATGACCGCGCAGGGCTCGACCTCCGCCACCGGGCGGTGCTCCACGCCCCGCGGCACCACGAGCATGTCGCCTGCTCCCATCACCACCGACCGCTCCCCCGCAGGCCCGTCCCGGAACTCCATCCGCAGCCGCCCCTCCAGGACGTAGAACAACTCGTCCGCCTCGTCGTGCTTGTGCCACACGAACGCCCCCGAAAGCCGGGCGAGCTTCACCTCCTGCCCGTTGAGCGACGCGACGATCTTGGGCGACCAGCACTCGGAGAAGCTGGCGAGCTTGGTGGGGATGTGGGTGGGGGCGTGCATTGATTTCTCAAGAGTTAGTGGCCAAATCGGCTCCAGTGTGGGTAATGAAGTATCCGCGATCTCCGCGAATGTTGCGTGGCAGCAATAGCTTGAGTTTTACTAGGGTATCCAAATCGCTTTCTATGAAGCGAGGATCTGATACTTCAATATGCGGTCCGCCTTCAATTGCTACGAAGAATTTATGTGCCCCCATGTCCATATAGATGACGCCTGATAGCTTGCGATCATTGATTTCGTGAAGTATTCTGACAGCTTGAGGGGACAGGTGTTCAGAGCTCGGGATGGCTTTGTATATCCGATTCCATCCAGTCATATGCTCTGCGATCAAGCCAATTGAAACGGTGAGATTGTGGATGCTGTTCTTTAGATCGTCATGATTGTTGTTTAGCAGTTCTTTCAGGCCGAGCGATATCTCGCAATTAGACTCGATGGCGGAGATTAGTTCGTCGTGATGTTTCTGGCTGAGCCAAGCCTTGAGTTCTTCGAGATCAGTGGCTTTGGCATTGTCTTTCTGGTATCTCTTTTCGCGTAGATACTCAGTAACTAGGCCAATTAGCGTCAAGAATGTGGATAATGACAAAGGGTCCATGGTGCAGGTAGTTTAGGACTTGATCGAGTCACGAGTTGCGAAAATCTAGAGGGGCATGGATCTAGGTGTGCGAAGAAGGTAGAGCAGAATTAATACGTAAGGCCGTGGTCGAACTGTCGAAGTCCTATCGAGTCCGGATTGGCATTGACAGGGACGATGAAGTTGCATTTTTGATAAAATGGCTTAGGGACGATGGAATACGGAAGCCATTTTTTGCAAATCCGAGACAGTGGATCTATTACAAAGTCTTTAATGATTGGTGGTGCTGGTATTTCCTATCGGATTGGATAGAAATCGAATTGCTCGTAGATGGTAATGTAAGGCATTGGAACGGAAAGGGTGAACAAGTATCGCGTGCGGATGAGGCCGACAAGATTGCTGGCACGATATTGCTAGAAAAGATGTTCACCACTAGGGTTCGCGAAGCAGTCATCGAAATCAAATGTCATAACAACACTCAGCACTTTGTCGGACTTCTCGATGGGCTTGGAGACTTGCTTACACCTGATACCCCGTCTCCGCCAACCCCTCATCCACCTTCGCCTTGAACTCCTCAAACCCCTTCCGCCCCATCAGCCCGAACGTCGCGCGCTTGCCGAGTTCGACGGCTGGCTGGTCGTAGGCATCAATATTCAGCATCAGCCCCGCATACGCCGTGGCGATCTGCCAGAGCATGATGAACTCGCCGATGTGGGTTTCGTCGATCTTGGGAAACTTGATCGTGTAGTTGGGCCGCTGGCTCTCGTTGAGGGCGTACTCCGTCGCCCGCTTCTCGGCGATCAGAAGCTCCCGCAGGGTCGAGCCTTCGAGATACTCCAGATTCGCCACGCCCAGGCCCGTCGGGATGGGGCCGGTCTGGTCGCCGAAGCTGTCGACTTCGAGGAAGCCGATGACTTTGTCATTGGGGCCCTCGCGGTAGAGCTGGACCTGCGAGTGCTGGTCGGTCGTGCCGAGCGCCTTGATGGGCGTAAAGCCGGCAAAGACCTCCTCGCCCGTCAGGTCATTCTCCTTGCCCAGGCTCTCGGCCCAGAGCTGGCGGTACCAGTCGGCCATCAGGTAGAGGGCGTTGGCGTAGGGCATCATGACGTGGTTGGACTTGCCCTTGCGTGTGCCGAGCTCGACGAGCAGCGTGGCGAGCATGGCCGCCGGGTTCTTGGCGAGTTCTTCGCTCGCGCAGCGCTGGTCCATCGCGTGGGCGCCGTCGAGGAGCGCCTCGATGTCGATGCCGCACATCGCCGCGCTGAAGAGGCCCACGGGGCTGAGGACACTGAACCGCCCGCCCACACCCTCGGGCACGGGGAGGGTGACGAATCCCTCGGCATCACAGATCTGGCGCATCGTCCCCTTCTCGGGGTCGGTGATCGCCACGATGTTCTTGGCGTAATTCGCGCCGAGTTCACGCTTGAGCAGATCGCGGATGATCATGAACTGGCTGGCGGTCTCGGCCGTCTCGCCCGACTTGCTCACGACGTTGAAAACCGTCCGCTCGAGCCCGCCTGTGGACTTGCAGAAGTCGAGCACCGCTGCGACGTTGGAAGGATCCACGTTGTCCAGCACAAAGAGCCTCGGCCCCTGGCGCTTGTCATCGGGCAGGAGATTCCACGTCGAGGGACGCAAAGCCGACTGGAGGGCGATATTGCCCAGTGCCGAGCCCCCGATCCCGAGCACGACGAGGTTCGACGCCTTGGGGCGGAGCTGCTCGACAAGGGACTTGATGGGCTGGACGTGCTCGGCCCGCATGGAGCCGTGGGCCAGCTCCCGCCAGCGTTCCCACCCGGTCCCCCGGGTCTGGGCAAGCTTTCGGGTCATGGCAGCGGCCCCGGTGGCGAGCTCGCCCTTGGGGTCGAGGCGGTCGGGGTCGAGGCCGTGGGCACCGACGCGGATGGACAGGCAGTTGGCGTAATCGATGGTCAGCATGGGGAGAGGATATCGGGGGCGAGCGAGCGGGGCGGGGCGGGCGGTAAGCTCGGCTTATGGCCAAGAAACAGCGCATAAGCAAGGCAGAGCAGGAAGCCGCCGCCGCGTATGAGAGGTTTGAGAAGTGGTCGTCCAAGCACGAGGGGCACAGTCTCAAAGACCCGGTGCTCGGCAAGGTCGTGTGGTCGGGCGGTGTATGGACGATGCAGAAGACCGTTCCACTTCTCGGCAAACGCGCCGTGGTGCGCATCGACGAGGATCTGATCCCCGCGGATCACAATCTGAGTGGATTGCCCAAGCCTGTTGGTAGCTGGGCAGGAAAGGCCTGGGAGAAGTTCATCGAGGACTGCCCTCCCGAGCGTCGCGACGAGGTGTTTGAGACGCTGCACAAGGAAACGGTCAGGCTCGCGAATCAGTGGCTCAAGGGTCCGATGCTTGAAAATTTCCCAGAGGGTGCGGAACACATCAAAAAATATCGGGACTCAGCGGCCGTCTTGAAGAAGAGTCTCAAGCTGGACGATGTGTCTCTGTATAAGGGGGACAAAAAACCGTTTGTCTCCATGCACTTCGAGACCGAGTTTGCAGAGGGATACGGGCTGAAACTCTTCTACGTGGTGGGCCGCAAGAAACTCGTGGCTACATTTGGAAACCAACTCAGCCCCGATTGAGAGAGCTCCACAATGGTCCACCCCTGGCACGACGTCACCCCCGGTGTTCAAGGTCTTGAACTCCCCCGGAATTTCCGCGCAATCATCGAAATCCCAAAGGGTTCCAGCAATAAGTACGAGCTCGACAAGTCCACCGGCATGATCAAGCTCGACCGCGTGCTGAGCTCCGCGGTCTACTACCCCGCCAACTACGGCTTCGTGCCCCAGACCCTCGCCGAGGACAACGACCCCCTCGATGTGCTGGTCTTCTGCACCGAGAAAATCCCGCCGCTGTGCCTCTGCGAGGCCCGGGCGGTGGGGGTCATGACCATGATCGACGACGGCGAGCCCGACCACAAGATCGTGGCGGTGCTCTGCAACGACCCCGAGTTCGCCGACTTCCAGAAGGCCAGCGACTTCTCGCAGTACTCGATCCGCATGATGCGCCGCTTCTTCGAGGACTACAAGACCCTGGAGGGCAAGGAGGTCGAGGTCGACGAGATCATGCCCGCCGAGGTCGCCGACGCGATCATCGAGGACTCCCTGGCCCGGTACTCGGCCGTCCGACGCACGGGCGGGATCACGGGCCTCTTGGCCTAGACGTTTCTGAAACGAGCCCCTCGCGTGAGCGGGGGGCCAAGTTGGCTTGATTCTGTGCGAAGGCCCCCTCTCTCACGAGAGGGGCTCGTTCTGATGCCCAGTGGGCCAATGAGCTACCCTACCGGCAATGCTCCGCGACATTGCCAACGTGCTCATCAGTGAAAGCCGCATCCGAGATCGCGTCCACGCGATCGGCGAGGAACTGGCCCGCTCGTTCTCCAATATCGATGAGGACGACAGTTCCCTCGTCCTGATGCCCGTCATGACCGGGGCGATGGTCTTCGCAGCCGACCTCATCCGCCAGCTGCCCTTCAAGCTCAAACTCGAGCTCGTCGCGGTCTCCAGCTACCCGGGCAAGTCCATGGCCTCCAAGGGCGCGATGATGGCAAGCGAGTTGCCCAAGGACCTCGAAGGCAAGCACATCCTCATCATCGACGACATCCTCGATTCGGGCAGCACCATCGCGGTCCTCAAGTCCCTCATCGAGGAGCAGAACCCCGCGAGCGTCAAGGTCTGCGTCCTGCTCGAAAAGAAACGCAACGACGGCCCGCCCGTCGCCAAGGCCGATTACGTGGGCTTCGAGATCCCCGATGAATTCGTCGTGGGTTACGGCCTCGACTACGACGGCTACTACCGCAATCACCCCGAGATCGTCACGCTCCACGAAGACGCCCTCTAGACCATGGACGCCCGGCGGATCACGCAAAAACGCATCTCCACCCCCGAGCGCACAGACTCGGGCAGTGCGCTGCGGATCGATCTGTCGGAGGGGGAAGAGGTGATCCTTGTGGTCTCGCCGCACTGGCTGTATGTGCTGATCGACCGCTTCGGTGTGCTGCTGTTCGTGCTCGCAGCGGGTGTGCTGGTCTGGATCTTCACCGCGGGCGCGCTGCCGAAATTCGCAGCGGTGCTGCTGGTGGTCGGCTGGATCCTCTGGCAATTCGCCGAGCGCGCGTCGAGGCGGTACGTGCTGACCTCCCGACGGGTCGTCTCGGTCGCCGGCCTCTTGCGCCAGAAAGTGGTCGATGCGCCGATCACCAACGTGCGTCAGGTCACGATGTACAAATCGATCCCGGAGCGACTGCTCGGGCTCGGCACGCTCGGCTTTGCGACCGCGGGCACGGCTGGGCAGGATGTCATCTGGCGCCTGATCGACCGCCCGGGCGAGCGGTTCACCGAGGCCCGGCGCTGGATCGACAGCCCCAAGCCCGGGGAGAATGCCCAATGAGCAAACCAGTGGTCATCGGGATCGCCGGCGGGATCGGCTCGGGCAAGAGCTTCGTCGCTGGACTCTTCGCCGAGGCGGGGTGTGTGATTTATGACGCCGACCGCGAGGTGTCGGCTCTCTACAAGCGACAGGACGTGCTCGACACCGTCCGGTCGTGGTGGGGGGACGACGCAGTGACCGGCGGCGAGATCGACCGCGCGACGATCGCCCGGATCATCTTCGAAGACGAGAGCCAGCGGGATCGGCTCGAGAAGTTGTTGTTCCCACGACTGCACGAACGCAGGCGCGAGATGATCGCGCAGGCCGGGCGTGACGGCACCAAAGCCGTGGTCATCGATGCGCCGCTGCTCTTCGAGGCTGCCCTCGATGAGGAGTGCGACGTCGTGGTCTTCGTGGACACCCCCCGTCAGGTTCGTTTAGAACGCCTCAAGGCTCGGTCAGGGTGGGATGAGGCCGAACTGGCAAGACGAGAAAAAGCCCAGCTGCCCCTTGATGCCAAGCGTCAGAGGTCCGATTATTCTCTTGACGGGTCGGCTGCCCCCGAAGAGCTTCGGCGGCGCACCCTCAGCCTCCTTGACGAGATCATCGCCGGTTCAACCGGGGCCTGAAAGAGGTTCCGACTACCGGCTGCATTTCGCCCTTTCGACAATCGGTTTGCCACCCAGCGCGTGCTGAGATCGGGCAGACCCGGTTGAGACCCACGGAGCTCTCGCTCGGTCGATTCGACCGGCGCAGACACGCCTCATACACCCACACTCTTTTCGCAATCGATCCCACATCGCTCGTCCGCAAGGGGCGAGCCGAAGACCCCGACCGAGGAAACGTTCCAATGGCCAAGACCAAGGATGCCGTCGACGAGCCGAAGCCCAAGACCACCCGGACCCGCAAAAAGACCACCGGCTCGACCGAGTCCAAGTCGGCAGCCAAGTCCAAAGCGGAGGCCAAGGTCGAGAGCAAGCCCGAACCCAAGGCGGAGACCAAGCCCGAGACCAAGTCGTCTCAGGCCAAGACTCCGTCCAAGTCCGAGTCCAAAGCCGACAGCAAACCGGCCGGTGACAACAAGCCCTCGGGCGATTCCGGCAACGAGGGCGGCAGCCAGGACCAACGCCAGGGCAACAATCAGAACGGTGGCCAGGGCGGACAAGGCGGGCAAGGGGGCGAGGGCGGCAACAAACGCCGCCGAAAGAAGAAACGCCGCGGCGCCAACATGACACCCCAGGCGAATCAGCCCCGTCATGGCAACTCCGCCTTCCCGAGTCACATCCTCCCGAGCGATGAAGAACTCGAACGCGAGGCACGCGAGCTCGAAGCCGCCATCAAGGCCAAGGGCACCGAGATCGACGACTCGATCACCATCGGCGTGCTCCAGAAGATGACGGTCGAAGAGCTCTCGCCGATCGCCGACAAGGAAGGCCTGAGCGAATTCCACAACCTGCCCAAGCAGGACCTGATCTTCAAGATCCTCAAGGCCCGCGCCGCCAAGCAGGGACTGATGATCGGCGAGGGCACGATCGAGATCATGCAGGACGGCTTCGGCTTCCTGCGCTCGCCCGAGCAGAGCTACCTGCCCGGCCCCGATGACATCTACGTCTCGCCCAGCCAGGTCCGCAGGTTCGGCCTGCGTCGCGGCATGGTGATCAGCGGGGCCGTCCGTCCGCCCAAGGAGAACGAGCGCTACTTCGCGCTGCTCCGCGTGGACAAGATCAACGGGCACGACCCGCGTGACGTCAAGGACCTGCCCAACTTCGAGGACCTTGTCCCCCTGCATCCGGAAGAGCGGTACATCCTCGAGACGACACCCGAGCGCATCGAGACGCGCGTGGTCGATCTCGTCGCGCCGCTGGGCAAGGGTCAGCGGGCGTTGATCGTCGCCCCGCCCCGCACGGGTAAAACCGTCCTGCTCCAGCAGATGGCCGCGGGCATCACCAAGAACTACCCCGACACCAAGATCATCGTGCTGCTCGTCGACGAGCGCCCGGAAGAGGTGACGGACTTCAAGCGCCACTCGGCCGACACGGTCGAAGTGGTGGCCAGCACGTTCGACGAGCAGAGCTCGCGCCACGTGCAGGTCGCCGAGGTCGTCATCGAGAAGGCCAAGCGGATGGTCGAGTTCGGCGACGACGTCGTCATCTTCCTCGACTCGATCACACGTCTGGCCCGGGCGTACAACGCGGACATCCCGCACTCGGGCAAGATCATGACCGGCGGCCTCGACGCCAACGCCCTCCAGCGACCCAAGAAGTTCTTCGGCGCCGCCCGCGCCATCGAGAACGGGGGCTCGCTCACCATCATCGGCACCGCCCTCGTCGATACGGGCAGCCGGATGGACGAGGTCATCTTCGAGGAGTTCAAGGGCACGGGTAACTCCGAGCTCCACCTCGATCGACGACTCGTCGAGAAGCGTGTCTACCCCGCCATCGACGTCTCGGCCTCGGGCACCCGCCGCGAGGAACTGCTCATGGACCCCAAGGAGCTCGAGCTGGCCTACAAGCTCCGCAAGATCCTGGCGGACATGAACGTGGTCGAGTCGATGGAGTTCTTCAAGGGCCGACTCGTCAAATCCAAGAGCAACGCCGAGTTCCTCATGACCATGTCGCTCGGCTAAGACCTGCTCTCAGGCGGCGATGCCACCGGACGAGACGATCCCGGTGTGATAGGCTGACGGGTGCCCCGACCCGGGGGCACCCCCCGGAGGATCTGGGCTGCCACTGATCAGACGCGCCAGCATGACACTGCTCTCGACGATCGCCACCGCGTGGGCGATCGCGATGGTGGTTTTCGGACTCATGCTGATCGCACGCTCCCCGGTCGGGTGGCTCGAACAATCCATCGGTCTTCCCCGTACGACGTGGATTCTGCTCGGTCTTGCGAGCATCGGCGGGGGGCAGTTCGTATTCATGTTCATGGTCGCCGATCGTCTCTGCCCGAACGCAGGACGGATGCCGGGGATCTGGCTGACCGAGATCATCATCGCGTGTCTCGGTCTGCTCGCGGTCGTGGCGGTAGGTGCGGTGGCTCTGATGGGGCTTGTGATATGACAACGGTCCGAAGTCTGTCTGTTCGGTTGGCATTGCTCGCGGTCATCGTGTGCGCCTCGGCGTGGCCCTTTGCGGCCCGGGCGCAGGTCGCCGACGAGCAGGACGCCGTCAAGCGACTCGTGGCGCGTGAGATCGTGCGCACGGCTCTCATCGACCTGCGATCCCAGACCCAGCCGGGGCCGGGCGATTACGCGGCTGCCTCCGCGATGCTCGGCATCGCCCGGAGCCTGACGCCCGATGACGCGAACCTGCTGCGCCGGCATATCGAATCCGAACGGGCCGCGGGCCACGAGCAGCGCGTGATGCAGCTGACGCGCGAGCTCGTCCGGCTCGATCCGAGCGACACCGTCGCGCAGCTCCGACTGCTCTCCTGGAACGTGAGCCAGAAGCAGACCGTCGAAGAAAGGCTGGCGGTCTACGACCGATACCTCGGCCCCGACGGACAGAAAGCCATCACCGACCCCGCCGTGCGCAGCAGACTCGCGCTCGACGCGGCTCTGCTCCACCGCGAAGAAGGCAACGAGAAAGAGTTCGTGCGTCTGCTCTCGCTGGCGACCTCGCTCGATTCATCGAACAAGGAAGCCGCGGCCCTGGCGTCCGCCTTCTACCAGGAACGCCGGAGCGACCCGGTCGCGATCCTCGAGCTGGCGATCAACGTCCTCCGCGCCGACCCGATCGATCCGAACCTGCACTTTGCCGTCGCGGCCACACTCGCGAACCACGGCGTGTTCGATCAGTCCCAACGCTTTCACAACAACGCCCGCAGACTCATCGCCGCCGACGGCGTGACACGCGACCCGGGTATCGAGACCGAGGCCTCCGTGCTCGTCTGGCAGACCGCCGGGCCCGAGCAACTGGTCGCCTCCCTCGAGCGTCAGCTCTTCGTCCAGCGCGAGGCCGCACGTCTCAGGATCGAACAGCTCGAGAAAATCGGTCAGCCCACCGAGGGCGTCGACAAGCCCGAGGACGTCCGCCTGCCGATCTACACCGAGCGTGTCCGCGTGCTCGCGGCTCTTGCGGCTCAGGACGACGTCGTCATCGAACGCTCGCTCCAGGACCTCGCCCAGAGCGTCCGCCCCGAGCTCGAAGACCTGAGCGAACGCATGAACTCGCCCTCGGCTCGTGAGAACGACCAGCTGATGAACATGCTCATCTCCAGGGCGGCCTCGATCACCACGGAACTCGTCGTCGCCAGGCTGATCGCCGGGCAAGAGACGCAGGTCGCGGCTCAGGACCTCGAGCAGATGCGGCCGGTCCTCGAGCGATCGGCTCAGGCGCAGGTCGACGTGCTCGAATCGCTGGTGGTGCTCAGGCAGGGCCGGGTCGAGGAGGCGATCGAACGCTTCGAGCCGCTGTCTGAGATCTCAACGCTGGGCTCGGTCGGTCTGGGACTCGCGCTCGAGGCGGCCGGTCGTGAGGAAGAGGCGGCCGAGGCGTTCAAGAAAGCGGCGCTCTTCTCACCCGTTTCGCCCATCGGTGCTTACGCCAGGTCGATGTACCGGAACCTTGTTGGTGAGGAGCTTGTCTTCTCCGAGCACACGGACTCGATGCGACGCGTCGCCGAGGACGTGCCGCGATGGTTCGATCAGATGACCGCGGACCCGAACCGCTTCATGGCGATGACCGCAAGGCTGGTCCGCAACACGATCGACCCGTACGAGCAGCCGATCATCGAACTCGAGATCCGCAACACGGCTCCTATCGCGCTCGGGGTTGGCAGTGACCGACCGATCAACTCGCGCCTGATGATCGCACCCTCGATGGACATCGCCTCGTTCCCGATGGACTCGGTGCTCCAGCCCGAGGTCGCCGATATGCAGCAGCGGATCAGGCTCACGCCGGGCGAGAGTTTCAGAATGCAGCTCTGGCCCGACCCGGGCCTGACGGGCTGGATCGCCGAGCTGAAATCCGCCCACCGCGTGCGCAATCGATGGGGCCTGATCCAGGGCTTCGAGATCGGGCAGCGCCAGATCTACATCCCGGGCCCCATGTGCCTGAGCACCGAGACCGGGCAGCTCACCCGGCGTCCCGACGAACGCGTGCGGGCCAACATGTCCGACCTGATCCGCGAGCTCGAGTTGTACGAAGACACGAGGCTCATCCGACTGCTCCCGACCATCCGGGCCGCACTGACCGACCCCGATCGCCTCGGCGGACCGCCCTCGGCTGAGGACGTCGGACGCGTCGCGGGCGTGCTCGCCTCCCGGTACCCCTCCCTCTCGCGCGAGGCCAAACTCGCGGTCATCGCCATCGCACCGCACAGCATCCTTTGCCCCGGCATGGAACAGCTCGATCAGCGGCTGCTCGCCGAGACCGACCCAGCGCTGCTGACCGCAACGATCCTGACCCGCGTCAAGGACGCGGGCGACCCGGCTCTCTCACGCGCCGAGGCCTCCGATGACCCGACGCTCTCGGGCCTGGCCCGCGTGCTCAAGGCGCGGCTTGAGGCCGAGGAACCCAAGGGCTTTGCGCTCATGGGCTCGCCCGGCTCGCACCTGCCCGCGCCGCCCGAGCACCCGGAAGCGATCGAGCCCGAGTGATGAGCGACCAGGGCGCACGAAACCGCGCCACGCGCAAGCTCGTGGGCTTTGCGCTCGGGTTGCTGCTCATCGGGGCAGCCGTGTTTGTCCTCGCCCGGAATCAGCACGACCTCCATAGCGCGATCGACTCGGCCCGTCACGCGCCCGTCTGGATCGCAGTGCTCGCGGTGGTCTTGCCGCTGGGCAACGCCGGGTTCGTCTCGCTCTCGTTCTGGACGCTCATGCGCCGGTTCGGGCGCGTGCCCTTCGGCGACATGCTCGCGCTGATCTGCTCGGCCTGGCTCCTCAACTACCTCCCGATGCGCCCGGGCCTGATCGGAAGGCTCGCGTTCCACAAGCTCGTGCACGGCGTCAGCTTCAAGTCCTCAGTCGCCGTCTCGGTCGCACTCGCACTCATGACGGGTCTCGCCGCGGCGCACATGCTCGCCGTCGGCATCGCGATGACCAAAGGCCCCGCTGTGGGGATCGCGGTCCTGATCGTTTCCATCGTGGGTGTGTACGCGCTTGCGGGCTTTGCTGCCGACCGAAGCCCCGCCGGCTCGGTGCCCAGGCGTGACCTGCGCATCGCGCTGCTCTACCGCTACGGCGACATGCTCGTCTGGTCGCTCCGCATGTGGGCGTGCTTTGCGATCGTGGGCGCCGAGCTGGATATCCAGGCCGCGATTCTGATCGCCGCGGCTGTGCAACTGGCGTACCTCTTCCCGCTGACCGGCGCGGGTCTGGGCGTGGTCGAATGGGCGGTCGGGCTGATCGCGACACTGGTTGTGGTGGACGCCACGCCCGAGATCGGGATCGCCGCCTCGCTCATCAACCGCGTCGCCGAGCTGCTGGTCGCTGTGCCCGCAGGGCTCGTCGGCTCGGCATACATCGCCAAGAGGCGCGTCAAAGCCGGGAATTCTCCGGACGTTCAGAGCGCCCAGGCCTGATTTCCACCTCTTGCTATACGCAGAATCCGATCGTGCCGATCCATCAGGGGAGTCTCTGCGTACTCTTGTTCGGAAGGCGCACGGAACGCGATGATCAGCAGGATCGAACAAGACCATCAACGCTTCCGCCAGATTGTGCGGGGCAAGATCCGCAAAGAACTGCGCCGTTTCCTCAGCAAAGACGAACTCATCGGCAAAGAGGGCGATCGCTACGTCTCGATCCCCGTGCACGATCTCGACCTGCCCACGTTCCGCTACGGCGACAACTCCGCCGGTGTCGGCATGGGCGAGGGCGAAGAGGGCGAGGGCGTCGGGCAGCAGGGCGGCTCGGGCGACAACGCCGGCGGCGAGGAAGAGGGCAAGCACATCACCGAGGTGGACATCTCCCTCGAAGAGCTCGCAGACATCCTCGCCGACGAACTCAAGCTGCCGCGCATCAAGCCCCGCGGCCACCACAACGTCACGACCAAACGCGACAAATTCACCGGCATCCGCCCGACCGGGCCCGCCTCCCTGCGACACTTCAAACGCACCTACCGCGAAGCGCTCAAACGCCAACTCGCGCTCGGCGCGTATGACCCCGACGACCCCGTCATCATCCCGATCAAGCGGGACCTGCGGTTCCGTAGCTGGAACGAGGTCAAGAAGCCCCAGTCCAACGCGGCCATCGTTTACATGATGGACGTCTCGGGCTCGATGGGCGATCAGCAGAAAGAGCTCGTCCGCCTGACCGCGTTCTGGATCGACACCTGGCTCCGCCGGAACTACGAGGGCATCGAGAGCCGGTACATCGTGCACGATGTCCGCGCGGGCGAGGTGGACAAGAAAGTCTTCTTCTCCATGCGCGAGGACGGCGGCACACGCATCAGCTCCGCATACGCCCTCTGCTCCGAGATGATCAAAGACGATTACGACCCGAACGACTGGAACGTCTACCTCTTCCACTTCTCCGACGGCGACAACTCATCCGAAGCCGACAACCGCCGGTGCGTCGAGCTCATCGACGGCGAGCTCCTGCCCAGGGCCAACATGTTCGGGTACTGCCAAGTCACCAGCGCCTACGGCAGCGGGAACTTCATCAACGTCCTGAGCGACGCATTCCCCGAGGGGGCTCCCGATGAGGACGGCCCGAGGGTCATTTCATCCCGAATCGATGGCAGGGAAGGGATTTACGACGCCCTCCGGACGCTCTTTAAACAGGGGCGATAGGCTCCGGGGTGCATCCTGGCCGGGCGTGCCGGCGAATCAGGGAACAGACCCGCCATGCTGCTCTTTGTCTTCTTTGCGGTCCTCGTGTGGTACGGCTCCTTCCAGGGGCGGCGCCGTCTGGGTGGACTGGCGGCCCTGGCGGGCGGGCTGTTCGTGCTGCTGATGGTCAACGCCGTCCACTTCCGCATCGCGCAGATCTTCGAGTACGAAGAACTCGTCCCCGTCTTCCGCGTGCTGCTCTACCCGTACATCGTGATGGTCATGTGTGTCGGGCTCTTTCTGGTGACGCTCCCGATCGACCTGCCCCGGGGCGAGATCAACTGCAAGGCGTGCCGATACGACCTGACCGATCTGAAACAGGAAGTGCTCGACGGCGACCCGTGCCCCGAATGCGGCGCCACACTCGCCGAGGCCGCCACGCGCAAAGGCCGGCGATTGGCGCGCAAACGCAGACATGCCAGAAGCAAGCTCGCGCCGGAGCCGGTGGCGGGATTGACACTGGGGTTAGCCGCGCACGAGCCGGACGAAGCCGCCGATGATCAGCACGAGCACCGGCAGGCCTCCGATGAAGACCCACTGGATCGCGCGTCTGCGGGTGGGGTCCATGGGCTGGACGATCGCCAGCGCGGCTGCATCGCCTGAGCGGGCGATCATGTCGTCGTGACCGGCGAGCCACTCGATCGCGCTCTGCGCAAACTCCGTGTTGCCCGGGCTCGTCTCGACGAGACGCCCCTCGATCTCCGCCTTCCGGCGAGCGACCATGTCGAACAGCCACAGGTGCGAGCCGACAACGATCACGCGCTGTTCGCGCTCACCGACGGCTCGTTTGGTCGCCATCGCAACGACGCCCTCGCCCACGTCCGCGTCGCGCGAGCCGCCGGGCGTGGGGGCGTTCCCGATCCCGGGGCGATCCTCGGCGCTGGTCCGCCAGTACCCGGTCCACTCGGCTTCACGCCAGGCGCTGGGCTGGTCGAGACGCACGAGCGGCCAGGCCTCGCCCGCATCCTCCGTGAGGTCGATCACCACGGGCCAGGTCAGGCGGACGGGTCGGCCCTGGATGACCTCGGCGAGCGCAAAGCCCGACTCGCCCGGGACGATCAGCTGCTCCCACTCGACGAAACGCTGACCACCCACGTTGCTCTCCGAGAGAACGGGTTTGCCCGTGTCGGCTGCGAGGCCGAGGGCCTCGAGAGGCTTGGCGATCGGGTCGTCCTCACCCACACCCGGCAGGGTCGAGGGCGCGAGATTCACCATGACCGAGTGCCCCTCGCTGAGAAGCTGCTCGAGGAGCGAGCCGGTGCGGATGGCAAGCTCGACGCCGCCCGAGGCGGTGGTGGAGAGGCCCGTCACGATGAAGACCGTGCCCGGTTCCTTCGCCGCCAGTGCGACCTCGACAGGCATCTCGTGCGAGAGAGTGATGGGCCATTCGAGCCAGCGCACGCCGAGGACCTCGGTGCTCCGCAGAAGCTGGCTCAGTGCGCCCCGCTCTTCGAGCAGGCGCATCTCGCTCGCGTGGACAAGGACCACCGTTGTGCGCGGGCCGGGCGACATCGTTGTGGACAGGGCGCTGACGAGCAGCGTCTCGGCGTGGCGTCCGGCGTCGATGCGGGCCGCGCCCGGGGCCGGGTTGGGGACAAGCTGGTCGATCGTGATCGCGCCAAGCTCGCCAGATGGCCCGATGACGATCGCGGCCTCGCCCGAGGCCAGCGCGTGCGCCACGCGTGAGAGCACGGGCAGGGGGCCGGTCGCCGCCGCATCGATCGAGAGGGCCGAGGCGTCCGCGGCGGCCGACATCGAGCGGATGAGCGACTGGATCTGCGTGCGACCTTCAGGAGAGAGCTTCTCGTCCTGAGCACGGTGGCTCAGATCGCTCGTGGCATTCCGGATGAGCTGGTTCAGGGCGGCGTGGGTCTCGGTGATGAGCCGGCGCGACTGGCCCACATCGGGGACCGCGATCTCGCCAAGCTGCTGACCCAGAAGCTGCTCGACACGGGTGCTGATCTCGGTGACCTGCCCCGAGGCGAGGCGGAAATAGGAGGCCTGCTGCGTCATGGGCGTGATCCAGGGGTTCACGCCCCCGGCGTCGGGCTCGCGCATCTCGGGCAGGCTCTGGATGCCCGAGGCCCAGTCTTTCATCTGCACGGCGAGTTCGTCGAGCGACGCCAGCGCGGATCGCGTGGTGGCGACCGCTTGCTCGGTCTCCTCGGCGCGTTCGTCCGCGAGTCGGGCGATGAGCGATTCGAACTGCTCCTGCCCGGTCGCGGTGGCGGTATCGACCACGGTTGTGCGCAGGTTCAGTGAGGCCCGCTCGAGCTCGTCGAGCATGTCGAGCACGCGGGCCATCGATGTCCGGTCGCGCGTGGGGGCGGAGATCGACGCGGCGAGAATGATCTCCGACTGACCCGTCAGCGATTCGAGGACGGCCAACGAGCGGGGCGAGGGCTTGAGCGCGCCCGTGCTCGTGACGTCGGCGCGCCAGGCGAAGCGGTGCCCGAGGACGTTGAGCGCGATGACGATGAGGACCGTCGCCAGAATGCCGACGATCGTCACGAGTGTGCGCGAGAATCTGGAGGGTGCATTGGTGCTCATCGCCACCTCCGGGCTTCGAGGGCGCAGGTCGCGAAGGTGAGCAGGCCCGCGGAGATGGAGAGGAAGAAGACGACGTGCCGGGTGTCGATGGTGCCGCGGGCGAAGTCGTCGATGCGTATGGAGTACGAGGCGGCGGCGAGCTTGGAGCCGATCTCTTGACCGACGTGCTGGGGGGCGATGTTGGTGATGAGCACCCAGCAAATGAGCGTGAGCATGGTGCCGAGGAAGGCGAGGGTCTGGCTGTCGGTGAGCGTGGAGGCGAGCGTGCCGAGCGCCAGGCAGAGGCAGCCGAAGAGGAAGAGGCTCAGGTACCCGGCGGCGATCGGGCCGGGGTCCGGGCTCGGGTCGCTGACGAGGGCGAGCGTGCCCGCGTGGATGAGCGTGGGCAGGAGCATGAGGACGAGGAACGCCAATGCGCCCAGGTACTTGCCGAGGACGATCTGGGCGCTGGTGACGGGGCTCGAGGCGAGCAGCTCGAAGGTACCCGTGCGGAACTCCTCGCTGAAGAGCCGCATGGAGACGGCCGGGGCGACGAGGACCAGCATCAGGGTGGTGGTGCCAAAGAGGGGGCGGAGCGTGGCGGGCTGCCCGGGGGCGAGTGCGCCAAAGACGAAGACGGTGCCCGTGAGGAAGAGGAAGAGGGCGAGGACGATCCAGCCCACGGGCGTGCGGAAGAGCGAGGAGAGTTCGCGTCGGGCGAGCGTGAGGATGGTCATCATGCCTCCCCCCCCGCGTTTTGGGCGGCGTCATCGAGCACGCGAACGAAGACCTCTTCGAGGCCGACGGTTTCGGGCCTGAGGAGTCTGATCGGGCACTTGGCGGCGGCGAGCGCGACGCCGGTGAGCTGGAGCGGGTCCGGGGCTTCGGGGTCGGTCTGGGGAGCGGGGCGGATGGTGCAATGCCACCAGCCCTCTTCGAGTGGTGTCGTTTGGAGCGCGCAACCGGGGAGAGCCTGCTTGATGGCGAACTCGATGGCGGCGAGGTGTCCGCGGACCTCGGCGATGCAGCCGCCCGTGCCGGCGGAGGCGCAGAGCTCTTCGGGTGTGCCGTCGGCTAGGACGCGTCCGGCCCCGATGATGATGACGCGTTGGCAGGTGCGTTCGATCTCGGGGAGGATGTGCGAGCTGACGAGGACGGTTCGGTTCTGCGCGAGGTCGCCGATGAGGGAGCGTGCTTCGCGGATCTGGGTGGGGTCGAGGCCGTTGGTCGGCTCGTCGAGGATGAGGACTTTGGGGTCGTGAAGGAGGGCGGCCGCGAGGGCGACGCGCTGGCGGTAGCCCTTGCTGAGCTGGCCGATGCGTCTGTGTGCGACGTCGGTGAGCTGGCACTCGGCGAGGACGGCGTGGACGCGGTTGCGGCGTCGGCGGGCGGGGATGCCAAGGACGCCCGCGCGGTAGCGCAGGAATGACCGGACAGCCATCTCCGGGTAGGAGGGGGCCGACTCGGGGAGATACCCGAAGTGCCTGCGGGCCTTGGTGGGGTGAGCGAGGGCGTCGACGTCGGCGATGCGGATGGAGCCCTGTTGGGGTCGCAGGATGCCCGTCAGCATTCGGAGGGTGGTGGTCTTGCCGGCCCCGTTTGGGCCGAGCAGGCCGACGGTTTGTCCGGCGGGAATAGAGAAGCCGGCACCCCGGACGGCGTGGACGGCCCCGAACCAGCGATGGAGGTCAGACACATCAATCATGAATCAATCACAGTACTCGGACCTCGAAAGCCGATGTCAAGCCCGGTTTGGCATCGGTCGAAAGACCTATTTGGGGCCAAAGCTGGAGGTTGTCGCCGGATTTCGGGATCATTCGGCTAGACTCACGCGAAAGACTATGAGATGAGTGGCGGTTCTCACGAGATGGCCAGAGTGCGTCCCAAGATTGTCTTTCTCACCCCCCCGGGCGGGGAGAGTGATGAGCTGCGAGAGCTGCTCGCCGACCACTGCGAGGTGGTCTACGCGGATTCCCTGCAACAACAAGACTCCGACGCGTCCTATCTGCTCCTGCCTGTGGACCCGGGCAATTTGGGGCTGACCGGACTTGGGGACCACGAGCGTGACATCCTGCTCAACTCCGTCGGCGAGGCGCTCTGTCTCGTCACCGCTGGCGGCAAGCTCCTCTGGGGCAACCGTATGTTCGATGTCATCGATACCGAGCTGAAGAGTCAAGTGATCAAGGCCGCCCAGGAGGCGGCTGTTTCTTTTCAGGACCTGCCCTTTGCGGCAGACGCCGAGTCCCCGATCATCCGCCGGGAGATCGAGGTCGGGGTGAACAAGCTCTACGAGCTGCGGATGACCCCGATGATCGTGGACGGGTCGAGGAATTACGGCGACCGCGCGGTGGGGGTGCTGCGTGATATCTCGCACGCGGGCATGATCCGGCGGAAGATCAAGGCGGTCGAGCGGGCGGGCACCAGGCTCAACCGGTTCGACCGCGACGCGGTGGCGAAGCTCAACCCGGCCCAGCGGCTGCGGTGGATCGAGGAGCGGATCACGAAGGCCTCGAAGGAGGTGCTCGAGTATGACCACTTCACGATCCGCCTGATCGACGATCACACGGGTCGGCTCGAGCCGGTGATCTCGGTGGGGTTCACGCAGGAGGGGATCGACCTGGAGCTCTACCCGGCCGAGGAGGGCAACGGGACGATCGGGTACGTGGCGGCGACGGGCAAGCCCTATATCTGTCACGACACGATGACGGACGAGCGGTACCTGGTCGGCGCGAGCGAGGCGCGGAGCTCTCTGACGGTGCCCCTGCAGATCGACGAGAAGATCATCGGCGTGCTGGATATCGAGTCGAAGGAGGTCGACGCCTTCGATGACCAGGATGTCCAGTACGTGCTGCTGTTCAGCCGGTACGTGGCGATGGCGCTTCAGACGCTGAACATGCTGGTGATCGAGCAGTCCTCGACGGGCGCGACGATCACGGGGCGTTTCGAGGGCGAGCTTCGGGCGCCGCTAGAGGACATCCTCCGCGAGGCCGAGGTGCTGGGTCTGACGGCCAAGGACCCAGAGACGGCATCGCACCTGGCCCGCATCCGCGAGGATGTGGAGTCGATTCGGAGCCGACTCAAGAACGTCGCTGCGGGTCCGAACACGCTGCTGGGAGTGGACGAGGTCAAGTGCGACAAGGTCGACGAGATCCTGAACACCAAGCGGGCGCTGGTCGCCGACGACAACGAGCGGATCGGCGCGATGATCGCGGACGTTCTTGGTCGTCGCGGTTGCGAGGTGGTGCTGTGCAAGTCGGGTCAGGACGCGATCAATGAGCTCGAGGCTTCGGCAGCGGACGGGAACAGGCCGTTTGACTTTGTGATCAGCGATATCTCGATGCCCGATCGCAACGGGTACGAGGTGTTCAGCGTGGCCTGCCGGATCGTGGCCGAGGAAGCGATCATCCTGATGACGGGCTTTGGGTATGACCCGCACCACTCGATCGTCCGCGCTTCTCAGGAGGGCATGCGGAATGTGCTGTACAAGCCGTTCCAGGCGGCCCGTCTGATCGACGAGGTGCACAAGGCGCTCAGGCCCCCAGGGTCTGCCTGACGACGCGGTCGAGCCCGTCGGAATCCTGCATGATGTCAGCGTGATCGACGCGCGGGGCTGTTTCTGCGATGGCCAGCGCTTCGGCTGCGCGCGAGGCGGCGACCTCGACGAGGACGAGGCCTTCGGGCTTGACGAGCGGCGGGGCTTCTTTGAGCAGGGGTCGGACGAGGGCGAGGCCGTCCATCCCGCCGCGGAGCGCCAGGGTGGGCTCGTGGTCTTTGACGTTCGGTTCGACGGCGTCCCATTCGTCGTCGGGGATGTAGGGCGGGTTGGAGACGAGGAAGTCGAGGCTCTTGGTATGGCCCGCCTTGGCGTGGTCGCCGAGTGGGTTGAGCAGATCCCCTTCGAGGAATTCGATGCGGTCGGCCAGTCCCAGGCGTTCGGCGTTGGCGCGGGCGACTTCGAGGGCGTCGGGCGAGATGTCGGTCGCGACGATGCGGGCGCCGGGCAGGTTCTTGGCGAGTGCGAGCGCGATGCAGCCCGAGCCTGTGCAGACGTCGGCGATCAGGACGCCCTCGCCTGTTTTGCCGCCGAAACCCGGTCGGCTCTTGCAGTGGTGGAGGACGGCTTCGACGATGGTCTCGGTGGAGGGGCGCGGGATGAGGACGCGCTGGTCGACATTGAGCTGCATGCCGAAGAACCAGGCTTCGCCGGTGAGATACTGAACGGGCTCGTGGTTGATCGCTCGCTGGACGAGGTCGCGGAGGGTGGTGCGTTCGATCTCGCTGGCGGGTCGGTCGACGTCCATGTAGAGGCGGAGGCGTTCGCAGCCGAGCACGTGGGAGAGCAGGAGCTCGGCCGAGAGGCGGGGCGAGTCGATGCCCTTCTGGGTGAACGCCTCGTTCATCCAGTTCAGGAGCATGCGCGTCGTCCAGCGCTTTGGTGCGGTCTTGGCCACGGGCAGAGTGTACGGAGTTGCCCGTACCGGCGGAAGGGCGGCTTTACTTGGCCAGTTCCGGGTTCACATAGACGGGGAAGCCTTCGACGTAGGTCGCGACGACGCGGATGTCGGCGATCTCGCGGGTGGGGCAGGTCATGTAGTCGCGGTCGATCACGATGAAGTCGGCGAGTTTGTCGGTCTCGATGGAGCCGATGCGGTGCTCGTCGAAGGCGGCGTAGGCGGCGTCGATGGTGAAAGCCCTGAGAGCCTGGAGCCGGGACATGCGTTCGGATGCGTGCCAGCCGCCGGTCGGTTTTTCTTCGAGGTTCTGGCGCGAGACGGCGGCGTAGAGCCCGAGGAAGGGGTTGTGGCTCTCGACGGGGAAATCGCTCCCGCCGGCGATGCGGGCGCCGGAGGCGAGCAGGGTCTGCCATGCGTATGCGCCGTCGGCGCGGACGGGGCCCACGCGGTCCTCGATCCAGCGCATGTCGCTCGTGCAGTGGGTGGGCTGCATGGAGGGGATGACGCCAAGCTCCGCGAATCGGCCCATGTCCTCGGGCGCGATGAGCTGGGCGTGCTCGATGCGGAAGCGGGCGGTGTGGAGTTCGGCCTCGGTGTTCGAGTCGGCGTTCTGGTAGGCGTCGAGGACTTCGCGGTTGGCGCGGTCGCCGATGGCGTGCGTGCAGACCTGGTAGCCCTTGGTGAGCGCGTGCTCGGCGACGGCATTGACGAACTCGGGCTCGCTGACGGCGAGCCCGGTGTAAGGCGAACCCTCGGCGTCGGTGGGGCGGTCTTCGTAGGGCTCGAGGAGCCAGGCGCCGCGCGAGCCCATTGCGCCGTCCATGTAGAGTTTCGTCGCGCGCATCGTGAAGAAATCGCCACGGTGAGGCGCGTGTTCCTCGAACCACTGGATGGCCTGATTGCCCGGGATCATGCCGAAGACGCGGACGCTGAGCTTGCGTTCGCGTTCGAGCTGTTTGTAGACCTCGATCATGTCGCGTCCGACGCCCGCGTCGTGCACGCCGGTCAGGCCCGCTTCGAGGCAGAGTTTCTGGGCGGCAAGGATCAGTTCTTCGCCGCTGGTGCCGCCGGTGGGGATGACGCGTGCGATCATGGTCTCGGCGTTGTCGACGAAGACGCCGGTGGGCTCGACGTTGTCATTGAGCAGCATCTCGCCGCCGCTGGGCACGGATGAGCCTGCAGAGACCTCGGCGATTTCCATCGCGCGGGCGTTGGCGAGTCCCGCGTGCCCGTCGACGCGGCTGAGCCAGACGGGGTTGTCGGGGATGGCTTCGCTGAGGCGCTCGTGCGAGGGGAGTTCTTTGTCGGGCCAGCTCTCGTGGTCCCAGCCTCGGCCGATGATCCACTCGCCGGGTTCGGTTTCTTCGGCGCGTTTGATGACGCGCTGGATGACTTCGTCGTAGCTGGTCGTGCCCGCCAAGTCGAGCACGCCGAGTTGGAGCTGCCCGAGCCCGGCCATGTGTCCGTGCGCGTCGATGAGCCCGGGCAGCACGGTGCGCCCGCCGAGGTCGATGACCTTGGTTGAGCTGCCGATCGTGGCGCGGACGTCCTCATTGGAACCGATCGTTGCGAACATGCCGTCCTCGACGGCGAACGCCTGGGCGACGGTGAATCGATCGTCGACCGTGTAGACGCGGGCGTTGACGAAGACGAAGTCCGGCTGGGCGTGGGCCAAAGGCGCGACCAGGGCGAGGGCGGCGAGGAGTGTGGTTCTCATGCGTCCAGTTTACACGTTCTGTGGCTGCTTAGCCTCGGCTCATATTGAACACGTATACAAAGGTGACAAACCCGATCACTGCAATTGCGAGCAGCAGGGTCGCTATGAGGTTGTGAACCAAACCGAGCACGTTTGTCTCGTCGGTAAGAGATTCATTGATCGCATCCAGCAACTCTACTCTTACCTCTGGCTCCTGTTTCTCGGCCAGTTCTCTCGCAAGCGGGAGAAATTGCGGTGGTAGATCTTTCGGATCCAGTGTTGTAATACCAAAGCCGGAAACATCAACCCATGCGAATTTGGATGTGTGTGTATTGGCCCATTTCGGTGTCTCGTATCGCAGAGCAAGGAGATAGGACGCTTTAGTAAAGACAGGGGCGCCGTCTGGTCCTGTGGCAGTAAACCCGGAAAGCTGAGCGGAAACGAGAGATCCAAACTCAACCGTCGCTTTACCATTGCTTTCTGTGTAATCGAACACATCGATAGCGTTGACATCGAGTGGTGCGTGGCCAAGTAGCAAGCCGCCGCCCGTACCTGTACTTGCAAGATAGAGCCAGTCCACAAACAGTAAAATAAGTGCGGTCACTGCGACAGCGGCGATGCGGTAAGAAAGCAGCCGGATCCGATCGAGTCTGCGTGAATGCGACTGCGTCATTTGCCCTCAAACCAGTTCCCGCTCGCCGCTGCCTCGACCACCAGCGGCACGTCCAGCTCCATCGCGGACTCCATGCGGTCGACGATCAGTTTCATGGCTTCGTCTGCGACATCTTTGGGTGACTCGAAGACGAGTTCGTCGTGGATCTGGAGGAGCATGCGCACGTCTTTGAGGTTTGGTTCCTCTGCTCCTTCTCCCATTTGGGGAGAAGGTGGCCGCGAAGCGGACGGATGAGGGGATGTCTTTGAGCCCGTTGCCCCCTCACCCCGGCCCTCTCCCCCGAGGGGAGAGGGAGCAAGAACCGAATCCCCTCTCCCCGGCCCTCTCCCCGGGGGGGAGAGGGAGGCTGGGCCGATGCGTCGGTGCAGGTCGATCATCGCGAGCTTGATGAGGTCGGCGGCCGAGCCCTGGACGACGCTGTTGATCGCGATGCGTTCGGCGAGTGCGCGGCGGGCCGGGTTGCGGGCGTCGATCTCGTGGACGGGGCGTCGACGCCTCAGCATCGTTTCGACGTAGCCCTGCTCTTGGGCTTCTGTGATGCACTCGGCGAGGAAGGTGGTGATGCCCGGGAAGCGCTTTTTGTAGCCGTCGATGATCTCGGCGGCTTCGGTGTTGGAGACACCGAGCCTGCGCGCGAGTCCGAAGGGCGTGATGCCGTAGACGATCCCGAAGTTGACCATCTTGGCGCCGCTGCGTTGTTCTTTGGTGACATCATCGAGCGCGACGCCGTGGATCTGAGCGGCGACGGCGCGGTGGATGTCCTGGCCCTCGCGGAAGGCGCGAATAAGGGCCTCGTCCTTGGAGAGGTGCGCGAGCAGTCGCAGTTCGATCTGCGAGTAGTCGGCGCTGATGAGGACACAGCCCTCGGGCGCAACGAATGCCTTGCGGATCTCACGCCCGACGTCGGTGCGGATGGGGATGTTCTGGAGGTTCGGG
Source organism: Phycisphaerales bacterium (assembly GCA_965228265.1). GTDB lineage: Bacteria > Planctomycetota > Phycisphaerae > Phycisphaerales > UBA1924. The sequence goes on from OZ245804.1 coordinate 1,875,539, forward strand.
TCGCTTGAACTCAGGCGACCGGTCGCGGCGACGGTCTGGTTGAAGCTCGCGTGGATGCGCCCGGTCTCGGGGTGGATCTCCTCGGCGAGGTTGACGAGGTAGGTGTTGACGAGCTTGGCGAGCTGGCGGTAATCGAGCACAAGCTCGGGGATCTTTGTTTCGACGGTGGCGTCCTGCGTGAGCTTCTCGAGGACCTCGGCGTCGGTGGAGGGGCCCGTCTTGCCGCGCTTGATGACGCGGAGCCCGAGGCCCGGGTCTTCGTCGGTTGGTTTGTTGAAGAGGATGCCCGCGAGCTGCTTGGGTGAGTCGGGGTCGAAGCCTCGGTTGAGCGCTTCGTACGCGGCGTCTTCGATCTCGGCGCGGAGGCGTTTGATCTCGCCCTCGAGGCGTTCGTGCTGGCGCGAGAGTTCGGAGGGGTCGACGAGGATGCCGTTGTATTCGAGCTCGGCGAGGACCTCGACGAGCGGGAACTCGACCTCGTGCGCGAGCGTGAGGAGGTTTTTTTCTTTGAGCTCGGGCAGCATGATGTGCGCGAGCTGGAGCGAGACGTCGGCGTCCTCGGCGGCGTAGGGCCCGGCCTGCGCGAGCGGCACCTGGTCGAAGCTTTTCTGGTTCTTGCCCGAGCCGATCAGGTCTTTGATCGAGACGTTCGTGCGATTGAGCAGGGCGAGCGCGAGGTTGTCGAGCGAGTGGCTCGGGCGCGAGGCGTCGATGAGGTAGCTGGCGACCATCGTGTCGCAGGAGCCCTCGGTGCACAGGCCGCGGAGGAAGACGCCGGCGCGGCGGAGGACGATCAGGTCGTATTTGAGGTTGTGCCCGATCTTGGGCTTGGTCTCGTCTTCGATGATGGGACGCAGCGCTTCGAGAACGGCGAACTCGTCGAGGTGTTTCTCGCCCTCGGGTGCGCGGACGGGGACGTACCAGCCCGTGCCGGGGTTGGTCGAGAAGCTCAGGCCCGCGAGTTTGGCGAGCATCGGTCGGATGTGCGTGGTCTCGGTGTCGAGGGCGATGGCCTTGGCGTCTTTGAGTTCTTTGATGAGCGCATCGAGATCCTTTTTCGTGCGCACGATGGTGTAGTCGCCGTCGACAGACTGGGTGGAATCGTCGGCGGGTGTCTGATCGAAGAGGCCACCGAACCCGCCGGGGTCTTTGGCTTTGGATCTGCCTTTGGTCTGGGCGGGGGCTGCGGGCTCGGGGGCGCCGCCGGTCAGGGCTTTGACCTCGTCGAGCAGGCGGTTGAAGCCGAGCTCGCGGATGATCGGTTCGATTTTCTTCGGCTGGAGCTTGCTGAGCTTGCAGGCTTCGAGGTCGAAGTCGATGGGCGTATCGGCGCGGAGTGTGACGAGGTCTTTGGAGAGCGGGAGCATGCCGGCGGCGGCGGCGATGTTCTCGCGGCGCTTGCCCTTGATGATCCATTCTTTCTTGGGCTTGCTTTCGTCCTGCGCCTCGGCGAGGACGGCTTCGAGCGTGCCGAACTCGACGAGGAGTTGGGCGGCGGTCTTGGGGCCAACACCCGGAACGCCCGGTACGTTGTCGACGTTGTCGCCCATGAGCGTCAGCATGTCGACGACCTGATCGGGCGAGAGGCCGGTGTCGGCTTTGAGCGCATCCACATCGATCACGGTGTCGTGATGGATGTCGTAGATCTCGAAACGACCGGGCTCGAGGAGCTGCTTGAGGTCCTTGTCCTTGCTGATCACGCGGATGAGCAGGTCCGGGTGCTTCTCTTTGAGCCTCGCCGAGATCGCGGCGATGACGTCGTCGGCTTCGTACCCCTCGCTCCCGATGACGGGCATGCCCAGTTCACCGAGCATCGCCAGGCATCGCTCGACCTGTGGTTTGAGGTCTTCGGGCGGCGCGTCGCGGTTGGCTTTGTAGTCGGTGTAGAGCTGGCTGCGGAACGTGCCGCGATCGCCCGAGACATCGAGCGCAACGGCGGCGTAGGTCGGCGGCCCGCCCACCTCTTGCATGCGTGCTTCCTGCCCACGCAGGAGCTTGAGCAGCATGCCGACGAAGCCGAACGTCATGTTCGTGGGTTCGCCCGTAACGGGGCTGGTCATGGGCGTGCGGATGGCGTGGTAGGCTCGGAAGAACTGGGCGTAGCCGTCGATGATGTAGAGGGTGGGTCGTGCGCTCACGACCCGTTCGCTCCGGAAGCGTTGTCGTGAAGGAATTTGATCCGCTCCAGGTACGCCTCGCTCGGCTCCACGCCTCGGCGGGCCATGACGACCTTGGCGGTGTCCATGAAGCGGGGCAGGCGGAAGGCGGAGACGCCCGCGTCGGTGGCCCAGGTGAAGGCGTCGACGCACCCGACGACGGGCGAGGTGGCGGCCCACATCGCGCCGGTGTGGATGACGGCTCCGGTCATGATACGCGTCGAGATCGCGAACTTGACGTGGTCGCCCACGATCGAGCCGAGGAAGGTCTGGCCGGTGCGTTCGTGCGAGCCGTTTGATGTCGCTTTGGCGATGACCTCGGCGTAGGTGTTGAGCAGGTTGGAGTTGTTGGTGCCCGCACCGAAGTTGACCCACTCGCCGACCCACGAGTCGCCCAGATGGCCTTCGTGGGCTTTGTTGGCCAGGCCCTGGAAGATGGTGCCGCCGACTTCGCCGGCGATCTTGCAGCGGGGGCCGATGGCGGTGTGGGCCTTGATGAGGGCGTGGTCGAGGATGGAGGAGTCTTCGCCGATGTAGGTCGGTCCCGCGATGATGGCGCCGGGGCGGACGGTCGCGCCGGCTGCGATGACGACGGGGCCCTGGGTGGTGTCGAAGGTGACGCCGGGCCAGACGTCGGCGCCCGAGCGGATGACAACGGGGTGCGAGCCGCGTTGGAGCGTGCCGGCGGGCAGGCCTGAGCCGGGGATCTGTGTCAGGCGTGAGAGGTCGCTCTTGATGCAGGCGTCGCGGAACCGGCGGATGTCCCAGGGCCTGCGGAGCAGGTGGTGCTCCTTGGTCGCGGTGATGCCCGAGGTGGGGACTTCGCCTCTGATGATCGCGGCGGCGGCGTCAGGTTTGACGCATGCGAGGACGACGGCGGGCTCGGTGTCTTTCTCGCCGTGGTGTTCGACGAGGATCGTGCCGGGCTTGATTTTGCTGAGGTCGCCCGGGGGGAGTGGGCAACGTCCGTTGATGAGCAGGACGGAGTCGATGCCGGTGGGCATCTCGTTGACGGGGAGTTCGTAGGCCTCTTCGACGAGGAGCTTGAGGTGTTCGGGGACAAAGAGGCCCGCGAGTTCGTCGTCATCGCCGAGGAGTTGTTCGACGCGTTCGATGGTCGTGGCCGCGCCGGTACGGACAGCAAAGGCGGGCCTCAGATCCGTGAGGGGTGCGAGTCTGCCATTGCCGTCGTCGAAGAGGTACACCTGCATGCCCGGAGTGTACGTCCCCGCATCGGGCCGGGGGCCGCTAGAGTGGCCCGCATGGACGCGTTGATCTTCGATTTTGACGGTGTGATCGCCGATTCTGAGCCTGTACACGAATGGGCGATCACCCGGGTGGCGGGGATGCTCGGCGTTCCTTTCTCGCATGAGGACTACATGAAACGGGTCATCGGGCTCGATGACCGGGACACCTTTCGTGTGATCGCCGAGATGGGCGGGCTCGCGCTGGTGCCCGAACGCCTCGCGGAGGTGGTGTATACCAAGCAGCAGTTTGTGCTGGAGATGATCGACAACGGGGAGGTGCGGGCCTTTCCGGGGTCGATCGAGCTGATCCTGTCGGCGGCCCGGGTGATGCCCGTGGCGGTGTGCTCCGGGGCGGCGAGGGTCGAGATCGAACGAATCCTGAAGCGCTTTGAGATTCTGGATGTCTTTGGTTGCATCGTGACCGCCGACGACGTGGAGAAAGCCAAGCCCGACCCGGCTGGGTACCGCATGACAGCTCAGAAGCTCGGGGTGGAGCCCGGGCGGTGCGTGACGATCGAGGACACGCCGACGGGCCTGCGGGCTGCCAAGGGCGCGGGGCTCAAGGCGGTGGGGGTGTGCCACTCCGTCAGCGCCGATGCACTCGGTCAGGCGGATCGCGTTGTGGAGACGACCGAGCAGATCACGCTCGAGATGCTCCGGGCGATGTAGGGTGACACGTATTGATCGAGCCCCTCGCGCAAGCGAGGGGAGAGAAGCGAAATGCGTTGCGAGATATTCCCTCACCCCAACCCTTTCCCCCAAGGGGAGAGGGAGCAGATTATCGCCGACTCATCGTGTATCGCCCGGTGTGTGGGGCATCGAAGCCGAAGAGTGTGGCGGTGGCGCGCAGCGGCCACCACAGCACGAGCGCGGGGGCCGCGGAGTAAGCCGCGATGAAGAGGCGCTGGGTGAGCTGGCTACCCGCGTGGAATCCGATGGGGTCGTAGAGCTCGCGCGCGCCGAATGCAGCGGTCACGACGATCTGCCAGACCATGCCTGCCAGTGGTGTGAGGACGATGAGTGTGACGGGCGAATTCAGGAAGACGAGCCCGCGTGCACCGAGCACGAGCTGGCTTGCCAGGACCATGCCCAGCGCATTGGGACCGGGGATGATCGCGGTGCCGCCCCCGGGGAGTGTGACGGGCGAGGTGAGGTCGATCAGGAGCCCGGCGATGATGGCCGCGGTGGTGCTGACGCGTGGGCGAGCGAAGAGCCCGACGAAGACCACCAGCGGGAGCACGAAGCTCGGCGCGACGCCAGTATCGCCGATGCGCAGCACGCCGCGCAGCCCGACCTCGAGCCCGACGAGCAGCCAGAGCGCAACGGCGTATACACCCCAGCTCATGACCCGCTCCCCGGCACGCGGACGACAACACTTGAGACCCTGCGTGTGTCCACGATGGGCGTGACAGTGACGACCTGACGCAGCGGGCTCTGGGGCGAGGGCTCGACAGCGGTGATCGAGCCGACAATCAGTCCCTCGTGACCGACCCAGTTCTCGTCGCTGAGTTTGGCGATCTGTCCGACTTCTGCGACGCGTGGGGTCTGTTCGAGCCCTTCGGTGACGTAGCGCCCCGGGCCCTTGAGTGTGCCTTCGCCGGTGGGGGTGAGGTCGAAGAAGAGCTCGGTCTTGGTGCCGTCTTCTTCGTAGATCTGCACCATGAGTGTTTCGGCGTTCTGGTCGGTGATGGGCAGGACGTCGCACATGGCGTCGTCGAGGTTGACGATGCGTCCGAGTAGATGCTGCCCTCGGACGGAGGCGACGCTGCCCGGCTCGATGCCGTCGCGTCGTCCCGAGCGGAGGCGGAGGAGTCGGCCTGTCGGGTCAGTTGTGCCGGCGATGACGCTCGTGGTGAGCAGTCTCATGGGTTCGGTTTGAGTGCTTCGCACGCCGCTGAGTTCCTCGACCTGCCTGCGGAGTCTGGCGTTGTCCTGCTCGAGCCTGTGGACGAGTGCGCGGAGCTGGTCGATCTGACCGACGAGCGGTTCGGGGTGCTGAGCGGGTTCGGCCTTGACGAGCCAGTCGCCTGCGACCTTGACGAGGTCCGCGGGTGGCGAGGTGAGTCGCTGTGTGATGCGTCCGGGCACGCGTGCCCAATTCAGCATGCGCGCGGGGAGAAAGGTGGTGACAACCATCGCGCAGATCGAGAGTGCGAGCACCCGGCTTGCTGTCACGAGTCCGCGTCTGGACACCGCGGCGCCTCCTGGTCCGATGCCGATGGGCCGGCGCTAGAGATCGAGATCGTTCTCCAGGACTTCCTTCCATTCCTCGAGGTGCTCGAGGAAGATGGCGGTCCCTCGCGCGACACAGGTCAGCGGATCCTCCGCGACACGCACCGACAGGCCCGTGGCCTTGTAGAGCACCGTGGGCAGCCCGCGGAGCAGAGCGCCGCCGCCGGCGAGCGTGATGCCGTTCTCGACGAGATCGGCGGCCAGTTCGGGCTCGGCCCGTTCGAGTGTGCGGACGACCGTGTCGATGATGGCGTTGACCGGTTCCTGCAGGGCCTCGCGGATCTCGGCGGCGCTGATGGTTGCCTTGCGGGGCAGGCCCGAGATCATGTCCCGGCCTCGCACGTCGATCGAGCCCTCTTCGTCTTCGCGTTCGCTCTCGGCTGCCGAGCCGATCTCGATTTTGATGCGCTCGGCGGTCTGCTCACCGACCATGAGGTTGTAGGTGCGCTTGAGGTAGTTGATGATCGCCTCGTCCATGTCGTCGCCGGCGACGCGGACGGATTCGCACACGGCGATGTCGGCGAGCGACATGATGGCGACTTCGGTCGTGCCGCCGCCGATGTCGACGATCATGCTCGCCGTGGCCTCGGCAAACGGGAGGCCCGCGCCGATGGCGGCTGCCATGGGTTCTTCGATGAGGTATGTCCGGCTCGCGCCAGCGCGATCGGCGGAATCGGTGACGGCTCGCTTCTCAACGGCGGTGATGCCGCTGGGCACACTGATGACGACGCGCGGACGCACAAAGTTGTACTTGCCGCGGACCTTGTTGATGAAGTAGCCGAGCATGGCCTCGGTGATCTCGAAGTCGCTGATGACGCCGTCTTTGAGCGGGCGGATCGCGGTGATCGAGCCGGGCGTTTTGCCGAGCATCTCTTTGGCGTACCAGCCGACGGCCTGTCCGCCCTTGAGCACCTGGTTTGTGCCCTTGCGCACGGCGACCACGCTCGGCTCATTGAGGACAATGCCCTGCCCTCGTACGGCGACGAGGGTGTTGCAGGTCCCGAGATCGATCCCGAGGTCGAGGCTGAAGTACTTGAGCAGTCGGTCGAGCAGCTCCACGCTCCCTTACTGAAACTGAACGCTCGGCCAATCCTCGGCGAATCCAAACGCCCCCGATCCGAGCAGGCATGACTATATCCGACAGCGGGCGATGTTCGCTTCCTGCGGGAAAGCTGGGGGCAAAAACAACGCCGGCGGCTGCTCGGGAGAGCTCGCCGCCGGCAGCGGGGTTGATCTTGTCGGTGACCCGTTCGGTGTCGGGCCCACCCCCGGAGTTAGTTGGTCCGAGCACGGACCGAGGGGATCTCGATCGCGGCCTCGGGCTGACCCACCTCGATCTCGCCGGCCGGGCCACCGATCGGGCCGAGATCCTCGAAGGGGTTGGAGTGGACCTCGTAGGTCTCCTCGCCCCGGGTCTCGGCGTCGATCTGGACACGGGCCCGCTCGATGTAGCGCTCATCCGAGCTGCGGGTGGCCAGCGAGGCCATCCGGGATTCCTGCTCGGCCCGGATCTTGGCGATGCGGCTCGTGACCTGGTCCAGGCTGTCGGCCTGGAAGGGGCTGATCGAGTCGATCGTCTTCTGACGCTTCTCGAGCATGGTGAGCAGACGCTCGTTGCGGCTGACCGCGTCGATCTGCTGGTCGAGCTGCCAGAGCTGGCTCTGGAAGTCGGCTCGCTCGGTTTCGAGCGTGGTCAGCAGCTCGCCGAGGTGCTGCTCCTGCTGCTTGAGGAAGCCCATGTCGCGGTCAAGCTCGCCCGTGCGGGTTGCGTACGAGTCACGCAGTCGGCGAATCTTCTCGGCCTTGGCGTAGGCCTCTTCGAGGTTGAGCTTGGTGTTGTTGTGCCACACGCGAACGACGCGGTAGCTGTCGCCCCGGGCGGCCTCGCCCTGCGAGATCAGTTCCTGCAGGCTGGAGAGGTCGTTGTCGGCGAGCGCGACGACGCGTGCGGCGACGGCCCGCTCGTGCTCGAACTGCGCGAGCTGGGTTTGCAGCTCGGTCAGATCGCTGCGCACGGTGGCGATCTTCTTGGGGTACTGCGCTTCGAGTGAGCGGAGCTGCTCGCGGAGCGCGACGGGATCATCGACGTTGTTGGTGATGATCGTGGAGATGTTGGTGCCTGCCTGGTGGGCAACAGCGCGGGCGCTGCCTGGGCTGACGGCCTCGGCGACCACAAAAGCCGCGCCGGCCCCCAATGCCGTGATGACGCCAACTCGAACGACGTTGCAAACGATACCGGCCATGGTGGGGCCTCCTTCTCAGACGTGTGCCTCCGGGACTTTGGCTTTCCTCCGCCACGTTGCCCGGCTTGGTTCTGGTACGGGAGGCTTGTTGGGGACCCATCCCGCCTGATTTCACAGCGGATCGCGAGAATTACGAAAAAGCATTTGGAGCCACTGGGTGAGCGGAATCCGGTACAATCGACAGGCCCAGAACCTGCACACCGCGAAAGGAATCGGGGCCGGGACGGAAGAAGCTTCCGTCGGGAGGCAGACGGAGCGTCGGCGACGAGGCCGGGGTTTCGCGGGGCTGCCCCCTGATTGCAGCGGGGACAGACCATGCTCACGAATGTGACCACGGGGTTCATCGACCGCCTACGTGGCAACGACGAGGCCGCCTGGTACGAACTCTGGGAGACCTTCGGGCCCGTTTTACGCGCCCAGCTCACGAAATGGGGCAGGGGCCGGATCGGCGCCGAAACCGTGCGTGATCTCTCGCAGGAGACGCTTGCGGCGTTATCGGGCTCGATCGATCGGTACGACCCGTCGCGCGGGGCGCGGTTCAGCACGTGGCTGCTGGCGATCGCCAAGCATGTGCTGGGCGACGAGATGGATAAGAGGATGGCGCTCAAGCGGGGTTCGGGCAAACGCGGCGCGAGCTTCGAGGAGGCCTGGATGACCGCGGCTCCCGAGATGGGTGTCGACGAGGAATACGAGGCGGCTGTCTTTCGCGCCAAGGTCGAGGCGGCGCTCCGAAACGTCGAGAAAAAGGCGGATTTCGTGGATTTCTCGATCTACCGGATGCGTGTGCTCGACGGCCTGCCCGGTAAGGAAGTCGCGGGACAGGTGGGTGTCAGCGAGCCGACGATCTCAAGGCGTCTGACGAAGGTCCGCGAGCTTCTCCGCGTCGAGATGCGCGAGGTGATCGGGAAGTTCAGCTTCACCGAGGAGGAATTGGAGGAAGCGAAACGAAACGGAGTCGAGCTGAATCCCAGCAAGGCGGACGATGGGCTCTTTGATGAGGCCATCGCAGAGATCTGTCATCAGCAGCAGGAGCTCCGCCGGCGGGACGAGGAATCGGCCAGACTCGGCGGCCCCTGACACGCGACGCGCCTTGCGACACGCCCGTCAAAGGAGGGTGAGATGGGGATGGGGTTGATTGGAACAGTGCTAGCCGTCGTCCTGATGGCCGTGGCCGCGGCGATCATCTTCGTCTTCATCCTGATCCCGGTGCTCAAGCTGATCGGGAAGCTGCTTGGCCACATCGGCCGGACGCTTGTCGACATCGTCGCCGACGCGCTGCGATTCGTGGGCTCGGTGCTCGTGATCCCCGTTTTCATGCTGCTGACCGTCGGGTCGGTGGTCTTCGGGCGTTGGTCCGCGACGGGGCATTACGGGCGTGCGGTGTCGAGCGAGTTCAAGTCCGCGGGTCTGAACCTCTATCGCGTGGCGATCGGGCATCCGCTCAGGCTGATCGGGCTCGGGCTTGTGATCGACGGGTTCGAGAAACGTCTGCCCGAGGTCGTGGCGGCTGCGCCAGGGCGCGACAAGCCCAGAGGCCGCAAGAACCAGTTCGATGGATTCACCATCGTCGGCTCGCTCGCGGGGGGCGGGTCCGGCGCACGTCTGTACATCGCCGAGCCCGATGACCTGAAGCTCGCGGCCTTCGAGCGCCGGGGCATCAGCGACGCACAGCAGGTCGTCATCAAGGCGTTCCACCTGAACGAGGGCAGCAGCCTGCCCCAGATCATCCGCGAGAGCCGGGCGCTCGACGCGGCGAAGCGCCTGGGTCTCGTGCTTGAGCACGATCTGACCGAGGAGCGCTTCTACTACGTCATGCGTTACGTCCCGGGCGAACAGCTCACGCTCGTGACGCAGCGTGCCCACGCCGACAGCGGGGCCCACGGCCTGAACGACAAACAGCTCCGCAAGCTGCTCGGTCACGGACGTGATCTCTTCTCCACGCTCAGCCTCTACCATTCGGGCGGCCTGTGGCACAAGGACGTCAAGCCCGACAACGTCGTCGTCGACGAGACCGGCGCGCACCTGGTGGATCTCGGGCTCATCACGCCGCTGCGTTCGGCGATGACACTCACGACGCACGGCACGGAGTACTTCCGTGATCCGGAGCTCGTCCGCATGGCTCTGCGTGGTGTGAAAGTGAACGAGGTCGACGGCGCGAAGTTTGATATCTACGCGGCCGCGGCGGTGCTGTACTCGATGGTCGAGAACTCGTTCCCCGCGCACGGCGGGCTGAGCCAGATCACGCGCCGATGCCCGGAATCGGTCCGCTGGATCATTCGTCGCGGCATGACGGAGTACGACAAACGCTACGCCTCGATGAAGGAGATGCTGGCGGACCTGGACTTCGTCCTTGCTTCGGGCGATCCGTTCGCGGTCAAGCCGGCCGAGCTTCCGAGCATGAAGGGCGGGCATGTCGAATCCGCCCAGCCCGAACTCGACGAGAACGAGGCCTTTCTGGCATCGGTTGCTGCGGCACGAGCCGCGCATCCCGGCCCGGCGGCGATGCAGACGCCTGTTGCTCCCAAGCCCGAGCCGCAGAAGCACCTGGGCTCGAAGCCTCGTCTGGAGGTAACGGGTTGGTGGTCAGGCAAGTACCGCGTAGATGAGACCGGCGCGGGGAAGATGGATCAGATGGCAGAGGTTGCCGAGGCCGTGATGCCCCCGCCTCCGCCCGTGCGATCGGTTTCGCCGCACGCCCGCGCCCGCAACGCGTCGGAGCAGCTCAAGAGCGCGCGTGCTCGCGCCAAAGAGCGCCGGACCCGCGCGATGCAGCGTGCGTCTGCACACAGAAGCAGGCTCCGCGGGCGTTCGCGCTCGGGGATCAACCCCGGGGCCGCGGTGGCGATCGGTGTCTGCGTCGGGCTGGCCTCGATCCCCGTGACGTTTGCGCTGCTGCCCGCGTCGGGGAATTCCGGTTCGACCACGACGCATAGAGAAGTACTCACACTCAACGATGACGGCTCGGTGTCGCGCACGATCAATGGCAAGGCTGTCGCGGTCGCCAAGACACCCGTTTCGTACGCGGATCTGTACGACGACCGCGGCCGGGCAGTGGTGCTCAGCATGTTCAGCCCGCCCGTGGAAGCCGGCATGAAGTCGCGTATCGAGGAGAGCCTGAGCGCGCTGCGCGAGATCGGCTTCGAGATCGTCGAGGACCTCGACGTCCAGGCCGAGCTGCGCAAGCAGCGCGAGCTGGCGCCCTCGGACCCGAATCTGGCGGCCAAGTCTGTGTGGAAATGGATCGACGCGCACGACGGCACATACGACCTGGCGCTCGTGCTCGCCCCCGCACCCAAGAACAACCCCGAGGACCCCGACAAGCTCGTCGCACTCATGGCGGGGCAGGACGACTACACGTGGTCCGTCGAGCCCTCGCTCAACGACGTGGTCCGGGGTGTCATGAAGTCGGTCGGCGAAGATCTCGAGTGATCGATCCGGGACCTAGGCGTTCTCGTTCGAGAGGCGGACCAGACTTTCAAGCGTTTCTTTGGCTTGCCCTGATTCGATGGCCTGCATCGCAAGGTGCAGGCCTTCTTGCATGTCGCCGGCGGCGTCGGCGACCACGAGCGCTGCGGCGCAGTTGAGCGCGACGATCTCGCGGTGGGGGCCTGGCGCGTTGTCGAAGACATCGCGGATGATCCGGGCAGCATCCGCGACGTCCTCTGCGATGAGATTCTCGCGAGGCGTGGCGGACAACCCGAGCCCCGCGGGGTCGATCTCGGTGAAGGAGACGCCGCCATTTTCGACGACCGCCGCGTGCGTGACGCCCTTGAGCGAGATCTCGTCCAAGCCCTCGGCGCTGTGGATGACCATGGCCTTCTCTGCGCCGAGTTGGGCGAGGGCCTTGGCGACCTGCTCGACCCAGCGTTTCTCGTAGACGCCGATGAGCTGGCGCTCGGCCTTGGCGGGGTTGGTCAGTGGGCCCAGCAGGTTGAAGACGGTCGGCACGCCCAGCGACTTGCGTGGGCCGGCGGCGAAACGCATCGCCGGGTGATGGTGGATCGCAAAGCAGAAGCAGACGCCGATCTCTTCCAGGCATCTGGCCTGGGCTTCGGGCGAGGCGTCGACGTTGACGCCGATCTGCTGGAGCACTTCCGCCGATCCGCGACCGGTTCGGCTCCGGCTGCCGTGCTTGGCGACGCGGACGCGGCGTTTGGCGTCGGGCAGAGCGCTAGCCGCAGCGGCAAGGATGGCGGCGGCGGTCGAGACGTTGAACGCCTTGGGTGTGCCGCCCGTGCCGCAGGTATCGATCAGCGACTCGCCCGCTGGGCAGTCGTAGGGGACGTTCTGGACATTGGCTCGCATCGCGCGGGCACCGCCGACGAGTTCCTCCACGGTCGCGCCGCGGACCTCGATGAGCGCCAGGACAGCCCCGATCTGGGCGTCGTCGAGTTTGCCGCCCAGGAGATCCAGGAAGAGGGCCTCGGCCTCCGAATCGTTGAGTGTGTCGCCTGTCACGAGGCGTGTGATGATGCTCATGGCCATACCGTAGCCGAAACAGGGCCTTCGGCACCCATTCCTCGCGCGAACCGCATCGGCGGACGCCCGATATACACTCATAGAGATGTCTGAGACGCGTACAGCAAGGACGGCTCCGCGTGCGGTCAGCATGCAGGTGGCCTCGGCCAGGCGCAAGCTGGGCGTGGCTTTGTTCGTCTCGGCACTCGGTCCCGCGCTCGTCGTCGCCGGTGCATCGGCGGCCGCGCTCGTGGTCGTGCTCAAAGTCTGGGGATCACGCATCGGATTCGGTGAACTGGGCCTGGTCGGCTGGGCGGGTGTCGTGCTCGCACCGATCGTGCTGGCGATGGTGTGGTCGGCCCTGAGCGCCCGGAGACGCTGGCCCTCGGCGATCGCGTCCGCATCGGTGCTCGACGCGGCCTCGGGCACACACGACCTGCTCGGGTCGTCCTTGGCGTTCTCGTCGCGCGAGAGTCTGGGGGCGTTCGAGCGATGGGCGATCGGCGAAGCAGAAGCCGCGGCTTCGCGCGCGGCAACGGACAAGGTGGGCGACATGACCTTCGGGACGCCCTGGTTCGTGGCTCTCGGGGCGATCGGTTTGGCGGGTGTGCTGGCGTGGCTGGCGCCGATGCGTGAACCGCCCCTGCCCGGGCCCGCGCCGATCGTGCGGACCCAGAGCGCAGAGGCAATCACCGAGGCGTCGGAGAAGGTCGCCGATGCCAAGGAAGCCATCGAGGCAGCCGCGACGTCGGGGCAGGTCTCGGATCAGGAACTGGCCGCGATCGAGGAGCTTGAGCGTGAGCTCGCCGAGGGATTGCGTGAGCCGGAGGAAGCGGTGGCCGCAGCCGCCGAGACGCTTCAGCGCTCGGCCGAAGAGGCCGCCGAGCGGGCCGAGCGTGAGCGGATGTCGACCGAGGCGGTGCGAGAGCGGCTCGAGTCGCTCAGCCCGGAATCGCTCGGTGAGGCGTCGCGACTTGCCGAGGATCTGAGCTCTGGCGACTTCGAGGCCGCGGCTGCGGAGGCCGAGCGTTTGCTCGAAGCGATCGAGAATGCCGCGCCCGAGGAACGCGAACGGCTTGCGGATGAGCTGCGCGAGCTAGCCGAACAGATCGAACGTGCGCAGCAGGAAGAGGCCGAGCAGGAGCAGCAGTCGCAACCGGAATCGCCGGAGCCAGAGCCAGAGCCTGAGCCGGAGACGCAGCCGGAACCCGCGACGCCTGAGGAGATCCGCGAGCAGCTCGAGCGTGAAGGCGTGCCCCCGGAGGACGCGGAGCGGTTGGCCAACGAGATCCACGAACAGCAGGAGCGTGAGCGCCAAGAGCGGGAAGCAGAGGAACGGGCGCAGGAAGAGGCTCGGGAGCTTGCCGAGGAACTGAGGCGCGAAGCCGACGAACTCAGCCCGCCCGATCCGCAGGACCAGCAGAATCAGGGCGAGGATGCCCAGCAGCAGGACCCGAATCAGCAGGACGGCCAGCAAGAGAATGGTGAGCAGGGCGATCAGCAGCCCCAGCCCGAGCCGGGGCAGCAGCAGCAGGGCAGCGAGCAGGGCCAGGGCGATCAGCAGTCGGGGCAGGACGGCCAGGAAAGATCTGAATCCGATTCAGAGCAGAAACAAGAGGGCGGCAACCAGCAGGGCGAGGACCAGCAAGAGGGTGAGCCCAGGCAGGGTGATGCCAAGCAAGGTGAGCAGCAGGAAGGCTCCGAAGGACAGAACCCCAAACAGGGCGAAGGCGAACAGCAGGGTGAGGGGCAACAGCCTCAGCCGGGCTCTCAACCGGGTCAGCGGCCTGGTCAGCAACCCGGTCAGCAACCGGGCCAGCAGCCGGGTTCTGAAGAAGGCCAACCCGGTCAGGAAGGCGATCAGCAAGGCGAAGGCGAGGGCGATCAGCAGGGCGGTGGTGAGCAGTCAGGCCAGGGCGGCGGCACGGGCGAGGGTGAGCCGCAAGGCCTTGGCAACAAACTCCGCCAGATGGCGCAGCAGCAGAAACAGGCCGAGCAGTCGGGCGAGACCGCTCGCGAGCTCCAACGCCGAGCCGACGAGCTCAACGGTCAGCAGCCGGGCGGGCAGGGGCTTCGCGATCTTGCGGACCAGCTCCCGCCGCAAACGCCATGGGAGGGCCAAACGGAGTTTGTTGATGCGCGTCCGGAGGGCGAGCCTGAGCCCGAGCGTGAGCAGATCATCTCGGAGTGGTTCAACCCAGCCGCCGAGCCGGGCGAGAACGCGCCGGCCGGTCGCATCGATCCCGGGCGAACGGTACAGCTGGCCGAGGAGCGGGCGCAGCGGGCGCTGGAGCAGCAGCCCGTGCCGAGGCGTCACGCGGACCTGATCAAGCGCGTGTTCGACCGGTTCGGTGAGCGAGCCAAAGAGGCTGCGGACGCTCCGCCCGCACCCGCCGACGCCGAGGATGCGCCTTGAACCTGGTCTTTGTGGAACCCGTCTGGCTGCTCTTGGCGCTCCTGGCGATCCCGCTGGGGTATGTGCTCGTGCGTTGGTGCGTGGCGATGGCTCGGATCAGGCGTTGGTCGGCGGTCGTGACGCGCGTCGTGCTGATGTCACTGATCGCGGCCATGCTTGCCGGCGCGAGCTCGGTGCACGAGACGTCCAAAGTCGCGGTGGTCGCGGTGGTGGATGTCTCCGATTCGGTGCGCCGCTTTGGCTGGCTCGGAATGGATTCGGAGGGCGGCCGCGTCGACGTGCTCGAAGCCGTGACGCGTTCGCTGCGTTCGCTCGATGCGGGGCGCGGCCCGGACGATTTGCTCGGTGTGGTGGTTTTCGGGGGCGACTCGGCTGCGATCGCCACGCCCACGCGTGCCTCGATCACGGGGCGTGATCTCGACGTGCGACTCGCCGAGGGCACGGACCTGGCCGGCGCGATCCGTCTTGCCGGCGCGATGGTCCCGCCCGACGCGGCGGGGAAACTGCTGCTGATCTCGGACGGCAACCAGACGCTGGGCGATGCGCTCGAAGCGACGCGCGAAGTCACATCGCGGTCGTCAACAGGATCACTCGGGGTCGATGTTGTGCCGGTCGACTTCCGGATCGGTGACGAGACGATTGTTGAATCGGTCATCGTGCCCACGCAGGCCTCGGCCGAGTCCGTCGTCACGGTGCGCGTGGTCATCAGCACGGTCAACGGCACAACGGGCACGCTCTACCTGACGGAAGAGAACACCACCATCGATATCAACGGGAGTGATCCCGGTCCGGGTCGGCGCCTTGAGCTGACGTCCGGTCGGCACGCGATCCTTCTGGATGTGCCGCTGCCCCAGGGACGCATCCATCGGTTCAAGGCGACGTTCGAGCCAGACATGACGCGCACCGCCGACGGCCCGGTGTTCGCGGGCGACACGCATCTCGACAACAACCAGGCCGAGGCCTTCACGATCAGCCCGGGCTCGGGCGCGGTGCTCATTGTCGACGGCGTGGGCGACGGCAACCCGGGCGGCGAGGGGGGCGTGCTCGCGCAGAGCCTTACTCGGTCTGGCGCCGAGGTCCGGTTTGTGGCGCCCGAGGGCGTGCCGACGGATCTGCTCGGGCTCCAGCCTTACGACCTTGTCATTCTCCAGAACGTCCCGGCCGATGCGCTCAGCGAGAACGTGCAGCAGAACCTGGCGGCCCACGTACGCGACATGGGCGGCGGGCTCATCATGATCGGCGGGCCCGCGTCGTTCGGCTCGGGCGGCTGGATGGGCTCGCCCGTCGAACCGCTCCTGCCCGTCAAGCTCGACATCGGCGAGAAACTCGTCGAGCGGCGCACCGCGATCGTGCTCGTGCTCGACTCTTCTGGCTCCATGAGCGCGAGCGTGGGCGGCTCGTTCAAGTCGCAGCAGCAGATCGCCAACGCCGCGGCGGCCCTGGCGGTGCGGAGCCTGGGCGCCAACGACATGGTGGGCGTTATCCGATTCTCGAACAGCGCAGCGTGGGTGAAGGAGCTTGGCCCCAACGAGAACCCGCTCGAAACCGCGGCGGCGATCGAGTCGATCACGCCCGGCGGCGGGACGAACATCCCGCCCGGGCTCGAGATGGCGCGCCAGGCGCTCATGGGCGTGGACGCCGCGGTCAAGCACATCATCGTGCTCTCAGACGGACGCTCGATGGGGTCGGAACTCCTGCCCGGGATGGCCGAGCAGTTGATGAGTGAGGACATCAACGTCTCGACGATCTCGGTCGGCGACGGTGCGGATACCGAGACGATGTTCGCGATGGCGGACAAGGGCGGGGGCGTGCATTACCCGGTGACGAACCCGAGTGTGCTGCCGCGCGTGTTCGTGCGCGCGGTGCGCATTGTGCGCGATCCGCTCATCAAGGAGGGCCTGTTCCAACCGGTCGTCCTGCCGACGGGCTCGCCCGCGCTCTCGGGCCTCACCTCGATGCGAGGGCTCGAGGGGCTCGTGCTGACCGCCTTCCGGGACGAAGCGTTGGTCACAAACGCATTGGCCACCCCCGAGGGCGAGCCTGTGCTCTCGCACTGGACCGTGGGCCTCGGTCGCGTGGCTGCCTTTACGTCTGACGCCCACCGCTGGGCCGCTCCGTGGTTCGGTTGGGATGGCTACGACACATTCTGGGCGCAGCTCACGCAGCTCATCGCGCGCGCCCCAGCCGCCCGGGGCGTCGAGCTCTCGACCGAGATCGATTCGGGTCAGTTGCGTGTCCGCATGCTGGCGCTCGATAGCGAGGGCAACCCGGTCGAGGGCCTGGCCGTCCCCGCGACGGTCTACACACCCGGCGGCGAGCGCGTGGAGCTCACGCTCGAACAGAGCGGGCCTGGGCAGTACGAAGGGGTCACCGACGCGGGCACCAGCGGCAACTACATCGCGATCGTGCGTCCGCGTGACGGCTCGCGGGCGCTCCCGCCCGTCTTAGGCGGCGCGACCCAGTCGGCCAGCGCCGAGTACGCGAGCCTGCGCGGTGATCGTCAGCTTCTGGAGCAGATCGCCGAGATCTCCGGCGGGCGGGTGATGGATCTCTCGCAGCTCTCGGCCGAGAACCTGTACGAGCGGGGCACGATCGAGCCTCGCCGCGCCGAGGCCTCGCTCTGGCGGACGCTGCTTCTGCTGTCGGTGGTGGTGATGCTGCTCGACGTGGCGACCCGCCGGATCGCGTGGGACCGCTTCATCACCGAGCGCGAGCCGAGAGCAGCAGGGGCGGGTCAGGTCGCTGCCGGCGCGACGCTGAGCGAGCTGCGCAAGGCCGCCAAGGCGGAGAAGGCCGAGGAGTCGTCGGTCCGTCTGACCGCAGCCGACGCCTCGAAGGTGGCGCTCGAAGCGAGGCAAAAGCGTGCGCAGGCGCGGAAGGCCGCCCGCGAGCAGGCCAGACAGTCGTCCGCAGCGCATAGCGCCAAGCTGACCGACGAGACGAAGCCGAAGAAGAAAGCCGAGAACGAGTCTGGTCTGCTCGCCGCCAAACGCCGGGCCCGCGAGCGGTTCGAGGAAGAGAGCTAAACCAGCTCACCGAAGAGCGTGAGCCCGGAGCCCTCGGTGATCCTGACGCGCCGGATCTGTCCCGGGAGTGCGTGTGCATCGGTGACGTCGGCATCGAACATGACGATCTGGTCGCCGTCGGTACGCCCCGAGAACTGCACGCTGTTGGCGTCGGTGCGTTCGAGGACCGCGTTGACGGAGAGATCTTCGGTCTCGTCGGCGCTGCGGCCGCCGATGGTCAGCTGCACGCCGCCCGAGGCCTTCTTCGCCTGGCGCTGACTCAGCCCCGCGGCCTTGATCGCCTTCTGGCTCGGGCCCTCGATCAGGATGTCGTACATGTTGCCGACCTGCTCGCGGCTCACCTCGTCGGAGATCCGGTTCTGCACGGCCAGGAGTTCGTTGTTACGCACGCGTTTGACCGCCTCGGGCACGTCGTCGGGGATCTTGTCGTAAGCGACCGTGCCCGGTCGGGGTGAGTACTTGAAGATGAAGCAGCTCTTGTAGCGTGAGCGTTCGAGAAGCGCGACGGTCTGCGCGTAGTCCTCGTCGGTCTCGGTCGGGAAGCCGACGATGATGTCGCCCGAGATCATGAGCGGGCGGCCGATCTCGGGCTGGTGCAGGTGCTCGCGGGCGCGGCAGACAAACTCGTCATACTCGCTGATCGAGTAGCCCCGGTTCATCATCTTGAGCATGCGGTCCGAGCCCGACTGCGCGGGGACGTGCAGGTATCGGCAGATGCGCGGGCAGTCCCGGATGACCTCCAGCACGTCGTCGCCGAAATCGCGCGGGTAGCTGGTGACGAAGCGCAGCCGCTGGATGCTCGGGGCTTTCTCGTGGATCTCGTAGAGCAGATCGGCGAACGTCGTAACGCGTTCGCCCGAGAGCGGATCACGCTTGTGACCGCCCTTGAAGGCCCGGCCCTTCTGGGGCTGGGTGACACCCCCGGCGATCGTCGCGGCGTCGTGCTCGAAACGGTAGTGGTTCACTGTCTGCCCGAGCAGCGTGACCTCGATCACGCCCTGGTCCGCCAGACGCTGGCACTCTTCGACGATGTGCGCCGGCGGGCGGTGGATCTCGGCGCCGCGCGTAAAGGGCACGACGCAGTACGTGCAGAACTTGTTGCAGCCGCGCGTGATCCGGACGTATGCGCTCTTGCGGAGCGAGCCGACCGGATCGATCGGGCTGACCGAACGCGAGAGGTCGAGGTATTCGAGCGAGTCTTCGGCCGCCGAGAGCGTCGCGCTCCGGCGGGAGGTCGAGCCCTGCAGCGCGACCGCCTTGACGGACTTCACCGCAGCGTTCGGGTCGTCGGCGACCAGGCTCTCGCGGGTGCGGACGGCGTTGTCGAGCAGGGCCGGCAGCTTGTCCAGCTCGCCCGGCCCGCACATCACGTCGACCACGGGCATGCGGTCCATCAGGCCCTTGCCGTCGCGCTCGGCCATGCAGCCCAGGACGCCCACGACCATGCCTGGCTTGTCCGCTTTCTGATCGCGGAGCTCGCCGAGCCGGCTCCAGACTTTCTGCTCGGCCTGCTCACGCACCGAGCAGGTGTTGTAAAGGACGACGTCCGCCTCGCTCGCCTGAGAGGTGAAGGCGTACCCGAGGCTCGCCAGACGGCCGGCGACCAATTCCGAGTCGAGCTCGTTCATCTGGCAGCCGAAGGTTTCGAGATAGACGCGTTTGGAAGCCATGTGGGGCAACTCTACGCCGGGCAAGGACTTGGGGACGCCCCGCCCGAGGCCCGTGCCCGGATAGACTTCACACTGCATGTGGCGGAACATCTCCCTTGCCAATAAGTGTCTCCTGCTCTTCGGGGCTGCGATCGTGCTGATCGTCTTCGCGGCCCTGCTAGCGCCGTGGCTTCGCATGAACGCCCTGGTGGGCGATGTCCAGCAGGAACTCTCAAGGCAGCTCGTGACCGCCTGGGAACGCACCGAGCGCGAGAACCCGGGCGGGCAGGCCTCGCTGGCGTTTGGAGTCGTCCGACTGTCGATCGACGAGGCCCGCGCCCAGGCCGAGGAAGACAAGGACCTGGCGCGGGCGATCGAATTCTTCGACCGCGCCGATCCGCCCGCCGACTACCAGTGGTCATCTTGGGACGGCACGGCTCGCCGCTACTACTTCGTCAGGCCCGAGTACACCGCCAACCCGCCCGAACTCTCCGAGATGACCTCGATCGTCATCCTCGACCGCCGTTCGACCGAGGCGGCAAGGCTCCTGGTCTTCAACGCGGTGTACCTCATCGGAGCCGGGGCTGTCGTTCTCGCGCTGGCGGTGCTGGTTTTCTATCTCATCACCTCGATCCTGATCCTGGAGCCCGTGCGTGAGCTCAAGCAGACGGCCGAGCTCGTGGTCGACGGCGAGCTCGGGGCGCGCAGCCAAATCGCCACGGGCGACGAGTTCGAGGAACTCGGCAAGGCGTTCAACGCGATGATGGAGCACATCCAGCGCAGCCAGGACCAGCTCCGCTCGATCAACGCCGCCCTCGACCTCAAGGTGGGGGAGCTGGCCAACGCGAACGTCGCACTTTTCGAATCGGCCAAGCTCAAGGGCGAATTCGTGGCCAACGTCTCGCACGAGCTGCGGACGCCCCTGAACTCGACGATCGGCTTCGCCGAGCTGCTGATGGAGATCGCTCAGGCCGAGGCCGCCGCGGGCGATGACTCGACCAAGCACCGCAAGCGCGTGCGCTATATCGAGAACATCCTGACCTCCTCGCGCAACCTGCTCGAGCTGATCGACAGCCTCCTCGAGATGGCCAAGATCCAGGCGGGCAAGACCGAGATCTCGGTCGACACGGTCGACATCTCCAAGGTGTGTGAGGCGCTGGCGGGGCTCATCGAGCCGCTGGCCAGGCGCAAGGGCATCGAGATCGAGATCGACGTCGCCAGCGGCCTGCCCACCGTCGAGACCGATTCGCGCAAGCTCCAGCAGATCCTGTTCAACTTCCTTGCCAACGCGGTGAAGTTCACCGATCCGGAGCCCGGCGGGCGGCCGCCCAAGGTCATCCTCCGCGCCGAGCCCTTGCCCGGCACGTCGGCCGACGAGGTCGGCTCGATCCGCATCAGCGTCATCGACTCGGGCCCGGGTATCGACCCGCAGGATCAGCAGCGGATCTTCGAGAAGTTCCAGCAGGCCGACAGCGGGCACACCCGCGAGCACGGCGGGACGGGCCTCGGGCTTGCCATCTCCAAGGAACTCGCCTCGCTCATCCAGGCCGAGATCAAACTCGTCAGCGAGATCGGCTCGGGCTCTATGTTCAGCGTCATCATCCCCGAGAGACTCAGCTCAGAACGCCTCGCCGAGACGGTCCTCGAGAACAGGTTCCGCGGCACGCTCGCCTCCGCCGACGCCGACAACGAGCATCCCGAAGCGCAATCCGCAGACCAGCCGGGCGAGGAGTCGGATGAGGAGTCTGGCGAGACTCAGCCGCCCACAGCCGATTCGTGATGCCGCACGACCGCTCGCCCGCGCGCGGGCAGGTCCACGCCGATCACATCGATCCGGAGCGGCCGATCTTCCATGCCTGACGATTTGGCGACCGCCTGAGCGACGAGCCGGAGCTTGCGCTGCTTGTGAGCGCCCACGCTCGCCTCGGGCATGGGCTGGTCGCGTTCGCCGAGTCGGCGGGATTTCACCTCGACGATGACCAGCGTTCGACGGTCGGGCGCGAGGCACACGATGTCCGCCTCGCCCACACCCACGTGCACGTTGCGACCGATGACCCGGTACCGGTGTTTGCGGAGCCACCTGGCCGCGATCCGCTCGCCCCGTCGGCCGATGGGATTGGTGTTGCGAAAGCGTGCGAACATCGGGCCGACTCAGCCCTGCGAGATGTGCCGCTCGAAGACGCGTGTCTCGGCGACACGCATGAGCTCGTCGACCAGTTCCTGGAAGCGGTCGTCACCGAGGTTCGCACGCTCACGCAGCCGCATCACGAACATGTCCAGCGCCTGCTCGCTTCGGAGCTGTTTGAGGTAGCGTTCGATGTTGAGCTGCACCGACTCGTCGTCGAGCGACATCGACTGCTGATCCACCCGGTCGAGCATCACGAACGCCTTGCGTCCCGATTGTCGCTCCACCGGCCCGGCCCACTGACCCGCCTCGAGCGAGACAAGGGCTTCGTTCAGCGGACCATCGCTGATCAGCTTCGCCTCGGTCAGCGGCACAGTGATCGTCATGCCCTCCTCGCTGAAGAGCCCGCCCCGAGCCGGCGCGAAGCTATTCACGCTCGTGTCCGAGGCGACCGACTCGAACGACTCGCCCTCGCTGAGACGCCGCTGGATCTCCTCGAGCGCCTCGTCGCTGGTGGGTGAGATCAGACGGAAGTACACCGTCGGGTCCGGGTTGAACTGCTTGTATCGGCGTTGGTACTCGTTCTGGATATCGAGCCAGCTCACCGGCGCGTAGTCCTCGGCCGCGATGTCGAGCACTTCCTTGATCACGCGCTGACGCTCGATCGAGGCGATGAACTGGTCGAGTGAGACACCCTCCTGTTCGCGCAGCCGCTGATCGGCGAGTGTGACGCTGCCCTCGGACTGGCGGATCATGTGCTCGCGGACTTTCTCGACAAAGAAGAGCAGCCCCTGCTCGTTGAAGTTCGGGTTGCGTGAGCGTCCCTCTCTGTACAGCACCTCGTCGCGGATCATGTCATCGAGCTTCCGCGCGATCACGGGGCGGGCGGCCTTGCGCCACGACGCGATGTCCGGCTGCTCGGTGGAGATCGCCCGCAGGCGGGGCATGAGCTCTTCGAGGAATCGGCTGGCGATGATCGGCCTGCCGTTGATGTCCCCGACCTTCGCGTCGTACACCGCGCCCATCGGGTAGGCGTGCGTTGATTCGGCCTGGTCATCGGGCGTGCCCGCGCTGGCGTTAGTTTCGAACGAGCGGATCACGATCGTCTCGGGCTCGGGGCGGGCGGGGTTGGCGGGTGTGTAGACCGTGCGCGGGGCCGAGGCGCCGGCTGAGGTGTCCACATTGCCCGCGAACTGATCGAGACCGACCTTCCGGGTCGGCTGTCCCGAGCAGCCACTGAGTGTCAAAGGTGCAAGCAGCAGGGCCGATGCACCCGTGCAGGCCATGAGATATCTCGTTCTCACGCTCGGATCCTCCGAAACGGTCGTTCTCAGGTCATCGGCTGACCCGTAGCCTACCCTAGAAAGGAAGGATCCTACGACATGAGCGACGAGAAACCGAAACTGATCATCGACGAGGACTGGAAGTCGGAGGCAAACCGCGAGAAAGAGCGGCTCTCCGAGAAGGAGGCCCAGGCCGAGCAGGCCAAGGCCGAGGCCAACAAGCCCCTCGAATTCTCCGACGTGGTGCGTCTGATGGCCTCCCAGGCCGCGATGTATCTCGGGATCATGCCCGAGCCCCAGTCGGGTCAGCGGATCCTCGCTCCCGATCTGGCCCGCACACACATCGACATCCTGGCCGTGCTCGAGGCCAAGACCAAGGGCAACCTGACCGAGGATGAGGACAAGGAACTCTCCGAGACAGTCCGCGAGCTGCGGGCGATCTTCGTCGAGACGTCCAAGTCCATCGACAAGGCCGTCGCCGAGGGGCTCATCAACCCCGATGGCACGCCCGGGCCGAATGCCCCGAAAGGTCCAGCCGGCGGCCCCGCCGGACCGATGGCATAATCACGACGCGTCGGAAATCAAATCCGGCATCGACCGGGACGATTCGATCGAACATCACGGCAACCCGGCATCGTCGATCCAGGAAAGGATACCCAAGTGGGAAATGACTCCGGCTTTATGAACCGGCACTACTTCTTGCTCCGCAGGCTCCATTCGCTCACCGGCATCCTGCCCATCGGCGTCTTCCTCATCAACCACCTTCTCACCAACTCCACCATCGCGTGGGGCCTCGTCAACAGTCGCGCCAGCGAGAACGTCGCACCGGGCACGATCGAGCAGGTCGGCGAGATGACCGCACGCCGCGTCGGCACCTTCCAGCACGAAGTCTCCTTCATCAACGACATGCCCTTCCTCATCCTGATCGAGGTCACCCTCTGGGTCTCGATCGCCTTCCACGCCATTCTCGGCGTCTACTTCGCACGCACCGGCAAATCGAACACATCCCGCTACGCCTATCAGGACAACATGCGGTACACGCTCCAGCGTCTGACGGGCTACATCGCGATCTTCTACATCTTCTATCACGTCGCCACGCTCCGCTGGGGCTGGACGTTCATGTCGCCCACCGACGAGCCTTGGTCGCATTCGCAGTCCGCCTCGACGTTCTCGCTCGCGCTGCGCGGGCAGGCGCAGGGCATCGGCTTCGGGGGCATCCTTGTTTCGCTCTTCTACTTCGTGGGCGTGACCGCGAGCGTCTACCACCTGGCCAACGGCCTCTGGACGGCCGCCATCACCTGGGGCCTGACCATTTCCGAATCCGCCCAGCGCCGCTGGGGCTATGTGTGTGCCGGGCTCGGCGCGGGACTCATGCTCATGGCGTGGTCGTCGCTCATCGGCTTCCTGCTGCTGGACGTCGACAAGGCCCGCATGATCGAGGCCGACATGCACGCCGCCCACAGCGCCCACGTTGAAACAACCCAGCCGGTCGCCGAGGCGGACCACTAAAGCGCATCCGAAGGAGCACAGGTTCCATGTCTGACAAACGCGTGATTGTGGTAGGGGGAGGACTGGCGGGCCTGGCCGCGTCCGTCCGCATCGCCGAGGCCGGCGTCCCCGTGGACCTCTTCTCGATGGTCCCCGTCAAACGCTCGCACTCCGTCTGCGCCCAGGGCGGCATCAATGCCTGCAACGAGATCGCAAGACAGCAGGGTTACTCGGAGTACCAGCACTTCGACGAAACCATCTACGGCGGCGACTTCCTAGCCGACCAGCACCCCGTGCTCGAGATGACCAACTGGGCCCCCAGGATCATCGACCTGCTCGATCGCATGGGCGTCCCCTTCAACCGAACGCACGAAGGCTTCCGCGACCTGCGACTCTTCGGCGGCTCGCTCTTCAAACGCACACACTTCTCCGGCGCCACAACAGGCCAGCAGCTCCTCTACGCACTCGACGAGCAGACCAGACGATTCGAGGCAGAGGGCAAGGTCACCAAGTACGAGTTCTGGGAGTTTCTCTGGCCCATCCTGCACGACGGCAAGTGCGTCGGCATCGTTGCGCAGGACATGCGGACCATGCAGATCCGCGCCTTCCGTGCCGCGGCCGTCGTGATGGCGACCGGGGGCAACGGGCTGATCTTCGGCAAATCGACCAACTCGATCATCTGCACCGGCGGCGCCGCCAGCCGCTGCTATCAGGCCGGCGCGTTGTACGGCAACCCGGAGATGATCCAGGTCCACCCGACCGCCATTCCCGGCGCCGACAAGTGCAGGCTCATGTCCGAGTCCGCCCGAGGCGAGGGCGGACGCGTCTGGGTCCCCAAGAAAAAGGGCGACACGCGCAGGCCCAAGGACATCCCAGAGAACGAACGCTGGTACTTCCTCGAAGAACGCTACCCGGACTACGGCAACCTCGTCCCCCGTGACATCGCCACCCGCGAGATCTTCGACGTCTGCGTCAACGATCACATGGGCGTCGACGGCGAGAACCAGGTCTACCTCGACCTCACGCACCGCGATCCCGACTACCTGACGCGCAAGCTCGGCGGGATCATGGACATCTACGAAAAGTTCGCAGGCGAAGACCCTCGCTACAACCCCATGAAGATCTTCCCCGCCGTGCATTACACCATGGGCGGCATCTGGACCACCTACACGCCCGGTGCGTACTCCCCGAGCGAGCCGCGCCAGGCCCACAAGCCCGGCTCACCCATCCCGGCGTCCACCGAGCCCGGCCAGGGCCTGACCATCGGCGCACCCAACAACATGATGACCTCCATCACGGGTCTCTACGCCTTCGGTGAGGTCAACTTCGCCTACCACGGCGCCACGCGCCTCGGCGCCAACGCGCTGCTCTCGTGCATCTTCGACGGGCTCTGCAACGGCGCTTCCGTCGTCAACTACGTGAGCGATGAATCGCCCGACGTCGCATC
Source organism: Phycisphaerales bacterium (assembly GCA_965228265.1). Taxonomy (GTDB): domain Bacteria; phylum Planctomycetota; class Phycisphaerae; order Phycisphaerales; family UBA1924. The sequence goes on from OZ245804.1 coordinate 1,901,309, forward strand.
GCTCCCCGCCTCGGTCTTCGACGCGGCCGTCAAGTCCGAGCAGGACAAGCACGATCGCCTCATCGCGACCAGCTCGTCGGGCAAGGCGAGCGAAGCGAACAACCCGTACATCATCGCCAAGGAAATGGGCGAAGAGATGACCGCGGCCTCGACCGTCGTCAAGACCGGCCCGCGCCTCGAGCAGTGCCTGGCCAAGCTCGACGAGCTCATGGACCGCTACAAGAACGTCCACCTGGGCGACGCCGCCTCGTGGACCAACCAGTCGCTCTCGTTCACACGAGCCACGGGCGACATGCTCATCCTCGCCGAGGCCATCGCCAAGGCGGGCCTGCTCCGCAAGGAATCCCGCGGCAGCCACTACCGCACCGACTACCCGGACCGCGACGACACGAACTTCTGGAAGACCTCGGTCGCCAGATACAACTCGTCGACGGGCCGATCCGACATCGAGTTCGTCGAAGTGAACGCGCCGCTCGTCAAGCCCAGGCCCCGGACCTACGGCAAGACCGACGACAAGCAAACCAAGCCCGCTGCCGAGACCGCCTCGGCCGCGTCCTGAGTCACGGAGAAGTGTGATGTCCGACGCTGCGACAACAAACACAACCTCGCCCGCCGCCGGCCGAAGCGTGATCTTCCGCATCAAGCGCTGCGAGGGACCGGGCAAGCCGAGCCGATGGGAGTCCTTCAAGGTCCCCGTCCCCCCCGGCGCCAACGTCATCAGCTCACTCCAGTGGATCGCCGCTCACCCCGTTACCACCGACGGCAAGGATACCACACCCGTCGTCTGGGACTCGGGATGCCTCGAAGAAGTCTGCGGCGCGTGCACCATGGTCATCAACGGCAAGGTCCGCCAGTCCTGCTCCTGCCTCATCGATGAGTACGCCCCAAACGACGGCGACACCATCACGCTCGAACCCATGAGCAAGTTCCCAGTCGTCCGCGACCTCTGGGTCGACCGCGCCAGACTCTTCAACGCGCTCAAACGCGTCAAGGCGTGGGTCCCCATCGACAGCACGTACAACCTCGGCTCGGGGCCCAAGGAATCGCCCGAGCACCAGCAGACCCGCTACAAGCTCTCCGAGTGCATGTCCTGCGGCTGCTGCCTCGAAGCCTGCCCCCAGTACAACCTCGAAGAGGACGAGTCCAAGTGGGACGAATCCTTCATCGGCGCCCACGCCATCAGCCAGGCACGCCTCTTCAACGAGCACGAGACCGGCAAGCGGCTCAAGGGCGATCGGCTTGAAGAGCTCAGCTCAAAGGGCGGCGTCAACGACTGCGGCAACGCGCAGAACTGCGTCAAGGTCTGCCCGAAGGAAATCCCGCTCACCGAATCCATCGGTGCGATGGGACGGGCCACCACCATCCACGCCATCGCCTCGTTCTTCACGGGCAAGAAGTAAGCACGACGACAATCAAATGAACAGTGGCGGAGGCTTCCAGCCTCCGCTGTTTTTTCAAACTGAAAGCAAGATCACTGCGGGGAGGCTGGAAGCCTCCGCCACTGGGTGAACAATCAGGCCTGAACATCAAGCGATGACCGCGGCTTCTCGTCCGGCTCTTTCGCCTGCGCGTGCACGTCGGGCTTCTTCTCACGCCGATCATCGGCCGGGCTCTCGTCGTCCTGCTGCGTCTCGATGACCGCGTTGACCGCCTCGACATCGGCGGTGTCGCTCGCGTAACGGTCCTGAATCTTCTTGCGGACCTGCTGCTCGTCGCGTTGCGCGGCGGCCTTCTTCGTGACAGCCGCCCGCTCGGCAGCGCCGAGTGCGGAGACCGAGGCAGCAAGACCGGATCCGATCGAGCTCATAAATCCATCATCGACAACCCGTTGCGCGATCCTTGAGACAAGCCCAAAAACCGCCCAAACAGGCTGACAATGCAGGGAATCCATGCCGATTGCGGGGATGGATCGGGCGAATCGGGGTGGTTCTCAGACGCACCTGCTCGCTCGGGCTCAGACGCCGATCGTGTTCACGCCGCAGTCAACATAGATGTTCTCGCCCGTCACGCCCGAAGAGAGTTCGCTGACGAGGTAGAGCGCGGTCTTGCCCACGTCCTCGCCCTCGACGTTGCGTCGAAGCGGTGCGCGCGTCTCGTTGTGCTTGGAGATGTCGTCCGCGCCGCCCACAGCCGACGACGCGAGCGTGCGCAGGTACCCGCCCGAGATCGTGTTAACACGGATGCCGAACTCGCCCATCTCGGCCGCCAGGTAACGCATCGTCGACTCGAGACAGCTCTTGGCAACGCCCATGATGTTGTACCCGGGCACGACCTTCTCGGCGCCGTAGTAGCTCATCGCCAGGACCGAGCCGCCCGTGCGCTCCATCATGGGCTTGGCCGCCCGTGTCATGCCCAGGAGCGTGTACGCGGAGATGTCGATCGCATCGAGAAAGGCCTTGCGGGGCGTCTGGTGGAAGTTGCCCTTGCTGAGCCACTCGCGGTCGGCAAACGCGATCGAGTGGATCAGGAAGTCCATCCGGTCGAACGACTCGGCGTACTTGGCCATCACGTTCTCGATGTCGTCGTCGCTGGCCGCGTCCATCGGCACGAGCCACGGGTCGCTCACGCCCAGTTTCTCGACCGCCTTGGCGGTCCGGCGCTCGTTCTTCTCACCAGGCAGGTGCGTGAACGCACACTTGGCCCCAGCCCCGATCAGGGCCTGGGCGATGTACCACGCGTACGAACGGTCGTTGGCGATCCCCACCACGAGCCCCGTCTTGCCTTCGAGAAGTCCCATCGTCCGTGCTCCTTGCCTGGGTGAATGCCGATTCTAGGAAGCTCTTTCCTCCTTCTCCCCTCCGGCCGAGAAGGTGCCCGCGCAGCGGACGGATGAGGGTGGCTCCCAATCTTGCTCGCTTGGCCCTGAATACCATCCAGCCATGCCCGATTCACTTGATGATTTCTACCAGTCCCTTCGCCAGACGGGCCTCCCGCGCCGACTCCTCGAACTCGCCCGCGACGAGGACCTCGGGCCCGGCGGGCGCGATCTGACAGCCGAGGTCTGCGGCTCATCCAGCCGCACAACCACCGCCAAGGTCATGCTCGGCGCCGACGCCACCATCGCGGGCCTCGCGGTCGTTCCCGATCTGCTCGAGGTCTTCGGCGCAGATATCGAGTTCCACCCCCTCGCGCACGACGGCAAGCACCACGCCAAGGGCGACACACTCGCCACGCTCACCGGCCCGCTCGATCAGATCGTGACCGCCGAGCGCACGATCCTGAACATGCTGGGCAGGCTTTCGGGAGTGGCCTCGCTCACGGCCCAGCACGTCAAGCGAGCCGGGCCGACGTGCAAGGTGCTGGACACGCGTAAGACCACGCCGGGCCTGCGCGTGCTGGAGAAGTACGCCGTGCGCTGCGGCGGGGGGCACTCGCACCGTTTGGGTTTGCACGACGCGGTGCTCATCAAGGACAACCACATCGCCCACCTCGGGCCGGACCAACTCGCCGCGTGGCTCACCGAGGTCTGCACGAAAGCCAGGAGCGAGAATGCCGCGTTCGTGGAGGTTGAGGTGGACACGCTCATCCAGTTCGACTGCGTGCTCGATGTGCCCGCGGGTCTGATCGATTACGTGCTGCTGGACAACATGGACCCCGCGACCTTGCGCACAGCCGTGGCGATGCGCACGAACCGGGGCAGCGCGATCGAGCTCGAGGCGTCCGGCGGCGTGCGTCTGGACACCATCGCCGAGATCGCTGCCACCGGCGTTGACCGCGTGAGTGTTGGGGCGCTGACGCATCAGGCGGTGACGGCGGATGTGCGTCTGGACATCGAGCCCGGCGCATGACCACGGACCGCACGCCTCTGCACCGCTGGGCCGACGATCTCGAGACGCATCTCTCGGGGCTCGACCTTCTCGGCCTGGACCGGGTGGTGGTGCTCGCGGAGACGGCTTCGACGCAGGACGCCGCCCTGCGGCACGCCGGGGGGAAACCGGGGCTCCTCTGCATGACTGGCAGACAGACCGGCGGACGGGGACGCCTCGGACGCGCATGGCTCGACAACAAGGGCCTCGGCATCGCGATGACGCTCGCCGTGCGCACGGACGCGGTCGATGCGCGGTTGCCACTGGCGGCGGGCTTTGCCGTCGCCGAGGCGATCGCCTCGCCCGAACTCACGCACCGCATCGGTCTGCGCTGGCCAAACGACGTCGTTGATCGCGTGACGGGCAAGAAGATCGCGGGCATCCTGATCGAGCAGCAGGACGGGCTGACGCTGCTGGGCATCGGGATCAACACGCACCAGGTCGAAAGCGACTGGCAGGAAGCCGAGCTTCAGACCGCGATCTCGCTCGGTCAGCTCGGGCTCGAAGCTGATCGTCTCGAATTGACCTCGCTCGTGCTCACGCAGCTCAATGGGGCTCTCGGCGAAGAGCCGGAATCGCTCGCCAAAGAGTGGCACACACGTGACACGCTCACCGGCACATGGCAGCGTTTCGAGCACAACGGCCGGCGCTACGAGGGCATCGTCGAATCCATCGACCCCTCATCCACACTCGTCGTGCGCACCACGATGGGCCTGGCTCGCCTGCCCGCCCTCACCACGAGCATGGTCCACGATTAGCCGATCAGTTCTCGCATCTTCTCCGCGAGCTTGGCACCCTCGGCGTGGTCGATCGTGTTTGCGTTCCATGTGATGCCGAGGCCCTTGCCATCCAGCTTCGGGATGATGTGGAAGTGCACGTGCATCACTTCCTGATGGGCGTCGGTCCCGTTGTTCTGGAGGATGTTGTACGCGGTCGCGCCGGTGGCTTTCATCACAGCCCGGCAGATGCGGGGCAGGGCGCGTCCGATCGCGGCACTCGCCTCGTCGCTGAGCCCGTCGAGCGTGACGGCCGGCTCCTTGGGGATGACGAGCGTGTGCCCAACCGACAGGGGGCCGACGTCGAGAAACGACAGGACGTGCTCGTCCTCATAGACCTTGTGGCAGGGGATCTCGCCTCGGATGATCTTGGCAAAGATGGTGTCGCTCATGCCGCGAGTTTACCGCGCCGGCCCGTACAATCGAGCGTGAACCCACGCAGGCCCATCCGGAAGCTCTCCAAGACCGTCGCCAGCCAGATCGCCGCGGGCGAGGTGGTCGAGCGCCCGGCATCGGTCGTGAAGGAGCTCGTCGAGAACTCGATCGACGCCGGCGCGACGAGGGTGCGGGTCGAACTGGAAGCGGGGGGGATCGAGCTGATCCGCGTCTCGGACGACGGCAAGGGAATCTCGCCCGAAGAGCTGCCTCTGGCGATCGAGGCGCACGCGACGAGCAAAATCGAGACGACCGCTGACCTCGACCGCATCGCCACGATGGGCTTTCGGGGCGAGGCGCTCGCGTCGATCGCGAGTGTGGCAAGGGTATCCATCCGTTCGCGCACAGCGGACTACCAGGGCGCGTCGGAGATCCGCGTGAACGCGGGCGACGCCGAGGCGATCCGCCCGGCATCCGGCCCGGTCGGGACGACGATCGAGGTGCGGAATCTTTTCTACGCCACGCCCGCCCGGCGGAAATTCCTCAAGACGCCGCAGACCGAGCGCAGCCGATGCCTGAACGCGCTGCGTGAGATCGCGATGGCCAGCCCCGCCATCGGGTTCGTGATCGCGACGGAGTCCAAGACGCTGCTTGATCTCCCGCCCGGACAGGACCCGAAGACGAGGGCGCTGGCGGTCATCGGCAAGGAGCTCGAGGCGCAGATGCTCGAGGTGTCGGCCGACGAGTTTGACGATGCGCGGGGCATCGCGCTCTGGGGCCTTGTCGGCTTGCCGGCGATCGCAAGGCCGACGGCGATCGCGCAGCATGTCTTCGTCAACGGGCGCCCCGTGCGCGACCGCACGATCCAGCACGCGATCAAGGAGGCGTACCGCGGGCTCATGGAGCACAGCCGGTACCCGACCGCGGTGCTCATGCTCGAGATGTCACCCGAAGCCGTGGACGTGAACGTCCATCCCGCCAAGGCCGAGGTGCGGTTCCGAGACTCTGGGCACGTGCACAGCGTGGTGCACCGGGCGGTGAAGGATGCGCTGCGCAAGGCGGACCTGACACCCATGGTCGGCTCGTTCGGCAGGTCCGTCTCGCCGATGGACAGCCTGCTCGGGGCGGGCACGCCCGTTCAGAGTGCAGGCGCGGATCAGCCCCGCCCGGCGAGCGAGGAAGAGCGACTGGTGAGTTTCTTCCGAGAGGATGTGCCGCGCGCGACGCAGGGGCGGATCTCGTACGAATCGCTCCGGGCCGCGATGGAGCCCGTAACGAGAGAGGAGCACCGCGAGACTGAGCCAACCGGCGGCACCGAGCACGCCGAGCAGACCCCGGCTGCGGATCCCGAATGCGCCCGCGCGTTCGAGGCCAAGCCGATGGGGCATCTGCAGGTGCACCAGAGCTACGTCGTGACGCAGGACGACGAGGGCGTGGTGATCGTCGACCAGCACGCTTTGCACGAGCGTGTGATGTTCGAGTACCTCATGGAGCGCCTCGGGCGAGGGCCGCTGGAGAGCCAGGCGTTGCTCGTGCCCGAAGTGATCGAAGTCTCTCCCGCGCAGCTTGCGGCTCTGGACACGCTGGGCGAACTGCTCCAGGCGATCGGGATCGAGGCGCGCGAGATGGGGCCGACGTCGGTGGGGGTGTCGGCCTTCCCGAGTTTCCTGTTCGACCGGGGCGTGGAGATCCAGCCCTTTCTGAACGATCTTCTGGAGCTTGCGGTGCAGAGTGCCGTGCCGCCAACGAGCGAAGAGGCGCTCAGGGACGTTGTGGACATGATGAGCTGCAAGGCCGCGGTGAAGGCGGGGGACAAGCTGAGTTCCGACGAGCTCAACCGCCTGATGCAGCTGCGCGACGAGGTGGAGCGGTCATCGAGCTGCCCACACGGCAGGCCCACGTCGATCAGGCTCACGCTGACCGATCTCGAGAAGCTCTTTCACCGGCGTTGATCGCTTGTCATCACGGCGTCACGCGGAATGCCCGCACCGGGTGTCGGCCTTTGCGTTCGGCGTAGGCGGAATCCAACTCGATAGGTGTGACGTCGAGCCCGAGCGAGGCGATCTCGGCGGGGAGCTCGGGCGCTTGCTGCTCGTCCAGGTTCTTGAATGAGATGAGCAGCGTCCAGGGGGCGTTGTCCTCGCGAACGCGCCGGGCGAAATCCTCGGCAGACCATCGGCCGCCGGCGGTGTCCATGTTGTACCCCGCGCGGTCGATCGGGAAGACGCGGTGGCCCGCGTAATACGTGAACGAGCCGTTCCAGAAGCCGTAGGTCGCGATGCGAGTCGGGTCGGTGTCGTCGCGAGAGACAAGCTCGGTGATGAACGCGCGCGAGTTGCGTTCGGGTGTGAGTCGCTGCCGACCGTCGGCGTACCACCAGGCCTGTCCGACCGCCAGGGCCAGGATGGTTGCGTAGGTTGAGGTGGTCATCCATTCGCGCCTCGGGTGGTCGCGGAACCAGAGCCACGCGATCGCGCCCAGGATCGCCACGCCGGGCCACATGGGTGTGAGGTAACGGCCCGAGCCGTCGGCGAGCGTGCCGAAGGCCACGAGTGTGACGCCCACCCACGCCAAGGCGACGCACACACCGGGTGTGAGCGTGATCCGCCGGGTGGCGATGAGCCACGCCGCGATGAAGGTGTAGATCGAGCCGAGCCCGCAGCCGTAGGACGTGGCTTCGAGGAGCTGGATGGGCGAGGCGGGGACGAAGACCTGCACGTTGTTGCGCATCTCCTCGGCGGCCGAGCCCGAGACTTCCTCGCTGCCCACGCGTGACGCGACCGCGAGAGACCAGAGCCAGATCGGCAGGAACGACCCGACCACGAGCGCGACCAGCTGCGACCGCCAGATGGCTTGCGCGAGTGTGACCGCTCGCTCTCGCGTCAGCCCGACGGCGACACTGAGGAACCACAGCACGCCCAGCCCCCCGAGCAGGAGGCCGACGCAGTCGCGGACATCGCGCACCCTCGATGCGCCCAGAGCGATGGCCGTCAGGGCACCGAAGATCGGGATGATTCTGATCGCGGCATGACCCGGGCGGGTGTGCTTCGAGGCGATGTACCCGAGCACGCCGCCAAAGACGGGGCAGAGGATCGCCAGGATCGCAGGCGGACCCTTGACGAGCGATGCCCCGGCAGCCATAGCCGCGGCCAGGAACGCGAGCCCGATGCGGAGCTGCCAGCCCCTCGTCGTGCGCCAGCTCTCAAAGCACGCCCAGACCGCGCCGACGACAAAGGGAGTCGCGGCCACGTCGATCGATCCTGTCCGCGACATGCGTACGTGCAGAAGGCCGGTCGCCAGAAAGAGCCCCGCCCACCACGCCGCGTGACTGGCGCGCGTGCGTGTCCAGCCGAGCGGGCCGGCGAGCAATGAACGGGCAGCCAGATAGGTCATCAGCACGCCGGTGAGCCCGAACGCGCCAACGACGAACCGCAGGTGCGCCAGTGTGACGGCACTCCCGGTGAGTTCGGCCAGTGCGATGGTGCACCAGTACACAAGCGGGGGCTTGGCGAGATAGGTCTGGCCGTGGATCGTCGGGACGATCCAGTCGCCTTGCTGTTGCATCTCGAGCGAGGCCAGCAGGCGGATGGCCTCCTGCCAGTTCGCGACGCCGAAGCCGGTGATGCCCGTGAAGTTGATAAACGCGCAGAGGATTGTCAGGAACGCCAGATCTCTGAGGATCGGGCGCGGCTTGCTGCTGGCGCTGATGAAGTCTGAGTGCATCGAGCCCTCTGGGTCGGGCGGGCCTCTTAGGCGTCGTCGAGCACGTCGACGGCTTCGAAGCTCTTGCCCTCGAGCATCTCGAGCGAAGCGCCGCCGCCGGTGGAGACGTGGCTGACCTTGTCGGCGAGCCCGAACTTCTCGATTGCAGCCGCGCTGTCGCCGCCGCCGACGATGGTGGTCGCGCCCTTCTCGGTGGCTTCGACCAGGGCCTTGGCGACCTGCTCGGTGCCGATGCGGAAGGGACGCCACTCGAAGACGCCCATGGGCCCATTCCAGACGACGGTCTTGGCGTTACGGATGACGCGAGCGAATTCGCCCTGCGTTTCCGGGCCGATGTCGAGGCCCATGAAGCCTTCCTGGATGTGCTCACCGAAGACCTCGATGTCGCCGCCGCCGTCCTCGTCGAAGGCCTTGCCGCAGACATGGTCCTTGGGGAGGTAGAGCTCGGCATCGAGCTTGGCGGCCAGGTCGATGGCACGCTTGGCGTCATCGATGCGGTCTTCCTCGACGCGTGAGTCGCCGACGTCTTTCCCCTGTGCTTTCAGGAAGGTGTAGGCCATCGCGCCGCCGACGATGATGGCGTCGGCTTTGGGGAGCAGGTGCTCGATGGCGGCCATCTTGTCGGAGACCTTCGCGCCACCAAGAACGATGACGAATGGCTTCGCGGGGCTCGAGATCGCCTCGGAGAGGTAGCGGATCTCTTTCTCGACGAGGAAGCCGGTGACGCGCGGCTTGCCGTCCATCGCGCGGGGCACGCCGACCATCGAGGCATGGGCGCGGTGGCACGTGCCGAAGGCGTCGTTGACGTAGACGTCGCCGAGCTGCGCAATCGTGCCGGCCAGTTCGCTCGAACCCGAGGTCTCGCCCTTGTGGAATCGCAGGTTCTCGAGCAGCAGCACGTCGCCGTCCTTCATCGCGTTGACGGCGTCGGCAGCGGCCTGATCGGTGCAGTCCTGGCTCGGGAAGGCGACGGGTTTGTTGAGCAGCTCGCTCAGGCGATCGGCGACCACCTTCAGCGAGTACTTCGCCTCGTGGCCTTCGCCCTTGGGTCGGCCAAGATGGCTCATCAGGACTGCCTTGCCGCCGCGGTCGATCACGCTTCGGATCGTGGGCAGGGCGGCCTCGATACGGCGGTCATCGGTGATCTTGCCGTCCTCCAGCGGGACGTTGAAGTCCACGCGGATAAGAACGCGCTTGCCCGAGACATCGACGGCGTCGATCGACTTCTTGGCCATGGTGATCCGCTCTCCCCTTGCTGGGAATGGTCCGCGCAAAGGCGCGGGGGTGTGGTGGTTGCGTTCAGCCCTCGTCGGAGGGGGTGTCTTCGAAGGTGCGCTCGGCCGCGGCTCGCAGCGACGAGCCGCCCTGGTCGGCGAGCTGGTCGCGCATCTTGCGGAGACGTGTCTGGAGCGAGGCGTCGATGAGCTTGTCACCGATCTGCAGCCGCACGCCGCCGATCATCGAGGGATCGGTGTAGGGGTGCACGACGGCTTCCTTGCCCAAGGCGGCATTGAGCTGGGACTTGATCTTGGCGATCTCGCCCGAGTCGACGGGCTGGGCGGTGTAGAGATCGACCTCGACGCGTCCCAGCTTCTGCTGGACCATCTCGTCGAGGGATTCGACGATCGGGATGAGGTGCGAGAGGCGATGCTTCTCGTTGAGCACTTTCAGGAACCGGAGGGTCAGGTCGCTCACCTTGCCGGTGAACATCGCGTCGAGGCTCTTGGTGCGATCGGCCTGCTTGAGCACGCGCGACGAGAGGAACTCGCTGAACTGCGCATCGCCCCGGGCGATCTCGAGGATGTCCTCGAGTTCACCCAGCGTGTTCTCGACGGCGGTCTGGCCGCCCTGTTCGTCGGCGAGCTCGTACAGACTCTTGGCGTAGATCGTGGCGAGCGCGTCGGGCCTGGCATCGGTGAGGGGCATGGGGGGCTCCAGTCTGCTCTTTAGCGGCCTGCTGCGGCGAGTTCGGACACGGCTTCATCGACCAGACGCTGCTGGTCCTGGGCGTTGACCTCGCGGCCGAGGATCTTGCCAGCCACGCTGGTCGCCAGGTTCGCGGCCTCGCTGTAGATCTCGCCGACCGCGGCACGCTTGGCCGACTCGATCTCACGCTTGGCCTTCTCCTTCATCGCCGAAAGCTCGGCGTCGGCCTTGGCCTTGAGCTCGGCTGCCAGCTTCTGCTGGTCGGCGCGGGCCTGGTCGAGCATCTGCTGCGCCTCGGCGCGGGCCTCGCTCAGCGACTTCTCGTACGACTCCAGCGCGTCCTTGGCCTGCTTGCGAGCGTTCTCGGCGGCCTCGATCTCACCCTTGATCTTCGCGGCACGCTCGTCCAGACCCTTGCTGATCGTGGGCCAGACCTTCGCACCGAGCACACCGGCCACGACCAGGAAGACGATGACGGCTGTGATGCCCGTCACGACGCCCTGCTTGACGCTCGGGATCGCGCCGACAGTCTCGTGCGAGGCGTGAGCGCCGTGGGTGTCGTCGCCGTGGGCGTCCTGGGCGTGGGTGTCGGCGGCGTGATCGTCGACGGCATGGGTGTCCTGCTCGTGGCCTTCCTGGGCGAGAGCGAGTGACGCCGGGACGGCGATCGAGAGGCCGATGGAGAGCTGAAGGTAACGGTCGCGGGCCATTGCGTGGTCTCCGGGTTTCATGGCTCGGGCTTCCTGGCCCGAGTTTGGTCCTTCTGAGAAAAGCCTCCCCGCGCCGGGTCGGGCGCGGGGAAGTGAATGCACAATTGCCGAATCAGGCGAGGAAGCCGACGGCGACGGCGAAGAGGGTCGCACCTTCGATAAGGGCGGCCGCGAGGATCATGTTGATCTGGATCTTACCGGCGGCCTCGGGCTGACGGGCGATCGACTCGACCGCGCTCTTGCCGACGAGGCCGATGCCCAGACCACCGCCGACGACGGCCAGGCCCGCACCGAGAACGGCAAGGCCCTTGCCCGTGCCGGTCGCGGCTTCCTGAGCCAGCACCGCGGTCGCGGGGAGGGTCATGGCAGCGGTGAAGAGAGCGTTGCGTGCGATCTTCTTGAGGTTCATTCTGCGTTTCCTTTCAGCGCCCCGTCAGGGGCAGAGTTGTGCGCGGGAGGTGTGACATGCTTGCTCGCGGCAAGCGCGGCCCGTTATTCACGCGTGGGCGTGCTCGTGGTCGCTGGCATGGTCGTGCCCGTGCTCGTGACCATGCTCGTCGTGATGATCCATAAGGGAGATAAACACTGCGGTGAGGAACATGAAGATGAACGCCTGGAGGAAGGCGACGAAGAGCTCGAGAATCATGATCGCAAACGCGCCGAGGAACGACACGACCGTCACCGGGCCCTTGATCACGAAGGCCTCGTTCCACACCACACCCACGAAGCCGATCAGCGTCGCAAGCAGGATGTGACCCGCGGTCATGTTCGCAAACAGACGAATGGCAAGCGCCACCGGCTTGATGACGATCTGGCCCATGAACTCGAGGATGAAGATCATCCAGGCGACGAAGATCGGGGCGCCGCCCGTCATGTGACCGAAGTAGCCCGTGATGCCGAGTCGGGCGATCGCGGCCGCGTTGAAGACGATCGCAGCAACGACGGCCAGCACACCCGTGACCCAGATGTTTTGCGTCGCGGTGCCGCCGACCGGCGTCATGTGACCCTCGCGCCAGGCGGGGACGATCAGCTGCAGGATGTCCATGATCGGGACGAGCCCGAGCAGGTTGTTGACGAGGATGAAGAAGAAGATCGTCCAGAGGAACGGCATCAGCTTGTCGGTGCGGTCGTGCAGCAGCGGGCGGGCGACCTCCTCGCGGAGGTAGACGCAGATCACCTCGATCATGTGCGCGAAGCGGTTCTTGGTGACGTACGCGCCGGCGCCCTCGGTCTTGACGTCGCCCGTCGAGACGTGCTTGGCGACCCACATCATCCCGAAGATCAGGATGATCGCGCTGAGCACGAGGTTGCCCTGATTGCCCGACCAGAGCCAGTAGCCGTTCTCCGACTTCCAGAACACGTGGTTCCACACGTGCGCGGAGGGGTCAGAAGCAGCGAGCGTGATGAGATTGCTTAGCATGTCGAGCTCGACTCCACGCCGACGGATCCGTCGGCTTTCTTCCGTTCCATGGACATGAGAATCGCGATCGCGACGGTGGACTCAATGAGGAGCATCAGCCCCGCGCCGGTCACCACTCCAAGCCACACGGGGCGGCTTTCAAAGTTTCCAACTTCTGTCAGGATGAGGGCCGCGAACATCGCAAGGAGCATCCTGGCGACCGAAGCGCCCAGAACCGCCATCCCGAAGTACTCCGCCGACCGGACCAGAACCGGGAGCAGGCCGAGCATCGAGACAACAAACACGAGCGCCGAGGTCTGAAGAGCGGGGGCGTTCTCACCACCGACGGCGCTTGCTGCGGCAAACGCGCAGGCCGACGCGAGAACACCGGCCGCGAGCATCACACCCGCGTAGAGCGACCGAGGGGGCTGATTGGTAGAGACAGCCGACACGCTCTTGTTCACGCTCCAACAGGGGGACTTGAGACGGGAAATCGCCCGACACGACCGGCCTCGGATGAGGGGGCAAACGATAGTCCCCCGGCTTCTCATCGGCAAGCGTTCGGGCCCACCAGAAGGGCCTCTCAAAGCCCCTGGCCGGGCTCAATCGGGGTGCCCGGATCCCTGTTCGGACCGACGCCGACGCTCCCGCTCGGCCTGCTCCTTCGCCTCGGCCTTGAGCGTCGAGCGGATCAGCCGGGTCGCCGCCAACGCGAACCCGAGCGCCAGCCCGATGACCGCGCCCCAGGGGCCCGTTTTCTGCCAGTAGTCGATGCCCCACCCGACCACAAAGCCCCCGATGGTGGTGAAGACAAGGTCGAGGGCCATCCCCCAGGCCTTGGCGGTGTCGCCCAAGCTCTCGCGGCGCTGGGCTGGCCTGTCGGCTGTGGGGGGACCCGACTTCTCGCGCAGCACCTCGGGGATCGCCAGCCGGGGATCATCCGCCTCGGGGGGCTCGATCTTGCGTTCGGGTGGGTTGGGCTGGTCGGTGGTCATGGGCGACTCTGAATCTTGAGGTGCCACGGGTTGTCTGGCAACCCGTGCTTGTTCGGGTCACGGCTTGTCGAAAAACGGTCAAACCGTGACACCCGAACTGGAGGACGATCTCAGTTGATCGCCCGTGCGGCAAACTCGGAGGCGGCCTTGGCGGCGTCGCCCAGCTTCGACGGGTCGGTGCCCCCGCCCTGGGCCTGATTCGGCTTGCCCCCGCCCTTGCCGCCGCACGCCTCGGCCGCGGCCCGGATCCAGTCGCCCGCCTTGAGCCCCTGCTTGATCTGGGCATCGGGCACCCAGGCGATCAGAGCCACCCGCTCGGCGCTGGCGCTCAGAAGCAGGGCGCCCGCCTTCGGGCATTTGTCTTGCAAGACCTTGAGCGCGGCCTGCAGGGCCCCGCGGTCCTCGCCCGCCGAGACCGTGCCCACGATGTACGGACGCAGGTCCGCCAGCGCCGAGTCGGCGATCACGCGGGCTTCTTTCACCGCCGTTTCGCGCGCAGCCGCGGCCGCTTGCTTCGCCGCGGCCTTGGCGCGCTCCTGCAACTCACCAAGCTGCTCACGCAGCGCAGCCTTGTCGGTCAGCGAGAGCGTCATGGAGTCCAGTTGCACGCTCACCTCCGCGATCGCCGGGGCGAGATCGGCGTCGGAGAGCGACTTCATCGACTCAATCTGCTCCCGAAGCGACTGGGCTGTGTCCAACGCAGCCTTGGCGGGCACGCCCGTGAGCGCCTCGACCCGGCGCACGCCCTTGGCGATGCCCGTCTCGCCCACGAGTGCGAACGCGCCGATCTCTGAGGTGTTGGCGACGTGCGTCCCGCCGCAGAACTCGATGGAGAGGTCTGCCCATTTCTCATCGCCCGGGTTGTCGAGGACGTCCTGCACGCTCGCGCCGACGGCGACCACGCGGACAGGGTCGGGGTACTTCTCGCCGAACACCGCGCGGAGGCCCGAGATGCCCTTGGCCAGATACAGGGGCCCGGTGCCCGCGCCGACGGGGTGGTTCTTGCCGATCTCCTCGCGCACGATCGTTTCGACCTTGCGGGTTTCCTCGTCGGTCATCGGGCCTGAGTGAGAGAAGTCGAACCGCAGGCGTTCGGGTTCGACGAGCGAGCCCTTCTGATCGACACCCTCGCCGAGCGTGCGACGCAGGCCGAGGTTAAGCAGGTGTGTCGCGGTGTGGTTCCCCTGCGTGGCCCTGCGCCGGTTGCGGTCGACGTGGCACTCGACCTCTTCCTGCACATGCAGCGAGCCCCGGACGATGTGCCCGATGTGCATGACGTAATCGCCGAAGCGTTTGACGTCCTCGACCTTGAATTCGCTCTGCGTGTGCGGGTCATTGGCGCGGTGGTGCTCGTTGACGACGTGCAGGCGGCCGACGTCGGCGATCTGTCCGCCCGCCTCGGCGTAGTAGTTGGTCGCGTCCAGGATCACCCCGATCTTGCGCAGGCCCGTGTCGGCTGCGGTGACGGATTCCTCGAAGGTCTTGCCGTCGAAGATCGCGCGGATACGCGAGCGGATCGTCTTGTCGGCGTATACAGCCTCGGTATCGGTCGCCGGGACGTTCATGTGCGCCAGACGCGCCAGCGCATCGGGTTCGAGCTTCATCTCCTCGCCGCCCGTGCCGAACTTGCTGCCGGCGCGGCTGCGCTCGCGCTGCTCCTCCATCGCGCGCTCAAAGCCCGCGACATCAACAGTCAGCCCGCGCTCCGCCGCCATGATCTCGGTGAGATCGAGCGGGAAGCCATACGTGTCGTAGAGCGTGAAGGCGTCGTTGCCTGAGAGCACGGTGTTGCCCGCGGCGAACTCGTCGAAGATCTTGATGCCCTTATCAAGCGTCTTGCCGAAGCTTGCCTCTTCGTCTGCGATGATCTCCGCGATTTTGGCCGTGTTCTTGGCGATCTCGGGGAAGCCGGCTTCGAGGCTCTTGGCGACCGTCGGGACGAGGTCGGTCAGGAAACCCGTCTGCGCGCCGAGCTTCTGGCGACCGAAGCGGACGGCTCTGCGAAGCACACGGCGGAGCACGTAGCCCCGACCCTCGTTGCTGGGCGAAGCGCCGTCGGCGATGGCGACGACGAGCGTGCGGATGTGGTCGGCGATCACGCGGTAGGCCATGTCCACGCGATCGGGGTCCTCGTCGCCCAGCTTGCCCTGGTAGGGGCGCTCAAAGCCGGTGACCTTCTGGATCGCCTCGAAGATGGGCGTGAAGACGTCGGTGTCGTAGTTGCTGCTCTTGTTCTGGATGACCGAGACGAGGCGTTCGAGGCCCATGCCCGTGTCGACGTGCTTGGCAGGGAGCGGGCGGAGGACGGTGCCCTCGCCCTCCTTCTCGCGGTTGAACTGGATGAAGACGAGGTTCCAGACTTCGAGGACGTTCGGGTCGTCCTGGTTGACGAGGCTGGCGGCGTTGCGTCCGCCGATGCGGTCGTAGTGGATCTCGGAGCAGGGGCCGCAGGGCCCGGTGTCGCCCATCTCCCAGAAGTTGTCCTTGTAGTTGCCGGGCAGGACGTGGTCGGCGGGGAGGTACTTGAGCCAGAGATCGCGGGCCTCGTTGTCGGGGGCGAGGTCCTGTGCGGGGTCGCCCTCGAAGTAGGTCGCGTACAGACGGTCGGCGGGGAGCTGGCAGACCTCGGTGAGGAACTTGAAGGCCCACTCGATGATCTCGGTCTTGAAGAAGTCGCCGAAGGACCAGTTGCCGAGCATCTCGAAGAAGGTGTGGTGGTAGGTGTCGAGCCCCACGTCGTCGAGGTCGTTGTGCTTGCCGCCGGCGCGGATGCACTTCTGGGAGTTGACGGCCCGCTTGACGCCGGCGAGCGTCGAGCCCTTCTCGACGGTGCCGAGGAAGCAGGGCTTGAACTGGTTCATGCCCGCGTTGGTGAACAGGAGCGTCGGGTCGTCAACGGGTGCGGCGGGGCTGGAGGGCACGAAGGTGTGCTCGTGCCCGGGGAGGTTGACGAAGTAGTCGATAAAGGCCTGCCGGATCTGGCTGGCGGTGGTCGGGACGGTTGTCGGCTGCGTGGACATGGGCTTGCGGGCTCCGGGTTCAATCCGAGGGGCTCTGGCTGCCGACATGGTAGAGGGGCGGGCGGGTGTTTCCTCCGGTTTGCCCGATTCCGGGTAGCTGTCCCAGCCTGAAAGGCGACGATCCGATGAAGCGATACGACCTCTGTGTGATCGGGACCGGGCCGGCGGGGCAGCACGCGGCGATCCAGTCGGCCAAGCTCGGCAAGCGGGTGTGCGTGGTCGAGAAGCGACACGCGGTCGGTGGCGTCGCGGTCAACACGGGGACGATCCCCTCCAAGGCCCTGCGCGAGGCGATCCTGAACGTGGGGCACCTGTCCATCGCCTGCCCGACCCAGGCGGACTTCGCCTCGGTCCGCTCGGCCCTCTTTGCCAGCCTCCGCCGGAGCTGCTCGCGCGTGATCGGCAACGAGATCGAGACCGTCGAGACCAACCTCCGCAAGAACAACATCGACATCCACCACGGGGTGGCCAGCTTCCGCGACCCGCACACACTCGTCATCAACTCCGAGACGGACGAGATCATGGTGCAGGCGGACCACGTCTTCATCGCGGTGGGCACGGAGCCGGCCCTGCCAAGGGGCATCGGGTTCGACGGCACAACGATCCTGAGCTCGGACGACATCCAGAATATGACCGCGGCCCCGCACTCGATGATCGTCGTGGGTGGGGGTGTCATCGGCACCGAGTACGCCACCATGCTCCAGACGCTGGGCGTGAAGGTGACGCTCATCGAGGGACGCAGCCGACTGCTCGACTTCGTGGACGCGGAGATCATCGAGGCGCTGCAGTTCCATTCGCGCCAGCAGGGCATGACGCTGCGCCTGGGCGAGAAGGTGACGAAGATCAGCGTGATCGACGCGGTGCCCGGCGCACGGACGGTGGACGGCCGGATGGCCGAGGCCGAGCTGGAATCGGGCAAGACGCTGCGGGCCGATGCGCTGCTGTACTGCATCGGGCGCCAGGGCGCAACGAAACAGCTCGGGCTCGAGCACGCGGGGTTGAGCGCCGACGGTCGCGGGCGGATCGAGGTGAACGACAACTTCCAGACGAGCGTGCCGCACATCTACGCGGCGGGCGACGTGATCGGGTTCCCGGCGCTGGCGTCGACGAGCTACGAGCAGGGTCGGCTCGCGGCGTGTCATATGTTCGGCGTGCCGTGCGAGTCGATCTCCAAGCTGCTGCCCTACGGCATCTACGCCGTGCCCGAGATCTCGATGGTTGGGTGGACCGAGGAACAGCTCACCAAGGAGAGCATCCCGTACGAGGCGGGCGTGGCCAGCTACCGCGAGATCGCGCGCGGGCACCTCTTGGGCGAGGAGTTCGGGATGCTCAAGCTCCTGATCCACCAGGAGTCGCACGTGGTTCTTGGCGTCCACGCCATCGGCGCGGGGGCGACGGAACTGATCCACATCGGGCAGACGGCTATCGCCTTCAAGGCGACGGCGGAGTACTTCGTCAACGCGGTCTTCAACTACCCGACGCTGGCCGAGTGCTACAAAGTGGCGGCGATGAACGGGCTGAACAAGCTCAGAGGGGTGTGATATCTTTCTGACGAGCCAGAAGCGAGGAAGGGGTGTCGTTTATCCCTCGCTCGCGCTTCGGGCTCGTCAGGATCAATTGCACCTACCCTTCCCTCGTGGCGAAGAAAGCAACACGCAAAAAGAAGGTGACGAAGAAGCCCGCCGAGCCCGAGCGGCTGGAGGGGCTTGAGCACCCGGTGCCCGGGACGTTCGGGGAGATCCTCGGGCAGGAGCGGGCGGTCGAGCAGATCGAGCGGGCGCTCGAGGCCGGGCGGATGCACCATGCGTGGATCTTCCACGGGCCCCGGGGCGTTGGGAAGTTCACAACGGCTCTGGCGTTCGCGGCTCTGGCCCTCGATGAGACGACCGGGCGGGATCTCTCGGGCAACCTGTCGGTTGACCCGGAGAGCCGGGCGCAGACGCTGCTCAAGGCACGCTCGCACCCTGATCTGCACGTCATTACCAAAGAGCTCGCCCGGTTTAGTGAGGACGCCAAGGTGCGCTCGGCCAAGCTGGCGACGATTCCCAAGGACGTCGTCGAGCAGCACCTGCTTCGGCCCTCGGCCCTGGCAGCCAAGATCACGCCCGGTGGGGCCGCGAGCAAGGTCTTCATCGTGGACGAGGCTGAGCTGCTCGATCGCTCGGCAACAAACGCCGCGGTCCAGAATGCGATGCTCAAGACGCTCGAAGAGCCCGCGCCGGGCACGCTGATCATTCTCGTGACCTCGTCCGAAGAGCGGCTTCTGCCGACGATCCGCTCACGCTGCCAGCGGGTGCGCTTCGGCACACTCTCGCGCGATGCGATGGAGACGTGGCTGACTCGTCAGGACTACTCGCCTGCAGAGCAGGACTGGGCCCGGCGCTTCGGCGAGGGCTCACCCGGGCGTGTGAAGGAAGCGATCGAAACGGGGCTCATCGCCTGGCACGAGCGTATCGGCGGGATGCTCGAGCGGCTGCTGGCGGGGCAGTACCCGCTGGAGCTTGGCGCTTCGATGGCCTCGATGGTCGATGAGTGGGCCTCGGCTCGGGTTGCGGCCGATGCGCGGCAGAGCAAGGAAGCGGGCAACAAGGCCGGCGCGGACCGGATGCTCTCGCTCGTGGGCGAGATCCTGCGCATGAAGCTGGCGGAAGCGTCGGCATCGGGCGATGAGCGCACGCTTGAGCAGTACGCGCTGCGGATCGATGCGCTCGAAAGAGCGCGGGGTCGGCTCTTTGCCAATGTGCCCGGTCAGATGGTGTTCGAGGCGCTGGCGGCGGAGCTTGCTCAGCCCTCGATGCTCAGCGGCGTGTAAGCGCCGGGCTTGCCCTCGCCGGCGGGGGCGTAGGCGGCCGGCTTGGCCTGAGCGGGCGCGGTGCCGGTGGTTGTGCCCGAGCCGCCTTCTTCGGTCTTGAGCTTGTCCATCAGCAGACGCCAGGTCTCGGCCTCGAACTCGAGCAGTTCGATCACCTTGTCGGCGCGGTTGATGTCGTTCTCGAGGCTCGCCGAGACGAGCTCCTGGAAGATGTAGGCGTAGAGCGAGCGGACCTGTTCGCAGAGCTCTGGGGCCACTTCGTGGCGCATCGAGGTCATCAGCTCGGTCACGATCGCCCGTGCCTGGCTGAAGCCGGAGTAGACCATCTCGTGGTTCTTGTCGGCAAGGCCCTGTCGGCCCTGCTTGGCGAATTTGACAGCCCCGTCCAGCAGCATCATCCGCAGTTCTGCGGGGGAGGCGCTCATGACCTGGGTGCGGAGATAGGCGTTTGCGTTGTCCTGCGGCTTGCTCATGAGCGTCAGATCGGACGGAAGCGGGGGGGACTTGACCCGAGAATAACGGTCCTGGGTGAAAGAAATCGGCGTCAGCCGAGCTGGGCGAGCTGTGAGAGGGAGGACTGCTGGCTCTGGAGCTCGGCCAGAGCAGTCTCCATCGCGGTGAACTGGGCCTGGAGCTGTGCCCGCTTGAGTTCGAGGCGTTCGGTGAATTCCTCGATGCGGGATTCCTGAAGCTCCACCTGGGTGGTCAGGGCTTTCTCACGCTGGGTCAGGATGCCGTCGACCGAGTCGAGGTAGGAGCGTGCGAGCTCTTCCATCTTGCCGATGACACCGAGCGAGGTGAACGAGCGTTCCCCGTCGATGCCCGAGACGGTGATGCCATCGCCAAGGTCGGTGGTGGTGTCGGTGGGGGCGAGGTCGAAGGTCTCGAAAAGAGCCTCGACGGATGCGGGGTCGGCCTCGTACGCCTCGCGGAACTTGGACGAGTCGAGCTCGATGGTCTTGCCGCCGTCACCGATGGTGATGCCCACATCTGAGAGGCGGTTGTACTGGCCAGTGACGTTGTCGCCCACGGACTGGAGTGTGACAAAGAGCTGCGAACGGAGCGAGATCGCCAGCGAGTCGCCGAGCAGCGGGCCCTTGACCTCGGTCTCGTCGTCGTAGCGTGTCTGGTTGTCGATGCGTCCGATGAGCGTATTGAACGCGCTGACGAAGCCCTGCACTTTATCTTCGATCGCGGTCAGGTCGCGGCTGACGTTCAGCGTGACGGGGTCTTCGCTCGCGCCGTTGAGATCGATCGAGACACCCGCGATGAGATCGTCGAGTGTGTTGGTGGTGCTGGTAACGAGCAGCGCAGAGGCGGGGTCGTTCGAGCCGAAGAAGACGCGCGCATCGTCACCCTCGCTGAGTGTCTGCAGCGCAAGGTCGAAGCCGCCCGTGTCGAGGATGAACCGGCCTGCGGTGCCCGATTCGCGCGAGGTGAGGCTGAGCCGGTAGGGCGCGGTGCCCGAGCCGTCGTTGACAATGGTCGCGGCCACGCCGACACCCGCTTCGTTGATCTTGACGATGGCGTCGTCGAGCGTGTCGGTCGCCTCGAACTCGATGACGGTTTCAAAGGAGCCGTCGATGAAGTTGTCCTCGTCCGTGCCCGAGGCTTCGGTCTCGATGCGGAGCCCCTCGGCGACGGAGCCGGAGGTGTCCTCGATCTTGATCTGGACGCTGCCCGGCGTGCCGGTGACCTCTTCTTCGATCAGGATGCCGTCGCCCTTGTCGTTGATGCGGGCGTTGATGGCAAGACCCGAGGAGTTGATGGCGTTGATGACGTGCCCGATGGTCTTGTCGTTCTGACCGATCGTGACGGTTTGCGTCGTGCCCGTGGCGTCGGTGATGCTGAAGCTGCCCGTGCCGATGCCCGCGCCGCCGTTGAGCGAGCTGAGCAGTGTGCCCCGCCCGACGTACTGCTTCTGCAGGCTGCCCGAGTCGATCGTGCTCTGGGCGACCCCTCCGGGGTCCGTGGCGATGCCGAGGCTGGCGGCGGTGTCGTCGGCGGGTGTGCCCTCGACGATGAAGTTGCCCAGGCCGCCCGTGGTGTCGGTGAGCTGGATGCCCGTGCCCAGGCTGTTGAGGGAAGCGGTGACCGCGCCGCCGGTTTGTGTGTTGATGGCGTCGAAGACCTCGCTCATGGTTTCGAGCGAGTCGAGACCTGTGATGTTGTGCACCGAGCCGTTGCGGTCGGTGATGGTCATGGAGCCGTCGCCCTCGATGCCCAGGCCGCCGTTGAGCGTTTTGGTGAGGATGGAGTTGAGCCCGCCGAAGATGCGCGAGCCGACGATCGAGCCCGTGCCCGAGCCGTTGAGCCCGAGGTTGCGGGCGGTTTTCTGGACCGCGGCTCCGCCGGTTTCTTCGCCCCGGTCGAGGACTTCGATCGCGGCGGTTCCAGCCGAGTCGGTGATCTGCAGGCCCGTGCCGTCGGCCTTGAGCGAAGCCGAGAGCGTGGTGGTGTCGCCCAGCTCGGTCTGCAGCGCGGTGTTGATGCGGTCAACAACGTCATTCAGCGTCGCGGCTGCGGGCGTGGTCTCGGTGACGTCCTCGCCCGTTTCGGGATCGGTGACGGTCTCGGTGATGACACCGAGGAAGACCTTGACGTCGGTGCCATCGACGCGGACGGTGAAGTCGAACGCGCCGGTACCGACGGTGTTGGTGGTCTCGACGCCGTTGCGTCCGTTGATGAGTCCGAGCGAAGTCGAGCCCGTGGCGTAATAGACCCGCTCGCCGGTCAGGACGCCGCCCGTCGAGGTGCCGGCGATGCCGAGGTCGGCTGCGGTAAACGAGCCGGTGTCGTCGACCACATTGATCTGCGAGCCGCCGCCGGCGGTGTCGGTCAGGATGATCTTGTCCTCGACGACGCTGGCCTCCACGCCGATGTTCGCGTTGTTGATGGCATCGAGCACCTCGCTGACCTTTGCGGCTTTGCTGAGGTCGATCTCGGCGGTCGCGCCTGTCGAGTCGGTGATGTTGAACGTCCCTCGCCGCACGCCCGCGCCGCCGTTGAGGTCGGACAGGCCCACGTCGGAGTCAAGCCTTGCCTTCTCGCTCTCAAACGTAAAGGACGTCGCGCCCAGCGGCGAGGCGTCACGATCCGAGAAGCCCTTGCTGAGCATCTGCTGTGTCGTGACGAGTCGGTCGACGATGAACTGATACGAGCCGGGCTGCGCGCTGGTGGAAGCCGTCGCGGTCATCAGGGCATCGTCGGAGCTGGTGACTTTGGACGTGCTGAAGACATTGTCGGTCCGGAACGTGGACGACGCAGTGCGGAGCGCACCGAGTCGGGTGTTGATATCGAGATAGGCGGCCTGCTGGGTCTGGAGCTGCACGAGCCGCTGCTGCGCGAGTGTGCGCGGGCGCGCCTCGATCTGGAGGAGCTGCTCGATGAGACTTCCGGTGTCGATGCCGCTGATGAGGCCGACGGTGCTTGTGATACCACTCATGGGTCTCTCCGGGTCTTACGCTGCTTGGCGCTGGGCCCAATCCTGGAGTGATGGGGCGATGGCCTTGTCCTGTCGGCCTCGCCTGGCCGAGGGGCGATCAAGACCCCTGGCGCGGAGCTCGAAGAGATCGATCGCCCAGGTCGCAAGCACCCTGTGGAACTTCTGCTGGGCGTCGGCGAGGGTGATGTGCCCGCCCGCGGATTGCATGTTGCTTGTTGGAGGCATCTCTTTGGCTCACAATGCCGGTCCCACCGACCGATCACTGCCTTAGAATCGGCCATACGGACAGGCCTGCTGCACCCGGATGGGCGAGTCGGCGCGAAACATTTCGGACCTTGTGCGTCCGATAACGGTCGGGCCAGACTGAGGCGTACCAAGAGCATGCCAACGGATCCACCTGTGACAAAAACTCACCCCATCCAGCGGTTTGCGTACCTTGGCGTGGTCGTGCTCGGCGCGATCATCGGGCTCTCGTCCATTCCCGGGATCTGGATCACCGCCTTCGGGTACGAGGGCTGGGCCCTGTCGCCCCAGTACCTCGTCGCGGGATTCGAGGCCTTGACGCTCGCAGCGGGGATCGCGGCGGTCCTCATCGGGCTCCGCCGGAACCCCGACGGCATCGGGATCGGCCTGCTGTGTATCGCCGGGACCGTGTTTGTCGGGGCCGTGCTGGGCTCCATGGTGCTCCAGAGCTCGAGCGATCAGGTGCCTTCGCTGCGGAATTTCGTCCTGCTTCGGCTTGGGCTTGTCATGGGCATCACCGGGCTGGCAGGGCTCATCAAGCTGGGCACTCGCTCCGATTGCTGGCGGACGCTGGTGATCGGGTCGGCTCTGCTGTTGCCCATCATGACGATCGGGGGGCTCGTGGTCACCCGCAAAGTCGCCCGTGTGATCGAGCCGATCGGGCAACTGGGCGAGGTGCTCCAGTTGGTCATCTGGCTCCTGATCGCGATCGTGGTGGGGATCATGACCATCGCGGGGGGGCATCTGGTGATCCGGGCCTTCGAGAAGACCCGTGAATCGGGTGTGAAAGCCGGCGAGCCCAATCCCGAATAAGTCGGCACTATGTTGCTGAACGATCTGATCGTCGCGGCCGGTCTGGGGCTTCTCATCGGGCTCCTGATGGGCGGCATGCTGTTCCTCGTGCTCCGCAAGCGCAAGTCCTCCGACTCGATCGAGGGGGCGCGTGTCACCACGGACGTCATCGCCGAGCGGGTCCGCGCCACGGGCAAGCTTGTCGGGCTCGAGGTGACCGCCAAGGAGATCGCCACGGCTCGCAAGGGCTGGGACTGGTTGCCGCCGCTGCTGATGTCGCCCGCGCAGCTTGCGATGATCTTCCACTTCGACAAGCAGTACTCGGTCGAACTGGGTCGCGTGTCCGCCAAGGATGTGAGCCATCTCGGCGAGGGCCGTTACAGGCTCGCGCTGCCGCCCATCGAGGGGCAGCTCAGGCTGACGGACGTGAAGCCCTACGACATCCAGGACGGCAAGGTGCTCGGGTTGCTCGATGTCATCCAGATGAAGGCCAACGCCCAGAGCCAGCTCATGCGCAAGGCGCAGGAGCAGGCGGCGCAGCTCTTTGAGACTTCAGACGCCGGCTATCGCGAAGAGGCCAAACGCTCCATCCGGAAGCACCTCGAAGCGCTCTTCCTTCTGATCGGCGCGGATGTCGAGGTGGCGTGGCAGGACGAGTCCGCTGCGTCGAGCGAGCCGCGTGAGAAGACGGTCGAAGACCAGGAAGAGGCGGGATTCCCGCTGAAACTCGCGCCGGCGATGTAGGCACCGACGGAAAGACTCAGGCCGAGCTCGGGTGCCAGATCGTCTTGAACTCGAGCGTGCGTTCAACAGCGCCCGGACCGGCAAGAGCCGACCAGTCGCTCACGGCAATCGGCTCATCGATCACGTGCACACGCTTGAGGTTCTCGGCGGCCCCGAGCTCGAGCGTGCGGCGCGCTTGGCTGCCCACGCCCGCGGCGACGAGCGAGCCGATCTCGCGGTGCGATGAGAAGTAGGGCGCCAGCTCGTCAAGGTCACCAGTCAGGATGTTGACCACGCCCGCGGGGACATCGCTCGTGGCGAGCACCTCGCCCAGTTCGGCCGAGGGCTGGGGGCGGGCGCGCGACGCCAGCGCGATCACAGCGTTGCCCGAAAGAATGGCCGGCGCGATGAGCGCGACAAGCCCGAGCAGCGGCGGGGCGTCCGGCGCAATCAGCCCGACCACGCCGACGGGTTCGGAGACGGTGAAGTTGTGATACGGGCCGGCGACCTGGTTCGCGGTGCCGAGGATCTGCGAGTGCTTGTCGGACCAGCCGGCGCACGAGACGAGCAGGTCGATCGATGCGCTGACTTCCTCGCTGCCCCCCTCGCCGATGGCGTGCGTCATGGCGTCACGCCGACCCTCGAGCATCTCGGCGATGCGGTAGAGGATCTGGCCGCGGAGGTAGGCGGTCGCTTTCGCCCAGCCCGGCTTGGCCTTGCCGGCGATCTCGACAGCCGAGCGGAGGTCCTTGCGCGAGGCCCGGTTTACCCGGAGCCGATCGCCCGCGGGGTCGGTCCGCCCGGATTCCGAGCGGATGAATGCGCCGCCGACGTACATCTTGAGGGTCTTATCCACGGGCTCTCGGGTCATGACAAAGCCTATCCGGGCTGGGAAACGGGGCGTGCCCTAACGAAGTTCGAATTTAGTGTTGGATCATTGCGAGAACAGGAGTATCACTCCTTCTTGGGGGTGACAAAGTCTCTATACTGCTTGCGAGAGAAGACATCCGGGGCTGACCCCCGGTCATGGGATCGAAACATATTTCGAACAGAGAGGGAGATTGGACAATGCGCACTTTCGCAGCAGCAGCAGTTCTCGCGACCGTCGCCGGCACCGCCTCGGCCGACGTCATCACCAGCTGGGTCAACTTCGGTCAGCCCGGCGATCAGGCTTTCAGCCCCGTCGGCACGGAAGCAGCCAATGTCACCGGCTCGGTTCTGACCCGTGGCGCTGGCATCAACCCGTCGGGTGCCGGCAACTCGATCAGCTCGAACGGCTGGGATGACCTGGGCGCCGATGACTACTTCACCTTCGGGTTCACCGTCGATGCCGGCTACTCGGTCGATCTCGACACCTTCTGGTTCGGCAGCCGCTCGTCGAACACGGGCCCCGGCTTCCTGTCGATCTACTCGAGCGTCGACGGCTTCACCAACCCGGTGTACTCGTTTGCTCAGTCGGGCACCAACTTCAACAACAGCGTCGCCGACATGTCGGCCCTCACCGGCCTGACCGGCACGGTCGAGTTCCGCATCTACGCTGACAACAACGTCAGCGCAAACGGCGGCACCATCAGCTCGGGCGGCACCTTCCGCCTCGGCGATCACTTCGACGGCTCGAACTTCACCGAGGTCCGCTTCGAGGGCACGGTTGTTCCCGCACCGGCCTCGGCCGCGCTGCTGGGCCTGGGCGGCCTCGTCGCCGTCCGTCGTCGCCGCTAATTCGGCCTCGACTTTCAGTCTGAAATCAAGAGCGGGCCCCGTGAGCAGACGGGGCCCGCTTCTTTTTTGGAATTGAACCGGAGCAGACGTCCTGTGCGTTCACGCGTTCTTGATCCCCGCTTGTCCGAATCTTGAGCCGGTGATGACACGCTGTTCAAGTATGCAAAGCATTGAAGAATGCTGAATTCAGTAGCTTCCATCGGGTCGGCCTGTCCGTACACTCCCGCCGAGAGAACCTCGGGACAGACGTGAACCCCGGGGGAGACACAGACTGGCATATGCCACACACATGAGGGAGATAGGACATGCGCACTTTCGCAGCAGCAGCTGTTCTCGCAGCCGTTTCGGGCACCGCTTCGGCCGACGTCATCACGAGCTGGGTCAACTTCGGTCAGCCCGGCGATCAGTCGGCCAGCCCGGTCGGCACTCAGGCCGCCAACGTCACCGGCATCGCCATGACCCGCGGCGCGGGCCTGAGCGGCAACGGCGGGGGCAACTCGCTGAACTCGGCCGGCTGGGACGACCTCGCCGCCAACGATTACGTCAGCTTCGGTTTCACCGTCGACGCCGGTTACGCCGTTGACCTCGACACCCTGTGGTTCGGCAGCCGCTCGTCGAACACCGGCCCGGGCAACCTGGCCGTGTACTGGAGCGGTGACGGCTTCGCCAGCCCGGTCTACAGCTTCAGCCAGTCGGGCACCGACTTCAACAACTCGATCGCCGACGTCTCGGCCCTCACCGGCCTGACCGGCACCAACGAGTTCCGCATCTACGCTGTCAACGGCGTCTCCGCCAACGGCGGCTCGATCAGCAGCGGCGGCACCTTCCGCGTCGGCGATCACTACGACGGCTCGAACTTCACCGAGTTCCGCTTCGAGGGCTCGGTTGTTCCCGCGCCCGCCTCGGCCGCCCTGATGGGCCTGGGTGGCCTCGTCGCCGCACGCCGTCGCCGCTAATTTCTGCCAGTTTCGTTGAGTCTCTTTCTTGAGTCTCACAGATCCCGCGGGCCCCGGATGGAAGCATCCGGGGTCCGTTTCTACTTGGATTTCTTGCGAGGTAAGAGTGAGAGCAGGGCAGCGATCGCGCAAAGCACACCAAACGCTGCAGAGCCGAGCCCGCCAATCGAGTCGATCGATGCCCCGAAGATAGAAACGAATGACCACCAACCGAGCGCAGAGAGCGCGCCAAATGCGATAAATCCGACGAAGCGGTTCATGATTCGAGGCGTGTGTACGCACGCAGCCCGTGCAGCCCGCCCTCGCGGCCGAAGCCCGATTCCTTGAACCCGCCGAACGGGCTGGCCGCATCGAACTTGTTGTAGGTGTTGAGCCACACCACGCCGGCCTTGAGCTTGCTGGCGATTTCGAAGATCTTGGAGCCCTTGTCGGTCCAGACGCCGGCGGCCAGTCCATAGGGCGTGTTGTTGGCCCGCTCGATCGCCTCGGCGGGCGTGCGGAAGGTCATGACCGCCAGGACCGGGCCGAAGATCTCCTCGCGGGCGATCACTTCGCTCGGCTGAACGTGATCGAAAAGGCAGGGCTTGACCCAGTAGCCGCCCTTGGGCGTCTCGCCCTCGGCCTGCCAGAACGCGCTGCCACCCGCTTTGCCCTCGTCGAGGAACCGGTTGATCGTCTCGAGCTGACCGGCCGAGTTGATCGCGCCCACGTCTGTGTTCTTGTCGAGGGGGTCGCCCACACGCAGTTGATTCATCCGGCGCTTGAGCTTCTCAACCACCTCATCGCGCACGCTCTCCTGCACGAACACCCGGCTGCCGGCGCAGCAGACATGGCCCTGGTTGAAGTAGATTCCTTGGACAATCCCCTCTACCGCCTGATCGATCGAGGCGTCCTCGAAGATGATGTTGGGGCTCTTGCCGCCGAGTTCAAGCGTCAGCTTCTTGCCCGTGCCGGCGATGTGGTTGGCGATTTTCTTGCCGACTGCGGTGCTGCCGGTGAAGGCGATCTTGTCGATGCCGGGATGCTCGACGATCGCCGAGCCCGTCTCGCCCGCGCCGGTGACGATGTTCACCACGCCCGGCGGGAGCTCGACTTCCTCGAAGATCTCGGCCAGCATGAGCGCGGTCAGCGGTGTTGTTTCTGCGGGCTTGAGGACGCACGTGTTGCCGCAGGCCAGAGCCGGCGCGAGCTTCCACGAGGCCATCAGCAGCGGGAAGTTCCACGGGATGATCTGCCCGCACACGCCGACGGGTTTGGGGCTCCGCCCGGCGAAGGCGTATTCGAGCTTGTCGGCCCAGCCCGCGTGGTAGAAGAAGTGCTGGGCCGCCAGCGGGATGTCGACGTCGCGCGATTCTCGGATGGGCTTGCCGCCGTCCATCGACTCGGCGACCGCCAGCTCCCGGGCGCATTCCTGGATGCGGCGGGCGATGCGGTAGATGTACTTGGCCCGCTCGATCGCGGGCAGGGCCGTCCACTTGGGCAGCGCATCCCGCGCAGCCGCCACGGCCCGGTCCACGTCCGCCTGCGAGCCCTGGGCGACCTCGGCGATCACCTGCTCGGTCGAGGGGCTGACGGTCTGGAAGTACGAACCATCGGCGGGCTCGACGAATGTGCCGTCGATGAAGTGCCCGTAGCGGGTCTTGAGCTTGGGTTTAACGCTCTCGGGCGCGGGGGCGTAATCCCAGAGGCCGGTGACGTCAATCGTGGCAGGCCCGATGACACTGGCTCGCGATGGCGGGGGTGCGGTGGTCATGCCTGCATTCTACGCGGGTTGGCGGATGTGCCGCATTCGGGGCAGGTTTCGAGATCTGTGAATGACCCCTGTTTCGCACGTACATGGAGAAAGAGCGAAATAAAGCACCATGCGAGTGAAGCAAATAAGAGCGAATTGACGGCAAACCCGGGCCAGATTGGAATGAGAGGGAGACGTCGGTTTGGCTGAGCACGAAGCCAATCGGGGAGGTTGTTCGTTGGATAACCTCGCTGGAATAGTTCAACAACGGGGAGATCCCAACCCTGTACACCACCCCATTGTTTGTTTCTGGTGCCATTTTCGTTCATTTCAGGGCGTCCTGGCACATTGATGGGGGAGACCGAAGAACGCAGGGCAAGCATCGGCCAGCCGGCTAGTCGTACATTTGGATCAGGCCATCGTCCTCGGGCCGGTGCAACCTTCCCAAACATTTCCGTGTGGTATAGATGTGAAGTGCGATAGCCGGTTGCTTGTTCATGGGTCCAATAGTCAGTGCTTACTGCGGTTGGAGCACCAATGGTCGATGCGATCGTGTATCGCACTGGTGACCAGAGCGCACAAATCCAAGCAACCGAATATGTGACAACCGCGCCAAGTACGAAAGCCACAGCGATCATCAGCAGCCATCGCCTCATCACGCCTCCGAGAAGTCATACCCCGCGGCATAAACACCGGTGCGCAAGCGCGCGAGCTGGCGGAGGAGGTCATTGGCAAGGCTGCTCGCGCCGAAGCGGAAAAGGCTGGGTTTCAGCCAGTGGCAGCCGGGGCTCGCGTCGACGCCTTCGAGCGTTTCCTTGACCATGCAGAGGTAGTGCCAGGCTTCCTTGGCGGTGCGGATGCCGCCGGCGGGTTTCATGCCGACGAAGACGCCCTCGCGCCGGTGCGCATCGCGGATCGCTTCGAGCATGACGAGCGTCACGGGCATCGTGGCGGCCGGGCTGACCTTGCCCGTGCTGGTTTTGATGAACCCGCCGCCGGGCTCGTCGAGGAGATTGGCCTCGAGCATCGCGGCGATCGCGATGTCGCTCGCCAGGCGCACGTTGTCGAGCGTTTCAAGCTCGCCCGTCTCGAGGATGACCTTGAGGTGCACGTGCCGATCTTCAGACCACGCGTCCCGGCAGAGGCGGCTGACCGCGAGGATCTCGTCGTACACCACGTCGCGCTTGCCCGAAAGAAACGCGCCGCGGTTGATGACCATGTCGATCTCGTCGGCCCCGTCCTCGATCGCTTTCTCCGTGTCGCGCAGGCGCACGTCGAGCGGGTACTGGCCCGAGGGGAAACCCGTCGCGACCGAGGCGATCTTGACGCCCGTGCCCCTCAGTGCTTCGGCTGCCACCTTGACCATGCTCGGGTAGAAACACACAGCGGCCACGCTCGGGATGTCCGGGTGCCCGGGCATCGGGGTGACAGCCTTCCGGCAAATCGACCGCACCTTCTCGGGCGAGTCCTTCCCTTCGAGCGTCGTCAGATCCACCATCGAGAGCGCCAGCTTGAGGGCCTGCTCCTTGGATTCTTTCTTGATCGACCGCGTTGTGAACGACTTGGCGCGCTCGGCGGCCATGATTGCGTCAACGGTCGGGCTCGGCGGGATCATCGCTTTGGGCATGACCCATTCTACGGCCCGGCCGGCCCCAACAGAACCGCGTCCAGAAACGCCGCGATCTCGCGCTCAAGAGCGGCTTTCGTCTCCGGATTCGCCCACAGCCCGTTGTGCGGCGCGCCGGGGAGCACGACCAGCCGACCGTTCGGCGCAGTCTCGGCGATATCGCGTCCGTCTCCGAGCGGGCAGACGCGGTCCTCTTCGCCGTGGATGACGAGCAGCGGGGCAGCGAGCTTTCCTGCGTACGCGGCTCGATCAAACTCGTCCCACGCGCCCGCCCACGTGAGCTTGCGTTTGCGGATCAGGCCGATGAGCACCATCGCGGGCCAGAGCGTCGCGCGCCAGGGCAGCGCCGCTTCCGAGAGCACACCCTTGGCCGGTGTGTAGGCCAGTCGGTAGGGGGCCTGCGCCAGCACCGCGACGATGCGCGCGGGGTTGGCAGCCGCTGCCGCGACCGAGACACCCGCGCCGAGCGACCAGCCGAAGAGCACGACGTGCTCGGTGTCGACCCGGTCAATGAGCGCTGCAAGATCCTGCGCCTCCCCGACGCCCAGGTCGCACGTGCCCGGCGCGTCGCCATGACCGGGCTGATCCCACGCGATGATGCGCGAGGCGCGCGGCAGGAACGGCCCGAGCCGAAGCAGAGCGTCGTACCGCGAGTTGCCCCAGCCGTGCGTAAGGATGATCGCCGGGCCTTTCGGGTCATCACCCGTGATCTCCCAGACGGGCAGTTCGCGGCCGCGCGAGGTCAGCGTCCACTGCGTGAACGCGCGGGGCTCGCCCGGCAACTCGCCCGGATCGCCCGGCAGGCCGCGCCTGAGCATGTACGCGTACGTGCGCCGGTTCGGATGCGTGAGCCGCCACGCGGTCGAGAACACGCCGAGCAGCCACAGGATCACCAGCCCGATCGCGAGCAGCGCGATGAAGCCGGTCATGAGCCCAGAAGCCTGGAGATGTCGTTGTATGTGACAAAGAGGAAGACCGCGACGATCAGGACGAGGCCCGCCAGCGTTGCCGCGTTCTGCACCGCGACGGAAACGGGCTTGCCCGTGATCTGCTCCCAGATCAGGAAGATCATGTGCCCGCCGTCGGTGATGGGGATGGGCAGGAAGTTCACGACCGCGAGGTTGATGTTGACGAGCGCGAAGAAGAAGAGCAGCCAGATCAGCCCGCGCTCGGCGATGATCGTTCCCGTGTGCACAATGCCGACCGGGCCGTTGAGGTTCTTGGGTGAGATCGAACCCTGGAAGAGCCTGATGAACGTGAGATACGTCGTGCGCATCACACGGTCGGTCTCGTGCAGGCCCATCGCGATCGCATCGAGCGGGCCGCTGGCCTTGAGCACCGTCATCTCCGGCTCGAAGAGATTGACCACAACGGGCAGATCCCACTGCATCTCCTGCAGGTGATCCATCTGCGACTGGCTGAGCGTGACCGACACGGTGCGCGCCTGCCGCGTCTCCCCGCCGTTCGTGAGCGGGAGTTCGACGTCAAACGTGTTCTCCGATTGCCCGGCCGCGACAGCCCGCTGGAGCATTCGCGCGATGTCGGCGAAGCTCTTAACAGGAATCCCGTTGACCGCGAGCACGCGCGAACCGGGGCGCAGGCCCGAGATCGTGTCGGCCAAGCCTGCGGGCGAGTGCGCAACGGTGGTGTACTCGTATCGCCAGTCGATGTTGAAGCCGACAACACCCTGCCGCGTGACCTCGAGCAGGAGCTCGACGGGCTTACCATCGCGGAGCACGACGGCTTCGATCGTGCCGCCGGCCCTGGAAGAGACCTCGGCCGTCCCCCGCGCTACGTTCGGGAAGCTTGCCGACCCAAGGCGCATGAACAGGTCGCCCTCACGCAAACCCTGCTTGTACCCCTTGCTCTGCTCCGGATCGAGCACGCCGACACTCATGACGGGGGTGAGGCCGAGGATGCTGTGCACCTGACGCTCGGCTCCCGCGATCCGGACCGAATCGACATCGAGGATCGGCCAGGGCGTGACGGCTGTCGTGGTCTGGGTGCCGTCGTCCTTCTCGAACGTCAGCTCGACGGGCTCGCCCATCGCGTGGCTGATGCGGTGTGTGATATCGCTCGGACGCGAAACGGGCTCGCCGTCGATCCCAACAAGCCTCGAGCCCAGCGGCACATCCTCAAGACCCGACTGCTTGAGCACCTGCCTGATCTGCGCCACCACCCGGTTCGAACCGGGGTCGATCACCTGATTCGTAAACGAAGGCAGAATCCCGATCGTGAGCAGGCCCAGCTCGCTCTTCTCCGGCGTGAGTGTGAACCGCAGGGGCTCATCCACCCCGGGACGATCGACCTCGATCTCCATCGGCGTGTCGGCTTTGGCCATCGCCGAGCCGAGTTGGATGTCGTTGAACGACGCCGGCTGACGCCCGTTCATCGAGAGGATCGTGTCGCCCGGTTGAAGACCCGGACTCTCGATCCCAAGCTCGCTGGCACTCTCCGCAACCGCGGTCGCGGCGGGGGAGCCGTCCAGCACATCGCCCACCACCGGCGCTTCGGTCTTGAGGCCCGCCATGAAGACCGCGACGTACAGCACGGCCGCCATCGCCATGTTCATCGTCACGCCCGCCGAGATGATCACCATCCGCTTCCACGTCGGCGCGACGTTGTAGCTGTCGGGCTCGCTGCTGCGGTACCCAGGGTCCGCGTCATCCTGACCCAGCATCTTGACATACCCGCCAAGGGGCAGGGCGTTCAGGCGGTACTCGGTCGGGCTCAAGTTCGAATCGGGAGCCGCGGCTCCGTCGGCCTTGAGCACGAGCCATCGCTTGTACTCGTCCTCAGTCGACGTCCGCCGGAAGCCGAGACCCTTGCGGTAGGTGATGATCGGGGGGCCAAAGCCGAGTGCAAACGCGAGCACCCGCACGCCCGCCCATTTGGCCGCCAGGAAGTGCCCCAGCTCGTGGATGAACACCACCAGCCCGAACCCGATGAGAATCAGGGCGATGTCGCCCAGCTTGATGAAGATGGCCAGCAGCTCGTCCATGTGTCTACAGGGTATCGGTCCGCACCGAGGCCGGTTCTGAGCGGGAGGGAAAAGAACACGCGGCCCGGTTGCCCGGGCCGCGCGGAATCAGACTGGCGGGTGAAGATTACTTCTTCACGTACTTCACGGCACACCCGTAAGCCGGGATCTCAGCCGTGACGATCTCGCTCTCGCCGTCGAGAAGCTGGTTCACAGCGATCTCGATGTAGTTCTTCTCACCGATCTCCTGGTAGCTGCTGGAGGAATCGATCGGGCCGATGTAACGGACAACGCCCTCGGCGTCGACGATGAAGATGTGCGGCGTGCGCTTGGCACCGAAGGACTTGCCGACCGAGCCGTCCTTGTCAAGCAGGATCGGGTACTCGATCTCGTAGAGCTCCTCAGCCTCGATGTTGCGTTCCTCGCCCCAGCCCTGCTTGTTGGGGGCGCTGGCCGAGTTGATCGCGAGGAACTCAACCGGCTTGCCCTCGAAGCCGGCGTAGGTCTGGCGCATCGTGTCGTTCTTGTAGTGGAACTTCTTCACGAACGGGCAGTCCGGGTTGAACCACTCGAGGACGACGATCTTGCCCTCTTCGGTGTACTCGCTGAGCTTGTGCTCTTCGCCGTGGATATCGGTGAGCGTGAAGTCGGGCGCCTTGTCGCCGACCTTGACGCCCTCTTCGTAGCTCGGTGCGACCGTGCCGGCCCCGGTCGCCAGCGCCACGCCGAGTGCGCCGAAGCTCGCGGCCAGAATCCCGGTCAGTGTGCGTTTACGTGCGATGCTGATCATGTGAACCTCCGTGGATACGCCCGACCTCATCGGTCCGAGCTTCAGTCTTGAACTACTGCGGCCCCCCAAGCATGCGGGCAGGGCCCTCGCCCCGCTGGAGCCGGATCATGTACAAATCAGTCTCGATCGGTGGCAGGCTCTTGCCCTTGGGGGCGATGAGCCGGACCCAGCCGACAACCTCGGTCTTGGAATTGTCTTCAAAGTCGAACGCCAGTTCCAGCTTGCCGTCCTCGGCGTAGCCCGATTCGAGCAGATCCTCCGGGGCCGGGCAGCCGGGACCGGGGATGAATTCGAGCTCGTAGCCCATGAGATTCCGTGCGATCAGCGTGTCGCCCTTCCACTCGAGGATCACCGCGTCCGTTCGCGCACCGGTGGCGAGCTTGCCCATCTCAGTGCGGGTCTTGCGGATCACCGGCGCATCGGGACCGGACTCGCTCGTCCGCTTGACCGAGAGCTCGAGCGAAGCCTCGGCAAACTGGGGCACGCACTGGTTCGCGTCGCACACCAACCACTCCATGCTCGCGGAAATCACCGCGTCACTGCCGATCTCGGCATCATCGTCTACAGAGACCGGAAAGAGCACGACAAGCCTGTCGTCGAACGTGTGATCGAGCACGCCCCCGGCCTGAACGTGACGATGGCCCGCGGGCCAGATGGTTTCGCCGATCTCAAACCCATCGGGCAACGCCCAATTGATCAGCAGCGGCCCTCCCGAATCGTTCACCGAGTCGGCGTACGTGTGCCAGCCCTTGTCGAGATCGAAGACCGCAGCGATCGTGGTCGAGGTGCCCGGGGTGAAAGCGTCCATCTCGGCGATGAGCCTGACGCTGGAGTGCGCGGGCGGGTCATCGAATCCGGGCTGGGCGTGGGTATGGGCGTGCAGCGTCATTGCTGTGAGTGCCGTGAAACCTGCCGCTAGTGATCGATGCAAGATGCCCATGCTTTCTCCGCCTTGAACAACGCCGGACATTGCTAGGATGTTCCATCCTGTGACGCGATTCTCTGCACTTCCGCGAGGATGTCTCGCGGGTCGCCATGTTTGTATGCATGCTGTTCGCCTCGGTTGCAAAAACACCCCCGCGGAACGGTCCGCGGGGGTGGTCGTTGAGCTTGATTGTGGACTCGATCAGGCGATCGAGCTGGTCAGGCCGAGCGGGGCGCCGCCCGTGGCCCAGCCGCCACCGAGGAAGCCGTCGTAGTGGGTCATGGAGACCACGACGCCGCTGGTGGCATCGATCCGCATGGCGTAGTAGTTGAGCTGAGGCCTGTTCTGCACGACCTGCGAGATGTCCTCGAGACGCAGCAGGAGGAAGTCGTCTGCCGCGATCGTCTCCATGCGGACACGCTCGGCCGAGCCGTCGGCGAAGAAGAAGGTGATGGTGACATCGTTGTCGGCATCACTCGGGTTGTAGAAGGCGAGGGTCTCGGTGTAGAGGTTGCCCGCGCGAGCCGGGTTCATGAACGCGTCGCCGAAGTAGAACGACGTGCCCGCCTCGTTGAACGCCGCGGTCGCATCCGCGTCACCACGCTGACGCTCGATCGCGGTGATCGCAACATCAACGTCCGAGGTGATCCGCAGGCCGATCGCCTCGTTCGAGGCAAAGGCGAGGCTCGTGCCGGTCAGACGCAGACGCTCACCGGCGCCGACCGTCACCTGACGGACCAGATCGGGCAGGCCCGGGTCCTCGAGGTACGAGCCGACGATGTCAACGGTCGCATCGGTCGAGCCCGAGTTGAAGATCGTGAACTCGCTGGTGATGTCCGTGCCGTTGGTCAGCGACGTGATGATGTTGGTGGTGCTGCCGCCGTCGCGGACACCGAGGTAACCGAACGCGAAGCGGTTGACCAGGTCGTACCGGCTCAGACCCGCGACGATGCCGATGTTGGCGTCGTTGTTGGCCGAGTCGACCGGGGCCGAGAGGATCTCGATGGCGAACGTGCCCAGCGGCAGCGTGGCCAAGTTGTGGATCTCGAGGCCGCCACGCTTGTTCGCACCCACGGTCATCGGGCTGAGCACAACGGTGCTGCCGCTGCCCGTGTAGGCCGTGATCGTGAGCGTCACATCGAACGAGTTGGGGTTGTACCAGACGAGGAACTCTTCCACGACACCCGGGTTGCGGACCACGTCGGGAAAGTCCCAGCGGTCGCTGGTGACATCGGTGAAGGCCTCACCGATCGCACCGGCACGGGCGAGGTTCGCGTCGTAGTGGCTCAGGCTCGCACCCAGACGCAGCGTGGACTCGACCACGATGGCGTACGCCTCGTTGGCGATGATGCCCGTCGCGTAGTCGGCGTTGCCGTCGCCGTCGATGTCGTCGCCGTACGAAAGCGTCGCGCCGCCGCGGGCACCCGCAGCGAGCGTCCCCGAGGCGACAACAGCCGAGCCCAGCGACATGTCGGCGTAGTACACCGTGATGCTGTAGCTGACGGCCTCGTCGTTCGGGTTTGCCAGCGAGATGAACTCGTGGATGTTCGCGTTGGCAAAGCCCTCGGGGTAGTACGTGCGAGTCGTGACCGCCGGGCCGTCGACGCGGAGCGTGTAGTTGCCCGTGTCCACATCGCCAGTCGAATCGACCAGGATGTAGAACGTCTGGCCCGCACCCGACGAGATGAAGCTTGTCGCTGCAGTCACACCGGCCACACCGGCCACGCCGGTCGAGTTGGCCAGATCGGTCAGCTCGTTGCCGTTGGAATCGAAGATCCGCACCGTGAAGTCCGGCGTGGGATCGTCACCGGAGAAGACCTGAATGTACAGCTCGCCGCGACCGATCGTGTCGTAACGGAACAGGTCGGTGTCGGTGATCGTGTTGATGATGCCCGTGTCGGACGCGTTGCCGTTGATCGAGTTGACATCGAGCACCGTCGCGCCGCCCAGGTTGCCCTGGTTGACGTGGTCGTCGGTGGGGTCCGGCGCGATGGGCGGGCCGTCGATGTTGACCGTGTACGAACCGGTCCGGATACCCGGGAAGGTCGAGCCGATCGACAGGTAGTACCGCGCGTCCTGCCCGTCCGAGTTGGTGAACATGATCGAGTTGCCGTCGATCACCGTGGGCGTGATCAGCGTCATCGTCGAGTCGTACACACGGAAGTCGAGCGTGCCGATCGTGCCCTGATCGACGTCGATGATGACATCGCCGTTGTCCACGACCAGGAAGGTGAAGAAGTCGGTGTCGTCGTCAACCTCGAGACGTCCGGTCTCGCTGCCGTCGCCCGTGTTGACGTCGAGCACGATCTCGGTCGCGTCGTCGAAGTTGGTGTCGTTGGCGTGATCGTCCACGATGCCCGTGTTGATGTTGAGCCTGTAATCGATCCGGGTCGCCGTCGCGCCGACCACTGCCACGTAGAAGATGTCGGCCGTGTTGCCCGTGAACTGCGGGATCGCGAGGAATCCCGAGCTGCTCGTGTACGTCGCGGGCGTGCCGTTGGCGTAGATCCGGTCGCCGTTGATGTCGAAAAGCCTCAGCTCGAAGGTCGCGCCGGGCTCCATGTCCCAGACCAGCGAGATATCGGTGGGGCCCGTCGTCGGCACACCGAAGACGAACAGGTCCGAGTCGTTGGACTGCTCCAGGATACCGGTCGACGTGCCGTTGCCCGTGCTCGGCACGATGTTCACGAATGTCGCGTCGTTCAGCTGACCGATGTCGGCGTGGTCGTCCGCGGGGTCGTACTCGACCGAGAGGTCGTACAGACCAACGGAGTTCGAGGGATCGGAGCCCTTCACCACGATGTAGTACCGGCGGCCGGCCTGCGTCGAGAAGTCCACCGTCGCCCGGCCAGTGTCGTCGAAGTTCAGATCCCGTGCGATGCTGCGGATGATCGGGTTGGGCGTGTCGGCGTTGTCCTCGCCGAGCTCGTACACGATCACCGCGGGCGTCATCGAGGCCTGGCCCGCCGGACGCGTCACTGTCACCGTGGCAAGGTCGGTCACCTCCGCGTTGAAGAAGTAGATGTCGGAGTCGCCGCCCTGGTTCAGTGAACCGCTCGTCTCGGCCAGTCGGCTGAAATCGCCGAAGTCGAGCGGAGCCGCAGCAAAGAATCGACCATCGTCGGGCAGGTCGTCCGCCACCGGGACACCTGACAGATCGATCGTGTAACCGCCGCTGCCGGTCAGACCCTGCACTCGCAGCGAGTACCGCTCGGCCTGATCCACCGCGAAGCTCACGGTCAGCGGCTCGCCGCTGATTGCCGAGTTGTTCGGCAGGAACACGATGTCGTTGTTCGAGTCACGGATCGTGATCGAGAGCGAGAGCGCCATCACCGGGTCAATCGTCAGCGTCATGAGCCCGTCGATCGGAGCCATGAAGCTGAAGAAGTCGTTGTCGCCCTGCGCGTTGATCGTGCCCGAGATCGAACCCGTGCCGTTGTCCGGGCTCGACGGGTCCGAGTTGATCGGGATAACCGTTTCACGGAAAGCACCGGCAACGTTCGAGTGGTCGTCGGTGACGGTTTCGGGAGTGGTATTGATGACGAGCTGGTACGAACCGGTCGCGACACGCCAGTCGACCCGGTTCGGGTCGGCGTCGCCGCGGGCGTTGACGTCCGCCGCGTCCGCGTTGTTGCTGTAACGCTGCGAGCTCTCGACAACGACGTAGTACTCTTCGCCCTGGAGCACATTCAGTACAAGGCGAGGATCCTTGCGGAACATCTGGAGGTCGCCCACGTTCGGGTTGCCGGATGTCCCAAGCGGGATCACAGTGCCATCGGCGGTGTAGCCGAGGTAGTCGTTGACGTAGGCCACCTGCGTGCCCGAACTGTCATAGACGCGGAACGCAGCGTCGAGAGAGCTGTTGTACGTCTTGGTGATGGTCCGGCTTGAAACGACAATGCCGAGTCCGGAGTTGATAAACTGTTCCGTGAACGTGTCCGTGATGCCGGTCGTGCTCAGGAGAATCTCTGCCGAGCCAGTCTTGGGCGCAATGAAGCGGTACACGTCCGTGTCATTGATGTCAGTGATCTTGCCGAGTTCGCCGTTCTGAACGATCAGGTCAAAGAAGTTGGGGTCATCAGGTTCGAGACCGCTGTTCACGCCAAACGAACGAGAATCGGTCACGAAGCCGGGGTTGCCGGACGTTGTGGCAATGCCTGAGATCGTGTCGAAGATGAGCTGCTCGGCATCCTCAAGATCGCCCTCTTCGGGTGCCTCGGAGTTCGTGCCGTAAGTGTCGTCTTGTGCATCAGCCTGGATCGTCAGGTTGTAGCGCGTGCGTGAGCCCGGCGCTGAGATCACGATGTAGTACGCCTCGCCGCCCCAGTATTCCGCATCAAGGGAGATCGCGGTCTCGACCTTTCTCAGTGAATCTGGTTCAGGGCCGAGCAGCGACGGGCTGTCCACGCCGGCGGGGCCGCCCGTATCCGTGTTCACAGACTGGAGCGGAGTCTCAAAGTCCTCGAGGACGAGATCAAAGTTCGAGTCGTAAAGCTGGATCGCGACAGTGCCAGTCTGGATCCACTCCAACTCGAATTCAACAGCGATAGTGATGCGTGAAGCAGGACGGCCGTCGATGTTCCACAGTGCGGGCACGATGTCGTCGCCGTTCATGTCGACCTGAGTGCTGCCCTCGAACCGCCCGAGGTGGTCCACCTGCGGAACGAAAGTAAAGACATCGTTGTCGTTGTTCTGGTCCAGCCGGCCGACGGCCATCGAAGCTACGACCTGGCTGTGGTCGGTCACCGCGTTCGGGAAATCAAGAGCCGAGAGGTATCTCGGCATCGGGCCAAAGAAGCCGGGGAGCCCGTAGACATCACCGATGCCGTCGCCGTTCGTATCGACGTCGTCAGTGAGCGGGACACTCCAGCCTGTCGGCGTGTACGCCTGGCCCCAGATGAGCGGGGTGGCTAGCTGACGGATCAGATCCTGGTTGGTGATGTTGCCATCGTCATCGGTCACGATGTCGATGTGGTCATCGATCCGTTGGTCCGGATCGCTGGTGTCGATCGTAGCGTTGGATTCGATGACAAACTGGAAGAAACGCTCGCCCGCTGCAACGTCCCGCGGGTCTTCGGTGACGTTGAGGAACACGCCGTCGAACGCGTCGACGATGACGTAATACGTTTCGCCGCCCTGGAGATTGGCAACGATCTCTGCCCTGTCGAAACCGTCGAGTGAGAGCGCCGAGTCATTCGTCGCGATCGGGACAAGATTGCCGCTGTCGTCATAGAGAGCGAGCTTCGGGTCCCAACTCGGCTGGCCGAGCATGTCCCAGGTCGTGAAGTTGATAATGGTCTGCCCAGAACCGAGCGATTCGAACGTGAAGATCTGTGCCGAGTGCTGGTCGCGGAGGAGTTCTACCTCGAAGTCAGTGGTAGGAGAGCCAAGCCTGTTGATCACCCCGAGCCGAGTCGTGTTATCGATCGGGAATTCGGTTCCTGCTGCCTGGATTCTCAGCTCAAACTCACCGAATGACACATCGTCAGGGTTGCCCGACTGCGGGTCCGTTAC
Source organism: Phycisphaerales bacterium (assembly GCA_965228265.1). Classification (GTDB taxonomy): domain Bacteria; phylum Planctomycetota; class Phycisphaerae; order Phycisphaerales; family UBA1924. Next base: position 1,942,297 of record OZ245804.1, read on the forward strand.
CACCGTGTTCTCAAAGGCGTCCGAACGAATACGGACGTAGTACGTCGTGTTCTGCTCAAACCTTGTGAGAAGGAAGGCATCTGTATTGAAGCCGTTCGATGAGTCGGCGCCGATCAGATTGCCGTCGGCATCAAAAAGCTCGACACGGGTGTCTAAAAGGTCGCGCTCGGCGGTCTCGTCACCAATATAGCCCGAGCCGTCATCGCCGAAGACCACGTCGCCGGCCATGATGCTTCCGAGGCTGTTGAACTTCTCAAGGTCGGGCGTAGTGAAGGTATAAATGATGTCCGCTTGGAGCGTTTCGATCTCCTGGGCGTCACCGGTGTCACTGCCCGTGCGGACATACCCCGTGGTGGAGTCGATCGTCAACTCCACATTCCCCGTGTGCACACGCAGCGCGTACGTGCCTGTCGTGTCGTCCTCGCCCATGATGCGGATGTAGTACGTCTCGCCCGCCTCAGCGACGAAGCCGAGCCAGCCGTCCGGCGCCAGGCCGCGGGCGGTCGTGCCGTTGTCAAGGCCCTCGTCATCGGCCGAGAGCTTCGTGCCGTCCGTGCTGTAAAGCTCGAGCGCCGTGTCGAGTCCGTCGGCGAAGGTCTGCCCCAGGATCGAGACAAAGCCGTCCTGCGTAGCGGTGAACTGGAAGAAGTCGCCATCGTCGTCGGCGACATCTCCGATCGTGCCGAAGCCCGCGCCGTCGCCGTTGCCATCAATCGTGATGACCGTCGGCGGCGTGTTCGTTGGGCCGAAGACATCATCGAATCCCGGGTGGTCGCCCGAGAGCAGAATCCGGGGCTCGAGCGCTTCGAACGCGCCCGCGGGGGAAGCCGGGGCTTTGCCCGCCTGCTCGCAGAGCTTCTCTGCCTTTGACCTGGTCTGGCTCGGGCTCAGACGACGAGAAATCCGCGACACAAGATCCTGCTTGAGCATGATGCGCTCCGTCCAAAGGGGACACACAACGGGCTTGGCCCGTGCGCCAATACACCCTCGGCGTCCCGGCTTCATACTCCATGCCGGGCCCGCCGAATTCGTCCGTGCCTAGGTTCCGGGCGTGGCCGCGTGCATTCCGTTGCACGTCGGTGCTCCGCGATACCGCCTTCGCCCCGGTGTTCACACCGGACACGATCGCGCGCGGAGCCCCCGCCTTCTTGTTCTCCGAAAGGCCGATCGCATCGGCGTTCCGGACCGTGACGACGCCTCACGTGCGGCAGTCGACAGGGGCAGCGTATCACGCCCGCTTTCGGCCCGTCCAGTGACTTCAGACCCCGATCCAAGAGAATCTGGGCAACCGACGCCTCACAGATAAGGATCTGGCTGTCGAATCAGCCCCCGGCGGCCCGGATCACGGCTCCCACAGCCAGCAAATCTGCCGCATCAAATGTGGGGATAGGTAATTCGCTCTCATCCAGGATCAGCCGGACCTCACTGGCCGCGATCACCAGAGCCTCGCTCCCCCGGTCATAGAGCCGGGAAGCGATTTCATGGAACGCCCGCTTCGATTCCGGCGAGAACGACCCGTAGATCAGCTCCTTGAAGATGATCTCGTCGAGCTGGTCCACATCCTCGTCCTGAGGGGCCTGGAGCTTGATGCCCTTGAGCCCCAGAGCCGTCTGGTACGCCGAGCCCTGGGTCACATACCGCGTCCCCAGAATGCCCACCGTCTGGATTTTCTTCTCAATCAGGGCGTCTGCCACCAGATCCGTCATCGTGAGCCAGGGGATCGGTGAATCGTGCTCGGCGATCATCACCCCGTGCTGGACCGCGTTGTCCGGGGTCAACACAAAGTCACACCCGGCAAGATGCAGCACCCGAACCGATTTCAGCAAGAGCTCCGCGACCCCCGACCAGTCATCCGCTTTGACGCACTGGATATAGGTAGGAAGAGGCTCGTTGTGGATCGTCACACGCGGCGGCTCGCGGTCTGGAAACAGTCGGGCCGCGTGACGAAAGAGATGGCGATAGCACAGCGAAGCCCCCTCGGGGCTGACCGCCACGATCCCGATGTGCCCTGTGTTCTTGCTCACGCCGACTCCATCCTCCGCGTAGGGGCCAGACGAGTCAAACAGGAACCACGCCCGAGCCTGCCGTATCGTGTCCCGACATGCCCGAAGATGACCCATTCCAGGCACTGGGCCTCACGCCCACCTTCGATCTCGACCCCGCACAGGTCGAACGTGCATATCTCGCCCGGGTTGCATCCGCCCACCCGGATCTGGGCTTGGGCAGCAATGCCCAGTCTGGCGACGCCCAGGCCGACGAAGCCGCACGACTGAACGACGCCCGCCGATCGCTGCTCGACCCCGAATCCCGGGCTTCCACCCTGCTGCGCCATTTCGGGTACACCGGCGAGGACAAATCCCTCCCCGATGGATTCCTCATGGAGATCATGGAAGTCCGCATGGAATTCGAGCAGGCCCTGATGGACGAGGACGCGGAACAGATCGCCAAATGGCGCCGCTGGGCCGACGAGCGTCGGAAGGAATGGATCGAAACAATCGCCGCACTTTTCCGTGAGCACTCGGCCTCGGGCGATCAGGCCCTGCTCGCCCGTATCAAGCAATCACTCAATGCCTGGCGATACATCGAGCGGATGATCGAGCAGGGCGGGGCACCGAGCCGATGACCGGCCAAGCGCGATGAACCCCGCGGAGATCATCCTTGTTGCGGTTGTCCTGCCGGTGCTCCTGGTGCTCTCAGGCATCATCAGCGGCTCGGAAACCGCTCTCTTCGGCCTCACCCAGGCCGACCGGGTCACCCTCCGCAAACGCGCGCCGGCCGCTCTGGCAAGCGTCGAGGCCCTGCACCGCAAGCCACGCTCGCTGCTCACCGCGATCCTGCTCGCCAACAACCTCGTCAACATCTTGTACTTCACCCTCGCGTCTGTGGTCATCATCGGGCTCGAACGCCGAGGCCTCCACGCCGCGGCCGCCGGGCTCGGGGTCGGGTCGCTCCTTGCCATCGTGCTCATCGGCGAGGTCATCGCCAAGACCACCGCCTCGTCCCGCAGGGCGACCTTCGCACGGTTCGTCGGCCCGATCTGGCTCCTTATCATCCAGGTGCTCTGGCCACTCTGGTCGGGCGTGGACCGCTTTGTCATGGCCCCGCTCACGAGGCTCGTGACCGCCAAGGTGACCAACGACAACACACTCGACCCCTCCGACCTCGGGCACCTGCTCACAAACACCGGCGGCGAATCGCCCATCGACACCGACGAACAACGCCTGCTGCTCGACGTCTTCCGACTCGGCTCGCTCCGCGCACGCGAAGTCATGGTTCCACGCGTCGAACTCGACACGATGAACATCAACGCCAATCGCGCAGCGATCGAGGCCTACATCCGCGCGCACCGCGTTGACCGCATCCTGTTCCTGAACGAAGACGAGGAGCCCGTGGGCTTCCTGAGCACGCCCGCCTTTCTCGCGCGCAAACCCGCCAAATGGCGCACGATCCTGGAGACCCCGCTCTTCGTCCCCGAGCAGACCAAACTCGACGATCTGCTCAACCAGCTCCGGACCAAGGGCAAAGAGCGGGCCGCGGTCGTGGACGAGCGGGGCGAACTCGTCGGCGTGGTCCGGGTCGAAGACGTCGTCGCCGAGCTCTTCGACGAGGCGAGCGACCCCGAAACCTCCGGCGAGGTGCAGATCCTGGGCGTCGGGCGTTTCCGCGCACCCGGACGCATGCCCGCCCACGCGCTCCTGCACGATTTCGACCCGGGCTTTGCCCAGCTCGATCACTCCCTCGGCAGAGTCTCCACCGTCGGCGGCGTCGTGCTCACACTCCTCGGACACCTCCCCGATGTGGGCGACAGCGTCCAGATCGGTCGCCTGCGCCTGACCGTGGCCGAGCTCAAGGGACGCGCGATCGAGTGGGTCGAGATCGAACTGCTCACGCCCGAAGAGTCCGCTGATCCGGAGGGCACGTCATGAGCACCTTCGAGATCATCTTCTGGTCCGCCCTGGCGGTCTTCGGCATCATCGATTCCGCCGTCTGGAGCGGTCTGGAGACCGCGACCTACGTCGTCGGCCGCGCAAGACTCGAGTCACGCGCGACAGGCCAGAAGCCCGACCGCAACGCACGGATGCTCAAAAACGAGCTGGATAAGCCCGAGCGCGTCCTGGCCGCCCTTCTGATCCTGAACAACTCGAGCAACTACATCGGCGTGCTGGCGCTTGCGAATCTGCTCGAGCTGACCGGCCTGCCCACCTGGCAGATCTCCGTCATCAACGCCGCGGTGCTCACGCCGCTGCTCTTTGTTTTCGCCGAGACGCTGCCCAAGGAATACGCACGCGTGACAGCCGAGCACACCGCGTACAGGTTCGCGCCGGTGCTCAAGTTCGTACGCATCGTTCTGACGCTGCTGCTCATCCTCCCGATCGTCGTCGGCGCCGCCCGTCTGATGCGGCGTCTTACCTCGGGCAGCAGCGAGCAGGCCCCCCTCGATCCGCGCGAGCGGATGGTCTGGCTCGTGCGCGAGGCGGTGGGGCAGGGGATCGTCTCTCAGACCCAGGCCGAGCTTGTGCGCCGAGCCGTGGCCTTCCGCGACACGCCCCTGCGATCCGAGATGACGCCCTGGTCGCGGGTGACACGGCTGCGGACAGACTCGGACGCGACAACCGCCCGCCAGATCGCCGGCGCCGCGCCGTATTCCAGACTGCCCGTCGTCGATCGCAAGGGCTCGGTCGTCGGCGTGGTCAGTGTGATCGATCTCTTCCTCGACGAAGCCGCCACGCCCGAACGCGTCATGGCCGAGGCCCTGACGATCGATGCCGCCGTCCCGGTCAGGCAGGCGCTCCGGACGCTTCGCGCTCGCGGGCAGCACATCGCCGTGGTGACACACCACGCCAGGCCCATCGGCGTTGTGACGATGAAGGACCTCGTCGAGCCCGTCACGGGTGAGCTGCTGGCCTGGTAAGCCGCGGTTTCGGGGAATACGCGCACAACCGTTGGAGTTGGCGGTGTGTCGAAGGATCGGCGGAAGGAGTTTGCATGTCCGAGAAGACGAAGTCGGATCGCTCAGGGATGGGCCTGTCGAAGCTCGACCTGGCTTTCCTGGTCGTCATCGTGGCGAGCATCGTCGTCATCATGAACCTGCGCTCAAACCGCGCCCCCGCGGACACGCCCGCGCTCTTTGCGCAGAATCTCACACTCCCGGAGGCCAGCCAGAAATCCACGGCCACGGGCAAGCCCGTGCTCGTCTACGCGACCGCGTCGTGGTGCGGCCCGTGCCAGTCGTTCAAACGCGGGGCGCTGAGTGACCCGGAAGTTGAGAAGGTCATCGTTGAGCGCACATTGCCGGTCTATCTCGATATCGACAAGGAATCCGATGCAGCCGGTCGTCTCGGGATCATGTCCATCCCGCGGATGATCGTGCTGCGCGACAATCAGATCGTCGCGCAGCACGTCGGCGTTATGGGCTCGGCGCAGACCATCGCCTTCATCAACGAGCACGCGGGTGAAGCTGCAAACGCTCCCGCCGAGATCAGCTCAGGGGATTGATAAAGAGGCCCGTCGCCAGCTTCGGGTAGAAGAACGTCGATTTCTGTGGCATCAGTTCGCCAGCGAGGCAGATATCCCGCACCGCGTCCAGAGGTGTCGGGCGGACGATCACCGCGATCTGTGCGAACCCCGACCCGCCGCCGGCGCCCGTCTCCGAGCCCGAACCGATCGCCATGACCTCCTCGACGGAGTGTGGGAAGGCCCACTTGATGTCGGCCCCCTCGTTCAGCTCCGGCTGGCAGATCTCTTCGACGATCAGGTGCTGGACGATCGCGACGTCGAGCTCGCGCCAGGCCTGGGGTTTGTCGGAGAACTTCTCGCTGAGCGGGTCCTCGTCGACGCAGCTTGCAACCCAGCAGAGGCCCGTGGCAAAGTCGATGAGGCCGAAGACCTCCTTGGACGTCGTCGCGGCCTTGGTCATCTCGGCCTCGATCTGCTTCGGATCGTTCACGACCGGGTCGATCTGGAGGTACCCCGCCGAGGCTTCGATGAACTTCTCGTGGGTGTAGTCCTTCATGCCGCCCAGCACGCGGTGCGTCGGCCCGATCGCAAGGCCCGGGTCGGACATGCTGACCATGACGAACATCGTGCGCCGAGCCGGGTGATCCGCGGGGACGTCGCCTTCTTTCTCGAGCGACTCGAGGTAGTTGACCGCGGTGTTGTACCGGTGGTGCCCGTCGGCGATGAAGATGTCCTCGCCCTTCAGTGCGTCCTGATACTTCGCGATCGTCGCCTCGTCCTGGATCGTCCAGACTTCGTGCAGCACGTCCTGGCCGTCGGTCTCGGTGACGGTTGCTGTCATATCGGGCTTGCGCGACTCCATGATGGAGCGCACGAGTTCACTGGCGGATCCGTTCTGGTCGGGGTGGAGGCCGAAGATCGGGCTGATCTGTGTGGCCGTGGCCTTCATGAGCGCGAGGCGGTCTTCCTTGGGCCCGCTGAAGGTTTGTTCGTGGGGGAGGATGCCGCCGCCCTCACGTGCGCCCAGGGGCTGGGTCTCGACGGTGCAGGCCATGCCGCAGCGCTGGTAGTCCTTGCCCCGGAAGCTGAAGGTTTGTCGGTATGCAAAGATGGCGGGCTTTTCGCGCTTGGTGAGCACGCCCTCGCCGAGCCATTTGCAGAGCGATTCGCCGGCGGCTTTGTACGCCGAGGGCGGGCCGAGTTCCTTGGCCGGGGTGTGCGGGAGGTCGATGGCGACGATGTTGTGCGCATCGCCGTCGAGAAGTGCCTGTTTGCGGGCCTTGTCGAGGACGTCGTAGGGGGGCGCGACCTGCTTGGTCACATCGCCTTTGCCGTGGTTGTACTGGATGGCCTGGAACGGGAACACAGCGGGCATGTCGTCACTCCGGACATATAAAGAATGAATCGGGCGGGGTCCTCTACAAGCGGCGGACTCCGGCCCGATGCCTATCCTATCCCGATGCCTACCGCTCTGGTTATTCGCACCGCTGGGACCAACTGCGACGCCGAACTGGCGCGGGCTTTCGAGCTTGCGGGGGCCAAAACGCGGCTGGCGCACCTTGAAGCACTCGTTACGGATCCCTCGCCCATCGAGAAAGCCGATCTGATCGGTTTCCCGGGCGGTTTCAGCTACGGCGACGACGTCGCCTCGGGGCGGATCTTCGCCATGCACACCCGCCTCGGGCTCATGGACAGCCTGCGCGGCGCGATCGACCGCGGGGCGTGCATCATCGGCATCTGTAACGGCTTTCAGGTGCTCGTCCAGACCGGGCTCCTGCCCGGCGTTGAGGGGCACCGAGCCGCGCTCACCGTTAACGCGGGCGGGTCGTTCATCTCCGACTGGTCGGGCGTCGAATTCAATGAATCCTCGAAATGCGTCTGGACGCGCGGGCTCACCGGCTTGGACGCGGACGCGAGCGTCCTGCCCATCGCGCACGGCGAGGGCTGTTTCGTCGCCCCGGACGACACCGCCAAGCTGCTCGCTCAGAACGGGCAGATCGCCCTGCGATACACAGAAGACGTCAACGGCTCGGTGGACCGGATCGCGGGGATCTGTGATCCGACCGGGCGGGTCTTCGGGCTCATGCCGCACCCCGAGCGGTATCTCGAATGGAACCGTCACCCGGCCTGGACACGACTCTCGGCCGAGCGGAAAGCGGCTGAACCGATCGGGCTGCGGATGTTCAAGAACGCGGTCGAGGCGGCCAGTTCCGTCGGCGCTCGCTGAGCCGGCGGTGTCTCGGCGATAGACTGACCCCGCGCTATGACCCCGAAATCACGCACCACAGCCACGCGCTTTCTGGGCGAGGTGATCACCGAGGATCGCCTGTGCCGAAAGTGCAACTACTCTCTGAAGGGTCTGCACGCCGGCGGCATGTGCCCTGAGTGCGGGACGCCCATCCCGAGGTCCAAACCCCGCGTCCTCGGGGGTGACAATCTGTCCGATGCACCCGTGACCTACCTGCGCAAGCTGAGCTTCGGGCTCGGGCTCGCCTCGATCGGGATGTGCCTGCTTGTCATGGGCCTGATGACCATCCGCGGCACGCGGGATCTGAGCGGGCCGATCATGCTCGGGGCCGGGGCGGTGCTCTGGATTCTGGGGTCGGCGATCTCTTCCGGGAAAAGGCCGCGATCGGAATCGACACTCGGGGACGCGGCTCTGGACCACGGCCCGTGGCTGCTCGGCATCAGGCTGGCGCAGCTCGTCTGGCTCCTGCCGGCGCTCTTTGCGTTCTGGCGGGTGATGATCATCCGCAGCGGATCGACGAACGGGCTCGACCTGGCACTGGGGGGGCTGAATGTCACTGTGGTGATTTCGTTCGTGGCCTCGGTGCCCGTCTTGGCGCACCACAACGCGCTGGCGACGTGGGCGGGCGATGAGGGGCTGGCGTCACGGATACACACAGCCGCCTGGGGCATCGGCGGGTGCGGGATCATCGGGCCGGTGCTGTTTCTGGGCTCGGACTGGTTCGGGCCCTTGAAGCTGCCGGCGACTGTGATCGGTGCGATCTTCCTCGTGATCTTTGCGCTGAGTCTCGTGGTGGCGGTGATCTCGGTGCTTCAGATCGCATCGATCTCGTTCCTTGCGATTTCGAGCAATGCAGCCGCCGAGGCGCGCGATGCGCGCATGGCGCAGAAAAAAGCGCAGGAAGAGCGTGAACGCTACGAGCGCGAGCAGGAGGCCCTGGCGCGGATGCCCGCGCCGGCGGCGCCTGAGCCGGCTGACGATCAGCCGAGCGTGATCAAACCGACCTACAAGGCGGGCGGGCTGCGGATCGAGGACGCGGGGGACGACAGCGGGATCTACGAGCTGGCCCCCGAGGACCCGGATTGATCGGGCTGCAACTCCAGTGATTTCAGGGCTCTACACTCACCCGTGAAGACGCGCGGAAAGGTACTGCTTGCGATGTCGGGGGGCGTGGATTCGTCCGTCGCCGCGGCTCTGCTCCAGGAGCAGGGCTACGAGGTGGTGGGTGCGTTCATGCGCCTGGGCTCCCCGGGCGAGACGCTCGATGAGCTCGTGCCCGACAACCCCAAGTGCGAAGCGCCCAAGCTGCACAAGCAGGGGTGCTGCTCGGTGGGAGACGCGGCGGACGCGAGGCTGGTGTCGGCTCAGCTGGACATCCCGCTCTATGTGCTGAACTTCCGCAAGGACTTTCGGCGGGTGATCGATTACTTCGTGGACGAGTACGCCCGCGGACGCACGCCCAACCCGTGTGTCCGCTGCAACGACTGGCTCAAGTTCGGCAAGCTCCACGAGCATGCCAAGCAGATCGGCGCGGACTACGTCGCGTCGGGTCACTACGCACGGATCGCGGAGCGCGAGGATGGCCCGGCGCTCCTGACGGGTCGGCACGCGGAGAAGGACCAGTCGTACGTGCTCTTCGGGATTCCACGCGACCAGCTCGCCTCGACGCTGCTGCCGATCGGGGAGTACGAGACGAAGGAAGAAGTCCGCGAGCTGGCGCGGAAGTTCGGGCTTCCTGTTTTCAACAAGCCCGACTCGCAGGAGATCTGCTTTGTGCCCGACAACGACTACGCGTCGTTCGTCGAGCGTGAGCGCCCCGAGCTCGCCTCGGCTCGGGGCGAGATCCGCGACACCTCGGGCCAGCCGCTGGGCGAGCACGAGGGGCAGCACCGGTTCACGATCGGCCAGCGTCGAAAGATCGGCGTGGCGCTCGGGCATCCGATCTACGTGGTCGACAAGGACCCGGTGACGAACACGGTCACGATCGGTGAGGAGGCTGACCTGCTCTCGGCGTGGTGCGGTGTTCAGGATGCCAACTGGCTTGTCGAGGTGGAGCCGGGGGCGTGGCATGCATGCCTGGCCCGGTGCCGATACAACGGCGAGCTTGCCCGGGCGGAATTCCGGCGCGAGCCAGACGCGGAACCGACGATCGAAGTCCGATTTGAGACCCCCCAGCGGGCGGTGACGCCCGGCCAGGCGCTGGTGGTGCACGACCCTGCCGATCCGGACCGTGTTCTGGGGGGAGGCTGGATCGCCAGAGCCCGTCAGGAAGCCTTGTAGATTTCCATCGAATCTGGTATCTTGGCGAAGAGATCTATGGAGAACCCTGGACATTCGTTCCGGGCAGGGTTCGCGGCCGGCGGTACTTGGCAGCACCGAGGTCGTGGCCGCAGTACAAGCTGGGGGTCGTTGTGGTGTCGGAGAATGCCGCGGTTGACGTGGATGTTGTTGTCATCGGTGGCGGCCCGTCGGGCTCGACTGTTGGCGCGATCATCAAGAAATATCGTCCGGATCTGAATGTCCTGATTCTCGAAAAAGAGAAGTTCCCCCGCGAGCATGTGGGCGAGAGCCAGCTTCCGGCGATCGGTCCGATCCTGAACGAGATGGGCTGCTGGGAGAAGGTCGAGTCGGCCGGGTTCCCGATCAAGATCGGGGGGACGTACCGCTGGGGCACGTCCAAGGAGCTCTGGGCGTTCGAGTTCGTGCCGACCTCGAAGTTCAAGGACGAGCCGCGGCCTGCGCAGTACCAGGGCCAGCGTGTGTTCACGGCTTTCCAGGTCGATCGCGCGATCTACGACAAGATCCTGCTGGACCACGCAGCGGAGGTTGGCTGTGACGTGCGTGAAGAGACGCAGGTGTCGCGCATCGACGCCTCGGGCGGGCACATCAACGCGGTGTACCTGGCCGACGGGACGTGCGTGCGTGGGAAGTACTACGTCGATTGCTCGGGCTACGCGGGCGTGGTGCGCCGGGCGAACGATGTGAAAATCGACGTCCCGAGCAAGCTCAAGAACATGGCGGTGTGGGACTACTGGGACAACGCCGATTGGGCGGTGGAGATCGGTGTCGGCGCGACGCGCGTCGAGATTCTTTCGATCGCGGCGGGCTGGATCTGGTTCATCCCGCTCGGGCCGACGCGGACGAGCATCGGGTACATCTGCCCGGTCGAGCACTACAAGAAGATGAAGATGAAGCCGGAGGAGCTCTACGAGCAGGCGCTCGCGCAGGAGCCCCGGATTCAGGAGCTGTGCAAGAACGCCAAGCGTGACGGTCAGATCCGGACGACGAAGGACTGGTCGTACGTTGCCGAGAAGATGGTGGGGGACAACTGGTTCCTTGCGGGCGAGGCCGCGGGCTTTGCGGACCCGATCCTGGCGGGTGGGATGACGCTCGCGCACTCGACGGCTCGCGAGATCGCGTACATCATCCTGGCCGATTACAACAACCACGGCGAGGTGCCCTGGCTCAAGCGCCGGTACGAGGAGATCACGACGCGGCGCATCCGTCAGTACATCCGCTTCGCGGACTTCTGGTACTTCGCCAACGGCCAGTTCACCGACCTCGAGGACATGACGAAGAAGATCGCCGCCTCGGAAGGTCTGGACATGACCGCCAAGGAGGCGTTCCGCTGGCTGAGCCTTGGCGGGTTCGCCGACGAGGATTTCTTCCTGCCGGGGCTGGGCGGGCTCGACCTGATCGCGGTGAAGGAGGTCGCTCGCCGGCTCAGCGTCGACAACGACTCCGAGCTGGAGTGGGAGCTGACGAAGTACAACACATTCAAGCTCAACCTGACGGGTGCGAAGAAGGAGACCTTGCCGCTGTACAACAACGGCGAGGTCCACAAGGTCGAGGCGTTCCGGCGTGGGCTCAAGCTGCTTCCCAGGATGGGGCAGTTCAAGTACGTCATGGACGCGCTCGGCAAGTCGCCCGATATCACGGACTTCATGCGCAACACCGAGGCGGCGCTGCGGAACCTGAATGGGCCGGCGGGGAAAGATCTCACGCTTCAGCAGTGCGTGGCCACGCTGGAGATGATGCTCATCGATGGCTGGGTGGTCGGGAAGTACGACCCGAAGCGGCCCCGCATCAAGATCGACGTCAGCAGCAACGAGCAGAACCTGGGCATCCGCGATATCGACGGCACGCTCCGCCTGAAGTTCCACGACGGCGTCGCGGAAAGCTGCGAGAACGGGGAGGCTAAGGCTTCTTCATGATGAAGCAGTAGTTGAAGCCCCGGAGGAAGAAGTTCTCCTCGATCGCCGACTTGCGCCAGTTGCCCCGAGCGATCTTGTCGTTCTTGCGCGCGACGCAGATGATGTCGACGGGCTCGAAGTGTCTGCGCATGATCGCGAAGAGCTCGAACCCGATGGGCATGAATGTGCCGCCGCGGACAGCGGACTTGGATCGGCCCTTGCCCTTGTTTTTGCGCCAGGAATCGCTGACGTAGAGCGCCATGTATCGCCGGGGGATCAGGACGCGGTCGATCTCGGCGATGACTTTGCTCATCGCGGCGTAGTACGCCTTGCCCCCGTCATCGCCCGCGGCATCGAGTTTGCCGATGCAGTTCGGGTCGTCGGAGTAGTCGATGTGCGTCGAGTAGGGCGGGTCGACGAAGGCGAAGTCGACGGATGCGTTCTCGAGCGGGAGCTTGCGGGCGTCGGCCTGGGTGATGTCGTCGCGCGAGGGGACGAGGTCGAACCCGACGCCTGTGCGATTGAGGTCCTTGCAGACGTCGATCGTGGTGCCCGAGCCGCACATCGGGTCGATGACGGTGTCGCCCTCGCGTGTGTAGCGCTGGAGGAGCTGCCAGATGACCCAACTCGGGGTGGCGCCGGTGTAGTGCTTGGAGCCCTGCATCGTTGACCCGTCGGATGCGTCGTAGTGCTGGCTCGGGTATTCCCAGAGCGTGGTGGGGAAGACCGAGAGCGGCGGGCGGCGTGTGGGCCGGCGCGCGGGGCGGTCGTCGTCCTTCCGGGTCGACGGCTTGATGGGGCGCCACTGGCTCACTTGCTCTCTCGCTCGGTTTGCAGGATCGCGTCGATGAGCACGGGCTTGGCCTGCTCGATGGGCATACCGATGCGGGCGCCGGCGGCGTTGGCGTGCCCGCCCCCGCCGAGCTTGCGCGCAACCTGGTTCACGTCGATCATGTGTGGCCCAGACTTGGAACGCAGGCTGACCTTGGTGGCGACGGTTTCGTGTGCGGTCTCGACCTCGGTGAGGATCGCGCTGACACGGACGGTTGAGATCTTGAGCCCGAGGTCGCTGAACCCGCCCGTGTCGGACGAGCCGGCCTGGGCGCGGTGGATCGCCTCGCGGGTAAGCGACATGATCGCCACGCGTTCGCGGTCGTGCAGTTCGAGGGAGCCCAGTGCCTCGGCCATCACGCGCAGTCGCGCGGGGCGGTCGTTCATCTCGACCTGGGCCATCAGCTTGGTGTGGTCCACGCCCGCGCGGAGGAGTTGCCCAGCCAGATCGAAGACCTCGGCCTTGACGTTCGAGTGGCGGAACCAGCCCGTGTCGGTCGCCAGGCCCGTGTAGATCAGCTCGGCGATCGAAGTGGGGAGTTCGCTTGCGCTCTTGAGACCCAGGACTTTGAGCGCCAGCTCGCACACAGGCTGAGCGGCGGCGGCGCAGGTCTTGGCGATATGGAGCCTCGGCGCGACGTCCGGGTCGCCCTGGAGATGGTGGTCGATCACGCTGGTGATGTCGTAACGCTCGCGCACCCAATCGGCCAGCGCGTCGAGCTGGCCCCACGAGCCGGTGTCCACGACGACGACGGCATCGGGCTCGATGTCCGGGAGCTTGCCGCCCTCGAGAACATAGTGCGGCGCGTCGCCCGCGAGTTGGTCGAGCCAGTTGGGCTCGCCCCCGACGTACCACGCGCTGGCGCGGCGGGTCTTCGAGGCTTTGTTGAGCGCCCGGACGAGCGCGAGCGATGAGCCCACGGCGTCGCCGTCGACGCGTGCGTGCGTGAGCACGGCGATCCGCTCCTTGTCTTTCAGGAATGCGGCGATCTCGTCGAGGCTTGTGTTTGTTTCCCAGTTACTCATGGGTCTCTCTCATCGGGCGGTGGTCGTTTCGGGGCTTCGCCCGATGATTTCGAGCGTGCGGTCGCAGTCGCGTTTGAGCTGTTCGATCAGCTCGTCGAGTGAAGGGTACCTGATTTGCTCGCGGAGCCACGCGTGGAGGTCGACCGCCAGACGCCAGCCGTACTCGGGCAGGCCTGCGATCGCCGCGCCGTCCTTCTCGGCGCCCAGAACGTGGACCTCGAACCGGCGTTCGGGCGAGCCGGTGACGGTCGGTCGCGTTCCCATGCTGATCGCGGCCGGGAGGGTTTGGCCCGTCGGGAGTGTGGCTGTTCCTGCGTAGACGCCGTCGGCGGGCGGGAGTGTCTCGCAGTCGACGTTGGCGGTGGGGCAGCCGATCGAGCGTCCGAGCCGATCGCCCTGCTGGACGAGCCCCTCGACGCGGTGGTGCCGACCGAGCACGCGCTCGGCGTCGCGCACGCGGCCGGTCTTGATGAGTTCGCGGATGATCGTGCTCGATGCGTTGATCTCGCTCTCGTCGTGGATGGTGGTGCGGACCTTGTCGACGGCTTCAACCGCAAAGCCGAACGCCTCACCCAGCACGCGCAGCACACCAAGATCCCCGCGACGCCGACTCCCGAAGCGGAAATCCGTGCCCTCGATCACACGCACAGGCGACAGCGGCAGCAGGTGCTGCTCGACGAAGGCATCGGGCTCGAGGTTCAGGAGTTCCGGCGTTGGTTTCAGGCAGATGACCTCGTCGGCGCCGAGCCCCTGGAGCAGCTCGACCCGGCGCTGCCAGGTGGTCAGCATCGCCGGCTCGTGGCCCGGCCGGAGGACGGCGCTCGGGTGCGGGAAGAAGCTCATCACGACGACTTTGGCGTGAGCCTGGTCGGCCGCGGCGCGGGCCCGGCGGATGAGCTGGGCGTGCCCGACGTGGCAGCCATCGAAGTTCCCGATTGTGACCACGGAGGGGCCGTTTGGCATGCTCTAGGCTAGGCCCGACACGGGCGGGTGATTGCATACAGCGGGACTAGAATCGGCCCGATCTGCGGGGGCTGGTGGCAGCGTGCCGCGTTCGAAGAAGGGAGCAGTGCGTATGGGTTGGTTCTCGAAGAAGTCCGGTCCCATGTCTCTTCATGAGCGCCCGCCGGTCGAGCCTGACCCCGTGCAGAACATCGCGATCGATCCGGAGGTCTACCGCATCGGGCTCCAACTTCTTGAGCTGGCCCGCGCGGGCAAGGCGGGCATCTTCAGCGCCAAGTTCTACTCCGACAAGCTCATGAACTGGTCCATGAAGGACCAGGACTTCAAGGTCCAGCTCTTTCGGTTCGTCGACGTGTTCCCGATGCTCACCACGCCCGAGCAGGTGCACGAGCACCTGATCGACTACCTCACGCAGCCGGGTGTCACGCTGCCGCCGGGCATGGACCTGGGCCTGCGCGCAGGCGGTGTGGCCAAGGGGCTGATGACCAAGACGATCTCCTCGCAGATCAAGTCGATGGCATCGAAGTTCATCGCGGGCACGGACGCCAAGAGCGCGCTGCCGCGACTGAAGCAGCTGTGGGACCACGACATCGGTTTCTCGGTGGACCTCTTGGGCGAGGCGTGCGTGTCGGATGTCGAGGCTGACGAGTACCGCGATAAGTATCTGGACCTCATCAACAACCTTCCGGGGGAGGTTTCGGGCTGGAAGGCCAACAAGCAGATCGAGACAGATCACCTTGGAGAGATCCCGCGGTGCAATGTTTCGATCAAGATCTCGTGTCTCTCGGCGAAGGTCGATCCGATCGACACGGAGGGCTCGATCCGCGAGTTGATGACGCGTCTGGACCCGATTCTCGAGGCCGCGATCGCCAAGGGCGTGTTTATCAACTTCGACATGGAGCAGTTCGAGCTCAAGGACCTGACGATCGAGCTGTTCAAGCGTTGCTGCATGAAGCATCCCTTCCATGCGGGCATCGCGATCCAGGCGTATCTGAAATCGGGCCCGGATGACGCGCGGGATCTGGCGCGATGGGCGATCGAGAACAAGCGTCAGGTCAGCGTGCGCCTGATCAAGGGCGCGTACTGGGACTACGAGACCATCCACGCCGAGGAGATGGGCTGGCCCTGCCCGGTGTGGAACGAGAAGTGGCACACCGACGCCTGCTTTGAGGACATGGTCGATATCTTCCTCGACGCGTTGCCTCGCAAGAAAGAAGAGGGTGGCATCAAGCTCGCGCTCGGGTCGCACAACATCCGCTCGATCGCGTACGCCATGGCCGGGCTCAAGAGGCGGGGTTTGCCGGAGAATGCGCTCGAACTCCAGATGCTCCACGGCATGGCTGACGAGCTGAAGTATGCGGCCGCCGACGACGAGAAGGGCCCGGGCCTGCGCATCCGCGAGTACATCCCCGTGGGCGAGATGATCCCGGGCATGGCGTACCTCGTGCGCCGCCTGCTCGAGAACACGTCGAACGAGTCGTGGCTCGTGGCGGGCTTTGCCGAGAACGCCGACCCGACCGTGCTCCTCGCCGACCCGCGTTCGCACGACACGGGCAATCAGAAGCCGGACCTTGCCGAGATCGCGCACGAACGGCACCAGCTCTCGCCGGCGGTCCCGGGCGTGGGCAACGGCGAGCGTTTCTTCACCGAGCCCGTCCGCGATTTCTCTCAGCAGGGCCAGCGCGAGCACTTCAAACTCGCGCTCGAACGCGCCGAGATCGGGCCCGTCGACAACGACAAGCACACCGAAGCCGACGCGACCAGGGCGATCGATCATGCGGAACAGGCGTTCGATCACTGGCGGAGCACGAACCCGATTCTTCGCGCCAATGTGCTGACATACGCCGCCAACCTGATGCGGTCGCGCCGCGATGAGCTGGCGGGGCTGATGGTCAAGGAAGCGGGCAAGACCTGGCGCGAGGCGGACGCGGACGTCTGCGAAGCGATCGATTTCTGCGAGTACTACGCACGTCTGGCGCCCAGGCTCTTCGAGCGCGAACGCCTCGGGCGGTTCATCGGCGAGCTCGACGAGCACTTCTACCAGCCCCGCGGCGTGGCTGTCGTCATCAGCCCGTGGAACTTCCCGCTTGCGATCTGTTGCGGCATGACCGCGGCGGCTCTGGTCACGGGCAACACCGTGGTCGTCAAGCCCGCCGAGCAGACGCCCCATATCGCCGCCGAGATGGTGCGGATCTTCCACGAATCGCTCAAAGCGCAGATGTGGCAGGTCGAGATCGACCCGATGCACGTGCTCCAGTTCCTCCCCGGGCGGGGCGAGACGGTCGGGGCGACGCTCGTGCGTGATCCGCGGACCGCGATCATCGCGTTCACGGGCTCCAAGGCCGTGGGCCTGGACATCATCAAGGCCGCGGGTCTGACGCCCGAGGGGCAGATGCACGTGAAGAAGGTCGTGTGCGAGATGGGCGGCAAGAACGCGCTCATCGTCGATACGTCCGCCGACCTCGACGAAGCCGTCATCGGTGTGCGTCAGTCCGCGTTCGGTTTCCAGGGTCAGAAATGCTCGGCCTGCTCGCGCTGCATCGTTGTGGATGCCGAGGGGCCGAGCGGGCCGCACATCACGCGGTTCACCGAGCGCCTCGTCGAGGCGACGCGTGCGCTCGTCGTCGCGCCGCCGACAAGCCCGTCCTGCGACGTCGGCCCGGTGATCGATGACGAGGCGGCCAGCAAAATCCGGAGCATGATCGAGGCGGGGCAGGCCGATGGGGCGAGGCTCGTGCTGGGGGCGGCGGACTTCAACACGGGTGATGTCGCGGAGGGCGCGGTCCAGCCCCGGAACTACATCCCGCCGCACATCTTCACGGGCGTCACGCCCGAGCACCGCATCGCCCGCGAGGAGATCTTCGGCCCGGTGCTCGCTGTCATGCACGCGCACACATTTGACGAGGCCCTCAAGATCGCCAACGACCACGCCTACAAGCTCACGGGCGGGCTCTACTCCCGCATGCCCTCCCACATCGAACGCGCCAAGCGTGAGTTCCGCGTCGGCAACCTCTACATCAACCGCACCATCACCGGCGCCCTCGTCGGCCGCCAACCCTTCGGGGGCTTTGGCCTCTCCGGGGTCGGCTCCAAGGCGGGCGGGGCGGATTATCTGTTACAATTCGTCGAGCCCCGTGCGATTTGTGAGAACACGATGAGGCGGGGGTTTGCGCCGGAGCTTTAGGTCAGTAGCTCGTCGGAAGGCTCTTCAGAGCCGTATATTCGATAATACCAACTGCCCTTTTCACTCTCTGGACGAGTGATTAATTGGATCCATACTCGAATTGTAGTCTGTTCATTAAGTGATTTTGTATAAATATTGTTCGGTGCAGATGCCATGTTGTTGATAACTTTGCAATCCTGCTGACGGCTTTCAATGTGCTCTCGTGGACGTACGAATTCAAAACGGCCCCATCCATTGCGTCGGTTTATGGCGAGAAGTTTAATTTCTCGGCGGTCGATTGGGCCGGAATTTTCGACAATTGGAGCAGTAGGTATCGGCTGGTCGATCCATCTCTTGCTTGATGAATTAATAAGAATAATCTCATTGTTTGGTAATATAAGTTCTGCAGTATTTGCACTTTTGTTAATTGGTGTGGCGGCGCCTTTCGCAGCCTTGTCGAGCTCCTTGGCAAATTTGATTTCTTCTTCTTGATCTTCCGTGGGTGGCATGTTGTATTCGGCTGCTATGCGAATTCTCTCTGCTATAAACTTGGCTTCTAGGGATTCTCGTTTTGAAGCTAAGAGTGCGTCGAATACGTATGGGAGCTTTCCCCATACGCTCTTGATGACATCCCAGCTTGCTGCACTCAAGATGCCGGTGGCAACTGCGAATATTGTAATCTCATAAGAGCCGCGATTTGGTGTAGCAGCCCGTAATTCAAATTTAAGACCCTCATAGTTTGAAGACGAACTGGCCCAGCCTCGAAAATGGGCAGCGCTATGTAGACGAATAATCCTTGACCAGCCGGCGAGAGACACTCCGAGTTGTTCGGCATCAACTTGGCCGGTGCTCGCAATGTCACCATCGAGACGAAAGATTAGTCGTTGTGCCGGAAATCCGTTTATTTGTTCCATTGGTCAATTGTAGGGCATTTGGCACGCGGCCTTGACCATTTCATGAAACTGACCCCGTCTCTGGGGTTAGTGCTCTCCGAACCTAGCCGAAAAAACACCAATCCCTAGGAATAGGTCGGTGGCACCAAGCGAGAATCCTCGCCTCGTTTTAAGGTTCGATTCAGTTGCTGGATGGATCTGTGGGTGAGTCAGTAGTGCGTTGAGGCTGTCGTAGGAGAAGCAGCAGGGGCTCCGCCCCTGGCTGTGGCTGAGGCCGCGGGTTAGGCGGTGGTGTTCAGCAGCGATCCCGCTGGGAGATTGCTGAGGTTCTGGAACATCTTGGAGAT
The DNA here is from genome assembly GCA_965228265.1 of Phycisphaerales bacterium. Lineage (GTDB taxonomy): Bacteria > Planctomycetota > Phycisphaerae > Phycisphaerales > UBA1924. The sequence continues at coordinate 1,961,418 of OZ245804.1, forward strand.
GCTCTCGTCGCCCGACTCGCCGATGAGGGAGCTGATGCTGCCGGCGGCGTCCTGGGGCTGCCCGGTGTAGGGCGGGGGCGCGGGCGTGATGCTCGCGAGTTTCTCGTTGAGGGCATCGACATCGATGCCCGAGTCGGCGAGGACCGAGTTGACGGCTTCCTTGACGCCCTCGCGGCCTGTGCCGCTTTCCTTGGCGGACTGGATCGCCGACTCGATCTCGCTCTTGAGATCGGTGATCTGCGACGAGTCGAGCCCGGCTGCGGATGCGGCCGACTCGATCTCACTCATGACCTCGGGCGGCGGACCCGGCGGGCGACCACCCGGGCCGCCACGCTGGGCACCCTGCATCTGTTGCATCTGCAGGGACTGCGAGGCCCCTGCGCCACTGACACTGTTCATTGGCCATTCCTTTCTGACAAGTCCATTTGTTGGGGCTGCAACGCACAGCCCCCGGCCTTCCGATACACGCCGCGCAGCGAGAGCATCCTGCGTTTTGCAGCGGGCGCGCAACACCCGCCTAAGCCGCGCAGGCGGAAGGGATTGCATGAGCACCGGGAAACAACGCCCAATTCGTGCACTTCATCCCGAAACGGGGGATGGATAAAGGGCGTGGTGTTGGGTTGGGGCGCGCCGAGTTGAGGGGAAATCCCGAGTCGGCTCTAGTGCAGCGGTTCCCCAAAGAGAACGATCAGGACGACCATGAGCACGAGCGACAGGACCACCAGCCCGCCCAGCGTCAGGCAGCCGGCGAGGGTTTGGTAGTCCTCGGCTTCGTCGATCTGGTTCTGGGGTTCGGCTAAGCCGGTCTGTGTGCGCGCAGCGTCGTCGCGTTGTGTGTTGTCTGACATGTCGGATCTGCTTTCAACGGGCGCGGCTTGGGCGCATCGAAAACGTTGCGCGCAGCTGCGCGGTGACTGTGTGTGTGGACACCATGACCCGGCTCGAAGTCCGGGCGGTTGAGTTGTTGTTGGAGACGTTGGGTTACGCCGGCGGACCGCGGGCGCGCAGAATGCGGCCAAACACGCTCAAGGGGCGGGGCAGATCAGGCTCGCAGGTGCGCGAGCGGGGTGCCTCGGGGCATGTCCGTGTGCTGGTCGGCACCAGCGGTGTTTCGGTCGGGGGGCGCTTCTCGGAGCGTCTGGGTTCTGTGGCCTGCGCACTTGCGGGCAGGAGCTGGCTCGAGAACGAGCGCTCGAAGGGGCTGGTCTGGTAGGTGTCGGCGTCCTGCCCGCATGAGGCATGTGTGAGCGCAAGGGCCGGGCGGAATGAGATCAGGCAGCAGAGCGCGACGAGAACGAAGCCGATCGCCCAGGTCATCGGGGTCGAACGGTCGGTGCGGGCTATGGCCTGGCTGGTCACGGCTGAACTGTATTCGCGGTGGATGGGGGGGAGGGGGGCGTTGGTCAGTCCTTCGGCGGCAACGGGGCGCGGAAGGCCATGGTGTACTGGAACCCGGTCAGCGGGTACTGCAACGCCAGGCGGTAGGTGCGGAAGCGGTTGATGTCGTAGCCGGCGGTGTCGCAGATGCGTTCGATCATCTCGGCGTAGCGGGGGACCTCGGGGAGGTCGAAGGCTTCGAGGCCATGGGGGGCGCGTTCGACGGTCTCGGTGACGGGCACACGGTCTCGCTGGGAGCTCGGGTCGTTCGGGTTCGATGGGCCCCGGGCGCCGGGTTTGTAGACGAAAAGCTCGGCGTCGCTGCCCGGGAAAAGGCTCTCGTGAACGATGACGTCGAAGACGAGCGCCCGCGCGGGCAGATCCATGACGAGCGACATGCCTCGCAGCGGCGACTTCTCGTCGGCGTAGCGTTTGGAGCCCTTGGTGTCGTGACTGACAACGAGCGTGTCGACGACGGCGTCCTTGCCCAGCTTGTCGTGGACAAGCCTGTGGCAGAGCTGGTACCCCAGCATCGCGGACTCGAGCGTGGCAGGCTCGTTGGTGTAGAACTCGCGCAGGTTGAGCGGGCTCGCGGTGAGGTTGCTCCCGTCGCGGTCCGGCTCGACGAACGGTGAACCAAAGACGAAGTAGAAGGGCGTATCCGGGCGCAAACGCCGGATGCCGATGGCGCCGTGGAGTGTTGTGGTTTCGATGACGTTGTCGTCGGACTCGCTCGGGAGGAAGAACATCGCGTTGACCCAGACCTGGGCCTCGACGCCGATGATCCGGCGCATCCCGTTGAAGACGTCGGCTCGGCTGTTGGTCGCGGCCCGTTCGCTGAGTCGGGGCGAGTCCTTGCCGAGCGCGGCGTTGAGCGCGGCCCGTGTGCCGTACTGATCGCGGATCATGGTCGCGAAGGCGTCGATGGCTTCGAAGGCAGCGCTTGAGAGCTCGGTCTCGACGCCGTGGTCCTCGGCGGCGCTGACGGCGGCCCGGAGGGATTCGGGCCCGGGGATGACGGCGAGCAGCTCGTCCGCAGAGGCGGAGTTGATGCCGCTGAGCAGCTTGCTGATCGTGACGCGGTTGAGCCCGAGCTTTCGTCCGAGGGCGGAGACGTTGACCGGGCGCTCGGAGACGGCGTCCACAACGGCGTTGAGGGTCTGGGCGAGTTCGAGACTGATCCGCTCGCGTTCGGCTTCGAGTGTCAGGACGTTCGTGGCCGCCATATGCACCAGATTACCGAGTCAGGGATCACCCGGACAAGCGATGTGTAAAAATTTACAAATTTTGCTTGTATCGGGGACCCAGGTCCGGGATGATCGGGCCTTCGCGGGATCAATCCGGCAGCCACGGGTGCGGGCCGGGCATGGGAAGAGGCTCAAGACAGGAGCGAGACAAATGCTGAAAGCACAGACCATTGCAGCGGTAGCGGGCACACTGATGGCTCTCGGGGCCTCGGCTCAGCCCGAGTACATGATCATCGACCTGGGCGTTGTCGATCCGGGTGATATCGCCAGCCAGGGCCTCGGCATTTCCCCCGGCGGCGTGGCGGTCGGGAAGTCGCTTGGCGTCTCGAACGCAGGCTTCACATGGACCCAGTCCGGCGGCGTGGTCGTCCTCGACAACCTCGCCGGCCGACCGTTCAACCAGGCCAACGGCGCCAACGACATCGGGCAGGCGGTCGGCACCGCGGCCTCTACTTTCTTCGGTTCGGGCGCCCTGCCCGTCATCTGGAACGGCTCGACCGCCAGTCAGCTGCCGCTGCCAGCCGGTGAGAGCGTCGGCCGCGCCTGGGATATCAACAACAACGGCATCGCCGTCGGCTCGATCGGTGGCGGCTCGCTGCAGTTCGCGTCCTACTGGGACAACAACGGGCACAACACCATCACGGCCACCACCCCGGGCGGCGCGTTCATGGTCGAGGCTTTCGCTGTCAACGATGCGGGTCAGGTCGTCGGTCACGGCATCGATCCCAACAATGCGGCCCGCAACGTCGGCCTGATGTTCGACATCACCACGGGCGTGATGACCGAGATCGATGCGCTGCCCGGTCAGAACGGCACGATCGGCTTTGGTCTCAGCGAGTCGGGCGTCGCCACGGGTTCGAGCTCGTTCAACCAGAGCGGCGGCCTCGCCTTCACGTGGGACGCAACCAACGGCACCAGCGAGATCCCCCTCCCCGCAGGCGCGACCACTGCGAGCGGACGCGATGCCAACTCGAACGGCTGGGTCGTGGGCAACGCGGGCGGCCAGTTCGCTGTGCCCTGGCTCTACGATGGCGCGGACACCTACCGCATCCAGGATCTCATCGATCCCAACTCGGGCTGGGACGTCTCCATGAACACGTCCTCGTCGGCGCTGGGCATCAGTGAAGACGGCACGATCGTCGGCACAGGCATCTTCAACGGACAGACCCACGCGTACGCGGCGGTGCTCGTACCCGCGCCGGCTTCGGGAGCGATGCTGATTGCTGGCGGCCTGTTCGCTTCGCGCCGTCGCCGCTGAGTGAAGTACTGAATTCCACGATTCTTTACGAGCACCCTTCGGGGTGCTTTTCTCATTCTCACTCATCAATCTTCACAAGATGCGTGATCTGAGGCTGAAGATGGCGTTGTATCGGACATGTGGGTGTGTTAGAGTGGGAACTGTTGTTCGATACGGCCATGTGTCCGCATGGGGGTGGATGGGAGCCAATATGTTGAGATCATGGAAGTCGATGTTTGTGTACGGCATGGCGATCAGCACCGTGGCAGGTGCTGCCAGTGGGCAGTGGAGCATTACCGGTGTGCAGCGTGATCTGTCGCTCTATGCGAGCGCGTATGAGTCGGGCACGAACACGGTCGTCGACCAGGATTCGATCGTCGACCACAGCGTGAACTTCCAGGGCATGATCGAGGTTGATGCGCAATCGGGCGGCTTCACTTCGATTCAGGCGATGCTCACTCAGGAGTCCTCGCTCGTCGGGAACACATTGAGCGCCTCGTCGCGGAGAGGGCTCGGATTCAGCGCGCACTCGGGCTCAAGCGGGGGTGCGATCGCGGATTCATCCATTCAGTTTGATTTCCGGATCGACGCGGCAGTTGATTTCGAACTCGCGTACGACGTCACCGGCGTGGTGCCTTTTGGGTTCGTATCACCGATTGGTCTCTACGGGACTCCCGATGGCGGCGTTCCGGGAGATGTCCTGTTTCACTTGGAGGGCAGCGGTTTCGATACGGGCACACTGCAGCCCGGGAATTACTCGCTGTCTGTCGTCTCGAATTCTGATGCGCTGGACTTCTTCGACTCGTTCAATCCCGACTTGCTACCGTATGCAGAGCAAGATGTCTGGAGTTTCGAATTCACGCTTGTTCCCGCACCCGCGACCGGCACAGTGCTCGTTGCAGGCTGCCTGCTGGCCGCGCGTCGCAGACGCTGATCGAGAATCAGTTTGAGTTATTTACAGCGGCATCCCTTGGGGTGCCGCTTTTTCATTGACAAGTATGAAAACTCACCTGTTCCGCATGAACTCGGCCACGTGCGCAAAGACCGCCCGCATCGCTGAGAGCGCCGGCTCCTCGATCCCCGTCTCGGCCAGCGATTCATCCATGAGCTGTAGCCACCGATCCCGCGCCGCCTCGTCGATCGCGTAGGGCATGTGGCGCATGCGGAGCCTCGGATGGCCGCGGGCCTCGGAGTAGCGGCCCGGCCCGCCGAAACGCTGGACGAGAAACTCGCGCAAACGCAGCTCGGCGCCGGCCATGTCGGGCTCGCCTGTTTCGCGGCGGGCCTGCTCGTAGAGCGGGCCGAGGATGTCGTCGGTTTCGACGCGCCGGTAGAACGCGGCCGTGAGCTTCTCGAAGCCCTCTTCGCCGATCTGCGCGTAGACAGCCTGTTCAGCCAGCGGGTTCACTTACGCCGACCGCGTGGATTTGTCAGCACCGGGCAGGTCGTCGACGAAGCCGTGAAGCTTGCGTGAGCGGACCGGGTGCTGGAGCTTGCGGATGGCCTTGGCCTCGACCTGTCGCACGCGTTCGCGTGTGACCTTGAAGATGCGTCCGACCTCTTCGAGCGTGTAGGTGTACCCGTCACCGATGCCGTAGCGGAGCTTGATGATCTCGCGCTCGCGGTAGGTGAGGGTGCGGAGGACCTGCTCGATGCGTCCTTTGAGCATCTCCTGGGCGGCGGTGTCCTGCGGGGCCTGCTGGTTGGTGTCCTCGATGAAGTCGCCGAAGTAGGAGTCCTCGGACTCGCCGACGGGCCGGTCGAGGCTGATGGGCTGACGACCGATCTTGAGCACGCGGTGCACATCCTCGAGGCTCATGTTCGCCTGCTTGGCGATCTCCTCGAAGGTCGGCTCGGTGCCGGTCTTCTGGAGGATGTCCTTCTGGATGTTGCGCAGCTTGCTCATCGTCTCGATCATGTGGACCGGGATGCGGATGGTGCGCGCGTGATCGGCGATCGCGCGGGTGATCGCCTGGCGGATCCACCACGTGGCGTAGGTCGAGAACTTGAAGCCTCGGCGGTACTCGTACTTGTCGACCGCGCGCATCAGGCCCGTGTTGCCCTCCTGGATCACATCGAGGAAAGTCAGGCCGCGATTGCGGTACTTCTTGGCGATCGACACGACCAGACGCAGGTTGCCGCCTGAGAGGTCGCGCTTGGCCTGCTCGTATTCCCAGAAGACGGTGTCGATGGTCTTGACGCGCTTGGCGAGTTCTTCGGGTGTTTCGAGGACGAGCGAGCGCAGGCCCGACAGCTCCTCGTGCATCACCTCGATGTCCTCGGCATCGTACTTGCTCGGGTTCGCCTCGGCTTCGGTGATCCGGTTCTCCAGAGCCGTGCACTTGGCGCTGATGCTCTTGAGCTTGCGGACCAGCGGCACGATGCGTCCGGTGCGGAGGCAGAGCTCTTCGGTCAGAGCCGCCATCCGGCGACGACGCACGGTCATCCGCTCGAGCAGATCACGCGCGATACGCGTGTGCTTCATGGAGATCGCACGCTCGCGGGCGGCCCAGTCCTCGCGGTTGAGCTCGAGCAGCCGCTCGAGTGTCCGCAGGTTGCAGGGGATGCGCGCGGCGATCTTGGCTTTGGCGTTGTCCTCGGCGGTTGAGAGACGCATCGTCCGGTCGAAAGGCAGCTGACCCGCGTCGACGGCCTTGAGTGTCTCGACCGCCTGCTGGAGGATGTAGTCGCTCTCGAGCGCCCGGCGGCGGAAGATCATCCGCGTCGTCTCGATCTTCTTGGCCAGACGGATCTCTTCCTCACGCGTGAGCAGCGGGATGTTGCCCATCTGCGTCAGGTACATCCGGACCGGGTCGTCGATGCGCTTGCCGCTCGTGTCGGTCGCGACCTCGGCGGTCGTTTCGGTCTGCTCGGTGGTGATCGTGGGATCGTCCTGCAGCGGCTCGAGATCGCGCGGGAGGTCCGGCGCGGTGCCGGGCTTGATCGACGCGTTCATGTACGCCTGGAGCCACTGGTGCTGCCCGCGGTCCTCGCCGCCCGAGACACTCATCGCGCGGAACGCGGCGGGGGCGTCATCCTTTGGCACCTTGACGGCGGGGCGGCCGTTCTTCTTGGTGAGCCGGTAGATGCGGGCGCGGAATTCGAGCTCATCGACCAACTCGATCGAATTGCTGTCGAAGGTAACGAGAAGCTCGTCGAGCGCTTCTGGCTCGATCATCTCGTCGGGGATCGTGTTGTTGACCTCTTCGTAGCTGAGCCAGCCGCGGTCTTTGCCGAGTTGGATCAGGTTGTCCAGAGCTGGGTGGTACTGTTGAAGCACGCTTGGAGTCCCTTTCTCAAGCCGGCGCCGATCCTGGCGCCGGGTACTTTATGCGTCCCGATCCTCGCGGGTCGGAACCCCCGCCTTCCCGGCGGTGCCGGTCACGCGGGGCAGGAGCCTGGTGTTGGGCCCCGACTTCTCTTTCATGGCTTTCACGCGGGCCAGGCGGTCGGCCAGTGATTCCGGTTTCATCTCGATCTCGGCCGCGGAATGGGTCAGATCCCTGAGGCAGACACGCAGCGTCTCGATGATCTGCTCGCGATTTCCGCTTAGCCGACGCGTCACATCCTGTTCGAGCTGCACGACGACGCGGTGGTCTTCATCTCGCCGACGGAGATTGTCGACAACGGTGTTCAGGTCAGTGCGGCCGGTGTCCTCCGCGGCGTCGAGCATCGCGTCGAAGACCGACTGGTACCGCGTGCCGCCCACCGCGTCGCGGATGCGGTCCACGTCGTCGCCCAGCGAGATCCATCGCTCGGGCACCGCCAGCAGGCAGCCGAGAATCTCGGCCATGATCGAGCGATGCCGCGCGGGCTGCTCCGCCGCGGGCGATGCTCCGGGCAGATCCTCGAACGTCGGTCCTCGCGAACCGCGGTTGGCGCCCTCGCGCACGAGATCGGCGATCGTCTGCGCTTCGAGCCCGGTGAGTTCACTCAGCCGGCGGATCACGAACTGCCAGCGGACCTTGTCAGCCGATGCGAGACCGAGAGCGCCGAGTGATCGCAGCTCTTCGCGGATGGCGCGTTCGGTCTGAGCCGCGCCGGCGCTGGCAAGCCTGGCGCGAAGCCTGCCGATGCGGTACTCGAGCAGTTCCGTCGCGTCCGCGATCGCGCCGCGCAGCACGTCCAGGCCGCCCTCGCGTTTGAGCAGCTCGTCCGGATCCTTCGCGTCGGTGTGGCCCGCGAGCGTCGCGATTTTCGCGTCGATCGGGAGCGTCAGAAAGACCTCCACCGCGCGGTCGGCAGCCTTCTGGCCCGCCTCGTCGCCGTCGAACAGCAGCACGACGGTGTGGCACAAACGCTGCAGCAATTTGGCGTGCTTGGGCGTGAGCGCTGTCCCGAGCGTGGCGATCGCGTTGGTCAGCCCCGCCTGGTGACAGGCGATGACGTCGGTGTACCCCTCGGCGACGACAGCCACGCCTTCCTTCTGGATCGACCGGCTCGCAAGGTCCAGCCCAAAGAGCGTCGCGGACTTGTCGAACAGAGCCGACTCGGCGCTGTTGATGTACTTGGGCTCGTCCTCGTCGTTGATCCGGCGACCGCCGAAAGCGACGACGCGCCCGATCTGGTCGCGGATCGGAAAGACGAGCCTGTTCCGCTGCGCGTCGTAGGGGCCCTTGCCCTGGTCCGAACTCTTGAGCAGCCCGACGTTCAGGAAGGCGTCGAGTTTGTGGCCCTTCTCGTTCAGGTACATCGCCAGCCCGTCCCAGCGGTCGGGGGCGGCTCCAAGCCCGAAGGCGTCGACCATGTCCTGCGTGATGCCGCGCCTTTCGATCAGCTCGCGGGCGGCTTTGCCGTGCTCGGGGTGGCGCAGGATCATGCGGAAAAACTTGTCCGCCAGCTCGTTGGCCTCGAGGAGCACGCTCCGGCTCACGCTGTCGGCGTCGTCGGACGCGGTGCGTCGGCGGCCGCGCGATTCGAGTTTGATGCCCGCGCGTTCGGCGAGGAACTTGAGCGCCTCGCGGAAGGTCATCTTGTGGTAGTCCTGCACGAACGTGAAGACGTCGCCCCCGGCGCCGCAGCTGAAGCAGTGATAAATCTGCTTGGCGGGCACGACGTACATCGAGGGCTTTTTGTCGTCGTGGAACGGGCAGAGGCCCATGTACTCGCGGCCCTTGGCGCGGAGCTCGACGTGCTCGCCGACCACGCGGACGATGTCCGACGCGTCGCGAACGCGTTGCACGTCATCTATGCCGTTCGAGTCGTGCATCACAGGCCGATCCGTGCCTCTTTGCGCATTGGGGCGTCAGGTCATGCCCCGTGTTCCCGGTCTTTGTCTCTCAATCCGCCAGAGTTGCCGCGCAGACGAACATGCGGCACCCACCGGCGATGCTCACGCCGGCTCGGCAGACGCCGATTCCGATGGTTCAAAGGGGCCTGAGCGCGCCTGAGGGGGTTGTCCGTGCCGGAGAAGGCCCTGATGGCTCCCGGACAGCGGACCGTTGGGGTCGCGCCCTGCCTGCTTCTACGAAAACGGTAGCACGGGTTTGCGGTTGATCAATCGACTTTGTCCCGAGGGCCGCTGGTGACCCAGAAACCGCCCTCAATCTCCGAATCTCGGACCTAGGCTCGGGTATGGAGCGTCTGGCAGTCCGGTTCACGGGGCTTGTGCAGGGTGTGGGCTTCCGCATGACGGCTCAGGCTGTCGCAAAGGATCTGGGGCTCACGGGCTGGGTCCGCAACGAGGCGGACGGCTCGGTCCTGATGCACGTCCAGGGCCCGCCCGAGGTCCTGGCCCGGTGCCTTGAGCAGATCCCCCGCAAGACGTTCGGGCGTGTCGACAACGCCCAGTCGAGCCCGCTGCCCGTCGAGCGGGACGAAACCGGCTTCGAGATCCGCCACTAACAGCGGGTCGAAGTGGTCAGAGACACCCGCAGTCGACAGAAGTTCGGGTGTATGCAGTGTGGATACGGAACGAACGCCCCAAGGCCCGCGTATCCTGCAGGCCCGGCCGATCATGGTTGCACGGAGGAAGGAACGCCATGTCCGGAGTCACTTCATACGACACGCTCGACAGCCTCAAGGCGCTCGTCTCGGATGCGTATGTCAATCTCAAGGTCAGTCTGAAGCTCGAGCTGACCAAGAGCCGCGAGACGGTTCTCGAGCTCTTTGACCGCGTCCGGCGTCAGTACCCCTCGATGAACCAGTTCGGTCGTCACGGCGAGGAACTCGCGCTCGAGACGAGCCCGGGTGAGTCGCCTTATCGCTGGCTCGCGGTCCGCTCGCGGAACATCCGTTCGGGCATCGTGAACCCGGCCGACTTCCGCTCGGCGCACGATCTGCACAGGCACATCCTCGAGGTGATCCCGTACTACCTCAACATCAGCCCGCTCGATATCGACTCGATCGAGCTGTTGTTCGGCGCGGACCTGATGGCGGGGGGCAACCACGATGAGGCCGTGTACTCCGCGCTCGTCGCAGACTCGCCGCTGGCGAATCTGCTTGTGCACGATTGCACGCTGACCGACTGCCAGCCCGTGCTGACGACCAACGTCCCGGACAGCCCGGGCACGGAGATCCAGTACGAGGTCAAGACGCGGCAGCACGGCCCGGCGCGCGAGGGTGAGAACACGGGCGAGCCCATCAGCATCTATCTCACCGCGCGAAAGACCGGGCCGCTGACCGATCTCGACGAGATGACCGCGACCTACAGCGAGCTGGCGCGCCAAGGCGAGCACCTCGTCGAGCACGCGATGATCCCCGCGCTCGTGATGCCCATCCGCCGGGCGATCACCGCGTACTGACCCGACACCAACCCGAGGCGCCGATGGACGCAGCCGCCCACAACACGGTGTACACGCTTGCGCAGCAGAACAGCAGCGACGCGGTCTGGGACGTTGTCATCTGGGTCATCGTGCTGATCGTGGCGGTGATGGTCCTTGGCATTATTCTGATGCATCTGCGGCGCATCATGAGAGAGAGCGCCGACTCCGAAACGCAGGGGCTTCTGCTCGATGATCTGCGGCGACTCCGAAATGAGGGGCATCTTTCAACCGAGGAGTACCAGCGGGCCGTGGACGCGCTGGCCGAGCGGATGGGCTCCTCCGCGAACGCCGGGGGCGATTCTCGGCCTGTGAAATGAACGTCTCCGGGAAGTTATTTTTCGCCCCGCCCGCGTATACGGCTCACCAGAGCGGGGGATCGTCCAGAAGTGTTGATTCACTCGCGTGCTGCGCCGATAGACTTGCCTGAGGCACCGACCTGGGTGGGCGAGAGGCAAGGGCCTCGGAGTGCCAGCACAGTCCTTTGTATGAGTGAGACCAGCGAATGGCCAAAGGTCGCGACAACGACGGCACGGACGAATCCCAGGGCACCACGGGTGAAGGCTTCCGCGGCAGACGTGTAACGACGTGCTCGTTCTGCGGCAAGACGAGCCGCGATGTGGGCCCGATGGTTGAGGGTCCAAACGACGTCTACATCTGCTCGAACTGCGTCGATCTCTGCCAGAACATCTTCAAGCAGGAGCGTCGCCGCGTCAGCGCCGATGCGCCGCTCTTCACCGAGGTGCCCACGCCCTCGGAGATCAAGGACTTCCTCGACGAGTACGTCATCGGGCAGGACGAGGCGAAGAAGCCCCTGGCCGTCGCCGTGCGGAGTCACTACAAGCGACTGCTCGAGATCCAGCGTGGCGCGAGCGACGACGGGATCGAACTGGACAAGTCCAACATCCTCATGATCGGGCCGACCGGTTGCGGCAAGACGCTGCTTGCCAAGAGCCTGGCGCGCGTGCTGAAGGTGCCGTTCGCCATCGGCGATGCGACCACGCTCACCGAGGCGGGCTACGTCGGCGAGGACGTCGAGAACCTCATGCTCAAGCTGCTCCAGGCCGCCGACTTTGATGTCGAGCAGGCGCAGCGCGGCGTGATCTACATCGACGAGATCGACAAGATCGGCAAGACCTCGAACAACGTCTCGATCACACGCGATGTCTCGGGCGAGGGCGTGCAGCAGAGCCTGCTCAAGCTCCTCGAGGGCACCGTGGCCAACGTCCCCCCGCAGGGCGGCCGCAAGCACCCCGAGCAGCAGTACATCCAGATCGACACGAGCCAGGTGCTGTTCATCTGCGCCGGCACGTTCGTCGGGCTCGATGAGATCATCCGTCGCCGCATCGGCAAGACCCGCATCGGGTTCGTCGATACCGCTTCTACGCACTCGGAGGACCAGGAGAAGGGCGACCTGCTCCAGATGGTCACCCCCGACGACCTGGTCGAGTTCGGCATGATCCCCGAGTTCATCGGTCGTCTGCCGATCATCGCGGCCCTGCGTCCGCTCCCGATCGATGCGCTCGTCCGCGTGCTCACCGAGCCCAAGAACGCCCTGGTGCGTCAGTACCAGAAGCAGTTCGAGCTCGAGGGCGCCAAGCTGAGCTTCACCGACGGCGCTCTGCGTGCGATGGCCGAGAAGGCCGCCAAGCGTGAGACCGGTGCCCGCGCCCTGCGTGCGGTCATGGAAGAGACGATGCTCGACCTCATGTACGACCTGCCCGACATGGACGCCGACGGCGCCGAGTTCGTGGTGGACGAGGCGACCATCCGCGAGAAGAAGAAGCTCAGCGAGATCCGCGTCAAGCGGGCCGAGACCGCCTGAGCCGATTGATCGAACGAGATTCAAAAAGAGCCGCGACCGTGAGGTCGCGGTTTTTCTTTGTGCATAGATCGAATTCAGGGTGCCACGGCTCGTCCGTCCCCGGCAAGCCGAGCTCGCGAACGCGGGTTCAGTTCAAAGGCACGCAAAGCGTTTCCTGCTGGCCCTGAGCCTTGACGTACACCTTGATGCTCGAGTCGAGAATCCGACGAGCCGAGGCGGCGTGGTCGACGATCAGATGACGCGAGGCGGCCAGGGGCGGGTTGGCCTTGACCTTGCCCGTCGTCGCCGACGAGAGCAGCGTCAGGTGGGCGCCGATCCAATCGCTGGCGATCTGGAGCGATTCGAGCGGGCGGGCCATGTCCTGCCCCTCGGCCAGCGCGATCAGATGCGCCCGGCCCTCATGATCGACGGCCAGTTCGATGTCGTCGGCGTACGGGCATCGCGCCTCGATGTGCGTCAGCCCGAGCAGTGCCGCGTGCGAGCCGTTGGTGTGCTCGATCGGCCCGACCCGAGAGGCCGAGACGTCCGGACGGGGTTCGTCCTTCGGGATGGCCTGGCGGGGCTCACTCGCACTCGCAGCAGGTGCGGGCTTGGCCTCGATGGCCTCGTGTCTGGTTTCGTGTTCGGTCTCGAGGCTCGCTTCGTGCAGGGCCTCATGGCCGGCAAGACGCAACGGGCCCGTCGGCTCGGCTGGCGGCACAGGAGCCGGGGCGGCAAGCTGACGCGGGATGCGGGCCAGGATGTCAGCCAGGTCGAGGCTCGTCTGTCCGTCAAACGTGCGGACGCTCGAGCCGCCGGCCGCGATCTTCTCGCTCATCGTGACGTCGGCCAGCCCGGTCTGAAGGAACGAACGGGCCGCCTTGCGGATCTTCTCGGCTGCCGAGCGGGCCTTGGTCCGCTCCGAGCCCATCACCGCGAGGTTCAGCACCATCGGACGCTCGTCGAGTTCGGAGGTGTCCGCGACGAGGCCCTTGATCGCGCGGTACGCGCTCACGACCGCAGCGTCGTCGGCTCCGGTCAGCATCGTTACCGAGTCGACCCGGTCGAGGTCGTACGCCGAGAGCTCGCTCACCGCGTCGGTGCGGATGAGCCAGCGCCGGACGCGAGCCGCGACAGCCTGGTCGATCGCGCCCTCGATCGTGTGCTGCTCGGAGAGGGGAGGGGCGTTGTACAGGTCGAGCGTGGTGCGATCGCCCGATCGGCTCAGCACCGCGACCGGGGCCGCGATGGTGCGTGCCGAGTCGCGAGCATGCTGGCTGATCCACGGAGCCGCGATGACCGGCAGATGCCCGACGACGAGCGACGTGACATGGACCGAGTGGTCGCCGACGGGTTTCGGCGCAGGTACGGGTTCATCGCCGAGGAAGAGGTCCGCGAGGTCGTCGAACATGTCGAGACCACTTGCGGCTTCGGACGGACGACCAGATGAAGCTTCCGAGCTCATCGAGATCTCCTGAGGACTAGAGCGGCTCCGCCGCCGGCTTGGTGGGTGGACTGGGTGGGATTATGTCCCCTTCGGGGGCTCGACCACAACCACGCTATTCGTCTCACCGTACTCGTTCGGCTCGATCACAGGGTTGTGAGGGTCTGCGATCCACCGACCGTCCACGACGATGCGGTAACGGTGCCTGCCCGGGGGCAGGTGAACGCAGGTCTGGTGGACACCCAGGCGGGTGTCGGCTGTCATGCGGTTGGCGCGGACCGACCAGCCGTTGAAATCGCCCGCGATCGCCAATTGGCGACCCGTGGCGATGGGCTGGACAAAGAGCACGCCCTGAGGCGTCTGGCGGACGCCCAGCAGCTCCTTGCCGAGAGCTTCCTTGGTCTTGGAGGGTGCGCTGGTCGGCTCGATCTCGGGCTTGGATTCCTCAAGACGGACCACCGTGCTCGGCTGCTGGGTCAGGGTCGCGGTGCCGCCCGGGTTCGTCTGGAGGGTGGCATCACGCAAGCGCTTGGCGAGGGCGGCGATCTCGGCGACACGGGTGTCCCCAGCGCGAGGACGCGTCAGCGAGGCCAGGTTGGCATCCGTCATTGTGCCCGAGGCGGGGGCAGTTGTGGGGGTCGTCGTGGGGGTCGTCGTGGGGGTCGTCGTGGGGGTCGTCGTGGGGGTCGTCGTGGGGGCGGTTGCGACAGCGGTCTGGGACTGCTGGGGCTTGGCTTCCGTCTGGGTTCCGGTCTGACCCAGATTGAGGTCGTTCGACTGCTCACGGATGGTCGGGGCCTGCGAGACACAGAGCTCGATGTCGAGCTCCGGGCCGCCTGTGGGGTAGGCGTCGGCGGGCTGGGCATTGAGGGCGACCGGGTGTGTCGGGCGATCGGCAGGACGCCACTTGGCTTCGAGCCAGTGGGCCAGGTCCGAGTGGTCGCGGGCGCCGGTTGACTCCGGGGCGTACTCGACAGCGGGCTGACCGAAGCTGACAGCTTCCTTGAGCTTCAGGTCGCGGCGGATCGGGGTCGGGACAACCTGATCGCCGAACCGCCTGCGGAGCTCCTGGAGCAGATCGCAGGCGAGCACCGACTCGGGCTCGTGGAGCGTGGCGAGCAGGTAGAACGGGGCGTTCGCGCCGAGACGGCGCTGGAGGGACTCGATCGTCTTGGCCTGCTTGAGCGCACCCTGCAGGCTGAAGAAACCGGTTTCGACGGGGACGAGCACGTCCGTGGCCGCGGCCAGGGCGTTGTACGTCAGCAGGCCGATCGAGGGGGAGCAGTCGATCAGGCAGACGTCGTAATCGTTCTTGAAGCGTTCGACGACGCGGGCGAGGCGGTGCTCCTTGTCGGGCTTGGTCGCCAGACCGCCCCGGGCGGCTTCGAGACCCGCGAGCTTGGTTCGACTCGGGATCAGATCGAGGTTGCGCCCGGCGTTCCAGACGAGCCGATTCGGATCCAGAGGGGCATCGGTGATCAGCGCATCGCTGATGTCCAGATCAAGACGCTGCTCGGGGATCGCAAGACCAGCGGCGCAGTGCGATTGCGGGTCGAGGTCGACGAGCAGGGCTCTCTTGCCCCGGCTCGCCCACACGCCAGCGAGATTGATCGCGGTGGTGGTCTTTCCGCAGCCACCCTTCTGATTCACAATGACGACTGTGCGCACGGCTCGGCTCCCGCAAAGTGGAGACTCCACGCGGCCGCGCCGCCTCGCGCCAGCCCGTGGTCGTCCTGCACGGGTTATCGTCCCGGGCCTGCCGGCGGCTCCAAGTTTGCCTCGTTTGCCAGAAGGGCCAAAGTCAGGCCGGGCGGATCGTGTCCAGAGCCGCTCTGATCGCACCCTCGGGAACGTCCCTCACGACCCGGCATCGCCCCTCGGCGATGGGCGCGATGAAACGGATCTGCCCCGCCTCGGACTTCTTGTCGTGGGCCATGCGGGCCAGGATCTCGTCGGAATCGGGGAGGCCTTGGGCGTGGATGGGCAGCCCGAGGCTCCCGAGCTGCTGGCGCACGCGATCGGTGAGGCCCGAGATCTGCCCGAGCTCCTCGCCAAGCGCACCGGCGCAGATGAGCCCGAGTGCGACGGCTTCGCCGTGGGTGATCGGGCACTCTTCCGTAGCGCCCTCGACCGAGACGCCCCGGAGGGTCTCGATCGCGTGGGCGAAGGTGTGCCCGAGGTTCAGGAGTGCCCGGCCCATGTCGCCCGCAGCGGTTTCGCGCTCGTCGCTCGCGACGACCTCGGCTTTGACCGCCACGTTGCGGCGCACAAGCTCGGTCAGTGTGTCCGGGTCCTGGCTCTTGATCTGCTCCTCGTGGTGCGTCATCCAGGTGTGGAGTTCGGGGTCGCCGAAATCAGCGCTCAGCATCGCGTGCTTGACGCACTCGGCCAGGCCCGATCGGAAGTCGCGGGGCGGGAGCGTGCCGAGCGTGTCCGTGTCGGCGACGACGGCCAGCGGCTGGTGGAACGCGCCGACGGCGTTCTTGAGCAGGCCCGAGCTGGAGCTGAGGTTGATGCCCGTCTTGCCGCCCACCGAGGCGTCGACCATGGACAGGAGGGTGGTGGGGCACTGGATGATGCCCACGCCTCTTCGGTACGCGGCGGCAGCGAAACCGGTCAGGTCGCCCACGATCCCGCCACCGATGGCGACGAAGATGTCGGCCCGGTCGAGCAGGGCCTCGGCTCCGGCGCGGAGTATGAGGTACCACGACTCGGCGGACTTGGCCTGCTCGGTCGGGGTGATGGTCAGGGCTTCGAGCTCGAAGCCGGCGTCCTTGATCGAGTCGCACGCGGGCTGGGCGGTGGTTGCTGGGACGCCCGAGTCGATGACGACAAAGACGCGTCCGGCGCGGGGGGCTTGTGCCTTGACCACATCGCCGAGGTTTGGCAGCAGGCCCGGCCCGATGGAGACGTCGTAGCTCGTCGAGGCGGTCTGGACGGGAACGGTCGCGGTCATGGGTTACTTCTCACGTTGCCATTTGATCTTGTCGGCGTCACCCCAGAGCAGTTCGAGGTCGTAGAACGCGCGGGTGCTCGGCTCGAAGATGTGCACGACCACGTCGCCGAAGTCGGAGACGATCCACGTGTGCCGGGCGTCGGCGGCCTGGCGGACGAGCGAGTGCCCGGTTTCGGGCGCTACATCGACGACATCGTCGGCGGCGCTCTTCATCTGGCGGTCGGACGTGCCGGTGGCGATGACGAGCATCTCCGCGACCGGGCTCTGGCCCTTGAGGTCGAGCACGACGGTCTCGGTGCACTGGTTGTCCGCGAGGCTCCGGGCGGCGGCGATCGCGAATTCGCGGGCCTGCTCGCGCTGCTTGGCTTTGTCGGTGGCGAAGTCGGTGTCGTTGGTATTGGTCATCCGGTTCAAGCCTAGTTCGGCCTTTGGGCGAGGGCGAGGGTGATCCCCGCGCGTTCGAGCAGACGGACCCTGGCGTCGTCGGCGAGGCAGGATTTCAGGCGATCCGAGAGCACGGAGGCCAGTGCTGAGCCCGAGGCGGTGCTGACGGCGAGCGAGCCGCCCGGCGCGACGAGCCGACCCAGTGGGGTCAGGTCGATCTGGTCCTGGGTTGGGTCGAAGGCGCGTGGGGCGAGGACGAACTCGAATGAGGCGTTGGGTTCGGTGGCGAGCAGGAGCCCGTCGCCGTGCTCGTAGGAGACGTTCTCGTGGGGGTATCTGAGTCGTGCGAATTCGACGCTGTGCTCGTCGGTGTCGATGGCGACGACGGCGCCCGAGGGCCCGACCTCGCCTGCGAGCCAGTCGGCGGTGTCGCCCGTGCCGGCGCTGACGATCAGCGCCCGGCTGCCGGGGCGGACGTGGGTGTCGAGCATTTCCTGTTCGAAGGCGAACCGGGAGCCGGTCAGGTCCGCAAAGACGCGGTGGGGCTCGACACGGATGCGCATGGTCTCGCCTGTGGGGAACCAGACGTCGTAGTCCTTGTAGCCCGGGCCGCGTCTTGAGAGCGAGCGGGTGAGCGAGTGGTGCCCGACGGGGCGGTAGCGCACGCCGTCGGCGGTGGTGACCGAGCCCGACCCGACGATGCGGCGCATGACGCGGCGCAGCCCGATCGAGGCCCGGCTCCACTGGCTGGGCGAGTGGGCACCTTGTGTGGGCCAGATGCGGCGTTCGGCGTCGTTCTGGTGGGCGTGCTCGGTCATCACGAGGCGGGTGAGGCAAACAGCGAGGGCTGAACGGGCGGCGGCTCGGGCAGTCGTGCGGCCCGGGCGGGGGCGACGGGGATCCAGTCGGTGTGCTCGAACTGGCTCGAGACGATCACCTCGCACTCGGTGCCCGCGTGCTCGACGAGGGCGATCTCGGGACGGTTGCACTGTCGCGAGAGGTGCAGGAGCACGACGTGCGCACCGGGCGCGATCTCTCGCACAGCCTCGGCTGCTTCCTGATTGGAGAGGTGACCCGCGCCGCCCATGATCCGCTTCTTGAGGAAGGCGGGTCTGTTTGAGGCGAGCTGCATCTTCGGGCAGTAGTTGCTCTCGATGGCGAGGGTGCCCACGCCGTGCAGCGAGCGGACGAGCTCGGGTGCGGGCCGGCCAAGGTCGGTGGCGTATCCGAGCGAGCCGAGGTCGTTTTCGAGGCGGAACGCGGTGACGCCCTGGGCGTCGTGGGCGAGGCGGGCGAAGTCGATGTTGAGCGAATCCCAGAGCGAGAAGGGCTCGTCGAAGAATGAGAAGTGACGAGGGCGAACGCCGGTGTTGTGCGCAGATGGTGAGTGGTCCGCGTGGGCGTGGATGCGGATGCGGTCGAGCTTGGCGGCCTGCCAGCCGGGATGGAAGTGGTCGCGGTCGAAGTGGGTGACGAGGATGTGGTCGAGCTGATCGAAGCGGATGCCCATGTCGGCGAGCATGGTGCGGGTGCGTCTTGGGGAGAGGCCCGCGTCGAGGAGGCAGGCGCGTGTGGTCAGGCCCTGGCCGTAGGTGATGACGGAGCAGTTGCCCGAGGAGCCCGAGGCGAGAACGCGGAGCTGGAATGGGCGTGCCTGTTCAGGCATATCGCGGTTCCGGCGCGGATTGGTGGAGAAAGGGCATGGGCTCATGGTAGGGGATCGGACGGGGTGATGGAACTAGCATCGTGCGTGCAGAATCGGCTGGTGATCGAGGATCTGGGGCGGGTGTCGTACGCGAAGGCGTACGAGATTCAGAACGCGCGCCACGCTGAAGTGCTCGCGGGGCGCGACGACGCGGGTAGCCCGATCGGGCGGGTGCTGCTGGTCGAGCACGATCCTGTCATCACGGTGACAAAGCGACCGGGCGTGGCCGAGCATGTGATCGCGACGGCCGAGATGCTCGCGCAGCACGGCGTTTCACGCGAGGAGACCGACCGTGGGGGCGATGTGACCTACCACGGGCCGGGGCAGCTTGTGGTGTACCCGATCGTGGATCTGAACCGGATGAACTGCCGGATCATCGAGTATCTGCGCGCACTCGAGGAGATCATCATCGGCGTGCTCGGGGAAGTGGGCGTCTCGGGCGAGCGTGATGATGGTGCGACCGGGGTATGGGTGCGCGACGGGGATGAGCTGGCCAAGGTCGCGGCGATTGGTGTGCGTGTGCGCCGGTGGGTGACGATGCATGGGCTGGCGTTGAATGTCGATCCGGATCTGTCGCACTTCGGGCTGATCGTGCCGTGCGGCTTGCATGGTCGTCCGGTGACGAGTCTGCGTCGGCTGATGGGCGGGTCGTGCCCGGACATGGGCCGTGTGAAGGAGCTCATGGTGAGCCGGATGACCGAGCGGTTTGTGTCGATGGCCGATGAGGCATCGGCGCGGCGCGCGGGGTCTTGAGGGCGACCCTCGCCGCACGGCTAGCCGCGGACGGACAAGCCGTGGCACCCTGCTAAGCGCTGCCCGGCAAGTTGTGGCACCCGTGGATTGGCTTATTCGATGCCGAGTGAGCTGGGCGGGAGCCAGAGGTAGTAGAAGCCGGGGTCATTGGCGCCGCGCTGGCGGATGCGGTTCTGCCAGCCGAGAAGGGCGAGTGCGGGGTCGGTTTGCTGCTGTGTGAATGAGGGTGTTTCGACGGAGGCGTAGGGGGTCATGGGCGTGGGCCCGCCGCGGTGGTATTTGACGAGCGTGGCCGAGTCGAGGTCTGCGAGTCGTTTGGCTTCGTCGAAAGCTTCTCGGATGCCTCCGAGTGTGTCGACGAGGCCGAGTTCGAGCGCGCGTCGGCCTGTGTAGACGGAGCCGTCGAGGACGTCGTCCGGGTTCTCGATGTTCGGTCGCGCAGCGATGACGCGTGCGCGGAAGTCTTCGTAGAACTCGTCGACGATGCCCTGGAGGATGGCGTAGTGGGCCTCGTCCATGGGCTGGAGGGGGTTTGCGATGTCCTTGTTGGGGCCGCTGGTGACGGATCGCGACTTGATGCCGATGCGTGCGAGCCCGTCAGCGACGTTGAGCGTGGGGACGATGACGCCGACGGAGCCGGTGATGGTCGAGGGCTGGGCGACAATGGCGTCAGTGGCGATGGCGGTGTAGTACCCGCCGCTGGCGGCGACCTCGCCCATGGAGGTGACGACGGGCTTGCCGGTGCGTGCTTTGAAGTCCTCGATCATGTTGGCGAGGGTTTCGCTGGCTGCGACGGAGCCGCCGGGCGAGTTGATTCGGAGGACGACGGCTCGGACGCCCGCGTCGGTCTCGGCTCGCTGGAGCATGAGGGCGATGTCATCGAGGAGGGCGGCGGATCCGAAGACGGAGGTCTGTGCGGAGGAGATGACGCCGGTGAGGTCGATCTGAGCGATCTTCGGGCCGCCGAGTTTGTCGCGGAGGACGATGGACTCCTGGACGTGCCCCCGGTCAGGCCGGAGCTGGATGGTGAGGGACTTGGGGACGCAGCCGAGCGTGAGCGCGAGTGCGGCGAGGAGTGCGAGACATCTCATGCCCAGAGGATAGCGGTGGGGGCGAGCGCGTAGGCTGAGGTTATGGGTGAGGGCGGATTCGATCACATCCCGGTGCTTTCGAGGCAGGTGCTCGAGTTGCTCGAGCCCAATGAGGGGGATGTGTACGTCGACGCGACGGCGGGGCTTGGGGGGCACGCGGCGATGGTCGCCGAGCGGATCGGGCCGAGCGGGACGGTTGTGCTGAACGATCTGGATGCGGGGAATCTGGAGCGAGCCGAGGCGAGGCTGCGTGAGTCGGGCTATCAGGGGGAAGTGCGAGCGATCCACGGGAGCTTCGCGGATCTGCCGCGCAGGCTTGAAGAGATGGGGCTTCGCGCGGATGCGGTGCTCGCAGATCTGGGGTTTGCTTCGAATCAGGTGGATGATCCGGAGCGGGGGCTGACGTTCCGGGGGGACGGGCCGCTGGATATGCGGCTCGATCGCTCGCGGGGGATCACGGCGGCTGAGGTGGTCAACGAGTACGACGAGCAGGAGCTGGCGGACCTGATCTATCAGTACGGCGAGGAGCGGGCGTCGCGGCGGATCGCGGGGGCGATTGTGCGCCGGCGGCAGGAGAAGCCCTTCGAGACGACGGGGGATCTGGCGGATGTGGTCCGGCGCGCGGCGGGCCCGCCTCCCAAGGGGCGCAAGCGGATCGACAGGGCGACGAGGACGTTTCAGGCGATCCGGATCGCGGTCAACGGCGAACTGGATGCCCTCGAGACGCTGCTGGTGCAGATCGAGCGGGGGGCGAGGGAGCGTTTTGACCGGGAGACGTGGCTGCGTCCCGGGGCGCGGGTGGGGGTGATCAGCTTCCACTCGCTGGAGGATCGTCCGGTGAAGCGGGCGTTTGTGGGGATGGCGTCGGAGGGGCTTGTCGAGCGGGTGACGCGGAAGCCGGCGGTGGCGGATGAGTCGGAGGCATCGGTGAACCCACGGAGCCGTTCGGCAAAATTCAGGGTCATCAAAGTGTTGAGGCCGGAGGGACCGGATCGCCGATGAAGCTCTACCCGGCGGAGCGTCCGGGGCCTGGGATCAATTATCTATCGGGATATTGGCACGGAAGCCGGTGTCCCTGGGCACGTCTGGTGCCCGCATACGCAGGGAAGCGCCGTGACACGCGAACAGAAACTCGCGCTCATCATCGGTTTCAGTCTGATTCTGGCGGTCGGTGTGCTGATCAGCGATCACCTTTCGCGCGCCCGGACGGACACGATCATCGCGGATGCGGAGATCGACCGTCCGATGGTGGTGCACAGCATCACGGACGTGCCGCCGGGGATTGGCGAGTCGGGCCTGCCGCTGGCGGGTCGCGATGCCGTGCCGGCCGAGGACCCCGGTGTGGGCATGCCGATCACGGTGCGTGAGCCGCTGCCCGGGATGAATCAGGTGAACGAGATCGCCGAGCCTTCGCGCGGCGGACTCGATGTCGCTTCGCTCTCGCCTCGCGAGACGGTGCGTCAGGAGCCCGGACTCCGCACGATGACCGACGACTCGACCGAGTCGGACGCGCCCGTCGAGGTGCGACTGGCTTCTTCGTCGCGTCCGCTGGACCTGCCGATGTTCGAGCCGGTCGATGGTTCGTCGAGGCCGACGGTTGACAGTTCGCTCAACACGCTGCGTCAGGTGCGCGAGCCGGTGAGCCGGGACGAGGCGCAGGCAGAAACGAAGGTTGAGCAGCAGCAGCCTGTGCGCCAGGTGACGCATGTCGTCGCTGAGGGCGAGACGCTGTACGGCATCGCGGCGCGGTACTACGGCAACGGTGATCTTTGGCCCGAGCTCCTGAAAGCGAACAAGGCGGCGGCCGACGCGGAGGGACGCGTCTTCGAGGGTGCCAGGCTCGTGATACCGCAGCGCGGGACCAATGTGGCGCAGGCACCTGTGCAAGAGGCTCCGGCGACGACACCCAGGCAGGAGCCCACGCGACAAGCTTCGCAGCAGCCCAAGGCTGGCAGCGGTTACGGCTCGTACACGATTCAGAAGGGCGACACGCTCAGCGAGATCTCGCAGGAGCTCATGGGAACTGTTCGCCGGATGAACGAGCTGATCGAGCTCAACAAGGATCAGATCCGGGACGCGGATGACATCCGTGTCGGGATGAAGCTGCGTTATCCGCTCGGGCAGCGGGCATGACGAGAGCGGGGCACACGGCGGATCGCGCCCTTGGCGTCAGTCTGACGTGTCGCCTTGCTGTGCTCATTGTCGGGCTGGGGGTGATCGCGCTCTCGTTGCTCTCCTACAGACAGCTTCGGCTTCAGGCCTTTCATGAACAAACCGCGGCGAGGCTCCGGCAGACGCAGCACGACAAGGAGCTGTGGCGTCTTCGATCGGAGATCTCGGTGCGCATCACACCCGAGCAGATCGGTGTGATCGATGTGCCTTTGGAGACGCCGGGCGATGAGTGACCGCGTGTCCATGGTTGGTCGGCTGCTCCTGGTGCTCTGCGCGTTGGTGTTCCTGGGCGTGCTGGGTCGCGTGGCGCAGCTCCAGCTCGAGCCTGACGAGCGATTGAGCGGGAACGTGGGGCTCCGCCAGAGCGTGCGTTTCGAGAACCCGGTGCGGGGCGAGATCTTCGATCGCCGGGGGCGTGTGATCGCTTCGACGCGGTTCGCCAAGCGGGTGTTCGTGGATCCGACCCGGTTCCGTGATGAGACAGGCGAAGGTGTGGTGAGGCTCGCCCGGGCGATCGGTGTCGACCCGTCTGAGGTTGGTCAGCGGATCGTTTCGCGCATGGCGGCCAACGAGGCGGCGAAGGCTGAAGCCGAGCAGACGGGCGAGAAGCCGAGGCTGATTCAGTACGTATCCATCGGCGAACCGATCGAGGCTGACGCGGTCGAGGCGGTGCGCGAGCTCGGCTTGCCCGGTGTGTACTTCGAGGATGTGCCGGTGCGTGAGTACCCGGCGATGGATCAGCTGGCGAATCTGCTCGGGCTGGTCGGTGTGGAGCACACGGGCCTGCTCGGGTTTGAGTACGCGTTCGATGAGAAGCTGACGGGTGAGCGGGGCGAGGGCGCGTACGTGCGTGACGCGTCGCGCAGGCCCCTGTGGATCGAGCCCGGGACGTGGAAGCCGGCGCGGGCGGGCGATGACGTTCGGATGTCGCTTGATCTGGAGCTTCAGCGGATCGCGGTCGAGGAATTGCAGCGGGGGATCATGGAGGCCGACGCCGCGGGCGGTCGGCTTGTGATGGCGGACCCGCGGACGGGCGAGATTCTGGCGATCGTGGACCTGGTGCGTGAGATTCCGGGTTTGCTTGAGATTCCTCTGATTCCTGAGGATGAGAAGCGTCAGCCTGGTTACCAGCTCCCGGTGGGTCGGTACGACACGATCCCCGATGACGACAACCTTGGTGTGCACCCGGCACTGGCGAAGAACCGGTGTGTGGAGCATCTGTACGAGCCGGGTTCGAGCTTCAAGCCGTTCATCTGGGCGACGGTGACCGAAGCGGGCAAGGCGACGCCCGACGAGGTGTTCAACACCGAGCGGGGTGTGTGGCGGACGAGCTACGGGCGACGGATCGAGGACGTGACCCGGCGGGACGAGATGACGTGGCACGAGGTGCTCGTCAACAGCTCGAATATCGGGATGATCAAGGCGACCGAGCGGCTCAGCTTCAAAGAGGTCCGCGACAAGGTTCTCGAGCTCGGTTTCGGTCGGCCCACGCGGATCGGGCTGAGCACCGAATCGGCGGGAGCGGTGACGTCGGCGAAGAACTGGAGCAAGTACACGCACACGTCGATCGCGTTCGGTCACGAGGTGGGTGTGACGCCGGTGCAGATCCTGCGGGCCTTCGGCGCGTTTGCACGCGAGGGTGAATACGCGGGCACGATCGTCGATCTGCGTCTGACGGGCGTGGCTGAGGAAGAGCCGATCGTGGCGCGACGCGTGTTCGGCGAAGACGTCTCACACCTTGTGCGTGAAGCACTGGTGGAGGTCGCGGCCAAGGCCGAGGCGAACCTTGAACGCACCAAGGGCGAGGGCGGCTGGCGGTACACGATGTTCGGCAAGTCGGGCACAGCGGATGTGCCGGTCGGGCCGGCGCCCAAGGGGTTCAAGTATCCGGTGTCACGGATCGGGTACTACGAGGGGCAGTACAACTCGAGCTTCATTGCCGGGGCACCGTTCGAGAACCCGAGGCTGACGCTGATCGTGGTGATCGATGATCCCGGGCCGGAGCTGATCAAGAAAAAGAACCACTACGGATCATGGGTTGCGGCCCCGGTGGCGCGGCGCGTGCTCGAGCGGTCGCTTGAGTATCTTGGTGTTGAGCCGGACATCGTGCCGGAGTCCGAAGATGATCCGGCGCTTGCGCAGGTGGGCGAGTGAAAGAGCCGCGGGTGTGGGCAGCGGAGGTGCTGCGTTCAACTCTGCCTTCAGTCTGCTCAGGTATTGCAATTCTACATGGGCGGCGGGACGCCGCCTCCACCTGACCGTTCTTTAGCGCAGGGGTGATCGGCCGGCGACGATCTTGTCGCGTGCGCCGGGCGCGGTGATCCGTGAGAGGAAGACTTGGTACTGCTCGTTGAGCTCGTCGATGGGGGTGTCGATGTAGCTCGTGAACGGGACACGCCGGATGCCTCGGCTTGAGCTGCGTGCGGCGTCGGCGAGCATCGCGTGCAGCGCACCCGTGTAGAGCCCGCTCTCGCCCTCATGAAGGAAGTGCACGAGCGCCCAGACCTGCGCGTACCACGTCAGCGCCATCTCCTGATCCGTCGCGATGAGATCCTGGGGCGGGGTGTTCATGATCGTCTCGAGCGAGAGCAGACGCCCGGCGTTTGCGGCCCGTCGGAGCTGGTCGTAGCGCTCCGTGTTCGCCCAGGGCATGAAGATCGGAGTGTCGGGGCGAGCCGGGTCGAAGCGGAAGCCTTCCATGTAGGTCGCGATGCCCTCTTCGAGATAGACGGGCAGGCGGGTTTTGAAGGTGAGCTGCGTGTATTGATGCCAGCCCTCGTGGGCGGCGAGGTTGAGTGTGTCGGTCAGTGCGCCGAGGTCGCGGTAGACCCCTCGGCCCTGAGCCGCGAAGCCGCCACGCTCGATCTGGAGATAGACGTCGGCGCGTTCCTGCATGAGTGCGCGGGTGAGGGATGCCCACTCGGGGCGGGTGTCCATGAGGTAGGTGTCGAGCTTGACGGGGGGAGGCGGGAGTTCGCCAAGGGCCGTGCGGTATTGGACGAGCGAAGCTTCGAGAAAGCCGGGCAGAACGCGCCGGATGATCGTGCGGTCGGAAGTGGTAAAGACGCGGTAGTGCTGCGTGCGGATGATGGAGCCATCACGCCCCGCGAAGGCCCAGGGCTCGGTCGAGAGCACGGGCGAGTAGGTGTAGGCGGGCGTCTGGACGCTGGGGGCGGCCCCGGCGGGTTCGGTGACAGGGTCGAAGGGCTCGTAGCTGTTGCAACCGACGAGCAGCGCACTGAAGGCGATCGGGAGCGCGCGGGTCATCCGAGTTCACCGAGGCGTTTGGTGACGGCGTCACGCTCGGTGATCTGCTGCTCGAGTTTGCCGCGGGTCTCGGCGACGAGGTGCGCGGGGGCCTTGTCGGTGTAGCCGGGGTTCGAGAGGCGCTTTTCGAGTGCGCCGATCGAGCCTTCGAGCTCCTTGAGACGAGCTTCGAGACGCTCGCGTTCGGCCGAGGCGTCGACCGCGTCGGCGAGATTGCTGAGTTTGAGCTCGACGCCTTCAAAGTCGAACGCGACTGCTTCGCCCTCGGGGGCCTCGGTCGTGATGGATTCCAGGCCCGCGAGGGTCTCGGTGACCTGACCCAGCCCGGCAAGGCTGGCGACCATGTCGGCGTCGGCGTGGAGGATGATCTTCCGCCGCGGCGGCACGCTGTGCTGGGCGCGGAGGCGGCGGATCGCCTCGACGAGTTCCTGCATGCGTGTGAAGCGGCGCTCGGTGTCCTCGTCGATGAGCGACTGGCTGACCTCGGGCCAGCCGGTGGTGCAGAGGAGGTCCGGGTTGCGTCCGTCGGGGAGCGTCACGCCCTCGACTTGGCCGACGAACGCGGCTTTTACGTTTGGCGCGATCGTCTCGGTGATGAATGGCGCGACCGGGTGCATCAGGCGCAGGATGGTTTCGAGAGCCTGCTGCAGCACGATGCGCTGGCCCGGCTTGGTGGCGAGTGTGGGCTTGACGCCTTCGAGGTACCAGTCGCAGTAGTCGTTGCGGAGCACGTCGAAGAGAGCCGTCGCGTAGTTGCTGAACTGGTACGACGCGACCGATTCGTCGATCTGTTTGGTCGCGCGTGCCAGGCGTGAGAGCATCCAGCGGTCGATGACGTCGAGATCTCCCGGGCTGACGGAGGCGGGCTCGCCGCCGGATTTCTCACCGAGCATCATGAGGACGAAGCGGGTGGCGTTCCAGAGCTTGGTGCAGAAGTTGCGACCCTTGTCGAACTTGGGGCTGGTGTTTTTGCCGGTGGTTTCGTCGCGTTCGACGGGCATGCGGACGTCCTGGGTCTGCGTGGTCATCTCGCAGAGTGTCAGGCGCATGGCGTCGGTGCCGTGGGACTCGATGATGTCGAGCGGGTCGACGCCGTTGCCGAGCGACTTGGACATCTTGCGGCCTTCGCCGTCCTGGATCATGGCGTGGATGAAGACGTCTTTGAAGGGGAGCTGCCCGTCGGTCCGCGTGCTTACGCCCGCGGCTCCTTCAGAGTCCGCGAGCAGATATCTGTTGAACATGACCATGCGCGAGACCCAGAGGGTGATGATCTCGCGCGCGGTGGTGAGGACGGAGCTCGGGTTGAAGGCTTCGAGCAGGCCCGCGAACTCGGGGCCGGCGGCACTCGCGTCGGGCCAGCCCATCGTGGACATGGGCCAGAGCGCGGAGCTGAACCAGGTGTCGAGGACGTCGGGGTCTTGGGTGAAGCCATAACTCTCAACAAGCTTTATGTAGCGTTCAGACTTCGGGTGATGTTCTTTGAAGCAAATATGTACAGAGTGCGTGCCATCGTCATTCTCAGTTCTTTGCAGCTCGTAAGGGCCGTCATACACGGTCTCGAATTCGCTATAGGGATCGAATTCGATCTCCAGTATTGTGCGGAGTTCTTCCCACTTAGCATCGGGAAGCTCTGGGTGACTCCACACCGGAATTCGATGCCCCCACCAGAGCTGGCGGCTGATGCACCAGTCGCGGAGGTTTTCGTGCCATTGCTCGAAGGTCTTGGCGTAGCGGGGCGGGGTGAAGGTGAGCTTGCCGTCGTGCTCGTTGCTCTCGCGGGGGAGCATGATCTGGCTCGTGCGCTGGTCCTCGGCCATAGCACGCAGGGCCGAGCCGCGGAGGCGGTCGTCGGTGACCTTCACGTACCACTGGTCGGAGAGGTAGGGCTCGATCGCGGCGTGTGAGCGGTAGCTGTGACCCACGCTGTGCGCGTGGGGTTTGACGGCTTCGAGCAGGCCCCGGGCCTTGAACTCGTCGAGCACCTTCTGGCGGGCGTCTTCGCGGGAGAGGCCGATGAAGACGTGCGCGCCGTGGTGGGGGTCGTAGTCGTCCCAGCCGTGGTCGGCGGAGATGGAGGCGTCGGGGGCCATGACGTTGATGACGGGCAGGTCGTGGCGGACGCCGATCTCCCAGTCGTTGGGGTCGTGCGCGGGGGTGACCTTGAGGAAGCCGGTTGCCATCTTGGCTTTGGCGTCGTTCTCGTCGCCGCCGAGGGAGACGGGCAGGACCACGTAGTCGTCCTCGATGATCGGGATGATGCGCCCGACCAAAGGCAGCTCGACGAAGAGGCCTTCGAGCGGCTTGTGCCTCGGGTCGCGTTTGTTCATCGCGACGGCAGTGTCGCCGAGGTAGGTCTCGGGACGGGTCGTGGCGACGGTGACGAAGGCCTGGTCGTCCTCGGGGAACTGGTCGGCGCCGGGGTAGCCCTTGGCGGCCAGTTCGGACCAGGTCACGGGGCGGACGTCGTCTGGGGAAAGTTGTTTGGAAAACCCCTCTCCCCGGCCCTCTCCCCGGGGGAGAGAGGGAGCATGAGTCGGAGCGACGAGCGGGTATCGCAGGTAGGCGAAGATGCCCTCGATCTCTTCCATCTCGACCTCGTCGTCGGCGAGGGCGGTCTGGGTGACGGGGTCCCAGTTGACGAGGCGCTTGCCGCGGTAGATGAGGCCGTCCTTGAAGAGGCGGAAGAAGGCCTCGCGGACGGCCCGGGCGCAGATCTCGTCCATGGTGAAGCGCTGGCGTTCCCAGTCGCAGCTGCAGCCCATGGCCTTGAACTGCTTCGAGATGTGGGCCTCGTACTCGTCCTTGAAGGCCTGGATCTTGGCGACGAACTCGTCGCGGGGGAAGTCAGTGCGTTTCTTGCCCTCGTCGGCGAGGACGCGTTTCTCGACGACGGTCTGGGTGGCGATGCCCGCGTGGTCGGTGCCGGGCATCCAGAGGGTCTCGTAGCCCTTCATCCGGTGGTAGCGGATGAGGACATCCTGGAGGGTGTTGTTGAGCGCGTGCCCGAGGTGGAGCGCGGCGGTGACGTTGGGCGGGGGGATGATGATGCAGTAGGGCTTGGCCTCGCCCGAGAGGACCCGGGCGGGGTCGGCGTGGAAGGCGCGGGCCTCGTCCCACCGGGCGCTGACCGAGGGCTCGTGCTCGGCGGGGACGTACTTGGCGGGGAGCTCGATTTGGGCGGGCTTTGTCATTGAGCCAGCAGTGTATGGGGGCCGATACCATCGTTATGACTTCCCAGAGCGAGAAACAGGGTTTGAAGGGTCTTCTGGCAGGCGTGCTCGCCCTGCTGGGGCTTGGGATCGTGGCGGCCGGGGCTTGGTTCGTGCTCGGGCCGGGTGCAGGGACTGGGCCCGAAGAGGCGGATGCGGCCAGCACGCACCAATCGACCAAGGCGACGCCGGCCCACGCGATCGAGGCGGCTCTCGGGGCCGCCCGGAGCTACCAGGCCAGTGAAGAGTTTGCCAAGGCCGAGGCGGTCCTGCGGGCGGCGGTCGAGGAGCACGTGGACGACCAGGCGTTGCGTCTGGCGTACGCGGAGGTGCTTCTGAATCTCGAGCGGGCCGCGGATGCGTACGAGCAGTACGAGGCGGCTCTTGCGATCGGTCCTCAGGACGCGGCGATCGAGTTCCAGGCGGGGACGCTTGCCAGTTCGATCGGGAAGCCCGAGCGGGCTCTGGAGCATTTCTCGATGGCACGGGCCGCCGAGCCTGGCAGCGCGGAGATCGCGCTGTATCTGGGCGTGACGCAGCATCGGCTGGGGTTGGTGGACGAGGCGAAGGTGAGCCTGCTGGCGGCGGTGAAGCTGGACGACGAGGAGCCGGTCGCGCCGGCGGTGCTTGCGCAGATTGCTCTCGACGAGAACGAGCCGGATCTGGCGCTTCGGTACATCCGGCGTTCGCGGGAGATCGACCCGACGCAGCTGGCGCACAGGATTCTGGAGGCGAGGATTCTGCGCCGGCTCAACAAGCCCGAGGAGGCGCTCACGCTCATGCTGGCGCTGCCGAAGGAGCAACTGCACGAGCCGGTCGTGCTCGAGATCTGCTCGGGATGCATGGGGCTGCTCGGTCGTCCTGCGGACGCGGCGGCTCTGTATGAGGAGGCGCTGGCTGCGCAGCCGACGAACGCGGATCTGGCGTTCCAGGCGGCCCAGTGGCACGAGCGGGCAGGTGATACCGAGGCGGCGCTGGCCAAGGCGAAGATGGCCCAGATGCTCGGTCACGAGCTGGCGGGGAAGATGGCTGAGCGCTTGTCGGGTGGCTGAGGCGGGGGCTGGGTGCCACGGCTTGTCCGTCCTCGGCAAGCCGTGTTCCGAAACGTTTCAGCACGGGTTGCCCTTTGGGACAACCCGTGGCACCCGCTGAGTCGTCTTAGAGCGACGCGGCGATCTCGGGTGCGTTTGGGGTCGAGGGGTTGGGCTCGATGTCGCCGTCGTCGTCGTCGTCATCGTCTTCCCCGTCATCGTCATCGTTGTCGTCGTCGGGGAAGTCGCCGCCGGGGTTGCGGGGGGGGAGCTCGCCCGGTGGGACGTCGAGGCGTTTGCCGGACTCGGTCCAGGCGTCGGGGATGTGCTTGGGTTCCTTGCGGCGTTTGCCCATGTTGCGTTTGAATCGGGCCCGGGCGATCATCATGAGTGCGAGCGAGCCGAAGGCGATGACGATGAGGGCCATCGCCATGAGGGCGGCTGCGAGGACCTGATCGGTCGAGGCGAGGGAGATGGAGAGCTCGGTCGTCATCCGGTCATCTAGGGTAGCGGCTACACTCGTGGACCATGGACGAAAATACCCTTCACTTCCAGACGCACGCCCCGGTCATCGCCGACCTCGAGGCGCGGATTTTGACGATCCGCGACTCTCTTTAACTACGATCAAAAGGTCGAGAAGGTTTCGGAACTGACCGAGCGGATGAACGCCCCGGATTTCTGGAACAACCAGACCGAGGCGCAGAAGGTGCTCGCCGATCTGAAGCTCGCCAAGGCTCAGACCGAGCCGATCCAGAAGGTGACCGCCAAGCTCGAGGACGCCAAGCTGGCCTACGAGATGGCCCGCGAGGAGGGCGACGACGACCTGCTCGTAGAGGCGGACGATGCGCTTTTCGATCTGACCAAGCAGATGGAAAAGATCGAGATGCAGTCGCTGCTCTCGGGCAAGCACGACCACCGGAACTGCTTCTTTACGATCAGCGCGGGCGACGGCGGCACCGAGGCCAACGACTGGGCCGAGATGCTGATGCGCATGTACCTGTACTACTTCGAGCGGCAGGGCTGGAAGGTCGAGGAACTCAGCAAGTCCTACGGCACCGAGGTCGGCATCGACCACGTGACATTGCACGTGCAGGGGCCGTTCGTCTTCGGATACCTGAACTGCGAGCGTGGGACGCACCGCTTGGCGCGGGTCAGCCCCTTCAACGCGCAGGGCAAACGGCAGACGAGCTTTGCAACGGTCGATGTGACGCCCGAGTTCGAGGAATCGGGTGACATCGAGATCCCGGACAAGGACCTGGAAGTCACTGCGTTTGCGCGTTCGAGCGGCCCGGGCGGTCAGAACGTCAACAAGGTGGCAAGCGCGATCAGGCTGGTGCATAAGCCGACGGGCTTTATGGTCGTGGCGAGCAGCCACCGCGACCAGGGACAGAACAAGCGTCAGGCGATGGCGCTTCTGATGGCCAAGCTTGAGCAGCTCGAGGAGGAACGCCGCGAGGCGGAGATCTCCGAGGCCGCCGGCGGCAAGTTGGAGCACCGCGGGTGGGGCGCGCAGATCCGGTCGTACGTGCTCTACGACAACCGCGTGAAGGACCACCGCACGAACCACGAGGTGGGCAACCCGCAGACCGTGCTCGACGGCGATCTCCAGGGTTTCATCGACGCGGAACTCCAGCGGCGACGTGCAGAGAAGGGCTGATCCACGGCCGGGGGACCCATGCCCGATTCGAAGCTTGTCATTCATATCGGCCTGCACAAGACGGGCACGACCTGGCTGCAACGCCGCGTCTTCGCGGACCCGGCGATGGGCTACGTCTCGACCGCCAATGGTCAGAGCAACGAGGCGACCGACGCGTTCGTCACGTGCGATCCGCTCGCGTTTGATCCTGAACAGGCGAGAGCACGGTTCCGCCCACTGCTCGACGAGGCGAGGGCCAAAGGCCTGGTGCCGGTCATCTCGCAGGAGAGGCTGAGTTCGGACCCGTCGTTCGGCGGGTACTACTTCACGGACGTGGTCGACAGGCTCGTGCGGACGTTTGGGGCTGTGAAGTTCTTGCTGACGATCCGCGAGCAGCGGGGGATGCTGCTGGCGCTCTACCGCCAGGCGGTGCGTTCGGGCGGGACGTACACGCTGACGCAGATGATCGGAACGGGCAAGGAGCCCACGGGCTGGGCGCCGACGATCAGGCCCGAGTACCTGATGTATGACCGGATGATCGAGCATCTGTCTGAGCGGGTCGGGCGTGAGAATCTGTGCGTGTTGCCGCTGGAATTGATGCGGAGCGACCCGAAGGACTATCTCGCGCGGCTCCAGGCGTTCACGGGTGCGACGGCGACGATCGAGCCCAAGATGGAGGCGGAGAACGCGGGGCTCTCGCCCTTGGCGACGCGGATGTCGACGGTGACGAACCGGATCGCCCGTCCCAACCCGCTCGGGCCCGAGCAGTCGTGGCGGCTGAAATTCCTGCGGAGCTTCTACTGGCGGCTCGACCGCGTGATGCCCAAGGGCTGGTCAAAGGGCACGAGCGAGCGTTGGAAACAGACCATCGCGGACCGCGTGCGCGGGTACTACGCAGAGAGCAACCGGCGCACGGCCGAGCTGACCGGGTTTGATCTGCAATCGATGGGTTACGACCTGGGCGAGTGACCGGGCAGGCGGTTCTGGCTCATGTGCCGACGTGCCTTGCGAGAGAGCTCGCCGATCGGGCGGGGGCCCGAGCAGCAACCGACGGCGCATCCGTCGTCCACGCCGTCATCCTCGTCATCTTGTGCACGGGGCTGCTGCATGGCGGCCTCGAACATGGGCGCCAGGCTCGCGAGGAGGATGACCCCGAAGGTGCTCAGGAGCACGATCGGCGGGAGGTCAACGCTGTAGCGCCTGAGCACGGCGATGTTGATCACGCCGAGCCCCACAATCAGCACGAACGCGACAATGAGGCGTTTGGCGAGCTGCCCGCCGTCGGTCTGCTCGATGGGCGTTTCGGGCGGGAGATCGTCAGGGATGTCGTAGGCGAGCTTGTCTGGCTGGTAGCTGCCGCCGGTCGGGACGCGCCGGGCCTCGCCTGTGTACCTGAGATGGGGCCTTTCGTGCTCCATATGTAGAGGGTAATCCGAAATCGGTGGCGGATGTTTCAGAACGGAAAAGAAAGCCGCCCCTCGTGGTGCAAGGGGCGGCTATCGGGCTTGAAACAGGCTTTGGGTGTCGCGGGTTGTCGTGCAACCCGTGTGATTCGAGCGATGCACGGCTTGCCGAATGACGGACCAGCCGTGGCACCCGTTGACTTAGACGAGCAGGCTCGCGGGTGATTCGAGGAGTTCCCGCACGGTGCTGAGGTATTCGGCGGCCATCGCGCCATCGATGATGCGGTGGTCGCTCGACATGGTCATGGACATCTCGTGCCCGATGACGAGTTCGGGCTCGCCGTCTTCGTCGGTCTCGATGAAGGGCTTCTGGATCGCCTGCCCGACGGCGAGGATCGCGGCGTTGGGCGGGTTGATGATCGCGGTGAAGTGATCGACGCCGAACATGCCCAGGTTCGAGATGGTGAAGGTGGAGTCGGACATCTCCTCGGGTGTCAGCCCCTTCTCGCGGGCCTTGCGTGCGAGGCGTTTAGTCTCGCTCGAGATGGTGCGGAGGCCCTGGGCGTCGGCGTTGCGGATGGTGGCAACCACGAGCCCGCCGCCACGCTCGGCCGGGAGACTGACGGCGACACCGATGTTGACGTTCTTGTGGAGGTCGATGGAGGGGCCGTTGTCGTTCCAACTGGAGTTGATGAAGGGGTGCTGGTGCATCGCCAGGGCGCACGCGCGGACAAGGAAGTCGTTGACGCTGAGCTTGACGCCCTGCGATGAGAGCTGTGCGTTGAGCTGCTCGCGGAGTTCCATGAGCGCGTCGAGCCGGGCGCTGACGGTGACCTGGTAGTGGGGGATGGTGGTCTTGGACTGGACGAGTCGCCGTGCGATCGTGCCGCGCATGTTGGAGAGCGGGACGTTCTTGTCCTCGAGCTCGGTGGGGAGGGGCATTGGAGCGGGCGCTGCGGCCGCGGCCTGCGGAGCCGAGGTAGCGGGCGTGTTTGCAGCGGTCTGACCCGGGGCGGCCTGCTCGACGTCCTTCTTCACGACGCGACCCGAGGGGCCCGAGCCCGAGATGGAGGCGAGGTCGATGCCGCGCTCGCTGGCGATCTTGCGGGCGAGCGGCGAGGCGAAGACGCGATCGGAGCCGTTGCTCGAACCATTGCTGGTGCCGTTGCTCGACGGAGCCACGGTGGTCGTCGCGGTGGCTGTGGCTGTGTTCGATGAGTCATCCGAGCCCTCGGCCTTGGCCTTGGGGGCGCTGGACGCGCTGCCGGCCGACGACGCGGCCTCGGCGAGATCCTCGCCCTCCTCGGCGATCACGACGATCAGGTCGCCCACGCTGACATTCGAGCCCTCGCTCGCGGCCAGCTTGGCGATGCGCCCCTCGTCGAAGGCTTCGAGTTCCATCGTGGCCTTGTCGGTCTCGATGTCCGCGAGCACGTCGCCGGGCGCAACGGTGTCGCCCTCCTTGACGTGCCACTTGACGACGGTGCCCTGCTCCATGGTGTCGGACATTCTCGGCATGGTCACTGAAATCGGCATTGCAGCTCTCCCGTATCTGTCCGTGAATCAGGCAAGAATGTTTTTGACAGCATCCGCGATCCGCTCCGGGTTCGGCAGGTACGCGTACTCGAGCCCCTTGGCGTACGGCGTCGGGACGTCTTCGGTGTTCACACGCACCGGCTGGTGGTCGAGCCAGTCGAAGCACTTCTCGCAGATCTGGGTGATGACCTCGCTCGAGATGCCGGCGAAGGGCCAGGACTGATCCACCACGACGACGCGGTTGGTCTTCTTGACGCTCTTGATGATCGAGTCGATGTCGAGCGGGCGGATGGTCCGCATGTCGAGCACATCGCACTCGATGCCTTCCTCGGCGAGCTTCTCGGCGGCCTCGAGGCAGAAGTTGACCGGGCGACCGAAGCTGACGAGCGTGACGGCGTCGCCCTCGCGGCAGACGCGTGCCTGGCCGAAGGGGATGTAGTACTGCTCCTCGGGGACGTGGGCCTTGTCGCCCAGCATGCGCTCGGACTCGAGGAAGAAGACGGGGTCGGGGTCAGCGATCGCGGTGGCGAGCAGGCCCTTGGCGTCGTAGGGGTTGCTGGGGATGGCCATCTTCATGCCGGGCACGTTGGCGTAGAGGCCCTCGACGCACCAGGAGTGCGTGGAGCCGAGCTGCCCGCCCGCGCCGTCGTTGCCGCGGAAGACGATCGGGCAACCCCACTGGCCGCCGGACATGTAGAGCATCTTGGGGACGTTGTTCAGGATGGGGTCGGCGGCGACGAGGCTGAACGACCAGCTCATGAACTCGACGATGGGGCGCAGGCCGTACATCGCGGCTCCGGTGCACATGCCGGCGAAGCCGTTCTCGGAGATGGGCGAGTCGATGATGCGCTTGGGCCCGAACTCGTCGAGCATGCCCTGCGACACCTTGTACGCGCCGTTGTACTGGGCGACCTCTTCGCCGATCAGGAAGACGCGCTCGTCCTGACGCATCTCGTGGCTCATGGCTTCCTTGAGCGCCTCGCGGAACTGGATGATCCGGTCGCCCTCACGCGGGGGCAGGGGCTTGGAGAAGTCCGGTTGCGGCACGTTCTCGATGGTGGCGGGGTGCAGGTCGAGGGTGGTCATGGTCGGAGCTCTTTTCGATCGGTCGTGATCGTGATGGTTCGTTCGGGCTTGTTCGCTGATTTCGTGTCTTTCCGGTTCTGCAGGACGATCAGGATTCTCACCGCGATCAGGATGGATGCGATCGGGATCGCAAGCAGGATCGCGGGGAGGAGGTCCATCGGGTTACAGCAGCGGGTTCTTCTTGCCGTGGGCGTAGGTCGCCGTCGGGCTCAGGTTGGGCTGGGGGTTGGCGTACACGTCGGTGTAGAGCTCGCTCGGGTCCGGGTCGGCAGCGTTCTCTGAGAACTGCACGGCCTCGCGGACGATGTCGGCGATCTCCTTGCGCATGCTCTTCCAGCCGTCTTCGTCGATGCAGTTGCGGTCGTTCATGCAGTGGTCGAGGAGGTTGGCGATCGAGTCCTTCTGCTTGAACTGGTCGACCTCGTCCTTGGTGCGGTACTTCTGGGGGTCACTCATCGAGTGGCCCTGGTAGCGGTAGGTTTTGAAGTCGACGAAGGCGGGACGCTGCATGTCGCGGCACTCGTCGACGAGGGGCTTGAACTGGTCGTAGACGTTGAGGATGTCGAGCCCGTCGATCTTGACGCTCGTGATGCCGAAGGCCTCGCCGCGTGCGAGGAGGTTTTCGGAGTTGGCGGAGTGGCGGTGGATGGCGGTGCCCATCGAGTAGCCGTTGTTCTCGATGATGTAGATGACCGGGAGTGAGTAGAGGGCGGCGAGGTTCATCGCCTCGAAGAAAGCGCCCTGGTCGATCGCGCCGTCACCGAGGTAACAGAGCGCGACTTTCTTCTTGCCCGAGCCGATGACTTCCCATTCGTAGCGTGCGGCGAATGCGAGGCCAGCGCCGAGCGGGGTCTGGGCACCGACGATGCCGTGACCGCCGAAGAGCCAGTTGGGTTTGTCGAACATGTGCATGGAGCCGCCCTTGCCCTTGGCGCATCCCTCGGCTTTGCCGTACATCTCGGCCATGCATGCCTTGGGGTCCATGCCTCTTGCGAGTGCGTGCCCGTGGTCGCGGTAGGCGAGGACGACGGGGTCGTCGTCCTCGATGCACCCGATGGTGCCGACGGCGCAGGCTTCCTGGCCCGAGTAGATGTGGCAGAAGCCGCCGATCTTGGCCTGCTGGTAGGCCTGCATCGTGCGGGTCTCGAACTCACGGATGAGTTGCATGCTCCGGAGCCACTCGAGGAGTTTGGCATCGGGCAGCTTGTCGGAGAGCCTGGACTTGGAGTTGCCCTGGGCGGCGGTGGCGGCCTTGGTCATCTGTTTCCCCTGAAACGGTCTCGGTCGCGATCCAGCCTGTCTATCGACCAGAGCCGCGCGCAAAGCGATCCGCCATCCACGGAAGGACGGATCTGGGTACGCAAGATCTTAGGGATGCCCACTTGTGTCGACAATGAATGCCGGCATATGACCCGAACGGGTGTATACAGCCCCCCGCCGGGCGGCGGTCTGATGAAAAACAGCCCCGACACAAGGGTCAGGGCTGCGTGGAGAATCATGGCTTTGGGCTGCGTTCAGCCTCCCGAAATCGCGGTGCTGTCCGAGGTGTTCATCGGGGCCTGGCTCTTGAGGAGCACGACCGCGGTCTGGAGCTGGAGGTCGATGCCCTTCTCGATGAGGTCCTGCGGGTCGGGGCGTTCGACGATCTCGCCGTCGGCGTTGCGGGACTTGAATTCGAGCTCGTGCCCGAACTCATCGATCTGGAAGACGTCTGCATCGCGGCGGAGCAAGAGCCACTCGTTGACCTGGCTGGGCAGGAGCGGGACGGTCAGGTCCGGATTGACGCCCCAGTTGGGATCGCCCGGGCGCCTGTGGATGACCTTGCCGCTGGGGAGCTGGTAGTACTGCGTGGTGACCTTCATGGCGGCGTCGGCGGTGACGCGGTGGAGGTTCTGGACGGTGCCTTTGCCGTAGGTGCGTTCACCGAGCACGATGGCCTGGATGTTGCCGGCGTTGCCGTAGTCCTTGAGTGCGCCGGCGACGATCTCGCTCGCCGAGGCGGAGTTGCCGTTGACGAGGACGACGACGGGCAGACCCGCCAGTGAGGCCTTGTACCGGCTCGCGCTGTGCGAGCGGGGGGGCTCGGTGCGGCTGTTGACGGTGGAGACGAGCGTGCCGCTCTCGATGAAGCGGTTGCAGATCTCGATGGCCTGGTTGAGCTGACCGCCCGAGTTGAAGCGGAGGTCGAGGATGAGGCCGTTGAGCCCGGTGCGGCGCATCTGCTTGACGGCGGCATCGATCTCGTCGGTCGAGTCCTGCGCGAACTTGTCGAGACGGATGTAACCGATGCGCTGATCGCGGTCGACGTACCAGTCCCAGTCGTCTGGCTCGGGGCTGAGCTTGCGCCAGCCGGAGACGGTCGCGACCTCGATCTCGTCGCGTGTGATGGTGATGTCCTTGGTGATCTCTTCGCCGTCGTCGCCCTTGCGCTTGACGGTGAGAGTGACGTTGGTGCCCTTGGGCCCGGTGATGACCTCGACGGCCTGGTCGGTGGTCATGCCGACGGTCGAGACGCCGTCGACCTTGGCGATGATGTCGCCCGCCCTGACGCCTGCGCGGACGGCGGGCATGCCGGGCATGGGGGTGAAGACCTGGAGGTCGCCCGTGATCGGGTCGTTGACGATCTGGATGCCCACGCCGATGAACGAGGAGTCGAGACGCTTGTAGAAGGTGCGGAGCTCGTGGGGCCAGACGATCTGGCTGAACTCGTCGAGCTGGCCCATCGCGCCGGCGCCGAACTCGTGGAACACGACTTCGGTGGGCAGGTTGACGGTGCGGACGTTCACGTCGATGAGTCGGCTCAGCGTGCGGCGGAGATCGACGATCGAGATGTCACGGCCCGCGGCCATGAGGTTGGCACGCTCGGTTTCGAGGTGCTCGATGAACTTGCTGCGAGCGTTCTCGTCGGCGAGCTTGGGGAAGGCGTCGAAGAGGTCGCTCATCCCGGCAAACATTTCGATGTTCTCGATGCCGCCGACAACCATGTCCTTGAGCGCGGTGCCCGAGATGTGGTTGCGGGCGCCCTGGGCGACAGCGGTCATGACGAGTTCGGAGGTGACGCCGTCGAGTTTCTCGCGGAAGTCGGCGCCCCGCGCGTTGAATGCGGGCAGGCCCTCGACCTCGGGGCGCTCGCCGAGTTCTTCAAAGTCTTCTTCGGTGGCGTCGGGATCGGCCTCGAGCTTGGCGTACTTCTCGTCCCATTCCTTCTGGGCGATCGCTTCGAGCTCGCGGAGCTTGGCGTCGCGGAGTTCCCAGTAGCGCTTGGGGGCGTAAAGCTGGAGTATCTCGCGGCGGACGAGCTGACGCTCGATGTCGGCCTTGAAGCGCTGCGAGGCTTCTTCGAGCATGTTGAGGCGTGCGAACAGCTCCATCGCGGTGAGCCAGTCCTGCTCGCGCTCGGCCTTGGCCGCGGCCTCGGCGGCTCGGTTGACCAGGTCCACGATCTCGGGCTCGTTCATGAGCTCGTTGCGGTCGAGGACGATCGAGTCGAGGAACAGCACAACGGCCAGCGCCTCGGAGAGCTTGTTCGGGTCGTTGTCTTTGGCCTCATCGAGCAGCCGGGCGAGTTCCTCGCGCTGCTCGGCGATCTGTTCCTCACGCTCGGCCTGCTGCTTTGCAAAGTTGCTCTTGAGCAGGTCGATGGCGTGACGGATGTCGGTGACGTTGTCCGGGTCGACGCTTTCGGGGATGTTCTCGAGGGCTTTGAGAGTCTCGTCGCTGCTGCCGTGAAGCGCGGCGGTCCAGACCGATTGCGACCATTGAGAAGTCTCTTGCTCGGCGACCTGCGCAACGGCACCGGAGCCGGTCGCGAGTATGGCGACCGAGGCCACGGCGGCTCGACTCAAATCCTGGAGATAACCCATTCACGCCTCCGTTCGTTTTTGTCTCAGGCGGGGATGCACCCTCAAGCATCGGCCCGTGGGGGTTCCCGGCTGAGAGATCCACACCAACCTTGGGGTGGTCACAGCATATTGGACGGTTCAACCCGCGTATGTGTTCGCAAGGAGAACCCCCAGATTACAACCTTGAACAGCCTCGCATGCTTCCAGATGCGTCTAAAAGGGGTTCAGGGGGTCTTTGGGGGCTTTGTGAGGGCGTTGATCAGGGTGGCCAGCGCCATGCACGCCAGAACGGTCGCGCCGATCAGAGCCCCGGTGAAGAATTTCTCGTGGATGACCCCGAGCGAGACGGCAAAGGACGCGCCGATCCCAAGGGCGGGGCCGAGGGCGTATCCGACACCGATGAGCGTTTCGTGGATGGCTCCCGAGTCGATCTCGCCCTGTCCGACCTCCATCGCGTAGTAGATCGCTGCCGTGTAGATCGTGCCCATCGCGGCTCCAAAGAGGGCCAGCGAGATCGACAGGCACGTGATCGCGATGGTTTGGTTCGGGATGAGTGGGGAGAGCACGCACCCGACAAAGCCGAGCGCCAGTGCGATCGCGCCGAGGGTGAGGGGCCAGGCCCGGCCGTGCCACCCGTGCCAGCGCTCGAAGACGAGCATGGTGGGGATGCGAGCGGTCAGCCAGATGGCAGCGACGATGGGCTGCCAGAAGAGGTCGATGCCCATACGCGTGAGGGCGACGGGGAAGTAGGGGCCCAGCACGCCGCCGAGCATGTAGCTGACTGGCAGGAGCGTGCGCGCGGTGGCCAGGAGCTTTCGTGAGACGTCGGCATCGATGGCGTCGGGCTCGAGGTGGTCGGGGATGTGCTTTGGGGGCCTCTTGGGGAAGGGGAGCATGAGCAGCACCGCGACCACGTGAAGCACGAGCACGCCCCAGAGGGCGTCGATCGGGTGTTTCTCCAGCACTGGGGCGAGCAGGAAGAACGCCCCGACGACGGCGCTGGTCCAGGTGATATTGAACCGACCCGCAGCAGAGCGGAGCGCCTTGCCGCGACGCCCGCCGCTGAGATACCACTCAACCATGGGCCAGAGGAGCCCTGTGATGAGGCCGTAGCTCCCGGCGACGAGCCAGATGGCCCATTCTGGGCTTTGGCCCATGAGTTTGAGGATGGGCGGCGTGCCCGACAGCAGCCCCGCTGCGAGGGTGATCGTGATGAGCAGTGTGCGGGGTGCGATCGCGGTCTTGCGGTTCGTCTCGAGGAATCGGACGACCCTTCCCGTGAGCAGGGCCGAGGCGATGTAGCAGACGCCGAAGAGGAAACCGAGTACGTAAAGGGCGGTCTGTTTGAAGTCGGCGGCGCTGGCGATGAAGTGGAGCCCGTGTGTGAGCGAGCCGGTGCCGATGCTGAGGACGAAGGTGACAGCGAGCACGAACCCGAGGGGCGCTGGCTTTGGAGCCGAATGGGGGTTGGAGGTCATTGAGGGGCTCCGGACCGTTGAACCGGGCGGTTCATTGCCTGCGGGGTGCGGCGATCGTACGATCGCGGGCACGCGTCGGGCGAACCCCGGCGGACAAGGGCTCGTAGCTCAACTGGATAGAGTGTCGGCCTCCGAAGCCGAAGGTTCCGCGTTCGAATCGCGGCGAGCCCGTTGAATTTCTTTCCCGACTTCAAAACGCCGGAGGATCCCGTGAAGAAGTGGACCACGATCGGCCGTGCCCTGATGCTGGGCCTCGCGATGACGGGCCAGGCGGCTCTGGCGCAGGACGAGGCTCCCACAGAGCCGGCCCCGGCGACCGAACAGGCCGAGCTCCCGAGCGCCGAGTCACTCTTCGAGCGGCACATCGAGGCTGTGGGGGGCAAGGACAAGGTCTTCGACATCACGACGCGCCGGTTTACCGCGACGCTGAAGTTCTACCAGGGCGGCAGCGAGGAGCCCGCGCAGACCAGCATCCTCCGGAT
Source organism: Phycisphaerales bacterium (assembly GCA_965228265.1). Lineage (GTDB taxonomy): Bacteria > Planctomycetota > Phycisphaerae > Phycisphaerales > UBA1924. The sequence goes on from OZ245804.1 coordinate 2,003,319, forward strand.
CACCGCCAAAGCGCCGGACCTGATGATCCAGGAGATCATCACCCCGGGCGTCTCGACGATCACGAAGTACTTCGATGGCGATGCGGGCTGGGTGGTCGAGCAGGGCAAGCCCGCCGTGGCGATGGAGGTCGAAGAACTCGAGAGGTTCGCCGTCGGCGCCCGCTTCTACGCGGAAGCGGATTACAAGAACCACTACAAGGGCTACAAGACCGTCAACAAGCAAGAGGTCAATGGCGACACCATCTACATCGTTGAGATCGAGCACTTCTCGGGTCGGAAAGAGGCGCTGGCGTTCAGCGAAGATTCGGGATTGATCATCGGTGTGGCCGGCATGCGCACGATCCAGGGGCGTCAGTTCGAGTTCCGCCGGTCGTACGAGGACTACTCCGACTTCGGCGATGGCGTGCTCTATGCCAAGACGATCCGCGAGGTGATGGGCGGCACGATGTTCGAGATCGTCATGACCTCGATCGACACCGACATCGAATTCCCCGAACTCGAACGCCCCGAAGGCATCGAGGACGCGGACCTGTCGGGTTTCCGCAAGGAATAAGCGGGGTTACGAGCGGCAGAGCTCGCAGCTCTCACCGAACTTTTTGCAGATCGGGTGATCGGCGCACGAGGCCATACGCGCTTTGCATGCGCGGCGGCCGTGGAAGATCATGAGGTGCGAGAGCAGCCCCCAGTCCTTCTGCGCAAAGAGGGCCATGAGCTTCTTCTCGATCTTGACGGGATCGCCCTCCTCGTCTTTGTCGATGAGGCCGAGACGTCTTGAGAGGCGCATGACGTGCGTATCGACGACGAAGCCGAGATTGATGTGGAAGGCATTGGAGAGGACCACGTTGGCGGTCTTGCGCGCCACACCCCGGAGGGTGAGGAGTTCTTCCATCGTGCTCGGGACCTGGCCGCCGAAATCGCTCTCGACGGCTGACATCGCGGCGTGGACGGATTTGGCTTTGTTGCGGTAAAAGCCGAGCGTCTTGACGTAGGGCTCGATCGCTTCGGGCGAGGCCTTGGCGTAGTCGGCGGGGGTGGGGAACTTCTTGAAGAGCGCGGGCGTGGCCTTGTTGACGGCGACGTCCGTGCACTGGGCCGAGAGAATCGTCGCGATCAGGAGCTCGTGCGGTGCGGTGTAGTTGAGCTCGCAGTGCGCATCGGGGTAGTGCTCGGCGAGCATGTCGCGGAGACGTTTGGCCCGGCGCTTGTCGGCGGGGTCGACCTGCGGCAGCGCGATCGAGCGGGCGGTCTTCTTCGAGGCTTTCTTTGCGGGTGCTTTCTTCTTTGTTGCGGGCTTCTTGCTCATCACAGCCGACCCTTGCGCGTGAGCGAGGGTTGCTCGAGAGTTGGCTTCGACGCACCGTTGGGCTGAGCGGGCGTGGCGGTCCGGGCCGTTGCCGCGAACGCGCCGGAGATCATCAGCAGCGTGACGCAGGCGAACGAGGAGACCATGACCGTGCTCGCGGTGGGGTGATCCTTATCGAATGCGGCCTGATACTCGAGCGCCGCCTCGTTGTTGCCCGCTTCGGCGGCTTCCCAGTAGTTCACCATGTTGGTGTTCATGCGCGGGCCGAGGAAGAAGAAGGAATACGTGAGCAGCGAGAGCGCCCCGAAGAACGCGACGAGGCGGACGCCAGTCGTCCAGGCCTGACGCCAGGGCTCTTTGGAAGCGGCTACGAGACCGAGTGTCAGTCCCGAGACGATCAGGCAGCCGAGCGCGACGGCATCGGCGACGAGGAAGATGCGCGAAGCGACGTGGCCCGCGGCGAGCTTCCAGTGCGGGCCGGTGAACGCGGCATACGCGGGCAGGCTCGGGTCCAGATCGCGGACGGTGGGGAAGATGATCGCGGCTGCGGCCCCTGCCATCGCGAGTGAGCCCATCCAGAGCCCGACGAATGTGAGGTGGACCGTTTCGAGCAGGCGTCGTAAGGGGCTCATGGCGTCGAATCGTAGCGGGTGCGCCCGAGTGTGCGGGGCGGGATACAACTTGTCATGGAAGGATTGTCCCTCGGGGCTGGTGCGGGGCCGCTCGCGTGTTCGATGCGCGGGCTGGCGGCGCATGCGCACGCGCCGGCGAGATCGGCCAAGGGGCTCCTGGACTGGATCACCTCCGCCGGTGGGCGCGCGGTCGTGCTCGACGCGACGCACCCGGAGCTGCGGCCAAGGGATCTCGGGCGGAGCGCCAGGCGGGATCTGGCTTCCGCGATCAGGCGGTCGGAACTCGAGTGGAAGGGGGTCGATGTCTTTGTGCCGACGGCGCACCTCGCATCGACCGAGCACTCGGACCGGGCGTTGGCTGCCATCGTGGACGCGATCGAACTGGCGGGGGAGCTTGCGACACTGAACGTCGGCGAGCGGGCGGTCGTCTCGTTCGATCTGCCCGACGTACCCGTTGCAGGTGTGGTGCGCGAGATCGCGGGTGCGGCCGATCGCACGGGCGTCATTGCGGCGAGCCTGAAAGACGGGCACGCCGGACTCAGCCGAGCGGTCGATCTCGATGCACTGTCCGACGCGGGCGTGGACGCGGTCGGCGCGGTGACAGGCTCCACGACCGCGCAGGTGCGATGGGGTGGGCCGAGGGTCGAGCGAAGGGTCGATCTGTTGGCGGTCACGGGCGCGATGGCGATCCGGGCCGAACCCTGCTCGGCTGTGCTCGATCTGACTCGGTCGGTCGAGCCGGCGCGGACACTCGGCGCGGCGCTGGCGGCATGGAGCAGGGCGGACCCCGCCTCGGGTCTGGGTCTTTAGTCGAGAGCCGACGGATCGATGTCGGCGTTGGTCGCCACCGCCTGCACGTCGTCGTTGTCTTCGAGTGCTTCGAGGAGGTTGAAGACCTTCTTGGCGTCCTCGCCCGCAACGGCGATCGTGTCGGCCGGGATCTTGGCGATCTGGGCCTCGGTGATCTCGATGCCCGCTTCCTCGATCGCGGCTTTGACTTGCTGGAATTCGGTCGCCTCGGTGAGCACGGTCCAGAACCCCGCGTCGTCGCCCTCGGCTTCGGGTGCCTGGACGTCCTCTGCGCCGGCCTCGATGGCCAGGTCCATGATCTGCTCTTCGTTCACCGTGGACGCGTCGATGATGATGCGCCCTTTGGTGCTGAAGAGGTAAGCGACGGAGCCCGAGTTCCCGAGCGTGCCGCCGGCTTTCTTGAAGATGGTGCGGACATCGGTCACGGTGCGCGTGCGGTTGTCGGTGAGGGCGTCGACGATGATGGCAGTGCCCGCCGGGCCGTAGCCCTCGTAGGTGACGGATTCAAAGTCATCGCCCGACCCGGCACCGGCGCCCTTCTGGATGGCGCGCTGGATGGTGTCCTTGGGCATGTTGGCGTACTTGGCTTCGTCGATGGCGTAGCGCAGGCTGAGATTCATGTCGGGGTCCGGCCCGCCCGCGCGAGCGGCGGCCATGAGCGCCTTGGAACACTTGGACCAGATCTTGGAACGCTTGGCGTCCATGCGGGCCTTGTGGTGCTTGATGTTGGCCCACTTGCTGTGTCCGGCCATTGGGAGTCTCTCCGATTCTCTGCGGTGTCGTGTGTGGTGTGCGGGTCAGCCCTTCGAACTCTTGCGGGTTCGCTTCGGACTGGGGCTGGCTTTCTTGGTGGTCTTCTTCGTGGTTGCCTTCCGCGTGGTCCGACTGGGTGTCGCCTTGGCGGCATAGGCCTCCAGGGCGTGCAGCGCCGGGGCCGCGTCGCCCGAGCGGACCTGGCGTTCGAGCCAGCTCGAGGCGGCGACGATGTCGTCTGCGTCGGCGATGGCGTCGGCGGCCGACAGGACTTTCATGAGCCGCTCGTCGAGCGGGAAGGCGTGCCCGCCGAGACCGATCAGAAATGTCCGGGCGGCGACATAGGGCGGGATGCCCTCGAGCGAGTCGAGGTAAGCCCGGGCGTCACGCTTGTTCATCTCGCCCAGCGATTCGAGCGTGACGGCGTGCTCGCGGTTGTAGATGTCGTTGAGCGTGGCCCGCATCCGGTCGCCCCGCTCGGCTGACTTCGGGTAGGTGTTCCCGAAGAAGGACGCGAGCTCGGAAGGAAGGCAGACACGAAACTCGTTGAGATCGACGAACGCCTCACAGAGCTTGGCGGCAAGCGCTCTGGCCCGCTTCTCGCCGGCCTCCCAAAGAAGATACGACCAGACGAGTTCCTGGCAGACCGGGTCGGTCATCGGATCGCCCGGCGTGAGCTCGAAATCGGGTCGCGGCGTGATGTCCTCGGGCGCGATGGCGATTCGCTCGAGCAGAGCCTGCAGGTTGGCGGCGGGATCAGCGCTCATCGGCTGCGGACTCCTCCGTGGAGTGGTGCGTTTCGTCGGCGCCCTCGGACTGCTGCTCTGCCAGCTCACGCTCTTCGCGCTCACGCGTGACCTTGGCGATCGCGTCGAGCACGCCCGCCTGTCTGATCGTGGTGGTGTCGAGCTTGAAGATCAGCTGCGGGAGCTTGCTGAGCGAGAGCTTGGCGCCCGCCTGTCTGCGGATGTGTCCGGCGGCGGCCCTGAGCCCGTGCATCGTCAGGTCGGCGTGCTCGGCGGGCATCACCGAGACGTAGACGGTCGCCTGGCTGAGGTCGTCGGCGGTGGTGACTTTGGTGACAGTGATCAGGCCGCGGACGCGTGGGTCCTGCAGCCCCTTGGAGATGACCTTCTGGATCGACTCGCGGAGCAGAGCCGAGATTCGCTGGCTGCGCTGGCTCATGGGTTCACCTCCGAAGCACGCTCGAGCATCTCGCGAGCGATGGAATCCTCGTCGAGGTCTTCGTCTGAGGATTCGTATGCCTCGCCCTTGAGGAGCTGACGCGTGATGGCGCGGACCTCGGCGTCGTGGAGCGAGCGCAGTTTCTCGGTGATGCGGTCAAGAGTCTGGCCCACGTAACGCCCGTCGGTGCCGACGAGCGCGAGCGCCAGGACCGCGACGTTGAGCACGTCCTGCGCGGCGACCTCGGCCACCGAGACCTGATGCTCGCGGTGGAGGCGGTCTTTGACCGAGCGCACGACGGAGCGTTTGTCCTTGAGGGACCGGCTGTCGTGGATCACGAGCTCGAACTGGAGGACACCGATGATCAGGGGAAGATCTCCAAACAGCAGATGGCCAATGGGCCAGACGTGAGACAGAATGCGTTCATACAAATTCTTGCGATCTGGCCCTCTGCCAATCTGGTCCTCTTATTACAGGGTCCTCTTGATCTCGACCTGCTTGTAGCACTCGAGGATGTCGCCTTCCTTGATATCGTCGTAGCCGACGATCTTCATGCCGCACTCCATGCCGGAGCGGACTTCCTTGGCGTCGTCCTTGAAGCGCTTGAGCTGCTCGAGCCTGCGGTCGTTCTCGATGACGATGTCGTTGCGTGTGACACGGATAAGCGCGTCGCGCTGGACGACGCCGTCGGTGACATAGCAACCCGCGATCGCGCCGACCTTGGAGACCTTGAAGACCTGACGCACCTCGGCGTGGCCCAGGACTTCCTGGCGGAGTTCCGGCTCGAGCAGGCCCTCGGCGGCCTTGGCGATGTCCTCGGTGATGTGGTAGATGACGTCGTAGGTACGAATCTCCACACCCTTGTCGTCAGCGCCGCGGCGGGCCTTGCCCGACGGGATGACGTTGAAGCCGATGATGATCGCCTTGGACGCCTCGGCGAGGATGACGTCCGACTCGGTGATGCCGCCGACCGCGGCGTGCAGCACGCGGATGCGGACCTCGTCGGTCGAGACCTTCTCGATCTCGTGCCTGAGCACATCGACGGAGCCCTGCACGTCGGCCTTGAGGACGACGAGAATCTCCTTGATGTCGGCGCTCTCCATCGAGCCGAAGAGCGAGTCGAGCGTGACCTTGGGCTGGGCGAGCTGTGTCTCGCGGTCGCGTTCGCGGCGCTGCTCGGCTGCGGACTGGGCCTTCTTGAGCGTGTCGACGCAGTAGAACTTGTCGCCCGCGAGTGGGAGCTCGTCGATACCCGAGATCTGGACCGGGCGGGGCGGGTAGGCCTCCTTGAGCTTCTTGCCGCGGTCGTCGGTGATGTCACGGACACGACCGAAGGCGGGACCGGCGACAATGAAGTCTCCGACGGCGAGCTTGCCGTCCTGGAGCAGGACGTTGGCAACGGTGCCTCGCCCGACCTCGGCGCGGGACTCGATGACGGTGCCGCGAGCGGGGCCGCCGAAGTCCGCAGTGAGTTCGAGCACCTGGGCCTGGAGATCGAGGATCTCGAGGAGTTCTTCGATGCCCTTGCCGCTGTGAGCGGAGGTCTTGATGACCTCGGTGTCGCCGCCCCATTCGGTCGGGTTGAGGCCGTTCTCGGCGAGCTGTCCGAGGATGCGCTGGATGTTGCCGTCGGTGGCCTCGGCCTTGTCGATCTTGTTGAGCGCAACGACCATGGGCACGCCCGCGGCCTTGCAGTGGTTGATCGACTCGATGGTCTGAGGCATGACGCCGTCGTCGGCTGCGACAACGAGCACGACGATGTCGGTGACGTTGGCGCCGCGCGAACGCATTGCGGTGAACGCCTCGTGGCCCGGTGTGTCGACGAAGGTGACGAATTTCTCTTCGTCGCCGACCTTCACGGGCACCTGGAAGGCGCTGGTGGCCTGCGTGATGCCGCCGGCCTCGCCCGCGGCGACGTCGGTCTTGCGGATCCTGTCGAGCAGCGACGTCTTGCCGTGGTCGACGTGGCCCATGATGGTGACCACGGGGCCGCGGGGCTGCTCGTCAACGTTGACGCGGTCCTCGAAGGACTTGGCGACCTGCTGCTCTGCGGACTGGGCCTCGACGACATCGAGCTCGATGTCGTAATCGATCATGATCTCCTGGGCTTTCTCGGAGTCGATGCCCGAGTTGATCGTCGCCATGATGCCCTGGAGGAAGAGCTTCTTGACGATCTCGGCGGCCTTCACGCCCGTCGCGGCGGAGAGGTCCTTGATCGTAAAGGGCTCGGTGATCTTGACGGGACCGCCGGTGTCTGCGGGTGTGGGCCTGCCCGAGCCCTGGCCCTGGCGTTTGGCCTCCTGGCGGCGTCGCTTCATGAAGCCGCCGGAGCGCAGGAGCCGGGCCTCGCGCTCGACGAGGTCCTGCTCGCGGAAGGGCGATGCGCCGCCTCCGCCACCACCGCCTCCGCCGCCGCCACCGAAGTTGCGGTCGCCGCGGCGTCCGGTCTGACCGCCACGCCTGCGGTTGGAGCCGCCACGTCGTGAGGGCCCGGAATCCTGACCGGGCATGGGCGGGCCGAAGCCGCCGCCACCGCCGCCGCCGCCGCCCTGATCTCCATAGTTCGGGCGACGCCTCGGGGTGTCGATGACTTCCGGCGCCTCGACTCGGACGACCTTGGGGCCGGCGAGTTTGACCTTCTTCTTCTCAGAAAGCATGGGCCCGGCGGGCGTGACGGACTGCGGCCGCGTCGGCACGTTCATGGGCGGGGGTTTGGCTGGCCCCTGAGGCTTGCTGTCCTGCTTGGGCTCCGGTGTTTCCGCGGCGGGTGCCACTTCCTCGACCTGTTCGGCGGGCTCGGTCGGCTCTGCCGGCTCCTCGGGCTCGGGGGCCGCCGGTGCAGGAGGCTCCGTCGATGCCGGGGGAGGTGTTGGGGTCGCGGCGACCTTCGTCGCGGCAGGCGGCGGAGGAGGCGGGGCCTTGGGCGTTTCGGCCGGCTCGTCGGCAATCGCGACGTTGCCCGAATCCTCGGACTCTGCCGGGGCCTCGGTCTCCACCTTCTTTGCCTTGGCCTTCGCCTTGGCACGCTTGGGCGCGACGCGGACCTTCTCGATGTCCACCTTCTCGGTGGTTTCGACGGCCGAGCTGTTGCTCTCCTCAGAGCTGAACCACTCGCGGATGGTCGCCTCCAGGCCGACCGAGATGGTCGACATGTGGTTCTTGACCAGGCTTTCCGGGATGCCCTCGGCGTGACACTTGGCCACAATCGATTTCGAGGCGATTCCCATCTCTTTCGCGATTTCAAATACCCGCTTGGCCAATGCGTACTCCAGCTCGAATCAAATCAGACTTCGGCGCCACAGCGCCACAACAAATCGGTGCTCAGGAATCCTTGGTTTCGTCCTCGGATTCCTCTGGTGTTTCTTCGCCCAGGATGAGAGCCGCGGCCTCGTCGGCCTCGGTGTCTTCCGGAGCGTCGCCCACAAGGCCGTCCAGAAGCGAAGCACCGGTGGCTTCCTCTTCCTCGCGACGCTTGGCGGCTTCTTCTTTCTCTTTCTGCTGCTGCTCGGCGACAACCTTCGCCCGCTCGGAGGCGGCTTCGACGACCTTTTGAGCCGTCGCTTCGTCGATCTCGAGCTCGTTGACCAGCACCTCGGCGCCGACTTCCTCGATGTCGAACACGCTGACCATGCCAAGAGCCGCAAGGCGGTCGAGCATCGTCTCGTGCATGCCATCGACCGAGAGCAGCGTCTCGGCGAGGACCTCGAGACCCTTGTTGAATTCCTCGGGCGTGAGGATGTCGATGTCCCAGCCCGTCAGACGGGCGGCCAGACGCACGTTCTGGCCGCGCTTGCCGATCGCCAGGCTCAACTGGTCGTCGCGGACGACCACGGTCGCACGGCCCAGCTCGAAGCACAGGTTCACTTCCTGGATCTCGGCGGGCTTCAGGGCGTTCTGGATGAGGATCTGGCTGGACTCGTTCCAGCGGACGATGTCGATCTTCTCGCCGTTGAGCTCGTCCACGATGTTCTTGATGCGCGAACCGCGTACACCCACGCACGCGCCGACGGCATCGACACGCGAGTCGATCGAGGCGACGGCGATCTTGGTGCGGTATCCGGCTTCGCGCGCCAGGACCTTGAGTTCAATGATTCGCTCAGCGACCTCGGGAACCTCGACCTCAAAGAGACCCTTGATGAAGTCCGGGTGGGCCCGGCTGATCACGATCTTGACCTGCGAGCCCTGCTCGCGGACGTCGAGAATGAGGCAGCGGACACGCTCGCCCGCGTTGAACTGCTCGCCCGGGATCTGCTCGGAGCGGGGCATGAAGGCCTCGGCGCGGTCGATGGTGGCGACCAGAGCGCCGCCCTCGTACCGCTGCGCGGTGCCGGTGACGATCTCACCGATGCGACCCGAGAACTCGTCGAGGATGGAGTTCCGCTCGTCGTCGCGGAATTTCTGGATCATGACCTGCTTGAAGGTCTGGGCGCTGATTCGGCCCAGCTCGCCAGGCGGGATGTCGAGCGGCTCGCCCATGCGGAAGAGGTTGAACTGCCCCGTGAGCTGGTCGAACTCGCAGGTGAACTCGTCGGTGTCGATGGTGCCGTAGTACTTGCGGACAGCCGACAGCATCGCCTGCTCGAGATCGTGGATGAGCAGCGAGCGGTCGATGTTTCGATCGCGAGCGATCGAGTCGAGGATTCTCATGACTTCTTGCGGGTTCACGCTGGGCGTCTCCGGGTTGTGTGGACGGCCTCATACCGCCCGAGGATGTCAGGATGTCGCCGGGGGGTGACCCGGCATGGAACGCAACAAGGCCACGAACGCTCAAAGCACGCCCGTGGCCTCCCGGAGCCACACCCTTCCCGTCATTGGGCAGGGGTCATCAGCATGGCTTTCGTATCAGCGCATGCACCGCTCCGAGGGGCACACCCCACACGACCAACGGCTCGGCCGAGTGAGGACAAACAATCGCAGAGGGCTCCAAGCCACCTGCATACACCGAACATTAGACAGCAGCGGACCCTCAGGCCAGACCGGGAGGGGGGGCAATCTGAGGGAAATGCCCCGATGCGACGGGAGGCGGGGGGTCAATTCCGCTCGGATTGGGGGTTCGGCTTGGGACCGGTGGGGCGCTGACCCGGTCGGACGGCGTCCATGACCTGGAGCGCCCGCTTGCCCTTGATCTTGCCCATGCTCGCCCAGTACTTCTTCTCCCCCTCGACCTCGATGTGCACCGGCTGGATCGCGGGCTTCTCGGTCAGGATCAGATCGCCCGGCTGGAGATTGATGAGTTCCTGGACGGTCATCGTCGTCTCGGCCAGCACGCCCGAGACCTCGACCGAGGCCCGGCTGATCGACTTGCCGATGCGTTCGGTGATGTCCGACGAGCGTGTCTGGTCGCTCACGGCAAACCAGCTCTGGGCGGCAAGGTCGTCCATGATGGGTTCGATGACGTTGTAGGGGATGCACAGGTTCATCGTGCCCGCGCGGTTGGACATCTTGATCTCGAACCCGACGACGACGACGACCTCGTTGGGCGGGACGATCTGGACGAGCTGCGGGTTGCTCTCGGTCGCGGAGATATTGAAGACGAGCTGGCGGATGCCGGACCAGGCTTCGCTCATGGCGTCGAGGCCGCGTTTGGTGACGTTGCTGATGAGCTTGGTCTCGATGAGCGTCATCGGACGTTGCGGGATGAACAGGTCCTGCGTGGTGCCGCCGAGCAGACGGTCGATGATGGGGTAGATGATCAGCGGGCTGATCTCGAGGCACATCTGGCCTTCGAGGTCATCCGACTGCACAAGGTTGAAGCTGGTGGGGTTGGGGAGCGTCGAGATGAACTCTGCGTAGGTCATCTGCTCGCAGTTGGCGACCTTGACCTCGACAATCGTGCGGAGGAAGCCCGAGAGAGCGGCACCGAAGTTTCGCGCGAATGACTCGTGGAGCGTCTGCAGAGCCCGCATCTGGTCCTTGGAGACACGCTCGGGGCGTTTGAAGTCGTAGGGCCTGACCTCGACGGCTTCGCCCCGTCGGCGGTGGCGGCTGAAGATCTGGCCCTGGATCGACTCCTGCTCCACCTCGCCCGAATCGATGGCGTTCAGCAGGGCATCGATCTCGTTCTGTTCGAGTGTGTCCGACGACATGGTCTGGCTCCGGGCGTTCGGCGGGTGTGGATCCCGCCAGGTCCTATCCGGTTTATCGGGGGGCAGGCCAGCGGGCCTTGAAGAGCAGGATCTGAGTCTTCTCGCCCACGGGGCGGTCCAATCGGGAACAATCCGGCTCTCTCGGCGGATTTGCCCCGCGACTCTGCCTGTGAACATGAAGGATGCCCATTCAATGAGATCGACTTTCAAGCTCCTGCTGGCGGCCTTGCTCTGGCTGCCGATGCTCGCCTCGGCCCAGCCGAACTTCGACGACATGCCCGAGGTGAAAGTCTCGGCGAAACTCTCAGGGGCTGAATTCGTCCCCGGGCAGCGGGGCTTCGTGGCGGTTGTGCTGGACCACGGGCCCGAATTGCACTCATGGCCTTCACTCGAGCAGGACGTCCTGCCGCCGGAGCTGGCGGAGTTTGCGATCCGGACCGAGGTGAGCGTCGAGGGCGCACCGGATTGGTTGAGCGTGGGCCCCGTGCAGTGGCCAGAGCCGTTGCCCGCCGAGGTGCCCAACATCACGGGCACGGGCTCGATGGAGGCGCTGACCTACAAGGACCGTGCTCTTGTTTATGTGCCCATTCTGCTGTCAGAGGATGCGCCGCTCGGCGAGCACGAGATCCGCGTGAGCATCGGGCTGCAGGCGTGTGATGAAGCGCAGTGCTATATCCCGCAGCAGGACGTCCGCAAGCTGACGGTGAACATCGTCGCCGAGGGCAGCGGCCAACTCGAGGACCCGGACTTTGCCGGCTTTGATGCGAGTGTCTTCGACGAGCCCTGGGCGGATGTCGGCGGCTCAGGAGATGTGCAGTCGCAGGAAGGTGTCGAAACAGAGGCCGTGGCACCGGCGGCGACAGGCCGCCCCAAGTTCCTTGGCTTTGTCGAACTCCCCGCGCCGGGTTCGTCCGCGTTTCTCGTGGCGATCGCGGCTGCGAGCATGGTGGGGGGGTTCGTCCTGAACCTGACACCCTGCGTGCTGCCGGTGATCCCGATCAAGATCATGACGCTGACGCATCACGCGGGCGAGAGTCGATCGCGTGCGCTCGTGCTCGGACTCTGGATGGCGCTGGGTGTGATCGCGTTCTGGAGTGCGCTTGCGATCCCGGTGCTGTTTATCAAGGGGATGGCCGATCCGTCGGTGATCTTCGGGATCTGGTGGCTGACGTCGGGCATCGGGCTGGTCATCATCGTGATGGCCGCGGGTCTGATGGGGCTCTTTCAGATCAAGCTGCCTCAGAAGGCATATATGGTCAACCCGAGCGTGGACTCGGCGCAGGGCTCGTTCATGTTCGGCGTGATGACCGCGGTGCTCGGTCTGCCGTGCTTCGGGTTCGTGGTGGGGGCGCTACTGCCCGCAGCCGCGACAGCGGGCGCGGGCGTAGTGCTGACGGTGTTTGTTTCGATGGGCGTGGGGATGGCCTTGCCGTACTTTGTGCTGGCGCTCTTCCCGGGCATGCTGAAGAAGGTGCCGAGGACGGGGCCGGCAAGCGAACTCGTCAAGCAGGTGATGGGTCTGCTGCTGATGGCGGCGGGTGCGTACTTCATCGGCGCGGGGATGCTGGCGTTGGTTGCCGAGATGCCGTACATGGGCAAGGTGCTGCACTGGTGGGCAGCGGGGCTGTGTGTTGCGTTTGCTGGCGTGTGGCTTGTCTACCGCACGGCGCGTATCACGAAGAGCATGCTGCCTCGCCTGTCGATGTTGGTGCTGGCCGTGCTGTTGAGTTTCGCGGGGATCTGGGTCGCCCGGAACCAGACCGAGCAGTCGCTCTCGCGCTGGCAAGAGAAAGAAGCGGCGCGTCAGATGCAGCTCGCTGCGGGCGGGTATGTCACGGGCGCGTGGAACGAGTATTCACCCGAGCTCGTTGAATCCGCGATCGCCGACGGCAAGGTTGTCGTCATGGACTTCACGGCGGAGTGGTGCCTGAACTGCAAGGCGCTGAAAGCAGCGGTCCTGAACGTCGAGCCGGTCAAGGGTCGGCTCATGTCCGAGGAGGTCGTGGCGTTCGAGGTGGACCTGACCTCGCGCTCGGCGCCGGGTTGGCAGAAGCTGCGGGAGCTCGGGCAGACGGGCATCCCGACGCTTGCGGTTTATGGGCCCGGGCAGGAGGGCGGCCCCTGGATCGCCAACGCCTACGGCTCGGGGCAGGTCATCAGTGCGATCGAGGCCGCGGCGGGGGCGGAAGCGACGCAGGTGACCGCCCGGTAAAGGTCGGTCTGGCCGCTGGTTAGGGCCGACGGGCGTGTCCCGGGCGGCAGAATGTTTGACCTTGCCGCCAACAGGGGCTAGATTTCGCTCCGCGGCCCTTGGGCCAGAACGCGGGTGTAGCTCAGTGGTAGAGCGTCACGTTGCCAACGTGAATGTCGTCGGTTCAAATCCGATCACCCGCTTTGGAACGCCCGGTACCGATTGGTGCCGGGCGTTGTCGTTTTTGAGGGTGGTGCCTGCCGGTCCGGGCAGGGCCAATCCGCTCTTCAGACGAGTCAGACCTAGGGCTGCTGGGCCGCTTGGGCCCGGGCATCATGGGGCGAAGAAGCGGCCCGGTGAATTGCCCTTACCAGATCAGACCCGCGGCAACGAGCCCGTGACGAACGGCTACAAGAGTGGCGAATGCCAATCTGTTTTGTGATTATCTTTTAATAATCATGCGGTTGTAGAGCACCCCGGATGCGCACCACTAGGCTGAGTTGGAACTTGCGCAGACGGGCCCGTGTAATCGCCGAGCGGTGCTCTCGGAAGCCCGCGGGCGAGAAAGCAGTAGACTGGACAGATCGAGGCATGGCATAGTGTCTTCTCGTTGGGACTTTGGCTGGATTGTCCGGCCTGGAATGCCGAAAAGTAACTTGTTGGGAGGATGATCGTGGCTGCTTCGCTTGCAAATCAGGATAAGCAGTCGGTCCGCTTGACACGACCCAGGGACACGCGATCCGGACGCCGACTCGGCAGATCCGCCCGTCGGCGTCTTGTGGTTGTGGCCAATCGCCTCCCCGTGCGGTACATCGAGGGTTCGTGGAAAACAAGCCCGGGCGGGCTGGTCAGTGCGATTTATCCCTTTCTCATGGATCGCGGCGGGGCGTGGGTCGGCTGGAACGGCTCGACCTGCCAGGCGACGGACGACGAAAGGGCCTCGCAATTCACGCACGACGGTATACAGATCTGCTCGCTGGCTCTCTCTGCGGATGAGATGGATGGGTTCTACTACGGCTTCTCGAACGAAACACTCTGGCCCCTCTATCACGACGCGATCCGCACGCCAAGGTTTCATCGCAAGTGGTGGCACCCGTACCGACGGGTGAATCAGCGCTTCGCTCAGGCGGCTGTGGAAGCCTCGTCCGACCGGGATCTCATCTGGGTGCAGGACTATCAGCTCCAGCTCGCGCCGGGGTTCATCCGGGAGAGCCGGCCCAACGCGCGCATCGGGTATTTCAACCACATCCCGTTTCCGCCCGAGGAGCTCTTTGCGAAGCTGCCCTGGCGCGTGCAGATACTCGAGGGCATGCTGGGGGCGGACGTGATCGGGTTTCAGACGAAGCTCGGGGCGCAGAATTTCAGCCGAGCCGCGCGCCGGTTCACAAGCGCCCGCGGCAGCGGCACGGATCTCGAGTTCCGCGGACGCAAGATCAAAGTGGACGCCTTTCCAATCTCGATCGATTACGCGCGCTACAGCGAAGCCGCGGCGACTGAAGAAGTTCAGACGCACGCGAAAAAGCTCAAGGAAGACCTGGGCGGTCGGCGGATCATGCTGGGTGTCGATCGGCTCGATTACACCAAGGGCGTGGACATCCGGCTCAAGGCGTTCGAGGAGCTTCTCAAAACGGGCAAGGTCAGTGTCAAAGACACCTGCCTTGTGCAGGTCGCTGTGCCGACAAGAGAGGCCGTGGAGGACTACGCCGAGCTGCGCAGCACGGTCGAGGAGCTCGTGGGACGGATCAACGGCGAGTACGGGCAACTCGGGCTGGCCGCGGTGCACTACGTCTACCGGAGCGTGCCCTGGAACGAGCTGCTCGGCTGCTATGTGGCCGCCGACGCGATGCTCGTGACGCCTTTCCGAGACGGGATGAACCTCGTCGCCAAGGAATACGTCGCATGCCGGAACGACAACACGGGAGCCCTCGTGCTGAGCGAGTTCGCGGGTGCGGCTCTTGAACTCAAGAAAGCGATCACGGTCAACCCTCACGATGTCGATGGGATGTCCGACGCCATGCACCACGCGCTCACGCTCAGTTCCGCTGAAGCCAAACGCCGGATGTTGTCGATGCGACGAACGGTGCAGAACCATACTGTGTACGACTGGTCTGATTCCTTCCTCCGGGTTTTGTCCGTATGACGACAGCTGAACGCTCCAGTGCCGAACTCGCCGCGTTGCCCGGTGATCTTGTTGAACAGATCCGCACGGCTGCGCACCACCCGGTTCTGCTCATCGCGTCTGACTACGACGGGACGATGGCGCCGATCGTGAGCAACCCCGCCGACGCCAAGCCTCACCGTGAGTCAGTCGTCGCGATGCGTTCGCTCGCGGCGCTGCCCTCGACACACGCGGCCGTGGTGTCGGGACGGGCGCTTGCCGATCTTGCATCGCTCATCGGCAGCGTCGACGGCGTCCATCTCGTCGGTTCGCATGGGAGCGAGTTCGACGCGGGCTTCGCGACGGCTCTCTCGGACGAGGCCAGCGCACTGCGGCAGAAGGTCGAGGCCGAGTTGCAAGATATCGCAAGCTCTGCTGACGGCGCACTGGTCGAAACCAAGCCCGCAAGCGTGGCCCTGCATTTCCGGAACTGTAAGGAGCAGGAAGGGCAACGCATCCACGACGAAGCGCTCTCCCGCGTGGGGTCGCTGCCCGGCGTGCACGCCAAGCACGGGAAAATGGTGATCGAATTCACCGTCGTGCCGACAAGCAAGGGCACCGCGCTCCGCACGCTGCGTCATCAGTACGGCGCGACCGCGGTGGTCTTTATCGGGGACGACAAGACGGACGAGGACGCGTTCGCGATGCTCTGCGGGCCAGACCTTGCGATCAAGGTCGGCGATGGTGAGACACTCGCGAAGTTCCGCGTGCCCGACACCGTGGCCGCGGCTCAGGTGCTCGCGCTCCTGGCCGAGGAACGCGAGGCGTGGCTCGCCGGCGGCTCGGCTGTGCCGATCGAGGATCACTCGATGCTGACGGATCAGCGCACGGTGGCGCTCGTCGCCCCGGGGGCAAGACTGACCTGGCTCTGCCTGCCCCGCATCGATTCGCCCGCCCTGTTTGCCGAACTGCTGGGGGGCCCGACTGCCGGGTACTTCTCGGTCAGCCCGGCTAAGGAGACAGACGCTCCCGCGACCGAATATCTGGGCGACACGTTCTCACTGAGAACAACGTGGGGCGGTCTTGCGGTCACGGATTACCTCGACTGTTCCGGCGGACGGCCGATGCAGCGAGCAGGCAGGAGCGATCTGATCCGGGTCATCGAGGGGACGGGCAGAGTCCGGATCGAGTTCGCTCCGCGGATGGACTTTGGGCGCGTGCCGACGCGTCTGAAGGTCTCGGATGACGGGCTGGTGGTCGAGGACAGTTTCGATCCAGTCGTGCTCCGGGCACCGGGACTGGCCTGGGAACTCCACGAGGAAGGCCCGCACCACACGGCTGTCTGCGAGACCACGCTCGATGGCAACGAGCCTCTTGTGCTCGAACTCAGGTATGGAACCGGCAGGCTCGCGCCAGCGGTCATCACCGAAGACCGGAGGCGCAAGCAAACCGAGGCCCATTGGACAGCATGGGCGGACACGCTGGAAGTCCCGAGTATTGCGCCTGAGCTGTGCAAGCGCAGCGCGCTCGTGCTGCGGGGTCTTGTGCATGCGCCGACCGGTGCGATCGCCGCCGCGGGAACAACCAGCCTGCCCGAGTGGATCGGTGGCGTGCGGAACTGGGACTACCGCTACTGCTGGCCGCGCGACGCTTCGATGTCGGCCACCGCGTTGGTCGAGATGGGGTCGACCGGCGAGGCGCTCAGGCTGCTCGATTGGCTGCTTGGGGTGGTCGATTCTCTCCCCTCGCCGGACCGACTGGCGCCGATCTACACCGTGAACGGCAGCCATCTCCCGCCCGAGGCGGAGATCGCCGGGCTCCACGGCTACGCGGGCTCCAGGCCCGTGCGTATCGGCAACGCCGCGAGTCGTCAGCTCCAACTCGACGTCTTCGGCCCCATCATCGAGATGATCTGGGCACTTGTCCGTCACGGTGCGCCGCTCTCGGGCGAGCACTGGCGCCTGGTGCAACACATGGTCGAAGCTGTGCGCGCGCGATGGACCGAACCCGATCACGGAATCTGGGAAGTCCGCGGCCCAGCCAAGCACTTTGTGCACTCGAAGGTCATGTGCTGGCAGACAGCGCGGCTTGGGGCGGAAATCAGCAAGGAATTCACCGGTCAGTCGCGCACCGAATGGGAATCACTCCGCGATCAGATCGCGGCCGAGGTGCTCGAGCACGGCTGGAGCACGAACACAGGATCGTTCGTCGCCGCGTACGGCGAAGACTCCATCGACGCGGGCACACTCATGGTCGGGCTCTGCGGCCTGGTGGATCCGGACGACGATCGATTCGTCAAAACCGTCGAACGCGTCCAACACGAACTCGGGGGCGGTTCGACAGTCTGGCGCTACCGGATGGATGACGGCTTGCCCGGCGCCGAGGGCGGATTCACGCTCTGTACCAGCTGGCTCGCCCGTTCGCTTGCGATTTCCGGGCGTATCGATGACGCCGCGGAGCTCTTCAGGAGCATCTGCAGGTGTGCGGGCCCGACGGGGCTCATGCCCGAGGAATTTGACCCCGAGAGCGGTCGCGGCCTGGGCAACTATCCGCAGGCCTATTCACACCTCGGTCTCATCGAATCCGCATTCGAGCTCGCGAAACACAAGAGCCCTTGAACCAGAACATGATCAGAGGTCGCTGACGTGTATCGCGTGCGATGCGTTAGTGCTTCTCATGCACGTTCGATTGGGCGATCTCTGACTCTTGGGTCAGCGTTTGCGGGGTTTCTCGTTGCTCAGCAATCCAGAACTCGATGCGCCTGCGCATGCCCTGCAGCAGTTTCGAGAAGAAGATCAGCAGCACGATGAAGAACAACGCATGGATGGCCAGTGGGGCGGGCTCCGGATGTGAAAAGATCCAATACCCCAGCCCCATGGCCAGCAGCAAACTCAAGATTGTTGTGAAGCGCCAAAACATGTGTCGGTGAAATGTTCGTCCCCGAGTCTGACGACATCCTGAAGTGAACATGAAAATCGTTTAATTCGCCGGTTTGGGCTTCTTATAGGGCAAAACAAGCGTGAATCGGCATCCGGGTTGCACGTTCTGGACTTCGATATCCCCGCCGTGAAGTTCCGCGATGCCCTTGGCGATCTGGAGACCGAGCCCGCTGCCGCGACCCCGTCTGCGTTCACTCGAAGCCTGCGTGAACGGCTCGAAGAGCCTGGGCAGCAGGTCTTCCGGCACGCCAGGTCCCCTGTCGCGGACGCTGATCCGGATCAGGTTGTCTTTGCGCGAGCAGTCGATGCTGATCGCCTCACCCTCGGGAGAGAAGCGGATCGCGTTGCGGACGAGATTGTTGAGTGACGTCGTCAGCAGGTCCTCATTGCCGTACACCACCGGATCTTCTTCATCCTGACACAGCGCGGGCTCGAGCCTGACTTTGTACTGCCTGGCCATGGTGAGACTCTGCTCAAACGCCTCCATCACGAGATCGTTGGCCGAGATGCGTGACCTCCGCACGCGGCTGTCGCCATGCTGGACGCGCGTAAGAAGAAGGAAACTCTCGATCATCCGACCGAGACGCTGCATCTCCTCGCCCGTGCTGCGGACGAAGGATTCGTACTCGGCGGTCTCCGGCTTGCTCATCATGAGCACGTCGGCCTCGGACTGTACGACACTGATCGGCGTTTTGATCTCGTGAGAGATGTTGGCCAGAAAGCGTGCCTGCGACTGGTACGCCTGGTCCAGTCGGTCCATCGCGGCATCGAGCTGCTCACGCAGCGCGTTCACTTCGCTGCCCGAGCCATCAATGTCGATGCGCTTGCCGAGTGCCTCGGGCCGGATTGTTTCGGCAAACTCCCGCACCTGCGCAAGCGGTCGGACCGCCACGCCTCCGACAAACCACGCGACGAGCGCGATCACACCGATCGTAAAGGGCGTCGAGTACAGCATGACGCGCCCGACCATCTGGGAGACCGAAGCCGTATATCTGTCCGAGGTCGCAAGCACAAGCACGACGTCGGAGCCGTTGACCAGTTGGATCTGCTTGGCGGCTGTACGCAGCGGCATGCCCTCGTTGCTCGTAACGCTGTCATACAGGATGTTTCCATCACCCTGCCCGATGGCGGACTTGGCAGGGCTGACGAGCAGATTCGACGCTCTTCCGTACGATGCCATGACACTCTGATCCGCGACATTGAGAAGCAAGATCGAGAAGTCCTGAATGTAAAGGTTGTTTGTTTCCCGCAGCGCGATGCCGCGCAGGTAGGTCTCGTCGATCTGACCCTCGCGGATTTTGAGATCGCCGGCGACAATCTGCACCCGCTCCTGGAACGCCTCGTCAAAAGACGAGTGGATCGCCCGCTGCTGGTAGAGCAGGATGATCAGCACAAGCGTCATCTTGACTACAGCGAACGCGGTCACAATCCACAGGGTGACCTTCGCTCGCAGCGAGAGACGCTTCCAGATCGGCAACAGATGGTCAGACGAGCTCAGATCCATCCATGATCCCAAAGCGGTAGCCCGCGCCCTTGATGGTGTGAATCAGCTCGCGCTCGAAGCCGCGGTCAACCTTCTTGCGCAACGACGAGACATACACGTCGATCACGTTGCTCGAGGGCTCGAAGTTCATGTCCCAGACCTTCTCACCGATCTGGACACGCGAGAGCACTCGGTTCGGGTTGCGCATCAGGTACTCGAGCAGTGCGAACTCTTTGTTTGAGAGTTCCACTTTCTTGTCTCCCCGCGAGGCGACACGGGTGTAGAGATCGAGTTCCAGGTCGTCACAGGTGAGCGTGCGCGATTCTGTTGCTTCGCCGCGCCTCAGGATGGCCCGCACTCTGGCGAGCAATTCCTCGAACTCGAACGGTTTGGTCAGGTAGTCGTCCGCGCCCGCGTCCAGACCGTCGATCTTCTCTTCGGTCGCCGACAACGCGGTCAGCATGATGATGGGCGTCGCGACTTTCTGCCGGCGTATGTTCCGGCAGACATCAATCCCGTCACGGTCGGGCAGCATCAGATCGAGCAGGATGACGTCGTATGGCTCGATCACGGCCATCTCCTCGCCCTCGTACCCCGAGTGCGAAACGTCAACGGCGAACCCGTGCTCAGTCAGGCCCTTCTGCACGGCTGCTGCGATCTTTGGGTTGTCTTCGATCACCAGTACACGCATATGGAATCCTCCGCGTCGGGCATTCTACTCGCCCGTCTATCCCGCGTTGAGGTGTTTGGCTTGTGAAGCCCAGAATGAATGACTTTTCATGGTGGCGTCACGGGGGTATCAGCCAGGTATGGGATGCTTCATTGTCGGCGGTAGGGGTCAGCCGTTCGGCTTGGATCAATTTTGACCCGATCATGGAGATACCCAATGAACATGTACCGCAACACCGTACGCAACGCATCGATGATTGTTCTTTCCGCGGGCCTGGCCGCGTCAACGCTCGCTCAGTACGACAACGAGCAGCGGAAGAATGACAGACAGCAGACCATGACCAGCCAGCCCGAACAGCGACAGGCTCGCGGGCAGGAGGTCGCAAGCCTCAGCATGCACAGAGCATCCGATCTGATCGGCTCTGAGATTCGCAACACAAACAGCGACGACGGGCTCGGCAACCTCGACGACCTCATCGTCGATCGTGGCTCCGGCAAGATCAGCCACATCGTCGTGCAGTCGGGCGACATCCTCGGCCTGGGCGGCGAGCGGGTCGCCATCCCCTTCGAGGTGTTTACCTACGACCCGATTGATCGCAGTTTCACTCTCGCGATGACCAACGACGAGCTCGACAATGTCAGCGAAGTCACACCCAAGGACTGGATCGTGCTGAACTCCGGCGATCTCGAGGCGCAGCTCCGCTCGATCGGTGAATCGACCCGCAAGCAGGCCCACGACATGTTTGCAAACACGTTCGGCTCTGATGTCGAGGCCGAGACCATCGAAGGCAACGTCCAGTCGGTGAACCGCTGGAACGACAACAACGGCAACGAGTACATCTCGGTGGAAATCGCCACCAACAATGCTGACGGCGAAACCCGCACGGTCGTGCTCGGCCCGTCGTGGTACGTGCTGGGCAGCGAGTCCGCGCCGATGGTCAACCACGACACGACCATCCAGGCGGTGCCGATGGGCGACTCCGACAACCGCTATGTCGCCACGAGCATGGGATCAGACAGCAACCGGACTTCGCTCCGCAACACCGACGGCTCGCCCGCATGGGATAGCCAGGGCGCCCAGAGCTCCGCGGTCATGCTGAATGATCTCCTCGGTCGCGACGCCAACGCCCGCACCGATAAGGGCGGCGAAATCCAGGACGTTCTCATCGAAGCCAACTCGGGCATGGTTCCCGTCATCGTCTTCGACCCGAACGAGAACGTGCTTGGCCTCGGTGACGAGCTCTACTGCGTGCCATGGAGCCAGGCTCATGTCTGGCCGGATGTAGTGCGGATCGATGCCAGCATGGACACGCTCGCGACCTGTGAGCGGCTTCCCGATGATCTGGAGTCGCTGACGACGAAGGACTCGATCAGGCACATCTACAAGCCGTTCGATGCCGAGGTGACCAGGTTCACGGTGCGCGAGCACAAGCAGTGGCACTCGGACCTGCGCAAAACCAAGGACACAAACCGTGGTGGCTAACCACTACAAGCCCCTCGGGTGTTGACGCGCCCGAATGGGGCATTCCGGATGCCGTCAAAATAAATGCGGATTCATGCGGCTCTCATCAAAGACTCAGATACGAGAACGATACTACCAGAGTCAGACACAAAGGAGCAACGACATGGCAATGAGAACGAACAAGTCGGGGAAAGAAGACAACAAAGCGAGCCGTGCATCGACGCTTGTGATGGTCGGGCTCTTCGCCATCGCGACGGGCGTGGGCACCATGAGCCTTGCCGGCTGCAACACCACCAAGGGCGTGGGCGAGGACATCGAGTCGCTCGGTGATTCGATCTCCGATGAGGCCGACGACGCGCAGAACTAACAGATCCTGGGCACCTGCCGGTCCCGCCTCGATGCGGGATCGGCGGGATTTGAGAACGAAGTCAATGAAGTCCGGACCGCGCAGCCGCCACGGGTTCGAGGGCTTGAAACACAAAGCGCGGCATCGAAAGGGAAAGTCATGTTGAGCTGGGCAATCGCGTTCTTCATCATCGCCATCATCGCCGCGATCTTCGGGTTCGGCGGGATCGCCGGAGCGGCGGCGGGCATCGCGCAGGTCTTGTTCTTCCTGTTCCTGGTCCTCTTTGTCATCTCGCTGATCCTCGGCCTGTTCCGCAAGGGCCCGAAGGCCGTGTAACGGATCCGACCTGGTGACGAATCTCGATCAACAAGCACGAAAGGAATCAAGCATGGAAACGATACGAGACCTTGACGAAGCAACCATCCAGGGCCTGACGAAGCTCTGCAAACTCAATCACGATTCGTCCGAGGGATTCCGCGACGCGGCTTCCAAGATGGACAGCGATGCCGTGGCGGACACGTTCCGGGTCACCTCGAGCGAGCGTGAAAAGCAGCGCGACGAGCTGGCGACCTGCCTGGGGATCAACCACGAGTCGATTCCAGATGGCGGCACTGCTCTCGGGACCGCTCACCGATGGTGGATGGACGCTCGATCCGCGCTCAACGCGCACGACGACGAGGTCGTGCTCATCGAAGCCGAGCGCGGCGAGGGTGCCATCGAGGATGCGTACGAAGATGTGCTCATCAAGACCGCGGGCAGCCCCGTCAACGAGCTGCTCCAGCGTCACCTCGAAGGCATCAAATCAAGCAGGAGGCGCATCGAACGCCTCAAGGAGATGAACGCATGACTGATGCACAATCTGAGCACGCGTGAGCCGAAAGGCTCACAAGTGCATTCAAACTCAATATGTAATGGGTATGAAGATGTCGCACACGAATGAACAGAACTTCCTGGAAGCACTCAGCGAGGCTATCACGAGACTCCGTCTCACACGCAATCGCTCGGCTACCAGGGTGATCGAAACGAAGGGGTCGGGGTTGACGCCGCCCGATCACACCACGTCCCGCGGAGTCGCGGGCACGGCGGGAACAACCGGCGGCACAAGGAGCATCACATGCTGACTGACACACTGAAAGGCGCGCTCCCCATGGCCGGGGCGATTGCTCTCATCGTTGCCTGCGGCTCCATCGCGGGATGTGAAGAGAGCGGCGCAGAGGACGCGGCAGAAAACGCCGCCGACACGATCGAGGACGCCGGCGAGGAGACCGGCGAAGCCATCGACGATGCCGTCGACGAGGTCGAAGACGCAGTCGATGACACGACCGGAGGCTAAACCATGTCGCAAGACCCTTCCCACAACATCCGTCGAGCGATCGCGCACGGACTCGCCCTTGCGATCGTGAGCACCACCCTCGTTGGTTGCGGGCTGGTCTTGGCTGCCGGCGCAGGGGCCGGGGCGGGGTACGTCGCCGCAGAAGAAACCGACGGCGACGGCCACCACGCTTTCGAGTCCGACGAATAGAAAAATATTACATTCCAATACAGGTTCCCCCTGCATACCCGCCCGGTCGTCCCCTCTGACCGGGCGGGTGTTCTTTCAGTTGGGGGCGCGACCGAGGGTAAATGTCTATGTTGACAGATGAAAGGGATCGGATAAGCTCATAAGGCCTGCCGATGACGCCAGGTGAACGGGTCTTCGGGAAGTTCCCGGGATCGAAACACCACCCCAGGAGCGTCGGCCCTTGCACATCACAACATCAGCCGCCCCCGATGGTTTGTGCTTCCTCGTCAAGCAACCGGCGAGCGGACTCTACAAGCTTGATCCGGTTGTTCTGCGCCATCGTGCGAAGCTCGGCGAAGGCCGTGGGTTCATCGAGACCACGCCGAGCCATCACCACGCCCTTGGCGCGTTCGATGATCTTGCGGTCGTCAAGAGCCTGACGCAGGTCGTCAACCTCCGCGGAGAGTTCGCTGAGCTGTTCAAAGCGCCCCCTGGCAAGCAGGATCGCCGCCATCAGCTCATCGGAGAGCACCGGCTCGATCAGGTAGGCCATCACGTGGTCCTGCATCGCCTTCTCGACGATTGCAAGCGACCGCTTCGTTGTAACCACCACCGCCGGCAGCGGATTCTCATTGCCCAACTCGATCATCACATCAAGCCCGCTGCCATCGGCAAACTCGATCCCCGAGATCAGCAGGTCGGGCCGAGTCTCCAGAGCAGCCGACCTCAGACCGTCCGCCGAGGCGCATTCGGCAAGCACCGCATGCGCCGGCTCAACCGCGGCCCGGATCTGCGCCAGCGTCTCCGGGTTGGGGTGGGCAATAATCAGGCTGTACGAATCCTGGGGCATGCTTCGACTCCTGGGCAGGCTTCTGCTCGCGAGTATATTCCCGGAATCAAGCCGCAAGGGGTGGCAAAGTGAACGCACCTCTACACCTCATCGCGTACGCCAGCCGAAGGTCGCCCGATGTCGACGATGATCAGATCGTTGACGACATCGCCCTGCCCTCGTACCGGAAGAACCGATCACTCGAGATCACCGGGTGTCTCTGGTTCGATGATGGACACTTTCTCCAATTCATCGAGGGCCCGAGAGACAACCTGGAGAGTCTTTACAAAAGCATCTGCGCCGACAGCCGACACCTCGATGTGCGGGAACTCGTCAATCGTCCCGTCGAATCTCGCGCGTTCGCCCGGTTCGCATTGCAGGTCGTCAAGAACGACGATCTCGACCCCGTGCAAGAGCTGATCCGGTTGACTTTCGAAGAGCCGGACCCGCAGATCGTTCCGGAAGAACTGGTCAGCCAGATCGTCATCCGAACCGATGCAGCCTTGGCACGCCTCAGCGAGGCGTAACTGTTCCCCATATCACAACTGTTGCGCACTGCACATGCGTATCTGATTGCAATGTCAATCCTGCCGGGATTCCCGCAGACCGCTTTGGGTCTCAGGCGTTGATGTCCTGAGATCAACGCTGCGCTGGCGTATGGATCGGCTGCACGAATGTGGGGCTTCTGCAATCGACGGAAGGACTTGTGGCCATCCGAGTCAGAGAAGCTGACTACGAGGCGCAGTCCGCACACTGGCCCCACAGAGCAAGCTCATGCCCCGCGAGGCGGAACCCCTTGGGAAGCATTCGGCTCAGGCCGCCGGGGCAGGCCTTGACATCGAAGAGGCGATCACAACTCTCACACCGAAAGTGATGATGATGCTTCGCAGCAATCGGTAACCCCTTAGCGAGAGGATCACCGTTCGGGTAGTACAACCTCTGGCGCTCGAAACGAGACGGAAACGAAGGAAGCAAAGACGTTTGAAGGCTCGAAAGAAAGCGGGTGACCGGAGTCGAACCGGCGACATTCAGCTTGGGAAGCTGACGTTCTACCACTGAACTACACCCGCGTGGATGGATAGTTTACCACGCTCAACGCCCCTTGGCAGCCCTCGGCCCGGCAGGCAAGAGGCCATTCTGGGTCCGCCGGGGGGCCAAAAAAGAGGCCACACACGAGGCCGGGCACCGGGGTCGGGAACTGGCTGGGCACCGTGCGAATAATCTGTCTTCGGTGGGGGCACCGAGAGCCAGACCGCATGCGCCACAACACCGCAGCCACGCCGGGACCAACCGGCATGCCATACGAACCCGATCGGGAGACGGACGCCGATCACGTCCTGCCCGTCCACATCCTGCCCCAGCCCGACCTCGAATCCTGCGGCCCGACCTGCCTCCACGCCGTCTACCGGTTCTGGGGCGACAAGATCAAACTCCCAGACGTCATCCAGTCAGCAAAGTCACTCCGCACCGAAGGCGTGGGGCGGGGAACCCTCGCCAACATGCTGGGCTCCCACGCGCTCAAACGCGGCTACAACGCCACGATCTACACCTTCAACCTCCACCTCTTCGACCCGACCTGGTTCGACGACCAAGGCCATGCCCGGCGGGACCTGCTTATCGCCAAACTCCGCGCCCAGAGCCAGGCCAAGTCCGTCGACGATCCACGCTTCCAGGTCGCCACCGATTCCTACCTCGAGTTCCTCGAACTCGGTGGCGACATCGCCTTCCGCGATCCCTCCGGCAGACTGATCACCAGCTATCTCCGCCGGGGCATCCCCGTGCTCGCCGTCCTTAGCGCCACGTATCTCTACCGCTGCGCCCGCGAGTTCGGGCCAAACGACGACTACGACGACATCAGAGGCGAGCCCTCGGGCCACTTCGTTGTCGTTCACGGCTACGACCCGAAGTCACGCACCGCAACCATCGCCGACCCGCTCGCAGACAACCCCGGATTCGACGGACAACGCTACACCGTCAAAATGAATCGGCTCATCCCGGCGATCATGCTGGGCGTGCTGACCTATGACTCGAACCTGCTCGTCATCGAACCCAGGCCCAAATCAATGTCCGGCAAAGCCCACTAGTCCTCCGCCTCGTGCGGCTCAACATGGATCAGCACGCTGTCGATATCCGCGCGCCGGCTCCGGACCTCCGCCTTGATCCGCCCGGTGATCGCGTGCGCCTCCGCAACCGTCATCGCCGGGTCCACCTCCACGTGCATCACCACCCTGTACCCGCGCCCGCTCTGTCTGGCGTCGCACTGCTCCACTCCCAGCACACCCGGCACATCCATCGCGATGTAAGCCACCTCGCCCGCGATCTCCGGACTGTGACGATCCAGAAGCTCGTGATAGGGCTCCCGCGCCAGCAGAAACCCGTTGAGCACGATCACCCCAGACGCCAGCAGAGCCGCGATGTCGTCCGCCCTGGCAAACTCCGGCCCACCGATCAACGCCACCGCAATGCCGACGAACGCAAACGCAGACGTGATCGCGTCCGACCGGTGGTGCCAGGCGTCCGCCGCGCCCGCCGAGCTCTTCGCCCGCCTGGCCGCCCGGTCCGCCACACGCGCAAGCGACTCCTTCACCACGATCACGACCACCAGCACGATCAGCGTGTAAGGCCTCGGAACCGAGTGGGGGGTGATGATCTGACGCACCGACTCGATCGCCACCCAGATCCCCACCAGCACGATGACCATCGCCACCGCCATCGCGGCCATCGGCTCGATCTTCCCGTGCCCGAACGGGTGCTCCGCGTCCGCGGGCTTCGACCCGTACCGCATCGCCGACCACACAACCACGGACCCGGCAATATCCACCAGCGACTCGACCGCATCCGCCACGAGTGCAAACGACTGCCCGAAGACACCAGCCGTCAGCTTCCCCGCCGCCAGCAGCGCGTTCACAACGATCCCGAGCAGCGCCAGCCGCTCCGGTGCAAGCCGCGCGCTGT
This sequence comes from Phycisphaerales bacterium, assembly GCA_965228265.1. GTDB lineage: Bacteria > Planctomycetota > Phycisphaerae > Phycisphaerales > UBA1924. The sequence continues at coordinate 2,030,561 of OZ245804.1, forward strand.
CACGCGTACCCGTCAACGGAACCCGCCCGGAATCCGCGGCAAACTCATGCTGGTTTCACGCCCATTCAACATGCGCCCCGCATGCTACCAAAAAAGGAGAACGTCATGCCAAAGTCATGGTCAGACAAGGACGAACGCCAGTACAAACACGTCAAAGAGAGCGAGAAAGAGCAAGGGCGTTCCGAAGAGCGCGCCAAGGAGATCGCCGCCCGCACCGTCAACAAGCAGCGAGCCAAGGAAGGACGCACCAAGAACGATAAGTCCTGACGCAGCACAACCGCGCCGAGAGGCTTACCAGTCCAGAACGTGCCCGAAGATCAGCGGGGCCACGATCGTCGCGTCCGACTCGATCACGAACTTGGGCGTGTCCACGTCCACCTTGCCCCAGGTGATCTTCTCGTTGGGCACCGCGCCCGAGTACGAGCCGTAGCTCGTTGTGCTGTCGCTGATCTGGCAGAAGTAGCTCCACGAGGGCATGTCTTCCTTCAGGTCGAACTTCAGCATCGGGACGACGCAGATCGGGAAGTCGCCCGCGATCCCGCCGCCGATCTGGAAGAAACCGGGCGGGAGCGCATCTTCCTGCGCACATTTCCGGAACCACTTGGCGATGCTCACCATGTAATCCACCCCCGGGCGGATCGCATCGGTCGACTTGAAGTTGCCCTTGATCACATGCGACGCAAAGAAGTTGCCCAGCGTCGAATCCTCCCAGCCCGGGACAAACAACGGCAGGTCCTTTTTGCACGCCTCGAGCAGCCACGAGTTCTTCGGGTCGGCCTGGTAGTCCTGCTCAAGATCGCCGCTGCGGATCAGGTCGTACAAATACTCATGCGGGAGCTTGCGCGTTCCGTTCTCGCTCGCGTCGCGCCAGATCGGGATCAGGTTCCGCTCGATCTTGCGCATCGCGTCCTCTTCCGGGATGCACGTGTCCGTCACCCTGGGCAGACCCTCCTCGAGCAGTTGGACCTCGTCCTCCGGCGTCAGGTCGCGGTAGTCCGGGATCCGCTTGTAGAGGTCGTGCGCGACCAGATTGAAAATGTCCTCCTCTAGGTTCGCGCCCGTGCAGCTGATCGCGTGCACCTTGTCCTGGCGGATCATCTCCGCCAGCGACCGTCCCAGCTCGCCCGTGCTCATCGCACCCGCCAGCGTCACCAGCATCTTCCCTCCGCCAGACAGGCACTGGCTATAGGCCTCGGCGGCGTCTTTGACCGTCGCGGCGTTGAAGTGGCGGTAGTGCTCGTCGATAAAGGCGCGGATCTTCATGGCGGGATGGGTCTCCTTCCGGGGCGACCGGAGCGACAGCCGCTCCAGGGGGAGCATCATACGCCCACCCCCGATCGCTTCTTATTGACCGTCCCGCCCCGCTCCAGGCCTCCACCTGAACCCCATCTTGGATACGCTTGGGTATGACAACCGAATCCCCCGGCATCTCGGGCTTTGCCCTAGCCATGTTCGCGCTCGACGTCGGATTCCAGATCGATCTCGATCGCGCCCAGACCTTCGTCCAGGAAGCCACTCGGCTCAAGGTCGTACGAGCCAGAAGACCAGCACCCGTCTGGTTCGATTACAGCCCGCCTCCGCTCCGCCTGACGATCGAAGGCGGCCCGGTTGCCATCGGCACCGCCCAAACCGAATCCGCCGCCGAACTGCTCATCTACGACTTCGGAGCCGTCCTCGTCTCCTACCGCCTCCCCCTGCCCGGCTCGATGAGCGGCCTGGCAGATCTCAGCGTCGCTCTTTACGACCACGAAGCACTGGAGGCCGACGCCCGTAAACGCGTCGCACAGGTCGTCGAGGCGATCCGTCCCGCCATCGAACGCCCCCGGATCTCCGTCGCCATCGAGGACTATTCGATCTTCGCCATCACCGCTTGGGACGACTCCGCCCAGCCGCATGAAATGCTCGAGCGACACCGCGAGGCACTCGCCCAGATCATCGAGGCCGAGCGGGACGAACTCTCCCCGGAGCAGGTCGAACGCGCCACCGACGCGACCATGAGCTACTCCACCTCGGACCTATCGATCGTGGACTGGAACGCAGCCATTCTCTTTGACCGCGAGCCGGAGGACGTCATCGCCGTCCTCCAGCACGCCAATATCGAACTCCTCGAGCTCCGTGTGCTCGACGAGGAGCTCGATTCCATCCTCGACCACGCCGACGAAACACTGGGCGAGATCATCAATGCCCGACTCTGGCCCGGCTTCATGTCCGGCAAGCTCCTCGGACGCTTCGCGACCATCCAGACCGACGCCGCCGTCATGTTCGAGGGCGTCAACAACGCCATCAAACTGCTCGGCAACCAATACCTGGCACGCTTCTACCGACTCACAGCTAGCCGCCTCGACCTGCCCGCCTGGCAGGCCAGCGTCCAGCGAAAACTCGAGGCCACCGAGAGTCTCTACGGCAAGATGTCCGATACCACCTCCACACGCCGGCTCGAACTGCTCGAGTGGATCATCATTATCCTGATCACCGTGTCCATCGTCCTGCCTTTCACACCCTGGTACTACTGACAGAAAGACCGAGCCACGCCATGCCCGACAACATCGAGTGGTTGCTCCCTGTTCTCATTTTCTTTGCGCGCATCTGCGACGTCTCCATCGGCACGTTCCGCATGCTCATGGTGATCTCGGGTCACCGGTTCCTCTCCGCGGGCCTCGGGTTCATCGAAGTGCTTATCTGGGTGCTCGCCGTGGGCGGCGCTGTCGGCAATCTCGACAACCCCCTAGCGGTCCTCGCCTTTGCCGGCGGGTACGCCACCGGCACGCTGCTCGGCATGACGCTCGAGAACTACTTCGCCATCGGGTACCGCATGGTCCGCGTGGTCAACCCCAAGCCCGAACTCGAAGTCGCCACTCTCATCCGCGAGAAGGGGTATGCCGCCACAGGACTCGAGGGCCGCGGCAAGGAGGGCCCCGTCGAGATCATCTTCCTCGCCATCAAGAGACGCCGACTCCCCGAACTGCTCGACGACATCGCCTCCATCGCGCCGCACGCGTTCGTCTCTGTTGAACGCACCGAGCGTGTCTCCGGCTTCGCGATGTTTGTCGGCTCCAAAGCCGAACGCTCACCCTGGGGCCGGTTCGGCCAGATGCGCAAGTAACGCGAACGAACCGCATGCCGTCGTGTTCCTCGTGGAACAGGGACAATCGTGTGCGCCAAATGTGGTAATCTCTGCCGCAGGGAGACTCACCTTGCGCGCCATAGGCTGGATATCAACGGTTCTGCTCACACTCTCGGTGCCCGCGGCTCTGGCGCTCGGCCTCGCCCAGCCCGAGCCCGACGAGCCCCTCGACCCGCTCGCCAGCGAGCTCGAAAGCCGACTCGAACTCGACATCCAACCCCTCCTCGACACGCACTGCATGCACTGCCACAGGGGCAGCCGCGCCAAGGGCGGCGTGCGGCTCGACACACTCGGTGACATCGACTCGATCATCGCCCAGTCCGAAGACCTTCGCTACGCGCGTGAGATGGTGTCCACCGGGCAGATGCCGCCCGAGGACGAGATCATCCTCCCGACCGAGCACGAACGCCTCACGATCGTCCAATGGCTCGACGACGCCCTCGACTACACGCCCCCCGAAGGCCGGATCGACCCGGGCTGGATGACCATCCACCGACTCAACCGCGACGAATACCAGAACACCCTGCGCGATCTGCTCGAGATCGACATCTCTGTGCACGATCTCGTCGGCGGCCTGCCCCTCGACGACGTGGGCTACGGCTACGACAACATCGCCGACGTCCTGACCATGTCGCCCACGCACATGGAGGCCTACTTGGACGCCGCGGAGAAAGCCGTGGAAATCGCCCTCGGCCCGATGATCGAGATCGGAAACACACCCAGGCCCATGCCCCGCATCCAGCGCCAGGGCAACGGCAGGCCCCTGCGCCAGGGCGGCCAGTTCTTCACCACCAACGGCTCGCTCCGGAGCGTCATCGACATACCCGTCGCAGGCGAGTACGAGATCAGCGTCCTCACCTGGGGCACCCGGGGCGGCGACGACCTGCCGAACCTCACGATCCGCGTCGACGGAAAAGAGGTGCTCTCCAAGGGCATCGCGGCCGAGAGCGAAGCCGAGGCCCAACGCGTCGCTGTGTCGGTGAAGCTGGATGGGGGTGCCGTGGAGGTCTCGGCGCAATTCACAAACGACTTCTGGGTGCCAAACGTCGCCGACCGCAACCTCGCGATCGACGCCCTTTCCATCGCCGGCCCGCTCACCGAAGAAAGCGTCACCCGCCCGGCGCTCTACCAGAAGCTCATCGCAAGCCGCGAGCCCGGCCGTGCGCACGCCGAGGAACTGACCGACTGGCTCCTGCCCCGTGCGTACCGCCGCCCGCCCGAACCCGCCGAGCGCGCAGCTTTGCTCGGCTTGTACGACGCGATCATCGCCGAGGGCGAGACCCACGAGTTCGCACTTCGGCAGATGCTGACGGGTGTCCTGGTGTCGCCGAGCTTTCTGTACCGGCGCACCGAGCACCCCGAGCCGACGAACCCGCAGCTTGTGTACGAACTGAACGATCACGAGCTGGCCAGCCGACTCTCGTACTTCCTCTGGAGCTCGATGCCTGACGACGAACTCCGCGAGCTGGCAGCCCGGGGCGCACTCCGCAACGACGACACACTCCGGGCCCAGGTCCGGCGGATGCTCGATGACCCGAAGTCGGACGCCCTCGTGCGCAACTTCGCGGGCCAGTGGCTCCTGCTCCGCAACCTGCCGATGATCGACATCGACCGCGAGCTCTACCCCGAGTTCTCCGAGAACCTGCGCACGGACATGGAGACCGAAGCCCGGCTGTTCTTTGGCGATGTCCTCCGCTCGGGTCGGCCCATCGGGGATCTCATCGACGCGCAGGATGTTTTCGTCAATGAGCGTCTTGCCGACCTGTATGGAATTGATAGCGTCGAGGGCGACAGCTTCCGGCGGGTTTCACTGAGTGACAGCTCTTCGCGTGGTGGTATCCTCACTCTCGGCGCGACACTTCTCGTCACGAGCAACCCGACACGCACGAGCCCGGTCAAGCGAGGCCTGTACGTGCTTGAGCACATCCTCGGCACACCGCCGCCGCCACCCCCGCCCGATATCCCGAGGCTCGAAACGTCTGCCGAGGGTTTGGGCGAAGCCGCGACATTGCGTCAGCAGCTCGCGGCCCATCTGACCGATGCCTCCTGCGTGACCTGCCACCAGCGCATGGACCCGATCGGACTGGCGATGGAGAACTTCAACGCCATCGGCGCGTGGCGCGACGCGTACGACGACGCCCCGATCGACACGTTCGGCGTGCTCCCGGGCGGGGTCGAATTCGACGGGCCCGCGGGCCTTAAGGCGATCCTCATGGACCGCCTGGACGCCTTCCGCGAGCACCTGACGTCCGAGATGCTGACCTACGCCATCGGACGCGGCGCCGAGCCCTTTGATCGGCCCGCAATCCGAAAGATCAGCGATGAAACGCGCGAGAATGACGATAAGCTGGCAGCCATGATCGAATCGATCGTGCTCAGCGGCACGTTCCGCACCTGCAGAGGAAGGGAAGCCAAGTGACACACGCGAACCGAAACGGGCTCTCGCGGCGCACCGTCCTCCGCGGCATGGGCGTCGCCATGGCGCTGCCCATGATGGAAGCGATGGGGCAGACGAGGGCCCTCGCCTCGGCGGCCGGAGCTGCGAACGGTTCAGCGAGTGCTGCCCCTCTTCGCATGGCGTTCGTCTTCACGCCCAACGGCGTGCACTACCCGAGCTGGGCACCGACCACCGCCGGCGCGGATTACACGCTCACCGAAACACTCGCGCCCATCGAGAGTGTGCGCAAACATGTGAACATCCTCACGGGTCTCACGCTCGACAAGGCCCGCGCCAACGGCGACGGCCCGGGCGACCACGCACGCTCGTCGGCCACCTTCCTCACCGGGCAGCAGGCCCGCAAAACCGCGGGCAACGACATCGAGATCGGCGTGAGCATCGACCAGTTCGCCGCGGGCCAGATCGGCTCGCGCACGCGATTGCCCTCGATCGAGATCGGCTGCGAGATCGGCAAACGCGCCGGCAGCTGCGACTCGGGCTACAGCTGCGCGTACTCCTCGCACCTCTCCTGGAAGGACGAGGACACGCCCATGCCCAAGATGATCGACCCCTCGTCGGTCTTCGAGACGCTCTTCGGCTCGCAGGACCGCCAGGCCGCCCTCGAACGCATCAGCCGGCGCCGGAGCATCCTCGATTTCGTCGCGGGCGAATCGCGTCGTCTGGAAACGAAGCTCGGCGTCAACGACCGCAACAAGCTCGACGAGTTCCAGACCGCCGTCCGCGAGATCGAACGCCGCATCGAGCACGCACGTTCCGAGACCGACGCCAACGAACCGCCCGCAGGCACGCCCGTCCCCGCGGGCATCCCGCGACTGGTCGGCGAGCACATCGACCTCATGTACGACATGCTCCTGCTCGCCTTCCAGACCGACCAGACCCGCATCGCCACCTTCATGACAGGCCTCGGCGGCAGCAACCGCACCTTCCACGAGATCGGCGTCACCGACGGGCACCACAACCTCTCGCACCATCGCGGCGACGAGGCGATGGTCGACAAGATCAAGAAGATCGACCGCTTCTACATCGAGCGTTTCGCCCGCTTCGTCGACAAGGCTTCCAAGATCAAAGAGGGCGAGGGCTCACTCCTCGACAACTGCATGGTCATGCACGGATCGGGCATCTCCGACGGCAACCGCCACAACCACGAGGACCTACCCATCATCATGGCCGGTCGCGGCGCCGGCGCATTCGAGCCGGGCAGGCATGTCGCGTTCAAGAAGGAAACGCCGCTCTGCAATCTCTACATGACCATGCTCGAGCGCATGGGGTGCGAGGTTGAGAGCTTCGGTGATGCGACGGGGAAGCTCGGGCAGCTCTCTGCGTAAGCGATGATTTGCTCCCTCTCCCCGGCGGGGAGAGGGCTGGGGAGAGGGGTTCTCTCCTGCACACCGATGCAGTACAAGATGGGCGGCGGGACGCCGCCCCCACCAAAGATTGGTTGTTAGCTCGTCACTTCCCACGTCTCGCCGCTGTCGATGAGCTGGCGGATGTCGGTGGTGCTCGCCGAGGTCTTGGCTTTGTCCATCTGTTCCTGCACCGCGTCGTCGTAGGTCGGGTGGTTGGGGTCGCAGTACAGCACGCCGATCGGCTCGGGCATCTGCGGGTGGCGCATCTGCGAGAGCAGGAACGCGAGCTGTCGATCGGTCTCGTCGTGCACGACCAGGTCGCTCTCTGTGTACTCGCCCCCGAGCGTGACGGACTTCAGCGTGGTCCCTTCGAGGACGATGCCCTTGTCGCTGTTGGTGCCGTAGATCAGGGGTTTGCCGTGCTCGAGCAGGATCGTGTTCTCGGGTTTGGTGTCTTTCTGCGTCGCGTAGAAGAAGGCCTGGTGGTTGAAAATGTTGCAGTCCTGGTAGACCTCGACGAAAGAGCAGCCTTTGTGCGCCATCGCGCGGAGGTAGACACTCTCGAAGAGTTTCAGGTCCACATCGAGCGCCCGCGCGATGAACGTGCAGCCGGACGCGACCGCGATGGAGAGCGGGCAGACCGGGTCATCGGGCGAGCCCAGCGGCGTAGATTTGGTGATCTTGCCCTGCTCGCTGGTGGGGGAGTACTGGCCTTTCGTAAGGCCGTAGATTCGGTTGTTGAGCAGCACGATCGTGATGTCCACGTTGCGGCGCATGGCGTGGACCGTGTGGTTGCCCCCGATCGAGAGCAGGTCGCCGTCGCCCGAGACGACGCAGACCTTGAGATCCGGGTTGGCGAGCTTGACACCCGTTGCGACGCACAGGCTCCGCCCGTGGATGGTGTGCATCCCGAACGTGTCCATGTAGTACGGGAATCGTGCGGCGCACCCGATGCCCGAGATGAAGACGTAGTCCTCCTTGCGGATGGCAAGCTTGGGCAGGGCCTTACGCACACCGGTCAGGACGGCATAGTCGCCGCAACCCGGGCACCAGCGCACGTCCTGGTTGCTCGTAAAGTCCTTGGGCTTGTACTGGGGCAGCTCGACGCCGGTCGTGCCGTTGGTGGTCGGGGCGGTGGTCACTTGCTCGCCTCCTTGCGATCGTACAGGATCGTGCGCACGCCGGCGACGAGTTCGTCGACACCGAACGAGCGTCCCTGAATCTTGCCCAGCGGCACGGCGTCGATCAGGAACCGCGAACGGATCAGCATCGCCAGCTGACCCGTGTTGTTCTCGGGCACAATCACGTGCTCGAAGCGTCCGAGCACGGATTCAATGTTCGTCGGCATCGGGTTGAGGTAGCGCAGGTTCGCGCACCCGACGGTCAGGCCCGACGCGCGCAGGCGAGCGGCTGCGGTCAGGATCGCCCCGTGCGTGCTGCCCCAGCCAAGTAGCAGGACCTCGCCCGACTGGTCGCCTTCGACCTCGAGCTCTGGGAGCCACTTCGCGGCCCGCTCCACTTTCTCCGCGCGTGTCCGCACCATCTTCTCGTGGTTGACAGGGTCGTACGACACCGCGCCGGAAGGCTCGGACTTCTCGAGGCTCCCGATGCGGTGCTCCATGCCGGGCGTGCCGGGCAGAGCCCACGGGCGGGCGAGTGTTTCGCCGTCACGCTGGTAGGGCATGAACCCGGCTACCGGATCCTTGGGCTCGGTCGGGTGGTGCGCCTCGATGGGCTCGATCGCGTCGTAGTCTGGCAGGAGCCAGGGCTCGGCTCCATTGGCGATCGAGGCGTCGGAGAGGATGATGACCGGGCACATGTGCCGCGTGGCGAGCCGCACGGCTTCCACCGCGGTGTTGAAACAGTCCGCCGGGCTGTTGGGGGCGATCACGATACAGGGGCTCTCGCCGGCGCGCCCGAACATGGCCAGGAACAAATCCGCCTGCTCGGTCTTGGTGGGCATGCCTGTCGAGGGACCGGCCCGCTGGACGTCGAGCACTACGAGCGGGAGCTCGTACATCACCGCCAGCCCGAGCGCCTCGGCCTTGAGGCAGAGGCCCGGGCCAGAAGTGCCGGTGATCCCGATGTCGCCCGCAAAGCTCGCGCCGATCGCGGCGCAGACCGCAGCGATCTCGTCCTCGGCCTGGAACGTCTTGACGCCAAGATGCTTGAGCCTGGCCATCGCGTGCAGGACATCGGAGGCGGGGGTGATGGGGTAGCTTGCGTAGACGAGCTGTTTGCCGGCCTTCTGAGCCGCGGCCGCGAAGCCGAGCGCCGTCGCGCTGTTGCCGTCGATACGCCGGTACTTGCCGGGCTTGAGCTTGGCGGGCGGGACGATGTACTTGACCGCCAGAAGCTCGGCGGTCTCACCGAAGTGGTACCCGGCCTTGAGGACGATCGAGTTTGCCTCGGCGATCTCGGGTCGGCCCTTCTTGATGCCGTATTCGGCTTCGATGTGGCGCAGCGTCGCGTCGAGCGGTCGCTGGTAGATCCAGTACGCCACGCCCAACGCGAACATATTTCGGCAGCGGTCGACGTCCTTGGCCCCGAGCCCCGTCTCGGCGAGTGCTTCGCGGGTCATCCGGCTCATGGGGACGCGGACGATCTGGCGTGCGCTGTTGATCTGATCGTCGTTGAGCGGGTTGTACCCCTCGGGGTAGCCACACTTGCGGAGGTTGACGTCGGTGAACTCGTCCTCGTTGACAATGACGAGCCCGCCGACCTCGACGTCCTCGATATTGGTCTTGAAGCCAGCGGGATTCATCGCGAAGAGTGCGTTGACGCGGTCGCCGGGCGTGAAGACCTCGTGGGAGGCGAACTGGAGCTGAAACCCGGAGACACCGAAGGTCGTGCCCTTGGGGGCGCGGATCTCGGCTGGGAAGTCTGGGAAGGTGGCGATGTCGTTGCCAAATACGGCCGAGGTGGCGGTGAATTCCCCGCCGGCGAGCTGCATGCCATCGCCCGAGTCGCCGCAGAACCGGATCACGACGGCGTCGAGGGTCTGGTGGGGCGATTGGGCTGTTGTAGTCATCGGAACGCGGCTCTCCTGGGTCTCGGGGATACTACGCGCGCCGGGCGGGCATTCACGGAATTTCGGGCTTCTCAGGGGCTTCCCGGAGGAAGATCTCCGCCCTCGGATAGGCGGCCTGGAGCGTCTCGAGGCCCGACTCGCCCATCACGCTCGCGGCGCTGGCCAGAGCATCCGCAAGCCAGGGCCTGGGCGCGATGACGGTGACCGCCACCGACCGGGTCAGCCCGAGGCCGGTCTTCGGGTCGACGATGTGCGAGTACCGGACGCCGTCGATCTCGACATGACGGTAGAGATCGCCCGACGTCGCCACGCCCACGTTCGCCAGCAGCACCTCGTGGGGCAGCTCCAGCCCGTTGTCGATCGTGACGCGCCAGCCCTCCTTGCCCGGGGGCGGGTTGCCCAGGGCAAGATCGCCCCCGAGATCGACGAGGGCGCTTGGGCAGCCGTGCTCGCGCAGCACATCGAGCGCCTTATCTGCGGCAAAGCCCTTCCCGATGCCTCCGAAGTCGAGCAGCATGCCATCGCGGTCGAATCGGATGCGGCTGTGCTCCTCATCGAGTTCGAGGTGCTGCATCCCGACGCGTTCGAGTGCAAGTCGGAGTGCGTCGGTGTCCGGCAGTGTGCCTGATTTGAAGGCGGGCCGCCAGAGATGCGTGACGGGCCCGATGGTCGGATCGAACGCGCCGCCTGATACCTCCCACACCCCGCGCGAGAGCGCGAGAATCTCGACGAGGTCCGGGCTGACATCGTGCCACTCGCTTGGCGCCTTCTTGACGAGTTGCATCGACTCACTCGACGGGTCGTAATCGCTGAGGATCGCGTTCTGTCTGGACATCTCCTCGAACGCGTTTGTCGCGGCTGTGGTCGCGTCCTGTTCGCTTTGTGCGTAGATCACCACTCGGGCCTTGCTGCCCATGATGATCCTTGCGAATTCGAAGCGTGATGCGGTAGGCTCGGGTCGGTCGGCTGCGGGGGGCAGGGGCCCGTTTGGATCGGTCCTGCACCCGACCAGGAGCAAAGTGAACGTGAAGAGAACAAGAGCCAGTGTCGTGATCGGTCTCATGGGTCTGAGCCTAGCAGCCTTTCCGCCGCAGGCATCCGCGCAGGCGGTCGAGACCGAGCACGAAACGCGCACGATCGAGGTGCCGGGCACCACCGTGACCTTCGAACTCGTCCGTGTGCCGGGCGGCGTGGTCGAAGTCGATGGCGAGTCGCACGAGGTGCCCGATCTCTGGGTCCTGCCGCACGAAGTCACGTGGGATCTGTACGACGTCTTTCTCTACGAACTCGACAAGCCCGAGAGCGAGCGTGAATCGGTGGGCAAGGGCGCCGACGCGGTGACCCGGCCCAGCAAGCCCTACGTGCCGCCGGACCGCGGGCTCGGGCACGAGGGCTACCCCGCGATGGGCATGACGCTCCACGCGGCTCGCAGGTTCTCCGAGTGGCTGGGCGAGCACACGGGCGTCGCGAGTCGTCTGCCGACCAAGGCCGAGTGGGTGCACCTGGCGTCGGCGGAGGGCGGGGGCGTGTGGTCCAAGGAGAACGCCGAGTACACGACGCACCCGGTCGGTTCGCTCGAGCCGAACGCGTTCGGCTTGTACGACACACTCGGCAACGTCGCCGAGTGGGTGGAGACGGACGAGAAGCGTCCCTTCGCGATGGGCGGCAGCTACAAGCAGCCCGCCGAGGAGTGCACGCCGACGTCGTCGCAGAAGCAGACCTCGAGCTGGAACGCGAGCGACCCGCAGATTCCCAAGAGCCAGTGGTGGCTCGCCGACTGCAGTTGGGTCGGGTTCCGCTTTGTCGTGGATTTGAGCGCAGATGAAGGAGCATCGGATGACGAATGACAGCATCCATCGGCGTGAGTTCGTCAAAGGGGCCGCGGCTCTTGGCGCAACGGGGCTCGTCGCGGGCTCGGCGATCGGATCGATCATGAGCCCCAAGCGCGACACGCTCCGCGTGGGCGTCGTCGGTTGCGGCGGGCGCGGCACGGGGGCGATGCTCCAGGCGCTCAAGGCCGATCCGAACGCGATGCTCTGGTCGGCGGGCGAGGCCATCGGCGGGCGGATCGAAGCGAGCCTCGGCCGCGTGCAGGCGGGGCTGGATGCGCACGCGGAAGAGGGCGGCCAACCTTCGGGCACGATCGAGGTCCCCGCCGAGCGCATGCACGTCGGGTTCGATGCGTACCAGAAAGTCATCGACGAGTGCGACGTCGTGCTGCTGACGACGCCTCCCGCCTTTCGCCCGATGCAGTTCGCAGCCGCGATCGAGGCGGGCAAGCACGTATTCTGCGAGAAGCCCGTCGCGGTCGATGCGCCGGGTGTGCGGCAGGTGCTGGAATCGGCGCGCAAGGCAAAGGACAAGGGCCTGGCGGTCATGTCGGGCTTCTGCTGGCGCTACCAGGACCAGTGCAAGGAGACGATGACCAAGCTGCACGAGGGCGGCGTGGGCGATCTGCACACAATCCAGACGACATACAACACCACCGGCTGGGTCCGCCCCAACCCGAAGCAGGATGCATGGAGCGAGACCGAATTCCAGTTGCGCAACTGGCAGTATTTCACGCCGTTGTCGGGCGATCACATCGTCGAGCAGGCGGTGCACGCGATCGACTGGATCGCCTGGGCGATGCAGGACGAGCCGCCCGTCAAGTGCTGGGCCGTCGGCGGACGCCAGACACGCCCCGACATCCCGGAGACAGGCAACGTCTTCGATCACTTCAGCGTGACGTACGAATACGCCAATGGTCAGCGCGGCTACCACATGTGCAGGCACTGGCCCAATACCCCCTCGGACAACTCGGCGTACTTTCTGGGGAGTAATGGCCGCTGCACGATGCAGCCCTGGACGGGTCAGCACGTGATCGAGGGCGCCAAAAAATGGAGGGGTGAGGCGGCCGCCAACGACATGTACCAGCGCGAGCACGATGTGCTCTTCGCGTCCATCCGCGACAACAACCCGATCAACGACGGCGAGCGCATGTCGCACACCACGCTGATGGCGATCATGGCCCGCATGGCTGCTTACACGGGCGAGGTCGTGACCTGGGAACAAGCGATGGAGAGCTCCGAGAACCTGAACCCGGATCCGTTCACGTTCGGCGATCGACCGAGGCCGAGCATCGCGGTGCCCGGCGTGACGAAGTTTGCATAGGAGCGATTCGATGTCCATTGACCGCCGCTCGTTTCTGCTGACTGCCGCCGCGGCGGGTGTTGCTGCGCGCACGGGGAGGGCCTTTGCACAGCCCGAGCGGTGGCGAGCCAACCCGGCAGGTTCGGGGCCGAGGATCTTGAAGTCGCTCAAGTTCGGCATGATCGGCGCGGGCGAGACCGTGCGAGAGAAGTTTGAACTCGCCCGAGACGCAGGCTTCGACGGCGTCGAACTCGACAGCCCGAGCGGGCTCGATCTCGACGAGGTCATCGAGGCGCGAGACGCGGTGGGCATCGCGATTCCCGGCGTCGTCGATTCGGCGCACTGGGGCAAACCCTTCAACCACCCCGACGAGAGCGTGCGGGCCGAGGGACGGGCGGCTCTGGAAACCGCGATCCGCGACTGCAAAAAAGTCGGGGGCTCGACGGTGCTCGTTGTACCCGCGGTCGTGCGCAAGGGCATGAGCTACGCGGACGCGTACAGGTTGAGCCAGAAAGAGATCGGCAAACTCGTGCCGCTGGCGGAGGAACTCGGCGTCGCGATCGCGTTCGAGAACGTGTGGAACAACTTCCTGCTGAGCCCGCTCGAAGCGGCTCGGTATGTGGACGAGTTCGAGAGCGATCACGTCGGCTGGTACTTCGACGTGGGCAACATCGTCAACTACGCCTGGCCCGAGCAGTGGATCGATGCACTCGGTGCTCGCATTCTCAAACTCGACGTCAAGGAGTTCAGCCGATCCAAGCGCGACAACGAAGGCCTCTGGAAGGGCTTCGGTGTCGAGATCGGCGAGGGCGACTGCGACTGGCCCGCGGTGCGCGAAGCATTGGACAGGATCGGGTATCGTGGCTGGGCCTCGGCAGAGGTCGGGGGCGGCGGGGCCGAACGCCTCGCGGACATCGCCCGCAGGATGGATCAGGTGCTGACGTTTGAAGGAGCGTGAGATGGCAACGAACTGGAACAGGCGTGATGTGGTCAAGGCCGGCGCGGCGATTGGAGTGGGCTCCTTGATCTCACCAGCGTTTGCCGCAAACACCCTGCGCCGTGCGGACGACACGATCCGCGTGGGCGTCATCGGTTGCGGCGGGCGGGGCACCGGAGCCGCGGCCAACGCGATCGAAGCGCACCCCGCTGTCAAAATCGTCGCCCTCGCGGACCTCTTCGAAGACCGCCTGAACGGCTCGCGGGGCTACCTCGAAGGCCGCGAAGACGCGAGCCAGCGCGTCTCGATCGACGATGCGCACTGCTTCACCGGCTTCGACGCGTACAAGAAGCTCGTGGCGATCAAGGACATCGACTATGTCATCCTCGCCACGCCCCCGGGCTTTCGGCCGATCCATTTCAAGGCCGCCATCGACTCGGGCAAGCACGTCTTCATGGAGAAGCCCGTCGCGGTCGATCCCGCCGGCATCCGCACCGTGATCGAGGCCGCCGAACGCGCCCAGGCGCAGAAGCTCTCCGTCGTCGCCGGCACGCAGCGCCGTCATGAGGCTTCATACCTGGCCCTGATGGAACGCGTGCAGAACGGCGAACTAGGCGACATCGTCGGCGCGCAGTGCTATTGGAACCAGGGCGGGCTCTGGGTCCACGACCGTAAACCCGAGTACACGGACATGGAGTGGCAGTGCCGAAACTGGCTCTACTTCTGCTGGCTCTCGGGAGACCACATCTGCGAGCAGCACATCCACAACATCGACGTCATCAACTGGGCCAAGGGCGGGCCTCCCATCAAGGCGACGGGCATGGGCGGTCGTCAGATCCGCACGGCCGAGAAGTACGGCAACATCTTCGACCACTTCGCGATCGAGTTCGAGTACGCCGACGGCTCGAGCTGCATGAGCATGTGCCGTCAGATCGACGGCTGCGCGGTCCGAGTCGAGGAAGTCCTGCGGGGCACCAAGGGCACAAGCGTCTCGCGCCCGGGTTACGCGGTTATGGAAGGCCAGAACACCTGGCGCTTCGACGCCGAGAACCGCAACCCGTACGAGCAGGAGCACACCGATCTCGTCGCGTCGATCACGGGCGATGGGCCCTACCTGAACGAGGCCAAGCGCGTCGCCGAGAGCACATTGACAGCAATCATGGGTCGCATGAGCACCTACACCGGCAAGCAGGTGACCTGGGAGCAGGCGATGAATTCGAAACTCGACCTGTCTCCCGCGAAGTATGAGTTCGGCGATCTGGCGGTGGGTGAGATCCCGATGCCCGGCTCCACGCCGCTGGTTTGAACAAGGGGAACGTGAGCATGGACAGGCGAACATTCATCGCGACGGCGAGTGGGGCGGTGGCCTCAGGAGCAGCGCTCAAGGCATCGGGCATGACGACGCATCGCAACGAAGAAGAGAAGTTCTCGGTGCACTTTGCGCCGCACTTTGGCATGTTCCGTCACCACGCCGGCGACGACCCCGTCGCGCAGCTCGAATTCGCTGCCGCCCAGGGCTTTACCGCATGGGAAGACAACGGCATGGGCGGGCGGAGCGTCGAGGAACAGACCCGCATCGCCGAGGCCATGCAACGCCTCGGCATGACGATGGGCGTCTTCGTCCTGAACCCCGCCTCGGCGTGGGGCCCGACGTTCAGTCAGGGCAAGCAGGAGGACATGGACAACTTCGTCAAGGCGTGTGAAGAGGCGGTGCCCGTCGCACAACGCGTCAACGCGAAATGGATGACCGTCGTCCCCGGCACGCAGCACCCGCGCATCGATATCGAGTACCAGACCGCCTACGCCGTCGAACAGCTGCGGCGTGGCGCTGAGATCCTCGAACCCCACGGCCTCGTCATGGTGCTCGAGCCGCTGAACCCGCGGGATCACCCGAGCATGCTGCTCTCGAAGATGTCGCACGCGTACGAGATCTGCCGGGCCGTGAACTCGCCGAGTTGCAAGATCCTTTGCGACCTCTACCACCAGCAGATCACCGAGGGAAACCTGATCCCCAACATCGATCGCGCGTGGGAGGAGATCGCCTACTTCCAGATCGGCGACAACCCCGGGCGGCGCGAGCCGACCACGGGCGAGATTCACTACTCCAAGGTCTTTAAACACATCAAGGACAAGGGCTTTACGGGCATCTACGGCATGGAGCACGGCAACAGCAAGGCCGGTGTCGAGGGGGAACAGGCGGTCATTGATGCGTACCGCTCCGTTGACCCGAAGTGAGGGGTATGAAATCCCTCGCGGGCAAGCGCGCCATTGTGACCGGAGCCGCCTCGGGGATCGGCCGGGCGATCGCGCGGGAGCTGGCCAGGCAAGGCTGCGAACTCGAACTCGTTGATGTCGATGGGGAAGGGCTTCGGCGCATCTGCGATGAACTGGGGCCCGCTGTGCTCGGCTCGCACGTGCTCGACCTGGCAGACAGCGATGAGGTGGACGTCCTCGCCAAACGCTTCGTCGAAGAAGGCGGGCCGATCGATCTGCTCATCAACAACGCGGGCATACTCTGGTACGACCCGTTCGAAACCATGCCGATCACGGAATGGGATCGGCTCATGCGCATCAATCTGGATGCACCAGCACGACTCATCCACGGCCTGTTGCCAGCCATGCGCCGCAGACCCGGCGCTCACATCGTCAACATCTCAAGCATCCTCGGCCTCACACCCAAGCGGAACATGACCGCCTACTGCACGAGCAAATACGCCCTCGTCGGATTCGGACTCACGCTGCGGACCGAACTCTCACCCGAGATCGGCGTGTCCGTGGTGTGCCCGGGGCTCGTCAAGAGCAACCTCTACACCTCGGCCAAGGAGCAGGGGCGCACCTCGGGCCGGCGCAAGCAGCCAGGCTACCTGAGCGTGTCGCCCGACATCGTCGCCAAGCGTGTGGTCCGGGCCATCGAGAAGAACAAGCGTCTCGTTGTTGTGACGCATCACGCACGCGCCACGAAACTCGCGCACGCCTTTGCCGCGTGGCTGCTGGATCGGAAGCAGATGAAGCGCAACGGGGCGCGTCAGAGGGCCGCGTCGGGCACAAGCTCGTAAAAGCCCTGCCCCGTGTGGCGCAAAACGCCCGCCCGGGCCAGATCCTTCCAGACCTTCTCCGGGTACTCATTGGGCGGCACGATCGCGTCGATCTGCGAGTGCCGACCGCCCGAAAGCTTGTTGCTGCCCAGCCGCGACTCGTCATCCAGACGCGTGAGCTTCAGCCGCTTGCGGAAGGCCTTGAGCGCCTCGCGCATCTCGTGCGTCACCTCGACCGGCTCGGCGGTGTTGTCGTCCTTCTTGGGCGGCGCCTCGACCGAGCGCACGAGCGCATCAAATGCCGCGAAGTCCTTGGCCTTGTACGCCTCCATCGCGGCGTCCTGATCGACCGGGAAACGCGAGATCAGCCGCACCGCAAGATCCCAGTGCCCCTGGAGTTTGAGCGGGTCTGTATTGGCCTGGATTTCGTCGACGACCTGGCGGAGTTTTTCGAGTGCGTTCATGGTGAGATTCTACCGGATGAGGATGGGTGCCACGGGTTGTCTTGCAACCCGTGCTGATGGTCGCTGACTACACGGCTTGCCGAGGACGGACAAGCCGTGGCACCCGGATGGTCACCGAATGGATTGGAGCCACTTCGACCAGATCGAAAGCACCAGGAGCATGTAGAGCCGCTGCGAGTGGTCGCGGCCATGCCAGGGGTTCAGTGACTTCTCGCCCGCCGCGTCGTGCTCACGGAGCATGGTCTGTACGAAGTTCATGTTGATGTTCACGCCCGCTTCGCTGAGCCCCGGGAACGGGTCTGCGGATTCGAGGTGGTCGTAGAGGAGCGTGCGCATGGAGCCGAAGTCCGTGCGGAACCACTCGCCGATCGGGATGGCAAAGCCCTGCTTGGGGCGGTCGACGATATGGTCGGGCAGGTACTTGCGGGCGACCTGTTTGAGCAGGCCCTTGCGCTGGCCGCCCGGCATGAGGACCTCCAGCGGTGTGCGCAGTGCGGCCTCGACCAGTTCTCTAGCGAGGAACGGCGCACGGACCTCGAGCGCGACGGCCATCGAGGCGGTGTCGGTCTTGCGGAGCAGGTCATTGGGGAGGTAGTGGTCGAAGTCGTACCGGAGCGGGTCGTCGATCTTCTGGAACAGGTCGTCGCCCACTGGTTCCCCGTCGGTTGCTGTGACGAGTCTGCGGAGATCGGGTGTCTGAAAGATGGCGAGGAGTTCCGGGTAGCCGCCTGCGCGGGCGGCAGTCACGAGTCTTGCGAGATACGTCCCGCGTGAGCCGGGCTTGCGTTGGTTCAGCAGTCGCGTCGGGATGAGGCGGAGCAGGTGGCGGTAGCGGATGAGCGATGGCGCGATGGTGTGTCTGCGGTAGCCGCCGAAGAGTTCGTCGCCCCCGTCGCCTGCGAGCGCGACCTTCACATGCTCGCGGGCGGCTTTGCTGACCCAGTACGTCGGGAGCAGCGAGCTGTCGCCGAACGGCAGCCCGAACTGGTGTATGAGGTGGACGAGGTCAGAGGCAGGCTCGGGCTGGCAGTCGAGCGTGTGGTGGTCGGTGCCGAGGTGCTTGGCGGTTTCGGCGGCGGCCTCCGATTCGTCGAACCTCGCGTCCGGCATGCGCACCGTGAATGTCTTGATGTCGGGGCGGTTCTGTTTGGCAATGGCGGCGATGAGCCCCGAGTCGATCCCGCCCGAGAGAAAGACGCCGAGGGGGACGTCGGCTTCGAGGCGAGTCTCTACAGCTTGATTGAGCGAGTGTTGGAGTTTGCTAATCGTCGATAACTTGCGACCGCCATCAGTACGCTTTGGAAA
This sequence comes from Phycisphaerales bacterium, assembly GCA_965228265.1. Lineage (GTDB taxonomy): Bacteria > Planctomycetota > Phycisphaerae > Phycisphaerales > UBA1924. The sequence goes on from OZ245804.1 coordinate 2,049,393, forward strand.
TCGAAATGCCCGACTTCTTGATCGACCAGGCGATTTCGTAAAATCGATTCGAGGATCTGGTTCGAGTCCTCTCTGAAGTGGGAGTGGTGGGCAGATCGACCATCGCCTTTTGGAACAGTTGTAGATTGCAGCCGCTGGGACATAGCCAAATCCCTCCTGAATCCACCCGAGAAGGCCGCGTGTTTGCGATGTGTCATATTGCTTGTGCAAAGGCTCGGCAGATGATTGATGTCGAAGGATGCCGGTCGCGGAAGTGCAATACGCTCGATAGAACGGGTCGCTTATGCCATACGCATTCTGGTAGATTGGTTTTTCGCCGGAGTTGTCAGCGAGATTGACAAGCTGGCCCGAAGCTCGATTCCATAACAAGCCCGCATACATCGCGTCAAGTTGATCCTGCATGGTGAGAGCCCACTCCCTCCACCCATGCACCAACACCTCCGTATCCGAGTGATCCGTCTCAAACACGTGTCCCTTCGCCTCAAGCTCATTGCGTAGCTCGCGGTGGTTGTAGATACACCCGTTGAACGCGACCGCCACCAGCGGCTTGTTCGGCTCGACCTCGTGCGCGAGGATGGGCGTCTGGCCCGGTTGGTACGTCAGGTCGGGGCGTAAACGCTCGCCGTCGTGGACCATCGGCTGGTGCCCGCCCGCGTGGTCGATGATGCTCAGACGCCGGTGAACGAGGGCGACGTCGATGACGATGCCGTCGTGGTTGAGGGAGCGGTCTCGGAATCGGCCGGCCCCGTCGGGGCCCCGGTGCCTGATCGATTCATCCAGAACATCGAGCCACTCCTCGGGTATGGATTCCAGCGGCGGCAATGGAGCGCCGTCTCTAAGGTCGTGAAGCCTGATGATGCCCGCAATGCCGCACATGGTGGGGAGGGTACACGCTCAGGCGGCGTCGGAGTTGTCGCCAGCCTTGGGCTCGGCTTTGGCTTCCGTGCGGGCGGGGCCGGTCTTGGCTTTGCCGTTCTTGCCGTTGGTGAACATCGGCAGCGGTTCGAACCTGCCGGTGCGGAGGGCCCACCAGGTGTGCATGACGCGTGTGACGACGAGGCCCACGGAGAACGAGAGGACGAATGCCCAGCTCGCGCGGATGCCGTAGTGCTGAAGGCCCCACATGCCTCCGATGGCAAAGAGGTAGAAAACGGGAGTGAGCGTGAGCCGCTCGAACTGGACGAGGCTCGCCTCGCGCCAGAACTTGGCGGAATCCTCGATCAGCTCGCCGTCCTCGTCGCGTCTGGCGTTGGCCTTGCGTTCATGCTTGATGGGCCCCCAGTGATTGGCGATCCAGTGAAGCACGAAATAGAGCCCGATGTCGACAATGCCATCGACCACAGCCGCGACGATGGAATTGATGAACTTGTGCTGCTCCCCGATCATCACGCTCAGCCAATGGACCGGGAGCTTTGAGATCGCCACCGCGAGCAGGCCCGCGCCGATGATATTGAGATTGACATTGACGATGCGGTGACGCTGGTAGAAACGGAAGATGCGGGGCTCCATGGGGGCATTCTAGTTCACCCCGGGTCTGCGGATCGAAAGAAAAAACCTCCCGCTTTGCGAGAGGCTTTCACAGATTCGGATTCTGTCAATTCTCAGGCGGGCAGCACCGGCTGGCGACCCACCGAGTAGTAATGGAAACCGAGCTGGCCCATCTGCTGGCGGCGGTACAGGTTCCGACCGTCGAAGATGACCTTGCCATTCATAACGGACGCCAGCTTCTCAAAGTCCGGCGTCTTGAACTCGTCCCAGTCGGTCGAGATGATCAGCGCGTCGGCGCCCTTGGCGGTCTCGTAGATGTCCTCGTGCAGGCTGATCGTGTTGCCCATCTCGGCAGCCACATTCTCCATCGCCACCGGGTCGAAGCCCTTACAGGTCACCCCGTAGCCCACAGCCTTGCGAACGATCGAGAGCGCCGGGGCCTCGCGGATGTCATCGGTGCGGGGCTTAAAGGCCAGGCCCCAGAAGGCGAACGTCTTCCCGTTCAGCCCCATCTCGCCGCCGAAGTGCTTGACGATCTTCTTGAAGAACAGGTTGCGCTGGCGCTGGTTGGTGCCGTGGACAGCGTTCGAGACCTGCGTGGTGACGCCGGCCTTGTCGCCCATCATGATGCAGGCGAGTGTGTCCTTGGGGAAGCAGCTGCCGCCGTAACCAAGCCCCGGGTAGAGGAAGTGATGCCCGACGCGCTTGTCGGAGCACATGCCCTCACGGACACGGTTGATGTCCGCGCCGTAGGCCTCGCAGAGGTTGGCCATCTCGTTGATGAAGCTGATCTTGGTGGCCAGGAAGTTGTTGGCCGCGTACTTCACCATCTCCGCGCTGGGCACATCCATCAGGAAGATCGGGTGCCCGTTGCGCACGAAGGGGTCGTACAGGTCGCGGAACATCTCGCCTGTGCGTTCGTCCTCGATGCCCACAACCACGCGGTCCGGCTTCATGAAGTCGATGATCGCATCGCCTTCCTTCAGGAACTCCGGGTTGTCGGCCACCGAGAAGGGAATGTCCGGACCGACCTTCTCACGGATGCGGTCACGCACGTAGAACGTCGTGCCCACCGGCACGGTCGACTTCACCACAATCACCTTGGGCTTCTGGTTCGGGCCAAGACCCTTGATCACCTCGGCGATGTCGTCCGCAGCCGAGTCGATGTACCTCAGGTCCGTGTGCCCCTTCTCGTCTGAGGGCGTGCCGACGCAGATGAAGATCATCTCCGCGTCCTTGTACGCCTCGTTCTTGTCGAGTGTGTAGTTGAGGCGTCCCGCCTTGTAGTTGCGCTCCATCATCTCCGTGAGGCCCGGCTCATAGATGGGGCAGATGTTCTGCTTGAGCTTTTCGATCTTGCGCGGATCGACGTCGAGGCAGGTGACGTCATTGCCGGTCTCGGCAAAGCAGACACCCGTGACGAGTCCAACGTACCCCGTGCCGACCATCGTGAGCTTCATCTCTGGCGTGCTCCCTGTGGAGAAAGGATTGGTGTCGATTCCAGCACGGCTCGCGGGGCCGAGCGTCGCAGTATAGATCGGTCTGTATGCACCCAGCCTCCATACGGGATCCCAAGTTTCGGGCCTCTTGACGCCTAGACTTGGGCATGCCAACTGCCACCAAGCCGCGTAAATCCGGCAAGAACAAAAAGTCCACCAAATACACCGCCGCCACAGCCGACAGGCACGAGCTCTACCAGCTCTCTGTTCAGAATGTTGAGGCCGAGATCGATTTCGTCGATGAGACCTACACCGCTCTCAGGGGCAGGCCCGCACAGACCGTCCGCGAGGACTTCTGCGGCACCGCCGCCTCGGCCTGCGAATGGGTCAAAAGACGCGAAACCAACAAAGCCGTCGGGGTCGATCTTGACGGCCCAACCCTCGAATGGGGGCGGGTCCATAATGTCGCCCCCCTCCCAGAGGACGCCCAGGGCCGCGTGACACTCCTCCAGAAGGACGTCCGGGACCCCGGACCCGAGGGCACTGGCGTCGATGTCGTCCTGGCGATGAACTTCAGCTACTGGATCTTCGACACACGCGACTCGATCCGGAACTACTTTAAATCCGTCCTCGATTCACTCGATGACGACGGGCTCTTCATCTGCGACTTCTACGGCGGCTCGGACACCATGATCGAGCAGGAAGAAGTCCGCAAGATCAACAAGCACCTCACCTACATCTGGGATCAGCACAAGTTCAACCCCATCACCGGTGCTATGGAGTGCCGGATCCACTTCCGGTTCCCCGACGGCACCGAGATGCGCGACGCCTTCATCTACGAATGGCGGCTCTGGACGCTCCCCGAGATCCGCGAGCTGCTCGCCGAGGCCGGCTTCGAGGATGTCACCGTCTACTGGGAAGGCACCGACCCCGACGACGAGGAAGAGGGCAACGGCGAGTTCACGCCCGCCACCGTGGGCGATGCCGACCCCGCGTACATCTGCTACATCGTCTCACAGAAGAAGAAGCGGGACTGATGAAAGGCGTTCTCGACATCCCGCCAGAACTGAGCGAGATGCAGGCCTGGGTGCTCTCGGGGCTGGGCGAGGTCTCGGATGAGATCGAGCGTGCGCTGGCATCGCAGGTGCCCACCGTCGCCGAGCTCTGCAGGCACGTCGAGCGGTTCCGGGGCAAGATGCTCCGCCCGATCCTCGTGCTCGTCGCAGGGGCAGCCGCCGGAGAGAAAACCGACGCCCCCCCGAGCGATGACCTCCGCAAACTGGCCGCGGTCGTCGAGATGGTGCACATGGCAACGCTCGTGCACGATGACGTGCTCGACGAGGCCGAGATGCGCCGCCGAGCCCAGACGATCAACGACCGCGCGGGCAACGAGTCCGCGGTCCTGCTGGGCGATTACCTGATCGCAGCCTCGTTCCGCCTCTGCGCGACCCTCGACGACCCGGAGCCGGCACGCCTCATCGGCCGCGTCAGCATGGAGCTCTGCGAGGGCGAGCTGCTGCAGATCCAGAACCGAGACAATCTCTCCATCGACGAAGCCACCTACTTCGAGATCCTCGAGGGCAAGACCGCGGCCCTTGTGGGTGTCTGCACGCGCCTCGGCGCACGGGCCGCCGGCGCGACGCAGGACGTGCAGGACGCGATGGACCGGTTCGGGCGCAGCATCGGCTCGGCTTTCCAGGTCCAGGACGACCTGCTCGACCTGCTCGGGAGCGAGGATGTTGTTGGCAAGACGCTCGGACGCGATCTCAAGAAGGGCAAGCTGACCTTGCCGCTGATCCACCACCTCGCCAGTGTGCAAGCGGCGCAACGCGCTGGCTCCATCGAATTGCTCGAAGCCGCCTCAGAGCGGCACGGGGGCAGGGGCGGCGCGGCTACCGCGACCAGCACGCCGATCCTCGAAGCCATGCGAGGCACGGGGTCGCTCGAGTACGCCCGCACCAAAGCCGAGGGGCTGGTCGAGAAGGCCAAACGCTCACTCGACGTGCTCGACAAGAGCCCGGCCAAATCAGTCCTTGAGCTTCTGGCGGACGCGGTCCTCACCCGCGACCGATGAGCACCACACCGACATCGTGCGAGCTCATCGCCACGGCCGCGTTCGGCGTGGAATCGAGTGTCAAGTGGGAACTCTCGCGCCTGGGCTACGAGGCCAAGGGCGACCAGCCCGGTCGGCTTGTCTTCCGGGCCGGGCCCGATGCGATCGCGCGCACAAACCTGCACCTCCGCGCAGCCGACCGGGTCCTGGTGGTCGTGGGGCGGTTCGAGGCCAAGGACTTTGACGAGCTCTACGAGGGTGTCCGCGGCATCGACTGGAAACAGTGGATCCCCGAAGGCGCTCGGATCACTCCCTCCGTCAACGCGGTGCGCTCGCCCATCACCAGCGAACGATCGTCGCAGTCGATCGTCAAACGCGCCATCGTCGACGCGATCGCCGGCAAGGGCGGGACGATCCTCGAGGACGCCGAGGAACTGGTGGTCGATGTCTCGATTCTCGGGACCGCCGTCACGGTTAGCCTCGATTCCACAGGTGCCGGGTTGCACAAGAGGGGCTACCGCCCGCGGGCGCAGGCGGGCCAGCTCAAGGAAACGCTCGGCGCAGCCTTGGTCATGACCTGCCGGTGGAAACGCGACCTGCCCCTCGTCGATCCTTTCTGCGGCAGCGGGACCATCCCCATCGAGGCTGCGCTCCTGGCCAGCGGGCGAGCGCCCGGGAGACACCGCGCCTTCGCCAGTGAATCGTGGCCCTGGCTGGGTGCGTCCAGCTGGAAGAACGCCCGCGACGAGGCGGACGCGATGATCGATGACGCCGATATCGCCCCGATTGTGGGCAGCGACATCAATCCGCAGGCGGTCGGCCTTGCCAGGCAGTGCGCCAAGAACGCGGGTGTGGAGCACCTCGTGCGGTTCGAGCTCGCGGACTATCGCGAGCTGCGCGCCGAGCACGAGCGGGGGTGGCTGATCTCGAACCCGCCCTACGGCATGCGCGTGGGCGAGGAGCGCGAAGCCGAGGCGATCCACCGCGATCTGCCTGAGGTCATCGCCCGGATGCCGGGCTGGTCGGCGGGGTTGCTGTTGGCGGGCGAGGAGTTTGAGAAGCGGATCGGACGCAGCGCGACGCACCGGCGCAAGCTCTACAACGCGCGCATCCAGTGCACCTTCTACCAGTATCTCGCGCAGGACGGCGGCGCAGCGATTCCATCACGTGCCGAGGTCGGCAATCTGGATGCCTTCCGGTCCGGGCTCGCCAAGCGGGCGCGGCATGTGCGCAAATGGCCCGAGTCGCGCGATGTGCACGCCTGCCGCCTCTTCGAGGGCGAGGTCGGGGGCGTGCCGATCGTGGTTGATCGTCTGGGCGAGGCGCTCCGCGTTGAGGACCGGGGTGGGCCGGAAAGCGCCAGCGCGACGCGCATGAACCGGGTGGAACAGATCGCGGCGGCGGCGTGTGAGACGCTGGACTGGCCCAAGCCGTCGGTGGCGGTGGTGCACGCGGGCGAGGGGCAGAGCCACAGGCGTGCGCAGGAAACGTGCACTGTCCGTGAGCGGGGCATCCTGTTCGAGGTCATGCCGGGCGAGCCGATCGAGACGGGGCTGGATCTGGCGCTGCGGGAAGCTCGGCAGTGGGTGTGTCAGCGTGCCTCGGGTAAGAACGTGCTGGATGTTTCGGCGCGGGCTGGTTTGCTCGCAGAGGCAGCCGTGACAGGGGGGGCACGGCTCCGGGCTGTCACGCCGGACGAGCACACCGAGGCCAGGCTCCGGCGGAATCTGCGGCTCAATGGTGTGGATGACTCCGATGTCGAAATCACGCGCGGCGGGGCGCTCGATTCGATCGACGACATCGAGCCAGGCGACGGGCTGGACCTGGTGCTGTGTGTGCTGACGGGTGAGGAATCGGGGGAGATCGCGCCGGCCTTTGAGGATCTGCTGGCGACGTGCGCGGATCTGCTCGCGCCCGGTGGGAGTGTGCTCCTGGCAGTGCCGGCGTCGGCGGTGGACGCGGGTCTGGAGATTGCTACGGCTCGCGATTTGACGAAATCGCTGCATCCGGAGGACATCAAGCCCTCATCGGGGTATCGGTTCTGGACGCTGCGGGCGGGGGCCGATTGACACCCCGCGCGTGAGGGGGCTAGCCTCCACGCCTGCGCTCAAGAGGGGATACCCGTGCCTGGTTGGATGGTTCTTGCGATCGCGACGCCGATGCTCATCGGGGCGTCTCTTCTGGGTGGGCTGGTTCCGAGCGCGATCCGGGGGACTCACCTTCGGATGCAGTTGGCGCTGAGTTTCGTGAGCGGGTTGATGCTTGGTGTGGCGATTCTGCACCTCTTGCCGCACTCGATGCTGATGCTCGGCTCGGTGGACGAGGCTGCGTATCTGATGCTTTTCGGCGTCGTGGGTGTGTTCCTGCTGATGCGGTTTCTTCATGTGCATAGCTTGGAGCCGGGGATCAAGCTGCCGGCCGAGGGCGAGCCGGGGCATGACCACGATCATGCGCACGGTAGCGGACATCATCACGGCCACGCGCATCACGGTGGTGGGGGTGGTGGGGGTGGTGGTCATGCGGGTGTGCGATGGGTGACGCTGCTCTCGGGATTGTCGCTGCACAGCATTGTTGACGGGGCTGCTCTGGCGTCGGCGGTGAAGCTCGAGGAGGGTCACGGCTGGCCCGGTCTCTTGGTGCTCATCGTGGTGGTGCTGCACAAGCCGTTGGATGCGCTGGCGATTACGGCGACGATGGAGGGGAGCGAGCAGCAGCGCAGGCGGATCAACCTGATCTATGCGCTTGTGGCGCCGATCGCGGCGTGGCTTGCGTATCTCGGCTTCACGGGGGCGGGTGATGCTGGTCTGAAGGTCGCGGGCATCGCGATGGCGTTCTGCGCGGGGGCGTTTGTGTGCGTGGCGCTAGCGGACCTGATGCCGGAGGTGCAGTTCCATTCGCACCACCGGTTCCTGCTCACGGGGGCGCTCGGGCTCGGTGTGGGTGTGGCGGTGCTGCTCGGGTATGTCGAGGGGCATAACCACGGGATGCACGACCACGGCGGATCAGAGACGGGGCACGAGGGCCACGATCACGGCGGTCCTGAACGCACGGGCCCTGATCAGACGGGCCCTGATCACACGGGTCAAGATCACACGGGTCATGACCATGCCGGTCACGATCACGACTGACGGGTCGCCCGAGAACCACGATTCCTGTTTCGTTCGGGTGAGCCTCGAGCGTGTTCGGGCTGTGGTTCTTGTCGAAAATTACGCAATCCGGTAGCCTCGTGAGAGTGAGAGGGGGAAGCAGAGTGCGCCCCCCCTCGATTCTCTCGAGAGGGATACATCGATGAAACGGAATCAGATTGTGTCGGCGGCGCTGCTCGCCTTCATGGCGGGCACGGCTGCGGCGCAGCAGGGGCTGAAGGAAGAGGATTACAAGAATCTGCAGCCGGTCGACGTGCGCCGCGAGCGGGTGAATGAGACGTACTTTCAGCCCAGGTACACGGGCAATCAGGACCGGGTCATCTACGGCTCGGACGATCGCGAGGACGTGTACGAGGTGACGGATCCATTCCTGCTCGGGCTCGCGCAAGCGGGCGTGGCGGTGTGCGATGTCTCGGAACTGACTGACAACGGGGACGGCACGTTCACGCTCAACACGGGGCGATGGACCGCGGCGTGCACGAACGAGCCTTTCTACAACCAGATGCGTCTGGGCTTCTGCTCGGGCTTCCTGGTGGGGACGGATCTGATCGTGACGGCGGGTCACTGTGTGAGCCCGAGTGATGTCGGCGATGTTGCGTTCGTGTTTCAGTTCGATCAGCAGGCAGCGGGCACGGGGCCCGGCGCTGATCCCGAGGTGATCGTCCCGGCTGATCACGTGTATTTCCTGACGCAGGTTGTGGACTACGCGCTCGGGAGCGGCGAGGACCACGCGGTGTGCCGGGTGGATCGCGCGGTGGCGGGTCGCACGCCCTTGCCGGTGCGCCGAACGGGGAGTGTGTCCAACGGCGACCCGCTCGTCATGATCGGTCACCCGGCGGTGCTGCCCAAGAAGATCGAGGCGGGCGGCGAGGTCAAGGACGCCAACGGCACGACGCCATACTTCATGGCCAACGTCGATGCGTACGGCGGCAACTCGGGCTCGATGGTGCTCAACCGCACAACGGGTGTGATCGAGGGGATTCTCGTTCGCGGCAACACCGACTATGTCTCCGGGCCGGGCGGGTGCCTGCTCAGCAACCAGTGCCCCGACTCGGGTTGCCCGACGTGGGAAGAGATCAGCAAGACAACGTCGTTTGCGAGCTTCATTCCGGAGCTCGGGCTTCAGTTCACGCCGAACGGGAGCATCACGCACATCGGGACGGTCGGCGGTCCATTCAATGACGAGACCTTCCAGATCAACATCAACAACCCGACGAGTGATCCGGCGGATTATTCGGTCAGTATCGACATCGGGGCGGAGCACACGGTGCTGCTCAACGGTTCGGGCGGCCCGGTGACGGGGACCGTGCCGGGCAGCGGCAGCGCATCGGTGACGGCTTCGCTCTCGGGCGCGGCTGGCATGCCGGCGGGTATTTATGAGACGACGATCAACCTTGAGGACCTGACCAACGGGCGTTCCGTTTCGCTGCTCAGCACGCTCGAGGTCGGGCAGACGGGGATCACGGTGAGCCCCGCGACGGATCTGGTGACGGGCGGCCCGAACGGTGGCCCGTTCAACGGCACGCAGCTCTACACGATCACGAGCACTCGTCCGACGCCGGTGGCGGTTGATATCACCCCCGACCAGCCCTGGATCACGCTGAACGGCGCGACCGGGCCGACGAGTGTGAACCTCAGCGGCACGGGCGATATGGCTGTGGTGACGGTGGGGATCGGCGGCAACGCGGCCTCGCTCTCCAACGGTTTGTACACGGGCAGCGTGATGTTCGATAACACGCAGAGCGTGATCGGCGATACCAGCCGGGGCGTCTCGCTCGATGTCGGGCGGTACCTGTACGAGGACAGCCCCGCGATCGCGATCGGCGACAACTCGTCCTACTCGACGACGATCGATGTGCCGGACGGCTTCTGCATCGCGGACATCGATGTTGAGCTGGACATCAGTCATACGTACATCGGGGATCTGATCGTCGAGCTCGAATCGCCCGAGGGCACGGTTGTGCGGCTGCACGATCGTTCGGGCGGGGGCACGGACAACCTCGTTGTGACATACGACGACGACGGCGGTTCGACGCCCGACGGTCCCGGCGTTCTGGCGGACTACGAGACGGAGATCGCCACGGGTACCTGGACGCTTCGCTTCAGCGATAACGCAGGGCAGGACACGGGCATTCTGAATTCGTGGGCGCTTCGGATCGCTTCGCAGTCGGGCGGCTGCCTGCCGGTGGCCAACGACGTCGAGGTGGATGTGCCGGCCAATGCACTCGCGACGGTCATGCTCGATGGTCAGAGTGTGAATGGGCCGTTCGTGTACATCATCGAGTCTCTGCCGGCGCACGGTGAGCTGTTCATCCCGGGCGGGGCGCGCATCACAAGCGTGCCGACGACGCTCCCGGGTGATTCGGTGAGTTACCGTCCCGACGAGTTCTACGCGGGCGTGGATATGTTTGATTACTCGACGGACGACGGGGCCTCCTCGGGCCTGGCGCTCGTGACGACGAACGTTGGCAGCGCGACGCTCGCCGACTTCAACATGGACACCAACCCGGGCTGGACGACGACGGGGCAGTGGGCGTTCGGGGTGCCGGCGGGCATCGACGGCGACCCTTCCTCGGGCCACACGGGATCGAATGTGTACGGGTACAACCTGAGCGGTGATTACACCGACAACATGCCCGAGTACCCGCTGACAACCGGCGTGATCGATGCGTCGGGAGCGAGCAACGTGACGCTCGAATTCCAGCGCTGGCTGGGTGTCGAGAACAGCACGTATGACCACGCTTCGATCGAGGTCTTCGATGGTTCGTCGTGGCAGCAGATCTGGGATCACACGGCGACGAGTTCGTTCACGGATTCGAGCTGGCAGGCGCAGAGCTTTGACATCTCCGCGCACGCCGACGGCAACGCGAATCTGCAGATCCGCTGGATCATGGGCACCACGGACTCGTCCGTGACCTACTGCGGCTGGAACATCGACGATGTCGTGCTCAAGGGGTTGGTTGTGCCCGCGAGCGGGTATTGCCTTGCCGACACGAACGGTGACGGCAGCGTTTCGCCGGCGGACTTCAGCGCCTGGGTGGCGGCCTTCAACGCGGGCAATGCCGCGGTCGCGGATCAGAACCTCGACGGCGTGGTGAGCCCGGCGGACTTTAGTGCCTGGGTCTCCAACTACAACGCGGGCTGCCTCTGATCGGTCGGCTCGGCGTTCGGTGATTTCGTCCACACAGGGCCTCTCCCTTCCGGGAGGGGCCCTTTCTCGTGGGCGGGATCGGAAGGGGGCGGTCCCACGGGCCTACGCTCGGCCAAGGAGCGAATGCATGGATTTGTCACTGGTCGGAAAGAAGGCGCTCGTCTGCGGCTCGACGCAGGGCATCGGGCTTGCGTCGGCGGTGGAGCTTGCGAAGTTGGGCGCAGAGGTGACGCTGCTGGCGCGGAACACCGAGCGGCTCGAGGCCGTGTGCAGCGAGCTGCCGCGGGGACACGATCAGACGCACGAGTGGATCGCAGCGGACTTCAGCGAGCCGGCGAGCGTGTCAGCCGCGGTGTCGGGGGCGATCTCGTCGGGGCATCGGTGGCAGATTCTGGTGAACAACACGGGCGGGCCTCCCGGCGGCAAGGCGGTCGACGCGAATCCGTCGGCGTATCTGGACGCGTTCAAGGCGCACCTCATCAACAACCAGACACTGGTGCAGCTGCTCGTGCCGGGGTTCCGGGCTGCCAAGTATGGACGGGTGATCAACATCATCTCGACGAGTGTGAAAGCGCCGATCCCGGGGCTGGGTGTGTCCAACACGATTCGCGGTGCGGTGGCGAGCTGGGCCAAGACGGTTGCGACGGAGCTGGCGCCGGACAACATCACGGTGAACAATGTGTTGCCGGGCTTTACGGACACGGCGAGGCTGAGCGAGCTCTTTGCGGGCAAGGCCGAGAAGCTGGGCAAGAGCGTGGACCAGGTGACCTCGGACGCGATCGCCTCGATCCCGGCGGGTCGGCTCGGCAAGGCAGAGGAGATCGCTGCGGCGGTCGCGTTTCTGGCTTCGCCCGCGGCGGCGTACATCACCGGGATCAACCTGCCCGTCGACGGCGGGCGTCTGCCGACTCTGTAAACTGACGAACCATGCTGCGTATTCAGAACTACATCGACGGCGCGTTTCGTGACCCTGGCTCGGGCGGGTGGCTCGATGTGTACGAGCCCGCGACCGGAGAGGTGTACGCGCAGGCCCCGGCCTCGGACGCGACGGACGTCGAGCATGCGTACGAGGCGGCGGCCGGGGCTTTCGATGCGTGGTCGGGCACACCCGCGTACGACCGGGCGCAGGTGTTGTACAAACTCGCAAGACTCATCACGGACAATCTCGACGAGCTTGCGCGGGCGGAGTCGCGGGACACGGGCAAGCCGATTTCGGTGGCGCGGAGTGTCGATATCCCGCGGGCCGCGTCGAACTTCGAGTTCTTTGCCGGCGCGATTTTGCACAGCGAATCGCAGCTGCACGACACGGACGGCGTGGCGCTGAATTACACGCTCCGCAAGCCGAGGGGCGTGGCGGGGCTGATCTCGCCCTGGAACCTGCCGTTGTATTTGCTGTCGTGGAAGATTGCGCCGGCGCTGGCGACGGGCAACACGTGCGTTGCCAAGCCCTCGGAAGTGACGCCCATGACGGCATACCTGCTCTGCAAGCTCGCGGAGCAGGCGGGGCTGCCCAAGGGGGTGATGAACATCGTCCACGGCATGGGCGAGCCCTGCGGCAGGGCGATCGTCGAACACCCGGGCATCCCGGCGATCTCGTTTACAGGTTCGACGGCGGTGGGCCAGTGGATCGGGAGCACGGCGGGGAAGATGCTCAAGCGCGTGAGCCTCGAACTCGGCGGGAAGAACCCGAACGTGATCTTCGCGGATGCGGATCTCGATCAGGCGGTCGAGACGGCTTGCCGGGCTTCGTTCAGTAATCAGGGGCAGATCTGTCTCTGCGGCTCGCGGATTCTGGTCGAGCAGTCGATTGCCGAGGAGTTCACACGGCGGCTGGTCGAACGCACGAAGCGGATCCGCGTGGGCGACCCGGATGATGCGGCGACGGAGTTCGGCTCGCTCGTGTCGGAGTCGCACTTTGCGAAGGTCGCGGCTGCGGTCGAGCGGGCGAGAGAGCTCGGGGGCGTGGTGCACTGCGGGGGCGAAGCGGTGCGCGTTGATGCGGACCGCTGCGAAGGGGGCTATTTCTACCCGCCGACGGTGATCTCCGGGCTTGAGATGGGCTGCGATGTGCAGCAGGGCGAGATCTTCGGGCCGGTGGTGACGGTGACGCCGTTTGCGGATGAGACGGAAGCGGTTCGGCTCGCGAACCAGACGCCTTACGGCTTGGCGTCGATGGTGTGGACGCGTGATCTGTCGCGGGCGCACCGCGTGGCGGCGAAGATCGAAGCGGGCATCGTGTGGGTGAACTGCTGGATGCTGCGCGACCTGCGCACGCCGTTCGGCGGGGCGAAGGCATCGGGTGTCGGGCGCGAGGGTGGCGTTGATGCGCTGAAGTTCTTTACCGAGCCCAAGAATGTGTGCGTGAAGCTGGAAGGGGCTGGGTGATGTCGGACGGGATCGAGAGCCAGCGGGCGCCGGAAGCCGTGGGGGCGTATCCGCACGCCAGGCGCGTCGGGAATCTGCTGTTTCTCTCGGGTGTCGGGCCGCGCAATCGGGGGACCAAGGACATCCCGGGCGTCACGCTGGACGCGGACGGCAAGATGGTCGACTACGACATCGAGGCGCAGTGCGTGAGCTGCTTCGAGAACATCCGGGCCGTGCTCGAGGACGCGGGGAGCAAGTGGGAGAACATCGTCGATGTGCTCGCCTTCCTCACGGACATGCCCCGGGACTTCGCGGCGTACAACAGGCTCTATGCGGAGTACTTCGCGGGCCCGGGCAAGCCGAACCCGACGCGCACGACGATCGAGATCTCGCGTCTTCCTCAGGGCGGGAATGCACCGATCGCGGTTGAGCTCAAGGTGATCGCGACGATCGATTAGTCCTGCGTGCGCAGGATCGCGCGGACGGGGCTTGCGTCGAACCCGACGAGCTTCAGCGGGAGTGCGATGAGTTCGTAGCTGCCGGGCGGGACCTGCGAGAGATCGAGCCCTTCGAGAATGGCGATGTCGTGTTTCAGGATTGCCTTGTGCGCGGGCAGGTCCTTGGAATCGGCGCAGTCCACGCTTGGTGTATCGACACCGATCGTGATGACGCCGCGCGAGGCGCAGTGCTCGACGAGCGAGACGGCAAGGCCCTTGTAGTCGGTGTTGAAGGCCTCGTCATCGGGCCATGAACCGGTCTTGAAAAGGATGCGGTTGCAGTCGACGGGCGAGAGCAGGTCGCCGTGCTCGATGCGGTCGCGGTTGGTCGCGCTGCACTCGATGACTTCGCAGGTGCCGAGGTAGTGTTCGAGGGGCATCTCGTCGATCGGCTTGGCGTTTGTGCCGTAGTGATTCGCGCCGTCGGCGTGCGCGCCGAGATGGACGGTGGCGTTCAGTGTGGAGAGCGTGAGGTTGTCGCCCCGCTTCATGTCGAGCAGGACCTGGCGTGACAGGGGTGTATCGCCCGGGAAAACGGCGGTTTTGGGAGTGAGCGGGGGCGATATGTCGTAGATCATGTGCTGCCTTCCATGTGCTCGAGCAGTTCGACGACGCGGGAGTGGAGTGCTTCGTCGTCGAGCCCGGTCTCGCCGTCCTGCTGGAGGGAGCCGGCGATGCGCTGGGCGAGTCGGACGACGCGGCCGCCGACGACGCGGGCCTCGTCGTAGGGCATGTTCGAGAAGCTGACGAGGTTGTAGAGCGGCATGAATCGCTCGGCGTCTAGACGATGGAGCGTGTGCTCGACGCGTTTGCGGAGCAGAAAGAGCGGGTCGGCGACGCTGTCGCGCATCTCGACGAAGTTCTCGAGCGCGAGGTCTGCGATCGCGTTGGCGGCGGGGATGCGCGCTTCGGCGAAGCGTTCGATCGCGAGCGAGAGATCGCCCTCGGCTTGTTCGACGGCTTCGTCGAAGAGTCGACAGTCCTCGAAGCCCGCGTTCATGCCCTGGCCGTAGAAGGGCACGATCGCGTGGGCCGCGTCGCCGAGCAGGAGTGTCTTGGTGTGGCGCTGCCAGGGCGAGCATCGGATGGTGACGAGCGAGCCGATGGGGTTGATGGCGTAGTCGGTTTCGAGCGAGGGCATGAGGCGTGAGGCGTCGGGGAAGTGCTCGTCGAAGTAGGCGCGGACGGGGCCGTCGGGTGCGAGTTCGGCGAAGCTGTTGGGGCCTTCGTAGGGCCAGAAGAGAGTGCAGGTGAAGGTGCAGTCGTCGTTGGGCAGGGCGATCATCATGTAATGCCCGCGTGGCCAGATGTGCAGCGCGTGCGGGTCCATGGCGAAGCCGTCGTGGAGCGAGGCGTCGACGCCGCACTCGGCGGCGGGGGGGATGACGAGTTCCTTGTAGCCGTGGTCGAGGTAGGACTGCTGGTAGTTGAAACGATCGGTGACCTGCATCGCGCCGCGGACAGCTGAGAACGCGCCGTCGCAGCCGATGACGAAATCGCCCGCGATGGTCTCGCGGCCGGTGGGTGTTTCGAGCTCGATCGAGGGGGCGTCGAGGTCGGCGCTGATGCAGCGAGACTCGAAGCGGATCTCGACGTTGGTGTTCTTGTCGGCGGCGTCGAGGAGGATGAGGTTGAGGTCGGAGCGTGAGATCGAGCGGATGGCGTCTTCGGGGTTGCTTGAGTAGGCCTGGAAGGTGAGGTTGGATTTCTCGTCGTGGAGCATGCGGCCCGGCATGCGGATGGACGAGGCGAGGACGGTTTCGTCGAGACCGACACGCTTGAGCGCGGTGATGCCCCGGCACGAGAGCGCGAGGTTGATCGAGCGTCCGCCGATGAAACCGGCGGCGCGAGGGTCGGGGCGTCGTTCGCAGAGTGTGACGCGGTAGCCGCGCTTGCCGAGCTGGCAGGCGAGCAGTGCGCCGGCCAGACCTGCGCCGGCGATCACGACGTGCGTTTCGGAGGGGGGCTTCATGCGTGCGGTCTCCTACGAAACCAGGTCGGCGAGTGTGTCGACGAATCGCCAGACATCGTGATACGAGACGTAGCTCGGGACGGGTGCGGCGCGGATGACGTTGGGCTCGCGGTAATCGGCGACGATGCCGCGCTCTTCGAGGCGATCGCGGATGCCGGCTGTGTTCGTGTTGACGACCAGCGAGAGCTGCGAGCCGCGGTGGCGAGGGTCTTCGGGTGTCAGGATCGAGATGGCGTCTCCGCACCGGCTTCGGATGAGCGACTCCATGTAGCCGGTGATTTTCAGTGCTTTCTCGCGGAGGCGATCGATGCCGATCTCATCGAAGATGGCGAGCGAGGCCTTGAGCGGCGTCATCGCGAGGATGGGTGGGTTGGAGAGCTGCCAGGCGTCGGCGCTTGCGACGGGCTCGAAGCCTGGCTGCATCTTGAAGCGTGTCTCGGGGTCGTTGCCCCACCAGCCGGCGAGTCGCGGGAGGTCGGCGGTGTGGTGGCGTTCGTGCACGAATGCGCCGGCGATGGCGCCCGGGCCCGAGTTCAGGTACTTGTAGCTGCACCATGCCGCGAAATCGGCGTCCCAGTCGTGCAGCTTCATCGGCACATTGCCCGCGGCGTGTGCCAGATCCCAGCCGACGACGCAGCCGGCCTCGTGGCCTGCGCGGGTGATGGTCTGCATATCCATAAGCTGACCGGTCAGGTAGTTCACGCCGCCGATCATGACGAGGGCGATCGAGTCGCCTTCGGTGCGGATCCGTTCGCACACGTCCTCCGTGCGGAGTGTGTGCTCACCCGGGCGGGGTTTCAGTCGGATGATCGTGTCGCTGATCGCGTAGCCGTGGAGCGCGGCTTGCGAGCCCACGGCGTAGGAATCGGAGGGGAAGGCGTGGTCCTCGATGACGATCTTGTACCGCGTGCGCGTGGGGCGGTAGAACGAGAGCATCAGGAGGTGCAGGTTCACGGTGAGGGAGTTCATCGCGACGACTTCACTCGGTTTGGCGCCGACGAGCCGGGCGAGCGGGTCGCGGAACTGCTCGTGGTAGTCCTTCCACGGGTCGCGGCCTTCGAAGTGTGCGTTGACCGCGAGATTGGCCCAGTCCACGAGTTCCTGCTCGACGAGTCGGCGGGCGTCCCTTGGCTGGCATCCGAGCGAGTTGCCGGTGAGGTAGATGACGGGTTTGCCGTCTTTGAGCGGGATGTGGAACCGCTCGCGGTACGGTGCGAGCGGGTCGTCGGCATCGAGGGCGAAGGCGTGCGATTCGTCGGTTGGGTGTGTCGTCGTCACGCGGGATGATAGATCATTCGGGCAGGGACGAGAGGCCCAGGAAGTCGAGGGCGGATTTGTAGAGGAGGTTGTCCCTGATTTCGGCTGAGAGCGATTGCATGGTCTCGATCATGGCTCCGGGCTCGGCCTCGCCAAGGGGGAAGGGGTAGTCGGAGCCGAGCATGATGCGCTGGCTTCCAAAGAGCGTGAGCAGGCGTTCGAGAGCGGAGGGGTCGTGGACGAGTGAGTCGACGTAGAACTTGGCTGGGTGGGTCTCGGTGGCGAGGTACTGGCGCGGGTTGACGGGGTTATCGATCGCGCAGAGGTCGGGGCGGACGTTGTAGCCGTGCTCGATGCGGCCGATTGTGCCGGGGAACGAGCCACCGCCGTGAGCGAATCCGATTTTGAGATGGGGCAGACGTTCGAGGACGCCGCCGAAAAGAACGGAGCAGATCGCGCGGCTGGTCTCGGCGGGCATGCCGACGAGCCAGGGGAGCCAGTACTTCCGCATCTGATCCGTGCCCATCATGTCCCACGGGTGGACGAAGACGCATGCGCCCAGGTCCGCGGCCGCGGAGAGCACCTCGAAGACTTCGGGTTCGTTGAGGTTCCAGTCGGGCTCGTCGCCCCGGTCGATGTGCGAGCCGATCTGCACGCCCCGCATGCCGAGATCTTTGATGCAGCGTTCGAGTTCCTGGGTGGCGCAGTCTGGGCACTGCATGGGCAGCGTGCCCAGCCCCACGAAGCGGGACGGGAACTCCCGGCAGACGCCCGCGATGTGGTCGTTGAGCATGCGGGAGAGGTCGTGGCAGTGGTGGCGGTCTGACCAGTAGCTGAACATGACCGGCACGGTTGAGAGAGCCTGCACTTTGACGCCCGTGCGGTCCATGTCCTCGATGCGCACGGCGTGATCGAAGCAGTTGAGCTGCACGTCGCGGAAGTGCTTGCCCTCGCAGTAGAGGGTGGCCCCGCAGCACATCCCGTCCTCGGAGTGGTTGCGCTGCATGGAGAGCCACTTGCCCCCGCCGTATTTCTCGGCGAGGTCGGGCCACTCGGGCGGCAAGATGTGGGTGTGGATGTCGACCTTCTTCATCGGACCAGCGCTTTCACCGTGAATCGATCAGCCTTCGATGCTTGCCAGGTCGAACTCGCCGGCACGCTCGATGACCGTGTTGCAGTTCGGGCAGGTGCGGCGTTCGACGGGGCCGTTCCAGAAGTGGTTCATCGCTTTGTGGAGGTCCTCGTCGATGCTGGCCAGGCGGAACTTGGCCTCGTGGACGAGTGTGTCGCATTCCTCGCAGTACCAGCGGAGCGCGTCGTCGAGGACCTCGTCGCTGTTGTGGGTGCGGGGGAACTCGACGATCAGGCCCACGGTGTCGGCGGGGCGCTGCGGGCGGTGGGGCACCCAGCGGGGGCAGAGCCACATCTCACCTTCGCAGATGACGACCTCGCGCGGCTTCTTGTCGCCCGGCGGACGGATGCGTACCGAGATGTCGCCCTTGAGCTGGTAGAACAGTTCTTCGGTCGGGTTCACGTGGTAGTCGTTGCGGGTGTTGGGGCCCGTGCTCACGAAAACGATCACGTCGTCGGCGCCCTTGTAGAACTGCTTGTTCATCACCGGGGGCGTGAACTCGTCTTTGTGCTCCTCGATCCACTTCATCAGGTTGAACGGGGGCGTCGGGTCGGGCTGGTACGTGGTCATATCGTGGCCTCCTCGTACGCACGCGGTGCGTGCCTTGCACGAGTATACAAGCCGCGATGCGGGAATTCCGAAATCAGCCCTGCGGGGTCCAGAGCGTGTGGAGCTCGTCGATGAATTCCTGCGTCCGCTCGATCATCTGGGGGCTGGTGCCCTCGAGCAGATCAAGCGATTTCTGGTAGTGCGCGCTTGCCTCGGGATATCGGCCAGCGCCCATGAGGGCGCGTCCGAGGTTGCGCTCGAAAATCCCGACATAGAAGGGCGGGCATTCCTCGCTCTCGGTGCCCGAGGCGATGACCTCCTCGAGCATCGTGATGGCTCGGTCGTACTGCTCCAGATCGCGCCAGAGCATGGCCAGGTTGTTGGCGGTGACGATGCGCTGCCCGTCGAGACGCCCGTTCATCTTGAGGAGGCGGTCGTGGAGTCGGGTCATCACTTCGGCGGCCTTGTCCTTTTGGCCGACTTCCTGGAGCGCGACGCCGTGGTTACTGAGCGCTGTGAGTGTCCGGGGGTGATCGGGTCCGAGCTGGCGTTCGAGTCGGTCACAGACATCGCCCGTCAGTTCGAAGGCTTCCTCGAAGCGTTTGTGCTGGAGGTATGTGGTGGCGAGGTTGCTCATGGAAGTTGAGACGTCGGGGTGGTCGTAGCCGAAGACGGTGATGTCATCGTCGAGCACACGTCGGCTCAGTTGGAGCGCTTCGTCGGTCCTTCCGAGGGCCAGCAGGGCATCGACGAGCGAGCCTCGCGAGGTGCGAACGGTGTGGTGCAGTGGACCCAGCACGCGTTCACCCTGCTCGATGTTCTCCTCGAGGATCTTGACGGACTCTTCGAAGTTGCCCATGTCGTTGAGCGAGGTGCCGAGGTTGCTTTTTGCGATCAGTGTGCCGGGATGATCCGGGCCGGAGTGTTTCTCGCGCAGGCGGACAAGCTCGCGGGCGACTTCGGAGGCCTCGGCAGACTTCTGATCCTCGAGCAGCGTGCGGATTTTGCCGCCCAGAGCCGCGAGGTAATTCTCCGAGGATTCGCCGAGATGCTCGAGCGCGTCCTCGGCGATAGCGTTGAATCCCTCGATCGCCTTGTCGAGCTCGCCCGAGAGTCGGTACCCCTCGGCCTCTGCTTCACGCAGCGACAGTGTCGACTCGTGGGTGGGCCCGAGACGTTCAATCGTGATCGGCAGGACCTCGCTCAGGACTGCCTGCCCCTCTTCGATCCGCCCCAGATACATGAGGGTGTTGGCCAGCGTGACCTTTGCGTCCACGCGGGAAACGCCGGGCACCTCGCCCTGGTCTTCCAGGATGGCGTTCACTTTCTCGGTGTGCACGAGTGCATCGCTGTACGCGCCGAGGGCGTAGTAGGTGTCTCCGAGCAACGCGTGCAGGCGGGCGCGGATCTCGTGGTTGTCGGCGAACGAGGTGTCGATGTCGTCGCCCCAGAGCTTGAGCATGTCCACGACCTTGGCGCTCGGGCCGAGCTGCTGCGGATCGGGCGATGAGAGCATCTGGCGGATGTAGGTGCTGACGGATTCCTCGCGGGCGAGCGCTTCGAGGGCGCGGTTGCGTTCGACGGAGGCGTTGACGAACCCCGTGACCGAAGCGGCGGTGAGCGAGAGTGTCAGCATCACGCCGAGCGCGACGACGGCGACCATGGCCTTGTTCCGGCCCGCGAACTTGCGGAGGCGGTAGAGCGTGGTTGGGGGCTGCGCGAGAACGGGCTCGCCCGCGAGGATGTGACGGAGATCCTCAGCGAGCGCCTCGGCCGAGCCGTAACGCTCGTTCGGCGCAGCTGCCGAGGCTTTCTGGACGACGGCTTCGATATCCGGGTCGCACTGCACGCCCGCTTCGCGGAGTGAGGTACGGATGCCGCGCTGGATTCGGCTGATCGCTTCGGGGATAGGGAGCGTGGAGACCTCGAACGCGGGTTTGCCGGCGAGGATTTCGTACAGGATGACGCCCAGTGCGTAGACGTCGGTGCGGATATCGATCGCGTCGTGATCGGCCTGGAGCTGCTCGGGGCTCATGTAGGCGAGTGTGCCGAGGATCTCGCCGGTCATGGTGTGGCTGCGGGATGACGTGCCGTCGGTGGTGACAAGCCGGGCGATGCCGAAGTCGAGGACCTTTGGCTCGCCGTCGTGCCGGACGAGGATGTTGGCGGGCTTGAGGTCGCGGTGAATGACCCCGCGTTGGTGGGCGCCGTGGACGGCTGAACAGACCTTGGTCATGAGGCGGAGACGGTCGTCGATCGAGAGCGAATGCGCGCTGACGTAGTCGGCGAGCGTCTCGCCCTCGACGTATTCCATCGCGAGGTATGGCAGGGGCACCGGCGCGATTTTGTCGCTGAAGCCCGCCGAGAAGATGGCCGCGATGTTCGGGTGGTCCAGCTTGGCGAGGATCCGGACCTCGCTCTGGAAGCGTTCGACCTGACGGTCGCTGCCGAGTCCGGCGCGGAAGACCTTGATCGCGACCCGCCGCTCTGGGTGGCTCTGGTTGGCGAGGTAGACGTCGCTCGTTCCACCCCGGGCGATGAGTCGCTCGATGCGGAAGCCGTCGAACTCGGTCGTGCCCGTTGCGACCGGCAGCGGGGCGGCTCCGACAACAAGATCGATGTCGCCGAGCAGCACATCGCCCGTGTCATCCTCGGAATCGAGCATCTCGCGGACGGCTTGGTCGACCGCGCTCCCGGGCTCGCAGTGCTCGCGGATGAACGCGTCGCGCTCGGCGCGGGGCAGCTCGAGCGCCGAGGCGGTGATCTCCTTGATCTGTTCCCACTCGCCCGGCTCGCTCATCACGTCGGCTCCGACTGATCCATGAGCTGGGTGCGCAACCAGGCGCGGGCAACGGTCCAGTCTCGTTTGGCGGTGCGGGGGGAGATCCCCAGGATCTCGGCGGTCCGTTCGATGGTCTGGCCCGCGAAGTATCGGAGCATCACAACTTCGTGCATCCGCTCGTCGCGCGCTTTGAGGCGGTTGAGGGCCTCGTCGAGGGCGAGGATGGATTCCTGATCGCTCTCGAGCCCGACGTCGCTTTCGTCCAGAGCGAGCACGGGCTGGCCGTTGCTGCGTTTCTGGCTTTTCTTCTTGCGTGCGTGGTCGATGAGGATGCGTCGCATGGATTCGGCGGCGGCCCCGTAGAACTGCCTCGGGCCACTCCAGTCGAACCCGGGCATGGCCATGAGCCGGAGGTAGGCCTCGTGGACGAGCGCGGTGGCCTGGAGGGTGTGCCCGGTGCGTTCGCTGCCCATGCGCGTCTCGGCGATCGCGCGGAGGCGGTCGTAGACCGCGGTGAAGAGCTCTGGTGGGCACGTACCCGGCTTCGGGCTGGGCCCGTCAGCGTCGGGTGATACCTCGTGTTGGGTCGGCTGGCTCACCATGGTCACAAATCTATGGCCCTCGTGGCCCTCTCCTTGCTCGTCCTGCGCCACTCGCTCTGGCGGAACCGTATTCCGCCCCGAAGCCGGCCCGCACACCCCCGCCCAGAGGCGTGAAAGCCGCCTTGCAAGGGTACCAGACACCGGCCACCTCACAAGTGGATTCAGGCACAAGCAGGTAAAGGAGTTGAGAAGATGAAAAAGAACCACAAGCTATCGGCCGCTGCGACATTGCTTTCGGCGCTGGCCGCCACGAACGCGATGGGGCAGGTGTCAAACTGGACAAACTCCAGCGGTGGCAACTGGAGTTTGATGACAAACTGGGACGCCGCTGTTCCGCTGGTTTCGCCTCAGTCGGCAGTCCTCGGGCTGTCCTCAACCTACACGGTGGATCTGGATACCAACGCCGATATCGGTGTGCTGAGTGTCACCAACCCGAACGCCACCTTGCGGATCCCATCGGCCCGGACTTTCGGACTCAACGGTCCTACGGCAACCAATAACGGCATCATTACGCTCAACCACACCGGGTCGGGAACGAATAGCAATCTCTCGATCAATGCGGATACTTCGCTCAGTGGCACGGGCGAGATCTGGCTTCGGGCGTATACCGACAACGCGCAGATCAATGGTGCCGGCACACTCACCAACGGCGTGAACCACACGATTCGTGGTGTCGGTCTGATCTCGGCACCCATGGTCAACGACGGCGTTGTTCGGGGTGATGTTGCTGTCTCGGTTTCCGGGTCAGATCTCGATCTGGATGGGGCGCTCACAAACAACGGCTTGCTCGAAGCGGCCACAAACTCCAATCTTGATATCCTTGCCATCACCATCGATCAGACCGGAGGAGGGATGATCGTTGCGCAAGACGGCGGCAACGTGAACACGGTCTCCGGCTCTGCGGTGATCTTGGGCGGCTCTATCAATTCTATTGGGACCGGTGAATTCAATGTCAACACAGGCACCAGTCCGACTCTGACAGGTGTCACCAACAACGGCTTTATCGATGTACGTCTCGGCGGAACGCTCGGTGTCAACGGTGCGGGGTTCACCAACAACGGGACGGTCGCTCTGAACCAGACTGGCTCAGCAACAGATTCGTCTGTCCGCTATTTGTCGAGCGGGAATCTGGATGGTACGGGTGAGATGTGGCTGCGGGCGTATACCGACAACAGCCGTCTCGAGACGGACGCCGGGATGGTCATTACGCATGCCGCCAGTCACACGATCCGCGGGGTCGGGCAGATCAACGCCGCAATGACGAACAACGGCACCATCAGCGCCGATGTGAGCGTTTCTGTCTCCGGCAGCGATCTTGACCTCGCAGAGAACAACAAGGTCAACAACGGCAGCATGACCGCTGAAGCAGGCAGCTATCTCGATATCGTCGGGATCGCCATCGACCAGCTCAGCGGAGGCAGTCTTGTTGCCAACGGCGGCACGATCCGCCTCTTGAATGCCACGGTCGAAGGCGGGGTCTTCGCATCGAACGCGGGCGGCGTGTACTCGAGCGAAGCTTCAGCAACAAACATGCTGAGCGGTGTCACACTCAACGGGCCCCTCACCATTCAGCTCGCTTCGGCTGTCGAGGTTGATGGAGATGGGTTGGTCAATAACGATGTCATGCAGCTCAACCCGCAGGGGTCGGCAGCGAATTCGACACTCGCATTCACAGAGAATGCAACGCTCGGCGGGTCGGGCGAGATTTGGATGCGGTCGTATACCGATAACAGCCAGGTCAATACCGCGGCCGAGGCTACGCTCACACACGCTTCGACGCATCTGATCCGAGGCGTCGGAGAAGTCAATGCGGCAGTGATCAACAACGGTGAAATCCGAGCCGATAGCAGTGTCTCGGTTTCGGGGTCGGATCTCGATCTACAGACCAACGACAAGGTGAACAACGGTCTTGTTGTGTCTGCGGCCGCGAGCTACCTGGACATCAACGGTATCACGATCGATCAAGCGGGCGGCGGGATGCTCGTTGCCGACGGCGGCGAGATCCGCTTGAATAGTGCCGCCATCCAGGGCGGTGATTATGTCGGGATCGGTGACGGTCTCCTGCGTTCTGATTCCGGAACGCAGCTGCTCAGTGGTGTGACACTGGACGGGCCCTCCGAGGTCGACCTGGGCACAACAATCCAGGTTGATGGCGATGGGCTGACCAATAACGGCGTGATGCAGATGAACCCGTTCGGGTCGTCATCGAACGCGATTCTCGTCTTCATCGACAATGCAACGCTTGATGGCACGGGTGAAGTTCGCATGGGTTCTTACACCGACAATACGCAGGTCAACACAGAGCCTGGCTTCACGGTGACGCACGGCGCCGATCATCAGATCCGTGGTGCTGGACAGATTAATGCTGCGATGTACAACGAGGGCACTGTCAGTGCTGATGCCAGCGTCTCGTCCTCGGGCTCGGTTCTGGAACTTCAGACAAGCGACAAGACCAACGCCGGGGTCATGTCTGCAGAAGCGGGTTCTACACTTGAGATTACTGGGATCACGCTGCTTCAGACCGGATCCGGTGAGATCCAGTCAAACGACGGGATGGTCAGCTTCAACGGTGGTGCCACACTCAGTGGCGGCAGCATCGAGTTCACGGGGGCTGGCGAGTATGAGATCGCCGGTTCTTCGTCTGCGACGTTTCACAACGTCATCAGCAATGCTCCGGGCGAAGTCAAACAGAGCTCGACTCTTTCGATCACAGGGACCGGCTTCGTCAATCATGATCTGCTCCGGGTCAACCCGTTTCAGTCGTCAGCAGATGGCGTGATTGCCTTTCCTGCTGATGGCACACTCTCTGGCTCGGGCGAAGTGAATCTGTTCGCCAGCCTGGGCGATAGCCAGATTGCAGGCCCCGGCACTGTCACCAATGCATCGGGTCACGCGATCTCTGGTCGCGGAACAGTCAGTGCCCCGTTCATCAATCAGGGCACAATCAACCCCGGCAATAACGCAGTCGGCACGCTGAATGCCTCAAGCGGCGTCACTCTCTCGCCGACCAGTGTGCTCAATATCGAGCTCGCGGGAAATAACAGCTCTGACAGGCTCGCGGTCACCGGCACAGCCAATCTCGGCGGCACACTCAACGTTGCCATGTTCGGTGCTTCAATGCCAACGCTCAACTACAACTACACAATCCTGACCGCCGACAACGTTGTGGGCACATTCGACAACGACAGCGTCATCATCGATGGCAACCTGATCACGCGGGTTGTCTACGAGCCGACACAGGTGCGGCTCCTGACCCGCTGCATCGCCGATACAAACCTCGATGGTGCGGTGACGGCTGCCGACTTCTCCGCCTGGGTCTCGGCCTTCAACGCGGGCAGCGATATCGCCGATCAGAACTTCGACGGCAACGTGAGCCCGGCCGACTTCTCAGCCTGGGTCGCCAACTTCAATCAGGGCTGCCCGTAATCACGCTCGCGGCACTGCCGTGACAGAACGCTTTACCTGCATACCCCCCGGTCGGCCCGTGAGGCGACCGGGGGGTGTGTTTTGCAGTGAGGAGAGTCCGGGTGTGCTTAGCGGCCGCCGGTCTGTTCGCCGCCGTCGTCGTCGCCACCGCTAGCGGCATGCGCCGGAGCGGTGGTGATGAGCGCCACGCTCAGCATGACAGCGAGCAACGCGATCGATCGGCGGATGGACTTCATGATGTCTCGGCTCCGGTGGAGGCTTCTGGATCTCATCTGTTCAACGGTGTTCGTACGGATCTCGCCCGCGTTCACGCGGTCGAGGAGGTCCTCGTCTTCGGGTCGCTTGGCGTTTAGTGCCTCGGCGATCCGGGTGCGCTCGTCGGGCTGTTTCCAGCTCGCTGCGATTCGGCCCCGCAGCTCCGCTCCGAGCTTGCTGCGAAGCTCGTTCAGAGCCGCGGCGGTGGCTTCGTTGCGTTCGAGCCTGCTGCTGGTTGATTGCGAGCGGGCCAGTTCCATGACCATCTCGACATCCTCGGTCGCACGCTCGCGCTGGCTCCTTCTCGATGCCGACCGCACAAGCGCCATGTACGCCCACCTGGCGAGCATGCCCGAGGCGCGGGCGATCCGCTCGGCGGCTTCGTCGGCCGTGAGCGATTCGTCGAGCAGCTCCGCCGGCCGCTCGCGCACGAGCCGCCAGACCCGGCAGTCGATCCAGGAGATCATGTCATCCAGGTCGATGGCCTTGTTGCCCGTTCGCCGGAGGTGCGTGACGCAGGCGGATTCGATCGAGGGTCTGCAGCGCTTGGCGTAGAGATCCCAGAACTCCTCTGCGAAAGTGGTGCTGTTCATCACTCGCCCTCCGGATCGCTGCCGATCGCTGCCATGCGCCGGTAGAGCGCATCGAGCGAGGGGAGTTCGGGAGCCATGTCGAGCAGGCTGCCGTCGTGCCGGAGGTAGACATAGAGATCCGTGCCCGGGCCGAGCAGGTCTTCCATGCCGAGCAGCGCCTCGAAGACCGCGTCGGCGTCCTTGCTCCGGCCGGCATCGAAGAACGCGCGTGCGCCGGTCATCATGACGGGCACGCTCATCGGGGCCGCGTCCCATGCTTTGAGAAACCACCCGATCGCTTCCTCGGCTCGTCCGAGGCGCACGAGACGGTCGGCGATGTTGCCGTAACTCACCTCCTGGCGTCTTGGGGTGTCGGCGTACTTGGCGGCGATGATCTCGACGTCGATCGCTTCTTCGATGCGACCGAGCGCCGAGAGCATCAGGGCGCGCTGGTTGGGGCGCGCCCAGGCGGGGTTCATGTGCCCGTCGCCGTCGGTTTCGTCGTAGCGGCGGATAAGGGACTTGAGTTCGGCTTCGATGTCTTCGAGCGCGTCGGCGTCGCCTCGTTTGCGAGCCGCGTGCGCGAGATTGCACCAGTCCATGATCGACGACTCGATCGGGCTCAGCCGACGAGGGTCATCGGTGGTGACGATTGTGGGTTTCGGGCTGCCTTGTGACATGGCCTGCTCCTTTCCGGTTGAGGAGGAAGTCCTCCGAGGCCGTCCGCTTCCGGCGGGGGCCTCCTGACGGGTTAGACGGATTCGACGGCAAAAAGTTTCCAATCACTAACAAAATTCCGTCCAAGACCCCGTTTCCGTGTCAGGAAGGGGCATCCGCGTGCGGGTGAGTGGGGCCGGGCAGGGGGCGTCGAAGGGTGACCTTCGAGTCCGATTGGGCCCGGAACACCATTGAAAGGAGCATGCAATGGCCAAGCGAATCGCAGTGAACGCGCGACGGGCGATCATCGGAGCCTGCATCGCAGGCAGTGTCGGGCTCACAGGCGGCGCAGCAGCGCAGTGGCACCGTGACTGGAACCGCGGGGGCTACGAGCACCGCGATGTCAGCGCGACGCTCATCCTCAACGGCGAACGCATCTGCATCGACGGGCGCTCCGTCGTTGCGGGCATCGCAGAAGCGCTGCGCTGCAAGGGCTACCGCGTCTCGGTGCGCGACGGGTGCATCATGGTGCACTACCGGGGACGGGCGCCGCACGTCTCGCTCGTGGGGTGTGACTACAGACTCGGTGTCACGCGCTCGCGAGGGTGCATCGTGCTGCGTCCGTACCGCATCGACAACCACTTCCGTGATCGCGGTTACGACCGAGACTGGCGGCGAGATCGGCATGACAGCTGGCGAGATCGGCATCGCCGTGACCGCGGGCCATCGTTTCGGTGGCGGTCCTGCCCGACGAGCGGTATCTCGATCCGCATCGGCGGCAGGTAACGCAGCCAGGGCTTGATCAACAACCAGACTCCTCCGGCGCACCCGCTCCCTGGTCGAGCGGGTTGTGCCGTCGCCGGGGCCGAGCGTGTTCGGCCGCGGTGCCTGGCGTGTTACTCCTCTGTCGGACCGATGCCGGAGGGCGCCGATTCAAGCAGCATGAAGAGGAGGTTGTCGGTGAAGGTCGGATTGCGTGTCAGGCCGAGGTGGTCCTCGAAGATGAACTGCACGCGTCGCCATGCGATCGGGGATTGCAGGAATGGCTGCCACTCGCTGCCGACGCGTTCGTCCATGACGGCACTGTCGCGTGTAACGGTCCCGTCGCCCGGTGTGGATTCGATCACACGGAGTGAGCCGTCGCGGCGAACGCCGATGACCGCGGGCGTGTCCTCAGAGTCGCCAAGGAAAATCGAGATGGACGTGCCTTCCGGGGGATGGGCTTGGCGATCGAGTGCCTCGTGCAACTGCTTCGCCCGGGCAAGCGACTTTGCGAGATGGTCGTGAGCGACCCTGTGGCGTTGTTCACGCGACTCGATTTCGGGGAGAAGATCGCCGATTTTGCCGGCTTCTTTGGGTGAGATCAGACCCCACTCGTAGCGTTCCCAGGTGGCGATGTCGTACAGATCGATCGGCTCTCGCGTCTCCCAATCGACGACCCTCGCGTGGCGTGTTCTGGGCAGGAGCTGATAGATCGCGGGCATCGTGCCCAGAATGCTCGGGCGGTAATTGGGGAAGATCGGGTTGAGGTTGTATCCCTCGACGAGCTGCTCGAGCGAGAGCACCGAGCCCGCGTTGGGAGTGCCGATCAGGATGGCCTGCCGGACGTTGGTTGCCCCGGCCCATGTCAGTTCGGGCATCGAGCCATCGTCGGGCAACGGCTGCGTGCCGTAGCGGAGGTAATACCGGAGTACAAGCCCGCCCATCGAGTGGGCCACGACGTCCACGCGGACTGGTGCGTTCTCGGGGAGTCCGAGTTCATCGCGCGTGATGGCCTGCGCCTCAGCGATGACCTGATCCAGCGCAACAGCCTGTTCTGAGATATCGCGACGCCAGTCGTAGGGGAGCTGGAAGCATGTGTAGTGGAGCCCGCCGTAGTCGATTGCGCCCGAGCGTCCGAGTGACTGGTCGCGGTATTTCCCGGCCGCGAGCGATTTCATGATGTCGATGTACGCGCCGATCTCGATGCCCCGGAGCAGTCCGACGTCAACGGTGACCGTGTCGAGCACGTCTTGTGCGTACACCTCGTCGCGCAGTTCCGAGAGCGGGACGCCCAGCCGCATCGGGAGCGCCACACGTCTGGCGCCGGTGGGAAAGTCCGGGTCCGCCGCGCCGAAGGTGAACGAGCCCCAGACCTTGGTGCCGTCATCGTCGACGAGCTTGGATCCGAGAATGCCCGGGAGCACGACCACCGGGGTGCGATCGCTGCCGATGCCCTGGGCCGCGTGGTTGTAGATCGCAGCCAGATCGGCGACCCGCGCGTTCTTTCCCGAGCAGCCGATGAGCGCAAGCGCGGCAAGGGCACCGATGCAGGCGATCAGCGTTTTCATGTTGGATGTCCTTGTGATCGGACACACTCAAAGCGTGTCGTCGCACGGTCTCGGTACGCGGTTCTTGATGCAGTCTGGCAGATGGAGCGCTGGTCGTCCAGCGGCTCTCCGGAGCTCTACGCACCCGGTGTGTCGGCGTCTTGCGCCAAATGGCGGATGCTCTCGTTGAATGCATCGGCAAGAAACGTCGCGAGCCGGGTGTGCTGCTCGTTCGGATCTTCTGTCGAGGTGACCTCGGTGATCGGCAGGATCGCGATCGGGAGGTCGCCCTTTCTGGCTTCCCATCGCCCGAACTTGGGTGCGTTCCAGTTGGTCGGGTCGGGATCGGGCTCCGTGCGCCACGGGGAGACGTACCAATAGCCCCCCGCGTCGAACTTGCCGGGCGGGGCCAGCCCCATGACGATGAAGCGAGGCGGCAGGGATTTGTCTTCCTGCGGCAATCGGACCTGCACGCTGACCTCGAGGCTGTAGGGCCAGATGCGCACCTGCGACGAGCCCTCGACGGTCCAGGTGACCTGTTCGAGCAGCGCCGCTGTGTTGCCGTAAAGACGCAGGAGCTCCGCCTGCGCCAGTTGCGAGGGCTCTGCGAAGGGCTCTCCCGACTCGGACACAGGCGAGACGGGCTCGGCTTTGGTTGGCTGGATCGGGCGTGTGGGATCGCCTGCGTGCTCTTTAGTGGTGTCGATCATCCAGGCCCGCGCGTCTTCGAGCGATCGCCCGGGCAGCGTGATCTGATCGATCGGGACGCCGGTCTCCTCGACGAGGAAGAGGTCGTAATTCCAGAGCCTGAGCACGCCCCGCATCGGGCGGGCGCCGGCAACGGGCTCGCTGACGAAGATGCCATCGAGCAGGCCTTGGCCGGCCATCCAGGTCAGCGTGGCGTGTGTGCCATCGCCCCGCGGGCTGGCCCAGGCGCTGCCGACGAGCGCGGGGATGCGTGCGGCGTGATGGGCGATGGCCCACGCTTTGGCGAGATCCTCGGGGTCGTGCCCGGCGAGTTCCCACCAGCTGATCGCGTCATGTGTGAGGTCGCCCGGCCTGATCTGTAACACGCTCCATCCCTTTCACATGGTCATCGGCATCAATCCGCCAGGTACGGCGGGTGTTCCGGGGAGCCTATTCACCCCGAAATCAGTCGTCCCCGGGGGTTGACGAATAATATTCATGGGTCTAATATCTATTCATGTCGCAGTCCAGACGCCGAGAAGCCATTCTGAAGATCCTCGAGCACGGCCCGGTCGAGAGCCAGGACTCGCTGATGAAGTCGCTGGCTTCGTTCGGGATCCGGGCGAGCCAGGCCACACTTTCGCGGGATCTGCGGGAGATGGGGATCGTCAAGAGCGCGATGGGCTACATCCATGAGCCGTCGTATCTCTATCTGCCGACGCCCTCGGCTCGTCTTGCCGACACGCTCCAGAGGGACGTTTTCGAGATCAAGGTCGCCCATTCGCTGGTCGTGCTCCGCACAAGGCCCGGCGCGGCTCAGGCGGTGGGGGCGGTGTTCGACGCCCATCTGCCGCCGGGCGTCGCGGGGACGCTCGCCGGCGACGACACGATCTTCCTCGCGGTCGATCTCAACGCCGACATCCAAGGTGTTGCCAACGAGATGCGAGAGCTCGCGGGTCTGGCCGACAACGAACCGGAGGTCGAATCCGAGGGCGCTGATGAGAGCGAGGAAGTGACCTCATGACACGCGTCGCCCTCGTCGGTGTGGGCGGCTACACGGGTCAGGAATCGCTCCGGCTCGTGCTCGGTCACCCGCGCCTCGAACTCGCAGGCCTCTTTGGTTCACCCGACACCGCGGGCAAGCCGTTGGAGGAAGTGGTCCCGTCGTTTCGCGGCGTGACGCAGCAGACCATCGGCGAGACATCGGCGAAGTCGATCGCTGAGACGGGCGCCGAGGTTGCGATCCTCGCAACGCCTCACGAACTGAGCATGCGCCTGGCGCCGGAGCTTCTCGGCGCGGGTGTCAAGGTCTTCGATCTCTCGGGCGCGTTTCGACTGAGCGATCCGAGTCTGTATCCGACGTACTACGGCTTTACACACGAGACCGCCGACCTGATCTGCTCCGCGGCGTATGGCCTCCCCGAGCTCTACGCGACCGAGATCAGAGAGGCCAGGCTCATCACGCTGCCGGGTTGCTACGCGACCTCGGTGATTCTGCCGGTGACGCCGTTGGTGCGTGAGGGTGTGCTGGATGCGGACAGACCCGTCGTGGTGGACGCGACGTCGGGTGTCAGTGGTGCCGGTCGCAAAGCGAGCACGCGGACCAGTTTTTGCGAGGTGAGTCAGTCGCCCTACGGCGTGGGCTTTCACAGGCACACGCCCGAGATGTCGCAGTACACGGGCGCGGATGTTGTCTTTACGCCGCACCTCGGGCCGTATGAGCGTGGGATTCTGTCGACGATCCATGCGGATCTCCAGCCGGGCGTGACACGGGAACAAGTGGTACAGGCGCTCGAAAAGGTGTATGGCGATCAGCCATTTGTGCGGGTCCTGCCGAGCGGAGAATGGCCGACCGTAAAGGGTGTTGAGCGCACGAATATGATCGATATCGGTGTGCACGTGGATGAACGCCGGCACCACATGATCCTGATCAGCGCGATCGACAACCTCCTCAAGGGAGCCTCGGGTCAGGGCATTCAGGCGATCAATGCGCACTTCGGTTGGTATCAGCGGCTCGGGCTCATGCCGGGAGGTGAGGCGTGAGCACGGTTGTTCTCAAAGTCAGCGGCAAGGCGATCGATGAGCCGGCGCACTCGGTGGCGTTGTGGCAGGCGGTGAAATCGGCGGCGTCGAATACTCGCGTCGTCATCGTTCACGGCGGCGGCAAGCAGGTCGATGCGCTCCTCAACCGTCTCGATGAACCGATCGATCGCATCGACGGCATCCGTCTGACCCCGCCCGCGCAGATGGGGCTGATCGCGGGGGTGCTGGCCGGCGAGGTGAACCTGACGCTCGTTGGCGCGCTCCAGAAGCAGGGCGTCGGCGCGGTCGGGCTGAGTCTTGGATCGTCGGGTGTGCTGCGCACAAAGGTGGATCCGCGGTTCGCTGAGGCTGGCGGTCGTGTCGGGCTGGCGGAGACGGGCGAGGCGCCGCTCGTGGAGCTCATGGTGTCCAGCGGGTACGTCCCGGTGATCAGCTCGATCGGTCTGGACGCAGAGGGCGGCCTGTTGAACGTCAACGCGGACGACGCGGCGGGCAGTCTCGCTTCGTCGCTGCGGGCTTCGACGCTCGTGTTTGTTTCGGATGTCTCGGGTGTGACGGACGCTTCGGGCAACGTCATCGAGCGCATCGCCGCCGACGAGGTTGAGCGGTTGATCGCCGATGGCGTAGTGACGGGCGGGATGGCAGCCAAGCTGCGGGCCGCGGCTTTGATCGTCAGTGAGTCGCACACCGAGATCGTGATTACCAGCGCCGAGCAGGCTGCGCTCTGGCTCGGCAATCAGCCTTGCAGTTGTACGAGGCTTGTTCCCGCGGAGGTGTCGGCATGACGACCGGAGCGACTTCACCCCTGGCCTCGCTCGCCGGATCGCATCTGTTGTCGATCACAGATCTCGATCGTGATCAGATTCTGGCGATCGTGGAGAACGCGATCGCGATCAAGAAGCACCCGCCGACCGATGCGCCGCTGGGCGGGTTGAGCGCGGCCCTGATCTTCGAGAAGCCGAGCCTGCGGACGCGCGTCAGCTTCGAGGTCGGGCTTTTCCGTCTCGGCGGGCAGGGCGTGTATCTCGATCACAGCGCGAGCCCGATCGGTCAGCGCGAGAGTGTGAAGGATCTGGCGGGGTATCTGCAGCGGACGGTGCAGGCGATCGTGGCGCGGGTCAACAGCCATGCCGTGCTGAGAGCGCTCGCGTCCGCATCGAGTGTCCCGGTGATCAATGCGCTGAGCGATCTCGAGCACCCGTGCCAGGCGCTCGCGGATCTGGTGACCATCCGCGAGCATGCGGGCAGGCTCGAGGGGGTGCGTCTTGCGTACGTGGGTGATGGCAACAACGTGTGCCATTCGCTCATGCTTGCCGGGGCGGCTGTGGGCATGCATGTGACGGTGGTGACGCCCAAGGGGCGTGAGCCCAGGAACGAGTTTGTGAGCGCCGCTGTTCGTCTGGCCGAGCAGGCCGGCACGGAGATCGAGATCACCAACGATCCGGACGCCGTTGAGAACAGGGATGTGGTGTACACCGACACATGGGCGTCGATGGGTGAGCCCGAGCTGACGCCTGAGAAGGCTGCGGCATTCGAGCCGTATCGTGTGACGCCCGCGATGATGTCAAGGGCGG
Source organism: Phycisphaerales bacterium (assembly GCA_965228265.1). Lineage (GTDB taxonomy): Bacteria > Planctomycetota > Phycisphaerae > Phycisphaerales > UBA1924. The sequence continues at coordinate 2,083,348 of OZ245804.1, forward strand.
GCGGTGGTGCGGTCTTCATGCACTGCATGCCCGCGCACCGGGGTGAAGAGGTCGACGCAGAGGTCATCGATGGCCCTTCGAGCGTCGTGTACGATCAGGCAGAGAACAGGCAATACGCACAGAACGCGCTCATGCTGGCGCTGATGGGCCCGCGCACCGGGTCGACGGAGGAGTAATGGCAAACAAGGTCGTGCTCGCGTACTCGGGTGGTCTTGATACCTCGGCGATCATCCCCTGGCTCCGCAAGGAGAAGGGGTGCGAGGTCGTCGCGTACGTCGCCAACGTCGGTCAGGGTGATGAGGAACTCGTCGGCATCGAGGAGAAAGCGAAGAACAGCGGGGCCATCGATTGCATCGTCGATGACCTGCGCGACGCGTTTGTCACCGACTACATCTGGCCCATGCTTAAGTCCGCCGCGGTGTACGAGGGGACGTATCTGCTCGGCACATCCATTGCGCGCCCGATCATCGCCAAGGGACAGGTCGAGGCCGCTCGCAAGGTGAATGCCGACGGCGTCGCGCACGGCTGCACGGGCAAGGGCAACGATCAGGTCCGTTTCGAGACCACGTTCGCGGCGCTGGCGCCGGATCTTGAGATCATCGCGCCCTGGCGGGAGTGGAGCTTCACCGGACGGCACGATCTGCTCCGCTACTGCCAGGAGCAGGGCGTGCCCGTGACGAGCTCGGTCGAGAAGATCTACTCGCGCGATCGCAATCTCTGGCACATCTCACACGAGGGTGGCGACATCGAGGACCCCGCTGCTGTTCCGCCCGAGGACGCGTGGATGCTCACGGTCGATCCGGTGAACGCGCCGAATGATCCGCAGACCGTCACCATCGGCTTCGAAGCGGGCGTGCCCGTCACGCTCGACGGCAAGAAGCTCGGGGGCGTTGAGATGATCGAGACGCTCAACACGATCGCCGGTCGTCACGGCGTTGGTCGGATCGACCTCGTCGAGAGCCGGGTTGTGGGCATGAAGTCGAGGGGGCTGTACGAGACGCCCGCGGGCACGGTGCTGTACGAGGCGCTGCGCGGGCTCGAGGATCTGACGCTCGACGCACGTTCGCGGAAGCTGCAGGCGACGCTCATGCCCGAGATGGCCGAGCTGATCTATGCCGGCAAGTGGTTCGGGCAGGCCAGGCGCGCGATCAGCGCGGCCGCCGATGTGCTGACGGCCCGTTGTACGGGTGAGGTTGCTGTGCGTCTCTACAAGGGCACGTGCAGCGTCGTGACACGCAACAGCCCGTTCAGCCTGTACAACGCGCACATCGCAAGCTTCGAGGGCAACGAGCTCTACGATCAGGCGGATGCCAAGGGCTTTATTCGACTCTTCTCGCTCACCGAGCGGCTCGCGTCGAACTTCGAGACTGGCAGGGACGCCAAGTGAGTGCCGGGGGCGGCATGTGGGGCGGGCGCTACGAGGGTGCCGGTCCCGATGAGCTCTTTCGTGCGGCCAACGACTCGCTGCCGATCGACTGGCGGATTGTGCAGCAGGACATCCGCGGCTCGATCGCGTGGGCCGGTGCGTTGTGCGCGTGCGGCGTGCTGACGACAAGTGAGCATGGTCAGCTTGTGGATGCACTCGAGGCGCTGAGCGAGGAAGCCAAAGCGATCCCGCATCCGCCCGTCGAGTCTGGTGCTGAGGATGTGCACACATGGGTGGAGCAGAAACTGGTTGAGAAGCTCGGGAGTCTCGGCAAAAAGCTCCACACGGGACGTAGCCGAAACGACCAGGTCGCCACGGACTTTCGCCTGTGGACGCGCGACGCGGTGGGCGAGATCCGGCGTGTGACCGTGGCGGTAGCCAGAGCCCTTGCCGAGAAAGCTGAAGCGCATCACGGCGACGCGTTCCCGGCGTACACGCACCTTCAGCCTGCACAGCCCGTGCCGTTCGGGCATTGGTGCCTGGCGTATGTCGAGATGCTCGAGCGTGATGTGCTTCGGCTCGATGGGGCTTTGTCGCGCATCAATATCAGCCCGCTGGGTTCGGGCGCTTTGGCGGGAACGGGTTACGCGATCGATCGCGAGGCCCTCGCCAAGGAGCTCGGGTTTGCGTCGGCTTCACGAAACAGTCTCGACGCGGTTTCGGACCGTGACTTTGCGGTCGAGACGCTCTCGGTGCTCTCGCAGCTCGCGGTGCATCTGTCGAGGCTCGCCGAGGATCTGATCGTGTACACCTCGGACGAGTTCCGGCTCATTCGGCTCGACGATGGTGTGACGAGCGGGTCGAGTCTGATGCCACAGAAACGGAACCCGGATTCGCTCGAGGTGATCCGCGGCGCGTGCGGCACGATCATCGGGGCGCAGGTGTCGCTGCTGGTCACAATGAAGGGCCTGCCCCTGGCGTACAACAAGGACATGCAGTTCGACAAGAAGCCGGTGTTCGAGTCGGTCGATCTGGCGCTCGTGGTGCTTCGGCTTGCCGAGCGGACGATCTCAGGGATGACGCTGAACACCGGGCGCGCGGAGGAGCGAGCCGGCGCGGGGTACGCGAACGCGACAGATGTCGCGGACCTGCTTGTTGGGGCCGGTGTGCCGTTCCGTGAGGCGCACGACCGAGTTGGGCAGCTCGTCCGCAGGGCAGAGAAACGCGGCTCACCGATTGAGTCGCTCGATGAGAAAGATCTCGCCGAGCTCGTTCCTGAAGTCGATGTTGCTTCGATCCGCAAGCTGACGGTGGAGAATGTGCTCTCTCGGCGCAGCGCAAAGGGCGGCTCGTCCCCGGCGTGTGTGCTCGCCGAGGCCAAGGCCGCCCTGTTGCGACTCGAAAGCTTGTGAGAATCGGCTTTATCGACGGCGGCGCATCGCGGCGATGCCACCGAGACCGATGAGTGCCGTGGTTGCGGGCGCGGGGACGATCTCAACGGTCAGGTCGAGCGTCATGGGGCTCCCGCCTTCGTTCGTGCCGAAGACCGGGAACGCGCCCTGACCGGTTTGATCGGCAGGGTGGAGGCTCGTGACCGAAAGACTCACGATGCCATCGTTGAGCGCGTGCTGGAGGTAGCTCACCACGTCGGGGTTGCTCAGATCGAGCGTGAACTCGACGAGCTGGCCCGAACCGGTGACGGTGGTGCCGGGGGTTTCGCCGATGATGTTGCCGACGGCAAAAGGCGTGGGCGTGAAGCCGTCGCGGATGTTGTTGGAGACGTCTCGGAGCGAGCCGCCGGCGTTGTCGGTGGCGTACGCGTTGCGGATGTCCTCGCTGGTGGGGTCACCGAAGCCGTAGGTGAAGTCGTCGCCGTAGGCGAACGCGTTGAGACCGTTGCGGAAGCCCGTGCCGAAGAGGTCGATCGAGCTGCCCTCGTTGTAGACGTTGTCGTAGCTGAACGCGCCGCCGGTGACGGTCGCGGTGGCGACGGCCGAGGTGATGACGTAGTTGCCAGCGCCCTGGCCCGGGGCGATCTGCGTGGCGGTGACAAAGCTGTTCAGGAACTGCGCATCGCGGTCATCGAACATGCCGGGGACGAAGCCCGAGCTGAAGGTGGAGGCGGCGGTGCGCTCACCGGGTGTGAAGTTGAAGGGGTAGTTCCAGCGGTCGAAATTGGGGGAAGCAAAGCTGGCGTTGGTCTGCGCCGAGCTCGCGGCGGCGATCACGCAGCCGGTCGCGGCAAGGATCAGTCTGGTCATCTCTCTCTCCAAGGGCCGCCGAGAGCCGATTCTCTCGACGTGTGATCAAGGTATAGACGTATTGAGACTGAGTCTCAATCGCAATGGAAAGAGATTTTGAGGCCCGCAGGGGGTGCTACGCTTCGCACCACGGGTTTCAGGAGCCGGGACAATGGATCTGCTCGAAGAGTTGCAATGGCGAGGGATGCTCCACCAGGGAACCGATCTGGAGGGGCTCAAGGCCCATCTGGCGGATCCAAGCTCTGCTCCTCGCAGGATTTACGCGGGTTTCGATCCGACGGCTGACAGCCTGACGATCGGGAATCTGGTCCCGATCATGCTCCTCAAGCACGTTCAGCGGGCCGGGCATACGCCGATCGTGGTGATGGGCGGCGGGACCGGGCTGATCGGGGATCCCTCGGGGAAATCGGCCGAGCGGCAATTGATGACCACCGAGACCGTGGCGCGGCACATCGCCAAGCAGCGCCCGATCTTCTCGAACATCCTGGGCGATGACGTCACGATCCTGAACAACGCCGACTGGCTCGCCAACCTGGGCTACCTCGAGGCGCTTCGAGATATCGGCAAGTTCTTCAGCGTCAACATGATGATCCAGAAGGACAGCGTCCGGAGCCGACTCGAGGATCGCGACCACGGCATCAGCTACACCGAGTTCAGCTACATGATCCTGCAGGCGTACGACTTCGCCTACCTCTTCGAGAAGAAGGGGGTCACCGTCCAGTGCGGCGGGAGCGATCAGTTCGGCAACATCGTGACGGGCGCGGACCTCATCCGGCGCATGGTCGCCGTCGACATCGGTGTGAATGCGTACTCCGACACAAGGGGGCCGAACGAGGAACTGCTCGACGAGGCGCGCAAGGTCAGCTCGGGCGACACCAAGGTCTCGTTCGGTTTTACGGCACCGCTGGTGACCAAGGCCGACGGGACGAAGTTCGGCAAGACCGAGTCCGGAGCCGTCTGGCTGACGGCCGAGCGCACAAGCCCGTACGCGTACTACCAGTTCTGGCTCAACACGTCGGACGCGGATGTGGGACGATTCCTGCGCACCTTTACGCTGCTGGACCGGGCCGAGATCGAGCGGCTCGACGGTGAAGTGGCAAGCAACCCCGGCAAACGCGAGGCGCAGAAGACCCTTGCGTACGAGGCGACGAAGCTGCTGCACGGCGAGGCGGAGGCAGAGGCTGCGGTGAAGGCGTCGCAGGCGCTTTTCTCGGGGGATATCTCGTCGCTGCCAGAGGAAACGCTGCGTCAGGTGCTGGCCGATGTGCCTTCGAGTGAGCGCAGCCGAAGCGAGATCGAATCGGGCGTGGATCTTGTCGAGTTGCTCGTCGAGCTCGGTCTGGCTTCGAGCAAGCGGCAGTCGCGCGAGTTCATCCAGGCGGGCTCGGTGAGCATCAACGGCCTGAAGATCGGGCCTGATGCCAAGCTGACTGGCCAGAACCTGCTCCACGGCAAGCTGATCGCAATCCGTCGGGGCAAGAAAAACTGGCACCTGACGATCTGGAAGTAATTGTCTGCGCTTCGTCAGTCGGGTTCAGGCCCGGCTCAGGATGTCCAGGATCGTGCTGGGTGATTCCGGATGCCCGGTGCGGGCGCTCAGGAGGCCGGCTTGAGCCATCGCCAGCGTGGCGTTCATATGGATCGGCTGGCCACGCAAGCCGGGAGTGAGCGAGGCGACGATCGAGTCGGCGATGAGTGTGGCTTCGAGCGTGACCGGGTCTTTCGTATCGGTCATCTGCGAGTCGTCGAGGATCTGTCCCTCAGGCGACATCCAACGCACGCGGTGGTCGCTCGCGTCGATGACGCCCTTCGGGCCGATGAGCGTGATCGCGCGCGACCAGCCCGGGGAGGAGTCGCTTGCCATGATGGAAGCGCACTTGCCCCCGGGGAAGCGGATATTGGCGGTCATGTGACCGGAAAGGCCTCGGAGTGTGTCGGGCGTGGGCTCGGCGCTGACATGGGCCGCGTCGATCGTCTCGGGCGTGCCGAGCAGGGTGACGAGCAGCTCGCAGATCCCAAAGAGTCTTGCGCCGAGCGAGCCCGCGGCCTTGGTACAGAGTACACGCACCCCGACCGACTCGATCTCACCGAACTGGCTGAGAAGTTCGGTGATGCCCGCGTACGCCGAGCTGCGTCGTGCGAGGGGGACGAAGGAGATCCGCTCGCGCACGGTGTCGGCCGCGTCGCGCCAGGCGGGGCTGCTCAGGTGCAGGGCGGCCGCGGGGATCGGTTCGAGCGAGAGCACATGGATACCCCGCTCGGCCGCGTCGATGACGGACTCGAGCACGCTTGTGTCGTTCTCGGGTGTGATGCCGGACTGGTCGGCGATGAAGACGATGCCCGCGGATGTGGAGGAAAGCAGGGCGCGCAGATCTGGCGTCGGCTCGGCTTCGAGAGACTCGGCGACGCCTCGGCCATCGGGGCTGGCGGCCTCGATGATCTCGAGCCCCGCCTGCTCGGCGATCGCCTGGACGAGTGATACCTGGTCGCTCCGCAACCAGCACGAAACCAGGTTTTCGCTGCCGCCGTCCATGGAGCCGGATCATACCGCGAACGTGCGAGGTTCGGTCGGCGTACGATTGGGCGGATCAGGTGGTGCAAGGCAGCCGCGGCCGCGACTTGTTGCGTCCGAGGAAAGTCCGAGCACGTCAGGACACGGTGGTGGGTAACGCCCACCCGCCCTTTGATTCGGTTCGCGTCTCGGGGGCGAGGGAAAGTGCCGCAGAAAGCAAACCGCCGATGGCGACGCTCGCGTCGCACAGGCAAGGGTGAAAGGGTGCGGTAAGAGCGCACCGCCCGGCTGGTGACAGTCGGGGCATGGCAAACCCCACCGCGTGCAAGATCAAGCAGCTCCCTTCCGCTTCGGCGGACTGGCCTGTCCGGTCAGACAGGGGGCGGGTAGATCGCTCGGGTTGCTCGTAAGGGCAATCCGCATCGCGTCGGCAACGACGCGGGGAGAGAAATGGCTGCCCATGCCGAGAGCCTTGGCTTCCGGCGGGACAGAACTCGGCTTATCAGCGCCACCCGATACGCGAACGCGGGCCCCTGGGAGAACCAGGGGCCCGCGGCCATTTTCATGCGTTGTGATCGACGATCAGTCGGCCAGCGACGAGATCACCGGGAGCTTCGCGGGCTTGAGGACGAAATTCGTCTCAATCCGGAAGTTGCTCTCGCTCGTGTGACGCTCGGCGAAGAACAGTTTGAGCTGATACTCCTCGCCGGCCTCGAGACCGAGCTCCTCGGCCTTCTGGTCGAGGTTGACCGTGGCCGACTGCTGGCTGTGCACGCCGCCCAGGTCCACGGCGAGCTTGCCGTTGATGTACACCCACACGTCGTCGTCACCCGTGAACTTGAAGACGTAATCGCCCTCGCGGTCTTCGCGGTCCACGAAGGTGAAGCGCGTCTCGAGCTCATAGGTGAAGTGGAAGTTGTGCGTGCCCGGGCTGGCCCAGCGGAGGCCGTACATCGACAGGCCGTAACCCTGCTGGTCGATGGGGAAGAAGTAGTTCGGACGCTCTTGCGCGAACACATACACATCACCCGATGCACGCGACTCCTTGTTGAGCGTGATCGAGTGCGACAGCGAGGTGTTCACGCCGGGGACGTCGCGGAACCACTGGTCGAAGGATTCCTGCGAGGTGACCTGGGCGTTGGCGCCCCAGCCGAGCGAGGCGCAGCGGTCGACGTTGAGCACGGGCTTGCCGTCGGCGCCGAGCTCGTCCATGACCATGCGCTTGACGCCGCTGCCCGGGTACGTTTCGAAGTCCGGGTGATCGACCTTAAAGTCGCGGATCACACCCGTGAGGGTCATCGAGTCCGGCAAGCCGTCGCTGAATCCGTTGGCGGTCTGACCGTGTTCGTTCGGACCCATCCCGACGAGCGCGGCTGCGATGAGAATACTTGGTGTCATTGGTACACTCCCGTTCATGGTTCGATACAAACGAACACTCTGAAAATGGGTATCAATGACTCGGTGTGCCACCGCGGTGGTTGAAAACTCTGATCGCCTCGCCCGCGCCAATCACGCAGACCGCACAACCGTCACATTCAGTCTGTCTTGCCGGCGACGCACACAATGAAGCTGTCGCCCAGCCAGTCCGGGTCTGTGATCGGCTCGGCGTACGCGTTGCCCTCGTCGTCCACGGCGTCGGGCAGGTTCGAGTAGATATCGGTCCTCGTGAAGCCGGCCTCGGTCATCGCGTCCCGCAGCTCGGGGACCGACCAGAGCCGCCAGCGGTAGACGTACGCGTCTGGAAAGTCCGCGACGACCTCGTCCACATCAAAGACCCGAAAGTGCAGCACATCGGTGACCATCGCTGTCAGCGGGTCGGCCTCGCGCTGCTCCCAGCGGTAGACACACCGCAGCCCGCCGGGCAGTGCGACATCGCGGTCGACACTCCCGAGGTGATATGCGGACTCGCCTCCATAGGTGTCGCAGACAAAGACCCCGCCCACGTTCATCCGCTTGCGTGCGTGCCTGAGGTAGCCCATGAGCTCGTCGCGGGTGTGCAGGTATCCGATCGAGAAATTGCCCACGAACAGGCAGTCGACCGGATCGCTGATTTCCCGGACGTCGGCGACGATCGTGCGCACACCCGGCGTCCGGCCCGCCCGTCCAAGTTCGCCTTCGTCGAGGTCGACGGCGACGGCGGTGCCCTCGGGCACATTGGCGACCCAGTGCCTGCTGAGCGCCGCGGTGCCCGCGAAGTCCTCGCCCAGAATCCGCGGCTGGTCGCCGTGGATCGCACGGAGCATCAGCGTCATCTCGGGCGGCGACTGAACGCATGCCTCGTACAGGTCGTGCTTCTCAATCATCACGGCCCTGCGGCACCCGCACCCGCAACTGCGATCACCATGAGCACCGCATAAAACAAGAGAATCAATATCCCAACAGAGCCCAGGCACGTCCCGATGATCCCACAGACACGCCCGGCGGTGGCCATGCCATCGGAGTTCGGATCGGCGTATCCCGCCTGGATCGCCTTCCTGGCCTTGCCCCCGAAGTAGATCGCCAGCGGCCCACAGATGATCGAGACGATGCCGTAGCCGAAACATCCCACGATCGAGACGATGCCCAGCACGAGCGACGCGACCGCGTTGCCGTTGGATTGATAGACACGGGGCTGCTGGAAATTGACGGGATTCCCGCATTCGGGGCAGTTGCTCCCGATCGGTGTCGCACGGAGGTCGTAGCCGCAGTAAGCGCAATGCGCCGTCCCGGCCTGTGGTGTGTGGGGGGGCGCGTTCATGCCATGCGGATCCATTTGATGAGTGTCTTCAAGTTGGGAGGCTTGCCGTACATCAGGAGTCCGACACGGAAGATCTTCGCGGCAGCCTTCAGGATCACAAGCGAAGCCACGACCGAGATGCCCAGCGAAACGAGGATCTGCCACGTCTCGGGGCGTTCGGTCGAGGCGATGCGGACCATCATCATGAACGAGTTCACCGGGGGCAGGAAGCTGCACACCACGGCGAAGGTCCCGCTCGGATTCATCGCGACGGGCATCCAGAGCAGGTACGGGATCATGATGACCGCCATCACGGGCGTCATCAGGCTCTGGGCTTCGCGCATCTCGTTCACCGCGGAGCCGACCGCGGCCATCATCGACGCGATCTGCACGTACGCCAGCACAAAGAAGAGCACGAGCCAGACGAGAACCATCGGATCGATGACATCGGTAAGGGTCGCCAGCACGAGACCGGCGATGCCCACGCTGCCATAGACCAGCATGATGAGCCCGCCCACCATGAGCTGTCCGAGGATCTTGCCCGTCATGAGCTGCATGGGCGAGACCGCCGAAAGCAGCACCTCGACCACGCGGCTCGATTTCTCCTCGACCGTCGTCGTGAGCAGATACTGCCCGCCGATCATGACCGCCATCATCATGAGGATCATGAACCCGCCCGGCAGGATCATATTGAGACCCTCGATCGAGTTCCGTTCGCCCTCTTCGGTCACTTCCTTGGTCTGCTCAGCTTCCACACGCGTGAGCGCGTTGACCTGATCGGGGCTCAGCCCCGCGTTCTCGAGGCGCGCTTCGCGGATCGACTCGGTCACCGCGCGCCGGATGGTCGACTGCACGCTGTCCTTGAGCTTGGGCTTGACGAAGAGCTGGTAGGCGCCGAATCTGGGCACGCCCTGCTCGGTCGATTCATCGGTGACGACCGCGTTGGCGTCGATCACCGCAAGCGCGAGCACGCCGCCGTCCTGAGCGGTGCCTTCGCGTAGCGGTTCCTTGGCGGCTTCGGGGTCCGCACTCGCGCCGAGCTCTTTGACGGTCAGTTTCGGGATCGATCGGTTCATCGCCTTGGAGAGCATGTCCTGCGTCTCCTGCGGCGTTGGGGTCTGGCCCGGCTCGATCTTGGGGATCTCGATGCTCTGCGTTTCATCGGCGAGCGCCTCGGGCGAGAGCCGCCATGCGATGTCGTCCGCCAGCACGCCCGTCTGGTCAATGATCGAGATCTCGCCCTCGATGGCCGGGCCCTCGTCCTTGAGCAGAATGGGTAGCAGCGTGACCATGACGACGAGGATCACCGCGGGCACGACAAAGCCGCCGATGATGAATCCCTTGGTGAGAGCCGTCGACGCAAACTCACGCCAGGCGATCTGCAGCATGCGGTTCACGACACCACCTCCTGCACCTGGGCATCGGTGACGTACGAATCGTCCTGCACGATCTGGATGAAGATGTCCTCCAAGGAGGGCCGCTTCACCTCGATGCGAGCCGTCTCGACCTGGCTCGCGATCCGCGCGATCGCCTCGCTCGGTGCGAGCCCGTCCTCGAGCACGAGCTCCCATCCCGCGTCCACACGGTACGCCTCGTCCACACCCGCGATGCTCGTCAGCCGCGTCTCGTCGATACTCCGGTCCATCGGCTCAACGAGCAGGGCCTTCGGATCGAATCGGCTGCGGATCTTGTCGAGCGGATCGTCGAGCACTTTCTGGCCGTTGTGAATCATGACGATGTTGTCGCAGAGCTGCTCGGCCTGCGCCATGACGTGGGTCGAGAAGATAATCGTTGTGCCGCTGTCGTTGATCTCGCGGATCAAGTCGCGCAGCAGTCGCATATTCACGGGGTCCAGCCCGCTGAAGGGCTCATCGAGAATCAGCAGCTCGGGCTTGTGGATCACCGAGGCGATGAACTGCACCTTCTGCTGCATGCCCTTGGAGAGCTCTTCGCACTTCTTGGCCGAGACATCGCCAAGCCCCACGCGTTCGAGCCAGTCCAGGGCGCGTCTGTGCAGGTCGGCGTCCTGAACGCCCTTGAGCCTGGCCATGTACTTGATGAATGGCAGGACCTTCATCTTCTTGTACACGCCGCGTTCTTCGGGGAGGTAGCCGATCTGGTCCTTGCTCTCGATCGCGGACTTCTTGCCCAGGACCGACAGCTCGCCCCGGTCGGGGAAGATGATCGACATGATCATGCGGATGGTTGTGGTCTTGCCCGCACCGTTGGGCCCGATGAAGCCGTGCAGCGACCCGGCGGGGACGGCAAGCTCCATCCCCCGCACCGCCTGCTTCTCACCGAAGCTCTTGTGGAGATCGCTGATTCGTATCGCGTCCGCCAATCCGACTCCCCCTGGCACTGCTTCCCTGGTCATTCCGCCCTGACATCTGGTCTGACTCGCTCGCCCGGAAGTTCCCGGGTGCTCTGGTCGCGGATGATACGCGGACACCCCGTGATCGGCGTATTGTGGGTTTATGGGTCAGGTTGCGAGTCAATTTCAGTCCATGTTGCCCGAGGCCATCGCCGACAAACTCGCCCGGATGGATACCCAGTTCACCGAGCTGGAGTCCAGACTGGGCGATCCCGAGGTGATGGCCGACCACAACGCTGTGCGCGATCTCTCGATCAAGAGAGCCGCCATCGAGCCAGTCGTTGAGGCGTACCGCGAGCTGGTGAGGCTCCGCGCCGAGGCCGAGGACCTCGAATCCGCTGTCGCGGGCGACGACGCCGAGCTCGCCGAGATGGCCCGCGAGGAGCTGCCGAGCCTGATCGATCGGGCAGCCGAGCTGGTTGATCGCGTGAAGTCTTCGCTCGTGACCGCAGACGATCGGCGCGTGGGCTCGGTGATTCTCGAACTCCGCGCGGGCACGGGCGGCGACGAGGCCGGCCTCTGGTGCCGCGACCTCATGAACATGTACGCCAAGTACGCCGCCAAAAAGGGCTGGTCGTTCGAGGAGATGGACCTGACCGCCGACGCCTCGGTGGGGGGCGTGCGTCACGCGGTCATCAACGTCAAGGGCGAGGGCGTTTTCGTGGAGCTCGGCTTCGAGGCGGGGGTGCACTCGGTCAAGCGCGTGCCCGCGACCGAGACGCAGGGCCGCGTGCACACCTCGACCGCGACGGTCGCTGTCCTGCCCGAACCAACGGAGGTCGAGGTCGCCATCGACTGGGCGAGCGACGTCACCGAGCACGTCACCACAGCCCAGGGCCCCGGCGGGCAGAACGTCAACAAAGTCGCGACCGCGGTGCACCTCATCCACAACCCGACGGGCATCGAGGTGCGGATGCAGGAATCCAAGAGCCAGGCGCAGAACCGCGAGAAAGCGCGTCGGCTGCTGCGGGCCAGGCTCTACGAGATCGAGCGCGACAGGCAGGCCGCCGAGCGTGCCGCCGAGCGCAAGGGCCAGATCGGCACGGGCGGCCGGAGCGAGAAGATCCGTGTCTACCGCTATCAGGACAACATCGTCGCCGATCAACGCCTCGATACGAAATTCCAGACCTCGAAGATCGTACAAGAAGCAGAACTCGGGCCGATGTTCGAAGCATTGATCGAGCAGGAGACCGCGCGCCGGCTGGCCGAGCTCTGACGCTCGGCGATGGGGGGGCAACCGATGATCACTGTCGAAACACCGGCACTTGTCCCCACCAAAGCAGATCAACGCATCCAGGCACTCGATGTCGCAAGGGGCCTGGCGCTCTTTGGCATCTTCATGGTCAACATCCAGCTCATGGTCCAGCCGTTGCAATGGATATTCAACGGTGGCGGCAAGAACGAGGGCTCGCTCGCACTCGCATTCCACTACATCACCCGCGTCTTCTTCGAGTCAAAGTCCTACCCGCTCTTCTCCATGCTCTTTGGCATGGGACTCGTGCTCATGTACGACCGCGCCAAGGCCAGAGGGAAGCTGTTTGCAACCGTTTATCTCCGCAGGCTCACGATCCTGCTCCTCTTCGGCATGGCGCACGCCTTTCTGCTCTGGTACGGCGACATCCTCATCTACTACGCGTGCTTCGGCGTCGTCGTGATGTGGCTTGCACGACTCAAGCCTCGCACCATGCTCATCATCGCGAGCGCCTTGGTCGTTGTCTCAGCAATCTGGGCGAGCGGGCTCGGTTACCTCTTCGCCAAGTTGGGCGAGAACGCCGACAAGCCGGCGCAGGTCCAGGTCGTAGGCTTCGAGGGTTTCAGGACAGCACTCTTCGAGGGCAAGATCCAGGACGGACCCGCGAACATCGCCTGGGCCACCGGCGAAACCGACGCCATCAAGCACGGCCCATTCATCAATGCCGTCACCATGCGCGCCATCAACTGGACATCGGGCACCATCTTCTGGATGTTCATCTACGCGGTCTTCCTCCACGTTCCCGCGATGTTCCTGCTGGGCGGCGCGATCATGCGATCGGGCGTGATGGATAACCCGGATTCGCCATGGCCCCGGCGTCTCATGCTTATTGGTCTCTTGGTCGGGCTTCCCGGCTCGGTGCTTGCCGTCTACATGAGCGAGGTCAGAGGCCCGAACTCACCCATCGCGGGGCTCTCGACGGGCGTGGTGCATCTCTTCGGGCCGATGCTCAGCCTTGGCTATGTTGGGCTCGCGGTCTGGCTTGCCAAGCTCAAGCTTGGCGCCTGGCTCATCGCCGCGGTCGCCTCCGCGGGACGCATGGCGCTGACCAACTACATCTGCCAGTCGCTTCTCGTGGCCGCGTTCGCGCAGCACTGGGGCATGGCGACCTTCGGCGAAGTCTCCCGTGTCGGCATGGTCGTCATCGTGACGTCCATCTACGCGTCCCAGCTCGTGTTCAGCACCATCTGGCTCCGTTACTTCACCATGGGCCCGCTCGAATACCTCTGGCGAGCCGCGACGTATCTCCGGCTTCCCAAGCTCCGCGCTCCGAGCAAGGTCGCGGTCGGCTAATCTAGTCGCATGCCCACGCTTGTTTGTGTCCCAATCACAGTCCTTGAGATCGACGCCGCACTCGCCGACGCCAACGAGGCCAAGCTCCTCGGCGCCGACATCGTCGAGCTGCGCATCGACAGCTACTTCCCCGGCTCAGAAGGCGACAGCGAAGACCAACTCCGGCTGAACGAACTCAAACGCCTCATCGCCGAGTGTCCGCTGCCGGTCATCCTGACCTGCCGCAGCGCCACCGAGGGCGGCGACTACGACGGCGACGAGGCCGATCGCGTCAGCCTGCTTGAAAAGATCTGCATCAACACCGACCACCCGCCCGCCTACCTCGACTTCGAGCTCGCCTGCTACCAGAAGTCCGCCAACATCCGCCAGAAGATCAACCTCTGCGTCGATCATCCGAAGCAAGAACGCGACGTCCGCACGCGCCTGATCCTCTCGATGCACGACTTCGACGGCCGCCCCAAGGACCTCATGCGCCGACTGTCCGACGCCTGGGCCGAGCCCGCCGCAAGCGTCGTCAAGTTCGCCTTTCGTGCGCGCAGCATCCGCGACAACCTCGAGATCTTCGAGATCCTCCGCGATGCCCCGAAGCCCACGATCGGCCTGGGCATGGGCGAGTTCGGGCTCATGAGCCGCGTGCTGGCACCGAAGTTCGGCGGGTTCCTCACCTTCGCAAGTCTCCGCGACGAGGCCGCCACCGCGCCGGGCCAGCCCACGATCGCCGACCTGCTCGGCATGTACCGCTTCCGCTCGATCGGCAAAGCCACCAAGCTCTACGGCGTCATCGGCTGGCCCGTCGCACACTCCATGAGCCCGCTCATCCACAACGCCGGCTTTGAAGCGGTGGGGCATGACGGCGTGTACCTGCCGATGCCGGTTGCAGCAAGTGTCGGGGATCCGGAAGTCAGCTACACCAGTTTTAGAGCTACTCTTGATGCACTGCTCCGTGGTCAGGATCTTTCGTTTGCGGGGGCAAGCGTCACGATACCGTACAAGCAGAATTTAGTGCGATACGCTGCAGGCAGATGGGCTGATCAGTCATCGACTGAGATCGAAATGCTTGATCCTCAGTACATCGTCCGCTCAGGGGGGGCAGCGAACACGCTCGATTGGCAGCCGCAGTTCGTCGGGTCGTCAGAGCCACACGCCATGGTTTCGGATACTGACTCTGCCGCTGTCGAAATGCTGCTACAACGAACCTGCCAGAATGAGCTGCGTGAAGTTTCAGTGGGAGTGATTGGAGCCGGTGGAGTGGCGAGATCAGTCGTCCGGCGCCTGGTTGGTTGTACGGCGTCAGTAGATGTGTTCAATCGCACACGAAGTCGAATGGTTAATCTGCTTGACGGCATTGATAGCAATAACAGGGCTAAGTTGACTACTGCTGAGTTGGATGCGATCACTCGCTCGCACTGCGACATCTACATCAACTGCACCCCCGTCGGCATGACCGGCGGGCCCGACCCCGAGGGCCTCTCCATTCCCGTCCACGAACTTGCCGGCAAGCTCTCGCCCGACACAGTTTTTTTCGACACCGTCTACAACCCCATCGAGACGCCCATGCTGAGAGCCGCCAAAGAGCACGGCTTCCGCACGATCGACGGCGTGGAGATGTTCGTCCGACAGGCCGCGGCCCAGTTCGAGCTCTGGACAGGCAAGGGCGCGCCCGTGCAGCTCTTCGACCGCCTCGTCCGCGAGAAGCTCGGGTCCTGACACGACAACTCTCCGTGCCACGGCCGTGCCGGCCGTGCTCCCAATCTTCTTCCCGCGAATCACGTCTCTCGTCGGCGTGAACGAAGACACGGCCGACACGGCCGTGGCACAAGATGATGAGAGGTGAACCAGCCCTCACCCAGAATTCCGGGTGCCTTCAGGAACAGCCCGCACACTCTGTCGGTATCTCACTCATGGATTGTGGGTGATGGATGCCCCAGGAGGACACGCATGGCTGTGCAGACGATGCTCCGACAGAACACGCTCTACCCGGGGCCGGAGATGATCCTGCTTTTCCTCGCGTCGCTGGACGTCATGCTCACGCACACCATCCTGCACCTCGGCGGCGTCGAAGCCAATCCGCTGGCCGCCCGCGTTTTCGATCAGGCGGGCACGTTCGGGATGTCCCTCTACAAGTTTGCCCTCATCGGCTTCTTCGTGCTCGTCGTCGAGTTCATCGGCACTCGGGAGTTTGCATCGGGCCGACGCCTGGCGACCGTGGGCATCGCGATCAGCATGCTTCCGATCGTCGTCGCGCTCATGATCCTGCCGAGATTGATGCTGAACTACGTCGCCGGGTGATAACGATCACGATGGGTGCCACGGCTTGTCCGTCTTCGGCAAGCCGTGCGAGATCACTCGGCTGGTTCAGCCAGGGATCTCGATTCCGCTCGTCCTGAGCAGCGTCTTGAAGCTGTCGCCGAAGACAAAGTTGTGCTCTGGGAACTCGAGCCCGGAGCGGTTGTGATCGAGGTGCGAGAACATCAGGTCAACGGTCCCGACGGGCTGATACCCACTCTCTGCGTTGGCGTGGTCAAGAACCTCGATCGTGCCCTTGGTCGCAGCGCCCTGCTCGTCGATCTGTGTGATCTCGGCCGTGTACCGGATCGTCATGCCCGGGCCGACGTCCGCGTCGATCGTCGCGTCCGAAACCTTGGCGAGCACGACTTTTTCTTTGAATCCCTCGGCGTGCCCGACCAGCACGCCCGCCGTCTGCGCCATGCCCTCGATCATGAGCGACGCGGGCATCACGGGCACCGCGGCTTCGGTCTCGGTCGCCGGGAAATGAGCGTGCAGATGCTCTTCGGACAGCGTCACGTTTTTGATCGCCACCATCCGCTTGCGCGGCGTGAGCTCCGTCACCCTGTCAATCCACATCCAGCGCACGTGAAAACCTCAGTTGCCCGGGCTTATTGGCCCAGCTTGCGCTCGACGAAGTTCACGAGCGCCCCGACCGTGAAGATCTGACCGACCTTCGTCACCTCGGGGTTCGACTCGAGCTTCGAGAAATCGGCGTGGGGCAGACGCTCCTTCAGACGCGTCATGCCCGCAGCAGTCACACGCCCGTTCTGCACGAGCTCGGGGTCCTGCGTCACGTTGTCGGGGAAGAGCTCGCCCTGCTCGATCTTGAAGCCGAAGGTCTGTTCGAGCTTGAAGACGATGTCGAGGAAGTCGATCGACTCGGCTCCCAGATCGCTTGTCAGCGTGGCCTCGGGCGTGACCTCGTCCTCGTCAACCGCAAGCGCGTCCACAAGCACGTCCCGGACCTTGGCGAAAATCTCGTCGTGTGTCATCTGCTGGTAGCCTCGTGCAAAATCGGTGAGAGTGAGTCTAGCGGCCAAGCGCCGGCTCCGTTTGAATCTGGTCCGAAGGTGTTACAACCGACCCGCCAACCGACAGACGCAGGGGGCGAAGCATAAACCGCCCTGAGCAGGCGATGGCCTCATCGCCCTCGCCCGACGCAGGCCGGACGGTGGCCTTGCCCTTGACGTCCAGTGATCCGTCTTCCAGTCGGTTCAGCAGCCGGATCTCGGTGGTCATCACGTCACCCGGCCGGACGAACGAGCCGTACTTGAGCGCCCGGACCCGCCCCAGGACGAGCCTGCTCACATCCGGCTGGTCCAGCTCACGGGCGGTCTGGACCAAGGCTTCCACCATGAACACCCCCGGCAGCACCGGGAAGGTCGGGAAATGGTCCTGGAGGTACTCCTCGCTCATGCTGACGAGCTTTGTCGCCACCGCCCAGCTCTCTGTACGCTCAAGAACGCGATCTATCAATCGGAAGTGCATTCGCGGCCGGCTCCGGGACGAGGCATGAACGGTCTAGGGTAGGGCCAGAGTGGAAGCCGAGGTCGACATCGCGATCTGCCTGAGGCAGTGGGACTTCTCCGAGACGAGTCAGACGGCGGCCCTGCTCTGCCGACGGCTCGGGCTCGTGCGCGTCCTGGGCAAGGGCACCCGCAGGCCCGATCCCCGATTCAGCGGCGGGCTCGAGATCGGCACGCTCGGTGAGGCCGTCATCGTCCCCAAGAATTCCTCCAACCTCGCCACGCTCGCGGGCTGGGATCTCCGCGAGACGTTCCGCGCTTCTCGCGCCGATCTGACGGGCTACTACGCCGCCATGTTCGCGATCGAGGTCGCCCAGAGCATACTGCCCGAGGGCGAGCCTCACCCGGTGGTGTTCGATGCGTTGAGCGATCTGCTCTCAAGATCAGTAGATGTGCCCTGGCAGTATGCCGTGACGGATTACCTCTGGAGGGTGCTCGGCGATACGGGCTATCAGCCGAGCACCGAGTCGTACAGCAAGGGCGCATCCGCGTTCTCGCCAAGACTCGGCTCGCTCATGGGCACCGATGTCGCGACCAAGTCCGATTCCGTCTGGGCGGTGCTCGAATCGACGGCCGAGGCGATCTGCCAACTCGAAACGGATGGATCTGGCCAGGGTCTGGATATCGAGCAGGCTGAGCGTGTGGGGCGTCTTCTGGCCTGGTACGTCCGGGAACTGGTGGAGCGAGAACTCACCACACTGCGACTCCTATTCGGCGAAACAACCCCCAAGCCCCTGTTTCCACACGAATAAACCCGGTCCACCTCTCCTCGTTCTGAAGTCCCTGTTCTTGTCTGACGACAACCGTTGTGGCCATCAGAAAACAGGGGGGAGCCGGCGTCGACAACGACCCGCCGGAGGCGTTATGGATCACGATCTGCTCGAAGAGGTACTCAGCTGCCCGACTCTGCCGAGTCTGCCGGCTGTCGCACTCGAAGTCATCGAGTTGACGCGCGATGTCAACGTCGAGATGGACAAACTCGCCGCGACGATCCAGAACGACCAGGGGCTCTCCGCCAAAGTCCTCAAAACCGTCAACTCCAGCTACTACGGCCTCCGCAAGAAGTGCGGCACGATCAAGCAAGCCATCGTCGTTCTTGGCCTCTCCACCGTGAAGAGCCTCACCCTCGGCTTCTCGCTCGTCTCCAGCATTGATCTGAAAGACAAGCAGGGATTCGATCACAACGAGTACTGGCGGCGTGGCCTGTTTACGGGCGTCGCGTCCAGGTCCATCGCAAAGGTCGGCTGCCCCGATTATCAGGACGAAGCCTTCCTCGGCGGCCTGCTCCAGGACGTCGGCATGGTCGCCCTCTTCGAGACGCTCGGAGACCGTTACGTCCGCATCCTCGAGCAAACCGGCGGCGACCACCGCAAACTCGCAGGCTTCGAGCTCGCCGAGTTTGAACTCCAGCACAACGACATCGGCGCCATGATGGCCACCCGCTGGAAACTCCCCGAGGAGCTCATCCAGCCCGTCAAGTATCACGAACGTCCGAGCGCCGGCCCCAGCGGCGACATGGGGCTGCTCGTCAAGGCCGTCGGCCTCGGCAACATCGTCGCCGACGCGCTCACCTCGGACGACTCACAGGCCATCATGCGGCGCTACTACAAGCGCGCCAAAGAGTGGTTCAACTTCACCGACGAGCAGGCGGACACGATCTTCAAGGAAGTCACATCGGGCACGAAGGAGATGGCCAAGCTCTTCGACGTCGATCCCGGTGTGCTCCCCGATACCGACCAACTCGTCAAGGACGCACGCGATCAGGCGATGCGCCTGGCGATCGAGTCACCTTCGGCAAACAGCGGCAGCGACGGCCTCGATGATCTCATCCTCGATTCGCCGAAGTTCGATCAGGATACGGGTCTGCTCAACAACGTCGCATTCGAGGCGGTCCTCAACCGCTCCTTCGATCAGGCTGTCGCCACCAACGACCCCCTCACGCTCGTCCGCGTGAGCTTCGAGCGCGAAAGATCGGAAACACCGCGACGCCCTCTTGAGCAACGCAAGCTCGTCTCTGGAGCCACGGCGATGCTGCGCAAGCACTTTGGTGACAGCGGCGGCTTCATCGCCAGGCTCGACACCGAATCGTTCGCCGCCCTGGTCCCCAGCAGCTCGCGCGTTGTCGTCACACGCACCGCCGAGTCATTCCGCACGGAGTTCGAGCAGGCGTGCAGCGACTGGCAGATCTCGGGGCGGACCTCCGTCGGCATCGCGTATTACGACCACACCACATCGGGCGTGTACGAGCGTGTCGAGCAGCTGAACGCCGCGGCCGCCCGCGCCATGAAGGCCTCGGCCCAGAGCGGCGGCAACTGCATCAAGGTCTTCACGCCGAAGAAGGCGGCCTGAGCACACCGACCGTCCGAGGGCTGAACGGGTACGCCTCGTACACCTCACGCAGATCCTTCAGGGACACCGCTCGGATCCGCTCGAGTTCCTCATCCAGCGTGCGATACTCGCCAAGCAGCGTCCACCGCCGACCGATCCGCTGCATCCGGTCCGCAGGCCTCTCCGCGCCGATCGTAAAGCTCGTGGCGAACTTGCCCGAGAGCCGGTCGAGATCGTCCTGCGTCAGCGAATCCAGCAGACCCGAGATTTCCGTGTCCACGACCCGTTCGATCTCCTCGATCCGATCCGGATCGCCCGAGGCGTAGACGTAGTACTCGCCCACGCCGTCGTGCGCCTCGAACGCCGCCTGGGCTTCCTCGGCCAGCCCGTTCTCGATCAACGCCCAGTGCAGCCTGCTGTTGTCGGCCGCCCCGAGGATCTGCGTGAGCAGCGTCGCCGCGTACCGCCGATCGTCCTGAGCCGAGGGCGCGGGCGAGAGCATCAGCATGTACGCCCGCCCAAAACGATCGTCGGTCAGCTCAACCCGCTGGTCCTTGGCCGCCGGGGGCGTGTTGTCGCGCGTGACGCCTGTGCGCTTCCACGAGCCGCAGATCCGCTCGATCTGCTCGCAGGCCTTGTCGAAGTCGATATCACCCGCGATCGACACGACCGTGTTGTCCGCCGAGTACCGCTCGTCGAAGTAGCCCTGCATCTGATCCCGCTGGAGCTCCCTGATCGAATCATTCGTCCCGAGCACCCTGTGCCCGAGCGTGTGCCCAACAAAGTGCTTCTCGGCGAGATCCTCGTACAGCACCCAGAAGGGATTGTCCTTGTACATCGCGATCTCTTCGAGGATCACGCCCTTCTCTGTGTCGAAGTCGTCTTGACGCAGCGCCGGACGCAGCATGTCACCAAGGAGCTCCGTCGCCGTGCCCGCAAACTCGGGCAGTACGTGCGCGTAGAAGCACGTCACCTCGTGGCTCGTGTACGCGTTGTTGCGGGCGCCGATGTCGTCGAACGCCTGGTTGAGCGCCGCAGCCGACCTGTTGGGCGTGCCCTTGAACATCATGTGCTCAAGGAAATGGCTCACCCCCATCAGCGGCGTCGGCTCGTCGCGAGCGCCGGTCTTGACGAAGAACCCGACCGCGGAGCTGTGCGCGCTCGCATCCGGCTCGGCGATGATGGTCAGCCCGTTGTCCAGTGTGCGTTCTTTGAACATGACCCCATGCTAGTCGGTCGCTTGGGGAGTCAGAGCCTCAAGAATCGCCCGGACCGCACTGTCGGGCTCCGCAGCCGAGCAGACCGACGACGAGACCGCCACGCCCCGGCAGCCCTCCCGGGCCAGTTCGCGGGCCTGAGCCGCCCCGATGCCGCTGATCGCAAGGTAAGGCCTGCCCGCAAGCGTCGGCTCCGATTCGATCGCCCGGATCAGCTCAACACCCCCCAGCCCGGGCTTCGGCTTGGTCGTGCTGGCAAAGATCGGCCCGACCCCGATCAGGTCCGCGCCCTCGTCAAACGCTCGCCTGGCCTGCTCAACACCCGATGTCGAGACCCCGACAAGCGAATGCGGCCCGACGATGCGCCTCGCCTCGGCGGGCGCGAGGTCGTTCTGCCCCAGATGAACGCCGTCGGCCTGCGCCAAAGCCGCGATATCCGGGCGATCATTGATGATCACGCGAACCCGGGTCCCGCGCGTCCGCTCGACGAGCCATCGCGCTCGCAACAGCAATTCGCGGTCGTCGAGCGCCTTCTCACGCAACTGGATCCCGTCGGCTCCCCCTTCGATCGCAAGCTCCGCCACACGCTGCCAGGAGTGGTGCGTGCAGAGCGACTCGGTCAGCAGCACGCACACCCGCATGAACGGATCGGGTCGGGCAAGCCTCGGCAGAAGCTGGCGTTCCAGCTCGTACGTCTCGTACCGCAGCTTCTCGATCGCGCCGGCGTGAGCGGGGGACTCGAGCTTCAGCACCTCTTCGATCGCGCGCATCGCCTCGCCCAATCGCGACCCCGCAGCCGAGGCGAGCGACTCCATGCTTGCGCGATCACCCTCCGACGAAACGGAAATCTCGGTCCCCACATCGCCCGGTGTGTCGCGCTCGGCGACCAGCCCCGATTTGGAACCGATGGCCGAATCGAGCGCGGCGGTCAGCCCGTGCCTGATCGACTTGGCCCGCTTCGAGAGCGCCGCATCATCCAGCGAGAAACGCGCCAGGTCTTCCAGCAGCCTGAGCGCTTCGCGGGCGCGGTTCGCGTTGGCATCGATGATCCTGAGCGGGCTTCGCATTGCCGATCCTACGTCCCGGCTGGCCTTGGGCGTCCGACTGTGACACAATGCACACGATGGCGGACACCTACGAACTCGAGCCAGAGATGCCCACACCCGATCTCCCGGGAACGGTGGTCATGCGCCCCTCGTATTCAGAGGCCGCCGACGCGCTCGCGTCCGATCTCTACTTCCACGCTGCCAATTGCGTGCGCCAATTCGGGGACTTCCACATCGCCCTGCCCGGGGGCAAGTCGCCCGTCACGCTCTACAACACGCTCATGATCGACCCCGCCTACCGGGACATGCCCTGGAAACGCACCCACATCTGGCTCGTCAGCGATACCGCCGAGAAGTCGGCGGCCGAGCTCATCCACGACCTGCTCGTCGTTCACGGCGACGTGCCCCGCGATCAGTTCCACCCGATGGATCTCACCAGATCCGACCCGGAACGCGCGTACTCCAAGGAACTCCAAGACCACCTCGGCTGGCGCGAGAAGGGGCATGACCGCCTCGATTACGTCCTGCTCGGGCTCGGCGCCGACGGCTCGACCGCGGGCTACGCGAGCGCGAGCCCCGTGCCCGACGCGGAAGACCGCCTCGCGCATCTCACGAATTCAGCGCACGAGCGCACACTCTCGCTCTCGATGCGGATGATCAACGCCGCTCGACTGATCGCGATCCTCGCGACCGGGACCGAGAAACAGAAGGGCATCGAGCACGCCATGCAGCGGTCCCGCTCGCAGCCCATCGGGCACATCAATCCAGTCGGCGGGGTGCTGCGGTGGTACCTCGACGAGCCCGCATGCTCGGGCATCGAG
Organism: Phycisphaerales bacterium; assembly: GCA_965228265.1. Taxonomy (GTDB): domain Bacteria; phylum Planctomycetota; class Phycisphaerae; order Phycisphaerales; family UBA1924. The sequence goes on from OZ245804.1 coordinate 2,106,346, forward strand.
GACGCGCGATGACTCTCGCTCACGAACCCAACGAACGTGTCGGCTTCAAGGTCCACTACGAAGACGAGCACCTTGCCGTGGTCGAAAAGCCACCAGGACTTGTGACCACACCCGGAAAGGGGCACGAGTACGACTCGCTCCTCAACGGCCTCTTCGCCCGGTACGGGCACACCCTCCAGAACGTCGGCGCGGACCGGGACTACGGCCTCCTGCAGCGCCTCGATCGTGACGCGAGCGGGGTGCTCATCGTCGCGCTCACGCCGAGCGTCTGGGAGGGGCTTCGCGACGCGTTCAAGGAACGCCAGGTCCGCAAGTTCTACTGGGCTGTCACGCGGTCGACCCCCAACCAGCCCAAAGGTGTGATCAAACGCCCCATCGAGGAGCACTTCGCCAAGCGCGACGACAAGTGGGTCGAGGGGGCCAAGGCCTACTACTCGCGCGTCAAGCTCGCCAAGATCGCGGCCCGGGGCAAGCCCTCACTGACGGCCTACCGCGTGCTCCAGCACTCAGACCACGGCGCATTCCTCGAATGCCGAGCCATGACGGGACGACTGCATCAGGTCCGTGTCCACCTCGATTCCATCGGGTGTTCGATCCTGGGCGACCGCTTTTACGGTCCGCGTGCAAGCCGCGGAGCTGCGCCGAGGCTCATGCTCCACGCCCACCGCGTGGCGCTCACGCACCCGATCACGGGCGAGGAAGTCGATGTTTCATCGCGATGCCCGCGTGATATCGCAAGGGTGCTCCGGCAGCTCGGCATGACCAAGCCCGGCGTTTTCGACTCGAAACGGCCCTCACCCGAGGATGGCGACCATGAGGTTGCTGGCGACGCCGTCGGCGAGGAGTAGACCCTCTTCCGTCAGCATCCACCGGTCTTCCGTGCGCACGAGCCGACCTAGGTGCGACTGCATCGCTGCCTCGTGATCCAGACGCGAGGCGGCCTCGGCGTCCAACTCGCCGAGCTCTCTCAGCAGATCTCCGCCCGCCACGCCCTCACGCAGACGCAGGCCTGTCATGAGTTTCTCCTGGATCAGCCGAACCGGATCGGGGCCTTCGTGGTCGACGATGGCCGAGAAGCCCGCGTCCTCGCGGTCGAGATAGGTCTCGAGTCTCGGGATGTTCTTGTACCGGTGCCCGGCGATGTGAGCCGAGGCCGAGGGACCGGCCGCGAGCCACTGCTCCTGACGCCAGTACGCGAGGTTGTGCCGACACTCCGCGCCGGGCCTGGCGTAATTGCTCACCTCGTAGCGTTCAAACCCCGCGGCTTTGGTACGTTTGCCGACGTACTCGAACATCTCGATCTCGAGCTCTTCCGGGCAGCGATCGAACTGTCCCATCTCAAGGCGCTTGGTCATCGCGGTGTTCGGCTCGTAGGTCAGCTCATAACAGGAGATGTGTTCGATCGGGAGGGACAACGCCGCTTCGAGATCCTGTGCGAGGTCGTCCAGTGTCTGCCCGGGGATCGCGAAAATGAGATCGAGCGAGACACGATCGATGCCCGCGGCCCGGGCCATCTCGACGGCTCTTGGCACGCGTTCGGGGTCGTGGAGGCGTTCGAGGGTCTTGAGATGCTCATTTTTGAAGCTCTGCGCACCCATGCTGATGCGTGAGACGCCCCCCGCGCGGAGCGCCGACATCAGCTCGGGCGTCACACTCTCGGGATTGCACTCGACAGTGAACTCGCCCATGCCTGATTTGATCGCACCAAGGTCAAAGCGATCGTCCATCGCGCGGAGCAGGCCCTCCCAGAGCGGGACCTCGAGCAGGCTGGGTGTGCCTCCGCCTACGAAAATCGTGTCAATCGTGCCCGCCGCGACGCTGAGGGCGGCGAGTTCGCGCTCCAAACGGTCTGCGAACACCGCCTGCCGATCTCGGGTGTCGACGAAGCTGTAGAAGTCGCAGTAGTGGCACTTGTGCGAGCAGAAGGGGATGTGGATGTAGAGAGACCGGGCGGGCGAGCCGGATTTCATCGTGGCCGCGGGGGCGACGACTTGGCGGGCAGAAAGGCCCGGGCGTTGCCGATGGGGGTGTGTTGAGGTATCGTCAGGCAAGGTGGACACGCACAGCGGGGGTTTGTCCGACTGGCGCGAGCGGCTCGCGCGCCCCGCCATCGCCGGCTGTTCACCGAGGATAGACCGCCCGTGGAACCGACCCTGCTCATCGTCAAAGAGGACGGCTCCTCTCAGGAGATCCTGCTTCGTAAGCCCCGCGTCGTCGTCGGCCGCGAGTCCGACTGCGAACTGCGTATCCCGTTGCCGAGCGTCTCACGCCAGCACTGCGAGTTTGTCGTCGAGGACGGCAAGGTCACGGTCCGTGATATGGGTTCGAGCAACGGCACCTACGTCAACAAGGAGCGGGTCGAGGAGGCCGAGCTCTCGGCTGGCGATCTTGTCGCCGTGGGGCCTGCGGTGTTTGCGCTGATCATCGAGGGCGAGCCCTCGGACCTCGACGTGAAAGAGGTCTTTGTCCGCGGGAACGTGGCTGTGAAGCCCAAGAAGCACGCCGGTCTGTCGGGCGGCGCAGCCAAGGCAGCCGCGGCTCTGGCCGGCGGCGCGGCGGATGACTCCGACCTCGACATGGACATGTCCGCCGACGACAGCAGCATGATCGATTTCGACTTCGACTTCGATGAGGACGAGGACGAAGATCAGCCAGGCCTCTGACCGGCTCGGTCAGGCGGACTTCTTCTGCTCATCGGTTGTGTTCTGGGCCTGAGGCGACGGCGCTTCGGGCACGCGGATCGCGGTGTGACAGGCCTTGCAGCGGACCGTCTTCGAGCGGGCCGACTCGGGTACAGCCAGCAGCTTCCGGCACGACAAGTTCGGACACATGATGCGGACAGTCGGCTGCGACATGGCGAGTCTCTCCCCCTTGATCGCCATATCGGGTGAGACAAACCCCGCCTTCACCACACCGGGGCCCCGGCAGAGCATTTCAGATCACTTGATGAAGTTCTCGGACGGAAGTGGCCCATGCCCAAAGCCCGGCAACAATCTGCGGTGAGCACACCAAAGGCACAGCAAGGCTGCTCGGCCGTCGTCGGTCTCCAGTGGGGCGACGAGGGCAAGGGCAAAATCGTCGATCTCCTCGCACCCGGGAACGCGGCCATCGTCCGATACAACGGCGGCGCGAACGCGGGACACTCCGTGGTCGTGGGCGGCAAACGCTTCGCACTCCACCTCGTCCCATCTGGCGTGCTCCGGCAGGGCTGCCGATCGATCATCGGCAACGGCGTCGTCGTTGACCCCGAGCAGCTTCTCAAGGAACTGACGACCCTCACCGAGCAGGGCATCGACTGCTCGCAGGTCTTGGTCTCAGACCGGGCGCACGTGGTCATGCCCTACCACAAAGCCGAGGACGCGGCCCGTGAGCGGGCCCTTGCCGAGAGCCTGGGCATCGCAGCGGTGGGGACCACGGGCCGGGGCATCGGTCCCGCGTACGCCGAGAAGGTCCAGCGGAGCTCAGCTGTCCGCATGGGCGACCTGCTCAGGCCTGACTGGCTCCGCCAGCGGATCAGGGCGGCTCTGGCCTTCAAACGCCCCGTCCTCGAGCGATGGGCTCCCGACGTCACGGACGCGCTCGACGAGGAACTGCTCTTCAAGACCGCGATCGGTTGGGGTGAGAAGCTCAAAGAACGCATCGTCGATACGACCAGGCTCCTGCACGAGCATCTGGACGCGGGCGATCGCCTGCTCTTCGAGGGCGCCAACGCGACGCTGCTCGATGTCGATCACGGCACATACCCGTTCGTCACGAGTTCCAACGCCAGCGCCCTTGGCATCGCTTCGGGCTCGGGCGTCCCCGCTCAGCGGGTCGGTCGTCTCGTCGGGATCGCCAAGGCCTACCAGACGCGCGTCGGCGCCGGGCCCATGCCCACCGAGCTCAAAAACGACATCGGCGATCAGATCCGCGAACGAGGACGCGAGTTCGGCACGACGACGGGCAGGCCTCGCCGCATCGGATGGCTCGATCTGGTCGCTCTGCGCTACTCGGCGCAGCTCAACGGCGTGACCGAGATCGCCCTGACGCTTCTGGATGTCCTGGGCGGGCTCGACGAGATCAAGCTCTGCACCGCCTACGAGATCGAGGGCCAGCGCGTCACGCACTTCACACCCGATTCCTGCACGCTCGACACGGTCAAGCCCGTGTACGAGACGCTGCCGGGCTTTGCTGAGGATCTCGGTGATTGCCGGCATGTGGACGAACTGCCCGCAGCCGCCCGCTCGTATATCACACGGATCGAGGAAGCGGTGGGCGTGCCGATCACGATGATCGGTGTTGGGCCCGACCGCGAACAGACGATTCAGGCCGACCAGACCTCGGGGGTGAGCAGCATTGGCTGAGACGCGCACGGAGAGCGGATCGGTTGTCATCGATGAAGCCGGCGCCGAGGCGCTCGAGCGGATCCGCAAGGTGCTGCCCGAGGCGGACCCGCTCGCCAAGCTGCCCGATGTCCACCCCGCAAGGCTTCCAAGGCACATCGCGATCATCATGGACGGCAACGGGCGCTGGGCGACCGCCAGAGGCCTGCCGCGACAGATGGGACACAAAGAGGGCGCCAAGTCCGTGCGCAAGGTCGTCTCCGAGGCGGGTCGGCTCGGCATCGAGTACGTCACGCTCTACTCGTTCAGCACCGAGAACTGGAAACGCCCCAAGGAAGAGATCGATGATCTCATGGCCCTCTGCGAGTACTACTGCAAGGCCCAGCTCCCGGAATTGCTCGAGAACAACATCCGCGTCCGGGTGATCGGCAGCCGGAAAGGCATGCCGGACTCCGTGCTCGCGGCTCTCGATCATCTCGTCAGCGAGACCCACAAACCAGGCAAGCCCGGGCCCACGCTCTGTCTGGCGATCAACTACGGCTCGCGCGAAGAGATCACCGAGGCTGTGCGCACAATCGCGGCCAAGGCAAAGGCCGGCGAAATCAGCCCGGACGAGATCACGGCTCAGGATGTCGCCAAGAGCCTGTACACCTCGGGCATGCCCGATCCCGATCTGCTGATCCGCACAGCGGGCGAACTTCGTGTCAGCAACTACCTGCTCTGGCAGATCAGCTACGCGGAGCTGTACGTGACCGATACGCTCTGGCCCGAGTTCGAGGAGACGAGCCTGCACGAGGCCGTCCGGGCATACGCCCGCCGGGATCGCCGCTTCGGCGGGCTCAGCAAGCCGTAGACTCTCAGCCCATGCTCCGTCAGCGACTCATCCTGGGCCCGATCATGGTCATCGCCGCCGTCCTGGTGGTCTGGCTTGATGTGCTCATCGAGCGCCAATCCGGACGCATCGGTGTTGCGTTCGGGACATTGATCGCGGCTTTGATCACGATGGCCTGCTGGGAGCTGGCGCGGATTCTCCGGAGCAACGGCGTGCTGGTTATCACACCGGTCGCTGTCTGCGCGGGGCTGGTCGGGCTGCTCGGGACCGCGTTCTGGGCCGATGAGCCGCGTGCACTGGGCACACTGGCGATCCTCGTCATGATCCTGTCGCTGCTCGTGCATGTGCGTCACAAGACAGTGCAGGGCGTGATGGCAGCCGCGGGCGGCGTGATGCTCGTGTTTGTCTATCTGGGCGTGCAGGGCTCTTTCTGGCTCATGCTGCGCATCGAGCAGTCGGCCTGGCTCGTGCTCTGGCTCGTGCTGGTCACGAAATCATGCGACATCGGCGCGTATTTCACGGGAAGAGCGATCGGAAAGCACAAGCTCATCCCCTGGCTGAGTCCGGGAAAGACCTGGGAAGGTCTGATCGGCGGGCTCGCTTTCTCGATGCTCATCGCGATTCTCGGGTACTGGTTGCTCTCGTATACACCCGATCGCCCGGCGATTGCATGGCCCCTTGTGGCCGCGATGGGGCTTGTGATGGGCGGTTTGGGCCAACTCGGTGACCTTACCGCGAGCCTGTTCAAACGCGATGCGGGCAAGAAGGATTCGAGCAACTCACTGCCCGGGTTTGGTGGCTGGCTCGACGTGCTCGACTCGCTTTTGCTCGTTGGTCCGTTCGCATTCTGGACACTGCGAGCAATCACAATGCTGGAAACCTCGTGATTCATGGCTGACACGCGTGGTTCGTGTGTGCTAGAATGACACGAAGCAGCACACAGGAGACCGCGCGAGGATGAACGAATCCAAGAAGCTCTGGGCCGTGTATCAGGCGGAACGCAAACTCCGCGGACTCCAATCCAGACTGACTGCCGCCGAGCGGTTCCTCGCCGAACAAGATCGACAACTCGTCTCCATAGATCAGCAACACGATTCGCTTTCCTCACAACTCCGACAGATCGAAGCCTCCGTCAAGGAGAGCGAAGACGAGGTCACCCGCATCGATTCGCGCATCGAGAAGCTCCGCGAGGAGATGAACGTCGCGCGGACGAACAAGGAATACCAGGCGTTCCTTGTCGAGATCAACGCACTCAAGATCGAGCGGGGCCGGGCGGAAGAGGAAGTCATCGGGCTTCTCGAGAAAGCCGACGCGGTCAAAGCGGAGATCGAGCGTTCGAGCGAGAACAAGTCCGAGCGCACCCGCGTGCGTGACGTCGCCCAGCAGGAACGCGACACCCGCAACGAAGAAATCAAGGAACGGGTCAAGGAGCTTCAGGCCGAGCGTAACAAGCTCGCGTCCGAGGTCGAGCCCCGCATCCTCGCGGATCTCGAGCGTTTGCTCGAGGAGCGCGACGAGGACGCGATGGCGGGTGTCGAGGTCATCGACAAACGCCGCCACGAGATCAACTGCGCCAGCTGCATGATGTCGCTGCCCATCGAACTGCTCAGCCAGCTCCTGCGGGGCAAGCTGACCAACTGCTCGAACTGCGGCTGCTTCCTGCACCTCGACGAAGAGACCGCCGCCATTCTCCAGCCGGCCGGCTCGAAGCGCTAAACAAAGCTCGGAACGTTCAATCGAAGAGTGCGTCCGCCTCAGCGGCTGCCGGTGCGTTGACACCAAGGTGATCGGCCGCGGCACGCGTCAGCATGCGCCCACGCCTCGTCCGAGCCAGGAACCCGCTTTGAAGCAGGAACGGCTCGACGACGTCCTCGAGCGTGCCGACGTCCTGGTTCATGGTCGCCGCGACGGCCTCGAGCCCCACGGGCCCGCCCTCGTAGATCGTGGCGATCGTGCCGAGGTAGGAGCGGTCGAGCTCGTCCAGCCCGAGATGGTCGATCCCCTCGAGTTCGAGCGCCCGCTCGACGATCTCATCGCTGACCACGCCCTTGGCCCGGACATCCGCGAAATCGCGCACGCGGCGGAGCAGACGATTGGCGATGCGGGGCGTGCCCCGGCTGCGCCCCGCGATGATCGTCATTGCGCTTTCGGGCGGCGAAGACATCCCCAGAATCCCGCTCGAACGCATCAGGATCTTGTGCAGGTCCCGGCTGTCGTAGTACCGCAGATGATGCACCAGCCCGAAGCGTGAGCGCAGCGGGGCGCTGAGCAGCCCGGCCCGCGTCGTCGCACCGATGAGCGTGAAGGGCTTGCAGTTGATCTGCACCGTCTGCGCGTGCAGGCCCGAGTCGATCGTGACGTCGATCCGGAAATCCTCCATCGCGGGGTAGATGAACTCCTCGACCGCGACCGGCAATCGGTGGATCTCATCGATGAAGAGCACGTCGTTGGCCTCGAGCCTGGTGAGCGTGGCGACGAGGTCGGTGCCACGCGCCAGCGCGGGCCCCGAGGTCGCGTGGACCTTGGAGCCCATCTCGTTGGCGATGACGTGGGCGAGTGTGGTCTTGCCGAGGCCGGGCGGTCCGTGGAGCAGGATGTGCTCCATGGGCTCCTCGCGCTGGCGTCCCGCCTGGATCGCGATCGACAGGCGCTCGATCAGATCGCGCTGACCGATGTACTCGTCGATGCGCGTGGGGCGCAGCGCGTTGACCGACTGTTCGTTTTCCGTCGGCAGGGTCGCCGGGTTCATGAGGCGTTCTGTGGCCATGCCGAGAGTGTACGGCCTTTACTCGCCCGTGCCCGTGTTTGCGGGGGTGTTCTCTGCAACCTTTGGCTCGCGCGGGAGCAGCGAGGGGGCGCAGGCGAGGTTGTACGCCGTGAGCGCCGCGTTCGTGCTCGACTGGACGAGGTACTCCTCGATCGCCAGGTCGATCCGGTCGTTCTGGGTGTGCCAGCCGTAGCGGTAGTTGGCCCGCCCGATCTCGTCCCAGTAGAAACCCGGAATGCCGACGGCGTTGAACGAGGCGTGGTCTGAGCCGCCGCCCTGAGGCATCTTGTCGACGGAGCGGAGGTTGACATCCATCCACCCGGCGCGATCGTCGTTGTTCGGATCGTCGTCATTCAGGAGACGTTCCTCGTCGATTTCGCTGAAGAACTGGCCGTTGGTCGCTGCGGTGGCGGGGGCGAGGTATTCGAACATCCAGGGCGGGCAGACGAGCCCGCCCTCGTAGTTGGTGCCGCCGTCATCGACGAAGACCGCGGAGATCTTGGCGCGTTCTTCGTCGCTCAGGCTTTCGACGTAGGCCCGCGAGCCGAGCAGTCCCTGCTCCTCGCCCGTCCAGAGGATGAAGCGGATGGTCCGCTTGGGCTTGGCGCCGACGGCGGCGAGGATGCGGGCGGCTTCGAGCGTGACCGCCGAGCCTGTGCCGTTGTCGACCACGCCCTGACTGCCCGGGCCGTTCCAGGAATCGAGGTGCGCCGAGACGATCACGACCTCATCGGGCCAGACGGAGCCCGGGATCTCGGCGATCGTGTTGTACATCGGGAAGGGGCCTTCCGTGATGTTGTGCTCGAGGTCAAACTCGACAAGCACTTCCTGACCGTCGGCGAGTTCGGAGTTGATGTAGCGGTAGTCCGAGTCGCGGATGCTGACCTCGGGGTCCTGCCCGACGTCGGCGATATCCATCCCAAACAGAGCCATGCCGCGCTTGATCGCGGTCGTCCAGACGCGCTCGTCGCGTGAGCTGGATAGAAAGCCAGCGGGATTGGCTGCGAGCACTTCCTGCATGATGTATTCGCTGGCGTCGAACTCGGTGGGTGCTTCACGGGTCAGCTTGATCGTGTACGCATCGTCACCCTCGCCCAGGACCCACTCGATCTCGTCGCCCCGCGGCGTGAGCTGCATGGGTCTCGGGCCTTCGGGGGTGTTCCAGGTGAAGACAAGGATGCCGTCGGCGAAGCTGGGCTCGACCATCTCGTTGACGAACCCGAACGCGGGCAGCGCGACCTCGCCGGCGGGGGTGCCGGTCTCGTCGAGCGTGACGTCGAGCATCATGTCCGTGGTCTCAGTCGGGATGGCCGGGCCCGTGATGGTGCCCTTCCAGAGGCCGCTGATGGGATCGTTGGGGTAAGTCGCGCTGGTCGGGATCTCGATCCGTTCGCCCGCATCGAGCGCCTTGCGTGCTTCGAGGCGGAGGTTGTGCCTGGCGACCATCTGGCCGCCCACGCCCCGGATACCGGCTCGGCCGCCCTGGTAGCGAGAGTGCAGAACCCACGCTCCGTCCAGCTTGTCACGGACGGCTTCGAGTTCTTCGAGCGTCGTGGGCATGCGCACGACGTGCCCGCGGACCGGGCCGTCGGTGCCGGCTGCAAAGCTGAGCGTGGTGAACTCGATCTCGCGTTCGGTGCGGGTTTCGCCGTCGTCGTTGACGCTGACGACCGCGCCGGACGAGGGGCCCCGATCGAATCGGACGGTCGCGGTTCCCCACTGGCGGTTCTCGACATTCGAGAGGCCCCAGCTCTCGTACTGAGCAGCGGACCACATGTTGGCTTCTTCGAGCGCGGAGGATGCGGTCAGACGCGGGCCGATCTCGAGCGCGAGATGGCGGAGATGGTCCATGACCTTGTTGTTCCGCTTGCCCTCGCGGAGGATCGCCTGAATGGTCGCCTCGTCACCCAGCTTCATGGGGGGGATGTCGATCTTCTGACCGTCGAGGACGGCGTAGCGCTCGGGAGCGACCACCTCGGGGGCCTTGGTGACGGTCGTTGCCCGGCCCGAACTCGAGCAGCCCGCAAAGAGCATGAGCGAGGCTGCGAGTGTGAGCGAGGCGGTGATCGGACGGGCGGCGGGAATCTTCGGGGCGTACATGCGGTTTCTCCGAGAACAGGGCGGCTTCGGTGCGGATACTAACCAATCGGGGGCGAGCCTGCCGGTTGCGGAAAGGTGTGACTGCGCGTGGAGTTGATGACGAAATTCTTTGAGGCGTTTGCCGGCATCTTCGCCGAGGCGGGACTGTGGCTCCTGATCGGTTTCGGTGTTGCGGGCCTGCTGCACGCCTTTGTCAGCAAGGAACGCCTCACCAAACACCTCGGCAAACCCGGTGTCGGTTCTGTGATGAAGGCGTCGCTGATCGGGGTGCCGCTGCCCTTGTGCTCGTGCAGTGTGATCCCCGCAGCGGCCTCCCTGAGACAGGGCGGCGCGTCAAAGGGCGCATCCGCCGCGTTTGCCGTTTCGACACCCGAAATCGATGTGCCAGCCGCGAGCCTGACCTGGGCGCTGCTCGGACCGGTGATGGCGATCGCCCGCATCATCGCATCTGGCATTTCCGCGGTGGTCGCGGGCGTGCTGATCGATGCGACGGACAAGGACGCCAAGCAGTCCCCGGATTCGGCGCACGAATCGCGTGATGTGCCGCTCGAGGTGAAATCGTGCTGCCAAACGGACCAGCCCGCTCAGCACAGACCCATCGCGGATCTGGAAAGCCAGAGCGTTCCCGTCGGGCGTCGCCTGTTGTCTGCGGTGAAATACGCGTACGTCACGCTGCCGGCGGATCTGGTCTTCTGGCTGGTGATCGGCTTTGCGGTCTCGGCTGCGGTCTCGGCGTTCGTGCCTGAGACATGGCTCACCGGTGGGGCGGGCACGGGCATTCTGGCGATGCTGGCCGCGATGGTCTTCGGGCTGGTCGTGTACGTCTGTGCGACCGGGTCGACGCCCATGGCCGCGGCTCTGGTCGCCAAAGGGCTCGGGCCGGGCCCGGCGCTGGTCTTTCTGCTGACCGGGCCCGCGACAAATCCCGCGACGATGGCGTGGATTCTCAAGGATCTGGGCGCAAAGGCGCTGGTGGTCTACCTGGCGAGCATCGGAGGAGTCGCGCTGGCGGCTGGCTTGGCGCTGGACTGGATGCTGACAGAGAGCGTGCTGCCCAGCATGACCGAGCACGTCCACGCCGCGGCGGGCTCGGCGCTCTGGGGGGCCGTGCTGCTGGGAGTGATGACATACGCGGCCGTGCGCCGGCTTCAGACGCGGTTCGCTCCGAAAGCAGCAGCCAAGCCGTGCTGCTCGTCGGGCGAGGTCACGCTGACGTCCTCGTGCTGCTCAAGCAAGCCAGAGCCGAAGCAGAGCTGCTGCCAGTCCTCGAACTGAACTTTGTGAACTGATCCGAGAGCCGATCCGAGAGCCGATCCGAGAACCGGGCGTCGATCAGTCCATCGGCAGGCCTTTGGCCTTCCAGATGCGGACGAGTTCGTCGATGGTGGTCTTCTCCCAGTAGCGATCGCCGGGCAGCTCTTCGCGGAGGACCTCGCCGTCGGACGCGATTTCCTTGGTGATTCTCGGGCTGTCGATCGAGACGCTGGTGCTGTGGATGAATTGACCCGGGTGGCTCGTGTCGTGGCGGATAGCGTCGTGCCGGAATGTCACAGCCGCGGCGTCGGAGCGGTAGGTGTAGAAAGCGACGTCGCCGATCGCCCCGGTCTCGGCGAGGATTGAGGGCAGGATGAGGGCCAGCGGGAGCGGGAGGTAGCCTTCTTCCTTGATTTTCTGGCGGTAGGACTCGTCCCGGCCGTTGGGCGAGGACGTGGTGACGAGCAGTTCCTCGAAGCCGTCACGGGCGCCGATCTCGGTGAAGTTGGTGGACTCATTGCCACGCCTGATCACGAGCCTCAGCTTCCAGGCTTCCTTCTTGAAGTCCTCGCTGACGAAGTAGGTGCCCTCGGAGTCGTAGACGACCTGGTCGGGGCCGGAGGTGTTCTCGTCGAGGCTGCGGGCCTTGATCTGGACGACGTATCCCGGGACATTGCCCTCGGCGGCGCTGATCGAGCCCTTGCCGCCGACGTCTGAGCGCTGCCCGGCCCAGGCACGGACATATCGATACCCGATTTCGCGTTCTTCTGAAGAGTCGTCGGAGGATCGGTAGAGGCGGTACCAGCGTTCGCCGTGGGAATCGAAGATCTCGCGCATGGTCTTGGCGTCGATTCCGCGCAGGAGCGCATGACCCGTTTTGAGCGCAATTTCCCGGTCAGGAACGGAAAGATTGGCGTCGATCGCGACCACGCCTTTGAGGGTGGTGTCGAGGACGCTCTTGGCGAGCTCGTAGTTGCTCGCCGGCGCTGAGAGGTCCCAAACGAGCATCTGGCCCTCGCCGATCCCGATAACCGCGACCCCCCTGACGGTGTCAGGGACGCCCGGCGCTGGTGCGGGCTGTTTGATGAGAAAGCGGTAGGCGACGCCCCCGGAAAACGGGACTGCTGCGACGTCATCGAGGACGGGCGCAAAGGACTGGAAGCTCTCGTCGTTGTCCATGCCTCGGGGTCGCAGGGCGCCGAAGGACTGCTGGAGGTTCTCCCGGATCTGCTTGGCAGCGTCTTCGGGCTGGAGGTTCTTGTTCGAGCTGGTCTTGCTGGTCAGTGTGATCCGCCAGAGGTTGTCCTCGCCGAGGACCTCCGCGAAAACCTCCCTGCTGAGGGACTGCTGGGTGCTGGTCGAGCCGAGGGGGAGACGAATTTCCAGCCCGATTCCGGGTAGATTGAGCGGCTTCTCCGCGAGTTCGATGGTTTGTTTGGCGGGTTCGGTCTGGTCCTGGCAGAGGGCGGGGTGCGCAGAGCCCCATGTCAGAGCAAGAGTTGCGATCGCCAGCGTGCGTGCGGATCGGAGCATCATGAGGGGGCCTTTCGGGTATGGTTCATCCCAGAGGGGCATCTTTGCCCATGATTTTATTCGACCGGATGGGCCCTGACGGTTGACCGGACAGGGTGGGGGCCTACGCTTGCTGTCCGTCAGGGCCTCGGTGGGGGCTTTGGCGGGTCGTGAAGCCCCTGCACATTGAGCAGACGGCACTCACTTCTTTGGGAGTTCACGCGGGATGCCGGATGGCCGGCGGGTGTGTGCTCGGTCCGGTCGGCGTGGTGATCCACGCGAGTCAGGGCCCTGCGGGTGCAGGGCGTGTCAGCGGAGCGTTCGATGGACGGTGGCAAGATCCGTATCCGAATGGAAGCCTACGACCACCTGGCTCTCGATGCCTCGGCACGAGAGATTGTGGACCATGCCAAGCGGACGAACGCGAAGGTGAGCGGGCCCGTGCCGCTGCCGACCCGCATCGAGAAGTACACCGTGCTCCGCAGCCCCTTCGTGAACAAGAAGAGCCGGGAGCAGTTCGAGATCCGCACCCACAAGCGGATCATTGATATCTACGAGCCGAACGCTCGGACCGTTGAGGCGCTCAACCGCCTCGTTGTGCCCGCGGGCGTGTTCGTGAAGATCAAGGCCTGAGTAGGGCTGAGTAAGTCGTGACGCCGCAGGGAAAGCGGCGGCGTATGGAAGGACAGGCAGGCCATGGCACCGACGATGCTGGGCAAAAAACTGGGCATGACCCGCGTGTATGACGAAGCTGGCCGTGTTGTGCCGGTGACCGTTATTGAGCTGGGTCCCTGCGTCGTGACGCAGCTCCGCACCCCGGAGCGCGACGGGTACTCTGCTGTCCAGATCGGCTTTGAAGAGAAGCCCGCCCGCAACGCGACGATCCCGATGATCGGTCACGATGCGAAGGCCGGCACGACCCCGAAGCGCCACCATGTCGAGTTCCGCACGCCCGAGGGCGACGCGAGCTTTGAGCAGGGCCAGGTGCTGACCGCTGCGGACATGGCCGACGTCAAGTACGTCGACGTGATCGGCGTGAGCAAGGGCAAGGGTTTCCAGGGCGGCATGAAGCGTCACAACTTTGCGGGTCTTGAGGCCTCGCACGGTGTGGAGCGCAAGCACCGTTCGCCGGGTTCGATCGGTGGTCACGGCAACAACGCCGGTAAGAGCGGTCGGATCAAGAAGGGCAAGCGGATGGCCGGGCACATGGGTGCCGAGCGCGTGACGGTCCGCAGCCTTGATGTGGTGAAGATTGATGCCGAGAAGAACCTGATGCTCGTCAAGGGCCCGGTTCCCGGCGCGAACAAATCGCTTGTTCGGATTCGTCCGGCCACGCGTCTGTACAAGAGCAAGTCCGCTGCGGCGGGTTGATGGATGAGAAGCTCGGCCTATGGGTCGGGCTTCGTGTGTTTGAATGACCCCGGCGTGTGAAGCGTCGCGTGCCGGGGGCTCGGAAGGTCGGAGGGCGGCAGAAGCCCCCGAAACCATCGGGCGGAAACAAGAGCAGTGTGGATCGGCGGCCTAGGCCGATCCATGACGGCCGAGTCGAATCCGGGCCGACCCACTCGCGAGACCGCGGGTGCCCGCAAGGGCGATAGGGGAGGGCCGGTAAGGCGAAATGAGAGCGGGGCAGCGAGCCCCGCCGAGTCAGGCGTCTGGGCGAGGACACGAGATGGATGTGCCCGTCTACAACATGCAGGGTGCCGAGGTCGGCAAGATGTCGATCGACGAGAACACCCTGGCCGCGTCGTACAGCGACGACGGACTGAACCCCGCACTGATCAAGCAGGCGTACGTCATGTACCACGCCAACCGGCGTCAGGGTACGGTCGGCACGCTGAGCCGGGCGGTGGTCTCGGGTTCCACGAAGAAGATGTACAAGCAGAAGGGCACGGGGCGTGCTCGTCACTCGACGAAGAAAGCCCCGCAGTTCCGTGGCGGCGGCCGGGCCTTCGCCAAGGACACCTCGCGCGAGAGCTTCGTGCAGGACATGCCCCGCAAGATGCGTCGCAAGGCGAATCGCAACGCGCTGCTTTCGAAGATCATCGGCTCCGAGGGCTTCGGCTCCGAGATCCGCGTGATCGACGATCTCTCGATGGGCACCCCGAAGACCAAGGACTTTGTGAGCTTCGTCGATTCGCTCAAGCTGGATCGCTCGGCGCTCGTGGTGCTCTCGAACGATGCGGAGAAGGCCGAGAACGTTCGGCTCAGTGCCCGCAACGTTGCCGATGTCACACTCTGCCCGATCGATCAGATGACCTGCTTCGAAATGCTGAACCACCGTTACCTGGTGATCGGCAAGTCCGAGCTCGAGTCGTGGCTGAGCGGCCCGAGTTCGCAGACCGGCAAGGATGCACGCCTGTCGCCGATGGGTCGCCAGGAGAAGAAGGCCCAGCGTCCCGCGGTCAAGCGTGGCGCCAAGGCCCGCGGAGGTGCTGAGTAATGGATTCCGCGTACGTCATCAAGAAGCCGATCGTCACCGAGAAGTCGACGCACGCGACCGAGGAGTCGAAGTACACCTTCCTCGTCGATCGCAAGGCTCGCAAGGATGACATCAAGAAGGCTGTCGAGCAGGTCTACGGCGTGAAGGTCGCCAAGGTCGCCACGCAGGTCCGCAAGGGCGGGACCAAGCGGACGCGGTTCGGCTACGTCGAGGACAAGGTCACGAAGAAGGCGGTTGTCACGCTCGCAAACGGCGCGACGATCGAGCTGTTCTAAGGGGTCGTCATGGGTATCCGCAAGTACAAGCCGACCAGCCCCGGACGCCGGAACGCAAGCGTTCTGACGAACGAAGAGATCACCAAGAAGTCGCCCGAGAAGGCGCTGCTTGAGCCGAAGAACAAGAAGGGTGGCCGCAACCACTCTGGCAAGATCACGGTGCGTGGTCGTGGCGGCGGCGCCAAGCAGATGTACCGCCGGATCGATTTCCGTCGCCGCGATCGTGACGGCATCGCCGGCAAGGTCGTCGGGATCGAGTACGACCCGAACCGCACCTGCAACATCGCGCTCATCGAGTACGCCGACGGCGTGAAGCGCTACATCCTCGCCCCGGTCGGCCTGACCGATGGCGACGAGGTGCTGAGCCACACGACGAAAGCTGTCGAACCGAGCGTCGGGAACTCGACCGCGCTGCGATTCATCCCGCTGGGTATGGACGTGCACTGCGTCGAGCTGAACCCGGGCAAGGGCGGCCAGATGTGCCGTTCGGCCGGTTCATCGGCCCGTCTTTCCAACAAGGAAGGCGATTACGCGACGATCGTGTTGCCCTCGGGCGAGACGCGTCGTGTGCACCTGGACTGCCGTGCGACGATCGGTCAGGTCGGCAACACCGACCACCAGAACCGTCGCCTGGGCAAGGCCGGCATGAGCCGGCACCTGGGTCGCCGTCCGAAGGTTCGCGGTGTGGCGATGAGCCACGATGCTCACCCCCTGGGTGGTGGTGAGGGTCGTTCGAAGGGCGGCCGCGCTCCGGTGAACCGTCAGGGCACCCCGTCGAAGGGCGGCCGTACGCGTGACAAGAACAAGCCAAGCTCGAAGCTGATTATCCGTCGCCGGATGAGCAAGCGTTACGGGCAAGTGAAGTAAGAGGGGCGAAGCGAAATGGGTCGTAGCCTGAAGAAAGGTCCGTATGTCGACGAGCGTCTCTACCGGAAGGTTGAGATGCTCAACGAGAGCGGGAAGCGTTCGCCCCTGAAGACTTGGGCCCGCGCGTGCACGATCGTGCCCGAGTTCGTGGGTCACACGTTCCAGGTGCACAACGGCCGGGCGTTCCTGGACGTGTACGTGACCGAGGACATGGTCGGGCACAAGCTCGGCGAGTTCTCGATCTCCCGCACGTTCCGCGGGCACACGAACAAGAAGGAAGGCATCAAGAGCTGATTGCCCTCTGGGGCCAAAGGTGAACTGCGATGAAGGTTCAGAGTAACAAACTGAAGGCAGCCGCCGCCGACAAGGGCGTGAGCGTCGAGCAACTCGGCGCCGCCGTCGAGCGTGTCGGACTCAAGGGCGATGACGCCGTCAAGGCCGTCCGCAACTGGATGGCCGGTCGCGATCATCCCCGCTGCAAGGCGGCGGATCTGCAGGCGATGGCGTCGGTGCTTGGCGTGCAGGTGAAGGACATTGTCCGCTTCACGAGCCGGGTGGATCATCACCGCGGCAGCCCGCTGAAGGCCGCCCTGGTCGCGGACATGATCCGCGGCAAGCAGGTCGCCGAGGCGATGGAGATGCTGACCTTCTCCACGAAGCGTGCGGCGACGAACATCCAGAAGGCTCTGGCTGCGGCTTACGCCGAGGCCGAGCAGAACAACGTCGACGATTCGCTTCTCTACGTTTCGGAGAGCCGCGTCGATCAGGGCCCGCACATCAAGCGGTTCCGCCCGAAAGACCGTGGCCGCGCTCACCCGATTCTGAAGCGCACGAGCCACATCACCGTCTCGATCGAGGAGCGTAACTAATGGGACAGAAGACGCACCCATTCGGACTCCGTCTCGGGATCACCGAGGCGCACCGCAGCCGCTGGTACGCGCCCAAGGCGCTGTTCGGCGAGCTGCTGGTCGAGGACGAGAAGATCCGCAAGTTCCTCGATCACAGGCTGAACCGCAAGCCCCCGTACGCGGCGGTGAGCGACATCCTGATCGAGCGCACGCGTGAGGAGCTCAAGATCATCGTCAAGACCGCCAGGCCCGGCCTGGTCATCGGACCCAAGGGCGCCGAGGTCGAGCGGATCACGCAGGAACTGCAGTACATGACGGGCCGAAAGGTGAGCATCTCGATCATCGAGATCAAGAACCCCGACCTGTCGGCTCAGCTGGTTGCCGAGTCGGTTGCCGAGCAGCTCAAGAAGAGCCGCGGCTTCCGCCGGTCGATCAAGATGCGGAGCGAGGCGGTCATGCAGGCGGGTGCCAAGGGTGTCCGCATCCTGATCGGCGGCCGCCTGGGCGGTGCCGAGATGAGCCGCAAGGTCGATGTCCGTCACGGCTCGCTGCCGCTCTCGACCCTGCAGGCCGAGATCGATTACGGCTTTGCCGAGAGCAACACGACGGCCGGCGTGATCGGCGTGAAGGTTTGGATCTACAAGGGCCCGTACTCGACCGAGCAGGACGAGTCGGCTTCGAACGCGGCGGGCGGACAGGCCCGGGCACGGGGTAGGCGTTAATCGCTGCGGAATTCCGCGGCTTTGCAGAGTGAGGCATTCACATGGCACTGATGCCAAAGAGAGTTAAGCACCGGAAAGAGTTCCGGCGCACCAGCCGGGTGAACCGGGACGCGACGAAGGGCAACTACGTTGCGTACGGCGACTACGGGCTTCAGAGCCTGGATTCGGCGTGGATCACAGCTCGCCAGCTCGAGGCCGGCCGTATCGCGGCTCAGCACTACTCGAAGCGTCAGGGCAAGCTGTTCATCCGCGTGTTCCCGGACAAGCCCGTGTCGAAGAAGCCGCTCGAGACTCGAATGGGTAAGGGCAAGGCTGACGTGGATTACTGGGCGGCTCGCGTGAAGCGGGGCACCATGCTCTACGAGATGGCGGGCGTGTCCGAGTCGTTCGCCCGCGAGACGATGGTTCGTGTCGCGATGAAGATGCCGGTGCGTTGCCGGTTTGTCACGAGGCGTGTGAGCGTCTGAGTCTGGCGGTCAGGAGTCGAGCGATGGCGAAGAAGGAAGAACTGACCGGCGCGAAGGTGCGTGAGATGACCGACGAGGAGATCTCGGTCTCGATCCGCAAGTTCCGCGACCAGATGTACAAGCTCCGCTGCCAGACGGTGACGGAGAAGGTTGAGGATGTCTCCCAGTTCGGGACGCTGCGTCGCAACGTCGCCAGGCTGAAGACAGAGCAGACCCGGCGCAGTGCGGCGGCGGCGACGGCGTAACGAGTGAACGAGGGCGCGGCAGGCGCCAGAGGCAGGCAGTGCCCAGTTGGGCGATGAGGATCGACGCGTGAGCGAGCAAGCCAGCAATGCAAAGACCCGAAGCCAGCAGGGCACGGTCGAGTCGGACAAGAGGGACAAGTCCCGTCGCGTGGTCGTGAACTTCATGACCAAGCACCCCAAGTACGGCAAGTTTGTCCGCGGCCGCACGATCCTGCAGGTGCACGACGAGGAGAACGTCTCGAAGAAGGGCGATCTCGTTGAGGTGCGTGAGTGTGCTCCTAAGAGCAAGACCAAGAGCTGGGAAGTGGTCCGGGTGGTACGAAGCGCGGAGATGGCCTGATTCAGGTCTATCCGGGATAGGACGCAAGAGATGTTGCAGCAAGAATCAAGATGCGAGGTCGCCGACAACTCGGGCGCGAAAATCGCATACATCATCCGCGTCTACGGCGGATCGACCGCCCGCGGCAGCTTCACCCGCAAGCAGGCCTTCGTCGGGGACAAGGTTCTGATCTCCGTGAAGAAGGCTCTGCCCGGCGCGGACATCAAGTCGGGCGACAAGTCCAAGGCGATCGTGGTCCGCACGAAGAAGCCCACCCGCCGCGCCGATGGCTCGTATGTCGCGTTCGACACCAACGCGGTGGTGCTGATTAACGATGAGGGCAACCCGAAGGGCACGCGTATCTTCGGCCCGGTCGCCCGTGAACTCCGCGAGAAGAACTTCATGAAGATCGTCTCGCTTGCCCCGGAGGTGGTGTGATGGCAGCTCGGCACGTTCGCAAGGGCGATCAGGTCATGGTGACCGCCGGCTCGTACAAGGGTCAGACGGGCGAGATCTCGCGCGTTCTAACCAAGTCCGACCGTGTGATCGTTAAGGGCATCAACCTCAAGACCAAGCACGTCCGCCCGACGCGGGTCAATCCGCAGGGCTCGATCATCACCAAGGAAGCCTCGATCCACATCTCCAACGTGAGCCCTGTGGTTGACGGCAAGCCGAGCCGTGTCCGCTTCCGCGTCAACAGCGACGGGAGCAAGGAGCGCGTCGCGGTGGTGGGCGACAAGGTGCTGGGCAAGGTTTCACCGGCAAAGAAGAGCTGAGCATTCGATAGGACACAGAGCCGCGACCCATGCGGCGGAGCGTAAGCGATGGCAAAGAACAAGAAAGCCGATGCGGAGCCGACCGGGCCCCTGCCCGAGCCGAGGCTCGCCAAGCTCTTCCAGGAGAGCCTCCGCGGCCAGGTCGCGGAGAAGTTCGGCATCAAGAACCCGATGGCTCAGCCCAGGCTCGAGAAGATCGTGGTCAACGTGAACATCGGTCGTCACCTCGACGGCACGAAGGTCCCGGCGAACATCAAGCAGACGGTCGCCGACACGCTGACGAAGATCTCAGGCCAGAAGCCGATCGACGTCAAGGCCAAGAAGAGCGTGTCGAACTTCAAGGTCCGCGAGGGCTACGACACGGCGTTCATGGTGACGATGCGTCGTGACCGGATGTGGTTCTTCCTGGACCGCTTCATCCACCTTGCTGCCCCGCGTATCAAGGACTTCCGCGGTCTTCCCGTGAAGTCGTTCGATCGTCAGGGCAACTACTCGATGGGCCTGACCGAGCAGGGCGTGTTCCCCGAGATCAACATGGCGGAGGTGAACTTCACCCACGGCATGCACATCAACTTTGTATTCCGCAATTCGAATCCCGAGCTGAGCCGCTTCGTGCTCGACGGTCTCGGGATGCCCTTTGCCAAGAGCGAGGCGAAGAACTGATATGGCTAGTAAAGCACAGATCGCAAAGTCGAAGCGCACCCCGAAGTTCTCGTCCAGGACGGTTCGTCGTTGTGAGCTGACCGGTCGCGCCCGTGGCGTGTACCGCAAGTTCCGCGTGAGCCGAATCATGCTCCGGAAACTCGCCCTCGAGGGCAAGATCCCGGGCATGCGGAAGTCGAGCTGGTAAAGAGAGCAGGGGCCGAAAGAAGAACAGACGCACAAGCGTCGAGGGCAGATGACCATGGCCATGAGTGACCCGATCGCCGACATGCTTACCCGGATCCGCAACGCGGTGAACAACCGCGCGAAGGTTGTGGACTGCCTGAACAGCAAAGTCTGCCGCGGTATCGCGGACGTGCTGGTGAGCGAAGGCTACATCAATGGATACGACGTGATCGAAGACGGCCGCCAGGGCCTGATCCGCGTCAAGCTGAAGTACGGCCCGCGTGGCGAGAACGTGCTGAACACGCTGACCCGCAAGAGCAAGCCCGGTTGCCGGGTGTACTCGAACGTGGAGGACCTGCCCCGCCCGCTTCAGGGCATGGGCATCGCCATTGTTTCGACCTCCAGCGGCGTGCTTTCGGACCGGGCCTGCCGCGAGAAGCGTGTCGGCGGCGAGCTGCTTTGCACGGTGGATTGATCGGTTTCGAGGAAAGGTGACGGGAGCGCACGATGTCGCGAGTAGGAATCAAACCGATCGAGATCCCCGGCGGGGTGAAGGTCACGATCAACGGCCAGTCTGTCACGGTCGAGGGCCCCAAGGGCACGCTCACCCGCGAGTTCTCGCCGTTGATCAACGTCGGCTGGAGCGAGGACGAGAAGTCCGTGGTCTGCTCGATCAAGGGCGAGGCTTCGCGTGAGGCCAAGGCGCTCTGGGGCACGACCCGCGCACTGATCCAGAACATGGTCATCGGTGTGAAGGACGGCTACGAGAAGTCGCTCGAGATCGTCGGCGTGGGCTGGGGCGCGCAGGTCGCGGGCCAGTCGCTGAAGCTCTCGGTCGGTTACGCCAACGCTGTCTCGGTGGACATCCCCCAGGGCGTGAACGTGACGGTTGAGAAGCAACTCGTCAAGATCACCGGCGCTGACAAGCACGCGGTGGGACAGCTTGCCGCGATGGCCCGTGCGGTCCGCAAGCCCGAGCCTTACAACGGCAAGGGCATCAAGTACACCGACGAGGTCATCAAGCGCAAGCAGGGCAAGCAGTTCGGCAGCTAATCGGCCGGTGGATAGAGAAGTGTCTGAATCGGCCTCGGGCCGAATGGATCGAAGCGATGAACAAGAACAAGCTCAAAGCGAAGAGGCACTGGCGTCGTCGGAAGAACGCCCGCAAGACGCTCGGCGGCACGGCCGAGCAGCCCCGGCTCGCGGTCTACCGCTCGCTGAACCACGTGTACGCTCAGGTCATCGACGACCTGGAGGGTCACACGATCGCGTCGGCCTCGACGCGGGACAAGGGCGTTTCGCTCGGCAACACGGGCAACACCGACGCCGCCAAGGAAGTCGGCAAGAAGCTCGCCGAGAAGGCGATGGCCAAGGGTGTCAAGAAGGTGGTCTTCGACCGCGGCGGGTTCCAGTACCACGGCCGGGTGAAGGCTCTTGCCGACGGTGCTCGCGAGGGCGGACTGCAGTTCTGAGGAACGGGATTGATCGAACGCGGCACAGGTCGCGGATGGGATAAGCATGGCAGAGTTGATGGAAAAGTCGTCGCAGCTCGAGTCGCACACCGCGGGTATCTTCCGCACGGCCGCGACCGTTAAGGGTGGTCGGCGTTTCAGCTTCGGCGCGATGGTTGTCGTCGGTGATCGCCGGGGACGGGTGGGCTATGCCCACGCCAAGAGCCAGGAAGTGCCGATGGCCATCGAGAAGGCCGAGAAGCACGCCCGCCAGAACGTGATCAGCGTTCCGCTGACGGGTGGCACGATCCCGCACGAGATCGAGGGCCGCTTCCTCGCCACGACCGTTCGCCTGCTGCCGGCCTCGCCCGGTACCGGTGTAATCGCCGGCTCGAGCGTTCGTTCGATCCTCGAGCTCGTCGGCATTACCGACTGCATGACCAAGGTCTACGGCTCGACCAACAAGGTCAACGTGATCAAGGCCGTGTTCGACGCCCTCGGTCGTCTCCGCACGAAGGAGCTCATCGCCGAGCTTCGCGGCGTGGACCTGGGCACGACGGATATCGAGGAGCGTATCGACCGCGCGGGTCGGTTCATGTCGCAGGGCACCTCGTTCAGCAAGGGCCCCGGCCGCGTGCTGACCGCTGAGGAAGTCCGCGTCGAGCGTCCCGAGGCCCCCAAGGCCGAGGAGAAGCCCGCCGAGGACAAGCCCGCGGATGAGTCACCGGCAGCCGAGGCACCGGCCGAGGGTGGCAACGAAGGCGGCGAAGAGAAGAGCGAGAGCTGAGTCCGACCGGGACTCGAAGCAAGCGTTGATGCAGGGCCTGAGCAGCAGGCCGGAGAAGATCGACCATGATGATTCACGAGATCACAGAGCAGGCCGGCAAGAACCGCAAGCGCAAGCGTATCGGTCGCGGTCAGGGCTCGGGCTGGGGCAAGCAGGCCGGTCGCGGGCACAAGGGTGCCGGCAGCCGTCGCGGCCACAGCACGCTGTTCCAGTTCGAAGGCGGCCAGATGCCTTACTTCCGGCGCATGCCGAAGTTCGGTTTCTCGAACACCAACTTCTCCGTCAAGTTCTGGACCGTCAACCTCCGCGACATCGCCAAGAGCGAGGCCTTCGCCAAGGGCGGCAAGGTCACTGCAGAGTCGCTCATCGAGGCGGGCCTGGTCCGCGATGACAGCCGGGACATCAAGATCCTGGGTGCGGTCGATGAGGGCGGCTTCAACACCAAGCTCGAGGTCGAGGTCAACCGTGTGACCGACGGTGCCCGCAAGCACATCGAGAGTGCCGGCGGCAGCGTCACCGAAACGGGCACCCGCCGCGACCGCGTCCGGGGTGTCGACCGCAACAGCGACGACCGCTCGCCCAAGAACCTGACCAAGAAGCTCAGCCGCGGCAAGAAGGGCGACTGATCCGGCCTGGTTGGGTGGTCTAAGGTTCGCAGGTTCTGACTGGAGCTGACCGAGGCATGTTTCAAGCGCTGGCGAACGTCTTCCGCATCCCCGAGTTGCGTCGGAAGATCCTCTTTACGCTCGGCATGCTGCTGGTGTATCGCATCGGCTACTGGATTCCGCTGCCCGGCGTGAACCAGGAGCAGCTTGCCAGCTACTTCGACCTGGCCAAGAGCCAGGGCAACGCCGCCAGCCGGGCTGCCGAGTATGTCGCGATCTTCTCGGGTGGCTCGTTCAGCCAGTCGACGATCTTCGGTCTGGGCATCATGCCCTACATCTCCGCGTCCATTATCTTCCAGCTTCTTGCGTCGGTGTCGCCCGCGCTCAAGAAGATCCAGGACGACGGCCCCTCGGGTCGTCAGAAGATCATGGAGTGGACCCGCTACGTCACGGTCGGTCTCTGCATCGTGCAGGCGATCGCCTGGCTCAGCTTCATCACCAACGCCGGTCAGGGCGGCGGACTCGTCTACGCACAGTGGTCGAGCAACCCGCTCTGGTGGGTCATGTCGATCTCGGCGCTCACCGCGGGCACCGTCTTCCTGATGTGGCTCGGCGAGCAGATCGATAAGTACGGCATCGGCAACGGCGTCTCGATGATCATCATGGCGGGCATCCTCGCGGGTATGCCCTCGGCGATCATCTGGGTGGTCAACAACTACGAGCCGGGCAACGCGGCCGCGGGCAAGATCGGGCCCATGGGCCTGCTCATGATCGTCGGCGCGTTCGTGCTCGTCGTCGCCGGGTCGGTCGTGATGACCGTCGCCCAGCGACGCATCCCGATCCAGCAGGCCAAACACACACGTGGTCGCCAGGTCTTCGGCGGGCAGCGCAGCTACCTGCCCCTGCGTGTGAACCACGGCGGCGTTATGCCCATCATCTTCGCAAGCTCGCTGATGATCTTCCCGTCGGTGCTCTTCAGCGCCCTGGACGGCTCGGCGACCGAGGGGACGTGGTGGAAGGCTGTGGCTTCCTGGCTCTCGACCAGCTTCAACTTCGGCGAGTTCCCCTACGTGCTGCTCTACATCGTGATGGTCTACTTCTTCAGCTACTTCTGGATCACGGTCCAGTTCAACCCCGAGGAGATGTCCAAGCAGCTCCGCGACCACGGCTCGTTCATCCCGGGCCTGCGCCCCGGGCCGCGAACCGCTGAGTACCTCGAGAGCGTGATGGAGCGCATCACCTATGTGGGCGCGGCGTTCCTCGCGGTCATCGCGGTCCTGCCGATGGTGGTCAACTCCTCTCTCGGGATCGACTTCTCGGTGACGCAGTTCCTAGGCGGCACCGGTCTGCTGATCGTCGTCTCGGTGATCATGGACTTCGTGCAACGCATCGAGGCGAACCTGCTCATGCGGAACTACGCCGGCTTCCTCGGCGGCTCCGACGGCGAACGAGGCCCGCGCCTCCGCGGCCCGCGCAGCTGACCCGATGCCCACGCCGAGGTACACCCTCGACAACCTGACACTCTGCGATGACCCGGCGATGCTCGAGTCACTCAAGCGCTGCGGCGTCACGCTCTCGCGGGCAATCGCTCTGGCAGGTAAGCACGCGAGCGAAGGTGCGACGCCCATCGAATTGGCGGCGACCGTCGAGCAGGAACTCGTGAAACTCGGCGCGACGCCAATCCTGAAAGGACTGAGCATCGAGGGCACGCCGGTATTTCCGGCGGCAGCGGCGATCTGCGTCAACGAGGTCGCGGTCAACGGAGTGCCGAGCGATACGCCGCTTGTGCGTGGCGATGTCGTGACGATCGACTCGGCGTGCGAGCTTGACGGTACGGTCTGCGACGCGGCGGTTTCGATCGACGTCGGTGGTGGGGGGTCGGAGCTGGTCTCCGCGGCTCGGGCTGTTCTATCAGCGGCGCTGGACGCGATCCGCCCGGGTGAGCCGATCGGGGTCATCGCTGAGGCGGCCAGGAGCGAGGCCCATCGCCTCGGCTTCGGGCTGGCGGACGAGTGCGTGGCTCACGGAACGGGCCTGGCGTTGCACCAGCCGCCGGCGGTTTTCGCGGGATCCGTCGAGCCTGCGGGCGGGGTGATCGAGCGTGGGCAGATCCTGGCGGTCGAGCCGGTGGTCGTCGAGCGGGGGGGCGAGAAACTGCGGACGCTCGCCGACGGGTGGTCCAGGGCGGGCTCCGGGCGGTCGGCATTCGAGGAACGAACGATTGTTGTGGACGAAAAGGGACCGATTGAATTGACCCCGCTGGCCTTTGGGGGCTGGTAAGGGCCTAGTATGGGCACCATATGTCGAAACAGGACGAAAAATTTTCATTCGAAGCCGAGGTCGTCGAGGCCCTTCCGAACGCCATGTTCAAGGTCCGGCTGCCCAACGAGCAAAAAACCGAGGTCTTGGCCTATGTGTCGGGCAAGATGCGGATGCACTACATCCGCATTCTGCCGGGGGACAAGGTGACGGTCGAGATCAGCCCGTACGACCTCTCGAAGGCCCGGATCACCTACAGGCACTGACAGTCGGGGCCTGCCGCGGGGGCACTGCCCCGGGGTGGTGGTGAGAAATGCGGGCAGAATGGGTAAAACTCATCGGAAATGCTGGCCTGCGCGGCCATAACGGGCCTATTGTCCTCTCCTGCGCCGAGGCCCTGCCCGGGCGCTGTTGGTTTGGTTGCGGCTTCACGCGGACCAGGCCTGTGGGCATCGAGACACAAGCCGAGCCGAAGCGTCGGCCGGGAGCATGGTGATGAAGGTTCGATCGAGTGTCAAGAGGTTGTGCAACGGATGCCAGGTCATCCGTCGCAAGGGCAAGGTCCGTGTGATCTGCAAGTCGGATCCGAAGCACAAGCAGGTTCAGGGCTAACTGAACGAGGAGCTAACCGTGCCACGTATTGCTGGTGTTGATATCCCGGATAACAAGAAGATCTACTACTCGCTGCAGTACATCCACGGCATCGGCCCGAAGTTCGCGGCCGACATCCTCGTGGAAGCTCAGGTCACGCCCGACGTCAAGGCGCGTGAGCTCGACGATCAGCAGGTGGCGATGATCAACTCGATCATCGACTCGAACTTCATCGTCGAGGGTGCGCTGCGTCGCCAGGTCGGCCAGAACATCCAGCGTCTGCGCGACATCCGCAGCTACCGCGGCGACCGCCACAAGCGCGGCCTGCCCACGCGTGGCCAGCGGACCAAGTGCAACGCACGCACCCGCAAGGGACGCAAGAAGACGGTCGCCGGCAAGAAGGGCGTCAAGGGCTAAGAGAACGATTCATTCTCGCGGCCCACGCCGCTTTGAAGGTCAAAGACGATGGCAAAGAAGAAGATTCGCAAGAACGTCACCAAGGGCATCGCTCACGTCAAGGCGTCCCACAACAACACGATGGTCACCATCACCGATCTCAACGGCGAAACCCTCGCCTGGGACTCGGCCGGCACCATCGGGTTCAAGGGCACGCGGAAATCGACCCCGTTCGCGGCAACCCGCGCGGGCGAGACTGTCGGCGCCAAGGTCCGCAAGATGGGCATGCACGAGATCGAGGTCCGCATCACCGGCACCGGCGCCGGACGCGAAGCCGCGATTAACGGCGTGGTCTCCACCGGCATCCGCGTGACGGCGATCGAGGATCACACCCCGGTGCCCCACAACGGCTGCCGGCCCCGCAAGAAGCGCCGCGTCTAAGACCGCGGCTCTGTGCCCCCTCGGCAGAAGGAGGCCCCCGTCCCGGCAGGCGGGGGTGTTCCGTGACCGTGTGGGTGTTCGTCATCACGACGGCTGCCGGAAGATTGAACGAGGATACTGAATGCTTCGAGCTCGCTGGCGTGGTTTGGAACTCCCGGCTAAGGTCACCGCTGACCCCAAGTTTCTGGGTAATTCGTTCGCGCGGTTCACGATCGAGCCGTTCGAACGCGGTTTCGGCACCACTATCGGCAATGCTCTCCGCCGCATCCTCCTGAGTTCGCTCGAGGGTGCCTCGGTCAGCGCTGTCAAGATCAAGGGCGTCGAGCACGAGTTCAGCTCGCTGCCCGGCGCGATGGAAGATGTCACCGACATCATCCTGAACATCAAGAATCTGGTCGTCCGCTACGAGGGTGAGGAGCCCAAGGTCATGCGCCTTGCCGCTCAGGGCCCGGGCGAGGTGACCGCCGACCTCATCGAGGCCGATACCTCCATCACGATCATGAACCCGGATCTCGTCATCGCGACGCTGAGCTCCGAGGTGCCCTTCGAGATGGAGCTGACCGTCAGCAAGGGCCGGGGCTATGTCCCGGCGAGCGAGCAGTACGACTCGAACGAGGACCAGGAAATCGGCCTCATCCCGGTCGACGCGATCTACTCGCCCGTGCAGCGCGTCCGGTACAAGATCGAAGAGACGCGTGTCGGTCAGAAGACCAACTACGACAAGCTGATTCTTGAGATCTGGACCAACGGCACCGTGACGCCCGAGCTGGCGCTCGTCGAGGCCGCCAAGATCCTCCGCAAGCACCTCAACCCGTTCGTGCAGTACTTCGAGCTGGGCCACGACCGTGTCTCGGAAGAAGCAGCCGCGGCCGCGGGAGTGGACGAGGGCCTGATCCGCAAGCTGGACATGTCCATCGCGGACCTCGACCTTTCGGTGCGTGCGAGCAACTGCCTCGAATCGGCGAAGATCGAAACTGTGGCGCAGCTGGTGACCTTCACCGAGCCGGAGCTTCTGAAGCTCCGGGCGTTCGGGCGGACGTCGTTGCGTGAAGTGAAGCGGAAACTGTTGGACCTCGATCTGGATCTCGGGATGCAGCTTCCCGAGGGTTACCAGGTCACCGCGGGCGCTTAAGCCCGAGTGTTTGGAGCGTAGTGATGCGGCACCGCAAGGCCGGATTTAAACTGAATCGTACGACGGCGCACCGCACAGCGATGCTCCGCAACCTCGCCGCGAGTCTCTTCGAGCACGGCCAGGTCGTGACCACGCTGCAGAAGGCCAAGGCCGTGCAGCCCTTCGTCGAGAAGATCGTCACCAAGGCCAAGCGGGGCGACATGCACGCCCGCCGCCAGGTGATCGCGACCCTCGGCCGGGACCGCAACGCCTTCGCCTGGCGCTACCTGCCCGCCAACGCCACCGAAGAGGAGCGTCAGCGTCACCAGGAAGTCAGCGAGCAGGCCGAGCAGTTCTTCGATCTGCCGCCCGCCGAGCAGACCCAGCGCAACCGCTACGGCGAGCTGCGTTCGGCTCCGAAGCTGGTCCGCCACATCTTCGAGAACGTGGCGCCGCGTTTTGCTGACCGTCAGGGCGGCTACACGCGGATCGTCAAGCTCGGCCGTCACCGTCTCGGTGACGCGGGCGAGCTGGTCCTGCTGCAGTTCGTGGGCGCCGAGGAAGGCCCCGAGATCGGCTCGAGCACGAGCAGCCGTCGCCAGAAGGCCGACCGCCGCGCGAAGTACTTCGATAAGGTCAAGGCGAACGTGAAGTCCCCGGCCGAGCTCGTCGCTGCAAACGCAGCGCCCGCGGCTCCGGAGGCCGAGGCTTCGGAAGAGGGCGGCGAAGCCGAGAGCTGAACCATCCGAACCGAATCGCCGAACTGATTCGATCTTTCACGCGGCCGATCCTTGCGATCGGCCGCGTTGTTTTTCGGAGGTCTGTGCGTGCGAATCGGGTCTGCTATGATCCGCGCGATGTCGGACTTCATGCAGACAATGGACGATCTGGAACGCTCGGGGCTCGCGCTGCTCGGTCTTGTGAAAGACGCCGAGGGGCTCGAGGCGTGGCGTGTGAGTTACCTCGGGACCAAGGGACAACTCAAGGCCGCGATGGGCGGCATGAAGGACGTCGCCAAGGAAGACAAGCCCGCCGCCGGTGCCAAGGCGAACGCCGTCAAGAAAGCACTGGAAGCCGCCTTCGAGGCCAAGCAGGGCGAGCTCTCGGGCGGGTCCGTCGGTCTCAGCGGGATCGACCTGACCGAGCCCGGGCAGATTGAAGCCAAGGCACTCGGGCGACAGCACATCATCACGCGCGTGCGCGACGAGCTCGTCGAGGTGTGCGCGCGGCTCGGGTTCGATGTCGCCGAGGGGCCCGAGCTCGAAGACGACGAACACAACTTCATCAAGCTCAACATCCCCGCCGATCACCCGGCCCGTGACCCGATCGACAACTTCTACGTGGACGACCCCGCCAAGGCCGAACGCCCGCGGATGCTGCGGAGCCAGACTTCGACGGTGCAGATCCGCACGATGGAGAAGGCCGTGCGCGAGGGCTCGGGTCCGCCGATCAAGGTGATCTCGCCCGGCCGCGTGTACCGCCCCGACACGGTCGACGCGACGCACAGCTTCATGTTCCACCAACTCGAAGGCCTCTACATCGATCGCGGCGTCTCGATGTCGGACCTCAAGTCCACGCTGCTGCAGTTCGCCCGCGCGTACTTCGGTGAAGACGCGGAGGTGCGTCTGCGCCCGAGCTTCTTCCCCTTCACCGAGCCCTCGGCCGAGTTCGATATGAAGATCAGCCTGCGCCCGGACAAGCCTGCGTCATGGGTTGAGCTTGGCGGCTGCGGCATGGTCGACCCGAACGTGCTCGCCGCCTGCGGCATCGACCCGGAAGTCTGGACCGGCTTCGCGTGGGGCTTCGGCATCGAACGCCTGGCCATGGGCAAGTACGGCATACCCGACATCCGCATGCTCTTCGAGAACGATGTGCGGTTCCTGAATCAGCTCTGATTCGTGTGTCGGAGGCTTCCAGCCTCCGATGGACGCTTTGAATCAGGACGGCCGCGGAGGCTGGAAGCCTCCGACACTGGTGGTCTCTCTACGCCTTCACCGCCCGGATGCACAGGAACATCGGGATCTCACGCCTTGCGCGGTTCTCTTCATCGGCGCGGGGGCCCGGCTCGCTTCGGCGTCGGCTTGGCCATTCTTCGAGGTCGTCGATCATCAGCCCCGCGGCCCCGAACGCCTTGACGTAGTGCTCGAGCGGGCGGTGGTGGGTGAGTGTCTGCACGGGCTTGCCGCCCGAGGCGACCTCGCCCGGGTTCATGATGATCGGTTCGGCGGCTGCCGAGAGATACGCATCGACGCGTCGGTACTGCTTCTGCTTCGAGGCCCGCTCGCCTTCCCAACCCCAACTCGAACGCGCGGGCGAGCGGAACGCGGGGTGGAGGATCACCGCGACAAATCGCCCGCCGGATCTCAGCAGCTTGCTCGCGCCTTCAAGGACGTCGGAAATGGGGTTGATGTTCATGAGAGCCATGACGCACGTCGCCGCGTCGTATGGCTCGGCTCTGAGGTCTTGTGGCAGTTCGCCGAGCTTGCGTGCATCGCCGACGGCAAACCGCGAGCCGGCAAGCTTACGCTTGGTCGCAAGGTCGATGAGTGCAGGCGAGGCGTCGACGCCCGTGACGGATGCGCCGAGGTTGGTGATGGCGTCGGCCAGGCGTCCCTCGCCGCAGGCGATGTCGAGGACGCGTTCACCCGGCTTGGGCGCGAGCAGTCCCACGGTGCCCGGGACGATGACCTCGGCGAAGTGGTCGCTGCGCCCGCTCGTCTGGTACTCGCCGTACCACTCGCTGACCTCGTCCCACCCGGCATCCCCGGCGGGGCGGTTCTTGGGGGATTCGCGCTTCACGATCGGCGCGGTTTCCCCGGGCGACGGAGTGATGGCTTTGGCAGGCTGCAAGCCCGCGGCTTCGTAGAACTCGGCCGGCGCGGGGCAGAAATACCGCACCCGTTGTCCAGAGCCCGGGTGACGGAATGCCAGCTCGCTCGCGTGGAGCGCGAGACGGTTGAAGCGTGAGGCGCCCTTGCCGTAACGCACATCGCCCACGAGCGGGTGCCCGAGGCTGGCCATGTGGACGCGGATCTGGTGCTTGCGTCCGGTTTCGAGCTTGAGCTGCACAAGCGAGTGCCCTTTGCCGACGCCCAGCACGCGGTAGTGCGTGACCGCGGGGCGGGCCTCGGAGGCATCGCCGCGTGAGCCGCGGTAGCGCTGGTCGGGCACTTCGACGACGTGACCGCCGGGTTCCTCGCGGAGCAGAGACTGCACCGTGCCCGTGGCGTCCTTGCCGCCGGCGACTTCGCCATCAACGAGCGCGATGTAATGCCGGTCGATGCGCCGGGCGCGGAGGTCGTCCTTGAGCCAGTCGAGTGCGGGCTTGGACTTGGCGAAAATGAGCAGGCCAGATGCGTCGAGGTCGAGGCGGTGCACGACGAACGCGCGGGCATCGCGGCCGCCCTTGGCGCGAGCGTACTGCTTGACCATGTCGTAGAGCGTCGGCCGCGAGCCGGGCTTGGGCATCGCGCTGACGATGCCCGCGGGCTTGTTCACGATGAGGATGTCCGCGTCCTCGTGGATGATGTCCAGCTCGCGCGGCAGTCGCTCGCGCCGGCTGCCGTAAGGCTTGCCGGGAGCCTTGTTCGTCCGCTTGGGCGAACCGCGATATGCGGGGCGGTCATCGTTGCCCTGCTTGCGGGGTTTGCGTGGCTTTCGTGGTGGGCGGGGCTTGGGGCTGGTCATGCGTCGGTGCTCGTGGAGGATTTGCGGGCACACTTTGCGAGCCACGCGTCGTGGAGTATTGGCAGGAGCCACCGGGCAAACTCGCTCTTGGAGAGTCGCCCCGAAGACTGCTCGAACGTTTGGAGTGCTTCGGAAGCAATCAGCGTTGCCTCGATGTCCTTGGCCTCCATCGTTTCGAGCGGGTTGGCGACGATCAGGTCCACGCCCTTTCGGCGGAGTTTGGCGGTCGCGGCTTCATGCAGGCCCTCGGCCGGTTCGAGCGCGAAGCCAACCAGGAGCTGATCGGCCCGGGCGTGCCGGCTGCTCGTGGCGAGCAGATCGGGTGTTGGCTTCAACTCGAGCGAGAGCGTCCCGCTTTCTGATCGCCGGATCTTGCCCCCAAGATCGGGAGCAGCGGGGGTGTAGTCCGCGACCGCTGCAGCCATGATGAGGATGTCGCACTCTGGAAGGGAGCTGTTCAGAGCCGAGGCAAGGTTGTCGGTTGACCGGAAACGCGTGACCCGGATCGGGTCATCCCCCGGCGCAAGGTGTGTCGGCCCAAGCAGCAGATGCGTGGGCCAGCCCAGTGTGGAGCCGTGGTTGGCAAGCTCGATCCCGAGGCGTCCCGACGAACGATTGCCGAGATACCGGACGGCATCGATCGGTTCGTGGGTCGGACCAGCGGTGATGAGAAGGCGGGGGGATTCTGGAGCGTGAGGGAACGGGTGGGGTGGTTTCTTCGTAGTCATGAATGCGGTTGTCCGCGGCCGGGGCATCTCGGACGGGGGCCGCCTGCTCTGCCCGCCTCAACGGCTTACAGTATGCTGACGGGGCGGCAGCCGGCGGGTACGCCAGCCGGGAGGCGTCGGTCCGCAAGGGCCGGGCGGGACGCCGCAGACTGCGAGAACACCAACACCCGGCACCACGGGGCGAGAGCGTCCCGGTGGAGAGGCCGCAGAACCGACCAGGAACGACGATCACGCATGGCACGATCCAGAAAGAAACTCGGTGAGATCCTCGTCAGGCAGGGGGCCTGCTCGGCCCCGCAGGTCGAGAAAGGCCTGGCGTTGGCAAAGGGCTCCGGCAAACGCATCGGCGAAGCGCTCATTGAGGCCGGCTTCATCAAAGAGAAAGACGTCGCCAAGGCGCTTGCCGAGCAGTTCGGGATGGAGTTCGTGGATCTCGGGACCAACGAGGGCGTCGCCTCGGTCGAGCCCGACCTGATCCCGGAAGAGCTCATCAAGAAGCACTTCATCCTGCCCCAGGGCAAGTCGGGCAGCCGGATGAAGCTCATCGTCCACGACCCGGTCAATATCGAGCTGATGGACATGCTGCGGTTCCGTCTCAACGTTGAGATCGATCCGCGGATCGCCGCCAAGGGCGACATCAAGGTCTTCATCGAGAACCACTTCCGCTCGGGCGGGAGCATCGTGGACTCGAAACAGATCAGCGCCGACGAGTCGCTTGTCACGGACTCGATCGATAAGTCGATCGACAGCTCCGTCGACAAGTCGATGGACAAGTCCATCGACGTCTCGGGCGACGACGCGCCGATCGTCAAGCTGTGGAACCGCATCCTGACCGAAGCGGTCAACATGCGTGCTTCCGACGTCCACCTCGAGCCGATGTCCGACCGCGTGCGTCTGCGGTACCGCATCGACGGCGTGTGTATCGAGCGCGACAACCTGCCCAAGCGCATGCAGCGGGCGCTGCTCAGCCGAATCAAGCTGATGGCCGGCATGAACATCGCCGAGAAGCGCATTCCGCAGGACGGCCGAATCAAACTGCCGATGGACGACGATGTCGTCATCGACTTCCGTGTGTCGGCCTGTCCGATCTACCACGGCGAGTCGGTCGTGATGCGTATCCTGCGCCCCGACGCGGTCCGTATCGGTCTGGTCAATCTCGGCTTCGAGCAGGACAACCTCGACGTCTTCAACAAGATCATCCGGCGACCCAACGGCATCTTCCTCGTGACAGGCCCGACCGGTTCGGGTAAGACAACCACGCTCTACTCCGCGCTCGACGTGCTCAACCGGCCGGACAAGAAGATCATCACCGCCGAGGACCCCGTCGAATACAACTTCGACGGCATCAACCAGTGTCAGGTGCGCGAGTCGATCGGCTTCACGTTCAGTTCGATCCTCCGATCCATGCTGCGTCAGGCGCCCAACATCATCCTCGTCGGTGAGATTCGAGATAAGGAAGTGGGCGAGATCGCGATCCAGGCCGCCCTGACGGGTCACCTTGTGTTCTCGACCCTTCACACGAACGACGCGCCCAGCGCCATCACGCGTCTGATCGACATGGGCATCAAGCCCTTCCTTGTGGCCAGTTCGATCCAGGCGGTCATGGCTCAGCGTCTGATCCGTGTGCTGTTCGACGGCTCGAAGGAGCTCGCCGAGCCGCACGAGCTGGATCACAAGTTCCTCCGCCTGATCGGCATGACACCCGAGGAGGCCGAGGGCCGCGTGTACAAGCCGGTGCCCTGCGCCCAGTCCCCGACGGGATACAAGGGCCGAAAGGCGATCTTCGAGATGATGCTGATGGACGCGACGATCCGCGAAGCGGCGTTCCAGCTCGCACCCGTGTCCGAGCTTCGCAGGCTGGCGCTTCAGAACGGGATGCGTCCGCTCGTAGAGGACGGCAAGCTGAAGGTGCTCTCGGGCACCACCACCCCGGACGAGATCGCCCGCGTGTCGCAGGTGGAAGAAGGCACCGGAGTGATCGACTGATAGATGTGTACCACCGGGGCTGAGGCCGCCGGGATGTAAGCCGGAGCGACTCGATGTCGACGATGCAGATTGACCGACTGCTTGACACCATGATCAAGCTTGGCGCGAACGACCTTCACCTGACCGTGGGCAGGCCCCCGACGCTGCGCCTCCACGGCTCGCTGAGGAACCTCCAGACCAAGGTGCTCGATTCCGAGTCGATGGTGGGTCTGATGAAGTCCATCACGCCCGAGCAGAAGCAGCAGGAACTCGCCGAGGAGGGCGGCACTGACTTCGGCTTCGCCTACGGCGACAAGGCCCGATTCCGTGTTTCGGTCTTCCGCCAGCGCGGCGACCTTGCCATGGTGCTCAGGCTTATTCCCAATAAACTGCTCACGTTCGACCAGATCGGTCTGCCCGATGTCTGTAAGGACCTGATCCGAAGACCCCGAGGCCTGTTCCTCGTGACGGGGCCGACGGGTTCGGGCAAGACGACGTCACTGGCGACGATGATCGACCACGTGAACATGAATCTCGAGCGGCACATCGTCACGATGGAAGACCCGATCGAGTACTACCACTACCACAAGAAGTCGATCGTGAATCAGCGTGAGGTCGGGACCGACGTGCCGACGTTCGCCGAGGCGCTCAGGCGCGCACTGCGTCAGGACCCCGACTGCATCCTCGTGGGTGAAATGCGAGACCTCGAGACGATCGAAGCCGCGGTGCGAGCGGCCGAGACGGGTCACTTGGTGTTCGGAACGCTCCACACGACCGGTGCTGCCAAGACCATCGACCGTGTGGTCGACGCCTTCCCGGTGACCCAGCAGAACCAGATCCGCGTGCAGCTCTCGACCGCCCTGATCTGCGTGCTCAGCCAGGTGCTGCTGGGCCGGATCGACACCAAGGGCATGGTCGCGGCGTACGAGTTCCTGGTCGTGACGCCCGCTATCGCGAACCTCATCCGCGACGGCAAAAGCTTCCGTATCGACTCGGCGATCCAGACCGGTAAGAAGTTCGGCATGCAGCTGCTCGACGACCACCTCTGGTCGCTCTACACGCGCGGCATGATCGCGGCCGACGAGATGATCGACAAGGGCAAGAACCCGCAAGACCTGACCGCCAAGGTCCACCAGCTCGGGCACACCGTGGGCCGGGCCGAGCTGGACGAAGAAGACGTCAAGGCGGAGTAGTTCGGGTTCTGGTCAATGGCTGCCTGGGCCGCCACTGCGGCTTTCATGGTAGAGAATCCGGCTGTCGAATGGCCTCCAGAGGCCGTTTACGGGGGTTCGGGGGCCAACCGGACCCGTTGAGATGCGAAGATAGTTATAACGCGATGCGGGGCAACCCCAAGTCGCGGAGGATGTGGCATGGCCAAAGCGGGCACAGGACAGATCGATTACGCACAGCTCAAGGGCCACAAGCTCGGGCGGATCCTGCGCAAGCTCGGGACCGTCAAGAAGGAACAGGTCCACGAGGCTCTCGAGATCCAGAAGGCCGGTCGGAAGGTGCCGATCGGGCAGCTGCTCGTCGAGCTTGGCCACATCACGCAGCGCGACGTGAACGAGGGTCTGGCCGCTCAGGCGGGCATGGCTTATGTGGACCTTGAAGGCGTCGAGCTCCCGCAGAACGCGATCGACGCGATCCCGTCGGCGAATGTCCGCGTCTTCGGCGTGGTGCCGCTCGAGTACAACGAGCGAGCCAAGCGGCTCAAGATCGCGATGAAGAACGCGAACAACTTCCGCGCCGTCGACGACATCCGGCTTCTGCTGGGCGTGACCGTCGAGGCCGTGGTCGGTGACGCGGACATCATCGACAAGCTGATCGACCAGCACTTTGCCAAGTCAGAGTCGATGACCGACGTCGTTTCGGATCTGGCCTCCGACGACAAGTTCACCTCGCTGACGGGCGATCAGTCCATCGACCTCGAAGCCGTGCTCGAAGCGGCCGAGGACAACAAGATCGTCAAGCTGCTCAACCTTGTGCTGATGCAGGCGATCAAGGACAAAGCCTCGGACATCCACTTCGAGCCGTTTGAAGACGAATTCAAGATGCGTTACCGCATCGACGGCGTGCTCTACGAGATGGTGCCGCCACCGGCGCACCTGGGTTCGGCCATCACCAGCCGCGTCAAGGTCATGGCGAACCTCGACATCGCCGAGCGTCGCCTGCCGCAGGACGGCCGCATCGCGCTGACCATCGGCGATTCATCCGTCGACCTGCGTGTCGCGGTGCTCCCGACGATGCACGGCGAGAGCGTCGTGATGCGACTGCTCGACCGCTCGAACGTGGAACTCAGCCTCGACCGGGTCGGGCTCGACGAGAAAGACCTCGCCGACGTCCGGTACCTCATCAACCGCCCGAACGG
This sequence comes from Phycisphaerales bacterium, assembly GCA_965228265.1. Classification (GTDB taxonomy): domain Bacteria; phylum Planctomycetota; class Phycisphaerae; order Phycisphaerales; family UBA1924. Next base: position 2,143,312 of record OZ245804.1, read on the forward strand.
CATCGTGATCGTGACAGGCCCGACCGGTTCGGGTAAGACGACCACGCTCTACGCGGCGCTGGCCGAGCTCAACGACTCCGAGACCAAGATCCTCACCGCCGAGGACCCGGTCGAGTACGACATCGACGGACTCTGCCAGGTGCAGATCAACCCCGAAGTGGGCCTGACCTTCCCGGCGGCGCTGCGCTCGTTCCTGCGTCAGGACCCGGACGTCATCCTCGTGGGTGAGATCCGAGACAAACCGACCGCAGAGATCTCGGTGCAGGCATCGCTGACGGGTCACTTGGTGCTCTCGACACTCCACACCAACGACGCCCCGAGCTCGGTCGTGCGACTGATCGACCTGGGCCTCGAGCGATTCCTCCTGGCGGCGACGATCGAGGGCGTGGTCGCCCAGCGTCTTGTGAGGACCATCTGCCCCAAGTGCCGCGAGGCGTACACGCCGGGCGACGAGGAACTGATGGAGCTGGCGCTCACCCAGGAAATGGTGCAGGGCAAAAAGTTCATGCGGGGCCGCGGCTGCGACAACTGCCACGGCTCGGGCTACAAGGGCCGGATGGGTATCTTCGAGATCATGATGCTCGACGACGAATCGCGCGAGCTGATCCTGAAGGAAGCATCCACGGCCGCCCTGCGGAACCACTCCAAGGCCCAGGGCATGCGCACGCTGCGTGAGTCAGGCCTTCGGGGCATCTATGACGGCCGCACCACCATCGACGAGGTTGTCCGCGAGACGATTGCTGAGGAATGAACTCGGTGTAAGACCGAGAGGGAAAGGTTCAGATGGCGACATTCACATACGAAGCACTCAACGCGCAGGGCAAGCCGCAGAAGGGCACCGTCGAGGCCGCCTCGAGCGACGAGGCGATCCAGCGCATCAAGGCCCAGGGCTACTTCCCGACCACTGTCCGCGAGCAGAAGGTCAAGAAGGGTGCCGGCGGCGGCGAGAAAGGCAAGAAGAAGGAATCGGCCAAGAAGTCGTCCGGCGGCTTCACGATGCCCTTCGTCAAGGTCAAGCCCAAGCTGCTGACCCTCTTCACACGACAGCTCTCGACGCTCCAGGACGCGGGCCTGCCGCTGCTGCGTTCGCTCCAGATTCTCGAGTCGCAGATGAAGCCCGGTCTGCTCAAGAACGTGCTCATCGAGGTGGTCGAGGATGTCGAGGGCGGTGCGAGCCTCTCGGACGCCTTCGGCAAGCACCCCCGGGCGTTCAACACGCTCTACGTCAAGATGGTGCACGCCGGTGAAATCGGTGGTGTGCTCGACATCATCCTCCAGCGACTCAGCGAGTTCATGGAGAAGAGCGAACGCCTGAAGCGCCGCATTAAGGGCGCGATGATCTACCCGATCGGCGTTGTGCTCTTTGCGATCCTGATCGTGACGTTCATCATGTGGTTCATCGTGCCCAAGTTCGAGGAGATCTTCCTCGACTTCGGTGTCGCGCTGCCCATGATCACCACCAAGCTGATCGAGACGTCGCGCTGGGTCGCCGGCAGCACGCCGGGCCAGAGCGTGCCGGGCGCGTTCATTATCTTCGGCGTGCTCATCACGCTGCCGATCTTCTGGAAGCTCATCCGCAAGGCCGGCCCGGGCCGCGCCGCGACGGACTGGATCCTGCTCAAGATCCCGGTGCTGGGCAAGCTGATCAAGAAGACGGTCATCGCCCGCTTCACCCGGACGCTGGGCACGCTGATCTCCGCGGGTGTGCCCATCCTCGAGGCGGTCACCATCACCGCCGAGACGTCGGGCAACGCCGTGTTCCAGAAAGCGCTCATGAAGGTGCACGACTCGATCCGCGAGGGCGAGACGTTCGCCGTCCCGCTGCGTGAGTCCAAGACGTGCGACCCGATCGTGGTGAACATGATCGACGTCGGCGAAGAGACCGGTGAGATGGACACCATGCTCATGAAGATCGCAGACAACTACGACGAAGAGGTCGACGTCGCGGTCGCGGCTCTCGTCAGTCTGCTCGAGCCGATCATGGTGATCGTGATCGGTGTCATGGTCGGCACGATCGTCGTGGCGATGTTCCTGCCGCTGGTTGCCATGATCGAGTCGCTCCAGGGAGGTTCGGTCTGATCCCGCGCACCCGCGAGATTCGGAGGTCAACGATGACGCACACCGAGAGACAATCCGGCAAGAGAGCGGGGGGCTTTACCCTCGCCGAGATCATCGTTGCGATCTTCATCATCTTTCTGCTGATGGGCATCGCGCTGGTCTCCTACCGCGTCGCGGCCAACCAGGCCCGCATCGCCTCCGACCGCGCGCTGGTCAACGGGCTCAAGATCGCCGTCGAAGATTTCAAACGCGAGTTCGGGTTCATCCCGCCGCTTGTGAAAGACAGCGGCAACGACGGCGATGGAGATCCGCTTGTCGTGGTGGACGGGCTCATCATCCCCAGCGTCTTCTCGCCGGCGATCGCCGTCGACATCAACGCCCTCCGGGGCGAGCAGTCCGCCCGCATCCCGCGTTACAGCACGTACTCGCTCGCGTACTACCTCATCGGCGCGCTCGAGGCCGAGGTCGACGGCGTCGACGGCCCGGGTTTCGTCGAAGTCCGCCGCGCAGGCAACTTCGCGCCCGTCGTCGATCCCAAAACCATCGACGGCGGCGACCGCGGCACGATCGAACTGGCGCGCCGGGGGCCGAAGAAATACGAGCCCCTCTTCGATACCAACCGCGGCGGCGTCGAGCTGTATGTCGACATCGCCAACAAGTTCATGCCGTCCAGCGGCAACGTCATCAGTCGCACTCAACTGGTCTACCGCGCCGAGATCCGCGACCGCAACAGCATCCCCGTGCGGTACTACCGCTGGTACGCCGACGACATCGATCCAACCACGATCCCCGGCGGCATCTCCGAGTACACCGACGATGCCATCGACTTCTCGGAATCCGTCAAGGGGCTCATCGCCTATCTGAACATCCCCAAGACCGTGCTCTACGGCTACGGCGACCCGCTCTCGCCGCTCTTCGAAGTGCCCGTCGAACTCCGCGACGCGACCTACGCCATCGTCGCGGCCGGCCCGAACAAGCTCTTCGGCGATGATGGGGAGTACGACCTCCTCGTTGGCGCCGGGCCCGAGGCGACCGAGATGCGGCGCAAGTACGCGGAGTACCTGGGGCTCTCCATTACGCGACTGGAAAACGACGCCGCGTACGCGCAGAAAGCGGTCGAGACCGCCCGCGAGGACAACATCATCGAGGTGGGTTCATGAGACGCGCCGGTTACACACTGATCGAGCTGCTCGTTGTGATCGTGATCGGCGCGCTGCTCGTCGGGATCGCGGTTCCCGCGTTCCAGGCGATCCTGACATCCTCGCGTGAGAGCCTGGCGCAGAACGCGCTCCAGCAGGCCATCCTCTCAGCACGCGACGCCGCCGCGGCGAACGTGGGCGGGGGCGATACCGCAGCCGTCTTCTTCTACGACACCGACCGCGGCATCACCGTCGGTATCTATGAGAAAATCGGCGCCTTCAGCGATGACTCCGACAACGACGCGGGCTCGGCCCTGCGTGACGTCTTTGTCCCGATCACCTCGATGGAGCCCGTCCAGCTCCCGCCCGATTACTCCGTCCGGGGATTCGTCCTCGGCACGCAGCTCCGCGACGAGGACTGGTACGAAGACCTCGTCGATTACAGCCCCGGTTCCGGACTCCAGACCGGCGGCAACAACGGCAGCGACCGCGGCCCGGGCGCCTGGGTCTTCCCGGAGACCGACTTCTACAACAAGCTCGAACAGGACGACGGCGCCGACCGCCAGACCTTCATGGTCCGATTCACCGCCGGCACGGGCACGCTCAGCCGGGACGCGACCTCAGCCCTCATCCTCGACCCGAGGCCGAGCAACCTGGACCGTCCCACACTGCCCGCGATCCAGCCGCTCGATCAGGCCGAGGACCTTCGCACCTGGGCGAAACGCGTGCTGATCTCAACGGATCCGGCGGTAAAGACTGCACTCCCTGTTCTTCTCGGCAACGAGTCGGGTGACACCGTTCTGGCCCGCCCGATCACGGACATCGCGCTCTATCGCGAGCGTCGCCTCGGGCAGATGCTTCAGGTCCGCAATCTGAACCGCGACACCAACAGCATTTACCTCAAAGACGAAGATCCCGAAGTCGATTCGTCTCTCTTCCGTGATTCGCAGCTTGCGGATGATCGGGTCGAGCTGGAAACGCGTATTACACAATGGCTGGAAGGCCGGCTTGCGCTCGAGAGTCAGAATGACGCAGGCTCAGCGCTCGAAGCGGAATCGTCGGTGTACACCGTCGGCTCCTACTTCGGCGAATTGGTGGAGGTTGTCCGATGAAACGCGCGTTCACGCTTCTTGAGATCCTAATCTCCGTGGTCGTGCTCGCGATCGGACTCGTCGGCGTCGTGGCGATCTTCCCCGCCGTCATCGACCTCCAGCGCCGCGCCCAGGACACGGTCATCGGCCAGAACGCCGCCTCCTCCGCCGAGGCGCAGCTCGTCGGCACGTTCATCGAGAACCCCTCGCTCAACTGGCTGGATTGGACGGACTGGTCTGATGTGTTCAACGAGAGCGACCTCTCACTGATCCCCCGATTCCCCGTCTTCGACACACTCAAGCGGGACGTCACCATCTCGGTCCGCGACAGTCGTATCCCCGTTGGGGCCTCGGACTATGTGTACAACTTCCTCTGGGAAACCAACTGGGACTGGGAACGCCCCGAGAACGACGATGCGTTCGATGTGCTGACCGCGACCGGCGATCTGGTCATCGGGGGCGGGCGTGGCCGAATCCAGAAGCAGGACACGAACGGAAACCTGCAGACCGTCCAGATTACGCTTCCGACGGTGACGCTCTCGCTTGCCGACCGCCTCATGCCCGACGCGGCCTCAGGCGCCGATCCTCGTTACATCTATGACATGGTCGTCCGCCGCGTCGACGCGGGCATCGGCTACGTGCCGCGTGGCGATACGGGTCGTCGCACCTACGAGCGGCGCGTCCCCGCCGATCGTCTCGAAGAGCTCCCGCTCCAGATCGCGGTCTTCGTCCGGCGGGTCGATCGCAACATCCGCGTCCCTCTGGGCGTCTCGATCCGCGAGGCCCTTTCGGGCGAGTACGACGATCCCGAGCAGGACGGCCGGGTCCCCGATCGCAACCGCCGCCTGCCGCTGGCCGTGGATCCGGGTGATGCATGCAGGCTCGTGCAGAACGGCAAGCCGGGAGATCACAGCTACTCCACTCCGGTCGCGGCTCTGCTCCGTGATACCACCATTCTCCAGAGCGACGACTCCAGACCCGACGTCTGGGATCTCTTCGACCCCGTTTCCCTGCGCCACGTTGGCAACGGCACGAACGCCACGTCCGCGGCCGAGCGACTTACGCAGGTCGGGCAGATGTTCGTCGACAACACGGGCACCGTCCGCAGAGTGACGGGCATCGTCCAGCGACAGGTCGACGGCGGCGACCGCGACGTTCTGGTCGTCGACCCGCCCTTCTCGAGCAACTCGACCGACGAATACCGCCAGATCGTTTTCACGCCGCAGGTTCCCGTCGATATCCGGGTGCTGACCACGCGATAAGGAAGACTCATGACCCCGCGCAAGCCACAACTCGGAAGGATGCGTCGAGGCTTCACGCTGATGGAGGCCCTCGTGGCCGTCATCGGTGTCTCGATCCTGGCGGTCGGTCTGTCGACGATCTTCTCGGCAATCTCGAAAACGGTCACCACAGGCCGGCGCGTCAGCGCGATCAACAACTACGCCTCGGTCGTCGAACGCGTGCTCCGCGATGACTTCGCCAAGATGTCCCGCGACGGCTTCCTCGTCATCCGCAACGAGTACGCCCTGAATCCCTCGGGCATCCCGCTCTCGCCCGACCAGCTCGACTCACGCCGCGTGCGCCGCATCGACGAGATCATGTTCTTCGCTCGCGGGCAGTTCGAGTCCGCCCGCTCACCGATCGACCCCGACTTCGTCGCACGCTCAAGCGCGGCCAGCATCTACTACGGCCACGGCCAGCAGAAGCTCGAAGGCACTGTCGGCTTTGCCACCCCCTTCCTCGACGAAACCAACGAAGACCCCTTCCTGCGTCACGGCATCTCCGATCTCGACAGCAACATCGGTGAGATCAACCCCAACTTCTACGCGGGCGACTGGACGCTGCTCCGCAAGGCCACACTCCTCAAGAACCCGCGGATCCACCCGGATGGCGAGACAGGACCGCTCGGCCTCGGCCCGACCGTGACCAACGTCCGCCGGTTCCAGGACAACGAGCTGCAGATCGCCGGCCAGCCCGCGGCCGCGGGCATCTTCCGTGTCGAAACCATCACGGGCATGCCCTTCCTCGACACGAACTTCACGCCCGGCACCGACGACGAGTTCGCCCGTTACAACATGCGGGGCGAGGTTGTCTCGCCGCTCTTCGAGTCGGGCATCGTCGACGTCGCGACCGCGTCGCTCGTCGATATCAAGCAGCGCATCACGCAGGTCTACGCACGCCAGCCCCAGCCCTCGCTGCCCACCACGCCGCTGCAGTTCTTCGCGCCCACGCCCGACTCGACGTTCAATTTCAGCAACCGCGTACCCGCGGTGCCGCCCGCGACTGGCGACCGGATCTTCATCCTCAGCCCGCGCGAAGTCGTCAACTACCGCGAAGCCCGCCGGGCGCAGAACCTCTCCGGCAGCCCGCAGATCCCCTTCGAAGAAACGCTCGGCATCGACTCCAACGTCACCGGGCTGCAAACGCTCGTCGACATGCAGCACGCCTGGATGTCCGACGCCCTGCCCGGACGCTCGAACGAACTCCGCTTCTTCGGCGAGTCCTCATGGGAGATCAACCCGAAAATCGCCTACGACTGGCGGGGCTCCGACCCGCGCGTGATCCCCGGCGTGCCCACCGCCAACCCCTACGGCCGGAGCGAGTACGAGAGCCGCACCGCCCGCACGCGCGTGCGATTCGAGAAATCCCCCCCCGGGTACAACGCCGACGTGTTCGGTCCCGACGCGGCCACCGGCACCAGCGCCGTGCTCCAGGCCTCATACCGCGCCGACCAGCAGGTCATCGGCGCTTCGCAGTTCATCCCGCGATGCACCGAGTTCATCGTCGAATACAGCTTCGGTGAGATCGACTCGAGCACAGGGAAAGTGATCTGGTACGGCCACGACCCCGAGGGCGCGGCCTACCGCAACCAGACCCGTGGCCAACGCGTCGGCAAAACAAGCTGGCTCAGGCCGACGACCAATCGACCCGAGCCGTTTGGTCCGAGTGAAATCTTCCGTGAAGACAAGCAGCGGCTTATTGAACAGCACCTGCTCGCGGATCTCATCAACGGGCTCCACACCGAGAACGGCTCAAGCGATCTGCGACTCCTCCAGAACCAGCCCCTGCGTTACCCGCTCACGCACTACTTCGGCTACGCCGACCCGAGAGCCGTCCCGCTCGATACCGACAACGACGGCATCATCGACGGGTACGACATGAACGACGACGGCGTCCCCGACGACATCGACGGCGACGGACGCTCCACCGACGAATGGCCCTGGCCCACACTGGTCAGGATCACCATGTCCTTTGCCGACCCCATCGATCAGTCCACGGAAGAGACCTTCCAGTTCGTGATCGATATCCCCAGCGGCGAAGGAATCTGACAGACGAAGCCGGGCGGGCTTGTGTGCCCTGCCCGGATTGAGACGCCGGCGATGACCAGCCGGCAACCGGGGTCGGTTCAAACCCACCCCAGAACGAAGAAACGGAGTGCGCACCATGCTCGCACCAATTCAAAAGCTTCTCCGCAAGGCCGCGGATCCCGGCAGCCGCCGAGGCACCGTGCTCCTGCTCGTGCTCGGCTCGCTCGCGCTCGTGCTGATCCTGGCCGTCGTGTACGCAGCCCTCGGCAAGGGCGACCGCCGCACCGCGCGCACCACGCAGGAACGCAAGAACGCCGTCGATAACATCGAAGCCATCGCCGATCACATCGCCGGCGTCTTCGCGACCGATGTCTTCAACGTGGTCCCCGAGATCACCGACTCGGACGTCCTGGGCGATATCTACAACACAAACACGCCCATCATGCGCCGCGAAGCCGTCGACATGCCCGTCACGGACTACTTCTTCACCAGTGTGCCCGGCTACTTGCTTTCAGGAGACCCGCTGGCAGAGGGCCAAAATCAAAACCTGATTAACCTCCTCCGCTTCACCCCCGACGGCGGCCACAGCGCTGACGTGATCTGGGACGATCTTGTTTCAGATAATGATATTTCAGACTCATCTACACTCGACCCGTTTGAAGTCGACCCGCGCACCGCGAGCGATCCCTTCCTCGCTTCGACGCGCCCTGTCGACCTCGGCGGCAACAACCTCCCGCTCGATACGCCGCCCTACCTGCGTAACCTCGACTGGGCCCAGATCTCCAACTTCGCCCCCGACGGGCGGTTCGTGAACCTCTACTACCTCCGCGACAACTTCGGCGCACCCTCGCTCGACCTGACCCGCGACCCCGGCTCAAACAACGCCAGGCTCACGCTCTTCGACCGCGACGGCAACCCCACCGAGTACCTCCCCTTCAGCGACATGCTGTCCGCGGGCGGCACACTCGGCGCCCGGCGCGAAGAAGCCGACTGGAACAAGCCCATGCACTGGACCATGTACCAGCGCCGCCTGTTCCGTCCCACCAATGACCCCGCCTTTGATAGCTCTTTGCCGATGGGCGACCCGTCCACCGAGGACTACTGGGCCTACCAGTACGCCGACGCCGACGGTGACGGCATCCTCGACTCCCGCTGGTTCGAGCTCGTCGACTACACCAACCCCACGCGCCCCGTTTCGCTCGTGGGCGAGTCCGACATGCGCTTCTTCGTCGCCGCACGCGCGATTGATCTCTCAAGCCTCGTCAACGTCGCCACCGCGACCGACTTCCTCGCGCCCTCCACGACCGGCTATCGCGTCGGCTCGGGGCCCGAAGACATCAGCCTCTTCAAGCTCCTCAACTTCTCCGAGCACACGCTCGTCAACTCCCTCCCGGGCGAGATCGACGCCGTCAACGGCGGCATCGATTACGACGAAGCTTTCGTTACGACCGAAGGCAACGCGAGTGATTACCAGATCTTCAATCTCCAGCACGCTCAGGCACTGGGACGCAAGTCCTACCTCCGCCTCGCCGACGGCCGAAACCAGGGCAGCGTCCGCCCCTTCGGCGAAGTCCCCGCGCTCGACGCCAGCGGCGACTACGACCTCGAGCCCAACCCTGACCTCGCCCTCAGCAACGACATCCGTGACTACACCCTCTACCCCGAACCCGAGATGCGCGTCGATTACACCGCCGCGGTCGGAAGCGTCTACCCGGGCGTCTCGGCCGGCGGCAACTCACGCACCGCGCCATACAGCATCGACGACCTCGTCGAACTCCTCACCTTCCACGGCATCAACGACGACCGTAACTTCAGCAAGCTCGAGCAGGCGCTCTCGGCCGTCAACACGCCGACCATCCCGCAGACCTCCTACTCGCTGCTCCGCTCGGCAAGCCCGACCACCAAGGACGCTTGGCCTCCTTCAAACCTTCCGCAGGAACCCACTGTTATCAAGTACATGCGATCGGCCGTTGATATCCGACGCATGCTGACCACAGTCAGCGGCAGCCGACCCCTCCGCAGCTCCATCCTCGACCTGGCCGATTACGCCAAGCTCTCCGAGAACGTCGACCGCAAGCTCATCCTCGAATCGCTCGTCCTCGACGACGGCGAATACCCGAACAACGACGACGGCGACACCATCGACGATGTCCGCGAGGATCAGAGCCGACTCATCCGGAACGCGTTCGGCATCTACCTCAGCACCCTCGCGCCCGATCTCCAGGCCGAGGACTGGGACCAGTCCGACACCGACCGCTACGACCGGACCAAGACCCAGTACTACGGCCACATGGGCCCGGAACTGGCCGTCCGCATCGCCGGTCACCTCGCGCTCAACTTCCGCGACATGGCCGACGCCCCCTTCATCGACGGCGTCCTCGGCACCGCGACTCCCGACGGCGTCCCCGATGTCGCAAGCGTCCTCGACCTCGATCTCTCCAACACCACCGAGCTCGACGCCTACAACCGCCGAGTCGACGAGCCCAGCGTTGCCGTCATGCGGCTCGCCACCGATTGGGATCCGATCAACGCCCCGACCCCCAATGGCATCATGGAAGAACTCTGGGAAGCCGGCCTCAGGCTCGATATCGACGACCTCTACGGCGGCAACCCGGGCGACTTCATCGCCGACGACGGACAGAACGTCTCACACCACGCCATGATCCTCTACGGCGTCGAACCCCAGCCCTTCCTGAGCCAGGTTTCGTCGATGGTCGTTTATACCGACACAGTTCGTGGCGGAATCGTTGGTGATGATAACTTCGGGAATAATTCTGTCGTTGGTGAGTTCGCTCAAACCATGCTCAACGGATCTGCCGGACCCGACATGGTCCCCGGCACTGTTGACGATTTCGACGGTCTACCCAATATCGATGGCGAAGTGGTCGCCACAAATGACGACTTCGTCTTTCAGGCGATCTTCTTCCAGCTGTTCAATCCGTTTGACGTCCCGATTGTGCTGGACAGGTACTACATCGAGTTTGCCGATTCGTTCTATCCGTTCACCGCCGGTACGTCGGGTCCGGTGATTCTCCAGCCCCGCTCGACGCTTGTCGTCTGGGCAAGCAACCCGGGCGACCCCGCGGAGATCGACCTTCGCCTAACCAACGCCGGCGTCTCGTTCCCGCCATTCGGCTCGGGAAGTGGCTCCGCCTTCGAGCAGATGCTCGCCAGTCAACTCGGGACGGATGTCGATGTGCTCGCGCTCCCCAAGCGATTCAGCCCGGGCGGCCTGACGACACCGGGCAACATCCCCGAGGTGCTTCCCGGCGATGTGAACGACCTCTTCTATGCAGATCCCAGCGTCGCGAGCGATGTGAATCGCGTCGCTCTGCTCTGGCGTGACGCCGCGGACTACGAGGTCCCCACCGGATCGCCGAGCCTCACCGGACTGATCGACTGGACTTCGTCAACACTCAATATCGCGAACCGGGCAACAGACCAGCTTGTGGACCGTCTCCGTGATTCTTCCAACTTCAAGGCCGCACGTGCAGCCGTTGTAGGCGCACCCATCCGTGCCGCGCTTGACCGCAGGCTCGATTTGCCAGAACGGTTGGATCCAAACGGCCAGATCCTTGTGCAGGATGCACTCCGTGGGAATGCGACGAACCGTGCAGGCCCCGGCGTCTTCCCAGGTATTAGTGGTAGGGATTACAACTTCGGCGGCCAACTCGGTGTTGCCATGTGGGGCAGCATCTCTCGCCGGGACGATGCGTCGTACGAATCCGCGAATACTCCGACGGAGTACTACACCGACAACCTCATGACCTCGCCCTCGGGTGTCAACCACGCGGGCCGGGTGTACGTCGCGGGCACACCCGTCGGCGCATTGCCCGCCAAAGTCTTCGAGCCCAGCGCTCACGCCGGCGCGGGCAGCTACGACCCGTACACGGGCTCGACGTTTCTCGACCACGACATGAATGTCGCGGGTGACGACATGGATGTGTTCCCCGAAGCGCTCGATCTGATGGCCGATTTCGATGATTCGGCCGGCGAGCCTTACCCCAATATCACGACAACAGACTTTGATGCATTCTGGCAGGATCTCCAGAACGGCCTGCGAAATCCGGAGTTCTTTGCCAGCCTCAGTACGCCGGTATTCGGACGCGACAGCAATGTGCAACTCGTGACCAACATGCCCCCCAACCTCAACACGGGGATCGGCGACTACGAGGGCGAGAACTTCATCAAGGTAACGGTCAACCAGACCGAGTTCCGCGATCTGCTCACGGGTCGGCGCACGCTCCGCGTGGGTGACATGCTCCTGCCCTTGGCGGTCGGCGCTTACCGCACACCGCTCGAGCCGGGCTACACCGGTGCGCCCGCCACGCCCGACGGCCAGTACAGCCAGAACGTCGTCCAGCGACTCGAACAGTACGAGGCCCAGTGGACCACGCTCGGCGAAGCCCTCGCCGCCGCCTGCGGCTACTCCGACTCTGTCGGCCCCGGCGGAGGCGTCAACAGCCTCGGACCCAAGGACCCATTCCGCTCGCTCTCGTTCGATCACTCCGCGGGCCTGCCCGTCGGCGTGCCCAAGACCGAGAAGTATGTCCTCGACCGGGGACAGCTCCGCCTCGACGCCTTCGTGCCCTTCCTCGACCGGATCCCGGGCAACAACCTCGTCGATGGCATCGACAGTTTCCTCGAGAACGAGGACATCCGCCGGGGGCTCGGCATCCCCATGGCCCTCAACATCTTCGATATCGCGCAGGCGGGTATCGACAACGGCATCGCTGCCCTCGGCAGCATCGAATGCCCCGTCATGGGCACGATCAATGCCAACACCGCCGAGCCGGAGGTTCTCCGCCTCCACCCCGCCCTCGCGATGGATATGTTCCGCGCCAGCGGCGCCACGCCCGCAAACAGCCTCTGGTGGCCCCGCACGCTCTGGCAGACCACCGAGAACCAGCAGACGTACCGCCTCAACCTCTTCGAGGATACGTCGGACGTCAGCAACGAGGTCACCTTCGCCGACGTCGGCAGCACCATCGCCGCCTACCGAGACCCGGCGCGTTACACCCGGCTCAGCATGGGCAACCCGTTCGGCGGCGGGGGCCTGGCCGAGATCGACAACTTCCAGCGCGTCGAACGTGTCACGAACCGCCCAGAGTTCGGGCTCGGCATCAACCGCAGCAACGCCGAGGTCGAGGCCATCCGACCGCTGCCCGGTTTCGGCTCCATCGGTGAACTCTTTGCCGTCCGCGACCTGACCGACGACGCGGTCCAGCACCAGATGGGCGGCTTCGCACGCGACACCCGCTCGCTCGGTGTCGGCTTCATCGATCGCACGGGCACACCCGCCTCGAACAACAACTACGGCAGAGGCATCGACTTCTACAACTCGATCACCTCCAACAAGATCAACCAGCTCCGCAACGGCGAGATCGAGATCGCCACATTCGGCAACCAGCTCACCGGCGACCAGCTCGGCTTGGCTGCGAACTACGGCGCGGCTCCTTCCCCCGCAGCACTCAACGCCTTCCCGGGTCTGGGGGATCTCCTGCCCATCATGCCGGACCAGATCCCCGACAGCTACGACGAGCAGCTCGTCCAGCTCAACGCGGTCCTGAACTCCATGAGTGTCCGGAGCGACTACTTCGCCGTCTGGTTCGTCGTCCAGGGCTTCAAGGAGTCCGACGCCGAGGACCTGGACCCCACAGACCCGCTCGAGCCCAGCTTCAAGGCCAGGTACCTGATGATCCTGGATCGCTCGAACGTCACCGAGAAGGGCGACCGGCCCAACGTGCTCGCGTTCGTTCAGCTGCCGATGCTCCCCGACCCGCCCACCGCGGGGGACTGAGCCGGATAGGATTGTGCCACCGGTCGGGCCCTCGCCACGCGGGGGCTCGGTCCACTTTCAGGGCGTAGCTCAGCTTGGTAGAGCACGTGTTTTGGGTACACGAGGTCGCTGGTTCAACTCCAGTCGCCCTGACTTCGTTGATCTGACTTCGTCGATCTGGTTTGGCTGATCAACCTGGCCCGCCCGGCCCCGCGTCAATCCGCGGGCGACGAGGTGATCTGGCTCGACAGCGCGTGAGCCGTCGGGTTCGCGTGCAGGATCGGCGGGTGGATCGGGGTGACCACCTCGTACGCCCCGCTCGGCTTGGCCTCGATCGTGCCCCGGAACTGACCCTTGACACCACGACGCCCCCAGGCCTTCTGACACGCCTGGCGCATCTTGGCGATCTGGCGGTCGCTCAGACGCACACTGATCGAGCCCGAGTGCACGCGGTACCGCAGCACCAGATCTGGCACGTTGTCGATCTGACCCATCTCGCCGAGCCTCAGGAACAGGTCCAGATCCTCGGCCGGGTAGCTGTCCGTGTGATACCCACCCACGGCCCGCACAGCGTCGGCCCGCATCATCGCGGCCGGGTGCGAGATCGGCGTCCGCCCGCAGAGGGCCTCGGCCTGCACCTGCTCGTTCCCACGAACAGGCGGGGGTGTCAAAAGATGCCTGTCCCGGCTGTCGATCAGCTCGATCCCGCCCCCGAGGCATACCACCTCGGGGTTCTGCTCCATGAACTCGACCTGCACCTTGAAGCGATCGGGCAGGGCGATGTCATCGGCGTCCATGCGGGCCAACAGGGGCGACTTGGCGTGGGCCAGCATCTCGTTGAGCGCGCCCACGATCCCGGTGTTGGCCCGGCTGATCAGGGTGATGCGTGAGTCCTGCCTGGCCTGACGCCGCATTTCTGCCAGCGAGCCGTCGGTCGATCCGTCGTCCAAGAGGATCAGCTCGAAGTCCTCAAAGGACTGCGCCCTGATACTCTCGATCGCTTCGGCGACGTACGGCTCAGCGTTGTAAACGGGCATGAGGACCGCGATGGTCGGGGGCCTGGTGCTCGACAACATTCGGCTCCTTCTGTGAAGACGGTGCGAACTATACCTCGGCCAGCCGACAGGCGCAGCAACACACCTGCGAGGTCCGGATGACGCAACACCACCCCATCTCAGGTTCCAAGGCCTGACCTTGGCTCTTCTAGACCGAAGGTCTTTGTTCGGGCTTGGTAGATCGGCCCCTCTGAGGTCGTGATGTAAAGCGTTGACAGATCAGGCCCCCCGAAGCAGACGGAGGTCACGCGGGCCGTGGGGACGGGCAGGCGTTCGATCACGTTGCCGTCCGCATCGTGCACGATGACCGAGGAGCCATCCCAGCGGGCCGACCAGATTCGCCCCTCGATATCTCGCGTGAGGCCGTCGGGTGTGCCCTCTTCCGGGGTCGCTTTGTAGAGATCGTTTGGGTCGGTGAGTTCGTTGGTTTGTGTGTCTCTGTTGAAACGAACAATCCGGCCGCTGGTCGAGCAGGTCCAGAGGAGCGAGCGTCCGTCGTCGAAGACAGCCATCCCGTTGGAGACGTCGGTGCCCTTAAAGAGTGAGCGGATGGCAAGATCCTTCGCGACGTGGTAGAGCCCGCCCGAGCCGGGCCTGGCGGCGATGGTGCCCGCGTAAACGCTCCCGTCCGGCAGGGCCTGGACGTCGTTGAATCGCTCGGCGTCCGGGTCCTCGAACGCCGCGATCGTGCGCACGCTGCCGGGGTTCTCCGGATCAAGAAGCGCGATGTCGTTAACCCGAAAGAGCGCCAGGTCGCCGTCCTGCTGGAGCGTGAATCCCCCGACCTTCGGGCCCGAGTAGAAGCACTCGGCCTTGTCGGCGTCGGGGTCGTATCTCCAGAGTTCGCCCGCGTCGATGTCGGTCCAGAAGAGCAGCCCGCGCTGTGTGTCCCAGAGCGGGTTCTCGCCCAGACTGAAGGTGCGGTCGACGAGGATGCTTGGAACGCCGGCGATCATTCGGTGCTGAGCCTGGCCAGGGCGCCGCCGTCGACGACGATGGACTGACCCGTGATGAACGACGACTGCCTCGCGTCGGCCAGGAAGTGGATGACCTTGCCGATCTCTTCGGGCAGGCCCACGCGGCCGAGGACGTGCCTTTCGCCAAGGCCCCGGACGAGTTCATCGAGACTTCCCGGCTTGACGTGGCCTCGCTCCAGACCCGCGTGGAGCATGGGGGTGTCCACGGCTCCGGGGAGGACGGCGTTGACGCGGATCTCGTCGTCTCCGAACTCGAGCGCCATCGAGCGGGTGAAAGCCGAGAGCGCGCCCTTGCTCGCGGCGTAGGCGGCGATATTCCTGCTGGTTGCCATCGCGTGCACACTCGAGACGTTGATGATCGAGCCCTTGCTCTGACACAGCATCGGGTAGGCGGCCTTGGCCGACAGGAACACCGAGCGGATGTTCGAGGCCATCACCTGATCCCACTCCTCAGCGGTCGTCTCGAGGATGGGCTTGCAGACCTGCATGGCGGCGTTGTTGACGAGCGCGTCGAGCCGACCGGTGTGCGAGGTCAGCTCCTCGAAGATGCGCGTCGGCGATTCGGGGTCGGAGATGTCCGCCTCGATGAAGTGGTCGACGCCCACGACGACCTCGTGTCGGCGGTCGACACCCACAACGGTCCAGCCTGCCTCGTGGAACACGCGGCAGGTGGCGCTCCCGATCCCGCCGGCGGCCCCGGTGATGAGTGCGACGTGCTTGGTCACCGGCGAACCCCTTGCGGGCTTGCGTTCCTGCTTTCCCACTCGTCGAGCAGTTCGACGACATTGCGGATGACCTGCCAGTGCGTGCGGTGTGCTGCGCGTTCGGAGCTCTGCGAGAGGTGGGGCGTCAGCAGCACGTTGTCCATCTTGAGCAGGGGCGAGGTCGCCGGGATCGGCTCGACCTCAAAGACGTCGAGTCCTGCGCCCGCGATGGTGCCCTCGATAAGGGCCTTCTCGATGGCGGCCTGTTGCACGACCGGGCCGCGCGAGGTGTTGATGAGCACGGCCGATGGTTTCATGAGTTTGAGTTCTCGCTGACCGATCAGGCCTCGGGTGCTCGGGTTGAGGTCGCAGTGCAGACTGACGAAGTCGGCGCGTTTGAGGAGTTCGTCCATCGGCACGACCTCGACGCCCGTGTCGTCAAGGAGCTGGAGCGGGAGGTCCTTGCGTGTGTCGCTGCCGAGGAGCTTCATCCCGAATGCGCGTGCCCGGCGGAGGACGGTGCTGCCGATGTTGCCCATGCCGATGACGCCCAGTGTGCACTCGGCGAGCGAGGTGCCGTCGAGGGGCGTCCATCGGCCGGCCTTGATCTCCTTGTCGAGCCAGGGGATGCGTCTTGCGAAGTTGAGGATGAAGCACATCGTCGAGTCGGCCACGGGCACGCTGAAGGCGTCGGGCACGTTGCGGACGAGGATGCCGCGTTCGCGGGCGGCGTCAAAGTCGATGGCGTCGGTGCCCGTGCCCCATTTGCAGATGGCTTTGAGCTTGGGGGCCGCGTCCATTGCGCGGGCGGTCCATCTGTCGCCGCCGCAGATGGTGGCGTCGATGTCGCCCACGAGCGCGATGAGTTCGTCTTCGCTGAGCTGCTGGCTGACATTGGCTTTGACGATCTCGAACCCGAGTCTCTCGAGCTCGGGGCGGACCATCTCGAAGTCGCGCAGGATGCGGGGACCGGTGACCAGGAGCTTGCCTCGGCTCACGCTCTTTCTCCTTGAACGAGTCCGGCCTGGGCGATCGCCTCAGCGAGCCGGAACGCTTCCTCGTCGTCGATGTCGGTGGATTCGAGTCGATCAATCTCGAAGAGAACGGGCCGGTGCCCGATGCGGTTGCCTCGCTCTTCGAGGGTCTGTCTGCTGAAAATGTAGACGTTGGAGTTCTCTTCGTAGACGGGCGGGAGGTCCTGCGTGCGGAGCAGGACACTCGGGTCGTGGTTCATGGCTCGGCCGTCGGCGTCGTAGAACCGAGTCTGCCAGCGGGTGACGCCAAAGAGCGAGTCCTTCTCGGGCAGGGCCTCATGAAAGGCGCGGACGGCTCGTTCGATGGTTTCGGCGCGGAGCAGGGGGTTGGTGCTGTGCGTCTGGAGGTAGTAGTCGGCGTCGATCTGTTTGACGGTGTTGAGCAGGACCTCGTTCATCGGGATCGAGCCATCGCGGAGGTGCTCGGGGCGTTCGATGACCCGGACGCCCGGGAAGTGCTTGGCGGCATCATCCCTGATGGTGGGGCTGTCGGTATCGATCACGACCTCGCCCACGCTCGGGGCATCGAGAAGGGCGGCGACGATCCAGTGGTAAAGGGGCTTGCCGTGGAAGGGGCGGAAGTTTTTGTTTGGAACGCGTTCGCTGCTGTGGCGCATGGGAACGAGTGCTGCGATGCGTGGTGGGGTGTTGGTAGCGGTCATATGCCAGTGTGCTCCGGCCGCGTCTGCGTGGTGATGAGTCTAGCGCGGGGGTCGGAAAGAGTCCGTTGGGTGGGGTGAATAGGATCCCCCCGCAAGACGCGGAGAGCCCTTTGACGACAGCCACGACCAGCAACGATCCATCGCAAATCGAGCCCAGGGACGGGGAGATCGACGGGAACGACCAGCCCGGCTCCACGCTCGAGCTGTCATCGCGCTTTGTCCGGGTGGTCGATCGCAAGAGCGACGGCATGTTCCAGCGGATCCGCGAAGCCTTCCAGTGGCGGGATCTGCTGTTCATGCTGGTTCAGCGCGATATCAAGGTGCGCTACCGGCAGACGGCGTTCGGGATCATCTGGGCGGTCATGGTGCCGCTGATGACGATGGCGGTCTACTGGGTGGTCTTCGACAAGCTGGGCCGGATGGGGCCTGACGGGATGCCCTACCCGCTGTTCCTGTTCCCGGCGATGATCGTGTTCCAGTATTTCAACTCGGCGACCGGCCGGGCCTCGAACTCGCTCAAGCAGGACTCAGCGATCCTGGCGAAGGTCTATTTCCCGCGGCTGGTGCTCCCCTTGGCGAGCATCACCAGCCCGCTGGTCGACTTCCTCTTCGGGCTCGTGATTCTCGCGGTGATCCTGGCGATCTACCAGCACCCGCCGACGGCGGCGATGCTCATGATGCCGGCGTATCTCATGATCGCGATCGTCGCAGCCGCGGGGATGGGGATGGGGTTGAGCGTGCTCAACTCGCACTTCCGCGACGTGACGCACTTCCTGCCCGTCATGCTTCATCTCTGGTTCTTCTGCTCGCCTGTGCTCTACAGCACGACCGATCTGGTGCCCGAGAAGTACTGGCTGTTGTACTCGCTCAACCCGATGGTGACCGCCTGCGAGGGTGTGCGCGGGTGCATGCTGGGCGAGGCCTCGCCGGTGACGCCCGAGATGGCGCTCATTTCATGCACCGTGGCCCTGGGGATGTTCGTCTTTGGATTGGTGACCTTCATGAAGCTCGAGCAGACCGTGACGGACGTGCTGTAATTGGGGGCTGGTGTGTCTGAGGCGATGATCAGTGTGGAGAACCTGAGCAAGCGCTTTGTGCTGCTCCGTCAGAAAGCGCACGACCGCTTGCTTTCTGCCTCCATCATCGGGATGGCCAAGCGTGCGATCACACGCCCGGCGGACCCCGACGAGGACGGGGACGTCCACTGGGCACTCCGCGACGTGAGCTTTGAGGTTGCCCAGGGCGAGGCGCTTGGGATCGTTGGCCGGAACGGCGCAGGCAAGAGCACGTTGCTCAAGATCATCTCGAGGCTGACCCGGCCCACCGAGGGACGCGTCGTGACGCGGGGCCGAATCGGATCGATGCTCGAGGTGGGTGTCGGATTCAACCCGATGCTGACCGGGCGTGAGAACGTGATGCTCAGCGGCGTGATCCTGGGCATCAAACGGAGCGAGATCCGCAAGAAGTTCGACGACATCGTCGAGTTCTCAGGGATCAAGCCCTTCATCGATGTGCCGGTCAAACGCTACTCCAGCGGCATGCGCGTGCGGCTGGCGTTCGCGGTCATGGTCATGCTCGAGCCCGAGATCCTGCTCGTGGACGAGGTGCTGAGCGTCGGGGATGCCGAGTTCAAGCGGCGCTCGTCGGCGCGGATGCAGGAGCTGATCCGCAGCGGGCGGACGGTGCTCTTTGTGAGCCACAGCAGGCAGATCGTCGAGCAGCTCTGCGACCGCGCGCTCGAACTGGACCGGGGCAGGCTCGTGAGTATCGGCGCGACGTCCCGCGTGGTAGAGCACTACAGCCACGCGGTGCAGGAAGACCGCCGATCGGGCAACGCGTTCAAGGAATTCGAGCCCGAGACGGACAAGGCGATGTGCATCCGCGAGATCTCGGTGATCTCGGTGAATGGGGACTGCTCGGGTGAAATCGAGATGGCAGAACCCCTGCGGGTCCGGATGTCGTACGACATCAACGAGGACATCGAGGGCGCACACGCGTTCTGCCGGATCGAGACGGCCGACGGGATGGTCGTCATCAGCTCGGGTGACGCCGACTACGACCCCGCGCACCTCGGCAGACGGCGACGGGGGAGCTATACGGCCGAGTTCCAGGTCGACGGCGGGCTCCTGGAAGCGGGCGATTACCGCGTGAGCGCCAGTCTCGGTGTGCCCTACGAGAAGAATTTCGATCGCCGACCCGACGCGGTGCAGTTCAGCGTCGTCGATCGCAGCAGCAGGCGACGGCTCTGGTACCCGCAGACACGCCCCGGGCTCATCGGGCGGGAGTATCCGTGGGTCTACGAGGGGCGTGCACCGTTTGTCTGAGCAGGTCGGGATCGGCTGCTAAACTCCCGGTAGGGATGTCCGTCATCGTTGGCATCGGAGGCTGAGCGTGGACTTTATCGAAATCCTTTCGGAAACAACGAAGCGGCGACGGATGCTCGGCGTGCTGGCCGGGCTCCTGACACTGGGCGTGGCATTTGCGGGCCTAGGCATCGCGCTCGATGCGCCATCGCTCACCGTGCTCGCCATCGTCGTGCTCGCCTGCGTGGTCGGCATTCTCGGCAAGGTGCTGACGGCGATGGCCGTTTACCTCCACGGCACCACGAATCGTCTCAAGGTCCTCAACGACCGCTACGACGACACCGAGGTCTGGCTCGAGCAATTCGACAAGGGTACCCGTGTCACGTTCACGAACCTCAGCAAGTCGCTCAAGGACGCCAGCGAACATCGAGCAAAGCTCGCCGATCTCATCGAGAAGCTCTGCGAGGAAGTGCGATCCAAGACCGAGCAGCTCGATCAGGCGGTCCAACTCCGCGCGACGCGCGAGGCGCTCGACGCCGCGGTGAAATCCACCGAGTCCCAGTCCGCCAAGCTCACCGATGAAACGACCAGGCTCTCTGCCGAGATCGAGCGCGTGGCCAAGGAACAGGAGAAGCTCGTCGAATCCAGCACGGCGTCCAGCAACAGCGTCAGCAAGAAGCTCGACGAGTCCGAGGCCCAGTCGAAGGAACTGGTGCGGCTGGTCGAACAGTTGCAGGAGGCGGACGACCGGCTCGAGGCCGCCATCTCGGCGGCGGAAGAATCCTTCAACGCCAAGCTCGAGGAGCAGGACCGCCTGCGCAAGGCGGGCTTGCAGACCGTGATGAAGGAATCGCTCGATTCGGCTCGTCAGGAGATCGCCAAGTCGACCGACCGCATCGAGACGATCGACAAGAACCTCAAGAGCGCCTCGTCGCTCACAGGGCGTCTCCGCGGCGAGGGCTACGCGCAATTCGGAAGACTGATCGGGGCCGACTTCATCAAGGAGATCCAGGGCGATCTTGGCAAGAAACTCGGCGTCGATATCTCCCAGCGCGAAGTGCGGTATCTCGAGCGCAAGGTGCAGCACCTGGAGGCGATGTGCGAGGGTCGCATGGCGACGACCGCCGAGGACGCTGTGGCCCGCGTGCTGGCGGCCCGTTCGCAGCGGGGCGACGAGATCAAGGTGCTCGAGATCGGTGTGCTATTCGGCGTGAGCGCGGCGATCATGCACACGGCGCTCACGCCCTTCTACAAGAAAGTCCAGCTCGTGCTGCTCGATCCCTTCGACGGGTACTACGGCTCTGACCATCTCGATCCGTTGACCGGTCAGAAGGTCAGCCGAGCGGCCGTGGAACGCAACCTGACGCGTGCGGCGATCCGTTCCGACGATGTCAAGATTCTTGAGGGCTTCTCAACAGACGACGCGATCATGCAGGCCGCGCGTGAGGAGGGGCCGTACGACGTGATCGTGATCGACGGGGATCACTCGTACGACGGCGTGAAGGCCGACTTCGAGCGGTACGCCGAGATGGTCGCGCCGGGTGGTGTGCTGATCGTCGACGACTACGGCTCGGACGACTGGCCCGACGTCACCAAGTATGTCGACAAGGTCGTCAAGAGCGATAGCCGCTTCGAGCAGGTCGGAACGCTCTCGCGGACCGCGATCTTCAAGCGAAACGCGTCGCCGGCCAAGAACACTGCCGCGGACGAGAAAGCGGAAACGCCCGCCAAGACGTCTGCCAAGTCTTCTGAGAAAGCGCCCGCCAAAGCGAGCAAGGCTGCGAAGAAGACGACCAAGAAATCCACACGGAAAGCCGCGGCCAAGAAAGCACCCGCCAAGAAGCAGGTGCCCGAGCCCAAGGGCGAAGGCGAGGAGTCGCCGGAGCCGGTCGTTGTCCAGACTCGTTCCTCGAAGAAGGCATCGTCGCGCAAGAAGAAAGCCGCGACGACGCCTGTGACCGAGTCCGCGGGCACCGGCAGCAGTGAGACATGACGACCGCCCCGACACAACCGGTGTTGAACTCGTCGGGCTCGAAGCCCCGCAATGAGTGCGGGCAGATCCCGCCGTTCCGCCGCGTACACCTCCTCAGAAGATGGGCGAGAGCCACGTTCCGCCGCGAACGGAGCAAGGCCGACCGTGCGTGGTCAAGATCGCTGACCGGTGCCAGGAACGTGGCAGTCCTCGACGCGCTGCGGAACAGGCACTGGGGCAAACGGTGCTTCGTGCTCGGAAACGGACCCAGCCTGAACAGCGTCGACCTTTCTGTGCTGCGCGACGAATACATCATCGCCAGCAACCGGATCTATCTGCATCCCGCGTGCCGGGACTGGACGCGCTGGTATTACTGCGCCGTCAACCCGAACGTGATCGAGCAATTCTCGACGGAGATCGCGGCTCTGCCGGCGATGCGATTCCTGGCGTGGGAGCATCGGCACCTCATGCCCGGCGCGGAGAACACCGTCTGGTTGAGATCCCGGAACGAGCCACGATTCTCGTTCGACCCCGCCGACGCGATCTGGCAGGGCGCGACGGTGACTTACGTTGCGCTGCAGATGGCCTTCCACCTTGGCTTCACCGATGTCGTTCTGTTTGGTGTTGACCATCACTACGACCGCGCCGGTCAGCCCAACAAGCTGGTGACCTCGGGCGAGCCCGATCCGGATCACTTTGCGGAGAATTACTTCGGCGAAGGTGTGCGCTGGCAGCTGCCCGATCTTTCGCAGTCAGAGCTCGCGTACCGGTTCGCCAAGCTCGCGTTCGAGCAGGAGGGGCGCCGGGTCAGGGACGCCACTATCAACGGCAAACTCGACGTCTTCCCGAAGGTCAGGCTTGCCGATCTGTTCTGAGCCCCTGCCGAGCCGTGGTCACGATGACGAACACCCCCGCACTCTCGATCATCACCCCGGTCCTGAACGGCGAAGCGTTCATCGGCGACGCGATCCGGTCGGTCCATCAGGCCGCGGCTCTTGGCGCCGATGTCGAACACATCATCGTTGACGGCGGTTCGACTGATCGAACGCTTGAGATCGTCGAACACGCGAGAGCAACCGGCGGCTCGCCGATCACGCACGTGCTCACAGGGCCGGACTCCGGTCAGTCCGAGGCGATCAACCGGGGTCTCGGTGTCGCTGCTGGTCGCTACGCGGGGTGGCTCAATGCGGATGACTTCTATGTGCCGGGTGGGCTTGCCGCGTTGTCCGAGTTCGCAACGGGTTCAAACGAGGATGTCATCCTCGGTCGGTGCCGATTCGTGGACCCGGTGGGGCGGACGGTCTTTGCGCCGACGCCGCCGGATCCCGTGACAGCCGACGCGCTGCTCCGGTTGCTCTCCGGCTGGTTTGCGGGACGATCGATCGTTCAGCCAGAGGCGTTCGTCAAGCGCGAGTCATTGCTCGCAGCGGGGGGTGTCGAGGAATCGCTTCATTACACGATGGATTACCACCTCTGGTTGCGGCTGGCGATCGACGGGGCGGCGTTCCGCATGACCGGGATCGATCTGGCTCGCCAGCTTGCGCACCCGGGGCAGAAGACCATCGATAACGCCGCGGTCGTGGCGGAGATGCTGACGTATGCGTTCGGGATGCTGGACCGAGTGCCATCGTCACCCGGTCGTGAGAAGGCGGCAGAGGAACTCGAACGTCTCCGTGATCGGCTGCGGAGATTCAATTCGATCACTGCGGGCCATGGCAGGCTTCTTGCTGCGGCGTCATCAAGATTCGTATCTGCCCCGGGCGACAACGGTCTCTCGGATTCGCAGACTCAGTTCGTCCGGAGCTGCGTGTCGTCACGGAGCAGCCTGCTTATCGCGGGCATGGATCCGCAAGTGACGAGCCGATTGATCTCGGGGCTTCGGGTCAAAGTGCCGCCGGTCATGACGGGCAAGATCCCGATGGTCAGCGGTGCATTCGATGTGGTGCTGACCAGCGGTGCTGCCGCGGCTGCTTTGCCCGATACTTTCACGCTGACTGATCTGCTGAAGCCTGGTGGGAGCGTCTTTCTGACCGGCGCGATCTCGGGTGATCTGCTGCGCAAGCAGATTCTTTCGGAGCGGAAAGCACTCGCGGATTCGTTGACGTACAACGGGCCTGTGCCGCTCGATACGCAGGGTGCTGAGCGGGATCGTGGACAACTGCACCGGCAGTGGGCGCATTCCCGGGCTGTCCGCGTGCCGGGGACGGTGCGTGTCGAGTCAATTGATGATGACGCACAGCGCTGGCTGAGCCTGACAGCCGGCGGCGTGACGCGCCCGGGAGTGCCGGACACGGGCTATCGGACCGGGTTTCTGTACCGGTTGTACTGACTGCGCGGCCTGCTTCGATCGTCATCCTTCATCTCGCTCGATCCGGGTCGACGGGGGTTGCCCTCGTATATCGGAGCCGCCGAAGGGATCCGCGGAACCCAGCCGCGGGCAGGTGCTGCGCGCGGATGTCGACTTGAGACGGAGCCCGCCATGTTCGGAAAGAAGAAGCGCGACCGCAACAACCCCGGCAACGAGCAGTCCGGCAAGGGCAAGAAGAAGGCCGACTTCGGGATCGAGCCGCTCGAGAAGCGGGTGCTCATGTCAGCGAGTTGGGTCGACGCCGACACCGGCGAAGCGCAGGACGGCCCGACACACGACGCAGATGAATTCCAGGGCACGGACATGGCCGACGTCGCCAACGGCGGCAACGGTGATGACATCCTCTTCGGCAACGGTGGCGATGACATCCTCTCCGGCGGTAATCACAATGACAAGCTCTACGGCGGCGACGGGGACGACCAACTCGACGGCGGGACCGGAGAAGACCAACTCTACGGAGGCTCTGGGAACGACACGCTGGTGGGTGGCAGCCAGGCGGATCACCTTGTCGGCGGCAGCGGGAACGACTCTCTCGATGGTGGCACGGACAATGACAATCTCATCGGCGGCAGCGGTAATGACGAGCTGATCGGTGGTCATGGTGACGATTATCTTGATGGCGGCGATGGCGATGACAATCTCGACGGCGGCACCGGGGATGATGTTGTCATCGGCGGCTCAGGTAATGACACGATCACCGGAGACCACGGCGATGACATCATCACAGGCGGCGCAGGCGATGACACGATCGACGCCGGCACTGGAAATGACGTCATCCACTACACCGTCGGCGACGGCTCCGATGTCGTGATCGGTGACTGGGGCACGGACCGCATCGAGATTCACGGCGTGCAGAACGCCGCCTCGCATGTTCTCGTTGAAGACGGCGCCACCTACACCGCAAGAACAGGCGATGTCGTGACGCCCGACCGCGTGGTCATCTCCGTCAACGGCGTCAAGTCGATCGAAGCCGACGGCATCGAGGAGATCACCTTCAACTCGGCGCACGAGGGCGACACACTCGAGACCTCGGGCGACCTGGATGCTCTGGGCCTCAATACGTCGGACGTGACGATGGTCGAGCCTGAGCCGGAAAACACCGCTCCGACCGATCTCACATTCACCGGCGGCACAGTCGCCGAGGATGCCGTCGCGGGCACGGTCGTCGCGGTTGCTTCGGTGGTCGACGCGGACGACGGCGACAGCCACACATACGAACTCGTCGACAACGCTGGCGGGCGGTTCGAGATCGACCCGGACACAGGCGAGATCACCGTCGCCGACGGGGCAAGCCTGAACTACGAAGCCGCCGGGGCTCATGCCGTGACCGTGCGTGTCACCGATGCCGAGGGCGAGACGTACGAGGAGTCGCTCTCGATCGGAGTGACCGATGTGAACGACGCGCCGACGGATCTTGTGTTCTCGTCTGGCAACCCCGACTTTGAGATCTCGGCCGAGCAGGTCGCTGCAGGGCTGCCAGAAGGTGCCGAGCCCTCCGAATACACGGTTTCCGGCGTGCCCGAGGGCGCGCAGCTCTCGGCGGGCACGCAGAACGACGACGGCACATGGACCGTCAGCGCGGATCAGGTCGATGGCCTGAAGGTCATCGGTGCGGACCCGACCTCGTCCATTGCGCTCACGTTCTCGACGGACGTCACGACCTACGAAG
Organism: Phycisphaerales bacterium; assembly: GCA_965228265.1. Classification (GTDB taxonomy): domain Bacteria; phylum Planctomycetota; class Phycisphaerae; order Phycisphaerales; family UBA1924. The sequence goes on from OZ245804.1 coordinate 2,169,431, forward strand.
CCGAGACGACCACGATCAACGGCTCCAATGTTCGCACAACGGACGCGGGATTCACGGTCACCGCGCGCTCGATCAACGATGACGGTTCACTCACCGAAGCAAGCGCCGACAACATCGTCCGCAACGGCAGCTCGTTCGCGGTCAACGGGAGCACGGGCGGCCCGAGCTCTCAGATCGGCTTCGACGCTTCGAAGGGTGTGTCCGAGGAACTGATCGTTTCATTCGATGAGCCGCTCACGAGCGTCCAGGCGAAGATCTCAAAGCTCTTTACGGACGAGGCCGGCAGTTGCGAGCAGGGCGAGTGGGTGGCGCTCCGTGACGGTGTGGAGGTCGCATCGAGCGTCTTCATCGCGACACGCAACGATAGCGCGACGCTGGACATTGAGACAGACGGCGAGCCGTTCGACCAGGTCATCTTCCGCGCAACCGAGTACACGGGCGGCCAGAACGGCAAGACGAGCGACTCTTCGGACTACCAGATCGACTGGATCAGCTTCGACCAGGATGTGGCAAACGTCACGCATTACGATCTCCCGGTGACGGTTGAGGCCTCGTGGGGCGAGGCGGACGCGGCGACGGTCGTTGAAAACGCACCGGCAGGCACGGTCGTCGCGACCATGTCCGTCGCCGATCCGGACGCGGGCGACTCGCACACGTTCGAGCTTGTCGGCGACGCGGACGGTCGGTTCACGATCGACCCAGACTCTGGCGTGGTGACTGTCGCCGATGGCGCCGAACTCGATCACGAATCGGTGGGCGAGCACGAAGTCGTCGTGCGCGTGACAGACGCCGAGGGTGCGACGTACGACGAAACACTCTCGATCACGGTCTCCGATGCGAACGAGGCGCCGACCGAGATTCAACTCGCCGGCGGCTCTGTGGCCGAGGACGCTGAGCCTGGCACGTACGTGGGCACCGCCACGGCCTCTGATCAGGATGCGGGCGACTCGCATTCGTACGAACTTGTCGGCGACGCGGAGGGTCGGTTCACGATCGACCCCGACACCGGCGTGGTAACTGTCGCCGACGGTGCCGAGCTCGATCACGAATTGGCGTCCTCGCACGAGATCACGATCCGCGTGACAGATGCGCAGGGCGAGACGTACGACGAGACGCTCGAAGTGTCGGTCACCGATGTCAACGAAGCCCCGACTGAGGTTGCGTTCGCGGGCGGCACGGTCGCGGAGAACTCAGCGGCCGGCACGGTCGTGGGCACGGTGTCAGTCACCGATCCGGACGCGGGTGATTCGCACAGCTACACGCTCGTCGATGATGCCGACGGCCGATTCACGATCAATGCGGAGGGGCAGATCACCGTCGCCGAGGGCGCCGACCTGAACTACGAGGCCGAGAACGCCCACCAGGTCACCGTTCGCGTCACCGACGAATCGGGCGAAACTGTCGAAGAGGTTATCGATATCACCGTGGCCAACGTGATGGAAACGCTCGTGGTCACCGGCAACGAGACGCTGCACGCGTCCGACGGGCCCTTCGAACATGTTGTCATCAACGGGGGCTACATCGAGATCGACGGCAATGCCGAGATCTCGGGCAATCTGACCATCGAGAACGCCGCGCGCATCAACGGCGGCGAGATCTCGGTCACCGGCGATGTGACGACCACGGACACCAGCTACCACGGCTCCGCGGTCATCGTGCTCTCGGGTGAGGGGGCGCAAACGATCTCGACCGGCGACGGCACGGGTGAGCTGCACAACGTCTCGATCGAGAACACCTCTGGCCAGGTCACGATCGAGGGCGATCTGCAGATCTCGGGCAACTACACGGACAACGGCAACACGGTCGACGCCACCGGAGCCACCGTCGAGTTGCAGGGCAACGCCAATGTCGATGGCTCGGGCACGAGCTTCGGCGATGTGGACCTCAACGGCGGGTACTTCGAGATCTCGGAGATGCACATCGACGGTGATCTGACCATCGAAAACGCCGCCCGCATCAACGGCGGCGAGATCTCGGTCACCGGCGATGTGACGACCACCGACACCAGCTACCACGGCTCGGCGGTGATCGTGCTCTCGGGTAATGATGCGCAGACAATCTCAACCGGTGACGGCACGGGCGAACTGCACAACGTCTCGATCGAGAACACCTCTGGCCAGGTCACAATCGAGGGGGATCTCCAGATCTCTGGCAACTACACGGACAACGGCAACGCGGTCGATGCCACCGGCGCGACCGTCGAATTGCAGGGCAACGCGAGCGTCACAGGCTCGGACACGAGCTTCGGCGATGTGGACCTCAACGGCGGGTACTTCGAGATCTCGGAGATGCACGTCGACGGCGACCTGACCATCGAGAACGCCGCCCGCATCAACGGCGGCGAGATCTCGGTGACGGGCGATGTGACGACCACGGACACCAGCTACCACGGCTCGGCGGTGATCGTGCTCTCGGGCGACGGCGCGCAGTCGATCTCGACCGGCGACGGGACGGGCGAACTGCACAACGTCTCGATCGAGAACACCTCTGGCCAGGTCACGATCGAGGGGGATCTGCAGATCTCTGGCAACTACACGGACAACGGTAACACGGTCGACGCCACCGGCGCCACAGTCGAGCTGCAGGGCAACGCGAGCGTCACAGGCTCGGGCACGAGCTTCGGCGATGTGGAGCTTAACGGCGGGTACTTCGAGATCTCGGAGATGCACGTCGACGGCGACCTGACCATCGAGAATGCCGCGCGCATCAACGGCGGCGAGATCTCGGTGACGGGCGATGTGACCACTACGGACACCAGCTACCACGGCTCCGCGGTCATCGTGCTGAGCGGTGATAGCGCGCAGACGATCTCGACCGGCGACGGGACGGGCGAGCTGCACAACGTCTCGATCGAGAACACCTCTGGCCAGGTCACGATCGAGGGCGATCTGCAGATCTCGGGAAACTACACGGACAACGGCAACGCGGTCGACGCCACCGGCGCGAATGTGGAGCTTCAGGGCAACGCCAACGTCACAGGCTCGGGCACGAGCTTCGGCGATGTGGAACTCAACGGCGGGTACTTCGAGATCTCGGAGATGCACGTCGACGGCGACCTGACCATCGAGAATGCCGCGCGCATCAACGGCGGCGAGATCACGGTCACCGGCGATGTGACGACCACCGACACCAGCTACCACGGCTCGGCTGTCATCGTGCTGAGCGGTGATGGTGCGCAGACGATCTCGACCGGCGACGGGACGGGTGAGCTTCACAACATCTCGATCGAGAACACCTCTGGCCAAGTCACGATCGAGGGCGATCTGCAGATCTCGGGCAACTACACGGACAACGGCAACACGGTCGATGCCACCGGCGCCACCGTCGAGCTGCAGGGCAACGCATCTCTCTCCGGACAAGCAACGCGCTTCGGGGACATGACTGTCAATGCGGGGTATCTGGAGCTCGATGGCGACATCTATATCGAGGGCGATATCACCGTCGAGAATCTCGCCAGGATCAACGGCGGAATCATCTACGTCGCTGGCGAAATCGTGGACAACGACGGGAACTGGCACGGGACGGGTGATATCCAGCCGTGGGTCATCAACGAAGCGCCGACCGATCTCGAGTTTGAGGGCGGGACGGTCAACGAGAACGCGCCGGCTGGCACGTTCGTGGCGCAGGCCACGGTCGTCGATGTGGACGAAGGCGACACGCACAGCTATGAGCTGGTCGACGACGCCGACGGCCGATTCCAGATCGATGGCAACGGAAGAATCACGGTTGCCGACGGCGCCGATCTCGATCACGAAGCAGCCGATGAACATTCGGTGACGGTTCGCGTGACCGATGCCGCCGGGGAAACGTATGAAGAGGCGTTGACGATCGCGATTGCGGATGTCAACGAAGCGCCCACGGCTGTCACGCTCGACGCGAACATCGCAGATGAGAACATCGTGCGCGTCACCATCGGCGGTGAGCGTGGCGGCGGAGGCGGAAGTACCGGTGCTCCCAACTACCAGATTCTCGTCGACGGCGAGGTTGTGAAATCGGGCACGGCAGACTGGATGGACATGTCGCGTTTCAGCGATCAGGACCCCGAAAGCCGCTGGCACGAACTGGAGATCGAAATTCCCGGCGATGCCGCCCCCGAACAGGTCGAAGTCCGTTTCACCAACGACAGTTATGGCGGGACCCGCGACACCGACCGGAACCTCTACGTTGACAGCATCGAGGTCAACGGCAAGACGTACGAAGCGGAGAGCAGCGACACAGACTACGAGCGCAGCTGGAGCACGATAGGCGGTCAGGAAGGCATGTACTGGAACGGGACGCTCGTCTTCGACACGACCGACGCACCCGAGCCGATGCATGCCGTGGTCGCCGAGAACGTACCAGGCGCAATCGTCGGACAGCTCGGTGTCGTCGATCCCGACGCAGATGACGATGCGGGCTATGCCGTCAGCGATAACCGATTTGAGGTCACCCCGGACGGTGTTCTGAAGCTACGCGACGGCGTCACGCTCGATCACGAGACCGAGCCCGTCGTCTCGGTCGAGGTCATCGGCACAGACAGCGCCGGCAACGACATCGACGCCACCTTCCGCATCGGTGTCGCGGACACCAACGACGCCCCGCTCGACCTCCAGCTCACGGGCCAGACAGTCAACGAGAATGCGTCAGCGGGCACCGTCGTCGGCACAATCTCCTTCACGGACGTGGACGCTGATGACACCCACGTCCTGGAGCTGGTTGATGACGCCGGTGGCCGATTCGCCATCGACGCGGATGGCAACATCACCGTCGCCGAAGGCGCCGAACTGGATCACGAGACCGGTGCTTCGCACGAGATCGTTGTTCGCGTGATCGATGCCGAGGGCGCGACGATCGAACAGGCATACACCATCGATGTCACCGATGTGAACGAGGGCATCGAGAGCCTGAGCTTCACGGGCGGCACCGTCACCGAGAACGCCTCGCCCGGCACGGTCGTCGCGTCGGCGAGCGTGACCGACCCGGACGCCAACGAAACGCACAGCTACGAGCTGATCGACAGCGCCGGTGGACGTTTCGAGATCGACGCCGAAGGCAACATCACCGTCGCCGAGGGTGCCGATCTCAACCACGAAGATGCGGCTTCGCACACCATCACCGTCCGCGCGACGGACTCGGCCGGCCACACCATCGAGCGTGAGCTCGTCATCGATGTGTCGGATGTGAACGAGGGCATCGAGAGCCTGAGCTTTACGGGCGGCACCGTCACCGAGAACGCCTCGCCCGGCACGGTCGTCGCGTCGGCGAGCGTGACCGACCCGGACGCCAACGAAACGCACAGCTACGAGCTGATCGACAGCGCCGGCGACCGGTTCGAGATCGATGCCAGCGGCAACATCACCGTCGCCGAGGGGGCCGATCTCAACCACGAGGCCGCGTCTTCGCACATCGTGACCGTCCGCGCCACGGACTCGGCAGGTCACACCATCGAGCGTGAGCTCGTCATCGATGTCGCCGACGTCAACGAGACGCCCGACGAACTCACGTTCACCGGAGGCAGCGTTCAGGAGAACGCCCCCATAGGCACAGTCGTGGCCTCCGCGAATGTCAGCGATCCCGACGCGGGCGAAACCTTCAGTTACGAGCTGCTCGACAACGCGGGCGGCCGATTCGTGATTGACGGCTCGGGCAACATTGTCCTGGCCGATGGATCGGGTCTCGACCATGAGGCCGCCGATTCGCACGAAGTCACCGTTCGCGCCACGGACTCCGCAGGCAACACCATTGAGCGGACAGTCGTGATCGAAGTCACAGATGTCAACGAGTCACCTGTCGAACTGGCCTTCTCGGGTGGCAACGTGCCTGAGAACGCGGCTCCGGGCACGGTCGTCGCCACGGCTGCCGTGGCAGATGTCGATGCGGGTGACAGTCATACTTACGAACTGGTCGGTGATGCCGACGGCCGATTTACGATCGATGCCGACGGCAACATCACCGTCGCCGAGGGAGCCGATCTCAACCACGAGGCCGCGTCTTCGCACACCGTGACCGTCCGCGCCACGGACTCGGCCGGCCACACCATCGAGCGTGAGCTCGTCATTGACGTATCGGATGTGAACGAAGGTATCGAGTCGCTCAGCTTCACGGGCGGGACTGTCGACGAGAACGCTTCGGCAGGCACGGTCGTCGCTTCGGCGAGCGTGGTCGATCCGGACGCGGACGAAGCCCACACGTACGAACTGGACGGCGATGCCGACGGCCGATTCACGATCGACGCGGATGGCAACATCACCGTCGCCGAGGGAGCCGACCTCAACCACGAGGCCGCGTCTTCGCACACCGTGACCGTCCGCGCCACGGACTCGGCGGGCCACACCATCGAGCGTGAGCTCGTCATTGACGTGTCGGATGTGAACGAAGGTATCGAGTCGCTCAGCTTCACGGGCGGGACTGTCGACGAGAACGCTTCGGCAGGCACGGTCGTCGCTTCGGCGAGCGTGGTCGATCCGGACGCGGACGAAGCCCACACGTACGAACTGGTCGGCGATGCCGACGGCCGATTCACGATCGACGCGGATGGCAACATCACCGTCGCCGAGGGAGCCGACCTCAACCACGAGGCCGCGTCTTCGCACACCGTGACCGTCCGCGCCACAGACTCGGCCGGCCACACCATCGAGCGTGAGCTCGTCATCGACGTGTCGGATGTGAACGAAGGTATCGAGTCGCTCAGCTTCACGGGCGGGACTGTCGACGAGAACGCTTCGGCAGGCACGGTCGTCGCTTCGGCGAGCGTGGTCGATCCGGACGCGGACGAAGCCCACACGTACGAACTGGTCGGCGATGCCGACGGCCGATTCACGATCGACGCGGATGGCAACATCGCCGTCGCCGAGGGAGCCGACCTCAACCACGAGGCCGCGTCTTCGCACACCGTGACCGTCCGCGCCACGGACTCGGCGGGCCACACCATCGAGCGTGAGCTCGTCATTGACGTCTCGGATGTGAACGAGGCACCTCTCGCACTGACATTCAGCGGCGGGGAGGTCTCCGAAGACGCGATGGGCGGCACGGTCGTGGCGTCCGCAAGCGTGACAGATGTCGACCAGGGCGAGACCTTCTCCTACCAACTCGTTGACGATGCGGGCGGGCGATTCACAATCGATGCCGACGGCAACGTTCTGGTGTCCGGTGACGGCGTCCTCGACTTCGAGACAGCCAAGTCGCACGAGATCACGGTCCGCGTCACGGACTCGGGTGGGCACACGATCGAGCGCACGCTCACGATCGAGATCACAAACGTGAACGAGGCAGTGGCGGAAGAAGCAGAAGCCGAGGTCGCTGAAGCGCAGCAAGCCGCAGGCGCTGCCAGGGTTGCCGCTTACGAGATGCGCCAGGATACGTCTGATCCGCAGGCCGAGGGCGGCGACACAGACAGAGACGGCGCAGGCATGGACGAGCCGTATGCGGCTGATGCCAACGGCGACCGGGAAGTGCCAACTGCCTCTGAGACCTTGAACTGGATCGCCGCGGAAGTCGAGGAACTGACCGAGTTGGCCAAGTCCGTCGATACGGCGGACATCCAATTCTCGGACTCCACTACAAGCGGTGGGGAGGCGGCCTTTGAAGATGTCTTCGTCCAGCGCAACACCGAAGACGACATCGAGGAACCGAGGGGATCAACCGAAGAAGCCCCCGAGTATGAGCGTGCGTCGGACGGCTTCATCGGGAAGTTCTGGACCATGCTGCGTGCTGGCTTCGGGACGACGAACAAGGTCGACGAATCCCAGGCTGCCGGCACACACGCCGATCGAGGCCATCAGAGCCGTTCACGCAGGAAGTAATCGGAGGAAGCCATGAGCTCAGCAGAATCACAGAAGGGCGGCTTCGACGAGTGGGCCCAGGAACTGCTCACGGAACTCGAGCAGCAAACCCCCGAAGCGATCAAGCGCATGCGTTCGTCCGAGCGCCACGAGGTGCAGAGCGCCGTCAAGATCCGCCCCGCCAACGCGAGCGACTTCGCAAAGCCGACGGTCGAGGGTGTGACAGGCGACGTCTCTCCGGGCGGCTGCCGCATCATGTCGAGCGTCCCGCTTCAGGTCGGCGATGTGTACAAACTGGAAATCGAGAAGGGCGAACTCGACCTGCCCATCCTGTATGCACGGTGTCTCCGCTGCCGCCTCGTGCGTGAAGACGCCTTCGAGACCGGTTTCGCATTCTTCACCACGATCAAGCTCGACGAGGCACGCACCGCCGATCCGATCATGGACAGCCTGCTCTAACGAGATAAAGGACGGCACGTTCGATGGATCAGACTGTCTCCAATACCAGCACGCAGAGGCATCAGCCAGGGGTGGTCCGCAAGATCACCTCGCTGATCAACGATCTTGCGATCCGCAGCGAGTCGGCTTCCGCTTTCTATAAGCACGCCGCCGCCGCGATCGTGCACGGGTTCCAGAGCCCCTACGGCGAGCTCAGCGCCCGCTTCGGTGCAGAGGTCGTCGAGGACTACTGGCACACGGGCACCACAGACCCGAACTTCTGGAAGAAACCGGTCCGCGACCTCATGGACGCATCCATGCGCGAAGCGCAGCCGATGGCTCAACGCTTCAGCGCACGCAACGCGGAACTCCAGATCGCGATGATCTCGGTGCTCCTGCGCGATGTCTCGGGCTCCATGATCGGTGTGCTCACCATCGTCGTGCGCTGCTCGGACGAGCAGCCTGCATCGATGTACCGCGAACTGCTCGAGTCCTTCGCGGCCCAGATGGCCATCGGTGCCTCCCGCATTGAGGCCGCCCTCCGCGCACCGGAGCAGGCCGCGCCCGACGCGAGCATGTCCAAAGCCGCCAACTACACGTCGGGCGTGGAGATGGCATTCGCACTCGTTTCCAGCCTGCGGACGAAGCTCGGCTGCGAAATGGCTGCCATCGGCACCGCCGACGGGCCGCGCGTCAAGATCCAGGCCGTCTCCGGCTTCGACGAGGTCAGCGAGCGCGGTGAAGCCGTTCGCCTCATGAGCGACGCGATGGGGGAGGCCATCGACCGGGGCAAGACCATCGTCTATCAGCCCGCGTCGCGCGATGCCGCTGCGCCCGATGACGGCTACCGCATCCACAAGCGCTGGCACGACAAGCTCGGCAGCTCGTGCCTCGCCTCGATCCCGATCCAGGCCGGCGACGACACCACCATGGTCGTCAGCCTCCGCCGCCGGACGGAACTCCCGTTCAACGCAGAAGAGCTCAGCACGATCGAAACACTCATGCAGCCCTACGCGCCCGCGTTCGGCCTCGTCGAGCGTGCCAACCGCTCCCTCCCCGCGCACGCCAAGCGCTCCCTCTCCGCTTCCATCCGGGGATGGATGGCGCCGCGAGGCTGGGGACGCAAGTTTGCAGCGCTCTGCATGATGGGCGTCATGGCCTGGGTCTGCTTCGGCTCGCTCGACTATTCAGTCTCCGCGCCGGCTGTCGTACGCCCCGCCGAGGCCAGACACATCGGAACACCCGCCGCGGGTGTGCTGCTCAGCGTGCACGCACTCGCGGGCGATACCGTCGAGAAGGGCCAGCTCCTGGCCGTGTTCGACGACACCGAACTCCAGCTCCAGCGCTCACAGCTCCTCTCAGAACTGCGCATCGCGCAGATCAACGAGAACCGAGCCATCAGCGAAGGCCAGGGCGTCGATGCGGAACTCGCCCGCGCCGAGCAGGAGCTTACCCGCTCGAAACTCCAGGAAGTCGACCGCCAGATCGAGCTGACCAGGGTCGCTGCGCCCTTCGACGGCCAGATCCTCTCGGGCGATCTCCGCTCACGTGTCGGCGAAACCATGGCCCTCGGCACACCCATGTTCGAGATCGCCAGGCTCGACGAATGGACCATCGATGTCGAGATGCCCCAGCGCAGCGCCGCAGACCTCAGAGCAGGCCGCGTCGGCACGTTCGCACCCAACGCCCGGCCCGAAAAAGTCTCCTCGCTCCAGCTCACCCGCGTCCAGCCCGTGGCAAAGCCGGTTGCTGGCAAGACCGTGTACATCACCGAGGCCGAACTCAGTGACGTGCACGACTGGATGAAACCGGGCATGGAAGGCATGGCGCGTGTCAGCTTCGGCAAACGACCCGTCTGGTGGGTCGCCTCGCACCGCATCACCGACTACTTCAGGACGAAGTTCTGGCTATGACCACAACCGCGCCCACAGATGCGATCGCTCCGAGGCTGCGACCGGCCCAGGTCGGCCTGCGCAAGGACCTCGACGTCCACCGCCACGTCTTCCGCGGCGAGGTGTCGTACGTCATCCGCGATCCGATCACGCTCGCAGTCCACAAGCTCGGCGAAGCCGACTACCAGCTCTGCGCCGCGCTCTCAGAGGACCGCTCGCTCGGCGATGTCTTCGATGAGTTCGTCGCCAACGGCACACTCGACCAGGCCGACGAGGAAAGCTTCTTCCAGTTTATTCTCAGCCTCCACGGCCTCGGCTTCCTCAATCTGCCCGTCCCGAACAACGAAGCCCTCTATCGCAGACGCCAGCAGAAAATCAAAGCCCGGCGTGCTCAGAAGGTCACCGGCTTCCTGTTCATGCAGGTGCCGCTGATCAATCCCGACAGCTTCCTCGACCGCACCAAGCACCTCGTCTCCTGGGTCTTTACCAAGTGGACGCTCATGGTCTGGTCGCTCGTGGTCGGGAGCGCCTTGCTCCTGCTCCTCAAGAACTGGGGCACCTTCTTCACTCCCATCGGCGACATCTTCACGCCCGAGCGACTGCTCGGCATGTGGATCGCACTCGTCTCACTCAAGGTCATCCACGAATTCGGACACGCCTACGCCTGCAAGGTCCTGGGCGGCGAAGTGCCCGAGATCGGCGCCTACTTCATCGCCGGCACGCCCTGCGCGTACTGCGACTGTACCTCGTCCTGGGGTTTCAACAAGCGCTTCGAACGGCTCATCGTCGTTCTGGCCGGTGTCTACGTCGAGCTCTTCATCGCGGCCCTGGCCGTCTTCGTCTGGGCGATCGCGCCCTCCGCCTCGGTCCAGCTCATCGCATTCGACATCGTCGTCGTCGCGGGTGTTGCGACCATCCTCGCAAACCTCAACCCGCTGATGCGCTTCGACGGCTACTACATCCTCAGCGATATCCTCGAGATCCCCAACCTCCGCTCGACCGCTCAAAGACTCGCGATCTCCCTCATCAAGAGGATCTTTATCGGCGTCCCCATGCCCGCAACGCGATTCAGCCCTGGCATGACGGCGGGCCTCATCGTCTTCGGTGTGCTCTCGGCGCTCTACAAAATCACCATCGTCATGGGTATCTCCGCGCTCCTGGCCACCAAGTTCCTCTACCTCGGCATCGGACTCGCGGTCTTCTACGGCGGCATGGAGTTCTACCGCGTCGGCAAGAACGTCGGCAACTACCTCATCCACTCCGAAGAGGCCCAGATGCACCGCGTCCGCGCCGGTGCGCTCGCCACGCTGCTCTTCGCAGCCGCCCCCGCATTCCTCGTCTTTGTCCCCGTGCCAAGGCCCGTCATGGCGCTCGGCACCGTCGGCATGGAACAGGAAGCCTCCTACTACGCCACGGGCGACGGCTTCATCGAGTCAATCAACGCGCAGCCCGGCGATGTCCTGACCACCGGCGAACCGATCGCCATCCTCTCCAACCCGACTCTTGAACACAACCTCAAGACCGCCGAGTACGAGCTCAAGTGCGCCACCATCCTCTCCGAAGCGCTCTTCGCCGAGGACCCATCGGCCGCCGCGATCCACCGCGAATCCGCCGAGGCCGCGCAAGCCAGACTGCAACGCGAACAGGAACGTCTGAGCGAACTCTCCATCAACACCGAAAGCGCCTGCACCGTGCTTGAGGTGCTCCCACGCCGCGACGAGGGCAAGTTCTCGCTGACCGGCGACCGCATCGCCCATGTCGGCTCGGGCCGATGGGTCATCCGAGGGCTCGTCCGCGAAGCCGCGCTCTCACACGCGCCCATCCATGTCGGCGACCAGATCGCGTTCCGGTCCACTAGCGCACAGGGACAGAGCATCCACGCACGCGTCACCAGGCTCGAACCGCTGGGCAGCAGGGTCATCCGCCACGAAACCCTCACCGCGCTCGCTGGCGGCGAGATCCCCATCGCGCCCGAGACCGGCGAAGCAAACGAACCCTACTTCGAACTCGAAGCCGTCATCGTGGGCGACGCGGATATCGCCTACGGCATCACGGGCAACATCCTCATCGGATCCTACAGCGAACCCATCGCCATCTCGCTCTGGCGATCGGGCCTCCGTCTGCTCCAGAAGCTCGAGCAGAACTAACGCCCCGTCTCAACCACTTCAGCCGTTCGGACCAGCCGCCCGATCCGCCATGTAGAAATGCACCGCGCACACCGCAAGCGCGTGCGAGATCACACCCTTGGCGATCAGGCACGGCGCATCGGCAACCGGAACGAGACGTGTTGCAAGCTGCTCGTGCTGATCGAACGACCACTCCCCCGTCGGCCGCACATCCGTCAGCAGCCCGTAGTGGCACTTGTTCGTCAGGATCGCCGGGTTCGTGTACGTCCACCCGATCCGCTTCACCCCGCCGTCAGAGACGTACCCCGTCTCCTCGCGCAGCTCGCGCCGGCAAGTCTCCATCGGGTCCTCGCCCGCCTCGACGATTCCCGCCACCGGCTCCAGCGTCACGCACTCCGAGCCGAACCGGAACTGCTCGACCATCACCAGCTCATCGCTCGGCGTCACCGCGATCACGTTCACCCAGTCCCGTGAGCGGATCTGCACGAAGCTCCCCGACTTCGACGCGTCCTCTTCGCAGGTCCAGTCCTTCTCATTCAGATCGAAGATCCGTGTCCTGGCAAGCAGCCGCTCGCCGGTCGAGGTCCAGGGTTTCACGCCGCTCAGGTAGTCACTGCTCATGCCCGCATGCTACGGCAACTCCCCACGCAGTCGGGTGCTGTTCAGCACCCCCGGCTGACGCGTTCTGTCCGGTGTATGCTCAGGGCCATGGCAGAGGAATCCGTACCAGCGCTCGCCGCTCCGCCCAGGGCGAAAGACAACCCGCTCACGCGCAGCAAGGTGGGCCTCGCAGGCCTGATCTTCCTTGTTGTGGTTGCGGTCGTCTGTCTCGGCTCGCTCCCTTGGACCCTCTCGCCAGCGCCGAGTGCCGCCGAAGGCGACGCCACCCCCTGGTACAACGCGGGTGACCCGGGCCAGGGCAGGCTCCCGCCCATCTGGGCACCCATCGACGCCGAGCGAGCCCGCCGATTCAACGAGGGCGTCCCACCCGAAACCGTCGAAGAGATCGCCGCCCGTCACAACGTCACCACATCCGATGCCATCGCCTCCACAGAGGGACCCGTCGCCAAGGACCTCCGCAAGCACAGGAAGGGCACCACGCTCGGCACCGACAAACTCGGACGGAGCGTCCTCGTCCGCGTCCTGACCGGCGGCGGGATCAGCCTCGGTATCGGAATCGCCGCGGCGCTCATCAGTGTCACCATCGGCACGCTCTACGGCGTCATCGCCGGATACGCCGGGGGCAAGATCGACTCCGTCATGATGCGCATCGTCGACATTATCTACGGCCTTCCCTACATCCTTCTTGTCGTCCTCCTCGCCGTCGCTGGCGACGCACTCGTTGAGAACTACGTCAGCAAGCAAGGCCCACGCCGGGCATACGTCGAACAGCGCGCCGTCGAGACCGCCACCGCCGAGGGCATCGACACAGCAGGCCGATCCGCCAGCGAGATCCTGATCGATCACCCCGAGATCAAAGCCAGCCTCGAAGAAGAAGCACGAGCCGCCATCCCCTCCGCCGAACTCTCCACCGGCACGCGCACATTCATCGACATCACCATTCTCCTCGTCGCGATCGGTGGTGTCAGTTGGCTCACCATGGCCCGCGTCATCCGAGGCCAGGTGCTCAGTCTCAAAGCACAGCCCTTCATGGAAGCAGCCCGAGCCATCGGTGTCCCGCTGCACAGGCAATTCCTCAAACACCTGCTCCCCAATCTCCTCGGCCCCATCATCGTCTACACCACCCTGACCGTCCCCCAGGCCATTCTGCAAGAGAGCTTCCTGAGCTTCCTCGGCATCGGGGTCAAGCCGCCGCTGCCCAGTTGGGGCAACCTCGCAGCCGACGGCCTCGAAGCGATCAACAAGCACCGCTCCGAGTGGTGGATGCTCGCGTTCCCCTGCATCCTGCTCGGGCTCACACTGCTCGCGCTCAACTTCGTCGGCGAAGGTCTCCGCGAAGCCTTCGACCCCAAGAGGGCCCGCAAATGAACGAGCCCAAAACCAATCCCACCACCAAACCGCTGCTCCGCATCGACGACCTTGCCGTCTCTTTCGACAACGGCTCCGGCCCGCGCATCCAGGCCGTCGACGGCGCAAACCTCGCCGTCTACCCGAAACAAACCGTCGCGGTCGTGGGCGAATCCGGTTGCGGCAAGAGCGTCACCGCGATGAGCCTGCTCCAACTTATCCCAAGCCCGCCCTCTCGCGTGGACCGGGGATCCATCGCGTTCCAATCCGAAACTGGCGAGATCGACCTGCTCAAGCTCAGCCCGGACCGCCTCCGCCATGTCCGCGGCGGCGAGATCGCGATGATCTTCCAGGAGCCCATGACCAGTCTCAACCCGGTCTACTCGATCGGCGAGCAACTCCTCGAAGCCATCCGCCTGCACCGCGGGGCTTCGGGTGAGGCGGCCAGGAAGATCGCCATCGACGCGCTCAACCAGGTGGGTATCGACGACGCCGAGCACCGCCTCCGCGCCTACCCGCACCAGTTCTCGGGCGGCATGCGCCAACGCGCCATGATCGCGATGGCGCTGGCCTGCAGGCCAAGGCTCCTGCTCGCAGACGAGCCGACCACCGCCCTCGATGTCACGGTCCAGAAGCAGATCCTCGATCTGATCGTCTCGCTCAAGGACGCGCACGACATGGCAGCCGTGCTCATCACGCACGACCTGGGCGTCGTCGCCGAGTACGCCGACGTCGTCTGCGTCATGTACGCCGGCCGCGTCGTTGAGTACGCCCCGACCGCCACGATCTTCGAACGCCCGCTCCATCCCTATACCCGGGGCCTGCTCGCCTGCATCCCCACGCTCGATCCGTCGCAATCCGCCGAGGAAGACCTGGTCACCGTCTCCGAGGTGGTCAGCGACCCCAAACAGTGGGAGGGGTTCGCCGATCTTGCCGGCTTGCAGGGGGCGTCAGATCTCCGCCCCTGGTGGCCCTGGCACACCGCCTCGGGCGATGTTGTCCCCTCGGGCACCGGAACGCCGACGTTCTCCTTAGCCAGGGTCGAATCCGATCACTGGGTCGGGCTCTGGCGTACACCCTCCGTCGCCGAGGGGCGTGCCGGGATCGTCGAAACGCCCGTGAATCTGTCCTGTCGGCGCCAGACCAGCGAGGTGTAACCCGCGTGCGCGTGATCCTGCTCGTCGATCGAGACTTCGCCCACCGAGAGCTCAGGCTCATCCGGAAGGTCGCCATCGGTCTGGTCGACGCCGGCTGGCGCACAATCGTCGCACTCCCCGAGGACACCACCACCCAGTTCGATGATGTTCCCGGCGTTCAGGTGGTCGGCTACCGCGACCGGGGCGTCCCTTGGACACGAGGACTCCGCGCCCGCGAGCTTGCAGATCAGCTGCAGTCTTCAGCCGACACTCCGACCATCGTGCACGCCTTCGGATCTCGGGGCTACGGCATCGCGGTCGATGTCGCCCAGCAACTCGGCGCCGCCCTCGTGCTCGAGGTGCACGCCAGAAACGCCGTGCCCAAAGCCGTCGCGGTGCTCAACGACGAAGCCGACGGCGGCATCGCGATCGCGCCCTGCACAACGCTCGTCAACGCGCTCATCGCAGCCGGGATCCCGCACGCCTCGGCGCGGGAGATCCCCTGGGGCGTGTCCAGCAGAGAGGTCACGCTTGAGCGCGAGAAAGCGGAAGTCCTGGGTATCGTGCTCACGGGCACGGGGTCCGACCCGCAGCTCTGGGAAGCCGCCGTCCGTGGACTAGCGCTCGTCGCCAGCAGGCGGGAGGACTTCGTGATCCTCGCCGACGACACCGCGGCTCTGCGCGCGGGGGTGGACAAACTCATCAACTCGATCGGGCTCTCGCCCCTGCTCTCGCGCATCCCGAGGCTCGAGGCCGACCGCGAGCTCGTGCTCAGAGCCGACATCATGCTCTGGCCCGATCACGACGGCGAGCACCGCAGCATCGTCCTCGACGCGATGGCCTGGGGTGTCACGGTGGTCGCGTCGGAAGACCGCGATGTCCCGGTGCTCTGCAACCCCGCGATCGCGCAGCTCGTTTCCGGTGATCCGACCGAGTGGGCCGGGGCGGTCGAGTCGCTGCTCGCGGCCGAGATGAACCGGCACGAGCTCGGCAGGCGTGCTCACGAGTACATCGCCCAGAACCATCGCCCGAGCAAGCACGTCGCGGGCCTGCTCGACGCGTACGAGTGGATGCTCGGCAAGGACGCGATCGTGCTCCCTCAGGAAGACGCATGAGCGGACGTCTCCCCTTCAACGCCGCCGATCTGCGCAAGAAGCAGGCGGAACAGGGCGCCAAGCCGACCGAGGGCGTGCTCTCGGTCTCGGCCCTTGCCTCGATCCTCGACGGCGCGATCCGCGCCGGCACGCCCGCGTCCGTGCGCGTGCTGGGCGAGGTCAGCGGCTTCCGCGACCGCACCCACTGGTACTTCGATCTGAAAGACGCCAACGCGGTCGTCCAGTGCGTGGTCTTTGCCGGCAACGCGCGCAAGCTGGGCTTTGTCCCCGAAGACGGGCAGGAGGTCGTCGCGTCCGGGCGTGTCGACTACTACGCCAAGTCGGGCAAGGTCTCGCTCATCGCTACCCGGCTCGAGCCCGTCGGGGCAGGGGCGCTGGACCTGGCCTACCAGAAGCTCGTCGAGGAGCTCCGGGCTCTTGGCTGGTTCGACGATCAGCGCAAACGCCCATTGCCGATCTTCCCCAAACGCATCGCCGTCGTGACAAGCCGATCGTCGGCAGCCCTGCAGGACGTCCTCGACACGGCTCGCCGGCGGTGCACAGCCGTCGAGATCATGACGGTCGATGCGCGCGTCCAGGGCGATGGGGCGGCAGCCGAGATCACGCGTGCGATCTCGCTCCTCTCGCGCCGGCACGCGGAACTCGGGGTCGATGCGATCCTCCTGACGCGGGGCGGGGGCTCCAAGGAAGACCTCTGGTGTTTCAACGACCGCGGGCTTGCCGAGGCGATCGTCAAGAGCGCGATCCCGGTCGTCGCGGCGATCGGGCACGAGACGGATACGACCATCGCCGAGCTGGTCGCCGATGTCCGGGCGGCGACACCGACGCAAGCCGCGATGAGGCTGATCCCCGACGCGGCGGCTCTCGCCGAGCAGGTTGATCGGCAGGGCTCGCGTCTGCTCACGGCTCTTTCGCGGGCTGCGTCACAATCGCGCGCACGGCTGCGGTCGATCGAGTCGAGGCCCATCTTCCGCAGGCCGGGCGAACTGGTCGCGCTCCACCGCGCCGCGCTCGATGCCTGCGCCCAGCGGCTTGAGCATGTGGCAAGATCCAGATTCCACCAGCAGGAGGTTCGGCTCGAGCGACTCTCGGCGCGGCTTGACCGGATAAGGCCCGACCGCCTGGCGAGCCGACTCGACCGGAAGCGGGCCGCCCGGCTGGCGACGATGACCGAGCGCTTTCAGCGCGTCACGCGGTCGCAGCTCGAGCGGTCGGGGCTGGCTCTTACTTCGGTTGAACGGGAGTTGTCGGCTGTGAGCCCGCTCTCGGTGCTGGCTCGTGGGTACTCGGTGACGTTCGATGCCGCGGGGAATGCCGTGCGAAAGGCCGCAGATCTGGCCCCGGGCGACACGATCCAGACCCGCCTGCCCGACGGCTCGGTGCGTTCGGTGGTGGAAGGCGCTCCCACCAAACCCCGCCCAAAGCCCGGTCCGAAGGCGGGGCAAAGGCCCACTGCCAAGCCTGAGCGGGCGGATGAAGATGGGGATCAGATGGATCTCTTCGATGCCCGGCGGTAGGGTCAGCCGATGTTCTGTGTGACCCGCCGGAGCGACCATGGCAGCCAAGAAGCAATCCAAGCCTGACCCCTCGGACGATCTCTCGAGCCTGAGTTTCGAGGATGCGATGAATCAGCTCGAGACGCTCATTGAGCGGATCGAGTCGGGCGAGGTGGGGCTTGAGGAGTCGATCGCTGAGTACGAGCGGGGGGTCAAGCTGATCCAGCGGTGCAAGGGCGTTCTGTCGGCTTCGGAGCAGCGCGTCGAGGAGCTGAGCAAGCAGCTGCGTGAGCAGGACGAGGCCGACGCCTGATGAGTCAGTTTCGGATGCACGCGATGTCTGCTATGGCGACGTGGTTCCCGGTCGTCTGGATCTTCATGGTCGGGGCGTGCGTGGGCTCGCTGATCAACGTGCTGGTTTACCGGCTGCCCAAGGGCCTGCCGGTGATCTTGCCGAGTTCTCGTTGCCCCAAGTGCGATACGAAGCTGACGTTCAAGGAGAACATCCCGATCCTCGGGTGGCTCATCCTGCGTGGGAAGTGCAAGTTCTGCAAGCAGCCGATCTCCCCCGAGTACCCGATCGTGGAGACGTTCGTCGCGTTGCTGTTCACGGCGTTCTACATCCTGTGGTACGTGGCGATCCCGAACCAGACCTGGCTCGGGGTCGAGTGGGGGTACATCAAGCCCGAGTGGGCACGCAACGGCGTGGCCCAGACCTGGCCCGCCTTTACGGTGCTGATCATCCTGCTCGGTTCGCTGGTCGCGATGACGATCGTGGACCTCAAGACGTACACGATCCCGCTCGTACTGACATGGGTGCCGGTGGGTGTGGCCCTGGTCTTTCACCCCATCAATGCGTTCACCGCGCGTGGGGGCGATCTCCGGTACACCGCGGGCACGCTGGGCGACTGGATCATCGCGATCCCGACGCCGGGCGACTGGTGGTGGGTGGGGGCGGCCTTCGGCGCGGCGATTGGGCTGATCGTTGCGAACGTGATGATGTCGATGGGTCTCATCGGTCGGAGCTTTGCCGACTACGAGGAGTGGGAAGAGAAGGCGCTGGCCGAGCTTGAGGCCAAGAAGGGCGAATCGGGCGAAAGCGAGCCTTCGCCCGGAGCCAACACGCCGGGCATGTGGGTGCAGTACCCGCACGCGCGGCGGGAGATGGTGCGGGAGCTTGCGTTCCTGGCGCCGGTCGCGGCGATCGGGTGGGGGGGGGCACTGCTCGCTCAGCACCTTGGCGGCGCAGCCGACATCCCGCTCTGGCTCCGGATCCTGACGGGCGTCTTGATGGGATACCTCATCGGCGGGGCTGTCATTTGGGGCGTGCGGATCTTCGGGTCGCTCGCGTTCGGCAAGGAGGCGATGGGCTTGGGCGATGTGCATGTCCTGGCCGCGGTCGGGGCGTGCCTGGGCTGGCCTGACGCGGTTCTGACGTTCTTCGCGGCGGTCCTGGTCGGTTTGCTGATGGCGATTGTGGGGGGCGTGTTCCGGCTCAAGGTGGCGCGGATGATGGCCTTCGGGCCGGCGCTGGCGATGGGGGCGGTGGTCGTGCTGTTGGGCAAGCCCTGGATCGAGGTCGGGCTCGGGGCTCTGATGGGCCGGACCGGGGCGTTCAATTTGCCGTAGCCGTGCGGGATTGCCCGATAGTGGGTACGCTAGTACATCGAAATTCCAACCTCGCGGAGTGCGGGGGCTAGCCGCTGAGAAGGAGCTCAACTATGCGGAATCGTCGTCTGATCACGTCGTTGCTCGGGAGTGCTGTGTGCCTGACCGGGCTGGTTGGTTGCAACACGGTGCCTCGCGAGGACTACGACGCCGCGGTCGCCGAGTCGGCGCAGCTGCGCTCTGAGCTTGCCTCGGCGCGGGAGCGTCTGGCCTCGGCGAGCAGCCGGAACTCCCAGCTCGAGCAGGACCTGCTGCTCGCGCAGAGCGAGGTCGAGAAGGCCCTTGCCAACGGCACAACCGGTTTCGAGGGTATCGAGGGGACGACGCTCTCCTCGCGTGGCGCGGACGTGGTCGTCGGTGTCGCGGGTGATGTGCTGTTCGATTCGGGCAAGGTCGATCTCAAGAACAGCGCCCGCCAGACACTCGATCAGATCGCCAGCGTGCTGAACACGCAGTACGCCGGACGGAATATCCGGGTGGAGGGGTACACCGACACCGATCCGATCCGCAAGAGCTCGTGGAAGACCAACGAGCGTCTGAGCGCCGAGCGAGCGATGTCTGTCGAGGCGTACCTCGTCTCAAAAGGCATTGACAATGGCCGGATCTACTCGGCCGCCTTTGGCCCGGCGCACCCGCGGGGCAGCAAGGCGCAGAGCCGACGCGTCGAGATCGTGGTTCTGCAGTAGGCCTTTTGCCCGAAGCTGATCTGCAACTCTGAATTGAAGCGCCGCCGGTGATGAGCCGGCGGCGTTGCTTTTTGAAGTGTGTTGAATCCGGCATGCACGGTCCGCGAATGCAGAGCAGAGCCGACGGGCAGGTGTTGCTCTCGGAATCACGATCCAGAAGTTGAGCGGTCCGATCCGGACCAAGGAGTTTCTCATGAAACGCGCCATCGCTGCGTTCGCAGTTCTCGGTGTTGCCGGTCTTGCCGCCGGCCAGTGTGAGTCGAAGCAGTCCGCCAGCGACTGCACAACGGGCGAGGCCTACGAAGGGGCGGCGGTGCTTGCTTCGTACGCACAGCCCGAGCAGAACCTGGTCGAGACGGCGGTGAACGCGGGCTCGTTTCAGACGCTTGTTGCCGCGGTGAAGGCCGCGGACCTGGTCGATGCGCTCTCGGGTGACAAGCCGATGACGGTGTTCGCGCCGACGGACGAGGCGTTTGCGAAGCTGCCCGACGGCACCGTCGAGATGCTGCTCAAGCCCGAGAACAAGGAACTGCTCCAGAGCATCCTGCTGTACCACGTCGTGCCCGGTGATGTGCGAGCCGAGCAGGTCGTTGAGTTGAGCAACGCGGCGACCGCCAACGGCCAGCGCGTGGATATCACCGTCTCGGGCGGGAAGGTCCGCGTCGATGATGCGAACGTTGTCAAGACGGACATCGTGACGAGCAACGGCACGATCCACGTGATCGACCGCGTCATCATGCCCAGCACGAAGGATGTGGTGGACACGGCTCTTGAGAACGGTTCGTTCGGGACGCTTGTCGCTGCGGTGAAGGCCGCGGGTCTGGTCGAGGCGCTCAAGGCCGAGGGGCCGATCACGGTGTTCGCGCCGACGGACGAGGCGTTTGCGAAGCTGCCGAAGGGCACGATCGAGATGCTGCTCAAGCCGGAGAACAAGGACAAGCTGACCGAGATCCTGACCTACCACGTCGTGAAGGGGCGTGTGTACTCGGATCAGGCGGTCGAGGCTGGCTCGGCCAAGACGCTGCAGGGCGGCAAGGTTGAGATCGTGGTCGAGGACGGCAAGGCCATGGTCAACAACGCCGAGATCATCACCACGGACATCGACACCTCGAACGGTGTGATCCACGTGATCGACACGGTGATCATGCCCGGCGAGTAAGTGCGGGTACTCCACAACGGTCTGCGGGTGCGAGAGTGCCCGCAGGCCTTTCTTATTCCGTCTGCATCTGAGGGAAGCTGTGACGAGAAGTAGTGTGCACCATGCCGGTCCGATCGAACAGACACGCCACCGGGTGTCGGTGTACGATAAAGCGGAACGGTCAGTGAAATCACCTCACTCGCGGAGGCAGCGCACCCGGATGTCCGTTGGATCTGAATCATCCCGTCAGGAGCCGGTCCTCCCCCGTGTCGCAGCGGGTGAGGCGGGCGCGGTCGAGGTGTTCATGGATCGCTACAGCGGCCTGGTGTGGACGCTGACACGCCGGATGTGCGCCGATCGTCACGCGGCCGAGGACGTGGTGCAGGATATTTTCGTCGATATCTGGCGACATGCGTCGAGGTTTGACCCCTCGCTCGGGTCTGAGGCGACGTTCGTGGCGACGATTACCAGACGCCGCCTGATCGATGCCCTCCGGAAAAAGAAACGTCAGCTCGCGGGACCGCCCATCGACGAATCCGGGGGGGTGGTCGCGGTCGAACAGACGAATGTCGCCGGTCGGCCCATGCTCAGCGAGGAGGCTGAGATCGCCAGGCAGGTGCTTTCGGAGCTCAGTGAGGATCAGCAGCGGGTGCTTCAGTTGTCGATTTTCCACGGACAGAGTCATGAGCGGATCGCGGATGCGACGGGGCTTCCCCTCGGCACGGTCAAGACGCACGCGCGTCGGGGCCTGATCCGCGTGCGAGAGGCACTCGCCAAGACGAGCCGCAGGCAGGGACTGACGGGGGTGTCGTCATGAGCGATCACCACACCCAGGATGCTGCGGACAAGATACTCGACCTGCTCGCCGAGCAATCGGGGGGCGGCCTGTCCGATGCCCAGCAGGCCGAGCTTGATGCGCTGCTGCGTGAGAGTCTGGATCACCAGTCGGGTGAGTTCGATGAGTCGGCTGCTGCACTGGCGGAGGCCTTCGCGGCGGGGGCTGACTTCGAGCCCATGCCGAGCCAGGTCCGTGAGCGCTGCATCGGTTCGGCCCGGGCTGTCATGAGCGAAGAGCCGGCCGGGCCCGCCCCGGCTACGGCGCCGCTCCGGTTCACGCCCGTCAGGGAGCCCGCCCGGGCGGGATTCCCGATGGGGTGGCTCGCGGCTGCCGCGTGCCTGGTGCTGGCAGTCTTCGGCTGGCTCCCCAAGCCTTCGGCGACGGCTCCGACCAATCCCTGGATCAACACGACGGGCAACGCCCAGACCCTGCTCGAGGAAAGGCAGGCGTTCCTCGAATCCCACGCCGACGCGATCGTCTGGGACTTCGTGAACTGGAGCGACGAGTACGCGGGCGTCACGGGCGATGTCGTCTGGGACCCGGCGACCAATGAGGGCTACATGCGTTTCAGCGGGCTCCCCGCCAATGATCCGAACCGGGAGCGGTACCAGCTCTGGATCGTGGACTCGGCCCGGGGCACGCCGCTCGAGGTGCCCCCGATCGACGGCGGGCTCTTCGACATCGGCTCCGACTCGGGTGAGTGGGTGGTCCGCTTCCGGGCACGCCTGCCGGTTGAGGATGTGTACGGCTTTGGCATCACCGTCGAGGACCCTGAGGGCGTCGTGATCAGCAATCAGGAACGCAAGGCCGCCATCGCCCTCAAGCCCGAGGTCTGACCGACCTAGATGACGACTCCCGTGACGGGGTCTATACTCTGCCCTCGGGCCTCGGCCCGGTCCATGGACGATTGGCGCAGTTGGCTAGCGCGCCTCGTTGACATCGAGGAGGTCACTGGTTCAAGTCCAGTATCGTCCACTTCCTAAGCGTTTGAAAAACAAGGGTTTACGACTTCGGGGCCAACTGGCCCCGATCTCGTTTATGGTCGAATCTTGCCAGCGTTCGACCATAACTCCAAGGCTCAGGCATGGACAAAACGAATAACGAAAAGAAACAACAGATCCATTTTGGACAATGCATTGCAAAAATGCGAGAGAGACGGAGGCTTACACAAGCCGATGCCGGGGTCGGTGCGAATATGGCACTCTCGACGATCAGCAAACAGGAACGCACAAAAAATTGCCACTTGCGTACGTCAAAGCTGCAAGCTCTGGCGAACTACTACCACTCAGTAGACCCGCTCACCGAAGACGAAATCGAAGTGTTGACACACGACGGCTCCCTTAGCCCCGGATTCACACCGAAAGCCATGCCACGCCCATCGTCCGGGGCGTCCGCCAGCACACTCAAACAGCTTGAACAGACGTATGGGGGGCAGCTCCGCAACGCATGCCAGTCAGTACATGAGCAAATTCTGGCCGAGTCCAGCGCCGCCGACTACCTCGCCCTGCTCTGCCAATGCGCCGACAAACTCAACGTCTCAATCGTCGTCGATCCCAAGTAGAAATTCGACCATAACTGTAAACGGATGCTGTTTACGGCTCAAAAACGATGCTGATATGAACCGAAAATGTGTATCGCATAAACACTTCTAAGCATATACTTGCGGATAAATCAGTACCAAAGCCCGCACGTTTGACATCGCGGAGGTCACTGGTTCAAGTCCAGTATCGTCCACTTGGCCAATGAAAAGGGCCGCCCTGCGAGGGGCGGCCCTTGGTCGTTTTCAGGTGAGGGGTGATTACTCGGAATCGTCCTCTGCCTCTGCTTCCCAGAGGTTGTTTTCGCGGTCCGTATCGGGGTAGAGGCCGTCGGGGTCGATGGAGACGCGGGTGATGGCGCGGTCGCCGGTCTGGACGGGGACGCGCCAGATGTTTGTGGCGCCCCAGATCTGGACGGGCAGAGTCATGCGCTGGGTCTCGCCGTCGCTGAAGGTGACGTCCATGATGACGGGCATGACCATATCGCTGACGTTCTCCAGCGTGATGCCTGCGCGGCCTTCGCCGAGCTCGTCGACGGAGGTCACGGCCTGGTCGATGGTCGCGGCCGAGAGGAGCCAGCCCCGCCAGAACCAGGCAAGGTCAACACCGGCGGCGTCTTCCATCGTGCGGAAGAAGTCGGCCGGCTGCGGGTGCTTGTAGGCCCAGCGGTGGGTGTAGGTCTTCCAGGCGAAGTCGAAGCGTTCCGGCCCGAGCACGACCTCGCGCAGCAGGTGAAGCGCCCAGGCGGGCTTGGAGTAGTTGAGTGTCCCGACCCAGCGGGGCCAGTGGCGGTCGGCGGGGGTGTTGGATGCCTGCGGCCGGTTTGAGCTCATGACGCCGACCAGTGCGCCCGCGCCGCCCCGTCGCTGGATGACCTCGCCGTAGAAGGCGTTGTTGGAGTACATGTTGATGAACGAGTTGAAGCCTTCGTCCATCCACATGTACCTGCGTTCGTCGGTGTTGACGAGCATGGGGTACCAGTTGTGCCCGACCTCGTGGTCGGTGACCCCGAAGAGGCCGCGGTCATTTGTTTTGGCGCCGCAGAAGACCATCATGGGGTATTCCATGCCGCCCTCGGGCCCGTTGACGTTGGTCATCTCGTCGTAGGGGTAGGGGTAGATCCAGTCCGAGTAGAACTCGATGGAGTGCTTGATGTACTGCGTCGAGCCGCCCGGCTTGTTTGGGAACTCGCGGTTCCAGTACCAGGCCTCGGCTTCCTTGGGGTAGAGCGATTTGCAGAAGACGTCGCGCTGGGAGCCGTCGAGATCGGTAATGGTGGCCTTGCAGCCGTCCATGATGAATGCGTCGCTCGTGGCGAATGCGACGGTGCGGACGTTCTCGGCTTTGAATTTCCAGGTGAGCCAGCCCTCGCCGGCGGGACGGCTCTCGGGGGTGCCGACCTCATCGGGCGCGATGATCAGGAGCGTGTCGTCGGAGGCCTTGGCGGCCTCGATGCGTGCGAGTTGCTCGGCTGTGAAGACCTCTTCGGGGTTCTGGAGCGTGCCGGTGGCGTCGACGATGAACTCGCGCGGGACGGTGATGTTGACCTCGTAGTCGCCGAAGTCGGTGTAGAACTCGCCGTTGCCGATGTAGGGCAGCGTGTTCCAGCCGTTGACGTCGTCGTACTTGGTGACGTGGGGGAACCACTGTGCGTACTCGAAGATGGTGCCCTGCTCGACGGTCTCGGCACCCATGCGCCGCAGGTGCGGGGGCATGTTGAAGCCGAAGGCCATCTCGAACTCGAACGTCTCGCCCGGCTCGAGCGGTTCGGGGAGGTTGATCCTGCCGAGCGTGTCGTACTCATGGAACTGGAGGTCGTTGCCCTCGGCGCGGATGTAGGGGATGTCGTACCCGCCGCTGAACGCGCCGAGATCCGTGGACATGACGCTGCCGGGGGTTCGGCTCTGTGTGCCGAGCGAGTCGGGCTTGAAGAGGTTCTGCTCGAGCTGGATCCAGATGTAATCGAGCGGGTAGGGAGAGTTGTTGTGGTAGGTCACGGTCATCGTGGCATCGAGGCGCCTTGCGGCGGGGTCGACCTCGGCGTTGATGACATAGTCGGTGCGCTGCTGCCACCAGTCGGGCCCGGGCGCGCCGGAGCCGAGGCGCATCTGGTCGGGCGTGGGCAGATCGAGTGGGGCGAAGATGTCACCGATGCTCTCGCCGGTCGATCTGCGGGCCTCTTCGTCGATCGCGCCGAACTCCGGGCCGCGGTTTCGACGATTGGCCCGCCTGCGGGCCTCGGCTGCGCGCTGGCGGGCTTCGCGGAGTTCCTCCTGGGTCGGCTGCGCGTCGCTCTCGGGCTGTGCGGCTGCGGGTGTCGAAGCGGGCGTTTCCGACTGCTCTGTGAGTGCGGATTGCTCGGCTTGCGGTGCTGGGGCCGGTGCGGCGGCGACGGCCTTGTCGTCGGCTGCGCAGCCCAGGACGCCGGCCAGCCCGGCGGATGCGGTCAGGGCGATGAGAAAGTGTGTCTGCATGAGGTCACTCCGATGAAACGGGAGAACAAGTGCGGCCTGCGTACAGGCCGAGTGTGTGGAGTCTACCGAAGAATCGCGGGACGGGTCGGCGGGTCATGCCCGTGGCACGGCCATGTGTGATCGGGGATGATGGAAGAGCCATGCCGACCATTCACCTGAAAACGATGATCAAGGCGCCGCCCGAAAGGGTGTTCGATCTTGCGCGCAGCATCGAGGCGCACACGCACTCCACATCGCGCACAGGCGAGCGGGCTGTGGGCGGGCGCACCTCGGGCCTGATCGGGCCCGGGGAGAAGGTCACGTGGGAAGCAAAGCACTTTGGTGTGCGTCAAAGGCTGACCGTTCGGGTGACGGACTTTGATCGACCAAGACTCTTTGCCGATGAGATGACACAGGGCGCGTTCAAGAAGCTCCGGCATACGCACCGGTTCAGTGAGCTTGACGGCCAGACTCTGATGGAAGATGAGCTGTACATCGAGGCCCCGCTCGGGCCGCTCGGGTGGCTCGCTGAGCATCTCTTTCTGACACGCTACATGAGACGGTTCCTGGAGGAGCGGAACCGTCAGCTCAAATCGATCGCGGAGAGTGGTGCTTGGCAGGAATTTCTGCCGGGGGACTGAGCGATCACTCGCCCGCGTAGGTGCAGCCGGAATTGGCGCCCTCGCGGAGGGTGATCCGCGTCATGCCCGGGAGGTGTGGCTTGAGGCGGTTCCAGATCCAGATGGTGATGTGCTCGCAGGTGGGCGAGCCGATGTCGGCGATGTCGTTGATGTTCTTGTGGTCCAGATGATCGAGCGCTTTGGACCAGACCAGTTTCTTGAGGTCGGCAAAGTCGAGAATCCAGCCGATCTTCGGGTCGAGCCCGCCGGTGAGATAGACGGTCAGCTTGTACGTGTGCCCGTGCAGGTTCTTGCACTTGTGCCCGTCGGGCAAAGAGCTGATGGCGTGGGCGGCGTCGAAGGTGAAGTCGCGGAAAATCTCCATGGGGAAGGGTAGGGGTGGAGACGACATGAGGCATCGGGCGAGCGGCTTGAAGGACTGGGCCTCTGCTCACGAAAAAGCCCCCGCGTGTGCGGGGGCTTTGGGTGGGGGCTGGTTTGGTTCGATCAACGGCCCTGGAGGGTGACCTCGAGGGTGATCTCTTCGCCGTCACGCTTGACGCCGACGTTGACCACGTCGCCCGGCTTGTGCTCGGCGAGCTTGCCCATCCAGTCGCGGATGTCGGCGATTTTCTGGCCGTCCCAGCGGACGAGGACGTCGCCCGGCTGGACGCCTCCGAGACCGGCCGAGCCACCCTCGGTGACATCACCGATCGCAACGCCGAGCTCGTCGGAGTTGTAGTCGGGCATGATGCCGAAGCGGACCTTGATGTCATCGACGCTCGGGCCGCGGCGTTGGGCGGTGGGCGCGACGAACTTGGGGCGCTCGGGCGTGGTGCTGAGCTTCATGATGATGTCGTGGTACATGTGCGCGACGTGGACGGTGTCCTCGTTGTTGAGCTTCCAGTAGACGTCGCCCGGTGTGTGGTAGTCGGCATGGAAGTCCGCGATGATCGAGAAGAGCACCGGGACGCCCTTGGTGTAGAAAGATGTGTGGTCCGAAGCGCCGCTCATGTTCTGGGGCTTGACGATCTCGAGTTTGGTCGAATCGAGGATCGGCTCGAGGAGTTCGGCCATGCCCTCGCCGGTCTCGAGGCCCGAGACGATCAGGCGGTCGTTGAGGACGCGGCCGATCATGTCGAAGTTGATCATGACGGCGTGTTCCTCGATCGGGACGATCGGGTTGTTCGCGTAGTACCGCGACCCGTTGAGGCCCGACTCCTCGGCGTCGAAGCACATGAAGAGGACCGAGCGGGCTTCGTCGCCGTCGGAGAGGTTGGCGTACGAGCGGTTGACCAGATCGGCCAGCAGCAGGACAGCGGCCGAGCCCGAGGCGTTGTCGTCGGCGCCGGGGTGGAGCTGGCCCGAGCCCGAGCGTGAGCCGAAGTAGCCCATGCCGATGTGGTCGAGGTGGGCGCCCACGACGATCCACTCGTCGGCGAGTGCGCCCTTTCCGCGGATGATGCCGCCGATGTTCTCGGCGTTGAGGATTTCGCGTTCGAGTTCGGCCTTGACGGTCATCTCTCCGAGCTCGACGAGCTTGCCGCCCTCGTTGGAGAGGCCCCAGAGGTCCTTGGCGTCGTGCCCTTCGGCGGCGTCGAGAAGCATCTGGCCGGCCTCGGCGGAAACCATGACGACGGGCTTGTCGCCACCGGCGCCGCTGCCGCGGAAACCGTCGAGGCGGTTGATGCGGTCATCGTTGGCGAAGGGGGTGTTGATGACGATGCACGCCTCGGCCCCGCGTTCGAACGCGGCCCGGAGCTTGCCGTCGAAGCTGGCGTTGTCGCTCCAGCCTGCGCCCTCGCTCCACTGGCTGTTGCCCTCGTCGTCCATGGGTTCGAATCGGTACATGACAGCGATCTTGCCGGTCAGGTCCGTGCCCTCGGGGAAGGAGGTGAAGCCGCCCGGGCCTTCGCCGATCGAGTAGCCGACGAAGACGGCCTCGGCCGTGACATTGCCCGAGCCGCCCAGGCCCGTGACGGTGTAGTCGCGATCGCTCTCGAAGTTGAACGTCTCGCCTCCGACCTTGGCCTTGAGGGCCGAGCTTTTGACCTCGAGCGTGCCGCCGAGGGGGAAGGCCTGGCGGTAGGAGGAGAAGGGGACCTCACGGACGGAGCCGTTGGCGAGTGTTTCCTTGGTGGTGAAGGCGGGCTCGAGGCCGGCGACCTGCATGAAGTGCTCGCTGTAATCGCGGGCGATTTCCATGCCCTTGGATCCGGGGACGCGTCCTTCCATGAAGTCGTTGGCGAGGTAGCTGACGTGGGCGGTGTAGACGCGGAGGTCGCGCTCGTAGTCCTTCACGCCGGTGTCCATGGCTTCCTGGGCCAGCGCGGTGCCCGTCAGAGCAAGGGTCAGCACGGGTGTCAGGGCTCGGGTGATCATCTTCAAGACAGTTCTCCTGGAATTGAAACCGGGCCCGGATCGGGGCTGAACCGCCCCCGGGCTCGGGCTGTATACCGGACCATCGCGTAAGGGATGCTAGCATGTCAGCCGGTATCCCGAATTCGACCGACGGAGCAGCCGTGACGATCCGAGCCCTTCTGAATGCCGTTCTGACGGCTCTGTGCCTGCTGACGACGCCTGCCAAAGCCGATCCGCAGGACGGCCCGCACGCGGATCTGCGGATCTCGATCACCGACAAGGATGTCCGCTACGTCCTCGGGATGAACCTGAACTATGTCGATGCCGTCGCCCCGACCCAGAGGGAGTTCGGCGAGGTGGTCGACCCGACCGAGGAAGAAGCCGTCCGCCAAGCCATCGAGCACTTTCTGCTCGACCAGAACTCCGTGACCATCGACGGCGTGCCGGTGCGGGGCGTGATCGAGCAGTACGAGATCATCCGGCTCGGCCGTGAGAACCTGAAGCTCTTTCCGAAGACGGGCATGGGGGCGCTTACACGGTTCGATGTGGTTGTGTCGTATCCCTTCAAGTCACCGCCCGAACACGTCACGATGACTTGGAGCGACTACCCGGAGGACACGCTGTCGGCGGAGATGGAGGGTGTCGATGGCAAGCGGCCCAGCATGATCCTGCTGGCGCTCATCAAGGCCGAGGGGGTGGTCGAGCAGGTCATCTTCAGCGAGAGCGATCCCACGGTCGATTGGCACCCGTCGCACATGACGATCGACGACCGACTGGCCAAGGTGCCCGCGCCGACGAGTTTCGATCGCGCGATGCTGCCCGCGTTCTCCGTGGGCATCCTGGTTCTCGGCGCGATCGGATCGGTCGTGCTCCTTCGTCGTCACGGCATCAAGGGCCTTGCGCTCATGGGTGTGCCCACGATCGCTCTGGCGCTGCTCGCAAAGGACGTCGCGCTCGTGCCTGTTGGTGAGGTCGAGGTCAGTGATGAGCAGCTGCTTGATGTCTTCAAACCGCTCCACGCGAACGTGTACCGCGCGTTCGATTACTCGGCCGAGAGCGATATCTACGACGCGCTCAAACGCAGCGTGTCGGGACCGATGCTCGAGGAGCTCTACACGCAGATCCACCGCGGGCTGATCCAGGCGGAGAACGGCGGCTCGGTCGGTCGCGTCACACGCGTCGACCTCGATGAGGCGAAGATCGTGGGCTTCGATCCGGGCGAAACGCCCAGCTTCGAGGTGGAGGCGTACTGGCTCGTCGAGGGCACGGTGTATCACTGGGGCCACTCGCACCCCAAGGAAACCGTGTACCACGCCAGGTACACGGTCGCGGTGGAGGAGGGGCAGTGGCGCATCGTGGGCAGCGATGTGTTGTCGTCCGTGAATCGTGATCCATCGAGCGTTGGGCTGCCTCCGCCGGGGGAAGCGCTTTGAGCGCGGTCATCGAGCTGGCGGGTGTGCGGTTTCGGCACTCAGGCCGAGCCGACGGCACGCCCGCGTTCGAGCTGAACATCGACGAGCTTTCAGTGAAGCCGGGCGAGGTCGCCGCGTGCATCGGGCCGAGCGGCTCGGGCAAGACGACGATGCTCGACGTGATCGCGGGGATCAACCACCCCGAGACCGGGCGCGTGGTCGTCGCGGGTCACGACATGACCGGCATGGATCTGGCCGGGCGGCGCCGGGTCCGGCTGCGCGAGGTGGGGCTTGTCTTCCAGACGCTCGCGCTGGTTGAGTATCTGACGGCGATGGAGAACATCCTGCTGCCGTACTTCGTCGAGCCGGGCTTGAATCGAGATCGCAAAGCGACCGATCGCGCCAGGGCCCTGGCGGATCAGCTCGAGATCGGGCACCTGCTCAAGCGGCGGCCGAGGCGTCTTTCGCAGGGCGAGCGCCAACGCGTGGCGATCTGCCGGGCGATGGTGACGTCGCCCCGCGTGCTGCTCTGCGATGAACCGACGGGCAACCTTGATCCCGCGCGGAAGGATCGGACGATCGACTTGCTGCTTGAGGCGGCAAGGTCGAGCGAGGCAGCGGTGCTGATGGCTACGCACGACCACTCGCTCCTGCCCAGGTTCGATACGGTCATCGACATGGCCTCGCTCCGCGGAGGGGCGTCATGACGGGGGCGCTTCGACTCGGCTGGCTCTACGCGTTGCGTCACAAGTGGCAGACGCTGATCGTCTCGCTCTGCGTGGCGGCCACGGTCGGGTTGCCCGTCGCAGCGGAATGGCTGCTCACGCACTACGAGCGCGAGTTCTCGGTGCGGGCCGCGTCGGTGCCGCTGGTTGCGGGCACGAAAGGCAGCCGGTTCGACCTGGCCTTCAGTTCGCTCTACTACCGCGTGATCCCAATCGAGCCTGCGACGATGGCTCTGGCGCACGAGATAGCCGAGGACAAGGCGATTGTCGCGGTCCCGATGCACGCCCGGTTCACGGCCCGGGGCTACCCGGTCGTCGCGATCGGTGCGGATTACTTCGATATCCGGGGGCTTCGGGCCAGTGAGGGCACGCTGCCTCTGATGCTGGGCGACGCGGTTCTGGGGGCTGCTGTTGCCGAGAAACTCGGGATCGGAGCGGGCGATTCGATCTTCAGTGATCAGCGGGATTTGTATGACCTGTCGGTGCCGCCGCCTCTGAAGATGAAGGTAGTGGGGGTGCTCGAGCGCACGGACTCGGCGGATGATCACGCGGTGTTCACGGACATCACGACGGCCTGGGTGCTCGAGGGCATGACGCACGGGCATGTCGATGAGTCACAGGTGGACGACACGCTCGTCATGGCGCGCACGCCGGAACACGTGGCGATCAGCCCGTCGATGTCCGCGTACAACGAGATCACCGAGGAGAACATCGCCAGCTTCCACGCGCACGCGGACCCCGGGGCTCTGCCCATCACGGGCGTGCTGATC
Source organism: Phycisphaerales bacterium (assembly GCA_965228265.1). Taxonomy (GTDB): domain Bacteria; phylum Planctomycetota; class Phycisphaerae; order Phycisphaerales; family UBA1924. Next base: position 2,201,571 of record OZ245804.1, read on the forward strand.
TATCCCGAGGACGAGAAAGCCAAGACGCTCGTCAAGACGCGGATCAACAACGCGGGGCTATTTCAGGCGATCGAGCCGGGGGAGTTGGTCGACGAGCTCTTCGAGTTCGTGTTCCGGGTGAAGGTCGTGTTCGATTGGCTGATCGTGCTGATGGGAGTCGTGACCGTGCTGCTCGTGGCGCTCGTGTCGATCCTGAGCACCCGGCTACGACGGGCCGAGCTCGAGACGCTGGAGAAGATCGGGGCGTCCGGCGCGTTCCGGGCGTCGCTTGTCTCGATGCAGCTTGTCATCGCCATTTCAGTTGGCGTGCTGATCGGATTCGCGGGGGCCGGGCTGGCCTTTGCGCTCCTGAGCGGCCTGATCTATACCATGTAGCCCTGGAGGTAGACCCATGAAGCGTTTCCTGATGGCGTCGGTTCTCGGTTGCTCGGTGCTCTTAGTTGTTGGCTGCGGGTCAGAGGAATCATCTCAGGAAGCTTCGGCGGCGTCTCAGGAGCACGAGAACGTCGTCCTCACCACGTTCTACCCGACGGCTTATTTCGCCCGCCGAATCTCGGGCGGGCTCGTCCCCGTCGATTGCCCGGTGCCCGAGGGCGAGGACCCGATCTTCTGGCAGCCGGGCCGCGAGGCGCTCGAACGCTACCGCAACGCGAAGCTGATCGTGCTCAACGGGGCGCAGTTCGAGAAGTGGGCGATCCACGCGAGCCTGCCCTCGAGCCGGATCGTCAACTCGGCGGGCGCGTTCAAGTCGGAGTTCATCCGGTATGACACGGGCATCACCCACAGCCACGGAGCCGCGGGCGAGCACTCGCACGAGGGCATCGACGGTCACACCTGGCTCGACCCGATCCGCGCGATCACGCAGGCCGAGGCGATCGCCGAGGGCATGAGCGAGGCCTGGCCCGAGCACGCCGACGCCTTCGCCACGAATCTGACAGAACTGGCTCGGGACCTCACCGAACTCGACAACGCGTTCAAGGCGATGACGCCCAAACTCGAAGGCGTGAAGCTGCTGGCCTCGCACCCCGCGTACAACTACCTCGCCGATCGGTACGGCTGGTCGATCACCAACCTCGACCTTGACCCGGACGAGGGCGTGTCGGCCGAGGCGATGGAAGAGATCGCAGCCGCGATCGGGAACCACGAGGGGCGGACGATCCTGCTCTGGGAATCTGAGCCGAGCGACTCGGGCTTCGTGGGCAGCTTCACGAACGTGTACTTCTCACCTGCGGAGCTTCCCGGGACGGGCCCCGAGCCGCTGAGCCCGGATTACCTCGAGATCATGCAGGCCAATATCCAGCGGCTGGAATCGGCGCTCGATCAGTAATCAGCGTCGCCGACGGATCGCGAGCAGACCGCCCAGCGACATGAGGGCCGCGGACGCGGGCGTGGGAACGAGTCTCGCGTCGAGTCCGTCGATCCCGAAGCGTGTGGCTGTGCCTGCGGGGTCAAGCCCGATGGGCGTGGCGCCGAAGTCGAACTGCACGTTCGTGCTCAGCGCGGTGAACGTGATGGTGAAGGGTGTCCACGGATTCAGCCCGTCTGCGTCGACCGGGTCGATGAGCGGGGTGGTTGCGAAGGTGGCGATGTCGGCGCCGGTGATGTCTGCGGTGAGCGGCGCGTTGTTGCCGACCCACCCGGCGAAGGAATTGGTCACCACGGTGGCGAAGAAACTGAGCTCGTACGTGTCACCGATCGTAAAGCCGTCCAGAGAGAGGCGGACGCTTTCGTTGGAGACTGCGCCGATCGAACCCGGGTCGTAGTTGAGCATCCAGAGAGCCGCGTCGCCCGGCGAGCCGGACAGGCTCTGCGTCGGGATAAAGAAGACATCGTCACCCAGGTCGGGCGTTGCGGTCAGCGACGTCCAGCCGGGCAGAAAGTTCCCCGCGAGCCCGGTGATGTTGGTCGTGCCAAAGTCCTTCCAGCCCGCAGAGAGGTACGGGACCGTCGTCTGAGCGACGGCGGCCTGTGCGGACAGAAGTGCGAATGCGGTCAGTGCGGTGCGTGTCATCGGTTGGTTCCCCTGCTGAAAGTCAGTCCCCGTTCTCGGGGTCAGGAGAACATCCGCAATCTCGCCGAACGTACGACACGCCCAGGAAAGAATTACGAGTACAACGCGGTGTAGGTGAGATAGGCAAACCCGATGCCAAGAGCCAGAAGGGCGGTGATGATACTGCTTTGCCCGAAGAGGCTGAGCGATCTGAAAGTCCGCCAGAGTGATCCGATCACGCGTTCGCACCAGTCGAGCAGGCTTGCGAGCGGGCGGAACTCCTGAGCCAGCAGTGCCAATCCCAGAATCGCGACAAAGCCGCCCGGCCCCGGAAGCCATCCGATCGCGAGCCCGAACGCGACCAATGCGACGCCGATCCCGATGGAGATGGCCCGAGCAATCTGGCTGTCACGGGAGCATTGCCGGAGGTCGTAGAAGCGGCGGAACCTCTTGCCGTGCTCGGCTTCCTTGAGCTGTTTCCAGTACTCACCGAGTTTGTCTTTGAGTGAGCCGGACTGGGCGGTGGCGCAGGCGTCTTCCATGGGTAGAGCTTCGGTGCTCGGAATGAAGCCAGTCTCGTCTCTGGATGAATCGGGGCTCATTCTGTGGGTGTTGGCTAAGGGAGTTGGTGGGTGCTGGGGGCTCGGGTGATTCTTTCCTGCTTGCCGGCCTATACTTACGCACATCGCCGGTGGCCCCATATGACGCGATCCGAGCCCAAGGGCCGGAACGGTCCGGGAATCTGTCGGCAGCGTCCGCCCTTTCGAATCCGCGGACGCTCAACCGGCCGGCCTTCTTGTTCCAATCGGATTGGGCGAGACAAGCCCGTACGAAACGGTCACCGCACGGATGGTGTGCGCTGCCATTGGAGCATCTGTTTGCAGACCTTTGAATCTCTCGTCCTTCCTCAGCCCATCCTCAAAGCACTCAAAGACATCGGCTACGACACGCCGACCCCGATCCAGGCGCAGGCCATCCCGCCCGCGCTTGAGGGACACGACGTGCTCGGCAGCGCCCAGACGGGCACGGGCAAGTCGGCGGCCTTTGCGATCCCGACTCTCAGCCGACTGCTGGCGCACAAGCCCGACAAGCGAGGCCGAGGCCCGGTCAGGCCCCGCGCACTCGTCCTCTCGCCCACGCGCGAGCTGGCAGCCCAGATCCAGGCGAGCTTTGCCAACTACGGCAGGCACACCGGGCTCCGTCAGACCTCGATCTTCGGCGGCGTCAGCCAGTTCCACCAGGTCAAAGCGCTCAAACGCGGTGTTGAGATCATCGTCGCCACGCCCGGTCGACTGATGGACCTGATGCAACAGGGCTACGTCGACCTGTCCGCGATCGAGGTGTTCATCCTCGACGAGGCCGACCGCATGCTCGACATGGGCTTCATCGATCCGATCCGCAAGATCGCCTCGAAGGTGCCTAGCGAGCGTCAGACGCTGCTCTTCTCGGCGACCATGCCCAAGGAGATCATGCACCTGGCCAACTCGCTGCTCACCGATCCGGTGCGCATCGCGGTGGACCCGGTCGCCTCGGCAGCGCCCAAGATCGAGCAGGGGCTCTACTTTGTCTCGCGCCAGCAGAAGTCCGCGCTCCTGCAGCACCTGCTCGCCGAGCCGGGTGTCGAGCGTGCGATTGTCTTCTCGAAGACCAAGCACGGGGCCGACAAGCTCGCCAAGGTGCTCGGGCGGGGGGGCGTGCCGAGTTCGACGATCCACGGCAACAAGTCGCAGAACCAGCGCAAGCTCGCGCTCGAAGCCTTCCGCTCGGGCAAGAGCCGTGTGCTCGTGGCGACCGATGTCGCGGCCCGCGGTCTTGATGTTGACGGCATCACGCACGTCTACAACTACGACCTGCCCATCGACGCGGAGGCGTACGTCCACCGCATCGGTCGGACCGGTCGAGCCGGGAAAACGGGCCAGGCCATCAGCCTCTGTGACAAGAGCGAGCGGAACCTGCTCCGCGCGATCGAGCGTCTGACGGGAGACCGCATCGACGCGATCGAACTGCCGGGTGACCTGCCCAAGGTCGAGCAGGGTGTCCAGCCCGAGCGTCACGCCGAGAGCGGCGGCGATCGCACGCCCAAGCGCAAACCGAAGCGCACGGGCGAGCGGAACCAAAGCCGCGGCCCGCGTTCGGATGAAGGCCAGTCTTCGGCCGGCGCCAAGCGTCGCAAGCGTCCAACGGGCAAGCCCGGCGCTCGCCCGGAGGGTGCCTCGGAGAGCAAGCCCCGGCGTAAGCCCAGGTCGCGGGTGCAGAGTGAGCGTCAGGAACAGTCTCCGAAAAGCGGAGCGTCCAAGTCGCGCAACCGACCGAGCGGTCCGCGGAAGAGCGGCAGGCCCGGGGCCGGCGCTGGCAAGCCCATGCGGAAGAACACACGCGGCAAGACGATGTCCAAAGCGTCTGGCTGAGTCTTCCTAAACATACAAGAACGACAGCCCCCCGCCCTTCAAGAGCGGGGGGCTGTTTCTCTATGCTCTGGAAGTTGTCTGATCAGTCCTTCAAAGCGAGCAGGCGCATCATGTCAACGCAGCGGTTGGCGTAGCCGGCCTCGTTGTCGTACCAGCTCACGACCTTGAAGAAGCGGTCGTTGAGCTCGATACCGGCCTTGGCGTCGAAGATCGAGCTGTGCGGGTCGCCGATGAAGTCGCTCGAGACGACCTCTTCCTCGGTGTAGCCCAAGACACCCTTCATCGAGCCGTTGGCGGCGTCCTTCATCGCGGCGTTGATCGCGTCCAGGCTCGTCGCCTTGGCGGTGCGGAACGTCAGGTCGACGCACGAAACGTCGGCCGTCGGCACGCGGAAGGCCATGCCGGTCAGCTTGCCCTTGAGATCGGGGATGCAGAGCGTGACGGCTTTGGCTGCGCCGGTGGAAGCGGGGATGATGTTCTGGTAGGCGTTGCGGCCGCCGCGCCAGTCCTTCTTGGAGGGGCCGTCCTGCGTGGGCTGGGTCGCCGTCGCAGCGTGGACGGTGGTCATGAGGCCCTCTTCGAGGCCGAACTCGTCGTTGATAACCTTGGCGATCGGTGCGAGACAGTTGGTGGTGCAGCTCGCGTTGGAGATGATCTTGTCGCTTGCCGGGTCGTACTGCTCGTGGTTGACCTTGTAGGCGAGGGTCTTGACCTGATCGGGCGACTTGGTGGGGGCGCTGATGACGACGCGTTTGCAGCCGTTGTTCTCGATGTGCTTGTGGGCAGCCTCGTAGGTCGTGAAGAGCCCGGTCGATTCGAGGACGTAGTCCACGCCCATGTCGCCCCAGGGCAGCTCGGCGGGATCGCGGACGGCCATCGTCTTGGTCGTCTTGCCGTTGACGGTGAAGGAGTCCTCGGTGGCGGTCACCTCGGCGGGCTTGTGATCGACCAAGAAGCGGCCATGCATCGTGTCGTACTTCAAGAGGTACGCCAGGTTGTCGGCGGGAACGAGGTCGTTCACCGCGACCAGCTCGATGTTCGGGTCGTTGGCGGCGAGCCTCGCGACGAGGCGACCGATGCGACCGAACCCGTTGATTCCGATGCGGATGGCCATGCTGCTTGCTCCTTGAACCCCGGCTCACGCCGATGGCTCGTCAGAAAGTGTGTTTGCGACGCGGGGCCGATCCTTCATGCGCCCCGCTGGGCAACGATAGAACCCACCCTCGGTGCGGGCGATTCCCGGCCGGCTCGTATACAGGGGGGCTCCCGGTGCTCTTGGCCGGTGCCCAACCCCTCCAGACGCCCAAATCGGTAGACTGGCCAGCCAGTCAGTTCACCCACAAGAAAGGGCCCGGAGCATGCCGAGCAACGTCGACGTCGTCAACACGATCTACAGCGCCTTCGCTTCGGGCGATATCCCGACCGTGCTGGGCCAGTTCCACGATGACATCGTCTGGAACGAGGCGGAGAACTTCCCCTACGCCGACGGGAACCCGTACAAGGGACCGGAGGCGGTGCTGAACGGCGTCTTCGCCCGCTGCGGCGGGGAGTGGGACGGCTTTGCGGTCGAGATCGACGAGATCATCGACGCGGGCGACACGGTCATCGCCTTCGGACGCTACCTCGGCACATACAAAGAAACCGGCAAACCCCAACGCACACAGATCGCGCACGTCTGGCGTTTGAAAGACGGCAAGGTCGCGCAGTTCCAGCAGCACGCCGACACGCTACATGTGGCGAGGGTGATCGGGGCGGTGTGAATGCAGTTTAGAAATGCGATTCGTTTGAAGGAGCGCACTGGGGGTGCCCTGAACTGAATGGCATTTGGGTGCCACGGGTTGTCTTGCAACCCGTGGCTTTGGTCGAATGGTCTATGAAACCCATCGGCACAGGTGATACCTACCACCCCGCACGGCTTGCCGAGGACGGACAAGCCGTGGCACCCAGATACATTGTGACACCGAGACGGGTCGTGGCACCGGGATTAGGCGGTCATGCCGTCGTAGCGTTCGCGGACCCAGCTCAGCAGGCCTTTCTCGACGCCCTTGAATTTCGGCTGGTGGTCGATACGGGCGACGAAGAGTGGGGCGTCTTTGGGCAGGTTGAACTTCACCTCGTGGTAGACCTCCGACTGATGCTCGGCGGATTCGATCAGCATCAACCCTTCGCGCACGATGTGGGCATCCTCGAAGAGCTTGGTGAGTGTGTCGGGGTCGCCGGTGGGGGCGTAGATCAGGTAGACATGCATGATCAGAGCCGCCATTGTTGCTGGCTGCCCCAGGCTTCGAGGACGAGGGGTTTGACGATCTTCGTCCAACGCTCATACCCCTCGGCGTTCAGGTGCAGGCCGTCGTCCATGAAGACGTCCGGGTCAGGCTTGCCGTTCTTGAGCAGCGGCGAGGCGAGGTCCATGTAGTAGGCGTGCACGTGCTTGCCGCAGTACCGCGCGACGAGCACGTTGGCCCGCGTCATCGCCTCCCAGTTGTCCCACCGCGCGATGCTGGGCTTGATGGACATGTAGAAGATCTTCGTTCTAGGCAGGCGCTCGTGCACGAGCTCGGCGAACTGGATGAACCCCGCCGCAGCCGATTCGGAATCCGTGTTGTCCGTCCCAAGGTCGTTGTCGCCGCAGTAGTAAACGATCACCGAGGGCTCGTACGGAAAGACGATCCGGTCCACGACCGCGAGCACCTCGGGCGTCATGGAGCCGCCGAAGCCCCGGTTCAGCACCGGAGCCGGCGCCATGTCCTCCGCGAGCGTCTCCCACATCCGCACACTGGACGATCCGATGAACAGCACCTGTCCCGGCTCGGGCATTGCCCGGGCATCGGCTTGCTCGAAGGCCTCGATCTCGTCCTCGTGCCATTCACCCAGCGCGGGCGTGACCGTGGGAAGATCCGGCGTATTCGTGCGCGAAGCGCAGCCAGCGAGTGTGCAGCCGATCAGGAGAGCGGTCAAGAGTCGATTCAACATGAGCGGATTGTAATGCGCCGTCGGCAATCACGCCTCGTACCATGCCCGAACGGAGGACAAGGTCATGTCGAATTGGTTGATCCGCGTGCTGCTTGTGATACTGGTGCCCGCCTCACTCATCGGCTGCGCGAGCCACCGCGTGACGCAGGACGGGCAGCCCTCCACAGCCCGCGTCCTGCTCGTCTTGACCAACACAGACACGCTCGGCGAGACCGACAAGCCCACGGGTTTCTTCCTCTCGGAAGCCGCGCACCCCTGGGCCGTCTTCACGCAGGCGGGCTACGCCGTCACGCTGACCAGCCCCAAAGGCGGCGACGCGCCGATCGATCCGCGCAGCCTCAAGACCATCGACGACCACGGCCAAGCCTTCCTTTCCGCGTACGCCACTGAGAAAGACGGCCGCACACTCGTCGAGAACACGCGCCCGCTCGGCGAGATCGATCTCTCGAAGTTTGACGCCGTCTTCTACGCGGGCGGTCACGGCACGATGTGGGACTTCGAAGCCGAGCCGATCGTCGCGCAGGTGGCTTCACGTCTCTACGAACAGGGCGGCGTCGTCGCGGCGGTCTGTCACGGCCCCGCGGCCTTGGTCAACGCACGCCAGGGCAACACCTGGCTGCTCGAGGGCAAACGCGTCACCGGCTTCACCAACGCCGAGGAAGACGCGGTCGAGCTGACCGACGAGATGCCCTTCCTCCTCGAAACGCGGATGACCGAACGCGGCGCCGCATTCGTCGCGGGTGAGAACTTCAAAGCCAACGTCATCACCGACGGCAGGCTCGTCACAGGACAGAACCCCGCCTCGGCCAAGGGCACCGCCGAGCAGGTCGTCAGCGCAATCGAACGCAGCCGGTGAACACACAGGCGTCTTACAGAAAGGCAGACCATGAGCAGCCACGTCTACAAGGTGATCGAGATCGTCGGGTCGAGCGAGACAGGCAGCGACGCCGCCGCCAACCGCGCGATCGAGCACGCGGCCAAAACGATCCGCGACATGCGCTGGGCCGTGGTCGAAGAGGTGCGGGCGCACATCGAAGACCAGAAAATCAAGCACTGGCAGGTGAAGCTGAAGGTCGGCTTCACACTGGAAGGGAGCTGATCGTGTCTGATCGCGAAGTCCGTCCCTGGGTCGAGAAGATCGCCCACACGATGGACACCGCCTACCGCGTCCCCGGCACGAAGTACCGCTTCGGCCTCGACCCCATCATCGGGCTCGTGCCGATCCTGGGCGACACGGTCACACTCATCATCGGCCTCGGCATGCTGCGCGAGGCCCGCCGCCTCGAACTGGGCGCCGGCGTGATGGCCCGCATGGTCTGGAACCTCGCCCTCGACTGGCTCGTCGGCCTCGTGCCGGGGCTGGACATTGTTCTGGATACGGCGGTCAAGGCGCACACGAAGAATGCCAGGCTTCTCAAGGAGAAGGCGGGTAGTCACGACTCATACTGATCTACGCGATGGAATTTGTACGGGTGGAATGTGGTGATGGTGCAAAAGTGCCACCGACCCCGTCGTGGGGGTCGGTGCGTGTAGGCGTTCATGTGTTTGGAGCACTGATCCCGAGGGCGGGGGCAGTGGCACAGGTGGCAGTGCTGCCTACCTCATGTATACCAGAGTCAGCACGGTCTAGGAATGATCGAGCATAGTCGCAGTTGGATAGCCGATCGGCTTTACCTCAACCATGTTGCCAGCAGTATGTTTCATTTGAGACGTCCATTTCAGAATGCGCTTCCAAACCAGTTCAGCATCGCCAACGCAGTCGGTAGAGTAATGTTTCGAGGCTTCTTCGAGGCGTTTACTAGCCATCCAGTCGACCAATTCAATCAGGTTTTCGTATGCGATCTCATATCCTAATGTGGTTCGTCGCTTCTCAATGTAATTGCTCCATCTCCACCCAAAGGTACAGATGAATCCTCCCTCAGAGGGGTGGAACACGTCTTCTCTCCACTCGCCCTTGTTAATTGCGACAGCGACCGCGTTGACACTTGTAAACATGACCCTCGCTCGGTTCTGCTCTGTCGGATGGGAGAAGATGTAGTCCACCTGTGTGTTAGGTACACGGCCGTCTTTGTCTAAGAGCCATGCCTGGCTCAAAAAATAGTTCTCGTGTTCTCTTGCTCTATCAAACTGGCGATCCATGAACCCCAGAAGTTCAATGAGTGAATTGTCTTTTCCGTTTGCCACAGTCATCCTTTCGAAGCAGATATGCATTAGTCGAAATGGGGCGTCTCAGAAAATAGATCGAGGACACTAATGAAGTTGTGGGAGAAAACGTCCCTCACACGAAGAGCGAACGTCCTTACGACTCACAAAGAGTACCGCAAATCACTGAACGCTGCGCCCTCGTTTGCTGATATGAAAAAAGGCACTGCCCACGAAAATAGGCAGTGCCTCTCAAAATCATTGATTCCAGCTTCTCAGCGGGACTTTACAGATTCCCCCGCCGCTCCTGCTCCAGCTCCAGCGCCTCGAACAGCGCCTTGAAGTTCCCCTTCCCGAAGCTCTGGCTGCCGCGGCGGCAGATGATCTCGAAGAAGAGCGTCGGGCGGTCCTGCAGGGGCTTGGTGAACAGCTGCAGCAGGTACCCCTCGTCGTCCGCGTCCACGAGGATGCCGAGTTCCTTGATGCGGTCGTGGTCTTCCCTGACAGCCTCGTGGCCGTTCTCGGTCAGCATCTTGTTGACGCGTCCCCAGACCAGCTCGTAATAGCTGTCGGGCAGGCTCAGGAAGTCCACGCCCCGGCCGCGCAGGGCAGCCACCGAGGCGAGCTCGTCGTCGGTGCGCAGCGCCAGGTGCTGCACGCCCGGCGTCATGTTGTGCCACTCGAGGTACTCGAGGATCTGGCTCTTCTTCTTGCCCTCGGCGGGCTCGTTGATCGGCATCTTGATGAGGTGGTTGCCCGAGGCCATCACCTTGGACATGAGCGCCGAGTACTCGGTCGAGATGTCGGCGTCGTCGAAGTGCTTGAACATCTTGAATTCCATGACGTTCTCGTACCACTCGACCCAGTAGTTCATCTTGCCCTCTTCGACGTTGCCCACGCAGTGGTCGACGTACTTGAGGCCGCAGGGGTTCTTGCGGTTGTACTCGTTGACGGGCGAGTCGATGGACTTGAAGGTGGGCATGAAGGGCGCGCCCTTCTTGATGCTGGGCAGGTCGTAGCTGCCGGTCCGGCTGACGAAGGTGTGGATCGCGCGCCCGTAGGTCTTGATCGAGGCGACGGTCACCGTGCCGTTCTCGTCGCTGAGCGTGCGCGGCTCCTGGGCGCTCTCGGCACCATTGGCGACCGCGGCCTTCCAGCTCTTCTCCGCGTCGAACACGGTCAGCGCGATGTCTTTCACGCCGTCGCCGTAGAGCTTGATCTCCTCGGCGGCGGGGTGGTCCTTGGTGAGCGGGGTGGTCAGCAGGAGGCGGATGTTGCCCTGCGTGAGCAGGTAGTCCGCCTCGTCGCGCGAGCCGGTGGTCAGGTCGGCGACCTGGCTGATCTCGAAGCCGAAGGTGTGGGCGTAGAAGTAGGCGGCTTGCTTGGCGTTGCCAACGTAGAACCGGACGTGATCGACATCGATGAGCGCAAGAGGATCCGTCGCCAGCGAGGAGCTGGGTTGAGTCGCGGCCGTGGTCACAGTGATACTCCAGATCTTGGGCGGTTCAGGGAGCCCAGGTCCCGTGCACCATTATACGCCTCAGTTTGAGCATCACCAACAACCCTCCGGGAGCATGGTTTGGGCTCAAATGCTCGGGTGCCACGGCTTGTCCGTCCTCGGCAAGCCGTGCTGGTGACGCTCTTTCATGGAACCATCGACCGAGAAGGCACGGGTTGCACGACAACCCGTGGCACCCAAATGTGGCACCAAAATCCGATTCGATCCAGTCACACCCAGGGGGTGTCCCGAACCGGATCGCAGTACCGCATTTCGATCTCGGTGCGCATGAAAAAAGCGGAGGCATGAGGCCTCCGCCAGAGGTTGAAACCGTGGGTGCGTGCTCAGTCCGACCGCAGCTTGGCCAGCAGGCGGAGCATCTCGATGTAGAGCCAGACGAGGGTGGTCAGAAGGCCAAAGGCCCCGATCCACTCGTAGTGCTTGGGCAGGCCACGCTGGACGCCCTGATCGATGAACTGGAAGTCCAGGAGCAGATTGAGCGAGGCCAGGGCCACAACGAAGACGCTGAACCCGATGCCGATGGCGCCGCCCTGCCAGCCGAGCTGCGGGATAACGCCGCCGAAGATCAGGTTGATCACGAACGCGCCGACGTAGTAGATCGCAACGCCCGCGGTCATCACGATGATCATTTTGACCATGAAGTTTGAGAGGCGCAGCACGCCGGAGGCGTACCCGAAGAGCATCGCCGCAGCGATGGCGATCGTCAGACCCGCGGCCTGTCCCATCATCGCATACGCGGCCGCGTCGCTCCCGACCTTGGATGCCAGGGGCGAGAAATACACAACCGCAGCGGAGAAGGCCGCGACAAAGAGGCCTTCACCGAACGCGAAGACCGGCACAACAAAGCCAGCGATCTTGGGCTTCTTCATCATGACGATGCCCGCCGCCAGGCTGCCCACGAGCGAGCCGATCATGGTGGGGAGAATCAGGTTCGGGTTGCTCTTGTACATGCCCCAGCTCGCCGCGGCACTGGCTGCCGTGATGACGAGCAGGTAGAGCGTCTTCCAAGCCGTTCCTTGGACACTCATCGTCGCCGGGCGCTCGGTGACGGCACCGAGCATGGATCCAAAGCCCGAGTCCTGGCCGAAGCTGCTGTGATTGAAGACGGGGTTGGCGGTCCTCATACGTATCTCCTGAGCGGGGGGCGTCCCCCGAAGTGGTCTGAGCGTACTCGTTGTTTGTTATCGGTTATATCCAATATCTCCTCAGAAACCCTGAATCTTTCATCGGCGGGGCCCCTGCGTCTGTGAGGAAGGACACGTTTGGCCCCTGTTCTGGGTGTCCTCGTTTGCAAGCGATGACACCGAGCGGGCCGATGTATAGACTTGGGGCCCAGCGTCAGACGCGCGGCCCGACACCAGGGATGAGTTCGCCACAGGCGGGCGTCGGGTTCGCAACAGGATCGAGCACTGGAACGGAGTTCCAGACGATCAGACGTCGGAGACCGGTTTGATGAGCAACTTCGCTCGGGATCACGAAATCGAAACACAGGGCGCATCCTCTCTCGCCTTCGGGCCTTACGAACTCGTGCGCACACTCCGCGCCGCCAAATCGGCCGAGCGCCACCTCGCCCTGCACCCCGAGCTCCTGACCAACCACGTCGCCTACCGCTTCCGGTTCACGAATCCCCGCACCCAGCGCCGCCGATTCCTGGAAGCCGTCGAGAAGGCCGCCGCCCTCGACATCGCCCACATCCTGAAGGTCGAGCAGTTCTCCTTCGCCTCCCAGCAGGAGGCGTGGGTCATCTCGCCCTACACGGGCAACCACGATGGCCTTCTGCTTCTGAACGATCTGCTCGCCGTCAAGGGCGGCAAGATGGAATCGATCGAGGTCGTCCGCGTTCTCGATCACCTGCTCGAAGCCGTCGGCGCAGCCCACAACGCGGGCGTCGTCAACGGCCCGATCCAGATCGATGAGATCCATGTCGACCGCGCAGGCTCACTCAGCATCGAGCTCTACGGCGTCGCCACCGCGATGCAGGGCGAGCAGGACATCGATGAGCTCCGGCTGGCCGAACTCCGCTCCATCGCCTCCATCGCGTACAAGCTGCTGACTGGTGTGGACGCGAGCGAGGACGTCTTCATCGAACCGACCCGGCTCGTGCCGAAGCTCGATACGGCGTGGAACACGTTCTTCGCCGAGGCCCTGGATCCCGCTGCCGGATTCCAGACACCAACCGAGATGCTCGCAGCCATCCCCGGCCGCCGGAGCATCGCCACGGCCCCCGAGATTCGCGTTCGCAGCGTCAACGCCTTCGGTCTGGGTCGCCTGCGTGGCAAGAGCGGCACCGCTTCCCGCGCACGCTGACCGCGTCCGGCCCGTAGGCAAGCCGGCATTCAAGCGTCAATCGAATGACTCGGTACTTAGCCACCCTCGGCAGGGGCGGGGCTCTCGTCGTCTGCTTCGGTGACGGTGATGATCGACTGCAGTCGATCACGCTCGCGCGTACTCAGCACATTGCCGAAACGGTTGAGCGCCGTCTGGGCGACGATCTCCGCGTGGGGCTCCGCACCGATGCGATCGAGCGCCGAGAGCCACACATCCACACCCGCGCCCGCGTCGAGCGCCTCGTCGATCCGGTTGAGCCAGAGCAGCGAGATCGTCCGCAACTCCACCACACGCGACGCATCGTCGGCAGCGGGGGAGTTCGAGACCGATGCCAGTGCCGTCAGCGCGTTCTCCGGGCGCGACAGCTCGAGGTTCGTCTCGGCAAGCAGGATCATCGCCTGGTCGATGTCGCGTGTCTCGTCCGGCATCGCCGCGGCACGGGCGATCGTCGAAAGCACCGCGATCCGAAGCTCGGGGTCTGTCTCGTGCACACGCGCCACTTCGAGCACGTCCCTGGGTTCCAGTGAGCGGGCCATCGAGAGCACCCCGGCTCGGCGTGCGTTCTCATTGGGCGCAATGCGACGGATCAGCGCATACCCCTCGGGCGTGCGCCGGTGGTTGATCGCAGCCGAAACCGCGGCCTGATACAGCGCTGGATCACGTTCCGCAGCGGCGATCACACGATCGAAGAACTCGGGCCGGCGCGCCAGCTCCGAAGCGGCAGCCGCCTGCATGTCGCGCTGCCCGCTCAGCAGGAGCCCCGCGACCGAATCCCGGTCGTCGTCGTTGCCCATGCGGATGATCAGCCGCACACCATCGGTTGTCAGCCTGTTCGGCCCGGCCGCGCGGAGCGCCGAGGCGATCCGTCGACGATCGACCGGGCTTGTCAGCAGCCCCTCGGTGTCCAGCGACAGCAGCAGCCTGGAGGCCGAGTCGCGCGTCGCTGCGCCGAACTCAAGCCAGCGCAGCGCGGGCGAGATCACAGCGACACCCGGCCATTTCGCGGCCGCGTTCAGCAGCCCGGCCGCGGCGATCGGCGAAACCTCGCGGACGAGCGCCTCGGTCACCGGAACCCCGGCATTGGCGGGCGAGAGCGTCTGGATGAGCCGCGCCGCCTCGGCCCGCACCGCGGGCTTCTCGTGCTCAAGCAGCTTGATCGCCGCCGTGCCAACGACCTCTTCAATCTGATTGCCCTGCGCCAGTTCGCGGTTGATCAGTTCGATCGCAAGATCGCGCAGTTCGCCATCGACAAGAAGCAGCTGCGCCAGAAGCGGGCTCTTGTCCTGATACGGCGCCACCATGAACAGCCGTCGGAACCCGTCGACGGCCCACGACGTCGCCTCGCGTTCCTGCGCCGAGAGTCGGTCGTTGCGGTACGTCAGACCGCGAATCAGCTCCGCCTGCCACTCCTCGGGCTTGAGGATGCTCCGCTCATCGAGCCAGCGCCGCCACTCTTCCACGTCGTTGCCAAGGTCGTCACGCCCGGTCATGCGCACCAGCGCTTCAACCGCAGCCTTGGAGACCTCGGGCGCCTGGAAAGGTGCCGCGTGGTTGACCAGCACCCGCGCCGCGTCCCACGTGCCCGCCGACGCCAGCGCCAAGAGCGCCTGCGGACGGATCGAGGGATCGCCCCGCGCCACCAGATCGATCAGCGGCTGCTCGAACTCGGGAACAGTTACCGGGCGCGATGCGATCGCAAGCAGCAGCAGACGCTGCGCGACCGGGTCCTCGGTATTCGGCCCGAGCAATCCGATCAGCCGACGCATCGATCGGCTCGAGATGTCCTGTGTCAGGATGGTCGAGGCCGCATCGAGTCGAGCCGCGTCCGTCGCGGTCGGGGTCATGAGGATGTCGATCGGCGAGCTGTCCTGCGCCAGCGCGCTGCCAGCCATGAGCGCGAGCGAGAGCATCGCGACCGCCCCGCAGCGGGGGAGTCGTTGACGGGTTGTGGGTCTGAGAATGGGCACGCCTGGCCTTCGGGAATCGAGTTTGTGTGATTTCTCTAGTCTTCGGGTGAACAGGGCTGTCTCGTCGATACTATTCTGCGCATACCCGCCCGGTTCTGACACTCGGCGGATCACAGGGCGTGTTTGGGCTATGGACGGCTCGGAGAGCCACGGTGTCCAGATGAACGATTGGCATGAAGCCGAACAACAAGTCGAACGCGCCCACGAGTACTACGAGGCCGGGCGCTGGGACGAGGCCGAAGCCGCTTTGCGGATGGCGATCGCTGTCAATCCGTACCAGCCCGAATGGCAGTTCAACCTGGGCCTGACCCTCGAAGCAGCGGGGCGTCTCGAAGACGCCGTCGAAGCGTTCCGCTCCTGCTTCGAACTCTCCGAAGAGGGCGACCCGCAGTCGGCGATGATCCTCGGCTCCACGCTCATCGAGCTCGACCGCTCCGAAGAAGCGATCCCCTGGCTCGAGAAGTGCCTCGAACTCGCGCCCAGCAACGTCGATGCGCACGTGCACCTGATCGACGCGTTTGCGCTGCTCGGTCGTCACGAAGAAGCAGAGGTGCACTTCTACATGGCCGTTCAGCTCCAGCCCGAGTGCGCCCCCGCGCACGCGGCCTTGGCCGAGTCACTACTCGATCGTCAGGAGTACGACCGCGCCGTCTGGTGTCTTCGCGAAGCCGCCCGTATCGATCCGCAGCTGCCGCGCGTCCACGCACGTCTTGCCAAGGCCTGCGCCGAGACCGGCCGTCTCGAGCGCGCCCGTCAGCTTTATCTCCGCGAGCTCCGCCGAAGCCCGGGCGACGTCGACACGATCGTCGATCTCGGTCGGTTGCTCATGGACATGAACCGCCTGACCGAGGCGGGCGAGAAGCTCCGCCGCGCGCTTGAGATCGAACCCGATCACACCGAGGCGCACATGAGCCTGGGCGAGCTCGCCCAGATGCTCGGCGACCGCGAACTCGCCCGGCGTCATTTCGATGTCGTCGTCCGTCTCGACGCGACCTACGCCGGCGCCCGCAGGCGTCTGGCCGAGGTCCTGCTCGCCGAGCGTGACCGGGGCGATCTGGACCGGGCCGCCGTGCTCCTGCGCGAGGAAGCTTCCTGGGCTCAGCACGAGGACAAGAACCTCGAGACCGATGAGCTCGAAGAACTGCTCGGCCTCCTGATGGACGCACAGCTCACCCAGCAGGCGCTGGCGATCTCCAAGCTCCTCGTCCAGCGCAAGCCGGGCGACGCGTCGAGCCATCACATGCTCAGCGTCGCGCAGTTTGGCCTCGGCATGGTCGCCGAGGGCGTGGCCTCCTCAAGGCGGGCCCTGCGTCTGCGTCCGGGCTACGTCGCGCCGATGCACAACCTCGCCGTCGCGCACCTGCGCCGGGGCGAGATCAGCCGAGCCCGCTACTGGGTCCGTCAGGGTTTGTCGATCGAGCCCGACGACCGGGGCCTCCGCAGGCTCCGCACCTACCTGCGTCTCCAGACCGTGCGTTCGTTCTACGAGGCGTTCGGGCTGCTCGTCCGCCGCTCACGCCGCTAAGCCCGCTGTGGCAATCGGCCACACACTCACTGGCCAGTCCTCTCAACTGCCGTTGATCAGTCGGTCGGCTTCCATGACGTCCTTGTCGCCCCGGCCCGAGCAGTTGATGACGAGGTGCTGATCGGAGTCCATCTGCTGCGCCCGCAGGAACCCCTCGGCGATCGCGTGCGAGGTCTCCAGCGCCGGGATGATCCCCTCCGTGCGGGCCAGAAGCTGGTACGCATCGAGCGCCGCCCCGTCACCAACGCTCGTGTACCGCACACGCTTGGTTTCGTGCCAGTACGCGTGCTCGGGCCCGACGCCGGGGTAATCCAGCCCCGCCGAGCAGGAGTGCACATCCGCCGTCTGCCCGTGCTCGTCTTGGAGCACATAGCTCATCGAACCGTGCAGCACGCCCGGATGCCCGAACGACAGCGGGGCCGCGTGATCGCCCCGGTTCTCCGAACGCCCGCCAGCCTCGACGCCCGTCAGCGCCACCTCATCGTCGACGAAGTCGTAGAAGATGCCCGCCGCGTTCGAGCCGCCACCCACGCACGCCACGATCTCGTCGGGCAGCCTTCCGAATGCGAGCAGGCACTGCTCCTTGCATTCGCGCCCGATCACGCTCTGGAAGTCGCGCACGATCGTCGGGAACGGGTGGGGGCCCACGACCGAGCCGAGGATGTAGTGCGTCGTCTCGACCGAGCCCATCCAGTCGCGCATCGCCTCGTTCGTCGCGTCCTTGAGCGTCCGCGAGCCCGAGTCCACCGGCACCACCTTCGCCCCCATCGCCCGCATCCGGATGACATTCAGGTTCTGACGCCTGACATCCTCGGAGCCCATGTAGACCTCGCACTCGAGCCCCAGGTGCGCCGCAGCCGTCGCCGACGCGACGCCGTGCTGCCCGGCCCCGGTCTCGGCGATGATGCGATGCTTGCCCATCCGCTTGGTGAGCAGCCCCTGCCCGAGCGTGTTGTTGATCTTGTGCGCACCCGTGTGCGCCAGATCCTCCCGCTTGAGCCAGATCGTCGCGCCCCGGCCCGCGCCCGCCTGCTGGCGCGACAGTTCCGTCAGCCGCGCAGCCTGATACAGCGGCGTGGGTCTGCCAACGAACGTGCGGTTGAGTTCGCTCAGCTCATTCCAGAACGCGTTGTCCGCCTTGGCTTCCTCGTAGACCCGGCTCAGCTCCTGCAGCGCCGCCGAGAGCGTCTCAGGAACAAACACGCCCCCGAAGTCGCCGAAGTACCCCCGGCTGTCGGGCTGGTTGCGGAAGCTCGTCGGGTGCGTCTCTGCGTGTGTCATGATGTACCTTAGTCCGCCTCCCGCGCGAGGCGTTCGTACTCGCGTGTAGCGCGCTGAGCCGCCCGCACGCCGCGCGTCTCACTCACCGGGAGCAGCAGCAGGAACCCGGCCACAAAGAACCCCGCCAGCAGCACGAGCGCCCACGTGTCGCCCAGCCCCGACTTGACGAGCCCGAAGCTCAGCACACCGATCGCCGCTGCCAGCTTGAACGAGACCGCCCACAACCCAAAGAACTCGGCCGCCTTGTGCCGGGGCGTAAACCGCGCGACCATCGCCCGGCTGGCGGTACCAGTCCCGCCCAGCCCGAACCCGATGCCGTTACCAATCACCCAGAGCAGCCACTCGGGCAGCCCCTCGGCCCCGCTCAGGATCGCAAGCGCCACCGTGCTGATGATCCACACGACGAGATAGATCTGGATCGTCAGCTTCGCGCCGATGCGGTCCTGGAAGAAGCTCGTCCCCGCCGAGGCGATGCCCGCCGTCAGCGTGATCTGCGCGACAAACAGCACCAACTCCGTATCAGCGAACCCGAACTTGCGAGCCAGGATCGAAGCGAACGCGATCACCGTCTGGATGCCAAAGGCGTACACAAAGAACGCGATCAGAAAGAGCGAGAGCTGCCGATAGTTGGCCGCGTGTCTGACCGTCTCGCCCATCCGCACAAACGCGTCGGCGACCACGTTCTCCCGCAGCCGCACGTTCGGTCGCTTGTGCTCCTTGAGAAACAGAGCCGACGGGATCATCCCCAAGAGGAACCAGATACCCGCAAACAGAAAGAAGGGCCTCCAGCTCCCGACAGCTTTGAGATCAAGCAGCAGCATCGCCGCGAACGTCAGCGCCAGCAGGCACAGCGCCCCGACGTATCCCATCGTCCAGCCCGTCGCGCTGATGCGCCCAACGTTCCGGCTGGTCGCAACGTCCGACAGAAACGACGCCAGCGCGTTCT
Organism: Phycisphaerales bacterium; assembly: GCA_965228265.1. Lineage (GTDB taxonomy): Bacteria > Planctomycetota > Phycisphaerae > Phycisphaerales > UBA1924. The sequence continues at coordinate 2,220,650 of OZ245804.1, forward strand.
CTCCGATCTGGTACATGAAGTTGGCCGGGATATACAGCAGAGCCGCCAGCCAGATCATGTCGGGCCGGACCAGCGCCAGCCCGCACGTGCCCGCGATGCAGCACATGCCCGAGAGCATCAGGACTTCCTTGCGCCAGCACCTCGCGTCCGCGATCGCGCCGATCACCGGCGAGGCGAGCACCACCAGGAACATGCTCGACGAGAATAGAATCGCCCAGAGCCGATCGCCCTGCGCCTCGTCGTTGACGACCACCTCCTTGAAGTACACCGCAAACAACAGCGTGTTGATCAAGAGCGTGAACGACTGATTCGCCAGATCGAACATGCCCCACGCCCAGACCTCTTTCGCGTTGGGCAGACCGGCAAACGGGTTGAGCCTACGAATCACGCTCATCAGCGCGGAGAGCATATCAGGATCGCCGGTGCCACTACCCATCTCGGATGGGTAGTGATCCAAAGATTCTCGATGACAACCGGGCTCGCATCACCGATCCAAGATCGGTGATGGCACCACTTCAAAGCAGATGCTTGGTCAGGAACTCCACCTGAAGCGATTTCGCTTCGGATGCCACCTTCCCAAACCCCGCGTGCTCCGACGGCGCACCCGTCGTCGGCCAGGTCTTGAACTCGATCTGCCCCGCATCGGCGCCCTGATCCGCGTAATGCCCGCGCAAAGCCTCGATGAACCGGCTCATGCCCTCGATGGGCACCACCTCGTCCGCCTCCGAGTGCAGCGCTAGCAGCGGGATCGGGCGAAAGCTGTCCAGGTGCCGCATCGGATCGAGCCGTGCGACCTGCTCTTTGTCGTGGGCCGCAGGCCAGGGCCGCCCCCGCGTCTCTTCGGGGTCGTACAGCTCGCCGAGCCAGCCCGTCGTCGACTCAACCGCAGCGCACCGGAACTGATGCTCATCGCACAGCCTGCGGAGCGTCACCATCCCGCCTGCCGACATGCCCCCGATCCCGATGCGCGACAGATCAAACAGCGCGCCAAACTCGCTCTGCCGCAGTGCCTCGAGCACGCCGTCGATCTCGCCCACCATCTGCTCGAGCACACCCGGCGTGGTGTCCGGGCCGTGCAGCTTCGGGCCCGTGCGCTGCCCGTGCCCCGGCAGATCGACCGAAACCGCCGCGATTCCCGCGCGGATCCATCGCAGGTACCTTCCGGGATCGAGCTCCTTGGTCACCGTCCGCCCGTGCATCCAGAACATCACCGGCGCCGGCTTCTGCCAATCCGGGTGCGCCAAGAGCGTCGGCACACCCGCAAGCTCGAGCGTCCTGGAACGCTCGGCAAGATGGCTCGGGAACATCGCGAACCTCGGCTCGATCTCTCTGGGCTCCATCACCGCTGCCCCATCAAAACGCCAAATGCTCGCCCGGCTTGATCGAAGCCGGGAGGTTCTTGGCGTTCAGGTCGTCCGCCTCAAGAGCCGTCAGCGGGCTGATCTCGATCACGCAGTCGATCGAACCATCGCTTTTGCGCGGGATCTTCACGCCGTGCGATTCGAGCCAGAGCGACGCCCGCTGCGTCTGCAGCATCGCGCAGGACTCGGCGCTATCGATGCCCTCGGCGTTCTTGATCGGTGCAAACTCCTGCACGCGCGACGTCTCCAGAATGATCGATTGCTTCGCAAAAGGCAGCGCGTCAAACACAAACCGCTCCAGCTTCACGCCGTTGGGTTCGGTCGGCGTCACCATCGCGCCCTTGTCGCGGTCGTAGTACGCGATCTTCTTCACAGCTTTGTGGTAGGGCAGGTCAAAGTCCGGATCGGTGTTCACCTTGTCCACAAACGCGACACTGAACGCGTGGATCGCCGGGTTGCCCGCCAGGAACTTGAGAGAGCCGTCGTCGTTTGTCTGACGCTGCAGCTCCATCGGCATGTCCGAGTACTCGACCATCTGCGTCCGCCCGTCGATCTCGACGAACAGCCCGACCTTCTCCTCGGGGTACGCCTTGGGCAGCATCTTCGAGGACATCTCGCCCGTTGAATCCGGCGCCGAGGCGTGCAGCCCGATGAAGAGCGGGTCGGCGACCTTCACCAGCGGGTTGTCGACCTGGAAGTAGCTGATGTGCTCGACGCCGCGCTCCTTGAGTCGATCCAGTGCACCCGAAACATGCAGCGCCCTGAGCGAGCCGCCGTGCCCGTCCGGGCTCGCCGTCAGCTCATCAGGACCGGCAAGCAGGATCTGCCCCGACTCCAGATCGAACGAGGGCATCGTGCCCTGCGGGAAGAACATCACATCCTGATTGTTCAGACCGAAGTAGCCGTTCTGCTCAAAGAAGCTCACCGTCTGCTCATGATTCTGCGGGCTGGTCATGATGAGCCAGGGAACGGTTCCGCCGTATTTCCGCTGCGTTGCCAGAATCCCCTCGGCGAAGAACTGGAAGAGCGACTTCTTCGTGATCGCGCCGGCCGGGTAGCAGCCCTTGGGGCCGTCATACCCGAGACGAGAACCCTGACCACCCGCGACGGTAAAGCACGCGACCTTGCCCTCGCTGAGCAGCCGCTCACCCGTTCGCCGAAAGCCCGACGGCTCGTACGCACGCCTCGGCGAAGAATGATCCGCCGGGTAGTAGCTCGCGGGCCTCGTGTTCTCCGGCAGCTCGAACGTGGGCGTCGATTTCACGTACGTCTGCACCAGCTCGTGCATCTTCCCGAGATCGAGCGACTCGAGCTGAGCGATGAAACGGTCAAAGGCCAGACCTTCGAGAGCGTCGGCAACCTCTGTCAGATGCGACTGCCCCGCCTTCTGGAGCGACTGCCTGAGCGTTTCTGAGATGGGCATGGGGGCTTTCCCTTCAAGTGTGAAATCAGTCGGATGGTACCGGACTGCTCTGGCCCGGGATTGCACTCTCGTCGTAGAGTCGACCATGCCAAGAGACCTGCTCCGCAATCGGCCCAAAGCCCCGGTCCTCGCACCCTCCATCCTCGCCGCCGATTTCGCGGACCTCGCCAGCGACGCACGCTCGGCGATGGCCTCGGGCGGCTCGCTGCTCCACCTCGACGTGATGGACGCCCACTTCGTCCCCAACCTCAGCTTCGGCCCCGGTCTCTGCGCCAGCCTGCGCAAGGCCATGCCCGACGTCTGCTTCGATGTGCACCTCATGATCGAAGACCCGGCGTCCTACCTGGAGCCATTCCAGAAGGCCGGCGCCGACCACATCAGCTTCCACATCGAGGTGCTCGAACCCGCCGAAGCCGTTCGCCTTGCCGATCGCACCCGCAAGCTCGGCTGCACCGCGGGCATCGCAATCAACCCGGAAACCCCCTTCGATCGGGTGGAGCCCGTGCTCGGCGCGTTCGACATGCTTCTCGTCATGTCTGTCCACCCCGGATTTGGTGGGCAAGCCTTCATCCCCGACGTGCTCGACAAGGTCCGCCAGGGCCGAAAGAAAGGCCCTGATGGGCTCATCATCGAGATCGATGGGGGGGTTGCTCCTGACACTGGGCCGTCGTGCGTAGAGGCGGGGTGTGACATTCTGGTCGCCGGCTCGGCACTCTTTGGGCTCCCCGATGACAAAAGAGCCGAGGCTGTCAGGAATATGCTTGGGTGACTGGGAAGTTCTCGGACAGGGCAAGGTTCCGAGAAGGGCTTTGCCCCGGACTCCGGGGTGGCCAGTGCTGCTACTATCTGGGCCCATGGGCCGGATAGGCCGGAGGCCTTGAACTCGGATCTCGGAGGTAGACCACGGCTGGCGGCACAGTCCGCCGATGCCTGAAACGACCATGGCCAAGCCCGAACAAATCAATGTGCTGCTGATCCGTTCAGGTGAGAGCGAGTGGGACCGCACCGGCAGGCTTGTCGGGCAGGCGGATCTCCCCCTGTGCGAGAAGGCGAAGCAGGATCTCGCAGAGGCCTCGGCGCTGCTCGACGGCGTCGACCTCAGCATCGTTCTGCACGCGGCGGATCAGTGCTCCGCCACGACAGCCTCGATGTACTCGCGTGTCACCGGATGCAAAACGCGCGAGATCGACGACCTCGCGGATGTCGACCTCGGTCTCTGGGAAGGGATGCGGGGACAGGATCTCGAAGAGAAAGCCCCAAAGGCATACCGCGAGTGGCGGGAGAACCCGCTCAACGTGCAGGTGCCCGAGGGCGAACCGATGATGGAAGCCAGCGGGAGGATCTCGGCTGGCCTGGCGCGGGCGATCGAGAAGCTCCGAGCACCGGATCCTGGTGTAGGAGTCGTTCTTCGTCCGATGGCTTATGGATTGATCCGGTGCTGGCTGACGGGAAGGCCCGTCAGTGAGTTGTGGGAGGTCATGGATGGCCCCGCAGCAGAGTGGCACGAAGTCTCAAGGGCCAAGCTGAAGCAGGCCCGCGAGGAAAGCCGGATCGGGAGCTAGCCGAGCAGGCCGGCAGGAGCCGAGCCGCTGGAGCAGATGATGACCAGAGCCGCAACGCGGACATGGAACCAGGTGGAACCCGGGAAGAAGGCCAAGAGTTCGATCCCCGAGGGACTTTGGCTTCGCTGCCCTGGTTGCAGCCAGATGATCTACCGCAAGCAGATGGAAGCCAACCTCTCCGTCTGCCCCGAGTGCGGGCATCACTACCGCATCGGCGCCCAGACCCGTGTCGACCAACTGATCGATACCGGCACGTTTGAGCGCATGTTCGACAACATCGAGTCGAGCGATCCGCTGAACTTCCGCGACCTCAAGTCCTACCGCGACCGCCTGCTCGCCGAGCAGATCCGCACGGGCCAGACCGACGCGATCATCGCGGGCGTGGGCTTCATCAAGGGCCGCCAGGTCGCTTTGGCGTGCATGGATCTCACGTTCATGATGGGCTCGATGGGCTCGGTCGTGGGCGAGGTCCTCGCACGCACCATCGAACACGCAACCAAAGAGGGGCTCCCCCTCGTCATCGTGAGTTGCTCGGGCGGCGCCCGCATGCAGGAGTCGGGCCTGAGCCTCATGCAGATGGCCAAGACCTCCGCGGCCCTCGCGCGTTTCGATGACGCCGGCGGCGTGTACATCTCCGTCCTGACCGACCCGACGACCGGCGGCGTGACCGCCAGCTACGCCATGCTGGGCGACATCATCATCGCCGAGCCCGAGGCTCTCATCGGTTTCGCCGGACCGCGCGTGATCCGTCAGACCATCCGACAGGATCTGCCCGAGGGCTTCCAGCGGGCCGAGTTCCTGCGTGAGTGCGGCATGGTCGATCAGGTCGTGCCCCGTCACGAGCTCCGAAACCAGATCGCAAGGCTCGTCGACTACGCGGGCGGGTGAGCCGGCAAGCCGACCAACCGACCGAAGAACCAAACACAACCGAGCCGGTCGCTCGGGCTTCTGCCCCGTCGCGCATCCGGTGGTGGCACGCGCTCCTGGCAGGCCTTCTCCACGCCGGTCTGATGCTGCTCGCCTTCCCACCCGTCTGGCTCTGGGGCGTCACTCTGTTCGCTGCGTTTCCTCTGGCGTGGATCGCTTGGCGGACACCGAGGCCTTTCCGTCACGCGCTCTGCGTGCTCGTCGGCGTGCTGCCTTTCTACGCCGTGGAATTCTCCTACATCGCCAACATCTCCATCGCGGGGCTGCCGCCACTGCTCGTGTACCTCGGCGCCTGGCCCGCAGCGTTCGTCTGGCTCACCGCAGCGATCCGGCGCCGGCTGCCGCACCTGCCTGCGATGCTGCTCGTCCCCGTTGTGTGGGTCGGGCTCGATGCGCTCAGGGGCGAGGTGCTCTTCGGCGGGTTCGAGTGGTACAACCTGGGCCAGCCGCTGATCGCAAGCGCCATCCTCGCCGCCCCGGGCACGCTCGGGGGCGTCTACTTCGTCACGCTCCTGACCACATTGCTCTCGGGCATCGCGATCGATCTGCGCACGAACCTGCCGGGTCGGAAAAAGCAGGCCATGCTCGCACTGATCGCTGTCGTGATCGTGTGGGGCGGGTCATCGGCGTTCGTCAGTGTGGCGGGTACATTCAAGCCGCAGTTGCCTGTGAGCGCCGCCGTCGTGCAGACCAATGTGCCGCAGGACAACAAAATCGGCTGGACCGCCGAGATGCGCGAGCGCGACTTCGCCGAGTTCGTCAGGCTCACGCGCTCGGCTGCGGCGCAATCGCCCGATCTGATCGTCTGGCCCGAAACGATGTTCCCCGGCTTCGCGCTCGACGACGAGGGCGCAGCCTATCTCGACCGGGTCGGCCTGGCCGGCTTCAACGCGATGCGCAACGAGCTGCTTGCGCTCCAGCGTGAGATCGGGATCCCGATGCTCGTGGGCTCGACGACCGCAGAAAACCTCCGCGTCGTGGACGAGGGCGACCGCTTCTGGTTTGAAAGCGACGGGACGTACAACAGCGTCTATCTCATCGAGAGCGGACGCGTGCAGCCCGATCGCTACGATAAGATCGCGCCGACGCCCTTCGGTGAAACACTCCCTTACATCAACGACTGGCCCTGGCTCAAGGATCTCGTGCTGAAGATCGGGCTCGGCGCGTCCGGCATGGATTTCGGGCTCGAGGCCGGCAAGCGCCCCCGCACGCTCTCGCTCGAGGTCGAAGGCCAGCCCGTTGTCATGGCCACGCCCGTCTGTTTCGAGAGCACACAGTCACGCATCGTGAGCAGGATTGTGGCGTCATCGGATGGAACCAACCTCATGGTTCTCATGACCAACGACGGCTGGTTCGGCGCAGCCGACCGGGGACGCGAGATGCACCTGGCTCTGGCGCGCTGGAGATGCCTCGAACTCGGCCTCCCGATGGTCCGCTCGGCGAACACCGGCATCTCGGCGGTCATCGACCACAGGGGTCGCGTGCTGGGGCGGGTCGAGCCCGATACCTCGGGCGTGCTCCTCGTCCCCGTGCAAGCGGGGCGGGCGTGGACACTTTATGGTGTGATAGGCAACACTGTGGGCTGGCTGATGCTCGCTAGCACGGGTGTGCTCGTGATGTTCTGGATGGTGGCGGCCCGAAAGGACCGCCGGGCAAGGAAGCTGGGAACGAACGCATGAACAAGTCTCTTCAGTTGGCACGTCGAGCGGGAGTGGTCGCGGTTTCGATCGCAGTGATCGGTGTGGGCGGGTGCGCGAGCAAGCCGCAGCGGCAGCCCGACGCCGACGGCACCATCCGTGTCGGTTCGAGCACCGCCAAGACGCAGGGCTCGACGCAACAGATCTTGCGCGAATACGGCTCGCTCGTGAAGCAGGAGCAACTGCGTGATCGAGCCGTCAAACTGCTCGAATCACTGACACTCTCAGCCGACCCGCAGGTCCGGGCGCACGCACTCGAGGCGCTCGTGCCGATGCCAAGAGCGCTGGACCGCGTCGTCGATCGAGGGCTGCTTGATGACAACCTCGGCGTGCGCAGCATCGCGGCGATGGCGATCGGGCGGGCACGACTCCCCGGGCACGAAAGGACGCTCCGGAGACTGCTCGCCGACGAGTCCCCCTTCGTTGAGGCGTCTGCGATCTACGCGCTTGTGCAGACCAGCCAGCCGGTCGATCGCGGCCCGCTGGCCAAGTACCTCTTCCAAGAGGAGAACCCCGGCCTGCGTGCGCACGTCGCGTTCCTGCTGGGCGAGATGGGCGACCCCTCGGCGCTGCCGCTGATCCGGGACGCCGCCAGAGCGCCCATGCCCAAGGCAGACTCCGCCCGGCTCAAGCTTCTGGATCTCCAGCTGAGCGAAGCCATGGCCAAGCTGGGCGACGAACGGCAGCTCGAGCCCCTTCGGGCGGCTCTCTTCCCGGCTCAGCCCACGGACCTCGAGGCGACGGCTCTGGCGGTCCAGGCGATCGGAGAGGTCCAGGACCGCTCGGCCAGGGGCATGCTCATCCAGCTCTCAGAGCGGGCCGGGCCCCGGAACGAGCCCATGCCGCCGGAGATCCTGCTCTCGATCTCGATCGCCATGGCCAAGCTGGGTGACCAGAACGGGGGTTTCCTGGCGGATCTGTTCTGGGATGACGAGCGGGCACTGATCCGGGCCGACGCGGCCTCGGTCTACGGGTGGACGAACCGACTCGCGGATCTGGCGAAACTGGAGCGGATGCTCTCGGACCAGAGCGAGGCGGTCCAGGTTGCCGCGGCCGGGGGGCTGGTCCGCAGGCTCAAATAATCCCCAGCCCCGTGCAGCGGGCTGGCGGAAGTGGTCCGGGTGACGCTACACTGTCCGTGACGGCTGGGATGCCGTCAGCCCTGAGCGGGCATCACCTCTCGGCCAAGGCGGGTCCGATGGGTGAAGCCGACGGGAGACCAGCGGGGTCCCCGGCGAGGCCGACAAGGCCATTGCTCGATAACGCAAGGAGATCGAGAGAGTCCGGCGAGAGCCGGTTCTGTCTCGGATCGTCGGCTTGCCGCGACGCGCGGCTTTGTCAAAGAACTGGAGCGAGTAGTGCACATCCTCACCAAGATCCTGGTCGTGTTCGCAGCCGTCCTGAGCCTCGCGCTCGCGGCACTGACGTCTTCCTACGCGATGAACCGTGACGCGATCACCGACGGCTTCAACAACGCCATCGCCGAGCGTGACAAGGCCAAGGCCAACTACAACACGCAGTCGAGCCAGTTCGCCGAGGAGCGTCAGAAGCTCCAGCAGCAGATCAACGATCTGCAGGATCAGCTCGGCCGCGTCACCAACGCCAAGCGTGAAGTCGAGAGCACGATCGCCGAGCTGCGTCTGCAGTCGCGTTCGGCCGAGGACCGCGCCGACCTGGTGACGGGCCAGATCGCCGAGTTGGGCAAGACCGCCGACACCCAGGCCGAGCTCATCACCAGCTACCGCAACGAGGTCCAGCAGCTCCGCCGCGAGTCGCTCGATATCCGCAACGAGAACATCGCCCTCGTCGACCGCATCAACGATCTGGAGAGCCAGAACGAGGTGCTCATCCAGTCGAACCGTTCGCTCCAGGTCACGATCGCCGAGCTCCAGCAGCAGGCCAGCGGCGAGACCGTCGCGGCCAGCGCCGGCAGCAACGAGCCGCAGGCCCTGCGGGGTGACCTCATCGTCGGCCGCGTCCGCGAGGTCCGCACGAACAACGGCCAGCAGTACGTCGAGATCGACCTCGGCACACGCGACCGCATGCGTGAGAACGTCAAGCTCCACATCACCCGCAACGGTGATTTCGTCGCCAACCTCATCGTCGTCCGCACCGATCTCCAGTCGTCGGTCGGCCGCGTTGACACCGTCGGCGACCCGAGCGTGCAGGTCCGCCCGGGCGACATGGTCCTGAGCAGCCTGACCCGCTGAGATTCGAGCAAGAGCAAGGAGATCAGCGATGGCCAAGGAAAAGAAGCAGAAGAAAGAAAAGGCAGCCAAGGAGCCCAAGCAGGCTTCCACTCAGCAGTTCGGGATGAAGATGCCGGGCGGCAGGCGCTCACGCAGCGGCGGCCCCGACGTCTACACGGGCCTGCTCTTCCTCTCGGTGCTCGTGCTTGCCACGGCGACCACGCTCATGTACTTCGCGGCGGTCGAGGTGAGCCCCGAGAGCAACCCGCTCTCGCTCCAGGAAGAGGGACGCATCGCGCTCCCGAACATCGAATGACGCATTTTCTCGGGCCGCGAATCGAGCCTCCCAACAAGGCTTGACTCGTTCGGACCGAGGTCTATATTTGCCCTACCAACGGCTTCGGCCTGCGGTGACGGGGCGGTAGCTCAATTGGTTAGAGCATCGGACTGTCGATCCGAAGGTTGCGGGTTCGATTCCCGTCCGCCTCGCTTGTTCAAGCCCCTGCTTCTGCAGGGGCTTGTCATTTTTCAACCCTCCTGCCTCTCCCGCTGAGCAGTGCGTTGTTCGTTCCGCGTCGCCGAGTGTGTGCAGCAAAAAAACCGGCCCCCATTCGGGAGCCGGCTTCATGGTTTGATCTCGCCCCGGATTGGAGCGTGTGGATCAGCGGCGCCTTCTCGCGGCACCGATCAGGCCGAGCCCGAAGAGCGTGGCCGCGCCCGGAGCGGGAATCACACGCCATGTGCCAAGCAGCACTGCGCCCGGGAGGTCGTCGTTCGAGTCGGCGGGGAAGTACAGGTTGCCTGACATGTTGCCAGCGAGCATGTCGGCATACTCGGGAGCGTCAAGCGCCCAGGTGCCCGAGCCGACGAAGGCGAGCGAGCCCGCGGTGAACGTGACCGTCGTGTCGCTCGAGAAGCTCCAGACATTCAGGCCCGTGTCCGTGCCACTGCCAGCGCGGAAGAGCGCGGGCGAGCCGTCGGACGGGTTCTGGGCGTTGGTCAGATCGCCTGCCCCGGTCGACGAGGTTGACAGAGCACCGCCGGCAGCGCTGTAGAAGTTCTCCATGTAGACGCCCGTGGTATCGCTCCCCGAGGCATCGACAGCCGAGAGACCCGCGGTGGCCGTAATGGTGATCTGGTTCGGGACCGACAGGTCGATGATCAGGAGCTCATCAAGCTGGGCCTGTGTGCCCGATGCGAAAAGTGTGGCCGTAGCGACGGCGCAGAACGTGCGTGCTGACATGGTTGTACCCCCTCGGCCCTTGAGATTGAGCCGATTCGAGAAAGAACGAGAACAACCTCGGCTACATGCCGGGGTTATCACCTATGAAGCTACTCGATCCCTGCCCAAGTGCAACTGGATAACCCAAAAATCCCACACCCATAGCCAGACTCAGAGAAAGAAGTCGCCTCTGGAGCAGACCCGCAGGTACCCAGAACCTCCTTCTTCACAGGGAGCCAGACCGATAGCGGCCCCGCCCAGGCTGGCAGACGGGCAGAGTGCCGGGGGCAACGGGTATCAGCGGCTCGCTTTCGCAGGCGTTCTTAGGCAGCTCGGGCCAGATCCGGTCGGTTCTCGGGATCACCGAGCATGAGCTGCACCTCGCGGCACTTGTCGAGCGACGAGGCCAGCTCGTCGAACTGCCGGAAGGTGGCTTTCAGATCCGAGCCGACGATCAGCATGTCCGACTCGAGCTCGGAGATCTGCCGGACCGTGTTGACGATCTCGGTGCCGATCGACTCGATCAGAGTGGTCACCGCGTTGTCCTCGCTGAGGCGTGACGACTCGATTTTGCCACCGAGCTGCGCGAAGCGGAGCGTAAGCATCGCGCGCTTCACGTTCGTGATGTCTGTCTCGAGCTTGCGCATGTCCTGGATCAGGCCGTTGATGGTCGGCCTCAGGCTCTCGCACATCAGCTCGATGCTGTACTGAAGATCGCCGAGCATCGCCCCGACCTGCTGGCGCGGGTTTTCGCTGAGCAGCTCTCGCGGTGTGTGCTGCGCGTCGGCCAAGGGCGAGCGGACCTTCCGGCTGAACGCCAGCATGGTCTCGGTCTGGAGACGCGTCGATGCAAGACGGAAGACCGCGCTGCCGAGCGAGTGCGAGGTCACCCGGATCTGATTCTGCAGCGAGTCGGCAAGCGTGCTGATCGTCTGCGAGGTCTCGCCGAGGTGCGAGGAGATGACGCTCAGGCACCGCCCGTGCTCGCCCAGACGCGTGGCCTCGAGCGAGACGTTGATCGAAGACATGCCAAGCGTGTCCGCGACACGCATGATCGCCTGCGCGTTCCTGTTGAGACTCGCCTGCAGGGCCAGCAGCGAGCTGACGCTCTCGAAGGTCTTGCCCGCGATCGTGCACGAACGCTCCGCGTGCAGCACCGCGAGTGTCTCGGCATTCGGTTTGCCGCGCATCACCTGGGCCGCATCGAGCGCGTTGAGTTCCCAGAGATTGCAGCGGTAGACCTTGTGGATCTGCTCGTCGCGTGAACGCATCTCTTCCTCGAGCGCCGCGTACATGAACGCGTCGTAGGTCTCGAAGCCGTTCTCTTTCAGCAGTGAGCCGAGGAGCTTGCTCGACTCGGCGACACACTGGGCCGAGGTCTTGCCCTCGGCGGCGAGCTTGTTCTCGCAATCCAGGAGCTGAGCGTAGATCTTGTGCGCAGCCTGGAAGTACTTGCTCGTGGGCTTGAGGCGCACCGAGAGGTAGCCATCGGTCAGCGACGAGACGAGCGCAAAGACGTTGTAGTACGAGCCGTCGGACGCCATGTTCTTGACGTACGCGCCGATGGGCTTGTTCTGCTTGATGTAGTCCCAGAGGAGCTGGAAGATACACCTGGGCATGGACGGGTGACGGACCATGCTGTGGGGTTGGCCGAGCATCTCGCCGACCGGGTACCGCGACATCTGAACAAAGACCTCGTCCGCGGAGCGGATGAAGCCCTTGCTGTCCGTCGTCGAGAAGATCAGGTCCTCGGCTTTGAACGGGACTTCGGTTTCACGCGGCTGAATCTTCGGGCGGGCCATGGGTCTTCCTCATTCGTGAGTCTGCGAATCTGCTCAGCGGAAATGCCAAACATCTATCGCCACGATTGAGTGGGACTTTCACGTATAAGACACAAATGGGTGTCTTATGACACCGATTGCCGGGAGGACGTTTCGGCGGACCGGTCAAGCAGGGTCTCGATGCGATTCAGGACCTCGCTTGTCTGAATTCTTTCCATGAGTTGCTGACCCGCAGCGGCGTCCTTGTGATCGAGACGGTCGTCGGGGGTGACATGCTGGAGGACAGCGTCATTCTGTCGGTAGGGCCCCACGAGATCGGTTCGGGTTGGGCCGAAGAGTCCCACGATCGGGCGATCAAACCCGACAGCCATATGCAGGGCCGCCGAGTCGTTGGCCAGAACGAGCCCGGCCCCGGCGATGACCGCGAGCATCTGACCAACGGTCGTCTTGCCGACCAGGTCAAATACCGGCAGGCCCTCGTTGCCCAGCGCGAGCAGGGGGGCACACTGCGACTCCTCGCCCGGTGCGCCGACAACCGCGATGCGATGGCCTTGTTCAACAAGTCGGCGCGCAAGCGTGGCGAAGCGCTCGATCGGCCAGCGCTTGCCGGGCCAGAGACTGGTGGGCGCGAAGACGATGTAGGGTTCGGAGAGTTCGGGCTGCGATGCGCGCCAGTACTGGTCACTTTCGTGCGCGTAGAGGCGCATGTCGAGATCGGACACCTCGATGCCCATCGGCTTGAGCAGAGACATCATCCGGTCGACCGTGTGCTCACCGGGAGTGGGGGTGACACGCCTGCTGAGCCCGAGCCAGCCAAGCTCGCGCGCGTCGGCGTGGCCGATGCGGATCGGCGCCCCGCTGGCAAAGGCGAAGAGCCCGGAGCGGGCCAGGCCCTGGGCGTCGATGACGATGTCGTATTTCTGGGCGCGCAGCGAGCGGAGAAAGCCGACAATCGGCGCGAGGTTGAGCCTGCTCGACTGCTTGCCGAGCGCTTTGCGATCGAACGGGATGACGCGGTCGATCGCGGGATGGGCCTCGAGGACCGGCGTGAATGGGGCGTTGACGAGCCAGTGGATTTCGGAGTTGGGGTTGTGCTCTTTGATCGCGGCAGCGAGGGGGACGGAACGGCAGACGTCGCCCAGGGCGCTTGGCCGGATGATCAGGATGCGCTGGGGCGTGTCCACCGGACAACCTTATCGCGCAGGTGGCGTGCGTGTAGGATGACGCCATGCGATGGATCGTGGTTCTCGCGGGCATACTGACGGGGCTTGCGTACGGGCAGGAGCCGGTGCTGCGCGTGCAGGTGGCGGCGACGGGGCCAGATGACGCCCCCCAGGCCGAGCGGGTGAGACTCGTCGAATACGTCTGTCGCCTCACGTCGGATGAGGGGATGACACTGGTGCATGACCCGGCTAAGGGCGCGTACCGCACCGAACCCGATCCGCAACAGCCGGAACAACCGGATCAGGCCTTGTTGGTTGAGCTCGATGCCAACGCATGGCGACGCGCGGACCCGGACGCCTTTGTGCCGGGGCCGATGAATGTATTGCTCGGGGTGTTCGGGCTCGCGGATGTGCGCCGGGTCGCGGTTGTCGTGGACGGCGAGGGCGAGCAGGTGGTCGCGCGTTGGGATCGGCGTCCGGAGGATCCGCGGACGACGCCGATGCATGAACGCGTGGTGGCGACGCGGCTTGATGGCGAGGGCGGTGAGACTGCGGAGGTGTGGCGGATCGAGGGGCTCGGGATCGGGCGTTTCGTGGTGGGGGCGCTGCGGTCTGGTCTGGCGGTCGAAGAGGGCGAAAGGAAGCAGAGCGATCGTGCGTTCGGGGATTTCTGGCTGCGTGGGCGGAGCACGCTGTTGAATTCGCTGGAGCGTGCGAGCACGGGCGCTGAGTTGGTGATCACCGAGGATCTGCGCGCGGGCGTGGTGTTTCGGTTTGACCGTGCGGTGAAGGCCCGGTCGCTTCAGCGGGCGTCGCTACGGATTGTGCCGGCGGGGGTGCCGACGGTGACGGTCTTGGGCATGGAGATCACGCCCGCGTTTACGGTTGCAATGGACGCAAGCGGGGCGGCGGTCGTGGTGGTCGCGCCGACAGAGCAGGACCTCGCGGGTGTGCTGGACGCGATGGCGTTTGAAGCGATCGGGGGTGAGGCGGGCTCAGGTGGCGATGGCCCGTGAGGCTTCCTCGATGGTCGTGACGCCCTGGCGGACTTTCTCGAACGCGTCGTGACGGAGTGTGTAGAGGTTGCCTTCCTTGGCGGCCTCGGCGGCGATCTGGGGCGCGCTTTTGCGGGCCATGACCATTTCGCGGGTGTGGTCGCTCATGCGCAGGATCTCGTACACACCGATCCGGCCCATGTAGCCTCGGTGGAGACAGGCTTTGCAGGAGCCGGGCTGGAAGAACGTGTCACTCCGGCCCGGTTTGAAGTCCTTGGGGAGATCGACAGACTTGGCCTCGACGGGCGACTTGCAGTGCGGGCAGAGTCGGCGGACGAGACGCTGAGCGAGCACGCCCTCGACCGAGGAGGAGACGAGGAAGGGTTCGACGCCCATGTCGAGCAGTCGGGTGATCGAGCCGGGGGCGTCGTTGGTGTGGAGGGTGGAGAAAACGAGGTGGCCCGTGAGGGAGGCCTGCACGGCGGTCTCGGCGGTTTCGAGGTCGCGGATTTCGCCGATCATGACGACGTCCGGGTCGTGGCGGAGGATCGCTCGCAGGCCCGCGGCGAAGGTGAGGCCGACTTTGTGGTTCACCTGGATCTGGTTGACGCCGGCGACCTGGTATTCGACGGGGTCTTCGACGGTGATGGCTTTGATGGAATCACTGACGATCTGGTTGAGCGATGCGTAGAGGGTGGTGGATTTACCAGAGCCGGTGGGGCCTGTCACGAGCAGGATGCCGTGGGGGCGGTCGATGAGCTGGCGCCAGGGTGTCTCGACGGGTTCGGGCATGCCGAGCTGGTCGAGTGTCATCTGGACGGCGGACTTGCTGAGCACGCGCAGCACGAGGCCTTCGCCGAAGACCATGGGGATGACACTGACGCGGAGATCGAATTCCTCGATGCCCTTGCCTTCGACGCGGTGCTTGAAGGTGATGCGGCCGTCCTGAGGCTTGCGCTTCTCGGCGATGTTGAGGTTCGCCATGATTTTGAGTCTGCTGACGATGGCGGGCGCGAATCGGTGGACGGTGGTGGGGAGGTTGGCGCGGTGGAGGACGCCGTCGACGCGGTAGCGGACGACGAGCTCGCCCTCGTAGGGCTCGATGTGGATGTCGGTCGCGCGGACGGCGAGTGCTTCGCCGAGGATGTCGTTGACGAGCCGGATGACGCTGGCTTCCTGGGCCTGTTCGAGTTCGTCGTCGCTGGCGGATTCTGCGATGACGTCTTCGAGGTCGTCCGACATGGCGTCGAGCGTGTCGCCCGCGACGCCGTAGTGCGCGCGGATGAACGCGCGGAGGTCTTCGTCGTCGGAGAGGACGAGTTCGATGGCGCAGCCGGAGTGCATGGAGAGCTCGTCGTGGATGACGAGCTGGAAGGGGTCGCTGGTGGCGACGGTCAGCGTGTCCTCGTGCTTTGCGATGGGGACGCAGTGGTGTCGGAAGACGAGCTTTGCGGGGAGCGATTCGAGGACATCCTGGCTGACAACGACGTCGGCGAGATCAACGACATCGAGGCGGAGCTGCTCGCCCACGGCGCGGAGAATCTGTGGGCGGTCGACCACGCCCATGCGCATGAGTACGCGGTCGAGGCGTTCGCCTGAGCGGGCCTGTTCCTGAATGGCATCGTCGAGTTGCTGACGCGTGATCAGCTCGCGGTCGAGCAGGACGGTTCCGATCCCCATGTGGGGATTGTACCGAAGACTTGGGCCAGGTTGGCATCCACTTGCAAAGAGATCACGGGGCGGGGTAGGTGCAGGAGGTCTTGGGGGTTTCCCAGACAGTGACGCTCGTCAGGGCGGGGTTTCCGGACCCTGTGGCGATGGCCGGCTCGAGCAGATCGTGGCAGACGCGTGCGATGTTTTCGACGGAGGGGTTCAAGCCGGTGTCGGTGGCGAACTCGGCGGTGTCGAGGTTGAGGTGTTTGTGGTCGAAGCGCTGGATGATCGTTTCTTCGACGATCTGTTCGAGCTCGGCGGCGTGCATGGCGTGTTCGGTGAGTGGTTTCTGGACACAGACTTCGATCTCGTAGTTGTGGCCGTGGCCTGATGGGTTGTTGCACTTGCCGAAGACGGCCTGATTCTCTTCTGACGACATCGAGGGAACGTTGAGCCGGTGTGCTGCGGCGAACTCGAACCTTTGGCGCATGAGGACGGTTTTGGTGTCGTTCATGTGGAACTCCAGGCTGAAGGTCGGGGAGAGGTTCCAGCGCAGGGCGACCAGTCGCACTTCGAGGTTGTCGGCGAGCGATGCGGCGAGATCTGGCAGCATCGCGCCGGGCTCGCGGGAGGTGTCGGTCAGGAGCTGGTTGTGTACCTCGGGGAGGACGGCTGCGCGCACGGCCTGGTCGATGTGCTTGATGTTGACGAGGTATCCGGTCGCGGGATCGGGCTCGCCCCGGCAGCAGACTTCGAATTCGTAATAGGTGGAGAGCCCCTGCGTGGCGGGCTGACCGGCGTGGCCGTTGGAGCCCGCGGGGAGCTCTGCAGGGTGTCCCCCGCCGAGATTGGCCCGAACTGTGCGTCTGAGCACTACCATTGCTGGTATGGTATCTCGGAGCGGTGCGAGTCCGGAGGCCGGGTCGATGAACGCGATGAAATGGTTTGGAATCCTGATTGCGGCGGGTTTGCATGCGGGGTGTTCCGGTGAATCCGGGCAGGGTTCGGCTGTGAATGCTCACTCAGACCATGAACATGCGGACCACGAACATGCAGACCACGATCATGCGGGGCATGATCACGCTGAGAATGACCAGGCCGAGCATGCAGAGCAACCGGATGACCAGAGCACGGCACCACAGACCGAGGAGACTGCCTTGAGCGACGCGTATGTGCTGGATCACACGGCGAGCCGAATCACGGGTGAGGAGGAGGACCTGTCCAAGTACAAGGGGCAGGTGGTGATGATCGTGAACGTGGCGAGCAAGTGCGGGTTTACGAATCAGTATGAGCCACTTGCGAAGCTGTACTCGGAACGCAAGGGCGACGGGTTTGTGGTGCTTGGTTTCCCGGCGAACAACTTCAAGGGGCAGGAGCCGGGCTCGAATGAGGAGATCGCTGAGTTCTGCCAGTCGACCTACGGCGTGAACTTTCCGATGTTCGCCAAGATCGATGTGATCGGAGACGGGGCGCATCCTCTGTATAAGGAATTGGCTTCGCAGCCCGAGCCGATCGGCGGGGACCCGGAGTGGAACTTTACGAAGTTCCTGGTGAACCGCCGGGGCGAGGTGGTCTACCGGTTCGACACGCGCACGTCGCCCGACGATCCGAAGGTGGTCTCGGCGATCGACGAGTTGCTCGCGCAGGACGCAGGCTGATCGGATCATCGTGGGTGCGTTTCGTTACACAGCTTTCGACACGACGGGCAAGCGGGTCCGCGGGTATCTCGAGAGTGTCTCGGCGCGCACAGCGGCGCAGGAGCTCGAGCGCAAGGGTCTGACACCGATCCAGGTTGATGAGCAGGCGACGCCGCAGAAGAAGACGGGCGTTCGGATCCCGGTGCGCAAGCTGTCGATGACGTACCAGCAGATCGCGGATCTGTTGCGGGCGGGTGTGCCGCTGCTCAGAGCGCTTCGGATCGTGGGCAGGCAGAAGTCCTCGCCCAGGGTGGCGGCGGTGTTCGATCAGCTCGCCGATGAGGTTGCCGACGGCGTGGAGCTTTCGACGGCGATGAGCAGCCGTTCGGGGACGTTCGCGACGTCGCACGTGGCACTGATCCGCGCGGGCGAGAAGGCTGGAATTCTTGAGTCGGTGCTGATGCGTCTGTCGTCGATGCTTGCGGCGCAGGCGGAGCTTCGGGGGAAGGTGCTCGGGAGTCTGATTTATCCGAGTGTGCTCGCGGTGGTGGGCGCGATCATTCTTGTGGTGATCTTTACGGTGTTCGTGCCGCAGTTCAGGCCGTTGCTTGCGCGGCTTGAGGGGAACATGCCCCCGTTGACGACGATGACGTTCTTTATCAGTGATCTGCTGAGCAAGTACATCGGTCTGACGCTGATCGGGCTGGTTGCGGGTGTGGTTGCGGTGGTGTATCTGAGGAAGCAGGCGGGTGTGCAGCGGTGGGTGGCCGGGGCGCAGCTCCGGCTGCCGATCGTGGGCAAGCTGATCCGGACGCTTTCGGCGGCGCGGTTCTGCCGGTTGCTTGGGACGCTCCTGGACAACGGGGTGCCGATGATCGGGGCGATGCAGATCGCCAGGCAGGCGGCGGGGCACCCGGTGATGGCCAGGGCGGTGGACGAGGCGATTGAGTCGGTCCGGGGTGGGGGGACGATCACGGACCCGCTCTCGGAGAGCGGGCTGTTTGATCAGGACGTGGTGGAGATGATCTCGGTCGCCGAGACGGCCAACAACCTGGGCGAGGTGTTGGTGACGATCGCGGACACGATCGACAAGCGGGTGGATCGCCTGCTGACGACTTCTGTTCGGCTTCTGGAACCGCTACTGCTGGTTGCGATCGCCCTTGCGGTGGCTGTTGTTGCGATGGCCCTGCTCTTGCCGATGGCTGAACTGAGTTCGGGTCTCTGATCCAAACCGCAAGATAGGGTTTTCCCTGTTGCAGGGGAACCCGGGCGTATGCTAGTCTTCACCAACCGGCATTGGCCGGGCTGTCATTTCCCAGGGGGAATCCATTCATGCGTACCGGACACCGCCGTCTCCAGGCCTCCCGCCGTGGTTTCACACTGATCGAGGTGATGATCGTGATCGCGATCATCCTGGCGCTCGCATCGCTGATCGGGCTTGCCGTGTTCAGCCGATTCGGTGAGGCTCAGGAGAACATCACGAAGATCCAGATGAAGAACATCGAGGACGCTCTCGAGAGTTTCCGTCTGACGTACAACCGCTACCCGACCGACGAGGAGGGGCTGAGTGTGCTCTGGTCGTCGGCGAATCTTGAGAACCCAGAGGATGAGGACAAGTGGTCGAGCTTCATGACCGACCCCTCGCCGACGGATCAGTGGGGTAGCGAATGGGGCTACCGGCAGATGAGTGAGTACGGCGATGAGTCCAAGTTCGACCTCTGGTCGTACGGCCCCGACAAGGAAGAGGGGACGGAGGACGACATCACTTCCTGGTCGGAGTCCGAAGAAGGCGATGCCACGTTTGACTTTGAGTCGCCCTCGTCCGGCGGCTGAGCGGAGCCAGACACATGACGGCCGGCGGGCGCGCCATCACGCTGATCGAATTGCTGATCGTTCTGGCAATTGCGCTGGCGATCGGTGCGATCTCGTTGCGGGGGGCTTTCAGCTGGTCTGAGGACGAGCAGCTGAAAGCGGTGCAGTCGGGGTTGTCGTCGGCGGCGCTGGAGGCGCGATCACTTTCGCTTGCGGAGCAGCGACCGGTGGAGCTTGTAGTCGAAGAGACCGAGAGGGGCACGTTCCGTGTCGGGACGCTTGCGCCGGCCGAGCCGCGTTCGGACTCGGTTGATGCGTTCGGGTTGCAGGACGATCCTGTGACCGATCTCATGGCCGATCTCGCGGTCGATCCGGTTCTGGACGAGACGCTGAACATTCTTTATGAGCTGCCGGCGGGCATGATCATCGAGGATGACACGGGCGGGGTCGTCGAGGAAGTGTCTGCGTTTGGCGACGGCTCGGCCCGGATCAGTCTGATGCTGCTCATGCCCGACGGGTCGGCGCGTCTTTCTGATTCGTCGTGGGCGCTGGTGCGCGATGAGTTGCGGTACCTGCCTTCGCTGGAGGCGTGGACTGCGCGGCTGACGTTTACGCAGGAAGACCTGGAACAGGACGAAGCCCCGTTTACGGACGGCCTGCCTGACGAGTCGCCGGGCGACATCGGTGGTGAGCGATGACTCGGCGCGGGTTCATGCTGCTTGAGATCCTGCTCGCGGTGACGGCTGCGGTGATGGTGGCGATCGCGGGGTATGGCTTGCTCGATCGGGTGAGCGGTCGTGTTGCAAGAGCGACGCAGCAGATCGAGGCGTCTGATCTTGCGTGTTCGGCGCTGGCGATGATCGAGGCCGGCGCGGCCACGCCTGAGAATCTGCACGGCTCGTTGCATCGCGGTGTGATCTCGCTTGAGAGCACCGAGGCGGGCGTGATGGTGCGCGACCCGAAGTATCGGCTTGAGATCGAGACGGAGCCGAGCCAGTGGTCGGGGTTGTTGCAGGTTGATGTCTCGGTGCTGCCGCCCGAGGGCGACGAGGTGCTGTACCGCGCTTCGCAGCTTGTGCCGACGCGGGGAGGCGGCGGATGAGAAGCCGATCCTTCACGCTGATCGAGATGCTGATTGCGCTGGCGCTGATTGCATCGCTGGTTTGGGTCCTGATGCCCGCGACGAACCGGATCATGACGAGCACGACGGCGGCTGCGGACCGCAGTCACCGCCTGGCTCAGATCGCGTTGCTGTCTGATGTGCTTGACCGTGCCCTGCTGACGGCGGTGGCGCAGGATGCCGAGGGGAAGAACGGAACGAGGGGCGACGCGGAGTCGTTCCAGGTGACGACGTGCGGCGTGTCGCTCATGCCCCGCGAACCCGGCCAGCCGGATGATCTGCAGTCGATCGAGGTCGCGTTCTCGGGTGATGCGATCACGATGCGTCAGGATGGCGGCTCTCAGGAGCGGCTCATCGACGGGATCGAGTCGTGCCGGTTCGAGTATTACAGCGGCGGGAGCTGGTCGGAGAGCTTTGATGGCGGAGAGGGGCTGCCCCAGGCGGTGGCGGTCTCGGTCTGGCTCGGGGCGGCGCCGCTTGAGACGGCCGAGGAGTCTGATCCGCTCGGTTACGACTTCGAAGAAGAGTCCGAGCGTGATCCCGACTGGCGTCGGGTGTTCGCGGTTTTCGATCCGGGTGCGCAGGGTGAGCAAGCCGATGGGGGGACGCTGTGATGCGGCGCGGGATCGTGCTCATCGTGGTGCTCATCGTGACCGTGGCGTTGGCCGCGGGGTTGACGGCGTTGCTGTCGGGCGTGCGCGGTCAGAGCGATGCGGTGTTTGCGATCGCTCAGCGACAGCAGCAGCGGCTGGCGGCGAGGTCGGTGGCTTACGCGCTTGCAGAGGAATTTGATGCGGCGCGTGACTCGGTCCTGGGGGGCGAGATGCCCGAGCTCTCGTCGCGCGAGGTGGTGATCCGTCACGAAGACGCCGACGGCTGGGCGTGGGCGATCGTGGAGCGGAACGGTGAGCCGATGATCGAGGGGCTCGGCGGGCTTGTCGACGCCAACGCGGCGACGGAGGAGATGCTTCTGGCGTACGCGCCCGAGCAGGCCGACCGTTTGATCGAGGCGAGACCGATCCGCTCACCCGGTGCGCTGCGGGGATTGCTGCGTGAGGGATCGGAAGCTGGTGAGTCGGCGGGACCTGAGCATGCGCTGACGCTTCTGAGTCTCGATCCTCAGGTGCGCAGCGGCGCGGGCGGGCCGGCGGGTTCGCGTGGCTCGGAGCGGGTTGGTGTGGAGTCGGGCGCGCCGGTGCCGACGGGGCTCTCGAACGAGGGGAGCGCGTTGTTCACGGCGATCAGTGACGGCTCGTGGCGTCCTTCTTCGCTCGGGCATGTGCTTCGTGAGGCGGAGGCGCGTGGGATTCCGCAGGAGGATTGGGATCTGCTGCTCGATGCCGTGTTCGTGGATGAGGCGTCGGCCAGGCGCGGGCTCATTGATTTGAACCGCGCGTCGGCGGAGGCGATTGCGAGCCTGCCCGGCATGGATCTGACGCTCGCGGGTGCGATCGTGGATCGTCGTGAATCGATATCGCTGGAGGACCGTGCGGGGCTGACGTGGCCCGTGCGGGAGGGTGTTGTCGAGCTGGACGTGTACGCCGACGTGGTGGACATGCTCACGGTGCGCTCGATGCAGATCGCGGTGCGATTCCGTGTAGAGCACGAGCGTGAGGAGATGGGTGTCAACGAGGAATTCAATGCGCCGGTGATTGAGGACGATGTGCCGGCGTTGGTGTACTACGGCATTGTCGATCTTGCGGGCGGGTCGGCAAGGTTTGTGTACCTGCGCGATGTGACGTACGAGCGTTGGCAGGGGCGTGAGCGGGTTGCTGAGCCGGCGAGCGTGTATGAAATGGATTTACCTGATGCATTCCCGGAACCGATCCCGGATGCACCCGAGGTCGGCGGTGATTTCATTGATGAGATGGAGCCGACGGAAACACCCGAGTCGCAGGAGGCGCCGGGCGCGTGGGGGCGGTTTGTCGCAGGGAGGGGCGCGTGATGCGGTTTGCGAGCGTGGTCGAACTTCGGAAGAACCGGCTGGTCGCCGCCTGGGGAGGGAAGCACCCGGGGTGGATCGATGAGGCGATCCCTGAGGACCTCGACGAGCAGGCGCGGGGCGAGTGGCTGAAGGCCGCGTTCAAGGACAGCGGCATGCCCGCGGGGAAGGTGCTTCTTGTGCTGCCCCGGCGAGAGGCGGTGTTGTTGCAGCTTGAGATTGATGTCCCGGAGGACGCGAGTGTTGCGGATCTTCACGGGATGGCGCGCGTTCGGCTTGGGGCGCAGTCGACGATCGATGCGCAGCGTTGCGTGATGGATGTCGTTCGGACGGCGGGCAACGGCTACACGGTGTGCGCGGTGCCGGGCGATGTCGCGGATCGGACGCGAGAGGAGTTGAAGGCTGCCGGTCGGACGATCGCGGGGATGACGACGCGTTCTGCGGGGCTCGGTGTCCTGGCTGGTGCTCAGGGCGTGCGGCTGGTGATCATCGCGGGCGAGCGTGAGGTCGAGCTTGCGGTGGTGCGCGAGGGCGTGCCCGTGATGACGCGTCAGCTCAACCGCAACGGCGACATGGCGAGCGATGCGGCGAAGATCGTGTCGGAGGCGCATCGAGCCGAGACGAGCATGCGGATGCTGAGTGGTCTTGAGCCGCTTGAGCGGGTGGTCTTGCATGCGGACGGACCGATCGGTGCCGAGCTGTCGGAGCTGATCGCGAAGGAATTGACTGTTCCGCTGACGAAGTATGAGCCGACGGTTCGCGGGGTGCCTGCGGAGCTTTGGCCGCTGATGGCGATCGCGCAGGCCGGTGAGGACCCGGTGCTGATGCTCCGTCGGGTGATGCCGGCAAGAGGGTTGGCTGTGCCGGCGGTGCGGATCGGGCTCGGGGTCTCGGCTCTGGCTGCGATCGTCCTGATCGGTGCGGTCATTTTCTTGTCGGGGCAGAAGTCGGCGCTCCGCAAACGGGTGACGACGCTCCGCAATGAGCTTGTGCAGCTTCAGTCGAAGAACCGCGAGCATCAGCGCGAGGAGGCAAGGCTGATCCATCTCCAGAGCTGGATCGGTCAGGAGCCCAAGTGGACGGGTGAGATCGCGTCGCTTGCGGAGATACTTCCCGAGCGGGGTGTGATTCTGGATCGACTTGTCGGAACGGAAGCGAAGGAGGTTTCGTTCTCGGCGCAGCGGACAGGGCAGGGGCGTCGGTATGAGGGCGGCCGATGGAGCAACGCGTCGCTGACGGAGTTTGATCTGCACGCGAGTGTTGGCGATCGGCATCTCATTCAGGATCTGCGTCAGCGGTTGATTGATGACCCACGCTTTGATGTGGAGTCCAAGGGGCCCGAGCTTCCCGATCGGTTGGTGTTCCGCGTGACGGTTGTGCCCGAGCGGGATGAGGAAGCGACGTCCGAGGAGCAGCCGCGATGAAGAAGTGGGTGCTTATCGGTGTGGGTTCGTTGGTGGGCATGCTGATCGTGCTTGGCGTGTACCGGTCTGTGTACGCGGGGCCGATGTCGGAGATGCGCGAGACGCTCAAGAGCTGGTACAAGGGCAAGGACCAGATGCTGCGCAGTCTTGGGGATGCGACGAAAGTCAAGACACAGCTTGCCGCGATCGAGTCGACGACGCTCGGACCGACAGGCGAACTCGCGGAGCATCGCTTGCGTTCGCTGCTGACTGATCTGTGTGGTCAGGGTGGGCTGCGGGAGTACGTGATCGCGTGCCGGGAGCCTAAGGCGATCGGCAACCCCGCTGCGGGTGAGAACCCGGCGGAGTTCAACCGCGAGATGCGCAGGCAGGCGGACTTTCTTGCGATCGAGACCTCGGTGACTGGGCAGGGCACGCTCGAGGCTTGCATGCACACGGTGGCGCTGCTCGAGGCGCAGCCCTGGCTTCACCGTGTGTCTGGCATCTCGATTCAGCCGCGGGGCAAGGACCGCGCGGAGTTCGATCTCTCGGCGCAGGTAGTGACGATCGTGATGCCCGATCTTGCGACGGAGACAACCGGCGAGAGTGCGCAGGTTGTGCCGGTGGATCGTGGGCGCTGGGTTGCGGTGACGTCGCGCAACCCGTTCATCGCGGCACCGCCTCCGCCCGAGCCTGTGGTGGAGGTCGCGCAGCAGGAGCCGCCGGCGAAGCCCAAACCCAAGCCGAAGCCCCTGGGTGATTGGGTGGTGACGGGTGTGATGCGGACGTCCGATGGTGGTGAGGCGATCCTCAGCAACCGGAAAACGGGCGAGAGCCGGGTGCTCACCCCGGGCGGCGAAGTGATGGGTATGAAGGTCTCTTCGATTCTGGTCGGTGAGATCGTGATGATGGAAGGTCAGTCAGGGTATCGAGTTGCGCTCGGCCGCTCGCTCGCTGAACGCGAGCCGGTGATCGAGTAGACTTAGGTACCACAAGGAAGTGACCGCCGCGCGGAGCGTGGCGAGACAGGAGCGGGCGGAGATGCCAAGCAGTGCCATTCGGACCCTTCTCTGGGTTCTGAGCGCGTGTGCCACGGTCGGCACGGTCGGGGGAGTGACGTTCTGGTCATCGCCCGCGTGTGCGCAAGAAGAACAAGCCGGTGAGAGCGAACCCAGGATCGGGTTCGCGTTCAAGAACGCGCCGTTTGATCAGGTGCTCGACTTCTTCTCGAGGCAGTCGGGTGTGCCGATCATCTTCGAGGCGGATGCGCCTGCGGGGACGCTGACGTTTGTCTCTGCGAACGAGTACACACTCGACGCGGGCATCAGCGTGCTCAACATGACGCTGCGGCGTCACGACCGGTACCTGCGTCACGAGGGTGACTTCCTCTATCTGTCGACGCTGCCCGAGGCGGCCAAGCGCGCGGGCGAGTCGTTCAGCGCGGAGCTGCCCGAGGGAGTCACGCCTGATCAGATCGTGACGGTGACGATCCCGCTCAGCAACGCCAACGCGGGGCTGGTTGCTGAGCAGATCAAGCCGTTGCTTGATGCCTACGGATCGGTCACGCCCGTGCCCGAACAGAACATCGTGATCGTGGTCGAGACGGCGGCTCAGGTCGAGCGCATCTCGCAGGTCATCCAGACGATCGACGAGCGCAAGCCGGTCGACTCGTCATACAGACTCTTCCCGCTCAAGAACGCGCAGGCCGACGCGGTCGTCAACGCGCTCAAGGGTCTTGTTGGCACGCGCGTGCAGCGTATCATCATCGACAAGGACGGGAAGCAGAACGTCGTCGAAGAGATGGACGTCGGCGGGCTGAGCATCCAGCCGGACAAGCGCACCAACGCGGTGATCGTTGTCGGGCCCGAGTCGCGCATCGAAACGGTTGAAGAGCTGATCGCGCTCCTGGATGCGGACGAGGCGGGCGCGGTGGGCGGGCGTCGTCTGGTGACGTTGCCGCTGCGCACGGTCACGCCCAGAATCGCGTCCGATCGCATCACGCAGTTGTTCGCGGGGATCGACAAGGCCAAGCGTCCGACGGTTGTGCCTCTCGACGAGTCGGGCAAGATCGCGGTGGTGGGTTCGGAGGATCAGCTCGTCCAGGTGACGGCCCTGATCGACGAGCTCGATCCGCGGCGGGGCGACGCGGGCCAGAGCGACGATGAGATCGCAAGGGTCGTCGCGCTCGATCACCTCTCGGCGCAGTCGGCCAGCACGATCGTTTCGCGTCTGCTTACGCCGCGTCAGCAGGCGCTGATCCGCATCGTGCCGGGGAACGACGGGCGGTCGCTGATCGTGGCGGGCCCGGGCGAAGAGATCGCGCGGTTTGAGAAGCTCCTTGCGGGCATCGATCGCCCGGCTTCGGGTTCGCGTGAAGTGCGCGTGGTGCGGATCGACGCGGCCGACCCCGCCTCGGTCTTTGAGAGCGCAGACAATCTTTATACAGCCTCGCACGAGGAGCCGGAAAGACTGGAGCGTTCGCTCGACGAGGCTTCTGCGGCGTTGACGCTGATCGGGGCCCGGTCGGACATCGATGAGTACGTGCGGCTGCTGGGCGAGGCTCAAAAGGCTGTGAGTCTGGCGACCCAGACCCGGACGTACGACGTGATCAACGAGTCTCCTGAGCAGCTCGCATCGCGGCTCGGTCGGATCGTTTCGCTTGTGCTCGGGAACCAGGGACCGAGGCCGACGATCCAGGCGATCCCGGAACTGGATCAGGTGATCGTGCGGGCTCAGCCGGCGCAGTTCCAGCTCATCGATAGCCTGGTTGCGCAGATCACAGAGAAATCATCGAGTCAGGTGCAGGTGGAGGTGATCCGTCTGCACTCAGCCGATGCCGAGGGGTTGATCGAGCGGGCCCAGTCGATGGCGCAGCTTGCCAATCCGGATCTGCCGGCTGCTGCGGTCCAGCACGACGAGACTTCGGGCAATCTGATCGTGACGGGCAGCGCCGAGTCCGTGGCCGCTTTCAGTGAAGGTCTCAAGCAAGCGCAGTCACTTTCGGCGCCGGTGCGTACGACGCGTGTGATTGATGTCCAGCGCGCCAACGCGGCGGATTTGGTTGCGCCGCTGCGTGAGTTCCTGGCCAGTGCTGATCCGATTGATCCGGGTCGGCGGGTGCCCGAGCCGACGATCTCGGTCGTGGAGCGGACGAACAGTCTGCTTGTCGTCGCCGAGCCGGCGCAGCATCAGATCATCGTCGATCATGTGCGTCGCCTGGATGTCCTCGAGCAGACGGACTTGCCGCCGCTGCGACTGCTCCAGCTTCGGACGGCCGAGGCCCAGTCGATCGCGTCGATGCTCACGGAGCAATACCGGCAGCGGCCCCAGACGGAGCGCACGGCCAAGCCGGTGGAGGTCCGCGCCGACGCGGCGACCAACACGCTCATCATCGCGGCGCACGAGGATCTCTTCCTGGACATCAAGGCGTTCGTCGAGGATCTGAACACGACGCAGGCCGACGGCCCGGAGCGTGTGACGAAGCTCTTCCCGCTCCGAGTGGCGCGTGCGGCGGACGTCGCGCTCGCGATGGACAGGCTCTACCCGGAGCCCCCGATCCCGCTCGATCGCCGCGGCGTGCCGATGCCCTGGCTCCGCGAGCCGAAGCAGGTCACGGTCTCGGCCGAAGAGAACAGCAACTCGCTCATCATCGATGCGCCGGCGGATCGGATGGATTCGCTGACCGAGCTTGCCGAGCAGCTTGACCGGGTGCAGGTGCCCGCTGCGGCGGAGCTGCGCACGTACCGGGTCGAGAACGCGGATCTGCAGGTCATCGCCCAGGCGTTGACCGGTCTTGCCAACCGGGGGATTCTCAGCTCGCCCGCGCAGGCGGGGCGTCAGGCGGTGCAGGTGCTCATCGAGACCGAGCCGCGCAGCAAGACGCTGATCGTCGCGGGCGACGAGGTGACGTTCCAGAAGGTGGAGCAGATGCTCGCTGATCTCTCGGCGGTGCCCGTCGAGCGTGAGCTTCGTGTGGTGCCGATCGTGGGGCAGCTGGCCACTGACATCGCGCGCCGGGCGCAGCAGATCTACGAGACGCAGACGAAGACCCTGCCCGACGCCAAGCCGGTTGAGATCCAGATCGACGAGGAGTCCAACACGCTCGAGATCGTCGCTGAGACGGAGTCGATGGAACGGTTCCTCACCGTGCTCGATGAGTTGCAGAGCCAGACTGGGCCGGCGCGGCAGATCAGGCTTGTGGAGCTGCGCACGGCTGCGGCCGCGGATGTCGCGGCGTTTCTCGAGGAGCTTCTGAGTTCGAGCGCGGCGATCAAGCAGCACGGCGGCCCGATGCCGACGTTCGAGGCGATCGATTCGACGAACTCGCTCTTGATCTCCGCGACACACGAGGACTGGGCGGTGATCGATCCGCTCATCACCTCGCTCGACACAGCCGAGGGGCAGGAGCGTCCGCCGCTGCGGATCATGCGTCTGCGTTCGACGGATGCGGTCGGGATCGCGACGGTGCTCCAGCAGTCGTTCGATCGCAGGCCGGCGGCCGAGCGGACGCGTCTGCCGGTGGATATCCGGAGCGACGCGGCGACGAACACGCTCATCGTGTCGGCGCATCAGGAAGTGATGCCTGAGATCGAGAGTCTTGTTGCAGACCTCAACGACGCTCAGGCGATCGACGGCGAGGGCCGTGGGATCCAGATCTTCCCGCTCCGAGTGGCAAGGGCCGAGGAGCTGGCGCGCACGATCGATCAGATGTACCCCGAGCCGCCGATGCCGGTGGATTCGCGCGGACGTCCGAGACCCGATCTCCGTCAGCCGAAGGAGATTGTTGTTCGGGCGGATATGGCGACGAACTCGCTGATTGTCGATGCGCCATCGGCGCGGCTTGCCGGCTTCGAGCAGCTTGTGCGGGAGCTCGACCGGGCGAAGGTGACCGAGGACGTCGAGGTCCGCACGTACGCGATCGAGCGGGCGGAGCTGGCCTCTGTGCAGGCGACGCTGCGTGAGCTGGCCGACCGCAGTGCGCTGGGCACGACGGGGCGCACGCCGGTGACGATCACGACTGAGGCTCGCGGGCGCACGCTGATCGTGAGCGGGCCTGTGGACATCTTCCCTCAGGTCGAGAAGCTGATCGACGAGCTCGACGCCAAGCCGGACGTTCCGGACCGGGTGATGCGTCTCTACAGG
This sequence comes from Phycisphaerales bacterium, assembly GCA_965228265.1. Lineage (GTDB taxonomy): Bacteria > Planctomycetota > Phycisphaerae > Phycisphaerales > UBA1924. The sequence continues at coordinate 2,249,679 of OZ245804.1, forward strand.
CTCGAGTACGCGAGGGCGGATCTCCTGGCTCCGATGCTCCGTGAGGCGCTGGCGGATCAGCTCCGCGAGGTTGTGGGTGCGAACACCGATGACCAGAACGATGTGCTCAACATCTCGGCGGATGCTCGCTCGAACACGCTGATCATCTATGCACCAGAGGTTGTGCAGCAGATCGCGGCAGAGCTAGTGCAGGCGCTCGACAGCGAGGCGTCCGCCTCGGCGCGGCATGTTGTCCGGGTCATCTCGCTCACGTTCGCGGATGCGAACTCGGTGGCTCCGACGATCACCGCGGCCGCCGGCGCGATGGAGATCCCAGCGACGGATCGCCCCCTCATCTCTGCGGTGCGGGGCGTGAATTCGATCGTGCTCTCCGGCGCGGCTTCGGACGTGGAGCGTCTGGTCGAGCTTGTCGAGTCGCTCGACATCCGCCCGGTGGATTCCGACTCGCCTGGTGTCGAGACGTTCACGCTCGAGCACGCCTCCGCGGGCGCGATTGCGCAAACGGTGGAGCGATTGCTGGCGAACCAACTGGAGACGGATCCGCGCGTGATGGCAGTGCGGATGCGCTATGTGCGTGACGCGGCCCCGCCTGCACCGACAGTGCGTGTGGAGGCGGATGACCGGACGAACTCGCTGATTGTCTCTGCGCCGATGGAGACGATCGAGCTGGCAAGGGCCATCGTCGAGCGGCTGGATCAGCCCTCCGGCGAGCAGCCGACGATGATGACGTTCTCGCCCACACGCGCGGCTCCGGCCAGGCTCGCGTCGGTGGTGCAGGGCGTGATGGATGAGACGCGCACGCCCAACGTGCCCGTCGCTGAGCTGCATGTCGAGCCCGCGAGCGCGACGATCGTCGTGACCGGTCAGCCCGATGAGGTGGCCCGCGCGGTGGGCTTGCTTGCCGAGTTTGATGAGCGTGCGGTTGCGCTACCCGAGACTTCGATGCGGATGGTCGAGCTGGCCAACGCATCGGCCGACTCGGTTGCGCGCACGCTGACCAGTGTGCTTGGTGATCGAACGCGCTGGCCCGAGGAACTTGTTCGCGCCGAGGAGGCTGGGCTCGCGGTTGCCAAGCCTTCCTTTACCGCCGAGCCGGGCACGAACCGGATTTTGATGGTGGCCCCTGCACCGCTTGAGGCGCTGGCGACCGAGCTGATCGCGTCTCTCGATCGCACGGATGCCTCGGCTGCCAAGGACACGCGGGTGTACAACCTTCGGCAGGGCGATGCGCAATCGGTTGCGACGGCTGTCTCTGCATCGCTGAGCGCCGCGGGCAAGCCGGGGCAGACACCCGCGAATGTGTCGGCCGAACCTGTGAGCAACAGCGTGGTGGTGGTCGGCGACGCCGAGCAGATCACGCTCGCCGAGTCGCTGATCAAGAACATGGACGAGGCCGTGGATACCGACGGCGTCTCGGTGCGGACGATCGTGCTGAACAACGCCCGCGCCGAATCGCTCGCGCCGATCATCGACGAGATCGTCCGTCGTGAGGACGCGACGCAGATGCTCCCGAGCTGGATGATGGCGTCGTACCTGGCGCAGGGCGGGTCGGTGCGTCAGCCGGCGCGTGTGGTGGCGGAGCCGAGGCTCAACGCGCTTGTGGTGACGGGGCCCGGTCCGGTATTGGATCTTGCCGAGCAGGTGATCGCCGAGCTGGATTCTCCCCAGCAGGCGGCGGGCGCTCAGCGCCCCGTGCGCGTGCTCACGGTCCGCAACGCCGACGCGGCGGGCATCGCGCAGACCATCGACGCTGTGTTCGCAGAGGAAGCCTCGGCCTCGACGCCTCCTGTGGTGCGTGTCGACGCGGCTGCCAATGCGCTTGTGATCCGCGCAGACCTAGTGCAGCTCGAGCGTATCGATCAGTTGGTTTCGGAGCTCGACGAAGCCGCGGTGCTGTCGAGTCGTCAGCTCCGCCGTATCAGTGTCGATCCTTCACGCATGAACGCGGGAGAGCTCGCCGAGATTTTGCGCGGCATGATTCAGGAGAAGTCCGGCGCGAGCGTCGAGGTGATCGATGCCACCAAGCTTGGCAAGCCGGCGACGGGTGAGGTTCCAGAGCGGGGCGCGTGGCTTGCGCCAGGTTCCGGCCATCCGTTGCAGATCATGGGAGAGGCAGTCGCTTCGCTCGTGTTGGCTCAGGATCTGGCTGCCTCGATTCCTCAGCCGGCACTCGAATCGGCTTCTGAAACGCCCGCCTCCCAGCCCGACGACGAGCCGGAGACTTCGCAGGAATCGCAAGAGCAGGGTGAGCCCGAGCAGGAGACGCTTCAGCCCAAGCCGGGAGCGCAGCCCGCGACTGCACCGACTCCCGAAGAACCGGAAGTGCTCATCACGGTGGACCCCGCGACCAACTCGCTGATCGTGACAGGCTCGACGCTGATGACGCAGCGCATCGCTGAGCTTGCCGACGAGATCCAGCGGATGGCACCCGTCCAGCCGACGCGAGCCCGCATCGTGCGTCTGCCCGACGGCGTGGATCCGAACGCGGTCTACACGGTCCTTGCGAGAACGGTTCAGCAGATCGGCGTACGCAACGACCGCAACCCGGGCGGATTCACGGGACGTGTAGCGGCTGCTCCCGATGTCGCGGGCAATAGCGTGATCGTTTGGGCGAACGACACCGACTTTGCTTCGGTCGGGCCGTTGATTGCTGCCATGTCCCAGCCCGCTTCGATCGAATCGCGGGTGGTGAAGGTGTACCCGCTGAGTTCGGTCCGATCGACCAGGGCGCTGGCGGCGGTGAGAGACTTCATCTCGCCAGCTCCGAGCGGCAGGCAGGCTCAGCGTATCCGTTCCGCATCGGTTGAGGTGGAGGGTGCCGATGGCGAGACGATTCTTGCCGAGCTCGATGCATCGCAGATCAGTGTCAGCTCCGGGCCGGGCGATCGGTCGCTGATTGTGTCCGCACCGGGCTCTGCCTTGCCCGCGATTGATCGGTTCATTGCGCTGATCGATCAGACGCCGTCCGAGGCGCACATGGGGATTCGGAGGTATGTGCTGGAGACGGCTGATGCGCCGAGCCTGGCTCGGTCGCTCACGCAGCTCTTCAATGCTCAGAGGCAGATGAATCAGGATCTGCCGCGTCCCGCGATCGTCGCCGATGCGCGAAACAACACGCTGCTGGTGACCGCGAACACGGCCCAACACGAAGAGATCGACCGGCTCCTGCCGACACTCGATACGGAAGTCGCTTCCGAGGACGAGGTGCTCGAGATCTTCCGCCTCACGCAGAACCGACCGACTTCGGTTCGCCGGACACTCAACGATCTCATGCTGACCGACGACCCGGCGATGCGTGCGGCTGTGCGGATCAGCGCCGACGACACGGTCGGGGTGCTGATGGTGCGGGCCCCGGAGGAGCAGCTCGCCGAGATTCGTAAGGTGATTACCGATCTTGATACGGCAAGCGCTCAGGATCTGCCCGTGCACACGCTCACGGTCGAACGTGCCGACGCGGCTCAGGTCGCCGATGCCGTGACACGGTTCTTCGCCGACCGCGACCGGGCCTCGAACCGCACAGGCGGTCGGGTGGCGCCGAGCGTGGCGATCACGGCCGACAGTCGGAGCGGTTCGATTGTCGTGGCTGCGAGCGATGAAGACTTCGAGCAGATCAAATCACTCGTCGAGACGTTCGACGGCTCGCCCGAGGCCAAGGACCTGCTCTACCGCGTGTTCCGTCTCGAGCACGCACGCGCGTCCGATCTGGGCGGGATCGTGCAGAGCATCTCTTGGGAACTCCAGTACGAGCGGATGTACGGCCGGAACCAGCAGGCCGGCAATCAGGATCGGCTGTATGTCGAGGCGAACGACCGCCTCAACGCGATAGTCGTGCTCGGTTCGCCTGACCGCATGGAGACGATCGAGCGCGTTATCGCCGAGCTCGATGTGCCGACGGGCGAGATGGGCGAGATGGCTCTTAAGGCCATCGTTTTGCAGAAGGCCGACGCGAACGCGGTGGCGAGGGTGATCCGTGAGTCGACGGCGACGCCGGGCTGGCGCGTCTGGCAGGGACGCGATCCCGAAGCGGTCGTCGCCGAGGTCGATCGCTCGCGGAACGCGGTGCTGCTGATCGGCAAACGCGAACGGGTCGAACTCGCGGCGGGCTTTGTCGAGGAGATCGAGCGGGCCGGTGGCGAGGGTGGTGATCAGGTCAGCACGATCCGTCTTGAGCACGCCAGCGCCGATCGCGCGGCCAACTCGATCAACCGGTTCTTCAATTCTCGCGCCAGGGCGCAGGGCATCGCCACGACGGGTGTCACGGTTGTGGGCTCTGCCGACGGCAACGTGATCGTGGTTGCCGCCAATGAAACTGACACCGAACTCGTCAAGCAGCTTGTTGCGGATATCGATCAGCCGCAGATGGGTGAGGATCGAGAGATCCAGGTGTACACCCTGAAGAACGCGAATGTGTCGGAGACGTCGCGCACGGTCACGGCGATGTTCCCGTCGGCGCGTGGGCGGAACGAGGACCGGGTCATCGTGACGCCGCAGACTCAGACGCGTTCGCTGATTATCTCGGCACCGACGAAGCTCCAGGAACCGATCGCGCAGCTGATTGACGAGCTCGATCGCCCGCCGACCGATGAGGACGCCCGCATTGTGACCGTCACGCTCGAGACGGCTCTGGCGACGGACGTAGCCCGTTCGCTGCGTGAGGCGCTTCCAGAGAATGTGCAGGTGAAGGTGACAGCCGTCGAGCGGAGCAATTCGCTTCTACTGACGGGTTCGGACGAGGCGATCAAGCTGGTGATGCAGCGGATCGAGGAACTCGACGCGGAGCCTTCGCGGAACTTCATGGAATTCCGCCGGGTGAGCATCAAGCACGCCGACGCGTACGAGGTGGCAAGCACGCTCCGGACGATCACGCGTGCTCGACCGGTTGGTCCGGGTGGGGCCCGTCCGGGTGTGGATTACAACAGCGACGACAACACCGTCGCGATCAGCGCGTTCGCCGATGAACTTGATGAACTGCTCAACATCATCGAGCAGCTCGATGCGCCACGAGACACGGAGCGCAAGACCGAGTTCGTGCCGCTCGAGTTCGCCAATGCGACACAGATCGCCGAGGCGCTCGATACTTTCTTTGGACCGTTCGCGATCGCGGCGACGACTCCCGGTGCTCGCCGCGTGACGATTGTCCCCGATGCCGCTTCCAACTCGCTGGTCATCAGCGCCGACAAGAGCGAGTGGGAGAGCATCATGCAGCTCCTGGCGACGCTCGACAACGAGGAATACGACACCTCGCGTCAACTGGCGGTGATCAAGCTCGAGTACGCCGACGCCAGCAGTGTGGCCGGCGCGTTGGATGAAGGATTCAGGGCCACGGTCGATGCGCAACTGCGGCGTGATCAGGCGCGCCAGCAGAGCCGTCAGCAGAACGGCCGGGACAATCAGGCGAGCGCGCCGCCCGTACTCATCCGAGCCGAGGATCTGCCCACGGTCTCGGCCGAGGCGGAAACCAATTCGCTTGTGGTCTTCGCGTCCCGCAAGGATCTGGAGCGCATCCGCAGCATTGTCGAGCAGATCGACCGCGCCGAGTTCGCCGAGTACCCGCAGGCGAGGATTATCCCCGTCTCGCAGGGGCGTCCGAGTCAGATCGCGGTCGCGGTGCGTGAGCTCTACGGGCGTCAGACACAAGGGGCGCAGGGCAAGCGGTCCGTGCTCGTCTTCGGTGATGACACCAGCGGCACGCTCATTGTCCGTTCGGATGACCGCACCTTTGTCCAGATCGAGGCGCTCACCAACGCGGTGCAGGAACAGAGCGATCGCCGCGGCGTCAAGGTCCGCGTCCTAACGCTCGAGAATGCGCCCGCCTCGCGCATCCGCACAGCCCTGCTCGAAGCTTTCCAGCGCACGGCCGAGAGCCGGGGCGAATCGCTCTCGATTCAGGCCGACCGCACGCGTAACGCGCTCGTGATCGCCAGCACAGAGGAGTTGTACGAAGAGATCGCACAGACCGCGCGCGAGCTCGATGGCACGCTGGATGCCCAGCCCGAGGGGCAGCAGAACGACTTGCCCGGTGTATTCGGCGGTCTGCAGATCGTCGATGTGCAGAACAACGACCCCGCGAGCATCATCCAGCTTCTGACGGAACTGGGTGTCACACGTGCCGTTTCGCCCGATCAGGCCAGCATCGTTGCTGACCCCGTGCAGCTCAGCCGGCTCTCGTCGCGTCGGGCGATCGCGGTCACGGGCAACCCGGCTGACGTCGATGCGGTTGTGAGGCTGATTCCGTCGCTTGATCGAGAGGCGATCGAGCCGACGCACGCCGCGGCGATCATCCCGCTCGATATCGCCGATGCATCGGCGGTGGTGAACACGCTGCGAGACATGCTCACACCGGCGTCCGGCGCGACGGGTGCCAGCCCCGCCAAGGCCGCGGCCGAGCATCTGCGCCGGCTCAGCGTCGCCAACGGGGCGGAGGAGCCGCTCCAGTTCGATCTCGCTGCGCCGCTTCGGATTATGGCCGACACGACGACGAACTCGGTAATCGTCGCCTCGACCGACGCGAACGTGAAGGGCGTGCGCGAGCTGGCGTCGATGATGGACCGCCTGCCCGTGGGCGAGGCCGTCGTGATCCGTGTCTTCCCGCTGAACAGTGCGTCGGCCGATCGCGTGCGCACGATCATTGATGAGCTGTTCCGGCAGGGTGCACAGCTCGGGAACGTGCCCGGCACGAACCGCCGCACCCAACCCAGCACCACGACGGGTCAGGCGCTGCTCAACGAGTTGGCGATGAGTGTCGACGAGCGGAGTAATTCGCTCATCGTGGCCGGCAAGGAAGAGTCCGTTGCGCTTGTCGAGGTGCTGATCGGTGATCTCGACGGCGAGCAGTCGGCGAGCTGGGTCGAGCCCACGCTGGTCATGCTCGAACACGCCGACCCGCGAGAGATGGCCGATCGCCTGAACTCGGTTCTTGTGCGTGGATTGACCGATACGCCCGAGTCCGAAGCCCTTCGTCGACAGGCCGGGCGGATCCGTCTGGCGACACTGGGCGCCGAGGGGGAGCAGGTCAAGAACGCGGATCTCTTCACCGCGGCTGGTACGCTGATCATCGAGCCGGAACCCAATCTGCGGGCGCTTCTCGTGCTCGGCAGTCCGGCGAATGTGGAGGTTGTGCGTGGTCTGGCATCGATGATGGACGTCGAGGCCGCGGCCGCTTCTAACCGTGTGCGACTCTTCCCGCTTGAGCACGCCGCGGCGGATCGGATTCTGAACATCGTGACGAATCTTTTCAACGAGCGAACGCGTCAGCCCTCGTTCCGCGAAGAGGACCGCCTCATCGCAGCCGTCGACGCGCGCACCAACACGCTGATCGTTTCGACCAGCCCTGAGAGCTTCGAGGTGCTCGATGCACTGCTGGCCTCGCTCGACTCAGCGGACCCGAATTACGCTGTGGGATTGCACGTTGTCCCGGTGCAGGGCGGCGACGCGATCCAGCTCGCGCCGAAAATCGAACGCCTGATGCGTGAGCGCATCGCGGCGACTCAGCGGTCGGGGAGTGTTTCTTCGCCGCTGGATTCGTTCTCGATCGAGCCCGAGGCGGCGACCAACAGTCTGATCATTGCTGCCAGTGATGAGAACCTGGTGCTCGTCAAGGAACTGCTGGGCGCACTGACAGGCGAAGAATCGCAGGCGCTCGCCAGGGGCTCGATGGTGGAGGTCATCGCGCTGACCAGCACGAGGCCCGTCGACGCGGCTCAGGCGGTCAACGAGTTCTACGTCAATCCCGAGAACCAGCGTCGCGGCCCGGGCGCCGTCGGTGTGATCGCCAACGAGCGGCTCAATGCGCTCGTGGTCCGGGGCACCGCCGATGATATCGAGGCCGTCCGCGAGCTCGTGGGCCGTATCGATACAGCGAGCCCGCTGGCGGTCCAGAACGTCAGGCGCATCGAACTCAAGACCGCGAACGCGTACGAAGTCGTGCAGCTGCTCGACGAGGTGCTCTCGGGCCGGGCGATCTCCGGCGCCCGCACCCGCACCGGTCAGGCGGTGAAGCTCCGGTTCTACCGCCAGAAATTCCTCGAAGACCTCGAGGGGAGTTCCCAGTACACCGAGACCGAAATCGACGCGGTCGTGCGTGAACAGGTGGCCCTGACGCCCGAGCTTCGGACGAACTCGGTTCTCGTTTCGGCTCCGCCCAACGTCATGGAATTCATCGAGTCGATGATCTCCGATCTCGACACGACCGACGCGGGCACGCGCAAGATCGAGAAGTTCCGCCTGGTCAATGCCGACGCCCGCGCGATGGCGGATGTGCTCCGCAATCTGTTTAGTCTGCGTCAGAGCGGCAGCAACAGCCTGTTCCTCGTGCCGACCGTGGGCAACGAGCCGCTGCAACCCGATGAGCCGCTCGCCGAGGGGCTTGGGGCGCAGTCGCTTACGCCCGTGCCGGATGATCGTCAGCAGCTGGCGATCACGATCGACGCGCGCACGAACACGCTGATCGTCTCGGCGACAGAGGAGTACCTCGAGCTCGTGCGGGACGTGGTCGAGGAGCTCGATTCGATCATCGCTACCGAGCGTGAGCAGATCGTGTTCGACCTGCAGTACGCCCAGGCCGAGACGGTGCAGAACACGCTCCAGCAGTACTTCCAGTCCGAAGCGGCCCGCATCCGTGACATTCTCTCGCCCGGTCAGGGCGGCTCGCTCACGCGTCAGCTTGAGCAGGAGGTCACGGTGGTCGGCGATCCCAAGAGCCAGAAGGTGCTGATCTCCGCGTCGCCAAGATACATCGACACGGTGCGTTCGATCGTGCGTGAGCTCGACGCCGCCCCGCCGCAGGTCATCATCCAGGTCCTGCTCGCCGAGGTCACGCTCGACGACGCCGACCAGTGGGGGATCTCGGCCGACGCGTTCGACGTGGGCGGCGACAACTACGACGTTGGTTTCCTCGGCGCGGGCGCCTCGCTGGCAACGGCGCTTGGCGTGCCCAACCTGTCGGTCTCGTCGACCGATTTCAGCCTGCTCGTCCGGGCTCTCCAGGCTCAGGGCAAGCTCGAGATCCTCTCCAACCCGCGGCTGACCGTGAACAACAACGAGTCGGCCTCGATCCAGGTTGGTGAGAACGTCGCGCTGCCGGACGAGGTCGAGACGCTCACCGACGGGCGAACCCGCGCGAGCATTCGGCGTGAGGACGTCGGTGTCCTGCTCTCGGTCACGCCATCGATCAGCTCGGATGGCTTTGTGCGTCTGGATATCCAGCCCGAGATCTCGGTCGTCAGCGAACGCACAACGCAGATCTCCGAGGACTTCGAGGCGCCCATCATCAGCACGCGAAAGGTCGACACGACTGTCACCGTGCGCGACGGACAGACCGTTGTCATCGGCGGCCTCATTCAGACAACGCAGGAAGACCGGCGGACCAAGGTGCCGCTCATCGGCGATATCCCGTTCATCGGGATCCCGTTCCGCAGCCACGACATCAAGAACGTGCGCACAGAACTGCTCGTGATCCTGACGCCCCAGGTGGTCGCCGGCGGCATCAACGGCGGGTCGCACCTGCTTGACGAAGACACCGAGCGCACGATTCGCAACTACAGCGATCCTGACGGGCTCTATAAACTTCTTGAGAACCATCGCCCCGCGCCGAAAGAAGCTCCGAGCATCGAGCCCATCGACGCGAGGGAGCCCGAGGCCGATGTGGAATTGGAAACGCAACCGAGCGAGTAAGCCACCAGATGATCCACCGGAGTGTCGTTGCTGCTCTCACCTGCCTGATCCTGGGCTCGGTTTGCGCAGGCTGCGTGGCCGACGGGCCTCAGCCTCGGCGCAAGCCCCACATCGGACCACAGCCGCGTGATGCCCAGGCGGATGTGCTTCTGCTGAACATCGGGCCGCCCACCGACAGTGACGGCGACACGATCCCCGACACCTTCATCGCCAGCGTGCACATCTTCGACGAGCGGTACCAGCTGCCCGTGCGTGTCGCCGGCACGATGACCTTTCACCTGTTTGCTCAGAACAGCGAGACCCCGATCCAGTCGTGGAGCTACGAGGGCCGGGACTTGCAGCAGCAGATCATTCAGGCCCAGGTCGGCCCCGTGCACCGATTCCGATTGCAGGTACCGATCGACGCCGAGCCGGTGCGGGAGCGGTATGTGACCGTTCAGTGTCTGTTTGAGACCGACAAGGGCCAGCGTGCACAGGCCTGGCACCGGGATCTTCCCTGGCTGTCGGTTGCCCGCTGAGTCTTTATGCAGCCTTAACAGTTTCTTGGCATACCGGTGCCAAGGCTTCTGCGCAGGAAGTCCTGCAAAGGAGCCCAGCCATGCTGAAGAGAGTGATGCTCGGAGTCGCAGCCCTCGGTCTGATGAGCGGCGTTTCGTCTGCACAGGACAAGACCAGCCCCCTCGATGAGGCTCTCCCGAATTACGAGGCCACGCAGGGCGTGACGGGCTCCATCAAGAGCATGGGTTCCGACACGATGAACAACATCATGACCCTCTGGGGCGAGCTCTTTATGAAGGCTTACCCGGGCGTCTCTGTTGAGGTGATCGGCAAGGGCTCTTCGACCGCACCGCCCGCGCTCACCGAGGGGCAGGCCCAGTTCGGCCCCATGAGTCGCGAGATGAAGGCCGCCGAGGTGGACCGCTTCGAGGAAGAGCACGGCTACAAGCCCACGCTGCTCCGCACAGGCATCGACTGCCTGGCCGTCTTTGTGCACAAGGACTGCCCGCTCGAATCACTCTCGCTCGATCAGGTTGCCGACATCTTCTCGGTGCAGGGCTCCGAGATGACCTGGGGCGACATCGGTGTCACCGATTCCAACTGGCGTCACCAGCCGATCACGCTCTACGGTCGGAACTCGGCCTCGGGCACCTACGGCTACTTCAAGCAGGTCGCCCTGTTCGGGAACGACTTCAAGGACACGGTCAAGGAGCAGCCCGGTTCGTCCGCGGTGGTTCAGGCCGTCGCGACGGACCCCTACGGCATGGGCTACTCGGGCATCGGTTACGCCACGCAGGACGTCAAGGCTGTCCCTCTCTCCGAGAGCACTGGCGACGAGGCGTTTACACCTGATCTGGAGAACGCCTACTCGGGTGACTACCCGCTGGCGCGTTTCCTGCTGGTCTACATCAATAACAACCCCGGACGTGAGCTCGAACCGCTCCGCGCGGAGTTCATCAAGCTTATATTCTCCCGTCAGGGTCAGGAGGCGGTGCTGAAGGACGGCTACTTCCCCCTGCCCGCAAGCATGGCGGCTGAGGAACTGGAACGCGTCGGTCTCTGAGATTCGTTCTGATTCGCGGGAGTAAGACGGTTTGCCCAACTCGCAAGAGCAGCGCGATCGGCCTCTCCCGGATCGATTCCGACCACGTCGTCGTGTCCTGCTGATCGACCGCATCGCAGAGAGCGTGATCACCCTGGGCGGGCTCGGGGTGATCGCTGCTGTGCTCGGGATCATCGCGTACCTGGCCTGGGTGGTGTACCCGCTCACCCAGCCCGGGCATGTCGAGCCGGCGGGGGAGATCGCCTTCGGCGGCGCGTCCTCGATCGCGATGGTCGACGAGTACGAAAGGATCGCTGCCGTCGCGGGCCCTACCGGCGTGCTGCGGGTCGTCTCGATCCAGTCTGGCGAGGTCCTGAACGACACGATCGAACTCGGCCCCATTGAACACGCGTCCTACTCGCCCGGTTCGGGATTCGTGGTGATGGCCAGGCCCGATGCCTCGCTCGATCTGGGCACGCTCAGCTACGAGGCCAAGGTGCTCCGGCCGAGCAACCTGCCAGAGGGCGTGGGTGATCTCGTGGTCGGTGGCATCGCACCCATCGAAGGCGGCATTATCGAACGCACGGGCGAGGAGCAGTTCCGCCGGATCACGGTTGGGTACGAGGAGATGAGCCGGATCGAGGCACCCGAGTCCGCTTCGCCGGTCATCGCGCTCGACAGCGAGGAGTTCGGGCGAGACAAAGTCGTTGCGGTCATCCGGGCCGATGGCAGCGGCAGCGTCATGATCGTCACCACCCGTCGCTCCTTGGTCGGTGGCAACTCATCCGCGCGTGTGCGCACCCTTCCCGTCGAACTCATCGAGCAAGAGAACCAGCCGATCGGTGTCGTGCTGCTCGACAGCGGCAGCGAGCTCGTCATCGTCGGGGCAGACGGGCGGGCCGATCGGTATGCGCACGATGGCTCGGCGTATGTATTTGCGGAGACGACCGCGCTGACTGATGAGGCGCAGTCAGTCACGGTCGTCACGCCTCTGCTGGGCAGGAACACCATCCTGGTGGGCACCGACGACGGGCAGGTCCTGACCTGGATGCTGACACGCGAGGGGACAGATGAGGGCGGCTCTCGGTCGCTCGTGCGAGTCAAAGAATTCCGCATCGCAGACCAGCCGGTCACGCGCATCTCGACCAGCCAGCGCGACCGGACCTTCATTGCCGCGGATGCCGGGGGGACGATCCGTCTCTGGCACGCGACGTCTGGCAAGCTGGTTGGCGAGGCTCAGGCCGAAGTATCGCCCCGCAGCGTGCTCATCTCGCCCAAGCTCGACGGTTTCTACGCGATCGGAGAGCAGGCGATGTCGGGGTGGCACCTCGAGCCGGGGCACCCGACGGTGACGATGCGTTCGCTGTTTCTTCCCGTGTGGTACGAGGGGGATCACGAGCCCAGCCTGGTGTACCAGTCGACCGCCGCCGATGACGCCGCCGAGCCCAAGCTCAGCATCACGCCGCTGATCTTCGGCACGCTCAAGGCGACGGTCTTCGCGATGATCTTCGCGGTGCCGATCGCGGTGATGGCGGCGATTTATTCGAGCGAGTTCCTGCCCAGGCGTCTGCGTTCGCGCGTGAAGCCGACCGTGGAGATGATGGCCTCGCTGCCCTCGGTTGTGCTCGGGTTTATTGCCGCGATGGTGCTCGCGCCGTTCGTGCGAGATCATCTCTCCGCGGTGCTGGTCGGGCTCGTCGTCGTGCCGGTGGCGATCCTTGTCGCGGCTTCGATCTGGCCCATGCTGCCCGGCACACTCGCCTGGCGTCTGCCCCAGTGGGTGCAGCTCAGTTTCATCGCGTTGGCGTGTCTTGTCGGCGTGCTGCTTTCGACGGCTGTGGGACCCGCGATTGATCGGGCGCTCTTCAGTGTCACCGAGGCGGAGCGGGCGGTGCTGGCGGGAGAGGTGGTCCCCGTTGAGCAGGCCCCCGCGTGGACCGAGGGCAAGACGCACTTCACCCTGAGCGAGCGCAACCGTTTGCGCGCCGAGGGGCTGTACATCTACGACGATGAAATCGTTCGGCCCGTTGATTTGCCAGGCGAAGTCCCGGAAACGTCGGAACGCTCGCCCTTCAAAGTGTGGCTCAACGGCATGATCGGTTCGCCGATACCCGGCTGGGTGGCGCTGCTGTTTGTGCCCTCGCTTGCGATCGCGGGCATGATCACGATGGGGGCGGGTCGTCAGAGCGCAGCCAAGTGGCTCCCGCTCGCTCGCGTTGTCGCATCGGTCGTGCTTGCGATCCCGATCGCGATGGTGCTGGCGCGTCTCTGTGTTGCTCTGGGGTGGGATGCGCGCGAGTCGGTGCTCGGCACGTTCACACAGCGCAACACGTTCGTGGTCGGTGTGATCATGGGCTTTGCCATTATCCCGATCATCTTCACACTGAGCGATGACGCGATGCAGAGCGTGCCCAACTCGCTCCGATCTGCGAGCCTGGGTACCGGCGCGACGCAGTGGCAGACCACGATTCGCATCGTGCTCCCCGTCGCCGCCAGCGGGATCTTCTCGGCGATCATGATCGGTCTGGGGCGGGCCGCGGGCGAGACGATGATTGTACTGATGGCCACGGGCAACACGCCCGTGATGGACTGGAACATCTTCGGCGGGCTGCGAACGCTCTCGGCCAACATCGCCGTCGAACTCCCCGAGGCCGACCGCGGCGGCACGCACTACCGTGTGCTGTTCCTCTGCGGCGTGGTGCTCTTTGCGATCACCTTCGTCGTCAACACCTCCGCCGAGATCATCCGTCAGCACTTCCGCAAGCGGAGCGCGATGCTGTGAGCCAGACCAGCAAGCACACACTCGAACTCCAGCCCACGCCACTGCGGGCGCGCGGCACGGCCGGCACATGGCTGACCGGCATGACGCTCGTTGTCTGCGTCGTCATGATCCTGGGCCTGCTCGGGCTCATCCTTGTCAGCGGCTCGCGTACGTTCTGGCAGAAACCCGTCGAGAAGGTCACACTCGACTCCGGCGAATCCGTCCTCGGGATGCGTTTCCGCACGGAGCAGAACCCGGAACTCGGCAAACGCACGCTCTACCGGGTCGGCAACCGCGATCTCGGCCAGCAGCCATTCCGCTGGATCGACGAGACCGAAATCACCGAGCGAGCCAAGCCAAACGAGGCGGTGCTCGTCGAGCGGTACGAGTGGGGCATCTGGCTCGGCGTGCCTTCGAAGATCATCGAGATCGGCGCCGACGGCGAGCGGACTGTCGTGGCCGAGGGCGCCCAGGATGTTCTGGCCAAGCTCCCGGACTATCTCGACGAAGCCGAAGAACGCCACGACCGAGCCGACGAGATCCGCAGCGACGAGATCGCCCGGATCAACCACAAGCTCGAGCAGCTCCGCATGACCGAGCTGGACGCGAAGCTCAGGGCGGACAAAGCCGAGCACGACGGGCATCTTGGGTATGGGCTCTGGTCCGTGCTGGTGGTGGTCCTGCTCGGCTCGGCGGCCGGGGTCTACTTCGTCAGAGCCACGATCCCAAGGCGTTTGCTCGTGCTGGCTCTTGGTCTTTCCGCGGTCGCGGTGTTCGTCGAACGCCCCTGGGCGGACCGCCCGATTTCGCAGGAACGGCTCGTCGAGATTCTGTCAGAGACGGAACAGCGCCGGACCGAGCTGACCGCGCAGTTCACGGCCCTGACCGACCGCGTGGCGGAAATCGAGGCGGAGGACGCGCGGTATCGCATCGAGATCACCGACCCGCTCACAGGCCGATTCGCGGCGATCTCGCAGAGCCAGACCGACGAGCCCATGAAGATCTCCCAGATCATCCGGGTTGTACAACCAAACGAGATCGGGCTGGGCGGCAAAATCGGGCTTTATCTCTCGCGGTGGTGGGAGTTCCTCAGCGACGACCCGCGTGAAGCGAACACCGAGGGCGGTGTTTTTCCCGTCATCATCGGGACGCTGCTCGTGACGCTCCTGCTCACCGTCGCGGTCGTGCCGCTGGGCGTCATGGCGGCGCTGTACATGCGTGAGTACGCCAAGCAGGGCGTCATGATCAGCATCCTCCGTGTGGCGATTAACAACCTCGCCGGTGTGCCGAGCATCGTGTACGGCGTCTTCGGTCTCGGCTTCTTCTGCTACGGCATCGGTGGCGTGATCGACGGCGGGCCCGATCCCTCCATGGTCCTGCGCGCGGGGCAGTGGTGGATCCTGCTGCTGGTCGCAGCCGGCTTCGCGTTCGTGGCGATGTCAATCTCTACGGGCGGGCCCAAGAGCAAACGCGGCCTGCTCGGCGGGCTCGCATGGGGCGTCGTCGCGCTGCTTGCGATCATCGCGGTCTTCACGACGCCTTATTTCGACGGCTTCTTCCAGGCCAAACTCCTCGACGGCTCGCCCACGTTCGGCACATCGGGCCTGCTGTGGGCCTCGCTCACGCTGGCCCTGCTCACGCTGCCGGTCGTGATCGTCTCGGCTGAGGAGGCGATCGCCGCGGTCCCGGCTTCGCTACGTGAGGGCAGCTACGGCTGCGGCGCGTCGAAGTGGCAGACGATCCAGCGTGTCGTGCTCCCGGGGGCCATGCCCGGCATTCTCACGGGTGCGATTCTGGCGATGGCCCGCGGCGCGGGCGAGGTGGCCCCGCTCATGATCGTCGGAGCAGTCAAACTGGCCCCGCAGCTCCCGTTCGAGCCCCGATTCCCCTTCATCTTTGCGGATCGCAGCTTTATGCACCTCGGGTTCCACATCTACGATCTCGGGTTCAAAAGCCCGGATTCCGAGGCGGCCAGGGGCTACGTTTGGACAACGACCCTTCTGCTTGTCACACTGGTGGTGCTGATGAATCTCACGGCGATCCGTATCCGCACCAGGTTGAAGGCCAGGTTCCAGTCGGGGCAGTTCTAGTGACCACCATGACCACACAGCCCTCAAGCAACCAAGAGCAGACCGTGGCCCACGCGGTCCAGACCGGCGCGGCTTTCGAGGCGGCGCGTCACAAGGAGCTCACCGAGATCGACTCGGTGCTCGATGTCTCCAAGTTCTCGCTCTGGTACGGCGACACCCGCGCCCTTTACGACATCGCCATGAGCATCCCCCGCGGCAAGGTGACCGCGCTCATCGGGCCCTCCGGTTGCGGCAAGTCCACGCTCCTCCGATCGGTGAACAGGCTCAACGATCTCGTCCCGTCGGTGCGCACCTCGGGGGAGATGCTGCTCAACGGCCGCTCGATCTACGACCCGGGCGTGGACGTCATCTCGCTCCGCAAGCGCGTGGGGATGGTCTTCCAGAAGTCCAACCCGTTCCCGATGTCGATTTTCGAGAACGTGATCTATCCGCTCCGGATCGCCGGCGAGCGGAAAAAATCGGTCCTCAAGGAGACCTGCGAGCGTGCCCTCCAGGCCGCTGCTATCTGGGATGAGGTGAAGGATCGACTCCACGATTCGGCTCTCGGGCTCTCGGGCGGCCAGCAGCAGCGACTCTGCATCGCCCGGGCCGTGGCAGTTGAGCCCGAGGTGCTGCTGATGGATGAGCCCTGCTCGGCCCTCGATCCGATCGCGACAGCCCGAATCGAGGAGTTGATTCA
Source organism: Phycisphaerales bacterium (assembly GCA_965228265.1). GTDB lineage: Bacteria > Planctomycetota > Phycisphaerae > Phycisphaerales > UBA1924. The sequence continues at coordinate 2,266,421 of OZ245804.1, forward strand.
CGACATTTCGAGCCGTTATACGGTCCTGATCGTGACCCACAACATGCAGCAGGCCTCGCGTGTCAGCGACTATACAGCGTTCATGTATCTGGGCAGACTCGTCGAATACGGCACCACCAAGCAGATTTTCCAGAACCCGCAGCTCCCCGAGACCGAGCAGTATGTCACTGGCCGATTCGGCTAACGGGCGGGTCCGACCTGGCTAGGTCCGATTTTTGACCCACTCAGTGTGGATCAAAGCGGGCAAAAGGCCGAACTCAATGCATAACATCCCTGAAGTGCCACCCAAGGCCGGCGCTGGGCTGGGCTCGGCAGACGTTTACAGCGCTTGACGATGAGAATGTCATGAGCACCGGGCCCAAGGCTCAACGTCCGAGTGTCAACGGCTGGAACGCCGAGTACCTCGATTCTCAGTATCAGGCCTACCTCAAGGACCCGCTGTCGGTCCCTGCGGACGTCAGGGCCTTCCTGCAGGGCTACGAGCTCGCACAGAGCTCGCCTCCCGCTGCCGGCGGCGGCGGACAGGACACGGGGCTCTCCCCGGACCTCGAGAAGATCCTCGTCGCCTATCGCGGCCGCGGACACCTCGGGGCCAAGCTCGACCCGCACGGCCGACCTCGCCCACGCCCGGACGCCCTCAACCTCGACTGGTTCGGCCTCTCCGAAGCCGACCTCAACCGCTCGGTCGATGCGCACGCCATCGGTAAAGAAGGCACGATTACTCTCCGCGAGCTCATCGACCGCATGGAGATGCTCTACCTGGGCACCGTCGGTGTCGAGGTGCTCCACGTCGAGGACTACGAAGAACGCGCCTGGCTCGTCCATCAGTGGGAGGCCATCGACGGCCGGGCCGATCTCAACAAGGGAGAGAAAGTCCACATCCTCGAGCTCCTGCTTAACGCGGGCGCGTTCGAGTCGTTCCTCCAGAAGCGATACCCGGGCGAGAAGCGGTTCAGCCTCGAAGGCTCCGAGTCACTCATCCCGCTGCTCGATCAGATCCTCGAGCGTCTCTCCGAGCACGGCGCCGAAGAAGTCGTGCTGGGCATGGCTCACCGCGGCCGGCTCAACGTGCTCAACCAGATCCTCGGCAAGACCTACGAACAGATCTTCACCGAGTTCGAGGACACCTGGAACGACGAGTACTTCATGGACGAGGGCGGTGATGTCAAGTACCACCGCGGATACTCGGCGGCCCGTCAGTTCGGCAACGGCAAGATGCTGCACCTGGCGATGGCTTCCAACCCGAGCCACCTCGAGGCCGTGGGCCCGGTGGTCGAGGGACGGTGTCGTGCCAAGCAGCGTCTCCGCAACGACAAGGAACGCAGCCGCGTTGTGCCCATCGTGATGCACGGCGACGCCGCTGTCGCAGGACAGGGCATTGTCGCCGAGACTCTGAACTTCTCGCAGCTCGAAGGCTACAAGACCGGCGGCACGATCCACGTCGTCGTGAACAACCAGATCGGTTTCACGACGCGTCCCGAGGACAGCCGCAGCACGACCTACTGCACCGATATCGCCAAATCGATCGGCGCCCCGATCTTCCACGTCAACGGCGAAGACCCCGAAGCCGTCGTCACCGTGGCGCGTCTGGCCGCCGATTACCGCGACCGCTACAAGAAGGACGTCTTCATCGACCTGTGGTGCTACCGCAAGTACGGTCACAACGAGCAGGACGAGCAGTCGTTCACGCAGCCGATCCTCGCCAAGATCATCAAGAAGATGCAGCCGCTGATGCAGTCCTACGCCGCCAAGCTGCGCGACGAAGGCGTGATCTCTGAGCACGACCATTCCCTGCTCAAGACGCGTGTCGAGGAAATGCTCGATCAGGCGCAGCAGACCGCCAAGAGCCAGCCCCGCGACCCGGTCATCGACCCGGGCAGCATGCGCTGGTCCGGGTTCGAGCACGGCTACTCGCACGAGCCAGCAGATACCGCCGTCGACAAGGAACTGCTCAAGCACGTCTGTGAGTCGCTCGGCACCGTGCCCGAGGGCTTCCAGGTCAACCGAAAGCTCAAGCAGCTCCTCGAGTCGCGCTCCAAACTCTGGGACGGCCAGCAGATCAGCTACGCCGACGGCGAGATTCTCGCCTTCGGCACACTGCTCGCCGAGGGCAACGCCGTCAGGCTGTCAGGCCAGGACTCTCGCCGCGGCACGTTCAGCTCTCGCCACGCCGTGCTCTACGACGCCGAGACCGCCCAGCCCTACACCCCCCTCAACAACATCTCCGAGCCGGGGATCTTCGGCGATCCAGACAAGGGTCCGGGGACAATCGGCACGGACGGCCGGAGGCGGCAGTCCAAGTTCTGCGTCTACGACAGCCCGCTCTCCGAGGCGTCTGTCCTCGGCTTCGAATACGGCTACTCGCTCGCAGACCCGAACATGCTCGTCTGCTGGGAAGCCCAGTTCGGCGACTTCGCCAACGGTGCGCAGGTCATCTTCGATCAGTTCATCGCCTCGGCGCAGGTCAAGTGGGAACGCTGGTCCGGTCTGGTTGTTCTGCTGCCGCACGGCTACGAAGGCGCCGGCCCCGAGCACTCCTCGGCCCGCCTCGAACGTTTCCTGCAACTGGCAGGCAACAGCAACATGCAGATCATCCACCCGACGACGGGTGCGCAGATCTTCCATGCCCTGCGTCGCCAGCTCAGGCGTTCATTCCGCAAGCCGCTGATCGTCATGACACCCAAGAGTCTGCTCCGCACGCCGACGAGCCCTGTCAGCGAACTGACCGAGGGTCGGTTCCACGAGCTCATGGACGATCCCGCATTCGTCAAAGGCGCCGAACGGAAGTCGGTCAAGCGGATCGTGCTCTGTTGCGGCAAGATCTACCACGAACTGGCAGCACGGCGAGACGAGCTTGCCCGCAAGGATGTCGCGATCATCCGTGTGGAGCAGGTCTACCCGTTCCACACGGACATGGCCCGGGATATGCTCGCCCAGTACCCCAAGGACGCGGAGCTGTGCTGGGTGCAGGAAGAGCCGCGCAACATGGGGGCGTTCATGTTCGTCGCGGATCACCTGAGCCGGCACCTGGATATCCAGTCGCTCGAGTACATCGGCCGCGACATCAGCGCCAGCACGGCTGCGGGCTCGAAGAAGAAAGATCGCGCTCAGCAGGAGTCGATCCTCACCCGGGCGATCGGGCCCAAGCCCGACGCTGGAAGCAAGAATCAGGACAACCAGAGCCGGTCGGACGACCGGCGCGCATTGGCGGCAGGATAACGCCCACGCGGATCAGAATCGGAGTGCACGGATATGGCAGTTGAAGTCGTCGTTCCGAACGTGGGCGAATCGGTCACCGAGGGCGTGATCGCCACCTGGCTCAAGAAGCCCGGTGACTGGGTGGACCAGGACGAAACGCTCCTCGAACTCGAGACCGACAAGATCACGATGGAGATCCCCGCGCCGTCGGCGGGTGTGCTCAGCGAGCAGAAGTTCGCCGAGGGCGACACCGTCGAAGTGGGCGCCACGATCGCCAGCATCGACGAGACCGCGAGCAAGCCCGAGGGCGCCGCAGTCGCCGCGGCTCCTACCAAGGCCGAAGCCGAGACCTCCGCCGCGCCCGCCGCGAGCGAATCCAAGCCCGCTCAGTCTTCGGCACCCGCGCCCAACAAGCCCACCTTCGCCCCCGCCGACAACGCGGGCAAGGACGCCAACGCGACACCTCTGGCGCGCAAGATCGCGCTCGAGCATGGCGTCAACCTCTCGGGCATCGTCGGCACCGGGCCCGGCGGTCGCATCCGTGAACAGGACGTCCTCGCCTCCGTCCAGAAGAACGGGCACGCACCGGCCAGCGAGAACGGCTCAGCCGCGCCGGCACGCGCTGCTGCCGCTACCGGTGAGCGTTCCGTCCGCGTCGAACGCATGACACCCATGCGTCAGAAGATTGCCTCGCGCCTCGTCGAAGCCCAGCACAACGCCGCGATGCTCACGACGTTCAACGAGTGCGACATGAGCGCCGTGATGAAGCTCCGCTCGACCTACAAGGAAGAGTTCGGCAAGAAGCACGACATCAACCTCGGCTTCATGTCGTTCTTCGTCAAGGCCGTCGTCCGGGGTCTCAAGGCCCAGCCCGCGGTCAACTCGTACATCGTCGAGGACGACGCCGGCAAGCCCGCGCTGCAGTACCACGACTACTGCGACATCGCCGTGGCCGTCTCGAGCCCGAAGGGCCTCGTCGTCCCCGTGCTGCGCAGCGCCGATCAGATGTCTTTCGCCGAGATCGAGTCGGGCATCAAGGACCTCGCGGTCCGCGCCCGCGACGGCAAGATCACCCTCGAAGAGATGACCGGGGGCACCTTCACGATCACCAACGGCGGCATCTTCGGCAGCCTCAATTCCACGCCCATCCTCAACCCGCCGCAGTCGGGCATCCTGGGCATGCATGCCATCAAGAACCGCCCGATCGAGGACCCGGACAACCCGGGGCAGGTCGTCATCCGCCCGATGATGTACCTCGCGCTCAGCTACGACCACCGAGTGGTCGACGGCGCGGGCGCGGTGCGGTTCCTCGTCGCGGTCAAAGAAGCCATCGAAGACCCGACGCGCGTCCTGCTGGATCTCTGATCAGTCTCGAATCAGGTGCTCGATCAGCCCGTCGCACGCACGGGTGAGCATCTCGTAGACCTTCACGAAGCCGTCACCGTCGCCGTAGTAGGGGTCGGGCACGTCGTGATCGCCCCTCAGTGTCGCATCGAAGCTCCGCATGAGCCGGGCGTTGGTCGCGCCGAGGTCCTCGAGGTCGGCCAGGTTGGACCGGTCCATCGCAAGGATCAGGTCGAACGCGTCGAAGTCGTCTGGCGTGACCTGTCGCGCGATCGAGGGGAGCTCGATCCCGAACCGTTTGGACGTCTCGATCGCCCGGCTGTCCGGTCGCTTGCCGACGTGCCACGCGCCGGTGCCCGCCGAGTCCACCACAAAGCGTTCAACCAGGCCTTTCTGCTTTGCGGTGTGCAGAAAGATGCCCTCGGCCATCGGTGATCGGCAGATGTTGCCGAGGCACACAAACAGCAGGCGTGTCTGGTCACTCACGCGAGGGCTCCGTTGAAGGCCGCGAGCATCGCCGAGGCGATATCCGCGCCGCCCGAACCGTTGCAGGAGAAGAGCTCGCCGCCCGGGCCTTCGTGTTCGATATCGAGGTACGCGCTCGGGCAGAGCACGGGCACATGCAGGCCGCGCGCCCAGCGGATCGCGCACCGCGTGTGCTGCTCGGCGCTCCGCAGATCGTGGTGGGGCCCCCAGATGATCGCGTCGGCCGCCTGGGCGTAGTACATCGTCGGCAGATCCGTGGCGATCACATCGAGCACGCGGTCCGCGCCGCTCAGGTAGGCCCTCGCGCGGTGACGGTTGTGCCCGCTCGCCGGCAGGAGCGTCACGGTGGGCAACTCCGCGATCGAGAGCGCAATCGCACCCATGCACAGAACAAGCGAATCGATCTGCGATGCGTGGCAAGCCATGGGCACCAGCAGCCTGTCGTCCTCACGGAGCCCGAGCTTGCTTCTAAGCCTCGCCCGCTCGGACGCGTCACGCCGGGCGGACCTGTCCTCGTCTGAAGGGATCGAGATGCTGATCACGTGAAGACCCGACGCGAGCTGCTGGGCAAACTCGGATCGGCAGGAGAGCTCGGTGATGCCAAGCCGGCGCACGACGCGATCGAGCTGCTGCGTCGTGATCCAGGGCATCGAGCGCACCGGGCAGATCGTCGCCACGGGGTCCAGCCCGATCGCTCGGGCGCGCCTGGCGCCCTCGGCGGTCGCGACGAGCACGATCGGATCTTGCTCACGCGAGCAGCGCAGCACGTCGTACTCGCTCGCCGCGCCCGGGGTCCACTCGTCCGGCATGTCCAGCAGGATCGCTCGCACGCGTCGGGTCTCCTTACTCGGCCATGTGTTCGCGGACGAGGTGCTGATAGAAGAGTTGCCCGATCGCCTGCCCCGCGTTCTGGGCGAGCTTGAGCTCCGAGGCCGTGCTCGCGCCCGCGTCACTGGCGACCGTGCCGATCCGGGGTGTGAGCGTGACCACGAGCCTGTGGCCGGCGCTGTCGCCGGGCCAGAGGATCTCGTTGTTGGTCGCATCGACCACGCGCACGCGGAAAGCGACCTCGGGCTCCTGGCTCCGCGTCACATCGGCGCGGGTGAACGAGTCGACCGTTGCCCAGATCACGACTTCCGACTCCACGGCCCGCCCGATCTCGGCCACGCTCATCTGGCCCGCCGTCTGATCCGACTGCGCCACACGCAGCGCCGACTGGCCGCTGACCAGATCCTTGACCAGGCTCTTCCGGAGGATGTCCTTCTCGGCGGCTTCGATCATCGCCACCCGGATCGCCCGTCGCGGAATCTGGCTCCGCGGGTCGTCGATCAATACAACCGCGGTCCGTTCCTTGGGCAGCTTGAACTCCGCCTCCACCTTGGGCGGGCCCTCGATGAAGAAGATGACCGGCCCGAGGTAGTTGCACCCCGCGGTTGCGAGCGTGCACAACGCGAGCACCGCACAGAGTGCGCTGCGGATCAGTCGCCTGTCAGTACGCGATGTCATTGGGAATCTCCGCGTCGTAGAAGGGCCACGTTGCTCGGTTCACGAATCGGCTCTTGAGCACCGAGAGCATCTCGATCCGCGAGTAATCCTCCGGCCCGTAGCCGCCCGTGTCCGGGAAGGTCACGTGCACGAAGTGCTCGTGCGAGAGATCGTCGGGGAAGGGCCCGTCGGCCTCGACGACACCGATCGTCGCCGCGGCCACGCCGTCCCAGATGTACCGGTTGCCCGGGTCGTTGAGCCGGAACTCCTGGATATCCACGATCACCAACCGCTCGACGCCCAGTTCCTTGGCGATCTCGCTGTAGGACTTGGCCGCCCACGAGGGGTTGTTGTACTGGTAACTCAGCACCCGGTCGCCCGGCACGTATCCCGCGGCGTCCACGTTCTCGGCAAGACGCGAGCTCACGCCCATCGCCATCTGAGGCACGACCTCGGGGTAGTTCGCCTGGATCATCCGATCAGCCGTCACAAGCACCGCGAAGTTCTTGTCCTTGAGCCCCTCGTACGTCGCCCTCTCGATGTGGCTGCCAGTCTTGCGGAACTCCTCGCCCGCCATGAACAGGAAGCCCACGATCGTGCACCCGGTGCTCGTGACACAGCACGCGGCAAGAAGCGCAGGAATCACGAATCGTCGCAGTCGTTGGCTGGTCACTCCGTGCTCCTTGTCGTCAGTTGGCCGTGGGGGGCTCAGGCCTGACCGTGCCAGGTCACAAACTTGTAGATCCACGCCGCCCCAGCGAGGCCGGCCATGATCCACAAGCTCCTCGGCCTGAGCAGGTGCCCGGCCATCACGCCCGCCCGCGAGCCGGTCAGGGCCACGTACAGCCCGAACCAGAAACCGACAGCCGTGCCCACCGCCAGCAGCATACCCATCGGCTGGGTGATGAGCGAACTCAGCAGATCCCCGTCGGCCGCGTGGGCGAAGGCCGTCGTCATGCCGCAGGTCATGCACGGGGCGTCAAAATACTGGGCCCATGCGCACACTGGCAGCCCGATCTGCTCGTGCGTGCCGTGGCCCGCACCCTCCGGGCTCATCCAGGCGGCGAGCCCGAGCACAGCGATCGCCGCGAGCGAGATCAGCCCCGCCAGAGCACGCTGTGCAGCGCCGAGCCGGGGATCAGTCGAACTTGAAGACGCCCTTGCGGAAGCCATAGAGGTACGCCACCACCGTCGTGAACAGGAAGAACAGGATGCGCACGAGCCACTCGGCAGCGTCCGGGGCCAGGCGATCGATGTTCGGGAAGGTCACCGCCCACGGGTACAGGAAGATCACCTCGACGTCGAAGACCAGAAAGACCATCGCGATCAGGTAGAACCGCACGTTGAACCGCTTGCGGGCCGTGCCCACGGGGTTCATGCCGCTCTCATAGGCGATGCTTTTGACCTTGCCGTCACGCTTCGGGCCAAGGAGCAGCGTGCCCGCCACATTGGCGACGCTGAACGTGATCGCCATGAGGACGATCAGTGCGATGGGCAGATAGCTGGCCAGATCCGTGGCGGCGAGTGTCGTCATGATGCCCCGATGATAGCCTCCAAACCGGGGTTTCGCGACGGCTCGCCCCGCCTGCCAGCTTGACAGTCGCCGGCATCAGGCCCGCTCACCCCTGTCAGGCATTTCGCCCCCTCGCCCCCTCTGACGTCCCCAGAACCGTTGGCACGGGCTTTGCCATCAGCCAAGGACGGCATGGTCCATCGACCGGCCTACTTCAGACGACACACCGGCCCGATACGGGCCACAAGGCGGAGATCGACACCAGATGGCAACCAAAGAGCTCACCTTCGATACCGACGCTCGTCAGGCCCTTCTCGCCGGCGTGGAAAAGCTGGCCAAGGCCGTCAAGAGCACCCTCGGCCCCAAGGGACGCACCGTCGTCCTCGACAAGTCCTGGGGCGGCCCGAACGTGACCAAGGACGGCGTCTCCGTCGCCGAGGAGATCGAACTCTCCAACAAGACCGAGGACATGGGCGCCCGCCTCGTCAAGCAGGCCGCCAGCAAGACCTCCGACGACGCGGGTGACGGCACCACAACCGCAACCGTCCTCGCCGAGGCCCTCTTCAAGCAGGGACTCCGCTACATCGCCGCAGGCGTCGACGCCAACGCCCTCATCCGGGGCATGAAGAAGGGCGTCGAAGTCGTCGCCAAAGCCATCGACGACTCGGCCACCCCGATCGGCACCACCAAGGACGTCCAGAACGTCGCCACCATCAGCGCCAACAACGACCCCGAGATCGGCAAGCTCATGGCCGAGGCCTTCGACAAGGTCGGCAAAGACGGCGTCATCACGATCGAAGAGGGCAAGAGCCTCGAATCCGTCGTCAAGGTCGTCGAGGGCATGCAGTTCGATCGCGGCTTCCTCAGCCCCAACTTCGTCACCAACCCCGACGACATGAAAGCAGAGTTCGAGAAGTGCCTCGTCCTCGTCCACGAGGACAAGATCGACTCCATCAGCAAGCTCGTCCCGCTGCTCGAGAAGGTCATGGAGGCCAAGAAGCCCCTGCTCATCATCGCCGAGGACGTGACCGGAGAAGCACTCAGCACCCTCGTCATCAACAAGCTCCGCGGCACGCTCCAGGTCTGTGCTGTCAAGGCACCGGGCTACGGCGAGCGCCGCACCGCCATGCTGGGCGACATCGCCGCCCTCACCGGCGCGACCCCCTTCATGAAGGACGTCGGCTCCGATCTCGAGAAGGTCACGATCAAGGACCTTGGCATGGCCAAGAAGATCACCGTCGACGCTGACAACACCACGATCGTTCAGGGCGCGGGCTCGCAGAAGGACATCGACGCCCGCGTCACCCAGATCCGCCGCGACATCGAGAACGCGACGAGCGACTACGACAAGGAGAAGCTCGCCGAGCGCCTCGCCAAGCTGACCAAGGGCGTCGCCACGATCGAGATCGGTGCCGCGTCCGAGGCCGAGCTCAAAGAGAAGAAGGACCGCGTCGAGGACGCCAAGCACGCCACGCGCGCCGCTCTCGATGAGGGCATCGTCCCCGGTGGCGGCACCAGCTTCATCCGTGCCCGTGCCGCGATCGAGAAGATCCGCGAGTGGAAGGCCGTCTTCGGCAAGGACGACGCCGTCACCTCGAGCGACATCGGCGCGACCAAGTACGACTACGCCGCGGGCCTGAACGTCGTGTTCAACGCCCTCGAAGTCCCCTTGCGCACCATCGCCGACAACGCCGGCGTCAAGGGCACCGTCGTCGTCAGCAAGGTCGAGGACCAGGACGGCAACACGGGCTACAACGCCCTGACCGGCGTCTACGAGGACCTCGTCAAGGCCGGCGTCATCACCCCCGCCAAGGTCGATCGCCTCGCCCTCCAGAACGCCGCCAGCGTCGCGACCGTTCTGCTCGCCGCCGACTGCATCATCACCGACAACCCCGAGGACGAACCCGCAGGCGCCCCCGGCGGCGACCCGATGGGTGGCATGGGCGGAATGGGAGGCATGGGTGGCATGCCTGGAATGGGCGGCATGCCGGGCATGGGTGGGATGGGGTTCTAACTTGGATCCTATTGAACTCAACAAACCATATATTTGCCCTCATTGTGGCCAAGGCGCAAGGCTCGAAGGCCTTATGTCTAGGAGTAGGGGGCTTGCTGGTCTAGCTGGAAGTTATTCGCAAGTTCCACCGTATTACGACCTGGTCCATGGGTCTCTCGGTGACCGTCAAGATACAGATCTTCAATTAACAATTCTGGGATGTCCGTTGTGTCGTAAGCCAGTCATCCAACTGAGAGAAAACGAAGAAGCTGAGCCTGAGTGGGTATGGCCAAGGCGGCCAAATACAGCATCGCTTGATTCAAGCATCCCTCAAGAACTTCAGAAGGAATACCTAGAGGCTAGGGAAGTGCTGGGCATCTCAGCTAATGCGAGTGCGGCTTTATCTCGTAGGTGCCTGCAGACAATGTTAGTGCGAATGGGTGCGAACCCATCAAAGCGATTGCAATTGCAAATCGATGAAATGCTACCGGACATGCCGCCTCATGTTCAGAGATATATCCATAAGGTTAGGGAGATTGGTAATCTGGCAGCGCATGCTAGAGAAGACATAGCAACTGCTGAAATCGTTGATGTTGACCCTAGCGAGGCCGAATGGAACCTTGTCATTATTAGTGAGCTATTTGACCACTATTACGTTAAGCCTGCTATTGCGCATGAGCGTGAATTACAGCTTGAGGCAAAACTGAAAACAACGAAAAAGCTCTCTACTGAGGGCTAATGGAGAAGAAAATGGCAGTCAAACCCCTCGAAGACCGTGTCCTCGTCAAGCCCGATGAGCCTGAAACCAAAACCGCCAGCGGCATCTATCTGCCCGAGGCGAGCAAAGAGCGCCCTATCCAGGGCAAGGTCGTCGCCGCCGGCCCCGGCAAGCGCCTCGACAACGGCCAGCGCGCCAAGATGAGCGTCGGCAAGGGCGACCTCGTCGTCTACAGCCAGTACGCGGGCAACGAAGTCGAGATCAAAGGCGTCAAGCACCTCATCCTCCGCGAGTCCGAACTCCTCGGCGTGATCGGGGGCTGATGCACCGATGGGCTCGTTCCTTGCCAACCTGAGAACCGCAGCCGGGCAAGCCGCCCGGGGAGCCGGGATGCCAAAGCGCCCCGGCTCCGATGCGCAGATTCTCCGGCGACTGCCGGGCGGTCGCGCACTCGTGCGCCTCGGGACCGGCGAGGAACGCACCCTCCGGTATTTCTTTATCCTCGGCTTCGGCAAATCGGGCACCAACTGGGTCGGCAGCCTCTTCAACCTGCACCACAACGTGCAGAGCGAAGGCGAATTCAACCTGCACGGCTTCGACGAGGCCCTCGCGCGATTTACAAGCGAGGGCGGCGGGAGGCTCGGCGGCGTCGAGCCCTACCGGGCCATCGCAGAGGACGGGGTCAGGCGTCTCTACGAGCGTGTGCTGACCGCCATGCTCGACCAGAAGCCGCAGGCCACGCACCTCGGCGACCGCACACCGAGGCCCTTGCAACAGATCCTGCCCGGCGCACCGATCATCTGGGTCACCCGCGACCCGCGCGATGTGATCGTGAGCTACACCTATCACTACCTGCGGCTGAATCCCGCAGCGGGTGAGGTCGTCTGGCCAGACCGGGTGCGCGAGTTGTTCGCTCCCTTTGCAGCGCAGTACAACGCGAACCCGCCCGAGTCCTGCTTCGATACCGCGAGCGCCTTGCTCCGCGAAGAGAAATGGGTGGGCTTCGTTGCCAACCGCTGGGCCGTTCAGACCGAAGCCGACCTGGCGACGTACGAGCAACTCAAAGACTCGGAGCGGGTTCTCCGCGTGCGGTACGAGGACCTGCATCGTGATACCGAGTCCGGTCGGCGAGCGATGTATGAGCACATCGGTGTCGATCCCGAAGACGCCGAAGCAATCACGAGTCAATCGGGCACGGCACCCGGATTTCGGCGTGAGGATCCGACGAGTTTCTACCGCAAGGGAGCTGTAGGTGACTGGGCGAAATACGACACGCCCGTATTCAGAAAGAAGTTTGAGCAGCAGGCCGGCGAAGTCGCGAGAAAGGCCGGCTACGGAGATTGGATCATCGCGGCCTAGCCGCAGTGCATGTACATACCCGACGGCAGCAAAGTCGTCGTTGACGAAACGGAGCAGACAATGGGCAAGAAGCAGATCATGTTCGACGACTCGGCGCTGGCCGAGCTCAAGAAAGGCGTGGACCGTCTCGCCGACGCTGTCAAGGTCACCATGGGCCCCAGCGGCCGCCACGTCGTGATCCAGAAGTCCTTCGGCAGCCCGTCGGTCACGAAGGACGGCGTCTCGGTTGCCAAGGAAGTCGAGCTCGCCGAGCCCTTCCAGAGCATGGGCGCCAAGATGGTCCATCAGGTCGCCAAGAAGACCGCCGACAAGGCCGGCGACGGCACGACCGCCGCGACCGTGCTCGCTCAGGCGATCTTCACACAGGGCCTGCGCCACGTTACCGCCGGCGCGAACCCCGTCGAGCTCCAGCGTGGCATCAACAACGCCGCCCAGGTCGCCGCCGACGAGATCGACCGCATCGCCACCCCCTGCAAGGGCAAGGCCGACTACAAGAAGATCGCGACCGTCAGCGCCAACCACGACGCCGAGATCGGCGAGCTGATCGCCGAGGCGATCGCCAAGGTCGGTGCCGAGGGCGTTGTTGAGATCGAGGACGGCAAGAGCGCCGAGACCACGCTCGACTTCGTCGAGGGCATGCAGTTCGACAAGGGCTACCTTTCGCCCTACTTCATGACCGACCCCAAGACCGCCGAGGCCGTGCTCGAGGACGCCTACATCCTCATCTTCGAGAAGAAGATCGCCAACATGGCGGACCTGCTCCCGCTGCTCAACAAGATCGCCGGCGGCTCAAAGCCCCTGCTCATTATCGCTGAGGACGTCGAAGCCGAGGCGCTGGCGACCCTCGTCATCAACCGCCTGCGCGGCACGCTCAAGGTCTGTGCCGTCAAGGCCCCGGGCTTCGGTGACCGCCGCAAGCAGATGCTGGGCGACATCGCCGTCCTGACCGGCGGCACGTTCTTCTCGGAGGACCTTGGCCGTTCGATCGAGTCGATCGAGCTGAGCGAGCTGGGCAAGGCCAAGAAGATCGCCGTCACCAAGGACGACACGACCATCATCCAGGGCGCGGGCAAGAAGGCTGACGTCCAGGCCCGCGTCGCGCAGATCGAGGCCCAGCGTGAGAAGTCGACGAGCGACTACGACAAGGAGAAGCTCGCCGAGCGCCTCGCCAAGCTGACCGGCGGCGTCGCGATCATCAACGTCGGTGGCGCCACCGAGATCGAGATGAAAGAGCGCAAGGACATGGTCGACGACGCGCTCCACGCCACACGTGCCGCGGCCAAGGAGGGCTACGTGCCCGGCGGCGGCGTCGCGCTGCTCCGCACGCAGGACGCCATCGCCAAGGCCGCTGCCAAGGCCAAGGGCGACGAGAAGTTCGGCTACGACATCGTCAGCCGCGCCATCGAGGCCCCGCTCCGCCAGATCGCCGAGAACGCCGGCTTCGACGGCGACCTCGCGGTCGAGACGGTCAAGGAAGAGTCGGGCAGCGTGGGCCTCAACGCCTCGACGGGCGACTACGAGGACCTCGTCAAGGCCGGCATCATCGACCCGGCGCTCGTCGCCAAGCAGTCGCTGATCAACGCCGCGTCCGTCTCAGGCCTGATGCTCACGACCGACGTCCTCGTCACGGACCTCAAGGACGAGACCGAGGCTGAGGTTGGGGCGACTTCGTAAGAGATCACCGTTTCGCAACGCCCGCGTGGAAGCTCGGGCGTTGTCTTGTTTCGCGGCATTGGGCACTAGGCATTAGGCACTAGTTGCCCTGAGTGGATGGGCGCATGCGTTCTCATCCGGTGCCTACTGCCTAATGCCTAGTGCCTGCATTTATGCCCACCACCCGCGACTATTACGAAGTCCTCTCCGTCGAGCGCACCGCCGATGGTGACGAGATCAAGCGGGCGTACCGGCGCCTGGCGATGAAGTACCACCCGGACCGCAACCCGGGGGACGCCGAGGCCGAGGCGTCTTTCAAAGAGTGCGCCGAGGCGTACGAGGTGCTCTCGGACCCGCAGAAGCGCCAGATCTACGACCAGTACGGGCACGAGGGCCTGCGTGGGCGAGGGGCCGCGGCTCACGACTTCACGCGCATGAACACCGAGGACATCTTCTCGATGTTCAACGACATCTTCGGCGGCGGCATGGGCCGAGGCCGGGGCGGTCGGCGCGTCGCGCGGGGCTACGACCTCGAGACCGAAGTCACGATCGATCTGAGCGATGTGCTCAACGGCGCCGAGCGCGACGTCGAGTTCAAGCGGCTCGACGTCTGCAACACCTGCACGGGCACGGGCGCCAAGCCGGGCTCGACACCCGAGACCTGCCAGACCTGCGCCGGGCAGGGCAAGGTGCAACAGGCGGGCCTGGGCGGCATGTTCCGCATGGTCACCGCCTGCCCCGCGTGCCGGGGGCGTGGCACATTCATCAAAGACAAATGCGAGACCTGCAAGGGCAAGGGCCGTGTCTCCAAGAGCCGATCGCTCTCGGTGCGCATCCCCGCGGGCATCCAGGACGGCCAGGTTGTCCGTATCCAGGGCGAGGGCGAGCCGCCATCGCCTGAGCTCTCACCCTCGGGCGATGGCGTCCGGGGCGACCTGCACGTCGTCGTGCGGATCAAGGAGCACCAGCTCTTCGAGCGTGAAGGCGACCATCTCGTCTTCGAGATGCCCATCGGCTTCTCGCAGGCGGCGCTCGGCGCTGAGATCGAAGTCCCGACGCTCGAGGGCAAGCACAACCTCAAGATCCCCGCGGGCACCCAGCACGGCGAGCTCTTCCGCATCCGCGAGCAGGGCACGCCCAACCTCCGCACCGGGCGGCGGGGCGACCTCGTCGTCATCACCAAGATCGAGATCCCCAAGAAGCTCACCAAAGCGCAGCAGAAGCTCCTGCGCGACTTTGCCGCGACCGAAGACCGGAGCGTGCTCCCCGAATCGCACGGCTTCCTCGACAAAATCCGCGATATGCTCGGCGGGTAACACAGAGATATGACCATGAACGAGAAGAACCACGACGAGCACAACGAACAGAACCAGGGCTGCTGCGGCGGCAAGTCCGACGACTGCTGCCAGCACGAGGGCGAAGCGAACGCCGAGCTCCAGATCGACGACCCGATCGCTGACCTCGAAGCCAAGCTCGCCGAGGCCGAGGCGCGGGCCCTGCGCACACTCGCGGACTTCCAGAACTTCCAGAAACGGGCCGCCAACAACGAGGTTGAGGCCCGGCGACAGGGTGTCACGAGCATTATCTCGTCCCTGCTCCCGGTGATGGACAACTTCGATCTCGCGCTCGGGCAGGACGTCTCGAAGATGACCGCCGAGCAACTCCTCGGCGGCGTCGAGATGGTCCGCGCCGAGATGGAACGCGCACTCGCCCAGCAGGGCGTCACGATGATCAAGCCCGAGAAGGGCGACGAGTTTGACCCCGCGATCCACGAAGCCGTCACCCGTCACCCCGACCCCGAAGTCGAACCGGGCAAGGTGATCGATTCGTTCCAGACGGGCTACAAGCTCGGCGACCGCGTCTTGCGCCCAGCCAAGGTTGTTGTTTCCGCAGAGCAGAGCTGATGAGCCGCGTCATCGCTCACGGCGTGGATCTCGTCGAAGTCGAACGCATCAAACGTTCTCTCGACGAGCACGGCGAGCGATTCGTCGAGCGCTGCTTCACCAAAGCCGAAGCCGACTACTGCCGGAGCGCCCGTCCGCCGCGTGATATCGAACGCTTCGCCGCGAGATTTGCCGCCAAGGAAGCCGCCCTGAAAGCCCTGTGCACGGGCTGGGCCGACGGCATCGCCTGGACCGATGTCGAAGTCGTACTCGCTCCAAGCGGCGCGCCCTCGGTGCGACTCGCCGGCAAAGCTGAGAAGCTTGCGCAAGAACTCGGCATCACGGAGATGCTGATCTCGCTCTCGCACACATCGACCAACGCAATGGCTTCGGTGATCGCGGTCGGGGACTGATCCTCAGCCGCCCGTGGAGCTGTCGGCGAGCGAAGGCTTGAGCTCGTTCTCGTACCAGTCGAACCACTCGCGCTGGTCGTACCCCATCTCGGCCGTGGAGTGTCCCCAAGCCTCCGACGAGAGCGCGACCAGATCGCTGTGCACATCCGTGCGGTACGCCCACACGACAGCATCCATCACACGCAGCACCGTGCCACTAGACACGACACCGATTGTCGGCTGATACCCCACGGCGTTATTGGCGACGACCGGCGTCAGGTTCGCCACGAATGCCTGCTGCGTTCCGACGACGATCTGCGCGATGGCGCCCTTGCGCACGTTTCGGCGTCGCGGCTCGGCCTGCGCCTGGATGAGATAAGGAATCGCCTTCACAAGCCCGAACTGGCGCACAAGGCTGGCGGATGCCACTGCCGGATCGTCCTTGCCGCTCATGAGCCCGATCTCGAGCACCCGCTGAATCCGCTCCGAGGGCTCGTCCTCGCCGACTCGTTCAACAAGACGCCCGGCCGCCCAGGTGCGCATCCGCTTGTCCTCGTTGAAGACCGCGGCCCAGGCGATGGCCACATCCGCGTCGTCGGTTCCCTGCTCAACGAATAGCTCGACAAGATCTCGCTGCATCTCGAAGGGTTTGTCCTCGAACAACTCGAACATGAGGTCGTACAGGCGCGGATCATGCATGTGACGGGCCAGTTCGTCCCAGCCCTGCGCGTGCATCCGCGGATTGCGTGTGCGTTTGAAAAACTTGGCGTAGATCTGCCGGATTTCCTGCTCAGCCTCGGCAAGCGGACCCAGCGGCGGGAGATCCTCAGCCTGTTCAGGAGCCAACTCGTCGGTCTGTTCGGTGGGCGCGGCAGGTTCGATCTCGGGCTGGGGCTCTTCTTCGGTCTGGGCCCAGGCAATCGAAGCCGTCAGAATGAGCGTCAGGAGCACTGTCAGCCGAATCATGGACATACGGGGCCTCCGCTAGGGGACAGACTACCCCCGTGTGACGCCCGAAAGCCCGCTCGGTTCCAATTTGGCTCAGTTCGTGCGGATGACCGCGGTATCACCTGAGAAACGCTGAGAAGCCCTCTGGGCCTCGGCCGAGTTCTCAAAGCGCCCGACACGCACCGCGTACAGGGGCTTGTTGTTGGCGATCGTCAGTTCCACGCGCGGGATATCCAGTCCCGCGTTCTGGGCTGTGGGCGTGGTCGCCCGCACGCGCGATTGGGCGCGGGAGCGGGAGGAGAACGAACCGAGCTGGACGGTGAACTGCCCCTTGTCGACGGCGGGAATCTCGGCGGGGCCTCGCAGCTCAGCAACCGTGCGCAGACGGCCCGCTCTCATGTTGTCTCCCGCGAACCCGAACTGCTGGGCCCCGTAATGGGCGGCCCAGCCCTTCATCGGGCCTGCCAGATCCTCTGAAGCGGACTGGAGCATCCTGGCGGCCTCAGAGTGCTTGTCCTCGTCGGCGTAAACCAGCCCGAGAGCGGCCTCGGCGCGGCCACGGATGTTCCGGTCTGGTGAACTCGTCAGCGGCTTGAGCCAGCTCTTGGCCTCGTCATTGCGACCCAGAGCGGCAAGCGACATACCCGCGATCAGACGCTCGCTGCCGTGAGCGGTCGTCGGGACCGCTTTCGCGGCCTCGTACGCCTCGTTGTAGGCTCCTGCCCTGTAGAGACTGATGTAGGTCGGGTTGCCAGCCGCGTGCAGAGGACGCGACGTGTGACACCCGCCCAGCACGAGGACCAGAAGGGCGATGACCGGAAAGGCTGCTGAGAAACGGGGTTGCATGGCTTTCATGCTCTCCACATCGGATTCACCTCGAACGCGCCAACAATCTTCAGTCTATCGCACCGTGCCGAGTCCGGCCGGGCGGCGTGGGGAGCCCTTATGAGCGTGCATTGGCCGATCATCCGGTCGCTTCTCAGGAATGCCAGGAAGACCATGATGGTCGACGACCGCCGGTCCTACACCGGGGCTGAGATCCTCGTCGCCTCATTCCACGTCGCCTCCGAGATCGAACGCCGATGCAGCACCGACAAGGTCGGGCTCATGCTCCCGACCAGTGCCGCCTTCCCCATCGCGGCCCTGGCAGGGTGGATGCTCGGGCGGACCGTCGTCCCCCTCAACTACCTCCTCAAGCCGGAGGAGCTCGATTACGTCATCGACCACTGCGGCACGGATTACGTCCTGACCGCCGGGCCACTGCTCGAAGCGGTCGGCCGAAAGCCGGTTGTGAAGAATCTGTCGCTGATCGAGGACATCGATTTCAAATCCGTCCCCGAACTCCGCTGGCCGGCGCTCGCCGACGACGAAGACCTGGCAACCCTCATCTACACCAGCGGCACGACCGGCAAGCCCAAGGGTGTCATGCTGACACATGGCAACTTGGTCGCCAATATCCAGCAGGGCGCCCGGGGCATGCGGGCGACATCCAGAGAAGTCTTCCTGGGTGTGCTGCCCCAGTTCCATTGTTTCGGTGTGACACAGCTGACCCTGACGCCGTTGACGATCGGCGCGAAAGTGGTCTACACGGCAAGGTTCAACCCGGGCAAGATCTTCGCACTGGCGCGCGAGCACCAGGCGACGGTCTTCATCGGGATCCCCTCCATGTACGGCGCACTCGTCAACGCCAAGGGTGGGGGAGCCGAGGACTTCGCCTCGATGCGGCTCATGGTCTCAGGCGCCGAGCCGTTGCCCGATGCGACGTTCGAGCGGTTCCGCGAGAAGTTCGGTATTGAGATCTGCGAGGGCTTTGGCATGACCGAGCTCTCGCCTGCGACGAATGTGAGTCTCCCCGATTCGCGTAAGCGTCACTCGGTGGGCAAGCCGCTGCCCTGCATGGAGCAGCGCATCGTCGACCCGGCGACCGAGCAAGAGCTCCCGCCCAACCACGAGGGCGAGCTCCGCCTCCGCGGCCCCAACCTGATGGCCGGGTACTACCTCCGCAAGGAGGAGACACGCAAGACGATCGACGAGCAGGGCTACATGCGCACGGGCGACATCGCACGCATCGACGAAGAGGGCTTTCTCTTCATCACGGGGCGTCTAAAGGAGATGATCATCGTGGGCGGCGAGAACGTCTTCCCGCGCGAGGTGGAGGAGGTCCTGAACCAGCACCCCGCGGTCTGCGCTTCCGGGGTGATCGGTGTGCGCGACAAGGTCCGGGGCGAGGTCATCGTCGGGTTCGTTGAGCCCAAGGAAGGCCAGAGCGTGGAACCGGACGAGCTGCGGGTCTGGTGCCGGGAAAGGCTCGCCGGGTACAAATGCCCGCGAGAGATCCATGTCATCGAGGCGCTGCCCAGGAACCCTGTCGGCAAGATCCTCCGCAAGGATCTGAAGGGCCTGCTCCCTGCCGACGAGGGCTAGAGTCCGGCTCACCGGTCCGGACAGATAGAACCAGGAATCACGATCAGGAGAATCGCTGTGGAGCTGTACATCGACACCGCCAACGTAGACGAGATCCGCGAGGCCAATGACCTGGGCGTGCTCGACGGCGTGACGACCAACCCCTCGCTCATCGCCAAGGAGGGCGTCGACTACAGCAAGCGTCTGGCGGAGATCTGCGAGGTGGTCTCGGGCCCGGTGTCTGCTGAGGTGATCGCGACCGAGCACGAGGCGATGGTGGCCGAGGGGCGTGAGCACGCCAAGATCGCGGGCAACATCGTGGTGAAGCTGCCGAGCACGATCGACGGGCTCAAGGCGTGCAAGACGCTCAGCGACGAGGGCCTGCGCACGAACATGACGCTCTGCTTCCAGCCGATGCAGGCGATGCTTGTCGCCAAGGCGGGGGCGTTTCTTGTCAGCCCCTTCATCGGGCGTCTGGACGACATCAGCCAGGACGGCATGGACCTGATCGCGCAGATCCGCACGATCTACGACAACTACGGGTTCGACACAAAGATCCTGGCTGCGTCGATTCGACACCCCCTGCACATGGTCCAGTGTGCCCTGTCGGGTGCGGATGTGGCGACCGTGCCGATGAGCGTGATCCGTCAGCTCCTCAAGCACCCGCTGACGGACGTCGGTCTCAAGAAGTTCCTTGAGGACTACAACAAAGCCTTTGGCTGATCGGGTCGTTTGCTGAGCGCTAGCTGGCTTTGCCGACCTCGACGATCATCTCGATCTCGACCGGCGCGTTGAGGGGCAGGCTCGGGCAACCGACAGCGGCTCGGGCGTGTCGGCCCTCGTCGCCCAGGATCTGCACGAGCAGTTCGCTGGCGCCGTTGGCGACCTTGGGGTGCATCGTGTAGTCAGGGGTGCAGGCCACGAAGCATCCGATCCGGACGATCTGGGCGATGCCCTCGTCGGCTTCGATCCCGGCGAAGACGGCGGCCAGGCCGTTGAGGATGCATCGCCGGGCGCAACGCTGGGCTTCTTCTTCGGTGACCTGGGTGGGGACGATTCCCTCGGCGATGAGCTTGCCATCGACAACGGGGATCTGCCCCGAGACGTAGACCAATCCGCCCGTTCGGCGGGTGGGGATATAGGCAGCCACGGGCTTTGCGGGGGTGGGCAGGCTGAGGCCGAGCTCGGCGAGGACGGATTCGACCTGGGCCTTGGTGTGGATCTGGGGCTGTGGCATCGGGGGATATCCCTGGATTATGGGGTGTTGTCAGTCTGGGGGGTTGCGAGAAACTCGGGACTATCCTAAACTGTGCATGGAGTTGCAACCACCAGAGTGGCTGCAGCGGACAGTAGATCGCTCGCAGAACGTTCAGAGCGGGTGCAGGATTGGGGCTGATCGGACGATTTTCGATGCCCTCATTGAGGCGGATTTCCGCCGATGATGACCAGTCAATTGGTCCCAGTTCTCCACCGACAACTCGAAAATCCCGCGTGAGGTGTTGCAGTGTTTGCATCGTCTCGCGGGCGCGGGTGTGACGGGCGTTGCTCGATCACTGTTCGAGAGGCTGAGCCATGTTTGGCAACAGCCGTGATTGTCGGGTTGCAGATGGACTGCAACCTCAGTTTGGAGTATTGGACAATGAAGACCCGCATGAATCGTGCATTCACGCTGATCGAGCTCTTGGTGGTTATCGC
The DNA here is from genome assembly GCA_965228265.1 of Phycisphaerales bacterium. Classification (GTDB taxonomy): domain Bacteria; phylum Planctomycetota; class Phycisphaerae; order Phycisphaerales; family UBA1924. Next base: position 2,287,491 of record OZ245804.1, read on the forward strand.
CATCATCGCGCTGCTGATCGGCATTCTGCTGCCGGCGCTCGGCAAGGCTCGCGCCTCGGCCCGTCAGCTTCGTGACGCAACCCAGGTCCGTGGTATCCAGCAGGGCATGGTGACCTGGGCTGGCAACAACGACGACAGCTACATGCTTCCCAGCAAGATCGACCGTGCGAACGCCACGATCGACACGACCAATGCCGCCGAGAAGGACATCACCGGCCACATCTTCTCGCCGCTGATCGGCGAGGGCTTTGTGACGGCCGAGCTGATGGTCAGCCCTGCTGAGCAGAACGCCGCGACCATCGTCGTCTACGAGGACTACGAGGTCGAGGAACCTGAGGGTGCTGCTGACGAAGCTCGCGCTCTTTGGGACCCCAAGTTCCGCGGCACGCCGCTTGAGGACGAGGGTGCCGACATTCAGGGCACGATCGAAGGCACCGGCAACATGTCGTACGCACACACCCCGCCCTACCTGCGTCGTCTCGGCCAGTGGGGCAGCACCTTCAAGTCCTCGGAAGCTGTGATCGGTAACCGTGGCCCGATGTGGGAAGCCTCCAACGGCTCGACCGGTGCTGACCTCGTGTGGCAGCTCACGGGCACCAACAACGCCGATCCGTTCGGCCTCGGCTCAAACACTCTGCTCATCCACGGCGGCAAGACCACCTGGGAAGGCAACATCGGTTACAACGATAACCACGTTTCCTTCGAGCAGCGTCCCGATCCGGAGAACATCACGCTCAACATCAACGACGGCAGCGCTGAGCCGTTCACCCGCAACGACAACATCTTCATCTCCGAGCGTGACGACACCGGTGAGCCCATCGACTCGGGCGATCCCAACACCTCGGATGGCTCGCTTGATCTGTCGTCGAACTCCTCGTCGAACACCGGCGAGCTCGACCAGCGTAACGCTTACCTGAAGATCATCGGTGTGGTTGAGGCCAACGGCAGCACCGTCACCGGCGCGACCGCCTGGCAGGACTGATTCGGACCTGCTGAGTCTCTGAAATCTTCAAAGGCCCCGGGCTTCGGCTCGGGGCCTTTCTTCTTTTGGCAACAATCAGGGCGCGGCTCGCGTATGCTCAGAAGGCACCTTTCGGGGAGATCGACCATGTCAGGCAAGCTCGGCCGTGCATTCTCACTCGTGGAACTCCTGGTGGTCATCGCGATCATCGCGCTGCTCATCGGGATTCTGGTCCCGACACTGGGCAAGGCCCGCGACACCGCCAGGCGCGCCAAGGACGCGGCTCAGCTCCGCTCGATCGGGCAGGGGGCGAGCATTCAGGCGGGCAACAACGACGGCTCGTACCCCATCCCGAGCCGGGTTGATGTTTCCAACTCCACGGTTGATGCCAACGACCCGAAAGAGAAAGACAACACGGGCAACATCATGAGCATGCTCGTCTGGGAGGACGCGATCTCGACGGAGGATCTGGTGAGTCCCGTCGAGACGAACGATCAGGTCGAGGTGTACGAGGGCTACTTGAAAGAAGAGCCGACTCAGGCCGAGAAGCCCGAGTACGCGGCCTGGGACCCGGGGCTGGCCGGCGTGACCGCGGAGGACTCGGGCGGTCTCACCGGCACGGGCAATGGGCGGGCCTCGGCCAAGGGGAACAACTCGTACGCGAACCTCCCGCCGTTTGGTGCGCGTCGCGGGCTCTGGCGCAGCGACGCTGATTCGTCGACGGCGGTCTTCAGCAATCGGGGCACGATCTATTCGCTCTCCACGGATGATGTGTGGCAGATCCGCACCGTGGGCTTTGTCAACGGCGAGAAGTCGAACACGCTGGCGTTCTATGACCCGGTCAGGTCATGGGGCGGGAACATCGGCTACGCCGACGGGTCGGTCGAATTCTCCAACATCCCCGACCCTGATCGGACCGGATTGGTTGCCACGACGAACGACAAGAAGATCCGCGACAACATCTTCGTGAATGAGAGCGACGCCGGTCAGCCCTCGAACCGCACGAAGCCTGACCGCGGCGTCAACAACTATCTCAGGCCCTGGTACAACATCACGGTCACAGCCGGCGGCGAGGTGAACGCTACGCCCTGGGACATCGAAGACCGGGCGGGTGGCGATGGCGGCGGCGACTGATTAGACCCGCGAGGATCAATCCACCCGCAGCGTCCGCACGTACAGATCAAGCGATTCCTGAGCTTGCGTCAGTTCCGCTGCGAGCTTCCGGCGGCTGGCGCGGAGTTCGTCGAGCGAGTTCTCGTGCTCTTCGAGTTGGCGCATGTACCGGGCGTAGAGCGCATCCTGACGGTTGATCGCCTGGAGCAGGTTGCGGATCCGCTGCTGGTCGTCGGCGATGCGGCGCGTCTCGGCGTCGTTCTCGCCCAGCTTCCGCTGGAGACCCTCGACCGTGCCCTTGCGCTGGGCGTAGCCCTTGAAGGCGTCGATCACGGCCTGTGATGCGGCGCCCTGACGCTGGTAGACGAGCAGCGTTTCGAGCGTCATCGAAGTCAGAGCCATGCGCGAGTCCTGGACCTGTTCCTGCACAACCGAGAGCTTCTTCGACTCGCCCGGGTCGATTTCGATCTCGAAGCGGTAGAGGTCGTCCGTCGTTTCGTAGGGCTTGGCGTCCGACTTGAGATCCCAGTTGGTGTAGCGGGGCGTCTCGACGACGACGAGGCGGTCGCGGCTCTGGTCGTGGTTGGTCAGTTCGACGGCGTACTCGTTCTGGACGGTTGTGGTCTGGATGATCGTGCCGTCGTGGATGCGGAGCTTGCGGATGGTGTGACTCTGGCTGCTCGTGCGATTGGCATCGACGTCGAGGTCGACGGCGTAGGCGAGCATGCGGCGTTCGCCCTGCCCGACGTGCCCGATCTGGGCGTCGCCCGCAAAGACTGAGCCGTCAAAGACAGCCAGGGGCCCGGGCATGAGCTTGAGATTGGTGGAGTTGGTGACCTCGACGCCGCGGTAGGGGTGCTCGCCCTGTGTGGAGGGCGAGAAGATGCTGACGCGCCGGCCCTCGATGTCGCCCGTGATGATGGGCAGCATCGCGGACTCGCGTTTGCCGACGGTGACGGGGTTGTCGAGTTTGAAGAAGAAGACTTCGCCTTCTTCGGAACCGGAGGCGAGAGCAGCGGTGGACGTTGACATGGCTTCGCTGAAGCGAGCCTTTGCGGGCGCGGCAACTGGGGCACCTGCAGCGACACTGCCGAGTTCGTCGGACATTTGACGACTGCGGAATAAGGCTCGCATTTGCGCGTTGTCGGCTTCGGCTTCATTGTTGCCATCGAATGGCGACTGCCCGCCTCCACCGGTCGCGACGCCGCGACCGAAGCTCTTGGGGGCGGCCGCGAGTTCGACCGGCACGGGCAGGGTCGGACGCGAGATATAAAGCGGCTCGGCGAGATCCATCTGAAAGCCGACGGGCTGACCTGCGACGAGGGAGAGCGAGATGTCCTCCCAGTCGTGGTCGGTGGTGTTCTCGACGATCGCCCAGCCCTCGATGTGGAGCTTGTCGCCGGCCTTCTCGGGCAGGACGAGGCGGTAGCTGGTTTTCCAGATGGGTGTTTCCTGGACATAGGCTGCGAGGATCTCGCGCTGACCGTTGCCCTTGAGGTCGATCTCGACCGAGCGGGATTGGGCGGTGCGCTGCGTGCCGAGGGCTTCGAGGAGTTCGTTGAGGTCGGCCTGAAGGGAAGGATCGAGCAGTCGCACCCGCCGGATGTCGGCTTCTTCGACGCTGATGAGTCCTTCACTGGTCATGACGCTCAGTCGGCGGCGCTGGATGACCTGGTCATCTTCGCGGGACTGGTACCGCTCGACGCCGAGGATGCGGCCTTCGATCTCGCTGTCGGTGGTCGTCAGTGCGATGCGTGCCCCCTGGAACTCACCGAGGAGAACGCCGAGCGTGAGCTGACTCGGGTCCGTGAGGCCAAGGGCCTCAAGCCGGCGTCCGATGGGTTCGTCGGAGGAGTAGCTGACGCCCCCGATCCGGCCGCCGTCGAGGTCGAGGACGACGAGGGACTTGAGGATGTCGTTGATCTGGTCGGCGTCAAAGGAGAGGCTGATAGAGGTGTCGCCCGTGACGGTGCCCGAGCGTTCGAAGGAGCCCACGCCGGAGCGGTAGAGGGTGACGGCGGTGACGGGCAGCTGCGCGTCGGGGTCGTTCTGGGCGAAAGTGGGCATGGCGAGGCCGACGGCGAGGACGATCGAGGCGGTGCGAAGTCGCATGGCAGGCTCCTAAGTGGGTTCGACGAGCTCTTGGACTGATCATCGGCAGGATCGGTTCGCATGTCGGCACTTTCGGCTGGCCGATACGATCGTTTGAGCGATGGCAAACCTTCCAGCCTTTACATCCGGTCAGTACGAGTCGCTTCGGCAGAGGCGTCACGAAATCGCCGAGGGGCTGGCCGGGGCGGTTTCAGGCCGGGTTCGGTTCGGTCGGCACGATCGTCAGCTTTATGCGACGGACGCGTCGATCTATCAGGTCGAGCCAATGGGCGTGGTGGTGCCCAGTTCGATCGAGGATGCGCAGCGGGCGATGGCGTACTGCGCGGGGCACGGGGTGCCGGTCTTGCCACGGGGTGGGGGGACGAGCCTGGCAGGGCAGTGCACGAGCGAGGCGGTGGTGCTGGATTTGTCGGCCTGCTGCGACACGATCCGCGGTATCGACGTGGAGAAGCGGACGTGCACCGCCGATGCCGGGATCACGGTTGACGTTCTGAATCGGGCGCTCGCCGAGACGGGGTTATTCTTTGCGCCCGATCCGGCGACGGTGCGCCAGGCGACGGTGGGCGGGTGCATCGGGAACAACGCGGCGGGCACGCGTTCGGTGAAGTACGGGCGAACGTCGGAGAACGTCGTCGCGATCGATGCGCTGCTGACCGGCGGGACGCGGGTGCGCTTCGAGAAAGGGGCGGCTCTAACGGACCCGGTCGCCAGGCGGATCACGGAGGGCGTGGTCGATGTCGTTCGCAGGCACGAGCGGCTGATCCGCGAGCGGTATCCCAGAACACTCAGGCGGAACGCGGGGTACGGGCTCGACACGGTTCTGACGCAGATGCAGGATGGCGACCCGCTGGGTTCGGTGAATCTCGCCAAGCTGCTCTGCGGCTCGGAGGGCACGCTCGCGCTGACACTCGGCGCGGAACTGCTGCTCCACCCGATCCCCAGGCATCGTGGTCTGTGCGTGCTTTCGTTTGCGAGCCTCGATGAGGCGATTGCGTGCGTGCCGAAGCTGCTCAAGCTGGCGCCGAGTGCAGTGGAGCTGCTCGACGACATGATCGTGCAGACGGCGCTTGCGAATATCGAGCACCGGGCGGCGGTGGAGTATCTGCCCAGACCGAGCTCGGGCGAGCTGATGGCGGTGCTGTATGTCGAGTTCGAAGCGAGCGATGTCTCGGTCTTTGAAGAGAAGCACGCGGAGATCCGATCGCTCGCGCTGGGGGCGGCGACGGAGCTTTACACAACGCCCGAGACGATCGCTCGGGCGCTTCGGCTCAGGCAGGCGGGCGAGCCGCTCTTGCACGCGTTGCCAGGGCACCGCAAGCCGCTGGGCTTTGTCGAGGACAACGTTGTGCCCGTCGAGCGGCTCGGTGAGTTCGTTCGTGAGCTGCGGGCGATTGTCGAGCGGTTCGGGACGCAGGCGGCGTTCTACGCGCACGCTTCGGTCGGTGTGCTGCACGTCAGGCCCCTGCTCGATCTGCGCGACGAGGCCGACAAGAAAGCGATGATTGAGATCGCCAGGGAGGCGGCGGATCTTGCAGGCCGGCTCGGGGGCGTGATGTCGGGCGAGCACGGCGACGGCAAGGCCCGCGGGCCATTGCTCGAGAGGCATTTCGGACCCGAACTCATGAACGCTTTCCGCGAGGTGAAAGCGCTGTTCGATCCGGAGAATCTGCTCAATCCGGGAAACATCATCGAGCCGGGGCCGGTGCCCTCGATCGCTGAGCGCACGCGCATCGAGCCAGAGGGAGAGCAGGTCTCGATTCCGAGTGTGGAGACGTTCTACACGTTCGAGGATCAGGATGAGCTGGGGCACGCGGTGGAGCAGTGCAACGGCGCGGGGGTCTGCCGAAAGCAGGCGGGCGGCACGATGTGCCCGTCGTACATGGCGCTCAAAGACGAACGGCACGCAACACGCGGAAGGGCCAACGCGCTGCGGATGGCGCTTACGGGGCAGGCGACGGGCCAGACGCTCGATTGGAACGATGCTGAGACGATCGAGACGCTCGATCTCTGCCTGAGCTGCAAGGGGTGCAAACGCGAATGCCCGAGCAACGTCGATGTTGCCAGGCTCAAGAGCGAGTACACAGCGCAGCGGTACCAGAAGCACGGCACACCGATCGCGGCGAGGGCGATGGCCTCGGTCCGCACGCTCTACAGGCTCGGCTCGATGACGCCCGGGCTGGCGGCAAGGGCCGGGCGCCCCGGCATGGTGCGGAGCATGATCAATAGGGTGATGCGGCTCCCCGCCGAGCGGTCGCTGCCAGTGCCCGTGCGCTCGCTCGCGAAGGATGAGGCGTGGAGGCAGTCGTCGGATCTTGACTTGCCGACGGTTCTGCTGCTTGGCGATTGCTTTACGATGTTCACGGAGCCGGGCATCGGTCTTGATGCGAAGGTGCTGCTGGAGGCGTTCGGGTACCGTGTGAAGCTCGCGGATGTGGGGTGCTGTCAGCGGCCGGCGATCTCGACGGGACTTTTGTCCTCGGCGATCCGGCACATCGACAAGGTTGTGCCGAGGCTTCTGTCGCAGGTCGATGAAGCGAAGTCGCAAGCGGTGCTGGTGGTGGAGCCCTCGTGTCTCTCGGCGATTCAGGATGACTGGCTCGGACTCCGCTGCAAGGGGTCGACCACGGACCGCAGCCGGCTTGCGTCAATAAGCAGCCTCGTGGAGCAGTTCCTTGAGTCGCGGTGGGGCGAGCATCCGAGGACACCCGAGTTCTCAGCGCCTGACGGGCGCGTGCTCTTTCACGGGCATTGCCATCAGAAGGCGCTCTGGGGGAGCGAGTCCTCGACGGCACTGCTCGCGCGGGCGTTCGGTGACAGCGTGCGCACGCTCGACACCGGCTGCTGCGGCATGGCGGGGAGCTTCGGCATGCATGAAGATCGCTACGAGCTTTCAATGAAGATCGGCGAGCTCACGCTCTTTCCCTCTGTGCGAGAGCGGGAACCGGGTGATGTGGTGGTCGCCACGGGGACGTCGTGTCGGCACCAGATCCTCGACGGCGTGCAGGCGGAGGCGATGCACCCGGTCTCGCTACTGCGCAGGCAGCTCGTCTGGCGCTCCGAAAGCGACCGCTCGGGACTCGCACCGAACTTTGCTCGGGGGTGAGCGGGGGTCAGATCGGGGCGGGCACGGTCCGGAGGATGTCCTCGGCGATCTGCTCCATTGCTGCAGAGTGGTCGATCAACGCGGGGTCGCTCGGGGTGATGCGGTGCGAGGTCGCGGCGACGAAATGCTCGGCGACGTCTTCGGGCGTGACGTAGTCGCGGTCGTGGAGCCGAGCGGTCGCGCGGGAGGCTTGTGCGACGGCTAGTGCGCCGCGTGTCGACAGGCCGAGCGAGAGGTCCGGGGTGTTGCGGCTCTTGTCGGCGAGCTGCTGGATGTATGCGGCGATCGGCGCTTCAAGTCGCGTCTTGTCGGTGGTCTCCTGCATGATCTGGATCTGCTCGAGTGTGAGCGTGGGCTTCAGGTCGCCCAGCGTGTTGAGCGAGGGGCGTTCCTGGATCACGCGGACTTCGCTCTCCGCGCTCGGGTAGCCCAGGCTTGTGCGGAGGAGGAAGCGGTCGAGCTGGCTCTCGGGGAGCGGGTACGTGCCGTGGAAGGACGAGGGGTTCTGTGTGGCAACAACCATGAAGGGCGGCGCGATGCGATGGGTGACGCCGTCGATCGTGACGGCGGCCTCGTTCATGGCTTCGAGCAGGGCGCTCTGCGTACGGGGCGGCGTGCGGTTGACCTCGTCGGCGAGGAGGACGTTGGCAAACACGGGGCCCGGGCGGAAGCGGAATTCACGGGTCGATTCTTCGTAGATGCTGACGCCAAGGACGTCGGAGGGGAGCATGTCCGGGGTCATCTGGATCCGGCGGAACTCGCCGCCCACGCACCGGGCGACGGCTGAGGCGAGCACGGTCTTGCCCACCCCGGGGACATCCTCGAGCAGGAGGTGCCCTCGGGCGAGCAGGCAGCAGAGGACCTTGTCGATCGCCTTGGGGTCGCCGAAGTAGACACGGGCGATGCTCTCGCGGAGTGAATGGAGTGCTTCCTGCATGGGTCTGGGTTCCTCTCGTGGTGTGCCCCGCGATGAGGGGGCCAGAGTATATGATGCCCGCCGGCAGCTCATGGGATCACTCGACGACCACAATTCGGCCGGCGCGGTCACACGCTCCGATGATGGCATCGATCAGCATGGGGAAGTGCTCGAAGATGTGCTCTCGGGCCAGCTTCCGTGCTGGGTCTGCGGCTACGAGCTGAGCGGGCTCTCGGTCACGGGGGTTTGCCCCGAGTGCGGGACGCCCGTGCGCACGACGCTGCTGGCGGTGGTGGACCCATCGGCGGCATCGTTTGCACCGCTCCGCATGCCGCGGGTTGCGTCGGCCGGGCTTGTGCTGTGGACGGGTGCGGCATTGCTGGCGATCCTGACCATCTGGCTCTGTCGATTGACCGATGCGCTGGATGTGTGGTTCGCGGTTCCGTCGAAGCTGGGGTTTCTGGGCGCATTGGTCCCGATCTTCGCGGGGCTGAGCGGGCTTGGGAGTCTGGTGCTGATTCGGCCGCAACAGGGTGATTCGATCAGACAGACCCTCGGGCCGAGCGTGGCCAGTGTGCTGTACGTGCCGCTGGTTTGGATGTTGTGGATGCTGCACGCCAGACTCGACCTCACTTCGGGCACGCCCTACTTCACGAACACGCTCAGAGAGGCCGATCGCGTGGAGCTGCGCTGCGGCATCGGGATCGTGACGATGCTCATCGCGCTGCTGCTCAGGCCCAGTGTGCAAGAGTTTGCCAAGCGTTCTGTCCTCATGCGGACGGGGCAGTTGACGCGTCAGACGCTCATCGCGGTGGTCGCGGCTCTGGCGATCGCGCTGGCCGGGGACATGATCCAGGTTGCGAGCCTGCGTGTCGACGCCTTGCAGAACATCGTGACAAGCACGGTCTCGCTCCTCTTGGTCGCGGCAGGCTCGGCGCTGGTGACGATCGGGGTCGCGGGGATGTTCTGGGATGCGCTGCGGCTCTACCCGCTCATTCGCAACGGCCCGCGGACGCTGGGCGATGTGGTCAGCAGGGAAGATGCCGATGCGTGAGGCCGACTTGCGTCTTGTGGATGAAGCGGTCGGGATGGCGATCGAAGCATTGCCCGAACACCTATCCCAGCTCATCGAGGAGGTCCCGATCGTCTTGATCGATCATCCGACCCCCGAGATGCTCACGGACCTGGGCATCGATCTTGCCGACGAGAACGCCCTGGACGAGATCTGCGGCCTGCACACGGGCATCCCGATCACCGAGGACAGCGTCGAGCACTCTGCGGAGTTGCCAACGGTGATTCACCTATTCCGACGGGGGTTGCTCGGGATGGCGATGGATGAGGCGGGCCGGATCGATCGTGAAACGCTGGACAGGGAAGTGCGAATAACGATTCTGCACGAGCTGGGGCATCATTTCGGGCTTGAGGAACAGGATCTGGACGATCTGGGTTATGGCTGACCGCCTCCGAACCGGATCAGGCCGGTACGCTCTGGCATAGGCAGCAGGAGATACGCATGAATCGAAGGATCGGTCGTTTGGTGGCTCTGGCGGGTGTGATCGCGGTGGCTCAGCCCGCGCTCGCTCAGGGGATGAAGAAGTCGAATTCCTACAACGTGGATACCGCGGGTGTGGGTGTGATCACGATCTCGGGTTCGCCGGCAGAGCGGCCCGGGCCGTTTGATTGGCTCTCGGGCGAGAACACGCTGACGCTGCGTTCGCTCGTTAAGGGCATCGAGAAGGCCGCTGCCGACGACGGCATGCGGGCGCTCGTGCTCAAGCTCGACGACGCGGTGCTCTCGGCGACGCAGGTCGAGGAACTCGTGGGCGCGATCGAAGACGCCCAGGACGCTGGCAAGACCGTCTACGTCGTGGCCGACGGGTACAACACGACCGGGCTCATGCTCGCGGCCGTCGCCGACGAGTCGATCGTGCACCACGGCAGCCCGGTCTCGATCCCGGGTCTCTACATGGAGCAGTACTACCTCAAGGACATGTTTGACTGGGTCGGGATCGACGCCAGCTTCGAGCAGGTCGGTGAGTACAAGGGCGCCGACGAGACCTACACCCGCAGCGAGCCGAGTGCGGAGTGGCAGCAGAACATCTCGCAGCTGCTCGACAGCATGTACGGGAACATCCGCGCGATCCTCAAAGACGGCAACAAAATGAGCGACGAGGAGCTCGATGCCGCCATGGAGAAGGCGTTCTACACCTCCGCCGAGACGGCGGTCGAGCTTGATCTGCTCGACCGTTCGACCAACCTGGGCGAACTCGAAGAGATGCTCGAGGATGACCTTGGCGCGGATGTGAGGTGGACGACAAACCTCATCGACACGGGCGCCGGGGCCTCGTTTGATTCATCGAATCCGTTTGCGATCTTCTCGATGCTCTCGAAGGACCCGAGCAACAAGCCGGTCCGTCCGACCATCGCGGTTGTGCATATCGACGGCGTGATTATGGACGGCGACTCCTCCGAGGGCGGGCTCTTCGGCTCGCAGTCCGTCGGCAGCCGAACCATCCGGGGCGTGCTCAAGGAGATCGGCGACAACGACCTGATCAAGGGCGTGGTGATCCGCGTGAATTCGCCGGGCGGCTCGGCGACGGCCAGCGAGGTGATCTGGCGCTCGGTGCGCGAGGTCGCCGACGAGAAGCCGGTCTACGTGAGCGTCGGGAACATGGCGGCCTCGGGCGGGTACTACATCGCCGTCTCGGGTGACAAGATCTTCGTCAATCCCTCGTCGGTCGTTGGTTCGATCGGTGTCGTGGGCGGCAAGCTCGCGATGGAGGGTGCGTTCAACAAGTTGCACGTCAACGTTGTCGGTCAGGGCCGCGGGCCAAGGGCCGAGCTCTTTGGCAGCAGCAAGCCCTGGGACGCTTCCCAGCGGGCGGCGGTCCGCGAGATGATGACCGAGACCTACGACCTCTTTACCAGCCGGGTTGAAGAAGGTCGCAGCGGCATCAACCTCGACGAGACCGCGCGGGGCCGACTCTTCACGGGCAACAAGGCGATCGGGCTTCGGATGGCCGACGAGATCGGTTCGCTCAATGACACGATCGTGTCGCTCGCGGACGAGCTCGAGATGTCGAATTACGACGTGCTCGATTACCCGGGGCCGATGAGCTTTGAGGATCTCATGGAGCAGTTCACCGGCGGCATGGTGTCCTCGCCGATCGAGGGCATCGAGCGTGTGGTGCAGAGTGTTGTCGGGCCCCAGGCCTGGCCCGCGGTGCGTCAGCGCATCGACGGCGCGATCATGCTCAAGAACCAGCCCGTGATGCTCATGGATCCGAACATCCTGATCTTCAAGTAAGACGGGAGCGGGTGCAGTCAAGCCAAAGAGAAGGCCCAGGGATTCGCTTCCCTGGGCCTTTGTTGTTTTTGTTTCGTTGGTGACGGATCAGTCGACCGACATGATCTCTTTCGACTTCGTTTCGAGCTTGCTGTCGACCTGAGCTTCGTACTTCTTGAGAAGCTCCTGGATCTCGTCCTTGAGGGTTGCGACCTCGTCCTCGGAGATGTGGTTGTCGCCCTTGCCGAGCGCGTCGGCCTGCTTGTTGCCGTCGCGGCGGGCGTTGCGGATGACGACCTTCGTATCCTCGGCCATTTTCTTGGCCTTGGCGACGAGCTGCTTGCGTCGGTCGGTCGAGAGCGGCGGGATGTTCAGGCGGATCTGCTTGCCGTCGACGTGGGGCGTGAGGCCGAGGTCTGAGGCTTCGATCGCCTTGGTGATTTCCTTGAGCGCGCCGGCGTCGAATGGCTTGATAAGGATCTGGGTTGCCTCGGGCGTGCTGATGCCGGCGAGGGATTTGAGGTCGGTCGGGGCGCCGTAGTAATCGACCTTGATGTACTCGACGAGCGCGGTCGAGGCGCGGCCGCCGCGAAGACCCTGGAACTCGTGATCGAGGTAGTCGATCGCCTTGGTCATGAGTTCTTCGGCATTAAGGAGGATGGAATCGGGATCGTTCATGGTGCTTTCCTTGCGGGACGGTTCAATCAGAGGGCCGCGGTTTCCTTGGCGCTGGCGTCGACGAGCGTGCCGATGGGCTCGCCCGCGATCACGCGTTCGATGTTTCCGGGCACATCGAACTGGAAGACGCGGATGGGGATCTTTCTCTCGCGGCACATCGCAAAGGCGGTGACGTCCATGACGGCCAGTCCCTTGGCGAGCGCGTCGTCGAAGCTGATGCGCTCGAACCGGGTGGCGTCCGGGTGCTTTTTGGGGTCGGCGGTGTAGATGCCGTCGACCTTGGTTGCCTTGAGAAGCTGCGTGCAGCCGAGCTCGGTGGCGCGGAGGGCGGCGCAGGTGTCGGTTGTAAAGAAGGGGTTGCCCGTACCCGCGACCAGGACGACAACCCGGCCCTTCTCGAGGTGGCGGATCGCCCGGTTGCGGATGAATGGCTCCGCGACGGCTTTGATTTCCAGGGCGGACATGACGCGTGAGTCGACCCCGATCGAGGTCAGGTGCTCGCGGAGGGCGACGCCGTTGATGACGGTGCCCAGCATGCCCATGTAGTCGGCCGTGCTCTGCTCGATCCCGCTGGAATCGGCGAGCTCGGCCCCACGGATGATGTTCCCGCCGCCGACGACTACGGCGAGCTGGACACCCAGGTTTGCAGCTTTCTTGATCTCAGCTCCGATGAGCTTGAGGCGTTCGGGGTCGATCCCGAAGCCGCCCGGGCCTCCGAAGGCCTCGCCGCTGAGTTTGAGAAGAATTCGGGTCTGTTGATCGGCAGCCATATGGTCATTCCCCAGCGTCTAGAGCGAGCATAGACCCGAAGCGTGGGTGGAATCGATCTATGGTACGATCCGGGGCATGGGCGGCGCGAGCCGGGAGATGGGCCGGTCGATGCGGTCGAAGAGGGAACCGGAGCCGGTTTCGGCCGTCTAAGGGGAGATAGGCTACCAAAGCCCGGGCGGGCCGAGCCCGGGGCCAAGCGAGACCAAAGCCCGCTGATGAGCCAGCTTGCCGACACCACGATCGGGACGGATCCCGAAGCCCAGTCCCCGGAAGACGAGTCTTCGCTCGGCGCGAAGATCCGGCGATGGTTTCTGCGTGCCTCGATCGCGGGGATGATTCTCTCGCTGCTGGTGCACATCGCCCTGTTTCTGATCGCGGCCCTGATCACGACCGGTGGCGGCGGGAGCCGGGGCCCCGGACCGGCGTCGGCGATTGAATTCGCGGTTCAGAGCGAGTCCGACCTCGACGAATTCCAGTCTGAGGAGCTTTCGGTCGACCAGCCCAATTCCGAAGAACTGCTCAACGAGCTGACCGACGCGACGTCCGATCCGTTGCTTGACACACCGATCACGGATCTGCTCGAGCCGACGGGCAAGCTCGAGGCCGAGATCTCGGGCGGCGGGGGGGATCTCACCTCGGCGGGCGACGGCGCCACGGGCGGTGCGGGCACGGGGTCGGCAAGCTTCTTCGGCGTCGAGGCTCGGGGCAACCGGTTCGCCTACGTCGTGGATGTCTCGGGCTCGATGGACCGCGAAGGCCGACTTGCGGGCATGCAGGCCGAGCTTGGTGAGTCGATCAGCGGCATGCCCGAACATGTCGGGTTCTTCGTCGTGTTCTTTGCGGACACGGCTTATCCGCTCGGAGATCGGCGCAAGTGGACGGACGCGACGGGTGCGGGGAAGAGATGGGCGCGTGATTCCATCTCGAGACTCTCGCCGCTGGGTGCGACCAACCCGCTGCCGGCCTTCGAGATGGTTTACGACATCCGCCCGAGACCCGACGCGATCTACTTCATGACCGACGGCGAATTCGACGAGAGCATCGCGGACATCATCATCCGTCGCAACAAAGAGCGCCCGATGCCGGTCCATTGCATCACGTTTGTTTCGCGCGAGGGTGAGAGCGTGATGCGCCGCATCGCACGCGAAACGGGCGGCACGTACACGCATATCGCGAGGCCGGGCGGATGAGGCGCGTGGGGTTCGCCATCTTGAGTGCAATGGCAGCGGCCGCGCAGGCCGAGCCGGGCACGGTGACGCTCCGCACCGGGCAGGTTGTGCAGGCCAGCGAGATCAAGGTCAGCACCGAGGCGGTGGTGGTCGTGACGGCCGGCGGCGAGCGCACGCTCGGGTGGCATGAGGTGCGCGCAGTCGGTGGGCGGGCTTCGGCCTCTGCGGTGGAATATCTCGCGGATGCGGACGACGCCTGGCGCGGGCTGACGCGTCTTGAGCGGGGCGACCGGGTCGCAGCCGAGCCGCTGCTCGAAAGGGTCTTCGAGCCCCTGGCGGGTCACAAGGGGCCGACGGCCACCGCGGTCTCGGAAGGGTTGCTCTCCTGCCGAGTGGCGCGAGGGGCCCAGGCGCTGGCGATCGAGCCCTATCTCACGCTGGTCCTCAACAATCCGGTTCAGGTCACGAGCGACATACTCGACGAGCGGACGGCTCTGTATCCGGCGCTGCCTCCCATCTGGGGCAGCGAGGCGGGGCTTGCTTCGGCCGTGACATCCGTGGCGTGGGATGAGTTTGCCAAGTGGGAATCGCGCGGGCGGGCGAGACAGCTCGCGGAGTTGTACACCGCTGCGGCTCTCTACGAGATCAGCGGCGAATCGGTCATGCCCACGCTCACCCCGATTGATGAGGGTGTCCAGCTTGTGCACGACATGGTCGCTTCCCGGATCGGCAGTGAGCGCGAGCGTGCAGGTGCGCGCACCTCGCTCAAGGCGCGACTCGAGCAGGATCTGCCCGACTGGCAGCGGGCGTGGGTTCACGCCGCGATCGGGCTCTCGCTCCTGGCTGAGGACGACACGCACGAATCGCGGCTCGGGATCGTGCAACTTCTCTACGTGCCCGCTCAGTACGCGCAGACCCAGCCCTATCTTGCCGGTGTCTGTCTCGCGAAGGCATCGATCCGCCTGGCGGAGATGGGTCGGAGCGAGGCGGCGGTCACGCTGGCGGGGGAGCTGGCGCGTGAGTACAAGCGGCACATCTCGATCGAGCACCCGATCGTGCGAGAATTGATCAGGCAATACCAGAATCAGAGCACACCGGCCGCGCCCAGCGAGGAGGACGCATGACGTTTCCAGGCTTTCACTCGGATCTGATCACGTTGGCGCAGGCCGACGGCGGGGGCAAGTCGATCCTCCAGCACATCGCCTCGGGCGGACCGATCGGGTTGATCATCATCCTGCTCTCGTTCGCGGCGGTCGCGCTGGTCGTGATGCACTCGATCCAGATACGCCTCGTCAAACTCGCGCCGCCAGAGCAGTTCGACAAATTGCGTGATCTGCTCGCAAGACGGGAGCTCGACAGCGCCCGCGCGTACTGCGATTCCGAGTCGCACGACAGCTTCCTGACGCGGGTGATCGGTTCGGCGCTTACCCGCTGCGCCCGCTCGCCTTTCGGCCTGCTTGAGTTCCGCGGCGCACTCGAGGAATCAGGTCGCGATCAGGTCGGCAGGCTCTACCGAAGCACCGAGGGGCTCTCGCTCATTGTGACCGTCGCCCCGATGCTCGGGCTGCTCGGCACGGTGCTCGGCATGGTGGGGGCGTTCAACACGCTGGGCAGCTCCAGCGGCGGCTTCGCCAAGCCAGACGAACTGGCCAGCAGCATCGCTGTCGCGCTGATCACCACGGTGCTCGGTCTGGTGGTAGCGATCCCGGTCTCGGCGGCGCTCGTCTTCTTCCGCAACCGCATCGATTCTGTGACGAGCGAGGTCGCGGTCATGACCGAAGAATTGCTCGGCCTGGTTGAGAGCCACCAGTCCAACGCCCAGCGGGGCCCGGCTCCGCAGCCCGCGCGCAGGCCCGCGGTCTCCCCGGCAGGTGCGCCCAGGGCATGAAGCGCGAGGGACACGTCGAAGACGGGTTTGATATGACGCCCATGATCGATGTGGTCATGCTGCTCATCATTTTCTTCCTCGTGACTTCGCAGTTCTCGCAATCCATCCGCACGCAGCTCGAACTGCCCAAGCAGCAAGGGCAGGAAACGGAGGTCGACACCTCGGGCGATATCGTCGTCGATCTCCTCGCCGACGGCTCGATCCGCCTCGAGGGCGAGTCGATCTCAATGGATTCATTCATCGCCATGGTCAGCGCCGAGCTCTTGCACGGCAACGCGGAGACGCAGGTGCTGATCCGCCCGGAACGCACGGGGCAGGCTCTGCACCTCAACCGTCTCTGCGCCAGGCTCTCGCAGGCCGGCGTGCGGGCATACCGGATCGCGACGAACCCGGTCGATGGGGGTGAGGGATGAAGTTCGCCCAGCAGACCTCGACATCCCGCAAGCCGGTGAGGCTTCCGCTGATCGGCATGATCGACGTGTTCTTCCTGCTGCTCGTGTATTTCGTAGTCTCGGCAACGATCGCGCAGCCGGAGGATGAGCTTGCTGCGGCTCTGCGTCAGGAAAGCTCGCAGGCCTCGGCAACGGATCTTCAGCCCCAGTACGTCGAGGTGCAGCGGAGCGAGGGGGGTGTGGCGTACAAGGTTGGTGCACGCGTGCTCCGGTCGCGGGAGGAGCTTGTCCAGGTGTTGTCCGAGCTTCCGAAGGAGGCCGGTGTCTTTCTCCGTGTGAATGACGACGCCCCGGTCTGGGCCGCGGCTGCGGCACTCCAGGCGTGCCACGACGCAGGGTATGAGAAACTGACGTATGTCACGCAGAAGTAAGCTGCCCATCCTGGTTGTGCTCTTGCCGATGCTGCACTGGCAGGCCTGTGCGCAGACGGAGCCGGTCGGCATCGAGCAATACCTCAGCGACCGGGGGCTGGATGACCTGCTTGCCGAGCATCTTGTGGAGGAGCTTGCGACCCAGTCGGGCGACGCGCGCACCGCGACGGCTCAGGAACTCGGCCAGCTCTACGTGCGCCTGCTCGACCAGGCGACGACCGAGACGGATCGCAAATTCTGGTCGGAGCGTGCGTCGAATCTGCTCAGGCTTGTCCCGGAGGCGGATTCGCCGGAACTGCGGATTAATCTCGCAAAGGCGGCTTACATGCGGGCCGAGGCTATCGCCGAGCAGTACAGGCTGCGCATGGCAACGCAGCAGGAGGTGGCTCAGGCCGAGCGCGTGCTCAGGGATACGTCGTCGACATTCCTCGAGATCGCGCAGGCGGCGCACCTCTCGGCGCAGCGGCTCGAGAAACGCTTGTCCGAGCGACTCGACGAGGACGCCGAGCAGAAGGTCACGGCTGACCTCGCCCGCGCCAGACAAAGCCGATCGCTCGGGTTTTATTACGCCGGCTGGAGCGAGTATTACTTGTCCCTGATCACAGGCGACACCTCGCGAGCAGGGCGGGCGCTCAGGCATTTCGGGTGGCTGCTCAATGCGCGGGAGGGCGATGAGGCGTCGTACGACAGGCTCCAGCCGGGGCTGCTCCGCTACGAGCACGTCGCGCGCTCGGCGATCGGGGCGGCTCTTGCGTGCTCGATTCAGGGGCGTTCGGTGGAAGCGGTGGCCTGGCTCGATGCCGTCGAACGCAGCACGGACGTCGCGCAGAGCATCCGCGATCAGATCGTGGACCGCAGGCTGTACGTCCTCGCCAAGGCGGGCATGTGGGCGGATCTCGAACTCATCGTTCGGCGACTGAGGTCGTCGGGCGGCGAGCTCGAACCGATCAAGGCGCGCATCCTCGTGGTGACGTGCATGGAGGCGCTGGCAGGCCCGGAGGGACGGGGCCGAAGCCGGGAGCTGATCCGCCGGTTGTCGGACGCGGGGCTTGCCGACCTCGTCGCGCAGGGCGAGGTGGGGCACGTGCTTGAGCTTGTCCGCGCATTCGGCACGGACTCGCTCGGGGAGAACGGGTTTGTCGTGCTGTACGTCAAGGGCCTGCTCGCGATGGACATCGCGCAGCAGGCGAGAGATGCCGCGGGCGACACCGGCGAGGGGCCGGTGAGCGACCCCGCGATTGCTGCGATGTACCGCAGTGCAGCGAATCAATTGCTCGCATCGGTCGATGAGCCCGACGCGTCGCTGCACGAGACCGAGCGTGTGCGTGCGATGACCTCGGCGGGCACGGCCTTCTATCTCGCCGGCGATACGGTGCTGTGTGTCGATGTGCTCGAACGCGCGATCGGGGAGGCGAAGTCACCCGAAGAAGCGGAGCCTGCGCACTGGCTTGCTGTGGTCGCGCTCGATTCCGCAGTGGAAGAGGGCGAGAACTCGCTCAAGCCCCGCCGAGATCAGCTCGCGATGCTCTACCTGACCGAGTACGCAGGCACCGATCGTGCGGCCAGGCTGCTCATGCGTCCTTCGAGCACGGGTCTGCTGCCCGATGATGAGGCGGTAGAAATTCTGCTCTCGATCCAGCCCACCTCGCCGAACTTCCTCGCGGCAAGGCGTCAAGCGTCACAACTGCTTTACCGCATGTATCGCCGGGCTCCCGCGTCGCGGCGGACCTTCGCGGCCCAGCGGTTCGTAGATACCGCGTCGCAACTGATCCGGCAGGAACTGCTGGAGGTTCGCTCCGGAGATGTCGAGCTCGCGACGCGCGCCTCGGACAGCGTGGTACTCCGCGCCAGGCAGGTTGCCGACGCGGCCATGGGCATGTCACCCGCGGATGTTGAACGCGCAACCTTCGCGCTGGACACACTGGACCGTGTCGGCAGCTTTGCAGCAATCGACATGGACGAGCTCGCGCCGGAGATCGCTTTCCGACGATTGCAGATCGCCTCGTCGCAGGGAGACCGCGCGGCGGTCGATCGGTGGTACGACGAAGTCGAGCGCCTCGATGGCGGGTTCCTCGGGTCGGCTCAGCGGATTCTGTATCGTGATGCCGTCGAACAGTGGATTGATGACCCGTCCGATACAGCAGCGGCTCGTGAGATCGTGCGACAGGGCGAAGGCGTGGTCGAACAGCTCGGTGGTTCCAGCGCCAACGAGCGTGTGCTGCTTGGCGTGCTCGAAACCTCGGCTCAGGCAGCCGGCGCGATCTGGGAGCTCGAGAGTGATCGGGCCATGCTCGACAAGGCTATCGCGTTCAATCAGCGACTGATCGATTCCGGCGCGGCTTCGGGTCCGGTGCTGATGCGCCAGGCCAGGCTCCTCGAGCGAGCGGGGCGGAATACGGATGCCCTTGAGGTTTGGCGCCGCCTTGTTGCGGGGCTGGAGTCCGAAAGCGAGGACTGGTACGAGGCTCGCTACGAATCCATGCGTCTGCTCTCAGCCGTGGATGTGGAATCGGCACGCACCGCCATGCGTCAGCACATCACCCTCTACCCGTCACTCGGGCCGGCGCCCTGGGATGCGAGGTTCCGTAGTTTGGCACGCGCGATGAATGTCGAGGTGCCGCGATGAGTGCGCACGATCCGGGTGAAACATTCTTCGGCGTCTCCGTCGGGACTGATCCGTTTCAGCTTCTCGGCCTCCCGCGGAAAGCCGCCTCTGAAACCGAGGTGCTTCAGGCGCTGGGCGCGAGGATGTCCGCGATCGCGGGGCATCCGAGAAGCCAGACCCCCGAGGCCAACGAGATCCGGCTTGCCTTGCATGCCGCAGCAGCCCAGTTGCTCGATCCGAAACTGCAGGAGCTTCTGCTCCAGCGTTCTGGTCAATCAAGCCAGCCGCAGGAACCACCGCCACAAACGGTCGAGCCAGCCCGTCCTGAAGCGACCAATCACGTCCCGATGGAATCTGCTGAGCCGTATGTCCATCCGCTCACTCACGATGTGCTGCTTGTCGTGGCAGCCAACGGCGGCTGGAATGCGGCCGCGATGCGCCGTCTCGCCATGCTCGCGCACGCGCGAGGGATCGCTTCACAGGAAATCCCGAGCGTCATTACGAAGGTGCTGGCGAATCCCATCTCCCAGCCCGCCCCTCAGCCCGTTGCCGATCCGATACCGGTCGCCGAAGATGAGGGCGCTGTCCGCATCGGATCGGTCGCGGCAACACGCCTGGCAGGCTCGGCACGGCGGTCATCTCTCGGTGTCCGCGCGGCTCCCTGGGTGATCGGTGCAGCGACGCTCGTTTCACTGGTGCT
Source organism: Phycisphaerales bacterium (assembly GCA_965228265.1). Taxonomy (GTDB): domain Bacteria; phylum Planctomycetota; class Phycisphaerae; order Phycisphaerales; family UBA1924. The sequence goes on from OZ245804.1 coordinate 2,307,616, forward strand.
TGTCTGGGTTCGAATGACTTCCGCACCGACGAACACCCCCGATGCGGCCGAAGACAACACCGTCCCGTCGGCGCAGGACATTCGCTCGACCACGCGGACACAGGATCCAGCGAGGACAGAGCTTGCTCCGGCTGAGATGACAGCGCGTGACGGTGCCCGACAGATCACTCAGCTTGCCAACCGTCGCGAAGGCTTCGGCGAAACCGAGATCGAGCAGTTCCGGCGCGCGTATCTGGTCGTGGCCAGGGACTGGACCGAGATCGGACGGGACCAGATCGGTGCCGTGCACGACTCGATCCTGGAATTGCTGTACTCGAACGCATCGAAGCAGAGCGAGTCGTTGGCCATTCTCGCTGCGATCGGCGAGCCGATGCGCAGCTTCCCGGGCGACCCGGAGGGCTTCCGTGCGTGGGTGCTGAGTGTCGCCACCATGTCTCGTCTCTCGATGGAGCGAAACCTGCCAACGTCGCTGGATTCCGCGATTATCGGCAGGCTGACGGGGGCGCTGGGTGAGGTGGTGCAGGGAACCGATTACAGCTTCGAGGGTGCTGTGCTTCAGACCCTTGGCACCTCCTCGCAACGGCTGGCATCACAGAACGCCTCGGATCGTCTCTGGCGCGTGTGGCTGGAACAACTCGGCGCTGTGGCGGCTCCGGGTGAGGCGGCCTACGACGACGCGGTTCTGAACGCGATCGAGAGGGTCATGTTGCTGGGCGCGGACCCCTCGCAATCGAGACCGGTCTTTCAATCCATCGAAACGCTCGCCTCGGCACTCCGACTCGAACCGGGCAGCGCTGTTGCCGAGCGTCTCGTCTTGTGGCTCTCGGATGACCGTGTCACGATCAGTGACATCGGGGCGGTCATGCGGCCGCTCGTCTCGCGTTCGAGGACGGAGGGCATCGACGAAAGCCTCGTCCTCTCGTCCGCGGCCGGCGAAACCGACCGCATGGCGCTGCGTTCCAGGATCGAAGAAGTGCTGCTCGGCAGAGATTCCGGCACGTCCGAGGCTGTGGAATCCTGGATGGACATCGCCGACCAGCAACTGGTCAGAGAGAACGGTCGCCGGCCCGTGGACATGGTCGCCAGGGCGGTGGTCATGAGTCGGCTGTCAGCCGCCGCACGCGCCACGCTCTGGGGTGATCGCAAGCAAGCCGACTCCACACTCGCGAATCTCACCGACGATATCGAGAAACTGGTGGGCGGTATCGAGTCCGACCCCGTGGCGTTTCTTGGTGGTTCAAATGCCGATGAATGGGCCCGGAAGTACATCGACGCCCGTCAGAACATCCCGATTCGTCAGGCCCTGCTGGGCGAACTCGCACGCAACAAGCGTGCGCTCGGCCCCGTCGCCGCGGAAGTCATCGTGCGTGACGCGTTCCTCGGCACACCCGCAACGGTCCGCGCGCAGGCGCGCGAGGTCGTTCGCCTCTACGCCGACAGCCCCGCGATCCTCAACGGCGTCCTCGAGTACCTGCCACGCATCCCCAAGATCGATGCCAGCAGCGAACTGATCGAAGCGGTGACCTACGCACGGTTGCCCTCTGTCAAATCGCCCGCGTGGAGTTCGCGCGCCAGGCAGGCTTGCGTGGACGAACTCTTGCGCCGGCTCACCGGCATTGGCGAGGGCCAGGTCATCGACGCACTCGCAGCGCTGCTTCAGGGCAGCTACGAGAATCGACTGGGGGGATCGGCTTCACTCCGTTTCGGCCCGGACGCTGTCGGGCTCGCCGAGACGGCCGCCGAACTCTCGGCTATGTGGCGAAGACTCGCCGAGAACGAGGCCGAGGAATTCTCGGTGGTGGCCGCCCTGGATGATCTCGATCACCGGAGCGTCGGTCGACTTCTGCTTGCCGAGGGGGCTCTGGATCGATTCGCGGCGCACCAGGTGACCGCGGTGGAGGCAATGTCCCTGCTCGTCATCGCCGAGAGCCCCGCGGCCCGCGAGCAGGTTGAGGACATCCGCAGCGAGCTCTCAGAGAGCAGGCGGAATGCAAAGAATGTCCTCGAGCAGATCGTGGCCTGTGAGGTCGCCGCCGTCAAACTCTGGAAACTGCGTCTGGAGAGATCAGTCCTATGAATTCGCTCGTGCGTGGATCGGTACAGCTCATGTGCCTGCTCGCCGTCCTGGTGACGCGGGGAGCGTTCGCGCAAGACGATCTCGAACGCAAACTCGAATCGCTCTCGCCGATTGATCCTGAGGGGTACTTCTTGTTGGCCGAGGACGTCGCGGGTGCTTCGAGCGGCATCGAGGACGTTCGTCTCGCTCGGCGTCTTTACGTTCTCGCGTTCGTGCTTGCTCAGAAAGAACAGGCGGGGGGCGAGGATGAAGCGGGTTTCCCGATCGCCGCCAGTGCGTGCCTCGGGCTTGCATCGCTCGAAACCGCCGAGGACCGCAAGCGCTGGCTCAGGGCGCTAGCGGGCCGATTGGACGAACGCTACTCCGCACGCAGATGGGATTCGGATGCCGAGAACGACACCCCGAGCGAGGCAGGTTTGCTGCTGGCCGAGGCCATCGGGCTCGCGCTCTCGGGTGACGGCTCGCTCGCGAGGCAGCGCTTCGACGACCCACGCGTCAGCGCACTGCTCGAAGAAACACGCGACATCATCGATCGGCCGGGTACCGAGGCCTCGACATCCGCGATCCAGCACGACGCCGAGGTCTGGCCTTGCCCCGAGTGCGGCAACGCGCGAGGCGTGCCCGATCGCGCCGAAGGCGGCCAGGTCAAGCGGCTCTGCTCCACGTGCCGGGGCAACCCGGGGCCTGTCATCTCGCGGGACGCGTACATCGCGTATCTCGCCTACCAGTCCATGCTGCTGCACGGCACCCAGAAATCGTGGTCCGCGGAACTCGTCGTCGGTAGAGGCAGAACCCTGCTCGACCCGGAGCCCGCCGAGGTCGCGCCGAGCATGGGGGTGGACGCCAGCAAGGTCTACTACCGTGACGGCAAATGGCTCGATAGCCAAGAGCTGATGGAGTTGCAGGACCACGGGGAATAGAGTCGACTCGCAGCTATACAGGAGCCCACGATGTCAGACGCCCCGCAGACGATCCCCGCCAAGCCCGAGATCACCTTCGACGAGTTCGCCAAGATCGATCTCAGAGTGGCTACCGTGGTCTCCGCCGAATTGCACCCCAACGCGGACAAGCTTCTGAAGCTCCAACTCGACGACGGTTCGGGCACGCCCCGCCAGATCTGCGCAGGCGTCCGGGCGTACTACGCGCCGGAAGACCTAGTCGGCAAGCAGGTTGTCATTGTGGCGAACCTCGCGCCGCGGACCATCCGAGGCGAGGAATCGCGTGGCATGATGCTCGCCGCGAGCAACGCCCCCAAGGGAGAGGGCGGCGAGCGTGATGTCGTCGCGGTCACCCTGATGTCACCGCTGGAGACAGGCTCAATCGTCTCGTGAGGGCGGCTTCTGTCCCCGCTCACGCTGGGATGGCCCACGGTCACGGTCATGCCGCGAGGGCTTGGCATCGTCCTCGCCCGATTCGATCCGCTCGAGCATGTGCTCGTACTGCTCGTTGATGCGCTGCTCGCGCTCGGACTCGGCTTTGGAAACCTCAGCCGAAAGTTCGTCGAGACGCTGCTCCGCGTCACGGAGTTCGTAGCGGGTCATCGCGGCCCGCGCATCGAACCCAAGCGCGATCGCGTTGCGAAGGTCGTCGCGTGCGAATGCCAGTTCCTCCTCGGTGGACTCGGAATCCTGCATGGCAATGCTCAGCGCTCTTGCGGCCTTCGCGATCTTGAGCCCCGCGAGCATCTCCTGCTTGGTCGCGTCGTACCGCTCTGGGTCGCGGTCTTTCAGATCGACGAGGCGCTGCAGCCTTGGCGCGAGCCTGCGGATCAGCCGTTCCCGCTCGGGCCCATCGGTCTCCAGCACGCGCTGGAATGGTGAGTCCTTACCACCGTTGAACTCGCTGTCCTCCTGGAGATCGCGCAAAACAGCGAGATACTCCTCGTCGTCGTTCTCGATCCGCGGCTCAGCTTGGTGACGATCGGGTTCATGCGGCCCTCCCTGCATAGGAGGCTCGGGTGTCTCGCCCCGATCGATCGCCTCGATCTGACGCTCCAGCCAACGCTCGCGCATCTGAAGGCGTTCAAGCTGATGCTTGAGATCTTCGCGGAGTTCTTCGCGTGTCGGTCTCGGCCTTTGCCTTTCACCCTGCGCCATGGCGGGGCCGGCGATAAGGGCAGCGGCGAACATCCCAATCAGGGCGCGTTTCATAGTGAACCTCCGAGATCCTGCCAGGCCGAATCCGATGAGAGCTCGTACTCGTTCGTATCAATCTGGAGTTCGAGCATGTTGAGGCTTTCGTCGATCTCGTCCGCGTCGGCGATCAGCATGTCCATCGCGTCGAACGAGCTGAGCAGCAGATCGGTCGAGAGATCAGATTCCGGCTCTGCCGAGGCCACTTCATTCACGCTCTCGACATCCACGCTGAGCATCGGCATCCAGACGACGTAGCCCAGCAGCGCGATGCAAGCGGCGGTGGCGAACGGGATCCACGCCGTCGATTTCTTTCGGCGTCGCCCGGGCACACGGGCCGTGTGCTGCTGCTGCATGGCGTGCCAGACCCGGTCTTCGAACCCCGCGTCGGGCTCGCTCCGGTCGTGGCTCGACAGGCGTTCGAGCATGCTCTCCATGACAGGATCGCGTTCGCTCTGGTTGTTCATGTCGTTATTCATGACTGACTCCCGCCTTCGCGTCGGTGCCGAGGATCTTCCGGAGCTTGTGCATCGCGCGGTGGTGACGCGCGAGCAAGGTGCCCACGGGTTCGTTCAGAAGCTCCGCGATGGCTTTGAATTCCATGCCCGCCTGGTGGCGTAGTCCGATGATCTCCTGATCGGCGTCGCTCAGGCTGTCGATCGCCGACCGAAGTTTGCCGAGGTCGTCGCCCGGCTGTGATGGCTCGTCTTTGACGGAGATAGTCTGGACCGAGGTGCTCTCGATCCGCAGCCGCCTGGTGTTCCTGCGGATCTGATCACGGATCCGGTTCATCGCGATGCGGAAGAGCCAGGACTCGAACTGGCCCCGTTCTGTATACCGACCCGTGGAAACGTGTTGGAACACCGAAGCAAACACCGCCTGCGCAACCTCCTCAGATTCGTCCGGGTCTCGAAGCCGACTCTTGGCCAGCGCGTAGACCCGCCTGCCGTACCGCTCGATCAGCTCAGACCAGGCCTGACCGTCACCCCGGGCGGCCTCTGCAACGAGAACCGCCAACTCGTCAGCTGTGCCGGCAGACAATTCGCCCGCCGGATCGTCGGTTTCTCGCCCGGCGATGTGCTCGTCCACAGCCGACATCCTTCTGAAAGGCCAAACGCACTCGCGACTCTCGGATTGCGTCCCCAGCGCGCCTGCTGGACCGATATCATCGTCCGATGACCGAGATTGCATACACCGTGATCGCCGAGACCGACTCGGAGGCCACCATGCGAGCCTATGTCGACTGGCTCACCGGCGGGCACATCCGCGACGTGATCAATGCCGGGGCCAGCTCGGCCGCCCTGATTCTGCTCGATTCTGAGGGGGATGGCACCCACAGAGCCGAAATGAGGTATGTGTTTGGGTCCAGAGAAGCGTTCGAGGCGTATGAGCGGGGGCCCGCGGTGGCTCTCCGCGAGGAAGGAATCAGTCTGTTTGGCCCGAAAAGCGAACATCCGGTCCGCTTTCGGCGAACGCTGGGCGGGGTGGTCGCCGTTCTTCCCTAGTGCTGTCGGATCTTTCTCGGGCCTTCGAAGGGACCCCTTTGCCCGAAGTGAGCGATGAAACCCTCGTCAGCCGGTACGTGAAGGGCGATCGGTCTGCCCTGCGGGTGCTCATCGACCGGCACAAGAACGATCTTCTTCGTTTCTTGACGCGGCTCACGGGCGACCGCGATGCCGCCGAAGACGCGTTTCAAGAGACTTTTTTGCAATTTCACCTCTCTGCGCAGCGTTTTGACACCAGCCGGAAATTCAAACCGTGGATCTTCACGATCGCGGCGAACAAAGCCCGGGATGCCATGCGTAGAAAGGGCAGGAGGCCGGCTCTCGGTCTCTCAGCTCCGGTCGGCGGCAACGGCGGCGGGGGCACGATCGAATTCGTGGACTTGATGGAGATGCCCGGGCCCAGACCCGAAGACGATCTGGACACCCGAGAGCAGCAGGAACTGGTAGCCAAAGCCATGGACTCCCTGTCCTTCACCCTCAGAGAAGTGCTCCTGCTGGCCTACTTCCAGCGGCTCAGCTACGCACAGATCGCCGAGGATCTGGACATCCCGCTCGGCACCGTCAAAAGCAGACTTCACAGCGCCGTTGCAACCTTTGCCAAGGTGTACGGCAAACTGCTCGAAGAACGCGAGAAGCAATCGCCCAAAGAGCCCACCCGTGGAGGGACCACCCCGTGACGTTGCGAAACGGACGCGCAACTCGACTCTGTCCCGAAGCCGAGAAGGCGCTGGATGCGCTGATCGAATCCGGCTGGGACCTCTCACGCGTGCCCGATGAATACCGACAAAGCGCCGAAGCACTGATCGACAACTTCGGCCACGCCTGCGAAGAGAGCCCCGAGGCGGCTCCCGAACTCGTCGAGGCCACCATCCGCAAGCTGATCAGCGAACCCATCGGCGAAGCCTCGCTCAGCGACGCCTCCGCCGACGCGCTCGATATGTGGAGCCTCTCGGGCTACCGCACCGGCAACGTTCCCAAGGGGCTCCGCGAGCAGGCCGAGCGGCACGAGGCCTTCGCCGAGATGATCTCCCGGTCCGTGACCGGCTCGGATCTCGACGTCACCGATGATCTGGTCGAGGGCACGCTCGGACGGATCGCCGAGTACGAGGCCCTCGCCGAGCCAAGGAGCTTCGCCTTCCCGATCAGGCTCAGGCTGACCGACATCGTCTCGGTCGCGGCTGTGCTGCTCATCGGGCTCTCCGTCACGCTCCCGGTGATCTCGACGTTCCGTTTCGAGTCCATGCGCAAGCTCAACGAGTCGAACTTCGCTGTCGCCTCGGTCGCGTTCGGCTCGTACGCCAACGACAACGAGGGGCGTTTGCCTGTCTACACGCCCTCGAGCGAGATTCTGAACCAGTCCGCGGGCGCACTGCGCCGGTGGTGGCTCGTGGGCCTTGACCCGCTCCAGTCCAACTCGGCGAACCTCTACACCCTGACCCGCGAGGGCTACACCTCGCTCGAATCGCTCGCCAGCCCGGGTAACGAGAACGCGGTTGAAGAACCGGCCAGCGACGACGCGGTCGACTGGGGCGAGTTCAACGAGGTTTCGTACAGCTTCAGGATTCTCCAGGGATCCCCGAGCGATGACCGGTGGGCCAGGCGGGGGCACGTGATCCTCACAGACCGCTCGCCGGTGATCCTCAAGGCCTATCAGGGGCTCCCGATCGACCCGTTCGAGAACTCCCCGAACCACGAGGGGCGCGGTCAGCACGTCCTCAACGGCGACGGCTCGGTCGACTGGCTCACGTCCCCCTGGCTGCCCCACAACGACCAGATCTACCTCCCCCGGTTCCTGGAGAAGCTCGTCAACCCCGGCGTCCGCAGGACGGGAATGGTGCCCCTTCAGGGGATAGAGCGTCCGAGTTCGTACACAGACGCCTTCGTCGGGCCATAAGCTCGTACTCAGCGTTGTCAGAGGCAAATTGGGGGCCTACGCTCCTCCTCTGCCGACAGGCAGGCGGGATGTCCCCGTGGTCAGCGTGATTAGAGGTGAGTTTCGATGCCGAAGAACAAGGTCCACAAGGGTCTCCTGAAGCGGGTTCGGATTTCCAAATCCGGCAAGGTCCGTCACCGCTCGGCCTACCACAAGCACCTCAGCTCCCACAAGAGCGGCAAGCGTCTGCGCCAGCTCCGCAAGGACCGCTTCGCGGCCAACCCGGACGCCAAGCGTTTCGAGAAACTGCTGTACCGCCGACTGCGTGGTCGCACCCAGCCCAAGGCCGCGATGCGTGTGAGCCCCTCGCCCGCCGCTCGCAAGGAAGCCCGCATGGCCGCCGCCAAGGCAGCCAAGTCGGGTGAGTAAGTTTCGTTTCTGACAGACTCATTGCCCGTCGGGACCCAAGCCGGCTAAACCAGCCGCCCCGCCGGGTGTGAAGGAGAGCACACGATGCCCCGCGCCACCAACGGCCCCGCACGCAACAAGTCCCGCAAGCGCATCCTCAAGCAGGCCAAGGGCTACTACGGTGCCCGCTCGAAGCACCGCAAGCTCGCCAAGCAGCAGGTCATCCGCTCGGGCGTCTTCGCTTACCGCGACCGCCGCACCTTCAAGCGAGACATGCGCTCGCTCTGGATCACGCGTATCACCGCGGCTTGCAAGATGCGCGGCACCCGCTACAGCGCGTTCGTCAACGGCCTCAAGAACTCTGGCGTCCTGCTCAACCGCAAGATGCTGAGCCAGATCGCCATCGAGGAGCCCGCCGCCTTCGACCAGCTCGTAGAGATGGCCAACAAGGCCACGACCGCGACGCCCGCCAAGGCCGGTTGATCCCCGTCACGCTGCACAATTCAGGCTGCTAGGCTAAACCATGCTTGGATCATGGTGGGTTGCCAACGTTCTCGACATGCCCAACGGCAAGGTCGTTCTTGTGTCGTGGGTCGTCCTCGTCATCGGATCGATCATTCTGCACGAGCTCGCCCACGGCTGGGCCGCGATCCATCGCGGTGACCGCACGCCGATCGAGCTTGGCCACATGACGTGGAACCCGATGGTCCATATGGGCCAGACGAGCCTGATCCTGTTTCTGGTTTTCGGCATCGCTTTCGGCGCGATGCCCGTTAACCCGAGCCGCATGCGGGGCAAGTACGCCGGTGCGTATGTAGCCGCGGCCGGCCCTGCGATGAACCTCCTGCTCGCGATCGCGTGCATGATCTTCGGCGGCCTGGTGCTGGCTTTCGAGAAACAGATCGGTGAGCCGTTGGCGGGCAACTCGTTGAGATTCTTCTCGCTCGGCGTCATGCTCAACGTGGTGCTGATGCTCTTCAACCTGCTCCCGATCCCGCCTTTGGACGGCAGCCGGATCCTGGCTGATTTCTCGCCGAGCTACGCAAGACTCTGGATGAGCGAGAACGCTCAATGGGTTGCGCTCGGCCTCTTCCTGCTTGTCTTCTTTTTCGCCGGGGACTACATCATCCCGCTCGGGTTCAGCGCCGCCGATCTCGGGATTGGCTTTGTCGCGGGCCTGTTCTCGTAACCCTTACCGGCTCGAAGGCGCCACTGCTCGGCAGAGCTTGTAGAGCGTGCGGGCGCCGACGTTGGCGTCCCACTCGCTCCCGTCGGGCGATGGAGCGACCTCGACGAGATCCGCTCCAACGACACGCTTGCCCGAGTGCGCGACAGCCTGGAGTAGGGCCGTCGCCTGATTGAACGTCAGCCCGCCGGGTACAGGCGTGCCCGTGCCCGGGCAGAGCGCCGGTTCGAGCCCGTCGATATCGAACGTGACGTAGACGTTGTCCGGCAGCAGCCCGACGATTTCCTCCCAGATCTGCCGCCAGGAGAGCCCGTCATCGTGACGGGTAAACAGTTCGTCGTCGCCGTACACGCGAACGCGACCGTTCGTGGAGTTGGCGAACTCGATCTCCTCCGGGCAGTAATCCCGAATGCCGACCTGAACGACTTTCGTGACCGCGGGGCAGCCCTCGATGATGTTGCGGATAACCGATGCGTGGGAGTAGGTGTACCCCTCGTACGCGGGGCGCAGGTCGAGGTGCGCGTCGATCTGAAGCAGCCCGATCTCGCCGACGTGCTCGGCGCAGGCCTCGATCTGGCCCTGGGGCACGCTGTGTTCGCCGCCCAGGATCACGGGCGTCTGGCCCCGGCCAAGGATCTCCCGGGCGCGTGTGGCGGCCTTCTCGCGGATCTCCTGACCGATCGCGTTGGGCTCGGCTTCCGCGTCGAACTCGATCGGCCGATCGACGTACACACCGAACCTTGCCGGTTCCGGGAATCGCGGATCGACGTAATCGAGTTGCGGGATCGCCTTCATGACGATCTCGGGACCTCGGCGCGTGCCCTTGCCATAGCTGGCGGTGCCGTCGTATCCGATCGGGACGATGACGATGGACGCGGTCTCGAGTGTGCACTCGGTGTCGAAGATGCACTGCTCGTAGAGCGGCTCGTTGGTGTGTGTGTGCATGTGCGGGTTACTCGCCGGGCCAGCTCTGGCCCGTCCATGACTCGTAGTTGGCCTTCTGCTCGTCGGTCGGATCATCGAGGTAGTCGATCCGGTACCGCTCGGGCACGACGCCCGCAACTGTGAGATCCACCTCCCGGAATTCGCCCCGCCGGAACAGGCCCACACGGATGACGTCGCCCGGATCCGATTCGCTGACGAGATTGTTCCAAGACCCGGCATCGACGCTCTTGCCGTTGGCGGCGACGACCTCGTCGTTGAGTATGAGCCCCGCCTCGAACGCGGGGCTTTCGTCGATCACCCGGCTTACGACGGCCTTGCCGCCCGAGTCACGCAGAGACACGCCCGCAAAGGGTTCGGGCTCGTCCGAGCGGCGCTCAAGGCTCAGACCCACGACTCCGATCAGCTCGGCAAACGGGATCTCTTCGCGACCGGCGATATGCCTGGCAAAGAAGTCTGAAACATCCGTCCCCGCAACCTCGGCGACCGTCGCCTGGAATTGCTCGGGTGTGTAGCCGCCCTTGTCGAGCGGATAGCGCTCGTTCATCAGGCGCATGACGTCGTCGAACGATCGCTCACCCTCGGTCTCGCGCCGGATGAGCATGTCGAGGCCGAAGGTCACCATCGCACCTTGCGTGTAGATGCTGACCGTCGTGTTGCGGTGGTCCGGGCTCGAAGGCCCCCATGCCTTGAGCCACGCGTCGTAGCTCGCCTGCTCGACGCTCATGAAGTTCTTGCCCGGGTTCGAGAGCACGCTCCCGATGGACCCCTGCAACGAGTCGAGGTAATTCCGCACGCTCCGCTGACCCGTTCGCGCCAGCAGCAGATCGTCGTAGTAGCTCGTGCACCCCTCGGCGATCCAGAGCGAGGTCGTGTAGTTCTCACGGTCGTAGTCGTAGGGCGTGATGCCCGCCGGGCGGAAGTTCTTGACGTTCCACGTGTGGAAGAACTCGTGCGTGACCAGCCCCAGAAAACCGCGGTAGCTCGATGAGCTCTCGAACGAGCCGGGCCTCGTCTGCATGATCGTCGAATTCAGGTGCTCCGTCCCGCCCCCGATGCCGTCGGCACTATGGATGAGGAACACATACCGGTCGAAGTGGACCGAATCGAAGATGTCGATGCAGGCCTCGATGATCTTGGTGAAGTCCTCGACGAGTTCGTCGTCGTCCTTGGCGCACTCGCCCCAGATGGCGATCTCGTACGGCGTGCCGTCGACCTCAAACGCGATGCTCCGGTGGGTGCCGATCTCGATAGGCGAATCGACCAGAACGTCGTAGCTTGCCGCGACGAGTGTGTGCGCATCGTCGCCAGCAGGAAGTCCGGACGCGATCGTCCAATCCTCGGGCATGCCGTCGAGCTGCACCAGGTGAGGCGTCTCACGCGCAGGCGGGTTCAGCACGAAGATGCTCGAACCGTTGAGGAATACGTGCGAGTCGTCGGCGTGCCTTGTTCTCAAGCCCAGGTCATTGGCGAAAATGTCGTATCCGAACGTCACGCTCTCAGCGCCGGCGGAATCCACCCTCCACGCGTTCTTGCGGATCTTCTGCACGGGCAGCGCGTTGCCGGATTGATCGGTGGCATCCCAGATCCGGACGTCGGCAGCAAAGTCGAGGATGCCGTAACGACCGGGTCGCCAGGTCGGAAGTATGAATTCCGCCGCGTCGCCGGGGTTGGCAACCGTCGCCTCAATGCGGACGATCTGGTTCCGTGCCCGGTCAAGCCGGACCGTGTAGTCCACGCCGGGCTGGGTCGCGCAGCCCGGGAGTGTGAGCAGGGTAAAGAGGGTGGCCGCCAGGCTCGAAATCCAGCACATCGTGGGTCTCCTGATCCGGGGCGTACACTCTATCCGACATGGCTCAGCCCCGTATCAATACGCCCGGTTCGGACTTCCTCAAGCGGGGCAATCTGCTTGTCGGCATGGTGCACGTCGGCGCCACGCCCGGCACGCCCCGTGCAAACCAATCACCCGCGCAACTCGTCGAGCAGGCACGCACCGAGGCCCGGACGCTCCGCGAAGCTGGTTTCGACGCCGTGATCGTCGAGAACATGCACGACGCCCCCTACGTGCACGGCGAGGATCTTGGGCCGGAGCAGACCGCTGTCATGACGCTGGCGGCCCAGGCCGTCCGCGAGGCCTTCGGCGGGCCTGTGGGGGTCCAGATCCTCTCAGGCGGGAACAGGCAGGCTCTGGCCGCGGCTCATGCGACCGGGGCCTCGTTCATCCGGTGCGAGAACTTCGTCTTCTCCCACGTCGCCGACGAGGGGCTCCTTGCCAAAGCCGAGGCGGGGCCGCTGCTTCGGTACCGGAAGCAGATCGGGGCCGAGAGCGTCTCGGTGCTCGCGGACATCAAGAAAAAGCACGCCTCGCACGCAATCACCGCGGACATCGATATCGCCGAGGCTGTCGATGCCGCCCAGTTCTTCGGCGTCGACGGCGTCATCATCACCGGCCCTTCGACCGGCAAGCCGACGGACATCGACGATCTCAAGCTCGCACGCAAGGTTGCGGACGTCCCGGTCCTTGTTGGTTCGGGGGTCACGCCTGAATCCGTACCCAAACTCCTCCGGCACGCTCACGCCCTGATCGTCGGATCGTGGATCAAGACCGACGGCAAGTGGTTCAACGCTGTGGACCCCGCCAGAGCTCGGGCGATCATCGAGGCCCGATGAGGGTCTACGCTAGCCGGTGAGCCTCACTCCCGAAACCGTCGGCGTTATCGCGGGCCTGACCACGTCGGCCTTCTGGGTGCTCACAACAATCTTCTTCACCGCCGGCGGCAAACGCATCGGCGTTACCGCGGTCAACACGCTCCGCATGTTCTTCGCCGTCATCCTGCTCGGCGCGACGCATCTTCTGATCTTCAAAACATTCGTCCCGCAAGTCCCGAGCAACATGCAGTGGGGGGCGCTCGCACTCTCCGGATTCATCGGGCTGACCATCTGCGACCAGGCCCTCTTCGCGGCATTCCTCGACATCGGGCCCAGACGCGCTCTGCTCGTCATGACCTCGACCCCGATCTTCGCGCTCACCTTCGGGTATCTGATCCTCCACGAGAAGATCGGCATCGTCGCATTGACCGGTATCGCGATCACGATCGCGGGCATCGCCTGGGTCGTGCTGCAAAGACAATCCGGCGGCAACGGCGAACGGCATCCGCACCTAATCCGCGGCTACACGCTCGCGATCATCGGCTCCGTCTGCCAGTCGCTCGGCGCGATGTTCGCCAAGATCGGTATGGGCTCGGGCGAAACGGCCGTCGACCCGCTGGCGGCCACACTCGTCCGCATGATCTTCGGCCTGCTTTGCATGACTCCCATCGTGCTGGTCTCCTACCGAATGGTCAAGAAACGCGAGCCGGGCTCAGCGAAGCTGCGATGGACACCCGGCATCCTCTTCACGCTCGGCGGCACAATCTTCGGCCCGTTCCTCGGTGTCTGGCTCTCGCTCGTGGCGATCAGATCCGTCGAACTCGGCATCGCCCAAACACTTCTCTCGCTCTCGCCCGTCATGATTCTGCCGTTCGTCGGCAAGCTCTACAGCGAGAAGCTCACCAGAGCCGCGATCCTCGGCGCCGTCATCGCGGTCGCGGGCGCTGGCGTGATCTCGATGTCGGGCCGCATCGAGCAACTCATCGGGATGCATGACGGGCTACCCGACAAAGAGACTGGCGATGCAGCCGGTCATCCAGCAGGTGAGCGCCCCGCCCACCATGGCTCTCGGCCCGATCCGAGCAAAGTCTGAACGCCGCTCGGGCGCAATCGCGGTGAGCCCGCCGATCTGTATGGCGATCGAAGGAAAGTTCGCAAAGCCGCAGAGTGCATACGTCACGATCACCGCTGATCGGTGCGAGATCGTGCCCTCAGCAATGCGATCGCTCAGACCGATGTACGCCAGAAACTCGGTGGCGACCATCGAAGTCCCGAGCAGTTCGCCCACGACAAAGACATCCCCGCGATCCACGCCGAGGAAAACCGCGACAGGCGAGAAGAGAACGCCGAGAATCCCGATGAGTGAGAGCTCCTGGAGCCCGAGAAGCCCCTCGAGCTGCGAGCCGAGCCACGTGCCGTGCAAAGCACCGAGGGGCCAGTCGATCATCGCGATCAGCGCGACGAACGCGACGAGCATCGCCGCCACATTGAGCGCGAGCCGGAGCCCGTCCGTCGCACCGGCAGCCGCTGCGTCGAGCATGTTTACCGTGGTTCGGTTGTCCTCATCAAGTGCTTTGAGCGACAGCTCGTCCATCAGCTCTTCGGTCTCGGGCAGGAGCATCTTGGCGATCACGAACGCGCCGGGAGCCGACATGACGCTCGCGGTCAGCAGGTGCTTGGCAAACTCGACCTGCGAGGCCTCGTCACCACCGCCGAGCATCCCGACAAAGGCCGCCAGCACCGAGCCGGCGATCGTCGCAAATCCACCTGTCATCACGAGCATGATCTGCGAACGCGTCATTCTCGGGAGGTAGGGCTTGATGCAGAGCGGGGCCTCTGTCTGTCCGACAAACACGTTCGCCGCCGCGGCCAGGGCCTCGGCACCACTCACCCCGAGCGACATCCGAAGCACCCACGCGAGCGCCGCCACGATTCGTTGCATCACACCCAGGTGGTAGAGAATCGCCATGAGCGAGGCAAAGAAAACGATCGTGGGCAGTACCTGCACCGCGAAAATGAAGCCCCACGATTGCGACGCATCGGCCAGGTTGCCGAAGAGAAACTCGCCGCCCGAGCGTGAGAATCCAAGGAGCCGGGTCACGCCCTTGGCGATCGCCTCGACGCCCGCTCGCACCGGCTTGAACTCAATCAGCAGGAACGCGAGCGTGAACTGGAGTGCGATGCCGACGAGCACAATCCTCAGATTGATCCGTCGCCGAGCGGTCGAGCAAATCCATGCGAGACTCAGGATCACCAGGACGCCGACCAGACCCGAATACTCACCCATACGATGCGTTCCCCCCGGCACGTGATCGGGAAGAGCCTAACAGAGATGGGGCACACGGGTCATGCCGGACAAGCCGCTTGAAGCACGGTCGCTGGACGAAGCCGCGGATGCGATCCGTAGCGTGCTGAGCCGTGATTCCAGCTCATCGCGCCCCATCATCGCCATCGGAGGGCCTGTCGGGTCGGGCAAATCCACACTCGCGGGGATGCTCGATGCGATGGTGATCTCCACAGACGAGTACCTCCCGGACTACGAGGGTCTGGCGGCACACGAACGCGACGAGCCTCACCGGGCGGATCTGCCTCGGCTTGCATCGGATCTGAAGCTGCTTCAAACCCTTGGCAGCGCCAGGATCCCGAAGTGGTGCTTCCAGTCACATCGCCGGATAGGTGAGCAGGAGATCGCAGCGAGCGGGCCGATCGTCTGCGAAGGCATCTTTGCGCTGCATCCGGTGATCTCCCACCTGACGCGGCTCCGCGTGCTCGTGGTGGCCGCCCAGGACACGCGGTGGAAGCGATGGGAACGCATCGAACTCGAAGGCGAGCGGGGCATGGGGGTCCGGGCCGCCCGCGAGCATTTCGACTCGATCGCCGAGCCGACCTACGACAAATACGCCAATCTCTACGAATCCAACCTCGATCTGATTGTCCGCAACGACAACTTCTGACCGGGCAAGGCCCGCGAACTATTGTCGTCCATGCCCGAGGGCCAGCCATCCCGCAAGCGCAAACGCCGAGGCAAGAACCTCGGCGGCCGACCCGCGCCCATCGGGGGGGATCTGTCCGCCTGCTACGGCCCGGATCGCGGACGCATCATCTCGCTGCTCCGCCAGTCCCGACACGATGAAGCCGACCGGCTGATCGCCGAGTCCGTCCAACGCCTCGAACGACGCCGCCAGAGCGTCCCGCGTATCCAGTACCCAGCCGAGCTCCCCTTCACCGATCACCTCGATGAACTCCGCAAAGCGATCGATGAATCCCAGGTCATCGTCGTCAGCGGCGAGACCGGCTCGGGCAAATCCACACAGCTCCCGAAGCTCCTGCTCGAGATGGGCCGGGGTGTCGAGGGCCTCATCGGGCACACCCAGCCAAGGCGACTGGCAGCAAGAGCCGTCGCCGACCGCGTCTCCAGCGAGTTGGGTATCTCGCTCGGCACCGAGGTCGGATACAAGGTCCGCTTCGGCGATCACACCTCGGACAAGACGCTCATCAAGCTCATGACCGACGGCATCCTGCTTGCCGAATCACGCTCTGACCGTCTCCTCCGCCAGTACGACGCCATCATCATCGACGAAGCGCACGAACGCAGCCTCAACATCGACTTTCTGCTGGGCTATCTCACACGCATCCTTCACAAGCGGCCCGACCTCAAACTCATCATCACGTCCGCGACGATCGACGCCGAGCGATTCAGCAAGCACTTCTCGATGGCCACCCACGCCAATGTCCCGGTGGTTGAAGTCTCCGGGCGTTCGTACCCAGTCGAGGTGCTCTACCGCCCGATCGATGGCGCCGAGAACCCAGACGACGCGACACTCTCCTCATCGATCGTGGCAGCGATTGAGGAACTCGCCACACTCGACAGGCCGGGGGATCCGGGCGATGTGCTTGTCTTCCTGCCGGGCGAGCGTGAGATCCGCGAAGCCGCCCATGTGATCCGCCGATCCGCCGACACCAGCCCCGCGCTCCGTGGCTGCGAAGTCCTCCCGCTCTACGCGCGCCTCTCGCCCGCGGATCAGCAGCGCATCTTCCGACGCCATCCCGGTCGGCGCATCGTGCTCTCGACAAATGTCGCCGAGACTTCGCTCACGGTCCCCGGCATCCGGTACGTTGTTGATTCGGGCCTGGCCCGCATGAACCGTTACTCGTCGCGCCGGAAAATCGAGTCGCTCCAGATCGAGCCTATCAGCAGAGCCTCCGCGCGTCAGCGTGCCGGGCGCTGCGGCCGAACCGAGCCGGGTGTGTGCATCCGCCTTTACAGCGAAGCCGATCACGACGGGCGCGACGAGTTCACACCGCCCGAGATCCTGCGCACGAATCTGGCAGGTGTGATCCTCCAGATGCAATCGCTCGGCCTTGGTCTCCCGCAGGACTTCCCCTTCATCGAGCCCCCCGACGGCGGACGCATCAACGACGCGTACGACACGCTCTTCGAGCTCAACGCCGTCGATCGGGACCGCCAACTCACACCCGAGGGCAAGCTCCTGGCTCGCCTTCCCGTCGATCCGCGGATCGGCCGAATCCTGCACGCCGCCTCGGAGGAAGGTGTCCTCAGTGACGCGCTCGTCATTGCGTCCTTCCTGGAAGTCCAGGACCCCAGAGAGCGCCCCTTCGAGAAACGCGACGCCGCGGATAACTACCATGCCCGGTTCAGGGACAAAGCCTCCGACTTCGTCACCGTGCTCAAGCTCTGGGAGCATTATCACAAACTCAAAGACGAGCACTCGCGCTCGCAGCTCCGCAAGCAGTGCGCTAAGGAGTATCTCTCCTATCAGCGGTTCCGCGAATGGACGGACACCCACAGGCAGCTCCGGGATCTCTGTCGCGAAGCGGGGATCAAGGGCGACACCAAGAAGGACGATCATGACGCGCTGCACCGCGCGATCCTGTCCGGCTGCCTCTCCGGGCTTGGGAAGAAGCACCACGAAGGCGGCTTCAGCGGCGCGCGTGCGGGCCGATTCTGGATCCATCCCGCCTCGGCCGTGCCAGAAAAAGAAGCCAAGTGGGTCGTCGCGGCCGAGCTTGTCCGGACGACCAAGCTCTACGCGCGCTCGGTGGCGCGCATCGATCCGTCCTGGATTGACAGCGTCGCGGGGCATCTCATCACACGCGAGTACGCCGAGCCCGCGTATTTCCCCGAACGGGGCCGCGTCGAAGCAAGAATGACGGTCAAGCTCTGGGATCTCGTGATCACGCAGGGGCGGCTGGTCGACTTCGGTTCCGTCGACCGCGCAGCCGCCCGCAAGATCTTCATCGAGGAAGCTCTCGTCGAGGGTCTGTACGAATCGGGCGCCAAGTACGAGAAGCACAACGCTGCGTTCCTCGCCGAGGCCGCCCGAAACGAGGCGAAGCTCCGCAGCGGCCGGATTCCCAGCCACGAAATCCTCGCACGCTTCTACGACGAGCGCATCCCCGAGGACATCAGCACAAACCGCGCGTTCGATCGCTGGAGACGCGTCGCCGAGCGAGAACAACCTAATCTGCTCTTTCTGAAGCAAGAAGACCTCGAAGGGCAATTCGAATCGCAACCCGACGAGGTGTCGTATCCCGACACGATGCCTCTGCCGGGCGGCTCATCAGCAAAGCTCGAATACACGCACGCGCCGGGCGAATCGACCGACGGCATCAGGCTCTCCCTGCCCGTCGAACTGACCGCCTCGTTCGACCCCGACCGCGCCGAGTGGCTCATCCCCGGTTGGCTGAGCGCCAAGGTCGAGTCCGTCCTGCGCGGGCTGCCGCGTGAGACCCGTCGGCAGATCGACATCACTTCCGTCATCCCTCGCGTGCTGGAATCGCTCGATCCCGAGACGGGCAACTTCCACGAACAGCTTGCACGTGCGATCACTTCCGCCACCAGCGTGACCGTTACTCCCGCGATGTGCCAGGCGGCGCAGCTCGACGACCACCACCGCATGCTCGTCGAAGTGGTCGACGAGAAAGGCAAGGTCCTCAAGCAGACCCGCGACGCCCGCAAGGCAGTCGAGTACGCACGGAAGCGATCGGCCGGCAAACGGTCAGAATCGAAGCCGGATGCATCCAGCCTGCTCACGGACTGGCCGAGTCAGAACCTGACGCCCACCATCGTTGAGAGCAGCGGGGGGGCAGAGGTGCTCAGGTACCCGGCACTCGTCGATGCAGCAACAGGCGTCATGTTGCGCTTCTTCGACGATGAGCAGACCGCGCGATTCAATCACGCGTTCGGTGTGCGTCGTCTCGCAGGCCTCCGTCTCTGGACCGACATCAAACGCGTCCTGCCGCACACCCCGCACATCGATCGCGCGCGCATGGGCTGGGCAGCCGTCAAAGGCGCCCCCAAGCTCGACGCCGAACTGGGGCCGATTCTTGCGGACTGGGCATCGGGGATCGATCAATGTGTCTCAGCCGCGTCACTTTCCCGCGTCGTGGAACGCACCCGGTCCGAACTGGCATCGGGGCTCAACGACGTCGTCTCAACACTCGCGCGTTCGATCGAGATCTACCGGCAGATCGTCCTGACGCTCGATCGCTCTCAAAGCGCCGAGCTCGCCACCATGCACGCGGACATTCGGTTCCAGCTCGGACAACTCGTCCACGCCGGCACGCTCACACACATCCGGTCGGCACGCCTCAGGCACTACCCCCGTTACCTCGAAGCGATCGCCCGCAGGCTCGCCGCGGGGCGGGGCCAGAACCTCAGGCGTGACGCCGACACGCAGAATCGCATCATGGTGCACTGGCGCCGGTGCATCGAGCATGCCCGCAAAATGCACGAACTCGGCCTGCACGACCCGGAACTCGATAACTACCGCTGGATGATCGAGGAATACCGCGTCTCGCAGTTTGCCCAACAGCTCGGCACGCCCATCAAGATCTCCGACAAGATTCTCGAAGAACAATGGCGGCGGACGCGATCACTCTGATCCGGTGTTCGCCGGTGTGTACCGGAACAGCTTGATCGAAGAATACGGCTGCATGATGTGGCGGTCATACGTCCAGATCAGGTCGGCCCTGTCACGCAGCGCGGGCCAGTTCAGGCCGCCGGAAGTGCCCACCTTTTCGATGATCCAGCAGGGCTCTGTCGCCTCGTCCAGGAAGGGCATCAGGCTCTTGCGTGTCACCTTCGTGATGGCGTTCTGTTCTTCGAGGTAGTACGCCCCGAGCATCTCGGCGTGGAAGTCACCGTACACGATCTCGCCAGGTTGTTTCGTGTGCTTGAGCTCGTCGAACATCTCGCGCCACGCGGGCTGGTACCCGCCGCCGGCCGTGTAGTACTCGAGATCCTGATAGATGCACATCATCAGCACCATCGCGACAGCGAGATGGCGGATAAAGAACGGGTACTCACCGATCAGCGAGAGCGAGATCCGGTCAAGCGCGACCGCTGCCAACAGCAGCCACGCAGGCAGAATCACAAATGTGTAACGCACGTGGACGAAGAAGTCTGTAAAGGCCAGCCCCGCCATGATGAGCAGCGGCACGAACGCAACCATCAGCAGATACAACGACAGCCGGAAACTGCGCTGGATCAGACACAGAAACCCAGCCCCCGCAGCCAGCGCGACAATCGGGTTCATGTACCACACAGCGCCCGCAAGAACCACCGGCGTCGTCTGTGATGTCGTCTGTCCAAACTGTGCCCAGTTGTCTGTGTTGCGGTAGATGTCGTATGCCAAGAGCCCGCAGCAGAGCGCAGCGGTCACGCCGCCTGCAACCACCGAGGGCCATGTCAGTCGGCGGTCGTCCTTGTCCAGGAATCCGAGCAGCCAGTCAATCGCAAGCACCACGCCCAGCAGGATCGCCGGCGGCTGGGACATAAAGGCGAGAAAGAGACACACCATCGAGGCGACGAGCCGTCGCACATCCCCGATCGACGTCGCGCGGAAGTAGAGCAGCATCGCCATGTTGAAGAACAGAAGCTGCTGCGTGTAGAAACGCCCCGTCTGCGACATGTGCAGGTGCCACGTGCTGACCGCCAGCAGGAAAGCGAAGATGATCGCGGTCCGTGCGCCGACGACAGGACGCGCCAGCCAGCCGAGCACGAAAACCGTCAGTGTGCCGATGAACACACTCGGGATGCGTACGAGCCACTCGGTCACACCAAGACGCATCCACGAACTCGGATCCGTCGCGATCTCGGCCGGTGGCAACGCGCCGAATAGCTTGAGTGTGAGGTACGTGGGCAGAAACCCGAACTGCTTGGTCAGGTTCCCCTCGCCCAGCCGTGATGCGTGCATCACGCTGTAGATCTCGTCGATCCAGAAGCTCGGCCGATCCAGAAACAGCAGTCGCATCGCGAGCGCCAAGAGCGTGGCACCGCAAAGCCAGATAAGAAAGGCCTTCGGCTTCACCCGATCGACATGCTGATCCGGATTCGAAATCATGCGGCAGCCCCGGGAGTTGGAGTTGCCGCATCCTTGGCAAGCTGAGCAGGCGAGATCCCACGCGAGGCGAGCACGAGCCCGCCCATCAGTCCGTGGACCAGAAAGACCGCGAACGCCAGGAGCGAGAGCAGCAGGGCATCGGCCTTGGCCACGCCCATCGTACCCAGCAGAAAGACAAACATGTTCTCTCGTACGCCGATCCCATTGATCGAGATCGGAATCAGCATCACAAAGAGGGCCACAGGCACAACGTAGAAGTAATCAATGAACCCGAGCTCGATCCCGATCGCTCGGCTCAGCAGATAATGCATCAGGACCACGTTGAGTTGCAGCACAAGCGAAAGCCCGAGCGCCCGAGTGAGCGAACTGTGTCTGCCCCGGAATGGCTCGACCGCCCGGTCCACCTTCCCGAAGAACTTCCCGAACGGGCCGGGCAGCCGCGTGTAAACGGCCCTTGCGAACTCCACCATCAACCGGAACGGCGAAAACACCAGAGCGATAAACCCGCCAAGGCCCATCGCCACAGCAACGACAGCCAGCGGCACATACTGCGCCTCAGAGAAATCGCCCCGCACAAAGAACAACCCCAGCACCGCAAAGATCGCCAGCGCAAACAGTCCGAGCACGCGATCGACCACGATCGTCGAGATCGCCACGGCTCTCGTCGCCCCGGCTTTCCACGAGTCGTACATCCGGATCATGTCACCGCCGATCGTGCTGGGCATGATCTGGTTGAAGAACACCGCCACCATGCACGAACGAAACAGCACCGGCTGGCGGATGTGCACGCCCTGCACGTCGAGCAGACCTTTCCAGCGGAGGGATGTAATAAAGAAGCCGGCATACGGAGTCAGAAGCGCAAGAAACACGTAGAGAGGGTCAGTCTTGGCGAGAGATCCTCGCAATTCGTGCAGATCGATATCCGCGTTGTGGATCAAAAAGGCCAGGAGACCAAGCGAGATCAGCAGCTTGAGCGCGATCAGAGCGGGCTTGAGCCAAGGCTTCTTCTTTTTGTGGACTTGCTCAGCCGGTGGCAAGGGCCTGCTCCTTGGGTTCGCTTGCGTCACGCATCCGGATCACCTTCGCGGGCACGCCAGCCACCACAGCAAAGGGCGGCACATCCTTGGTCACCACAGCGCCAGCCGCCACGACCGCGTCGTGACCCACCGTCACCCCGTTGACAATCACAGCGTTGGCGCCAATCCAGCAGTTGTCCTCGATCACAAGCCTCAGCCCCCGCACATGGCCCTGATCCACGATCGGCAGGTCCGTGCGGTCCATGTGGTACTGACCCCCGCCGATGTACGTATGCCCCGCGATGATGCACTTGTTCCCGATCGAAACCTCGCCCCCGACCGCCGCGTGCACCGTGATGCCCGCCCCAAAGCCGCAGTCGTCCCCGATTGAGATCCTGCCCTGCTTGCTCGAGAGCCTCGTCCCGCGTCCGAACATGCAGCGGTCACCGACGGCTATCCCCACATCCCCCTCGGTGAACGCATCGAAACAGCAGGAATCATCGATGACCACCGTGCTCCCGAGGCGAATGCGCTTCGGGTGCCGGAAGATCACATCCGTCCCGAACGCCGGCTTCCGCCCGCACGAACCGAGCAGGCCGCGGGCGAGCTTCTGTCGGAGCAATAGCCCAAGAGCACCGGGCAGACGTGTCAGAAAGAGCTGCGTGAGCTCGTAGCGCACGAGCAGCAGCATCGATGGAGAACCGATGATCGCAGACTGGTACTTCTTGAGCGCCGAGCCCTTCTCGGACACCACGCCGTCTTTGATCTCGCCCATCAGCTTTCCGCTCCGTCGTCTTCCCAGGGCCTCGATAACCGTCTGAGCGCCCGTTCAAGACGCGTCCGCTGTTCGTCAAGTGCGTCGCCGCTCAGACCGATCGCCTCGATCAGTCGAGGCAACAGTCTTGTCGCCTCGTCCGGATCGCGCCAGAGACCCGTCCGTCTGAATACCAGATCATCGGCATGCTGGACACTCTCGTCGCGTGCGATTTCAACGATGCGTTCGTGACTGCCCCCATATCCGGGCACTTCCTGGATCCCACTCCAATTCGGGACATCCGGAAAAGGCGCCATCGGTCTGGTCGGGATCGGGTCGATCACTCTCCTGGCGAGCATCGGGGCTGTCGTGAACTTGACACCCGAAACACTGATCAGCCCATCCGGGCCACCGTCACGCCCGTGCTCCCGCACGATCGGACGATCGCTCGCCTCAGTCGCGCCCTCATACGGCGCTGGCACAAGCCCCGACCACACACACACCACGCTCTTGAGATCCGCGTCCAATCCCGGGGCCGCCTCGTTCACCTCGTCCAGGAAGCGTTGCACCTCGTCCTTGGAGGGACTGGTTCTGTAGTCCTCGCGATCCGCTGGCACGTGAGCCGTGCCCAGAATGACTCTGTCCCCATCGGGCACCACAAAGTACGTCTGGGCTCCGGGCTTGCGCGCCGTCACCGCGATCGCCGATGCACTCTGTGGCTTGCGATTCACAATCACATTGAACGACCGCATCGGGAGAAAGAGCTCGGGTTTCTGATCCCCGAATGCCTTGGACATCGGCATCGACCAGGGGCCCGCAGCGTTGATCACGATCGGCGCATCAAGACGCAACTCGCGGTCCGTCAGCGTGTCCCTTGCGACAATGCCCGTCACCGCGCCGTCGCTCGTGATGAGGTCCTCAGCGCTGACATAATTGAGGACATCAGCCCCCCGCCCGACCGCAACGCGTATCAGATGAATCAGCATCCGCTCCGGGCTCAGCATCCGGGCGTCCGTCCACATCCCGCCGCCCTTGAGTCCCGAGGTCGGCACGCGTTGCCAGTCCTGCACGACATCGCTTGGTTTGAGCACCGCGCCCGCGTTCAGCTTCGGCTCGCCCAGTTGACGCCCCTCGAATCTGATGAGCTGGCGATTCATCCAGACCGCGGCCCGGAATGCCTCAGGTCGCTTCAGCCCATCGCCGTACAACGGCATCAGACAATCCAGAGGCTCGGTCATCCCCGGGAACAGACGCAGAAACCAGCGCCTGGCGCGCACCGACTCGATGTACCTCGGCAGGTCCATCGACTGGAGATACCGGAAGCCGCCGTGGAGCACACGCATGCTGTTCCAGCTTGTCTGCCCGCCGAAGTCGCCCCTTTCCACCAGGAGGGCGTGCAGCCCTCGGCGTGATGCCTCGTGCAGCAGACAGACGCCCTGAATGCCGCCACCGACGACGATCACGTCGTACCGCGCGTGCTGAGCTTTCTCCAGATCTCGTGAGAGCGGCGCCAGCGGGATGTCGGCCTCAGCCGTCACTCCGGGCTTCCTCCGCGTGCAGATCCTTCATCCAGATCACCTCACGCACACCGAAGGGCCGCTTGCCCTGCGCCTCGTGATAGATCCGGACGAGCAGCTCGCTCACCACGCCGAAGACCAGCATCTGCGCCGCGAGCAGCACCATCATCCCGGAGAACGTGACGAGCACGTTGTTGTTGAGCCGGACCTCGGCACCGAAGAACAAGTCGAACTTCTGCAGGATCGCGATGCCCAGAGCCGTGAACGCGATCGCCATGCAGACAAACGCGAGCTTGCCGAACATGTAGATCGGCTTGGACAGGTAGTCATTCAGGAACTTGACGGTCAGCAGATCGAGAATGACCTTGCCCGTGCGCACAAGCCCGTACTTGCTCCGCCCCGCGACCCTTGCCCGATGGTTCACGACGCGCTCGGTAATCCGGGCGCCCTTCCACACACAGAGCGCCGGCAGGAAGCGGTGCATCTCGCCGTACAGGTGAACGTCCTGCAGCGCCTCGCGCCGGTAGACCTTCATCGCACACCCGAAGTCGTGGATCGGGGTCCACGTCAGCTTCGAGATCATCCGGTTGGCGATCATCGAGGGCATGCGCCTCGAGAAGAACTTGTCCTGACGCTGCTTGCGCCAGCCGCTGACCACGTCGTAGCCGCGACCCTCGCTGAGCGCATCCATCAGCTTGATAATGTCGGCCGGGTCGTTCTGGAGATCGCCGTCCATCGTTGCGATGAACTTGCCCCGCGCCCGATCAAAGCCCGCGGCCAGCCCGGCCGTCTGCCCGAAGTTCCGTCGAAGCCCGACCACACAAAGCCGGGGGTCGCCCGCGAACGCCTCCGTCAAGCGATCGATCGTCGCGTCCGTGCTCCCGTCATCGACGATGATGCACTCCCAGTCGAGGTTGGTCTTCTCCAGCTCCTTCTTCACCTCGTTGTACAGAGGGACGGCGTTGTCTTCCTCGTTGTGCACGGGGATGACCACGGAGAGATCGATCAACATCTCTTTCGGTGCGGAATACAAGCGTGGGCCATCCAGAGGAAGAGTTTGAACCGTCATCGGAAGGGACATGGGTGCACTCCGGCTAGACGAACAACCGCCGCTCCATCGGCGGTCCCCTCCAATGTCGTCATGCTCGGGCTAAGGCTTTCGCCCCAAGAGCCCGACCACACACCGAAGGGCTGAACAAGCAAGCATACCTGTCAGCCTCGGGTGGGTCTCGCCCTTTATCGGTGGCAATCCAGCTTGTTATTCATCAATGCGTGGATCATCAGCGCGTGACGGGTCGGCTCCTGCCGGTCCCGCCGGTCTCGGGCTGTCGGTTGTGAGCCGCTGCGACCACCCCGGCTGGCTCCCGCCGTCCGGGTGCCCTCGGCCACCGAGAAGGTCGGGATCACATGATCCGTGCCGTGGATCTTGACGAAACGCACCTTCAGACCAAGCCGATTCGATCTGGAATCGGTATTCCGCGACGCGTTGTTCGACCGCCCGTACACCACCCGGGCCCGGTTGATGCCCGTGGTCGTGTGCGGGGCGTTGTTGACCCGCACATACGCCGTGGGCAGCTCGGCCTTGATCGGCGTCGAACCGAAGCGGATCGCGTGCCCCCCCGTGTTGCCACGGGTCACATACTCAACCTGCTGCCCGGCAGCCGGCCCGGCAAGGCAGATCGAAGCAAGAAGAACAGTCAGCTTTGTGCGCATATCCATAGTGTACTGCGGAACTTACGTATCCCCAAGACTATTCCGCACGCCCGAGAATCGGGCCCGTATCAGCTCGGGCGGGTCATCGAATCCGGGTCCAGGAGCTCGCTCAGCTGCTCGGCGCTCAGAATCTGCTTCTCGAGAGCCAGCTCTCTGATCGTCCGGCCCGAGTCGTACGCCTCGTAAGCGAGCTTGGCCGAGGCGTCATACCCGATCACCGGGACCAGCGAGGTGCACATCGCCAGGCTGCCCTCGATCAGGTCGGCGCACCGCTTCTCGTCTGCTTCCAGGCCCGCGACCAGGTTCTCGTTGAGGACGTTCAAGCCATTGGCGAGCAGCGTCACGGACTCGAGCAGGCTGGCCGCCATCATGGGCATCGCGACGTTGAGTTCCAGCAGCGAGCCGATCCCCCCCGAGCCGCCCGCTGCGACCGCCGCGTCGTTGCCCATCACCTGACAGGCGAGCATCATCATCGCCTCGCAAATGACCGGGTTGACCTTGCCCGGCATGATCGAAGAGCCCGGCTGGACCGCCGGGACCTTGAGTTCCCCAATGCCGCAGCGGGGGCCTGAGCCCAGCCAGCGGATGTCGTTGGCGATCTTGGTCAGGCTGACCGCGATCGTGCGCATGTGCCCGGAGGCCTCGACCGCCGCGTCGCGGGTCGCCTGGGCTTCGAAGTGGTTCTCAGCCTCTCTGAAGGTCATTCCGGTCTTCTTGGAAACTTCCTGGGCGACCAGGCGTCCAAAGTCAGGGTGGGTGTTGATACCCGTGCCGACCGCGGTGCCGCCGATGGCCAGCTCAGCGAGCACTGCCAGTGCCTGCTGGGCGCGGGCCTTGGCGTGGGTCATCTGGCTGGCATAGCCGGAGAAAACCTGCCCGAGCCGGATAGGAGTCGCGTCTTGCAGGTGTGTGCGCCCGATCTTGACGATGTGGTCCCAGTCCTTGGCCTTCTGAGCCAGGGCGGATTCGAGTTTCTCGATCGCGGGGATCAGCTTGTTCTGGATCTCGGTAGCGACGGCGATGTTCATCGCGGTGGGGAAGGTGTCGTTGGACGACTGGCCCATGTTCACATGATCGTTGGGGTGCACGCCGCCCTGCCCGTCGGGCTCGTCGCCCACCCACGCGGGGTCTTTGGACCGACCGATGGGCTGGTCGTGGGCTATACAGGCGAGGTTGGCGACAACCTCATTGACGTTCATGTTGGTCGATGTGCCCGATCCGGTCTGGTAGATATCGATCGGGAAGTGCCTCGCGATGCCGCCGAAATCGGTCAGGCCGCCCCCGATCAGCGAGCAGGCGTCGTGGATGTCCTTCATCCGCCTGTCCGAGAGCCGACCCAGCCCGTTGTTCACGCTCGCGCACGAGGCCTTCAAGATCGCGTACGCCTTGATGACCGCCTCGGGCACCGGGCGACCCGAGATCGGGAAGTTGAGCACGGCTCGCTGCGTCGAGGCGCCGTACAGCACGTCGGCAGGAACGGGCATCTCGCCCATGGAGTCTTTCTCGATCCGTGTCTCGGCAGTGGTCATCGGGGTCTCCGGAATCAGGCAGAAATCACACCCACACCCGGGCGGGGCGTGTACGCTCGATGATACGCGTGGGGCCGGACGAGGCTTGGAAGGAGTCGGTCATGCTGAAATCGCCGAGTCGGAATCTCTTGGTCGGACTGATCGGGGCAAGCTGCGTCCTGTCGGCTGGCGCGCAGGGCTACAAGGAAGAAGTCACGCCCTACCTCACCCGCGTCGAGCCGCAGGAGTGGCTCTTCCGCACAAACGTGGTGCTCTCGGCGAACAACCTCGCCCCGATGAGCGACGGCCCGTTGCTCACCGATCAGGAGTTTGAGATCGAGCAGGGCACCATCTTCTTTCCCATGCCCATGCGGAGCGCCAGCCATGACCGCGACCTCCGCTCGCTCAAGGCCAAGCTGCTCTTCGAGGGGCGTCCAGTCCCGCTGAAGCTCAACGTCGTCTCGTCCGACAGCGGCGGCAACCCGCTGCACTCGGGCGAGGCTTACGGCACGTGGACCTTCGGACCCGTCGAGGCCGCGATGAACATGGTTTTCGAGGTCGAGTCCGTCGCGACCTGCTGGAACACCGAGTTCAAAGACGCCGAGGCCATGAAAGTTCCCTGGCCCTCCGGCGAGTGGCCCAAGGAAGCGGCTTCCACCTTTGAGCCCGAGCTCTTTATTGATGAGGGATTCGAGGGCGAGTACGACTCGGACTACGTCGAACGCCTCGCCGACCGCTGGACCAAGGGCAAGGCCAAGACCCAGCCGCCGATGGTCGTCGCCAAGTGGCTTGCGGGCGAGGTCGCCAAGTCATTCCAGCCGACCCGTCCCGGGATCGTCACCGATGCGCGTCCAGCGACCGCGAATCAGTCTGCACAGGCCGTGGGGGCCGTCAGCTCTCTCGAAGTCGTCGGCGCAGAGGAAGCGGCGCGTCGCGGCAAGGGCACGGCATTCGACATGCCGCTGCTGCTCGTTGCCGTCTACCGCGAAGTCGGTCTGCCGGCGAGGCTCGTCTTCGGGTACGTCGGCGGGAGCGCCGGGGGCGGCGCCGAGGCGTTCCGGGCCGCCGATCGCGCAGAGATCGGGCCGTACGCGTGGGTTGAGGTCGCTCTCTACGACGAGAAACAGGCCGACCCGAGGCGCCAGCTCACCTGGGTGCCCGTCGACATCAACCGCATCCGCGCCGACCGCGTGTTCAGCCGAAAGCTCGATCAGCCCTGGCCCGGCTTCGGCTCGAGCGACAAGCTCAACGAGATCATCCCCATCGCCTATCACCTGCACCCGCACCGCATGGGCGCCAATTCGTACGGCGCCACCACCGGACGCAACCGCAGCGCGATGCCATCGATCTGGGGTTGGAACATCGTGCCTTCCACGCCCTGCGGCGTCGATCAGGTGCTGACGTTTACCGCGACCACGCCCTCGCGCGGTCCGGACGACCCGGAACCCGGACGCCGCGGCCGGGGGCAGTAACCGACGCCGTGCGCGTGTCCCAGCTCGGTCTGGGCAGGAAGGTGTAGTCCCGTGTCGTCGCGCTGCGGTCATCCGGCACGGGCAGGCGAACGCCGACGTGGAAATCCGCGAAGAGCACGCTCGCGGCGATCTCAGCGTTCGATCGGCCCTGCTTGCCGTACCAGTGCTGCTTGCGGTCATCGCCGTCGTCGTAGTTGTAAATCGTCTGCGAGGCGATCAGCAGTGTGCGAGAGGTGTCGATGATGTAGGGCATCGGGCCGCCCGTCTGCGGCACGAGCGTGGGCAGTACGTCCCGCGAGGGGTCGCTGTCCGGCGCGTGATCGTTGAGCGTGTAGCTCGAGCCGATCAGGTCGTACATCGAATCCGTGCGGGCGAACTGCGGGATCGGTATCCCCGTGTTCTCCGCGCCGCGATCCAGCGGCGATTCGAACTCGGGCATCTCATCCACGCCTTCCTGCGCGTCCGGAATCGGCTCGCGATCGACGAGGTAGCTGTTGAGCGGTCGCCGCTCTGCGCCGTATTCGTCAATACCCAGAAACGGGAGCTGCCCCTTCTTCCCGCCAAACAGAGCGCCCATGGGCGAGCTCATCCCCGGCCCGACCTCCACCAGCACCTGCGGCAACGCGTTGTCGAAGTCGTCCAGATACATCGAGGTCGCAAGACCGATCTGCTTGAGCTTGGAGCCGCAGGCAAGGCTCCTGGCCGAAAGCCGGGCGCTGGCGAGGGTTGGCAGCAGGATCCCCACCAGCAGCGCAATGATCGCGATCACCACAAGAAGCTCGATCAGCGTGAATCCGCGGCGAATGGGTATCATGCTTCCATCGTATTGCATCCGGCAGGGGTCGGAGTACGCCGGAGATGTGCGTGGATCAGCAGCCAGACAAGCCGTTGCGACTCGTCGTGCAGCAGCCCTCGCTCGCCAAGTATCGCGTGCCCGTCTTCCGCGAACTCGCGTCCCGCCCCGGCATCGATCTCAAGCTGATCTACGGCCAGCGTGACGGCATCCCGAACGTCGACGCCGACGGTTTCGACGCCCAGTTCGTCCCGATGAACGAGAAACGTCTTCTCGGTCGCACCATGCTCTGGCACAAGTCTCAGCTCGAGTACGCCGACCGTGACAAGGCCGACGTCCTCTCGCTCTCATGGGACCTGCACTACGCGAGCCTGATCCCCGCTCTTCTCAAAGCCCGGCAAGGCGGCGTCGGGACGGTGCTCTGGGGCCACGGCTACTCCAAGCAGGACGCCGGCTGGCGCGCCCGTGCCCGCTCGTCCGTTGCCAAGCTCGCCGATGCGCTGCTCTTCTACAACCACACCGCCGCCGAGGCGTACATCCGCAACGGTTTCGACCCCGACCGCGTCTTCGTGGCGCTCAACGCCATCGACCAGACGCCCATTCAGGCCGCTCGCGCCGAGTGGATGGATCAACCCGAGAAGATCGCCGACTTCCGGCGGCAGCAGGGCCTGAGCGATGCCCCTGTCCTGCTCTTTGTTTCCAGACTCGAGGAGGCCAACCGGGTTGACCTCCTCATCGAAGCGCAGGCCAGACTGAGCGAGGCCTTCCCTTCGCTCGTCGTGGCCATCATCGGCAAAGGACCGGACCGCGAGCGGCTCGAAGCCCTCGCCGCCGATCGCGGGCTGTCCGATCGCGTGCGATTCCTCGGCGCGATCTATGACGAATCCATCAGCGCACCCTGGTTCATGGTCTCGACCGCGTTCTGCTACCCGGCCAATATCGGCCTGAGCATCCTTCACGGCATGGGCTACGGATTGCCCGTTGTCACCAGCGCCAAGGTTGAAGCGCAAAACCCGGAGATCGAAGCCCTCCGCGATGGCGAGAACGGTTTCCTGTACCGCGACGGTGACGTCGGCGACCTCGCATCCAAGCTCAAGACCCTGCTGACCGACCGTGCCCTCCAGCAAAGGCTCGCGAGCGAGGCTCACGCCACAGCGACCCAGCGATTCTCGCTCGGAAACATGGTGGACGGCTATGTCGACGCGGTGCGATTCGCGGCCAAGCGAGCCGCGGATCGGCGTTAGTCGTCCTCGCCCGAGATCGGGTTGTTGAAGTGCGAATCCTGGATCGGCACGACCACTTCAAGGACGTGCTGAAGCACCGACGAGGGCGAGCCGACGGCATCGACCTCGTGGATGAGCTCGTCCGGGTAGTAATCCAGCACCGGTGCCGTCTCGCGTTCGTAGATCTCCCAGCGACGGCGGATCACGTCTTCCTGCGCATCGTCGATGCGGTTCTCTTTCAATGCACGCCGGCGCAGACGCTTGATCATGGCTTCCTTGTCGCGGCAGACCAGATGGATGATGCCGAGCACGTCGATGTATTCTTCCATCAGCTCGGCCTGCTTGACGTTCCGGGGGATGCCATCGAGCAGCAGAAGGTCATCGTGCGGCTTGTAGAGGCTGAGCACCGTCTGAGCGTGCATGTTCTCCGCCCACATCTTGACGGTGACATCGTCGGGCACGAGCTCGCCCTTGGACGAGTACTCATAAAAGATCGAGCCGAGTTCGGAATGGATGTCGAGCGAGCGGAAGACCTCGCCGCAGGAGAGATGGAAGAATCCCGGGATGCGTCCGAGGATCGCGCCCTGCGTGCCCTTGCCCGCGCCGGGGGCACCGAAAAGTAGAACAGTCTGGTATCGCTGCGAATCCATGTTCATCTCCGAGGGTCCGGCGTGGAAAGGGCCGGTTGTGTCTATCGGCAGTCGCCGGAGGGCATTGACAACCATATGGCCAGCGCACGAAAAAACCCGCCCGGCAGAGCCGAGCGGGTGTGGTTTTTTCGGACCCCTCACTCAGGGAACATGTAAAGGTTCTCAGCCGCCGCTCTTGACGAGCTCGGCCTGGAGGCTCGGGGGCATCGGGCGGTACTCGAGGAACTCCATCGAGTTCGCCGCGCGGCCCTGAGACATGCCGCGGAGCACGGTCGTGTAACCGAACATCTCCGACAGCGGCACCTCGGCGTTGACCACCTTCACGTGGCCGCGGTCCTCGGTGTCCGTGATCATGCCGCGACGGCTGGCCATGTCGCCCGTGATGTTGCCCAGGTATTCGTCCGGGGTCAGGATCACGACCTTCATGATCGGCTCCAGCAGCACGCTGCCGGCCTTGTTGACCGCTTCACGCAGCGCGAGGCGGGCGGCCTGCTCGAACGCCACCTGGCTCGAGTCAACCGTGTGGTACGAGCCGTCAACCAGCTCGACCTTGACGTTGATGAGCGGGTAGCCAGCGGTGATGCCGCTGAGCGCCGTCTGGCGGATGCCGTACTCGACCGACGGGATGAATTCCTTCGGAATCTTGCCGCCGATGATCTTGTTCTCGAAGGCGACGTTCTCCTTGAAGTTCAGACCGGCTTCCTCGGCCTGCTCCTTGGTGAACGGGGTGATGTTGATCGTGACATCACCGAACTGACCGCGACCACCGGTCTGCTTCTTGAACTTGCCCTGGACGTTCTGGGCCGAGCCGGCGATCGCCTCGCGGTACGAAACGCGGGGCTTGCCGACCTGCACGCCGATCTTCATGTCACGCACGAGGCGGTTCTTGATGATCTCGAGGTGAAGCTCACCCATGCCCGCGATGATGGTCTGGCCTGTTTCCTCGTCGTAGTGACTCTGGAAACTCGGGTCCTCGCGGCGGATCGTGACGAGCGCTTCGCCAAGCTTGCGGTTGTCGTCGGCCGTGTTCGGCTCGATCGACATCGAGATCACGGGCTCGGGGAAGTCCATCCGCTCGAGGATGATCGGCTCGTCCTGGTCACACAGCGTGTCGCCCGTGATCGAGTCCTTGATGCCCACGACCGCGACGATGTTGCCCGCGCCGACCTCTTCGAGTGCCTGGCGGTCCTTGGCGTGCATCTCGAAGATGCGGCTCACGTTCTCCTTCTTCCCGTTACCCGGGTTGATCACGCGCGAGCCCTTCTTGAGGATGCCCGAGTAGATCCGCATGTAGGTCAGGTCGCCGTGCGTGTCGCTGACCACCTTGAACACGAGCGCCGAGAAGGGGGCGTCGTCCGCGTGAGGGCGGATGAGCTTCACTTCCGGGTCGCGCGGGTTCTCGCCCTCGACCTCGGGGACCTCGGTCGGGTTGGGGAGGTAGTCGATGATGCCGTCGAGCAGACGCTGCACACCGACGTTCTTCAGGGCCGAGCCGCAGAAGACCGGGTTGCACTGGAGCGCGATGGTGCCCTTGCGCACAGCAGCCTTGATCTGCTCGACCGTGATCGAGTCCTCGTCTTCGAGGTACTGCTCCATCAGGTCATCATCAAGAGCCACAGCCGACTCGATCAGGTCGTGACGCCACTGGGCGACGCGCTCGGCCTGATCTTCGGGGATGTCCTTCTCGGTGACCTTGGCGCCCTGGCTCTCGGTGTCGAAGTAGTACGCCTTCATGCCGAGCAGGTCGATGATGCCCTCAAGCTCGTTGCCGTGACCGATCGGGATCTGCACCGCGATCGGGTTGGCGCCCAGGCGCTTCTTGATCGTGTTGAAGCTGTAGTCGAAGTCCGCACCGAGCTTGTCCATCTTGTTGATGAAGCACATGCGCGGGACTTTGTAACGGTCGGCCTGGCGCCAGACGGTCTCGGACTGGGCCTCGACGCCCTCTTTGCCGTCGAAGACCGCGACCGCGCCGTCGAGCACGCGGAGCGAACGCTCCACCTCGATGGTGAAGTCCACGTGGCCCGGGGTGTCGATCAGGTTGATCTTGTACTCCTGGCCGTCCTTCGTCCAGGGGCAGGTCGTCGCGGCCGACTGGATCGTGATACCACGCTCCTGCTCTTCCTGAAGGAAGTCCATGGTCGCGGTGCCCTCGTGCACCTCACCGAGCTTGTAGTTCTTGCCCGAGTAGAACAGGATGCGTTCGGTGACGGTGGTCTTGCCGGCATCGATATGGGCCGCGATACCGATGTTGCGGATGTGTTTCTTGTCAATGGTCATGACGTGTGTCCTTCAAGCTGCTGGCGGTCTGTCTGCGATGCCCGCTTGCCAACCCTGGCAGGGGGGCGTCTGAGTCATTCGGTTCGTTGTCTTCTGTGAATCCGGAGTCCGCGTGCGT
The DNA here is from genome assembly GCA_965228265.1 of Phycisphaerales bacterium. Taxonomy (GTDB): domain Bacteria; phylum Planctomycetota; class Phycisphaerae; order Phycisphaerales; family UBA1924. The sequence continues at coordinate 2,341,798 of OZ245804.1, forward strand.
TCCCCGGCGGTGGCTGAGAGATATGAGCGTGCGTGGACGCTGGTCAGGAGCGCTCGGTCGGCGTGTCTTCGTCGTCATCCATCGCGTTCGTCCAGTCCGGTCGGGCTCGCAAAGCCAGTTCTGAACAGGCTTTGCAGCATTCGCCAAGAATGCCAGGTCCCGCTTGCACGGGGGCTCTATCTATGCTAGGCCCCTGCCCGGGTGATTCAAGGCCCCCGGACGATCCGCTCGAGCTGTCGTCGGACCGACTCGGGCAGCGATGACAAAGGGTCCAGCCCGGTCGCGTCATCCAGCTCGATCGCCCGCCCCGCCCATCGCTTGGCCTCGGCTCCCTCCCCGAGTTCAGAAAGCGCAAAGGCGAGCTGGGCCGGGTGGCGAGCGGATCTGGGTGAGCGATCAGCAGCCTCAGCGATGCTCGCCAAAGCCGCGTCCCTCAATTCTCGGACACGCTGCTCGGGTGCCCCCGCGGACTCGGCGAGCCCGGCTCCGAACAAGCCAAGACTCCCGATCTGGGCCGCCAGCCCTGCCCGAGGGCGGGCCGAGTGCGATGCCTTAAGCACCCCGATTGACCGTTCGACCAGGCCCTGAGCTTCTTGGAGCTGGCCCGCCTGCCCCGCAGCCTCGGCGAGCATGATCCCGACTCTTGCCGCCTCAGAAGCGGTCCTTCCATCTGCGGGCTTGGCCTCCGAGGCCGCGACGAGGTCTTCAAACGCCTGCGAGAGCGCCTGCATCTGTCGGAGCTGGATGTCCCGGATATCCGCCGGCGTGGGGTCGAGGAGCGATTCCTGAGCTGTGACGACCTCGCCAAGCCTCGCGCTCGAAGTGCGAAGACTGGATTCCCATCCCCAGATGCCCGGCACCAGTGTCAGGCCCATCGCCAGCCCAATCATCGCCGCCGCGACAGGTGCAAAGCCCGGCACGCGAAGACGCCAGCTCTCACGATCACTGGCTGCCAGCCCAAGCAGGCAGAGCGCCATCGGCCCCGATCCCGGGAGCGACAAAGCCATGTCCAGCTGCGCGTGACAGAGAACCACCACACCCGCCGCAGCAAGCACGAGCCTGCCCGGCTGACCTGCCCAGACCAGCAGCATCGCCAGCCCGCTCCAGCCGACAAGCCCTGCGAGTCGTCCGAGCGCCCCTTCGATCGTCGTCGCCTGCGATTCGAGCCAGACACCCAGCAGCACCGGCAGGATGAGTGTGATCAGAATCACGGGCCTGAATTGCCTGAGCCTATTTGGCGAGGGCGGACCTGTCGGAGCGGTTGGGCGGGAGCTTGCGATGCGCCAGAGTGTCCAGAAGAGGGCGCCGATGAGTGGCAGCCCGATCAAGCCGAGCGTGGCCGCGTAGTCCCACAGGATCATGTGCGGGCTGGTGACATCCTCGGTCGCTTGCGCCGGCTTGTGGAGTTGGTACGCCTCCTGAAACCCCGCCGGGCCCGTGCCGAGGGGCATGGTGTCAGCCGTGACACGGGCGGCTCCCTCGGCGTAGAACCAGCGGAACAGCAGCGACTTCTCGCCCTCGGGCAAGCCTGTCACCCCCCGCGCGACGACCGCGACCGTGGGAAGCACGACCAGCACCAGGATCAGGGGGCGACACCATCGACCCGGGGCAAATCGCAACAGAAGCCCAGCAAGAACGCCCAGACCCGCAACGCCGATACCTGCCTTTGATCCCGTCAGGAGCAGGACCACGCCCAGTCCGATCGAGACGAGCAGGCTTGCGGTTCGCGCCGGGCCTTTGGTGGTGAGGCCGGCGAAGAAGAGCGAGACGCCGCCGACCGCGAGGAAGGTCGCCAGCACGTTGCTCAGCCCGAACCACCCGGTCGGATCGGGCTGGCGGAGCCTGCGTTCGTAGATCAGCGCCTGCTCGGAACCGGGCTGGAATCCCTGCGCGATCAGGCTCGCGTCTTTGTTGGCGTCGAATTGCTCGAGCATCAGCGGGTGCTCGACGAAGACCTGCACGAGGCCCTTGGCAGCGAACATCACGGCACTCGCCAGGAGCACCGAGCCCAGCACGACCCGCACGCTCCGGCGATGCGCAAGGCTGACAATCGCTGCGAACGACGCCCACCCGGCGGCCCAACTCGATGCGATCCGGACCGCCTCGACGTCCTGCGCATCGAGCATCCATGTGCGCACAAGGACCAGCGCCGCGCCGAGGAGTGCGAGAAGGGCGAGCGGCCCCCTGCCTCGGCTCCGCGGGCTCATCAGGACGAGGGCAGCGCCGAGCCAAGCGAGGGCGTCGATCAGGAGTGAGCCGGTCGGGCCGATGCCGACGATCGCGATCACGATGCGCGTGGGGTCCGCGTCCCAGCCGGGGAGGGGCTCTGCCATGGTCATCGCTCTTGCGAGCGCCGACCATGTGATGAGCGTGAGGCCGATCCAGTCGAGGTGGACCCGCTTCACGAGGTCTGCTCCGGGACGCCGCGTTCGAGGTAGGCGATCAGGCCGAGGACCGCGAGCGTCTGACCTGCGATGAGGGCCGCCTGCCAGGGTTCCGAACGCGACATCACAACCGCGCCGGCCCCGGTGATGGCCGCGAGCACCCAGATCGCGACGACCGCGCCGCGTCTGCCCAGCCCGCGTCTTGCCATGCGGTGGGAGAAGTGCTGGAGATCGCCCACGAATGGTGACTTGCCCTGCGAGAGTCGGATGAGCACCACGCTGGCAAAGTCGTAGAGCGGGATCGCCAGCAGCACCAGGGGGACAAAGAGCAGGTGCCACTGTGTGTCGCTCAGTGTCGAATCGACGTAGTTGAGCCTGACGGTGAGGAAGGCGAGCGTGAAGCCGACCACGAGCGAGCCGCCGTCGCCCATGAAGACGCGGGCCTTGGGAAAGTTGTGGGGGAGGAATCCGAGGCATGCGCCGAGCAGGACCGCCGCCCCGGCTCCGATGATCCACTGCGCGTTGACGATGGAGATGGTCAGGAGTCCGGCGCTGACGATCGCGCCGAGTCCGCCGGCGAGGCCGTCCATGTTGTCGAGGAAGTTCATCGCGTTCATCACAACCGCGAACCAGAGCGCGGTGACGAGGACCGAGAGCCAGGGGCCGCCGACGTGGCTGTCTAGGAGTGAGAGCACGCGGGTGTCTGCGATCCATGCGACAGCAGCGGGGACGAGCACCATCGCCAAGAGCTTGGGCTGCCAGGGCAGGGGTTTGCGGTCATCGATAACCCCGATGGCGTGGATCACAAAGAGCCCGCCGAGGAAGGCGATGAGGAGTGTCATGTTCTCGCGCACACCCCACGCGAGCTGCCCGAGCGTGTCGGCTTCGCTGGTCGCCTCGGGCCAGAACTGGGCAGCCAGACCAACCCCGCCGAGCATGAGGATGAGCGTGAGGGCGATCCCGATGCCGCCGGTGTTCGGGATGCGCCGGACCTCGGCTTTGACCTGCCCTTCGACGCCCATGCCATCCAGAGCGGAGAGGCGTTGGCCGACCTTGCGCGCCAGTCCGGTCGCGAAGAGCGACAGGACGAGTGAGGTGATTACGCAGCCGGTAAGTGCCAGGAGCATCGCGGCATCCTACGGGCGGGGGGCGCGAGGCGTTCGGAGCCGCGACATGATCCCAAACGGGAGCCACGCGGCGATCTCGAGAAGTGCGCCGCCGAGAAAGAGCAGGGGAAGCCTCGGGAAGGGCCAATCGCCCAGGAACGCTGTGGGCTCGGAGTGCTTGCCCACGTAGCCGTAGTTCGTCCCGATCGCGATGTTGAGCCCGAGCAGGCAGAGCACGTACCCCGTGGTGACCGCGAGCGCAAAGAGCAGGTCATTGAATGTTGGGCGATAGCCCTCGGCGAGCACGAAGAAGACCGCGCCACCCACGATGATGAGGTGGCTCGTCCAGAACGTCCAGAACACAAGATGCCCCGGGCCTTCGGTGATCACGGGGATGATGAAGGCTGTCGAGGAGAGGCCGACGCCCCAGAAGTAGAGGATTGTGACGAGTCTGCGATCGGGAAACAGAAGAGCCGCGGCGGCGACGAGGCCCGAGATATCGCAGAAGTGCAGGGGCAGGCTCTCATGCACATCGAAGCCGCCCTCGCGCAGAAAGAGCCAATACAGGTTGTGGAGGATCTGGAAAATAAGGATGGCGATGCCCATCGCCAAGCGAAAGCGATCGGCTTTGGCGTGATCCTGCGATCGTGTGCGGCGCTGCGCAAAGACGAGCAGGCCGACGACCACCGCGCTCACGATGAGAACGAGGAGGTGCGTGAGCGTGCCCCTCTCGAAGGTGTCGAGGCTCATGCCGAGTCGGCCCGGTGCTCGTGGCGGAGCTGGCCGCAGGCGGCCGCGATGTCGCGTCCGCGGCTGGCGCGGATGTGGCAGTTCGCGCCGTTCTCACGCAGGATCGTCTGGAAGCGCGTGACGTCGCTGTCGCGGGGTCGTTTGTAGGGCAGACCCTCGACCTCGTTGTACCGGATGAGGTTGATATTGGCCCGCAGCGTTTTGGCGAGGCGCGCCAACTCGCGGGCGTGATCGGACTGGTCGTTGAGTTGCCCGAGCAGCGTGTATTCGAGTGTGATCTCGCGGCCGGTCTTTTGGAACCATGCCTGACACGCGGACAGCAGCTCGGCGATTGTGGTGTACTCGGCCCAGGGGATGAGCTCGCGGCGCAGATCATCGCTCGGCGCGTGCAGCGAGAGCGCGAGCGTGACGGGCAGGTCGAGTTCTTCGCCCAGCTTGCGGATCGCCTGGGGCAGGCCCACGGTCGAGATCGTGATCCGGCGTGCACCGATGCCCATGCCCTCGGGTGTTGGGGCGGCCAGGCGGCGCACGGCATTGACGACGGGCCGGAAGTTGCTCAGTGGCTCGCCCATGCCCATGAACACGACATTGCTGATCCGCCCGACGCCTTCGAGTTGCCCGAGACGCCAGGCCTGTTCGACGATGCGTCCGGTCGAGAGGTTGCCGTCGAGACCCGAGAGGCCCGACGCGCAGAATCGGCATCCGACGGGGCAGCCGACCTGGCTCGAGATGCACGCGGTTTTGCGCGAGGTATCGGAGCCGAGCGAGGGAATCATCACGCACTCGGTCTGCCGGCTCGGGTCGTCCTGGAGGACGCTGAGCTTCATGGGCTCGCCCGGTGGTGCGGGCTCGTCTTCCCACTGGATCAGAAGCTTTTGTGTGCCGTCGGTTGCGAGCTGGTGGCTGATGGTCCTGCCGGACAGGATGGTCATCTCCGCCGCGATGCACTCGCGGTCGCGTGCGGAGAGGTTGGACCACGCGCTGGGGTCGGCGCTGCCGTGCTGGTAGACCCATTCGAGGATCTGGCGGGCGCGGAATCGTTTCATGCTGCGCGCTTCGCACCATTGGCCCAGATCGTCGGGTGTCATCGAGAAGAGGTGGTGTTCCGGGTGCTTCACGGGCCGACCTTCTCGGTGAGGGTGGGGGGATTGCTGCGCGCAGAGACGGTCAGGGGCACGGCTCCGTACATCTCGCCAGAGGAAATCCCGCTTTCGACCGTGACGAGGCCCGAGCCGACCTCGACGCCCTCGTCTTTCATGAGGCGGCGCAGGGCCGCGGGGAGGGCGAACTCGATGGACTCGTCGACGATGTCCCATTGTTCGATCGTGCCGCCGAAGCGTTCGAGGAGCGTCCGGCAGATGGCGGCGACCAGATCCTCGGGCGCCGAAGCGCCGGCGGTGATCAGGACGCTGGTGTCTGATCCCTTTGTGAGCCATTCATCGCGGAGTTCGCTCGCGTCATCGAGGAGATGGGCGTCGGTCCCCACGTTCCGGGCGATCTCGGTCAGGCGGACGGAGTTGGAGGAGTTCTTGCTGCCCACGACGAGGACGAGATCGACCTCGGGCGCGATCTGGCGCACGGCGTGCTGGCGGTTGGTCGTGGCGTAGCAGATGTCCGGCTCGCCGGGTTCGTGGATGTGCGGGAATCGGCGTTTGAGGACGCGGATGATCTCGCCGGCGTCGTCGGTCGAGAGCGTGGTTTGTGTGAGATAGACGAGTTTCTCGGCGTCAGCGACTTCGATCGTCTCGGCGTGCTCGGGAGATTCGACGACGAGGGTGGAATCGGGGGCTTCCCCGTAGGTGCCGACCACTTCCTGATGGTCGGCGTGGCCGATGAGCAGGATCTGGTAGCCCTTGCGCGCGTAGCGGACGGCTTCCGAGTGGACCTTGGTGACCAGCGGGCAGGTCGCGTCGATCGCGACGAGGCCACGATCTTGTGCATTTTGGCGGATTTCGGGCGGGATGCCGTGGGCGCTGAAAACGACGACTGAGCCCTCGGGGACGTGATCGAGGGATTCGACAAAGACGACGCCGCGGTCTTTGAAACGCCCGACTACGTGTCGGTTGTGCACGATTTCGTGGTAGACGTAGATGGTTCGGCTGGGGTAGAGGTCGACCACGCGGTCGACGACATCGATCGCCATGCGGACGCCGGCGCAGAAGCCTCTCGGATTGGGGAGGATGATTCGCATGATTGGGGAGGGATTGGTGTCCTTCAGATGATGGTAGGTCGCGGTGTGGACCTGTCGGTTCTGGGGGAGTCAGCGATGCCGATAGAATATTCCCCAAACAGTCGGTCAGTGTCTCGTAAGCGATCTTTCCTCACATGCCTTCTGGCCTCTGACCGGGTACGCTACTGCGCGGCTTCGTGTGCGAGCGTGGCCGGGATGTAGGGAAGTGGATGCAATCCGGGGCGTTCGCCCGGGTGGTTGCCGGAGCAGGGTATGAAGAGCAAGCCGGTCCAGATCGCGATCATTGTCATCGGACTGCTGGTAGGAGCGTTCGGGATCTTCCTTGCGATGTCGGGCAACGCAGGCCCGGATCTTTCAGATCGGATGATGATGGTCGATGTGACCACCGGAGAGACCTTTGCCGTTTCGACCAAGGGTCGCAGCATCGTTATCCCTTACAAGAATCCTGATACCGAGCAGTTCACGTTGTTGCCCATGATTCAGAACGAAGAAGGCGGCGACTGGTACGTGAAGTCGCGGTACATGGTCGCGCTCGACGAGATCGAGAACAAGACCGACAAGCTGGATCAGGAATCCGGCAAACTCTCGATCGATCCCGACGTTAAACCCCGCAAGATTAACTGATCATTGAGACTGGGCTTTCGTATCCCGCGATGGAGATACAGATGGAAATGACGGACATGAAAAACCGTGCGTTTACGCTCATTGAACTTCTCGTGGTGATCGCGATCATCGCGCTGCTCATTGGGATTCTGCTCCCGGCGCTTGGGACCGCGAGATCTGCGGCCCGTTCACTGGTGGACCAGTCTCAGCTTCGGTCGCTCGGCCAGGGGCAGAACTTCTACGCATCCAGCAACGACGACTATTACGCCTGTGCGACTACCTCGGGATGGGCAGGCTCGGTGGGGGTGAAGCTCGCATCGGGGAACACCAACAAGCAGACATACACAGGCTCGACAACGGCGTCCACACCGACGCAGTTCTACGACTTCATCAGCCCGACCATTGGCGAGGAGATGGGGTTCTCATCGCAGCGGTCACACCGGATGGGGAACATCTTCAACGATTTCGCCGACCCGGCTGCCCGTGAGTATGCGATTATCTATCCCGGTTCAAGCGGTGCAGACCGAGGCGACTTTACTGACTACGTTGAGAGCAATCGCGGGTATCGACAGATCAGCTACCTGATGCCGGGCACATTCTCGGTGTGGGGTACGCCGAATGCGGGCGGGTTTGTTCCAGGCCAGGGTCTTTCGTCAGGCGATGAGGGGCGCTGGGACAAGTTGTATGGTGATGTACCCATGTCATGGGGCGGCACCTCGAATGGTCAGACTTCGGCAATTGCCACTGAGGTGAAGACACCTCGTGGATTCCGGAACCGGCTCGATCAGGTCGGTCCCCCTTCGGCGAAGATCCTGGTCGCCGACGGCACGCGTTACGTTGATAGTGACAAAACGCTTGACTTTGATGCGTCTCCCTACACGCGAGTCTTTGGCGCGTTTACTGAAGGGACGCCCCAGTGGGTTGAAAATACTGCCTACGGCGCGGATGGGCCTGGGGGTGGCGCAAATCTGCCGCTTTCGTTCAGGCATCCAAACAACTCGCTCAATGCGGTGTTCTTCGATGGTCACACCGAGAACATGAAGCAGGAAGAAGTCTGGACTGATATGGCCAAATGGGCACCGACAGGGAGCTATGTCCCCGGTGGAGCGGTTGGCAGTCTGACGGAACAGGCGCAGGAGTGGCTCGAAAAGCTCCCGGACTCAAATGGCGGTTACTTCCTGCCCTGATACACTTCCAGTCTTTCGAAATCCTGAAGCCGCCCGCTCGCCGGGCGGTTTTTTCATCCCAAGGATGAGGCATGCATACACAGAAAGTCGTTGAGCATCTCAAGTCGAACGAGCAGGCTGCGGTTGGGCGGTTGATGGACTGGCTGCGGATTCCCTCGGTGAGCACGGACCCGGCGTATCGCGAGGACGTCGCAAAGGCTGGCGAGTGGTGCGCAGATCAGCTGCGTGAGGCGGGGTTCGAGACGCGTGTGATGCCGACGGGCTCGGCGATGGCGGCGGGGCATCCCGTGGTGCTGGCGCACACCCCGGGCGATGCGGACTACAAGGGGCCGCACGTGCTTTTCTACGGGCATTACGACGTGCAGCCGGCCGAGCCGTTGGAGCTCTGGGACAGCCCGCCGTATGAGCCGGTGATCCGCCCCGCCAAGGGTAATGTCGGCGAGCGTGTCGTGGCGCGCGGCGCGTGCGATGACAAGGGGCAGGTGGCGACGTTCCTCGAGGCGATGCGTGCGTGGAAGGAAGTCTCGGGCAAGGCCGCCGGCGGCGTGAAGATGACGGTCCTTATTGAGGGCGAAGAGGAATCGGGCTCGGCGAATCTCGAGAAGTTTGTGGAGGAGAACACGGACGAGCTTGGGCGCTGCGATGTGTGCGTGATCTCGGACACGGGCATGCTCGGGCGTGGTCGTCCCGCGATCACGTACGGCGTGCGCGGGCTGGTGTACACCGAGGTGACGCTGCACGGCCCGGATCAGGACCTGCACTCGGGACTCTGGGGCGGGCGGACGCCGAACCCGGTGAACGAACTCTCGAAGGTGCTGGCGCAGCTCTGGGACGAGGACCGCCGAGTCACGATCCCGGGCTTCTATGACGATGTGCGCCCGATCGGTGATGATGAGCGGGCGCAGTGGAAGAAGCTGGGTGTGGACCCGGCTGCGGCACTGGCGACGATCGGGCTTGGTCCCGAGGCGGACGTCGGCGAGGCCGGGTACACGTCGGTGGAGCGCGAATGGGCGCGCCCGACGTGCGATATCAACGGGATCTATGGCGGGTACACGGGCAAGGGCGCCAAGACGGTGATCTCTGCCAAGGCAACGGCCAAGGTGAGTTTCCGTCTCGTGGCGGATCAGGAGCCGAGGAAGGTCGCCGAGGCTTTCTTTGCGTGGCTCAACGAGCGCACGCCGACGGGGTGCCGGTGGGAGCTGACGGACATGGGCGGGGGGCACCCGGCGACCACGCCGACGGATTCGCCAACGCTCAGGGCGGCGGTCGCGGCGCTCAAGGACAGCTCTGGCAGCGAGGCGGCGCTGATCAAGTCTGGCGGGTCGATCCCGATCGCGGGCATGCTCAAGGACAAGCTCGGGCTGGACACGATTTTCATGGGCTTCGGGCTCGAGGATGACCGTGTGCATTCGCCCAATGAGAAATTCGAGCTGGACTGCTTCCGCCTGGGCATGGAAGCGCACGCCCGGCTGATCGAGAAGCTCTGGGCGATCGAGAAAAACTGATCTGGCTGAGGGGCCCTCGGAAGGGCTTGAGGGCTGGAGTCAGGCGGCCTGGGCTTGGACGGCTTCTTCGACCACTTCCGTGGCGATCTCGGATGTTTCCATGCCGGGGTTGTCTTCCTCAAGGATTTCGACTTCGCCCAGTTCGTGCTCGCCGCGGAGTTCGCGGAGGTAGCGTTCGCGGCGTTCGATGACGCGTCGTGCGAGATCGATGCGGAGGTGGGTGTAGTTGATGTCCGCAGCCACGGCGTGGAGGATGGCGACCATCGCGCCGAGCACGGTCAGGGCGATGAGGATGTCGATGGGGGAGATGTTCTCCATGCGGGCACAATCGGGCGTCTGGGCGTCGGTCTTCAGGGGATCTGAACGAAGAGCGGCGGATCCCCGTAGAATCCGCCGCATGACCCGAGCTTTCCGACTGGTGTGTGTGATGCTGGCCCTGGCCTCGGCGTGTGTGCCCGGGGCTCGGGGGCAGTCGGTCCAGCTTGAGGCTGGCAGCGTCGGCGTGGGGAATATGGCCCGCCTGGGCGACTGGGCGGGGGTGAAGATCGAGTTCACCGACTCGGCCCCGACGCAGCGTGAGCTGATCATTCAGATCGAAGGGCGTGACACGGACGGCGACACGCCCTTGCACCAGCGGACGGTGACGAGCAATCCGGGTGTGACGCAGCGGACCTGGCTTTATCTCTGGATCCCCGGTTCGTATGAGCCTCGACAGGCGCTGGTTGTTTCGGCGTACGAGGCGATCGATCTGGATGCGGAGACGGCTGCTCGAACGGGCGTGTCGTATCGCCGGGGGCAGCTGCTCGGTCGGCAGGAGATCCAGCCCACGCGGGCCTTTTTGTCGCCCGAGATCGCGACGGGCCTGGTGATCGGTCGGCGCGTGGGCGGGATCAGCGAGTACTCGCGGCGGGCGCAGGGCAGCGAGCTCTTTCTGCCCGCCGGGCACGAGGTGACGGAGTTTGCGACGGATCTGGAGCCGGACGATCTGCCGGATCGTTGGGCGGGCCTGTCGCAGTTCGAGAACATCATTTGGACAACGGGCAATCCCGCGGACCTGACGACGGCGCGGAGCGATGCGCTGATCGAGTGGGTGCGCCGGGGCGGTCATCTGATCGTGTGCCTGCCGGCGACGGGTCAGATCTGGCAGGACATGGATCGCAACAGGCTGGCGCCCCTGCTCCCGGATGTGACGCCCGTTCGGCTCGAGCCGGGTTCGTCGGATGTGCTGGCGCTTTTGACGCATGAAGAACTGGCGACGCTGCCCGAGACGCTCGTGGTGCACAGCCTGGAGACGAATGCGTCGGCAGAGCGCGGCGACGCGGAGGCGATCCTGACCGATGCCGAGGGGCGCGTGGTGGTCTCGCGCAGGCTTGTGGACCTTGGGATGGTGACGCTGATCGGGATCGATCTGACGAATCGCAACCTGGTCGATCGCGGCATGCCGATGATGGACGCGTTCTGGCATCGCATCCTGGGCAAGCGGGGCCTGCTCATGGATCGCGGGACGGGGACCACTTCTGTGTTCTCGAACCGCGAAGTGCGTTCGTTTGATGGCGACATCGGGACGGCGATCTCATCGAGCGGGTCGGCAGGCGCGGCTCTGCTGCTGGGCTTTGCGGTTTTCGGGCTGTACTGGGCGGTAGCCGGTCCGGTCGGGTACACGGTGCTGAGCAAGCTCGGGATCAAGAAGCACTCGTGGATGTTGTTCGTCGCGGGGATCGGGCTGTTCACGCTCGTCGGGTGGGGCGGGGTCTCGATTCTTAGGCCCAGACAGGCGGGTGTGCAGCAGGTGGTGTTCCTTGATGCCGTCGATGGCAGCGTGTATCAGCGTGCCCGATCGTTTGCGAGTGTGTTCGTTCCGGGGTACAGCGACGCGGGCGTGCGTGTCGGGAGTCCGGCCGAGGAGGAGTACACCGAGTTCAGCCCGGTCGCGACGTACTGGTCTGAGCACTACAACTCGCTACTGGCTTCGGCGGCCTTCCCTGATGCAAGACCCTACAGCGTGTCGGCGCGTGATCCTGATCGGCTGCGCTTCCCGGCGCGTGCGACCGAGAAGCGTTTCCGCTTCGACTGGGCGGGTGAGCGGCGATGGGCGATGCCGCGAGCTGTGACGGACGACGGTTCGCCCGGCACGATCCGCCTGGGCGCCAACGGTCAGCCGGTTGGGAATCTGGTGCATGAACTGCCCGGGCCGCTGCGTGACGCGGTGGTGATTGTGGTGAAGGGGCAGCGTTCGATCGATTCGCAGACGGGCATGCCCGTGGTGTCAAACTACGATGCGCACAGATTCGCGGGCGGGGGTGTGTGGTCGCCCGGTCAGGTGCTCGACCTCTCCACGCTCGGGGGGGACGCGCCGTCGGAGGCAGGCAGCTCGTCCTACTTTGACGACCTGATCAGCCGGGCCCGCTCGCTCGGGCAGGGATTCGGCGGCGGGCGTGTGACGGGCTCGGACAACGACCGGCTGATCGCGTCGGCGTTTGTGTCGCAGCTCCGCCCGCCGGTGCAGGGCGATCGGGGCGATTCGCTCGCGGGGGTGCGGCGATACACGCACGGGCTGGATCTCGGGCGATGGCTGACTCAGCCCTGCATCATCGTGCTCGGTGTTGTGGAGACGCCATCGGGCAGCAACGCGACGGACCCGCTGCCGATCTACATGCAGCGGGGTGGCAACTGGGACGAACTCAACTGGTCGGGCAAGACGGTGGTGCGGTGGGTGTATCCGCTCGACCCGAACCCGCCGCGATGGAATCTGAATCTCTCACCCGCGCAGGGCAACTGAGGCGACGCACGCATGGCGATGATCGAAACCATCAACCTGACCAAACGCTACGGCGATCTCGTTGCGCTGGATAACCTCAATCTCACGATCGAGGAGGGGGCCTGCTACGGCTTCATCGGCCCCAACGGCGCGGGCAAGACGACGACGATCAAGATCCTGGCAACGCTGCTCAAGCCCACGAGCGGGCAGGCGAACGTTAACGGGCTGACGATCGGGTACCAGAACCGCGAGATCCGCCCACGGATCGGCTATGTGCCCGACTTCATGGGCGCGTACGAGGACATGGTGGTTCAGGAGTATCTCGAGTTCTTCGCGGCCGCGTACAACATCAACGGCGATCAGCGCAAGAAGGTGGTTCTCGATGTGCTCGAACTGACGGACCTGACGTACAAGGCGACGGCCGAGGTGAACAGCCTGAGCCGGGGTATGCAGCAGCGTCTGTCGATCGCGCGCGTGCTGCTGCACGATCCGAAGGTGCTCCTGATGGACGAGCCGGCCAGCGGCCTCGATCCGCGGGCCCGCATCGAAATCCGCGAGCTGCTCAAGGAGCTCCGCCGGATGGGCAAGACGATTCTGATCAGTTCGCACATCCTGCACGAGCTTGCGGAGCTGTGCAATCAGGTCGGGATTATCGAGCGGGGCAAGCTGCTCTTTTCGGGCAACGTGAACGAGGCAATCCGCAGGGCGAAGGTAGGGCGGACGTTCCATGTCATGCTGACGGACCGCACACGCCAGGCCGCCGAGATGCTCACGAAGGTGCCGGGCGTCAAGAAGGTCACGCTCCGCAAGGCCGAGGACGACGAGCGCGACGCCACGGGTGACGGGAACGTGATCGAGGTCGTGTTCGATGACGAGTCCGCGACGGCGCCGAGCGATATCCCGAGCATGCTTGTGAACGCGGGCTACCGCATCAACGGGTACGGCGAGGAAGCCGTGAACCTCGAGACCGCGTTCATGCGTCTGACACAGGGCATCGTGCAGTAGGGGGGGCGGGGATCGAATCCAAACGCAGATCCGGTGGTACCATTCTGGAACCGGCAGACGGCCGGCAGCCAGGAGATCCCAAATGGCCCGAATTCGATCCGCGTCGCTCGTCTTGACGACACTCTGCTCCGCAACGTTCGCAACAGCACAGGTCGGCGAGCCGCCGGCCACAGAGATCAGAACCGTCACGGACACGCTGCACGGCGTCGAGATCCGCGATGACTACCGGTGGCTCGAGGGCGACGACAAGGGCAACATGACCGAAGAACTCGGCGTCTGGACGGATGCTCAGAACGAGTACACCCGTATGGCGCTCGATGCGATCCCGGGCCGGGCCGAGCTCGAGTCGCGGCTGCGCGAGCTGATGGAGATTCCGCTTGTTTCCGCGCCTCGCATGTACGGCGAGATGTACTTCTACAACCGGCGCGAGGGCTCGATGCCCCAGTCGATCGTCTGCGTTCGGCAGGGCCTCGACGGCGAGGAGATCGTCTTGCTCGACCCGCAGGAGATCGACGAGTCCGGACTGACCACGATCTCGTGGACCGCGCCGAACCCCGACGGCTCGCTCATGGCTTTCGGCATGTACCGCGCCGGTGACGAAAACTCGACGCTCTATGTCATGGATGTGCACTCGGGCGAATGGCTCGCCGAGGAGATCCCGGGCAAGGTCCGCCTCGATGAGTGGCTGCCCGATTCGTCGGGCTTCTACTACTCGGCGCTCGAAGATCTGGATGACGCCTACTCGGGCGTCTCACGCTTCCACAAGCTCGGCACGCACCACCGCCAGGACCGCACCATCTTCCGGCAGCGCGATCTTGCGACGTTCTATGGCGACATGGATTACACCGACGAGAAGCTCAAGCAGCTCTCGACCACGTGGGGGCCGTGGATCACGCCTTCCAAGGACGGGCGCTGGGCGACCGTCGGCTACTGGACCGGCACGAACAGCTTCGATATATGGGTGACGGATCTGGCTCACTGGTTCGAGACGGGCGAATTGCACCTTGTCCCCGCGGCGATCGGGATGTCGGGTCGGCCCGGCGCGTCGAACTTTGTGGGCGACACGCTCTACATGGAGACAACACTCGGCGCGCCCAACGGCCGGGTCGTGGCGATCGATCTGCACCAGCCCGACTACGAGAACTGGACGGACATCATCCCCGAGGATCCCAAGCTCGTGCTGGACGGCGTTTCGTTCGCCGACGGGATCATTGCGGCGGATTACCTCGACGCGGCCAAGACGCGGATCAGTCTGTATGACACCAAGGGCCACGCGCTGGGTGAGCTGGCGCTGCCCGGCATCGGCTCGGCGGGGCTCTCGACGCAGGACGATCGGACCGAGGCGTTCCTGACCTTCACCAGCTACAACATGCCGACGAGCATCTACCACATCGACCTGGCCCACGCCGACGCCGAGCCCGACCTCTGGGCCCGCGCGGACGTGAAAGTGAATCCCGAGATCGTCGAGGTGAAGCAGGTCTGGTACGAGTCCAAGGACGGCACGCCTGTCAGCATGTTCATCATCCACCCGAAGGGGCTCGAACTCACCGGCGACAACCCGACGATCCTCTACGGCTACGGCGGGTTCAATGTCAGCATGACGCCGAGGTTCAGCTCGACAATGTTCCCGTGGTACGAGGCGGGGGGCGTGTATGCCGTGGCGAACCTGCGCGGCGGGGGCGAGTACGGCTCGGCCTGGCACGAGGATGGCATGCTGGACAAGAAGCAGAACGTCTTCGATGACTTCATCGCCGCGGCCGAGTATCTGATCGACAACAAATACACGAACCCCGAACGCCTCGGCATCGCGGGCGGCTCCAACGGCGGGCTGCTCACCGGCGCGGTGCTCGCGCAGCGGCCCGATCTCTTCGCGGCCGTCGAATGCCACGTCCCGCTGCTCGACATGCTGCGCTACCAGGACTTCCTGATGGCACGCTACTGGGTGCCGGAGTACGGCTCAGCCGAGGACCCCGAGCAGTTCGAGACGCTGCTGGCCTACTCGCCCTATCACAACATCAAGAAGGGCGTGGAGTACCCGGCGACGTTCCTGACGGCGGGCGAGAACGACACGCGCGTGCACCCGATGCACGCGCGGAAGATGGCGGCGATCATGCAGGCGAGCACGGCCGCGAGCCCCTCGGAGAAGCCGGTGCTGCTCTGGGTGGACCGCGAAGCTGGCCACGGCGGCGGCAAGAGCCTCGACCAGCAGGTGCGCGACATCGCCGATCGCCGGATCTTCATGATGCGTCAGCTTGGGGTGATTGAGGAGTAGGCACGAGGCATTTGGCATTGGGGAGGCACCCGTCCGTTGGGCGGGTGTCCTTTCGTCTGGCTTGGGCGGGGCGGTGCGTGGGGGTCGGGCCAGAATGAAGGCTTTCACAGGTGGGCTTCACGGGGTCTCCATCTCGGCGTGCCATGATGGGGCGACACACAAGAGAAGGAGCCTCCCGTGGAATATGGCATCATCGGCCTCATCGTTCTGATTCTCGACATCATCGCCATCGTCAGCATCCTCGGCGCGGGCAAATCCGTCGGCTGGAAGCTGCTCTGGACGCTGATCGTCCTGCTGCTGCCGGTGATCGGGATGATCCTGTATTTCGTGATCGGGAAGAACACCTGAGCCGGACGCCATTCCAAGCGAGCCTCGCATGGCCGGATAGTCCAGAGATCCCTGTCCATATGACGATGTTCCGGGTATGGATCAGGGTGCTGTCAGTGTATCGGAATCAGAATACCGGGCATGGTGCGAGCGCACGGCTGCGATCGGGTCATTGCGGAAACTTTTTGTCGTCGGGTGCGCCAAATCCGGCACGACGTGGCTGCAGCACCTGCTCAACGGGCATCCCGAGATCTGCATCGATGGCGAGGGCCGGTACTTCTGGCCCCTGGCCCAGTATCTGAACAAGGCCTTCACCTCGTTCAACGAATCACTGCCGAAGCAGGGGCACGACGTCTCCGCGTGGTGGTCCGACACCGAATTCGCCTGTCTCATGCGGCACACGATCGAAGTGGCCCTCTCCCGGACGTACGTCAACGGCGGCTCCGAGCCCGGTCTGAAATACATCGGCGACAAGACCCCGATGCACACGCTGGCGGTGGGATCGCTGCATCAGCTCTTCCCCGAGGCGCGGTTCATCCACATCATCCGCGATCCGCGCGACGCCACGATCAGCCAGTGGATCTTCTGGGCGAAGGCCAATGACCCCCGGTCGTTCGAGGAATTCGTGGAGTACTCGATCACCAAGGTCTGGCCGCTGAACGTTGAGTCGGCAAGAAAGGCTGGGCGGCCGCTCGGCCCGCTCTACACCGAAGTGCGATACGAAGACCTCATCGAGAACCCGGCCCACGAGATGACGCGCTTGTGTCAATTCCTTGGTGCGGACGACGCATCAGACGCCATCGAAGCCTGCCTGGCCAATGGGGATTTCAAGAAGCATTCGGGCGGACGGACGCGAGGTAACGACGACGGCGATGGGAACCTCTACCGCAAGGGCGTCGCGGGCGACTGGATGAACCACATCCCCGTCGATCTGGCCAACCGCTGCTGCGCCCAGGTCGAAGCCCTGATGCACGACTGCGGCTACGAGGCCAGAGTCACGCAACCGGCGTAAACGGGTGACGAATGATCGCCTAGCTGATCCAGTCCTCGGCCGCCAGTCGCTCGGGCACGTACGTCTCTGTGACGTAGCTGATGTCCTTGGTGATCAGCGATTCGACTTCCATCTTGAAGCCGTTGCGGAGCATGCCCTGGATCTCTTTCTGCCAGGCCTTCTTATCCTGGAACCACGGGTACTCGGCGATCTGCTTGGCGCGCGTTTTGTCTCGGTCGTTGAGTTCGATCTTGACGTCGTCGGAGAGGTCGCACGCCTCGTAGTCCTTGCTGCGGATGCCGAGGAACTTCGCGTCGGGGATCGCCAGGCGTTCCGACTCGAAGGCGAGGCTGATCGAGCCCTGCTTGATGACGCTGTAGATGTAGTGCCCCCACGGGTCGCAATCGAGCAGGCAGATGATGGGCAGCCCGTGCTCTTTGTTGAGACGGTGGAGCAGGCGGCGCACACCCCGCGGCGGCTGGCCCGAGCCCTCGGTCAGGATGCAGTTGTGCGTTTTCCAGAACTTGTCCTCGTTGAACCGCTGCCAGACGGTGTCCTTCTCGACATGCAGGACGAAGTCGGCTTCGACGTTCTCGAACTGGATGACGTCCGGCTCGCAGATCGAGGGGATCGCGTAGCCGCCTGAGCCCATCTTCCGGCAGTCGATCGTGTCGCCCGAATCGATGACGGTGATGTTGCCGACCATCGTGCCGCGCTTCTTGGCGAAGATGTGCAGCTCTTCGCGGAGCGAGCCGACGGTGACCTCGAGATCCTCGAGGATGCCGTCGGACTCGGTCTGGTCGTTGAAGGTCTTCTCTTTGGTGCCGGCGATCGTGTGCAGACCCTTGTAGAACATACCACGCAGGCTGAGCGTCTTGTCGGCCTCGATGAGCTCGTTGATGCCCTGGCCGTGCAGGAGGGTCTGCATGAACTTGCGGGCCTGGCCCATGTTGAAGAGCTGGCGTTCCTGGGCGGCGCTGCCCATCTGGAGTATGCCCTTGCTCTTGTTCCACTTTGTATTGGAAGCGGCGCGCGTGGGGACGTCGAGCTTGGGCTCACGACCCGAGAGCGCGGACTTGACAATCCCCTCGGCGAGGTTCTGCAGGCGCTCCGATGTCACAGCGTCGCGCTCGGCGCGGTAGGCGGTTTTGACTTTCGCCGGGGCCTTCTTGGAGACTTTCTTGCCGCTGGGTTTCTTGGTGGTTTTCTTGGCCATTATGGTTTACTCTTTGTTTACAGAGTGACTGCTTACCCAGCCAGCGATTGGTCGCCCGCTGCTTGCGGTTGACTTGACGCGGTACCGAATGAGATAGTCGCCAGATGCACCGTGCTTGGTTTCATCCAAGATCGTGACTTCTGTTCCGTGCTTCACGCGACCGATGACCCGGTCCATCGGATTAGACTGCTCATACAGATCAATAGGAGTGCCGTCACGACTAATGAGTGTGTGCGTAGTTCCTGGAGCAAAAGTCCGTTGACGATCGAGTTCCTCAAAGAACTCGTCGCCAAGGGTCACGCTGTATGACATCGGTAGAGCCTGATCGGCATTCCCCCAGTTGCCGTCAGGGGCATAGTCGACCATTCCTGCTGTATATCCGAAGTCAGGCGATTCGTCTGGGCCAACTGCACATACTGACACAGCGTTGGCACGCTTATCTCTTTGCACATCAAGTGCAACTCTCTTTAGTATTGCTTCGACATTGGCAGGGCTGTTCTCATATCCAACGCGAATTCTTGCAACATATCGGCGAACTCTTGCATAGCTTACATCCTCAACCGAAATGAGCTTGTATTCGCCGATCGGAATGGGGGCGTAAGCGGTGCGGGGAACAACATCTGCGACTGGAGTGGTAGTCGATTGGCAGCCTAGAGCAGTTATCGTGCTGATTGCGAGTAGAGCAAGGAGTTTCATTCATGACTCTCCAAAGAGGCCGGTGCCGGCTGATGCGGCCTTCTTGCGGATCTTCTTCTTCACGACTTTCTTCTTGGCGACCTTCTTGCCGGATCGTTTGGCGGGCTTCGCCTCAGCTTCCTGCCCGGCTTCGTCGGTGTCGCTTGCGATCTTGCCGTTCTGGACGATGATGACGTCCTCGTCCTTGGCGAGTCGGCCGTGCTCGTCCTTGATGAACTTGCCTTCCTCGTCGAGCTGGGCGTCGGCGATCTCGGTCCGCCGTTTGGCCTGGTTGAGCAGCGCATCGTAAAGCGCCTGCGTGTCCGTGCCGGTGAGCGCGTTGCAGGCTTTGGCGATCTCACCGATGTAGCGTTCGAAGATGTCGCGCCGTTCGCCCTCGCGCTTCATCTTCTGACGACGGCGGATGTACTGCCCGAGCTTGCGGCCGCACTCCTGCAGCGCGAGCTTCATCTCCTTGCGGATCTCGTCGTAGTCGGCGATGGCTTCCTTGCTCTCGCTTGTGAAGGGCACCCAGACACTGGCCATGTGGATCATGACGACGAGCGGCCCGACCGGGGCGGCTCCGCGCGGCTGGCTCATGTTGTAGTTGCGCCAGGACGTGTCCACCACGCTCTTGAAGGAGCAGCACGCGGACTGCTGATACAGCAGCGGCACGCGGTTGGCAAAGCGGATCACACGCGCGGGCTGGTCACCCGGCAGATCCCCGCCATAGGCGACCGCGGCTTCGATCTGGAACGGGTTGCCCCGATAGACAGCCGGGCTGCGCGTGCTGGCCGTGTAGAACTCGGCCTGGACACCCTTGAGCATGCCCGCCAGCATCTGGCGCACGCCGATCGGAGCGAGGCAGTCGGTGGGGGGGCTGCGGAGCTTGGCGTTCTGCAGGGCCTTGTAGATCTTTTCTGCTGCGGCGTTGTCGATCGTCGAGACGTAGGTCTGGCCTGTGATTGTCTTCTTCGAAGAGCTGGCGGCCTTGGTGATTTCCTTCACCGTGGATGGCGGCACGCGGCAGAACTCGTTCTTGAAGAAGCCCGCGAGCTGCTTCTCCGGCGTGACCTTGACCATGCGGAGGAAGCTGCCGAGTTCAACCCCGTAGGGGTGCGGCTTGATCTCTTCGGTCTCGGGCGGGAGCTCGTCGATCGTGCGCGGGTAGACGATCCGGTCGGCCTTCTCGATTGTGCGGACGATCTGCTCAGCCTGCGACGCGTCTGCATCAGCCGACTTCTTCTGATCGTCGGCGTTTCCGCCTGCCTGCTTACGCGATGGCTTCGTTTGGCCATCCTCGGCTTCGAGTTCGGGGCCCTCGACCGCTTTGTCGGGCGGGATGAAGGTGATCTTGGCGTGAGGGTTGGCGATGCCGGTCTGTTCGAGATACGCCTCGACGCTTGTCTTGCCGCGCTGGTAGCGAGCTTCGAGGATGATGGCGACCATCGTGCCCGTGCCCGAGCTGGTTTCGGGGAAGTCGTCGGTCTCGACGTCGATGGTCACCTCGGGCTGGTTCTTGGAGGTGTCCATCGCCAGCTCGATGTGGTGCGCCGGCTTCTTTTTGTTGGGCTTGGTGTGGATGACCATGGGCTTGCCGGTGGTCATGAGCCCGTACATGCCAGCGGCCGAGATGCCGATGCCCTGCTGGCCTCGGGACATCTTGAGGCGGTGGAACTTGGAGCCGTAGAGGAGTTTGCCGAAGATGTTCTCGACCTGGCGCCGGACGATGCCCGGGCCGTTGTCGGTGATGGTGACCTTGTAGCGGCCCGGCTTGGTGGGCGAGGGCGGGGCCTCGAGTTCCTCGATCTTGACCTCGATATCGGGCAGGATGCCCGCTTCCTCGCACGCGTCGAGGGCGTTATCGACAGCCTCCTTGATCGTCGTGAGCAGGGCCTTTCGGGGGTTGTCGAATCCCAGAAGGTGCCTGTTCTTGGCGAAGAACTCGGAGACGGAGATCTCGCGCTGTCTGGTCGCCATCGATTCGGCGGTCGCGCGAGATGTGGAAACTTTCTTGGCCATGCCACCCTCCGTGGTGGGTATGCAATACGGGAAACACGGGATGAGGGGAAGGATAGCGGCTCTGGAGGCCTGACATCCCGGCGGGCACCCTTCAAAGTGAACGGGGTTTCACCCGAGTCTCACCGGAGGCTCAACTCGGGAACCCATGATCCACTCATGAAGCCGGTGCCGTACCGGCCATACGGAAACCATCTACGGAGGATCAGCCATGACAACCCAGACAATGACCTGCATCGAAGCCTGCCAGCGGTGTGCCCTCGACTGCGAGAACTGCCTGAGCGAGATGATGGGCAAATCGTCGGACAACGACTGCCCGGCCTGCTGCCGCGAGTGCATCGAGACTTGCATCCTGTGTACCCAGGCGATGGCGCGCCAGAGCCGGTTCGCCGATCAGTACTGCGGCATCTGCGCCGATGTGTGCGACTGGTGCGCCGAGCAGTGCGGCGAGCATGACCATGACCACTGTCAGAAGTGTGCCGAATCCTGCCGGGCTTGCGCAGAGGCGTGCCGTGCAATGGCGGCCTGATCTCGGCCAGTACGGTCCATACGGATGCTGAGGCCGGATCCCCAGTCTTCTTCACCAGCGTGCCTTCGGTTTGGAGCCGCTGCGCCCGAGGGCACCAAAGGTCTGATCGACTGCAAACACTTCAGGACGCCGGATAATTCTGTACGCTAGAGCGATGGAGGGATTGAAGTCATCCGCATCAGATGCTCCGGCTGTCCCGCAGTGGCGTCTAGGCGATCTGCCCAGATGCTCTTGTGCCGCATGCGGGTACGACCTGAGTCATAACCCGAGCCCGCGTTGTCCCGAGTGCGGTTACTCGATGACGCATGATGACATCCAGTACGCGGAGCTTCGCCGCTACTTTCTCAGACTCACCGGGACAGCACCATATATCAGGCACATTCTGTGCACGTTCTTCGTGATCGCAGCCGTGCCGTATGTCGGGCTGCTGATTGCGCTGCCGCCCATGCTGTCGGTGTTCTTTTTGTCAGCCGGCCGCGGGAAGGGCGTGACCAGCAGACTTCGGCGACGGGTGTGGCTGATGAGTTCGTTCTGGTTGCATGTCCCGTGGATCGTCACCGGTCTGGCAGTGTGGGTGTACGACTGGATCTATTGGAGTTTTCTGTCCAGATCGATGGTGCCCCGAGACCTTGTCGACTATCCCGCTGCGTTCCTCTTTGTGGGTTGTGTGTTGGTGTTTGCCGTCGGTCTCTGGGCGTGGCGACGTTCTTTACGCAGACTGGCGAGCAAGGCCACGCTGCCCGGTGACGATCCGCTCCTCCGCTGGAGGTCGCCCGGCACAAGAGTGGCACTGCTTCCGTATTTGCTGGGCCTACTGGTCGGCTCGGTGCCGGTGATGATGTGGACGCTGGACACATTCTGGCCCGGTTGGGCATAGGGCCCCTTCCCCGGGGATGCGTCACGGGCCTACGCTCAGACCCAACCCCGAAATACCGGAGAATCAGCATGGAAACCACTCTCATTATCTTCAAACCCGACGCCGTCCAGCGGGGCCTGATGGGCCGGATCATGAGCCGCTTTGAGGAAAAGGGTCTTCAGATCGTCGGCTGTAAGCTGATGCAGATCAGCCAGGAGCTGGCCGCGACCCACTACGAGGCCCACAAGGAGCGCCCGTTCTACCAGGGTCTTGTCGGCTTCATGACCAGCTCGCCCGTGCTGGTCCTCGCGATCCGTGGCAACAACGCCATCGCGGTCTGCCGAAAGATGATGGGCGCGACCTTCGGCTCCAACGCCGAGGCCGGGACGATCCGTGGCGACTTTGGTGTTTCCAACAGCTTCAACCTGATCCACGGCTCGGACAGCCCCGAGGCCGCCGAGCGAGAGCTCAAGCTGTTCTTCAACGACGGCGAGGTGCTCGATTACGACCGCGCCATCGAGAGCTGGGTCTACGACATGTCCGGCGGCAAGCCCGAGTAATCGGGCAGCCGGGGCGTTGAACCGGTATTTGAAGCGGAATCAGGAACCTCGGCTGGCGGCGTCAGCGTGACGCCCGGCGGTCGAGCGCGCGGGGCGTGCCGAACCGTTGGAATGGCCGTGGTCGACATGCTCATCACCCGGACGCGCGGGAGTCGCGGTCACGACCTCGAGCGTCACGCCGTTGGCGTCGGCGATGATCTGATCGGCAACTTCGCGGCGGTGGACCGAGACATCGCGCGGAAACTCAAAGGCTACGCGTACGCGGTCACCCTTGATCGACGCGATACGAACCACACCGATGGGATTCTCGGGGTTCCCGATGACTACTTCTTCGCCTTCCCGGCGCGTAATGACCAACATCCTTGCTTCCCCCGGTCCGACGGCTACGAGCCCCGCCGTTCCACTGAAGAGCAAGCATAGCGGAAAAGCCTGTCGGATGCGAGACCCGTCCAGCTTCCAAATATGAATTTGGCAATTTCCCTAATCGACGGCAACGACGGAGGTTATCTCAGGGATATGTTCCTTGAGGTTCCGCTCGATCCCGAGCTTGAGCGTGACGCTGCTGGAAGGGCAACCCACGCAGGCCCCGTGGAGCCTGATTTTCACGACACCATCGTCGCTGATGTCGATGAGTTCGACATCGCCGCCGTCAGACTGGACAGCGGGCCGGATCAGGTTGAGGATCCGAACGACACGATCCTGGAGTGGAAGGGTTGCTTGCATGACTGATCGACCTTTACCCGCACGTCCCGCACGCTCTGTGAGTGGGGAGTCGGTTCGTCTGATGATAGGCCGGCGCGGGTTGCTCGTGCTCGGGTGCCTGCTCCTGGCGGCGTGCTCATCCCGAAAGCCCAAAATCACGGGCGACCTGCTCGAGGACATCCGCAATCCGGAACTCGCCTACTCGACCCGGGTCTCGCTCACTGAGGAGGTCTCTGGGGCAATCGAGGCGGGGGCCGTCACGCACGCCGACGCGGTCGAGGCCCTCAAGGACATCGTCTGGATGCGTCGGCTCCCGACGCCTCTCCGGTCGGCGGCTCTTGATCAGCTCATCGGTGAGGAAGGCCTCCTGAGCCGTCATGAGGGGCTGGTGCTGGTCCTTGGGCTTCTCCCGACCGAGACCGATCAGGGCATCCGCCACGTGCTCTCGCAGCACGTCGTTCGTCACAACTGGGTCGAGGCCACGCCCGCCCTGGTCCGGTCGTTCTCGAAGATCGACCGCTCCATCCCCGACGAGGCCCGCCCCGAGCACATGGCCCTGCTCGAACTCCACCGCGAGAAGGACATCGAACAGATCGTCTTCGACACCTTCGTCGAACACAGTCCCGA
Organism: Phycisphaerales bacterium; assembly: GCA_965228265.1. Classification (GTDB taxonomy): domain Bacteria; phylum Planctomycetota; class Phycisphaerae; order Phycisphaerales; family UBA1924. The sequence continues at coordinate 2,366,061 of OZ245804.1, forward strand.
GTCGGACTCGCAGCTCGGCTCAAGGGTCCGGCGCGACGCATGGAACCTGCTCTCCCGCCTCGACGTGGACGGCGAGATGCGTGTCGGCCTGCTCAGCGGCCTTCTCGACCAGCCCCCGCCCGAGAACGACCCGATGCTCTCGGCACTCCGCCGGGGCCTGCTTGAACTCCGAACCATCCCGTTGACCGGCGAAGAACTCGAGTGGCTGACGGACCTGCATGAGGGCAAGGGTGTCGGCGCCAAGGGGTGGTGGGACAGAGCCACAGAAGCCGTGGCCTCGCTCGACACGCAGCAGCGCCGTGGTATTCGCCTGCGTCATCTTGAGGCGCTCCGATGGGCGAAGAAAAACCGCCCCGACTGGTTCGCGGCCAGCCGGTCGGACCTGATGGCCGAGCTCGATTCGCGCCTGGCTACCCGCGAGCATCGCCGTCGCGCGACCGACATCATCCGCTTCCGCTCCGAGGATCTGGATTCGCACAAGGACAAAATGGCCTGGCCCGATCTCGTGACGGCTCTCGTGATCGATGACGCCATCCAGACCGCGCGGGTGAGGTCGGCTTTGTTCGATCAGGCCGAGGAAGACCGCAACGACAAAACGACCGAGTACGGCGGGATTGTCCGCATCTCCATTCTGCCCAATGAACCCGACATCTACGTCGCGGCCTTGTACGCCCCCAAGCCCGTCATGCGCGAGAACGACAACAGCTTCGTCGCCTCGCCCGAGATGCTGATGGACAGCACCACGGCTCTGGCGCACTACCACTACCACGTTCAGTCCCTGCGGAACGGGCGCTACGCCGGGCCCAGCGACGGCGACATGATGTACGCGGCCCGCTACGGCAGGGCCTGCCTCGTGTTCACGGCACTCGATGAGGAGACGCTCGGCGTCGATCTGTATCAACCCGATGGTGTTGTGCTGGATCTCGGAGAGATCAAGCGCCCCGCCGGCAACTCCTGATGATTGGACAAGCTTTGCTCAGCCCGCAGGAACAGGAAGTCTGTGATCTCATCGCACAAAGGCACGAGGCGCTGCTGGAAGATCTGAAACTGCACGTCGGCACGCCCACGGGCGGCGGCAACCTCAAGGCCATCGAGCGGTCGCGGAAACTCCTGACCGACCGGTTGCACGCGATCGGCGCATCGACAGAACTCACCCCGGGTGACCCAAAGCCCGAGTGGCTCGGCTCGCAGCTGCAGATCCCGCCGTCATCGCTCAGCTCGAACCTGAAGCCGGGCCTGCCCGCGGTCCTGATCGCCGGCCACCTCGACACCGTGCATGATCCGGATGGGCCTTTCCGCGAACTCACGATCGCACCCGACGGCAAGACGGCCACGGGGCCGGGCTGCGTCGATATGAAGGGCGGACTCGTCATCACCGTGGCTGCGCTCGAAGCCCTTGCGGAGGTCGGCGCTGCGTGCTCATGGTCGTTCTTCCTGAACGCGGACGAGGAGACAGGGACGTACCACTCGCAGCGGGCCTTGCGCGAAGCCTCAGCGAAGCACGATTTCGGTCTGGCGATCGAGCCGGCTCTGGCCGGTGGTGAGCTTGCGATCGAACGGGTCGGATCGGGGCAGTTCCTGGTCGACGTCCGCGGGAAGGCAGCGCACGTCGGCCGAGCGTTCACCGAGGGCATCTCCGCGGTCACCAAGCTCGGCGAGATCCTCGTTGAGATCGGCAAGCTGCCAGAGCCCGAGCGAGGCATGGTTGCCAATGTCGGCCCCATCACGGGTGGCAACGCCGCCAATGCCGTTCCTGATCACGCGACCGCGTTCGGCAATGTGCGTTTCCCGGATCAAGCCGTCGCCGACGAATTGGGTGCCAAGCTCGACGCGCTGGCGACAAGCGGGGAGACGCTGCCCAAGGTCAGCGTTTACAGAAGCTTCAACCGCCCCGCAAAGCCCGAGATCCCGCCCACCCGGGCGCTCGCCGAGCGGGCAAGGGAGGTCGCCGAGACGCTCGGACAGCAGCTCCCATTTGCCAGGACGGGCGGCGTCTGCGATGGCAACATCATGCAGGACGCGGGGCTCCCGACCATCGACACGCTCGGGGTCCGGGGGGGTGGGCTTCACACCCCGGACGAGTGGATCGACCTTTCAAGCCTCGTTGAGCGTTGTCAGCTCATGGCTGTTCTTGTGATGCGTCTCTGCCAACAATGAGACGTGGGCGCTCGCCCCGAGCGTCCGTCGGCGGTTACCCCCTCAGATCACCCCTGAAGTGGTCGATGAACCGGGCTGAATCCGCCGAAACAGCCGGAGAGCGCGATGCCCGAGACGACCATGAGTGAGAGTGTTGGATCCAAGCTGGCCGCCGACGCGGCGATCAAGTCCGCGATCGATGCGATCGTCGCCCAAGTGCAGCAGCACTCCGCGTCGATCACCGATGCGAGGCCCCCGGCGGACAACCTCAAGGACGAATACAAGCAGCTCCTCGATCGAGCCGCGGCCGTCAAGGGACGCGCCCTGCTCTATCCGCTCCTGGGCAGCGGCGCTGGCAACGGCCCTCTCGTCGAGATGGCCGACGGTTCCGTGAAGTGGGATCTGGTCACCGGCATCGGTGTGCACTTCTTCGGGCACAGCCACCCCGAGCTCGTCCGCGCTTCGCTTGAATCGAGCATTCAGGACACCGCCAAGCACGGCAACCTCCAGTCCAACTTCGACGCCTACCGCTTCGGCGAACTCCTCCTCGAGCTGGCCGGTCGCAACAGCCGCCTCTCGGAGTGCTTCCTGACCACCTCCGGCGCGGTCGCCAATGAGAGCGCCCTCAAAATCTGCTACCAGAAGCACGCCCCGGCCAGCCGGGTCATCGCGTTCAAGGACTGCTTCATGGGGCGCACCATCACGATGGCGCAGATCGGCGACTCCGCCGGCGGCCGTGACGGCATCCCGCTCTCGACCCAGATCGATTACATGCCTTACTGGACCGAGGCCAACGTCGCTCGCGCGGGCGGCGAGGCCAAGTTCATCGAGCTCGCGTGCGATCAGCTCCGCGAGTACATCACCCGCTACCCCCGTCAGCACGCCTGCTTCATTTTCGAGCTGCTGCAGGGCGAGGGCGGCTTCAACGTCGCGCCGCGTGAGTTCTTCGTCGCGCTCATGGACATCTGCCGCGAGCACAACATCGCGATCTGGGACGACGAGATCCAGTCATTCGGACGCACGCGCGAGATGTTCGCCTACGAGACGCTCGACCTCGGTGAGTACGTCGACGTCTTCTGCGTCGGCAAGATGACCCAGGCCTGCGCCACGCTCTACACCAAGGAGTACAGCCCCCGCGCGGGCCTGCTCTCGGGCACATTCACCGGCGCCAGCCAGGACTTTGCCACCGGTACGCGCATCCTTGAGATGCTCCGCGACGGGGATCTCTACGGCCCCTCGGGCAAGCTCGAGCATCACCACAACCAGTTCCGCAAGCACGTTAAGGCGCTCGCCGAGAAACACCCGGACTGGTTCCCGGCGGTGCCCGAGCAGAGCGACTTTGTCGGCGGCATGGGCGGCATGATGCGCATGACGCCCTTCGGCGGCGACAAGAACAAGATCATGGCCGCCTGCAAGGCCTGCTACGACGAGGGCGCGATCGTTTTCTGGTGCGGGCACGGCCCGTTCCACGTTCGCATGCTCCCGCCCGTGCCCGTTCTCAAGGACGAGCACTGGCCCAGAATCTTCGAATGCATCGAACGCGGCTTCGCCAAAGTCGCCGGGTAATCTGTTCCACCCGCGGGTAAGCGTGTCCCCGCTCTCGAGTGAACGACGCGCAGGCCACGGGAGGCCGGTATGTATCTCATCAGACGGGCCAAGCTGACCGACACACCCACGCTGCACAAGCTGGCGAAGATGGTGCACTTCATCAACTTGCCGCCCGACAAGGACATCATCCAGGCAAAGATCGTCCACAGCCGAAACACCTTCCTCAAAGCCGCGGGCGGCGTCGAGGGCTACGAACAGGAAGACGTCCCGGATTCGGTGATCAAGTCGGTCAAATCCGACAAGTCTCTCGGCGGACTCGGTGCAACAACGCACGAGGCCGACCTGTTCATGTTTGTGCTCGAGGACACCGAGTCGGGCCAGCCGCTCGGCTCAAGCCAGGTGCTCGCCAAGATGGGCGGCCCGGGCAGTCCGAACGTCTCGTTCAAACTCTCGCAGAAGCATTTCTTCAGTCAGAGTCTCCAGACCGGCACCTCGCACATGGTTGCCGAGCTCTACCTCGATGAGTCGGGGCCGACCGAGATCGGCGGGCTCATCCTCCAGCCCTCGTATCGCGGCCACAAGAAGAAACTCGGACTCTTCCTCAGCATGATCCGGTTCCACATCATCGGTCTGCACCGCACGCTCTTTGCCGACCGTGTGCTCGCCGAGATGATGGCTCCGATCACGCCAGAGGGCGACAGCCTGCTGTGGGATTACCTCGGCAGGCGCTTCGTGCCCCTCAGCTACGACGAAGCGGACCGTTTCTGCCAGTACAGCCGCGAGTTCATCACGTCGCTGCTGCCCAAGGACCCGATCTATCTCTCGCTCCTTCCGCCGAACGCCCGTGCCGCGGTCGCGCAGGTGCATAACGAAACCAAGTCGGCCCGAAAGATGCTCGAGCGCCTCGGCTTCGAGTACCGCAATTTCGTCGATCCCTTCGACGGCGGGCCGCACCTCGACGCCAAGACCGACGAGATCCTGCCCGTCGCGCACACCAGCATGCGCACAGTGGGCAACGCCGTGGCGGCATCCAAGTGCACCGAGATGTGCATCGTCAGCAAACTCGATACCGACGGCGAGTTCCGCGCAATCCATGAGAAAGTCAGCCTCGTCAACGGCAACGCGATCAGCCTGACCAAGGAATGCATGGACGTGCTTGAAGTCGAAAAAGGCGACGAAGTCGGCGTGACACCCATGGATTTCTTCGGCAAGCCCGCAGGAAAAGACGCCAAGTCCACGAAGAAGTCAGCAAAGAAAAAGACAAGCAAAGCCGGGAGCAAGCGTTGAGCATCCACCCGTCTCTGAAGAACGCACCGAGTGATCTCATCGCGGGCGAGTTCCGCGCGATCCCGGGCGAATCGATCCGTTCCACGAACCCTGCCCATCCGACGCAATCGATCTGGCAGGGCTCGCCCGTCCTGTCGCACGTCGACGAAGCCGTCGCCGCGGCTCGCAAGGCTCTTCCCGTCTGGTCGCAATGGCCCATCGAGAAGCGCATCGCGGTGCTCAGGCGCTATCAAGCGATCGCGGCCGAGCGAAAGCAGGAGATGGGCGAGCTGATCTGTGACGAGACCGGCAAGGCCATGTGGGATTCGCAGGCCGAGGCCGGCATCCTCGCGGGCAAGGTCGATATCACGCTCGACGATTCGGAGTTTGGCGGCTTCCACCGCGTCAAGTCCTACGGCTTCGACATCACCGCCTCGCGCACGGGACAGTGCAACTACCGTCCGCACGGCGTCATGGCGGTCATCGGGCCGTACAACTTCCCGATGCACCTGCCCAACGGGCACATCGTGCCCGCCCTCCTCATGGGCAACACGATCGTCCTCAAGCCGAGCGAGAAAACACCCGCAACGGGCCAGGCGCTCGTCGAGATGTTCAATGAAGCCCTCGAAGCCGAGGGCGCCCCGCCCGGTGTTGTTAATCTCGTGCAGGGCGCATCCGACACCGCGGTCAAGCTCACCACGCACAGCGACATCGACGGCATCCTCTTCACGGGCTCATGGCCCGTCGGGCGCAAGATCCTCGAGGCCAATCTTGACCATCCGGGCCGCATTGTCGCGCTCGAACTGGGCGGCAACAACCCGACGGTCGTCATGCCCGATGCGCATCTCGAGCAGGCCGCGATCGAAGTTGTGCGTGCGTCGTTTATCACGACGGGTCAGCGCTGCACCTGCACGCGTCGACTGATCGTGCACGAGGCCATCGCAGACAAATTCATTCATGCCGTGGTCGAGGCTGCCAAACGCATCGCGGTGGGCGACCCCCGGTCGGAAAGACCCGTGTTCATCGGGCCGTTGATCTCGGCGTATGCCCGCGACTCGGTGCTCGCCTTCCAGGAGAAACTGATCGCCAGTGGCGGCGAGGCCCTGCTCCGCTGCGAGGCCCGCGCGACCGACGGCTCGACCGATGGGCACTACATCACGCCGGGCGTCATTCGCGTAAGCCGCTTTGTTGCCGACGATTCTGACGATTGCGGCTGCGACAAGGAGGTCTTCGGTCCGCTGCTCCGAGTGACCACCGTCAAGAACCTCGACGAAGCCATCCAGCAGGCCAACGCCACGCGCTACGGCCTCGCCTCAGCGATCTTCACCACCGACCCGGAGGCCCAGCAGCGATTCATCGCCGAGTCCCGGGCCGGCTGTGTCAACGTGAACGCGGGCACCGCGGGCGCCAGCAGCAAGCTCCCCTTCGGCGGACTCGGACAGTCGGGCAACCATCGTCCCGCGGGCTCGGTCAGCCTCGACTACTGCGCCTATCCCGTCGCTTCGATGATCGAAACTGGCTCCGAAGCGGCTCTCCCGCAGGGTGTCACCTTCAACCCCGCGTGGCTCGGTGGCAACGCATGAGCACGCGCAAGACCGAACTGCCCAACGCCCGCATCCAGCCCCGCTTCGGCGGCATCGCGACCTTCGGGCGTTACCCAAGGCTCGAAGACGTCAAAGCGCAGGGCAAGGACGTCGACTGGGCCATCGTCGGCGCCCCCTTCGATGGGGGTGTGACATTTCGTCCGGGTTCTCGCTTCGGGCCGCGCGCGATCCGTGAGCAGTCGCAGTACCTCAAGCACTATTCGCTTGAGCACGAAGTCGATGTGCCGGAAGTCCTCAGCCTCGCCGACGCCGGCGACACGCCCGTCAAGCCCTACAGCGTTAAGGAAACGCTCGACATCATCTGGGAGCACTTGTCCAGCCTTGCTGATCCGGCAAGCAAACTCCTGATGCTCGGTGGCGATCATTCGCTTGTCTACGCGGGCATGAAGGCCGCGTGGATCCGCCAGGGCAAGCCCGCCGGCGGACTTGCATGCGTGCATTTCGACAGCCACATGGACACGCTCGACACCGTCTGGGGTGAGAAGTGGAACCACGCCACCCCTTTCCGCAGACTCATCGAGGAGGGCATCCTCGATCCGAAGCGGATGGTCTCAGTCGGCATCAAGGGCCCGCTGAACACCGCCGACGACCTCGACTACGCCAGGCAGCAGGGCATCGAACTTGTCACCTACGACCGCTGGAAGGAAGAGGGCTTCACACCCATCCAGTTCGTCCTCGACAAGATCGGGGCCGACCCGGTCTATCTCTCGTACGACATCGACTGCGTCGATCCGGTCTACGCGCCGGGCACGGGCACGCCTTGTGTGGGGGGCTTCACTTCCGCCGAGGCACTCGGACTGATCCGCAAGCTCAAAGGGATCAACCTTGTCGGCGCGGATGTCGTTGAAGTCCTGCCAGACAGAGACGTCGCGGGCAACACGGCCCTGCTCGCTGCTCACATCGCGTTCGAGATTCTCGCGCTCGATGCCGCGACCCGCTAAGCCCTGCGGAGCGCCAGTATCAACTCAACCTTGCCGGTATGCTGGCCCAGGCGCTGGGCGATCTCGATGGGTTTCTGGCCCTGATCAGCCAGGTCGTAGATCTGTTGCTTCAGCGCGTCGTTGGCGAACGAGGTCTCGCTCGCGGGCTGGCTGGGCGCGGTATGCCTCGGGGTCATCCGACCCTCGGCCTCGGCCGTCAGCCTCTCAAGGCGTTCGATCCGCTCGTCGGCGTGCTGGATCATGATCTCCAGCTTCTCGCTCCGGTTGTCGAGCAATGCGGTCAGCTCGCGGACAATCTCCTCCGCCTGGGCTGTTCGCTTCTCGAGAATCGACGACGATGAGTGTGCCTCTTCGCGGATCGATTGAATGCGTTCCTTGGGCTCCAGATTCGGGGCTTGCCGGTTCTTCCGGACGGTTTTGCGCAGGTGCCCCATCAGGACCACGATGAGCAGCAGAACGCCGGCCCCCATCAGCATCATGGGCAGCGAATCGAGCGAAGGCCTCGCCTGCTCTTCACCCTGCGCCAGAACGTTGATCAGTCCGTATGCGTCCATGCGCCATCAGGGTAGCAGCATCGGCGCGTACCATCACCTCTGTGGACCCGGCCGTTCAGAGATCGATCAGGCGAATCGTCGCCCAGTGGCGTCAATTGACCGGGGGATCGGCTGTCCGTGACCCAGGCCGGCCGACGCTTCTTGCCCTCTCAGGCGGGCCGGATTCCTCGGCTCTGCTTCTGGCCCTCGCCTCCTGCAAGCCGGCCAGGATCGTCGCCGCCCACATCCGCCACAACCTCCGGCCCGATGCAAGCCAGAACGCCGACCTCGAATCGGCCCGTTCGCTTTCCGAGCGGCTGGGCGTGCCCTTCCTCAGCAGTGACATCCAGATCGAAGACCATTCCAACCCCGAAGCCGAGGCCCGTCGGCTCCGATACGCAGTGCTCACCGACATCGCGGACGAAAGCGGGTGCCGGTTCGTCGCGACCGGGCACCACGCGGATGATCAACTGGAAACCATGCTCATGACCCTGACCCGTGGTTCCGGGCCGGGGGGGCTCTCGGGGATCAGGCCGAGCCGCCCGCTGTCAGAAAGCGTCGCACTTGTGCGCCCGGCGCTGGTCTGCTCCAGAGCCGAACTGCTTGAGATCTGCCTCGACGCCGGGCACCAGCCGGCACACGATGAAACCAACGACGACCTCACAAGACGCCGGGCGTGGCTGCGGGCCAGAGTCATCCCCGAATTGCTATCGCACGCCGACGAAGAATTGCCCGCAAGGCTGATGTCTGCCCAGTCGCTCCTGGCTGACGCGCACACGCTCGGCATCGAAAGAGCTGAGGCGTTGATGCGTCACTCGCAACAAGACGCGTCGGGTGTGGAATGCCCCATCGAGCTGCTTGCCCCGGAACTGGGGCTTGTCATCGGGGAGTGGCTTCGTCTCGCCGCTGGCCAGTTGCAGGGCGATGCCGGCCGGGACAGCCTGGGCTGGAAACACCTGGAACCCATCGTCGCTCGGGTCACATCGGGCGACATGCACGCCAAGACGTTCGACCTGAAAGGACTCCGCGTCACGGTCACGAACCGCTTCGTCCGCGTGGAGTCATTCTCCCGCGATGTAACGTCTCGCGTCTAGGACGATCCGGTCCACCTCACTCGGATTGCCCGAGTCGTACATCTCTATCACGCGCAGGTCCGGCCCGATCAAAAAGAGCCTCGTGGGGTGGGTGATATTCTTCATAGACGAGCCATCGGCAAGTGTGATCTCGCTCGTGTTCTCCTTGTCGATGACGAGCATCAGCCCTTCTTCGACCATCCGGCGAACCTGCGCATCATCGCCCGTCAATAGAACCCACTTGTCCGGCTCGATGTTGTAGTTCTGCGCAAAGTTGCGGAGTTGCTCGGGCGTGTCACGTACCTCGTCCAGACTGAAGCTGGCGAACTGGAGCGGTACATCCTCAAGCTGCTCGGCCACAGCTGCCATCCGGGCTGTCATCACCGGGCATGCGCCCGGGCAGTTCGTGAAGATGAACTCGGCGAGGGTCCATCTCCCCTCCAGAACGGATTCGTCCCGCGCCTGGCCGTCCTGATCCGTCAGCTCGAAAGGCAGGATCCGTAGACCCATTTCAGAGACCTCGATCGGCGCAGCCTGGGACTGGCCATCCATCGGACGCGCAGAGGGCCTGTTGATCAGCACCATCAGCATCGCACCCGCGCTGCACGCCAGCCCGAGCACAGCCACAAACAGAAGTATCCGGATCGGTCGGCTCACGGTCGAGTCCCCCGTCTGCCCAGTCCAATCGTACCCATCGCCATGAGCACCGCGCCCAGGGCAAACACCAGTGTCAGAGGCCACGCCCACGCGCCGAGCAGCGGCGAAGCCTGCCCATCCAGTGATGAGCGCAACGCCTCGACGGGCCAGGTCAGCGGATTCACCGCGGTCAGCCAGCGCATGATGGGGGCCGCTTCACTCGCGGGATAGAAAGACCCGCTCAGCAGCCACATCGGCATGAGGACGGTGTTCATGATCGCGTGGAACTCCTGCGTGCTGCGCACACGCCACGCGAGTGTGAGTGAGATACTGACCACAGCGATCGTGAGCAGAAGCGCAGCCAGCACCCCGAGCACCACCTGGCCCGCAGCGGGATCGATCCCCAGTATCCACGCGGCCGGGAGCAGGATCAGGGCCTGCAGAAAAGCCGGCATGCCGATGCCGATGATCTTGGCGAGGACGATCGAGCCGCTGGGCGAAGGCCCGGCCAGCAGAACAAGCAGGATGCCGCTGTCGCGGTCTTCGATGAGCGAGATCGCGCCGAAGATCGAGGCAAAGAGCGAGGCCATCGCCATCATCCCGGGCAACAGGAAGGCCGCGTACGCCCGCTCATCCCCGACCCCCATCAGCCCGGTGATCGACCCGGCAAAGCCCGCCCCGAGCGCAACAAGCAGCACGACGGGCGTCCCGATCGTCGCGACGATCCTTGCCGGCTGGCGCAGGAGCCTGGTCCACTCCCGCCCGACGAGCGCCATGGTCGCGTCCATCGCGCTCATGGCCTCGCTCCGATCAGGTGGTCGTAGACATCCTCCAGCGAAGCCTCGCGCACGGCGCAGCGCTCGCCACGCTCGATCAGTCTCCCGGCTTCATGCGCCGCCTCTGCCCTTGCGCAGCGGATCGGATCTTCATCTGATTCACGCTCGATCACGACCTCGAAGCCGAGGGTGTCGATCAGGGTCAGCGGCGACTCGTCGGCAAGGACTTCGCCCTCACGCAGCAGGATCACCCGGTCCGCTCTTGCCGCGTCTGCCATGTCGTGCGTCGCGTAAACAATCGCGATATCCAGCTTGCGGCGCAATGTATCCAGCACCTCACCAATGGCCTTGTGCGCTTCACGATCGAGCCCCGCTGCCGGTTCATCGAGGATCAGCAGTTCCGGCCCGACCATGAGTGCCCTCAGCAGATCGGCGCGCCTGGCCAAGCCTCCGGAGAGCGTGCCCACACGGGCATCGAGTCGCTCTGCTAGCCCCGTGATCGTCGCGGATTCGTTCAGCCTTGTCGCGCGTTCAGTTAGCGGGACGCCGTAGACCCGGGCAAAGAGCACCGCGTTTTCGCGCACGGTCAGCAGTGGGTCCAGAGCCGTGCACTGGAGCACAACGGCGCAGGTGGGATTGCCCTCGATGTGGCCGGCGGTGGGGGAGAGCACACCAGCCAGCATGCCAAGGAGTGTCGATTTGCCCGCGCCATTCGGGCCGATGACCGCGAGCATCTCACCTCGGGTGATCTCAAGCGAGAGATCCCGCAGCGCAGGACGGTCGTGGTGCTGATTCGGATAGGTCTTGCTGACGCGATCGAGGCGGATCATGTCCCGGGCCAGCCGGCTCCGATGCACGCGTCCGCAACCAGCGCGATGAAGAGCACGGGCAGGTACACGATCGACGCGAAGAAGAGCGTCCGTGCCCCGCCCGCCGCGAGCGTGCGCCCGAGCTTGGAGACGAGGAGCACCATCCACACGCCCATCACCAGCGCCACGAGCCCGTACCCGAGCCCGAAGAGTTCCGGCATCGCGAGCAGCGGGGCGATCGAGGCGGCGACCATCACGATCGACCACGCTGCGATGGTGACGAGCACGACGTCGTTCCGCTTGGCGGTCTGGAGCAGCGTGCGATACCCCGCAGCCGCGTACTGGTCACGGTACATCACCGCGATCGCCAGGAAGTGCGGCATCTGCCACGCAAAGAGCAGGAGGAACAGCGACCACGCGGGCCACGCGCCGAGATCGGCCAGACTCGTCGGCGAGGCGCAGGCCCACCCGATCAGGATCGGAAGCGCACCGGGCACCGCACCGATGACCGTCGACTTCGGCGTCACCGCCTTCATCGGGGTGTAGAGCGCGACGTAGAGGATCACTGTTGAGAGCGTGATCGCCGCAGCCACGCCGTGACCGAACGCGAGCAGCACACCCGGTCCGAGCAGGGACAGGGTTGCTGAAAACAGCAGAACCGTGGTTGGCTTGAGCCCACCCGAGGGGATCGGTCGCCTGCGGGTGCGGGCCATGACCGCGTCGCGCGATCGCTCGAGCCACTGGTTCATGGCGTTGGCGCCCGACGCCGCCAGAGCCGTCCCGATCAGGCAGACAATCGCGGGAAGGATCAGTGTCCCAAGAGTCAGGCCGTGGTAAGCGGCACTGACGATGAACCCGACCGCCGCCGAGAGCGTGACCATCCGAGTGATGCCGGGCTTCGTGGATTCGATGAGCAGCGATACGGTGCTCTTGGAAGCCCGGGCCCCTCCGAGGGCACTCTCGTTCGCCCGGGTGCCGACGGCTTTGGTGCTGGTCATGGATCTCGTCACGCGGCGTCCCTGGCGCTGATCAGTCAGCAGTGAACTGTAGACACATCACGGCCCTCAGCGTTACGGTGAAGGCACATCAATTTCCGCCCAGACAGGAAAGTGGTCGCTCGGGAATGAGCCCACATCCTGAGCTTCAGGTCTCCAAATCCCGGTCCGGACCACTCTCAGCGTCCTGCTCGGCAGGACGTAATCCACCCGCTTGCCCCAGGTCGCTGTGTCCATCGGATCGAGGCCCTCGATCGCGATATCCGATGTCGGCTTCGGATCAGGCCCGAGACGCGGGTGGCTCAGGAGTTCATCCCGCATCGGGTTCTCTTCCCAGCCGGGATCGACCGGGTCGGCGTTGAGATCGCCCATGATGACAAAGTGTTCGCCCCGCTCCAGGCCGCCCTCGTTGGCGAGGTCGTCGACGATGTATCCCCGCTGGCTGAGGTAGTCGCCCCAGAATCGGATCTCGTCGTAGTTGCGTCGCTTGTTGCGTTGCTCGGGGCCGTCTAACGCGGGAGGGGTCGGGTGGCTGCACAGGAAGTGCACGACCGCGCCGCTCGGCAGGCGGACCGGGACGTCCCAGTGGCTCTTCGAACTCAGGCGGAACGACTTCCACTCCTCTTCGTTGTACCAGGGCTCCTTCGTCTCCGGGTCGGTCGGTGTGAAGGGCGCGGACATGTAATTCCATGGCAGGAGCCTGTAGGTTCTCACGTCGTCAGTGAGCACTTCGAGCCGCTCGTCCACGAGCAGGGCCATCCCGTACTGACCGGGGAACGTGCCAAACCCCCACGCGTCGTTGCCGTAGGCCCGGCCCATCGGCGTCTGGGGCGATGGCTTGCCGAACGCATCAGACGGCCCGGGCTGCTCGTATGTGTTCGAGATCTCGCCGTCGTTGTTGAGATCGAAACCCGAGTGGAGCCCCGTGTTTGTCTCCCACATGTAGGCCTTGTACCGGATTGGCGAGGTGCCCTCGAGCAGGCTCTGGCTCAGGTATTGCTCGACAAATCGCCTTGCGTTCTGTCCCGGCTCGGCCTCATCGGGGATGCCGTCCACGCCCGGGTGGTCGTATGCGATCTCGTTCAGAAGGATCACGTTTGGGCGCAGCCGCTGGATGATCTCGGCGATCTCAAGCAGCCTCGGCTGATCGTCCCGTGCGAGGTCGCTCGATCGCACATCCGCGATGTTGAACGTTGCGACACGGATGTCTGCTTGCTGAGTCAGAGTGCGCCCGGCGAGTATGAGTGGGATCAGAATGGCGAGAATTCTCATGCCCGGATCGTAGAAAGCAGTGATTGCCTGCGGACATCGAGCGGATCGGGGGCCCTACAATCGTCGCGACTGCCCTGGTAGCTCAACTGGATAGAGCAGCGGACTTCTAATCCGCAGGTTGCAGGTTCGAGTCCTGCCCGGGGTGCTTGGCAACGCTTGCCGATCGCGATCCGCGACGCACTTCCGTGCGGATCGGCTTGATCTCTTTCACCGAGTTCCGCTCGCTTGCACCGGCGCTCCGGCCGGCGGGCTTGGTCTCGGCGTGCACCAGTCTTGGTTTGATCGCCGTGCCGCGCGTTTCAGGCAGCGGGACCGGGTTGCACCACCGCTCCAGACGACGATCCAGACGCTTGACGCGTCGGTTGCTCAGTCGCATCAGAAAGTCAGCGCCGAGCAGCAGCAAGCACGCCGCCGCGAGTGCGTAGGCGATGGATGAGATGGTGACGGCAACGAAGAGCCAGAACCCCGTGCCGAGCAGTAGCAGCGTGCGCATGATGAGAATCCCCTCGCCTGTCTGTGCGCCAAGGGTAGCAAGGATCCGGCTCAATGAAAAGCCTGAATTGTTATCGGGTTACGAGCGTTCCCGGCGATATCGCAGGTAGGGCACCAGTTCTGGAGGGAGCATCCGCAAACCACGACGCTTAGCCTTGTCCACGGCGTAATGCAGGCAGTCGTACACCCTGAATTGGACCTGCTCGGTGATCGGGATACCCCATCTTGCCATCTGCTGGAGGGAGTACATCCACGCGTGGTACTCCTCAAGGCATCTGGGCTTGTACCGATCGAAGCCGATCGCGTGATGCCCCACCTCGTGGAGGAAGACGGCCGCGGACATGGGCCCCCTCGGTCGGGGTGCCTCGATCATGCGGGTCACCTCGCCGTTGGGCGCGATGAGCTGCCAGGCTGCCCCGGAGGTCGAGCTTCTCCACTTGCGAACGCGGATGCACTGCTCCTTAATCATCCAGCGGGTCATCAGCTCGTACTGCTTGGCGGTCAGGCGGCGCGGAGGCGGCGAGACAACCTCCACCGGCTGGCGCACGCGTGGCTTCTCTGGCTGAGCCGGTTCGTTCAGATACGCATCAAATAAAGTGCGCATGTGTGTCACTCACGGTTCCAGGTGTTGCCCCTTCGCGATCGGGCGACCGCGAATATAGGCGTCCCACGGCATGGGCTTCTTGCCCGCCGGCTGGACCTCCAGCAATCGGAGCACGCCGCTGGCACATACGACGAGACCACGCTCCGGTTCCGCGACCGTCCCGGGCTGACCGGCGACGGATCCGCCCTGACTCTCGGCCCGCAGGAGCTTGAGAGGCTCGCCCTCGAGACGGACCGTCACCCCGGGCCACGGGTTGTACCCGTGGATCAGGCATCGGCATCGCTCGGCGTCCCAATTGAAATCGAGCCGGGCGTCCTCGCGCGTGATCTTCGGCGCCAGCGTGACGAGCGACGTGTCCTGTACGACCCGTTCGAGCTGACCCCGGTTGGCGTCGTCGAGGACCTGCATAAGGGGCGCCACGCCGTCCTCGGCGAGCAGGTCGTGCAGTTCGCCCGCGGTCTGGTGGGGCTCGATTGGGCGCTCGGACGTCCCGAGCACGTCGCCCGCGTCCATCTCGTCGACGAGGGTGATGACGCTCGTTCCCGTTCGCGTATCCCCGGCCACGATCGCGGCATTGATCGGGGCGGCCCCGCGCCAGCGTGGGAGGAGGGAGGCGTGGAGGTTCACGGCGAGTCGGTCGGCAAGGAGTTTCTGCCCGAGCTTCTGGCCGTAGGCGATGACGACCCAGATGTCGGCCTCGGCGGCTCGGATCTGGTCCCTGACCTCGGGCGTGTTGACACGCTCGGGCTTGAGCACGGGGATCTCGGGGGCGATCTCGGACGCAAGCTCGGCGATGGGGGTGGGCGCCATCTTCGAGCCTCGCCCCGCCCGGCGGTCGGGCTGCGTGACGATGAGCGAGACGTCGTGCGTCTCGATGAGTCGCCGAAGCGAGGGGATCCCGAACGCGCCCGAGCCGAAGAAGACCACACGCATGCGCGAATTACCCGCCTTTGAGCTTGCGGAGCCGGGTTCGGTTCTTCATCCGGCTCATCTGGGTGAATTTGTCCACGATGAGGACGCCGTCGAGGTGGTCGGCCTCATGCTGGAGGCACCGGGCCAAGAGGCCCGAGGCGTGGATCTCGAAGGGTTTGCCCTCGAGGTTGGTCGCCCGCATCTGGACGACTTCCGGGCGAACCACATCGCCCCGGATGCCGGGCAGGCTGAGGCAGCCCTCCTCGAATGGGGATCGCTCGTGGCCCGAATCCGCGAACTCGGGGTTGATGCAGACGAGGGAGCCTTCGGTCCAGGATTGGGTGCCATCGTCGGGCGCCTCGGCTTCGGGCGGGGGCGGCACATCGCAGACAAAGATGCGGAGCGCGACCCCTGCCTGCGGGGCGGCAAGACCGATGCCGTCGGCCTCGCGCATGATCTCGATCATCCGCTGGGCGATCTGTTTGATCTCGGGCGTGATCTCCCCGACGGGGCTTGCCGATTCCCGTAGAATCGGATCCGGGTAGAGCACGAGGCGAAGCTGTTCTGGATCGACAGTCACGCCCGATGCTAGGGGCTCACGGGCCCTTCGCGTGGACTAGAATCGCAATCACCGCACCTGGCCGGTTGTCTTTCGTTTGGTGGAGTATCGGTTTGGCGATTTTCGGCAAGAACAAGCAGGACGATTCCGAGACCGGGGGCAGTATTGCGGGCGACGGCGATCGTCCCGAAATCCAGCCCGCGAAGGCCAAGGCATGGTTCAGTCAGGCCAAGACCGTGCAGGAAACGGGCAGTTACGACTACGCGATGACCTGCTGGCTCTCCGGGCTCGCGTTCGATCCGACAGATATGGACGCCCTCGAAGGCTTCATGGGCGCGGCTGCATCGCTGGCCGGACAGTCGAAGAAGGGACCGAGCAAGGAAACACAGAAAGCCGCGACCGGCAAGGGCGGTGTGTACAAGTACACCTCGGCGCTGCTCGGTTGGGGCAGCAAGCCCAGGGATGCGGGGGCTGCGGTCCGGGCTGCGATTGCCGCTGCCGGGCAGAATCTCTCGGAGCCCGCGTACTGGATCGGTGAGCGGGCGCTGCAACTGACGCTCGCGGACCCGAAGGTGAAGAAGGACAGCCTCCTCAAGCTCATGAAGGCGATGGAGCAGATCGAGGCGTTCGATCTGGCGGTGAAGGCGGGTGAGGCTGCGGTTCGGCTCGATCCGAGCGACAACGCCCTGGAATCGCGCGTGCGGAACATGGCGGCTCAGGCGACGATCGGACGGGGCGGGTTCGACAACGCGGGCCAGCAGGGTGGTTTCCGCGACAATATCCGCGACTCAGAAAAGCAGAAGCTCCTCGACGCAGCCGACCGCATCACCAAGACCGATGACGTCAAGGACCAGCTCGTCGAGGCGGCGAAGAAGGATTACGAATCCCGCCCCGAGGATGTGCCTGCGAACAAGACGTACATCAAGCGTCTGCTGGAGCGGGGCAAGGGCGACGACGAGAAGGTCGCCTACAACGTGGCCCTCAAAGCGCATGAAACGAGCGGTCAGATCTCCTTCAAGCAGCAGGCGATGGAGATCGAGCTGCGCGTGATGAAGCGTCAGGTGGCCAACATCCGCGCCAAGGCCGAGGCCGGGCAAGCGGACGCGGTCGAGCTGCTCCCCAAGGCAGAGAAGAAGTACCTCGCCAAGCAGGTCGAGTTCCAGAAGTGGCGGGTGGATGCATTCCCGACAGATAACGCGCCCAGATTTGAGCTGGGCAGGCTGCTGTTCAACGCGGGCATGTACAAGGAGTGCATCCCGCAATTCCAGAAATCGCAGCAGGAGATCAAGTACCGGGCGATGTCGCTGGCGATGCTGGGCGAGGCGTTCGGGAAGATCGGGCTCATCGATCCCGCGATCGACACGCTCAAGCAGGCTCTGGCCAACCACAGCGACCAGAGCGATGATCTTGGGTTCCAGCTTCGCTACGCCCTGATGATGACGCTGACCGAGAAGGCTCGGCACGACCAGAGCCTCGAGGCGGCTCAGGAGGCCGAGAAGCTGGCCTCGGGCATCGCGGTGGCGCGGTTTGATTACCGGGATATCCAGGACAAGTACGACGAGGCGAAGAAGCTCGTCGCCGAGCTCCGTGCCGGGTGATGGACGCACAGGGCGCGAATCAGGGCCCCCGCGCAATCGCGATCATCCCGGCGAGGCTCGCCTCCGAGCGATTCCCGCGCAAAGCGCTGGCCGACGAAACGGGGCTGCCGATCGTGGTGCATGTGGCGCAGGCAGCGGCGAGGGCCGGAACAGTCGAACGCGTCGTGGTGGCGTGCGATTCGGACGAGATCGCCCAGGCCGCGACCCGGCACGGCGTGGAGGTCGTGCTGACCGACCCGTCGCATCCCAACGGCACGAGCCGGGTCGCCGAGGCGGCTCGGAAGCTGGGCGTGCCCGAAGAACTGATCGTGGTGAATGTGCAGGGAGACGAGCCGGAGATCGATCCGGGGACGATCGATGCGGCTGTGTCGGCCCTGGCATCCAAGGGCACGCCCGTTGCAACGGTCGCGGCCCCGATGCACGCGGATGAGGACGCGAGCAACCCGAACATCGTCAAGGTTGTTTGTGATGAGCGGGGCGTAGCGATGTACTTCTCACGCTCGCCGATCCCGTATCCGAGGGTGGGCGAGGTGGTCCGATACAAGCACGTCGGGCTGTACGCGTACCGCCGATCGTTTCTGGATGTGTGCACGACACTGGAACCGACACGCCTCGAAAAGGCCGAGAGTCTGGAGCAGCTTCGGTTTCTCGGACATGGGTACGAGGTGGGGGTGGCTCGTGTGGAGGCCTCTCACCCGGGAATCGACACACCCGAGCAGTACGCGGAGTTCGTGAAACGCTGGCGTGAAGGTGACAGCGCACGCGGGGCGTGATACACTCGGACATGCCCACCCTGCGAGGCGATACGATCCCCGAACTCTACGTTCTAGCCACAAAGCCGCCTCACCGAAAGACAGAATCGCCAGGCAGCGCAGGTCAGAAGCGCACGCTCGCCTCGACGGCGGACGAGAGCGTCTCGACCGAGTTCTATTCGCCTATCCCCGAGGGCTACGTCAAAGGCAAAACCAAGTACGTCGTCGTGATCGGCACGGTGATGAGCGGGCTGGGCAAGGGCATCTTCGCTTCGAGCGTTGCCAAGGTGCTCAAGGACAAGGGCCTCAAGGTCGCGCCGATCAAACTCGAGGGCTACTTGAACGTCGACGCGGGCACGCTCAACCCGTACCGCCACGGCGAGGTCTTCGTCCTCGACGACGGCACCGAGTGCGACATGGACCTGGGCACCTACGAACGGGTGCTCGATCAGAACATGACGGCTCAGAACTACACCACCTCCGGGAAGCTCTTCTCGGAGATCCTGCTCCGCGAGCGGCGAGGGAATTACCTGGGCCGGGATGTCCAGATGATCCCGCACGTCACGGGCGAGGTGAAGCGCAGGCTCCGCGAGCTCGCGCTGACCGGCGACAACGGCAAGCCGGTCGATGTCGTCTTTGTTGAGGTCGGCGGCACCGCAGGCGACTACGAGAACGGTTTCTACATCGAAGCGCTCCGCGAGTTGGCCTTTGAGGAGGGGCCGGGCTCGACGTGCTTTGTGACGCTGACGTACGTCATCGAGCCCAAGGCACTGGGCGAGCAGAAGTCCAAGGCGGCTCAGCTCGGGATCAAGCGACTGATGGAGACGGGTATCCAGCCCCACATCATCGCCTGCCGGGCGGGCAACCCCGTCACGGACGTGGTGCGCCAGAAGATCGCGATGTTCAGCAACGTGCCGCTCAACCGCGTGATGAGCATGCACGACCGTTCGAGCATTTACACGATCCCCGACGAGATGCGGGCAGAGGGCATCGACCGCGAGATCCTGTCGATCCTCGATCTGCACAACCGCGTGAATCAGTCCCACGAGGACAACGCGCGCAAGAACTGGACGCGGTTCATCGTGGGGCTCACCAAGACCAACCGCAAGCCGGTGACGATCGGCATCCTGGGCAAGTACACCGAGGTCCGTGACGCATACGCCTCGATCGACAAGGCGCTCGAGCACTGCAGCAGTCATCTGGACGCGGACATCACGCAGCACTGGCTCGAGGTTTCGGACCTGACCACGCCCGAGCGGGCGGCGTCATCGCTTGCGAATCTCGATGGCGTGGTCGTTCCGGGCGGGTTCGGGATGCGCGGTGTCGAGGGCAAGATCAACGCGGTCAGGCATTGCCGCGAGCACGGGCTGCCCTATCTGGGGATCTGTCTCGGGTTCCAGGTCGGGGTTATCGAATTCGCGCGGAACGTGCTCGGGATCGAAGATGCGCACAGCTCCGAGTTCTCGCCGAGCTGCACCGCGGTGATCAGCGAACTGCCGGAGCAGAAGAAGATCGAGGGCCTCGGCGGCTCGATGCGGCTCGGGGCGCAGGACGTTGCGATCGAGCCGGGCACGCTGGCCAATCACCTCTACGGCAGCACGAGCATCCGCGAGCGGTTCCGTCATCGCTACGAGGTCGACCCCTCGTTCATCGATCGTTTGACCGAGGCCGGGCTCGTCTTCAGCGGTCGTCATCCCGAGTTCCCGATCATGCAGATCCTGGAACTCCCGCGTGAGCGGGCCGAGGGTGACAACCGGCCAACGCACCCGTACTTCATCGGGATGCAGTACCACCCAGAGCTGACGAGCAGGCCGCTGCGGCCTCAGCCGGCGTTCATGGGGCTGATCGCTGCTTCGCTTGCGATCCGTCACGGCGAGGAATCGCTTGGCGCCAACACCCGCTGGCTCCGCCCGCTCAATTCAAACAGCACTCAGCCGGCCTGAATCGCTCGCGAGGCGTGCAGCAGGATCAGAGCCGAGAACACGTCGGGCCGGCCTTGGCTGACGACGCTGTTGTGCAGGAGCGTTTGGGCGTAGAGATCAAACTCGATATCGTCGGCTTCCGCGGCGAGCGTGGCGAAGACATGCACCGCCCAAGGGTGGTTGGTGGCGTTGTCGGGCTGGATGTTCTCCAGGAGCCATCGGGCTGATCTGCGGGCGGTGTCTTGCCAAATGGAGCCGAGCGACCAGGCCGCGTGCACGCAGGCAAGCTCGGTTTCGGTCCAGACCTCGATCGCGCCGGACTCGTACGACCCTGTAATGGGACCGGTGGGGGATTCGGGTGCGCCGGGCGTCTTGCCAAGCCCGGCAACGGCGGCCCAAAGGTGTTCATCGAGAGACTTCGGCTCGCGACTTGGCGGCTCGGCCTGGGCTCCGAGCGCGATGGCCAGAAATCGTGCGATCGGGAACTGGCTTGTATGACGGGCCGCGATGGAGCCGAGATGGGCCGGGGATTCCTCGCCGAGCGTGGAGAGGGCGGCTCGCTGGAGTCTGTCGGGCCAGTTTGGTTGGAGGTCGGGCATCGGGTGACGATAGGTGAGCCGGGGCATTTGACTGAGGGGCCCGGGGTGTGACCCTTGGACAGATGCTGACCACACATACCAAGGCTGAACTCGACGCGTATCTGGAGGGCCGATCCTGCGTGCTAGTGCCCACGATGGGCTATCTGCACGACGGGCACCTTTCGCTTGTCCGGAAGGCCAGGCGTTACAGCCAGCAGCACGGCGTGCCGAGCGTGGCGACGATCTTCGTCAACCCGGCCCAGTTCAACGACCCGAGCGACCTTGCCAAGTACCCGCGGGACCTGGATCGTGACAGGGCTTTCCTAGCGGCCGAGGGGCTCGACGCGGTCTACATCCCGGAAGTGGAGGAGGTCTACCCGCCCGGTGGTGACTGGTCGGTCCCGATCCCCGAGGTGGCAAGTCTGCCCGGGCTCGAGGACAAGTTCAGGCCCGGCCATTTCGAGGGCGTGTGCAAGGTCCTGGCGCGATTGTTCGAGATGTGCAGCGCGTGTGCCGCGGTCTTCGGCGAGAAGGACTGGCAGCAGCTCCAGGTCGCTCGGGCGCTCGTGCGGGAGCTTGGCCTGCACGTCCTGATCATCCCGGGCGAGACGGTGCGCGAGGCGGACGGGCTTGCGATGAGCAGCCGAAATGTCCACCTCAGCAAGGAAGAACACGACCGGGCGCTGGCGATCAGCCGGGCGATCCGAGCGGGCGGCCAGGAGCTGGATTGGCAGCGGGCCGAGCGAGTGATGCGTGAGATTCTTGTCGAGGCCGGGATGGAAGTGGACTACGCGGTGGTGCGCGAGGCGGCGGGGCTGGTGCAGAACCCGGACGAAGCGCCGGCGGGGCCTTTCCGGTGCCTGATCACCGCGCGTGCGGCTGGTGTTCGCCTGCTCGACAACGGGCCCTGGCCCGGGCCTGTGATGGATTCCGGCTCTGCCCGGGCGTAGGTTCAATGAGCCCAAGGAGACATGCGTTGGAATTCAAGAAAACCCCGCTCTACCAGTGGCACGTCGATCACGGCGGCAAGATGGTTGATTTCGCTGGCTGGTCGCTCCCGATGTCATACTCGGGCATCATCGACGAGCACAACCAGGTCCGCAATTCGGGTGGCGTGTTCGATGTCTCGCACATGGGGCGGCTCAAGCTCAAGGGCCGTCACGCCCGGCGTCTGCTCGAGCGTGCGTGCTCGCGGCGCATCTCAGACATGGAGCCCGGGCAGTGCCGATACTCGTTCGTCCTGAACGAGAACGGCGGCATCCGCGACGACGTGCTCGTCTACCGCTTCGATGCCGACGAGTTCATGATGGTCGTCAACGCGTCCAACCGCGAGAAGATCGTCGCGCACCTGAACGAGCTCAAGGCCGCCGGCGAGTTCAACGTCAAGATCGACGACCAGACCGAGTCGACCGCGATGATCGCGATCCAGGGTCCGAACGTCATGCAGCTGGCGTCGAAGGTGTCGAGCGAGGTGCCGACGCTCAAGCGGTACCGCTTCGTGGTGAAGAACCTCGTTGTGATCAAGCTCATCGTGAGTCGGACGGGCTACACGGGGGAGAACGGCGTGGAGGTGATCCTGCCCGCTGCCGCGACGGGCATGGCCCTCAAGCTCATGATGAAGGACATCGACATGAGCGACGCCGAGGCTCTGATGAAGCCGGCCGGGCTCGGCGCACGCGACACGCTGCGTCTCGAGGCGGGCATGCCGCTCTACGGGCACGAGCTGACCGAGGACATGAACGCCCTTGCGACCGGCCTCGGGTTCGCCATGAATCTCGACAAGGATCAGGACGAGAACGGCGAATCTTTCGTTGGTCTTGAAGCGCTCCGCAAGATCCAGGCCGAGGGCGGGCCCAAGCAGATGCTCGTGGGTCTGGAAGTCGACAGTCCCCGCACCGCTCGTCAGGGCATGTCCATCACCAAGGACGGCTCCGAGGTCGGCATCGTCACCAGCGGGTGCAAGAGCCCGACGCTGAACAAGTCGATCGCGATGGCATACGTGGATTCGGCGCTGGCCGAGGTGGGCACGTCGCTGGTGATCAAGAGCGGGAGCAACGAGCTGCCGGCGACGATCGTCCCGCTGCCCTTCTACAAAGCGCCGAAGAAGTAAACCACAAGCAGGGGGCTTAGGCCCCGTCCTTGTCCTTCACTTCGATCCAGCCTTCGTCGGCGTGGCGGAAGATAACGCCCGTCACGGCGTAGAGGATCTGCTCGGCCACATTGGTCGCGTGGTCGGAGATGGTTTCGCATCGGCTGGCGATTTCGTGCAGCAGAAAGCCGCAGTCGACGGACATCGAGCCGCCCGCGATGTCGTTCTCGGCCTCGCGGAGCAGTGCTCCCTTGAAGCCGCAGACCGTGTCCTCGCTGCGGAGGATGACCTTGGCGAGGGCGGCGTCGCGTTTCTCGAGCGCCGAACAGGTGTCGCGGACAATGCCGAGGACGCTGTTGGCCATGACCCGGAAGGTTTCGGGCACATCGATGCCCGCGCGATCCTGGGCTTTACTGGCGATATCCACGGCAAGGTCTGCGATCCGCTCGAACTCGTTGTTCGCCTTGACAATGACGAGGACTTCACGGATCTGATCGACAGGCACCTCGTGAGCCACACGGGCGGCGTCCTCGAGCAGGGCGACCGATCGCTTCTCGATTTCAACATCGACGCGGTCGACCTCGTCGTCACGTTCGATCACGGCATTGGCGACCCCGGCATCACCCGCGAAAAAGGCTTCGAAGGCGTCTTCGCAGATGCCGAGCACACGCCAGGCCTGGGTGACGAGCTCGCGGCGGATCTCGCCGAGTCGGGTCTCGAATTGAGCGGCTTCTTCGGGCATGGGACGTGAGTTCCTCGCTGTCAGATAGAACAGTAGCACAACCCGCATCGGCCCGGCCAGCGCACCCGACAGGCTACAGTCTGCCGACACGAAACCGGGCCGGGACGGCCCCTGACGGAGCAAAGACATGGCGTTCTCGATCGACCTTATCCACGGCCGGCAAATCCTCGATTCCCGCGGCAACCCGACCCTTGAGGTCGAAGTCGTCCTCGAAAGCGGCGCCACCGGGCGAGCTGCGGTCCCCTCTGGTGCTTCCACGGGCGAGAACGAAGCCGTCGAACTCCGCGACGGAGGCGACCAGTGGCTCGGCAAGGGCGTCAGCAAGGCCGTGGACAACGTCAACGAGCGCATCGCCCCGGCGATCGAGGGCTACGACGCCCGTGACCAGGAATCGATCGACGCGGAGATGATCGACCTCGACGGCACATCCAACAAGGCCGAGCTTGGCGCCAACGCGATCCTCGGCGTCTCGATGGCGGTCGCCAAAGCCGCGGCCGAGGCGTCGGGCCTCCCGCTCTACCGCTACCTCGGGGGCTCGTCAGCCAAAACGCTGCCCGTGCCGATGCTGAACATCCTCAACGGCGGCAAGCACGCCGACAACACGGTCGATTTTCAGGAGTTCATGATCCAGCCCTGGGGCTTCGACAACTTCCACGAAGCCATGCGCGCGGGTGTGGAGATCTACCACACCCTCAAGAAGGTGCTCTCGGGCCGCAACATGTCGACCGCGGTCGGCGATGAGGGCGGGTTCGCACCGGATCTCAAGGACAACGAGGACGCGTTGAAGGTCATCGAAGAGGCCGTCGACAAAGCCGGTTACAAGTGGGGCGAACAGATCTTCGTCGCGCTCGACCCGGCTACGAGTGAGCTTTGGAACGAAGCCGAGAAAGACGGCAAGACCGGCTACAAGTTCTTCTCGAGCAGCCAGGAGATCATCAGCTCAAGCGATCTGATCGGCATCTGGGCAGACTGGTGCCAGAAGTACCCCATCCGTTCGATCGAGGACGGCCTTGCCGAGAACGACTGGGCGGGCTGGGCCGAGCTGACCGCCAAGCTGGGTGACAAGGTTCAGCTTGTGGGCGATGATCTCTTTGTGACCAACAAGAAGTTCGTCGAGCGGGGCGTCGCCGAGAAGAGCGGCAACGCGGTTCTCGTCAAGGTCAACCAGATCGGCACACTCAGCGAGACGTTCGACGCGGTCAACTACGCCCAGCGCAACGGCTTCGCCTGTGTTCTCTCGCACCGCTCGGGCGAAACCGAGGACGCGACGATCGCCGACCTTGCCGTGGCGACCAACTGCGGCCAGATCAAGACCGGCGCGCCCTGCCGGAGCGATCGCAACGCCAAGTACAACCAGCTCATCCGCATCGCCGAGGAACTCGGTGAGAACGCTGTGTACGGCGCGAGCACTTGGAACAGGTGATCGTGGCTGCGTTCCTGTCATGGCTCGGTGTCGTGCTGACGGGAGCGCTGCTCTTTCTGAGTCTGCTTCCGATCCTGAAAACCGGGCACTGGGTCGCCAGGGTCTGTGACTTTCCGCGAGCGCAGATCCTGGCGATGTGTCTGTTGCCGGCTGTCTGTCTGGCTCTGGCCATCTGGCTGGATGGCAGCACACCCTTGCGCTTTGCGATGCTTGGTGTGCTCGCCGGGGTCGCGGTGTGGCAGGTCAGCCATGTCGTGCGATACACACGTTTCTGGCCCTGCGAGGTTGCAGAGTCGCCGCGAGGCCAGAGTCTGACGGTGATGATCGTCAACCTCGACTATCAGAACGATCAGAAAGAGCGTGTGTGCGAGTTATTGCTGGAGCACGATGCCGACCTGCTTCTCCTGATCGAGATCGACAGGCCGTGGGAGCAGAGCCTCGAGGATGTGCTCGATCGTTATCTGCACAGCCATGGAGTCGTTCGGGACGAGGGGCTGGGAATCGTCCTGGCAAGCAAACATCCGATGCGCGACATGCAAGTCAGGCATCTCGTATCTGCGCAGCGGGCGTCGGTTCATGCCGAGATCGAAGTTGGCGGCGATAGTGTCCGCGTCAGTGCGATGCACCCGACACCGCCCGGCTTGAAATCAGATCAGGGCGATCGGCACGACAGCCGCAAGCGCGACGCCGAGCTCGTGATCGTAGCGAAAGAGATTCAGGCATCCGAACCCCAGCACCGCGTGGTCATGGGTGATTTGAATGATGTGGCCTGGTCGCACACGACAAGACTCTTTCGTCGGCTCAGCGGCCTGCGTGACCCACGCATCGGCAGGAGCCTGCTGAACACGTATCACGCCCAGCGACCGCTGTTCCGCTACCCGCTGGATCACATCTTCGTGTCAGACGAGATCGCAGTTTCTCGGCTGGAGCGCGTGCGTGTGCCCGGCTCGGATCATTTCGGGGTGCTGGCCACGATCCATATCCCCAAGGGCGAAAGTCCTGACGACACCAACGGGGAACGTGCCAGTTCCGGCGACGACGAAGAGGCTCGTGAGATCGTCTCTGAAGGCAAGCAGGAAGCCGCCGAGCAAGGCGGCTGACGCGTCAGTCCATCAAGGGATCACAGATTGATCGGCACACCCTCGTCGCGGAATTTCTCGATGAGCAATTGGCCGTCACGGATGAGCTGCTGGAGCTGCTTGATGCTCGCATCGAGCGAGCGATAGAGATCCGCATTCGTGGCGAGCTGCCCGAGTGTGCCCTCGCCGCGGTTGATCCGTGCGGTCAGGTCGCGCGCTTCCGCAGCGGCTTCGTCGAGTGTGACGACGGCCGAATCGAGCTTCGTCAGCGTTTCATCCGTGCGATCGCCGAGCCTGGTTGTCTGCTCGTTGATGCTGGTCGCGGCGGTCTTCCATTCGTTCACCGAATCGCTGATCTGCGTCATCATCGCGCCCTCGTCAAACCAGCTCTCGGTCTTGACGAGGACGGCATCGATCCGGTCGAGCACTGATCGCAGATCATCGGTCTCGGGATCTTCCGAGTCGATCACGCCTGCCAGGCGCTCGCCCACGTCGGTGTACGTCTCGGCGAGGGTCTCGATCTTCGCCGCGGTCTGGTCGAGACGTTCGAGTCGGCTGGTCACTTCTGTCGCCAGGGAGTCCACCATCGAGAGGATGGGTCGGCTGTACTCTTCGCCGGCGCCGGTTACGTACGACGAGTGGGGCCCTGGGCCCGTCACGAAGTCGAGCGATGCGCTCCCGATGAATCCCGCGTCGAGGAAGAGCTCGAACGATTCGGGGATCTGCACGTCGTCCCAGTAGCGGATATCGATCAGGGCCTCGCCCGAGCCGTCGGAGGAGATGGAGATGCCCGTGACGTCTCCGATCCGGACGCCGTTGAGCGTGACCGGCGCGACCGGCGACACGCCCCTGGCCGAGGAAGTGCGGATGACAAGGGTCTGGTACTCGCGCCCGATGCCCGAGAGCTCTCCGAAACTCAGGAGCATCCATGCGAGCAGGACGAGGCCGACAACCGCGGTCAGGCCGATGAGGCTATCGCGTGCTTTCGTGTTCATGCGGTGCTCCAGAGGGCTGTGCGGCGCTGCCGGCGGAGTCGAAGAAGCCGGAGACAAATTCATCACCCGAGTGACGGAGTTCGTCGAAACTCCCCTCGGCGACGGCTCTGCCCTCGTTCATCATCACGATTCGGTCCGCGACACGCCTGGCGCTCACAAGATCGTGCGTGACCACAAGGCTCGTCACACCGAGGCGGTTCTTGAGGCGGACGACCAGTTCATCGATGCCCTTGGCGCGTACCGGGTCTAGACCCGTGGTGGGCTCGTCGTACAGGATGACCGAGGGACGGATGATCAGGGCGCGGGCGAGCGCGACGCGTTTCTTCTGGCCGCCCGAGAGCTGGGCCGGGAGCTTGTGCTCAGAACCGGCCATGTCGACCATATCCAGTGCCTCGGCGACCTGCTGGGCGCGGTCTTCGGCGCTCAAGTTCTTGTGCTCAGTGAGCGGGAACTCCAGATTCTGGCGCACGGTCATCGAGTCGAAGAGTGCGCTGAGCTGAAACAGCAGGCCGATCCGCAGACGGACCCATTTCATCTGGCGCTCGGCCAGATTGTCGATCCGCTGACCCTCGAAAGCGATCTCGCCGGTATCTGGACGGATGAGCCCGATGATGTGCTTGAGCATCACGCTCTTGCCGCAGCCCGACGGACCGAGGACGACGGTGGTCTGCCCCTCCGGGAGATCGAAGTCGAGGCCCCTGAGGACTTTCTGACCTCCGAAGGACTTCTCAAGCCCCCGGATTGTCAGGATCGGCTCGGCCTGATCGTCCGTCTGGGCGCTCTCCGGGTTGAGGGCTGGGCTGGGCACATACGATTGTGACCACGGGGCAGCCGGTGTCCACCGCTGGCGTGTTCCGGAGTGTTGAAGCCCGATCGGGGAGATCCCGGTATCCGCTTTCGTGGCATGAGGCCGCAGCGGCTTACCGGATGGGCCGATGAAGGACGAAGCAGGCAGCAGGGAAGCGCATGGGGATTCACGACAGAGACTGGGGCGGCTCATCGGACCGGGGGCGGTGGGCCCGCATTTTCGGTGATGGCGAGAACCCGCTCAAGTGGTCGCTCCCGCTCTACAAAGCGTGGGGGATCGCCGTCCGGATTCACCTCATCTTCGTGATCATCATTCTGGCCCGACTGATCGGCACGGTTCGCGAGGACGCGATCGGCTTCCCGTTCATGCTCGTCTGGATGGGCGGGCTCTTCGTGCTCGTCCTGCTGCACGAGTACGGTCACTGCATCGCGTGCCGGAAAGTCGGGGGTGACGCCGACGAGATCCTGATGTGGCCTCTTGGTGGTCTGGCGTACTGCCTGCCGCCCAATACCTGGCGGGCCAACCTGATCACCGTCGTCGGCGGGCCGCTGGTCAATGTCCTTTTCGTCCCGATCTTTGCCGGTGCGATTCTGGCGCTGGGCGGGGGCTGGAACCTCGTGTTCTTCAACCCGCTGGACCTGAATGGCGCGATCATCGAGGCGCAGGGTCTGAGCTTTGCGGGCTGGGCAGCCTGGTCGATGCACTTCGTGAACGTGTTCATGCTCGCGTTCAACCTGCTCGTCCCGATGTACCCGCTCGACGGCTCGCGCATCCTGCATGCCTTGATCTGGCGCAAAGCCGGTCGCCGCAGAGCCGACGAGATCATCTCGCGGACCGGCCTCGTCACCGCGCTCGTGCTGGGCACGCTGGCGATCGTGGGCGGGCAGATGATGGTGCTGGGCATCGCGCTCTTCGGCGGGTTCGTGAGCTACCAGGAAATGGTCCGAGCGAGGTTTCTCGAAGGGGCGGACGAGGATTGGTCGATGTCCTTCGAACCCGAGCCCGATCCCCCGAGCCGGGGGAAGAAAGAGCGGGGCGGTGTCGATCCAGAGGAGATCGACCGCATCCTGGCCAAAATATCGAGCCAGGGCATGCAGAGCCTGACTCGGAGCGAGAAGAAGAAACTGGGTAAAGCCAGTTCACAGAAAGACTAGAGACCCCAAGCGAGAAGACACCCCGACATGGGCATCGCAGACAGAGCGTATATCCGGGACAACGGCGGCCGCTCAGGCGGGGGCGGTATGGGACGCGGCTCGTTCGGCCAGGGGCGTCTCTCCATCGTCGGTTGGCTGATCATCATCAACGTCGCTGTCTTCCTCGTCGATTTCGCGCTTCCGACGGTCACGCTCCTTGATTACACGCAGCGCATCAACGGAGCGACCGATCAGCAGCTCGTCGAAGCTCAGATCAGCGCTCAGGCTCCCCCGAGGCAGCACGCTCTCGGGCAGCCGTGGACGAAGGTCAACGTCGATCCCGCCAACCGGGTCATCGAGGTCGAGCACTACAGGACGTGGCACCTGCTCAACGGCTACGGGCACTTCTCGCTGCTGAAGGGATTCCTGAGCTACGAGGTCTGGCGCGTCGTGACGTACCAGTTCCTGCACGTCGATCTCTCCCACCTGTTCTTCAACATGTTCGGGCTCTTTATCTTCGGCGGGATGGTCGAGCAGTATCTGGGACGCAAGCAGTTCCTCTCGTTCTATCTGCTCTGCGGAATCTCGGGCGGCCTGCTCTATTTGCTGTTTGTCGGACTCGCGGCGATGGGCGTCCCTCTGCCGGGTTCGCTCGCGTCGACCAGTATCAGGACGCCGCTGATCGGAGCCTCGGCCGGGGTGTTCGGGGTCATCATCGCCTGCGCCAAGATCAGCCCCGATCAGCGCGTCATGCTGCTCTTCCCGCCGATCCCGCTCAAGCTGAAATGGCTCGCTTACGGCTACGTCGCCATTGCCGCGGGCAACCTGATCCTCGGCGGTCAGAACGCGGGCGGCGACGCGGCTCACATCGGGGGCGCGATCGCGGGGTTCTTCTTCATCCGCAGGGTGCACCTGCTGCGGGGCTTCCTCGACTTTGGGATCGGGCCCGCACCCAAGGGCAGCAGCGCGGGCTCAAGCCGGCCCACATCCCGTGAGACACGCCTGCAGAAGAAAGCCGACCAGATTCTCGACAAGGTGCGCGACCACGGCATGCAGAGCCTGACCGAGCGTGAGAAGAAGATCTTGCAGAAAAGCTCGCGCGAAGCGGGGGGCCGTCCTTGAGCGGGCCGATCCGGTTTGAGATCTCGCATACCTGCAAGAGGACCGGCGCCAGGGTCGGGAAAGTCGAGACGCCGCACGGCTCGTACGACACGCCCGCATTCATGACGGTCGGCACGCGAGCGACGGTCAAGGGTATCTACCCATCGCTGCTCAAGCAGGCCGGCTGCGGAGTGCTGCTCGGGAACACCTATCACCTGCTGCTCAGGCCCGGCCCAGAGATCATCCGCGACCTCGGCGGGCTTCACGCGATGATGGGATGGAACGGCCCGATCCTGACCGACTCGGGCGGCTACCAGGCGTACTCGATGGCGGACATCAACGCGGTCGACGACGACGGCGTGACCTTCCGCTCCATCGTCGATGGCAAATCTATCCGCCTCGGACCGGAAGAGGCGATCCACACGCAGAACCTGCTCGGCGCGGACATCATCATGGCTTTCGATGACTGCCCGCCCTCGATCGATCCGGACGCGGGACCGACGAACCAGACCCGGATCAGGCTCGCCGCCCAGCGGGACGCCTCGAAGAAGGGGCACTACGACCACGCCAAACGCGTCAGAGCCTCGAACGAGCGGACAGTGCGATGGCTCGAACGGTGCAAGCGGGCTCACGAGCGACCGGACGAGCAGGCCCTCTTTGGGATCGTCCAGGGCGGGACTGACCTCGAGGAACGCCGATGGTCGGCCGAGCACATCTGCGGCATCGACTTGCCCGGGTACGCCATCGGCGGCGTAGCCGTGGGGGAGTCGCCCGACGAGATCGACCGGGTTGTCGAGTTCACCACCCCCTTGCTGCCGACTGACAAGCCCAGATACCTCATGGGTGTGGGTTATGAGCGGGACATTCTGTCCGCGGTGCTCAGCGGCGTGGACATGTTCGATTGCGTGCTGCCCACACGTAACGGCCGGAATGCCAATGCATTTACGCGCACCGGGCAGAAGCGGCTCCGGAACGCGACGTTCACCCGGGACCGGGAAGTGATCGAGCCGGGGTGCGATTGCCACGCCTGCGATCCGGGTCGCCACGGGCTGGAGACGGTTGATGGTCAAGGTTTCAGCCGAGGAACGATTCGGCACCTGTTCATGGCGGGGGAGATGTTGGGGCCGATTCTGGTGAGCCTGCACAATGTGAGGCACTTTCAGAGGCTCATGTTGGACATTCGCCGGGCCGTCCGCGATGATGATTGGCTCTCGTTCGCCGAGCGGTGGCCCGTGGCCGTCACGGGGCTTCCGAGCGGACTGCGTGATCGTCTGGGCCTCTGACCACTCGGACGATCTGGCGGGAGCCCGGTATGGGTCGGCTTACGGGATTGAGAACGCATGACTGCATGGTTTGAAACGGGATACGTCGGCAACCTCAACGGACAAGAGGCCCAGCCGAGCGTGCCGGGCATGCCTCAGGAGGCAGGGTCCGCTCCGACACAGGGCACCGCGACACAGCCGGGCGGCAACGGAACGGGCGCTCCCCAGCAGCCCGCCAGCCCGGGACTGGGCGCGTGGTTCCTGCCGCTCATCGCGATCATGTTCGTCGTGATGATCTTCCTCAGCGGCCGCGCCCAGCGCGCCGAACGCAAGAAGAAGGAAGCCCTGCTGGCGGGCATCAAGAAGCACGACCGCGTGCAGACGATCGGGGGCATCATCGGCACGATCACCGAGGTGAAGTCCGACGAGGTCGTCCTCCGTATCGACGACGCCAACAACACCCGCATGCACTTTGCCAAGAGCGCGATCCAGCAGGTCATCCGCCAGGGTGTCGGCTCGAAATCAGACAACGACACTTCCGACGAACCTGAACTCGCGTCGGCCATCGATAACTAACCGAGAGTCCAACGGAAATACAGAATGCGTCACCTCGTTCGCAATTCGTGCCTCGTCCTCGCGCTGCTTGTTCTGCTTGCCGCGTACATCTGGCCACTCAATGAAACCGTCAGGCAGGGCAAGGACCTGCGCGGCGGCTTCAGCCTGACCTACCAGCTCCAGATCGACCCCTCCATGAACGCCGGCGAGGTGATGGAGACGACGATCACCGTGCTGAAGGACCGCGTCGACCCGCAAGGGACGATGGACCTTTCGATCGTCCCGCAGGGCCGGGACCGCATCGAGATCACGATGCCGGTGCCCAACGACAAGGTCAAGAAGCTGCGGGCGCAGTTCATGGCCAAGCTCGACCAGATCCGCAGCCAGGAGATGACGAGCCGGGACATCGACCGCGTGCTTCGTCTCGAGGGCGAGGAACGCCAGGCCGAGATCGACAAGCTCTCTCAGGGGCACGAGGGACGCCGCGCACAACTGAACACGCTGATCGAGCTCTCCGAGCAGGAGCGTGAAGCGAGCGAGAGGCTCCGGTCGGCGACGGAGAACGGCGCACCGGCCGAGGCGATCGACGAGATCGTCGCCGAGATCGCAGCCAAGAGTATTGAGATCGACCAGACGCGCGAGGCGTTGCTCTCAAGCGTCCTCTTTGCCGACCGGCTCCAGCAGATTCTCGAGCTTTCGGACGAGACCAAGTACGTTCTCGACGCCGATTCCGATGAGCCCTTCCCGATCCCGAGCCAGCGTCAGCAGGCACTCGACGATCTGAAGGCGAGCATCCCGAACGAAGCCGAGCGGATCGATGAGCTTGTCGCGATCTACGACAACTACCACGCCAACCGGAAATCACTCGACGACCCGTCCGACCTGATCCGCCTGCTGCAGGGCTCGGGTGTGCTCGAGTTCCGCATCGTCCCGGCTGTGGGCGAGCACCCCGAGGAGCAGGAACTCCGCAGGCGTCTGCGCGAAGAGGGCCCGAGGCTCGCCGGCACGCGCGACGCTCGATGGTTCCAGATCGCCGACCCGACCTCGCAGGTTCAGACCATTCAGCAGGCCCGCGCGATGCTCGAGAACCCGTCGGGCTACTTCGCTCAATCGGGACGTCCCGTTGTAGTGGAGGAATACGAGGGTCTGCTCTACATCCTGCTCTGGGACACGCCGCGCGAATCGCTCACGCAGAGCCCGTCGCAGCGGAGCTGGCGCGTCTCCCGCGCGTTCGAGACCTCGGACGAATCGGGACGCCCCGCGGTCGGCTTCCGCATGGACGCCAACGGCACCGTGCTCCTGGGCAACCTCACAGAGGCCAACATCAACAAGCCGATGGCGGTCCTGCTCGACAACAAGGTCTACACCTGGCCCAACCTGAACTCCAAGATCACAAGCAACGGCATCATCACCGGCATCGACAACGCCGCCGAACGCGAGAGCATCATCCGCACGCTCAACGCGGGCACGCTCACCGCCACGCTCAGCCCGCAGCCGATCAGCCAGTCGATCCTCGGCCCGGAACTCGGGCAGGACAACCTCGACGCAGGCCTGATCGCCGGCGTGATCTCGCTGGCCGCGGTCAGCGTCTTCATGGTCTTCTACTACTTCACGGCCGGTGCGATCGCGGTCTTCTCGCTCT
The DNA here is from genome assembly GCA_965228265.1 of Phycisphaerales bacterium. Lineage (GTDB taxonomy): Bacteria > Planctomycetota > Phycisphaerae > Phycisphaerales > UBA1924. The sequence continues at coordinate 2,399,896 of OZ245804.1, forward strand.
TCTGCAACGCGCTCTTGATTATGGGCCTGGTCGTACTCGGCAACGTCACCATGACGCTCCCGGGTATCGCGGGCATCATCCTGACGTTCGGTATGGCCGTGGACGCCAACGTGCTGATCTTCGAACGCATCCGCGAAGAGCAGCGAGCGGGGCTCGACCTTCGCCCAGCGATCCGTCTTGGCTACTCCAAGGCTCTCTCCTCGATCGTCGACGGCAACGTCACCAACCTCATCGTCTGCCTCGTGCTGGCCAACATCGGCACGCAGGAGATCAAGGGCTTTGCGATCACGCTCGGCATCGGTGTCATCGGCACCATGTTCAGCGCCCTGGTCATCAGCCGTCTCATCTTCGGCCTCATGACCGAGAAGCTCGGCAAGAAGTCGCTCAAGATGCTCCCGACCGTCTTGCCCGCTCTGGAGCGCACGCTCGAGCCGAAGATCGACTGGCTCAGGCTTCGTGGTTTCTTCATCGTCATCTCAATCTGCTACGTCGGCCTCGGTGTGGGGATGATCATCACCCAGCGGGGTGAACTGCTGGACACCGAGTTCCGCGGCGGCACAGCCATCACGATGCGGCTCAAGCTCGACGAGAACGGCGAACGCGTCACGCTGACCCGCCCCGAAGTCGCCGAGCGCGTCGCCAAAATCGCCGAAGATTCAAGCGAAACAGACGAAACACAGCTTTTGGCAACGGCTGAAGTACTCCCGATCGACCCCGAGGACGATGGGATTACCTCCTCCACGTTCCGTATCAAAACCCTCGCCACGAACGCCGAGACGATCGCTGGGTTGATCAACGCCGAATTCGCGGATGTGCTTCCGAGCAAGCCTCGCCTCGAGTTCGACGCCAGCGACAACTCGGATCTCCGGCTGGCGCCCGTCTATCCGATCACGCGCCCCAGGTTGGGCGACAACATCGAACGTCCGGGAGTCCTGGCGGACGTCTCTGACTTCAACGGCGGCGTTGCGATTGTGCTTGAGAACCTCGAGCCGCAACCGACCGAGCGAGATCTCAAAGAGCGTCTCGATTACATGCGCCGCGACCGCGAGTTCAGCAGCCTGCTCTCCAGGCAGTGGGATATCCGCATCATCGAGGGCACGCCCGAAGCCATCGAGTCGGCGGCGGTGGTCGTGCTCGATCCGGGGTTGCTGGTGTTCGAGAGCCGCGACCGTTGGGAGGCCGAGGTCGCCGGGCGCGAGTGGGAGCTCGTGCGTCGGGCGCTGAGCCGAACAGAATCGCTCGCGGGCACGGACACGTTCGACGCCGCGGTGGCAAGCTCGTTCCGAGGCAAGGCGATTGCCGCGGTTGCGATCAGTCTGCTGCTGATCACGATCTACATCTGGGTTCGATTCGGCTCCGTGCGGTACTCGCTCGCGGCGCTTGCCGCATTGATGCACGACGTGCTGACGGCGGTAGGCCTGATCGCCCTCGCCGAGATCATGTACCACTACCCGTCGACCGAGAGCCTGGCGCGATCGCTCTACATCCTGCCCTTCAAGATCGACCTCGCGCTCATCGCGGCACTGCTGACGATCATCGGCTACTCGCTGAACGACACGATCATCATCATGGACCGCATCCGTGAGAACAGAGGCAAGCTGGATTACGCCACACGCAGCGTCGTGAACCTCTCCATCAACCAGACTATCAGCCGAACGGTGATTACCTCGGGCACGACGCTCACGGCTGTCGTCATCCTGTACATCTTCGGCGGCGAGGGTGTCCGGGCGTTCTCGTTCACGCTTCTGGTGGGCGTGCTCGTCGGTACGTACTCCTCGGTCGCGGTCGCGGCGCCGCTTGTCTGGTCGGCAAAGCACGATCGCTCAGCCAAGGCGGAGCTCGCCGAGACGAAACCTGCTGGGGCATAACGCGAGATGGCACGGACCCACCGACGCAAGGATGTCTTTGCTGCGGTGCTCATCATCGGCGCAGCGCTCGTGTACTGGATGAACCGTCGCACGCCAGACCATGCGTTCGACGATCGAGACACGCCGGTCGCGAGCGAGCCTAGGCGGTCCGCTCCGGAAGTCTCCGATCTGCCCGGCCTGAGACGCACGGAGTAGGATTCCACGATGTCCAATACCGAGCAAACGTACATCGTCACAGGCGGCTGCGGGTTCATCGGAGCCAATCTGGTCGCTGCGCTCCAGGAACGCATGCCCGGCTGCCATGTGGTCGTGCTCGATTCGATGCGCACGGGATCGTTTGCCAATCTCGTCAGTGCCTGTGAGCGCAAAGGCTCTTCGTTCGAAGGGCAGGTCATCGGGCAGAGCATCCGCGACGTGTACTGGCCCGATCTCATCGACACGTTCACGCCCTCGGCGGTCTTTCACCTCGGCGCAATCACCGATACCACTGTCGATGACGAGTCCGAGATGATCGAGGAGAACGCCGGCGAGACCTGGCCCGAGATCATGGACGCATGCGCCGACCGCGAGATTCCGCTGGTGTACGCATCGAGCGCAGCGACCTACGGCACGCCACCACAAACCGAATCCAAAGTGCCATTCCCCGAAGAAGCCGCGGGCAAGCCCAACAATGTCTACGGCTTCAGCAAGTGGCTCATGGAGAAAGCGCACGCCCGTTACGAGCGCCAGTGCGAGGCCGCGGGCAATCCAAAGCCCTGGATCGTCGGGCTCCGGTACTTCAACGTCTTCGGCCCGGGCGAGGAGGCCAAGGGCAAAATGGCCTCGATGGCCTACCAACTCACGCAGCAGATCCTGCGGGGCGAGCGCCCCAAGCTCTTCGAGTTCGGTGAGCAGGCCCGCGATCAGGTCTACGTCGACGACATCGTCGGCCTCACGCTCGCCGGTGCGGGCATCGGGGGCAGGCCCGATCCCGAACCCGGGGTCTACAACGCCGGCTCCGGGCAGGTCACGAGTTTCGAGACGGTCGCCAAGGCGGTCCGCAAAGGGCTCGGGATCGCCGACGAAGAGCGGCCCACAGAGTTCATCCCCATGCCGCCGGCGATTCGCCGGTTTTATCAGGACTTCACCTGCGCCGATATGTCCAGGGCCGAGCGGGGGCTCGGGTTCAAGCCGTCCTGCGATCCTGCCGAGTCTGTCAGCAGCTATGCGCGTTGGCTGGCCGATAATCAGGCCTAAAGGGCACGCCAGAGCAACGACCGGAGCCGATACGCGATGTCACAGATCAAGAGGATCCTCGTCACCGGCGGCGCCGGCTTCCTGGGCTCGCACATCTGCGAGCGGCTTGTCGACGACGGCCACGACGTGATCTGCGTCGACAACTTCTTCACAAGCCAGAAGTCCAACGTTCTCCACCTCATCGGCAAGCCCAACTTCGAGCTCATTCGACACGACGTCACGCACCCGCTCTGGCTCGAGGTCGACGAGATCTACAACATGGCCTGCCCGGCTGCCCCCGGGCACTATCAGTACAACCCGATCAAGACCATGAAGACCTCCGTCATGGGCGCGATCAACCTGCTCGGCATGGCCAAAAGATGCGGCGCCAAAATTCTGCAGGCTTCAACAAGCGAAATCTACGGCGACCCCGACGTCCACCCCCAGCCCGAGAGCTACCGGGGCAACGTCAACCCCATCGGCCCCCGCGCGTGCTACGACGAGGGTAAGCGAGCCGCCGAGACGCTGTTCTTCGATTACCACCGCCGCAACCGCGTCAACATCCGTGTTGTGCGCATCTTCAACACCTACGGCCCACGCATGCACCCCTTCGACGGACGCGTCGTCAGCAACTTCATCCGTCAGGCCATCGAGGGCGAGGACATCACGATCTTCGGCGACGGCTCGCAGACGCGTTCGTTCTGCTACCGCGACGACCTGGTCGAAGCAATCATCCGCATGATGAACGGGCCCGACGATTTCGTGGGCCCCGTGAATATCGGCAACCAGGGTGAGTTCACGATCAAGGAACTCGCCGAGCAGGTGATCGAGCTGACCGGCTCGTCGAGCAAGATCGTCTACCGCGACCTGCCCGCCGACGATCCGATGCAGCGCCAGCCCGACATCACACTCGCTCGCAAGCACCTCGACTGGGAACCCAAAGTCCCGCTTTCTGAGGGGCTCAAGAAGACGATCGAATGGTTCCGCACGATCGATCTCAGCGAGTACCGCGCGCCGACGCCGAACTACTGATCAGACTTGCGTTTGAGCGACACAGCGTCCCCGATGTCGTAGACGCGGATGGATTCCCATCGCGGCTTCCATTTCTCGACGAGCGCCACATGCGCCGGGTGCTCGACATACGCTCGGTAGTCCTCTTCTGAGTCGAACGCGACAAAGAAACCAACGTCGTAATCGCGCAGCACGCTGTCGCGGCCGATGTCGTAGTGCCTTCCCGCGTATCCCGAAGTCGCGCCGGGAAGCATGAGTAACTCGTAGCAGTCGCCGATGAGTTCGTCCGAGTCCGCTGGTTCTTTGAGGTCAAAGAACACTACGTGATTGATGAGCCCCGGAGATGGCGAATGCGCCAGCGGGGGGAGGTCACAAACGCGCTTCGTGCGAGACCCTGTGCAGGACACCATGAGAAGCACCGACGCCGCTACGCACGCTGATCTGATGTACATGAATATTATCCTTCTGTGGCCAGCAGCCTTGGCAGCACTTCTCCCGCCTTCCCAAACACCGACACATCCACAATCTCACTGATTGGTGTCGGCTCCAGATTCACCTCGATCGTCGAAGCGCCCGCGCCCTTGGCCAGCTCGATCAGGCTCGCCGCCGGCTGAACGACCGAACTCGTCCCGACACTCATGAAGACATCGCACGAGCTCGAGTCACGGAACGCCCGCTCAAGCTCCCGCTCGGGCAACGCTTCGCCGAACCAAACGACGTTGGGGCGCAGCAGCCCGCCCGCCTCGGAAGCGGGGGGGAAGGATGAGAAGTCGATCTCGTCAAGCTCGTAGTGCTCGCCCGTCTTGGTGCATCGCCAGGTGAGGATCGTGCCGTGTATCTCGGAGACGTTGGTCGAGCCGGCTTTCTGGTGGAGCCCGTCGACGTTCTGAGTGAGCAGGCTGAACGAACCGCCGCGGGCCTCGGTCTGCCTTTGAAGCTCGGCAAGAGCAGCGTGACCCGGATTCGGCTCGCAGTCCTTGCACCGCGTGAACCGCCAGTGATACCACCTCGTCACCAACTCCGGATCGCGATGGAAAGCATCGATGTGGGCCAAGTCCATCGGGTCGTACTTGGCCCAGAGGCCCGTTTCCTTGTCCCGAAAGGTGGAGATCCCGCTCTCAGCGCTCACGCCGGCCCCGGTGAGCACAACCACCGAGCGGGCCTCGCGGAGCAGCAGGGCGGCTTTCTCGATCTCTCGCGTCTGGTTCGCGTCCAATTGCCGATCCTCCCGGGGCCCAATGTACGATAATCCGGGTATGCCAGGGACACCGGAGCCGATCATCATCCTCGATGGCGACCTCGCCTCACTCGTCGCTCTCGCCTGCGCCAGCGACGAAGCCGTCTCTATCGGCTCGGGCCGAACACCGTGCCCGTGCGCTATCGCGTGGATCCCGAGCATGTTCGGCGACTCTCAGCGGGACCGCTCCAGCGCCTGCGACCGCCAGATCGCCCTCTACAACGCCCGTCGACTCTCCAAATCGGAGATCGACGAGACCTTTGTCGTGCCGCAGAACCGCCCTGCCGAGACACCCATGCTGATGGCCGCCCTGGCCCATGCCGCGGCTCAGGGCTCCTCGCGTGTCGTCTGGCCTGCTCACCCCGGGCGGCCTGAAGACGAAACCGCGATCAATCTCGACCTCGCCTCGTCGATCATCGACCGCTCCCTGCTCGTCGAGCAGCTCAACCGACTCGACGCCGGACCAGAGGCGTCTGGTGCCACGATCGAGACGCCCCACGCGGACCTGACCGACCGCCAGCTCGCCGAGCTCGCCGCCGACCTGTCGGTCCCGGTCAAGACGCTCTGGTGGTGGGGGGGGCAGTCCGATGAGGCCCAGCGTCAGCGGGACCGCTGGCTCGGGCTCTTCCGTGAGACGGGCCTCTGGAAGCCGGCGGAGACCGTTGTCTCCGGACGGGCCTGATCGCACACTCTTCGGGCTAGAGTTGGCCCCATGAGCACGACTGACACACCGAACTCGCCCATCACCAACAGCCGCAAGGGCACACTCCAGCGCTGGTCGCGGACACTGATCCCGACCCTCCGCGACGCCCCGGCCGAGGCCTCGACCCCGAGCCACCGGCTCATGCTCCGCGCCGGCTGCATCCGCCAGGTCGGAGCAGGGGTCTACGACTTCCTCCCGCTAGGCATGCGTGTGCTCCAGAAGGTCAGCCAGATCGTCCGCGAGGAGATGGACGCCGCCGGCGCCTGCGAGATGCTCATGCCCGCGATCGTGCCCATCGAGCTCTACGCCGGCACAAAGCGTGACCAGGAATACGGCGATCTGCTCTTCAAGCTCACCGACCGTCACGGCCGCGACGCCGCCCTCGGCCCGACACACGAAGAGACCGTCACCGAGATGGCCAAGGGCTCGATCACGAGCTACAAGCAACTCCCGCTCAACGTCTACCAGATTCAGACCAAGTTCCGCGATGAGTTCCGTCCCCGCGCAGGTCTGCTCCGCGGTCGTGAGTTCCTGATGAAGGACGCTTACTCCTTCCACGCCGCTATCGAGGGCGATGGGGGGCTCAACGAGACCTACGACCGCATGTACCAGGCGTACATGAACGTCTTTACGCGGTGCGGGCTCGACTTCACCGTCGTCGAAGCAGAAGCCGGCCCGATCGGTGGCTCGGCTTCGCACGAGTTCATGGTGAACGCCGAGACGGGCGAGGACACGATCCTCGTCTGCCCCGAGACCGGCTACGCCGCCAACGTCGAGAAATGCGAGATCGGTGAGCGCGATTGGTCATTCGAGACCGACGCCACTACGGACCTCGAGAAAAAGCACACTCCCGGCATGCCCGGCATCGATCTCGTCGCCGATCACCTCGGCGTCAAACCCGAGAATATGCTCAAGACAGTTGTCTTCACCAAGGTCGGTGGCGACAAGCGCAAGTGGGTGCTCGCGACCGTGCGCGGCAACCACGACGTCAACGAGGGCAAGGTCCGTGACGCCGTCGGATTCCCGATCACACTCGCCGACGAGAAAGAAGCCAAAGAAGCCGGTTTCGCGATCGGCTATGTCAGTCCGCGCATGGCGGTCGAACGAGACGACACGCTGCTCGTCATCGATCCCGATGCCACCGGAGGCGTCTGGGCCACAGGGGCTGACGAGAAAGACCACCACGTCACAGGCTTCATCTGGCACCGCGATCTCGGCGCTGACCTCCCGACCAAAGACCAGCAGGGGGGCAAGATCCGGGTTGCCGAGGTGCGCAACGCCATCGAGGGTGATCCATCCCCCCGATCGCCCGGCGCAAAGCTCGTCGCCAAGCGAGGCATCGAGGTCGGGCACATCTTCAAGCTGGGCACCAAGTACGCCCAGGCCTTCGACTTCACCGTCCTCAATGAGCAACAGAAGAAGACCACGGTCATCATGGGCTGCTACGGCATCGGTGTCAGCCGGACCATCGCCGCCAGCATCGAGCAGAGCCACGACGACTGGGGCATCATCTGGCCTGTCCCGATCGCTCCATACCACGTTGTGATCACGGTCATGGATCCCAAGAAGCAGGAGCAGGCCGATCTGGCAGAGAAGCTGGCGACCGAACTGGTCGAGGCCGGCGCGGACGTCCTCATCGACGACCGCAACGAGCGTCCCGGCGTGAAGTTCAAGGACGCGGACCTCATCGGCCTGCCTGTCCGTCTGACCATCGGCGACAAAGCCATGGCCGAGAACTGCGTTGAGTTCAAGCTCCGCAGCGAGGAAGGCAAGGGCCGACTCGTCGACATCGCGGACGCAGTGCAAGAAACCCTGTCCAAGCTCGCCTGACCCCGTCTGCCCCCTCAGAGCCAGCCCGATGGGCCTAGACGGGCCAAAAGCAGTGCCCTATTTAACATAACATATATTATCGGCTCTATGTCTTGGGTTGGAATTCCCAAGCCTGAAGCAGGACTCGTTACGGGCAGCCGGCGTTGTAGTTGGCCACCCAGGAGCTGAAATCGGCCGGGGTGCACGAGCCGTCGAAATTCTGATCGCAGATCGGCGCGTTCGCATTGAATGCAGCCACCCACGCGCTGAAGTCGGCCGGGCTCAGGATCCCGTCGCCATTCGTATCGGCGAGGCAGTACGGCTGGGCGAGCGATGTCACCGCCAGATGCCCCGGCGTGCCCAGAATCAGCCCGACTGGCCTCGGACTGGCCATCGGATCGATGTAGACCACCAGGTCATCCGTCAGCGAGACAGCCCCGAGACCCTCCTCAAGATCCGCCTCGCGCACCAACAGAGGCACGCCGATCGGCTGAACCTCCAGATCCACCACCGATTCAAATGTGACCGCGCCCGTCTCCACGAACTGATTCATGAGCTTTCGCACAGCCCGAACGTCGGACGCGTTGGTGGAGACCACCGCGATATCCAGATCGCCGTCGTCATCCAGGTCGGCAAGCGCCACTGAACTCGGCAGGGGGGCCGGATCGGATTCGCTTTCACTCAGCGGCAGCTCGATCTGCTCCGAAAAGTCCCTGCCCGAAGGCGTGTCCGGGTTCGATATATTCAGAAGAACCGAGACACTCCCCCCCTGCTCGTTGATCACGACGATATCGGGATACCCATCGTTATTGAGATCGTCGGATCGGACCTCGGTCGGCGCATCGCCCACAGAGTACATCGCGGTCTCGAACATGCCGGGCGATGACGCGGGGTTCGCGGCCACGCTCACCTTGTCATCATCGTTTGATGACACAACAAAGCCGGCGATATACGCCGCCGCTCCGCCATCTACATCTATCGGGTCAACACTGTCCGGATCGTCACAGACATCAACGTCGCAGGTTTCCCACACCGGGCCGTTGAGCACCGCGCCCGTCGCCACGCCCGAGTCCTCGGCGTCTGAAAGCACAACAAGACCGGGCGGGCTGCCGATCCGGCTCAGGCCCGGCCCGCGCAACTGCGCCGGCATGAAGTCGGCCGTGGCAAGATCAAAGACCCCCGCCCCCGCACGAATGAGCAGCGGCGGCGCCGTCGACTCAAACACCGGGTTCGATTGCGATGAATCCACCTCAAGCAGGAAGATCACCGTCTGATTGCTCGAGACGAGACTGTTGGCCACCGCAACTTCGATCCGCCCGTCGCCGTCGTAATCCCCCGCTTCAACAGCGATCGGTCGCTGCACCAGTGGCCCCGTGTAGAAACCAAGCGTGTCGAAGTCGTAATTGCCCTGCGTCTGGGCCGAGCCCATGAACACGGCAACTCCCCCACCGGGCGCGCCGCCCGGAATCTCGGGGTACACAACAACCGTGTCCAGGAATCCGTCGGGTTCGCCATTCGGTCCGCCAGTGATATCAACCACCACCGCGTCGGCAGGCGTTGAACTGGCAAGGAAATCCCTGCCCCCCAAGGGCGGCGGTTCGACGGGCGTGGTTTCCAGACGCACCCACGAATCCGCTGGCATGTCGTTGTACTCGGGCCACAACGTCCCAGGCGTCGGGTCGCCCGATTTGAGCAGCGTGATCCGAGGCGTGTGGACGATATCGAACTCCGAACGAGTATCATCCAGATCGTTCGCGCGCAGCACTTCAATCAACGCGCCTGCCTGTGGCGTGAATGTATCAGATGCCTGGACAATGAGATCACCAGCCAGCGACGCCGCACCCGTTGTTTCGAGCACATCAAGATCCAGCGGCTGGGCTGAACGCAGATCGATGCGCAGCGTCCCGGGTCGCGTGGGCACACTCGGGGTGAACTGGGCGTAATTCCCATCGATCGACAGCGTGCCCCGCGGGCGGACGAGCCCCCCGTTGTGCACACTCGCATCAATACTCCCGCTGCCCGTAAGTACGCCGCCCTTGTGGATGTAGATGTTGCTGCCGGTATCAACCTGCGCGCCGGAGACGGAGATCGTCCCGTTCGTGACGTGAATGTCTCCGTCAACTTCCAAGGTGCTCGAGATGGCATCGATTGCAGGCTTGCTTGTGCGCTGGATCACCTCGACACGATCATGGCCCGTTCCGATGATGGCAAACTCGGAGACACCGTCGGCGTCCGATGCGAGCACAGCAGCACCCGATGCCCGCAGGATCGGTTTGACCGCTTCGTCCTCTTGGTACGTCAGTCCGGCGATGTTCTCGATGAGATGCACCCTGCTGGCCCGTTTCGATGACGCGATGAAGTCCACATCGTGATCGCCGTCGATATCCGTCGGCACGAGTTCGCAGTACGGATACTCCTGGCTGAGAACAGTCGCCTTGAAAGAGGGCGTCCCGCCTTCATTCACGAAGAGCGTGATCCCGTCCTCTTCGGACATGAACAGGTCCGTCAAACCGTCCATGTTCTGGTCTTCTCGGCTGAGCGTGTTCAGACCCATGAGCTCGATACTCAGGATCGGATAGCAGTCGATTTCACCGTCGCACTGACCCAGAGCCACATAGTCGCGCTCCTGGATCAGGATGGGCGTGAACGACGGGGTGGGCGCCGCGTCGCTGTGCAAGACGTACAACTGATACCCGACCCGCCCGGCCGACTGGCCATCCACTTTCTCGCAATGGATCGCGACATCACGGCCGCCGTCCAGATCAAAGTCGCACACGACCACGCCAAACGATTGAAGACCACTGACCGCCGGGAAGGGGATATACGCAAACGTCGGCGTGCTCCCCCCGCTGCTCCTGAACCATCCCTGGCCGGAGACGATGTCGAGATCTCCGTCGAAATCAAGGTCAGACGCGACCAGATGCTGCGCATCAGTACTCGTCAGAATCGGTGAATCAACATAGGTCGGCGTGCCGCCGCTCACCGCCGTGTGCAGCACGAGCACCGGAACAGCAAAGTCATATCGAATCGAAACGATGTCCTCAAGGCCATCGCCCGTGAAGTCGCCGACCGCAATGGGCCCACGTGGAGCCGGCACGTTGGCGTCAACGGCGTGCCCTGTCCAGCCTGTGTTGGAGGACTGATCCGGCGCGTAGACCGAGAGCGAAGCCGGCACATTCTGACCGGTTCCACCATACTCCTCCCCCGAGACCACAAACCCGGTCTGGCCATCGGGTAAGACGATGTCCTCAACTTCTTGTGGCCGACCGATCAGGTTGAAGAACGATCCAAGCGTCCCATCGCCATCAATGACCGTGCGCTTCAGTTCGCGAGGCCCGTCCAGCTCTGTATCGGTCCCGATCTGCAGACTACCCCCTCCCGTGATCGAGAGCGGAGTGCGGACCGTCACGCCGACGTTCCCGAAGATCGAGAATCCCGACCCGGATGGCACCGAGACATCACCATCAACAACAACCGGACGATTGTTTGCCGCGTTCAGTGAGGCGTTGTCGGCAAGCAGCACGCGTGAATCCTGACCGAGGATGAACGCATCATCACTGACAAGCGCCAGTGCCTTCCCGTTCAGCAGAATGGTCGGGTCCTGACTCAGACGCTCAGCCGGAATAAGCAGCGTCTGTCCCGATGAGGCTGCGCTCACCGCATCTGCGAACGTCGAGCTCAAGTCCGTCGTGGTCAGATTCTCGATCGGCCGTACCTGCTCGAACCAGTCCAGACGCCCCGCGTTCGGGAAGATTGCCCCCAGATCGATTCTTCCGTTCTGGCTGATGTCGCCAGCAGTGATAGCCGCGCACGCACCCTGAGCCGCACCGAGTGGGCGTGTCTGGAAGAACGGCGTCAGAACACTCGTGTTCTCGAGCAGCACCACATCTGCCCCGGCTCCCAGCCCCGCCGCGAGATCCATGTCGCCATCCGAGTCGATATCCATCGAGATCACCGATCGCGGATCGATCAGAAAGATGTTCGCAACATTCGTAAACGATGGGGCGAACCCTCCGTTATTCCGGAAGACCGAGATGCGGTCACTCCCCGCCGCCGCGACCGCGATATCGGGTTCCGCCGTACCCGCAAGATTCGCAACCGTCACCGAGACAGGATCATCCAGTGTGCTATCGATGCTCTGAAACTGGAAACTCGGATTACCTCCCCCACTGCTCCTCCACCAAACGACACGGTTCCTCCCGCTCGAAGTGCCCGGCGTCTCAGAGACAGCAATCACATCCTGCGAACCACTCAGATTCAGATCCGCGACCTGCAGATCGCTGACGTTCTCGAGTGTGACCGTCGGAGCGCTCAGCGGGATCGCACTGAATGTCGGAATCGGCTGGCCGTTGTTCCGATACCAGACGACATGCCCCTGCGACGATCCGGCGTTCGCATAGAAAGCGACCACAACATCGGTGTCGCCATCATGATCAAGATCCGCAGCCCGAGCGGCGTTAACTCGCTGACCGATATCGCTAGCGGGCAAACTGCCCAGAGTCCTGGGCTCGAAGACCGCCGGCATGCCCCCGACATTCTCGTACCACGTGATCGACGTGGGCGTGATCCCCCGCACCGAAGCCATCACATCGAGATCGCCATCCCCATCGATATCAGCCGACGACGCGTGAGCCGCATTGATCACCAGATTATCGATGACATGCATCACCGGGAACGCCGGGTTCGTGTTCCCGTCATTCTCGAACCACACGATCGACCCCGAGTTGCCCGTCGCAACCAGGAAGTCGAGGTCTCCATCGCCATCAAGGTCAGCGGACTCCACGGAGGCCGCCCCCACAAGCATCGAAGTCACATTGGGTCTCGGGGCAAACTCCGGGTCCTGCGCAGCGCATAGGCCAGCCACGCACACGCACACTCCGAAGCGCGCACGCCGGGCCACCATCCAAACTGGTTTCGATGCAATCCGCACAAGCGCCTCCAAAAAGTCCCCCGCCAAGCCGTGGATCAATCCGTGGGATGGGGAAACCCACGACAATTGTGACGTGATCGCTCCCGGATTGGACACAGAGTCACTGAAGTAGGCCAAAATCACGGAGATGGACGGGTTCGGTTCGGTACCTAAATGTCGCTCCATCGTCCGAAATCACGGATGATATTTCGAAGGCCGATCAGCCAGGCCGCCCGGGATCATTCAGCAGGGGATGCACACGATGTCTGAGTTCTCTTCTCCCACCTCCGACGGCCACTTTGTCACGCAGATTCTGGATCGGGTCCGCGTGGGCGAGGCCGGCGCCAAAGACGAACTCGTCGACGCCGTCTACCAAACGCTGCGCCAAATCGCCGAGCACCAGAAAAGATACATCGCCTCGCAGACACTCGACGCCGAGGGGCTGGTGGGCGAAGCCTATTTCAAGGTCCTCGGCAAAGCCGACGTTGACTTCGAAAACCGTCGCCATCTCTACGGCGCGTTCAGTCGCGCGATGCGCGAGATCCTCATCGACGCCGCTCGCCGCCGCAACGCACTCAAACGTGGCGGCGGGCAGCAACGCGTCCCGCTCGACGACATCCAGGTCGCAGGCGACGCACCGGTCAGCGACGTCGTCGCGCTCGATAAACTCATCACACAACTCGAGAACGCCGACCCGCGCGCAGCCGAGGTCGTGCGCTACCGCTTCTTCCTCGGCATGGCCGAGCCACAGATCGCCGAAGTGCTCGGTGTCACAGTGCGCACCGTGCAACGTGACTGGAAATACGCCAAGGCCTTCATGCGCCGGGAGCTCGGCAGCGGAGAGAGTGAGTGAGCGATTCGAACCGTCAATCCCGAGTCAAACAGATCCTCGATGAGGCCGCGGACCTCAGCCAGGCCGAGCGATCGGTCTACCTCGACAAAGCCTGCGAAGGCGACGCCAACCTACGCCACGAGGTTGAATCACTTCTCAAACACCTCGAACTGCCTACGGATTCCGTCGGCTCGCCCTCGGCGGATCAACCCGCCTCTCAGGCCAACATCGACATCCCTCCGCCCAACAAGATCGGCCCCTACTCCATCATCGACAAGATCGGCGAAGGCGGCATGGGCGTCGTCTACAAAGCCACGCAGGACCGCCCGCGCCGTACGGTGGCGCTCAAAGTCATCAAGCCGCAGATGCTCACGCGTCATGCGCTCGAGCGTTTCAACTTCGAGACCCAGGTCCTCGGACGCCTCCAGCACCCCGGCATCGCCCAGATCTACGAGGCCGGCACCACACAATCTGATTTCGGTGAACAGCCCTATTTCGCCATGGAGTACATCCGTGGCACCCCCCTGCTCACGTATGCCAAATCCCGCAAGTGCACGCCGCAAGAACGACTCGTCCTCGTTCAACGCATCGCCGACGCCGTCCATCATGCGCACACCCGGGGCGTCGTCCACCGAGACCTCAAACCCGCAAACATCCTCGTCACCGAAGAGGGCCAGCCCAAGATCCTCGATTTCGGCGTCGCGCGTTCCGTCGGCTCGGACCTGCACGATACCTCATCCAAGACTCGCATCGGTCAGCTCGTCGGCACCGTCCCCTACATGTCGCCCGAGCAAGTCGGAGGCGAGTCCGAAGAAATCGACGCCCGCAGCGACATCTACTCTCTTGGCGTCGTCCTCTACGAGCTCCTCGCCGGGCACCTGCCCTACGACCTCGAGCGGCGGGTCATCCACGAAGCGATACGCGTCATCCGCGAAGACGAACCCGAACACCTGTCGAGCATCAGCAAGGTCTACCGGGGTGACATCGAAACCATTGTCAACAAAGCACTCGCCAAAGAACGCGGCAGGCGTTACCAGTCCGCCTCCGAGTTCGCCTCCGACATCGACCGATATCTCCACAACCAGCCGATCTCTGCGCGTCCGCCAAGCGCGTGGTACCAGGTCTCCAAACTCGCCCGTCGCCACCGCATGGTCGCCGTCGGTGGCTCAGTCGCAGCCGCGGGCATCGTTCTCGGCCTGCTCGTCTCGCTCTGGCAACTCGATCGGGCGGTCACCGCCGAGAAGAAACTCAGCGCCCAGAACATCACGCTCGCCGAGGCCCTCGGAGATGCCGAAACCCAGACCCGGCGCGCCGAAGACGCACTCTTTCAACTCGGCGAGCTGGTCGATGTCTTCCAGGATTACGAGCACGAGATCAGGCGTCTCGAAGGCGCGACCGGTGCCCGCCGCATGCTCCTCGTCAACGCGCTCGATGTGCTTTCAAACATGGAACAAGCGGGCGAGAATTACCCCTGGATCGCAAGAGGCATCGCCAAGGGGCGCCTCGCCATGGGTGAGATCGCGCTGACCAGCTCCGCAACTCTCCAAGAAGCCGAAGCCGCGTTCGACGCTAGCCGTTTGCAGTACGAGAAGTATTTGGCCGACAATCCCGAGGACCGCGAGGCCGCTGAGGGCTTCATCCGCTCGCTCGTCGGCTTAAGTTCCGTCCGTCTCAGAGAAGGCTCGACGCAGGCCTCGGTTGCACTCTCCTCGGATGCACTCCTGCGAGCAGGTGACCTGAACACCAAGTACAACGATCTGGATGCCCAGATCCTGCTTGCGCGAAGCCAGATCCAGCGAGCCGGCGTGCACGCACACCAGGCCAGGCGAGATGAAGCACTGAGCTTGTACCGCGATGCCGAGGTCGGCCTCCGTCAGTACGAATCCGATGCGCCTGAGCACACCGAATACCTCGCCCGCGCAATCCGCGGACAGGCCGTGATGCTCGACGACATGGGCGACAACGCCGCCGCTGACGAGCGGTACGCGGCTGCACTCGACCTCTTCCGCGACTTCGTCAACCAGCACCCGCGCGACGCGGTCGGCAAGCACCGTCTGATGGATCTGCTCTACTTCTACGCCGAGCGACTCGAAGAGCAGGGCAAGGACAAAGAAGCGCTCGAGTTCCATACCGAGCGTCTCACCATGGCGCAAGCACTCAAAGCCGCCGACCCGGACGACGAATCAGCCGCTGTCGCAGTGATCACCTCCCACGACGCCATCTCACACGCCCAGCTCGAACTGGGACGGTTCGACCTGGCGCAGCAGAGCGCCGACGCCTTCCTCATCGCGTCCCGACTCCACGCCGAAGCCGACCCGACCGACCTGATCAAGCACCGCCGCGTCGCGCTGGCCGAGGAACTCCTTGGCGACATCCTCCGATTCTCGAACGAACGTAATGCCATTCAGGTCGCCCGAGCCGACGAGCGCGACGACCAAGCCGCCGATGCGCTCCTCGAAGTTCTCACCAGTGCACTCCAGCATTACCACGAATCCAAGAGCACCATAGAGTGGCTCGAATCCAATGAACCTCAAACCGTCCAGTTCACCCGCGACGCCATCCGCCTCGACGTCAAACTCGCCCGCACACTCGAGCTCATGGCCAGGCTTGAGATCGAGAACATCAGCGGCCCACTCTCCGAAAGTGCCTACGAAGCCGCCGCCACCGGCTACAAGAAGCTCGATGAACAGGGCCAACTCTCCGAATCCGAACGCCGTCTCTGGTCGAGAACCGTCCGAAATCTTGCCACCGCAGCCCTCAACCGCGAAGACGGCAATCGGGCCGTCCCGCTTTTCGAAGAGGCCGACCGCATCCTCCCCCGCACCACCGCCGACGTGCTCGCCCGGAAGGCCGCCGCCTACACGCTGATCGAGAACACCGCCAGAGCACAGGAACTCGCCGGCCTCGCCCTCGAGAAACTCGCCGAAATGGACCCAAGCCCGCAAACCGAGTGGATGGCCTCCCAGATGCGCGACATCCTGGGCGAGTAGACATTGCCCGAGCCCGATGACAGGCCGAAACTTGGGCATGCCCAACACAGTCACCATCGATGGCTCGCCCCTGACTCTCCAACATGTCACCGATGTCGCGCGAAGCCGCACCACCGTCAAGCTCGACGAATCCATGCTCGCCCGCGTCGCCGAAGCCCGCTCGGAGCTCGAACGCATCGCCACCGACGGCGACCCCCACTACGGCGTCAACACCGGCTTCGGTTCCCTCTCAAGACACCGGGTCGATGACGACCACCTCCGAGAACTCCAGATCAACCTCATCCGATCACACGCCGCAGGCGTCGGCGATCTCCTCCCGGAGGACATCGTCCGCGGCATGATGCTGATCCTCGCCGCCTCACTCTCACGCGGACTCAGCGGCGTGCGTCCCCAACTCATCGAATGCATCACCACCTACCTCAACGCCGGCATCTATCCAGCGATCCCCTCGCTCGGCTCCGTTGGCGCATCGGGCGACCTCGCCCCGCTGGCGCACCTCGCCCTGACGCTCATTGGCGAAGGTCAATGCGTCGTCGCGGGCGACGCGGTACCCACGCGTGAAGCTCTTGCCAGTGCCGGTGTCACTCCGATCCAGCTCGAAGCCAAAGAAGGTCTGGCGCTCATCAACGGCACGCATCTCATGGCAGCCCAGGCCTCGCTCGCGCTCACCGATGTCCAGAAACTCATCAACGCCGCACTCGTCGCCGGCGCCATGTCCATCGACGCCTGCAAAGCCACCGACAGCTTCCTTGATCCGAGTGTGGCCAAGGCCCGCAGGCACCCAGGCGTTTCCGAAGCTGCGCGTCATCTCCGCGACCTCCTCGCCGAGAGCCAGATCCTCCCCTCCCACCGCGAAGACGACCCCCGCGTCCAGGACCCCTACTCGCTGCGCTGCCAGGCACCTGTCATCGGCGCAGCAATAGGGGCCATCGAGTACGTCCGTAATGCCGCCGAGCAGGAACTCGGTGCCGTTACCGACAACCCCCTGCTCATCGGAGACCAGCTCGTCTCGGCGGGGAACTTCCACGGCATGCCCATCGCGCTCCCGCTGGATCACCTCGCCCTGCCCATCGCGCACCTGGCAGGCATGTCCGAACGCCGCGTCTTCTTCATGCTCTCCGGGCACGATCCGCAGTCAGGCCTGAGTCCCTACCTCGCCACACGCCCCGGGCTCAGCTCGGGCCTCATGATCGCGCAGTACACCGCAGCCGCATGCTGCAACGAAATCATCGGCCTCTGCACGCCCGCCTCAGTCTCAAACATCCCCACAAGCGCCGGCATCGAGGACTACAACTCCTTCGGCCCGCGCGCCGCTGCCAAAGCCCGGCGTGTCATCGAACTCGCCGAGCACGTCATCGCGATCGAACTCCTCTGCGCCGCCGAGGCCATCGAGCACCACCGCCCCCTCAAGACCGGCGCCAAACTCGAGTCCGCGCACGCGATGATCCGGTCCCGCGTGGGCCGCCTCGAGGACGACCGCCCGCCGGCACCGGATATCGCCGCGATCTCCGAACTCATCCGTGAGGACGCGTTCGCTTCGCTTCTCTAATCGCGATCAATCGAGCTGGAACGCCTCGCGGGCGCCCGCATTCTGAGGCTGATCAAGGATCTCATCGACTTCCCAGTGCCCCAGCAGCTCGACGTGCCCATCTGCAAACCCGACGTTCACATCCATGCCGCCGTTCACGTACGCAGCGCGATCCATCGCAACGACGACATCATGCCTGAACTGCGGGAACTCACCATCTTCAAAGTCGAACCGCAACACGATATCGCCCTTGCCGTCGTACGCAGGCCCCGCCGGCGACTGAAGCATCTCCCACGTGATGAAACCCTCTTCAATCAGAGCGTCATACGACTCCGGAACCCTGTCCTCGTTATCCGACGAGTACAGTATCGAGGCCTGAACTAGACCGCGAACCTGCGAAGCGCTCTTCATCGTCTGAGCATTCAGACGAGCCTTACCCAGCGCGGGCATCGCCACACCAGCCTGGATCGCGCCCATCGTCACGATCCCGTTGAGACCGCCGATCTGACCCAGGACCTCGGCAACACCAACCACCGAAGACCCATCCATGCGCATCACCGCGACATAGTCATCGCCTTCCCAGTACTCGATCGCACCCATCGGGCGGATCCCCTCGGCGAACACGCCGAAGCTCGGCATCAGAATCCCGGCGTCACGCTCGGCATCCACCGGCGAACGCACCGCATTGGAAAGCCCCGACAGAATCAGGTTCGTGCCGCCGTACCCGAGCCTGGCAAACCGCTCCGTATCACTGAAGGTCACCGAGGCCGCGCCACGCTCCGGCATGTGATCGAGTATCGCAGCCTTGAACTTCGCATTGTCATTGATCGAAGGACCGTCCGTTGTGATCTGCTCGATCGCCGAAACAATCCCGACCGGCGAAGCCGCGACGACCAGTTGGTCACCCACGATCGACCACGAAGGCTCAAACGGCACCGGCAGACCGGGCGTCGAGAACGAGAAGATCTCCTGCCCCGCGCCCTTCCAATTCCGGATCCAGACATACCCACGCGCTTCGTTGGCAGCGACCTCGTTGAGCTGATTGACAAGCCTGTTGTGCGTGTCAGCAAGCCGCGCCGGGTCGCGCAGGTCCGTGATCAGCACCGCCGAGAGAATCCCCCCGCCGCCAGTCGCGTCCGACTGGTAATACATCATCCGCGGCCCGACATTCAGAAGCACATCGCCCCGAACGTCAAACCCGAGAGCCTCTTCCATCTCGCCGAACGGGTCCTCGCCCTCCTGCTCGGCAACCCATTCAATCAGTTTGACCACAAAGCCAAGCTCGAACGGCACCGCCGAAACAATTGTCGCGTCCTCCGGCACCACCGTGAACGCCTCGCTCCCGAACGACTGCTCCGGGTTCATCCCGAAACGCTCGAGCCACGCTCTGCCACCAACCAGCCGGCTGGTCAGAATCTGCCGATCCGTCGTCGTCCCATACGCCACGTTCATCAGCGGCGCATCATCGATGATCCAGCGGTTGTCCTCGATCACCTCCGCAAAGCCCGGCTCCTCTTCCGCAATGATCTGCGCGATGAACTGCCCGAGCCGCTGCAGATGCACCTGAGCTGAGAGCACTGGCTCCGAACCGTCCGGCAAGTCATAGCTTTGCACAGCCGTCTCGGCCGGCGCTTCCGCACCCAGCCGCACAACCATCGAGGACTCGCCCCCGACATTCATGCTCTGCATCGTCGCCAGACCGATCGGCGTCGAGAGCGTGTACCCGTCCTCAGCCTCCTCAACCGGGCCGCCCGTCTCCATGATGAAGTTCGCAAGCTTGTCCAGGTACCCCTGCCCATCCAGGGGCATCTCCGGCGAGAGCGTGAACGCCACTCCAAGACCCGGCGCTTCCTGCGTCCGATCGATCCGCAACGCGTGAGCCCCGCGGAACAGGTCCCACAGAAGCTCAATCCCGATCCGCGCCTCATCAGGCCCGCCGGTCTCATTCGGGATCTCTGCCAATCGCTCGCCAAGCAGCATCACTGCGCGATGCGCCGCCGCGTCCTTCGCGTGTGGCTCCACATTCGAAAGCCCGGCAAAGCGGACGTCCACAACAACTTGCTCATCCTGAGCAACAACCTGAGTCGCCGCCAGACCCGCCGCTACCGCGACAGCTGACATCCACAGCTTGGGTGACCGAGTCAATCGCATCGAAAGGCTCCCCTGAGAGGTATCGAACAAACGTCGCCCCCGGGCCGAACGACACGTGGAACGACACCACCAAAGGCACCGCTTCCGGTCTCGGCATAGGCTTTTGTCAGTATACGGAGCCGGCACATGCCCATCACGAACCAAGCAAAATCCGCATCATTTGATTTCTCCAAGGGCGCTCGCCCGGTTCGTGCCCCGCGAGGCACTTCACTCTCTTGCAAGTCCTGGCAGGCCGAGGCCGCCATGCGCATGCTCATGAACAACCTCGACCCCGAGGTCGCCGAGCACCCGGACGCCCTTGTCGTCTACGGCGGGCGCGGAAGAGCCGCTCGCTCCTGGCCCGCTTTCGATTCAATCGTTGAAACACTCAAACGCATCGAACCGGACGAAACGCTCCTCGTTCAGTCCGGCAAACCCGTCGGCGTTGTCCGCACCCACACCGATTCGCCCCGCGTCCTCATCGCCAACAGCAACATCGTCCCCCACTGGGCCACCCAGCAGCAGTTCGATGACTACGAGGCCAGGGGCCTCATGATGTTCGGGCAGATGACCGCCGGCTCATGGATCTACATCGGCACCCAGGGCATCCTCCAGGGCACGTACGAAACCTTCGCCGAGTGCGGCCGCGCCGACTTCGGAGGCACGCTCAAAGGCAAGCTCTGCGTCACCGCAGGCTGCGGCGGGATGGGCGGCGCTCAACCCCTCGCCGTCACGCTCGCCGAGGGCACCTGCCTCATCGCCGATGTCGATCTCACCCGACTCAAGCGCCGGCTTGATGATCGCTATCTCGATGAAATCATCGATGGCCTCGACAACGCCATCGATCGTGCGCTGGAACTCACCAAAGAAGGCAAGGCCGTCTCCGTCGGCGTCCACGCCAACGCCGTCGAGCTCCTCGAACGACTCCTCGAACGCAACATCACCCCCGATGTCCTGACCGACCAGACTTCCGCCCACGACCCGCTCGAGGGCTACGTCCCCGTCGAATACTCGTTCGAAATAGCCGCAACCAAACGAACCGAAGACCCCGAGTACTATCAAAAGCTCAGCATCGACTCCATGACCCGCCACGTGCGCGCCATGGTGGAACTCCAGAATCGCGGCGCGATCACCTTCGACTACGGCAACAACATCCGCCAACGCGCACTCGACAACGGTTTCGCCGACGCGTTCGCCTTCCCCGGATTCGTCCCCGCCTACATCCGCGAACAATTCTGCGTCGGCCGAGGCCCCTTCCGCTGGGTCGCGCTCTCGGGTGACCCGACCGACATCTACAAAACCGACCACGCACTCCTCAAACTGTTCCCCAAAGACTCAGGCCCCTACGCCGAACGCCTCCACCGCTGGCTCCTCGGCTGCCACCTCAACCCCGATGCACTCCTCGCCGGCGACTACGACATCTGCCAGCCCCGCTTCGGCTGGCAGGGGCTCCCCTCCCGCATCTGCTGGTTCGGGCTCGGCGAGCGCGACAAGGCCGGCCTCAAGTTCAACGAGATGGTCGCCTCGGGCGAACTCTCCGCGCCCATCGTCATCGGACGCGATCACCTCGACTGCGGCTCCGTCGCCAGCCCCAACCGAGAAACCGAAGGCATGCTCGACGGCTCCGACGCCATCAGCGATTGGGCACTCCTCAACGCCATGGTCAACGTCGCCTCCGGCGCAAGCTGGGTCAGCTTCCACCACGGCGGGGGCGTCGGCATCGGGTTCAGCCAGCACGCCGGGCAGGTCATCGTCGCCGACGGCTCGCCCGAAGCGAGCAAACGCCTCGCCCGCGTCCTCCGCAACGACCCCATGATGGGCATCTTCCGCCACGCCGACGCCGGATACGACACCGCCAAAGCCTGCGCACAAGACCAGAACGTCGACATCCCCATGGGGACGAAATCATGACCATCGGCGTCTGCTCCTGGTCGCTCCGCCCCGAATCACCAGAGGAGCTCACGGATTCCGTCAGCGCCTGCGGCCTCGCCGCCGTTCAGCTCGCGCTCGCGCCCATGCTCGATGGATCATGGTCCGCCGCAGAAACCCGCCGCACTCTCGACGACCACGGCATCGCCGTCCTCTCCACCATGCTCGAAACCAAAGGCGAGGACTACGCCTCACTCGAATCCATCAAACGCACCGGCGGCCTCCGACCCGACGAACACTGGCAGGCGAATCTCGACGCCGCCAAACGAGCCGTCGATCTTGTGCAGGAGTTCGGCGCACACCTCGTCACCTTCCACGCGGGCTTTCTCCCCCACGATCCGAGCGACCCGCTCCGCAGCGTCATGACCGACCGCATCCGCAAGGTCCACGACATCTTCGCCGAGGCCGACATCGACATCGCCCTCGAAACCGGGCAGGAATCCGCCGACACCCTCCGCGACCTGCTCGAAGAACTCGATCTGCCCCGGCTCGGCGTCAACTTCGACCCCGCCAACATGATCCTCTACGACATGGGCGACCCCATCGAATCGCTCAAGGCCCTCGCCCCCTGGGTCAAGCAGATCCATCTCAAAGACGCTGTTCGCACCACAACGCCGGGCCAGTGGGGAACAGAAGTCCCGATCGGCAAGGGCGATGTGAACTGGGCCAACTTCTTTGAGGTCATCACTGCCGCAGAACTCGAAGTCGATCTGTGCATCGAGCGCGAGGCGGGCGAGGACCGCACCGCCGACATCCACGCGGGTCTGGCGCATCTCGAATCACTCGGAGTCGCGTTGTGAGTCGCGAACCCATTCGCGCAGGCGTCATCGGTCTCGGCTTCATGGGCCAGACCCACGTCCGCGCTTATCGCGACGCCGCCCGCGATGGCTTGCCCGTCACACTCGCCGCCGTCTGCGACGCGGACCCGGACCGACTGAATCCGACCGCTCATGCCTCGGGCAATCTCGGCAGCGCCGATGCCGCTCCCTTATTCGATCCCGCCGAAACGCGCACCTTCACCGATCTTGCCGACCTGCTCGCAGACGATGCGATCGACCTCATCAGCATCTGCACCCACACGACCACGCACGTCGATTTCGCGATCCGTGCGCTCGAGGCCGGCAAGCACTGCATCGTCGAGAAACCCGTCGCCCTCACGCTCGCCGAGGTCGAACGCCTGCTCCCCGTCGCGCAGCGTGCGCAGAAACACGGCATCCTCTGCATGCCCGCCATGTGCATGCGTTTCTGGCCCGCTTGGGCATGGATCAAACAATCGATTGACTCAGGCAAGTATGGCAGAGTCCGATCGGCCGCCTTCACTCGCCTTGGCAGCACCCCCACCTGGGCCGACAGCTTCTACAAAGACCTTTCCAAGTCCGGCGGCGCGATTCTCGACCTCCACATCCACGACACCGACTTCGTCCATTTCTGCTTCGGCGAGCCCTCCGAGGTCACCGCCATCGGCGACGACTCGCACATCACCACGCTCTACCGTTTCGACCAGGGCCCCGGGCACGTCACCGCCGAGGGCTGCTGGGACCGCGATCTGGCCGCCCCGTTCATCATGCGAGCCCGCGTCGATTTCGAGTCCGCCTCCGTCGAGTTCGACATGTCGGCCGAGCACCAGCTCACGCTCTATCAGGACGGTCAAGCCCACCCCATCGACGTCCCCCCACTCTCGGGCTGGGAGATGCAGATCCGCGCGATGATCGAGGCCCTGGGCCGGGGTGACACATTGCCCCCCCTCACCATCGACGAGGCCGCCCGCGTCATGCGGACGATCGAGGCCGAGCGCCAGTCCCTGCGGACGAAAGGCCCCGTGCGCATCGATCCCAGATAGACTGCCACGATGGACATCCCCTTCACACGCAAGATGCAATGGCCCGAGATCGCCCCGGGTCGATTTGCCTCCCTTATCCGCACCGATACGCACGAAGGCTGCAAGATCGCTCTGCTCGGAGCCCCCGATGACATGGGGGTGTCACTGAACCACGGCGTCGTCGGTGCAGCCCTCGGTCCAGACGCATTCCGCGTCGCCCTGACCCGCTACGGCACGAGCGAGCCCGAAGGTTGGGACTGGCCGACGATCTACGACGCGGGCGATGTCATCGCCGGGAGCACCCTCACCGAAACGCACAACCGCGTGACCCACGCCGCGGGCGAACTCCTCGACGCGGGACTCTTCCCGGTCATGATCGGGGGTGGACACGATCTGACCTTCGCCTTTGTGCGCGCGCTGGCCAAACGCATCAGCACCATCGGCGGGATCTACTTTGACGCACACCTCGATGTCCGGGCCGAGGAGGGCTCGGGCATGCCTTTCCGCAGGCTCGTCGAGGATTGCGGCGTGACGCGCCTCGACGCGATCGGGATCAGTCCATTTGCCAACAGCCGCGAGCACATGCACTGGTTCCACAGCCACGGCGGCCGCATCGACGCGCTCGAGCCACACGGCGACTGGCCCGGCGAGAACCTCTTTGTCAGCTTCGACCTCGACGTTCTGGACGCCTCTGCTGCGCCGGGTGTGAGCGCCCGCAACCCGATGGGCTGGAGCGTGCACGAGGCCGCCGACTGGGTCCTCGCGGCGGGCAAGAACCCGAAGGTTCGGTGCTTTGACATCATGGAACTCTGTCCACCCCAGGACGAGGGTGGGCGAACGGCACGCATCGCTGCTCACCTGTTCCTCACCTTCCTTCGAGGCTTCGCGGCCAGACCCGTCAGGAGGCAGGCGTGAACGAGCTGCTCATCACCAACGCGCGCGTGCTGACGATGGAGGGATCGGCGCTCGGTGTGCGTCCAAAGGCGGACATCCTGATCCACGGAGGCGCGATCGAGCAGATCGCCGACACGATCGACCAGCCTGTCGCCCAGCGATTCGATGCCGCCGGCCGAGTTCTGATGCCGGCATTTGTCGATTGCCACACGCACGCCTGCTGGGCGGGCTCCAGGCTCGACGAGTGGGAACGCAAGCTCAAGGGCGCCAGCTATCTCGAGCTTCTCGAGTCGGGCGGCGGGATCATGTCGACCGTCCGCGCGGTCCGGGATGCCTCGCGCGAGGAGCTGCGTGACGCGCTGGCTGTTCGGCTCGATCGGATGCAATCGCTCGGAACGCTCACGGCTGAGGTGAAGTCGGGCTACGGGCTCACGACCAAGGCCGAGATCAAGATGCTCGAAGCGATCGCCGAGGCCGATGGGCACTGGCCCGGCACAGCCGTCCCCACCGCGTGCATCGGGCACGCCAAAGACCCGGACATCGCCGACTTCGTGCGCACGACCATCGAGGAAACGCTCCCCGAGATCACCCGCCGATTCCCGGGCATCACGATCGACGCCTACTGCGAGCAGGGCTCATGGTCGCTCGAAGAGACGCTTAGGCTCTTTGATGCAGCCCTCGAAGCCGGGCATCGGGTCCGGGTCCACGCGGACCAGTTCCATGACCTGGGCATGATCCCGCAAGCGATCAGACGAAGCATCGTCAGCGTCGATCACCTTGAGGCAACGAGCCCCGAGCACCTCGACGAGCTGGCTTCGTCCGCGACCTTCGGCGTCATGCTCCCGATCTGCGGGCTCCACCTCGACAACCGGTACGCCGACGGTCGCCGATTCCTGGACAAGGGCGGCAAGCTCGCGATCGCGTCCAATTACAACCCGGGCAGTGCACCCTGCTACTCGATGCCGATGGTCATCTGGGCGGCGGTGCGTCATCTCGGGCTGTACCCGGAGGAGGCGATCCGTGCGGCGACGGCGGCACCAGCCGGGCTACTTGGTCTGGCAGACCGGGGCTCGATCTCCGTCGGCATGCGCGCGGACCTGGTGCTTCTGGAGACCACCGATGAGAGGGACATCGCCTTCGAGTTCGGTGCGAATCCAGTCGCGTCGGTCTGGGCGGCTGGACGCAAGGTGGGGTAACTCGGCCCATGAGGCGAGCGGCCGCTAATATGGCATGTGTCGACCATACCACTGATTACTGAGCAGGAAGCCGAGTCCGCAGCCGCGTCCGCGGAGCGCGTCGTCGAGGTGCACAAGCGCTTTGCCGACTTTGTGCGCGTGGGAATGACGCTGGCGCAGATCGACGCGTTCATCGGGACCTCGCTTAAGGATCTCGGTTGCAAGTCCTGCTTTCTGGGGTATCGGATCCCGAGGACGCCGGCGTTCCCGTCGCACGCGTGCCTGAGTTTGAATGAGTGCGTGGTCCACGGCACGGCCGGGTACACCAGTCAGCCGCTCAAGCCGGGTGATTTGCTCTCGATCGATATCGGCGTGAGCTACAAGGGGTGGATCGGTGACGCCGCCTGGACCTACGCGATCGGGGAGCGGAGTGATGACGCAGCCCGTCTGATGCGCTGCGGCGTGGAGAGCATCCGCCTCGGGATCGAGCAGCTCGTGCCGGGGAACCAGCTCCTTGAGTGGGCCAAGGCGGTTCAGGGTTGTGTGGAGCGGGATTACGGGTACCACCTGACTCGGGGTCTTGGCGGGCACGGGTACGGGCGGGCTCTGCATGGGCCGCCGTTTGTCTCGAACTCGGTTCCGAGCTTCCCGGGCGAGTGGCCCGATTCGCGCGTGCGGTGCGAGGCGGGGATGCTCTTGGCGGTCGAGCCCATGATTTCGATCGGGACGGGGCACACGAGGAGCAAGCCGAGGCAGTGGCCTGTTTTCACGGCTGACGGCTCGCTCTCGGTGCACTACGAGCACGACGTGCTGATCACGGAGACGGGGCACAGGGTGCTGACAGAGGGCTTGTACGACCTGCCAGAGGTGGTTGGATGACGACTGAAGCGGGCAATCGGATCGATCGCGTCTTTGGGGCGCTTCGCGAGAGCGGGAAGCGGGGTCTGATGCCCTTCGTGGTGGGCGGGCACCCAGAGGCCGAGGGATTGCCGGAGCTGCTTGAGGCGATCGACGGGGCGGGTGCATCGGTGATCGAGATCGGCTTTCCGTTTTCAGATCCGGTGGCAGACGGCCCGGTGATCGCGGAGGCGATGCACAAGGCGCTCCAGAACGGGGTGACGCCGAGGTCGGTTCTTGACCAGGTGAAGGCGTGCCGGGGGAAGATCGGTGCGGGCCTGGTGGCGATGATCTCGGCCTCGCTGGTGCAGCGGATGGGCGGCCCGGCGGTGTTTGCCCGCGAGGCGGCCGAGGCTGGGATTGATGGGTGCATCTTCCCGGATGTGACGCTTGAGGAGGCGGGTCCTTACGTGGAGGCTTGCCGATCGACGGGTCTCGGGGTGAGTCTGCTCGTCGCGCCCACAACGCCGATCGAGCGGGCGAGGCGGATCGTTCAGCACTGCTCGGGGTTTGTGTACGTGATCGCCAGGGCGGGCATCACGGGTGAATCTGGCGGCTTGCCGGAGATTGAGCAGCGGATCGCTGAGCTGCGGACGATCACGGATCTTCCGCTGGCGGTGGGATTCGGGATTTCAACAGCCGAACAGGTCCGGATGGTGACGGCCCACGCCGACGCGGCGATCGTTGGCAGTGCGATGGTTCGCTGTCTCGATGAGGCTGTGGCATCGGGGCAATCCCCGGGTGAAGCTGCGCGGGAGATGGTCTTCACACTTGCGCAGGGCATCGGTTCGGATTGAGCGCGCAATCGGGCCCCTCTTTGCATACAGGACGAACCGACAGCGTGAATATGCGGTTGAATAGTGCCTGATTTCTTGCTTGTGCAAATGGCGTGCAAAGAATGGACAACCGCGCCTGCCGCGTGGGTGGGCGCCCACCATTCTTCCCGAATTGCGGAGATCTCATGGGCACCGAATCAATCCGGCGTGACGTCGTCGAGGCAGCCACTTACTGGATGACCGACCCGTGCCAAGAGTTGACCGACCTCCGCCCGGTCGAGGAACTCTTTGGCGAGGATTGTTTCGACCTCCCGAAAATGAAGGAACGCCTCTCTCCCGAGATCTACGAGGCGCTGATCCAGACGGTCGAGCAGGGCAAGCCGATGACGGACGAGGCGGTCGCGGGCGAGATCGCCATCGCGATGCGCCAGTGGGCGACCGAGAAGGGCGCGACCCATTACACGCACTGGTTTCACCCGCTGACGGGGACGACGGCCGAGAAGCACGACTCGCTTTTCAAGCTCGATGCCCAGCGGGGGTATGTTGCTCATTTGTCCGCGGGGTCGCTGATTCAGGGCGAGCCTGACGCCTCGAGCTTCCCTTCGGGCGGGCTCCGTCAGACTTTCGAGGCTCGCGGCTACACCGCGTGGGACCCGACCAGCCCGGCTTTCATCATCCGGGGCGTGAATACGGCGACGCTCTGTATCCCGACGGCGTTCGTGTCGTGGACGGGTGAGGCGCTGGACAAGAAGACGCCGCTGCTGCGTTCGATGGATGCGATCAGCACCCAGTCGATGCGCGTGCTGAATTACTTCGGGACGAGCGAGGGCGTCCACAACGTGTACAGCACGATGGGGTGCGAGCAGGAGTACTTCCTGGTCGACTCGCGCTTTCTAGCGGAGCGTCCAGACATCCTGCTGTGTGACCGCACGCTCTTTGGGGACAAGCCGGCGAAGGGCCAGGAGCTCTCGGACCATTACTTCGGCGCGATCCCGGGCCGGGTCCTGGCGTGCATGGCGGACACCGAACGGGAGCTGTGGCGAGTGGGCGTGCCCGTCCAGACGCGGCACAACGAGGTGGCGCCGGGGCAGTACGAGTTCGCCCCGCTCTTTGAGAACGCCAATGTGGCGGGCGACCACCAGATGGTGCTGATGGAGACGCTCAAGCGCGTCGCCAAGCGTCACGGTCTGCACGCGATCCTGCACGAGAAGCCCTTCAAGGGGATCAACGGCTCGGGCAAGCACACGAACTGGTCGCTCTCGACGAGCCTAGGGCAGAATCTGCTGAACCCGAGCGATGATCCGCACGAGAATCAGCAGTTCATGGTGTTTGTGTGTGCGGTGGTCCGTGCGGTGCACCTGCACGCGGACCTGCTGCGATCGACGATTGCTTCGGTGGGGAACGATCACCGCCTTGGCGCGCACGAGGCGCCGCCGGCGATTATCTCGATCTTCCTGGGCGACATGCTGACGGACTTGCTCGAGCAGATCGAGCAGGGTTCGCCGACGCGGACGCTGCGTGGCGGGACGCTGGATCTTGGGGCGAACCGTCTGCCCCACTTGCCCCGCGATTCGGGCGATCGGAACCGGACGTCACCCTTCGCGTTCACGGGCAACAAGTTCGAGTTCCGCGCGGTTGGTTCGACCATGACGGCGAGCTGGCCCGTGACGGCGATGAACACGATCATCGCGGAGTCCTTGGATTACATCATCACGGAGATCGAGAGCAAGGCGGGCGCGGATGCCAGCAACGAGAAGAAGCAGGAAGCCGTGAACGCCGTGCTGCGCGAGGTGGTGAAGGAACACAAGGCTGTCATCTTCAACGGTGATGGTTACAGCGAGGAATGGGAGAAGGAAGCGGAGCGTCGCGGGCTGCCCAACATCAAGAGCAGCGCGGATGCGATCCCGGTCCTGAAGGCTCCGAAGAATGTTGAGCTGTTCCAGAAGTACAGCGTGCTCACGCAGCCCGAGCTTGAGAGCCGAACGACGATCTACATGGAGAAGTACGCGACCTCGCTTGCGATCGAGGCCTCGACGATGCTCCAGATCGCGCGGCAGATGATTCTGCCGTCGGCGCTTATGCACCAGAAGAATCTCGCGGAGACCGCGGCCTCGACCGAGGGCTCGGGCGTGGACTGCCCGGGCATCCGTGAGGAGCTCGAGTCGTACGCGGCGCTTGTTGAGCGGTTCCGGGTTTCGGCGGGCGAGCTTGGCGATCGTGTGGACAAGATCCCCGAGGATGCCTTTGAGGCGGCCCCGTTCCTGCGAGATCAGATCAGGCCTGCGATGGCGGATCTACGCGAGCTTGGCGATCGGCTGGAGAGCGTGACCCCCGTGGATCTGTGGCCCCTGCCCAGCTACAGGGACATGCTGTTCATCAAATAGGAAGGTGGTTCGGACCGGGCGGCGGGCGAATGATGGGCAGTGGACGCGGATGCGTTCGTCGGCCCTGTAGCTCAGCGGTTAGAGCAGGCGACTCATAATCGCTCGGTCCCCGGTTCGAATCCGGGCGGGGCCATTTCCTTTAGAGCTGCTCGTCGGGCGAGGTGTCGGTGCTCGCTGGCTGTGCGAGCGGACGCCAGTGTTCCAGCGCCGCGGTGTCGCCTCGGGATTCGAAGATCCGGACCAGACGGGCTGCGGCATTCTGCGCTGATTCCAGTTCGCCGGCGGCGGACAGGATCTCGTAGCCTTCGATCAGATTGGGTTCGGCGGCCTCGGGTTTGCCGGCTTTGAGTTGGCTGCCGCCGAGCGAGGCGAGCGTGCGCCCGATGCGAGGGTGGCCTTCCGGGAGCATCTCGCGGAAGCCGACGAGTGATTCCAGAAACATCGCCTCGGCCTGGTCGTGTCGATCGAGTGATGCCAGGGCCACGCCGTAGCACTGGGTCATCTCGAAGTACGGCGGGGAGTCGAGGGCACCGGTCGATTGGGCGGCCTGATAGCGCTCGGAGAGAATCTCCACGGCTTCGTCGGCTCGGTCTGCTTCGGTCAGCATGGTGCAGAGGCTGCGGGTGCAGGTGTAGGTGCCGGGGTGGCCGTCACCGAATACGTTGATGCACCTTTCGAGAGTGTCACGGAACAAGGGCTCAGCCTCGTCGATCTTGCCCATGCTCCAGTTCAGGAACGCGAGGTTGTGGGCGGTGACCAGGATGTCCGGGTTGTCGGGGCCGGCGAGTTTGAGTGAGACGTTGTAGACGTTGCGGTAGAGCGGCTCGGCTTCTTCGAATCGGCCGAGAGACTCGAGGATGGTGGCCAGGTTGTGCTCGGCGACGAGTGTGGAACTCGCTTCGGGGCCTTCGGTTGCGCGGCGTCGTTCGTAGGCGAGGCGGTAGTTCTGCTCGGCGGCTTCGAGCTCGCCCATCTCGGCCTGGAGCATCGCGCGGTTCTGGAGGCCGAGAAGAACGTAGGGGTGGTCGTCTTCGAGCGAGCCTGTGCGGTCGGTGTCGAAGCGGTCGAGGAGTGTGCCCATTCTCGTGTAATCGCCCGTCTGGTAGCAGAGCTGGATGACGGACATCAGCGTGTTGAGTGTCTCGGGGTCCTTCGGGCCGAGCTCTGCGGTGTTGCGTTCGAGGAGGTTCTCGAGGACGCCGGCAGCGATCTCGTACTGGCCTGCGTCGCGCATGAACATGCCGAGATCGTGCTCCGCCAGGCGGGTCAGTTCGTGTTGCTCGCCGAGTGAAGACTTGAAGAGGTCCACGGCCTGCATGATGAGCGGGGCTGCCTGTTCGTAATCGCCAAGGGCGTAGTACACGTTGCCCATGTTGTTCGAGATGGCGGCGAGCGTTTCGGGCTGGTCTTCGAACTTGTCCTGGAGCGTCTCAGAAGCCGTGTTCAGGGCTTCGTGCACGGTGACCTCGTACCCCTGCTTGCTGGGGACGACGGCGGCGAAGACGTCGTTGTTGAAGAAGCTCATCACTTCCTGGGCGATTGTGGTCTGCCGCTCTGCTTCGCGGAGTCGCTCCTCGGCGAGATTGGTCTGGTGGATCGCCTTGTTCATGCCGATGGATGTGCCGACGACGGCGGCCACCACGGCCACGACCAGGCCAGTGGAGACACCGACGAGGAGCTTGTTGCGCTTGGCGAATCGGCTGATCTGATAGACCGCGCTTGGCGGGCGGGCGGAGATTGTTTCGCCGGCGAGGTATCGGCGGACATCGTCGGCCAGCGCGGCGGCGGTCTGGTAGCGCTGCTCCTTGTCTTTGGCGAGCGCTTTGGCGGCGATGGTTTCGATGTCGCCCCGGAGGCGGGTGTCGTGGACCGAGAGCTTGGGTGCGGATTTGTTGCGGATGGTTTCGGCGGCTTCGACGAGACCGAGGCCTTCGATGCTGTTTGGCAGGTGCGACGACATGAGTTCGTAGAAAACGACACCGAGGCCGTAGACATCCGAGCGTGTGTCGACCTGACCGGCCTTGCCCGAGACCTGCTCGGGGCTCATGTAGGCCATGGTGCCGACGAGCTGACCCGGTTCGGTGGCGAGCGTCTCGAGGACACCGGGTCCGGTTTCGATGGTTCGGGCGACGCCGAAGTCGAGGACCTTCGGGGCGCCTTCGTCGTTGACGAGGATGTTGGCGGGTTTGATGTCGCGGTGCACGACGCCCTGTGTGTGGGCGTGCTGGATGGCGTCGCAGATCGATGCGAAGAGTTCGAGCCTTTGGCGGATCGAAGCGTTTGCCTTTCGCGCCCACGTGGTCAGCGGATCGCCCCGGACGAGTTCCATCGCGAAGAAGGGCCTGGGGCCTGCGGGCGTCTCGACGAGCCCGGCCTCGTAGATGTGCGCGATGTTGGGGTGCTGGAGTCGTCCGAGCGCTTCGGCTTCGAACTCGAATCGGCGGATGAGTTCGGGGGTTGCCAGCCCGGGTCGGAGGAGCTTGAGCGCGACGGTTCTCTGGGGGCTTTGCTGCTGGGCTTCGTAGACGATGCCCATGCCGCCCTGCCCGAGGGTCTGGATGATGCGGTAGTTGCCGATGGACTCGGGCGTTTCGATCGAGCCTGTGAGGACCGCGGCGATGCTCTGGTGGAAGGACTCGGGCGTGATGCCGGTGGCGCTGTCCTCTGCATGGAGAAGCGCGAGCACCTCGCTTTGGATGTACTCGTCACCCGGGGCCAGTTCGACCAGCTTCGCGGCCTGCTGCTCGGGTGGCAGATCGCAGACGGCCTGAAAGAGCCGATCGAGTTCCTTGAATCGGTCGGCATCAGTCACTGGCCATCTCCCCTGCTTCCTCGGACAACTCACGAGCGAGCCAGGAGCGAGCCATGCGCCACTCGCGGGAGGCGGTAGCGCGGGAGATCCCGATGAGCTCGGCGGCTCCGGACTCGTCGAGACCGCCGAAGAACCGGAGTTCGATCAGCCGGGCTTTGCGCGGGTCGAGTTCGCTGAGCTTGTTGAGCGCCTTGTCCATGGCTTCGATATCGATCTCTTGCGTGTTCTGGTCCTGGCTGGCGATGCGAGACTCACTGAGTTCAACGCGTCGTAACCCTCCGCCGCGCTTCACTCTGTTGCGAGCTCTTGCGTGATCGACAAGGACCCGGCGCATGACAGTGGCCGCGAGACCGAGGAAAGCGGCCCGATCGGAGGGGTCGATCGTGCGTTGATCGATGAGTTTGACGTATGCCTCATGGACGAGTGCTGTCGGTTGGAGCGTGTGCCCGGCACGCTCGGAAACGAGGAGCGAGCCGGCGAGGGCTTTGAGTTGGTCATAGACGATGGGCGTGAGCTGGTCGGCGGCGTGTTGGTCGCCGCTGGTCAAGCCCTTGAGCAGGGCGGTTGCTGTTTGTTGCCAGTGTTGGTCCACGGTTCCATCCAGGGGGCAGGCCTTGCCCGGGGGTGAATTGGGCAGTGCACCAGAATACCCGGACAGAGCAACCGACAGGAACCGGATTGGGTTCTTTGGGGCGGAATGCGCGGCTGTTGAGCAAAGCGCGGGTTATCGCACCGATGCGTGGAGACGGGTTGAGACAGTTTCGGGCTGCTGAACCACGATGCGAGTCTTGCGCACCTGCACATCCGGAACGGAGGATTCGGCTTCGGCTGCCGACTCTGACTCTGTTCGCATGCGGACCAATGCGCCGTAGAGCACGCCGTACCAGACGACCACTCCGAGCATCTCGAAGCACTCTTCGACAGCTGTGCCGAGGACGTAGGTCAGGTTGGCTTTGCCGGTGCGGTCGATCGGGCCGGCCACTTGCGCACCGCTTTCGGCGAGCTGCGCGGCTTCGATCTCGGCGTGAACGCGGTTGACGCCGTTGAATGTCTCGACGCCCACCGCGCCGGTGAGGAAGACGCCGGCACCGATGATGAGCCCCACTACCACGCGGGGAGAAGATCGCCAGAGTTTCCAGAAGATGAGGCTGGCGGAGATGGCTGCCAACGGGAGCCAGAGGAGAATCCAGCGGGCGTGTTCGAAGGTGCCTTCGACGGAGACGAGGCCGCCGATGCGCTCGTGGAGTTTGCAGGCTTCGTCCATCGACAGGAAGACGAAGCCCACGGCGAGGAGACGCCAGGCCCATCGCTGGATGGCTTGCTCGTCGTTGCGTCGGTGACCGACGCACCATGTGACGAGGCCGAGACCCGCGAGAGTGATGGCGGACCACCATGTCGCGAGGCTTTCCTCAGCGTCGACACTGAACACGGCCTGGAGCTTGTCGGCGTGAGGCATCCCCCTCAGCGCGAGCACATTGGCAACGAGGCTGAGGAGCGTGATTGCGACGACACCCATAACCAGAATGAACACCAAGCGAGCCGGATCGAGCATCCGGTCGGCGGGCGTGGCTGGGTTTGGGGTGCGTGAAGTTTGCATCTTCACACACGATAAACGATACGGTTGGTACTTTCTAGGGTCACCATGGGCCCTTTATCGGGTCAATGGGATTTTGGGCATGATTCTTGAGTATGAAGGGGAACGAGCCCATGCCCGAGTTGGGTGCGTTGGTCGAAGACAAAGCAGCCGCCTTGCCAGCGTGATACCGAAGGATCTGTCACTCTCAAATAACCCAGAATCCCACCCTTCAGGTGCCGGACGTCGCGGAAGCCGAGCGAGAGCAGGTAGGAGGTTGCCTTCTCGCACCGAATCCCGCCCGTACAGAACATCGCGACCGTCTTGTCTTTATGTGCTTCGAGTTCACGCTTGGCGAATGCGGGAAAGTCGCGGAAGCAGACAGTCTTGGGGTCGGTGGCGGGCTTGCCGTCCTGGGAGACGAACGTGCCCATATCGACTTCGAAAGCGTTGCGCGTGTCAATCACGAGAACGTCCGGGTCGTCGATCAGGTCGTTCCACTCGTGCGGTTCGACGTACTGACCAGCTTGTGACGTCGGATCGATGCCGGGCACGCCCATGGTCACGATCTCCGGACGAACCTTAACAACGGAGCGTTCGAAGGGCATGTGCTCGCA
The DNA here is from genome assembly GCA_965228265.1 of Phycisphaerales bacterium. Classification (GTDB taxonomy): domain Bacteria; phylum Planctomycetota; class Phycisphaerae; order Phycisphaerales; family UBA1924. The sequence continues at coordinate 2,435,004 of OZ245804.1, forward strand.
ATAAGACAGGTTTGGGGCGAGTGCGGACAGTTTGCCGCAGAAGACCTCGCTGCTGCGGAGATAGTCGAGCATCCGATTGATGGCGGGCGGTGTACCGGCGATCGTGCCGTTGATGCCTTCCTCAGCAAGGATCAGAGTGCCGCGAATGTCCAATTGGAGCATCTGTGATTCGATCGCGTCTGCTGTTGCGTGCATGAAATCTTTCTCATCGCGCAGGTCGGCGAAGAGATAGAGCGCGGCAACGGAGATCGGTTTGTCATCCTGAGTGTGCACGTCATGCAGAGTTTAGGCGACCGCGCGGCGCGTCCGAGTTTGCGACATCGGTGTGCTTACAGTCTTAGTAATATGCCAAAAACACGCGGTTATAGGCCTAAATATGGGTTGAGATGACAGCGCGAGGAGAAACGGGTATAGTGTAAAGCCGATATCTGGCGCAGGAGGCCGCAGATCGTACCTGTCGATCACATCCGATTTCACCCGAGTCTAAGCGAAGAAACTCGTCTGCAGATCACCCGATGTCTTGGTGGCTGTATCGAATTGGGTGCTGATCCTCGTATCGTTTCTGAGTCCTTCAGTCTTTTAGAACTGGATTGCAAGACTATTGAGTGCTGCGGCGCGTTCGATGCCGGTACTTACAACAGGATTGAGCTTGCGTCCTGCGAGGCGTGGGTGCTGCTGGCTCTGTTCTGGGAAGATGCCAAGACCTGTATCCATGACCATGACAAGAGTGAGTGCGGGTTCCGCATCATCTCTGGCGAGATCGTGGAAACCCGCTTCAAAGAGATCGCCGACGGCAAGGCGCGCGAGATCGCCCAGCGCCATCTGACTCCTGGCACGCAGGTGTCGAGTCACTACGACGCGATCCACTGCCTGGCGACGCTGCCGGGCGAACGGGCCATCTCGCTCCATGCGTACAGCCCGCGGCTTGATCTCGAAGACATGAACGTCTTTGAAGAGGCTGACTAAATCTCAGCCCCCGTGCTTCTCTGCGACAAAGATACCCGTGGCATTAATCATGAGGACCTCGTCGTTCGGGCGGGGGCCGACGGTTCCGGTGATGACCACCTCGTCGAGTTCGGAGAGGCCTCCCAACTTGGGATCGCCTGATGTGAGGCGGACGGTCGCTGCGTTTGCGGTGATGTCTTCGGGCGTCTCGCAGCAATAGTCCCAAGGCGTTTTGCAGGAGTCGCCGGGGATCTCGCCGCAGTGCGGGAGCTGCATGTCGATGATCGTGAAGACCGGGCTGCCCTCGGTGATAGGTTCCTTGCGGCCACCGATGCGGCCTCGGACAACGATCTCCTGGCCTTCAGCGGCTTCGGCTTTGGCGGCGACGACGGAAACGGCGCTGGCAGGTTCCTCGCTCAGGATCCACGCCGGCATTTCGTTCTTCGTGGCCGACGTGTCGGTGGACGCGGGTTCGGACTGTTCGCTGCAGCCGGTCACAGTGAGGGACGTGGCGAGCAGTGTGATGAGTGCTGTCTTGTACATACCTGTCTCCTTGTTGCAATTCATATGGACTTGAGTGCCTCCGGGATCGGGAGGCGCAGGCACCGGATCGCTGGCGGGATGGCGCCGACGAGGCCCACGAGGAGCCCGCCGAGCAGACCGATCAGCACGACCGGGGCGTCGATGGTGAGTGCGAAGGCGCCCATCGAGAATCGGACGGCCAGGCCGTTGAGGAACATGATCCCGATGAGTGTTCCGATGAGAGCGCCGCAAGCGGCTGCAAAGACCGATTCTTCGATGAGGTTGATCACGATCGCCCGCGTGGTGAAGCCGAGCGCCTGGAGCATGCCGACCTCGCGGACGCGTGCAGAGAAAGCGGCGTACATCGTGTTGAGCCCGCCGAGCACGCCGCCGGATGCGATCAGTATGGCGGTGACGAGGATCATCACGCGGATCGGGCCGTAGAACGATGCGATCGAGGCGTAGTACTCGCGTTCGGGGATCGCGGTGATTTCGAGATCCAGCCGGCTCTTGGCAAAGATATCGACATCGGTGGAGGTTGCCTGATCAAGCGTCACGATCACGCAGGAGAGCGAGGACTCTCTGTTTGTCGCGATCTGGAGATCGGTGAGAGGAATCCAGACTTCGGCGTTCATGACGCTGCCCGGTGCTGAGAAGCGGCCGACGATGGTCCAGTCGCGGTCGTCGAAGTGGAGTGTCTTGCCGACGGCCACACGTTCGCTGGGGACGCCAAGGCGAGTCGCGGCGAGTTCGCCGAGCATGATCTCGTCCATGCCCGCCTGAGGCATACGCCCCTCGATGATCTCGACCTCGGGATGCACCAGCAGCGCAACCGGCCTGAAACCACGCATGACGGCTCCGAGATCCCTGGTGGAGTCGGAAGACTCTCGGACGGGGAGCGCGGCGTGGATCTCCGGCGAGGCGTAGATCACGCCCGCAGACTCCATCAACCCCGGCACGCTCGCGGCGACGATCCCTTCGACCGAGGCATCGATCTGCGAGCGCTCGACGCCTTCCTCGCTGCCTGTGCCGAGAATCATGATGTTCTCGTTGAGACTCTCGGTGTGACTGAGCGTGGTCTGCATCCCGCGGATGAAACCGCCCGAGGCGAGCACGAGCAGAACAACGAGCGACGAGCCGATGAGCGATGCGGCAAGGCGCACGGGGCTTCGTCCGAGATTGCGAGTGGCGTATTGGAATGGGAGTTGACGCAAAGGGAAGACCTCAGACTGAACGGAAGCACTCGACAATGGAACGACGCGAGGCCTGCCAGGCGGGCACGAGACCGGCGAGCACGCCGATGATCATGCACACCACAAGCCCGGTGGACAGCAGCATCATGTCGGCCTTGACAGGGATGGAGGTGCCCTCCACAGAGAGCGCGAACTTCCCGAAGTGCGCGACCGCGAGAGCTGCCAGCGCACCGAGTACACCCCCGATGACCGCGAGCAGAACGCCCTCTGCGACAATGAGAGCCGCGACAAGACCGCTCTTGAAGCCGAGGGTCTGGAGGACGGCGTGCTCAGAGATGCGGCTCTGCACACCGAGGATGATGGAGTTTGCCACGAGCGCCAGCACGGCCGCGAGGCATCCGAGGCCGAGCCATCGCGCGAACCCGACGAGTTCGATGATGTCGTCGGCGAGGCGGCCGATGAAGGCTTTCTCGCCGAAGGTTGCGGTCGGCTCCTGGGCGGTGCGGAAGAGCTCGTCGATGCTCTTTGAGACAGGTTCGAGAAGCGAAGACTCTTCGACTTTCACATTGAACTGTGTGACGATGCCGAGCTGATCCCGACCGGCGAGCTGAACGAACTCGAGCGCGGTATAGGCCACGTTCTGGTCCTGAGGGTCGGGCGAGCGGACGATGCCCGCTACGGTGGCGGTGATGCCCGCGGCGTCGAAGCGCATGCCTGGCTTGAGCCCCCGTCTGGAAGCGAGCGTTTCGCCGAGCAGAGCGGCATCGGTTCTGGCGAGCCAGTCGTCGATCGAGCCGTCGATCAGTTCGAGTCGCTTGCCCATCCCGTTGAGGAAGTTTTCCTTGGGGACGCCCCGGAACGTCACCACATCGAGGCTGGTCCGGCAGTTGGAGACCACCACCTTCATGGGCGTGACGCTGACTACGCCTTCGATGCCTTCGATGCGACGCTGGTAGTCCTGCGGGAGCTGACTGGTGGCCGGGCAGTAGCGGTCTTCGCGGTAGACAACGAGCGTTGTGTCGTTGGCCGTTGCGGTGGTTGCCTCGGTGACTCCACGGTTCATCGCCTGGACGGCGGTAAACAGGAACATCGCAATGGCGATGCCGAGGATCGTCAGCAGAGATCGCACGCGGTGGCGCGTGACCTGACGGAAGACGTATGGGATGCAGCGGATCAGCTTCATGCGGCCACCTCTCTTTCGACGAGTCTGCCCTTGTCGAGGTGCAGTGTTCGTGTGGCGTAATCGGTGGTCTTGGGGTCGTGCGTGACCATGACGATCGTTTTGCCGAGTTCGACGTTGAGCTTCTGCAGGAGCAGCATGACCGCGTGCGCGGAGGATTTATCGAGGTCGCCGGTCGGTTCGTCGGCGACGAGGATGTCCGGGTCGGTGACAATGGCGCGTGCGATGGCGACGCGCTGTTCCTGACCGCCGGAGAGCTGACGGGGGAAGTGCTGCGCCCGTTCTGCGATGCCGACGCGTTCGAGAGATTGCATCACGCGGTCGTGGCGTTCGCTCTTTGAGAGCTCGTGCAGTAGCAGCGGCAGCTCGACGTTCTCGTAAGCGGTGAGCACCGGGACAAGGTTGTAGAGCTGGAAGACGTAGCCCACGCGTTCGGATCGCCAGGCGGCGAGCTTGTTCCGACTGAGCTTGCCGATGTCGAGGCCGTCGACGATGAGCGAGCCGCGAGTCGGTGAGTCGATGCCGGCGATGAGGTTCAGGAGTGTGGTTTTCCCGCTGCCGCTGGGCCCCATGAGGGCGAGGAAGTCGCCCCGCGGGATTTCAAGGTCGAGCCCGTCGAGCGGGCGGATGATCTCCTCGCCCTTGCGGTACTCGCGCGTCAGCTCTTCGCATCGGATGAAGCTCATGATTCTTTCTCCTGATCCGGCTTGCGGATGGCGATAGTGAGGCCATCGCGGTAGCCCTCCTGCACAACGGCGAGGAGTGCGCCGGGCTGAATATTCCCACGCACGCGAACCCACTCGGCGTCCTCGCTGACGCGATCGACGTTGACCGCCTGGAGCACGCCTCGCATGCCTGAGCGATCGCGGACCATCCAGACTCGGTCCTGATCAAGCGTGTCCTGTCTGACGAGGACACTCGTGGTCGGGGAGGGTTCGCCGGTGTTCCGGGAACTCTGTTCGGCTTTGGTGTTGCCGCCCAAGAACTTCACTCGCGTGAGCATCTCGGGCTTGAGAACGGGGTCCGGGTCGATCACTTTGACCTTGATTTCAAGGGTGTTCTTCTGGAGGTCGGCTTCGTGCGTGATGCGAAGGACCTCTCCTCTGAACGTGCGATCGGGCAGGATCTCGACGACGATCTCGCAGGGTTGCCCTATGCGGATGTGGGAAGCATCGGCGAGAGGGACGTCGACACGCACCTGAAGTTTGCTCGGGTCGTAGATGTGGACGATGTGCGCCGAGTGCATGTTGTCCATCATCCGCACGACCTTGTCGCCGGGCGATTTGAGTCGACGCAGCACGTAGCCCGAGATCGGCGCCCGGATGGTGGTTCGTTCGAGCGCCAGGGCTGCCTCGGCCTGGCGGACCTCTGCATAGGCCAGCGCGGCCTCTGCCGATGACACCAGAGCTTTGGCCCTGTCGAGCTGCTGCTGATCCGCGATGCGGAGTTCATACGTACGCTCGGCGGCTTTGAGGTCGGCCTCGTACCGGGCGATGCGAGCCTCGAGAATCTGCTGCCTGGCCCGCAGGGCTTCGAGTTCGCTGCGCTTGGCCTCGGCGTTCTTGGTGGACGCGAGCAGCTCGAGCTCGGTCGCGGCTCCGCCGGACTCGGAACGCTCGAGCCAGTCGCGCTCGGCTTCCAATCTCGAGAGGAGCGCCTCTACGCCGGCGATCAGGCTCGGGAGCTGGGCGAGCTCGGCTTTGGTCTCGTTGAGGTTTGCCCGGCTCGACTCGATCGAGCGCAGGAGCTCGACGGGTTCGTCCCAGTTCGCCTGAGCCGATTTCAGGTCGGCTCTGGCGTCCGCGAGTTGGGCCTTTGCGGACAGGACCTGGGCGTTTGCGGCATCGAGACGGAGCTGCTCATCCTCCTGGACAAGCCGGGCGACGACCTGGCCTTTCTCGACCCAATCGCCTTCGAGGACGCTGATCTCTTCGAGCACGCCGTCAACGAGAGCCGTGCACGCTGTGTGGAACGGCTCGGCTTCCAACCAGCCCGCGGCCTGCACCGTCGGCCCCGTCTGATCCTGGGCGGAAGTCCCCGGCTGTGTCGATTCGGAGGCGGTGCTTCGGTCAAAGACGGCCTGCGCGACCTCGATCTGTCGGACCGGGCGCAGGACAGGCCAGGCGCTCCACGCGATGACGGCGAATGTGCCGAGAATGATGAATGCCGGCAGAAAGCGAGCCAGGAATGCTCGCCCGCTTGGGCGGCCGGCTCGACCGGCTGTGTCTTTCTTGTCTGTCATGATGATCTCCGAGTGCCAAAACCCAGTGCGCTCAGCGCGCACGATCCCTGTGGAATCGGGTCAGGCTCTCGGAGGTCGTTTCAAGAGATGCAGATGCGGATCACTGACGTCGCCACGGACGGCGAACAGGGCGATGCTTCTGGGGGCTCGGGCGAGCTGGGTGGTCGTCACCGAGCTCGAAAAGACGGGGATCTTGGTCACGGCGACGCAGCACCGGAGCGGGCAGTCGCAGCCTTCGCAAGAATCCTCATGGTCGGTGTTGGAATTGTCGCCATCCTGGCTTGCAAGGGATTCGCAGCAGTCAACTCGCGAAGACGCTGCCTGGACATCCTCGGATGGGATGCAGCAGTCACCACAAGAGTCGGGCTGTCCCGCGAACACGGGGAGCACGACCACCGCGGTCATCATCAGGATGGCGAGAATGGCCTTCACTCTCAGAGTGTACTCCCGAACAGCCCCCGGGATTCCCGAAACGCCCAAATTCAACACGGAGCCCTACTACCAGGCACCCGTAGCCGGGGCTGACCGCCCCTGACCCAATATTCTCGGCTGTCTGAGGCACCCCACTTCACCCCCATCTTTGTGGTACAGGGAATCTGGATCGCGCGTTCTCGGAGCACCAACCTCGGCGATTGCTCCGCGACGGACGAAAGGGGCCTCTGCTTTGACACGGCGCGTCTGACGAGTTCGGTTCTGAGCGATTGCACAACTCAGGCCATTCCACCCGGCACGGGCGATGTCGATTTATCTATTAGAGATTTTGGGCATTTCTCTATATATCTGCGTGCGTGCATTACGAGAGCAGCACGAGCAAGCAGGGACGCGGGAAGGCGGCGGCAGCACCCTCATTGAGGCACGATGTTGATGGGTATCACATGAGATTGAGGTTCAAATGTTCATTCCTACACATCATGACTTACTGTTCTGCTAGGGTGTGTCTAGACAGTCAGGAGGCCACATGCCCCACCAGGGCACTATTCAACACAGTTCTTGTAATGGTCGTTCTTCTTTGAAGGCAAGCAAAGGAAAGCCCGGAGCGATCAGCCGTAGCCACGAACGGGCCATCATCTACTCTGCGGTCTTTCTGGTGATGCTGACGACCACATTCGTCATCGCCATCGTTACTTCAATGTTCTGACGAGTCGCACGATTGAGCAAATCGGTGCAGGTGCCAAGAAGCGGGAGGCGGCTGCCAACCCGGAGCGCTGTCTGTGTGCTTGGGTGGATACGGGGTGGTGAAAGTGGGCGCAACAGGACTTGAACCTGTGACCTCTGCCATGTGACGGCAGCGCTCTAGCCAACTGAGCTATGCGCCCCTCTCGAACCGAATCGGGGTGACTGGATTTGAACCAGCGACCTTTTGACCCCCAGTCAAACGCGCTACCAAGCTGCGCTACACCCCGGAATCCTGAGGCCCATCCTAGACCTCTTACGAGCCCTCGGCCAACCGCCCGCCCGGCCCAACGCTACTCTTGGACCATGCCGAGCATTCTCATCCGAAATGGGCGGGTTATCGACCCGGTTTCCGGCCGCGACGAAGAAGCCGATCTCCTGATCGAGGAGGGGCGCATCCGCACGATCGGACGGGGGATCGACGCCCGGGCCGACGAGACGATCGACGCCACGGGACTGATCGTGGCCCCGGGCCTGATCGACCCGCACGTGCACCTGCGGGAGCCCGGTCAGGAGCACAAGGAGACGATCCTGACCGGCTCACGAGCTGCGGTGGCGGGCGGGTTTACGACGGTCTGCTGCATGCCCAACACAAGCCCGACGCTGGACTCGCCCGAGATTGTCCGGTTCGTCTATGACCAGGCCCGAAGGGCCGAGTGCCGGGTCTATCCGGTTGCTGCGGGCACAGTCGGGCGCAAGGGCGAGAAGATGGCCGAGATCCGCCTGCTGGCCCGGGCCGGGGCGGTAGGGATCTCGGACGATGGCGACGTGATCGCTTCTGCCGGGGTGATGAAGTCGGTGCTGACGGCAACCGCAGCCGCGGGCTTGGCGTTCATGCAGCACTGCCAGGAACCGACACTCACCCAGAACGCCGCGATGCACGCCGGCGGGATCTCGACGCGGCTTGGGCTGACCGGTTGGCCCCGGATCGCCGAGGAGATCATCATCGAACGCGACGTTCGCCTCGTGGGCGAAACGCTCTGTCGGTACCACGTCCAGCATCTCTCCTGCGCGGGTTCTGTCGACATCATCCACGCGGCCCGCGAGCGAGGCCTGCCTGTGACGGCCGAGGTATCGCCCCACCACTTGCTCCTGACGGACGAGGCGTGCCTTGGCTACGACACCAACGCGAAGATGAACCCGCCTCTCCGCGAGACAAGCGATGTCGAGGCGCTCCGGCAGGGCGTTGTCGACGGGGCGATCTCCATCCTCGCCACGGATCACGCGCCGCACACCGCCGATGAGAAATCGCTGCCATTCAGCGAGGCGCCGTTCGGGATCATCGGGCTCGAGACGGCTCTTGCCGGCTATGCCCGCGCACTGGTGGAACAGGGACACATCGATTGGGCGAGGCTCATAGAGCTTCTGACGATCAATCCCGCCCGGCTGTGCAATCTGGACCGCGAGCATCTCGGTGAAGACGGGCTGGGCGAGCTCCGTGAAGGAGGTCTGTCCGACGTCACACTCATCGACCCCGCTCGGGAGTGGACCGTCAGCGAGTCGGACCTTGCGGGTCAGAGCCGGAATACGCCCTTCCTCGATTGGACATTCCATGCGCGCCCCGTCATGACGATCGTCGGGGGCGTGGTCCGGATGTCGCGGATCGAGGTCGGCGTGTAGGGATTTGGTTACCTGCCGATCGAACCGGTGAAGACGAACCATCCGAAGCCCGTAAAGAACGCCCACCAGCCGTAGAGCGCGTGCTCGATTGTCGCTGCGAGCGTGCTCTTGGTGCGCTGATACGTGATTGCAAAGAGCACGCCCCCGGGTAGCGTGAGCGCAAAGGCCTCGGGGCTCCAGAAAGGCGCATGGAGCCACATGAACGCGATCGCGTTGACCGCGATCAGCCATGTCGTCGGCATCAGCGCACGGTAGCGATGGAAGAAGAATGCCCGGTGCGTGATTTCTTGCGGGTACGCGCTCAGCCAGGGGTATCCGATCGCGATCAGAAGGAGAACGATCGGCGCTTCGCGGGGCAGGCGGAGAAACGCGGTTGATTGGGAGCCGTCACGAGCCGTGATGCGGAAGACGTCGGTGAACGTTTCCAAAGCGAACCCGAGCGCAAAGAGCGCAAGGCCAAGGCCGACGAAAATGAGCAGGACCCGGCGCAGGTCGGGCCTGGTTTCGCGCCAGCCCCAGAGGCGGCGGTTGTCGAAGGTCTTGTCGAAGATGAGCACCAGAGCCGCGACGAGACCGATGGTGATAAGCACTGGGAAGAGGTAGCGGATACCGCCCTGCGCGACGTCGTAGAGAGGTTCGATACCGAGTTGCCGGCTGATCGGTCGGGCACGCTCCTCTGGGTCGGTCACCAACGCTACCAGACCCGGCAGGACGAAGAAGATGGTGAGCATCTCAATCCAACGTGTCACACGCTGGAATGTGGGCTTTGGCGTTGTGCTTTCGGCTTCCATTGAATTATCGTAGAATGCGGGCGTGCAAACCGTCCGCTATCACGATGGCGTGACCGAAGTCAGACTCGGAGACCGGGTCGCGACGAGGTATTTCATCTTTCTTAAAGCCGAGGGGCGCGTCGCATACGTCCCGGGCATCTCACCCAAAAACGACGAGATGGAAATCGACGGCCTGACCTGGGTGGGTATCCGAACCACCAACGCGGGCACGATCGGTACCGTCGTACACCCGGATACACAAACACTCCAGAAGAGCGTTCGGTTCCTTGGCCGGGGGCCAGCAGACGCCTCGTGTCCGATCCAACCCGGGGAGCAAGTGTTTGAGGACGCGGAAGGCCGGCCGCTGTAGTGTCATGACGCCGAAAGGGTTTGCCCCGGGTTATCAGCCGTCGACATGAACAGTGCAAACTTGAATGGATCGTTCCAGTCGCTCCTTGATGTATACTCCGCCTCTCGTGGGAGCCCTGGTGACTGACATCGAATCGCCCGTCCGCACGCAGACGCGTGTGCGGTATTTCTTGCTCTGGCTGGGGCTGTTCTACACGGTGTGGCTGACCCTGCTCGTGGCCGGGGGGCACCTCTCGGCGTTCAGAGAGCACTGGGGCATCGGCGTAGCGATGGCGCTCGGGTCGTACTTTGCCGGCTCGACACCGATGGGCGGCGGGACCGTGGGTTTCCCGGTGCTGGTGCTGGTCTTTGGAGAGCCGGCCTCGATGGGGCGGGACTTCTCACTGGCGATTCAGTCCATCGGGATGACCTCCGCGGGCATCCTGATCTTCTGCATGCGGCAGCCGCTCGAATGGCGGATGCTCCGGTGGGCCTTCGCGGGGGCCGCGATCGGGACGCCTCTTGGCCTTGCGTTCATCGCGCCGCACGTCCCCGGGCTCTACGCAAAGCTGACGTTCGCCACGCTCTGGGCGAGCTTTGGGATGCTTCACTTTGTCAAGGTCGGCGAGATCTCACGCATGTCCGGGTTGGCGAAAATGTCCGCCCGGTTCGACGCGGTCTGTGGCCTCGCCATTGGGCTCGGGGCCGGCGCTCTGGTCGTCTCGACGACGGGTGTCGGCGTGGACATGCTGATCTACATCGTGCTGGTGCTCATGTGCCGGGCGGACCTAAGGGTTGCCATCCCGACCTCGGTCGTGCTGATGGCGTACGCCTCGGTCATCGGATTCTTCACGCAGGCGTTACTGGCGCAGTTCCTGCCAGATCGGTACGCACTCTCGCCAGGCCTGCTGGCCAACTGGATTGTCGCGGCTCCGATCGTGGCGCTCGGGGCCCCCTTCGGCGTTGTTGCGTGCAAGCTCATCCCACGCCGCGTCACGCTGCTGATCGTCTCGGGGCTCTGCATGATCCAGTTTGTCTGGACGCTGTACCACGAGCGTGCCCAGTTGAGCACCGGCATCGTGGCCGGCGTCGTGATCGCGCTGCTGGCGCTGAATCTGGTGTTCATGCTGATGTACGACGCGGGGAGACGGATGGCATCCAGGCAGTCGAGTTAGCCCTGCCACTGCTCCCGGGGCAGCGGCTCGTAGATGATGTTCACGATTTTCCACTCGTCGTTCACCTTCATCAGATGCAGGTAGTCGAACCAACTCGCACCCGTGAGCTTCGCGGCGGCGTTGTGCGCGTCGGCGTAGTAGATCTCCACGTCTTTGCGCGCCGATTCGGGGCTGAAGCCGAAGTGTCGATTGAATGTGTTGCCAAGCAGCCTGATCTCTTCCCATGTGATCCTGCTGAGGAATTCAAAGCCGCCCTCGGTTTCGCGTTCATGACGGCGTTTGCTGAGGTCGCTGTGGCACGTCCCCTGGACCTTGTCGCCATCGATCTCGTAGAAGCCCATTGTGTAGTCGACGGCGACTTGCTCGATCTGAGACAGGTCGGCTTCGGTCGCCGGCGCTGGGGGTGTATGACTCGGGATGACGACCGAGTCGGCGATCAACCAACTCCCGTCGAACCGGACCATGTGCACGATCTCGGTGATGTCGTCCATTGCAATGATCGCCGAGGCCGAATCGGTGGCGATATCGAAAACCTCGACGTCGGCTTTGGCGTTTTGTGAGTCATCCCGACGTGCCGGGGAGTCGCTCCGCGCCAGAACGCCGAATTGATCGTGGTTCAATGGGCGAACCCAGTCATCGCTTGGCTGCCCCCAGAAGGTCCTCGAAAGCACACGTCGAGCAACGTCATGATGGACACACGATTTGGCTCCAGTGACATCCCCCTCCGCGCGGGCCCGGGCGTAAGTCTCGAGCGTTTCGGTGACCGCTCCCCGATCGGCGGCATCGGCCTGGGCTTGGGCATCCTCGACCTGAGCGGGCGCATACGAAGTTGCGAGACCGAGCAGGGCAAACGAACCAATCTGTTTCAGCATCGGACAGTCCTCTACAAGGGGTTTCGATCCCGCGCCTGCGTGATTCCCCCTACCGGCCTTCGCCCTGACGGGATGCGAGCGGCATGAAATCAGTGCCTGCGGGCTGCGCAAGAAACGACAGGCCGACGAACCTGCCAGCCGGAAATCCGGTGAAAACCGCGAGATTCCATCTTCGGGTTCCACACTCGATTTGCGTCCCCGCTAGACTCAGCCGCACAACCCAGCCCAAGGAGAAACACGTCATGGAGGACGTTGTCACCGCTGCTTCTGTCCGTATTCGGCCCCAGGCTCGCGTCTATGCCCAACCGGATCTGTCCCGTTCGCGCTGGACCCCGCTCGTCGAGCTCGCCGGGCTTGATGCGGGCTGCTGCCGTGTGCTCGGGAAGCTCGAGAACATGAACCCGACGGGGTCGGTCAAAGACCGCGTCGCGCCGGAGCTGATCGCCGACGCCGAAAGGGCCGGCAAGCTCCGCCCGGGCATGACCATCGTCGAGGCCAGTTCGGGCAATGCGACGATCGCTCTGGGCTCGATTTGCCGGGACAAGGGCTACAAGGTGCTCGCGTACGTCCCGGCCTCGATGAGCGAGGAGAAGAAACGCCTCCACAGGGCCCTGGGCGTTGAGATGCGGTTCTTTACGGCCGATCCGGACAGACCCTTTACGAATATTCGCCGCGATGCCGCGATCGAGCTCGCCCAGAGCGATCCGGAGCACTACGTCACGCTCGATCAGTTCTCAGCCCCCGCCAACGTCAACGCCCACCGCAAGTACACGGGCGTGGAGATCTGGGAGCAATTGGCCGATCTGGGTGGCACGATCGACCGCCTCTTCGTCGGCGCGGGCACGGGCGGGGCGCTCTGTGGCCTCGGGGCAGCCCTGCGGCACCCGGACCGGAACCCCGACATGGGCATCACCATGGTCGACCCGGAGGGCTCCGTGCTGGCGTCCATCGTGCGGGGTGAGCAGCCCTGTGCGGACCAGATGAAGGCCCCCGACGGCCTCGGTGAGCGATTCGTGCCCAAGAATCTCGACCTCTCGATGGTCGACGACGCTGCGGTCGTGGCCAGGCAGGACGCGGTGGAGTGCTGCGCCGATCTCGTGGCTGCCACGGGCATTCTGGGCGGGCCCTGCACGGGGTACACGCTCAGGGCGGCTCTGGACTGGTGCCGACAGCAGACCACCCCCAAGACGGCTCTGGTGCTCGTCTGTGACCGTGGCGAGAACTACCTGTCCGACCCGATGTTCGCTGAAGCCATCGACCGGGCTCACGAGCGTGCAAACGCCCGTCCGGCCCAGGCGGCTCTGGTGGCGGGCTGAGCCCGATAGGCTTGGGCATGCTTGCCAAGTCCATCATCGACGCCCACGAGGTGCTCGCGGAGTTCATCGCCAACCGCTCGAACCTCGAACGGCTGGACACGGTCTCGAAAGAGCTCGCAGCGGTCATGCGCTCGGACGGGAAGATCCTGGCCATCGGCAACGGCGGCTCGATGTGCGACGCGATGCACTTCTGTGAGGAGCTCACCGGGCGATTCCGGGATGACCGGGCGCCGATGCCCGCTATCGCCTGCTCCGATCCCGGTCACCTGACCTGTGTCGCCAACGACTACGGCTACGACGAGGTCTTCGCCCGATGGGTCCGCGGGCTGGGGCGCCAAGGCGACGCGCTCGTCGCGCTCTCGACCAGCGGGAACTCGGCCAACGTGATCCGGGCTGTCGAGACGGCCAAGGAGATCGGCCTGCGTGTCGTGCTCCTGCTCGGCAAGAACGGCGGCAAGCTGGCGGGCACGGGCGATCACCAGTGGATCGCCCCGGGCGAGACCGCAGACCGGATCCAGGAGATCCACATGCTGGTCCTGCACACGCTGATCGAGGGGATCGAGCGCCACAGCGTAACCGGCTGATCTGATACGATTCGTGAACTATGTTCTGGATCAGACCGAGGACGACTGACGATCGCGGGAAGCCTTCGCGTGTGGCGAATCACGCTGACCTGAAGGCCGCGGGCATACCGCTTTCACTCATCGGGCTACCGCTGCCCGGCGGGAAAGAGTTTACGACGAAGAAGCAGCCGACCAAGCACCACTGGTCGAGCCTGATCGCGTTTCTCGGGCCGATCCCCACGTTCGTCGCTGTTGTGTTTCTATCGAAGATATTCCGCATCCAGTCCACGCCCGTCATCCTGACGATGCTCGCGCTCGGCGTGGTCTTCTTCTGGTGGGTTTCGATCAACGTTTGGCTGTGGGTTTTTGCCCGTCGATTCGTGAAAGCCATACGTCCGACGGGTCGGTGTGTGCGGTGTCTCTACGACATGACGCGATGCCCAACAGAAGAGGACGACTGTCGCGTCTGCCCGGAGTGCGGATCGGCGTGGAAGATCGACCTGACTCAGCCGTAATAGACGCTGTAGCCACTAAATGCCGCGAGACCGGCTCGCCTAGCAACCGGCGTTGTAATTGGCTACCCACGCGGAGAAATCTGCGGGCGTGCACTGGCCGTCGCTGTTCTAGTCGCACTCCGGAGCCATCGCGTTGAACGCGCTCACCCAGGCCGCCATGCCTTGCGTGGCGCTATGCGATGGAAGATGGGCTTCTAGCTTCGCCTGCGCCGCAGCAACTGCAACCCAATGAGACCCGCAACAGCACCAGTCCCGCTTGTCGGAATCGGGTTAATCTCGATTCGGAATGGGACGGTGCCAGGTGATCCATTGACTAACTGATAGAAGAATATCATTCCCAATGGAAATGAATCTGTTGCAACATAGGAGCCGCTGTTCTGGCCTACCAGATCAAAGTTGGACACGGAGTCGGCGCTGAACGAGACCAAGTAGAGCGGGTTGCTTGAATCGGGCCCATCGGCGTTGTGCAACGGGCCGCCGGGATTCAGCCCCTCGAATTCGATTACTGACGGACTAAGCATGATCGAGGGCGGACCGAAGTAGTCTGTATCGAAGGCTGTGTTGTACGAGAAGTTCGAGAGGCCTGAGCCTTCCAGAACAAAGTGCAAATCCCAGACCGCGGCATCGATGACGCTCTGGGGATTGTGCAACTCTCCGTACACTTCCCAAGAGCCCTGACTAACTTCATTCACGGAAAGAACAAGCTGTTCTTGAAGCTGCCCTTGCCCGAAAGCGGGCGCAGTGATAGCAGAAATGACACTCAGAACACAAGCTTCGCGTCTCATATTGAACTTCCTTCATTCCCATGGATCACCCCCTGACGAGGATGCGTGGGAAAATTACGTTGCATGCTGAGGCGAGTTCGAGGTGATTAGATATTTATTCGTATACAATGCCCAAGCATTCACCCCCTCCCCCCGGCTATGTGAACCCCGGTGGGGAAGAACGAGGCTCCGGGAAGATGCCGTATTACACCAAACTCGGGAAGCTCCCCAAGAAGCGTCACATCCAGTTCCGCCGGCCCGATGGGGCCCTCTACTCCGAAGAACTCTTCGGCACAGAGGGGTTTGTCGGCCCCACCAGCACCCTCTACCACATCCACCCGCCGACCCAGGTCTCGGGGTGGAAGCCCGTCTACAAGACCAAGCCCGAATACGTCGAGCAGGACGTCATGCGGATGCGCCACACCATGACGCAGCACGTCAAGCCCACGGGCGACCCCGTCACCGGACGGATCGTGCTGTTCGGCAACGCCGACGTCGAGATGGGCGTCTGCAATCCCGCTGAGGCGATGAAGTACCACTTCAAGAACGGCCAGGGCGACGAGTGCATCTTTGTGCACTTCGGTTCGGGCACGCTCTACACCATGTTCGGCACGCTCAAGTTCGCCAAGAAGGACTACATCGTCATCCCCAAGGGCACCATCTACCAGATGGTCTTCGACGAGCGCCCGGACGACGGCTCCGATGTGGAAGCCTTCGGCGGGTACGCCAAGGCGGATATGCCGCTGGGCAAGTTCATCATCTTCGAGACGGTGAATTCGAGCCACATCCTGCCGCCGCCCTCGTACCTGTCGAAGAAGACCAGCCAGTTCCTCGAGCACGCCCCCTACTGCGAGCGTGATCTGGTCATCCCGTTTGAGGACGAGGACCACCCGCTGTTCTATCACGAGTCGGGCGATTTCGAGGTGCGCATCAAGGCCCGCGACACGGTGCACAGCTACATGTACACCTACCACCCGCTCGACGTCGTCGGGTGGGACGGCTGCTACTACCCGTACACCTTCAACATCGATGAGTTCTCGCCGATTGTCGGCAAGCTGCACATGCCGCCGCCGATCCATCAGACGTTCGAGGGTCACAACTTTGTGATCTGCTCGTTCTGCCCGCGGATGCTGGATTTCCATCCCGAGGCGATCCCGGTGCCGTACAACCACTCGAACATCGACTCAGACGAGATCCTGTACTACGTCGAGGGCAACTACAAGGCCCGCAAGGGAATCACCTCCGGCTCGATCAGCGTCCACCCGCAGGGCATCCCCCACGGCCCCCACCCGGGCACCGTCGAGGCGAGCCTGGGTAAGAACTACACGGACGAGCTGGCGGTCATGTGCGACACGTTCAGGCCCATGTTCCCGACCAAGGCCGCCCTTGAGATGGACGACCCGAAATACCCCGAGAGCTGGCGAGCGGATCACCATGCGCCGCTTGAAAACGGCAAGGCCAAGCCGGGCGAAGTGCCGGTGAACACCTGGGACTGAGCCCGCCGAGCCCGAAGCGCAAGCGATGTAATATCAAGAACGCACCGAAGCACCCCGTACGCGCGGGGTGCTTTTCAATAGAATGCATGGCGTGAGTAGCGAAGCAGTTGTTCAACACATGAAGCCGGCCGGTCAGGAACGATTTCATTTTAATGACA
Source organism: Phycisphaerales bacterium (assembly GCA_965228265.1). Taxonomy (GTDB): domain Bacteria; phylum Planctomycetota; class Phycisphaerae; order Phycisphaerales; family UBA1924. Next base: position 2,451,856 of record OZ245804.1, read on the forward strand.
CCTTCATTCCTGAGTGGGTCATATGGACACTCGCATTCATGTTTGTGACGAGTGTGACCATTGTCACGTGCGGGCTACTCAGTCATCTTGACGCAATATGGGTGATGTTGATCGGAGCCGCGACATTCTTTGTCTCAAGCTTAGTGACAGCTGGTAGGGCTTCCCCTCCCCCTCTCACGCCCCTGAATCCAATAGACCCATCAAGTCCACACACAATCCGAATCCGCGTCTCCCAATCACTCTTTGAACAGGTTGACGCCACTTGGCGTACTATGTAAGCACACACAAAGGATCTTCCTATCACACAGCACAACACCGACGCTCCACGGACGGACACGGCCTCGCACGATGCGCTCGCCATGCCGACCACCCCCGCATTCCCCGAGGACTTCAAGACACCCGTCAAGCTCCGCATCATCAACCTGATCGGCGTCGTTCTGCCCTTTGCGGGCGTGATCGTCGCGATCTCGCTCCTGTGGAACGTGGCCTTCAACTGGCAGCAGCTCGTGATCATGCTGGGCATGTATCTCGCGACCGCCCTTGGTATTACGGTCGGGTACCACCGGTACTTCACACACCGGAGTTTCCAGACACCAGGGCCGATTGCGGCTCTGCTCTCGATCTTGGGATCGATGGCTGTCGAAGGGCCTGTCCTGCAATGGGTTGCGCAGCATCGCTGTCACCACCAGCACAGCGACCACGATCACGACCCTCACTCCCCCCACGGTCACGGCGACGGGATCTGGGGCACCATCAAGGGCATGTGGCACGCGCACATGGGGTGGTTCATCTACAAGCAGCCCAAGAACCTCGACAAGTACACCAAGGATCTCAAGAAGTCCAAGCTCATCGTCTGGATGAGCCGCCTCTTTCCCGTGTGGGTCCTGGCGAGCCTTCTGATTCCCGCGATTCTGGGCGGGCTCCTGACGTGGTCCTGGTCGGGCGTTCTCTGGGGCTTTGTCTGGGGCGGGCTGGTGAGGATCTTCCTCGTGCACCACGTTACGTGGAGCATCAACTCCGTCTGCCATATCTGGGGCACAAGGCCTTACAACAGCCACGACGAGAGCCGAAACAACGCGATTTTCGGCGTCCTGGCGCTGGGCGAAGGCTGGCACAACAACCACCACGCCTTCCCGACGAGCGCTCGTCACGGCCTGCACTGGTGGCAGATTGATTTCAGCTACATGATCATCTGGGCCATGTCCAAGGTCGGGCTTGCCAGCGACATCCGAGTGCCCTCGCGCGAGCGTGTCCTGGCCAAGCGGGTCGGCTGAGCATCGGGGCAAACTCGGGCAGCCGGATGGAGCGCCGAGCGTCTCGATCCGCGATATGCTCCCCCCGCACGGATGCACGCATGTACCCGATCCATCCCGGCTCTGCTTCTGGCTTGTGGGCTAGCCGCCCCGTCGTTTGCGCAGAGCGACCGCTTCGCTGACATTGAGCTCCCGATCGAACCCGTCGCGGGCGAGATCGCACTCTCGGGGCTGCGGGCGTGGACGTGGACGGACGACTCTGGTCCGGTCCCCGTGCACAGGGTGGTGCTGGATGACGATGTCCGGGTGTACCTTGCTGGCTACGAGATGGCGGCCGAGACCGCGGTGCTCTGGCTGAGCCCCCGCCCGGAATTGGGGCCTGATGTGGTGCAGGTCTTCGCCCACCTGACCGAGGTCTCGACGCCCGAGGCCGACGCTACGGTGGCGCTCGCATCGGACGTATTGAGCATCCAGGGCGTGATCCGGCTGACGATGCCCGTGGATCTGGCGGCCGACGAGATCGAGCCTGGACCGATCGACCTGCCCTCGACTCTGGTCGCCGAGGTGGCCCTGTCTGGCTTCCTCGACACGGTCGAGACGAGCCCGATCATTACGCCGACGCCTCTGGACCAACTCGCCGAGGACCGCCCTGGGACGCCGATCCGCCGGATCGCCCCGGAGATGGACTTCACAGACGCCCTGCCGAGAGCGACTGCGGGCAGCCCGATCATGACGGCCCGGGGCATCGTGAGTCTGGCGGCTGGTCGAGTGATCCGCACGATCACGGATGAAGAGCAAGCTGTGGTGCTCGAGGACGGCGTGAACGTGACCTATCGCGAGCCGGGCACGGACAGAGTGCTCGAGCTCTCGGCTCAGCGGGCGGTGGTTTTCTTCGCGACGGACGTGGGGCCGAACACAACGAGCGTGCGTGCCTCGAATATTGACGGCATCTACATGGAGGGCGATGTGGTCGCCTCCGACGGGCGGTACAACCTCCGTGGGCCGCGGGTCTTCTACGACGTCCGCAACGATCGGGCGCTCATCCTCGACGCGGTGTTCAGCACATTCGACACGCGCGTCGGCTTCCCGCTCTATGTGCGGGCGCGCTCGGTGCGACAGCTCTCGGAGAATGAGTTCATCGCCGACCGCGCGAGTGTGTCGAACACCGCCTTTGCGCGCCCGAACCTGACCATCGGTGCCCGCAGTGTGACGATCCGCCAGGAGAACCGCACGCTCGCCGACGGCTCGGATGATCCGTACCTCGTCGCCGACGCGAAGAACATCACGCTGAACGGGCTGGGCGTCCCGATCGGATGGCTCCCGGCTTATGAGGGCAACCCGGAGGAGATCCCGCTCCGAGACGTGCGCTTTGTCACGAGTTCCAAGTCGGGCGAAGAGATCCGCACACGGTGGGACCTGTTCCCCCTGCTCGGCATCGACGAACCCGAGCAGCTCAGCGCGAACCTCCTGCTCGACGCCCTCTTCGATCGCGGGCCGGGCGTGGGCCTGACGTCTGACTGGCAGGGCGACGACTTTAAGGGCTCGCTGCTCACGTACTGGGTCATCAATGACACGGGCACCGACGTCCTGACCTCGGGCGCCAAAGTCGAGCGTGATGGCGAAAACCGGGGCATTATCCGGGCTGAGCACATCGCCAAGGTCGGGGGCGACTGGACGGTGTTCGCCGAGGCGAGCCATGTCTCCGACGAAAACTTCGTCGACGCGTTCTACGAGAATCTCGCCCAGACAGGGCGCGAGTTCAAGACCGGCATCCACGCACGCAAGCTGACAGAGAATTCCTCGCTCACACTCGAGGCCTCCACCAACTTCGACGACTTCACGCCCAACGAGTACATCCTCCAGTCCGACGGCTACACCGTCGAACGTCTGCCGGAGGCGACGTACAGCATCGTCGCGACGGACCTCTTCGCCCAGTCCGCTCCCGGCCTGATGCTGTACTCGGGCGAGAGCCGAATCGGCAATCTGGCGCTCAACTTCACGGACAAGACCCCAGCCGAGTACGGTCTTCGCACCAACGCACGCGCTCAGGAGGCGCTCGGCCTCAACGCGAACCAGAACATCGAGGACGCCCTGATCGCTGCGGGCTACCCGGACCGCTCGATTCTGCGGGCCGACACGCGTCACGAGCTCTCGATGGATCTTGCGGCGGGGCCTGTCAAGATTCTGCCCTGGGTCGTCGGACGCGGCACGGTGTACGACACCGACTTTGAGAACTTCGCTGGCGACCGGGACAACAGCGAACGTCTCTGGGGAGCCGCGGGCCTGACGGTGGCGACGACGATCCAGCGCATCGCGAGTGATTTCTACAGCCGGGCGCTCGATGTCAACCGTGTGCGTCATCTGGTCAGGCCGAGCGCGACGGTGTTCTACGCGGGCAGCAATGTGGATCAGGACGAGCTCCCCGTCTTCGACGAAGACGTTGAATCGCTCGCCGACGGCGCGGTCATGCGACTCGGACTCGATCAGACCTGGCAGACCAAGCGGGGCGGACCCGGGCGGTGGTATTCGGTCGACTGGATTACCCTGGACACCGAACTCGTGTTCGCGTCTGACGATGCGATCGCAGAGGACACCATCGGGCGGTATTTCGACTCACGCCCCGAGAATTCGCACCTCGCCAACTTCGGCACACTCTCGGGCTCGATGCAGGCGACCGAGTCGCTCACCTTCGCGGCCGCGACCATTTATGACTTCGATGAGTCGGAGTCTTCGTCCTCGACCGCGGGTTTTGTGTTGCAGCACTCGCCGATCTTCTCGAGTCGGCTGGCGTACCGCTACCTGAACGCACAGGACTCGACCCTCCTGTCTGCGGGCACGGACTACCTGCTCTCTGACAAGTACTCGCTCAGCACGGACGTGACGTACGACACGGATCTGGGCGATATCCAGAGCGTGCGGGGCGAACTCCTCCGCGACTTCCAGAACGCGGTCTTCGGGATCAGCTTCACGTACAACAACATCAGCGAGGAAAGCAGCTTCGGCCTGCTCTTCCAGCCGCTGGGCCGAGGCAGCGCGGCACGTGTCGGCGCCTCGCCCAGATCCGCCGCGGCTCGCGGAACGGACGGCCTAGGCAGCTAAACCCCGTTCCGTGCCGATTCGCGGTACCATGCTTTCTTTGGCAGAAAGCACCCCCACCATCTACGTCACCGGCGCTACCGGCTACATCGGCGGGCGACTTGCCCCTCGCCTTGTTCAGCGGGGCTATCGGGTACGGTGCCTGACCCGCAGCGCCGCCAAGCTCCGCGCTCGCCCCTGGGCGAATCACGAAATGGTGGAGATCGTCGAGGGTGACGCGAGCGATCAGTCCACGCTCATCAAGACGATGCGGGGGTGCGCGTGCGCGTACTACCTCGTGCACTCGATGAACCCGAACGTCGAGAAGTACAGAGAACAGGATCTTCAACTCGCCCGTCTATTTGGGCACTCGGCGCAGGTCGCGGGTGTGGAGCGGATCATTTATCTCGGCGGACTCGGCGGTTCGGAAGACGATCTCAGCGAGCATCTTCAGTCCAGGCGTGAGGTCGAAAGAACACTGGCTGACGGAGGGGTCCCGGTGACAGTGCTGCGCGCAGCGATGATCATCGGTTCGGGATCCGCTTCCTTCGAAATCCTGCGATATCTCGTGGAACGCCTCCCCGTCATGATCACGCCGCGCTGGGTGAGCACCGAATCCCAGCCCATCGCGGTGCGTGATGTCATGCACTATCTCGTTGCCGCTCTGGAATCACCAGACACGGCGGGCCGGGTCCTCGACATCGGCGGCTCCGAGATTCGCTCGTACGCAGAGATCATGCGCGAGATGGCCAAAGCGCTGAACCTTCGCAGGCGGATGGTCATCCCCGTTCCGGTGCTCACGCCTCGACTCAGTTCGCTCTGGATTCATCTCGTGACCCCGTTGCACGCGAGCATCGCCAGACCTCTTGCCGAAGGCCTGCGCAATCGCGTTGTCTGCCGCAATGACGACGCGCTGAAGCTGATGCCACACCCCGAGGGGCAGGCTCCATTGACGATCCGGGAGGCCATGGACGCGGCTCTTATCCGCATGCAGTCGGGCGAGGTGGAGACGGCCTGGTCCGACGCGGGCGTCATGCCCGGCGATCCACAATGGGCTGGCGGCACGGAATTCGTTGATCGCAGAGTCATCCAGACGTCCGCATCGCAGGATGCCCTCTGGCAGGCTGCGTGCTCGCTTGGAGGAGAGCACGGCTACTTCGCGGTCGACTGGCTCTGGCGCTTGCGCGGCGCCATGGACCGCCTCTCGGGAGGACCGGGCCTCATGCGTGGCAGACGAAGCCCGGGCAGGCTCATGCTCGGTGATGCACTAGATTTCTGGCGTGTCACAAGCATCGAACCCCCGAAGCACCTTGAACTCACTGCCGAGATGAAACTACCGGGCGTGGCGAGGCTCAGCTTCGAGATCGAACCCATTGCATCATCGACAGAACCACTCCAACAGAATCGCCTCACGATGACTGCCACCTTCAGACCCAAGGGCCTGCTGGGCATCGCCTACTGGTACGCGGTTTTGCCGCTGCACGGGATCGTTTTCCGAGGAATGCTCAATGGCCTGAACAGAGACGCCCTGCGGCGAACGGCCGAGAGGTCGCAGCCAGACGAGGCAAGCGGATCGTGACGCTCAGTCCCCGTCGTCTTTGAACTGACTCGAGTACGCAATCCCGATCATCATCGTCGGCGGCAGGATCATTGCGCCGGCTTCTTGCGCCACCTCGTCGAGGTTCCGCAGGTCCCCCGCTTCAATCTTCGCCTTGAGATCAACCGCCGCGTTCTCCCAGGCTCGCATCAGGTAGCCGGCGATATCCCACTGCTCTTTCGTGCGTGGGCGGTACTTCGTGATGATCGGCAGATCCATCGGGATCACGATGTACCACTTCTCGTCCACGTCCTGTCGCATCATGATGCCGAAGGGCGGGAGCATGGGTTTCTCGTCCCACATGAGCCCGACGTACCCGTCGGAGATCGGAATGGTCGAAAGTCGATCCGTCGCTTGCTCGAATGAGGCGTATGGGTTGGAGAGCAGCTGGCGGAATGCGAGATTGAACGCGTCGCCCGGATTGGACCGCTGCTGGTTTCGGTTGCGACGATTCTGGAAAGCCGACTGGGAGAAACGGGAGAGGATGTTCGTTGCCTCGCCCCGAGCCGCGGCTTCTTCGGTCTGCTTCCGCAAATCGGCGACCTCGTCGGGGTAGGTTTCACCGATGGTCTCGGCGAGCTCGGCGAGGCGACCGCACATCCGCCCGAACCGCCGGAGCGCCAGACGCATGTCCTCGTCCTCGGCGTAGAAGAGTTCGTGGAGTCGGCGGGTGTTGCCGTCCTTGACCATCGCCTCCAGACTCTCGATGACCTGCTCTGGGGTGTCCTGCTTGTATTCCTTGGGCCCACGGCGACACCCCGCTGCCGCGAGCGTGACCGCCAGACACAGACACAGGAGCCATCGAGCCATGCCCGATCGTACCGGATCGGGGGGCGTAGGATGAGGCATGCGGATCGAACTCAACGGCAAAGACCATGAAATCGCGGGCGAAGCGACCGTTTCGGCTCTCATCGAGGAGCTCGGGCTCCAGAACCAGGCGTGTGCCGTGGAGGTCAACAAGAAGCTCGTCCGCAAAGCCGAGCACGCGGAACACGCGCTCACCGAGGGCGACCGCGTCGAGATCGTGACACTCGTAGGAGGAGGCTGAGCCATGACGACCGTAACCCCCGAAACCGATTCCGGCCTGCTCAACCTCGGCTCGCGCACATTCGATTCGCGTTTGATTGTGGGGACGGGCAAGTACGCCACCAACGAACTCATGCGCGACGCACTCGACGCCTCGGGCGCCCAGGTCGTCACCGTTGCGGTGCGGCGTGAACGCCTCTACAACGAGCAGGGCCAGAGCCTGCTCGAGTTCCTGGATCTGTCGCGGTACACGATCCTGCCCAACACGGCCGGATGCTTCAGTGCAGTGGACGCGGTCCGGGTGGCCAGGCTCGGGCGCGAGCTCCTCGAACAGCTCGGCAACCCCGGCGCGAACTGGGTGAAGCTCGAAGTCCTGGGTGATAAGAAAACGCTCCTGCCCGACCCGGTCGGGACGCTTGAAGCCGTGCGCGAGCTTGTCGCCGACGGTTTCGAGGTGCTCTGTTACACCTCCGACGACCCGATCAGCGCGATGCGGATCAAGGACGCCGGCGCGACGAGCGTCATGCCCGCCGGCAGCCCGATCGGCTCGGGACAGGGCATCCTGAACCGCAACAACATCGTGCTGTGCCTAGAGCTGCTCAAGCAGAACGACCCGACCTACCCCGTGATCGTTGACGCGGGCGTCGGCTCGGCGAGCGATGTCGCGGTCGCGATGGAACTCGGCGCCGACGGCGTGCTCCTGAACACAGCCGTCGCCCACGCCAAGGACCCGGTCCTGATGGCCAGCGCCATGCGCCACGCGACGACCGCCGGCCGCCAGAGCTACCTCGCCGGCCGCATCGCCAAGAAGCTCTACGCCACCGCCAGCAGCCCGATGGAAGGGGCGATCAGCTATATTCCGGGGGAATGATTCCGAATCGAATCAGACTTCCAGACGATCGCGCTACGCCTGCTTAGCGTGCAGCTGCAACGTATGACAAAACGAAACCGAGCCCCGGACGCAGGCCCAGGGCTCGGGTGAAGTGGGTTAATCCGCCGCGGCGGGGAAGGTCTCGGTCTCCTCGGCCTCGTCGGGCGATGCGCTCTTGTTTCGCGCCATCGCCTCGAACACGGCCTTGCCGAAGGGCGCGGGGACCACGCCCAGCCTGCTGCGACGGACGTCGAGCATCAGGCTCTTGCCGCTGACACGGGTGGCCAGGACAAGCGGGACCGCGACGGCCTCGACGCGCAGGATCACCGGGCCGCGCGGCGGCATGATGACCACCCGACGCAGCTTCGGGCCCTCGTCGGCGCTCGGGCCGAAGGGCGAGCAGCCCGTCATGAACTCCTGCACACGCCGCAGCTCGACCACATAGGTCCCGACCGCGATGTCCTCGGGCGCAACCGCCCGAACGATTGAGATGTCCTTCTCCATAGCATGACCCCCGGCCATTCGGGCCGGTTCGAAACTGAGCGCGAAACGCTCGCGCCGATAAACGCAGTATGACGATTGTGAGATTGAGAACCAGGCCTGATCAGGCCGGCAGTGTGCGGGCGAACCCATCGCGACTCGACCCGTGGTCGTATTCGCCGCGATTCAGTCTGTCGGTGTACATCACAGACATGGGGTTCCTCCGAGGGAGCGAGCATTGCGTGCACCTGAACCAGTGTCAACTCGGTGAGTCATACTTTCTTGCATGGAGTCGCAATATTTCTGATGCGCTCCCATTCGCCCGCGTGCTTACGCCCGCTGCTCTTTGAGAGCTTTCCAGAGCATCGCCAGAGCGGCGGTTGCGGATCGCTGGCGGACCAGGCCGCGGTCGCCCTTGAAGTAGAAACGCTCGGCACGGGTGCCGCCGGGCGCAGCGAGACCAATCCAGACAGTCCCGACGGGCTTCTCGTCCGACCCCCTGCCGGGTCCTGCGACACCGGTCACACTGATGGCGTAATCCGCCCCGCTCCGCTCACGACCACCCTCGGCCATCGCCCGGCAGCATTCCTCGCTCACCGCGCCGTGCTGCTCGAAAATCTCTGCGGGCACGCCCACCTGGCGCGATTTCATCTCGTTTGTGTAGGTCACCCATCCGCCGACGTAAACCACGGATGACCCCGGGACACCCGTCAGCATCTCCCCGATCAGGCCACCGGTGCAGGATTCCACCGTAGCCAGCTTCTCCTGTCGCTCATTGAGTTGCTCGAGAACAACCTCGGCGAGGGTCGCGTCATGGTCTGCGAAGACGATGTCGCCGATCTTGTCCCGGACCTTGGCCACGGTCTCGTCGAGCAGTCGCTGTCCTTCACTCTGGTCGTTGCCTTCGTACCGGATTCGGCACGTCACGATACTGGCCGAGGCTGTCGTCCCGACGAGCGGGTTGCGTTCGCGGTCCATGAGTTCGCCCAATCGGTCCGCGATCGCAGACTCCCCGAGGCCAACAGTGGGCAGCACACGCGTCATCACCACGCGGTCCGTCTTGAGCCGGGGCACCACGAAACGCTCGAACATGGGATGCATCTCGCGCGGCGGACCGGGCATGCAGAAGACATCCGCCCCCGAGAAAGCTGCGTGCAAACCCGGCGCGGTCCCCTTCTCGTTCGGGAGGCATGTTGCCGAGCTTGGCCGCATCGCCTGCACCCGGTTCGCGTTCGGCATGGGTTTACCAAGCCCCTCGAACCACTCGAGCAGTTGCTTGAGCGCCTCGGCGTCCTCGACAACCTCGTCGCCCATCGCCCTGCCAAGCGCATGGCGCGTGAGATCGTCGGCGGTCGGACCGAGTCCGCCCGTCGAGAGGACCAGGTCATGCGCGTTTGCCAGCTCAGCAAAGCGAGCCGCGAGCGAGGGGAGGTCATCGGGCACAGTCATCTTGATCGATACGGTGACGCCCAGATTCGTCAGCCGATCGGCGAGCCATTTGGAGTTGGTATCGAGCTTCTGGCCGAGCGTGATCTCGTCGCCGATGCTCAGGATCGCCGCGGTGCGGTGGAGTTGCGTCATGCCCTCAGCGTACGCCGGGCGTGCTCACTCCGGCTCGCGGACGATGTGGGCCACCACACTCGAAGTCGAATGGGGCTTGCCGAAGGGCTCACCGCCGAGAATCACAATCTTCGTGCCCGGTTTCGCCCAGCCGATCGAGACAAGATCATGCTCAACCAGTTTCACGAACTCTGAAAACCCGCCCGGCGGATCCCGGCGAAGTGGGCTCACGCCGCCCAGGAGCGCCATGCGGCGTGTGAAACGCTCGTCGGACGAGTACGCCACGATCGGGATGCGGAAATTGTTCTGACTCAGGAACCTGGCGCTGGTGCCCTGCTGTGACCACGCGACCACGAGCTCGGCGCCGAAGTCCGCCCCGATGTGCCAGGCGCCATGCGCGATCGCGGCAACGCGGGATTTCTGCTGGGCAAAGATCGGCGGCGGCGTAGCACGCTGCGGCAGATCAGCAAGGCGGTCCTCCGCGGCCCGGATGATGCGCGTCATCGTGTCGACGACAAGATCCGGGTGCTCGCCGACAGCGGTCTCACCCGACAGCATCACCGCATCCGCACCATCGAATACAGCGTTGGCGACGTCCGAAGCCTCCGCTCGCGTCGGGCTGGCCGAGGTGATCATTGTCTCGAGCATCTGGGTCGCGACGATGACGGCGGTGCCCGCGCATCGACAGGCCTCGATGATCTGTTTCTGAGCGACCGGCGTCTGCGCGATGTCCATCTCAACGCCGAGGTCGCCACGGGCCACCATCACGACGTCCGCGGCATCGGCGATCTCGCGGATATTCGCAACGGCCTGAGGCTTCTCGACCTTGGCGACGATCGGGATCCGCGAGCCGTTCTGTTCTGCGGTGCCCTTGTCAGTCGAGCAGATCCCCTCGAGCCGGCGACGCAAGTCCCGCACTTCGTCCGCCCGACGAACAAAGCTCATCGCGATGAAGTCGAGATCGTGCGCGACGGCCCACTGGCAGATTTCCCAATCGCGCTCGCCGACCGCGGGAGCCGTGAGATCACTCTCTGGAAGATTGATGCCCTTGCCGCTCGTGATGAGCCCGCCGACCGTAACCCGGCACTGGACACGACCGTTGCCTTCGGCTGTCACGATCATGCGCACGGCACCGTCGTTGAGCAGCACACGCTGACCGACGTGCACCTCGTTGGTCATCTGCGGGTAGGTCGTGGGAATGAACGCGACCGGGCGTCCCTCGACGGCTTCAATCTTGGCGAGATCGATCTCGTTGGTGAAAACGACCTCCTCCCCCACCTCGAGATGAAAGCCATCGCCCGGCACTTTGCCGCAGCGGATCTTGGGCCCCGGCAGATCGGCCATGACGGCGATGGGCCTGTCCATATCCCGTGCGACCTCGCGGACCGTTTTGAGGCGAGCGTTGTGTTCCTCGAATGAACCGTGCGAGAAGTTGAAACGGAAGACTCGAACGCCGAGCGTGATGAGCCGGCGCACCATCTCGGGCGAATCGGAGCTCGGCCCGATCGTGGCGACGATCCGCGCAATGGTCGGGAAACGGGTTTGCGTGCACTCCGAGTGTGGGGTCATCAAAGGTTTCCCGCCGTGCTGAGTGCCCTGGTCCGTCCGAGGCGAACGACCTCGCCGTAGTTCTTTCGGAAGAAATCGACGTAGCGAATCTGCGACTTGACCGCCCATTCTGGATGCTTCGGGTCTCGCCACGAGTTGCGGATCGCCCGGTAGTTCTCGGGCGTGAATGGGAGCACTTCGCCCGCCTGCCCCGCCTCATCGGGTGGCATCTGGTGCTCGGGCAGGGCGTAGAAAAGCCGCTCCATCTCAGCGAGCACTTCGGGCGGGAATGAATCGTCTGCGCGTGCCTGAATGAGTGCCTGCCACGCGGCCTTGATCTCGTCGGCGGTGTCGATCCCGAACGCGCCCATCATCGGCCCGATCGAGCTGCGCCACGGCGAGGGCTTGTCCGTGCCCGCGAGAAGGAAAGGGTTCACCTTGTCCATGAGTCGTGGCATGTGCCTCTCGTACATCACACGCCTGGCGGGCATGCGCCTCAGTGCGTACACCGACGGCCCGAGCAGCACGCCCTCTTCGTCGTACGCCCGCTCGTCCTCACTCAATTCGGCGTTCGGGCGGAAGTTCCAGATCGACTGCCCCTGCTCGGTCAGCAGGTACTCCACGAACCGCTTGGCGAGTTCCGGCTCAGGCCCGCCGCGGAGGATCGAAACCGGGTCCGGGTCGATGTACACGCTGCCTGCAGGGTCCGCGTAGCCCACCCGTCCCTCGCTCGGCTTGAGACCGGGCGCCAGCGCGGACTGCGCCTGAGCCTTGCCGTAGAAATCAATCGCAAGCCCCGCGGCCGCTTCGCCCGAAGAGACGTCGATCGGCGGCTTGCCCGACGAGCCGCTGAAGTATCGCGCGTTGGCGGACAATCCGCGCAAGAGCTTCCATCCCTCTTGCCAACCCTCCTTGGCGAGGATGTAGTCGAGCGTTGTCGTGATCGAGCCGGACTGTCGCGGGTCGGCCAGCGCCAGTCGCCCGAACAGCTTCGCGTCGGTCAGATCGTGAAAGCTCTGGGGCGGGCTCAGTCCAAGATCGGCGTACTCATTGCGGTTGTACACGATGCCGAAGCTCGAGAGAGCCGTCGCGATCCAGTGCTGGTCTTTCTCATACAAAGGCTGTGAACCCACCGCGTTCGGACCGAAGACTTCCTTGAGCCACTCGGATTCGAAGCCGGCGGGGATGGACATCGGAAGTGTGACCGACTCCGTCGAACCGTCCTCGGTGTCGCGTTTGACGCTGAGCGCGGTCATGAGGCGTCCGTGGTCGTACGAGCCACCGCCGAACATCACATCGATCGGGATCGTCCCGGGACCGGCTTCGAATGTCGTGTGGTCGATCTTGCCGGCGTCCCAAGCGGCCGCGTACTGCGCCGAGAGCTGCTTGATGATCTCACTCGTCCCGCCCGGGGCGAGATACTGAACCCGCACTGGTTCGCCGTACTTCGCCTCGTGCCAGCGTCTGAATCCGGCATCAAACTCCTCGCGAAGCTGAGCCAGGTGAGGCGTGATCACAATGAGCTGGCGCACCTCGCCTACATCGGGCTGTTTGTCCGCCGGACGCAGGACCAGCGGAACAGCTACGAGGCTCACGAAGACGACCGCGAAGAGGATGCGTGCAATAGGCATGGGCAGAAGTCTATCGTCCTGAGAGCCCCGTCACGATTGATACCGCAGGAGATCCGTCATGCCCGACCAACCCGTCAGCATCATCACCGGCGCCGGCTCGGGAATCGGACTCGCGGCCGCCCGGCAGCTTTCGGAGATGGGCCACCATGTCGTGCTCGTCGGCAGGCGTGAAGCGGTGCTCAATGAAGCCGCCGCCGCTCTTCCCGGTCCGTCCACAGCCATGCCCACCGACATCGGTGACCTCTTGGCGGCAAGAGGCCTGATCGATCGCGTCAAGGCCGACCTCGGGCGGATCGACGCACTCATCCTCAACGCCGGCTGGGCCGAACTTCACAGCATCGGGGAATCTACTGACAAGATCCTCGACACCGCGTACCGCATCAATGCCCTCGGCCCGGCAGCGATGATCTCTCAGGCCTGGCCCGTCTTCTCCGAGCAGAAATCGGGCTGCATTGTCTGCACGTCGTCAATGGCTACCCAGGACCCGTTTCCCGGCTTCTTTGCGTACGCCTCATCCAAAGCCGCTGTGAACCTTCTTGTTGCCAGCTGCGCCAAGGAAGGGGCATCGCTCGGCATCCGGGCGTTTGCCGTGGCCCCCGGAGCCGTTGAGACGCCCCTGCTGCGTTCGATGTTCGACGAGGGCTCGCTCCCCTCGGCCGCGTGTCTCACGCCTGAGAAGGTCGCCTCGATGATCACTGGTTGTGTTCGTGGCGAACACGACGCCGAGAACGGGCGTGTCATCTGGATGCCGAACTCTTAATACGGATCAAGCCTGCGCCCGGCCGGGGGGCTTCTTACTCACCACCCTGGCGTGCACTGCGAAACCACTGCCGATGCCATCGAGACATCTCTTCGGGAGTCGCGTCGAGAACCATCGGCCAAGCCGCTCCGCATTCCGGGCACCGTTCCGGCCCAGCGCGATGGTCAGCATCCAGCTCGACACCATCCGGGCAACCGGACAGGTCGTAGTCGCATTCCGGGCATCTCTGACCGAACCTGCTGCGTTGTGCCGGAAGATTGTCGATGCTCGATCGGATGGACGCTTTCTTCTTTCGGTACCCACCCACGACGAGAAGGGCCAGCATCACTACGACAACGGGCAGCCCGATGAGAACCGCGATCGTGCCAAACACGCCGGCAGCCGCAAAGCCGAAGAGGCCCAGCAGAATGCCAACCCCGAGCAGGAGATCGGAGAACAACAGCCCGACCAGCGTGGCCGAGCCGATCACCTGCTCGTCGTTCTTCTCAACGTCGGCTTCATCGAAGCCGCGCCAGTACGCCAGTCGATCTTGAAGAGCAGACTGGGCGCGATGAGACTCGCCCGTTCGGACCGCCCCATCGAATGGGCCGGTCCGCGGGTCACGCTCGCGTCTCACTTCTGCTCCGGCTCAACTTCCCGCACGTACAACTCTTTGAGCTGATCCTGACTGACCTTGCTCGGAGCTTCGGTCATGAGGTCCGCGCCGATCTGGGTCTTGGGGAAGGCGATGACGTCGCGGATGTTGTCGGTGCCGGTCAGGTGCATGACGAGGCGGTCGAGCCCGAACGCGATGCCGCCGTGGGGCGGCGCGCCGAGCTGGAGCGCGTCGAGGAGGAAGCTGAACTTCTCCTTGGCTTCCTCGGCCGAGAGCCCGAGCAGCTCGAAGACCTTCGACTGTACCTTCTGGCTGTGGATACGGATCGAGCCGCCGCCGATCTCGGAGCCGTTGCAGATGATGTCGTACCCGGCGCTGACGATGCCCTCGATCGTGTCGATGTCCTTCGGGTCGGCGTTCAGGAACGCCTCGATCTGCCCGGGCTCTGGCGCGGTGAACGGGTGGTGCATCGCGTAGAACCGGCCGCTCTCTTCGTCGTACTCGAACATCGGGAAATCGACGACCCAGAGGAAGTCCCACTTGCTCTCGTCGATCAGGTCGAGGTCACGCGCGACCTTCAGACGCAGCTCACCCAGCGCCTTGAGACACGTCGAGCGACCATCGGCGCCGAAGAGCACCGTGTCTCCGGGCTGAGCCCCGATGCGCTCGGCGATCTCGGGCCACACGCTCTCGATGAACCTTGCGATGCCCGTCTCGGGTTTGCCCTCGGCGTTCACCTTGACGACCGGGACACCGCCGGCGCCGAATTGCTTGACGAACTCCGTATACCCGTCGGTCAGCTTGCGGGTCAGCTTCTCTGCGCCGCCCGGCACACGGATCGCCTTGACGCAGCCCTGACGCTTCTCGAGCGCACCAGTGAAGACCTTGAAGTCCGTCTTGACCACGATGTCCGAGATGTCCACAAGCTCAAGCCCGAAACGCCTGTCCGGGCGGTCGATGCCGTAACGGTCCATCGCTTCGCGGTAGGTCATGCGCTCGAGCGTGGGCACTTCGATGCCCATGACCTCCTGGAAGACGCGGCGGACCATGCCCTCCATCGTCTGCATGACGTCTTCACGCTCGACGAAGCTCATCTCGCAGTCGATCTGGGTGAACTCCGCCTGGCGGTCCGCACGGGGATCCTCGTCGCGGAAGCATCGGCAGATCTGGAGGTACTTGTCGCACCCCGAGACCATCAGCAGCTGCTTGAAGAGCTGGGGCGACTGCGGCAGCGCGTACCACTCGCCCGGCTGATGCCTGCTCGGCACAATGAAGTCACGCGCGCCCTCGGGCGTCGATTTGCACAGGATCGGCGTCTCGATCTCGAGGAAGCCCTGCTCGTCGAAGTAGTCGCGGACGACCTTCGTCACGCGGTGACGCGCCTTGAGAATCCGCTGCATCGCCGGGCGACGCAGATCGATGTACCGGTTCTTGAGCCGGACTTCCTCGCGCGGGAGATCCCCCTTGTCGTCGTGCGGGAGAAAGGGCGGCGTGCGGGATTCGCTCAGGACCTCGAGCTCCTCCACCACGACCTCGACCTCGCCCGTCGCGAGCTTCGGGTTGGCCCCGCCTTCGCGGACGCGGACCTTGCCCCGGACAGCGACCACGAACTCATTGCGGAGCTTGTCCGCCTCCTTGAGCAGCTCTGGAGAGGCGTCCTCGGTGTCAAACACGAGCTGCGTCAGCCCCTCGCGGTCGCGGAGATCGACGAATATCAGCCCCGTGCCGTGGTCGCGGTAGGCGTTGACCCAGCCCGACAGGGTGACGGTTTGGCCGACTTCGGCGGTGGTGATCTGGTTGCAGTGATGGGTACGTTTGAGCATCTGTCTCTCCGGGACCTGTCAATTCGGCGATTCCGCGCGGCCAGTCTAGCGCGGACGAACGCCCCTTATGCCCAACGGCGGGCGTGTATACCGGAATCGGACCGTGAGCAGCACGGGCCCCACCGCCAGCCTGAGCCTGCGGCGGGTTCTCGGGCGACGCAGCAGCCTTGCGACCTCGCGCTCTCTCGGTGTGGCGAGCCTGGTGGTGTGCTCCAGCGTGGTGCCGGGCCAGCTTCTCAGTTCATTGTGTTCCACGTGAAACCTCAATTCCAGCCGGCGTGCGCGCACCGGCGGCGCTCGGGCGTGGCCCGATGAATCAGAACGTTCAGAAACAGTGATCACGATCCGACAGATCGATCAGACGCAACGCGTGCGCGCGATCAGACCACGGATAGTGGACGGATAGGTGTTGCTATTTCGGGAATATCTCTACGGGAGAGTTTGGAAGCGGCCCGCTGGTGTCAGCAGTGATACATCAGGAAGGTGTATCGACCAGGCTGACCGGGCTTGGTATCCCGCTGGAGATCCGAGACAACAACGTTGTTGTTCGTTGTGTTGATCATCGTGAGCTCCTTTCGCTCGCGGCTTTTGGCCGCAATTCGCGGGATAACGGCGTTTTCTCCGGGAACATCCCGGCCACCGAGGGGCGAGTATACAGAAACACCATCGGACGTCAAGCCCGATGGTGTTCAAGAAGTCTCAAGTTTCGGCAAAGAAACCGATTCGCAATTGCGTACTGAATCGCGGGTTTAGACGGCTTCGACGACCATCGCGACGGAGTTGCCGCCGCCCAGGCAGAGGCCCGCCAGGCCCCGCTTGGCGCCGGTGCGCCGCATCTGGTGGATGAGCGTTGTCAGAATTCTGGTGCCCGAAGCGCCGATCGGGTGACCGAGCGCGACGCCGCCGCCGCAGATGTTGAGCTTGTCCTCAGGGACGCCCAGCTCCTTGATGTTGCACAGCACCTGAGCCGCGAAGGCCTCGTTGATCTCGAAGAGGTCGATATCCGAGAGCTGGAGCCCGGCCTTCTCGACGGCCTGCTGCACGCCCGTGATCGGAGCCGCGAAAATGTCCTTGGGCGCCACGCCGCTGGTGGCGTAGCTGACGATTTTGACGAGAGGGGTCAGGCCAAGCGACTCGGCCTTGGTGTGGCTCATGACGACGGTGGCAGCGGCCCCGTCAGAGATCTGGCTCGCGTTGCCCGCGGTGACCGTGCCATCCTTCTCGAAGACGGGCCTGAGACCAGCAAGGGCCTCTGCGGTCGAGTCGGCCCGGATGCCCTCGTCGGCCTGCACGCCGCCATCGGGGCCGGGCTTCTTGCGGTTGCCGAGCTGCTCACCGGTCAGGGTGACCATCTCGTCCTTGAACCAGCCCTCGGCGGTCGCCTTGGCGGCACGGACGTGGCTCTGGGCACTGAAGCGGTCCTGCTCCTCGCGGGAAATGTCGTACTTCTTGGCGATATGGTCGGCGGCGTTGCCCATTGCCCAGCACTCGAAAGCACAACGGAGACCGTCGTACTGCATGTGGTCTTCCATGGTCGCGGGACCGAACTTGACGCCCTGACGCATGCTGACGAAATGCGGGGCGAGGGTCATGTTCTCGAGCCCGCCGGCGACGACGGCTTCATTGTCGCCCGCCTTGATCGACTGGGCCGCGAGCATGACAGCTTCGAGGCCCGAGCCGCAGACCTTGTTAATGGTCTTGGCGCTGAGTGTGTCGGGGAGCCCGGCACCCAATCCAGCCTGGCGGGCGGGGTTCTGGCCCAGCCCGGCCTGGAGCACACAGCCCATGATGCACTCGTCGATGTGGTCCTTAGCTGCAGGAACCTCGGCGAGAGCGGCTTCGATCGCGAAGCTGCCCAGCTTGGTCGAGGGTGTCCGGCTGAACCCGCCGAGGAATCGGCCGATGGGGGTGCGTTTGGCGGCGACGATGACGGGCTGAGCTGCGGTCACTGGGTCTCTCCTGGATTCAATGGCGTTGTGCCGGTCTGCGGACCGATTCTAGGCCTGTATACATGACTCGCTTCTCTGATGTTTGATTCCAATGGAGCCCGACATGGCCACCACAGAGCGCCAGGACCGCATCGCCGAGCAGGACATTCTGACCATGGACACCCGCCATGGGCCGATCCGGTTCCTCGCCGACACGGGCATTCTGAAGTGGCGGGCCGAAACGCTGCTCACCAAAGAGCCCGACACGATCGACTGGATCGACACGTTTGAGGCGGGCGAGGTGTTCTGGGATATCGGCGCCAACGTCGGGGTGTACTCGCTGTACGCGGCTCGTGCGGGCAAGGTCAGCCGAACGCTGGCGTTCGAGCCCTCGCCGTGGAACTTCGCGGCTCTCGTCCGCTCGACGCACCTGAACAACTGGGGCGATCGGATCTGGCCCTATTGCCTTGCCATCTCGGATGAGACCAAACTCGACACGCTCCACATGAAGAACGCGTACTTCGGTTCTGCGCAGTGCAGCTTCGGCGAGCGGGTCAACCAATGGGGTGGCGAGCTCGACGTCGCCTTCGAGCAGGCTTCCATCGGGTTCTCCGTGGACGCTTTCATCGTGACGTTCAACCCGCCCTTCCCGAACCGGATCAAGATCGACGTGGACGGACTTGACGGCGCGATCGCCCGGGGCATGACCCGCACCGTGCGCGATGAACGCGTCCGGAGTGTGCTCATCGAGATCGACCGGGCCCGGACGGGCGAGCTGGAGGAAGTGACCCGGATCATGGCCGAGGGTGGGCTCGAGCTCCGGAACCCGCCGCCGGCGGGAGGCTGGATCGAGTCCAACAACTTCTGCTTCACGCGTCCGGGCTTCTGACAGGCTGGGCGGACCCGCCCAGCGGCTGCGCGCATAGGCTTGCGTTCCCAGGTGTATACATCCCTCCGGAGCAAGCCAATGTCGAGCGATTTCGTCCAGCTACCCGCCAATTCCAACCAGGCCCTCGGCATCGCGGAGTACGCGATCGAGTTCATGAAGTCGGGCAGCCCCGACCAGTCCGTCCTCGACAGAACCAAGCTCTTTCACACCGATGCCTGCCTCTGCGGGCTCTCCGCGCTCGCGCTCGGCACCAACGCCCCAACCGTGCTTCGCAACGAGGCACTCGGGTATGCCGTGGGCCCTGATTCGCAGAAGATCGGCGAGGCGATGCAATCCGGCGCGACGGTCTTCGGTTCCTCGAAGCTTGTCTCGCCCGAGAAAGCCATCCTGGCCAATTCCTCGGCGGTCCGCGAGTGGGACTCCAACGGCACCAACTTCGGCTATGACCCGGAGAGGGGTAACACCGCAGGCGAGTTCGGACATAATGACTTCTACCCGGTAGCGCTCGCCGCCGCCCAGATGATGGGCAAGGACGGCGCCTACGCCCTCAAGGGCATGGTGCTCAGCGACGAGATCCGCGGAAGACTCGCTGAGGTGTTCAGTCTGAAGACGTACAAAGTGGACCACGTCGTGCACGGCGCCATCGCCAGCGCGGCGACGTTCGGCGCGATGATGGGCGCCACGCCCGAGCAGATCGAGAGCGCCATCGGCATGGTCGTCGCGCACGCGATCCCGTTCCGCGCGATCCGGGCGGGCAAGCAGCTCTCGGATTCCAAGGGCGCCAGTGCCGCGATCACGACCGAGTTTGCGATCACGGCGGTCCGCCGCTCGATGAACGGCTTCATGGGCCCGCGCGACATCTTCCGCAACCCCGAGGCCATCTTCCGGATCTTCGAGGGCCCGGGGCAGATGTTCACCGCGGTCACCAAGAAGCCCCACAACACCGAGAACGCCGACGCCTCCCCGTTTGACCTGCACCTTGCGATGTCGGGCAGCGACTTCACGGTCATGGGCATGCACTTCAAGCTCGGGCTCTACGAGCACCAGTCGGCAGGCGCTCTCCAGGCGATGCTCGACCTGCTCGACAAGTGCCCGTCACTGCTCGATGACAAGGACGGCGGCAAGATCAACAAGATCCGCATCGTCGCCTACGAGCCGGCGTTCGGCATCATCGGTGATCCCGCCAAGCGCAATCCGACGACCCGCCAGAGCGCGGACCACTCGATGGTCTACATCGTTTCGACGCTTCTGCGCAAGGCCCTGACGACGCAGCAGGTCGGCTGGAAGGAGCTCATGCTCGAGCCGGCCGATTACAGCGACTCGGCTATCTATGACTCCCGCACGCGGGCGCTCATGGAGAAGATCGAGTTCGCCCACGGCGGCGAGGAGTACGACAGCAAGTACCCCGACGGCATCCCGACAAGCGTCCAGATCGTCGACACCGACGGCTCCGCGTACGACTCGGGTCTCGTCATGTACCCCGCGGGCCACGCACGCAACCGCACCGCCGATCTCGAGGACATCCTCGCGCACAAGTTCCAGCTCCTGGGAAGACTCGCCTTCGAGAAGCCCGAGCCGATCATCGACCGCTACAACAGCATCGAGAGCCTCTCGGCCGAGGATCTGCGCGGGATCAACAGTTACGAGATCAGTGTCCGCGGCACGTTCCGATGAGCCATTCCGTCTGCGTGTATCTCGGAGCCCGCGCCGGGCTTGGCAGCCAGTGGGCCGACGCAGCCAGGATCGCCGGCAAAGCGATCGCCGAGGCGGGGCACACGCTCGTCTACGGCGGCGGCCAGCTTGGGCTCATGGGCATCCTCGCCGACAGCGCCCTTGCAGAAGGCGGCAGAGTCGTGGGCGTGATCCCGCAGGCGCTCGTCGATCTTGAACAGGCCCACCCGAACCTGCATGAGCAGCACCTCGTGGCCAACATGCACCAGCGCAAGGCGAAGCTGACGGAACTGGCCGACGCGTTTCTCGTTTTGCCGGGCGGCTTCGGCACGCTCGACGAACTCTTCGAGGCCATCACGTGGCGTCAGCTCCGGTTCCACACCAAGCCGATCATGCTCTGGAACGTGGACGGGTACTACGACAAGCTCTGGGCGTTTCTGCAGGACGGGCGCGAGCTCGGGTTCATGCCCGAAGCGACGTTCGAGGGACTGACCATCGGCGACGACCTGGGCGTGATGCTTCACTCCCTTGCCGGGATCGGGAACGCCACGGGCGAGCGGTAGCCCTCGTTGTCGTAAGCGCGGACGCCGAAGAACCAGTTGTCCTTGCTGAGTTCGAGCGTGCCTTCGGTGGTGTTGCCCACGTCGATCGCGTCCTGCCAGAACGGGCTGGTGGTTTCACGGAAGACGATCTCGTAGCCGGCGACGTCGCTCTCGGGCGAGGCCTCCCAGCGGAGCGTGGTGTTGTTGGTGAGCTCGGCGACGATGATCCGCGCGTTGCCGGGCGTACTCGGGGCGCTGGCGAGGTGCGCGATGGCTACAGCATTGAGCTTGGCGACGTCGGCGATATAGCCGGGGTCGACGAATTCGGGCAGATCGCCGAACTGCCTGCCCTCTTCGGTGCGGACGTCCTGATGCTGGTGGTCGTAGTTCTCGTAGACCTCGGTCATGCGGACGGCGGGGAAGCCGGCCTCGTTGAAGGCGGTGTGGTCGCCCCCGCGGAGAAAGCGGTCCGGGCGGAAGATGAGCATGGGTTTGACGGGTAAATCGTGGAGTTCCGCAATCTCGCATACATACCGGGCCAGTTGGCGCGAGGTGCTGTCGGACTCGGCCGAGAGCGAGCGGAGCATGCGGACGGCGCTCATGGCCCTTCGTTCCTCGGCGAGCACCGCGGTCGGGATGCCCTCTGAGAAAACGCGTACCCGGTCGCGTGCCGATTTGTCGCCCGGGCCGGTCGGGTCGCCCACGATGTCGCAGCTGAGGACCGCCCTGACGTCCTTGCCGGCATCGGCAGCTTGAGCCGCGTGCATGCGGGCTCCGTAGAGCCCCTGCTCCTCGCCCGCCACGGGCATGACGATCACCGTCGATTCGAGCTGCTCATGCATGAGTGCACGCGCCACAGCGAGGCAGACCGCGGTGCCCGAGCCGTCGTCGTTGGCGCCGGGGGCATCGGACTCGGCGTCGTTGGCCTCGCTCGCGCGTGAGTCATAGTGCCCGATGACGTAGTAGAGCCGATCGCGGGAAGCCGGGTCCGAGCCGGGAATC
Source organism: Phycisphaerales bacterium (assembly GCA_965228265.1). Taxonomy (GTDB): domain Bacteria; phylum Planctomycetota; class Phycisphaerae; order Phycisphaerales; family UBA1924. The sequence goes on from OZ245804.1 coordinate 2,474,107, forward strand.
GTGCAGACGACATTGACGACTTCGGTATCGCTCACAATGCGCCGGCCGTCGGCTGGAACCGTGTGCGATTCGAGCTCAACAGTCACGTCATCCCGCCCCGCTTCCTTGGCGTATCGCACGAACTCCGACGCGAGCCATCGCCGGGCAGCCCCGATGCCCCGAGTGTCCGAGTCAGTCTGTGAGAGAGTGTGTCTGGTACCGAACGAAACGAGCTTGTCGATGTCGGCTTGAACGTGATCGGGCGAGATCGATTGGACGATTCGGCCCGCAACTCGCTCCGGAGGCTCGCCGGGAAAGAGCACAGAGGCAGCGGTGACGAGTGCATGGATGATCATGCTGGCAGTCTACCGAATTCCGAACCCCCCACTGATCCCCTAGAATGCACCATGACCAAGACCCACCCAGGCGACGTTCTCCGCACACTCATGGATTCGGGCCCCGTGGCGGCCCCCGGCGCGTTCAACGGACTGGTCGCACGAGCCGTCACCGAGGCCGGGTTTGACGCGTGCTACGTCTCGGGCGGGGCGCTCTCGGCTTCTTCGGGCGTGCCGGATATCGGGATTCTGAGCCTTGACCGCTTCAAGCAGTGCGTGCGAGAAGTGGCCCTCGGATCGGGCCTGCCCGTCATCGCCGACGCGGATACGGGCTTTGGCGAAGAGGAGATGGTCCGCCGAACGGTCATCGAGTACAACCACGCCGGGGCAGCGGCCTGCCATATCGAAGACCAGGTCTTCCCCAAACGCTGCGGACACCTGGCGGGCAAGGCGCTCATCCCGATGCCCCAAGCGGTCGCGCGGATGCAGTGGGCTGCGCAGGCGTCGCGGGACTGCTCGGATGGGTCGTTCATCGTCTGCGCTCGCACGGATGCCAGATCGGTCGACGGTCTGGGAGCCGCGATCGAGCGGGCGCATGCGTACGTCGAGGCGGGGGCTCAGATGATCTTCCCGGAGGGGCTCGAATCCGAGGACGAGTTTGCGCGCTTTGCTGACGAACTGGGCAAGCTGTGCGACAAGCCGCCCTACCTGCTGGCCAACATGACCGAGTTCGGCAAGACCCCGATCATCCCGCTGACCCGTTTCGGCGAGATGGGCTACCACGTCGTGATCTTCCCCGTCTCGACGCTCCGCACAGCGATGGGTGCCGTGACGAAGCTGCTGGCGGACCTCAAAGCCACCGGCAGTGTCGCAAACTCGATTGACGGGATGCAGAACCGCAAGGATCTCTACGCCATGCTGGGCTATGAGCCTTCCGGCGAGGGATGGCAGTTCCCGGCCCACTGAACGCCCAACCCCGGCTGCATACAGTACTGCCCGGCCCGATTTGCGGCCCGACCAGATACACAACCGCAGCAGGAGGTAGGCGTGATGACAGCTACAAAACCGTCAGGACTCGAGGGCGTTGTTGCCGGCGATACCGCGATCTGCTCCGTTGAACAGGGCGCCCTGATCTACCGCGGCTACGAGATCCACGACCTCGCAGAGAACGCGAGCTTCGAGGACGTCGCGTATCTCCTGCTCCACGGCGACAAGCCAACGGCTGAGGAGAGCCGCTTCTTCAAGGACGAGCTCATCGCCAACCGGGCACTCTCCCCTCAGGCGATCCAGACGCTCAAGACCTGTGGCCCGCTGCTCCAGCAGGGCTCCGCGGTGCCGATGGATGTGGTCCGGACCGTCCTTTCGATCGTGGGCAACTGCGACCCTGACAGCCAGGACAACTCCCCCGAGGCCAACCTCCGCAAGGCCAAGCGCATCGTCGCCAAGATCCCGACCATCATCGGACACATGCAGAACATCATCGACAGCAAGGAGATCATCGCGCCCGACACGGGCGGCGACGCCAAGCTCTCGCACGCGGCGAACCTGCTTTACCTGATGACCGGCGAGCGCCCGACGGCCGAGGCCGAGAAGGTCATGGACGTCTCGCTCATTCTCTACGCCGAGCACGACTACAACGCCTCGACGTTCACGAGCCGCGTGATCGCCGGCACGCTGAGTGACATGCACGGCGCGATGACCGGCGCGGTTGCGGCCCTCAAGGGCCCGCTCCACGGCGGCGCCAACGAGGCGGCGATGGTCATGCTGGGCGAGATCATGGAGTTCGTGAGCGCCGGCAAGGGCAGTGTCAACGACTGGATGCAGGACGCGTTTGCGACCAAGAAGAAGCTTATGGGCTTCGGGCACCGCGTCTACAAGAACGGCGACCACCGCGCGCCGATCCTGCACAAGCTCGGACGCAAGGTCGCCGAGCAGAAGGGCGGAGAGTTCGTCAAGCTCTTCGACATCGGTGAGGAAGTCCAGAAGATCATGGAGGAGCAGAAGACGATCTACCCGAACGTCGACTTCCCCTGCGGCATGACGTACTACACGATGGGCATCCCCGTGCCCCAGTACACGCCGATCTTCGTCGCAAGCCGCGTCACCGGCTGGGCCGCTCACATCATGGAACAGCACGCCAACAACCGCCTCATCCGCCCGATCGCCAACTACACCGGGCCCGAGCTGCGGAAGTGGAACGGCTAATCAGCGTTCGAGCAGTTCCGTATAGATCGCGTCCACCGTTGTCACGTGCTCCGGGTAGCTCGTGAGTTTCGTGGCCTTGTGGACATCGCTCGGCGATGGGATCGCAAACTCGCCCCGGATAAGCTGCGAAATGCGCTCGGCGAGTTTCTCGGGCTGACCGCCCGGGAAGAAGAGCCCGTTGCCCGGGTGGCCGTGCGGGTTGTCCAGCGGCGTGATCGTGTCAGCCGCCCCGCCAAGGCGAGCGGCGATGATCATCTTGCCCGCGTGCAGATGCTCCCACATGACCAGAGGTGAGTTGTCCATCCAGATGTGCGGCAGAATGCCTACGTCATATTCACCGCCCGCCGCGATGAGTTGGAGCAGGTCGTACCCGCCGAGGAAATTGACCTCGGGGTACTTGGCCATGCGTTTGCGGAAGGCCCAGTCGCCGCCGTGCGCACGGATGACGAACTGGCATCGCTTGCGGATATCCGATTCGAGCAAGTCGATCGCGCGGACGAGCACCTCGAGCCCCTTATTCGGGCGCACCGTGCCGAAGAAACCGAACCGAAGCGGTCGCGACGCCGTCTCGGCCCGCCAAGGTGCGTGCTCGTAGAAGGGGGAACGCCTGGCCCGACGGTTGATCTGATCGAAATGCGGCTGGCCGTAGGGCACAACGCGGAGCCTTTGCGGATCAACGCCCATCGAGGCGTGCAGACGCGCGTTGTAATCGGTTGGCGGTGTCACAAGGTCCGCTGAATTGAGCGCCCCGATACCCGCGACACGACGCCGACCGTAGTCGTTCAGCACGCGCAGATGCACCTCGCGGTTCTCAAGGAATTTCTCGTTGGCATCCATCGGGAGCGGCGCCGGTTCGCGCGGTGCTTTTCCGTTGGATTCGGGGAACGCGTGGTCCAGAACGGTGTCCGACCGACCGGCCGTGTCATGCCCCATCGCGAGCTCGCGGTCAGGCTTTGGCTGGCGCTGGACGATACCCGTCGCCTCCTCGCCGTTGAGTGCCTTGCGGATGAGTCGGCGCGATTTGCTCTTGATCAGCTCGGCCTGTCTCGGTCCGAGCGAGCGTTCGGCGATGCGCTTGGCGATGCGTTTGACCTTGCGGACGCCGGGCTTGGATTCGTTCAGGCAGCCCGTGCAGCGTCGTCCGCCCTCGTAATCGAAACAGAGTTCGTGCTCGTTGTAGATCAGGTCCACCTGCGGGCAGACGTGCCAGTAGTTGTGCAACGTCACGACCACCGGGATGCCCGCGGCCTTGATCGCGCCAACCAGATCCAGCCCCTGGCCCTCGAGCGTGTGCGTATGCACGATCTCCACGCCCTGCTCTTTCAGGAACGACACAACAAGCTCGGACTGCTTCTTCGACTCGGCCTCGCGTCGAGGGTTTTTGAAGTTGGCCGCCGAGGGCGAAAGATTGGGGCTGTTGATCAGCTCGTGGCACTCGATGCCTCGCCAGGTTTCGCGGGGCCTGATGCGCATTCCCGGGATGAGCGAGTATTGGATGCCGCTCGAGAGGTAGATGACGCGATGCCCCATGAGCACGAGCCCGGCTGCGAGTTCGGAGGCGCTCAGGTTGTAACCCGTCCCCTCGGCCGCCTGGAGCGCCAGCCTCGCCCAGCCGAGGATCGCGATCGTTCTGGGTTGATCTGTGCGGGGCCAACCGGGCGGGATGGGCCCCGTCGACGACGGGCTCGGGGGTTGCATCTGAACGGCCCCCTCTAGCTCTTGTGCGAGTGATGTGTCTGGAGTTGCGCGGCGTGGAGCACTGCTTTGAATCCGAGGCAGGCCCAACGCAGGGCGAGCGACAGCTTCCGACGCAATCCGTCTCGCTCGATCATCACTTTCGTGCTGTCATCATCGAGCACATGCAGTGTGTAGCGTCCTCGCAGCACCGGGAAGTCGCACGAACGATCAAAGACAACTACGCCCCTTGGTGGCCTGCGGAGCCATCGCAGTTGACGCGTGAGTTTGTCGAGGCGTTTGGGTTGGTAAACGACCAGTTCCGGACGATGTGCACCAGTCAGCGGCGGCTCACCGCCGTGCTGCGGGCGAGCGGCAGATTCGGAGACGAGCATCACCCACCGGGGCAGATCCTTGGATCGCCCGGCGTGGATGAGTTCTCGCATGACGTGGGCGCGGAAGTCCTCGGCCGCGAGCCTGGCCGCAGGCGTCGGGCAAACGAGCACTATTTCACCGAAACCACCGAGGCCGCGGATCTGATGGAGTGCGTCGACGGTTTCGATCTTTGCGGGCTGCTCGCGTTTGAGTTTGCCACCGATATCATCAATACCGTCGTTGACCGCTGCCATGAGCAGTTCGGCTTCGTGCAGACGCCTGTTGAGAATCGCGGACTTGGCCTGGCTCATGAGCTGCGCCGACCAGCGGAATCTCGCCCGGCGGAGGCCCGGCCGGCGGATGTTCTTCTCGATCATCCAGCCCATGTTGCGGTTGAGGTAGTAGCCGCGCTGGGGCGTCAGCTTGTGCGTCCAGGGCGTGTGAAAGACGATCGCGTCCATCGAGCAGACGACGCGTTTGCCCTTGCTCCGGAACCGCAGGCACCAGTCCGCATCATCGCAGTAGATAAAGAACCGCTCGTCCCAGAAGCCGACTTCGAGCACGTCGTTCCATCGCGCCAGAAGCGAGCAGGCGCTGACGATGTCAACATCGCGGATGCCCGAATACACGGGGCGCCCCTGCTCGTCCTTGGCGACAGATCGCCACTCGTGGTAGTCCTTGGCCAGCGGGTTGCGGTCGGCAGGCTCGGGGCCCATGAGACCGGTCTTGGGGTCGAAGTAGATCGTGCTCTCGATCGTGGTTCGGCGGTCACCGAGATCGACGGTGCGTGAGCCGACGAGCGAGATCTCTGGGTCCGAAGCCGCGGCCGACAGGAGCCGCGAGAGCGCCTCGCCCGGCAGGTCGATGTCGTCATCGAGGAGCCAGACAAAGTCCGGGGCGTTCTCGTCCTTGAAGCGGTCGCGGACGAACATGAATCCGGTGTTGAATCCGCCGCAACCACCGAGATTGTGCGCATTGCGGACGATGGTCAGCGAAGCAAAGCCGGGAGTGTTGATCTGATGTGCGATGCTGAGGCGGTCGCGGAAGTTGGGTTCGAGCGCGACGCGGGTGTCGTTGTCGACGATTCGCTCGGCACCGAATGCTCTGCTGAGATGGTCGGTCGTGCCGTCGGTCGAGGCGTTGTCCACGATCACCACGTGCAGTGAGGAGCAGGCCTTCGCCTGGGCAACAAGGGCCTTGACCACGCCCGAGACCATGTCCTTCCGGTTCCATGTGACAACGACCGCGACCACGCTCGCCGATCGCGTCTGGATCATGGGCAATGACTGGCCGGCCTGAGTAGCCCGGCTGGCTTGCTGGAGACTCGTTTCCTGCACGTCAGCTCCGTCGGTTCTCGTCGCGTCCCTGCGCGGACGGTAAGGGCGACTGTAGCGGCCGTGTATACAGATCGACAACCTCCCTCGCGTGCTCACCGATCGTTGCACCCGGCCTGACGCCCGCCCAGAGTCGCTCAAGCAGGCCCGGCTCGGTTATGAGCCGTTCAATCTGCCGCGCGGCATCCTGCCGATCATTCCCTCGAAATAGCATCCCGTTCTGTTCGTGCCGGATCAGGTCCGGGATCCCTCCGAGTTCTGCTCCCAGCACCGGCAGGCCCGTGTTGAGCATCTCGATCAGTGTCTGCGGGCCGTTGTCCCACCAAACCGAGGGCACGACGCCCACGTCTCTGCCGGCCAGGAGTTTCGGTATGTCCGCAGGGTCATAGGGGCCGCCGAGCTCCAGCCCTGCGAGCCGGGGCCGAATCGCCTCGGCCCGCTCGCGGATGCCCAGACACCCCGTCCCGAACGCGGCCAGATGCACGCGGGAGCGCAGCGAACGGGGCAGCATCGCGATCGAGTCCACGAGCATGTGCAGCCCCTTGTAGTAGTTGTTGAAGCCGAGGAAGACGATCTTGAGCAAACCGTCGGATCGATCGCGTGGCTCGATGTGCCCGCGTTCGAGCCCGGCGATGTGCTGGACCTCGATCCGCTCACGTTCCACACCCATGTGCTCAGCGAGTCGGCCGACAAAGGCGGACACGGCCAGGACGCGATCGCATTCGTTCAATGCGCGCACCATCACCCGGCGGCGTGCGCCGATTGGGTGATCTGCCCGGCGGGCAAGCTCTGCCCTTGGTGGTTCGTTTGCCAGGGGTTCCCACCACGGGTGCCCATCTGTGAGCAGTTTCTGCGTTTCGGCGGTTGGTGAGCCGTCGTCGTGGTAACGGAGGATCGGTGGCATCGGCGGCGGTGGAATGCTGGGGGCATCCGAAGACACGCAGCCGGCGCGTCGCTGTCTTTCCTGGTGTATGTCGATACCAGCTTCGCAGTCCACGCAGCGCAGGCCGCCCTTGTTGTCGAAGCAGGGCGTTCGCCGTTGATGCATCAGATACACCTGCGGGCAGAACGGATGATGGTTGTGGAGGCTCATCACCACGCGGGCGCCGGCTTGTCTGGCTGCTCCGATACACGAAGCCGCGAGCCCTTCGAGCGAATGGACATGCACAACATCCGCACGCCATTGCGTGACCGCTTGATGCACGATTTCATCCAGTTCTGGCGCATGGCCTTCCCGCTCGGCTTGGGCGAAGTTCCACAACGCGGGCGCCAGAAACGGGGCATTGACGATCTCGAGCCGGTCGATGCCCTCGACTGGGGGGAGCGGGCGGAGAAATGGGGCTTCCAGCTCTTCCCCGCCTTGGGCCGAGAATGCCGACCCACTTGAAAGCACCCCCACCGCGTGCCCGAGATCGCGCTGGGCTCGCGCGAGATTGGCGGCGTATCCGGTAATCCCCCCGGCTTGCCCCGGGGATCGCTCGAAAGGCGCGAAATTGACGTGTAGCACCCGCATCCGGCTTAGATCCGCCTGTCGGTTCCAATGACTGATCGCCCCATCCCTCCAGAGACGATACAGTCTGTGGAGCCCAGTCGAGGAGCCGCGATGCTTGGAGAATGGATCCGATCCAAACGTCTCGTTGTTGAACGCCAGATGGCGTATCTGCACAAGCTGCGGCTACGGGCCCTTGGCATCCTTGTCGGCCTCGGTCTCACGGCACTGGGGATCGTCAGCATGACCACGGCCCCGGCCTGGCCCGTGGTCGTGGGTGCGGTTGCTGTGGCGGCTCTCGTCGTCAACAAGGTCGCGGCCCAGCTCAGCCACACCGTCTGCATCGGGTGCGGCAAGAAAATCGACGACGCGGCGCCCGTCGGGGTGTACGGCGTGGTCTGCCCGAACTGCGGCACGATCTCGGCCTCATCCAGGTCAGAGCCCAGCGACGAGCATGTCAGCCTCGATGAATCGCTCGCACCTATCGACGATGCTGCCGACGAGTCTGCGACCAACTGACGCCAGCTCCATTCAGGCATATCCATCCCAGAATTCACTAGCCCAAATTTCTCAGGTTGGGCATCCAGAAAGAAAGCCGGGCACCCGAGGGCGCCCGGCTTCGCCGATTCATGACTCAGGCGATCGGTCTTACGCGTCCTTCTGGGACTTGACGAAGGCTTCCCAGTCGGCGGTGGAGACCTCTTCGACCTCGGCGGTCGAGATGATCGAGTCGAGTGCTTTGTGCTCGAGCACCTGCTGCACAACGGTCCCGATCTGCTTGTTCTGAACGAGGTGCTGGCGGAGCTGCTCGGGGCGGACGCCCTGGCGGAATGCCATCTGGGCGATGGCGCCCTCGATCTCGGCCTGCTGGATCTGCACGCCGCGGTCCTCGGCGACCTTCTGGAGGATGAAGAAGAGCTTGGTCTCGCGGATGGCCTCGCCGGCGGATGCCTGACGCAGCGTCGCGATGTTCTGCTCGATCTCCATCTGGTCGACGCCGCGGTACATGAGTTCGGCACGCTTGCGACCGAGCATGCGCTCGGCCTGCTGGGCGGTCAGACGCTTGGGCAGTTCCATCTCGACGTTCTTGAGCAGGTGGCTGGCGACCTGCTGACGCATGAGCATCTGCTGCTCGACGTGGGCACGCTGCTCGATGCGGGTCTTAATAGCTTCCTCGAGCTGCTCGCGGCTTTCCATCCCCATGCGCTCAAGCAGATCCTCGAGCTTGGCGGGGATGATGCGGTCAATGCGGTCGACCTTGAAGGTGATGACCAGATCCTGATCGCGGACAGCCTCGACCTCGTGGTGCTCGGGGCCCTTGGTCTTGATGGTGACCTCGTCGCCCGCCTTGGGCTTGCCGAGCTGCTTGGCAAAGTCCGAGACGAGGACGCCCAGGATCATGCCCTCGTCGTCCTTGGGGACCTGAACGACGGCTCCGGGGATGTCGTGAATGACGGTGTCGCCGGCCTTCATGATGCCGTGACCCGAGATGTAATCGCCGGGCTCGGGTGATTCGCGTTCTTCGAGATCGCCCTCGGCGAGGCAGATCTTCTCGATCTCCTCGTTGATGGCTTTCTCCTCGAGCTCGAACTTGGGCTTCTTGATCGCGAGCTTGTCGAGCTCGGGCATCTCGAACTCGGGAAGCACTTCGACATCGACCTCGAAGACGAGCGGCTTGCCGGCTTCGAGTTCGGCATCGGGCAGCGACTCGGAGATCGGGCTGCCGACGACCTTGAGGCTGTGCTCCTCGATCGCCTCGGAGTAGGCCGAGGAGACGAGCTGGTTCTTGGTCTCGCTGCGGACGGAATCGCCGAAGCGTTTCTGGAGGAGGGATCGCGGGGCGTGTCCCTTGCGGAACCCGGGGAGTGCCGCCTCGCTGACGAGCGCGTCGAGGGACTCATCGATCCGCTCGGTGACCACGTCTGCGGGCACCTCGATCCGGAGCTTCTTGAGGCAGGGCCCGGCATCGGTGACGGTGCAGGAGCTGATTCGCTGCGTGGCTGACTCGGACATGGAACATTCCTTCGGCAGGGTGACGACACATGGACACCGCCCCGGACACCATTCCGGGGCGGCAAACTGCAGGAGTAGAGTGTAGAACCCACTCAGGCCCGGTCCAAGTGGTTCCGCGATGCGGTTGACCGGGACGGTGGCGTCGGTGATGATCGGCTGTTGGCCGGAGTGGCGGAATGGCAGACGCGGCGGATTCAAAATCCGCTTCTGGAGACAGAGTGGGGGTTCAAGTCCCCCCTCCGGCATTACAACCCCATCAACCGACTTTTACATGACAACCCCCCGGGAACAGGCCCGGGAACCGAGGAGCACTTTGGAATGACCAAGCCGATCCGCTGGACGTGCTTTGCTGTTTTGGCCGGGGCGCTAGCCGCCCTGCTCGGATTCGGAGCCGAATTGCCCCAGCCGGAGCGCACCTATACGGGCGTGTCGCGCCCCTCCACCACGCGCGAATTGGCCTTCGCGGTCCGCGGCAAGATCGCGGAGGTCATGGTCGAGCCGGGCGACAAGGTGACGACGGGCCAGAAATTGGTCCGTCTCGATGACGCGGTTCAGCAGGCCACGCTGGAGCTTGCCGACGCTCAGCTTGAGGATGACACCCGTCTGGAACTGGCACAGATCGCTCTGGAGCACATGGCCGAGGAGCTGAGGCTGGTCGAGCAATCGCTCAAGGACGGCGGGGCGAACGAGCAGGACGTCCGCACGGCCCGCTTCGAGTTGGCCCGGGCACGGGTCGAACTCCGGGCGGCCGAATCGGAGATGCTCCAGCGAGAGCTCACCCAGAAACGCGAGCAGGCCCGTCTTGACGAGATGCGGATCGTCTCGCCCATTGATGGGGATGTGGTCCGAGTCGATCGGCGCGAGGGCGAGACGGTTGATGAGCAGACGTCTGTGATTACCGTGGTCCAGGTCGAGCCGTTACGGATCGACGTGAGTGTTCCGGTGCCCGTCTCGCAGAAGCTGAAGATCGGTCAAGAAGCGAGCGTGGAGTGGCTCGATATCGAGACCGAGCAGCCGACGATCGGGAAGGTGATTTTCATTTCCAGAGCCGGCGAGGCGAGCGTGCGAGAGGTGCTGGTGCGGATCGAGGTGCCCAACGCGGACGGCCTGCCCAGCGGGATGCACGCCCGGGTAGCGTTCGAGGGCGAATGAGACACCGGGATCGATTGGTTGGTCCGGGCGGATGAGGCGTATAGGCTTCCGGCCCGGGGCGGCGCACCCGACAGGACGCGAGAGAAACGCCCGACGGGCATGAAAGACGTCCAAGACCGCATATTTTCCAAACGAAAGGCGACACTCAAATGGCCGACGAGCAGCAGCAACAGCAGGTCCAGCTCCGTATCGACGAGTCGAAGATGACCTCGACCTACGCCAACACGATCCGTACCTCGACGACGGCTGACGAGGTGGTTCTGGACTTCGGCATGAACCTCCCGGTTCAGGGCCCGGACGGCCAGGCCGCGCTCATGTTCAACGTCGGCAGCCGGGTCGTGATGAACTGGTCGGGCGCCAAGCGTCTGGCGATCACGCTGGGCCAGGTCATCCGCCAGTACGAGGAGCGCAACGGCGAGATCCAGATTCAGCGTGGCGGACCCGCCCCGGCCCAGGGCCAGGACGCCCCGAAGCTGGCCGATTGATCTGACGCTGACAGGCAACGCCCATGTCGAGTGACCAGGAAGTCAGCGACCGCCCAACAGAGATCGCCCCGGGCGCCCAGCCCGGGGCTGTTCAAAGCAAAGGCGGCCGACAGGGGGCTCTGCGCGAGTTCCTCGGCAAGCTGCTCGCGTTCCAGTGCAAGATCACCGGAGCCGATGCCGGCGCGGTCTACCTGCGCTCGGGCAAAAGCAGACAGGGCGGGGTCTTTGTCACCTACCACCAGGACTCCGGCTCATCGTTCGATGAGTCCACAACCAAGAAACTGGCGACCATCGGCGAGCGTGCGGCCTCTGGCACAAGCGCCGGCGTTGCCGAGCCGATCACGCTGACGGGCGCTCAGGATCTTTACGCCTCGTCTGCGACACACACAGCGCTGGCGACACCCCTCGTCGCGGACGGCAAGGCCGAGGGCGCGTGCATTGTTCTGGTGCCTTCGCGCGATCGCGAGCAGCAATCGATCAAACTCGAACGTCTCGCCCTGACCGTTTCGCGATTCGAGGCGTTTCTGTGGCAGCAGTCGTTCGTGGGCGAGGCCGAGCAGAAGGTCATGCTCCGCGAAACGCTTGAGCTGCTCGACCAGGCGCAGCGGGGTTCGTCGGCCAAGGCCATGGGCACGCTGCTCTGCGACGAGATGCGCAGGCGTTTCGGGTGCACCCGTGTTTCGATCGGGATGATCCGCGGCGATCAGCTCCGCGTGATGGCAATCAGCGGCGCAGACGACCTCGATCGACACGCACCGACCGTCGAGGCGCTGGAATCGGCGATGGAAGAGACGGCGCTTCAGGATGCCGAGGTGCTCTTTCCGCCCTCCGATGCGCTCGAGAGTGTCCCGGGCAGCCGGCGTGTAACACACGAGCATGCCAGATTGAGCGAGGCCTACGGCCCCTCCTCGATCGTGAGTCTGCCCCTGCGGATCGAAGAGGATCTGGTCGGCGTGATGGTCCTTGAACGCGACGCGTCGGACCCGTTCCCCGATGCGGCCCTCCCGCTGCTTCGACTCGTGGCCGAGTTCGTCGGACCCGCGGTCTACACGCGCCGGCTCGCCGACAGGCGCACACCGGAAGTCCTGCGTGATGACGTACTTGATCTTGGAGCCGGGATCGTTGGACCGAGGCACACGGCCAAGAAGTTGGTGGCCCTACTCATACTCGTTGTGTTCGTGCTGACAGCTGCCGTTCCGATCCCGTCGCGGGTGAAGGGCACGATGGAAGTGCGCCCCGAAGTTGGCCGAGCGATCGTGCCGCCGTTCGCCGGGTTCCTGAAGAGCTTCGACGCTCGACCGGGTGACGAGGTCACGGAAGGTCAGGTCGTCGCGACGCTCGAGACCCGCGAGCTGCTTCTGAGTCTTGAGGAGCAGCTCGAACGACGAGCAACACTCAGCACGCAGCGCGACAACGCCCTGGCCCGCGGCGAGCTTGCCGAGGCCCGTCAGTACGAGGCTCAGTTGGAAGAGGTGCAAGCCGCGGTTGATCTGATCAGCCAGCGTGTCTCGCTCTCTGAGCTCCGATCACCGATCGACGGCGTCATCAGCAGGGGCGATCTGGAGAAACTGGTCGGCGCTCCGGTGGACGCTTCCAAAGCGCTCTTCGAAGTGGTCGGCCCGGGTGTACGCGTGCTGATAGATGTCGACGAGCGGAACGCCAGTCGGGTGCGGGTCGGACAGAAGGGCTGGGTCGCCAGTCGCGCCCGTCCCGGCGCAGAACTCCCCATCACGGTGACGCGTGTGAACCCCGTCGCGCAGCCTCGCGAGGGCGCGAACGTCTTTGTGGTTGAGGCAACGCTCGACGAGGTGCCTGACTGGCTGCGTCCGGGCATGACCGGGACGGCGCGTCTGAACGACGGGTGGAGCACGCTGCTCTGGGAGCTGTCCCGCCCGATGGTGGACGCGTTCCGCATGTGGGCGTGGATCTAGGGAGCATCGGCTTTGGCTCTCTTTTCAGACAACTCGGCCGGCACGTTCGCGGACACCTGGTACCGCGCGGCCAACACCAAGCCGCGCATCAGCGTGCACGCCCGATTCGTGCGCCAGCGTCACGGGCCGACAGTCAGTTATGTGATCGACGACCCCGCGGGCGGGCACTACTACAGGCTGACCGAGTCGGCGCGATTCTTTCTGGGGTTGCTCGACGGCCGCCGAACCGTGGACGAGGCATGGGAGGCGTGCCTGGCGCAGCTCGGTGATGACGCCCCGACACAGAAGGAATGCCTGGACCTGCTCGCCCAGATGCAGCTCTTCGGTCTGATCGTCGGGGATCAGCCGATCGCGCCCGACATGGTGCCCGAGCGGCACAGCCGATTTCGTCAGCAGCGCCTGCGCCAGCGCACGGGCAACTGGATGTTCTACAACATCCCGCTCGTGAACCCGGAGCCCGTGCTGCGCGCCCTCGAGCCCTATCTGCGTGTGATCTGGGGTCGTGTAGGGTTTGCGGTCTGGCTTGTGCTCGGGCTCTCGGCGATCGGTGTAGCCATCGCACATGCCGACGAGATCGCAAACTCGTTCAATGGGTTTCTCGATCCACGCAACCTGATCTGGCTGAGCGTGCTCTTCCTCGTGATCCGCGCGGTCCATGAGCTCGGACATGCGATGGCATGCAAAGCAATGGGCGGGCGCTGCACCGAGATCGGGATCATGCTGATCGGGTTCCTGCTCCCGCTGCCCTACTGCGACGCTTCGAGCTCCTGGAAGTTCCCGGAAACGTGGAAGCGTGTCGTGGTCGCCTGCGGCGGCATGTTGATTGAAACTTTCTTCGCCTCGATCGCCGCATTCATCTGGGCGTTCGGCGAAGAGGGGCTCATCAAGGCACTCGCGTTCAACACGATGGTCATCTCTAGTGTCTCGACGATCGTGTTCAACGCGAACCCGCTGCTGCGTTATGACGGGTACTACATCCTGAGTGACCTGGCTGGCGCGCCGAACCTGGCTCAGCGGGCTCGCCAGACGTGGTTCTATCTGATCCAGCGGTTTGGGTTTGGGGTCCCCAATGCGCGGCCGCCGTATGTGCGTGATCGCGCCGAGCTCCGCTTACTGATCCTGTATCAGCTCCTTTCGATGCCATACCGGCTGCTCGTTACTTTCTCGATTCTGATGCTGATTTCATCGAGCTACCTCTCGCTCGGGCTCGTTCTGGCGTTTGTGTTTGGTGTGATCTGGCTCATCTGGCCCGCGATCAAGGGCGCGTGGTTTATGCTGACCTCCCCCGCTCTGCTCGGAAGACGGAGCAGGGCGATCGGCATTGTCGCGGCCGTGATATTGCCGATTGTACTGCTCGTTTCCGTTATCCCTCTGCCCGCTTCGAGCACGCTGCCCGGCGTGGTCGAGTCGGTGGATCTCCAGATCGTGCGCGCTGAGTCTCCGGGTTACGTGAAGTCGGTTCACGCGATGGCGGGGGATGTTGTCGAGGTTGGCGACGTGATCGCGGTGCTCGACAACCCCTCGTACGAGGCCGACGCCCGGGCTGCCCGGGCAAGAGCGGATTACGCACAGGCGACGCTCGATGATGCCGCGGCTCGCGGTGCGGCGTCGCTACGCATCGCTCGCGCCCGCTACGAGCGAGCCCTCGCCGAGGTCGAAGAATATGAGAGGCAGCTCGAGGCGCTGACGGTCCGCGCATCTGTCCGAGGCACGTTCGCTGCTGGCGGCGGCTCCGGGCTCGACATCGAGAATCTGGAGGGGCGTTTTCTCGATCGTGGCGTTGTCATCGGCGTTGTTCTCCCCGAGGAAAGCATTGTCGTTCGTGCTGCCGTGACCGATACCAAGGCGGGGGGCGTTGTCCCGGTGCTTCTGCGAGGCGGGGCTGACGCGGAGATCCGCATCCCGGGCGACAGCGCACACGCCATCGATGGAACGGTTGGTCGCGTCTGGCCCGCAGGATCCAAGCAGATCGAATCAATGCAGTTCTCGACCATCACGGGTGGCGATCTGCTCACCGACCCGCGACAGACCGACCAGGCGCTCGAGTCGTTTACGCTCTTTGATGTCATGCCGGAATCGGACGCTGGTCTGCTGCCGGGCAGGCGTGCCAAAGTCCGCGTGAAGCTCGAGCCGAGCACGCTCCTGCACCGGGCCGTGACGCGCGTCAGGCAGTATTTCGACGGACGGAGCCGATGAATCTCGCGGGAGCTGAACTGACGCCCGCGTCGCGACGGCTCTGGCCTCAGCTTGCCAGGCACGTCAAGCGGACGCCGCCGCCCTCGGGTCCGGACGTGCTGGGCTCTTGGGTGGAGGGATTGCGAGCCAGGCGCCGGCTTCAGTACGACCGCGTTGCACGAGCCGAATCGATTGTCGAGCGAGCCGACGGATTGCGCGATCTGAGTGACGGGTCACTGAGCGAGCGCATCTTGCAGGCTCGTGATCTCGTGCTACTCAACAAGGACAGAACCGCGGCGGTCGATGAAGCATTCGCGGTGACGCGAGAGGTCATCCGCCGGCAGCTCGGGCTCTCGCTCTATGTCGAGCAGGTCATCGGCGGCCTCATCATGGCCGAGGGCGCGTGCGCCGAGATGGCGACCGGCGAAGGCAAGACCGTGACGGCGATCCTGCCCGCGGCTCTTCTGGGCTGGTCTGGTCGCGGCGTCCACGTCCTGACCGTGAACGACTACCTCGCCAGCCGCGACGCCGAGATCACCTCGCCCGTATATCGAAGGCTGGGGATGCGCGTGGGCGTCGTCGTGGAGTCGACGAAGCAGCAGGAGCGTCGACGCGAGTACGACATGGACATTACGTACGCGGCCGACAAACAGGTGGTGTTTGACTACCTGCGCGATCGGTTGCACGCGCCGCCCACCGCGACGCTCTCGGGATCGATCCTTGAGGGCATCACGGGCAATGGCGAAGCGGAGTGGATGTCCCGCGTGGTGCACCGCGGGTTCAACGCGGTCATCATTGACGAAGCGGACAGCGTGCTGATCGACGAGGCTGTGACGCCGGCGATCATTGCCGCCGAGGAATTGGGCGAGGGCAGCGGCGAGGACGCGGCGGGCAAGCACCACAAACTCGCTGCGCAGATCGCCAGGGATCTGAAACCCGATGTTGACTACAAGGTCGATCGAAAGCTCCGGTACGTCGAGCTGACGGATGAGGGACGCGAGCGGCTCCGAGATATGACGGGGCAACTGCCCGCGTTCTGGACAGGACCGAGGCGCAGCGAGGAACTCGTGCGGACCGCGCTGGTCGCGAAGGAAGTCCAGATTCTCGGCGATGACTACATCATCCGTGACGGCAAGATCGAGATCGTCGATCGCTCAACAGGGCGTGTGCTCGAAGGTCGGCAGTGGCAGATGGGGCTTCATCAGGCTGTCGAGGCCAAGGAAGGGCTCGAGACAACCAAGGCCCGCCGTACGTCGACGCGTATCAGCTACGCCCGATTCTTCCAGCAGTACCGACACATCGCGGGCATGAGCGGCACGCTGCGAGAGGTCTCGAACGAGTTGTGGCGGACCTACGGCCTCACCGTGATCCACGTGCCGACGCACCGGCCCGTCATCCGCATCGAGAAACCCGATGTGGTGTTCAAGACGGAAGCGTCCAAGCTCAGCGCGGTCGTCGACCGGGTCTGCGAGGTTCATCAGACTGGCCAGCCCGTGCTCGTCGGCACACGAAGCGTGCTGACCTCGGAAGAGATCGGCCGGATGCTGAATGAACGAGGTGTAACCTGCCGAATTCTGAACGCCGAACGCGAGCGTGAGGAAGCAAGCATCGTTGAGCTCGCCGGCAAGGTCGGCGCTGTGACCGTGGCGACAAACATGGCCGGGCGCGGCACGGACATCAAGCTCGACCCGAAGTCGAAGGAATTCGGTGGGCTGTGCGTCATCGGGACAGAGCGTCACAGCGAACGCCGCGTTGATCGACAGCTCTTCGGACGCGCTGGACGACAGGGCGATCCGGGCGAGGCCCAGATGTACGTCTCGCTCGAAGACCAGCTCGCCAAAGCGACCGGCCTGCCCCCCCTCATTTGGCTGGCTAACTCATTCCCATCGAGGCTGACGAACACCCTTCTCTGGCGCCAGGCGCAACTGCTTGCCTCAATGAGGGCGGTCTCACATCGACTTTCCACCGCCAGATCAGATGCATGGCAGGAACTTTCGATGAACACCATCTCGCGTTAGTAGTCGCTCTCGATCTTTTTTTGATAGAATCTGGTATTGGTCGGATAGGAGGTTTGGCATGATCGAGCCGAAGAAAATCGTGAATCCTCCGGTGACTCGACGTTACGTTCCAAATGCGCCTTACCGCGTCGCGCACGATCTGCACGGCGACTGGTGGATCTGGCGGCGTTCGAACGGGAACTCTTGGACCACATACCAGCGGTGCAACTCGGAAGCCGAGGCTCAGCTTCTGTGCGACGAACTCATCGCGCAGACGGTTCGCGGTCCTGAGCCCGTGCAGGACTCCGCCCCCGTTCAGTAGTCGACTGGCCTTTGTTGCGGAACTGCTGGATTGACCAGAACGCAGCCGAGAGCAACAAAGCCGCTGCGCCGGTCAGTTCCATCGTCTCTTCGGTCAGCCCGATGATCTCAAGCGAGGGACGCCACTCGAGGCCGATGGCTCGCACCGCCCATGTCATCGCATCGAGTCCCTTGCTGAGCGCGAGCATCGCGAAGCCGCACGCGCCGAACAAGGCCCAGTATGAGCCGCGACGGATGCCCGCAAACAGCTTCGGCAGGTACAAAGCAAGAAAGCTCAGTGAAACGTACGCGAGTGCGAGCAGCAGGATCAGCACGACCGCGCGCTCAAGCAGCGGCACATCCGCCCGGACGTAGTAGCTCGTCCGGAGCACTCCCTCGGTGGTGAACCGGTTATGGAAATCGGATTCGCGGGCAGCAAGCGTGGCCAAGAGGATCGCGCCCCTCCAACTCAGCTTGCGATCCCTGCCCGCAACCGCCGGCAGCAGCATGAACGCCGACGCGACCAGATACAGGACGACGCTTCCGATCTCGATCGGCCCCGACTCAGAGAGCAACTGATCGGACGAAACCGCCCGGCTCAGGAACGCGACAAGCACAGCTTCAACTGCGAGCAAGGCCGCCGCGACACCAAAGCAACGCACAACCGCAGACTCACTCTGCGGGAGGACATGGCGGCTCAATCGGGCAAATTGGGACAACTGACTTTCTCCTACGGGCAATCCCGACCGGAATGTATTGTCGGCATTTGTTCCCACAAAGGCACAAGTTTGTCCGAGTTGCATCTCATCCCCATCTCCGGGATGATCCCCCAACCATGAGCGAGACACCGAATCAGAGTTCCAAGCGCGGCATCCTTGATCTAATCGAATGGATCGGCAACAAGCTCCCCGACCCGGCGGTGCTGTTTCTGATCGGGGCCGCGATCGTCATGCTGGCGAGCCAGGTCGCCGTCTGGTCCGACTGGGAAGTCCAGCCGAAGGTGGCTGAGAGTGCGATCAACCCGGACACGGGCGAAGCCGTCATCCAGTTCCGAGACAAGGGCGACCCGATCAAGCCGGTCAGTCTGCTGACAGCGGACGGTCTCTACTGGTGCCTGACCAGCATGGTGAGCAACTTCATGGGCTTTGCCCCGCTGGGTGTCGTGCTGACGGGCATGCTGGGCATCGGGGTCGCCGAGCGGACAGGCATGATCGGGGCGATGCTCAAAGCCTTCATGAAGGTCGTGCCCAAGTACCTCCTGACGCCGACGATGGTGTTTCTCGGGATCATGAGTTCGATGGGCCTCGACGCGGGCTACGTGGTTCTCCCGCCCCTGGCGGCTGCGGTCTACAAGTCGGTCGGCCGATCCCCTCTGGCCGGTATCGCGGCCGTCTTCGCGGGCGTCTCTGCGGGCTTCAACGCGAACCTCTTCGTCACTGGTCTGGACCCGATGCTCGCGAATTTCTCGCAGATCGGCGCCAGAGTGCTCGATCCCGAGTACTCGGTCGCGGCGACATGCAACTGGTATTTTATGATCGCCTCGACGTTCATGGTCACACTCCTTGGCTGGGGTGTCTCCACATGGTTCGTTGAACGTCGACTCAGCAAGAAATCCGCCGAGGACGGGGGCCCCACACCCGTCGATGAGAGCGACCTCGAATCCCAGCGATTGACCGCGGAAGAATCGAAAGCCCTCACATGGGCGGCGGCGACGATGGGGCTGCTCCTGCTCATCTTCGCGGCCACGGTTTTCATCCCGGGCATGCCGATGCACGACCGTTCCATCCCCGTGCCCGGGGATCCGGGACAGACCTGGCTTGCCGACGTGTCTCAAGCCGAGATCGTTCTGCCTGAGAATCATCCCACCGAACTGACCGTCGACGGCGTTGGCGGCTACACGGACGCATCGCTTAATACCTTTGTCACGACCGACGGCGAGGTGCTCATCAAGCGCGCCCCGCAGTTCCAGCGATGGGTCAGCGTTGTCACGCCCCTCATCTTCCTCGGATTCATTATCCCGGGTCTGGTGTACGGGATCGTGATGAAGAATGTCACGTCCAGCAAGGACGCGGCCAGAGTCATGATCGAATCCATCGCCGCGATGGCCCCGATCATCGTGCTCGCCTTCTTCGCGGCGCAGTTCATCGAGTATCTCAAGTTCAGCCAGCTCGACCAGATGATCGCGTTCCAGGGCGGGATGGTCCTTGCCGACAACGAGATGAGCAAGGGCGGGCTGATCATCGCCTTCATTCTCGTGACGATGCTGTTCAACATGTTCATCGGGTCCATGTCGGCGAAGTACGCGATGTTCGCGCCGATCTTCATCCCGATGCTCATGTTTGTCGGCATCAGTCCCGAGCTCACGCAGGCCGCGTACCGGATCGGCGATTCGACCACGAACATCATCACGCCGCTCAACGCGTACCTTGTGATCATCCTCGTCTTCATGCGGGAATATGCCCCCAAGGGCGGGATGGGCACTCTGGTAGCGATGATGATGCCCTACACGATCGTCTTCACGATCGGCTGGTGCATCATGCTGCTGATCTGGATGAGCCTCGATCTCCCGCTCGGCCCCGCCGGGACTGGCCCCCTCGAGTACACGGTGCCCACCGCAGCGGCCGCGGCTCCCTGAGTTCAGCACCGCGTCATTGGCAAGGGCAGGTGAGGCCGACGCCCGTGTGAACAGTTTTCCAATAAAGAAACCGGCCCGCAGCGTGAACTGCGGGCCGGCAGGATGATGACTTTGAATCCGTCGGCTTAGCAGCCGGCGTTGTAGTTGGACACCCAGGCCGAGAAGTCGGCCGGGCTGCAAGCACCGTCATCGTTCTGATCGCACTCGGGCGCCATCGCGTTGAACGCGGCGACCCAGGCGGAGAAGTCTGCCGGGCTCAGGACGCCGTCGCCGTTCGTGTCGGCGATGCAATCCGCGAGCGAAGCCGGGCCAGCGCCGGGGATGGCGAACTCGTTGGTCGCCGACTGCTTGAACATGCCCAGGACCGTATCGACGTTCTCGGGGGCCGAGTCGGCGTCGAAGCGGAAGTTGTAGAGCGTGCCCCAGCGCAGCGCGTTGCTGTTGGGATCGACGCTGTGCGGGTTCGGGGACGACCAGGTCACGCTGTCCGAAGTGACCGTGGCGTTCCAGTCGGTGTTGTCGAACGGCTCGCCCGAGTGGTAATCCACGTCGTGGAAGCCGACGTTGGTCACCGTGACGCCAGCCCCGATCGGGACGCTGAAGCTGCCAGCGCCGCGGTCACCGTTGAGGTTCTGGATGGCGTACTCGTAGTGCCAGGTGCCGTCGCCGTTGTCGGTGACCTTGTAACCCACGATGTACCGGCCGTCGAAGGGGACGTCGAAGTACTCGAGGGTGACCGCGGGATCGAAGTCCTGCCAGGCCTGGATCGCCGGCTTGCCGCGCTGGGTCGAGCCGGTGAAGGACAGGTTGTACCCGCCGCCAGAGAAGCTGCCGACGTTGATGCGACGGTACGACGCGTTGTTGTCGTCGTTACCGGCGGCCGCGTCGTCCGGCGAGATGTACTGGCCTTCGCCGAAGTACAGAGCACCGGGGTTGAGCGACGGGTTCAGATCGTCGTTGTTGACCTGGATGCGCTTGTAGAGGGAGTTGCCTGACTGGCCGTCGCCGGTGAAGGGCCAGGGGTACTCGCCCTTGACGGGGTTGACCTCGAATTTCGGACCCAGGCCGGTCTGGCCGCCGTTGAGGCCGGCGCTGTAGGGGTCGTTACAACCCGGGCCGAGGCCGTTGCTGCCCAGCGACGAGGGCTGGCAGTTGTTGCTGCAAAGGCCGCTCAGGTTGAGAGCAAGAAATGCGTGCTTGAGCCAGCTCTGACCGAGCTGCTCGAAGCGGCCGTCCTTGAGGCGGAAGATGTTCTGCCCCATCAGCGGGTGAAGGTTGGCGGGCGTGCCGTCGTTCAGCTCGTCATCCCAGAGCAGGTCCTCATCACCGATGTTGCACGACTCCGTACCGATCGAGTAGCTGGTCACACCGCCGATGGTGCCCCACTTCTGCGGTCCGGTGATCGAACCGGCGATCACGTCGGGCCCGATGCTGCCTTGGCCAAACGCCGAGCCGGCGATCGCCGTGAGAGCAGCCACTCCAAAGATAGAGATACGATTCCCAGTCATAAAGCTCATCCCTCATTCATCAATGGGTCACCTACGCCCCCAACCCGCGATTGCAGGCCCGCAGATGCACTCCTGTGTACACGAATTCAGGCTCAGTGTAGCGTTTTTCACCCTGAGATGGCCTGCTGATCCCAACTTTCAGAGCATGTCAAAGTGGGCAAATCGGCTTCAGGATACGTTGCTCGGGTTATGCTCGGGGTCACGGCCCGATCCGCGCCCGCACGGCTTCGAGGTCGCGGCGGATGGCCTGATTCTCGGGAGCCAGTTCTGCCGCACGCTGGAGCGATTGGAGCGCCAGATCGAACCGTCCGCTTGATGCACTGGCCATCCCGAGATCGCGCAGGATCACCGGCGAATCCGGGCTCAGCGCAGCCGCCCTTTCCAGCGCAGCAAGACCGATATCCCGGATGGCTTCGCTCTGAGTCTGAAATCCAGCAATGGTGATCGACTCACCGAGCGACAGGAGCACCCACGGGTCGCTGTCCGCCAGGCCCGTCGCCTTCTCAAAGTGTGAAGCTGCAGCCTGCTGGTCTCCGCTGCTCAATACAAACTGACCGAGTGCTTCGTGGGCCACAGGCGATTCAGGATTCGCATCACAAGCGGCCTGCAAGACGCCTCTTGCTCGCTCCAGATCGCCGAGGACCATCCAAAGCGATGAAAGCACCCGAGCAGCCGGCACACGTTTCGCATCCGGTTCCTCAGAGAATCGATCCAGCAGAGCGACCGCGTCGTCCCGCTTCCCGAGTTTCAACAGCACGCGTACCCCGACAATCCCGGTCTCAAGATCCGTGATGTCCTGGAAGTCGGGCAGCCTCTCGATCGCGCGTGCCCGCTGACCCGTGGCGATGTCATACTCGATGGCTTGAAGCAGCACCCGTGTGTTGCCCGGCTCAGCCGACAAGACCTCTTCCCAGAATGCGTCCGCCTCCCGGGTCGAACCATTGGCAAGGCGCACTTTGCGCATCGCGATCTCTGGGAGCAGACCCGCCAGCTCGGGATGTCGCTGCTGCGAGACGACCAAAGCATCGATCTGCTCCTCGTCGCTCGCACCGCGAATTTCCATGAGCGATAGGTACTGGCGCACCAATTCCTCGCTCGGGTTGCCTTTCTCCAGTATCCGACCAAGCACCCGCTCGGCCAATTCTGTCTCGCCCGCGATGAGCGCCAGATAGGCGTACTCCCTGTTCTGCTCGGCGTTGAGCGCCCAGCCGATTCGCTCCGAGAGTTCAAATCGACGCATGCCGCTCTCGGCAAGACTCGCCGTTCTGGGAGTCGGCTCGTACTCGGCGCGGAACACGACGCCGATCGGCACATCGATACGTTCGTGCGCGAGCCTCGCGGCGTAGCGGAGCGAATTCACCCCCCCACTCCAGACCGCCGAGCCCGCCACCAGCAGAATCACCGGCACCGAAAGAACCCCGGCAGCCTTGATTCTGCCCTTCGATTTCAACACGAGTGACTGCACACGCACATTGGGCCGGGTCAACATCGACCAGCCCTTCCACACGATGAATGCACCAACCCCCGCCATGCCCGCGGCCATGAGCATGGGCACAAGACTGAACATACCCCGATACCCGAGGAACATCGCGACAAAGATCACGGCAAGCGCGATCTCCTCGGGCCAGGTGAGGTCGTACCGCTTCGGATTGCGTTTGTTCCCGGACTGCCTCGCCTTTGCCTCATCTCCACTCGGCTTGCGCAAGACCGCGGGTGTTGTGAATGCGAAACTCAGCGCATCGTTCGGGCAGGCGCTCACGCAATCCATGCATTTCATGCACCCCGGGTCCATGACCATGCCGAAGTCACGGATCTCTTCGTGCACGCGCACATTGGAAGTACAGACCGCCGTGCAATGGCCGCAACTCTGGCAGTTGTCATTGACAACGATGCGTCCGGGGCTGACCTTGTCAACGACGCCGAAGATCCCACCGTACGGGCAGCCGTAGGTGCAGAAGCCCTTGCTCCCTAGGAAATAGACCGCCGCGAACCCGATGACGAGAAAGAACGGGATCGCGATATACCAGGGCGGGAATGTCGCCCAGAAGTCCGTGACGATCAGCTCGGACGCAAAGCCGTGGAACTCGGCGACCTCGCGGAGCCACGCGGGTCTTTCAATCCCCATTGCATTGAGCGCCGGGAAGAGTGCCACGCGTTTGAACGTGGGCCAGACGAACATATAGAGACCGAAACCGAGCGGCGCCCATACGAGCAGTCGCGAGCGGAAAGGCTTGGGCCGAACGCCGATCTTGTTCATCATCCAGGTGCAGAGATCCTGCAGCGCGACGACGTGGCAGCCCCAGCCACAGAAGTACCGCCCGAAGATGAGCGTTGCGAGTATCGCCACGACGAAGAAGACAAACCCCGCGTTGATCTCGCCCAGTTCGAGTGTCTGCATCGATTCGCTGGGTTCGACGGGAGACACTGTCGAACCGGCAACCACCCACTGGACAATGTGCGCCGCGATGAGCAGGTGAACCACGATCAGCACAGCCGCCCGCCAACGACCCATCCGAGAACTCGGCTTCGCTTTCGCAGACCCGCCGTCCACAACCGGGAGCGAGACGTTCCGCCTGGCCGGGGTACAGCTCCTGGATGTCGCGTGGTTACTCATCGTCTGGTGCTCAGCGCCCGAGCAATAGTACACGGGCCCGGAGCATCATCGGCATTCCGGGAGGTCCCCGACACGGTTCTCAGACCCTCGCCTCGAGATCTTCCCACCGCTCATAGAGCCGCGAAACCGCCTCCTGGGCTTCGCTCAGCTCGTGGCAGACCTTGGCCATTCTGGTGTGATCCGCGATCACATCCGGCATCCCGAGCTGCTTCTGGGCTTTTGCCACTCGCGCCTCGGCCTCGGCGATCTTGTCCTCGATCTGCTCGTACTCGCGCTTTTCGTGGTAGCTCAAACCCTTTTTGGTCGTCTTGGGTTTGAAACCACCCGACTTCTGTTTCTTCTCAACCGTCACCGGCTTGCGCACGGTCGCGTTGAGCGCCTGATCCAGACTCGCGTAGACGCCCGATCCGCCGCTGCCATCGAGTGCGACGTAACTCGTCGCCAACCGATCGAGCATCGCGCGGTCGTGGGTCACCAGAACCAACGCGCCCGGGAAGTCTTCGAGCGCTTCCTCGAGCACCTCAAGCGTCGGGATATCAAGATCGTTCGTCGGCTCGTCGAGTACCAGGACGTCGGCGGGCTGGAGCATGATGCGGGCGATGTGGATGCGCGCCAGCTCGCCGCCGCTGAGTGACTTGACGGGCTGGTCGAGCTGGTACTCCTGAAAGAGGAACCGCTTTGCCCAGCCCGCGACGTGGATGGACTTTCCCCGGAAACTCAGCTGCTCGGCGCCGGGGGAGAGCGCTGTGCGCAGGGGCGTCTCCGGATCGAACGATTCGCGGTACTGGCTGAACAGCACCATCTGAGGCTCGGGGTCGGCCAGCTTGATCGACCCCGCGTCCGGCTCGAGCTCGCCGGTCAGCACGCGGATCAGGGTTGTCTTGCCGCTGCCGTTGGGCCCGAGCAGCCCGACGCATTCGCCCGGCGTGAGGAGCACATCGAGGTCGGCAAAGAGCTTCTTCCCGCCGAGCGACTTGCCCAGCCCCTGCCCGTCGAGCAGTTTCCGTGTACGCCGACCGGAGGCATTGAAGTCAAGATTCGCGCCTCTACGGCCCGCGGCCTGATTCCTCTGGCGGATCTGCTCCAGCTCAGCCATGCGGTCATGGCTGGCGTCGATACGCCCCTTGGCCTTGGTCTGCCGACCCTGCGGCCCGCGCGAGAGCCAGTCGAGATCCTTGCGCACCTGACCTGCCAGGGCCTGCTCGATCTTGGCCTGCGAGTCGAGGTGTTCCTGCTTTCGGCGCAGGAACTCGGTGTAGTTGCCTTTCACGGAGAACATGTGTCCCGGGTAAGCCGGGCTGATCTCAACAATGCGCGTGGCGACACTCTCGAGAAAGGCACGATCGTGCGTGACAAAGATGGCTGCGCTCGCGGAGGCATCACCCGCCGACTTGCTGACCAGCTCTTCGAGCCACCGGATTCCGACCAGATCGAGGTGGTTCGTGGGCTCGTCGAGCATGATAAGGTCCGGTTGACCCGCCACCTGCCCGAGAGCGCGGGCAACCGCCAGGCGTTTGCGCCACCCACCGGACAGCCTTGCGGCCTCGATATCGAGGTGGATCTGGTCAAACCCCGCACGCCCCAGCAGCACGTCGGCCAGGATCTCGGCCTCGTACTCGTCATGCACCCCCACAGCCCCCATCGCCGAGGCGGTCACGATCTCGCGTGGGGACTTGCCCGGCTCAAAGGTGTCGTCCTGCGGGACATAGACAGCCCTCAGCCCCGGGGGGGTGACAATCTGCCCCCCGTCGGGAGGCATCAGCCCCGCCAGCACCTTGAGCAGCGTGCTCTTGCCTGCGCCATTCGGCCCGATGACACCGATGCGGTCACCCGCCTCGATCGAGATCGAGACCTGCGAGAACAGCCGTTTCAGCCCGAGTGTCTTGGAGATATCCGTCGCGTTGAGCAGCACTCATCCATCTCTCTCGGCACCATCGCCGACCGGATGGTAGTGCGGCTTCAGGCCGCTTTGGCTTTGAGCTTGCCCGCAGCAAAATCAACGATCTGATTCGGGATCTCAGAAAGCGGGCAGACCGCCACCGCACCGCCCAGCTCGATCGCCTCGCGGGGCATCCCGAAGACAACACAGGAGTCCTTGTCCTGAGCGACCGTGTAAGCCCCGGCGTCCCGCAGCGTCTTGAGTCCCTGGGCACCGTCGTTGCCCATGCCCGTCATGATGATGCCCATCGCATTCCGCCCCGCGTGCTCGGCGGTCGATTCGAACAGTACCTCCACCGAGGGCCTGTGCCTGCACACCCGTGGCCCGTCCGTCACGCGGACGATGTACCGGGCCCCGTCGCGAGCGAGACGCATGTGCTTGTTCCCCGGCGCCAGAAGCGCAAGGCCCGTCAGCACCGAGTCCCCGTCTTTGGCCTCACGGACCTCGATCTCGCACTGCTCGTTGAGCCTGGCTGCGAAGGTAGCGGTGAAACCCTCAGGCATGTGCTGGGTCATCACGATGCCCGGCGTCTGCCTGGGCAGCACGCTCAGCACGGAACGGAGCGCTTCGGTGCCACCGGTCGAGGTCCCCATCGCGATGACTTTGTGCGTCGTCTCGACAGAGGCAAGACTGGGCGGCGCGATGAGTTTCTGTCCCGAACTCGCATCGAGATCCGGGCGCTTCTCCGGCACGGGGTGCTTGGCCGCGTCCTTGATGATCCGCCCGATCTCGGCGGCCATATCCCCCACCGAGTACGCCACCGCAGGCTTGGCGACGACACCGAACGCCCCCGCCTCCAGGCACGCGATCGCTGTGTCGCACCCGCGTTGGGTGATCGAACTGACGACAATGGTGCGCACGGGATGGAACTTCATCAGCTTGCGCAGGAACGTCAGGCCGTCCATCCGGGGCATCTCGATGTCGAGCGTGATCACGTCCGGTTTGAGTGCCATGATCTTGTCGCGAGCCACAAACGGATCGGGTGCAACGCCAACAACTTCGATACCGGGAATCGTGTTCAGATTGTTCTTGAGTGCCTGCCGAACAACCGACGAGTCATCGACAATCAGCACACGTACCGGATTCGACATGGCGCGGCGTCCTTTCACTGCACGGGTTTCAGGCTGCTTTCGCGTTCGCACCTTCTGCTGGCTGCCAGAAGATCTCCAGCCGCTCCCCCTCGGCATCGAGCACGCAGTGCTCACCGGGGCCTCCGCTCGGGAATTCGCCGGCCTCCACAACCTCGGGCAGCCCGAGCGAGAGCTTGCAGTGATCCCCACCCAGCGCCGACACGACCGAGCCGCCGACGATGTTCGTCAGTTCGCGGAGCGCATCAAGGCCCTCTTTCTCGATCGCGACGTCCTCGATCTCCACACCCAGCAGGCTCGAAGCCAGGCCGAGCATGAAACCGGGGCTCCCCGCCAGGTAGACGGCGCCGCTCACCGGCCCCGAATACTTGATCCGCGTGTACCACTCGCTCTGATCGAGTTCGTCGAGGAACTCGCTGTCGGCCGGCTCAGCGGAGACGAAGGCGGTACGCTCAAGGGCCTCGATCGCCATATCACCAAGCATGTCCTGATTAAATTCGCTCACAGCTTCACCCCCAGGTTGTTGACGATGATCTTGCGCAGGTCCTCGGGCTCGAAGGGCTTGTGAAGCACCTCGATCACACCGAGCTCGCGCATCCGGTTCAGCCTGTCCTCGTTGCTCTCGGTGCTCACGACCACGACGGCTACGTCTTCGAGCTCCGGCTGCTTGCGCAGTTCCTGAGCGAACTCCTCGCCGTTCATCACGGGCATGTTCAGATCGAGCAGCACCATGTCCACCCAGATCGTGGACATGAGCTCGAGCGCTTCCTTGCCGTTGCCCGCCTCGAAGATTCGGTCCTCTTCGAGACCGGCGAGCTTCACGACTTTCTTAATGGCAGCCCGCAGAATGGGCGAATCATCCACAATCAGAAGATTACAGCTCATGCTGCACTCCTTTCACTTTGACCCTTGCTCATACCGAGGGCTTCCTCAACCGATCGCACCGCAGCCCACATCGCAGCGATCTCCCGCTCGGCCTTCCGGCGTGACAGCTTCAGGGCTGTCTTGACGTGCGGCGCGAGCTCGTACTGAAGCCCGTCCTGACCAATCCCAAGCCCGGACCAGAGCGAGATGATGTCAGCCGCGTGAACGACATCCACCAGCGTGTCATGGCCTTCGCCCGGTGCCGGAGGGCAGTGGTGGAACTGAACCGCCTGCGCGATCCGCTCCGGAAGCTGCCAGTGCCTGCACAGCGCCCCGCCAACCTCCGCGTGATCGGTACCGAACGCCAGGCGTTCTGCATCGATAAAGCTTGTGGTGGGTGTGAGGTGCTGCGAGACCGACTCCGCGTAGCTCTCGCCGTACTTCTGATCGAGCACGAGCTTGCCGACATCTCGGAGCAGACCTGCGACGAAGCAGATATCGCGATCCTCTTCGCAGTGCTGCCTGGCAAGATTCTCAGCCGCCACCGCCCCGCCGATCGCGCTGCGCCACATGGCTTCACGTGACATATCGAACGCTTTGCACGAACGCGTCACGACCTGTCCGACCTGCAGTTGGAGGACGATCTTGAGCAGCGCCTCGCTGCCAAGGCGGACGATGCTCTCACGCAGATTGAACTCGCGTCCGGGCGTGCCGTACGCAGCAGAGTTCGCGTACCGAAGCACCGTGAGGCTGAGCGCCTCATCGATGCGGACGATGTCGCTCACTTCGCCCATATCCACATCGCGGTCACCAAGCATCGAGATCAGTCTCGACGAGGTACTCGGGAGCGTGGGGAGCGATTCGAGTCCGGAGATCAGCTCATTCAGATCGGCCATAGGACCTCCCCCTTTCCCCGATGACGCACAGTGACCGTGCCGTCGGCGAGTGAGAGATGAAGAGTGCGACTGTTGTTCCCGCCGGTATCGTCGGCCGAGAGAAGCACGTTGTTTTTCCAGAAGATCTTCCTGAGAACCGTCCGGTTCCGAGAGCCGATCTTGAAATGCCCACCATCACTCAGGACTTCGGCGCCGCCCGCTGCGCAGACGATCAGATTTTCCTTGGTGGCCCCGAGTTCGTAGGCTTTCTTGAAGAGGATCGGGATACCCGTGTCGGCGAACATCGCGGGGTTGTCGGTCGCCTTCTCGCTGTTGATCTTTGAATCAGGAAGCATGAAGTGGAGCATGCCGCCGACGTGTGTTGTCGGGTCATAAATCGTCACACCGATACACGACCCGAGCGCATGCGTCACGATCTCCGCGGCTGGCCCCTTGAGAACCACCATGTCCGCTACACCAACGACGTGTGCCTTTGGTGTCGTGCCCGATGATGCCTGATGTGCTGTGCTTGTCATCGTGGCTTTCACCTCACGTACATCGAGGGTTGGACCGTGCGAAGGCTGCTGCCGAGCGAGTTGATGGACTCTGCACTCCCAACAGCAAAGATGCCCCCCGGCCGCAATAGATCGGCCAGACGGCCAACCAACTTCGACTTCGTCGGCTGATCAAAATAGATCATCACGTTCCGGCAGAAGATGACGTCGAACGGCCCCTTGACAGGCCACTCCTCCATCAGGTTCAGCTGCCCGACTGTCACAAGATTGCGCACCCGTTCATTGACCCGATAGCTCGCCTGGCCATTGACATCGACTTTCTCAAAGTGCTTCGAAAGCATCGACTTCGGCAGGTTCTCGACCATCTCCGCCGGGTAGACGCCGTCCCGGGCCTTCTGCACGGCAGTGTTGGCGAGATCCGTCGCCAGTATCTTGAAGTCCCACTGGTCGATGTCCGGCAACAAGTCGATCGCCTGGATTGCCATCGAGTAGGGCTCAGGCCCCGTCGAGCACGCCGCCGACCAGAGTCGGATGCGCTTGCCCGGCGTGGTCAGTGTGCCCTTGGCCAGCGGGGTGTAGAACTCCCGTTCGAGGTAATCGAAATGCTGCCGCTCTCGGAAGAAGCTCGTCACGTTGGTGGACAACATGTCGAAGAGTTCGAGCAGGTCGGCGGGCGTTGCCGCGGTCTCGATGTGATCGAGATACTCCCCCACGCCTTCATACGGCGCTTTCCGCAGATATTTCGCGAGGCGCGTCGTGACAAGCTGCATCTTCTTCTCGGAGAGATGCAGCCCCCAGTTGCGGTACGCGATCTCAGAGACGCGCTGGAAATGCGATGTGCTGATCATGCTCATGGCAGGCTTCGACTCTCCCGCACGGCTCAGGCCGCCGCTCGTTCCTCTTCGTTCTCGCCCCGACCGATCTGAGCGAGTTGGGTGTTGGCGCCCGCCGAGAGCACCTTGTCGATATCGAGGAGGATGAGCACCTTCTCGTGATCACCCTCGGTGACCTTGCCCATGCCCATTATGTACTCGGTGTTGAGCGACCCGCCGAACTTCGGCGCCGGTTCAATCATCGACTTGCCGATGTTCTTGACCTCCCGGACCGAGTCGACGATCACGCCCATCTCGAACTGTTCGGAGGTGCTGCTGTCGACGACCTCGACGACGATGATGCAGGTCTCTTCGTCGTACGCGACACTCTGCATGCCGAACTTATTGCGGAGCTCGATCACGGGGATGATCTTGCCACGGAGGTTGATCACGCCCTTGACGTAGCTTGCGGTCTGCGGCAGCGGGGTAATGTCGAGCACGCCGATGATCTCGCGGACGCGGAGGATCTCGACGCCGTACTCTTCCTTCCCGAGGCAGAACGACAGGAACTTGTCCTGGTTATCGTTGTTCTTTGCGGCATCAACCGTTTCGGTGACATTCGTTGCAGACATGGCTCGAAGCTCCTCGTGATTACTTTGATTCGGACTGGGTGGCCTCGGAGAGAAGCCCCGCAACATCGATGATCAACGCGACCCGGCCGTCGCCCAGGATGGCGCCGCCCGACGTACCCCGGAGCGGCTCGATGCCCTGTCCGAGGCGTTTGATGACAACCTGCTGCTGCCCGATGATCTCGTCGATCAGCATGCAGCACTTCGTCCCGTTGGATTCCAGAACAATCAGCAGACCATCGCAGATATCCGACGCGCCCTCGTTCAGATCGAAGATCTGATTCAGGCGATAGATCGGGAGCAGCGCGCCGCGAACGAGCGCCATCTCGCCCTCTTCGGCAACTGTGTGGATCTGCCCCTCCGTCGGCCGGAAGCTCTGCTCGATCGCGAGCGTCGGGACCACGTACCTCTGCGTGCCGACACGCACGATCATGCCGTCGATGATCGCCATCGTGAGCGGGAGCGAGAGCTTGAACGTCGTTCCCTGCCCGGCGACCGATTGGATCTCAATCTTGCCACGGAGCGCCTCGATGTTCCGGCGAACAACGTCCATGCCCACGCCACGACCCGAGATGTCGGTCACCTTCGGAGCCGTCGAGAAGCCCGGCATCATGATCAGATTGAATACCTCGCTGTCGGGGATCTCGCTCAGATCACGATCCGGGGTGTAAACGCCCTTCTCGATGGCCTTGGCCAGGATGCGCTCGCGGTCGAGTCCCTTGCCGTCGTCCTGGATCTCGATGATGATCGAGCCGCCCTGGTGGTACGCGCGGAGCGTCAGCGTGCCGGTGGCCGGCTTGCCCGCCTTGACGCGCTCCTCGGCGGTCTCGATGCCGTGGTCGCAGGAGTTGCGGATCATGTGAACGAGCGGGTCGCCGATCTCTTCGACCACTGTGCGATCGAGCTCGGTGTCCTCGCCCTCCATGATGAACTGCACGCTCTTGTTCGCCTTGGCCGAGACATCACGGACAAGTCTTGCCATCTTCTGGAAGGTGCCCTTGAGCGTCACCATGCGCAGCGACATCGCGACCTCCTGAAGATCGCGGATGATCTTGCCCGCCTGACTCAGGTTGCGCTGGAAACGCTGATCGTCGATCGTCTGGACACTGGGGTCCTGGATGACCATCTGCTGGGCGATCACGAGCTCGCCGACCATCGTCACGAGATTGTCGAGCCGTTCGGTGTTCACCTTCACGCTGACGTCGGCGGGTTTCTTCTTGGCAGCGGCACCACCCTCACCACCCGACGTGGGCTTGGCTGCTGGCGTTTGCGTGACGCTGTCGGTCTCAGACGCGGGCGATGCCGCGGCCGCGCGCTTGCCTGTGTCCACGGGCTCGCCCTTGGAGGCCTTCTGAAGCTGCGCAACATGCCGATCGAAATCAACCTGCTTCGGCGCCGGCCCGCCATCGAGAACACCCAGGAGCTGAGTCATCACATCGCACGACTCAAGAATCAGATCCAGGTACGACGAGTTCAGCTTGATCGTCTGCTTCCGTGCCTCATCGAGCAGATACTCCGCGTTGTGAGCGGCATGCACAATCGGGGCCAGGTTCATGAATCCCGCTACGCCCTTGATCGTGTGGAACGAGCGGAAGACCGTGTTGATCAGTTCCATGTCTTCCAGGTCGTTCTCGAGCGAAAGGACCGCTTCCTCGGCAGCCGCGATGTGCTCGCGGGCTTCCGTCAGGAAGTCTGTCAGATTCTCATCTCGCTCCAGTGCTTCCGGGAACGCCACCAGTGCATCGGGATCTCCGGCCGGCGCGGCTTCCGCCTCATCGGCTGGCTCCGGAATCACTTCCTTGCCGGGCGCATCTCTCTCAGCACGATCATCCGAAACAGGCTCCGTTGAAGCACCACCTTGTGTGGTCGACGTGAGCCTGTCCGACATCACCCCAAGCACAGCGTCGTAGGCCGGCGGCTGCGCTGCCGGATCGACCGAGAGCGCCTTCGTGTACGTCTTGATCCAGTCGATGACCGTCAGGATCTCGTTTGCTGGGAACGCCTGCCCCTTGTCTTCACAGGCATCGATCAGCGTTTCCGCCTCGTGGCACACCTGCTGCGCAATCGAGAGTGACAGTACACCGCACTCGCCTTTGAGCGTGTGAATGCCCCGGCGAACCTCCGCGAGCTTGTCGTCGCTGGCCTCGTTCTCGAGCTCGATCGTGAGCGCTTCGAGTTCTTCAAGGATGTCGCCGCAACCCGAGATCCACGAGTCGAGCAGATCCTGATCGATCGTGTCCATCTGCGCCGAACCGCCCCCCGGGACAGGAACCTGATCGAGCGGGACTCCATCGCCGAGTGCCGCGACGAGTTCCTGGGCATACTCGATGCAGTTGTTGATCTGTGCAAAGGACGAATCGAGATCGTCGACCTCGTGCATCACGATCCGCTCGAGCAGGTCGACCGAGCCCCTGGCTTGCTCAGAGAGCGGCTCAAAGCCCGGATCGTCCAACATCGAGCACAACTCGTCGAACAGCTCACCGAGCTGGACGAGAGCGGGCAGATCCAAGGGGTCCACCATCGCGGCGGCTTTGGCGAGCTTCTGTACCTGGGTTTCGATCATGGGAGGGTGCCAGTCATCTATGGTGCACAAGACAGATGCCCAAACCGGGCGACGACACCTTCATTCGTCCAGAAATGCCCTCCGCATAACCCCTTGCCAAGGTCTTGACAGTCACAGCCAACGGCTGGTACTGCCTCAGAAAACTGACTGATTTGTCCCCTTGAAGCATCCCGACGCCGTAAATTCCAGATATATGGGGAGAGAACCGGGCAGGGACTTGGGAACTTGGGCCCTTTTGGGTGTCTTCTACCTCAAAGCCGGCCTAAACTGGCACCGTCGGCTCGGTCGGTCGCCGACGTCGGATTGCCCCCTTGGATGGGGTGGCCCTTTCCGATTTGTATAAACCAGCGGGTCACGCAGACCCGCAACACAAGCGCCCTTGCGTGGTGTCACGGGAGTATTCCCGACCGGCCAGGCATCGCGGGTGTCGCTGAGACAGGAAGAGCAGCATGGCAGACAATACTGGGAATCCGCTCGTTCAAGACCTCATCGAAGCAGGCATCCACTTCGGCCAACGCGCCAGCGGATGGAACCCGAAGATGGGGCCGTACATCTACGGCAAGCGCAACGGCATCCACATCATCGACATCAAGGAGACCGTCAAGGGTCTCCTGCTCGCCAAACGATTCGTCAGCAAGACCGTGTCCGGCGGCAAGGACGTCTGCTTCGTTGGCACCAAGCGCCAGGCCCGCACCATCCTCGAACAGTACGTCCCGGACGTGGGCATGCACTACGTCACCGAACGCTGGCTCGGCGGCACGCTGACCAACTTCCGCACCATCCGCGCCCGCCTGAAGCGTCTTGAGGAGCTCGAGGCGATCGAGGCCGAGGACAACTTCCAGAGCTACTCCAAGAAGATGGAGAGCCAGCTCCGCCGTGAGATGCGCAAGATCAAGCGGAACCTCGATGGCATCCGCAAGATGGACAAGCTCCCGGGTGCTCTCGTGATCATCGACGTCTCGAACGAGATGACCGCGATCAACGAGGCCCGCAAGCTGGGCATCCCCACCGTCTGCCTGATCGATACCGACGCCGACCCGGTGTACGCGGACATCCCCATCCCGGGGAACGACGACTCGATGCGTTCGATCGACGTGGTCGTACGCGAGCTCTGCAAGGCAATCGCCGAGGGCAAGCAGAACCGGACCGAGGCCTCAGACGCCGGCCGCGATTCCGACGCAGGTCAGGGCGATCAGGCTCCCCGCCAGCGCAAGCAGGGCTCCCGCCGCAGCATGGCCCGCGGCGAAGCCTCGGCCTCGGCCAGCGACGACACGCCCCGCAACACGGACACCGTCACGGCCCCTGCCGCCGAGTGACCGCAGGTCACCCGCACGGTTCCACAATCACGTTCTGATTCACCGGGCGCCAAGGCGCCCGATCCCCAAGTCCAAGCCGCGCCGGAGGATCCGGCGCCCAGATCCCTGGAGTCCCCAGACATGGCCGACATCAGTGCCAAAGACGTCATGGCCCTGCGCAACCGCACAGGTCTGCCCATGATGGCGTGCAAGAAAGCCCTCGCCGAGACCGGTGGCGACATCGAAGCCGCCGAGGATCACCTCCGCAAGACCCTCAAAGGCAAGATGGAAACCCGCACCGAGCGGGCCGCCGCCGAGGGACGCGTCGCGGTCGCCGTCAACGGCACAGCCGCCGCGATCGTCGATCTCCGCGCCGAGACCGACTTCACCGCCAAGAACGACAAGTTCATCCAGGCCGCCGACAAGATCGCACAGCTCGCCCTCGCTCAGCCCGAAGGCGATGTCACTCCGACCGAGGAGATGACCGCGATCATGGACGACATCCGCATCTCGACGGGTGAGAACGCCTCGATCGGCCGCATCCACAAGATCGAGAAGGCCAGCGGCGAGAACTTCAGCTCCTACGTCCACCACGACGGCAAGACCGCCGTGCTCATCCACGCCACCGCCGGCGCCCCGGACGACGTCCTCCGCCAGGTCTGCATGCATATCACGGCTGTCGTCCCGAGGCCCCTCGGCATCACCGCCGACGACATCCCCGCCGAGATGGTCGAGAAGGAGCGCAAGTTCCGTATGGAGCAGGCCATCGAGAGCGGCAAGAACGAAGAGATCGCCGCCAAGATGGTCGAGGGTGGCATCAAGAAGTTCTACTCCGAGGTCGCTCTCAACGAGCAGGACTTCGTCGTGGACCCCTCCAAGAAGATCAAGGACCTCCTGAACGGGGCCGCGATCAAGAAGTTCTTCCGCTGGGAGGTCGGCGAGGAGGCCTAAGCCTGCCCGCTGTAATCATCCGAATTCTGACCGGGGCACATGCCCCGGTTTTTTTTGTACCCTCTCGGCGTCCAATTCCGGACACGAAGGTTTATTGATGCCCACACCCGTAGCCAGCTACATGATCCGTCGGAAGGTGCTCAAGCTTCTCGGCGCGGCGTTCTACGTGACCGACGACTCGGGAGAACAGATCGGCTTCTGCAATCAGAAGGCCTTTCGCCTCCACGAGGACATCAGGCTCTACACGGACCAGACCAAGTCTGAGGAAGTCCTGTCGATCCGGGCCCGGTCTGTGATCGATTTCGGGGCCACCTACGACGTCCACGACGACAACGGCATCCTGCTCGGCTCGGCCCGCCGGAAGGGCCTCAAGTCCATCGTGAGGGACGAGTGGCACATCTTCGACGCCGACGGCCGCGAGGTCGCCCGCCTCAGGGAGGACAGCGGAAACCTGGCCGTGCTCCGCCGGGTGCTCCCCGCGATCGAGCTGCTGGCACCCCAGAAGTACAACCTGGTGACCCCCTCAGGTGACCTGGCCGCCCGATTCGAGACCCAGCGGAACCCCTTTCTCTACAAGCTCCACGCGACCGCGTACGACACGCCCGGGCTCGACCCGCAGATCGTCATGGCCCTCGGATTCCTGCTGGCAGCCATCGAGGGGCGCCAGAACAAGGGCTGAGCGGAAGGTGGTCCAGATCCGGCCCAACTCCGGATCAGAACGGCCCCGAATCGCCCCTGAGATGCCCCAAAGCGGACTGCAGAAAGATCCCGGCCGTAAACCCAGCCCTGACAGGCACATATGACACAACCGAAAAAAGTTCCCCAAATTGCTGGCACGTACAAGAAGTGGTGGCATATTTCGGGTGTCTTGTCTCTCTCTTCCCATGGCTCGACTGGTGGCTAACGCCTTCAGTCGGGTTTTCTTTTTGGACCTCCCACATATCGCCCAATGCCCAGAGCCCCGGAAACCCAGTGGCGAAGGTCTCATGCCTTCGGCTTCCCTGATCTCTTTCCGGGGAGCCCGGTGACCGCTTTCAGCGTGGATTCCGGGCTGAGTGTGCGCGCCAAAGCCACAGCGGAAGCTGGAAGCCTCTGCCACTCTCAGAGCTCTTGGATCTCGGAGTACTTGGATCTCGGTGTTTACATCCGTGCCCAGCAGGCGACGGCTTGCCCGTTGACCCGGTACTCGAGCGGCGGCATCTCCGTCCGGCAGCGGTCCATCACCTCGGAGCATCGGCCCGCAAACGGGCAGCCCGGTGGCGGATTGAGCGGGCTCGGGACATCGCCCTGGAGAACCGTCAGCGGGCGACGCTCGTCCGGGTCATCGATGGGGTTCGAGCCGAGCAGCGCCCGCGTGTAAGGGTGCTCACACTCCTGACGGAGCTTGTCGCTCGGGATCTTCTCCATGACCCGGCCAAGGTACATGACCATGACCTGATCGCAGAAGTGCTCGACGACCTTGAGGTCGTGGCTGATGAACATCATCGTCAGGCCGAACTGCTCCTTCAGGTCCTTCATGAGGTTGAGGACCTGGGCCTGGATCGAGACATCGAGCGCCGAGACGGGCTCGTCGGCGACAATGAATTCCGGCTTGAGCGCGAGCGCCCGTGCGATGCCGAGGCGTTGGCGCTGACCACCCGAGAACTCGTGCGGGAACTTGTCCTTGGACTCGGGCCGCATGCCGACGGTCGCGATGAGCTCGTCGATGTAGCTTTCCATGTTCGCGCTATCGACGATGCCGTGGAAGCTGATGGCCTCTTTCAGGAGCGACCGCACCGTCAGCCGAGGGTTGAGCGAGCTGTACGGATCCTGGAAGATGATCTGCATCCGCCTGCGGACACTCATCATGCGCTGGTGATCGAGACCCGTGATCTCCTGTCCCTCGATGGACACCTTGCCCGAAGTGGGTTCGAGGAGACGGATGACCATTTTGCCGAGCGTCGACTTGCCGCAACCCGACTCGCCCACCACGCCGAGCGTCTCGCCCTGCGCGATCGTGAACGAGACATCGGTGACCGCGTGCACGTGATTGACCACGCGGTTGAGCATGCCGCCCCGGACGGGGAACTTCTTGACGAGGTTCTCGGCCTGAATGAAGGCCTTGCCTGTCCGCACGAACTTGGCCTTGGCGGGTTCTGTCGCGGGTGCACTCATCCCGTGGCTCCCGTAGTCAGGTCAACGTTCTGGTTCAGCGGGAAGTGGCAACGCACCGGCCGCTCCGGGAATGCGTGCGGGATGAGCTCGGGCTCGATGTCCACGCACTTCTGTTCTTTGTACTTGCACCGGTCCTGGAATCGGCAGCCCTTGGGCAGCTCGAAGAGGCTCGGCACGATGCCCTTGATGGTCGGCAGTCGGCCGTCCTCGGTCCGGTGTCCCGCCTTGGGGATCGACTCGAGCAGCGCCTTTGTGTAAGGGTGCTGAGGACGCTTGAAGAGATCCGAGACGGGCGCCTGTTCGATGACCCGGCCCGCGTACATCACGATCACGCGATCGCAGACCTGAGCCACAACACCAAGATCGTGCGTGATAAGCAGGATCGCCGTGTTGAGCTTCTCCTTCAGGTTCGCCATCAGCGAGAGCACCTGGGCCTGGATCGTCACATCGAGCGCGGTCGTGGGCTCGTCAGCGATCAGGATGTCGGGCTCGCAGCAGAGCGCGATCGCGATCATCACGCGCTGACGCATGCCGCCCGAGAGCTGGTGCGGGTATTCCTTGTACCGCTGCTCGGGGTTTGGGATCTCAACGAGACGGAGCATCTCGATCGCGCGAGCCCGGCGTTCCTGCTTGTTGAGTTTCGTGTGGTACTTCAGGGCCTCGTTGAGCTGCCACCCGATGGTGAACACCGGGTTCAGGCTCGTCATGGGCTCCTGAAAGATCATCGCGACCTGATCGCCGCGGACCTCACGCATCGTGGACTCGTCGGTCGTCGCAAGGTTGATGCCCTTGAACACCACCTCGCTCGACGGCTCGATGATGCTGTTGCGCTCGGGCAGCAGACGCATGATCGACTTGCTCGTGACGGTCTTGCCGCAGCCCGACTCCCCCACGATTCCGATCGTTTCGCCCGGATAGACATCGAAGGAGACATCATCGACAGCCGTGACGATGCCGCGATCGGTGCGGAACTTTGTCGTGAGCCCGCGGACTTCGAGAATCGGATTGGACTTGTTCTGGCTCATATCAGTTCACGTGCTTCGGATCGAACGCGTCCTGCAGCGCGTCGGAGAGGATGTTGAAGGCGAGCACCAGCACGAACATGAAGAACGTCGCAGCGCCGATCTGCCAGAAGAAGCCCTGCACCACCTCCGCCTTGGCCTGGCTGATCATGATGCCCCAGCTGGCACCCGAGCCGAGCGGGAGCCCAAGACCCAGGAACGTCAGGATGACCTCGCCCTTGATCGCGCCGATGAAGAGGAGCGAGAAGTTGATGAACATGAGGTGGAGCGTGTTGGGCAGAATGTGCCGCATCAGGATGTAGAAACGACCGAACCCGATCGCCGTCGCGGCCTGCACGTACTCGAGCTCTTTGATCTTGAGCGCCTCGCCTCGAATGACACGGCACGGCCCGATCCAGTACGTCATCGCAAACGCGAAGTACAGCGAAGGCAGCCCTCGGAAACCAGCCAATGCGTCCGACAGGAACATGAAGCTCAGCACCGCGAGCAGGACGAGCTGAGGGATCGAACTGAACGTCGAGTAGAGCCACGCGACCAGATGGTCGACCCAGCCTCCGAAGAACGCGGCCGCGGCACCGAGGATGCTACCGAACAGCACAGCCGTGAACCCGACAACCACGCCCACCTGAATCGCGATCTTGGACGAGTACAGCGTGCGGAGCAGGATCGAACGCCCCTGTCGATCGGTGCCGAGGAGCTGCCGAAACTTGAACGCCATCCCGGCAAAGCCGGTCGGCTCCGGATACAGCCGCTCGATGACCTTCTCGGCCTGCGCGACGTACTCCATCGCGCCGCCCTGAATCTCATCGACGGCCTTGCCAGCAGCGGTACGGATCTCGCTTAGCAATTCATCGACCTCGGGCGACTCGCCCTCGGGGTCCATGTATGCGATCGACGCCTCATCGAGTCGATCGAAGATGTCATCACTGAACGCAGTCGAATCGGGTGAATAGGCCTGGTAGTCCTCGATCGCGTAGCGGACATCCTCGAGCGCGAAGCCGACGTTCTCACGCAGGAACGCGGGATCCTCACCATCGGGCGGGCTTGCCAGCGTGCTCAGCGCTGTTTCAACGTCGTCGATCTCGATCTCAACAGTCTCGGCCGAGCTCTTGGCGCCGCGGACCGAGTCCATGCTCTCGAAGATCGCGGTCACCTCGTTGACCATCTCGCGGATCTCGGTGTAATCCACATCCGCGAGATCGCGCTCCATCACACGCGCGTCGTCGAGCACCTCCTGGATGCTCTCGGGCGAGATGTCCGGGATGGACTCGATCGTCTCGACGGCGGTTTTGGCCTTGATGTAGTAGAAATCGACGCCGTCAGCTCTGCCGTTCTCGCCCCAGGGCCTTCCAAGCCCGCTCAGGTTGGGCGGCCCAACCTCGAGCAGCATGCGCTTGGGCAGGAACGTGCTCATCACGGGCACGCGGTACAGGTCGTACGCGCCCGTCTTCTTGCCCACCCAGAGCAGCGCGTCCATCGCCATCATCCAGAACGCGCCCAGGAAGAACACGCCGATGACACCGAGCGAAAGCATCGCAAGCTTGTTGCGGCGGAACTTGCCCGCGCCACGCGATCGAAGCAGTCTCTTGATCATGACAGCCTCACCCGCGGATCAACGATGGCATAGAGAACATCCGTCAGGATCACGGTCCCGATGACAACCGCGGCAAAGAGCGCCGACATGTACTCGACGACCGGGAAGTCCTTGGCATTGATCGCCGTGATGAGCGCTCGGCCCATGCCCGGAATCCCGAAGTACACCTCGAGCAGGATCGAGCCGACAATCAGGAAGGGCAGGCTGATCATCACGCGGGTGACGATCGGGATCATCGCGTTCTTGAGCATGTGCACAAACATGATCTTGCGGTTCGTCGCGCCCTTGGCCCTGGCTGTCACGATGTAGTCCTTGCCCGTCTCTTCGACCATGACCGCCCTGTAGAACCGGGTGTCGTAGCCCATCGCGACGATGACGGAGATGAGCACAGGCAGGCCACAGAACTTGAGCCAGCTCGACACGGCCTGAATCGGCTTGCTGAACCAGTACTCGATCGACGAGAGCTGCGTGTCGTACCCCTCGACCTCAAAGGGCAGCACGCCCTTGCCGTTGGAGCCGAGTATGTACCCACCCAGATACTGCCCGATGATGATGTACACCAGGAAGCTGATACTCATCCCGAGCACGGCGATCAGCATGAGCGTCTGATCGATCTTCTGTCCGCGGTAGAACGAACAGATCAGGCCGATGGTGATCGACAGAGCCGCCGTGAGAAAGAGTGAGGGCACCGTGATCATCGTCGTCGCGGGGACCGCGTTGGTGATGATGTCGGACACCTCGCGCTCCTGCTCCCATGAGCGGGCCGAGAAGTCGAGTGTCACCAGCTTCCCGACGAACGAGAAGTACTGCACGATGAACGGGCGGTCGAGGCCCATGTTCTCGCGCTTCTGCTGGATCTGCTGCTCATCGGCGCTCTTGCCGAGGAACGCATAGACAGGATCGTTCACCCTGAGCGCCAGCATCACGAACAGCAGGATGCCCAGGTAGACCGGGATGTTGTACAGCACTCGCCGAACGATGTACGCCCACATGCAGACGGGTCCTCCGAGAAGTCAGTCGGTGAGAGCTGACCTCACGGCCGCTTCGAATCATCCACATCCAGGAACTTGAACCACGACCAGTACCGCTCCGTGGGCTTGCAGTTCAGCAGCCACGGGTTGATCAGGTAGTAGCGTGTCCGCGCCATCGAACCGATGTACGGCGCGTCCTCGATGATCATGTCACGCATCTTGACGTAGAGCTCGGTCCGCTCCTCGCTCGGGGGCATCGTGCGGATCTTCTCGTACATCTCGTCGTACTCGGTACGCTTGTAGTTGTAGTGGTTGGAGCCGGGCGACTCGTTCGGGCCGTAGAACAGCGCGAGGTTGTTTTCGCCGTCGGGGTAATCGCTCGACCAGGCAAAGCCGAAGAGCGGCGCCTTCTTATTGTTGACGAACTCGATCAGCGTCGAGAAGTCGACCAGG
The DNA here is from genome assembly GCA_965228265.1 of Phycisphaerales bacterium. GTDB lineage: Bacteria > Planctomycetota > Phycisphaerae > Phycisphaerales > UBA1924. Next base: position 2,516,033 of record OZ245804.1, read on the forward strand.
TTGGGCTCGATCACGATGCCCACGCGGGCAAGCTGACGCTTCATCAGCTCGACCTGCTCGGGGTTGTTCGCACCGCCGCTGGTGTAGAACTTGATCGGGGGAAGCCCCTCGCCGTTGGGGTAGCCGGCCTCAGCGAGCTTCTGACGAGCCAGTTCGAGGTTCGGGCCGCGGTAGCTGACCGGCGCGCGCCCGCCCTCCGGGTGACCATCGAGGCCGGGAGGAATCGGGCCGTCGTACTGGACGGTGTTGCCCTGGTAGAACGTTGTGCTGAACTCATCAAGGTTCATCGCCAGATTGATCGCCTGACGCAGCGCCTTCTTCTCCGGGGTGTACCCACCCACGAGCGGGTCTTCCATGTTGAAGCCGCGGAAGATGAAATCGAGCAGCGCGTTGTTGTGAGCTCGAATGCCCTTGCGACGCATATCCGGCTTGAGTCGCTTCGTGCGGGCATCGAACGCCTGCTCGAAGTACTCGGCGGGGACCTCCGTGTAACCGATCGTGCCCTCGCTGAAGCGGAGCCACATCGGCTGATCCTCGACGAACATGCGGAACTCGAGCTTGTCGAGGAAAGGCACACGCTGACCCGCAGCACGGTGCAGGCGGTTCCGGCGGTCCTCGCTCGTCCACTCTTCCTCAGCCGGGTAGTACACCTCGTGGTAGTTCGGATTCCGAACGAGCTTCAGGTGCTTCTTGGGGATGAAGTCCTCGAGAAGGAAGGGCCCCGTGCCCACCGGGTTGAAGCTGAAGTCATCGCCGTACATCTCGACGGCCTCGCGCGGCACGATCGAGGTCTGGAACATACTCAGGACATACAGGAATCGATACACCGGCTCGACGAGCACGATCTCGAACTCGTGATCGCTGATCTTGCGGAAACCCTGCACCGGATCGTCGTAGCTGAAGTTGTCCGAACCGACGTACTTGTCCTTGTACTCGTTGAAACCGAGGATCGTGTTGTCGATCAGCCACCAGTTCTCGTATTCGTACTTCGGGTCAGCAAGACGACGGATCGAATAGAACACGTCCTCGGCGACCATCTCGCGGCCCTTGCCGCCGGGGAAGCAATCGTCGTCGTGGAACATCACGCCCGGCTTGAGCTTGAAGTTCCAGGTCAGACCGCCGTCGGGAGACGTCGGCATCTCCGTCAGCAGCAGCGGCTCCATCTGCATCGGATCGGAGTACTTGCTGATCAGCAGTGTCTCGTAGATCTGCGAGCACGCCATGTTGTCGTACGTGGTCGAGCCCTTCGCAGGGTCGAGGTTCTTCGGGCCATCAGTTCTGATGGGCAGAATGGCCGACTTCGTACCGCTCTGGGCAGCTGCTGGCGCCGAGAGAACAAGCACCGCAAGCAGCGTGGTCAGATGTGTAATGATTCGACTTGGCTTCAACATGAAGATGCCTCCGCGATACAAGGAAATGCCGACCCATAGAACCGCGACGAAACGCGACAGGCCGGCCGTCGAGTTTAGCGTTGCCGACTCGGAGCCTCAATGCTCGCCGGCGCCTCTTCTGACCGCCCCGCGTACTCGATGAGCCTCGCGAGATCGACCGAATCGAGCCCAAGCGGGCGGATCGATTCGATAAGGCCCTTACGGAACCTGACCGCCTCGGTCGGGGTCAGACCGAGCGCCTCTGAGCCGCTCGTGATCGCCGAGACGAGCTGAAGCGCCCGCCAGGCATCGGCGTTGGCCGTGCGCAGATCCGAGTACAGCGCGAAGTGCTGCGGGTCGATGAACTCCTCACCCGACGCCCGCTTGTACTGGTCAGTCGCCACCCCGAGTACCGAACGCACGCGCGCCAGCACCTCTTCACGGTCCGTGTCGTCCACGCCCACCGCCTCGGCCAGTTCGCTCCAGGCGCTGCGGAATCGCTGCACGCCATCCGGGTCCAACCTTGCCGAAGCGATCCGGAAATCACCCACGCCGGGCTTGGGGCTCTCAGCGAGATCCACATGCCAGATCACGCCGTCGCGCGCCCACTTCCGCTCCTGCGCAGAAGTCCGACGCAACAGAATCCCGCCCTGATCTCCCTGCGCCAACTCACCCGACTCCGGGTTGGGTTCAAAGATCGCCTCGGCGGTGTTGTACGTATCAGCATTCTCTCGGAACTCGTTGGGCAACCCCTCAGCGAGCGGCACCGTCGTCGAACCCGTCGAGCGAGCATCGAGCACCGTCGTCTCATCGGTGATCGCGCCCCCACCCGTGCCTTCGCGACGGTTGAAGTAGAGCGATTCGATGCCGAACGTGTTTGAAGCGCGCGTCTGCACGCCGTTGACCTTCGCGTTCCCCGTCGGGTCGGCGATCTCGGGCATCGGGCCTGAACCGATCACACGCACGTCGGGCGAATCGATAGTCACCGAAACACCAGAGACAATGTCCACCCCGCGATCCGTACGCCCGCTCGCATCGAGCAGCACCTCCGGATCTTGCGATGCATCAACCTCGAAGATGTCACCGGCCAAGCGGGTCAGGATGTCGATCCGCGGCGCGTTGACACGCATCGCACCCGACGAAGTCAGGTCGCCGATCGTCACAACCCCCGAGAGCGATTCGATCAGCAGCGACCCTAGAGCCGTCAGCTTCTCGTTCTGCCCCATGGTCAGGTCACCGGTCGTGCGGATCGTGTAGAGACGATCGGTGACGGGCTCGCCGTCCTCGTCGAACTCGGCCATCACCACGCTGGCGACCTGCGGCACGACGGACTGCCCATCGCCGAGTGTCAGCGATGCCAGGCTCTCAGCCGCGCCCACATTCGATGCAAAGCGGATCACCGGGATATCGCTGCCAGCCGTGCCGGGACCGGCCGCGATCGTGACATCCGCGGGCCCGTTGAGCGGACCGTTGAAAATCACATCCCCGCCCGTCGAGCGGAAGCTCTTGTCGCCCGCAGCCATCTCGATCCGATCCCGCCCGACCATCTCCCCGAGCACCAGATCGCCCGCGGTCTCGATGTTCTGCGCACCGCCGTCGAAACGCACCCCGCCGTTGACGGTCAGTGCATCGAGAATCAGGCTGCGCTCAAAGCTCGCAAAGCCCTCACCCGTGTCAACGGTCAGGCTCCCCGCGCCGCCGACCAGGTTCTGAAAGCGGACAACGCCGCCATCGGACGCGACCAGTGCGTCATTCTCGATCGTGACTCGGCCATCGAAGCTGATCTCGCCGCCGCTGCTCGTCAGGAAATCCGGCAGGAAGATGCGCTCGCCCACGTAGACCTGGTCGCCCACGGTCGTGATCTCGGGCAGCGTGAAGACGTCACCGATCAGCGTGAAACTCTCAAGCGGGGTGTTGGCACCGATCACGTTTGTGTACGAGAACGCGCCCGAGTTCCCCATGCCGTCGGTCAGATCAATCCGGAGCGAACCCGAACCATCGATCGGCACGATTCGCAGATCAAGGTTCTGACCGTTCGTCACGATCGCCGCATCGTCAGACGCCACCACGATGTTGTCGACGCGGAAGAGTTCGGGCGACTCGTTGAACTGCATCGAGCCCGTCAGACGGAGTTCCGACCCGACCACCACAAAGCGTCCGAGCGGCGTCCCGACGCCGAGATCACCAAGTTCGATCAGGCCAGAGGCATCGCCCGTGTCCGTCTCGGTGTTGATGATCAACTCCTGAACTCCCGCGTTCATCGCGCGGATGTTCGTGCCGCTCAGGATGACATCGCCGCCGGCAGCGTCACGGATGAGTCGATCGGTATCGATCCGCACATCGCCCGCAAGCGTCACCACTTCGCAATCGCTCAGATCAAGCCGACCGCCCAGCGCATCGGGATCGTTGTCGAGATTGATATCGCCGAGCAGAATGAGTTCGTCGGTCGCGGTCACCTCGAGCGCCGAGAGGAAATTGATCTCGGGCAGTGTGATCGTGCTCGCAACAAACCGCAGCCCGCCCGGCCCCTCGATGCTGGTCGACGGATCGATCAGGATCGCAAACGCGTCCGTCCCATCGAACGCACCGATCGTGGTGATCTCAGACATCTGCGTCGCGCGAATCGTCGAGAGATTCGTCAGGTCGAGAGCCGTCCGTGAGAAGATCGACCCCGTCACGCCGAGTGTGTCCGTATCGATCGAGATCGATCCCGCGTCCACGTCGTCCAGGGTGACTATCCGTGTAGCGCCGGTGCTCTGGATATCGAGGTTGCCGATGTTTGCAAGCTGACGAACGACGCGGATCTCGTCACCGGCCTCGAGCGTCAGGTCACCACCGGCCGTGTCCACGGAGGGCAACTGCAGCGCCTCGCCTGCACGAATGACCAGGTTCCCCCCGTTGGTCGTAATCGGACTCGTCCCGATCATCGCGAAGTTGCCGCCGGCGTCGAAGGTGAACGTGTTGCCCTCGGAAACCGTGAGCGCCAGCGAGCCGTCGGCGAGGTTGCCGATCGCGATGTTGCCCGTCGCGGCGATCAGGATGTCCGTGTCATCGAGCGCCTCGATCGTGCCATCAGAAATCTGGACATCCATCCCCATGGCGTCGCTGGCCGGGAGCTGGTTGTCATCGAGCAGCATGTCGTCGGCACCATCACCCGCCTCGCCGCTGACGATCGTGATGTTCTCGGGATCGAGCAGCAGGAGCCCGTTCTTGCCGAAAGGCGCAGACGTATTCACCTGGCCGTAGAAGCCGAGCCAGCCCGCACTGGACACCTCGACGAGCCCGCCGTTGCCGCTCGTCGCGCCGCCGCGCGCCGAGGCGCGGCCGGTAAACAGCGTCGCGTCATCCGACCACATCACAATCTCGCCGCCGTCACCGTTCTCGACCGCGTCGGCTCTGAGCGTGGTCTGACGGTTGACGTTCAGTCGGCTCGCGTGCGCAATCGTCGGATCGTTGCCCTGGAACCCGCCGCCGATATGGATCTGCCCGCCGCCCGCAGCGCCGCTGGCGTCGATATCAGCACCTAGGACCGCCACACCATCGCCCGTGATGACGACCTGGCCGCCCATCCGGCCCGGAGCCGTGTCGGAAACATCAATCGAGCCCGCGACCGTGACGACCGAGCCTTCACCGCCTCGCATATCAACCGCTTTCGCACGCACGGACGAATCCGGCCCGATAGCGATCGAGAACATATCGCCCGCGCCGACCATCACCTTGCCGCCGGCCGCGTCGATCGTGCCCCGCTGCTGAACCTCGCCCGTGTTGGCGCCGTCCGAGCTTGCGCTCACGAAGACATGGCCGTCATGCTCACCCACGAGCACGCGGTCGCCCACACTCATCGTGACAAGACCCTCCGGCGCGACAATCGCGCCGAGGTTCGTGACACGTCGGCCCGCAAGATGCACCTCGCCGGCCCGTATCTCGCCGTGGTTCTCGACCGCACCGGTCATGTTCGTGAACCGATCGATCCCGCCCAGGAAGTCCGCGTCCGTCATCTGGCCCGCAGCCGCGTGGATCGCGCCCACATCCACAATCGCCCGGCTGCCGAAGTACACGCCCTGTTCGTTGACGATGTACACCCGGCCGTTCGAGATCAACGAGCCGTCGATCCGCGTCGGGTCCTGCCCGAGCACTCGGTTGAGCACCCTCGCGTCGGCACCCGGCTGTACGAAACGAACCGTCTCGCCCGCGCCGATGTTGAACGACTGGTAGTTGATGATGGTGTTGTCGGCCGCCGTGATCTCGGTCAGGCTGCCGGACCGGGAGAAGCTCGCCTGCCCCGCGACCACCTCTTCGCCAACGGGCTGGCCCGCCGCCGTCCCGGCAATCAGTGCCAGAATCAGAGGACGCGCGGTCGTACGTGCCATGTTCGAACGGATCATCGGCTTCTCCTGAAATCAGAATGCCAGCGTGGCGACGATGTGGAACTCAGAATCGCCGCTCTCAACGCTCCCGTTGTCCAGATCCTGCAACGCAAAGCCCCAGTCGGCCCGGACGCGCAGGTATCGCCTGTACTCGAACCCCAGACCGACACCGGCGCCGAGCAGGGATTCGTCGAACTCCGTGGAGTCCGCGTCCTCGATCATCGTCTGACCGTAATCGACAAAGCCGGCCAAAATAAGATCCCAATCCGCTGTGCCATAGGCCCGGTCCGGCTTCACACGGAAGGGCTCACCAAACAGCGTGCCCGGCTCGGACGAGATGCCCAGGATCTGCGGGATGTGCAGGCGATACTCCGCCGAGGCCACGAACGCCGCGTCGCCCGCGACCGCGGACTGCGGGTACCCGCGGACCGAGTACAGCCCGCCGACCACCTGCTGCTGCTGCGGGATCAGGCGATCGCCGAACGAGTACTGCCCCCGGAAACCAAGCGCGATCTCGTTGGCGAGCGTGCTTCCGAAGCCGCCTTCTTTCTTCCAGCCATCCGGCGCGAACAACGGCTCGAGGTAGAACGACGCGCCGCTGTCGACCCGGATCAGCGTCCACTCGTCCTCGGCCCGCAGGCGACCAAGCCCGGGGATCTGTGGCTGAGATCCCCCATCAAGCGTGAAATCGACCGCAACCTCGGAGTAGATCGACCGCGTAGGCACGTTCTGCTCCGACCGCAGCCCCACCGTCCCGATCAGGAAGTCCGTGTCGCCGCGCGTCGCCGCCAGGTCATTCTCGACCTCGATGTCCTCGTGACGGATACCGATGAAGCCGTCGATGAAATACGACTCCTTCTGATAGACCGTCGCGATCAGCTCGCCCCCGAACGTCCAGGTCGTCCCGGAAAGATCCTGCCCGGGCAGGCCGATGTCCTCGGCTGTGTAATCGCTCCAGTTGCCGTAGACCTTGGCACGCACCAGATCCGTCCCGATGAGGGGCGCCTCGTAGGACATGATCGCCGCGTAGCTGTCATCGAAGCTCGCAGTTACAAAGTCGGCCCGGAAGATGTCGTCCCGGCCGGTCAGCTGGTTGTGCACGAACCCGACACGCTCGCGCCATTCGTTGGTCGCGTCGGTGCCGGTGTTGGAAACCTGCCCGTACGCGATCCAGGGCTTGGACTCATGGACCAGGTAGTCCATCGCCACCGAGTTGGGCTCCTGCCCCTCGTCCGTTGCAGCCGACACAGCCAGGTCCACCCGCCTCGACGGATGCCGGTTCAGCCTGTGGACGTAAGCGTCCAGCACTTCCTTGCGGATCAGATCCCGTCTCGGGCCGCGATCCCCCTCGCGCCAGGGCCTGGCAGGCGAGAGCCCCGCGATTCGGCGGTGTGCCGGGTGGTTGATGACCTGCTCCTCGCCGAAGCGGTCACCCATCCCGACGGTCCGAAGCTCCGAGACCACCCCCACCCAGACCTTCAGGCGGAGCTCGGTCTCATCGACACGGATGTCTGCTGCTGTCGCCGGCTCGATCTGGAACGGGTCCGGCGCCACGAGCACGCCCACAATGCCACGCCTGTTCAGGTCCGCCACGATCGCTCGCGAGATCTCGTTGATCGCCGAGATGGATATCTGTCGGTTGCGAAGCCCGAGCACCTCACCGATGGTGGTGCCCACCGAGGTCGGCGAGACGTCGATCACGTCGCCCGTCGTGTCCAGATCCACCCGCAGCGAGTAGAGCGACTCGACCAGCGGCAATTCCGGATGCACCCGGTCGTATTGCAGCCGGAGCGACGAGAACGAATACCCATCAACCATCCGACCGGCGATGCCGGCGTCGAGGCTGGGGACTTCAATCTCCTCGTCCTGAGCAAATGCTGACGGGGCCAGAGCCAGACCGGCGGCCAGGACGAGGGCTGAAAGCGCCTTCGGCGCGACCGATTCACACACGTTCTTGACTCGCATCGATGCCCTCGAATCACACGCCCGATCGCCAGGACTCAGGCTGCACAATAGCCGAAAATGGCCGGCCTCGGCTGACCGTGCCCCTCATTCTCCGACCAAGCGGAGCCTCCAGACAACCATCGGCAATTCGGGGTGAAAGTGGCGAGGGGGGGACTTGAACCCCCGACCTCCGGGTTATGAATCCAGCGCTCTAAACCAGCTGAGCTACCTCGCCAAACAAACGCCGCCAACTTGGGCGGCCCAAAGTCTAGGCCTCAGGAAGCCAGAGTCACGAACTCACGGGGTCCGATCGGCTCACTGTCGCAGATTCAGAGCCGGTCTGTTCGATGGGCTTCGGAGCCGCCTCAGCGTCCTTAGGAAGCGATTTCGCCTCCTTTGTCGCCTCGTCGATCTCGTCCGTCACATCCTTAAGCCCCTTCTTGAACTCAACAATGCTCTTGCCAAGACCCCGGCCCACCTCGGGCAGACGGCGTCCAAAGAGCAGGAGGCCCACCATCAGGATGATGGCGATCTCCATCGGTCCGAGGCTCCCAAAAAGTCCGAGCGTGGTCATCTACTTCCCTTTCGCGAGGCCCCTCGGCCCCACTTCTAGCTCCAAGGAGCAGCCTGAGCCGCCCCGCACAAACCATCCTAGCCGATCTACTCATCCGCCGGACAGCGATTCCGTGCCGAGGCCTCCACCGCGTTGCTCAGCAGAGCAGCCACCGTCATCGGCCCCACCCCTCCAGGAACGGGCGAGATCCAGCCGGCGACCTCGCTCACCTCGTCAAACCGTACATCCCCGACGGTCACCGTCTGCCCCTCGGCGTTCGTCACCCTGTTGACGCCCACATCCACCACGAGCGCCCCGGGGCGGACCATCCCGGCTGTCACCAGACCGGGCACCCCCGCTGCCGCAACCAGAACATCCGCCCGGCGGGTCAATTCCTCGATCTTCTGCGTGTACACGTTGCAGGAGACCACGGTTGCCTCGGCCTGCATCAGCAGCACCGCCAGGGGCTTGCCGACCACGTTGCCCGCCCCCACGACCACCGCTGTCTTGCCCTTGAGGTCGATCCCCGTGGACTCGATCATCCGCATCGTCGCCAGAGCCGTGCAGGGCACCAGGCTCGATCGCCCGTAGACGACATTCCCGATGTTGGCCGGGTTCACGCCCTCGACGTCCTTGTCCGGATGAATGAGCTTCTGCACGCGGTACGTGTCCACCCCCTCCGGCAGGGGAAGGTGGACCATGATCCCGCTGACATGGTCGTTCTCGTTCAGCAGCAAGACCCGTCCCGCGATGTCGTCGAATCCTGCGCCGGCCCGGATCTCATGGAGCTTGTACTCAAGCCCGAGCGCCTGGCATTCCTCGCCCTGCCGCTCGGCGTACTGACGGGCCGCGTTGTCCTCGGAACCGACAATCACCGCGTCAAGCCTGGGCAGAATCCCCTGCGACCGCAGACTCGCGGCCCGCTCGCGGACCTTCTCCCGCTGCTCGGCGGCCAGCTTGCGTCCATCGAGGATCCGGGCGGTCTGCGTCATGGGCAAATCCTATGCGCGCGCCGGTGGCTGTCCCGCTCTGTACCATCCCCGCGTGGGCAAGAAACCAACATCTTCAAAGAACGATCCCATCAAGCGGATGCGCGAACTCGAGTCACTCCTCGATCAAGCCAACCGGGCCTACTACACCGACGCCGACCCCATCATGTCGGACACCGAATTCGACCGCCTGCTCGATGAATTGGCCAATCTCGAAGCCCAGCACCCGGATCAGGCGAAGCCGAATTCACCAACCAAACGCGTCGGCGGCGAACCCATTGCCGGATTTGTCACACTCCCCCACGACGTCCCGATGCTCTCGATCGACAACTCCTACTCGACCGAGGACATCGCATCCTGGGTCCGCTCGATCTTCCCGGAAGTCGATCCTGAGTGCCGAAGGCTCGACGCAGAAATCGCCCGCGCCGAGGCTGGGGAAACCGCGGGCGACGCGGGGCTCTTCGGCGACACGGGCGAGAAAGTCTCGAAGTCCAAACGCATCAACACACTCAAACAGAAGAAACGAGATCGCATCGCCGAGGCCGAGCGCGAGGGCTTCCCGATTGACCTCGTCTGCGATCCCAAGATCGACGGCGTGGCGCTCTCGATCCGCTACGAGAACGGCTCGTTCGTCCGCGCACTGACGCGTGGCGATGGGAGGCAGGGCGACGACGTCTCCCATGCTGTGCGCACAATCCGTTCACTCCCGCTTGAGCTCGGAAAGAAAGCCCCGGATGTGCTCGAGATCCGGGGCGAGGTCTTCATCCTGAACGCGGAGTTCGTGCGCATCAACGCCGAGCGGGCCGAGGCGGGCGATGAGTTGTTTATGAACCCCCGCAACGCGTGCGCGGGGACACTGAAGAACCTCGATCCCAATGTCGCCGCGAGCCGGAACCTCGGCTTCCGTGCGCACGGGCGTGGCAGTATCGAGGGTGCCGACTTTGCGCGCACGCACGCGGAGATGCTCAGCACATTCACAGACCTTGGCATCCCCGTCCCCGATCGGACCTGGGCGTGCAAGGGCGTGGACGAGGTGCAGGCCGCGATTGATGAGCTTGCGAATCTCCGCGACGAGCTGACCTACGCGACCGATGGACTGGTCATCCGTGTCAACAGCTTCGCGGACCAGGAACTGCTCGGCACAACGTCCAAGAGCCCGCGATGGGTGATCGCGTACAAGTACCCCGCCGAGCGCAAGACGACGAAGCTGCTGGACGTGGAGTTCCAGGTTGGCAAGACCGGCAAGATCACCCCCCGCGCGGTCATGGAGCCGGTGCTGCTTGCGGGCACGACAGTCCGGCACGCGTCGCTGCACAACTTCGGGCTCGTCCGCAAGAAGGACATCCGGATCGGGGATGTTGTCGAGGTCGAGAAAGCCGGCGAGATCATCCCCTATGTCGTGGGCCCTGTGACAGCAGAACGCACCAAGGGCGCCCGCAAGATCAAGCCCCCCAAGACCTGCCCGGTCTGCGGCGGGGTGGTCGAACTCGAGCCGATCGAGGCGAACGACAACCCAGAACTCGAAACGGCGCGACGGTGCATCAACCCCGAGTGCCCGGCGCAGCTGCGCGAGAAGCTGATCTGGTTCGCCGGGCGCAAGCAGATGGATATCGACGGGCTGGGCGAATCAACGATCGACCTGATCCTGGCAGACGACAAGATCCCGCTGGCGGGGTTTGGAGATATCTACCGGCTCGATGCGCACAGGGACCGGCTCACCGAACTCGAGCGGATGGGTGAGAAAAAGGTCGAGAATCTGCTGAATGGGATCGAGGCTTCGAAGAGCCGCGGCCTGCCCAGGGTGCTGGCGGGGATGGGGATTCGGCACATCGGCGACGCGACGGCCCGGGCGCTGTGCGCGAAGTTTGAGGACATCCACGCGCTGCTCGCGGCGAGTACAGCGGATCTGGAGGAGGTCGAGGGCATCGGCTCGATCACGGCTGGTGTGCTGCACGACTACCTGCACTCGAAGATCGCGCGGCACACGTTCGAGGACCTTGAATCGGTGGGTGTCGATTTGTCCAGCCCACGCCTTGCGGGGGCGTCTGATTCGCCGGTGGCCGGGAAGACGATCGTCCTGACAGGATCGCTCGAGAAGTACACGCGAGACGAGGCGTCGGAGAAGCTGCGCGGGATGGGCGCGAATGTGACGGGTTCGGTGTCGAAAAACACCGATATCGTGATCGCGGGGCCGAAGGCCGGCTCCAAGCTCGACAAGGCGCGGAGTCTCGGGATCGAAGTCTGGGACGAGGCGAAGATGCTCGAACTGTTTGGCGGGTAGGCTGAGATCATGCACAACGTGGAGTTCAAATCGGAACTGCGGGATCTGGAGCTGGCGCAGTCCATCTGCAAGGCGATGGGCGCGACGCACGCGGAGATTCTGGAGCAGACGGACACGTACTACAAAGTGCCCAGCGGCCGGCTCAAACGTCGGGAGCAGACGGGGCACGACACGGAGTACATTTTCTACGACCGGGCGGACAAGGCCGAGGCGAGGCTGAGCCATTACGTGATCTACGACGAGCCTTCGGCGCGTCAGCGGTTTGCGTGCGACTCGCTGCCCGTGATGGTGGTCGTGCGCAAGAAGCGGATCGTGTATCTGATCGAGCAGTTGCGGATTCATCTGGACACGGTTGACCATCTCGGGACGTTTCTGGAAATCGAGGCGGTTGTCTCGCGGGCGCACAATGTTCGGCAGTGCCACGAGAAGGTGCAGGAGATCCGGGCGAAACTCAAGCCGGCGCTCGGCGAGATGCTGAGCATGAGCTACTCGGACATGCTGATGGGCGAGCAGGGCCTCGACACGAGCGGCATCGACCCTGTGCCGAGCCCGTCGAACTCAACGGATTCGATCTGAACAACCTGGCCGGAGGGATTGCGATGCTGCATCGGAGAGTGCTGCTTGGCGTTGTGGTGCTGGGGGCGGGCCTGCTCGCGGTGGGCTCCGGGACGAACGCTGAGGAGGCAGCGGCCCCTGCTGTTGGCACACGGACCGTCTTCCTCGTCCGTCACGCGGACACGGCTCCCGAGCCGGGCGAGCAGGATCCGAAACTGACCGCCGATGGCGAGAGCCGGGCTGCGCGGCTGGCGGAAGTGCTCCAGGACGAGCCGCTGAGCGCGGTCTTCGTCACGCGGACGACACGCTCGTTCCAGACGGGCACGCCGACGGCCGGGTTCAACGGCATCGAACCGACGGTCTACCCGCCCACCGGGTACGAGGACGTGAAGGCGAAGGCGCTGGCGCAGCCGAGCGGCTCATCCTGTCTGATCGTGGCGCACTCGAACACGGTGCCCGGGATTGTCAAGGCGTTCGGCGGACGCGAGATGGACGAACTACCCGAGAAGGAGTTTGACCGGCTGATCGTCTTCGTCCTCAATGGCGACGAACTCGGCCGGATGATCGAGCTGCGGTACTAGCTTTATTCAGCCTTTCTCTTTGAATGCCTGTTCAGCAACCGGCGTTGTAGTTGGCCACCCAGGCGCTGAAGTCTGCGGGTGTGCACGAACCGTCGGCATTCTGGTCGCACTCCGGGGCCTGCGCGTTGAAGGCGGCGACCCAGGCACTGAAGTCGGCGGGGCTCAGGAGGCCGTCGCCGTTCGTGTCCGCGGCGCAGGCCGGTGGTTCGACGCACTCGAACTTCTCGATGCGGATGGCGTCGATGCCGGCTTCGACGATGTTGCCCGAGTTAACGTCGGCGGCGATGAACCGCAGCCGGAGCGTGCCCGTTGCGGGGATCTCGCCTGCGCCCCCGATCACGACGGATTCATCACGCCACTGGTTGAAGGCGTCCTCGTACGTGCGCAGCGTGGCCCAGTTGGTGCCGGCGGCGTTGGTCGCGTATTCGACACGGAGTTGATCGCCAGTGCCGAGCGAGCCTGTGGATGTGTCGTTGAGCCAGTAGCTGTAGGTGAGGTTGCCGCCGGCGGATGCGTCGATGACGGGGCTGGTGAGGATGGTTTCGCCGTTGTCGACATCGGAATTCCCGGCGACGTTATCGGTGAGCCAGGCGCGGCCTGAACCATCGGCATCGGTTGTGGGGTCGCCTCTGCCGCCGTTGACGGGGACGCCCCGGGTCCACTGTCCGTCGGTAGCGGTGCCGGTGACGGTGTAGCCGGGGTCGGTTTCGGCGTCGTCTTCGAAAGCGGTGACGAGGCTCGTTGCGACGACTGAGGAGTTGGCCTGCGTCGGGGCCAGCTGCGGCCAGGTGTAAGTCTGGCCGGAGTTCGATTGCGCTGAGACCCACCAGTCGATGGTTTCGAGGCAGTCACGACGCGGTGTTGTGAAGCTGTACGTGTTCGGCGCCCCGGTCGGTGTGCCCGCGATCTGCGTGATCGTGCCCTGGCCGTCGCGCAGGTTCAGCGTGGGGGTCGAGGGATCGAGCGTGACATTGCGTTCGGTGATAGAGACCACGAGTTCGTCGCCGCCGGCGGGGCTGAGCGTCTCATCGAGAGCCTGCTCGATGGTGAAGCTGAGTGTGTCGAGTTCGGGTCGGACGACGATGAGGCCCTGCTGGATGTCAGAGATGATGACGTTGCCCGAGGGGAAGAAGGGGTAATTGGACCATGAGCCGTCGTAGCCGAGGCCGTCGTCTGCGGGGTAGGTGTCCATCCATGCGACTTCGACGGGGTTCTCGGGGTCCTGGATGTCGAAGATGCGGAGCCCCGAGCGGTAGTTTGAGGCATAGATGTAGTGGCCTTTGACGTAGAGGTTGTGATCGCGGGCGGTGCTGCCGTTGGTCCAGCCCTTGACGTAGTACGGGTTCTCGAGGTCTTCGACGTTGTAGATGTGGAGAGTGGTGACGAGTGTCCGGCCTTCGTCGAGTTCGTCGTTGACGTAGAAGTACTTGCGGTCTTCGCTGAGCCAGCCCTGGTGGATGTACCTGCGGACGGGGTGGTAGATCGAGGAGAGCTCGAACATATTTGATTTGTCGGTGACGTCCCAGATGCGCAGCCGAGTGTCGGAGGAGCCGTTGCCGTAGCCCGAGCAGAGGAATGCGATCTCGCGGCCGGCGTATGGGCCTGTGGTGTAGTTCACGACCTGCGCGTCGTGGACATAGAGATCGGACTGAACGGACTGCTGCGAGGGATTGGTTGGTGTGCCCGGTGCGCCGTTGACCCCGACGCCGTAGGCGCGGAGGCCCATGTTGTTGGCGCCGCCGGCGCGATAGATGTAGCCCGAGTCGGGGTTGGCGATGATGTTGTGCGTGGAGCCGACGCCGGAGTAGCTGGAGTAACCGAGGTTTCCGATGTTGCCGTTGTCGGCATCGGAGAGGTCGAACTTCTGGATGTGGTTGCCGCCTTCGGTGACGACGTAGGCGATGGTTCCGATGACCTTGATATCGCGCCAGAGGCTCGATGGGCCCGAGTAGGCGGCGAGAATCTGGGGGTTTGCCGGGTCGGTGATGTCGACAAAGCCTGTGCCGGTCTGGAGACCGAGGATGGCGATTTCCTTGCCCTGCGGCGTGACGTATCCCCAGCAGTCGTTGGCATCGTCGGCGCCGAGGCCGAAGGCGGAGATGGGCACCTGAGAGAGAAAGGTGATGTCCTGGGCGGGGAAGTTGCCGAAGCGGACGTCGGTGGAGTCGCCCTTGCCGAGGAGCCGTTCTTCCTCGCCGCCCGGGTGGGTGGCGGAGGTGGTCGTGAATGCGGCTGCGTGACCCGCGACGATTCCTGCTGCACAGACCAGACCGATGGCACACGTCCGCATGCGAACTCCCCTTCTCTGATTCAGTCGAATCCGCCCCCGCGAGACCGGCCTGCGCATGTCCGCCAGCCGGCGGGTCCATGTTACTTGACATCGGGCTCGCTTGCACCGGTAAATGAGGGGTGCGGCGGCCGAACCATGAAGGGCTTCTCACTGGGGATGTTGTGCGGGATCAGCTAGGCTCTATGCATGGTCCGAGAGACATACCCGATGTACTTGGGCGGCAAGGCCGCGACTCCGAATTTTGACCTTGAAGTTCGCAATGTGTTCACCGGCGAGGTGGCCTCGCGCGTGCCGCTGGCTTCGCCAGAGGTCGTGGACGCTGCGATCGCGGGGTGCACTGACGCTGCCGAGGCGATGGCCGAGATGCCCGCGTACAGGCGGCGTGATGTGCTTCGGCACTGCGTCGAAAGGTTCCGTGAGCGGCGGGACGAGCTGGCGGTGGCGCTCTCTGTCGAAGCGGGCAAACCGATCAGGGACAGCGAAGGCGAGGTGACGCGGCTGATCGAGACGTTCGAGGTCGCGGCCGAGGAGGCGACGCGGATCGGCGGCGAGGTGATCGAGATGCAGATCTCGTCGCGGGCCGAGGGGTACCGCGGGATGACCAAGCGCGTGCCGATCGGCGTGTGTTCGTTCATCACGCCCTTCAACTTCCCGCTGAATCTCGTGGCGCACAAGGTAGCACCGGCGATCGCGAGCGGATGCCCGTTCGTGCTCAAGCCTGCGTCGAAGACGCCGATCGGGGCGCTCATCATCGGCGAGATTCTGGCCGAGACGGATCTGCCTGCGGGCGCGTTCTCGATCCTGCCCTGCCCGAGCAAGGACGCGAAGGCCCTGGTGACGGACGAGCGGATTCGTCACCTGAGCTTTACGGGTTCGGACACGGTCGGCAAGGAGATCATCCGCGATGCGGGGCTCAAGCGCGTGACGCTTGAGCTTGGCGGGAACGCGGCGTGCATCGTCGACGAGTCGGCCGACGTCGGAACCGCGGTCGAGCGGATTGTCTTTGGCGGGTATTACCAGTCTGGGCAGAGCTGCGTGAGTGTACAGCGGGTGATCGCGCACGCGAAGGTCTACGACGAGCTGAGGCAGCGTCTGGCGGAGAAGGTCGGCGTGCTCAAGAGCGGCGACCCGATGGACCGCGAAACGTTCATCGGGCCCATGATCGACGAGGGCGCTGCCGAGCGCGTCGAGGCCTGGCTCGAAGAGGGTGTGAGCCGGGGCGCGAGAGTGATCGTGGGTGGGCAACGCGATGGGGCGATCGTCGAGGCGACGCTGGTTGAGAATGTGCCGAGGGACGCGAAGCTCGTGTGCGAGGAGATCTTCGGGCCTGTGGTGGTGCTCTCGAAGTTTGAAGACTTCGATGCGGCGCTCGATGATGTGAACGACAGCCGGTTCGGTTTGCAGGCCGGGGTGTTCACGGACAGTGTGGCGCGCATGCACAAGGCGTGGGACCGGCTCAGGGTCGGAGGCGTGATGATCAACGAGGTGCCCTCGTTCCGAGTCGATCACATGCCCTACGGCGGGGTCAAGGACTCGGGGCTGGGGCGCGAGGGCGTGCGCTCGGCGATCGAGGACATGACCGAGGTGCGGCTCATGGTCGTGCGCGATCAGAATCGGGACTGAGACGGGCGTTTAGTGCGTGCCGAAGACGTGCTTGAGTGCTTCGGGGAAACGCTCGGCCCAGGCGGGCTCGTTGTGGACGTGGCCTTCGCCGATGAAGACGGCGACTCGGCTGCCCGCGCCCGAGGCTTTCTCGGCGAGTGACTCGATGGCCATGACGTAGCGCTCGTTGAGCTGCTGCGCATCATCGGCGGTGCCGGCCTCCTGGCTGCCCACGCCGAGATAGACCACCTTGGGCCAGTTGAACGAGCCGCCGGCGAAATGGCTCATCATGTAGCCGTTGCGGCTCAGAACGGACGGGCTCTCGACAATGGCGGCACCGAAAAGGTCGGGTCGTTGGCTGGCGGCGTAGAGCGAGATGATGCCACCGAAACTGGCTCCACCGATCGCGGTGTTGTCCGGACCGGTCTTGACGCGGAAAGCGCGCTCGACGCGCGTCATGACGTCGCGCTCGATCCAGCCGATGAATTCGTCGGCCGAGGGTTGTACGCCCTCGATGAGTTCGGCGGGGAGGTACTCGTCGGCCCGGCTGAACCCGGAGTGCGGGATGCCGACGATGATCAGAGGCTCGATCTCACCCGCTTCGATGAGTTCGGTGGCGGCCTCGTCGGCGTGCCATTCGCCGGGGGTGCCCGGTTGCTGCATGAAAGCGTTCTGGCCGTCCATGAGGTAGAGCACGGGGTAGTCACGGCCTGAGTCTTCGTAGCCGGGCGGGAGCCAGACGATGGCGTCGCGGACCATGCCTCTTGCGCGGCCGGCACCGCCGACGAGTTGCAAACGCCTGGCAGAGCCGGTGACTTCGAGAGGCTTGGTCGTGTCTTCAACGCCCCGCTGCTGGACGGCTCCGGGTTTCTGATCGTCCCACTTGGACACACTGAACTCGAAGATCGGACGCGAGCCGTCGTCGTACTTTGCCGGGTCGATCTTGGGGAGCACACGGTTTTCGATCTGTTCGCCGTCTTCATCGACTTCGACGGTTTCCCAAGAGCCGCGTGTGAACTTGAACTGCATGCGTCCGGGATTGGTGGGCTGATCGAGAATGAGCTGCCACTTGCCGTCGGAGCGGGGAGACATCTTGAAGACGGGGTTGCCCGGGTGCCAGTTGCCGTGGTTCGTTCCGATGTAGATGGGCTGGCCTTCGGACGCGATGCGCTGGGGGTCGTCGACGACGATGATGAATCCCTGCGGCAGTGTTTCGGGCTGGACTTCGTCCTGTGCCTGCGCACCGCCCGGAAGGACCGAGAACAGTGCGGCGACGAGCAGAAACAGGGCGCTGGCGCGAGCGATGGGCATGTTGGTCTCCGAGATCAGACGTGCAGGGCAAACGGCCGGGGGATGGTACGTCTTACGGGCAGCCCGCGTTGAAGTTGGCCACCCATGCGCTGAAGTCGGCGGGTGAGCAGATGCCGTCGTCGTTCTGATCGCAGCCGGGGGCCTGCGTGTTGAAAGCCGAGACCCATGCGCTGAAGTCTGCGGGCGAGAGCACGCCGTCCTGGTTCACGTCTGCGGGGCAGAGGTTGACGAAGAAGGTGTGCGTGACCGCGTTGCCCCGGCCCGACTCCTCGTAAGCGACGACCGTGATCGTGTTCGTGCCGTGCTGGAGGCCGAGGAATGAGTACTCCCAGTCGTAGCGGTCGTTACGCGTAGCGGAGGGCCTTGTGCGACCGAAGTCGACCGCATCGATACCCGGATCGAGGTTGGCCATCGCGACGACGTTGACCGTGGTCCGGTCGGTCGCGCGGAAGTGGAAGGTGACCGAGCCCGAATCGAGTTCGGCGGGTGCGTCGACGAACTCGATGCCGGGCGGCTGGTTGTCGAGGTAGATGACCTTGCGGAACTGGCGGAAGATGGGGTCGCCGCCGTCGTCGCGGTGGCGGAAGGCATTGACGGTGATGTAGTTGAGCCCGTCCTCGAGCATGGAGGTGTCGATGGTCTGGCGGTAGATGCCCTGGGCGTTGCCCGAGCCGAAGAGCGGCTCGTGCTGTGTGACGAACTGCTCGAATCCGCCCGTGATGGTTTGTTCGGAGGGGAACTCGAGGACGCCGTTGTTGTTGAAGTCCTCAAGCCCGACGGGGAAGTCAACGGAGCCGTTGCCGTTGAAATCCTTGTAGCCCTGGTTGATCTTGAAGAGAGCGTTGTCGTCGGTGTTGGGGTCGAGCGCGTCGGTCTGGGTGGTGACGAGTTCGATGTCGAAGGTCGCGCCCTCGACGATGTCGATCGAGTTGATGCGCTTCTTGTAGATGGGCAGGAAGGGAAGCTCGGAGGGGAGCTGGCCCGTGACGTTTGAAACCGTCAGCGTGCCCGTCGGCAGGGCCGGGGTGTAGACCACAAAGCCCTTCTCGTGCGAGCCGGCGCTGGAGACGTTGTTGGGGACGCTCACCGTGATGCGACCGTTGGCGCCGACCGTGATGACCTCGGGGATCTGGCCGGTCGGATCGATTGTCGGATCGGCGGCGTTGCCGGTCTGCTCGTGGAGTCGGGTGCCCGGCGCGAAGTTGGTCACGACATCGCGTGTCTGGAAGCCGGGGTCACGACGATCGCTGACGGCGATCAGCGCGTTGGCCGGACCGCCAGACTTGCGACGTTCAAAGACGAAGACGTCGTCGATGTTCGGATTGAGGGGGTCGGTGTACGAGGTGACGTCGATGTCGCCCCGGCCGACCTCGTTGGCGAGGCGGACGAGCGTGGTGATGGTGTCGTCGGTCATCCCCGTCGAGCGGTCTCGACCGAGTGCGAGCGGGACGCCGTTGCGCGGGCTGAAATTACCCGAGGGGCGATCGACGCCTCGTTCGTTCTGGTAGATGAGGCCCTGTCCCGGGCGGAGCAGGACGTAGGCGTTCATGGGCAGCGCCATCTGACGGAGCGAGGGTTCGGGCGGGAGCGAGCCGCCGTCGCCGACGCTGCCGTTGTCGTGGCTGAAGACGTGGTTGACGCCGAGGGTGCCGTCGTTGAAGCCGTCTTCGTTGTCGAGGTGGTTGTTGAGGACGCTCTGCCACGAGCCGAAGCCGTCGGCCCCGTTGAGATTGCGGAGCTGTCCTGCGCCGTTGAGGTCGAGCGCGTCGCGGTTGCCCCAGGTATCGCCCTGCCTGTTGTTGTTGTTGGGCTTGCGGATGTATTGGTCATAGATGAAGCCGTTGCCGGAGACGGCTTCACCGAAGCTGTAAGCGGTGACATTCGTTCCGCTGGGGTGTGTCCAGGCGTTGTAAACGGCGCTGTCCCAGTCCTTGTCCCAGAAGGACGAGGGGATGTGCTTGCAGGCGTCGAGGCGGAAGCCGTCAATCCCGATCTCGCTGGCGAGCCAGCGTGTGTGACGGAGCAGGAAGTCCGTGGCGTTCTCGGGGACCGGGTCGCCGTTCATGACGTTGAAAGGATTCCACGGGTAGCGGGAGTACTGCTCGCTTCCCGGGTTGCGGAAGGTGCCTGGGTTTGTGACGGTTTCACCCGCGAGGTCCGTGTCGGGGTAGAAGCGAGCGTTGTCCGGGTCGGGGATGTTGCGGAGGGTGCCGGCGGGGATGTTCTGCGGATCGCCGACGGTCGTCGGGTTGCGGATGAGCATGTTGTTGGACGCCTGGTCGATGTCGCAGAGTGCGACGAGGTCGCCCCGGTGCAGGTCGTAGAGCGCCCCGCCCGGATCCGTCGACTGGAGGTAGCCGGCGTTCGTGTATGAGTTGTTGAAGTCGCCCCAGTCGTCGGTCGGGATGAGGTCGCGCCCCGCGGGCGGGTTTGCCCAGAGGCCGACGTAGCCGCCTTCGATGTGGAAGCCTTGATCCGCTCGGCGGAATCCGGCGTGGTTCATGATGAGATCGACGTAGACGACTGCGTTGGCGCCGTGAAACTCTTCGACGACTGCTCGGAGGTCGTCCTCGGTGCCGTAGGTCGTGTTGCCCGTCGCGCCGCCCCCGAGATTGAAGAGGTCGAGCGGGTCGTAGCCCGGGCTCTTGGCGCTGTTGGGCGCGACGGCCTTGGAGATGGGCGGGAGCCAGGTCGAGCCGTAACCAGCCAGGAAGAAGTCGGGGATGCGGTGCTCCATGTCGCGCCACTCGAGTTCGAACCACTGGAGCATGGGCGGGTACTGGTCTTGGGCGCAGGCGGAGCCGGCAAGCAGGGCGAGACCGACGGCTGCGAATCGACGCTTCTGGATCTTCATCAGGTGGGTACCTTGGCACTCGGGGGTTGGTGTCAGAGTTCGCGTAAAGTATACGGGAGTGATCGGGAGCCTCAGGCGTTTTGGCCTCATTCAGCGTGGTATACAACGATTTCTGCGCTTCCCGGACCTCTTGCCGGCCTACAACTCGGGCCGGGAAACACCCCAGATTCCCACATGAGGGAGATACCGATGTATACGAGACTCCACGGTCTGCTGCTGGCTCTGTTTCTTGCGCTCACGCCGACGGCGTGCGGGCAGATCGTCTCCGAGTCCATCGGCGAGAACATCGTCCGGTACCACGCGTCCGAGGAAGCCAAGCAGAACGCGTTGCCCTCCTTCGCGCTGCTGGATCCGAAGATGCCCGCTGCCGGGAACGCGCCGGAGGGCTTTGACGTCGAGCCCGAGTTCTTCGTTGATGACGAGGGACGCCATTCGTTCACGATCGAGATTGAGCCCGGCACCAGCCTGTACGGCACGGGCGAGGTGCCCGGCCCGCTGCTTCGCAACGGTCGTCGCACGATTCTCTGGAACTCCGATTCGTACGGCTACAACGAGAACACTCTCTCGCTCTACAAATCGCACCCGTGGGTTCTGGCGGTGCGTCCCGATGGCACGAGCTTCGGCGTGATCGGTGACTCGACGTACCGCATCGAGATCGACCTGACCGATGACATCACGTTCCACGCCGAGGGGCCCGAGTTCCCGGTGATCGTGATCGAGCGCGAGACTCCCCAGGAAGTTGTGCAGACGCTTGCGCAGCTGACCGGCACGATCCCGATGCCTCCCAAGTGGGCGATCGGGTATCACCAGTGCCGGTACAGCTACTACCCCGATGTCCAGGTTCGTGAGATCGCCAAGGGGTTCCGCGACCGAGACATCCCGGCGGATGTGATCTGGATGGACATCCACTACATGGACGAGTACCGGATCTTCCGCTTCGACGAGGAGCTCTTCCCCGATCCGAAGGGGCTCAACGACTATCTGCTGAACGAACTCAACTTCCACAACGTCTGGATGATCGACCCGGGCGTGGGCGCTGAGACGGAGCGCTTCCCGCCCGAGGGGTACAGCGTCTACGAGGAACTCATCGAGGGCGACCACGCGGTCAAGACCGCCAGCGGCGACGTCTACAAGGGTGAGGTCTGGCCCGGCTGGTGCGTGTTCCCTGATTACACACAGCAGCGCACGCGTGACTGGTGGGCGGGTCTCTACGAAGACTTCATGGCCAATGGGATCACGGGTGTCTGGAACGACATGAACGAGCCGGCGATCTTCAACGTCGTCTCCAAGACCATGCCCGAGGACAACATCCACGCGGGCGATCCGGAGATGGGCGGCCCGGGCGACCACGCACGCTTTCACAACGTCTACGGCATGCTCATGATCAAGGCCACGCGAGAGGGCGTGCAGGAAGCGAACCCGGACAAGCGGCCGTTTGTTTTGAGCCGGGCGACGTATCTTGGCGGTCAGCGCTACGCCGCGGGCTGGTCGGGCGACAACTCGGCCGACTGGTGGGACCTCGAAGGCTCGGTGCCGATGGTGCTCAATATGAGTCTCTCCGGCTTCCCGTTCTATGGCCCGGACCTTGGCGGCTTCATTGGCAACGGTGATGCGCAGCAGTTCGAGCGGTGGTTCGCATTCGGTGTGATGCTGCCCTTCGCTCGCGGGCACACGGCTGTGGGGAACGTGCAAAAGGAGCCGTGGGCCTTCGGGGCCGAGGTCGAGGAGACCGCTCGCCAGGCGCTCAACAACCGCTACCGGCTGCTCCCCTACTACTACACGCTTTTCTATGACGCGCACACGACCGGCATGCCGATCGCGCAGCCCGCGTTCTTTGCCGATCCGAGCGACCCCGCGCTCCGTACGGAGGACGACATTTTCCTGATCGGCGAGGGCCTGCTCATCAAGCCCAAGCTGACGCTCCACGGCGACCGCGTGCCGGTGATGCCCAAGGGCATCTGGAACCCGCTCTCCCTCGAGGGCGCGGACAACCCGGACATGCCTGAGTTCTATCTCAAGGGCGGCGCGATCATTCCTACGGGCCCCGTGATGCAGCACACGATGGAGAAGCCGCTCGACCCGCTCACTCTCATCGTCGCGCTCGACGAAAGCGGCTCGGCACACGGCACGCTCTACGAGGACAGCGGCGACGGGTACGAGTTTGAATCGGGTGACTACCTGCTCAGCACCTACCGCGCCGAACGCAAGGGCGACACGGTGACCATCTCACTGGCGGGCGAAGAGGGCCAGCGGGCCCGGTCCGACCGGTCGCTTCATGTGCGTCTGATTCTCGAGAACGGCGAGGAAATCACGGCACAGGGTCGCGACGGTGAGACGGTGAGGATCACGCTCCCGAACTAAGCGACGACGACTTCCTGAGTCGCGAGCGTGAGCACGTTTGTCTGGGTCATGTCATCGCCCTCGAGTGTGCCCGTGCACACGCCGTCGGCGAGGACCATGATCCGGTCCGAGAGCGCCAGCAGCTCGGGCATCTCGCTCGAGACGAGCACGACCGCGAGGCCTTTGTCGACGGCTTCGCGGATGAGCTTGTAGACCTCGACCTTGGTGCCCACGTCGATGCCGCGCGTGGGCTCGTCGAGCAGGAGGACCTTCGTCTCGCGTCCCATCCAGCGTGCGATGAGCAGCTTCTGCTGGTTGCCGCCCGAGAGTTCGCCCGGGCTGCTCTTGGTCGTCGCGGTCTTGACGCGGAAAGTCTTGATCTTCTCGGCGACCACATCGTTCTCGTCGCACTGGCGCCTGAGCCCGAATGGGAACCTGCGATTGGCGAGCAGCGGCATGCGCGGGGCGACGATGTTCTCGTCCACGCCGAGCTGAAAGAACAGACCCTCGTGGCGGCGGTCCTCGGGCACAAGGCCCATGCCCTCACGGATCGACGAGCGCACATCCCCAAGCGCGAGCGTCTTGCCCTCGAGCTCGATCTGGCCCGTCGCGTTCGGATCGAGCCCGAAGATCGCGGCGAGCAGTTCGCTGCGCCCCGCGCCGACGAGCCCGCCGATCCCGAGCACCTCGCCCGCTCGGACTTCGAGCGACACACCCTGCACCTTGCCGGGCGACGAGATGGAGCTGGCCCGGAGCACAACCCTGCCCGCTTGCGGGTGATCGCCCTCGAGCCCGGAAACGGCTTGCAGGGCCTGGGCCTCTCCGCCCTCGGCCTGAACCTTGCCGGTCGGGGTGACAACACGTCGCCCGATCATCTGCTCAACCAATGTGGCCTCGTCGAGACCCTTGACCTCGTTGGTCGCGACGAACTTGCCGTCACGCAGCACGCTGACCCGATCGCAGCACGAGAAGATCTCGCCCATGCGGTGTGAGACGTAGATGATCGTGAGGCCTTGGGCCGCAAGCTCGCGCACGATCTCGCCCAGTCGATCGGCCTCGGCGATCGAGAGCGAGCTGGTGGGTTCATCGAAAACAATCACGCGGGGCGAGGAGCCGCCACGCTCGGCGCCGTCTTCCAGTGCCGCGGCGATCTGGCAGATCTGGCGTTTGCCCGGGCTGAGCCCGCCGAGCGGTCTGCGTACATCAATCGACGGATCGAGACGATGCACGAGCGCCTCGGCCCGGCGGACCATCTCGTCGAAGTCCACCGTCCCGAGTTTGCGGCAGGGCATGTCGTGCAGGCAGAGATTCTCTGCGACGCTCAGGTTCGGGCACTGGGCCAGTTCCTGGTGCACGATCCGCACGCCCGCTTCAAAGGCATCGTCGATCGATCCGAGCTTGAGCTCTTTGCCGTCGAGAATGATCCTGCCTGTGTCGGGCTTGTGCAGGCCGGCGATGGCCTTGCCGAGTGTGCTCTTGCCCGCGCCGTTCTCGCCCATGAGCGCGTGGACTTCGCCCGCGCAGAACGAAACGGTGACATCGCTGAGCGCCTGTGTGATACCGAAGCGTTTGGACACGCCTTCGACACGCAGAAACGCGTTGTGACACTCGTCGGACACTGTTTCTCTCTGCAAACTCGGCCTGAAATAGAAAGACGATCGGCGGGCTTTCGCCGACCGATCGTGCGGAGATCAATGCATCAGTTGCCGCTGGTCGGGTCCCAGACTTTCCAGTTCTCGGCGTACTCGTCGACGTTGTCGGAGTTGACGATGTCAAACTCGGCGTAGTTCATGACGTCGGCGGGGTCCTTGCCGTTGTGGACCTTGTCGAAGAGCAGCATGACCGACTCGTAGCCCCAGCCGTAGTAGGGCTGACCGACGAGCACCTGCACCTGCCCGGCCTTGACGTAATCGAGCGGGAGGGGGAGTGGGTCCATAGAGACGACCTTGGCGTTCTCGTAGATGCCGTCGAGCGCGTTGTCGGTGTAGAGGGGCCACCCGCCGACGAGCGCCCAACCGGTGATGTCCGGGTTGCTGGTCTGAACCTGCTGCATTTTGGCGGCCATGTCGGCGGCGGTTTCGGGTGCGTAGAAGACGTCGCGGATCTCGATGCCCTCGTGCTTGGAGGCTTCCTCGCGCACACCATCGACGCGGGCCGAGAGGTTCGCCGAGTTCGGGTTGCCACTCAGGACCGCGACGATGCCGGTGCCATCGAGCTGGGCTGCGAGTTCTTCCATGACCTTGGCGCCGGCGGCCTTGTCATCGACGCCGTAGTACGCGAAGCGGTCGGAGTTCGGGGCGTCCGAGTCGAACGTCACGACGGGGACGTTGCCCGCGGCTGCGGCGTTGATCGAGCTCTGGAGCAGGTTCGCGTCGGTGCAGCTGACCGCGATGCCGTCCACGCCCTGGCTGGTCAGGAGTTCGAGGAACTCGGCCTGTTTCTGGGCGTCTTCGGTCGCGGGCGTGCGCCAGTTGATGTTGACGGTGACGCCGTCGTTCTCTTCGCTGAGCTTCTTAGCCGCGGCTTCGGCGCCGACGCGGGCGGCCTGGAAGACGGGGTTCTGCTCGGCCTTGGCAATGACGCCGAAGGTGTAGGTGACGTCGGCAGCGCCGCCAGAGGAACCGGAGTTTGAGGCGTCCGAGGGCGAGCCGTTGCCGCCGGTCGAGTCCCCGCTTTGGTTGCCGCAGGCGGCCAGCAGCGTCATCGCGCCGAGGCCGAGGATGGTTGAGAGTGCCCGTGTGTTCATGGCTGTTTCCCCTCTGGTATCGAGTGCTCTAAGCCTTGGATTATCCCTTTGGTGCGAGGCGTGCCTTCGCCTGGTCGATCACGACCGCGATGATAATGGCCACGCCCATAACGATCTGGTTGTACGACTGGTCGATCTCCAGGATGATCATCCCGTTGTCGATGAGCTGGATGACGATCGCGCCGAGCACGGCCCCGACTGCCGATCCGCGCCCGCCCATGAGCGATGCCCCGCCGATCACGGTCGCGGCGATCACCTTGAGTTCGTACGTCATGCCCGCGTT
Organism: Phycisphaerales bacterium; assembly: GCA_965228265.1. Classification (GTDB taxonomy): domain Bacteria; phylum Planctomycetota; class Phycisphaerae; order Phycisphaerales; family UBA1924. The sequence goes on from OZ245804.1 coordinate 2,542,099, forward strand.
GGGCTCGGCGGCCCCGAGGTAGCCCAGGTACACCGCGGCGCTCAGGCCCGCGAGCAAGCCGAGCATTGAATAGACGATGATCTTCACCCGGCCGACGGGGATGCCCGCGTACTTGGCGGCTGTCTCGTTGCCACCGATCGCGTAGACCTGACGCCCCACGACGGTCTTGGCAAGCAGGAACATCCCCACCGCACCGGTAAGCAGCATGACGAGCACCGGGACCGGGTAGGTGCCCGCGACCTCGGCCTTGAAGAAGCCGCTCGTGAAGCTGTCGGGGAAGTTGCCGACGGACTGCCCGCCGCTGATGACAAAGATAAGGCCGCGGTATGCGGCCATCGTTCCGAGCGTGATAACGAAGGGGTGGACGCGAAGGCCGACGATCATGATGCCGTTGGCTGCGCCGCACGCGAGACCGACAAGACAGCAGATGCCGACGCCGATGGGCAGCGAGAGGAACAGGCCCGTGTCGTCGCCCGTGAATTTGCGAAGGGCCATGGCGCCGATGAGCGCCGAGAGTCCATAGATCGAACCCACAGAGAGATCGATCCCCGCGAGGATGATGACCGCGGTCATGCCGACCGCCATGATCGCGATGAAGCTCGCGTCCTTGGCGACCAGAACAAGATTCTCGCTATCGAGGAACTTGTTGACGGTGCGCCGCCCGAAGAATGCATTCTGGTTGGCGTTGAATGAATACCCGGATGCGCGCTCGTAGGTCTGCTCGCCCTCGTTGCTCGAAACGCGCCAGCCGACGACCTGCTGGAGTGAGATCGTGCCCGGCTCGGTTTCGGTGCCCTCGGCGTTGTACTCGACGACGCTGGCGCCCTCGGGCAGGTTGATGCGGAACTGTTTCTGTTTGTTGCCGCCGAGCAGGGCGAGGGCCGTGCCCATCAGGATGATGACGAAAACGAGCCCCGCTTCCTGAGCGCCGGCGAGGCGGCGGGCGAGCGAGACGCGTGGCTGTGCGGCTGGTTGATTATCTTCGTTCATGGTCACGGGGCGAACTGTAGCGGCTGAGCATCACGCATGCAGCGATGCCCGGGCTCAACCTTCCGTGACAAGGCCAGGCCGATCGATCCCTTGAGCGGCCACGCACACATCGGCACTGGTTCAGTCGATCGTCTGGACCATCGTTGAACGGTCCTTCTTGATCGCGTTGATGTTCTGGGCGTTCTTGTTGACGTCCGAGTCGCCCGGGGCACCGAAGAAGAACTCGTGGATGGAGTACGTCTCGCCCTTGAACTCCTGCTCGTTGCGGAGGAACTCGGCGTGCCCGTCTGAGAAGACGAACATCGCGCCGTCTTCGCCATAGGTGTCGAGTTTCGAGTAATACCCGGGGCGGGTCTCGGCCGAGTCGGCAAGAGAGCTGGAGCTGCCGCCGGTGCCGGCGCCGTACCAGGCGGAGGTGCCGATGTCGGGCCCAACCGTTTCGGTACCCCAGATCGGAACAGGCTTCACGACGGCCGGCTCGATCGCGCGCAAGCCCGCGATGTAGAGATAGCTGATGTTGTACGAGATGACCTCGAGCGGGTTGCCCGGGGGCTGTGGCTTGACCGGTCGGCCGCTGTCGATCGAACTGATCGAGGGCTCGCGCAGCACGGGTGGGTGATAGTCCCAGTCTTCCTTCTGTGCGGGGGAAGTGAGGATCGCCAGGTCGTCGACGTAGTTCTGCATGATGGGCGTGGAGTCGCCGCCCCAGTTTTTCGAATCCGCCGGGGTGCCGCCGAGACGTGACCAGCCCTCTGGCGAATCGACGGTGCCGCCCTGCGTGCCGACCTGCCAGTGGCTGAACATGCCCGCGACGCCGCCGGTTTTGTGCTGCGTGCCCCAGATGTTCGAGTTGTTGCCCGGCGTCGGGAGAACGGGGAACCACTCTTTGTAGTCGGTCGAGTAGGTGGTCATGGCCAGACCCATCTGGCGGATGTTCGAGAGGTCCGCCGCCTTGCGGGCCGCATCGCGGGCCTTGCCGAGTGCGGGCAGCAGGATGCCGATCAGAAGCGCGATGATCGCGATGACCACAAGCAACTCGATCAACGTAAAGCCGCCGGTGCGATGATTCCTGGACACGTTCGTTTCCCCTGCATCACCGACGCAGCAAGGCCGGCAATCTCGTTCCTGTATTGTCACGGTTCGCGTACGCCCGTATACATGACCGGCTGCGGATCGCGATTCACTACGATGCTATCCGAAACCGGCGGGGCACGACGATGATTTCTCTCTGCTTATCGGCCTTTTCCTCCGCCAATCTACTCTGCCTCTGCGGGAATTCACTTACTCCGTTGTCCTGTATACAACCCGAAGTTGTTGTCGTGCACCGAGCCGAGGGGCTCGTCGAGATTGCAAACCTTGCGCCCGGAAGCGTCATCGAACGCCAAGGTGTTACCGAGCCGATCAGGCCTCTCGATGGCCGCCGATCCGTCCGGCTAGATCTGGGCGCCGGCGAGTTGTTCCGGGTCCGGTCACCGGGTGGTGATCCGCCCCGGTGGATGGATCCACTGACACTCGAAGCCGAGCCGGAAGCGGCACAAACGCCCGTCTGGACGCTCGGAGCCGTCTGGTACAACGTCTTCCCGGAACGGTTCGACAATGCCCAGCCTGCCAACGATCAGGGCTGGCCCCACGGCACACCGGTCCCCTGGCAAAGCGACTGGTTCGAGGTCACGCCCGACGAGTTCGAGGCCTCGGCGAACAGATCGATCGCCCTCCCGCAGCGATATCGCGACAGCTCGGAACGGGCGCGATCCGCGATCATGGAGACCGTCTTCGAACGCCGATACGGGGGCGATCTCCAGGGCGTTGTATACCGTCTTGATCACATCAAAAAGCTTGGCGCCTCGGCGATATGGCTCTGTCCGATATTTGATGCCGTCAGCCTGCACAAGTACGACGCGACGGATCATCGCCACATCGACCCGCACTTGGCATGGCCGGGCAGCCCGGACGAGCAGCCCCCAGAGTTCACCCCTGAGGCCGACCAGTGGGCGTGGACCCCAGCGGACCACTATTTCGTGGAGGCCTTTCTCCCGGCCACGAAAGACCGTGATCTCCACGTCATCCTCGACGGCGTCTGGAACCACGTCGGGACAGCTCACCCCGCATTCCGTGACGCCAGAGACCGCTCGAACGCCAGTCCGTACTTCGACTGGTTCGACCTGCGAACCGACGACTCGGGCAACGTGATCGGCTGGCGGGCCTGGGACCGCAGGAATGGGGATCTGCCCGCATTCCGACAGGTCGACGGGGATCTCGCTCCCGGGCCCAAGGCATATGTCGAAGACGTTACCAGACGATGGATGGACCCGAACGGCGACGGCGATCCCGCTGATGGCATCTCGGGCTGGCGGCTCGATGTTGCCAACGAGGTCGGCATGGCCTTCTGGGAAAGCTGGAGAGCATTGGTCCGTCAGATCAACCCCGAAGCCGTGCTGTTCGGCGAGCTCTGGTTCGATGGCAGCGACTACTTCGGCGGACGCGCGTTCGACGCGCAGATGAACTACCCGCTGGCCTTTGTACTTCTGCCCTGGCTTGCCGGCGAATCGAACCCCCATCTTGCAGACGAATTGCGTGCCGTCTTCCACCATCATCCAGCCACGGTGCTGGCCCAGATGAACCTCCTCGCATCACACGACACCGCGAGACTCGTCTCGGTGCTAGCCAACCCGGGCCTCGAGTATGACCAGGGGGCGGGGATGGGTGCGCAGGGCTTCGACCGCTCCCAGCCGAGTGAAGAGGTCTACGAGCGTCTGGAGCTTGCATATGCGGTTCTGGCCGTTCTGCCCGGATCACCCATGGTTTTCGCGGGTGACGAGCTTGGAGTCTGGGGCGGCGACGACCCCGAGAATCGCAAACCTCTGCACTGGCCCGACCGGATACAGGATGAGCTGCTCCGGGAACTCTCAGAGCAGACAACCAGCCGAATCGGTGCCTGGCTCCGGTGGAGACAGGATGAGGCAATCGGCAGACTGCTGCGTTTCGGCGGCTGGCGCCTGGAATCGGAATCGGGTGTCCTGATGATCGAGCGTGATCTGAACGGGGCGTACGTCAGGCTGTATGCAAACGCGAGTGACGAAGCCGCCACAAGCCCCGCGGGTGTGCTCCCCCCGCGTTCTGCGAAGCTGGTGAAGCTGGGTCCAACGGGCGAGTGGGAGATGATCCACGCGTCGTCCGAAAAGCGAGCACGCCCGTAAAAGTCCCCGCGCAAGTGCTGTATACAGCGGTATTTTTATAGACAACGCTTACATTCAATCGGCTACGATGAAGAAGTGATTCCCGCGCATCCGCGGGGGAGTTGTCGTTCCAGATCAGAGGAGAGCTCGCAATCGCGGGCACGGGAGAACCTTGAAGATGAAGACCACAATGACAGCGGCTCTGCTCGCCACGATGTGCGGGCAGGCTCTCGGGCAGGTGACCGTTGACGGCCAGATCGGTGCCTCCGAGACGGGCCTGTACACACGCGCCTGGGTCCAGAACCAACCGACCAGCTTCGGCGACAACCTGCCCCAGACGGGCGAGGCCGAGGACAACTCCGACGCGATCAACGTGACCACTGGTCTCGAAGTCCGCATCCCGCTCTCCAACTTTGACCTGAGCGACGCGGTCCCCACCGGGCAGATCCGCATCGCCGGCTGGGTCATCAGCTCGAGCAACGACTTCATGTCCAACCAGGTCATCGGCGGCCTCGGCGGCCCCGGCGCCAACCTGGGCGACCCCGCCAACGTCAGCTTCAAGGAGCCCAGCGGCTCGAACCCCGACGGCGTGCCCGGTAACCAGTTCGCGATCGTGCCTGCCAGCGTGGTCTCTGGCGCGCTCACGGTCGATGGCACAGCCGACGCCGCCTACGGCCCGCCCATCTTCGTCAGCAACACCGGCACCGGCTTCGGTGACGCGAGCGATCCCGATGCCGTCCTGACCGGCGGCGGCTCGGAGATCTCCAACCTCTACGCGACCCTCGTCGACGAAGACAGCGACGGCACCGCCGACGCGCTCTACGTCCTTGTGGGCGGCAACCTCGAGGAGAACTTCAACAAGCTCCACCTCTGGTTCGACGTCGACGCCGACGCCGGCTCGCCCGCGGGTCAGAACATCGTGCGTGACGACAACGCCGACATCAACTTCAACGCCATCAACCGCCAGGCCGGCCTCGAGTTCGACGACGGCTTCACGGGCGATCTCATGTTTATCTACGGCTTCGGTGACACCGGCGGCCAGTTCGAGTCATTCGCCGACATGGCCACCACCCCCACCAGCGGCGGCGGCACCGGCGTCTTCCTCGGCGCGGGCACGCCCGCCCTGCTGACATCCGCCACCACCGGCCTCGGTGAGGGCGTGACCGTCTCCGTCGACAACTCCAACATCGGCGGCGTCGGCCCCTCGGGCTTCACCCCGACCATCCCCGACCCCGATATCGCCATCGGCTCCGAGCTCGACGCGATCTGGACCAACCTGGACATCCCCAACAACAGGCTCAACATCCTGCTGGCGGGCAACCTTCAGTCCAACGACAACCGCCTGGTTGTCTTCCTCGACGGCGACCCCACCGACGGCCAGAACACGCTCCGTGACGACAATGTTGACATCGCGTTCCGTGCTCTCGACCGCCTCGGTCTGAACGACGGCAGCGATCCCGACGACGTCGAGCCGCTGGGCCCGGGTCTGACCTTCGACGCCGGCTTCACCGCCGACTACGCCATCCTCGTGAACAACAACGGCTCGACCACCTCGACCAACAACATCTTCACCAACGCGGCCGTGCTCCGCCTCAACGGCCCGAACATCGTTCAGGGCTTCAACACCGATTTCGGTGCTTACGACGGCGGCCAGAAATCGGCCCCCGGCAACGACCCGATCCTGTTCGACGGCGACAACCCCCCGACGGGTGTTGATGTCGAGCCCGGTACCGGCGACAACATCTTCACCAACTTCGCTCCCCGCGATGCCGCGGCCGCGTTCCTCGCCAACGGCGCACTCGGCTTCGAGACACCCGGCCTCTTGATCGTGGGGCTCGACAACAGCAACACCGGCGGCGTCTCCGATGTCGCGGGCAACGACGTCTCTGACGCGTGCAACGTCACGACCGGTGTCGAGATCAGCATCGATCTCACCGAGCTCGGCTGGGACGGCTCGTCGGATATCAAGATCGCTGCCATGATCACCGACAGCGGCAGCAGCTTCGTTTCCAACCAGGTCGCCGGCGGCCTGCCCACGGCAGACCAGCTCGGCGAGCCGCGCGAGATCGACTTCTCGGTGATCGCCGGTGACCAGTTCGTCACCGTCGGCGACACCGCCGACTGCCCGGCCTCGCGCCTCTGCGCCGATCAGAACGGTGACGGCATCGTTTCGCCCGCCGACTTCTCGGCTTGGGTTGCCAACTTCAACACGATGAACCCGCAGGCCGATGTGAACCAGGACGGCTCCGTGAGCCCGGCCGACTTCTCGGCATGGGTTGCCGCGTTCAACCAGGGCGCCAACGGCCCGACCTGCAACCCGTAATCCCTGCGATCCCGCACGCGGGATCAACGGAGAGAACGCAACATCCATCGGCCCCGCTTCGGCGGGGCCGATTTCTTGCGCGGGCTTTGCACCGATCTAACAGCGCAAAAAGAACCGGAGCAGCGCCGATGCGCTGCTCCGGTCGTTCTCGATTCAATCCGTCGTGCGTGCTTAGCGGCGACGGCGGGCAGCGGCCAGGCCGCCAAGGCCGAGCAGGGCAAGCGAGCCCGGGGCCGGAACCTTGAGCGTGACGAACTGATCGCCAGCGAGGTTGTTGAAGTCGATGCCGGCGAGGCTGCCGTCGATGAAGTTGCCCATCATGTCGTTACCCAGGCTGCCGGTCCCGGCGGGAACGCCGCCGATAATCTGGTTCGACACGTAATCGTGCGAGCCGCCGTTGATGAACCCGGCCAGACGCAGCATGCCGCTGCCGTCGTAGCCGATCTCATCGAGCGAGATGGCGATCTCGACACCCGTCGAGACGAGTGCGGGGTCGCTGTCGTTGGGGTTGCCGAAATCGGCGACGCCGCCGACGTTCGACTGGTTGGTGCCGAGGGTGTAACCGAAGCCGTTGGCACCGCCGACAGCGATCTGATCGCCATCGACGTAGGCACCGCCACCCTGGAAGCCGCCGGGGCCGCCGCCGGCAGCGTCGAGCTGAGCAGCGCTGGTGTAATGCTCGTTCCGGTCGCCGTTGACCGTGTAGGTGAGGTAGTAGTTGGCCTCGAAGCCGGCGTCGAAGGTCAGGCCGCCGAGCTTGTCGTTGAGCTGGTTGAAGTCGACGTCGGCGTTATCGGTGCGGAGGGAGTTCTGCCCGCCGATGCCGGAGTCGAAGAAGAGCTCCAGCTTGTTGAAGTCCTGGACATTGCCGGACACGCCGAGGTACAGCGTCGTGGCGTCGCAGTACGCCCAGATGCCGTTGATCTCGCTGCGGTTGTTGCCGAAGGTCGTGCCTTCGTTGTTGGACCAGATCAGCTGGTAATCTGTTTCGACGATCTGCCCGTCGATGGTTTGTCCCATCGCCGAGCCCGCCAGCCCCATGAGGGCCAGTGCGCATACTGATTTCATGTCTTTCTCTCCATTTCCCATGGTGTTCCAACCCCCGGACCACACCGGGAAGTCGAGTCTCTTCCAAAGCGAGTATACAGCACTCCAAAGGCGTGTGGAATCGATATCATTGCGATTTGTTCGGGGCTGTGAAGCTGCGCAAACTACAGTGCCCAAATGGTGTACTGTGGAGCCCCGCTTTCGACCGGTGCGATACACCCGCGTCCGGAAAGCCGACCAACCACTCCGATGGAGCCATGACATGTCGACAGGTGTGTTCCAGACTGACGAGAACAGACGGTTGCACTCTGTATGGGGTGCGATTCGCGAATTGTGCACCCGAGCGTTGCCGCTGCTCGCTGTAGTTCTGGCTGTCACGACACGTCACGCCTCGGCTCAGCAGGGCCCTCTCGATCCGGGCGTGACAGTCCGGGTCTACGAGATCGCGCAGGCTCCTGAACGCATCCCCGTCGTCGCCGAAGGACAAACACCGAACCACGACTCGCTCCGCCCCAGCATCGACATCGGCAATGACGACTTCGGCAATGCGGTCTCACCCTTTGTCACGCACGTCATCGGTCAGATCATCATCGACGAAGCCGGTGCGTACGACTTCCGCCTCACCAGCGACGACGGCTCGCGTCTTTCCATCGCCGGCGAGGTTGTGCTCGATCACGACGGTCGGCACGCGGCGACCTCTGTCGAGGCCCTTGGCATCGAACTTGCCAAAGGTGCGCACGACCTATTCATCGAGCACTTCGACGGCGGGGGCGGGCGTTCACTCAGGCTCGAGTGGCGCCAATCCGGCAACGACGAGTACAAGATCCTCGACAAAGCGCACCTCCGCACCGAGCAGGACATCACGCGCGTCACCTCGCCGGGAATCAAACGCATCGAGGGCGGCCGCCGACCGGGCGACAAAGCTCCGCTGATCGACGTGCACCCGGGCTGGACGCTCTCGACGATCCGCCCCGAGGGGTACGAGCCCAAGGTGGGCGCGATGACGTTTCTCCCCGACGGACGGCTCGTGATCGGCACGTTCGACCCGCTCCAGCGCGACGAATTCTCGCTGCCCGATATCGAGAGCAAGGAACCGGACGCGCTCTACGCGATCGGGAATCTGGATGCAGACGACCCGCACGACGTCACCATCACGCGCATCGCGAGCGATCTTTACGAGCCGATGGGTCTCTGCGTCGTCGATGACGAGCTGTACGTCGCGCACCGACGAGCCGTCGAACGACTGCGCGACAACGACGGCGACGGCTTCTACGAAACCCACGAGGTCGTGGGCGAGGGCTGGGAGGGCTGGAACTATCACCAGTTCGCGATGGGCCTGATCCACCGTGACGGAAAGCTCTACACCGCGCTCTCCACGGCGATGGCGCCGCCCGACTGGGAAGGCATGCTGCACAACGCGGGCCCCAACGGCCCGATGCGCGGGTGCCTCATCGAGATCGACATCGAGACCGGCGACACACGCGTTCTGGCCGGCGGTTTGCGCACACCCAACGGCCTCGGCTGGACGGCCGACGGGGCGATGATCTACCTGGACAACCAGGGCACTTGGATGCCGACGAACCAGCTCGTCGAACTGCTACCCCAGCGGTTCTACGGGCATTACAACTGGACGAACTTCGTGCCCAAGCTCGCCGAGCGGTTCCCGGATGGCGGCATGCCCAGTGCGCTATGTGATTACCCCCGCACACCCGCGACGGTACTCATGGCACAGAACGAGGTGAACAACTCACCCACCCAGCCGCTGGTTCTCGAAGGCGGCCCCTATGACGGGCAACTGCTCGTCGGTGAATTGACCGCCGGCGGCGTGCGACGGGTGTACCTCGAGCGTGTGGACGGGCAGCTCCAGGGCTCGCTCTTCCGATTTACGCAGGGGCTCGAATCGGGTGTCAACCGCATGGCGTGGGGGCCGGACGGATCGCTGTACATCGGAGGCATGGGCGCGGGAGGCAACTGGAACTGGCGCGGCACGCAGTTCGGCTTGCAGCGCCTGACTCCCAATGGCACGCCCGTATTCGAAATGCAGCGCGTCGAAGCCACGCCCACAGGATTTCGGATCCACTTCACCATGCCCGTCGACACCGCATGGCTGGAAGACACCGCAAACTACGAGGTGATGTCATGGACATACACCCCGACCGAGGAGTACGGCGGCCCCAAAGTCGATGAACGCGCGCACAACACTTTGAGCTGCTCCGCCAGCCCGGACGGTCTGAGCGTCGAACTGGATATCGACGATCTCGAAGAAGGACGCTGTTACCACATCTACACAGACCCCACGAGCACGACCGGCGACGAGATCTGGTCGACCGAGGCGTGGTACACGCTCAACCGCATTCCCCGCGCTGAACCGATCGCCAACGCAAGCATCACGGGCAGCCCCATCACGCCGGACGCACTCGGTGTGGGCACGCTCCCGCCAGCCGGCGCGGTGACACTCGTTCGCAAGGGCGTCGCGCCGAGCATGCGGTACGAAGGAAAGAGCTACCCGGCCCGTGTCTGGACACAAGACGACCTGATCGCAAACGACGATTCGATGGCCGTGGGCGAGGGTTCTGGTGATCTGGTCTCACAGACCGAGTTCGGCGATGCTCGGCTGCACATCGAATGGTTCAGCCCGCCCGGTGGAATGGGTCAATTCGCCGGCAACTCGGGCGTGTATCTTCAGGACCGCTACGAGATCCAGGTACTCGGCACGCACGCGGGCGAGGAGCCCCCTGCCATGAACGAAGCCGGTGCGATTTACAACATCAAGGCCGCGGATGCGAACGCATCGACCGGCCCGGGCACCTGGCAGGCTTACGACATCTGGTTCCGTGCCCCACGCTTCGACAACGGCAAGAAGATCGAGGACGCTCGCGTCACCGTCTACTGGAACGGCGAGCTGATCCATAACGACGTCGCACTCCCCCACGGCACAGGCAGCGCCAAAGACAAGGGCGAGTCGCCAGCCGAGGGACTGGATTTCCAGATCGGTGTGCTGCGCCTGCAGGACCATGTCTCAGCGGCAGAAGGCCCCGTGCGTTACCGCAACGTTTGGATTGCACCGATCGAAGAAACCCAGTACGAGCCGGGCCACTGGACAGACTTGTTCGACGGAGACCAGGAAAGCGACTGGATGATCCGAGGCGGAAACGCGAAGTATGAACTGACCGACGGCGTGCTGACCGGAACCTCCGTCCCCCACTCACCCAACACTTTCTACACAACCACGCAGACCTTCGACGACTTCGAGCTGATCTACGAAGTGCTCGACGATCCGCGTCTCAACAGCGGTGTGCAGATCCGCAGCCACGTCATCGGAGGAGCCGACAACCGCTCAGGCGGCTTGCGTGGGTATCAGATCGAGATCGACCCGAGCGAGCGTGCGTACTCCGCGGGCGTCTACGACGAGGCCCGCCGAGGCTGGCTGCATCCTCTGCACACCGCGCCGTATGCGCGAAGAGCGTTCAGACCGGAACAGTGGAACGAAATCCGCGTCGTGGCGCAGGGGCCGGTCATCCGAACCTGGATCAACGGCGTCCCCGCGTCCGAGGTCTTTGATGCCGCCGATGCGGAGGGCCATATCGGATTTCAGGTGCACGATGTGGGCGATCGGTCCGAACCGCTGACGGTCAGATTCCGCAACGCGAGACTCAGGACACTCACCCCCGCCCGGTGAGCAGTTGCGAAAGAATTGAATCGCGGCAGGCCAAGCAAGGTGCGAACAGAGCCATACTTGCAACCCTGCTCCATCAACGAACAACGCTGAAATCAGCAGAACGATTGTCGACCGGGTTGGTGCCGATGCAAGGGCCCTGCCCAGATTCCGATGGAGTGAGTCACCAATAAGGTATGCTCTCGGCGCGCATCCGCGTAACGATATCGCTGCCGATGCGTCCATCCCCGGCATCACGGCACCAAAGGGAATCACTCATGCACACGTTCAATCGTCTCGCGACTCGCTCGGCCGCTGTCCTTCTGCTCGCCGCAGGCCAATTGGCCGCCGCGCAGGAAACCACCCCGCACGCCGGGATGCTCAGGTACCCCGATGTCAGCAAGTCGCACATCGTCTTCAGCTACGCCAACGATCTCTGGATCGTCCCCAAAGACGGCGGCTCCGCGACCAAGCTCTCAAGCCCGGCCGGCTTGGAAGGACTCGCCAAGTTCAGCCCCGATGGCAACTCGCTCGCCTTCATCGCCAACTACGACGGCGGGAACGACCTCTACACCATGTCCGTCACCGGCGGCGTCCCCAAACGTGTCACGCACCACCCGTCGGCCGAATGGCTCACCGATTGGACTCCCCAAGGCGAATTGCTCTACTTCATGAACGGGCTCGAAGGGCTCGGCAGGCAGACTGGCATCTTCACCGTCTCACCAGAAGGCGGCCTGCCCGATCGCGTGCCCGTGCCATACGGCGCGAACGGATCGATGAGCCCCGATGGGAAATGGATCGCCTACACACCACACACGCGCGACACACGCACATGGAAACGCTACCGCGGCGGCATGGCGACTGATATCTGGATCTTCAACGTCGAGACCTACGAAAGCCGCAAGATCACCGATTGGGAAGGCACCGACACCATCCCGATGTGGCACGGATCGAAGGTCTACTACCTCTCCGACAACGGCCCCGAGCACCGCCTCAATATCTGGAGCTACGACACCAAGACCAACGAACGCGAGCAGATCACCGACTTCGCCGACTACGACTGCAAATTCCCATCCATCGGGCCGGGCTCACGCGGCGAGGGCGAGATCGTCTTCCAGAACGGCTCAACCCTCCAGCTCCTGAACCTGCGCTCCAAGCGTTCCAAGGCCATCGAGGTCAGCGTGCCCGGCGATCGTCCAAAGCTGCGTCACCGCACGGTCAACGCCGCCGACTACATCGCAGCTGGCGCGATCTCGTCAACCGGCAAGCGCGCCGTCGTCGAAGCTCGGGGCGACATCTGGACGGTTCCCGCTAAGAACGGCGCCCCACGACAGATCACCGACACCTCCGGCTCCGCCGAGCGCAACCCCGCGTGGAGCCCCGACGGCCGCTGGATCAGCTACTTCTCCGACGAATCGGGTGAGTACGAGCTCTACATCACCCAGTCCGACGGCAAGGGCGAGACGCGCAAGCTCACCGACACCGGGCACAACTACTTCTTCGGCACCGCGTGGTCGCCCGACTCGAAGATGATTCTGGTCACCGACAAGGCCGGCGCTATCACGCTCATCGATGTCGAATCGGGCGAAGCGAAGCAGATCGACCGCGACGAGTGGGCGAACCAGCCTGCCGTCTCGTGGAGTCACGATTCGCGGTACGTCACCTACAACAAGTCCGAGCCCGAATCGCTCTCATCAGCGATCTGGATCTACGAAGTCGAGTCGGGCGAGACGCGCAAAGTCACCAGCGGCTTCTTCAACGACACCAACCCGGTGTTCAGCCAGAAGGGCAACTTCCTCTACTACGTCTCGAACCGCGAGTTCACAACACCCAAATACGAAGACGTCGGATCGACGTTCATCTACGACCGCACGGGCAAGCTGATCGCCGTGCCTCTGAACAGCGAGATTGAGAACGCCTGGCTCGTCGAGCCCGATGACGAGACCTGGGAAGACGAGAAAGCCGAAGACGACGAGAACGCGGACAACGCCGAGAATGAAGGCGATGAGGCCGCGGATGAAGCTGACTCAGCCGAAGATGAGCAGGCCGACGAAGCGGACGAGGCCGAAGACAACGAAGCCGACGAGAGCGAAGAAGGCGACAACCCCGAGGACAACTTCCTCGTCGATCATCCACTCCACGGCATCTGGGTCGGCAAGGTCAACGGCGTCGGCCAGATCCCCGGCATGACCGAGGACTCCATCGACTTCAAGATGACCATCCTCGCTCACGCCGACGGCTCATTCTCCGGCACCAGCGAAACGATGGGCGAGTCGTCCGCCTATGACAGCGTCGAGTTCGACGAGGCCACAGGCAAGTTCGTCGCCACGCGAGCACAGGGACCGGTGACCTCAAAGGTCGAGGGTACGCTCAGCGGCGAATCGATGTCGGGCACGTGGAGCATTGTCGAGATGAGCATCTCCGGGACGTGGGAAGCGACCAAGTCCGATGAGAAGCCCGACCTCTCCGACGTCGAGGAGAGCAGCGAAGAGGCCGAGCCCGTCGAGATCGACTTCGAGGGCTTCGAGGCCCGTGGCTTCGAGCTTCCCATTGGCGCTGGCAATTACGGCTCGCTTGTGTCCAACGACAAAGGCCAGCTCATCTACATGAGCATGAGCGACGCCGGCCCGTCGATCAAACTCTTTGATCCAACCGACGAGGAACCCAGCGAGAAAACCGTGCTGGGCGGCGCCGGGCTTGTTGATATCTCGGGCGACGGCAAGAAGCTGCTCGTCGCGCAGGGTTCCAACCGATTCGCGATCGTCTCTGCCGCCGCGGGTCAGTCATTCAGTGACGCACTCGACGCCTCGGGTCTGACCAAGATCGTCAACCCGCGCGAAGAGTGGGAACAGATCTTCACCGACGCCTGGCGTCGTCACCGCGACTTCTTCTACGTCAATAACCTTCACGGCGTGGACTGGGACGCCATCTACAAGCAGTACCACGCGATGCTCAAGGACGCGGCCAGCCGCGAGGACGTGAGCTTCATCATCGGTGAGATGATCGCCGAACTCAACGTCGGGCACGCCTACTACTGGGGCGGCGACGGTGAATCCGCGCCCACCCGCCCCGTCGGCATGCTCGGCGTGGACTACGAAATCGCCACCGAAACCGATGACGAGGGCGTGAGCCACACCGCCTACCGCATCGCCGAGATCTACGAGGGCGCCGACTGGGACTCCGACGCGCGCAACCCGCTCAACCAGCTCGGCATGGACGTCGACGAGGGCACCTACATCATCGCGGTCAACGGTCGCAAACTCAACACCGACGAGGACCCCTGGGCCGCATTCATCGGCACCGCCGGCAAGCAAACCACCATCACCTTCGCCGACGCGCTCGTGGGCGACGACGAAACCCGCAACGTCCGCGACTACACCCTCGAGCCGATGGGTTCCGAATCGAACCTGCGCTACCGCGCGTGGATCGAGCACAACCGCCAGTACGTCGAGGACGCCACCGACGGCAAGGTCGGATACATCTACGTCCCCGACACCGGCGTCAACGGCCAGAACAACCTCTTCCGCCAGTTCTACGGCCAGATCGGCAAGGATGCGCTCATCATCGACGAACGCTGGAACGGCGGCGGGCAGATCCCGACACGCTTCATCGAACTGCTCAACCGCCCACGCACCAACTACTGGGCCCGCCGCGACGGCAAAGACTGGCCCTGGCCCTACGACTCGCACCAGGGACCCAAGTGCATGCTCATCAACGGCCTCGCAGGCTCAGGCGGCGACATGTTCCCCTGGCTCTTCCGTTACAACGAGCTCGGCAAGCTCATCGGCATGCGAACATGGGGCGGGCTCGTCGGCATCTCGGGTGTCCCTGGCCTGATCGACGGCGGCTACACCGCGGTCCCCACCTTCGGCTTCTACGAAACCGACGGCACGTGGGGCATCGAAGGCCACGGCGTCGAACCCGATATCGAAGTCATCGACGACCCCTCGCAACTCGCACGAGGCAAAGACCCTCAGCTCGACGCAGCGATCGCAGAAATGCTCGCCGAGATCGAGAACAACCCGTACACCCCCGCGGCTCGCCCGTCAGACCCCGACCGCTCAGGGATGGGTATCGAGGACAGTGACCGCTAATAACACCGCAGAAGCCAGGCACCCTCCGGGCAATCGTGTCCGGAGGGTGAATCATGGCGACAAGTTTCAATACTTTCACATGTAAAGACAGCGCACCCGAAGGCCAAGATGATCCGAGGCCCAGAGACAAGAAAAAGCCCCCTGCATACGCAGGAGGCTTCAGCAATGAAAGTCGGCATGTGCGGCCCTCAGTACGGGTTCAACGCCGATGCCGCCGAGCTGCGACGATCCCACCCGCTCCGAGCAGCGCGAGGGTGCCCGGCACGGGGACCGCAGTGCCGTTGATCGAGTACTGAAATACATTGCCTTGGTAGTCACCCGAGAAATCCTGCCAAGGTCCGGCGGTTCCCTCGACCATACGGAAGGAAGCGGCATCATCATCGATGGTCCAGCCAGCCATCGATGTTTCGGCGTTCGACCCGGTAGCTCTCCAGCCCATATATTGCCCCGTTAGGTTGGTGATACCGAGCCAGTACGTGGTGTTTGGATCAAGTTCAATCCCAAGTGTCGATTCGAACGTCACGTTGGCAATCCCTCCGCCATCAGGAATCGTGGGCATCGTGTCAAAGGTGGCGATCACCGATCCGGGACTCACACCGTCGTCGGCATAGATGTACGCCTCATATGTTGCCAAGCCCGATCCGATTCCGTTCGAAAGCTTTGCGGTCACACTCTCCACAACCGACTCGCCTGGCCCGGTCATAAATTTGCTTGCCATGACAAAGCGAATCGAATGACCTGAGGTGGAACTGGCTGCCGTAAATGCGCTGCTTGCCTCTAAGTTGCTGACCAAGATATCCGCCGACGCGGCCGGTGCGAGTGATCCCCCCGCCATCGCGGCCAGGACCATGATTGACTTCGAATTCATGATGCTCTCCTTCTCTTTCCCATGTGCGAGCAGACCAACATTCCGGCTCGCTACCAACTCTGCGAAAACGGCGTACGGCGCGCTCCATATATGAGACAGAAACCCGCAACGCGGCGGAGACATGCATCACGGTCGAGTGTGCAAATGGTTCGGTACACCGACGATCGTTGGGGTCACCAGGCAATGTGACACCACCTCTCACAGAGAGGTGACATCACACCCAGACCGTCGGTCGGGCATACCCATTCTGTCTACGCATGGACATTCGTGTTTATAAACACGAACGCGATGCGTTCAGCCCGGACCTAGGCACGACGTCGTCGAGACGCAATGATTCCACTCGCTCCGAGCAGCGCGAGGGTGCCCGGTGCCGGGACCGTGGTACCGTTGATCGAGTACTTGAACACCTTGCCGTTGTAGCTGCCTGAGTAGTCTTCCCACTCCCAACCGGATGTCCCGTAACGATAGAGGGATGCGGCATCATCATCGATGGTCCATCCTGCCGTCGACGTCTCGGCATCGGAGGCGACAGTCTCCCAGCCCGTATACCGCCCCGTTGTGTTGTAGACACCAAACCAATACGTGGTATTCGGATCGAGTGCGATCCCAAGGGTCGAGGCAAAGCTCACACCGACGGTCCCTCCGCCATCAGCGATGGTCGGCGTCGTGTCAAAGGTGGCGACCAGCGATCCTGGGCTCACGCCGTCGTGGGTATAGATGTACGCCTCATATGTCGCCAGGCCGAATCCGCTTGCGTTACGAAGTCTCGCCGTCGCAGACAAGACAACCGACGCATCGGCTCCGGTGACGAACTGGCTTGCATAGATGGGATTGTACGTTTGGTTACTGGTGGAGCTGGTCGCCGTAAAGGTGCTGCTTGAACCCATGTTGCTGACCAGAACGTCCGCAGACGCGGCCGGTGCGAGTAAAGCGCCGGCCAGCGCTGCGAGGACAATGGTTGAATTCGATTTCACAGTGCTCTCCTTCTCTTCTCATGGCGCGAGCGCGTAAACATTTCGGCTCGCTACCCACACTGCGGAACCAGCGCCCCGCGCGCTCCTTGAAAGTGAGCAAAATGATCAATATCCGCCCTGCGGGATCTTTAGGGGCGTTCTGATTCGCCCGATTCCCACTTGTCCGCGACATCGGACATCCCCCGGGCCCGGTAGTGCGACACCACCTGTCCGACGGCTCTGAGCGTCCACGGGTGGGTATCCCCAAGCTGATCCCGAAGACTTGTCACGGCTTCCAGAAACAAAGGCTCTGCCAGCTCATGCATGCCCTGTGCGTCATAGACATCCGCCAGTTGCAGTTCGAGACGAGTGATCACCGTATGACCACTCGGCATCGCCGATCGGGCCTTCGCTAGAGCATCCACCAGGAGCGTTTGGGCCTGAGACTGCTCCCCCATATCGCTGAGCAAAGCACCAAGCGAATTCATCGTCATCAGTGTTCCGGGGTGCGTCTCGCCGCGCAACGATGTGCTGATCTCGAGCACCTCGGCGAGCAACTCGTATGCTCGCTCATGCTCGCCTTGCGAGCGCAGCGTCAACGCGAGATCCTGCATCGCCAGCAGCGTTGCCGGGTTCTGAACACCGATCGTGGATCTCAGCCTTGTGTAGGCATCTTCGAAGATCGGCCGAGCTTTCGCCATGTCACCGGTTGAGAGGTAAAGCACCCCTAGGCCGCGGGCCCGCACAAGCGTCTGCTCATGATCCGGACCAAGGACACGCCTGGATCGCTCAAGGACATCAACGAAGAGCCGTTCGGCTTCTTTGTATCTCCCCTGCTCACCGATCGCAATGGCGTGGGCGAACTCGGTTTCGAGCGTAGCGGGATGATCCATCCCGAGTGTTTGACGTCGACCTTCATAAGCTTCGCGCAGCATGTTTTCGGATTCGGCGTACCGCTCGGTCAAGGTCGCCAAGAGTCCGAGCTCGTGCGTGACAGAAAGTGTTCGCAGATCCGATGGGCCGTACTCCGCCATGGCCAACTCTTTGGATCGCACCAGCTGCGTCTGCG
Source organism: Phycisphaerales bacterium (assembly GCA_965228265.1). GTDB lineage: Bacteria > Planctomycetota > Phycisphaerae > Phycisphaerales > UBA1924. The sequence continues at coordinate 2,560,274 of OZ245804.1, forward strand.
CGTTGGCATAATCAGCCAGTCGCGCGTACGTCCTGCCGAGCGTCATGCGGACAGCCGCTTCGACTTCGGGAAGATCCTCGAATCGCGACTCAATCCTCGCCGCAGCCACATCGAGCGCATCTCGAACACGGATATCGCTGCCCAGCTCCTCCGGCGCAGCCGCAGCGAGCAGATCGTCATTGAGGAAGGTATTGATCTCTGTCGCGATCCTGGCTTCGGTTCGAGCCCGACTCTCTGCCTCGAGTGACCGCACGAGACCCGCGGTTGTGCCAACCAGTGCGATCACGATCAACGCAACAGCACCCAGAGCAACCCTGTTTCGGCGTGAAAACTTCTGAAGGCGATAATACGTGCCCGGCGCACGCGCAGAGATCGGCTGGTTGCCAAGGAACCGCTGCACATCTTCACTCAGCGCGTTGGCCGTCGCGTACCGTCGATCCCGCGTCTTCTCCAGAGCTGTCATCAGAATCCAGTCCAGGTCGCCGGACAATGCCGCCACGTGCTTCGAAGGACGTTTCGGCTCGACCTCTCTGATATGCCTGATGATCTCTGCCCGGTCAGAGTGCTTCAATGTTTCGGATTCGATCGTTGGCTTGCCGGTCAGCATCTCATACAGCAGGGCGCCGAGCGAATAGATATCGGTGCGTGTGTCGATGTCTTGCTCGCCAGCGGTCTGCTCCGGGCTCATGTATCCCAGCGTGCCGATCGGCTGACCCAGCTCCGTCAACGTCAGCGCCGTCCGCCCGTCATCCGAACCAGGCAAGGAGCCCGAGACGGCTCTTGCAATGCCAAAGTCAATCACCTTCGGGTAAGGCACACCATCCGATTCCACGACAAGCACATTGCTCGGCTTGAGATCCCGATGAATGATGCCCTTCTGATGCGCATGCTGCACCGCATTGCATACTCGCACAAACAGGCGCAGCCGATCTCTGGTGCCGAGCGCCCCGTCGCGGCAATACTCGGTGATCGGGACGCCATCAACGTACTCCATCACGAAGTACGGCCGCCCCGAAGGCAGCCTCCCCGCCTCAAAGAGCTTGGCGATCCCCGTGTGATCCATCATGGCCAGCGTTTGCCGTTCCGATTCGAATCGGGCAAGCACACGCTTGGAGTCCATCCCGAGCTTGACAACCTTCAGCGCGACCATCCGCAGCACCGGCTTGATCTGCTCGGCACAAAAGACAGTCCCGAACCCGCCCTCGCCAACAGTTGAAAGAATCCGAAACCGCCCATCGGATTCGATCTCATCGAGCAACTGGCGATCGAACTTCTCAGTATCACCGATATGAAAATCGCGGCCAAGCGCAGGGATTTCCAGATGTTCAGCCGCCTCATCATGAGCGAGCATCGACTCGATCTTCCGAACCATCTCGGCGTTCTCACAATGCGCTTCGAGATACGCCGACCGCTCGCTCGCCGGGAGCTTCAGGACAGCAGAGAAGATCTCGTTCATCTTGGCAAATTGTTCAGGGGTCACCGCATACACCTTTACGCGAGTTCGCTTGCAAGCCACGCCCTGGCTGTCCGCCAATCCCGCGCTGCCTGTGTGCGGGAAATGCCGAGCACCTCCGCCGCCTCTTGCTCGGTCAACCCTCCAAAGAAACGCAACTCTACGAGCTGCGCCATCCGCGCATCCAATCCTTCCAACTTGAGCAGCACCTCCTCGAGTGCCAGCAGATCCACATCCGGTGCGCGGCTCTCGAGCAACGCCCCATCAAGAGTGACACGCCGGTTCTGACCACCCCTCTTGACGGCGTCGCGTGCACGCGCATGGTCAATAAGCACCTGACGCATGACCTTCGATGCGAGTCGAAAGAAATGGACACGCCCGTGGATCTGATCCGCCGGGGATCGCGCGAGCCGTACATAGGTCTCGTGCACCAGGGCCGTAGGCTGAAGCGTGTGCCCCGGGCGCTGCTCGTTCAAATGCGTCGCAGCGAGCCGACGCAACTCGCCATACACCTTCGGCATGAGCACACGCGCGGCATCATCATCACCAAGCCCTATTTCAGCAAGCAACCGAGTGATGACATGCTCTTCCATATGAACTGGATTCCTCACATCGACATGAACATGCCCGGGTACACACACATCCTACAACTCATCCTCTGCCGCTGGCCGAACACTCACTTCATTATGAACGAGCCCCCCCCGCGTTCCATATCAATTCCCCGATGCCGCACCGCTCACACGTCCTGCATGACTTCCGACCATCCATACTCCTGCTTGTCAGGATGATTGAACGCACTGGGCAACGCGAGAACGTTGCCCATACAAAGAAGCAGTCTGGCTTGGCGTATCAACGAAACTCCGTACCCATCCTTCGAGCCCGGCACCACATCGCCATCTCATATCTGCATGCGATTCCGAGAAAGCCAATCTCAAAGAATCGGATCACGCGAATGCCAGCACGCTGCCCACTGCGCCCGCTCATGGTTCGGCAACACGTAAACCAGCGCAGCCGAGCACTCGCTCAGTCCATTCGCCCCAGACAGACAACGCTCGGCTGACGACGCCCAAAGAGGCGCAGCACACAGCCGCAAGCCAGAACGGCGACCCGCTCAATTCATCAGAAGTATTGACTGGGTACGACGTTGCGCCATCCGAAGCGCCAGAATGCGCGTCGGTGCAAAACGCCGAAGTGGGCAGAGGCGGACTTGAACCGCCGACACCGGCATTTTCAATGCCGTGCTCTACCAACTGAGCTACCTGCCCGGTAGTCGCCAACTGTAGCAACCACCGCCCACGCGTCAAGAAGGGGCCTCACCCTCCCCGAACGAGTCCCGCCGCCCCCCGCTCTGGTACCATCACCGCCATGCCCAACCAAGCCGATAACACCTCAGCCGCCCCGCTCCTCTCCGCCCGGGATCTCGCCGTCCACTTCCACTCCGGCGGGGGCCTTCTGGCTGGCCAGGCCCGCACCGTCAAAGCCGTCGACGGCGTCTCCCTCGACATCCATCCGGGCAAGACCCTCGGCGTCGTGGGCGAGTCCGGCTCGGGCAAGACCACCATCGGCCGGGCCATCCTCCGGCTCATCCCCGCCACCAGCGGCTCGGTCTCCTTCGCTGGCGAAGACGTCCTCGCTGCCAGCCCCTCGCGACTCCGCAAACTCCGCCAGGAGATGCAGATCATCTTCCAGGATCCCTCGGGCTCCTTGAACCCCCGCATGCGCATCCGCGAGATCGTCGCAGAACCCCTGCTCGTCCACGGCCTTGCCAAACCCTCAGATGTCATGGATCGCGTGGGCGAACTCCTCGAACGCTGCGGCATGCCGCGCTCCGCGATGGACCGCTACCCCCACGAATTCTCCGGCGGCCAGAAGCAACGCATCGGCATCGCGCGAGCACTCGCGGTCAAACCACGATTCATCGTCTGCGACGAACCGACCTCGGCGCTCGACGTCTCCATCCAGAGCCAGATCATCAACCTCCTCCGCGACCTCCAACGCGAGTTCGGCCTCAGCTACCTCTTCATCAGCCACGACATGGCCGTCGTCCGCCACATGTGCGAACGCATCGCCGTCATGTACAAAGGCAAAATCGTCGAAGAAGGCGAGCGTAACCAGATCCTCTACGACCCGCAGCACGAGTACACGCAGCGACTTCTCGCCTCCGTACCACGCACGGATAAAGCCAGGGCGAGCTAACAACTCACTCTCCAGTGGCGGAGGCTTCCAGCCTCCGCAGTCAAAGTTGAAATCTTTTGAACTACGGCGATGAGGACTGTTTCGACGGAGGCTGGAAGCCTCCGCCACGACTCAGTTACCCCAAAACCACCCCCGCCCGCGTCGGCTTCAGATCCAGGATCTGATCCATCGACTCGAACTTGCCCCACCACCGCTCACCCCACAGGGCCAGGTTCATCATGGGCCAGGCCAGGTTCCACAGGTTCTTCGTGTCGCTCGCAACCGCGTGGATCGCAGCGGGCGTAAAGAGCTGGCGTAGGAACGCCGACGTCGTCAGGACACCCCGCGCGCCGAGCATCCAGTCCTGGAACGGCAGCGGGAAGCTCGCCTTGGCGCGGTCCATCGCGACATCGCTCACGCGCCCGCGGAACGCCTCGCGCAACGCGATCTTCGTCCGCTGACTGATCTCGGCGACATCCGGGTCGTAGAGCCTCGCCATCGGCACAGACTCGGCAACCGCCAGCACCTCGCGATCCGCGAACGGCGTGCGCCCCTCCACCGACTCGAGCATCGTCATCGCATCGAGCCGACGCAAAAGACCCGTCAGGTTCACCCGCCGCTGGAACCGCAGGTGCGCATCGAGCTCGCTCGTCGCGTGCTCGCGCGACTGCTCGAACAGCCGCTCAAACACGCCAGCGATCGCCTCGTCGTTCTCCACCTCACGCCACACACCCGGCTGGAGCACCGCGCGTTTCATGTCTGTCGCATACCACGCGTTCGACTCGAGCTGGAACCGCCCCGGGCTCGGATTCCCCGTCGCCACGTGCTCGCTCGCCAGCCGCAAGGGCAGCTCGTACCCACCGAACAGCTCATCCGCTCCCTCGCCCGTCAGCGCCACGATCTGCCCGTCGCCGCGCAGGCTCCTGGCGATCAATCGAATCGCAACCTCGTTGGGCGTGCACGCCGGCAAACCCGTCTGAGTCACGCTCTCACGCCAGGTCGAAAGGAACATCGCCTCATCGAGGATCGTCTCGTGATGATCCGTCCTGAGCGATTGCGCCACCTCGCGCGCAGCCGCGGGATCGCCATCATTCGCGTCCGAGCCCGCGCAGTACGTCCGCAACCCCGGGAGCGCCCGGCTTGCCACACCCGCAATGATCGTCGAATCGAGCCCGCCCGACAGCAGCGAGCAGATCGGCACGTCCGTCCGCAGGTGCGAGATCACTGATTGCTCGACCGCGTTACGGATCTCGTTCGCCCCCGCCTCGCTCCGAGCCGGCGCCGTCGGCACGCCCGAACGCTCAGGCTCGGCTCGCCACTCATCCAGATCGAACGTCAGCACCTCGCCCGGCCGAACCACACGCACGCCCTCGAACATTGTGCGATCGTCAAGCTCGGCCCGCACCGTCGAGAGATACGACGACACGCCGACAAGGTCAGGCCGAACCGACATCTCGGGGTGTGACAAAATCGCGCCGATCTCGCTGGCGATCGTCACCGACTGCCCGGTCCGCGCCCAGTACACCGGCTTGATCCCCATCGGATCCCGACAGACCACCAGCTTCCGCTTGGCAAGATCCGCCCACGCGAACGCGAACATCCCGCGCATCGCGCGGAGCGCCTCGAGCCCGCTCGAAGCCAGAAGCTCCACCAGCGTCTCGGTGTCACAACTCGTTCGGTAGCTCGAGGGATCACGCCCCATTGCCTCGCGCAGCTGGTTGTCGTTGTAGAGCTCGCCGTTGTACACGACGACGTGCCGACCGCACGCCGAGTGCATGGGCTGCAGCGCCGCATCACGGGTGTCGATGACAGCCAGTCGCCTGTGCGCCATCACGACATTCGTGCCACGCCAGAGCCCCGCGCCGTCTGGCCCCCGGTGCGTCATGGTGTCACGCATGCGCGCGACAGCTGCGTCACCCGGGTCCCGACCGATCAGCGTCAAAATACCGCACATATCGGCTTATCGACCGCTCGGCCCGGTCGGGTCCATCATCCGTGCAGCGACCGGAACCGCCAGCACCCGTCCCCGATCCGCCGGCCCACGAGCCTGACGATCCCGCCCTCGAACCGGGCCGACAGGACAAGCGAGTCATCCCCCCACTCAATCTCGATCACCCGGCCCGAGGCCACGCGCTCGACCCGTCCTCGATCGCCCGAAACCTCGCCCTCGTACTCCAGATACACCGCCCGGTGGTCACCGATCCGCTCGGCCTCGAAGGAGGTGCAGGCCGGGTCGTCGGGGCGATGGTGCCCGGTGCGCCAGGTCGGGACGAGCGCAAGTCCGGCGCGTTCGACGAGCCAGTCGTAGTGCCACGAGCCGCCCGGGAGGGTGTGTCTGAGAATCACGGTGCGCACAGCGAAGACTACCCGGCATGCCGGGCGGCGGGCCGCTAGACTGGCCCTCTCAGCAACGGAGGACCGTTCATGCGCGCACAAGGATTGGCACTGGGTGTTCTGCTGGCTCTGACTCTGACGACTGTCGGTTGTGAGAGCGGCCCCTCGACCCGAGCCCTGGGTATCTACGGCGACCGCGCCATGGAGGCGGGGAACTACGCCGAGGCCGCCGAGTACTACGAGAAGTACGTCGAACGCCGCCCGATCGACGCCGAGGGACATTACAAGCTCGCCACCGCCTATCTCGGCGCCGAACGCCCCATCCTCGCCCGCGAGCAGTTCCTGCTTGGGATGGAGCTCCGAGACGACGGCCGATTCATCGAGGGGGCCGCCGACGCCCTGGTGGAGATGAATCAGCAGGAAGAGCTGTTCAAACTCCTGCGGAGCAAGGCCGAGAAGACCCGGTCGATCGAGGACTACACGCGTCTGGGCCGATTCGCGGCCCGGGTGGGCGATGTGGACGAGGCGGAGCAGTCTTTACTCTTCGCGGCGAAGCTGGACGCGGGCCAGAACGTGGAGCCCCAGCTCGAGCTGGCGCGGTTCTACGAGTCGCTGGGGGACGATTCCCGTCGTCTGGAACGGCTCCGGATGGTGCTGTTCCTGGACCCGGAGAACACCGAGGCGATTCAGGGGATCACCGAACTTGGGGAAGTTCCCGGACCTGCCTACGCGATTCCGCCTGCTGAGCAGGGGTAATGGGCGAGGGGCATTCATCCACTCCTTGACATCGAGTGGATGAATCGTACCATTCATCCGGAAGAACGGATGAAGAACGCCCCACCGATCCAACCCGTCTCGATGGCCCTCTCTGCTCTGGCTGAGCCGGTGCGTCTGCGGATGCTCCGGGTGCTAGAGATCGAGGAGCTCTCGGTGGGCGAGGTGGCGAAGATCGTCCAGTTGCCCCAGAGCACGGTCAGTCGGCACCTGAAGATGCTGAGTGACGTGTCCCTCGTGGTGAAGCGTTCGGTCGGGACGGCGACGCTTTACAGCCTGCTGCTGGATGATCTGCCGGATGAATTGCGGCCCCTGTGGCTGGCGATCCGGGAGCAGCTCCGGGGTTCCGGCGACTTCGAGGATGATGCCCGCCGACTCAAGCTTGTGCTTACGGAGCGGAGGCTCGACAGCAAGGATTACTTCGGGAGGATCGCGGGCGACTGGCACGAGATCCGGCACGCGCTGTTCGGGCAGGGGTTCACGGCGCCGGCGCTTCTGGCGCTGGTGGATCCGAAGTGGACGATCGCGGATCTCGGCTGCGGTTCGGGCGATGTATCGCGGCTGCTGGCGCCGCACGTTGAGCGGGTGATCGCGGTCGATCAGAACGAGGCGATGCTGAAGGCGGCGCGGGCGCGGCTGAGCGAGACGCCCAACGTTGACTTCCTGGCGAGCGATCTGGAGGCGCTGACCGAGGCGGGCGACTGGAAGGTCGACGCGGCGGTGTTGTCGCTCGTCGTGCATCACATCGAGAACCCCTCGGCGGTGCTGAACGAGGCGGCGAAGATTCTTCGGCCGGATCGCGGGGGCGGCGTGCTGCTGGTGATCGACATGCTGGCGCACGATCGCGAGGAATACAGGCGGACGATGGGGCACAGGCACCTGGGCTTTGCGCCTGATCAGATTACGACACTCATGAATGAAGCTGGTTTGCGGGGCGTGCGTGTGCACGAGCTGCCGACCAGCACGGAATCGCGTGGTCCGGGGCTCTTCGTGGCGTCGGGCCGGATTGGCAGATAAAGAAGAAGTCGGGGCATGAGGCCCTAACTGGGAGATACACCGTGACCACACTTGCGACACCGATGATGCAGGCCGACAAGGTCGGCACGATCGATTTCAAAGTCCGCGACCTTGAGCTTGCAGAGCTTGGTCGGAAGGAGCTGACGCTCGCGGAGTACGAGATGCCGGGCCTGATGGCTCTGCGTGAGCGTTACGCGTCGAAGCAGCCGCTGAAGGGTCTGAAGATCATGGGCTCGCTGCACATGACGGTGCAGACGGCTGTCCTGATCGAGACGCTCGATCTGTTGGGCGCGGATGTGCGTTGGGCGAGCTGCAACATCTTCTCGACGCAGGACTCTGCTGCGGCTGCGATCGTGGTTGGTCGTCCCGAAACGGGCGGCACGCCGAGCGAGCCCAAGGGTGTGCCCGTGTTCGCCTGGAAGGGCGAGACGCTTGCGGAGTACTGGTGGTGCACGAAGCAGGCGCTGACCTGGCCCGACGGCACGGGTCCGGACCAGATCGTCGATGACGGCGGCGACGCGTCGCTGCTGATGATCAAGGGTCTCGAGTTCGAGAACGCGGGCAGTGTCCCGGAGTTTGACGAGGACAACGAGCCCGAGGAGTACAAGTACATCCTCGACACGATCCGCAACACGATCAGCGAGACGCCGGGCTGGTTCCAGAAGTCGACGACCGCGATCAAGGGGATCAGCGAGGAGACGACCACGGGCGTGCATCGTCTGTACCAGATGCAGGAGGCGGGCACGCTCCCGTTCCCGGCGATCAACGTCAACGACAGCGTGACGAAGAGCAAGTTCGACAACGTGTACGGCTGCCGCCACTCGCTGATCGACGGCCTGAACCGCGCGACGGACGTGATGCTCTCGGGCAAGGTCGCGGTGGTTTGCGGGTACGGCGACGTGGGCAAGGGCTGCGTGCAGTCGCTGCGTGGTCAGGGCTGTCGGGTGCTGGTGACGGAGATCGATCCGATCTGTGCGCTGCAGGCCGCGATGGAGGGTATCGAGGTTGTGCGTCTGGAGGATGTGGTCGAGACGGCCGACATCTTCATCACGACGACGGGCAACAAGGACATCATCACCTTCGATCACATGCGCAAGATGAAGGACAAGGCGATCGTTGGCAACATCGGTCACTTTGATAATGAGATCCAGATCGAGCGGATGGTGAAGGACAAGAACACGAAGCGTGTGAACATCAAGCCGCAGTTTGACGAGTTCCGGTTTACGGATCTGGACAAGAGCATTCTGGTGCTCGCCGAGGGTCGTCTGCTGAACCTTGGCTGCGCGACGGGTCACCCGAGCTTTGTGATGAGCGCGAGCTTCACGAACCAGGTGATCGCTCAGATCGAGCTGAACGAGAACAACGACGCGTACGAGAACAAGGTGTACGTGCTTCCGAAGCATCTCGACGAGATGGTGGCGAGGCTCCACCTCGAGAAGCTGGGCGTGAAGCTGACGAAGCTTTCGGACGATCAGGCGAAGTACCTGGGCGTTCCGGTGGAGGGGCCCTACAAGCCCGACCACTACCGCTACTGATGCGTGACTGAATGAGATTCGTTCCGCGCCGGAGAGATCCGGCGCGGGGCTTTGGCAGGTCAAGGAGCCGACGATGCACATGCGGGACGTATTCAAGAGGCAGAAGACGACCTTCAGCTTCGAGTTCTTCCCGCCGAAATCGGCGAAGGGTTCGGAGAATCTGTTCCGGACGATATCGGATCTTGCGAAGCTTGAGCCGACGTTTGTGAGCGTGACGTCGGGCGCGGGCGGTTCGACGCGCGAGCTGACAAGTGAGTTGGTTTCGCGGATTCGCAAAGAGACGACGCTGAGTCCGATGCCGCACCTGACGTGCGTGTGCCAGAAGTCCGGCGAGATCGAGGAGATTCTCGAGGATTACTGCGCGCAGGGGATCGGGAACATCCTGGCGCTGCGTGGCGATCCGCCTGCGGACCGGCCCGGGCATCGGCATGAGGACGATGACTACCGGTATGCGGCGCAGCTGGTGGCGGCGATCAAGCGGTTCAACGATCGCGGGAAGCACCCGAACGGGAAGGGCTTTGGCGTGGGTGTGGCGGGCTTTCCCGCGGGACACCCGGCGACGCCGAACCGTCTGCACGAGATGGACCATCTGCGCGCAAAGGTGGACGCCGGCGCGGACTTTATCATCACGCAGTTGTTCTTTGATAACCACACGTTCCTGGATTACCGCGACCGGTGCCGGCACGCAGGGATCGATGTGCCGATCATCGCGGGGATCATGCCGGTGACCTCGGTGTCGGGGATGAAGCGGATGGCGGAGCTGGCGCTTGGGACGACGTTCCCGGCGAAGATGCTCAGGGCGCTGGACCGGACAAATGGCGAGGACGAGGCGGTCAGGCGAGTGGGCGTGCACTGGGCGACGCAGCAGTGCGCGGAACTGCTCGACGCGGGTGTGGACGGGATTCATTTCTACACGCTGAACAACTCGACGGCGACGCGGGAGATCTATGCGTCGCTTGGGGTGCATACTTCGGCGCAGCTGGCAAGCTGACAAAGACCCTCACCCGCCTCGCTTTGCTCGGCACCCTCTCCCACAGGGCGCGGGAGAGGGAGGAATCAGATCGCTGCAATGAGTCGTGCAAAGAGGTCGCTGCCGAGCGGGGCGCATGCGGTGCGTTCGGGGTGCCATTGGACACCGAGGTAGAAGGGGCGTGCCGGGTCCCCCACGGCTTCGATGAGGCCGTCGGGCGAGGTGGCGAGGACTTCGAGGGAGCCTGGGTTGCTGATGGCCTGGCGGTGTCGGCTGTGGACGGTGCCGGGCTGCATGATGGATGCGGTTGGGATGATGTCGTGGTCGCGGTCCCAGTGGTCGGCGTGTGTGGTGTGTGTGTCGGGGAGGTGCTGGTTGAGGGAGCCGCCGGCGATGAGGGACATCATTTGCATGCCGAGACAGACGCCGAGGACGGGCGTGTTTGGGTTTGACTGCTGGAGCTTACGGAGGAGAAGGGTTTCGTAGTTCTGGCGGGATTCGTGGACGCGGACGGCTGCGGCGTGCGTGGGGACGCCGAAGGGCTCGGTGACGGGGTCGTCGCCTCCGGTGAGGACGAAGGCTTCGCAGAGGGCGAGGTGGGCCTGGATGTCGTCGGCGACGGGCGGGAGGATGATCGGGATGCCACCCGCGTTGGTGACGGCCTCGGTGTAGGCGGAGGTGATGACGTGGCGCTGGCGGTCATTGAACACCTGGACATCGGCGGTGATGCCGACGACGGGATGTGGGCGTTTGTGTGCGATGCGGTGGCTCCGGTTGGGCTGCGGCTGGATGGTAGACTTTCGGCATGAATGGACGGACGGCTGCGATCTTGGTGGTGATTCTCGTGGCGCTCATTGCGGCGGTGGTTTTGACGTCGCCCAAGGCTGGTGGGACGGGCGTCGGGCGGGTGGTGCCGTTGATTGAGGTGCCGGCGAGCCAGATTGGAGAGATCGGCTCGACGGACGGCACGCTTGTCGTGCGGATCGTACCGAGACCGGATTGGGGCGGTTGGGTTCTGTCACAATCATTCGCGGATGACACCAATGCTTCTGCGCATAGTTGGCCGGTGTCGGAGACGACTCGCGCGGCGGGTGTGCGTGTGCTCGCCAATGCGACATTGCGTGTTGAACGGAATGATCCAGCCGAGCACCCACGGGGTGTGACGATCTCGAGTCTTAATCGCGATGTTCTTTGTGCGCTGTCATTCGACGACCAGGCTCTAGGCGGGAGGGTTGCTGCTTCGGTGCTGGGTGGTGAGCGTGGCACGATCGAGCGGGAGCTTGCGAACTTCTTGAGTTTGGAATCGCTGCTGGCCTGGCGGGATTCGGCGGTGTTGCCCGGGCTTGATGCGAGTGCGGTGACGATCTCGATTGATCGCGAGGGGGATCTGCTCTCGCTTCGGCGGGTTGGGTCTTCGTGGGGGGTGGAGTTGCCGGTGGTTGAGCCCGCGGACGGGACGCGGGTTCAGGTGATTCTTGACGGGTTGGTGGCGGCGCGGTCGGAGCGGTTTGTGGAAGACAAGCCTGAGCGTGAGATCGTGACGCTGATGGTTGAGGCGGGGCCGAGCGGGGATCGTCGGCGGTACACGGCGGTGATTGATACGAGTTCGCTCGTGGCGGATGTGATGCTGTTCAAGACCGATGGCGAGACGACGACCCAGGTGGCGCGGGCCTCGATGCGGGTGCCAGCGGAGTTTGTGGCACTATTGGATCTGGATGTGACGGACGTTGTGTCGCGTGTGTCGGTGTCGACGCCGGCGAGTGAGGTGGCGGCGCTGACGCTCGGGTGGAGTGGTCGGGAACTCGCAAGGACGAGCAGCGGTTGGGCGACCAGCGAGGACGAGTCGGCGGCGGAGAGTTGGCTTGATCTGCTGACGAAGCGGGTTGCGGATGAGGTGGCGTTGTCGGCTGGAGAGGCGGAGGAGGTTGGCACGATCGAGCTTGCGGGGTTCGGCGATCTGGCGATGGGGTCGCTCAGGGTTGGTGTGGGTGATGGGATGCTGTGGGTGGCGCGGGATCGGGTGTGGCGCGGGTACCGGGCTCAAGATGATGATCTGGTGCGGCTTGGGGTGAGGTAGAGGCTCGGAGATTGAGAACCCCTCTCTCCAGCCCTCTCCCCGGTGGAGAGAGAGGTCGGAGAAGAGCACGGCTGGCACAGCCGTGGCACGGAGGGTGGGTCGGTCACGGGAGATGGGCGGCGGGACGTCGTCCCCACCGAGGAGAGTGCGCTCAGCGGAGGCTGGAAGCCTCCGCCCTGCTTATTAGGGGGGCACCTTTAGTGGGCGCCGATGTCGGTGCGGAGTTGTTTGCCGGGGAAGTCGATTTTGCTGGCGGCGAGGTAGGCTCGTTCGCGGGCGTCGTGCATGTCTTTGCCGATAGCGACAACACTGAGGACGCGGCCGCCGGCGGTGACGACGTTTCCCCTTTCATCGAGTTTGGTGCCGGCGTGGTAGACGGTGACGTCGCCCATTTTCTCGGCGTCGGGGATGCCCGTGATGATGTCACCCGTGACGGGTTTCTCGGGGTAGCCCTTGCTGGCGAGAACGACGCAGCAGCTCGGACGCGGGTCGAACTCGATGTCGATGTTGCCCAGCTTGCCGGTGCAGGTGGCGATGCAGAGGTCGAGGAAGTCGGACTTGAGTCGTGGGAGGATGGCCTGGCACTCGGGGTCGCCGAAGCGGACGTTGTACTCGAGGACCTTGGGGCCTGAGGGCGTCAGCATGAGGCCCGCGTAGAGGACGCCTCGGAAGTCGATGCCTTCGCGGCGGAGCGCGTCGATCGTGGGCACGAGGATCTCGCGTTGGACGAGGTCCATGGTTTCCTCGTCGATCCGGGTGCTGGGGCTGAAGGCGCCCATGCCGCCGGTGTTCGGACCTTCGTCGTTGTCCTTGAGGCGTTTGTGGTCCTGCGCTGTTTCGAGGACGTAGATGTTGCGTCCGTCGACGAGGGCGAGGACGGAAACCTCGGGGCCTTCGAGTCGTTCTTCGATGAGGACCTTCCGGCCGGCGTCCCCGAACTTGTTGCCCTTGAGGCAGTCGGTGAGGAATGCGACGGCTTCGTCCATGTTGGCGGGGAGGACGACGCCCTTGCCTGCTGCGAGGCCGGCGGCTTTGAGGACGGGCGGCTCCTCGCGGGTCTGCATGTAGCTGACGGCCTGCTCGAGGTTGGTGAAGACGCGTGCATCGCCGGTCGGGATAGACGCACCGCGCATGAGCTGTTTGGCCCAGGCCTTGTCGGCTTCGAGGACGGCTCCGCTGGCCTTGGGGCCGAAGACGAGGCGGGTGTCGGAGGCGAGGGCGTCGGCGTAGCCCTCGGCGAGGGGAGCCTCAGGGCCGATGACGACAAGGGAGATCTTGTGCTTGTCGCAGTACTGGGCGAGGCGGTAGATCTCGGCCTTGGCGACGGGGACATCGACTGGTTTGGCGAGCTTGGCCAGCCCCGGGTTCTGCGGATGGGTGGTGTGGAGCACACCGAGGTTGGGGGATGCGGCAAGGGCCTTGGCGAGCGCGTGCTCGCGGCCGCCGCCACCGATGAGGAGTACGTTGATTTTCTGTGTTTCGGTCACGCGGCGATGGTAGGACGCGGCGGGGATGAATTGGAGCGGGGTTGACGGAGAAGTTGGCGAGGCCTAGTGTCCTCTCCTGATTGCGGGGTAGAGCAGTCTGGTAGCTCGTCGGGCTCATAACCCGGAGGTCGTTGGTTCAAATCCAGCCCCCGCTATTTGCTTGCTGAAGGCCTCGGTGGAAACGCCGAGGCCTTTTGTGCTTTTTGCTGTGGTCATGCGGGGCGTGGTCGGCTTGATCGCGAATGCGATTTGGAGCGGCATCTGATTTAGTCGCCGTCGTTGTTGGGCTCTTCCTGTTCGGTGGCAGGTGCTCCTTCCTTCTGCAGGGCAGGCCATGCCTTGCGGAGATCGAGTATCCAGAATGTGTTCTCATTTGGCCCGATCACAACGGCCCATTGACCATCCGAGTTGACGAGAGCGACGTGGCCAGAATGAATCCCCTGTGTATCGAGTGTAAAGACGGCCAACCTATCGTCACCTACTCCTTTGGTCCGGATGACGAACTTGCCCGGGCCTTCGTACCTTGGAATCTCACCCCAGACATCGAAATCGCTCTCTGATCGCTCCCCGCTGCTCAGGTAATACACCGCATCTTGTGCTGGCACGACGATGCCGAACACATTCGGGCTGTACTCAAAGAGCGCGTATTGATTCGGCCACCACCACGGTTTCGCCGGATCGAATTTCTTACGAACGGCCCTTCTATGCCGGAGCGACCCTGTGATGCTGCCAACCAAGACGGTCTCAAGTTCACGATCCCAGGCGGCCGACCCGGCGTGCTTTGCAGTCATCGATGCATCGTCGAGCGTCCAGCAATGAATCGGTGCGGGCATGCTTTCCAATAGTTCTTGCAGTGGCTCGTTGTCGCGGACTGCCTTGTTCCACCTCTGAGCAAACTCATCGGACCAATCATACGGATTGGTTACTGCAACTGTGCATATTGATTCGTCCTCATCGGACTGGAGCAATATCTGGCCTGCAAAGTCTCGCGGCTGATCAATCAGCGTGTAGCACGCGACAGACTCTTCATGGACTACAAATGGATCCCATGTCTCTGCATCGGCTGTGTCTTCGTCCGACTGGCTTGCTGCCGTATCTGCAAACGCGGACAGCAGGAATGCCATGAACAATATCCGGATCATGTGGGGCTCACATTTAATCTGTGATTCAGTTCGTCTTTGCTCGGCATCCCAAAGCCAACCAACCCATACCAGCTTCGTCAGCGGGTCCGCAGGATTTTGTCCATCTGCTTGCCCTTGGCCAGTTCGTCGACGAGTTTGTCGAGGTAGCGGGCCTTTCGGGTGAGTGGGTTCTCGATGTCTTCGACGCGGTAGCCGCAGATGACGCCGGTGATCAGTCGGGCGTTGCGGTTGAGCTTGGCATCCTTGAAGAACTCCTTGAATGTTGTCTTGCCTTTGATGTGTTTCTGGAGTTGTTTCTCATCCATACCGGTGAGCCAGGTGATGACCTGATGCAGCTCTTCGACCGTTCGGCCTTTCTTCTCGACCTTTGTGACGTAGTGCGGGTAGACGCTTGAGAAGACCATCTCGGCGATGCGTTTGTCGTGCTCGGGGGTGGTTGTTGGCATCGGTTCCCTCGCTTCATATGGGCGAGACCTGCGCGGCCCTGGCCCGAGCGTCATGATACATGAGAAGATGCATTCCGTGAAACCAACCATCGAAGGCTGGGCGGTCATGGCGGGCTGTGAGGGTTACAGGATGGGCGAGAGGAGCTGGGCGGCCTGCTCGGCGAGCTTCTGGACGGGGCTGCGGCGCATCCAGGGTGATTCGGTGAGAGGGGTGCTTTGTGCGATGTACTGGTTCTGGAGTGCACGGAGGGAATCGGTGGCTTCGCTGCCGTGAACCACGAGGCTGAGTTCGTAGTTGAGCCAGAAGCTGCGCCGATCGATGTTGACGGTTCCGATGATGGCGATTTCGTCGTCGACGGTGATGGTTTTGGCGTGGAGGAGGCCTTTGTCGTAGAGATGGACGTTGACGCCCGCTTCGATGAGGTCGTCGTAGTAGGCCATGCTTGCGTAGCGGACGAGCGGGCCGTTGACTTTGGCGGGGACGACGACGTTGACGTCGACGCCTCGGAGGGCGGCTCCGATGAGGCCTGTGACGAAGGCGTCGTCGGGGATGAAATAGGGCGTGGTGAGCGTGAGGCTGCGCTGGGCACCGAAGACGGCGGCGGAGAGGATGTGAAAGAGCGCCTTTGGTTGCTGGCCCGGTCCCGAGGGGACGACCTGAACGATCTGGGTTCCGGTGCGGTCGGTTTCCTTGGGGTTGATCTCGCTTTTGAATGGGTCATCGGTGTCCATGGCCCAGTCGGCCTCGAAGAGGTCTCCGAGCGTTGCGGCTGCGGGTCCTGTGACGCGCGCGGCGAGATCGACCCACTGACCGAAGCCTTCGTTCTTCATGAAGAACTTGGGGTCGGCCATGTTGAGGCTGCCGATGTGCGCGACTTTGTCGTCGAAGACGGCGAGTTTGCGATGGTTGCGGATGTCGACGCGGTGGAGTGAGGCGCGGAGCAGGTTGACGGGGAGCGAGGCGCGGACCTGAACGCCGGCGTCGCGGAGGCGCTGGGCGTTGTCGTGTCTGAGGAACGACTTTGAGCCGACGGCGTCGACGAGCACGCGGCAGGTGACGCCACGTTCGTGGGCGCGGATGAGAGCGTTTTCGACTTCCTGTACGCGGCCGGCGGAGAACCAGATGTAGTAGAGCAGATCGCAGGATCGCTCGGCGCATTCAATGTCCTCGAGGAGTCGGTCGAAGCAGGCGTTGGCGTTGCCGAGGATTTCGATATCGTTGCCGCCGAGCGGGGCGCTCATGCCGGTGGTTCGTCCGATGCGTGCGATGGCTTCTGCTGCGGGGTGGTGGTCGTCGAGGACAGCGCCGAATCGTTTATCGAGTGCGCGGATGGGGCCTTCGAGCTTTCTGGCTGCGAGTGCGGTGCGTTTGGTGCGTCGGCCGCTGAGCCAGGTCTCTCCGACGAGGACATACATGAATGCGCCGAAGACCGGGAATGAGATGAGGAGGACGATCCAGGATGTGGAGACGCCGATGGGTTTGCGTTTGGCGAGTACGCGGAGAGAGAGGCCGCCGACGATGGCTGCGTGCATCAGGATCGAGGCGATCGCGGTCCAGGTGAAGAGTGGCTGCATTGGGCGGTAGTCTACTATCGTTTTGGGATGTCACCTCGGCAAGACGAGCATGATCAGGTCCGAGCGGGACGGGTGAGGCACGCGACGAAGGCGGTTCGTTCGGCGCTGCGTCGGTATCCGCCGGAGATCGTGTCGTCCTTATTAAAGAAACCTCATCCATCGGGTGCGCCGATGCGGGATGTGCTGACGGAGCTTTCGCCCGAGGGGCTTGCGGTGTGCTGGCTGGGGCATGGTTCGGTTGTAGTGGGCCTGGATGACACGATCGTGGCGGTTGATCCGGTGCTTTCGGATCGGATCGGGCCGAGGCTCGGGTGGCGGACGGTTGGCCTGCGTCGGCTTGCCCCCCCGCCACTGGGCGCGGAGTCGCTCAAGGGGCTTGATCTGCTGCTGATCACGCATGCGCACTTTGACCATCTGGACCGTCCGACGCTGCGGGCGATGGCGGATGAGCGGACGATGGTGATTGTGCCGAGACGCTGCCGGAGGCTGATTCCGAAGGGATTCAGAGGGGTCATCGAGCTCGGGCCGGGGGAGAGCTATCGGCACGGGAACACGCATATCCGCGCGGTGCAGCCCAGGCATTGGGGCGCCAGGACGTGGCTCGATCGGCGTCGTGGGTCGTGCTCGTACACGATTGATTGCGGCGAGACGCGGGTCTTGTTTGTGGGCGACACTGCAGAGACAAACGAGTTTGATGAGATGTCGGGTCTTGACCTTGCGGTGTTCGGGATCGGGGCGTACGACCCGTGGGAGCACATGCACGCGACGCCCGAGCAGGCGTGGCGGATGTTCATCGCGTCGGGGGCGCGGTACTTGCTGCCCGTGCATCACTCGACGTTTCCGCTCTCCGATGAGCCGGTGGACGAGCCCATGCAGCGGCTCCTGTCGGCGGCGGGCGATGATCGGGAGCGGGTGATTGTGCCAACAGCGGGTGAGATCGACATTGTGCCTTGCTGAGCGGGATTGAATTCGAAGAGTTTGATTTTCTCTGCGTTCCTGCGCGGATTTTCGTTGCACGTTATCCACCCCGATTTATCATTCAACGAGCGATAAGCTCGCGCGGCGGTACTCGTGAGGGCCACTCGGCCCAAGCCGGCGCGCGGGGGGTACATATCTCGTGAGGAGGAAACGCGACATGCGACGTTTATGCGCGCTGATTGCGGCGGTGGCCGGTACGGCCTCGGCGCAGGAATATATCATGATGCCTGATTCGACCTCGGACGCGATCATGCTCTTTGATCCGTTCGACGGCAGTCTGGTGGATGCGAACTACATTGACCTGACGACCTCGGGCATTGCGGGTACGCCGGTGAATGCCAATGTCGTTGGGAATCAGATCTGGGTCTCCGACCAGCTCGGCGACGGGATCATGCGGTACGACATGGCGGGGAACCACCTTGGGAACATCGTGGGCGGGATGGACAACGTCCGCGGGTTCGAGGTTGTCGGCAACACTGTGTACCTCTCGAACTCCGGCAGCAACAACGGTGCGCCGGGCGATGCGGTGATCACGATTGATGTTGCCACGGCCTCGATCACCGGGAGCTTTGCGGTCGGTTCGACCAAAGACGGCGATCCGTTCGATGTGCTCTCGTTCCAGGGTGGCCTGTTGATCAACGATATCGCTGGCGAGAACATCGAAGTTCACGATCTCGCAGGCGGTTGGGTGAGCAACTTCCACGATTCCGACGGCGTGACCGGCATCGACTTCCCCGAGCAGATGAACATGTCGCTCGACGGGCAGTCGGTGTTTGCTGCGGGATTTAGCTCGCCCTCGGGGATTTACGAGTTTGATCTGTCAGGCAACCAGATCAACTACTACGACGTCGGCTCCGGTCTTCGTGGCGTGATGGAGCTTGGGAACGGCAACATCATGTTCAGCAACGGCTCGGGCGTGCATGTGCTCGACCCGGCCACGGGCGGGATTACACCGATCGCATCGGGCTCGGGGCGTTACTTTGAAGTCCTGATCCCGGCCCCGTCTTCGCTCGCACTGCTCGGGCTGGGCGGGATCGTCGCTGTCCGCAGGCGGCGCTGATTCATGACACCATGACAGGAGAACTCGTGGGGGGTCATCCTGTCTCTCGATGACCCCGGTCAATGGCCGGGGTTGTCGTTTTTCTTATATGGTGTTGGTGCGCAGGGAGCAGCCGTTGCGCGATCTTTGAATCGAGGCTCAGGCTGATCAGTGCGCGGTCACGACCAGTTCTTCCGCGGTAAGCGTGAGCGGCTTCCAGACCGAGTGTCCGTACTCGTTGAAGATGTTCATGGTGACGGTCGGCGGCTGAGCACCGAGATCGACATCGAGGACGGCGGCGTTTGGGGCGCGGTTGTAGAAGGGCCTGATGCGGGCTTCCTGGGGCCCGACGGGGTTCCGATCGGCTGTGGGCTCCTGTGCCAGGGGCGAGCTGACGAGTTCGTAGAGCGGGTAGCCGTCGGGATGCGGGCTCTCGATGCGGTTGAGTTCGGCGCAGTGCGTGTCGCCCGAGAGCAGAATGACACCATCGATGTTGCGATCGGCGATCTCATAGAAGAGACGGTCCCGTTCTTTCAGGAAGGCGGACCAGGAATCGCCGGTGGGCCCTTTGGCGCTGTTGAATCCACTGCCGCTGATCACGAACTTGAAGGGTGCGTCGCTCTGTTCGAGCTCTTCGATCAGCCACGCGAACTGGGCTTCGCCGAGCATTGTTTTCTGATCGCTGTCGGGCATCTTGTTTGGATCACGGTGGTACCGGCAATCGAGGAAGAAGAAATCGACCCCGCTGTGTGTGTGTTTGAAGAAGACGCCCGGCGCGTCGTCGGTGCCGAAGGAGGGGTTTGGCCAGTACTGCTTGAAGACATTGAGCGCGAGGTGCTTGACCGGGTTCGTGCGGTCGTGGTCGTTCAGACCTGAATCATGGTCGTCCCATGTCGCCAGCTGCGGGACGCTGGCGAGGAATCGCCGGGACGATGCGACATCGCGCTGACGCCGGTATTCCTCGGCGAGGATATCCGGATCGAGTGAGTCGCCGTAGATATTGTCACCAACCCAGAAGAAGAGATCCGGCTGGAGCTCCTCGATCAGGCGCCAGATGGGCTGGTCCTCGGCTGCCTGGACGCGTGCGCATGATCCGAAGCTGAAGCGGAATGATGTGCTCGAGGGGTCGGCTGTCGTGAATGCATCGGGGATCGATTTCCGGCGGTACTTGCTGACTTCGCCCTCGGCGATGACTCGGTAGTAATACGTGGTGTTGGCCTCAAGCCCGCCGAGATCGAAGACCATGGTGTAGTCGTTGTCCTTGGTCGCTGTGATGGGTTTGGTGCGGGTGGGCGTCCTGAAATCGTCATGCGTGTCGTACTCGATCTGGTACTCGAACACGCCGCTGCCACGGATCCAGATTCTTGCGCTGCTTTCTGTGGTCGGCCCGAGCATGGGGCCTTGCATGAGTCTTGCTGTTCCGCGTTCGGATTGTGCTGCGGCGTTCTGAATGGGCAGGCCGAGCATGACCGCGGCGATGCTGACAGAGGCGAGACGGATACAGAATTGGCGCGTCCACATCGGATGGTTTCCTGTTTGGTTTGCTTTGAAAGAGTCCCCGCCCCCTTTCGAGGGCGAGGACGGATTGTGGCTACAAACTGGAATTAGCAGCCGGCGTTGTAATTGGCGACCCATGCCGAGAAGTCGGCCGGGGTGCAGTTCCCGTCGAGGTTCTGATCACACTCGGGGGCCTGCGAGTTGAATGCCGCGACCCATGCCGAGAAGTCGGCGGGGGTGACCATGCCGTCGTTGTTGACGTCCGGCAGGCAGACGGTGGCCGGGCAGTTCATGAGATCGGGGTCCTGAACGGTGAGGAGGTACCCGGGCGAGCCGTAGGTGAAACCGATGGCGTTGAAGATGTCGTTGATGCCCGAGGTGCGGGCGCCATCGATCGGCTCGAGCGAGTCGGCCCATGAGCTGCCGTCGTCGTTGTCTTCACCGTTGAAGTCGCTCGGCGAGATGAGGTAGATGCTCCAGTTGTTGTCGGTGGCGATGCCTGTGCTGTCGACGGGCCAGACGAAGGCGTCGTCGTCGAAGTTGACGAGATCGACCGGCGTGCCCGAGGCATCGACGAGGCGCAGGATCTCGTTGACGAAGTTGGGCGAGTTCGAGAGACGGCCGAGACCGAGGTCCTTGTTGTCGGTGTACCACTCGCTGACCACGAAGACCTGGTAATCACAGCCCCATGCGTCGTAGAAGGTGCCCACGGGATCGGGGACTTCGGTCGGGAAATCGCCGGCGCCGTAGATCACGGCAACTTCGCCCGCGTCGAGCGTGGACCCTGCGGGGAGTGGCGATGTTTTGCCGTCCTCATCCTGGAGGTACCAGCCGGAGATGTCGATGGGAGCGCCGGTGGTGTTGTAGATCTCGACCCATTCATCGATGCCGGCGGCCGCGAGGGGGTCCATGGGATCCTCGCCCGGGAAGACCGAGCCGCTGGTGGCCATGATCTCGGTAATGATCACCGAGCCGCTGGGTTCCTCGGGAGCACCTGTGTAGATGAAGCCCGGGGTGCCGTAGTCCTCACCGCCGCGGTCGGGGCTGGTCCAGCTCGGGGGATCGAGCGGGTCGAAGTCGTTTGAGCGGATGACGCCGCTGAGGCCTTCGATCGAGAGGTTCCAGTTGGGACCGAAGTCGTTGTCGACGCCGTTGAGCTTGTCGCCGGCGAGGTAGTAGGAGCCGTGACCGTCGCCGCCGGGCCATCCGCCGGGGAGGGGTTCTGAGTTGGACGTGCGGTTGAGGTAGTTGACGGTGTCAACGACGGTGCCAGCGGAGGAGATGATGCTGCAGACTTCGGTGACGTCGGTGCCGTAGGTCGCGCGTGCGCCCCAGTTTTCAAGGGGGATCCAGAGGATGGGATCGCCCGCGGGGGTGTTTGCGCCCCAAGCGTCGATGTAGTCCTGACGCGTTTCGTTGGTGTCACCGGTGACCGAGCGGGTGAGCACGGCGATGCCACCGGCGGGGAGCACGGTGCCCGCGGGGATGGCGTCGGTCGGGCCTTCGCCGTTGAACTCGATGTCCTGGAGGTACCAGCCCGAGATATCGAGCGGTGCGCCGGAGACGTTGAGGATCTCGACGTACTCCATCTCCTCGGCGGAGGTGTAGGGGTCGAAGAGGATCTCGGTGATGATGGCCTTGTTCTCGAACTGCTCGCAGAGATCGAGCTTGCCGTTGCCGTTCATGTCGAGAGCGGGGTTGCTGGCAATCTCGCAGGAGTCGATGAGCTGATCGAGATCGCAGTCGATCGAGAAGTCGGCTTCGATGTCGCAGGTGTCGGCAAGACCGTTGCCGTTGCAGTCCTCCTCGCACTCGTCGGGGATGCCGTTACCGTTGCAGTCCTGGCTGACGCCGTTGCAGATATCGAGGGAGTCGTCGAAACCGTTGTTGTTGCAGTCGACCATGGTCGAGCCGGTGGCGACGTAGCCGGGCGAGCCGACGTTGTCTGCGGAGAAAGCCTCGATGGATTCGCCGTTGTCGTTGAGGGCGAAGACCACGGACGAGGTCACGGCTCCGTCGACTCCGACGATTGCGGTAGCCCAGGCGCAGCCGAAGTCGTTGGCGAGATCGTCGAGGAAGTTCGCGCCGAGCACGATCGAAGCGCCGTTGGTGGTCGGGGGCCAGCCGTCGGAGCCGTTCTGGTAGTTCGCTTCATCAACGGGTGTGCCGAGCTCGTCGATAAGGGTCAGGACTTCGTTGGTTGCCGATGCGGTATTGGCGAGGGTGATTGCATCGTCCTGAACGATGACGCGGTAGGGGTTGCCATCTGCGTTGGTCGCGCCCCACGTGGCGAAGAAGTCGGCCTCGGTAATGATCGGAGCCGTCGGGCTGCTCGCGAAGCCAGATCCGACGACAACAACGGCTTCCCCGGGCTGGATGATGAAACCGTCGGGGAAGGGATCGCTCGGGCTGTTGCCGTCTTCGTCGGCGAAACGCCAGCCCGAGATGTCAACGGGCTGCGAGCCGGCGTTGAAGATCTCGGCCCATTCACCGGGGACGTCGCCGCCGATCTCGTTGGCCATGATTTCGGTGATGATGACCTGCCCCTGGGCGGCCGATCCGGCCGCGGCGATCAGCATCGCCGGCAAAATTGCTTTCATGTTCATCTCTGATCTCTCCAAACTCGAAATGATTCATGTGAGACACTGCACAGTGCGCCCATCCGGACGCAACGATCAATTGTTTGAGTACTTCCACCGCGTCCAGTTGTTTCTGCCGACGCGGACGGTCTCCTTGATGAGGCCCGGGTGGAATTCCTGGATGCGTTCACGGATTTCGGAGGCGCCCATGCTGCCCGAGTCGAGATAGGCCTCGATGAGATCGGGACCACGCTTCACGAACGCGGCGTGCCCATCTGTGTAGCCGATGTTGACTCCGTCTTCGCCGTGGTTGTTGTGCTTCTCGGGCCAGTTGTTGACCGCGTCCGGGTAGATGCGCTTGATGGTGAGCAGGTGGTCCTGGTCGGAGTCGAGCGTGAGAAGTGTTTCCGAGGGTCGGTCGACGTTCAGTTCGGTTTTCAGGCTCCCGTTTCGGCCTTCGACGGGTGCGTCGACGTCCGAGGGGACGAATGCGGGATCGCCTTCCTTGAGACCACGCTGGCGGTTTCGGCTTGCGCGGCCCATTCCACGGTCGTACCAGCCGTTGGGGAACTTGGTCCATCCGCCGTTTGGTCCCGTGCCCTGCCAGCTGTCGCGCCAGGCCCAGATCTCGAAGCTGTGTCCTCCGCCGTTGAAGGAGAAGCCCTCGCTGCCGATGCCCTGGTCGAGGGCGTTGTTGGCGGATTCGGTGAGGTGCAGCGGGACCGGCCGGCCGTACTTGTTGCGAGAGTTGTTGGTCTCGAGGATGACCTTGGGGTCAACGAAGTTCTGCGTACTCGGGCAGATGGCCTGTTCGGGGATGGTGATGAACTCGGGGGCGAGATACGCGAGATTGTCCTCGCCGCCCGACTCGGTCGGGACGTAGGCGCCCTTGGGGTGCTGCATGGCGTACATCGTCCCGGCCAGCACGATCATTCGCTGATTCGAGAGACAGATCGCGCGCCTGGCTGCCTCACGAGCGCGGCCCAGTGAGGGCAAGAGGATCCCGATCAGGAGCGCGATGATCGCGATGACCACGAGCAGTTCGATCAGTGTGAATGCGCCCACTCGGCGCGATGATCGACCGAACAGGTTGTGGCTGACTGTCAGACGATTCATTCCAACCTCCCACTTGGCACGCTTGGTTGGACGACGCGCCGGCTGCCTTGCCGTCGTTCGCCCGCTTCCTTGCTCTGTGCCAACAAAGTTTCCTTCTGAGAAACAAGATAGAACGCCGCGTTCGACCTATTGCAAAGATGGCAATAGGAATGGCCTTCAAACGCGTGAAGAATGCGTCAAGGGATTCGAACAGACGCTTACAGAACGACTTGCGCGTATTGATCGTGATTCACAGCTTTAGCTCATTGCATCAAAGGAGATCGGATGCGCAACCTGAGCTGTTGTTTTGGCGTTCGTGGAGAACAATGGAGACCGCGTGTTTATACAACGCACACGGTTCGTTTGGGTTGTGTGTTGCCTTGTGGTCAACCACAGCCAACGTTGTAGCTGGCAACCCAGGCGCTGAAGTCCGCGGCGCTGCAAGCCCCGTCCTGGTTCTGATCACAGCCTGGCGCATTCGAGTTGAATCTGCTGACCCAGGTCGAGAAGTCGGCTGGCGTGATCAATCCATCGCCGTTGACATCGGCGCGCGAGCAGACCCAGCCTTCGTGTCCGGGCGCGGTGATGAGTTCGAGTTCGAAGTGGCTGCCGGTGCCGGTGTAGTAGCCGTTTTCCCAGGGGGAGTACGTGCGGAATCGCATGAGGTCGCTGCCGGCGAAGAGTTCGATGAGGCGGAGGTAGCCGGCACCGCCGTTTGGCCGACCCTGGTAGTCGATGAGCATCTGATGGACGACGTTGCCGAACGGTGTCTCTGAGGAGAGCCGCCCCTCGCCGGTGATGTGTCCGGACATCACGAGAACAGTGTTGGGATGCAGGCTGACGAGATTGCGCCAGATATCGCCTCCGTCGTTTGTGCCGCCAGCGAGTCCGGCGGTGCCGTAGCTGTATGGTGAGCCGTTGTATTCGCCGGCCAGATGGTCCATGCGTGTGTCGTCGTCGAACATGTATGCGTGCGTGATCACGATCGCGAGCCGGTCATCGTGGTCTGCGAGCACCTGATTGGCCCAGTCGAGGACTTGATCTCTCGGACCCCATTCGAGTGCAATGGCGATCCACTTCCGTCCACCGGCCTCGAAGAGGCTGTATGAATTCTCGAGGTTTCTGTTGCTGAGTGCCCCACCGAAGGTCGGCTGCGCGGCGTAATAGGCTGCGGGGAAGTAATCGTTCATGAGAGTGTCACGGTTGCTGCCGTTGCCGCTCGGACCGACATCGTGATTGCCCTGGGCGAGGTGGAAGGGCGTGGTGAGGTGGATGCGGTCGAACGCCGCCCTTGCCACGGTCCACTGGGGATCGTCGTTGTCGTTGGTGATATCACCCAGGTGCAGAACCATTTCGATATGTCGGCTTGCAGCGTTGTCCGCGATCCACTGGAGTTGGTCGTGCAAGATCGCCGGGTAATCGCGGGCGTAGTACTGCGTGTCGGGGAGCACTGCGATCGTGGAGGCGTTCGGGCTGGGCTCGATGGCGTCGCCCTCGGTGACGGGCAGGTACGCGAAGCTGAACATCGGTGCGCCGGCGGAGTCTTCGGGCGTCATGCTGGGGATGTCGAGTGAATCCACGACGTACCCCTGCATGGCGTCGAGCCATTCGCACACGATGATGTTGTCGGAGGCCAACGACGGTGCTTCGGGGCAGACGAGCAGTGCGCCCTCTTCTTCAGAAGTCACACCGGCTATCTGAATGAGCACCTGACCCGTCGCGAGGGTTGATGCCGTGAATCCTCCGGTACCGGAGATAACGGTTGTGATGCCGCTGCCCTGTGCGATACGCCCGGCCGTGAGACCTTGCGTGGTGTACGGGAGGTAAACGAACGCGACGGGGTCGTTCTCGCTGCCGCTGTTGTCGTCGCCATTGTCCTTGCAGATGATCTCGTAGTATCCGCTGCCGAGGTTTCTGACGAGAGCGAAGTTGTCTTCGTTCTTTCCGCCGCAGGCGATGAGCACGCCGTTATCGCCGGTTGCGCCATAGTTCGTGAGATCGAGCTGGTACACCCCGTTGCTCGATGGGCTGTCGATGAATTCATCGCCGAGTTCGAGTCCGGGAGTGGCAACGAGTTGATCGATCGGGCCATTGTTCGTGCTGTTGAGGGCGTGCCCTGCGACAAAGCCCGCGTCGAAGGGGAAGAAGGCGGCTGCGACGTCGATATTGATCTCCGGACCGGAGGGTGCGCCGTGGACCGTGGCGATGAGGTCGACCTTGGTGGGCGGCCGGTTGATGCAGACCGTGGCGTATTGATCTCCAGAGGTGTTCCCGCCCTGATTCCCACCAGCTGTGTTCGTGCGGAGGCGGTTGCGTGGCGAAACGATCGCGACGCCCCTGGAGAGATCGTCCCCGCTGCCGAATGCGATGTCGTAGTCGCCCTTGTTGGATTCGGGCGTGCTGAAGAGGGCTGAACCGGCCCGCACAGAGACGCCAACGGATGTTCTGGAATTGCCGGCGTCAAGCTGGCGGACATCAAGCAACCCCACGCGGGCATCACTGATCGTTTGTGATGATGCCATTGATGCGATGATTGTGCTGATCGCGGCTGACAGTGTGCGGTGCATGATGACGCCTCCGGTGATCGGTGTGTTTCCCGAAACTAGGTGTAGCGCATGGCTAGTGCATGAAGGCCGCGGGCGTTTGCAAAGACTCTGCGAAGACAGGTCCGGAAGGCATGTCCCCCCACCGTGTGGGTACATGTGCGCGATAGTCTCTGGCAACTGGACCACAGACGATGCGCGGGGACTCGCGTCGTCTGAGTGTCCCTTTGCCGCTGTCCGATGTGAGTCGAGTCCTCTGGACCAGCCGATTTGAATGCGATCATTGAAACAAGATCACTCGTTGTTGAGTACGAGCGGGGCATCCGGGCGCTCGATGATGTGAGCCTCGCAGTCGGCGCCGGTGAGTTTGTCTCGGTGATCGGGCCCTCTGGAGCGGGCAAGAGCACGCTCTTGCGCGTGATGAACCGCCTGCTGAGTCCGACGAGCGGCGAGATATTGCTGGAAAACGAACCCATCACCACTGCTTCGGGTCGTGCGCTTCGGCGCGTGCGACGGCGGGTGGGCATGGTCTTTCAGCAGTTCAACCTCGTGCCACAACTAACGGTGCTTGAGAATGTACTGGTCGGATGGATCGGTGGCGCTCCGCTTGTATCACAGATACCAGCGCTGTGGCGTCAGTTCCCGGCGTCGGCCAGAGATCATGCGATGGAATGCCTCGAGCAGGTGCACGTCGCCGAGCGTGCCCACGCGAAGGCTGGCGAGCTCTCCGGCGGGCAGCAGCAGCGGGTCGCGATCGCGAGGGTGCTGATGCAGAACCCCGCAGCGATCCTTGCGGATGAGCCGATCGCGAGTCTCGATCCGGGCAGTTCCGAGATTGTGATGGAGACGCTTTGCTCCATCAGTGAGCAACGCGGCGTGCCGGTGATCGTCAATCTCCACCAGGTTGATGTCGCAAGGCGGTACTCGAGCCGACTCGTGGGGCTGCGGCGTGGGCGGCTGGTCTTCGATGAGTCGCCGGCGGGCGTGCGGGGGACTGATCTCGACTCGCTGTACGTCAATGAGCGTGCGCCGATTGTCGAGGTTGTCCGCGACATCCAGCCATCACACAAGCCAGAGGGAGTCCTCGCGTGATCAGATCTATCTTGGTTGGCGTCCTGTCCTGTACCTGCCTGCTATCCGCAGGGTGTTCCGATTCTGCACCAGACGGAGATGCTACTGAGACGCGGAGTGATTCTGCGCAGGATGAGCGGTCGGGTTGGCCCGAACCGATTCGCTTCGGGCTTGTCCCCACCGAGGGCGGGACCGACATCGTGGACCGGTTCCAGTCTTTGTTCACACATCTCGATGCGGAGATTGGAATCGAGGTCAAAGCATTTAACGCGTCTGAATACGTGGGCGTGATCACCGCGATGCAGAACGATCAGGTAGACGTGGCGTATTTCGGGCCCAAGAGCTATGTCGAGGCGAACCGGATGGCGGGCGCGGAGGCTTTGGTCAAGCAATTGAGCGACGACGGGAGCGCTGGGTATCACAGCATTCTCGTGACGCGTCGGGGCAGCGGGATCGAATCGCTCGCGGACGCGAAGGGGAAATCGTTCGGCTTCGTGACACCGAATTCGACTTCTGGATTCCTTGTGCCGTCGATCGGGATCATGGAAACGACTGGCATGTCCGCAGAGGCGTACTTCTCGGATGTTCGGTACACGGGTTCGCACACGACGTCCGTTCGGGCTGCACTTTCGGGTGATGTCGATGTCACTGCGACGAACACGCTGGATCTTGGAGCGATGATCCGGAACGGGCTCGATGCGTCGGACCTTGTCGAGATCTGGCGATCGGACATGATTCCCGGCGCGGTCATCGCGGTACGGGATGATTTGCCGGATTCGTTCAAGGACGCGGTTCGCGAGGCGATGCTGTCGTTCAATGAAGAAACCGAGGCGCTCGAGCAGATGGCACGCGGCGGCTTTGTTGTGACTGATGATTCGGAGTACAACATCATCCGTTTGCTCGAGCAGCGTCGCGAGGAGTTGGCCCGTGACGGCGATTGAGGGCGGAGCCAAGCCGAGGCCCGTGTGGTTCTGGGCCACCCCGCTTGTCGTGCTTATGGGTGCGACAGCCGTGCTGAGCGCTGCCTTCTCGGTGCATCCGCTCATTGCGTTCAGCCTGGGCGCACTCTGCGCGGCGATTGTGGCCGGGTTTCTGGCCCGCAAGCTGGCGATACCGATGTTGCTGGTGGCGGCGATGTCCTGGTCTGCGCACAAGAGCGAGCTGCGCCCGGGACTCCTGATCGAGAACCGCGGCCGAGCTGCGGAGTATGTCCTCGGGCGGCGACTCAGCACGGACGAGCGGTCGGCACTGCTGGAACAAGCGGAACTGACAGCCGCGATGAGCCTTGAGAACGAAGCCTCGAGGCTCGTTATGGACGAACTCGGCATCGGGCGAGGGGATCAGCGACCCGAGGACTTTGCCAAGCGCGTTGCGTCCAGGACGGAGTCGCTCCGTTCGTCGCTCACCCTGACGGAGTGGGATCAGCGGGTCAGCGCCATCGCCGAGCGACTCGAACGAGATCGAAAGGGCGGGTTCTTTCCGCCAGAGAGTGACCCGAAATCGCTCAGGTTGTACGGCGATGCGATCCTGGAGACCATTGCCATCGCTCTATGGGGCACAGCGATTGCGGTCGTGCTGGCAGCGGTTGTGGCATTGCTGGGTTCGCGCAGAGCGCTTGCGATCCTGTCATCCGGGAACTCGAGGCTGCGCCGCACGCTTCGTGCGATCGGCGTGTTCTTTACGCGTCGTGGATTCGATGCCTGCCGAGGGTTTAATGAGTTCGTGCTTGCGCTGATCTTCGTGGCGATCATCGGGCTCGGCCCGTTCGCGGGAGTTTTGGCGCTCGCGGTTCACACCTTTGGCGTGCTCGGGAAGGTCTTCGCGGATGCATTGGAGACAGTGCGCGACGGTGAGATCGAGGGCGTCAGCGCGACGGGCGCCCCGCCGCTGCACGTAGTGTCCTTCGCGGTTGTGCCTCAGGTGCTGCCTTACATGGTGAGCCAGAGTTTGTTGCGACTCGAGAGCAACGTCCGTTCGGCATCGGTGCTCGGACTGGTCGGGGCCGGCGGCATCGGGTTTCTGATCGATGCGAAGCTCAAGTCGTACCAGTTCCAGGAAGTCGCGAGCATGATGATCCTGATCATCGCGCTGGTTTCGCTCATCGATTTCGTGTGCGGCCGAATCATGGCCCGGCTGACCTAAGTCGCACTCGGCCTCACCGGATCTTCACACACTTGTAAATTGATCTACAGGAAACTGTTTTGTAGTCTCTGTCAACTGGAGGGCTGATTATGGATCGCTGGTGCAGCATGGTGGTCTTTGACATGGCGGGCACGACGGTACGCGACGAGGACAACGCCGTGGCCTCGGCAGTCCGTTCGGCGCTCGCCGAGTTTGGATGCGAGATCACGATCGAGGATGTGAACCCGGTCATGGGCATGCCGAAGCCGTTGGCGGTGCAGGCGCTCCTGAAGCAGTTCTCGAAGGATGACTCGCTCGTCGCGCGTTCCGATGAGGTGCACGAGCGATTCCAAGAGATCATCGTCGATCACTACAGGAATGGGCCGGACGTTTCGGAGATCCCGGGAACGAGCGGAGTATTCCGAGCGCTGCGTGATGCGGGCATCCGAGTGACGCTCGACACGGGTTTCGATCGCAAGACGCTCGACACGATCGTGGAGCGGCTCGGCTGGAGCAGCCTGCTCGATGCAACGGTCGCCAGTGACGAGGTCGAGCATGGCAGGCCCGCTCCGGACATGGTTCACGTGCTGATGCAGAAGTGCGGCGTGACAGACCCGGCACGGGTCTGCAAGATTGGCGACAGCGTGAGCGACATCGAAGAGGGCATCAACGCCGGGTGCGGACTTGTTGCGGCGGTGCTCTGCCAGCGCACGAGGAATGAAGTCGGCAAGCACGAGGGCGTCGTCGCCGTGGTCAGTATCGAGGACCTCCTGCCCCATCTCGGGCTCGAGCTTGCTGAGGCGAATGGTTGATATGGAGACACTCGCTTCCGCATACGCACAAACGCTGCTGAGCGCGATTGAGAGCGACCATCACGGTTGTATTCCACATGACGGACAGCTGATCTCGCACACACTCGATGAGCTGCCATCGCTCATGAGCCAGGCCGGGATGACGAAGCCCTTCGTGGTTGTGGACAACACGGCGATTCATGCCGCCAGGCTGAACGGTTCGCTGCTGGCATTGCTCGACGGGATGCACCCGGTCTACTTTGATCGGTTTTCACCCAATCCCACGAGCGAGGACGCCGCGGAGGCCTCGCGCACGGCTGCAATCAATGGCTGTGACGGGATCGTTGCGATCGGAGGCGGTTCATGCTGCGACGTGGCCAAGGTCGCTGCATTGTGTGGGAATCAGCCTGAGTTGATCGAAGAGTTCGCGAAGGGCTTGGGGCTCGAACGTGCCAGGCCTTTGCCGCTGATCGCCGCGCCGACGACCGCGGGCACGGGCAGTGAGACGACCCACTTCGCGGCGATCTATGTGAACGGGCGGAAGGTCTCGATCGCTCATGAACGGCTCCGGCCGATGGGCGTGATTCTCGATGAACGGTTTCAGCACGCGATGCCCACGTCGGTCGCGGCCTGCAGCGGGCTTGATGCGCTGTGCCAGGCGATGGAATCTACCTGGGCAGTCGGTTCAACCGACGTCTCGCTTGCATACGCCCGCGAGGCGGGCCGGATGATCGGGCAGAACCTGGTGATGAGTGTGTTGCATGCCGACCGTGACGCCAGGCGTGCGATGATGATCGGGTCGCATCTTGCCGGCAAAGCGATCAACATCAGCAAAACCACCGCGGCCCACGCGCTCTCGTATCAGTTGACGCAGGCCTGCGGCGTGGCGCACGGGCATGCGGTTGCGCTTATGCTCGGTGAGATTGCGCGATGGAACGCGAGCACGGTGGCGGCTGATTGCCTCGACCCGAGGGGCCCCGAGTGGGTCGTGGATCGTGTGCATGACGCCTGCGGGTATCTCGGCTCCAATCCCGATGACGTTGCGGGTATGTTCGCGGAGCTGCTCGCTCGCATGGGCCTTGAGCGTTCGATCGCGGAACTCGACCTTCCTGATTCGATGCTGAAACTCTTTGCCTCCAGGGTTGACCCGGTGCGCGCGGGCAATAACCCTCGCAGACTCGATGAGACGTCGGCTCTGGAATGTCTAGAGCGCGCGAAGGGACACGCGGGGGTGGTTTAGGCTTCGGTTGTAACGCCGGTGTCTTCACCCATGCCGTAGTACACCGTGAGCAGCTTCGCGGCCTTGCTCGATGTGCATTTGACCGTGTGGGGGACGGAGCCGTTGAGATAGGCGCTGTCGCCCTTGGCGAGCTTGATGCGTTCATCACCGAAACTGAATTCGATCTCGCCTTCGAGGATGTGTACGAACTCTTCCCCGCCGTGGGCGAGTTGGGGGCGTTCCTCGCCTCGGGGCACCGTGATGGCGAACGGGTCCATCTTTCGTGCGGGGCGGCCGTGGGCGAGTGATTCGTAGGAGAGGTTCGAGATCTCCTCATCGCGACGGATGACTTTGCCTTCGCCTTTGCGGGTGACGACGAATGCGGGCTGATCGTCGATGCCTTCGAAGAGTTCGGAAAGGCTGACACCCAGAGCCTGACTGATACTCGCCAAGGCGGGAAGCGAGGGAGTGACCCGGAAGTTTTCAACCTTGGAAAGCCAGCTCCGGGTCAGGCCGGCGCGGGAGGCGACGTCCTCGAGCGTCATGCCCTTGGCTAAGCGGGCGGCTTTCAGATTGGCGGCGAGCTCGATCAGATTCATGGAACATTCGTCTTTCTGGTGCCGAGCGCCAAACGTTGTCTCCATACGTATATGCGGCGATGTTATACATACTCCGTGTGACCATGCCAAGCCTTTTCTCGAGCGTTGATGAACTGAGCGCGTAATTCAAGGAACGATGATCCCATGAGACTGCCCCCCGCTGCGATCGTCACGGCTGTGCTTGTGCTGGCTTGCCTGCCCGGACTCTGCTTCGCCGAGCCGGAACCCCAGACAGACAGGATGCTTGTCATCGGTCACAGAGGCTCGCCGGGCCATGGCGACGAGAACACAGTCGCGGGCTTTCGACGGGCCGTGGAGCTCGGGGCTGACGGGATCGAGCTTGATCTCATTCTGACAGCGGATCATCGGCTCGTCGTCTTTCACGACTGGACGCTGAACCGGCTTGTGGGCGAGCGCCAACTGAGTGAGCGTTTCCCGGATCGTTCACGTACCGAGGATGGTAGAGATGTTTGGCGCACGCGCGACTTTACGCTTGCTGAGTTGCAGGAACTGTTTGTCACCCAAGAGGGGCCTTGCCAGTCGGATGGGCACGATGAAGTCAGTGATCCGGATTCACGCATCTGCGGCTATGCCGACGCGCTGCGGTTCTTCCAGTGCATACGGCAGGCACACCCGGACCTCGTGCTCTACACCGAAATCAAGACGAGCAGCAAGGAGATGTCTGAAGACGAGATCAGCCTCATGGCTGAGCTTGTGAGCGATGCGCTGGTTTCCACGGGCGAAGCGGAGTCGGGCCGATCGCATTGGTTGCAATCGTTTGATGGCAAGGTCATGGAGATGCTCGCGGATGACGAGCGTCTCGAGTCGATCAAGAAATGCCAACTCCTCAGTTGCGAGCCGGGACTGGTGACAAGCGCCAACCCGGTCGTGCTCGATGTCGGCACGATCGATACGGCAGAAGAACTCCGTGCGTTTCTTAATCAGAACGTGGCCGCGCGTGATTTACAGATGGTGCACGGCTGGAAGCTGATGTGGTGGCACCTGCTTCACGAGAAAGGGGTCGATTGCGCAGCGGTGGCCCATGACATCGGCCTTGAAATTCACGCCTTTACCTTTCGTGACGAACGCTACGCATCCGACTATGAGAAGCGTCCCATTCTGGCTCCCGGTGGCCCGGTCTTCACGTCGGCGGCTGAGGAGATCGAATACTTCCGATCCCGTGGTTTCGACGCCGTGATGTCGGATTGCATCGAGTCTGCGGTTCGGTGATCCACCATAAATGACGTCCTGTGAGGGGGACGGGGCCTCATGCCCGAGAGAAAGGTGGAGAGCGGCTCCGAATTGCTGTAAACTCGTCGTCCGGCAGATGTCTGGCCTGAGGAGTCCCTGCAAATGAACGCTACCGCATTGAATCGTCCCGGATGGCTTCGGCTTCTCATCGCCATCGTCGTCGGCACAGGCCTGACTTCAGCCGCGTACGCTGACATTGCCAAGGTGAACGGGCTGCTCAGGCGAGCCGAGTCCAACCTGGAGTCGGTTTCCGCCAGCATCGGCAAACGCACCACCTGGCCGACCGGTTCCTCGGGGAAGTTGCTGGCGAGCAGGCTTCAGCAGGCACTGGACGACATCAACCCGGCGAAGGAATTGCTAGAGAAGGTGCCGGCGGGCACGCAAGGGCGTGAGGAAGCCGTCGCTCGGTACGTCGCGGCGGCCGAGGAGTACAACCGTCTTCGCGCGATCATGGCCGGCACCGATGCCGCCCCGCCCCCGCAGCAGACTGGCGGAACCAAGCTCAGCTATCAGCAGGAGGAAGTCCTGAGCGGAGCGAGATTCAATCTTCGCGAGGTTGAAGCGGGCGCCAAGCAATTGACCGAAGCGCTCGAGAAGTTGCGCAAGGTCGAGGACGAGTTGTCGATTGATTTCCGCGAGGTGGACGGCCTGCTGGGCGTGGTCGAAAACGCCAAGCGGAAGGCCGGCTTTGTCCGCGATGCGCTCGAGAAGCTTCCCGAAGACGGCCAGGGTGTTCCCGAGGTGCTCCAGCAACTCGTGAACGCCGAGGCCAAGATCGTGACAGCAGCGGACTTTCTCAAGCCGCTCAACGCGAAGCTTCGGAAGCTGATCGACCCCGCGCAGTACCCCGAGTTTGACGCGGATTACAAGCGGCTGCGCGAGCTTTCGATCATGTTCGCCCGCCCGGAGATTCTGCAGACTGACCGCGCACTTGCTGCGGAAACGATCAAGCAGGCCGAGGCTGCCAAGGACGAGTGCATCCGGATCGCGCAGAAGTATGCCCGGCTCATGCAGCAGCGGACCGATCAGGGGCGGTCGATCGAGGGCGTTGGCAACGGCTTCCTGAGCAATCTGCAGGAGTTTCTGTCGGCGGCCGAGACCGCGGAGACAACTCTTCCTGACGAGATCCGCGAGGATCTCAAAACCGCACGCGAGTACGCGGCCGAGGCGGTCGCGGAACAGAAGCCGCTCTGGTTTACCGGCGGGATTCCGCAGGTGATGGGCTTTGCCGAGGATCGAGTCCTGCTCCTGACCGCTCTCGACGAGGAAGCGGGCAAAGAGATGCGGGGCGAGATCGAAGCCGTGCGGAAGGAGCTCAAGAGCCAGGCCGACTCGCTGCGTGAGTTGATCATCCGCGAGAACAAGATGCCAAGGGACTCATTCCAGGGTGAGGACCGGGACAAAGCAATCGAGACGGCTATCAGCGGATGGACCGTCCAACAGGAGAAGTTCGATCTGCTCGCGGTCCGCATCCCGGCCGAGCAGTGGGCCCGTGAGACGAAGTGGACGTACAGCAACGGGACGTGGTACTTCTCGGACAGATCAAAGCTTCAGGTGCGACTGATCGTCGCAGATCACGAGAACCCGGAACTGGCCATCGATCGCGCGATCAATGTCTGGAAGGACCACCAGAAGGGTGACTCGATGATCGGCGTTCCGCTCCGCGGATTCGAAGACGAGCTCCAGCCGAACGACTACCTGCTGCGGGCCAATGTGAAAAAGTAACCCCCCGGTAGCCTGCTCGAGATGCGGCGATCAGGCCTGGCATCGATCTGATGATCTATGATCGGGCATGATCAGACGCGCTGCGGTGATAGCTGCCATCCGGACTCCCATCGGCCGATACGGCGGGGCTTTGTCGGGCGTACGCCCCGATAATCTTGCTGCACAGGTCATCAAATCCGTCGTCGAACGAACAGGGATCGACAAGTCTCTGATCGAGGACGTGTATTTCGGCTCGGCGAATCAGGCGGGCGAGGACAACCGCAACGTGGCGCGGATGTCGGCCTTGCTGGCGGGCTTGCCTGCGAGCGTGCCGGGCTCGACGGTCAACAGGCTCTGTGCTTCGGGCCTAGAGGCGATCAATGTCGCGGCACGGATGATCGAGGCGAACCACGGCGACGTGTTCATCGCGGGCGGCGTGGAATCGATGAGCCGGGCGCCCCTTGTTCTGAGCAAGGCCGAGACCGCGTTCGACCGCACGCAGCAGATCTACGACACGTCGATCGGATGGCGGTTCATCAATCCCAAACTCGCGGAGATGTATCACCCCTACGCGATGGGCGAGACCGCCGAGAACGTGGCTCGCGAGCACAAGATCAGCCGGGATGACCAGGACCAGTTCGCGCTGCGGAGCCAGCAGCGTTGGCACGCGGCACACGAGGCGGGCAAGTTCCGCGATGAGATCGTGCCCGTTGAGATCCCCAAGCGCAAGGGCGACCCGGTCATCGTGGACACCGACGAACACCCACGCCCCGGGACAACGCTCGAACAGCTCGCCAAACTGCGTCCGGTGTTCGCCAAAGACGAACTCGGAACCGTGACGGCGGGCAATTCGTCTGGCGTCAACGACGGCGCCAGTGCGCTGCTGCTCGTCGAGGCCGAACGCGCCAAGGCACTTGGGCTCAAGCCGCTGGCGTACGTTGGTCCGAGCGCGTCCGCGGGCGTGGACCCGGCATTCATGGGCATCGGCCCGGTGCCGGCCATCCGCAAGGCACTCGATCGCTCGGGGCTGATCCTTGACCAGATCGGGCACATCGAGATCAATGAAGCATTCGCGGCCCAGTCGGTGGCGTGTCAGCGTGAGCTCGGGATTGACCCCGACAAACTCAATGTCAATGGCGGCGCCATCGCGATCGGGCACCCGCTCGGTTGCAGCGGCGCACGGATCGCAACCACACTCATCCACGAGATGCAACGCTCGCAGACCAACCTCGGGCTCGCCTCGCTGTGTGTAGGCGTGGGCCAAGGGCTTGCGACTGTCTTTGAACGGGCGTAGGCCGACAAACTACTGTCAGGGCATCGAGGCGACTTTCTCAAGCCCGCTCCGGCAAGCGGTCACGAGCGCGTCGATCTCCGCATCGGTCATTGGCGTCGAGAGTGTTCCGGAGCAGGTGTTGATCATCACGAAGCCTTCGTCGAACAGGTGATCGAGGAGCACCGCGAGACGTTTGTTCTCGTCCGGTGTCGTGTACGCCTCGCGGTAGTTCTCGGGCGGCTTCGGCTTCATGTGGATGCGGAACATCGACCCGCCACCGGTGACACAGGCTTTCGCGCCGGTCTCGGTGATCGCGGCCTCGATCCCGTGCATGGCGCGCTGCGTCAGGGCGTTGAGCCGCTCGACTTCGGCTCGATCGAATTTCTCCATCGCGACCAACCCTGCGGTCATGGTGATTGGGTTTGCGGAGAAGGTGCCCGAGTGCGGGAAGCGGAGCTTGCCGCCGGCTTTGGGGTTCATGACGTCCATGACGTCCGCCTTGCCGACAATCGCACCGACGGGGAATCCGCCTCCGATGACCTTGCCGAGCGCGGTGAGATCGGGCGAGATGTTGTAGCTCTCCTGGAGCCCGCCGTAGCCCGATCGGAATGTGATGACTTCATCGAGCACGAGGAGAGCATCGTGCTCGCGTGTCCATTTCTGGACGGCCTCGACGAACACAGCGTCGGCGGGCTTGAGCCCGACACGGTGCGGCATCAGATCGAGCAGCACGCATGCAATCTCTGATGCGTGCTTGTCGAGAATGGCGATTGCTTTCTCGGGATCGTTGAAGGGGATGATGACGACGTCGTTGAGCGCCGAGGCGGGCGTGCCGTGAGCGTGCGGGACGCTTCTTGGTTGGTCGGCATCGCCCCAGTCGTCCGGGCTCGGGGCCTGGCTGATCTCCGCGTAGTCATACAGGCCGTGGTACGCGCCTTCGACCTTGGCGATCTTGGACTTGCCCGTGTACGCGCGAGATGCCTTGATCGCGCTCATGAGCGCTTCGGTGCCCGAGTTGACGAAGCGGAGCTTCTCGAAGTTCGGGTTTCTGGAGATGAGGTGCTCGGCGTATCGGATCTCGATCTCGGTCGCCATCATGAACGCCGAGCCTCGTGCGAGCTGCTCGGTCACAGCCGCGACGATCTCTGGGCAGGCGTGCCCGTGGATGAGTGAGGCCATGTTGTTTGAGAAATCGATGCGGGAGACACCCTCGATATCGATCAGCCGGCAGCCCTTGCCGTGGTCGGCGTAGAGCGGGTGAGGCGATCGGAGCACGGTGTTCCGGCTCACGCCGCCCGGCATGCTCCTGAGGGCTCGCTCGTAGAACTCGGCACTCCTGCTCGTCGACGCGGGAACGCTCATTGTCAGCGCACTCCATCCGCAACGGGCAGCAGTCTGGCGCCCGTGCGTTCTTGAACATCCTCAAAGCTCACACCGGGGCACAGCTCGATTGCACGGAAGCCCTCGGGCGTCACCTCGACGACCGCGAGGTCGGTGTAGATCCGCGTGACGACGCCGAGCCCTGTCAGCGGGTAGGTGCACTGCTCGACGAGCTTGGGCTCACCCGTCTTGGTGCAGTGCTGGGTGATGACATAGATCGAGGGCACACCGGCAACGAGATCCATCGCCCCACCGACGGCGGGGATGGCATCGGGGGTTCCGGTCGACCAGTTGGCGAGGTCGCCGGTTGCAGCCACCTGGAGGGCGCCCAGCACGCAGAGATTGATGTGCCCGCCGCGGATCATGGCGAAGCTGTCGGCATGGTGGAAGAACGACGCGCCGGGGTTGGCCGTGACATAACGCTTCCCCGCGTTGATTAGTTCGGGATCGCCCTCGCCCTCGGCAGGAGACGGCCCCATCCCGAGCAGTCCGTTCTCGGTGTGGTAGACGAGTTCGCGCCCCTCGGGCACGTACTTCGCAACGAGTTCCGGGATGCCGATTCCGAGATTGACGTACGAGCCGTCAGGGATGTCCTGAGCGAGGCGTTTGGCCATCTCGTCCCGTGACCAGCCTTTGACTGGGTTTGCGCTCATGGGTACACCGCCCCCTGTGCAACGAGTTCGGATTCATGCGCGGGGTGCTCCACCTCGACCACGCGTTGCACAAAGACGCCGGGGGTGACGATCGTCTCGGGATCGAGTTCGCCCGGCGTCACGACCTTCTCGACCTGCACGACCGCGGTGCGGGCCGCCATCGCCATGATCGGGCCGAAGTTGCGTGCGGTCTTGTTGTAGATCACGTTGCCGTGGATATCAGCAGTCCGTCCCTTGATCAGAGCGAGATCTGCTTTGAGCCCCATTTCCATGAGGTATTCCCTGCCGTCGAACGTGCGGGTTTCCTTGCCCTCGGCGAGCGGGGTGCCCACGGCACTGGGCGTGTAGAACGCGGGGATGCCCGCGCCACCCGCTCGGATGCGTTCGGCGAGGGTTCCCTGCGGCACAAGCTCGAGCTCGAGCTTGCCCGCGTGATAGAGCTCCGGGAAGACCTTGGAGTTGGCGGTGCGTGGGTACGAGCAGATCACCTTGGCGACGCGTCCGGTCTTGATGAGAGCGGCGAGGCCGACCTCGCCGCTGCCCGCGTTGTTGCTGACGACGACGAGATCGCGCGCACCCTGGTCGATCAGCGCATGGATGAGCTCGATGGGGCTCCCGGCCTCGCCGAACCCTCCGATCATGACCGTTGCACCGTCGGCAACGTCGGCAACGGCTTCGGCAACCGAAGCCACCTGCTTGTTGATCATCAGATCGCTTCCTTGGCCACTTCTTCGAGATTCACCTTCTTCGCCTGGGTGCGGACGTAATCGAAGAGGCCGGCTTCGTCGAAGAGCACGCGGTCGGCGTAATCGTCGAACCACAGCCCTTCGGGGTTGCGTCCGACGATGCAGACCTTGCCCATCTCCGGCGCGTCGGCCGCGTTGCGGAGCAGCTTGAGAATCACGACGCCGTTCTCGGCACCGGGCAGCCCGGGGACGGGCTTGTCTGTCACGGCCACGACTTCGGTCTTGCCCTTGTAGTGCGTGATCGAAAGCTTGGCGTGCTTCTCAACACCTGAGAGTCCCTTCTGAGACTCGTTCATGATCTGCCAGGCCTTCTCGATCGGGACGTTGAACGCCTTGTACGCGACGATGTCCCGGCCGCAGAAGAAGTAATGGTTCTCGGCGCCGACCCGTTTGATCTCGCGTTGCATGATGCGGAGCGCATCGGGGTCGTCGTTGATGTCCTTGATGATGGGCGTCTGGTTCTCAACGGTCAGCCAGCCTCGCGAGACCAGATTCTGCATGGCCTCACCCGCAGCGGGCACCCACTGAAACACGCCGTACTCGTCACGGATGTAGTTCCCGTCGTCATCCTTGGCAAGGAACTCGTCCGGGTGCTCGAAGTGGACCATGAAGTGCATGCCGACGTGCGGATAGGTCTCGTGGAACTTGTCGAGCATGTCCAGGAATGTCTTGTCGAAGCGCTGCGGGTAGAAGGCCATCTCCTTGGTCCCGATGCGGATCGATTCGACCCCGGCCTCGGCGAGTGCGCCGAACCATGCCGCGAGCTTGGAGTTGGTCAGCACCATCGGATCGCCGCCCGAGAGCAGGATCTCGCGCAGCTTCTCGCGGCCGGTCTCCGGGTGACGCCCGCCGCCGGCCTCGACCTCGGCGTTGTGCTTCTTGATGTAGGCGACGATCTCGGGGATCTTGGCGAGCCCCTTCTTGGCGACCGTGCCGTCGAGACGCTGGACTTCCTTGCGCGCGATCAGCTCCTCGCGGTAAC
Source organism: Phycisphaerales bacterium (assembly GCA_965228265.1). Lineage (GTDB taxonomy): Bacteria > Planctomycetota > Phycisphaerae > Phycisphaerales > UBA1924. Next base: position 2,600,780 of record OZ245804.1, read on the forward strand.
AGAATCGGCAGTGCGCCGAGCACGTGGAGACGACGTACATCAGCCCCATCTCGTACTTGTGCAGCAACCCCTCAACCGGGCTGTAGTCCATCTGGTTGCCCGGGTCCTCCGAGCCTGACAAGTCCCGGGTCTCGTCAGGGCTTGCCTTGACGAGTCTCTGCATGGGCTTGCTCTTGCGGGCCAGCTCGTAGTAGTGCCTTGTCACCTTGACGGGCATCCGTGTCTCGACGTCCCGCTCGGACCCCTTGAGCACTCGGAGCTGAACCATCTCGTCCGAGCTGTAGAAGTTCATCATGTCCTCAGGGGCCTTCTCGTTGAGGAAGGGGGCGAGGCCGTTGATGATCTCACGCTCGTACCGGGCGTCCTCGACGCTATCGAGAAAGGACTGTTCCCGGTCGGTCGGGGTGTGCTTCAAAGGCATATGGGTCTCCACTGATGAAAACGACTTGGCGGATATGTAACAGAGTGTACACTCTCGGCATGGCATCGCAACGATCTGATCATTTTGCCGGATCGTCTTCGATCCAGGAACTTGTATCGGATGTCAGCAATACCCTAACTCCTACCGATCGCAAAATCGCCGAGCTTGTGGTTCACGATCCAACGCTGATCGCGTTCGGGTCCGTGAGCGATATCGCCTCTCGCGTGGACGCGAGCAGGCCCTCGGTGGTGCGATTTGCCACCAAACTTGGCTTCGCCGGCTACTCGGAGCTACAGGAGTGGATCCGCAGCGGCATGATCCTGCAGCTCTCGAAACCGAGCGAACGCGTCCGCCATGGCGCCGCGTCGAAGCTCACCAGGGAAGCCGTTCTCGACGCTGCCACGACCGCTGCCGATGCTCTTTCCGATGGTCGGGTCGCCCGCTTGGCGGCTCCAATTGCCAAAGCGAAAACCGTCTGGATCATCACCGGAGAATCCTCACAGGCGGGAGCCAGAGTGCTCTTGAGCGGGCTTTCGATGGTCCGACCCAATGTCCGCCTCATCGAGCAGTACACCCTGGGCCGGGACTTGTGCCACACGACAAAGGAAGATGTCGCGGTGGTCTTCGACTTTGCTCGTTATCGGCGGAGCTCGGTGGATGCGGCCCGCGCGATGGTGGATCTGGAAGTGCCACTTGTCGCGATCACGGACAGCCCGCTTTCGCCCTTGGCGGCACTGACCCCGAATTGGTGCGAGCTCAAGATCCCGGCTGTGGGTCCGTTCGACAGCTCGCTTCCTGCCGTTGCCGCGGCAGAGATCCTTGTTGCGGAAGTCGTTGACCTGCTCGGCGAAACAGCTCGGGAAAAGATCGATCAACTCGAAGAGCAGTGGCGAGCGACCGAAACCTTTCTCGATTAGTGCATGTCGAGTGATCCTCAGTGAGCATCAGGCGGAAAGCTCATGTGCTTCACCTGCGCCCTTGGGGACACGGATGCTCTCAACCAACTCCTGAATCTCTTTCGGCGGCTCTGGCGTGATATAGGACACGAAGAACGCGACCACGAAGTTGATCGCCATGCCGACGGCCCCGATGCCCTCAGGGCTGATCCCGAGGAGGTAGTCTTCTTTGACGCCGCCCATGAACTTGAAGTAGATGATGTACGCAGCCGTGAAGCCCATGCCGCAGATCATGCCGGCAACCACACCCTCGCGGTTGGCCCGCTTGACGAAGATGCCCAGGATGATGGCCGGGAAGAAGCTCGACGCGGCAAGGCCGAACGCAAACGCTACAGTCGCGGCGACGTAGTCCGGCGGATATATCCCGAGAAGACCCGCGCCGCAGACCGCGACCGCTGCTGCGATCCTGGCGACGAGAAGTTCTTTCTTCTCGGAGATATCCGGCGCAATCATCTTCTTGAAGAGGTCATGGCTGATCGCCGTTGAGACAACAAGAAGCAGACCAGCAGCTGTTGAAAGTGCAGCCGCCAGCCCCCCCGCTGCGACAAGGCCGATGACCCAATTGGGAAGCTTGGCGATCTCGGGGTTCGCAAGGACCATGATGTCCTGATCGACATAGAGCTCGTTGTCGTTGTCGCTGTTCAAAGCATTCATGACAACCCGCTCGCCATGAGGACCACGGGTTTCATCGCTGAACTCAGGCGGTCCGGAGAATGCCGCGGCGGGCGCGCCATCTTTGCCTCGGTACTGAACCTTGCCGTCACCGTTCTTGTCGACCCAGGCGAGCAGGCCGGATGTTTCCCACTTCTTGAACCACTCCGGGATCACCTTCGCATCTTCTGTGCCATGAGTGGCCGCGGCTTCGGCGCTGTAGTAGCTGTCTGTGACCGTGTTGAGCAGATTGACCCGCCCGAACGCGCCGATCGCGGGGGCCGAGGTGTAGAGGATTGCAATGAAGAACAATGCCCAGAACGCACTGACACGCGCGTCACGGACACGGGGAACGGTATAGAAGCGGATGATGACGTGAGGCAGCCCCGCGGTGCCGACCATCAGTGCTGCGGTGATGCAGAAGATATCGATCATGCTCTTGGAGCCGTCGGTGTAGCGGGCGAAACCCAGTTCTTCGTTGAGTCCGTCGAGCTTGTCGAGGAGTGTGATCTGCTCCCCCGCAGCGATCTGTGTTCCGATATCGCCCGCGAGATCTCCGCCGAACCCGATTTGCGGGATCGGGTTCCCGGTGAGTTGAATGGCGATGAAGATGGCGGGGACCATGAATGCGAAGATCAGCACGCAGTACTGCGCGACCTGCGTGTATGTGATGCCCTTCATGCCGCCGAGCACTGCGTAGAAGAACACGATGCCCATGCCGATGAGCACGCCCGCGGTGATGTCGACCTCGAGGAATCGGCTGAACACCACGCCCACGCCTCGCATCTGCCCCGCAACGTATGTGAAGCTCACGAATATCGCGCAGATCACGGCGACGAGACGGGCAAAGTTGGAGTAGTACCGATCACCGACAAAGTCGGGAACGGTGAACTTGCCGAACTTTCGGAGATACGGTGCCAGCAGGAGCGCGAGCAGGACATACCCCCCCGTCCAGCCCATGAGATACACCGAGCCGTCGTACCCTAGAAACGAAATTGCGCCAGCCATGCCGAGGAATGACGCGGCGCTCATCCAGTCCGCGCCGGTGGCCATGCCGTTGGCGAGCGGGTGGACCCCCTTGCCGGCAACATAGAACTCGGAGGTCGAGCCGGCCCGCGACCAGATCGCGATGCCGATGTAGAGAGCGAACGTCAGCCCGACGATCACAAAGGTCCATGCCTGCACGGTCATCGGATTCTCCACTGCGTGCTGCCCAGTGATTGGGGCGGTCAGTCCTCGGCGACGCCGTACTTCCGGTCGAGCCTGTTCATAAGCCAGACATACACCACGATGAGAAGTACGAAGGTGTAGATCGAGCCTTGCTGGGCGAACCAGAAGCCGAGCTTGAACCCGGAGCCCGGCAGCTTGTACTGATTCAGCCAGTCCACGAGCAGAATGCCGAAGCCGTACGAAACAACGAACCAGACGGCGAGCAGGATGAGCAGGTAACGGATGTTCTCCTGCCAGTACTTGTGCCGGAGTTCCGCTTCATCGACGCGCGGCTGTTGGTCGGCATGGTCGCTTTCTGGCATGGCATCGTCCTCTTACCACAGTTTCGGCGATTGCGTTCTCTTTCGATGACTATCGCTGAACGCGTCCCGAGCCGCCCGACTTGAGCAGCGACTCGACCTCTGCGGCACTGACCGGGTTCACATCGCCCGGGATGGTCTGTTTCAAACACGAGGCGGCAACCGCAAACTCGAGCGCTTCGCGCGTGCTCGGCTTTGTAAGCAGTCCCGCGATCAGGCCCGCAGCGAAGGAATCGCCTCCGCCGACACGGTCGACGATCTGTATGTCATACCGGCTCGAGCGGTACGCGTCCTTGCAGTCCTTGTCGTCAAGTATGATCGCCGACCACCCGTTGCGGCTGGCCGAGAAGCTCTCACGGAGCGTGATTGCCACGGAATCAAAGCCGAAATCATTTTTGAGCCTTGCCGCGAGCTTGGCGTACCCGCTTTCATCGAGCTCGCCTGAGTGGATATCCGTATTCTCCGGCTCGAGCCCGAGCGAAGTCTGCGCGTCTTCCTCGTTGCAGATGCAGACGTCGACATGCTCCATCAGTGGGCGCATGACTTTCTGAGCTTCGGCCGGCGTCCAGAGCTTGGCGCGGTAGTTGAGATCGCTGCTGACACGCAGCCCTCTGTCCTTGGCGGCCCTGGCGAGCATTGCAACCGCACGGGCGGGGCCTTCGCCGAGTGCCGGCGTGATCCCGGTCCAGTGGAACCACGTGGCTCCATCAAAGATCTCGTCCGCATCAAACGAGTCTTCATTGACCTGACTGATGGCCGAGCCCGCCCGGTCGTAGATCACACGTGAGGCCCGCTGACTTGCGCCGGTTTCGAGGAAGTAGATGCCGAGGCGTTTGCCCTCACGCTTGATGCGCGAGGTATCTACGCCGAACGCGCGAAGACTGTTGATCGCAGCCTGACCGATATCGTTGGCCGGGATCGCCGAGACAAACGCGGCATCAAGACCAAAGCTCGCAAGACTCACAGCGACATTGGCCTCGCCTCCGCCGTAGTTCACATCGAACGACGATGCCTGCACAAGCTTCGAGAACCCGGGCGACGAGAGCCTGAGCATGATCTCACCAAATGTCACGACACGCTGCCTGCCTGCCATCGACCGCTCCATTACGTGCATGTTCCCAGCCGCTCAATGATGAGATCAAGATACGCATCCTGATCCATCGCCCAGTAACGCTCGGAGAATACCTCCACCTCGTTCCACCCGCTGAATCCGGCCGCTTCGACCTTCGAGCGAATCCCGCGGATGTCGATGACACCATCACCCATCAGGCCCCGGTCGGTCAGGAGATCGCTCGTGTCGAGTTTCCAGTCGCAGACATGAAAGCCGAAGATCCGACTCGATGCCCCGACTTCCGCGATCTCTTCCTCGAGCTGCGGATCCCACCAGATGTGGTATACATCCAGCGCGAGGCCGAGCAACGGATGATCGAGTCCATCGGCGACCGCACGGGCTTCGGTGATGCGGTTGATGCAGCTCTTGTTGTCGGCGTACATCGGATGGAGCGGCTCGATTGCGAGCTTCACACCTGTAGTTTCGGCGTGCGGCAGCAATGCGGCGATACCGTCGCTGACCTGAGTTCTCGCCTCCGACAGAGACAGACCCGGCGTTGCGCCGACCACCAGCACCAGCATCTCGGCGCCGATCACCGCGGCATCATCGAGAAGCCTGCGATTGTGGTCGAGCGATTGCGTTCGCTCCTTCTCATCAAGAGAGGTAAAGAACCCGCCACGAACCAACGCCGGCACGCCTAGCCCGTTACCCTCGATGATCCGGCGTGCTTCATCGGAACCGATGTCGGCGTACGCATCGTCCCAGACACTGACGCCGCCGATACCTCGCCTGGCGTACGCCTCGCAGCACTGGCGGAGCGACCATGGCTTGTTCGTCCGCGTGTGCACGGCACACTTCTTCAGATCGATCGGTGTTGCCCCCACGTTCAACGCGCCTCAACATCCATCCAGCGTTTCTCCTGCCAGCTCTTGAGGCCGAGTTCAGCAAGCTGCACACCCTTGGCTGCCTCGCGGACCGTCCAGCGGAAGGGCTCGTCGAGTGCGACATGACGGAGGAAGAGCTCCCACTGCACCTTGAACGCGTTGTCGTAGTGTGTCTGCTCGGGCACCTTCTGCCAGCCTTCGAAGAAGTCGATCGGCTGCGGGATATCCGGGTTCCAAACAGGTTTGGGTGTGGCGCCGAGCGGCTGGATAAAGCACTCACGCAGGCCGGCCACGGCGGAGCCCTTGGTGCCGTCGACCTGGATCGTCAGCAGATCGTCACGCCGAACGCGCGTGCACCAAGAGCTGTTGAACTGGCAGACGACGCCGTTCTGCAGCCTGAAGATCGCGTACGCGGAATCGTCAGCGGTCGCCTTATAGGTTTTGCCCTGCTCGTCGACACGTGTCTTGAGATCTGTATTCGCCCACGAGACCAGGCTTTCGATTGGTCCGCACTCGCCGCCGAAGACGGTATCGATAACGTACTGCCAGTGACAGAACATGTCGACCATGATGCCGCCGCCGTCTTCGACACGATAGTTCCAACTCGGTCGCTGCGCTGGCTGGTCGGGCATCTCGCCTGAGAAGACCCAGTATCCGAAATCGCCCTTGACAGCCAGGATCTCGCCAAAGAATCCTTGAGCGATCAGCGCGCGGAGCTTGCGGATACCGGGCAGCCAGAGCTTGTCCTGCACGACACCGTTCTTGACACCGACGCCCTCGACGATCTTGGCAATCTCAAGCGCCTCCTCGACAGTGGTCGCGGTGGGTTTCTCGCAGTAAATGTGCTTGCCGGCCTTGGCAGCGGCTTCGACAAAGCGTCGGCGGTACTGCGTCGCCGAGGCGTCAAAGAAAACGGTGTCTTCCTTGTTCGCAAGCGCGGCATCCAAATCGGTCGTGTAGCGCAGCGGCTTCCCGATGACATCCGGTCCGTGCGCTTCTGCCAGCGCGCGAAGTTTGTCCTCATTGCGACCAACAAGGATCGGATCGGGCATGAGCGTGAGTTCCGGGCTGACGCGCACCCCGCCCTGCTTCATAATGGCCAGAATGGAGCGGATCAGGTGCTGGTTGGTGCCCATGCGTCCGGTGACGCCGCTCATGATGATGCCGATGCGCTGCTCTGCCACGTTCTCGTTCCTTGCTGGTTAACCGCGTGCCGCTCGAACACTCTCGATCGACCGCTTTGCGTTCTCTGTGATCTGCCGGTAGTCCCCGGCCGCAATCGCCTTGGTGTCCACGAGTGCGCTCCCGATGCCCACCGATACACACCCGGCCCTGATCCAGTCGCCCGCGTTGTCGGGTGTCACGCCGCCGGTCGGCATGAGGCGCAGAAACGGCATCGGAGCCAGAACACTCTTGATGTACTTGGGCCCACCCGTATCCGCGGGAAAGACTTTCACGATGTCCGCGCCCGCTTCATGGGCATCGAGAATCTCAGTCGGGGTCACACCGGCTGCCATGGCCGGGACGCCGAAACGGTGAGCCGTCTCGATCACCTCTCGGCGGAGTACCGGGCTCACAACGTACTGGGCTCCCGCATCGATCGCCCGTTGAGCCTGATCCGCGAGGATGACCGAGCCCACACCCACGAGATGACCTTCGCCCAATTCTTTCGCGAGTTGGCGGATGCCGTCGATCGCTCCGGGCACGGTGAGTGTGACCTCGATCGCGTTCACGCCTCCGGCGATAAGAGCTTCGGCCGTGCGAAAGAGCTGATTCTGGTCTAGCAGCCGCACGACTGCGACCACGCCGTCGGCGACCAGCCGTTCTGTCACTTGCTGTGAGGCTGCGGTTGTCATCGGTTTCATCCTAACGATCACGCTGTGTACAACGCCCCCGTCGCACGACGCGGGACTGTGCCATTCTGGACATCAGAAGACCGTGGGCGAGTCCCTGAACTCGGTGGGCGTGCGGCCCTCGTTCATCCGGAACCACCTCGTGAAGGTCGCCGGGCTTGCAAAGCCGAGTTCATCGGCGACATCGGCGATCGGGGTACGTCTGCTGATCAGGAGCAGCTTGGCCCGATCAAGCCGGCGCACCGTCGCGTATCGCGCCGGTGTCATACCCGTAGACGCGACAAAGAGCCGCGTCAGATGCCGACCCGAAATCCCGGATGCCATTGCGAGTTCTTCTAGCGATGGCGGATCATCCAGGGCACTCTCGATCATCGTTGCCGCCACTTCTACATGATCATCGACGTCGTGTGTGTTCACCGCTCCCAGCGCATGACGACTGGTTGGCCAGGCAGCGAGCAACTGGAGCATCTGAATGGCCGCGGCGACGCGAGGGCTCGACGGATCTCCCCAAGATTGACGCGCATTTTCGGCGATCGAGACGATCTTTCCCGCACGCTCTCCCAATTCCGACGCCCTTGGGAGCGTTTGCTCACGCACGCACTCGATCTCAGGATCGAGGAGCAGCTTGAAGTGGTACACGACCGCGTTCTTGTTTCGCTTCTCGAGCGCGTAACCGTGTGTCTGGCCCGGATAGGCGATGTGCCCGATATCCGACTCGAAGCCGAGCCATTGATCGTCGATGTACAGTCGACCTTGACACCCGGCGATAACGTCGACCTGGATGCTCCGCTCGTGATGGTGCGGCGCGATATGGAACGGCTCATTGATCGCGTGGTACGCCGAGGACTCGACCGCCCCGGGATGCGCCAGAATCTCAAGACCCGCTTCTCTCAGCCAGAAATCGCTTACCGTTGCCATTAGAGGGTCTCCGCTGGAGCACCCGAGAGTACTCGACACCAGAATATGCCAAAGCAGACACCTATGCACGGTGTACGGTATCATCCTTCTGAGATTCTCCATCAGAAGGGACCACGCGATGATCAGGCCCGAGACGCAACTCACACCGAAAGACCTGCTGCCACGCATCGAGCGGATGTGGGACCTCTCAGCTGCCAAAGTCCGCTCCATCGACACCGACTTCCAACCCGGCGCCCCCACGCCCGTGTTTACCGTTGAGGGCAAGTACTCGCCGCAGGGATGGACCGAGTGGACAGAAGGATTCCAGCACGGCTCGGCCGCTTTGCAGTTCGATGCCACCGATGACCAATCGTTTCTCGATCTTGCTCGCCAGCGCACCCGACAAGCGATGGCGAGCCACGTCACACACGTCGGCGTCCATGACCACGGGTTCAACAACGTCTCAACTTACGGCAACCTGCTCCGTCTCGCACGCGAAGGGCGCTTCGAGGCGCATGACTACGAGCACGCCTTCTACGACATCGCGCTCAAAGCCAGCGGTGCCGTCCAGGCTTCACGCTGGGCCAAGACCATCGATGGCACGGGCTACATCTACTCGTTTAACGGCCCGCAGTCCCTCTTCGTTGACACCATCCGCTCCTGCCGGGCGCTCGCCTGGTCGCACATGCTTGGCCACTCCCTGATGGGCGAACGGGATGAATCGATCAACCTGCTCGGGCGAATCATCGAACACGCACGCAACACCGCCCGATACAACATCTACTACGGCGAAGGCCGAGACATCTACGACATTCGCGGCCGCGCTGCACACGAGAGTTTGTTCAACACCAACAACGGCGACTATCGGGCACCCTCCACCCAACAGGGCTACAGCGCCTTCACCACGTGGACCCGCGGCCTCGCGTGGGCCATGTGCGGCTACCCAGAGCAGCTCGAGTTTCTGGCAACGCGCACCGATGAGGAGCTTGCCCCGCTTGGCGGGCGAGATGAGATCGAAGCATTCATGCTCAGAGCGGCCGAGGCGACGTGTGATTTCTATCTCGAGCACACCCCGCCCTGCGGCATCCCGTACTGGGACACCGGCGCGCCGCGGTTGCACGAACTCGGTGACTACCTCGATCGTCCCGCAGACCCGTACAACGACATCGAGCCGGTCGACAGCTCTGCGGCCGCGATCGGCGCTCAGGGGCTGATCCGTCTGGCCGTGCTCCTCGATAAACGTGGACGAAGCAAAGACGCCACGAAATACATGAACGCCGGGCTGCACACACTGAACACGCTGCTCGATGAGCCGTATCTTTCGACCGACTCCTCTCACCAGGGGCTGCTGCTGCACGCCGTCTACCACCACCCCCGCGGCTGGGACCACATCCGCAAGGGGCGCAAGGTGCCGTGCGACGAATCGTGCATGTGGGGCGATTACCACCTCCGTGAATTGGCACTTCTTGTACAACGGATGGCCGAAGACAAGCCGATGCTCAAGTTCTTCGCCGAGCAGCCCGAGGCGGTGCGGGCATGAGCAGCAAGCCAGTCGCACTCGTCACCGGCGGTACGCGAGGAATCGGGCTCGCCATCGCCCTCGAACTCGCACGCTCGGGATTCAATGTTGCGGTCAACGGCCGCCGTCCCGAAAGCGATGTCAGCGATGCACTCGGGGCGATCGAAGGCGAAGGCGCCCAGGCCGCCTATGTCCGGGGCGATATCGGGGACGATGACTCGCGGTCGGCGATTCTCGAAGCAATCCGCGAACGATTCGGCAGGCTCGACACGCTCTTCAACAACGCGGGCGTGGCGCCAGATGTCCGTGCGGATATCACCGAGATGAGCGAGGCAAGCTATGACCGCGTGATGGGTATTAATCTGCGAGGCCCCTTTTTCCTTACACAGGCGGTGGCCAGATGGATGCTCGAGCAGCGTCAGGCAGACAACTCGTTCCGTGGCAGCATCATCAATGTGTCTAGCGTGAGCGCGACCGTTGTGAGCATCAACCGTGGCGAGTACTGCATCTCAAAGGCCGGCATCGCGATGGCGACGCAGCTCTGGGCTGCAAGGCTCTCGGATCACGGGATCGGCGTCTTCGAGTTGCGCCCGGGCGTCATCGAGACCGACATGACTTCCGGTGTGAAAGAGAAGTACGACGCACTCTTTGAGCAGGGCCTTACCGTCGAACGTCGATGGGGCAAACCCGAGGACGTCGGGCGAGCTGCCGCGATGCTTGCGCGGGGTGAGCTCACGTACGCGACTGGGCAGGTCATTACGATCGACGGCGGCCTGACACTCCCGAGGCTCTGAGTTCTTACGCCCGTCGCCACACCCTCTCAGGGACAACCGGCCTCGAACGCGACCTGATACGCAACCGCGTCATCGGGCGTGATGCTGCCATCACCATTCCAGTCCGCGACCATCTCGCCGGACTCGTACGCCTGGTAGAACCGTATCGCGTCGAGGAAGTCGAGCGTTCCGTACGGCTCGGCGATATCAGTTTCGCAGCACGCCACGTCATCCGACGGGTCGACATTGATCGCCACATTCGTCAGAGCCGCTTCGTCATCGATCCGGAACTCAATGCGATCCCACGTCTCCGGATAGACGGGAACACCCTCCATCGACAGATTCGTGAGCGCCGGGACATCCGTATAGCTCGTCTCGCCGCGCGAGATATTCATGAACGCGAGCGTACAACTGCCGAGCCCCGAGTTGGCAGTGAAGTCGAGTGTCAGACGCAACCGCGCCCACTCTCCACGCGAGTACCAGCCGGATGGGATGGCCGCGGTTTCCTGCAGGATCGACGAAAACCGACCGCCCCGCACATAGAACGTGTTGTTGTTGACGATCCCGAACTGGATGCCTTCTTCATAGGCGTTGTTCACAATCAGGAGTGCATCACCAGAACCTGTCGTGCCACCTGAGCGAAGATCGAAAGCGATCTCTACATCATCTCCGTCATAACTCGGCGGCGTAAACGCAAAGTCCGGGTTGTTCTGCCGCGAGTAGATCCCCTCAAGGCCCTGCAGACCAACCGGCACGACAACCGGACCCGACGGGTAACTGCTATCGAGCTGCATGCTCGCGATCGCGCCTGTGCCGGTAAAGTCTCGCGAGAGCACCCAGTTGTCCTGGCCGCCGAGTTCTTGTCCGATCTGCGCACCGAAATCGAATGAGTAGATACCGTCTGGTCCACAACTGTCGCACGGCTCGGTTGCCGATGGTGGAGGCACGGGGTTACCAAGACGCAGCGCCAATTGCGCGTCATGCAGGTTTGGCGGGTTCGGGGCCTGCCCGAGTCTGCCAGAGTCTTCGACGATCGCCTCCGACTCACCCGCAAATGCATTCTCGGTCTGCCCTGTTGGCGTGCAACGCACACCGATCAGTGCACCGCGAGGCATGATGTCGGGCTGAGCGATCATCCGGCCGCCCGTCCCGAGCGTGTCCACATTCCAGTGCACGTGTCTTGCACCCATCGGCGGACCCGAGTCTGTATCCCCGCCGGCACGACCGGTGTTGGCGATCGAGACCTCCGTCATCGCGTTCGCGTAGGGAAGAATCTTGTGGTAATCAAACGTCCCCCCCGCCGCAACGCCACGGGAGTAGACCGAACCCATCGTGAGCCCGCCGAAATAGAGGCCGTGACGCGGGATCGCATCGACCACAAAGTCTTGAACCAGCGCATCGAACGAGTTGGCTATAAAGAAAGCGTGATGCATCGCCCGGAGAGCGTCAGAATCTGCACCAACATCAACATCGCGGATCGTGATGTGCTTTCCGCCGTTAACGATGACCGCGGCCCCGTCCGTGTTCCGGAAGGCCACATTCTCGACGAACCCGTTGATAACCGCGTTCATACAAACGCCGTTGTAACCCGGTTCGTTATTATGAATCGCGTCAGTCCACGTGTACGCCCGATCCATCCGGATAGTCAGGTCACGGATACCGACGTTGCGCAGCACATTCGTCGGCGTGCGGAGTTGCGGCGACCACGCGATTCTCGCATCGAACTTCAGCGGTTCTTCGAACGTGATCGCGTTCCCGGATATACTCTGAATGCGGTGCATCGAACGGATCACACTACGAGTCGACGGCAGAATCGCATCGTCATTCTGAGTCGTAAACGCATACCCATTTGCCCAAACACCGTCGCCGAACAAGTGCCTGAGCGTGCTCAGATCTTCCGCATTCGCCACCTGAACAAAGACGTAGTCACCCGGGGAGAACTGGGACGCATTTGAAACGGTGATCTGACGATCGCCGAGCTCGGCTGTCGCGGTGAGATTGCTGCTCGGGCTCCCCGTTGACCAGCCCGTACTGAGTGAGGTGATCGTCGGCACTCCCGTCCGGTACGTCTCGCGGCTCGGATGGATAAACCAGATCATCCCGCCCGAGTACCCCCAAAACGGATACTGTGCGTGCGATTCATCCAGTGACTTCGTGAATCGCAACGTAGTCTGATCGCGACCGGAGCCCGCGAGAACGAGCTTGTCGTTGTGCACAAAGACCGGACCCGAGAGCAGATACTCACCCGGCTCAAACACGAGAGCCGCACCCACTGGGTGCGATGCCGAGAATGCCCCCGCCACAGCCACCGCGTTGCGGATCTGCTCTGTATCGTCGACGCCATCATCGGGGATAGCCCCATAGCCCGACACATGGACGATCATCCGCCCATCGGTAGTCGTCGGCAGGGGCGTCGTCCCGGACTCATACCCCGCGTATGACACGTTCGGGATGTTCGGATGCGCATCAGGATTCGCCGCGTAGCTCTCCCACGTCGGCGAGAGCGGCGCCTGACCAGACGATGCCTGCGCCAGGAAGGCCGCGACTATCCCGATCTGCAACCGGAAGCGACGCATGCTTACCAGTTCCACATGGTGCCGTCTTCCTTGCGGTTGACGGGAAGATACGCCGGCACATAAGGGTGCTTCTCGACCGACGATTCATCGAACTCCACTCCCAGTCCGGGTGCGTCACCTGGATGGACATAGCCATCCGAGAATGTGTACTTGGCACCGAAGATCTCGCGCGTTTCTTCGGTGTGCAGCATGAACTCCTGAACACCGAAGTTCGGCACCCACATCCCGAAGTGCAGACACGCAGCGATGCAAACGGGCGACATGTCCGTCGCGCCGTGACATCCGGTGCGGACGTGGTAGACATCCGCGATCGCCGCGATCTTGCGAAGCTGCGTGATGCCACCGCCGTGCGAAACGGTCATTCGGATGTAATCGATCAGCTGCTTGCTCAGCAGTTCCTGGCAGTCGTAGATCGAGTTGAACACCTCACCCACCGCGAGCGGCGTGGTCGTGTGCTGCCGGATGATCTCGAACCCCGCCTGCAACTCACACTGGACCGCGTCTTCAAGCCAGAACAGGTTGAACGGCTCGAGATCGCGCCCGAGTCTCGCCGCCTCGATCGGCGTCAAGCGGTGGTGCACATCGTGTAGCAGTTGCACGTCTTCACCGACCGCATCACGCGTCGCTTCGAAGAGCTTGGGAGCGAAGTTCAGGTACTTGCGTGTGGACCAGATATTCTCCGGCGGCAGCGTTCGGTCGGCAGGCTCGTAGAAGTACTTCCCACGCCCGACGCCGTACGTGCTGTCGAGACCGGGGATACCCGACTGCACACGGATCGCCCTGTAGCCCTTCGAGGCGTAGTCCTGTACGTTCGCGACCGCCTCATCAACATCAGCACCGGACGCGTGACCGTACACCATCACGCCTTTGCGACTTGCGCCGCCCAGAAGCTGATAAAGCGGCACGCCCAGCGCCTTGGCCTTGATATCCCAGAGTGCGGTGTCGATGGCCCCGATCGCGGTCATCGTCACCGGGCCGCGACGCCAATACGCGCCACGGTAGAAGTACTGCCAGATATCCTCGATGTTCCGCGCATCGCGACCGATCAGACACGGGATCAGATGTTCCTCGAGGTATGACACGACGGAGAGCTCACGACCGTTGAGCGTCGCGTCACCGAGACCGGTGATGCCGTCCTCAGTCGTGATCTTCAGCGTCACGAAGTTCCGACCCGGGGAGCACACGAAGACTTTGGCGTCAACGATTTTCATGGATGGCGTTCTCTCTCTGATGTTGTGGCCGCACCGCCACGAAGACGGGCGAGGCAGTGTGAGATGGAATCGGCGGTCTGCTTGGCCGCCTCGTCAGCAGGTGTGTCTTTCCAGCGCGGGTGCGTCGGCTCCGCTGTCAGCGGCCCTGTGTAGCCGCAACGAGCAAGACCTCTCAGGAACCCTTCGATATCGATCAGCCCCGATTCCCCGGGGAGCAGACGCTCCATGACGGTCTGCTCTTCAACCGGACGGTCGGCCACGAAGTCATTCAGATGCACCGCAACGATGATGCCGGGATCGAGCTCAGCGATCTGCGACTCGGACTCCCCTGCACATGCCCAGTGAAAGCAATCAAGCATCAAGCCCGCGTTTGGCCTGTCAACCTCACCAAGCAGCGCCATCGCCCCACGCAGATCATGCACGAATTCGTATTTCTTCCCGGCACGCCGCGACTTTGGCGAGACATACTCCACGCCGAATGCGATCCCGTAGTCCGCGAGAATATCGGCAGCCTGCCTGATCCTTTCGACGTGCATCGCTGTATTGGCCGCCTGATCCAGATCATCGCTGAACGGCAGCACCACAGAAGTCGCCCGCTGGTACCCCAGCTCGCGTGCGACACCGGCACGCCTGGGCAAGTCCGCGATTTCGCGATTCCATTCGTCGGCGTCTACGCCGATTTTCTGTGCAGTCAGGCTGCTGTACCCTGGCCGCAGCCCCGCCTCAGCCATCGCATCGCGGAACCGGTCAACGCCGAACCCAATCACCGAGTCGGTGAATCGATTCAAGCGGATATCCAGCCCCTCGAACCCCGCTTGCTGCGCAATGCCGATCGACTCGGCAGGCTCCGCCTCGATCGCAATCAAATCTGGCATGAGGCTGACAAACACCCGCCGCTCCTACTTCATCGCCTCGATGCCCTCGCGGCATCGATCGAGCACTTCCATGCAGCGCAGAGCACTTGCAGGCGTGACCACGAGCGGGCGCCCGCTACAGATCGCGGCGTGCAGATTGGCGAAGAACCGCTTGTACGGATCTCGCGAGGTCGCTGTGTCCTTCCACTCACCCTCGTTCCAGACAACATCTTCGTTGTTGTACAACCGGTCCGATGCCGCCCCGAGATCGAGCTCCCGCTCGGGCATCTTCGACCAATCCACGCTGCGCCAGCGGAGCTCCTGGGTCGTGCCCTCCAGCCCGCCGCCCGTGCCCATGATGAGCCATCGCTTCTGCGGGAACGCGCACGCGTTGGTCAGTTCAATATCGATCGTCGGGTGACCCTCGCCATGCAGCACGAGCTTCATGTGCTGCTCGGCGTCACCGAGCGTGAGGCCCGGCTTGAGATCCAGGAAGATCTCGGGCTCGCCATCGCCAAAGAGTTCCATGGCCTGGTCGATCAGGTGCGCACCGTTGTTTGTCAGTGCACCACCGCCGTAACGACGCATCGCCTGCCAATCCCATCGCCTCGAAAAGAAGTGCCACGCCATGCGGATCTGCACGATCTCGCCGAACGTCCCCGCGTCGATCAGCTCGCGCACCTTGAGGAAGTGCCCCTCGAAGCGACGGTTCTGGAACGGTGCGATGATCCGTCCGACTTCATCAGCCGTGGCGATCATGTTCCTCGCCTCGGCGGCGGACATCGCAAACGGCTTCTCCACGATCACATGCTTCCCCGCACGGAGAGCACGGATCGTGTGCTCCTCATGCAGATGGCTCGGCGTCGCGACCACGATCACATCGACCGCATCATCCTCAATCAGCGAGTCAAACGTCCGGTGCACGCCGCAACCGAAGAGTTCGACCGCCTCGGCGAGTCTCTCCTCCTTCGGGTCGGCCACCGCAACCACGCGGAATTTGCCGGGCATCTCGTTGATCGTCATCGCATGGATAAGCCAGCCGCTCCGGCCCAGACCCGCGATACCCACGCGGACAATCCGGCTTCCCTGGGGGCTTCGCTCCTGCGGCACATTCACAACGATCATCGCATCCTGCTCCCGGGCATCGCCCTGACCATCATCGACATTCCGCAGACCAGACATTGGCTCAACGCATCCGTGGGGGCGAAGCCCACATATCAAGACTCGGACCGAGGGCCCGCTTTACCGGATCCGTCGCGGCATCGAGCTCCGCGATCGTCTCAGACGAAAGCGACACGCCCGCCGCTTCAACGTTCTGCTTCACCTGCTCGGGCCGACTCGCACCCACTAGAACCGAAGTCACCATCGGCCGAGCCAGCAGCCAGGCAAGAGAGAGCGTCGACATCGAGAGCCCCTCACGCTCCGCGATCGCACGGATCTTGGCGATCGCCTCGAATGTCTCGGCCTCACAGCCCGCCTCGCCGTGACGAGCCTCCTCACGATCGTTCGAAAAGTGCCGTGTCCGAGCCCGACCCACCGGAACCTCGTCCGCCGATGCATAACGACCGGCGAGCAGACCCTGCGCCACGGATGAATAGCACAGAATGCCCGCGTTCTTCTCCTTCAGATGCGGGAGCAATTCCTGCTCAACCGCGCGGAAGATCATGTTGTACGCGAGCTGGTTCGTCGTGCACTCGGCAAGCTCGGTCCAGTTCGCAAAGTCTTCCACACCGAAGTTGCAGACGCCGATGTGCCGGATCTTCCCCGATTCCTTCAGCCTGAGCATCGCGTCGGCCGTTTCCGACCACGGATGCTGATGCCGAGGCCAGTGGATCTGGTAGAGGTCGATCGTCTCGACATCGAGGTCTTTCAGCGACTGCTCGCATTCCTCGATCAGTTCATCCCGGGCGAGCGTCGGCCCCATCGGCTTGGAGGCAATCACAACCGAATCACGCCGACCCTTGATCGCTTTCCCAAGCAACCGTTCAGACTCCCCCCCGCCGTAAGCCCGCGCCGTGTCAAAGAGCGTGATGCCCTCATCCATAGCGGCGTGAATGGTTGAGATAGCCTGAGCTTCTTCGAGGCCCGCATAGGTCTGCGACCCCACGGTCGTCATACACCCGTATGCAATGCGAGACACCTTCAGGTCGGTGCCGTTAAGAGCCGTGTACTGCATCATGTATCCCGGGTCCGGATGGGCTGTTCACCCAGCGTTCTAATGTACAACCGTTCGGCAAACTTGCCCAACACGGGCGGATTGTAGCAGGAAATTGCTGCACATTACAAGGAATTGCACACAATCCACGCCAGGACGCCCCAAAAACGACGTAAAACGCATTCAATACGCATTTTATGAGCCACCAGGGCTTCTCAGATTGTGATTGACCTGACTATCAAGACCGCATTCCCGGGCTCTAAACGCATGTATCCACCGGAATGCAATTGCATAATGCTGTAAATTTCGTGTTGCGTCCCATGCAAATTCCGTTATGCTCCGGCGCATACAGGAAGGAGACTTCTGGGTGTCGATCACCGAAGTTGCCAAACTTGCAGGTTTCTCACACGCGACCGTTTCCCGTGTTCTCAACGGGCGAGCGGGTGTGTCTGACGAGGCCGAAGCCGCCGTCAGAAAGGCCATGCGCGAGCTCGGATACAACCCTTCCGGCCGACGCCGCGGCCCCAGACCCAAGGATCGATCCGGACTGCGCAACGGCACCATCGCACTGCTCATGATGCGAACAGAAGCCATGCTTGTGCGAGCCCCGGTCACCGCGGCCGTGCTCCACGGGGTCGAAAAAGCCCTGGCCGACGCAGACGTCAACCTCGTGGTCGGACAAGTCCAGGACGAGAACCGCCTGCCACCCACCGTCGCCAGCGAACGCGTGGACGGCCTCCTTCTTCACGGATTCCTGCCGCCGCGCAAACTCATCGAGCAACTCGCCCACACACCGAGTGTCTGGCTCATGAGCCCACGCGATGCGACAGGTTACTTCGGCAATCGTGTCAGCCCCGACAATGAAGCGATCGGTCGGCTGGCCGCCGAATACCTGATTCAACAAGGCCACACACACCTTGCCTACATGTACTGCGACCCGGGCCACCAGGGATTCCAGGCCCGCAAAGACGCGTTCCTTCATACGGCAAAGCTTCATGGCGTCCAATGTGACTTGATCGAGCAAGGTCAGCCGGTCACCCAAGACACCGTGCACGCGACCCCCGAACGCTTCATCCCGATCGTCGACAAGCTGATGAACCTCTCCAAACGCCCAACGGGCGTTTTTGTTCCCCGGGACCGCGCAACTGTCATCGTGCACAGACTGCTCGAACAGCGTGGCGTTGATCTCGCAAGGGATCTGGAGCTGGTGTCTTGCGACAACGACCCTGTTCTCTCGGGTCTGAACCCCTTGCCCGCGACCATCGACATCAACCCTGAACTCATCGGGCGTGAAGCTGTCGCGTTGCTTCTGAGAGAAATCAATTCTGGAGACGGGCATTCGCTCCGTCAACGCATTCTGATCGAGCCGCGCCTTGTCAGGCCGGAAGAGCACCCCACCTTTGTTCCCGAGCTGAAGACACAGCCGGGCTTTTCACGTGTAAACCCCTGACCTCGGCCTGGAGGAGGCCCGGTCATCGTCGGATGGAGCCGACACCAACCGAGGAGATCTGAGATGGATTCGAAACTTCGTTTGCTCTGCATCGCATTGATGGCCGCCGCCGGCACCGCTCAAGGACAGGTTCTCGTTTCAGACGGTTTCGGTGATGGAGACCGTGACAACGACGGCATCGCCGAAGGTCCCGTCACCGACGCCGGCGACGTTGGACAGGCTTGGTACTTCGCCCGCGGAAGCTCCGACATCACAGTCAGTATCGCCGACGACGCCGCAGGCATCGGCTCCGGCAACGCCCTCGACTTTGTGTCTGATACCGCAAGCAGCCGCTTCTTGATCTCCAATTTCGCGACAACAACCCTCGAAGACGGCGATCGCATCACTCTGATTATGGATGTCCGCATCACCGAGAACCCGATCAACCCCGTCGACACCGGCGGCATTGGCGATGGTGACCGCCGTTTCCGTATGGGTCTGTACAACGGCCGTGGCACGGATGTCACCGAAGACACTTCTGACCTCACTCTCACCGATGATGACACCGGTTACAACATCCAAGTCGACACCGGCACCGCCGACGGCGGCACCACGATCACCGGTCGTGGCGACCCCGCCCCCAGCCTCCTCGGAGGCAGCAGCGTCTCCATGGGCGCCTCCGATTCCGACCCGGCCTATGCCACTACCAATGACTCGAAGCGCTACGAGTATGTCATCCGCCGAGTCGGAAACGACCTGAACTTCTCGCTCGTCGTCGATGGCGTGGTCGCTCAGGATGGCGTCATTCTCGAGGCCGACCTCACTGCGAACAACCTCGATTACACCTTCGACACCGTCGCATTCGGGACCACCGGTGCCGCGGTTGACTACCGCGTTGACAATGTCGAGGTCATCTACATCGCCGCCCCCGAGACTTCCGCTACGGAAGACGGCTTCGAGGACGGCGATCGTGACAACGACGGCGTCGCTGACGGCCCCGTCAATGATCCTCTCGACCTGGGCTTCCCCTGGTACTTCGCACGAGGCACCAGCGGCATGCTCGTCGACGTCGTCGACGATTCGGCAGGCATCGGCACTGGCAACGCTTTCCGCGCCCTTGTCTCGACCACAAGCACCCGCGCCATGATCGCAAACATCGACGAGGTCACGCTCTCGGATGGACAGCAGATCGCATTCCAGTTCGATGTCCGCCTCGACGGATTCGCACCCGACTCCGACCGCCGGTTCCGGTTCGGCCTGTACCACTCGGAAGGCACTCCCGTAACCGAGGACACCGGCTCGAGCGCCACCACCGATGACGATACCGGCTACATGGTGCAGATGGATACGGGTATCAGCCCCGATTCCAGCATCACCATCCGCCGGGACCTCGTTGGTTCGCTTACCGGCGGCAGCACCTCCGCACTCGGCGCAACGTCCGACGATCCGCAGTGGTCGCTCGGTACAACCAAGCGCACAGTCCGCCTCGAACTCGAACGCCGAGGCGATGAGATGGACGCACGGGCGTTTGTCGACGGCGTGCTCGCCACGAGCGGTTTCGACCCGACGCCAGAGACCTTCTCGTTCGACGAAATCGTCTTCTCGACCAACAGCATCCCGCTCGTGTCGTTCCTCGTCGACAACGTTGTCGTCGAGACGCCCTCTGCTGCGGTCTGCCTGCCCGATGTAAACAACGACGGCATCGTTTCGCCCGCCGACTTCTCGGCATGGGTTGCCGCGTTCAACACCATGGCCCCCGGATGCGATCAGAACGGCGATGGCGTCTGCTCGCCTGCCGACTTCTCGGCCTGGGTCGCCAACTACAACGTGGGTTGCCCGTAATGCACCCTGCCTCGATGTGAGATCCACAACAGGCTTTCGCCGGCGGACACGTCGGCGAAAGCCATTCACCACCAAACCCGTGTCACACCATCACGTGGCATACTCGGAGAAGGCTTCATGTTTGGAAGTGCACATAGGCGGGGTGCGTTTACCCTCATTGAACTCCTGGTTGTCATCGCAATCATCGCGCTGCTGATCGGTATTCTGCTGCCCGCGCTCGGAAAGGCACGCAAAGCAGGTAAGACCGCGCTCTGTATGAGCAACCAGCGGCAGATCGGCATCGGCCACGGCGTCTACTCCGCGGCTTTCGATGACATCATCATCTGGCCCGGTATCCCTGTCATCGGAAAGGACAACCCGGGTGACCAGTCCATCTTCTGGTTCCAGATCATGAGCAACTACGTCATGAATGACCAGGGCGAACGCGAAGCACGTTCCGCGGTCTTCAGGTGTCCCGAATTCAAATCATTCCTCTCGGAAGAAGAACTCCGCGACACCGACCTCCCCGACCAGATCAGCTACCGCACCGGCATCGGCATGAACAGACGCCTGCTGGCCCCCGACCCCTTCGTTCGGTACTCATACCCGCCCGAGCTCAACAAGTTCAACATTCCTCGCAGCGCCATCATGAGTTACGGCGACCAGGCGCTCAACGACACCTTCATGTCGCCTGACTTCGGTGAGCACGGCATCGTCGGAAGACCTTGGCGCCACTTCCAGATCAAGTTCCCCGCTTCCAAGATTACCAACGGCGACAGCGGCGGCACATGGCTCGACGCGAGCCGCACGACCGACTCAAGCTGGAAGTTCGCCTTCTGGAACGATCAGACCGACGGCAGCTCGTACGACCAGCACGGCGACCGCCGAGGCAGCGGCGATCCGCACCGCCACGGCGACGATCAAGCCGCCTATCTCTTCGCCGATGGCCACGCCGACAAGATGAAGAACCTCGAAGCCGTCCAGGCCTGCATCGATCCGTTCAAAGAAGAGTACGACGTTCAGGAAATCTATGATGCATCTCGGTAAGACCGCTAACACACCCATGAACAGACTGACTGCTGCGGTTCTTCTCTCTGCCGCTTCGATCACTTCGGCTCAGGAACTGAGTGTCTCCCCTTTCTTCTCGAGCTACGCGGTCATTCAACGCGACGAGCAGATCCGCATATGGGGAACGACTGAACCACGCGAGAAGGTCACCGCCCAGTTCAACGGGATTTCCGCGGAGGCCACCGCCGACGACACCGGGCGATGGCGGCTCGAGTTTCCCGCTATGAAAGCGGGCGGCCCATACACGCTCACTGTTTCGGATGACGACGAAACGGTGACATCCAAGAACATTCTGATTGGTGACGTGTGGGTGTGCTCGGGCCAATCAAATATGGGGTTCCGGCTCGAGAGCGATATCCGCGGTGCCGAGACAATCGCAAATGCGAAGAACGATCTTGTTCGCTTGATGCAGGTCAACCGCCGAACCTCCAACGATCCGATCGAATCCGTCGATTCCCGCGGCTGGCGCCCCGATCGCCCCGATTATGCCGAACGATTCTCCGCCGTGGGCTACTACTTCGGACAACAGATTCAGTCCGAACTCGGCGTCCCCGTCGGCATGATCGAATCCACCTGGGGCGGCACGCCCGCCGAGGCCTGGACCCCCGAACCGGCGCTCCATGCCGGCTCAAGCTGGTCTCAATCCATTCTTGAATCCATCCCCTCCTACGACCTCACTCCGGAAGAGACCGAGAATCTGGTCGCCGAGTACGAGGCCAAACACGCCGCCTACATTGAACGCATCCTCGCCGAAGAACCGGGACTCGGCGAGGGATGGCACGAATCAACACTCGATGATTCCGACTGGGTGACATTCGATGCGCCCCAGTTCTGGGAACCCGTCATCGGCAATATCGACGGCATCGTCTGGCTTCGCAAGACGATCACTCTCGACGAGTCTCAAACCAATGCCGATGCCACGCTCAACCTGGGCATGGTCGATGAGTACGACGACACCTACGTCAACGGCGTCCGCGTCGGCGGCCTGAACTACCCCACGGGTGGGGCCGGTCGAAAGGAACGCTCCTACACCATCCCCGCCAACGTCCTCAAGCCGGGCGAGAATGTCATCGCCATCCGGGTGGTTGATACCCGCAGTGCCGGCGGATTCGGGAGCATGGCTGACGCGATGCATCTCGATACCACAAGCGACTCCCTCCCGCTCGCCGGCGAATGGAGGGCCAAAGTCTCATACGACTCCAAAGCAATCGACGGCCAATTCCCGCTCGAGGGCACTCGGATGGTGACATCCGCCCAGAAGCACCGCCGACCGAGCGCCCTCTACAACGGCATGATCCATTGCATTACAAGCCTTCCAGTGAAGGGCGTCATCTGGTATCAAGGCGAATCAAACGCAAGCCGCCCGACCGAGTACGCCTCGCTCTTCCCAACCATGATCTCCGCATGGCGTAGCGCTTGGAACGACAACGGCATCGAAGGCGTCGGTATGGACACCATCCCGTTCCTCTTAGTCCAGCTCCCCAACTATCGAACAAGAAGCGACGCACCCGAAGAGAGCGACTGGGCCGAGCTCCGCGAAGCACAGACGGCCGCCCTGAACCTGCCCGACGTCGGCATGGCTGTCACCATCGATGTCGGAGAGGCCGACGACATCCATCCACGGAACAAGTACCCTGTCGGCCAACGCCTCGCCGCGATTGCGATGACCGATGTTTACGGCAAGAACGATCCGACCGCACACAGCCCCGCACTGGCTGCCGTGAGCTCCTCTTCCGATGGCGTCGTGACCATCGAACTCGAATACGCCAACGGGCTCCATACGACCGACGGCTCTCCACCCAAGGGGTTCGCCCTCGCGGGTGAGGACGGCACATTTGTCTGGGCCGAGGCCGAGATTGCAGACAACGCTGTCCGTGTCTGGTCGCCCGCGATACCGGACCCGGTCGAGATCCGGTACGCATGGGGCTGGAACCCAGAAACCAATATTGTCAACGCAGGTGACAAGCCAATGGCCCCTTTCCGTGCCACACTTGGTGAGCACGTCCAGAACACCACCCACTAACCGGGATCGGCAGCAGAGCGAGTAACAAGATGAGAACCTTTCCGTATCAACACTGCTTCAAAGCCGCCGCTGGCGTGCTCGCGATGCTGGCTACCTCACAGGCCTCGGCTCAATCGGTAACGATCGACGTCATCGCCCCCGCCACTGCCGCGCCCGGTGAGACGTTTGTTGCCGCGATCCGTGCCGTCGTCAGCCCCTCTGCATCCATCCACGCTGTCGCCGGCTTTGCGCTCGACTTCGAAGTCCAGTCAGGCCAGGACAAGGTCGATGCGCTCGGGTCGCCCGTCTTCCTGAACATGCCCGACGGCACCCGAGTCTCCTCCGTCGACCCAGATGCCATCACAAGCATCGTTGCCGGACAATGGGCCGACATCGCAGGTTCGAATCCCGATCTCAGCACAGCCAACCCGATCACCCTCTTCACGGTCGAGGTCACCGTTTCCGATTCGGCCGCCCTGGGCGAGACTATCCAACTCGTCGCAGCGAACCCGCAGCCTGCCGGCGGCATCTTCCTGTACGACGCCGCCAACCCGCTCATGATTGTCGCAGCCCCCAACGCAGCGGGCACCTCACTCACTTTCAACGCCTCCACGACGACCATCGCCAACCCATGTCTCGCAGACGTCAACGGTGACGGCGTGGCCTCACCCGCAGACTTCTCCGCGTGGGTCGGTGCATTCAACTCGAACGCCCCGGGGTGCGACCAGAACGGCGACGGACTCTGCACCCCCGCCGACTTCTCGGCATGGGTCAGCAACTACAACACGGGATGCTAATCAAATGAGAGTCTCAGCCATTCTCGCGATCCTCGCAGGACTCCCGATCTCAGCCGCGCACGCCGACGATATCTTCGTCTCCAGTGCTGCCGAGATCACCACCGCGCTCGCCAGCGCCCAGCCCGGCGATGTCCTCGTCATGACCAACGGCGTCTGGAACAACCAGAACATCCGATTCCTCGGCACCGGAACCGCCAGCCAGCCCATCACACTCCGAGCACAGACACCCGGCCAAGTCATCCTGACCGGTTCCTCAACTCTCGAAATCGGCGGCGAACACCTTGTCGTCGACGGACTCTACTTCATAGACGGCGTCCTGAGCGCAGGCGACCACGTCATCCAGTTCCGAAGAGGCTCGACCCACGCCTACAACTGCCGACTCACGAATACCGTCATCGAGAACGTCAACAACCCCGACATCGAAGAACGTTTTTTCTGGGTCTCCATCTACGGCACCGACAACACCGTCGACAAATGCCGCTTCGATGGCTTCGTCAACCGAGGCGTCACACTCGTCATCTGGGACGACTGGCCCAACCGCCACACCATCGAACGCAACCACTTCCTCGATCGACCACGCTACACAGGCCCCGAAGACGCCAACGGTTTCGAGACCATCCGCATCGGAACAAGCGATGTATCGATGCTCTCTTCGCAATCCGTCGTTCACGAAAACCTCTTCGAGCGCTGCGACGGCGAAGCCGAGATCATCTCAAACAAAACGTTCGACAACACCTACACCAACAACACCTTCCTCGAATCCAAGGGCACCCTCACCCTCCGCCACGGCAACAACGCACTCGTTGAAGGCAACTTCTTCCTCGGAAACAACGTCTCGCTCACCGGGGGCGTGAGGATCATCGGCGAAGACCACACCGTCCGGAACAACTACTTCGAGAACCTCGACGGCCGCGCCGGAGGCGTCATCGTCTTCGAGTCAGGCACACCGAACCCAGTGGTCAGCGAGTACTTCCAGGTCAAGAATGCCGTTGTCGCGCACAACACAATCGTCAACTGCACCGACTACGCCTTCCGCCTCGACGGCGGCTACAGCAGCTCGGGCCGGAACCTGCTGCCCGAGAATTGCGTCATCGCTGACAACGCCGTCACAACCCCGTCCAGCAATGCCGTGCGCGGTCCGGACGACGGCATCACATGGCTCGGAAACATGTTCCACGGCCTGGGCCTCGGCTTCTCCCCCACTCCCGCCGGCATCACCATGCTCGGGTCCTCCCCCTTCACCGCCGCCACCGATGGCCTGCTCCGACCTTCCACCGGCAGCCCCCTCATCGACGCCGCCAACGCCAGCTACTCCCCCACAGTGGATATGGACGGACAAGCACGCGACGCGTCACCCGATGTCGGCGCAGACGAAGTCAGCACCCTGACCGCGACCATCGCCCCACTGACCGAAGAAGATGTTGGCCCGGACTGGTGGGGCAAGGAGCCCCCCACCCCGCAGAGCGGCACAGTGGTCATCCCCGCCGAGACAGCCGACCTTTTCACCGATCCCGACAACAACGGCACAACGTGGTCCGTCGTCAACGAAGCAAACGCCCTCACCGGCATGGTGATCAAGTCACCCTCCACAGGCGGCGCGACCACGCGACCCGGCGAAGAACACGACGCCCTCGCGAGATTCACCATCTCGTTCGACGCACCCGGCACTTACACGCTCTATGTCCGCTCTCGCGGGTTCAGCACCTCATCGGACAGCTTCTACGCACCCGAAGAACTCGACGCCTCGCCCGAGTACAACCAATCTTCCTCGAGCAACAGCGACTTCCGCTGGAACGCGCCCACTTCAATCCTCGTTCAGCAGGCCGACGTCGGACTGCCACGCACGATCACGATCGGCAAACGCGAACCCAACACCGAGATCGACGCCCTCATCATGAGCACCGACAACGGCCTCAACGATAACGATCTCGACCAGCTCGTCATGCAGCACTCCGCGTGTACCGGCGACCTCAACCACGACGGCCGAACCGACTTCCTCGATTACACGCTCTACATGAACTGGTTCAACACGGGCGATCTCGGCGCAGACCTCGACAACGACGGCAACATCGACGCCGCGGACCACGACGAGATCCTCTCCAGACTCAACTCGCCCTGCCCGTAAGCGTCAGCCAACCGGGCATCCAAGCTGCGTAGCCGATCAGTCCTCGACAGGCCAGAAGTAGGCCATCCACTGATCTTTCGGTTCGAGCTCGGGCAGATCCTCGATGGCCTCACTGAAGTCCGCGCCCGGGATGTTGAGCGTGGCCATCCGGAAGAGCTGGTTGTACATGTTGACCCGCGTCGGCTTGATCTGCTGATAGGGCCATTCTTCGTGCCCGGTCACGTACGGCACCATGAACTCGATGCCCCGCCGGATGCTCCGGCCGTCGTCCGTCTCATGGCTCAGCAGATCCACACCGACTTTCTCCGCGTAGATCCCCATGTCCGTCAACGCCCGCAGGTTGAAGCAGCTGTAATCCGCAGCCATTGTGCGCTCAAGCTCGTGAGGCTGCCGCCCATCCGGCTCAATCTGATCCCGGATACGCACGAACCCTTCCTGGACAATCTCCGCAGCCAGCTCCGTATCTCCCGAAAAGAGCGCGTACTGAGCGATCTGCGTGTGACACCACGTCCCGTGATTGTTCTCCGAGGCGCGTTCATCCTTGCCGTGCTTGCTCGTCATGAGCCACTGGGCATACTCGCCATACCACTGACGCACGCCCGCGTCATCAGACTCCGTCCACGCCGGCGAAGACTTGATCATCTCCACCGCATCGGCGACGAACCTGATCCTGTTTGTCTCGATGATGCCGCCCTTGCGTCCCTCAGAACGCCCCGGCACAAACTGACCGAACTGGATCCGCGGGATCATCCGCGTCTCGGGCGTCACGAACCAGGCCCGCAGATGAGCCGCGGCCCGTTCGGCAAACCGCTCATCCCCGGTGACCTGATACCCCATCGCAAGCTTGCGAACATTCTCACCGAAGTCGCCGAGCTTGTTCGCGTCGTACTTCTCCCGGTCCGGATTGATCTCGCCATCGCGTCGTATGTAAGGCAACCCGTCTTCCTTCTCAGGATCGGGCCACCAGTACGGACTGAGCGAGACATAATCCCGTGGATCCCCGCTGGGTGCGGTGAACTTCCCGCCCTCTTTCCCATCCACCACCGTCACGATCGGCTCTGCCAAAGCCGCCTCCGCCTCGGCGATCACGGCTTCACGCGCGTAAACCAAGGCCTCATTCCCGGAAGCCACAAGCTTCGCCGCCCGCTCCAGATCCTCAGGCGAGAATAGGTACATCTGATCGGGAGCCCGCAAGGCCGAGCCCGATTCACCCGCCTGAGGCTGAGCCACCGAGCAGCCAGCTCCAAACACCGAAGCGCAGCACACCCCACCGACAAGCCACGAAACCAGCTTCCTGCCACGCATCATCCAGCTCCCTTTCGAGACTCTCTTGGCACCGTAATTACCGCACATTGAGTATGACGATTCCCTCCGCGAGTGTCAACAAAGGCCCAGCAGCCTCCCCATCGCCTCAGATCATGCCCTTTGACGACCGGCCGCACAAATCTTGCGTTGCACATTAATCCGGTATCAGGTATGCTCAGGACATGGCAGCATCGATCGTTGAAGTGGCTCAAGCCGCCGGCGTGTCTCACTCGACCGTCTCGCGCGTCATCAACAACAGGCCGGGCGTCTCGAGCGAATCCGCCCGACGCGTCCTCGAAGCCATCAAAGCACTCGGGTACGAACACCGCGAACGCAGACCCGGACCAAAGCCCAAGGAGCGCAGACAGGTGGGGACCGCGAAATTCGGCCTCGTCCTGATCGGCGAGGAAGTGAACTTCAACTCCTCACCGGTCGCTGCAAGCGTCTTCCATACCGTCGAGTCAGAACTCACCGCACTCGACTACGAACTCACCGTCTGCCGCATCGGCGGCTCAAACCGCCTCCCGCCCTCCATCGAGAACGCCTCAACCGCGGGCCTGCTCCTCTACGGCAAACTCCCCTCGCCCACTCTCGCAAAGAGCCTCCGCATCCGCCCAAGCGTCTGGCTGCTCTCCGAACGCGAAGGCACCGGCTATTGGGGCGACCGCGTCGGTCCCGACAACCAGGCCATCGGGGTCGCCGCCGCCGAATACCTCGCGGGTCTCGGACACAAGCGCGTCGCCATGGTCGAACTCCTCGGCATGCACGTCGGCTTCCACGACCGAGCCGCCTCATTCCGCGACACCGCCGCTTCACTCGGCATGACTCTCGAAACCATCAAAGCACACGAGACCGAGGTCGAGCAGGTCGTCGCCAAACTCAGCAAGCTCTCACCAGAACCCCAGGGCCTTTTCATCCCCCGCGACCGCCTCACCGCACGCGTGATGCGCGGCCTCGGCCTGGCCTGCCCGAAGCTCGCCGACAAAGTCGACGTCGTCTCATGCGACAACGACCCCGTGCTCGACGGGCTGCCGAAGCGCCCCGCGACCTTCGACATCCGACCCGACCTCATCGGTAAACGCGCCGTCGAGCAACTGCTCTGGCGCGTCGATCACGCCGCCTCCGGCACACGGTCCATCCAGACCGTCGAGCCCCGTCTCGTGCCGGCGGACCGCGTTCAATGATCGAATACATCGTGATCGCGGGCTACCTTGCCTTCCTCATCGCCATGGGGCTGGTCTTCCGTTCATTCAACTCAAACGTCAGCGACTACTTCCGCTCGGGTTGCAAAGGCACCTGGTGGCTCGTCGGCGCCAGCGCCTTCATGGGCGCTTTCAGTGCATGGACATTCACCGGTGCCGCCGGCTCCGCCTTCGAATCCGGCTGGTCCATCCTCATCATTTTCCTCGGCAACGTCGTCGCCTTCGGTGTCCACGCGCTGCTCCTCGCTCCGTGGTTCAGGCAACTCCGTGCCGTCACCGCGCCCGAGGTCATACGCAAACGCTTCGGCCCGGGCACGCAGCAGGTCTACGCCTGGCTCTACGCGGTCCTCGGCATGCTCCAAGCCGCCGTCTGGCTCTGGAGCCTCGCCGTCTTCATCTCCACGGTCTTCGACTGGACCGATCTCGCCGGCAGCCTCGGCATGGGCGAGGTCCAGTTCGTCATCGCCGTCGTCGGCATCGTCGTGCTCACGTACTCCGTCAGCGGCGGCAGCTGGGCCGTCATGGCCACCGACGTCATCCAAAGCATCGTCCTCTTCCCGCTCACCATCCTCGTCGCATTCCTCTGCCTCAGAGAAATCGGCGGCGTATCCGAACTCTTCCAACGCATCGACGATGCCGACCTGACACATCACTTCGCTCTCATCTCACCACCCGGCGAGATTCAGCCTCAGGAAGACCACCCGGACTTCTGGAAGTACACCATGATCTTCGCATGGGCGACGATCATATATAAAGTCGTCACCTTCAGCACCATCGACGTCGCACAGAAATACTTCGGCGTCAAAGACGGCCGCGAAGCACGCAAGGCCGCACTCCTCGCCGGCGGGCTCATGGTCTTCGGCATGTGCTTCTGGTTCATCCCCCCCATCGTCGCACGCCTCCTCTGGTCCGATGACGTCATGGCCATGCAGCTCAGCAAACCCGCAGAGGGCGCCTACGCCGTCGCGGGACTCAAGGTCCTCCCCGCGGGCATGGTCGGGCTCATGATCGTCAGCATGCTCAGCGCCACCATGAGCTCCATGGACAGCGGCCTCAACAAGAACGCCGCCGTCTTTACACGCGACATCATCCCGTTCTTCCAACGCATCACCGGCAAGTCCGAGTTCTCAGACAAAGCCTCTTTCATCATCGGACAGATCACCTCAACCATCCTCGGCATCACCATCATCGGGATCGCCCTCTACTTCGATCACATGAGCAGCAAAGGCAACGGCGGCAAAGGCGTGTTCGAGATGATGCTCGATATCGGCGCCATGCTTTCGCTCCCCATGGCCGTCCCGCTCGCGCTGGGCCTCTTCATCCGCCGTGTCCCCACATGGTCCGCTGCCGTCTCCGTCACAGCCGGTGTCATACCGTCTGTCATCGCCTACATCGCTGCGAGGGAAAGCCGAGTCTTCTCAGAGTCCTTCGTTGATGCACTCCCCGGCTTCCTGGCTCCGCTCTTCGATGGCGGCTGGCCCTACCACCTCAAGGTCTTCATCAACCTCAGTGTCGGCGCAGCAGCATTCATACTCACCATGCCCTTCTGGCCCAAGGTGACCCAGGCCACTCGCCAGCGAACGACTGACTTCTTTGAAACCATGCACAAACCCGTCGACTTCGCCGCCGAAGTGGGCGAAGCAAACGATACCAAGCAGCTCGCAGTCATCGGCGGTTTCACCGCCGCGGTCGGCGGCGGGATCGCACTGCTCCTTCTGATCCCATCGCATACCTGGGGCGACCGCCTCTCCGTCCTCTTCGTCAGCGCCGCTGTCAGCCTGACCGGCTGCGGACTCATCTGGGCAGGAAAGCGGTCCTGAACACCACTCCACCGCGAGGCAATGAGACTCGCATCATCGATGCATGCAAACACCCGCCCCATCTGGCAGCCGACCCGAATGATTCAGCGATACACATCAACTCGGGCGTAGCGACTCGATCAGACACCTCGGCCCGACCCACTGACATCACGGGTCATGCAGACTGCGCAAACCACGATCATCGTCTGTCTGTCAGGTTCAGTCCGGAGCATGCATCGCGCAGCGATTCGCCGTAGATTCGGCATGGAGTGGTCAGTAGAAAGCGGGCGAACGGACTCGAACCGTCAACATTCAGCTTGGAAGGCTGACGCTCTACCATTGAGCTACGCCCGCGAACACACAAGTGTAGCCCCGTGCCGGCACACCGGTCATCAGGGCTCAACTCCGTTCAGCCGCGTCTCGAACAGCCTCAGGATCCGCCGATACTCGTCCAGCCAGGCCGAGGGCTCCGTAAACCCATGCGCCTCGAGGGGATAGAGAGCCACCTCCCAATCCTGCTTGCCCAGCTCGATGAGCCGCTGCTGAAGCCGGATGGAATCCTGCACCAGCACGTTGTCATCGAGCACGCCGTGACAGATCAGAAGCCCCCCCTCGAAGCCCTCCGCATACTCGATCGGGCTCGAACGCTCGTACGCCTCGGGGTCGACCTCGGGCGTGTTCAGGATCGCCGACGTGTAACCCCGGTTGTAATGGGCCCAGTCCGTCACGGGCCGCAGCGCCGCCCCAGCCGCAAAGACGTCCGCCTCCTTGAAGACCGCCATGAGCGCCAGGAACCCGCCGTACGACCCCCCGTACGTCCCGACCCTCTCCGCGTCGACGCCACGCTCACCGACCATCCACTCGGCGGTATCGACCATGTCCTCGATCTCGGGCCCGCCCATGTGACGATAGATCGCCGTGCGGAAATCCCGCCCATACCCCGCCGACGCCCTGTAGTCGATATCAACGACCACGTACCCCTTGTACGCCAGCAGCGAGTGGAACATCATCTCGCGGAAGTAATAAGGCCAACCGCGATGCACGTTCTGCGTATACCCCGCACCGTGCACAAAGATCACCCCGGGCCTGGCCCTCTCACCCCCTGCGCCCCCAAAGTCATACACCCTGGCACGAATCGTCCGCCCATCCCGGCAGGGCACATCGACGTACTCCGGCTCGATCCAGGGCAGCCGCCGAAACGCCTCTGTCACCGAGTGCGTGATCCGCTCGGGCCGTGCCGACCCATCCGTCGGCATCACATACAACTCCGCAGGATGCTCGACCGACGAGACCTCCATCACCACACGCTCGCCATCGTCGCTCACAACGAAACGATCTACCGCAGCCCCGAAATCCGTCAACACTTCCAGCCGATCGTCCGCAAGCGTGACGCTTGCGAGTTCATACACAGCCGGATCTGGCTTGTTCGTTCGCGCATACAGCACGCCCGAAGCCGCTGCCTCAGCAACACTCCACACCTCAAACGCGCCCGATGTCACCTGCCGAACCGATGAACCATCCCACGCGTGCACATGCGCATAGCCGGACACCTCAGAGAGAAACCAGTACGTTGATCCATCACTCGTCCAGCCGGCGCTCCCGACACGCCAGTTGATCCACGCCTCGCTCGACTCCCGAAAGATCGCCTCCGCGATCGGCTCATCGCCTGGCCCCTCGCCAGGCTCCACGCTCACCAGCCAGCGGTCCTTGTGGTCATGGCTCCACGCCTGCACCACAAGCTCGCCCCCGCCCGGGCGCCACGCCAGCCCTCGCAGATCCACCCCGCGAGGCTCTGGCTCCGACGCCTCCTCACTCTCCGTCTCGCCCCCGGTCTTAGCGTCCTCTTCAGCCTGCTCCAGGAACGCCAGCGGATCATCCGTGATGCCAGGCAACCCCGACAGATCCACCTCAGCAAAAGTCTCGTTCTCGAGATCCAGCAGAAAGAGCCGCTCTCTGGCCGACTCGCCCACTCCCACCTTCGGGCGCACCCGGCTCGTCTCCACGTACCCGTCCTCGGTCACGTACGAGGGCATCACATCCCGCTTCGCACTCGGCACCGGCTCCGACGCGATCACCGCGAGATACCGCCCGTCGTCCGACAGCGACCACCCCCGTCGTTCGAGCCCCTTGCCCAGATAGAACGGCCCGGGCACCGCGCTCGGATCAGCTTCCTCGATCGCCTCTCGCTGCGCCCGCCGCTCCTCGTCCCGCTCCTGACGCTCCACGATCGTCGTAAACAACCGCTCCTGCTGCCGATCGAGGTAATCCGCCCCGTCTTCCTCGTCCTTTGGCTCGTCCGCAAACCGCACATCAGCAACCTGCCAGATTGCCAGGTCGTCCAGGTCCATCACGTACCACTGCCCGCCCGACTCATACCGGATCCGGGTCGCGTCGGCCATGAACGAGACAGACCCCTCCCGAGCCGAAGTGCGCGTGAGCTGGCGCACCTCGCCCGTGGCGACATCCCCGAGCCACACATCCCCGCCCCGCGCACAGACCCGCCTCGTGCGCTCGCGGTCGTACACCCACCCCGCCCGGCTCATCACCGACCGCTCCCGATCGCTCAGAACACGCTCATCGCCCGTCGCCGGATCAATCTCGATCAGATCACGCAGCGAAGACCCCGCCCGCTCCCGGCTGAATATCACGCGCTCCCCGTCGTCCGACCAGTACGCGTTCTCCGGAAAGAGCCCGATCCACTCGGGATCGCTCATGATCAATTCGAGCGTGATCCCGTGCGTGTCATCACCGGGCTGAGCCGACAGACAGACAGGAACCGCAAGAGCCAGACCGACCAGAAGTGTGCGCATAAACAAGCGTACCGACCGGAGCCGGTACGCCGCAAGGTGACTTCGTTTCCCAACCCGATAGCCGGATCAGCCGTTCTTCTGCGCAAAGTCCTTGAGGAACTGAGCCAGTGCATGCGCCCCCGCGATCGGGAAGGCGTTGTACATGCTCGCACGCATGCCGCCGATCGACCGGTGACCGCCCATGTTGACCATGCCCTCGGCCTCGGCTTCCGCGATGAACTTCTTGTCCAGATCCTCGCTCGGCGTCTTGAACGTGATGTTCATCAGCGAGCGGTCCTGCTTCCGCGCGTGCGGCGTGTAGAAGGGCGTCGCGTCGATCGCGTCGTACAACACCTGAGCCTTCTCCTTGTTATACTTCTCAATCGCTTCAAGACCGCCCTGACGCTCGATCCATTTGAACACCTGACCCATCAGGTAGATACCAAACGTCGGCGGCGTGTTGTACCGGCTCTCCTTCGAGGCCTGAAGCTTGTAATCCAGCATCCAGGGCAGCTGACGAACCTGCTTCTCCAGAATGTCATCACGCACGATCACAAGCACCGTGCCCGCGGGGCCCAGGTTCTTCTGACCGCCCGCATAGATGAACCCGTACTTCGTCACGTCGATCGGTCGGCTGAAAATGTCACTCGAAGCATCGCAGACAAACCACGCATCACCCGGAGGCGTCGGCGGCATGCGGTGCCACTCCGTCCCCATGATCGTGTTGTTGCTCGTAAAGTGCACGTACGCGGGCTTGTCCGAGTACTTGATGTCCGCGTCATCGGGAATCCGGTCGAAGTTCGTCGCCTTCGACGAGCCCGCGATGTGCGCGTTGCCGTACAGACCCGCCTGATTGATCGAGTCCTTGGCCCACTTGCCCGTCTCGAAATAGTCAGCCGTCCCGCCCTCGGGCAGGAACGCCATCGGCACCTGGTAGCACTGCGTCGTCGCGCCGCCCTGCAGGAACAGCACCCGGTAGTTGTCCGGGATGTTCGCCACTCGTCGGCAGTCGGCCTCGGCCTCGTGCAGCACGCGGTCGAACTCCTTGCCGCGGTGGCTGTGCTCCAGAACGCCAACCCCAGAGCCATACAGACTCCAGAGGTCCTGCTGCGCAATCCGGATCACTTCCTCCGGCACCACGCCCGGCCCGGCCGAGAAATTGAACGCACGCTGATCGGTGTTGAGCGCCCCCGCTGCCGCGCTGCCTGCCTCTGCCGTCGTCATCGCCAGTTCCCCCGAATCCTGTTCAGGCCCCGGCCGAGGCGGTACGCAACGCCTCGGCATTCACTACATTCTCGCAGCTGCCCGTGTCCTTGTACACCTGCACCAGCCGCACAACCTCCTCCGCCACC
Source organism: Phycisphaerales bacterium (assembly GCA_965228265.1). Lineage (GTDB taxonomy): Bacteria > Planctomycetota > Phycisphaerae > Phycisphaerales > UBA1924. Next base: position 2,635,799 of record OZ245804.1, read on the forward strand.
GCGAGCTGGGCCTGGTTCGTCGACGCCCCGCAATGGTGCGAGCAGTACACGCCCGACTCGCACGCCACCTCGGGCCGCCAATCCGCCTCGGGCGTCGCCGGCTGGTCGCAGTACACATCCAGAGCCGCACGGATCCCCTTGGTCCGGCACGCCTCCATCAGGGCCTGCTCATCGACCACCGGCCCCCGGCTCGTGTTCACGAAATACGCACCCGGCTTCATCGCCCCGAAGAACTCCGCGTTCAAGGAGCCCCGCGTCTCGTCCGTCACGGGCACGTGCACACTCACCGCGTCCATCTCGGGCAACTTGGCAAGCACTTCGTCCCGCTCCGGCCCGATCATCGTCGCACCCAGACGCTCGACCTCACCAGCCGTCAGGTGATGCGAGGTCGTGAAGACATGCATCCCGAACGCCTTGGCCCGGCTGGCAACCTCCTGCCCGATCGCTCCAAAGCCGTGCACGAACAGGTTCAGCCCCTTCAGGCCGCGAGCCTTGCCGTATTCCTTTTTGTTCCACGTCCCGTTCTTGAGCGCCGCGTCCTGCTCGGGAAGACGCCGATCCAGATTGATCAGGTGCCCCATCGCCAGCTCCGCGACAGCCACCGCGTTCATCCCCGGGCAGTTGCTCACGCGGATGCCCTTGGCGCCCGCCGCGTCGCGGTCGATGTTGTCGTACCCCGAGCCGGCACGGATGATGTACCTGAGCGACTTGGCAGCCGCGATCGCCGGGGCGAGCACCTTCGTGCTCCGCACCACCAGAACCTCCGGATCGATCCGGGTCAGCGCCTCGGCCATCGTGTCGGGCGTCACGCCCGGCTCGTGGACCACCTCGCACCCGATCGAACCGAGACCCTCAACACCCTCGGCCTCGAACTTATCAGCAATCAACACACGCACAGCCCGGCCTCCAGTACTCGGGGCCCTCCGCCCCGAGTGATCCTAGGCCGCACCGCTCCACGCGTGACCGCCCCAAGGCGGCTCGCTCTCAAGGCTTAACCCGAGATCTGACGCGAGAGCCCTTCCTTCACGACCGGGTCCCCGCCGAAGTCGATCCCCTGCAGGCCCCAGCGAGTCTGGTCGTAGTACAACGGCACACGACCGGCCGGCGCACCGGGAGGATCCCACCACGGGATCGGTGTGTACTGGTACGTCGCCGCGGGCTCGTCCGGCCGATCCGCGCCGAAGCCCGGATTGTTCGGCCACACGCCGTAGTTCGAATCCGCTGTCTTCTTAGTGTCCGAGTGCCCGTCATAGAACAGCACCGGAACCTGCGAAGTCTCGAACGCGAAGTACTGATCCTCCTGGAAGCTCGTCCGGTCGTACGCGTCGTACATCAGCACCTTGTTGCTCGGATACGCAACGTCTTCAAGCTTCCGACGCCCAAGCACGTTCGGGTCCTGCGGCATCTGATACTCGTTCTGGCTTCTTCCAATCCGCTGTGCGGTTTCTGGCCAGCGATCCCGAGGATTTGCACTCCCAACGTCAGGTGAAAAATGCGAAGTTCCGATCTGATAGCTCGAGCTGAAAGCCCATCGCCACAGATCGCGGAAATTTGTCTGATTGGTCGGCGGCCGATACGCGTTGTTGCGCGGATCGTCGAGATATTCGTCCATGTTCTTCTGCCAATGGTTCCGAGCCACATCGCTCGGCGAAACCACCATCTCCGACGGCAACTGCTCACCAATGTGGTCATTGATCACGAGGTGGTTGTACAGAATGTAAGGCGTGTGATCCGCCGGCGCAGTGCTTGGCTCCGGCGGAAGCCGCGAGTCTGAGAAACGGCGCGTGACAATGTCCAGCTGCTGGAGCACTGCCGCCTGCGTGTAACCGGTGCCGCCGCCCAGATTCGCACAGGCCAGTGCGAGATCCGTGTTGGACGTCTGCGGCACCTGCCCGGGCTTCCACGAGAACGTAAACGCCCGGCTGTTGTTCTCTGCCCCGTACGAGGCACTCGCCACGCCGTGCTGGCGCAGGTTGTTCAGGTCAATCAACACCCTCGCCCGCTTCCGGGCGCTGCCAAGCGCCGGCAGCAGGATCGAGATCAAAAGAGCGATGATCGCGATCACGACAAGCAGTTCGATGAGGGTAAAACCACGACTTCGGCGAACGTCATACATAGCGGTATCCTATCCAGCCAGAAAAGGCCCCCGCCGATACGTCGACGGGGGCCCTCGTGTTGCAGCAGTTTTTGACAGACCTCAGTTGATCGACCCCGAAAGACCGGCTTTGGCCACCGGATCGCCGCCAAAGTCCACGCCCTGCAAGCCCCAGCGGGTCTGGTCGTAATAGACGGGCACCGACTGACGCTCAGCCCCCACCGGGTCCCACCAGCGGATAGGCGAATAGAAGTATGTGAACGAGGGCGATTCGGGATCGTTCGCGCCGAAACTCGGCTGATTCGGCTGGAAGCCGTAGTTCGCGTCCTTCGTCGCCGCGTTCTCGGAGTGCCCGTCGTAGAAAAGCACCGGCACCTGGGAGTCCTCGAACCCGAAGTACTGCTCCGGGCCGTTGAAACGCTGGTACACCTCGTACAGAAGCACCTTCTTGCTCGGATACGCGACGTCTTCGAGCTTCCGCCTGCCAAGCACATTCGGATCGGTCGGCATGTAGTAACTGCTGTTGTTGTTTGCGCGGCGAACCGTATTCGGAAACCCACGTCCCGGGTTTCCACCCACGTCGGGCGAATAGTGCGCCGACACCGTGGTGTACGACGAACTGAATCCCCAACGCCAGAGATCTCGGAAAGTAGTCGCTGCACTCGGGGGGCGATACGTATTGTTCCGCGGATCGTCGAGGTACTCGTCGATATTCTTCTGCCAATGGTTCCGGGCCTTGTCACCCGGCGAAATCACCATCTCCGATGGCAGCACCTCACCGATGTGATCGTTGATCACGAGGTGGTTGTAAAGCACATAAGGCGTGTGATTCGCCGGCGCGGTCGCGGGCACCGGCTCAAGCCTCGCATCCGTGTACCGACGCGAAACGATATCGAGCTGCTGAAGCACAGCCGCACGCGCGTGCGTCCCTGCATTTCTCGGATCAAGTGCCGCACAGTTCGCCGCAAGCTCATGGTTCGTCGTCTGCGGCACCTGGCCCGGCTTCCACGAGAACGTGTACGCACGGCTGTTGTTCTCCGCCCCGTACGATGCACTCGCAACGCCGTGCTGACGCTGATTGTTCAAACTCAATAGAAGCTGCGCGCGCTGACGAGCACTCCCGAGCGCCGGCAGCAGGATGGAAATGAGCAACGCGATAATCGCGATCACAACCAAGAGTTCTATCAATGTAAACGCCGGGCGGGTTCTTGTGCGAACCATGTGACTCCCCTTCTTTTTTTATCCGCAATGCGTTGGAAGAACTCCAACGTCAGCGAGCGGTTGGCACCGGCAAGAACCCCGGCGACATGAGCAATATACAGCTATATCGCTTTTCGTGCACGCCCGGTTCGAAAACCGGCCAAGATCGCCTAGCCGCCCCGCCGTCCGAGACGCACCTGGGCCGCCCGGCGCTCCCACAACCGACGAAACTCCGCACGCTGATCGGACCTCACATCCATCAGCCCCGCCTCAAAAGAGGCCTCATCGAGCGTTCCCTCGGCGATACCGTTCAAAATACGATCATACGCCAGCCGCTCCGAAGACACCTCACGCGAAGGCGTCCGCTCACCGGGCGATGACTCCGAAGCCTCGCGCTCGGGTTCGGGGTCGGCCTCCACCACGGGCGTCACCGTTCCGCCCCCAGATCCTGACCCAATCTCGGAGCCAGCCCCAGCCTCGTTCCGCGCGGGCGGCTCGACAGGGGGGACAACCACACCACCCCCCACATCCGTCGGAGAATCTTCCTCATCTGCCACCGGTGCCTGCGTCACGGCTGCAGCCTGCGACTGATCTCCCTGCGCCGATTGCTCTGCGCGCGAGGACAAATGCAGCCAAGCCCACACACCCGCGCCGCCCATCATCACAACGAACACAAGCAGCGCGATCACCACACCCAGCCGACCAGCCGTGCCCGACTCGGAATCATCCTCATCGATCCACTCAGGCTCTTCCACAATCACCTGCGGCTCGGGGACGGGCGCCGAATCGATCGGCTCTGAAGCCGGCGTTTGAGCTTGGGGTGTCGCTTGGGGTGTCGCCGGCGGGGAGACCGCCGAAGCCTGTGCCTGCCCCCCGGAAAGCGAACGCGCGATCGTCTCCGCGTCCGCATCGCCCGGCAACAGATGCACCGGACTCAGGCCCAGAACCTGCCGATCGTCCGGCACGAGGAACGACGCCTTGCAGTTCGGGCACGAGTTGCTCGTCGGCATCACGGGCTTGTGACACGCGTGGCACTCACCGAGCAGATTCGCCACACCGGGCGTCTGCCGGGCAAACGACCAGAACTGCCTCGTCGAGGGCCCACGCAGAACCGTGTCGGGCTTGATCTTGCCACGCTGCGCCATCCGCACAAGCGTCGCGTACGAGCACCCCGGCTGGAAGGGCTTGGACAGGTCCCGGATGAACCAGGGCCCCATCGCGTTCTGCGAACGCTGACGCGAAAGCAGATCAAAGTGCCCAGAGCAGATGTTGCACTGCTTGGCGAGCGTCGAGAGCGAGCCACAGTACGGACAGAGCACCATCTGGGCGCCCATCGCGGTCGGCTGCTCGGGTCTGTTGGTCGGCCCCATCTGGCTCACGCGGCTCGCCCCGCTTGACGGGGACCACCGGATGGTCTCTGATCGCACATGAGCACTCTCCGCACCGGCATGTGGGCCACTCTCACATTCATCGCCACCTCCAGCATACCCGCCTGCGCGACAAATAGCCCTCAAAACGACCTCTTGCGCCCTGAGAGAGCCACAAACTCACCCACACCGGCAAGACCTGCGCTCCTGCTCGGGAGCAAAGCCATCTCGCGCGATTCGATCTGGCCCCTGCTCGCCGAGTACGGCGGCACCGAAATCGTTCGCGAGATCATCCTCGACCACGCCATCGCAGAAGAACTCCGTAAAGCCGGACTCTCCATCAGCGAAGACGACGTCGAAGCCGAACGCGTGAACTTAATGACACGTCTCGCACCCGAGGCCGACACGGAACAAGCCGCGGAGATCTCACGCCTCGTCCTCGAAAGCAGAGGCCTCGGTCCCGATCGGCTCCGCGGCCTGCTCACCCGCAACGCGGGCCTCCGCAAGCTCATCGCTGACAACGCCGAGCCCTCACCCGAGAGCATCGAACTCGCCTACCGCGTCCGCTTCGGCCCCAAGCGCGAGACGCGCATCATCTCCACAACCACGCCCGCGGCTGCGCAATCACTCATCATCGAGATCCGCAAACGTGCGCACGAGGTCGGACTTCTCGCAGCATTCGCAGAAACCGCGACGAATCAATCCACCGACAACTCCGCCAACCTCGGCGGCTCGCTCGGCCCCATCAGCCCCGAAGACCCGGGCCTGCCCGTTGCACTCCGGCAGGCCATCGCAAGCGCCGAGCCCATGACACTCTCGTCGATCGTGGCGCTCGACAACAGCTACGCCATCATCCTCGTCGAAAGCGATATCCCGGCACAGAACGTCACGCTCGAAGAGGTCTACTCCAAACTCGAAGCCGACGTCCGCGAACGCCAGCAACGACTCCTGATGGAAACCCGGGCGCGACAACTGCTCAGTGAATACCAACCGAGCGTGCTTGACGGCTCGTTGCGATGGAGCTGGGAACGCCGGGGCGAGCTCGGCCCGCGTTAGCGTGCGATCTCGACCGCACGCGTCTCGCGGAGCACCGTCACACGGATCTCGCCCGGGAACGTCATCTCCGTGCTCACACGCTTGGCGATGCGGTCGGCCACGAAGTACGCCTCGTCATCGCTGATCTTCTTCGCGTCGACCATCACGCGCACCTCACGACCCGCCTGGATCGCGTACGCCTCTTCGACGCCCGCCTCGCCCAGTGCGATGTCCTGAAGCTCGTTGAGACGCTGGATATACCGCTCCATCGACTCGCGACGGGCACCGGGCCGGGCGCTGCTGATCGCGTCGGCGGCCATGATGATCGGCGTGTAGAACGTCGTCGACGGGATGTCGCCGTGGTGACCACCGATGACGTTCAGGATCGGTTCCTTCTCGCCGTGCTGCTTGGCAAAGGCCATGCCGATCGCCGGGTGGCCGCCCTCCTGCTCGTGGTCCATCGCCTTGCCGATGTCGTGCAGGAAACCGGCTCGCCTTGCGATCGCACCATCGAGCCCGATCTGGTCGGCGATGATCTGGCTGAAGAAAGCAACCTCGATCGAGTGCCGCAGCACGTTCTGCCCGAAGCTCGTGCGGTAGTGCAGCTTGCCCATCGCCTCGGAGATCTTCGGGTGCAGGCCGCGGAGGTTGACCTCGATCTCTGCCTCCTTGCCCTTCTTGACGACCTCCTGCTCGATCTCGCTGCGGACCTTCTCGACGACCTCCTCGATTCGGGTCGGGTGCATCCGGCCGTCCTTGATGAGACGCTGAAGCGCCGTCACCGCGATCGCCTGGCGGATCTTGTCGAAACACGAAACCACGATCACGCCCGGCGTGTCGTCGACAATGATGTCCACGCCCGTCGCCTTCTCGATCGCGCGGATGTTGCGACCCTCGCGACCGATGATCCGCCCCTTCATGTCGTCCGATGGGATCTGGACCGAACGAACCGTCGAGTCCGCCGTCACCTCCGTCGAGAACCGCTGCACCGCGTGCACAAGGATCTCTGTCGCCTTCTCACGCGACTCGGCCTCGGCTTCCTCACCAACCTTGCGCACGATCTTGGCCGCCTCGAGTCGGCTCTCCTCCTCGATCCGGCTGAGCACCTCCGCTTTGGCGTCATCGGCGTTCAGCCCCGCGATCGAAAGAAGCTTCTCACGCTGCTCGGTGAGCGTCTGCTCCACCTCCGCGTGCTTCGACTCGATCTCCTTCTCGCGGCTCTCGAGACGCTTGATCGACTCATCAAGCCTCGTCTGCTCCCGCTCGATCGAGGCCTCACGCTTGTCGAATTGTGTCTCGCGCTTGTCCAGACGCCGCTCGGCCTCGCGGATTTCCTTGCGGCTCTCGTCGATCTCTTTCTCGAGCTCGTCGCGCCTGGCCCGGAGCTCCTTCTCAAGCTCGAGCTCCCGCTCCTGCTTCTCGGCCTTGGCCTTGATCTCGGCCGTCTCAACGATGCTCGCCGCCTCGGCCTTGGCTTTGCTGATCGACATCCCGACCAGGAAGCGCAGACCGAGCGCCCCGAGCGGGCCGCCGATCAGTATCCCGACGAGAAACCAAACCCACCCGAGGCTTGCCGTTGTCTCACCCTGTGCAATCCATGCATACACCATCCCGCGGCCCTTTCTGGCAGCGGATCGGTTCGTGAGTGCTATCCCAACAAGCCCGCCGAGTCTGCGCGACTCCCCATACGCTCAAAACGAGATATCCAAGCCGCAGGATGGGCCCGGATGAAACGCCCGACTCGGGCGTAATCTGCAATCAACCGGGCTCAAAAGTCCACCGCCCGGCAGGGGTCAAATCGGATTCGGCGGGCCAGATTGGAGTCAGACTCCGCCCCGACCTCGGACCAATTCGTAGGCAGCCCGATTCACGGAATCCTCACAGGCCCTTTATGCCGCTTTCCTATCCCCTGTTTGGGGCTTCTGAAGATCCGCGACGTATCGGCAGATCTGCTCGGCGACGAACGGCTCGTACTCGCGGTTGCGGACGAAGTCGAACGCGAAGCCCGCGTGGATATCCCCGCTCGAATCCACGCGTGTATGCGCCAGCCTCGCCGTCAGACTGAGCGGGATCGGGACCGAGGGTGCCAGGTTCAGCCGCATCCAGAACGGGCCGCTCTGGTTCAGAACGCCCGCGTCGGAGGCCGACACGAGCATCCCCACGCCGCCCCCTCCGATGTTGAGCATCGACGACCCGAAACTCGATCCCAGATCGGGCTTCATCAGGTCGAAGGGGTCGTTGACCACACCGCTGCCCTGGGCATCCAGGATCGTCGCCTTGGTCGCCACCTCGAGGGGAATGGCCGACTCCGGGTCGTTGAGCTTCCAGATCTGGACCGGCGGCAGGCTCAGCGACGTCGTTGATGTCCGGTAGAAGTTCCGGCGCTGGCACCGCTCGACCGTCTGAGGCATCGACAGCCGGAGCGCCGAGACCAGCCCGAACATCGCGCGGTACTCGAGATGATCGATCACGCTCGTGCGGAACATCCAGCGGTTCTGCCCGATCGAGATCCCACCGATCAGGTCCGAGGCGTTGTTCACGGGGATCTGGTGGTGCAGCGTCGTTGGCTGCTCGACAACCAGATGCTCGTCCGACACCTCGAGCAGCCGGACACGCCAGATCAGATCGGGCGATTCGCCGTGACCGGGGACACTGATCTCGATGGGGCCGTTCCGCTCGACTAGGCTGTTGAGCGATTCGCGCCATCGTTCGGTTCTTGAGCGTCTTGCGGGCATGGTCGCCTCCCTGGGTCTGCTGGACCGCAGGAAGATCGTCCATGTCACATATCCCCTTGAGCAGCAAGGCTCCGGGGACACCCACCCAGCTTTCCGAATCGATCTCATTCAACCCAAACCGGGCAGTTCATTCGCTTTCGGACGTCGTTATCGGATTCACATGCCCAAGCTCTGCGAGAATCTCGCCCGCGCGCTGCGTGTCCGATGCGCTCCAGTCCCGCTTCCCGAACGCGGTCGAGGTCAGCATCTCCGCAAGCTCGCGCTCACCGGGCGATGAAGCATGGGCAACCAGCCCCACCCAGTGCGGCCTGGGCCTGCCGATGCGTTCCCAGTGGCTGAGCAGGCTGCGTCTCGCCGCCACCGCCGCCTCGGGCAGGTCGATGACAAACGACCCCATCCGAATCCTTCCCGGCTTGCGGTACCAGCGGTACACGAACAGAACCGCAAGGCCCACGATCAGCATGAGGAACACCACGCGCAGGATGCGCTTGCCCCGACTCATGAGCCGACGGTCCTGGAGCGGATCGACCTGCCCGATGTGATCCAGGCCCAGCAGCTTCATCTGGTTCGACTCGTCGAACGAGACCACCGACGAGAGCCAGAACCCGTCGACCGCGTCCAGGAATTTGCGCATCAAACGGAACTTGCGCGCATCGGGCACGTGCAGCCCGGTCACGTTGGGCGTGGGGTCGAATGTCACCCAGTTGCCCGGGTACGTCTCGACCTCGACCCACGCGTGCGCGTTGGCCCGGCGGACGACGTACCGCTCACGCGCGGGGTCGTACTCGCCCAGCAGGTAGCCCGTCACCACTCGGCTGTTGATCCCGACGCTCCGGCACATCGCGGCCATCGCTGACGCGAAGTATTCGCAGTGCCCCACTTTCGACTCGGTCAGGAACCACTCGATCGGGTCGTCGCCCGCCTCAGCGCTCGGCACATCGAGCGTGTACGCGAAGCCGCCGGTCTCGGCGAGCCAGCGCTCGATCTCCCCGGCCGCGAGGTGGTCGGCGCTCACCGGGCGGAGGTCGTACTCAGGCTCGATCCCCGCGTCCTCCAGCACCTTCGCAGCAATCGAGCCGACGGCCGGATTCTCGAACGTCGCCGGGGGTGTCAGCCGGCTCGAGAGTTCAAGAGGCGCGACAACCGAAGCCTTCGACAGCACCTCGTACTCGGTCAACTTGGACTTCGAGTCCTCGAGGCTCGCGGTGCGCTTGGAGCCGTCGACCACGAGCGTGCCCTGCTGGTGCTCGACGAAATCGATCCGGATGGGACGCCAGACCGTAAAGAGGATGCCGCCATCTGAGGCGTTGGGCGTCAGGTGGACGACCTGCTTGAGATCCGCCTCGCCCGCGTGATTCTCGCGGTCACCGAAGTAGTCCTTGAAGTCGTAGCGGGACCCTGCCTGTCTGGATGTCAGCAGCCGATCCTCGGTCGTGCGGTCCCAGCGTCCGTTCTCGTAGGTATTGAGCGCCGTGCCGCGGAGATGGAAGACCCGGCCATTGGCGCCCAGCGAGTGGTCCGTCCGCGGATCGCGGATCTCGACTTCCATCACGATGGTCTGGTCGGTCGAGATCAGCCCGCCCCGACCCAGTTCCACGGAGTTGCGGAACCCCGTCGCCCGCCCCATGACAGGCCTTGCAAGCCCTTCGATCGCGTCGCTCCCGATGCCGCGGGGCAGCAGGACGAACGCGACGACAGAGATCCCGAGGATGAGCAGGAGAGCCGTGGCGAAGACACCGAAGATCGGGCCCCGGGCGTGCTCTCTGCGTGCCTGCTCGCGCACCTCGATCTCATCGCGATCGCGGAGTCCGAAGCTCAGGGCTCCTTCGATCTGCAGCGCCATCGCGGTGTAGCAGAGCAGTGGCACAAAGAGAATCAGCAGGGCGCCGACGATCAGCATGCTGCTCGTGATGATGGCCGCGAGCACGAGAAAGACCGCGACCAGCAGCATCTGCAGGTCGTCACGAGCCGACCATCGCTCGAGCGACTTGATGACCGCCAACACCGCGACGAATTCGGCCAGAATCTCAATCTCCGGGCCCTGCTCGAGCACCCGGAAGGCCGCGTAGAAGACGGCCGAGAATGTGCAGATCGCGACCACCCACTGCGGCGCCAGGGGCCCCGTCCGCTGGTAGGCAAAGTAACGCACGCCGACGGTGACCGGGATGAGCAGCAGCACCAATTCGCTGTCGGGCACCGCGATCACATACGTGATCATCGCGACCAGAACCGTCAGCGTGGTCAGCCATGCGGCACGGGGGGTCATGATTCCGCCCCCGGCTTGAGGTGCGCACGCGGATCGATGCTCAGCTTGTCTTCCTGCGACGGATCGAGGACGACCACCGCGCCGGGGGTGGTGCCCGGCCCGATGGCGACGACGCCGTCGGTGTGCGCCGAGGCCCGGTGTCCCGCCGAGTTGCCCTTCTCATCGCCGAGTGTGGCCAGCACCGGGAGCCAAGCGGGCTCGGGGGTGTCGGTGTAGTCGGGCGGGATCGAGACGCCGCAGGACGGGACACTCAGTCCGGGTGCGACACCGACTTCGCAGAGACGTCGGCCCGCGGCCTGGGCGAGCCGCACGGCGGCCTCCGCGGCTTCCTCGCGGTTGTGCAGGCTCTCGTGCGAGGCCTCGATGACGATCCAGACGCGCCGGGCCCTCGGGGCGGCGGACTCGCGGCTGATGAGCCGGTTCCACTTCGCCGAGGCGCGCCAGGCGATCGAGGAGACGGGGTCGCCCCGGTTGTAATCGCGGAGGGCAAACAGCTCGACACCCTGGCCCCGCCTGCGCGGGTCGACGCGTCCGTCGTCGCCCGTGGATTCGAGGTCGCCGAGAGAGCCGGGCCGGAGCATGCGCCGAGCGGGAGTGACCAGGAGCGAGTCGCCCCTGTCGAATCGCATGGATTTCTTGGAGATCCCGAAGGGGAACATGGTCATGAGTCTGCCCGGGCCGAGCGTCCAGCGACCGCGATAGGGCAGCGAGCAGTTGGCGCTGACGAACCGTTCCTGTCGAGCGGGGACGCGGTCGATGCCCACGCGGATGGGGACGACCTTGCCCGTCGGGCCCTTGGCGGTGTCGGTGATGCGGATGGCGTAGGCGGAGAGGACCTTGTTGCGGTTGAAGGTGAGGTATCCGATGCGGACGGGCGCGTCGGCCTCGGCGACGACGGGGACCCGGCGTGCAAACCGCAGGCCCATCATCGAGCTGCCGGCGATGAAGCCGCTGACGATGACCGTCGCCAGCGCGATGCCGACGGCCGCGAAGAGGAGATTGTTCTGGCTGCTCATGGCGCCGAGCAGGAGCATGACCGTGGCGCCGATGTAGAGCACCGCAACGAGATGGATGTGGTCACGGCGGGCATCAGGGGCCCGGAGTTCGAGTTGCCGACCGAGCGAACTCATGCCTTGTTATTCGCTTGAACTCCGCAGCGGCTTCAAAACGACGAGAAGTCGCTGCTGGGGGGTCGGGGTGGGCATTTCGACACGGGCAGGCAGATAGCCCTCGGCTTCGACGGAGAATGTCAGATTCTGGGCCAGGCCCGCGTCGCCCTTGAGGGGGATCTTGAAGTCGCCGTTCTTGTCGGAGACGGCCGGGGTGGCGCGGTTGTTGTTGATCTGCTGGACCGCGACGATGCGGACGCCCTCGATGCCCTCTTGGGCAAGGCGGGCGTCACCGGTCGGGACCGCGGTGATGACGCTGAGCTGCCCGGCGATGACTCGGCCCTTAACCGAGACGGGCGCACAGGCGACGAGGAACGTCGAGAGGCAGAGCGTGAGAAGGGCCGCGATCCGTGCGTTTGTCATGACTGGGTCGTCTCCATGGCCTGCTCGTCCTTGGCGGGCTCTGTCTGCTCATCGGCGGTTTCGGTGGTCTGGGCTTCAGACTCCTGGCGTGGGCGGACGGCGTTTGCGGCCTGGGGGTCGGTCATCTCGGGCAGATCCTTGATGCTGCCGAGCCCGAACTGCGTCAGGAAGTCGCGGGTGGTGCCGTAGAGCATGGGTCGTCCGAGCTCCTCGGCCCGCCCTGCGATGGTGACGAGGCGGCGGTCCATGAGTGAGCGGAGGACCTCGCCGCAGGCCACGCCTCGGATGTTCTCGATCTCGGCCCGGGTGACTGGCTGTCGGTAGGCGACGATGGCGAGGGTCTCGAGGGCGGCCCGGCTCAGGCGGTTTGAGGCCCGCTGGCCGTGGAACGAGGCGAGAACGGGGGCGAGCTCGGCCCTGGCCATGATCCTCAGGCCTGAGGCGACGGTTTCGATGGTGAAGGCTCGGCCTGTTGCTTCGTAAGACTCGTTGAGGACTTTGGCGGCCTCGCGGACCTGATCGGCGTCGACGGGCTGGCCGAGGGATTCGGTCAGGGCGTCGGCGATCTGGGCGGGGCGGATGGATTTGTCGCTCGTGAGCAGAACCGCCTCCACGGCCTGCTCGATCGAGACACCTGATTCCGGGACCGATTCACTCACGGCTGGGCCTCCTTGCCGGTTTGTCCACCATGCTAGCAGGAAGCCGAGGCCCGGCTAATCTGATGCCATGGTCCACCACGGCGACATGCTGCCGAGCCAGCAGCACCGATACGACGATCTGCCCGAGCTCAGCCCTCGTCAGCTCCACGATCGGCGTGAGGGGGTGTTCCTGCTGCTGGCGGGTCTCTTCCTCGGGACGCTTGCGATGCTCAACATTCTGGGCATCTCGCGGTTCATCCATCTGTGGACGATCGAGACGGGCAGCGGGTTTCGGGCGGTCTTTGCGGTGGCGGTCGGAGTGCTGCCGTATCCGATGACGTTTCTCTGCACGGACTTCATCAGCGAGCTGTACGGCAAGAAGCGGGCGAGCCTGGTGGTCTGGATCGGTCTGATCCTGAACATCTGGGTGGTGTTCATTCTCTGGGCCGGCGGGGCGCTGCCCGGTTTCGAGTCAGTCGATGAATCGGGCGCGATCGCGCGGGATGCAGCGGGACGGCTTCCGGTGTTCTTCGAGATCCGTGCGCTCGCGTTCGGCGCGGTGACGGCCTCGATGATCGCGTACCTCATCGCGCAGCTCGTGGATGTGCACGTGTTTCACTTCTGGAAAAAGCTCACGCGGGGTCGGTACCTGTGGGTCCGCAACAACGGCTCGACGTTGGTGAGCCAGCTCGTGGACACGGTGGCGGTGATTCTGATCACGTATTACCTGACGCGGCCGCCGAACTTCCCGGTGGATGAGTCGCGTTCGGTGTTGCCCCAATTGCTGGTGCTGATATTCACGGGGTACGCGTTCAAGTTCGTGATGGCTTTGGTGGACACGGTCCCGTTTTATCTGGGATCAAAGTGGCTTTCGCGGTATCTGCGTTTGCCGCCGCCCGGGCAGGGGCCCCTGCCCGAGACGTCCGAGAATGTCGCGTCCTTGTGATTATCTGCTCGGGATCGACACGAACGGTATTGGTCCGGCCTGAACGGTCCTGAAATGCTGATTTCGATCCGAATTTGGCTTGCCTTGTGGTCGATGTTTTCGAGGTCAGAAAGCACACACACGGAGCCGGTATCGATGGATCGTAAGCGTCTGCTCTTGGTGGATGATGAGCCGCACGTCACGCTGGTGCTCTCGCGCAAGCTGGAGCGTGCGGGGTACGAGGTCCAGACGGCTCGCGATGGCGAAGAGGGCTTCGAGACCGCCCGCAGCTTTCAGCCCGATCTGATCGTGAGTGATCTGCAGATGCCGCGCATGGACGGGCTCGGTATGGCGACCACGCTGGCGGGCGATAAGGCGACGGCGCACATCCCAATTCTGATGCTCAGCGGCCGGGGATTCCTGCTCGATCAGCAGCTTGCTTCGACGACGCGGATCGTTCGCGTGCTGGAGAAGCCGTTTGCGGCCAGCGACATTATCCGCAGTGCCGGCGAGATTCTGGGCATCGGCGGCACCGAGAACGTGAAAGGTCTCGCAGCTTGAGCACACAGACGACATTGGAATCGGACATCGACAGCCGGTGCCTGACGCACGTGGGTTGTGAACTGGCCAGGCGCTGCGAGCAGCTCGGTTTGCGCTGCGTGATTGTCTCGGCCGACCCGCTGGCGATGAACAGCCCGCACGAGCACAGCGACCAGGTCCTTGGCTCGGACGAATGGGTCTCGAGACTCCTCGATCGTGTGAGTGAGTGGCCCGAGACGATGTTCGAGGTCTCGGCCGGCGTGGGCGTGATCGCGTTGCCGGTCGAACGCCGCAAGCGTGTGGTTGGCACGGTGCTCGTCCACGGCAGGATCGGCGAGGTTGCGAACGAATCGCCCCTGGCCGGGAGTCCCGAGCAGAGCCGGGATCGGTTTGAGCTGCTCTCAACGATGCTCCGCCAGACGGTCGTCGATCTGACTGATCGGTACGAGCAATCGAACGACGTGGATGATCTTTCGCACCGGCTCAGCGAGGCGTACGAGACGCTGGAGCTGCTCTACTCGCTCGGGCGAGTGATGCGGAACATCGACCGGCCCGAGAAGTTCATCGTGCACGTCTGCCACAAGATCCGCGAGACGCTGGAATTTGGTTTCGTCGCGATGAACGTGGGCAAGGACATGAACCTGCTCCCGGCCCGGACGTTCTGGGATGGGGAGACGGGCGCGGGTCCGGAGGACTACGCCGCGCGTGATCGTCTGCTCAACGCGATCAAGAACAACGCCTCGCTCGCGGAGTGGAAGGACACGCTCGGAGCGGTCGTGCGTCCGCTGCCGTCTGACTATGGCACCGACGCGATCATCGTCGCGGGTGACAAGCAGTCCGAGGGCGGTGTCGTCAGCAGCTATGACACCAAGCTGATCGAGGCCGCGGCGAGCTTCTCGTCGATCTTCCTGTCCAATGCGCGTCTGTTCGATCAACAGAAGAAGCTGTTCGTTGGGATCATCGAATCGCTCTCGGCGGCGATCGATGCCAAGGACGCGTACACCAACGGTCACTCGGAGCGAGTGGCCTACCTTGGCGAGCAGATCGCTCTGAACCTCGGCATGACGCATCAGGAAGCCGAGCGGGTGAAGATCTGCGGGTTGCTGCACGACGTTGGCAAGATCGGCGTGCCCGAGGCGGTGCTCTGCAAGCCGGGGCATCTGACCGACGTGGAGTTCCAGCACATCAAGAAGCACCCCGAGATCGGCTACCGGATTCTCAAGGATCTGACCGGTCTGGAGGACGTGCTGCCTGGCGTGCTTCATCACCATGAGCGGTACGACGGCCGGGGTTACCCGCACGGGCTGAAGGGCGAGGACATCCCGCAGATGGCCCGCATTCTGGCGTGTGCCGACACGTTCGATGCGATGAGCTCGAACCGGGCGTACCGCGACGCGATGCCTCGGGCGAAGGTGCTCGCCGAGCTTGAGCGTTGCAAGAACCTGCAGTTCGACACTGATGTTGTCGACGCGTTCATGAAGATCGACCTGAGCCGGTATGACGATCTGGTCGCACAGGCGAAGGCCCAGCGGAAAGCGCCGCTGGCGGCCTGACAGGTTTGCTGCTTAGTTCACAATCCTGAGCCAGCTACTCTCGACAACACGTAGCGGGGTGACATCGTTGAAGCCTTCCGGCGGACCGGCGACCGCGGCCGCGGAATCTGAGATGATCACAGATGATGTATTGACATCGACTCTGTCCCCGGCGATGAGTACACCGATGAGGAAGAGATAGTTGTTGATATACACATCGTCGCTGAAGTAGAAGATGCCGTCGCTCATGCCGGAGAATGCTCCGAGCTCCAGGATCCCGTCTCCGTCGACAATCAGGGAAGGGCCGCCGTGGTCACCCATGGTGAACTTGGAACTTGTCGCGCGGAAGTCATTGTTTCCAAGGTTGACGACCACGATTGTGCCCGATGTCGAGCAGTTCGACATCATCACGTCCTGACCTTCTGCGTCAATGACGTAGATGCCGTTCGGATCGGGCGTGAGCCCGTAGGGCGCTTGTGACTTTGAGAAATTTTTGCTGCTTATGTTGCCGCCGTGGGTTGATCGCGGAATGAGTGTTCCCTTGGCGGCCCAGATATCGACGAGTCCCGGGTTCGGGAGATCCACCGGGTCTTGCTCGTCGACGACGGGGGTCGAGTGGTTTCGGCCGTCGCGGCGCTGTTGATCCTGTGCGGTGCCGCCGCTTTCGAGCCAGAGGACGTTCGGGTTGACGGTCAGCATCCCGCCTGCCGTGATTGACTTTTCGAGCGAGGGATGCGACCCGTCGGTGCCCGGCTGGAGCGTGACGGCGTACGACTGCGAGGCGTCCCCGATCGTGCCTGTGCCGACGATGGTGACGGCGTCTGTTTCTTCGTCCGCCAGGTCTCCGTCGGGATCGAAGAGGAGCACACTGATCTGTCCGTCGCCGACGGTCATGGTGCGGATGGTCTCGCTCGAATTCACCGAGTCCCGCCAGTCGTCGGCGAGCATGACATAGTGGATGCCCCACTGCACGGCGGACTCGGCGAGGGCGGCCGCGTTGTCCCGTTGCGCGTCGATCCGCGCCACGCGCGCCTGGCTCTCGACCATGCGGAAGCCGAGGATGCCGATCAGGGTGATGATGATCGAGGTCATGAGCACGAGGATGTAGATCGTGCCACGACGCGTTGGTGTATTCGATCTGGTCTTTGCTGGGTGGATCATGGCTGCACGCGCTCCCATTCCGAGCTGCGGAGGAACGTGGTCGTGGCGACGGTTTTGCCGTTGTAGATCGCCGTCACCTCGACGAGTCTGAGCCCGGTCTCGACGGCGCTCGCGCTGTTCGGGCTTGCGACCTGCACGGGCTGCACCCTGACCTTCCGGCCCCATCCCGAGTAGCCCGGGAGGACGTTCCCGTCCTCGTCTTCGGGTGGTGATTCTGTGTAGCCGTGGTAATCGTCGATGGTCTCGAACGAGGAGCGGTCACCCGAACCGATTGTGATC
The DNA here is from genome assembly GCA_965228265.1 of Phycisphaerales bacterium. GTDB lineage: Bacteria > Planctomycetota > Phycisphaerae > Phycisphaerales > UBA1924. The sequence continues at coordinate 2,653,104 of OZ245804.1, forward strand.
GTGATGCCCTTGGCGTCATTGCCCCCGATCGAGAGAATGCCCAGATTGATCTCGATGTCGATGCCTCCGGCGTCCCAGTCTACAACGGGGCGGGTGCTGATTTCCTCGGCGAGTGAGCGGCAGAGCACCTGGCCGCGTGCGAAGTTGGCAGCGTTTGCTTTCTGCTGAGCGGCAGAGGCGACAAGTGTCATCGCACCAACGGCCAGGCCGCCGATGATGGCGGTGGACATCACGACCTCGATCATCGCGAAGGCGTTTGGTTTCTTAGTCATCGTCATCGTCACCCCCCCCTCCACCGCTGGTTCTCGCGTTGAGTAGCCGGAACTCGGCTGTGACTCCGGTCGTTTCCGCAGTGCCGGCGGAGATGGATATCCGCATTCGTTCGGTCGGCTCGGTCGTGATGTCGCCTGTGTCGACGCTGTCGCGGGTGATCGAATTGAATTCCAGATCAGCAACCGAGGGCAGGAGTGTCATGACGTCCGCGTTGAACGTCCGAGTGAACGGGTCGCCCGTGGTGCCGCCCCAGGCGTAGGTGACGGTTTCCTCGGCGGCGTCACCGGTCTGGTCGCGAACGGTGAGGATGAGCGTGCGGTTGTTTGGCATCGAGGCGGCGGTCGCCAAGCGGACGTCGGCTCCGAGTATCTGCAGAGCGCGCCCCGCGGCGGCCTGGGTTTCGGGTCCCCCGCCGGTCGTCGGGAGCGTCCGTGTGCTTAGCAGAATGGTCGAGCCGAGCGCTAATGACAGCACGGCGACGATGCCGAGACTCACGACGAGCTCGATGAGTGTGAAGCCGCGGCGCGTCATGGTGTCCCCGACATGGCAGAGGCGGCGCCCCCGACGGCTGCGCTGCGGGTGCCTCCGGAGCTTGAGACCACGATGGTGTCGTTGTCGGTGGGCTCGGTGAGGTTGAGATCCTCGATGGTTGCCGAGGTCGAGCCTTGCGTGAAGATGACCTTGCGAGCGGTTCTGCCTGCGGTGACGGTGAGCTCGCCTGATTCGGCGAGCAAGCCGTGACCCGAGATCGGGAGATCATCGTCGGCGCCGAATGTGACCTGCGCGAGATTCACCCCGAATGGCTCGACGCCGAGTTCGATGACCCAATCCTCGGCGGGATTGACGGGCGAGGTCTGCCCGACGAGTGTGTAGTTGTCGCTGTCGGGGTCGAAGCTGATGGTCCGCGTGGCGCTCGCCCGGTTGGCGACCGCTGCGGTCATGTTGACATCGGCCAGGATCTGCTGCACCGCGGCGTCGACCCGGTACCGGTTCGAGGCGGACGCGAATCTGGGGATGGTGATCGCAGCCATAACGGACATGATGACGATCACCATGACGAGCTCGATCAATGTAAAGGCACGCGGCCGGTGTGAACCGGCCGGTGCGTGTGCGATTTGGTTTGTTCGCGGCGTCATGAGACGCATCCGAAGAAGGATTTAGTACTCGTTCCACTGCCGACCGCTGCCGCTCACCTCGGAGTCAGCGCAGTTGGCGGTGATGGTCCCGGTGTCTTCGTCGTAGATCCAGCCGACGCCGGCCGCATCAGCTGCTGCGACGCCGGAGTTCCCCTGCTTGGTGCCCACCGGGAGAGCGGGCACGGCGCGGAGGTACGGGCCGTAGATGAACGCGCCGGTCTTCGTCGCGCTGGTGCCGCCGGAAGCGTTCGAGAAGAGCAGGAGCTCGTCCTCGAAGTTCGCCGCGGAGGGGAATGTTCCTCCGTGCTCGGCCGCGTACAGCTCGATTGCGCCGCGGAGCGTCGCGAGGTTCGAGACAAGAGCCGATTCGGATGCGCCCTCGGCACCGCGACTCATACGCGGGATGGCGACCGCACCGATGATCCCGAGGATCACAACAACAATCACGAGTTCGATCAGGCTGAAGGCCCTACGGGTGGTACGAATCTGTGCAGACATTGGTTAGCTCCCCCATTGTGCGAACAACATTCCACACATCGACCCGATGTTGGGGTGACTTGATCATGTGGGTTTCGGAGAATTGCGAACCGGGGTGATTCCCCGTGTTATCGGTCGAATGCCGGGCGGGCCAGGGGCAGACGGATGCTTTTCTCGTCTCCCTCGAAGACCGCGGCGTCCTTCTCGATCTTCACCAGGCGCAGGCCTTCAACGGTGTCCCCGATGCGCAGGAGCAGGCCGTCGACAACCGCCAGATCGCCGCTGGGCTGACTCAGCACGGCGGTGAGCTTATGACGGGTAGCGAACGCCCCTGTTGGTGAAGCCTTCTCGGGCGCAGCACTTTGGATGACCTCGAGCTTGGGCTTGGCAAAGCCGTCCAGGCGACGGAACGCGGGCGGCTCGAGAAGCGCGGCTGCGTTGTCGAACTGTGTGCCGAGCGGTTCGGTCTGGACGGGCAGTGTCCGAGAACTCGTAGAGGCCGCGGCTTCGACGGCTTCGGGCGTCTCGTCCACGACCGTTTCGGTCGAGGCCTTGGCACGGATGACGAACGTATCCAGAGCCAGCCCAGCGCCGGCGGCGCCGAGGATGACCAGATACCACACGTTTGGTTTGTTCTTTCCCGCCACGTTGTGAGCGTGCGAAATAAACACCGGGTTGTCAAGCCGATGCGGTGTTTCAGCGAGTAGTTTGGCCGGTACGACCGTTCGAAACCGCAGGAGCCGCGTACCAGACCATCTCGATCTGGAGGCGACCCGTGGATTCATCGCCGGGGATCCGGTTGAACCCGATGGACTGCAGCCCGGTATCGGGGAACTGCTTCCGCATGGCGTCCAAGAATGTCCCGGCCTGTTCGTATCCGGTGCGCCCGATCAGTGTGATGAGCACGGCGCGGTAGCGCTCCTTGCTGACCTGCTCGCCGGGGCGGACCGCTTCGATGGTCAGGCCTGACTGCTCGGCGAGCTGTGTGAGTTCGGCGAGCCGCGTATTCATCTGGTCGATGTTCGACAGCTCGATGGCGAGCTGCTCGAGGCGGTCTGAGAGTTTCTGCGCGGTGGTCGTCGCTTTGCTCTCGGACGTCTGGCGTTCGCTCAGCTCGTTGCTGGCGATCCAGAGTTCGGCCTTGAGCTTGACCGCGTCTGCATAGGTGGCCTGCAGCGGACGGACGCCGGCGACGTACAAGAGCCCCACGACCGCGCCGATCATGGCGACGCCCATTCCGTCAATCGATTTGAAGCTGCTCATGACTTCTCCTCGACGGTGCCGATGGTGCACAGAATCTCGAACCCGACCGCGTTGGGGTCGACATCCGGCCTCGGGAGTGTCCCGACCATTCGGACCGAGTCGAACAGTCGGCAGTTTTCCAGATAGAGTGCGTACCGCGTCGCGTCGCCCTGCATGAGCGAGATGCCGGTCACCCGCACCCGGTACGGGCCGGAGGCGGCGCGTGAAGGCGGAGCAACATCCACACCTTCATCCATGACGAGGGAGGTCTCGATCTGCTCGAGGTAGGCGCCGTCGTTGAGTCCCGCAGCCAGGACACCGAGCAGGACGTTCCAGTTGGGCTGACCAGCGATATCCTCGGCGACACCGAGTTCGTGGGTGACTGTTTCGATCCTGGTCCACGCCGCGGCTTCGGAGGCTTCGAGTTTGTTGATGACCGAGCGGACCGTGTCGAGCTCGTCTCGCACGGGCGACTTGAGATCACCCAGGTATGCACCGGCCACGACACAGCCGACAACACCGAAGACCGCGACGACGGCAACGCTCTTGAGCCAGACGACAAGACGCCGACGCTGGGCGACCTTGACTTTGATTGATTGGGGGAGCAGATTGGGCTGACTCATGCGGCCACCTCCAGACTGACCTGCCTTGAAGCCAGACCGATCGCCGTTGCCCAGCGGGTGTCGAACTCGTGATCGGCAAGCCAGCCGACGGGACGGATGTCCACGCGGAGTTCGCGCTCGACCACGGTCTCGTATTCACGCTGGAGGGCGGTCGCCAGGCACTCGGTCCCGGCGGGGTCGCCGAGCACGACCACCGATGCTTCTTCAAGCATGGGGAAACGCTCGGCGAGATAGTCCACGGTGCCCATCAGGCTCGTCCGGACCCGGTCGGAATCCGGAGACTCGCCGGCGAGATCGATGGTGCGCATGAACAGAGTCGATGCGGATTCATACGCATAGATGCCGATCGTGCGAGCGCCGGCCAGGAAAACCACGCGGTTGTTCGCGCCGGTGATGCGCTGCAGCGCACTCGCCTCAGGCTCGAGGCATTCGACCTCGATCCCGGTTTGCACGAAGGGCGCAAGGAGTTCGTTGGCGGACGTGTGCGAGAGCCCGATCGCAAAGTATTCACTGGCCCGAGCACGACGACCGGGGGGCAGGTCCCAGACGTGCACCTCTTGCTGTCCATCTCCGCCCTTGCCGAGTTCGGCTTGGGCGAGTGTCTCGATGGGAGCACCGGAAGAGCGCGGAGGAAGCTCAACGATCGCGTTCATGAGCCGATCGGGCGGGATCGCCAGAGAGATCCTGCGCAGATCGATTTCCTGCCGCTCGAAGGATTGCAGCAGGCGCTCGACATCCTGACACGTCGGGACCGGATGGTTCGGAGCCCGGACGGTCTCGACCATGGCGTGCAAGCGGTAGGCATTGCCTTCGGGCGACAATGCGACAGCCCTCAGCGTGCGCTTCCCGATATCGACACCCACTCTGATTCCGTTCAGCGTCATCAGCCGCTCCCCGTCGATGCTGTCAGGTCGAACAGCGGCAAGAACAAGCTGAGCGCGATCACACCGACCACAACACCGAGCACCGACAGGATCAGCGGCTCGAGGATGCTTGTCAGCGATCGCACGACGAGGTCGTTGTCCTCATCCATCAGATCGGCGAGGTTCATGAGCACTTCGCCGACCCGTCCCGTCTGCTCGCCGTTGCGGATTGCTTCGCACACCGCGGGGGTGACCAGGTACGACCCACTGAACGCGTCGCTCATGGACTCGCCCCGCTTGACGCGATCCTGCGCATTGTCGATGAGTTCCTCGTAGAGGATATTGCCAGCGCTCGTCCGAGCAATATCGAGCGACTCGAGCAGGGGCACCTTCGCCTCCATGAGCACGCCCATCACCCTCGCAAACTTGGCGGTCTTAAACGCTCTGATCACGCGGCCGAACATCGGAAGGTTCAGCTGCACCGTGTGCAGCTTGCGCTGCCCGCCGGGTGTGCGCAGCCAGAAGTAGAGAGCCGTCGCAAGACCCGCGACGCCTCCCAGCACGGCCCACCAGTACGCTTTCATGAATTCGGCGCACGCCATAATGAGAGCCGTGGATGCGGGGATCGGTGCATTGAGTGTCTCGAAGAGCTCGCGGAATCGCGGCAGGACCGTGAAGGCCAGAAGTACGAGAACGCTGCCGGCCACGGTCATCAGGAGCGCCGGATAGACCATCGCCCCGGTGACATTGTTCCGCACCGCGAGTTCCTGGCGGACAAGTTTGGAGAGTCTGGCGAGGATCTTGTCGAACCCGCCGCCCGACTCGCCCGCTGCGATCATCGCGCGATAGACATCATCGAATACGTTCGGGTACGCCGACATCGCGTCTGAGAGTTGGTTGCCCTCCTCGACACGCTCGCGCAGCCCTTGGAGGACCGCTTTCCACTTCTGGTCGATCGTCTGGCGTTCGACGGCTTCGAGCGACTGAACGATCGGTGTGCCGCTGCTGATGAGCACGGACATCTGGCGTGTGAAGCTGGCGACGTTCTTGAGCGAGTTCGTGCCAAAGACCCGCTTCGATGCGCCGCCCTGGCTCGTGCCGCCGGTTCCGGCCTCGGCGATCTCGCTCACGTACAGACCCTCGGCCTGCACGAGTGATTTCGCGTGGTCGATCGATTCGGCCTCGATCACGCTCTGCTTCCGCGAGCCGTCTTTGGTGAATGCGGTGTACCGGTAGTTCATGCGGCCACCCCGAGTTTCGTAGCGGGCGGAGTTTGCTCGGCCTCACTCTCGTTGTCGCCGTCGACGTGCGTGACGCGCAGGGCTTCTTCGAGGCTGGTCATGCCGTCCATCGCCAGACGCACCGCTTCCTCGCGGAGGGTCGGGACGCCGAGCTCGCGCAGCTTGAGACGCAGCTCGTGCGACGGCGCTCCCACGTGAACCAGCTTGCGGATCTCGGAGTTCACGGCCATCAGCTCGTACACGCCGATACGACCGAGGAAGCCCGAATCGTGGCATTGCTGACAGCCAGCGCCCTTGCGGAAAGCCTTCTTGAACTCGGGCGGCAGTCCCGCGTCGCGCATCGCCTGTTCGCCCGGGTAGTACTTCGAAGCACACTGCGGGCAGATCTTGCGGAGCAGACGCTGGGCCACCGAGCCGATGATCGCGCCGGACAGCAGGTAGGGCTCGATGCCCATGTCCATGAGTCGCGCGACGGCTCCGGGTGCGTCGTTGGTATGGAGCGTTGCGAGCACGAGGTGACCGGTCAGCGACGCCTGGACCGCCACGCGGGCCGTGTCCTCGTCGCGGATCTCGCCGATCATGATCACGTCGGGGTCCTGACGGAGAATACTCCGCAGCGCTCTTGCAAAGCTCAGGCCGATCTGGTCGTTCACCTGGATCTGGTTCACAAGGCTGATCTGGTACTCGACGGGATCTTCGACCGTCACGATGTTTCGTTCTGGCGTGCGGAGCTGATCGAGCGCTGAATAGAGCGTGGTGGTCTTGCCAGAGCCCGTTGGTCCGGTGACGAGCAGCAGGCCGTGCGGGCGGTCGAGAAGGCTGCGGAAGGTCTGCATCTCCTCGGGCCTGAATCCGAGGTCTTCGAGCCGCACGCGCAGGTTGGACTTGTCGAGCACGCGGGCCACGAGCTTCTCGCCGAGCAGTGTCGGCATGCTCGACACACGCAGGTCGATTTCGCGTCCCTCGGCCACGATGCGGACGCGGCCCTCCTGCGGGAGTCGTTTGACGGCGATATCCATCTTCCCGATGACCTTGACACGGCTCACGATCGCCGCGTGCATGCCGGGCGGCGGGTTCATCAGATCGCGCAGCACGCCGTCGATCCGGTAGCGGATGCGTGTGCCTCGGCGGTCCGGCTCGATGTGGATATCGCTGGCGCCGTCCTTGACAGCCGTGAGCAGGGCAATGTTGACGAGGTTGACGATCGGGCTGCCCGCGACCATCTGGTCGAGGTCGGTCTCGGGCCCCTCGTCGACTGTTTCGCGCTCGACGACTTCGAGGTCCTGGTCGCCCAGCGACATCAGGAACTCGTCGACGTCAACGTTGCCGCCCTTGTACTTGCGGACGTACTCGAGGATGTTGCTTTCGAGAGCCAGGATCGGTCGGATATCGCAACCGGTCGCGCGACGCAGGCGATCGATCGTCGGGAGGCTCTGCGGCTCGGCCATCGCCACGGTCAGAGTGTTGCCGACCTTGAACATCGGGATGACGACGGATTTCTCGCACTCATCCTCGCCGATTTCGGAGATCAGCGTGGGGTCGATCAGGCCGTGGCGGAGGTGGCAGCCGCGGACTCCGAGACACTTGGCGAGCGAGTGAACGAGAGTCTGGCCCGAGACGATGCCCTGATCGACGAGCAGAGCACCGAGCTTTTCGCCCGTACGTGTCTGCTCGATCAGCGCACGCTGCAGCTGCTCTTCACTGATCGCGCCGTCCTCGACGAGCGCCTCACCGACCCGCTTTGTCCGTCTCCTCAGACTCACGCAAAGCTCCGCACAGCTGTCGTCACATCATCAAACTGCTCGCACAGCGCGCCGACCTCGGTCAGCGCGAGCACCTCGCGCATCGTTTCGTTCGCCCCGGCGAGCTTGAACACGCGCCCGGCGCTGACGAGCTCGGTACCGATATTGTGGATCATCTCGAGCCCCCGGCTGTCCGTGTACGGGATTTTCGAGACATCGAGCACGACTCGGCCGAGGTTGCTTGCCAGCGCGTTCTTGACCGCGGCGCCGACCTCGTCGGCGTCGCTTGCCAGGAGCGGCCCACGGGGCGTCAGCACGGTCACGGCTGCCTGTTGTTGAGTGTCGATGTTCATCGCGCCACTCCCTTACGCGGCCAGCTTCGGCTTTGGCATGCTGAAAGTGAACGTGCTGCCGTGGTCGAGCTCTGACTCGATCGCCAGTTCCCCACCGTGCATCTGGGCGACCTGGCTCGCGAACGCGAGGCCGAGACCGGTACCCTCGATCGTGCTGACACGTTCGTCTGAAGACCGGAAGAACTTCTCGAAGACGCGTTCCTGCTCATCGGGGCCGATGCCGATGCCCGTGTCGATGAACGCGAACCGGAGGGTTCCTTCTTCGTCGTCAACACGCACCGTGACTCGGCCGCCCTCGGGTGTGTACTTGATCGCGTTGCCCAGCAGATTGTGCAGTGCGCCGGCGACCTTGTCCCGATCGCCCTGCAGCACGGGCATCTTGGGCGGCAGCTCGAACTCGAGCGTCAGGCCCTTGCTCTCGGCCATCGCCTCGTAGTCCGCCTGGAGCTGCTCCATGAGCTGATCGACGCGGATGTCGCCCTTGTCGACCACCCTCGCGCCCGCTTCGAGCTCCGAGATATCGAGCAGTTCGGACACCAGACGCTCGAGACGGAGCGACTCGTGCGAGATGACATTCAGCGCTTCGGCCCGGGCCTTGGCGTCCTCGTCGCCCGCATCGATGGCCTCGTCGACGTAGAGCCTGATGTTGGTCAGAGGCGTCCGGAGTTCGTGCGTGGCCTGGGCCAGGAATTCATGCCTCGAGCGTTCTGCCATGCGCTGACGGGTCACGTCCTCGATGGTGATCACCGCACAGACCCCCTCCCGCTCGCGCATGGGGGTGACGGTAAAGCGCAGGATCTCGTCGTTGCCGCCCGATTCGTCGCTGCGCACCAGATCGATGCCGTTGCGGCGCTGGACGCGGCCGTGCATGACGTCCTCGAACGCGGGCAGCGCCTCTTCCGGGAGGAGCGAGGCGATCTCGGTTCCCCAGAGCGACTCTGGATTGCGTTGGAAGAAGCTGCCCGCGGCGGAGTTTGCCACGACAACTCGTCCCGCGCGATCGACGCCGCAGACTGTCTGCATGAGTGAGTTCAACGCGGCCATGGCCAGATGAGCCGTCTCGTTCTCGGTCCCGACGGGCTTGGAAGCCTCGGCAACAACTTCACCGAGATATGACTTAACGATGGTGTTCCAGGCACGCCCCGGCCCTGCGTCATGCTCGGCGACGATGAGTTCCATCTGGGCCGCCTCGCCGCTGGCGGCGACTTCCACGGCCTCGGAAACCGATGCGATCTGACTCAGCAATCGACGCTGCGATCGGTAGAGCACGTACCCGAGAACGACAGGAACGAGCAGGATCGGGTAGAGCGCGGTATCGATCTGATCGAGCGACTTGTAGCGCCAGTAGTTGTACCCAAAGAAAAAGAGCATCGGCAGCGCCGACACGAAGGCCAGCGCGATCAGACCCATCGGGGCCCCCGGCGCCTGGCGCTCGAGCACCCGCTTGCGTGTGTGTGTTGTCGGTCTCTTCACGATCGGCATGCAATTCACCCACCTGGCCGATACATCCTCGGCCTCGGTGGATATCGGTCGCGGTGAGAGCAACTTCAGCCGGTTGGTGTGAATTCACACTCCCTGAAGCGGGTTTCATGGAATCTACCCATGCCCGAGCGGATATACGGACGCTCCATAGGCAGTTACAGGGTCCCGCCGGACCTTCGCCGGCCTGATCGCTCGGGCTCGACGGGTGGGGCGAGCAGGATTCTGATGTTCACGATCTCAAAGTCGTCGTGGTCGTTCCCGGAACTGATCCGGCTCTCGATCTCAAGAACATTCCCGCCTACTTGCAGCCAGGACGCATCGAACACCGCTCCGAATTCGCCGAAGCTCCCGTCGGAAGGCGAGCGGTTGAGACGTCTCGGCACGGCGTGGCCGTTGATTCGGATGATGTTCTGGGCCTGCAGCCCCTTGGCAAGCATCACGACTGCCGCCTGGTCACCCAATGCCTCGTGCTGCTCAGCGGTGAGCAGGAATTCAGCCCTGAGAAACGTTCCCTCGCTCTCTTTCTGGAACTGACTGTTGATTCGACCACCGAAGTCGTTGTCACCCAGGTGATGCACCTCGGGGTCTTCCTCGAGCGCGATCACGGTATCCCGGACCGGTTCAAGCCTGATCTCTCGCACCACACCGCGGGCGAGTTCCTCGATGGGCAGGTTCATCGCCGACGGTGTGTAACCGGGCTTGGACGCGGTGACTGCGACAAAGTCGGCATCGAAATCCGGCTCGAGCGCGAACGTGCCGTCGTCGGCGGTGCGCTCCTGGACAAGGTCGCCCTGATCGGAATCGATCCTGATCAGCGCGCCCGGCACAGGCTGGCCCGTTTCATCATCGAGCACGATGCCCGCGAAGTGCTTGGGCAGCGCCACCTGCTCGGGCAGGGCCACGCCCTCGGGCAGCGTCACATCGAGTTCGAACAGACCCGGGTCATCGATCGCCAGCTCTGTCGCCCCGCTTCGGACATCACGTTCGCGCAATTCGGGGGTTGCGTCGGTCAGCTCCGCATCGGGGAATTCGATCTCACTCAAGCCTTCGAGTGCCGGAAGCGATTCGGTTTCGACGGAAATACCCGGCAGATCGAGCGGCTCAGGCTCGTCGGCCGCGAACGAGTCGATCGCTTCGGCTGTGCCGATCTCAACGGACTCTGCCCGCAAGCGATCGGCCTGCTCGACCGCGCCGGGCAGTGCGACGTCCAGCTCGAACTCTTCGCCTTCAGCGACCGCTTCGACGACACGCTCCGTTGCACTCGATGGAACACCTCGCGTCGAAGCCGGCACCTGGATCTGCTCGGACTCAACGCCATCAGCCACTTCGAGTGATTCAGGCACGTCCAGAGGCACGGCTCCTGCCGAGAGCGTCGGCAAAGTAGTCGTCACAGTCTCTGCTGGAGTTTCTTGCATCATCACCACTTCACTCGCGCCCGGCACGCCGGATTCTTCGACTCGTTCCCGCGCCTGGTGCGCAGGCAACGCGAGCGTGGTGACTTCGAGCGGCGCAGGCTCCGTCTCCTGCGGCAATGCGCTGCTGAGCGTCGGTGTCGACGGGCTGCTGCGTGTTGACTGCGAACTGATTTCCACAGGTTGCTGGGCGAGTGTGTCCTGCACCGTGACGGGCGCGGGGGCATCCATCTGCGCTGGCGCGAACTCGATCGGTGTCATCGAGAACTCGGGCGATTCCATCGGCATCAGTTCCACGGGCCTGCTCTCAGCCACGGGCGAGACTTGTGCGAGGATCTGGGATTCGATCCCGCCACCGACCGCGCTCGAGACGAGCGTGACCTTCGATCCGCCGGGCGAGCCGAGCAGCCCGTCCAGATTCGTGCTCACTTGCCAGAGTGTCAGAAGCATCAGGATGAGCATGTGCACGAGCCCCGAGACAATCAGACACTTGGCCATCAGCCCGAGCCTGCGCCATCGTGCTTTCCATCGCTCGTCGGTCGTCAGTTTGCGCAGCAGCGCCAGGAGCGCCAAGAGCAACGCGAGCAAGAGCAACCAGGGCAGTACGAGGCGCAGGAGTTCTCCCCACGTCATCCGAGCCGAGAGTATCTCGACCTCGCGGTACACCTCGCGCGACTCAGTGCGATAGAGGTCGTACCGACGACCGGCGCCCTGATCACGGTCTGAGCTGAACACAAGTCCGAACCCGCCCATCCCGAGGGTCGGGTCGAGTTCGTTGGCTTCGGTGTTTACGCCGTCACCCAGGTGCTCGATGGGGAAATACTCGTCCCCGACGATTCGCGCGCGGTAGAGATCGAATCCACCCTCGCCGCCCGGTCGATCGGAAGCGAAGTAGATGAAGTCCCCCGACGGGCTGACCGCGGGCGCGCCCTCGCTGAAAGCGCTCGAGAGTTCCGGCACAAGACGTGATTCGCCGATACCCCGCTCCCCGATCGGGGCCGAGTAGATGTCGTAGGGTCTGTTCTGGAACGACTCACGGATCGTGGCGGGCCACGACGCGGGCGGCGTCTCCGGGATGGGTTCGCCCGCCCGGGGTCGATTGGAGGCGAAGTACAGGCGTTTGCCATCGGGCGCAAGCGCCGGGCCGTAATCATTGAACGGACTGTTGACGTTTATGCCGAGATGCTCCGGCTCACCCCAACCGGTGTCGGTGCGCCGAACGAGCCAGATGTCGTACCCGCCGAGCGAACCCTCGCGGTCGCTGTAAAAGTACAGACCGCTGCCGTCGCGTGTGAACTCGGGGCCGAGCTCGTCCGCATCGCTGTTGATTGCGTCGATCGCCTCGGGAATGGTCCAACCTTGAGGTGTGCGATTGGACAGATACAGATCCGCCCCGCCGCCCGGCTTGCCTCGCACGAAGACCATCGTGAGCCCGTCGGGACTCAACGCGGGCTCGTACTCGTCATTCTCCAGCGTGTTCAGCGGCTCGCCGAGCTGCTCGGGAGGTTGCCAGAGGATGTCGCGCAGCTTCGCGATCTCCTGCGAAGCATGGATCGTGTCCGAGTCGGTGTAGAAAGGCTGTGACTGCGGCGTCGTCAGCCAGAACGCCGCGCCCAGCATCGCCAGACCGACCACAACCGCGCCCGTTACTCCGATTGTGCGCCCACGGCTCATCGCAGCGGCACCGTGTCGAGGTACGGCTCCTGAATTCCCGCGGCTTTGCACACATCGAGCACGCCAACAACGCGGTCATATGTCGCGGACTTGTCCGCACGAACCGTGACCTTCTGCTCGGGATTCGCCTCGACCGCGTCGCCCACGATCGTGCGGAGGTCATCGGTGCTGACTGCACGCCCACCCACGATCACCGTTCCGTCGGCCTGGATGTTGACCACAAGCTCCCGCAGAGATACCGAGATCGGCCCGCCGCTCTCGGCTTCGGGTAACGCGATCTGCATCTCCCGCTCGCTCTGCTGGAAAGTCGTGGCAACCAGAAAGAAGATGAGCAGCAGAAAGACGATGTCGATCACGGGCGTCAGCTCGATCGCCGGCGATGAATCCGTGGCTTTGGCTTTGAGTAGCATGTCGCGTTTCCTTAGCCGATCGCGCCGCCGCGCACCGGGTACGAGTCTTTCTCATCGCTCCGAGTCGCTTGGTCTTCGCTCTCCTCGATCTGCCCGGTCGCTGTCGCAATCGCCTCGACCACGTTCACGCAGACGCTGTCCATCAGCCTCGTCAGGTTTTCGATCCGGGATGCGAACCAGTGATGCAGCACAAGCGCCGGGATTGCAACGACCAGGCCCGCGGCGGTCGTGATCATCGCCTCATAGATGCCCTCTGCGAGCAGCTCGGTCTTGCCGAGCGCCTCGCCCGAGAGCGCCACCGTCTGGAACGCCTTGATCATGCCGAAGATCGTCCCGACCAGCCCGAGCAGCGGCGCGATCGCCGCTACGACAGAGAGTGCGCGGAGCCGGCGACGCAGATTGAAGATCTCGTGCTCGCCGGCGGACGTCATGTGCTTCTCGATCGACTCCATCGGTCGCCCGATCCGCTCAACACCGGCCAGCACCGTGCGCGCGATCGGTGTGCCAGACTTCTCGCAGTACGCCTCCGCGTCGCGCTTCGAGCGCACGCCGCCGTCGAGTGTGGGCATGAGTCCGCGTTCGAAGTCGTCGGGCACGACGTCTTTCTTGCGGAGCACCACCGCCCGCTCAACGGACACCGCCAGCACGACCAGTGAACAGATCCCGATGGGGATCATCATCCACCCGCCCTTCATCACGAAATCCCAGACCGACCCGACGGCCATCGACGCGTTCTCGGCGTCGCCGGTCGCGGCTTGTGCGAGTGTGCTGATCATGTCCACCGGCTTGCCTCCCTCTTGTCGTTACCCGCCCTGCTGTCCGATCTGCTGCGCTGACTGCTGATACCGCCCGAGACGGCGATGCGCCAGCTCGGCCCACTGCGTGTCGCCGAACCGGTCGACTACCTGCTCGAACTGCGCGAGCGCATCGGCCTCGCGGTCGAGTTCTTCAAAGCATCGCCCCGCCTCGTAGAGCGCCCCGGCGCTCCACTGCGGGTACGCGTACACGAGATCCACCCGCAGCAGCTCACGCACCGCTTCCTCGTACTTCTTCTGTGCGTAGAGGCACTCACCGATCTGGAACTGCGCGCGGGCGGCCGTCTCGCCGTCGTGCTGCGCGATGACCGCGCGGTATCCCTCGATCGCCGCGTCGTGTCGCCCCTGATTCTCAAGCGACCACGCCCGCCCAAAGACCGCGAGGTACGCTCGCGGATCGGACGAGTAACGCTCGACGAATCGGCTGTAGACCTCTTCCGCTGCCGACCACCGCTGGAGCGATACGTTCGCCTCTCCCAGGCGGAGCATCGCAACGGGCACGACCTCTTCGATCCGGGAGCTTTCGGCGATCTCCAGCATTTCGGCGGCCTTACTCATTTGGCCGAGCTCGAGCAGGGATTCGCCGGCGATCAAGGCCGCCGAGGCGGAGAGCCTGTCCGCGGGCGTGCGCTCGGCAAGCTCCGCCAGAACATCCGCCGCGACCTCGAGATCCCCAAGCTCGCGAGCACAGACACCAAGCCGATAGATCGCCTGCTCGACAACCGCGACGCCAAGCTCCTCGCGGCCCTGGAGTATCCGGTCGCACTGTGTCGCGGCCTCGCGGTAACGGCCATCAGCCATAGCGATCGCCGCAATCTCGAGCCTGCCGTTCGGGACAGACGAACTCGTCGGGTACCGCTCGATCATCATCGAGAATGCGTCTTCCGCCTGGCTGGGGCTTTCAGTAGCCGTAAGCGCCCGGCCTCGCTCATACAGAACAGCCGAAGCGAGATGCGGGTCAAGTCGTTCAAGATCTGCACCACCCGAGGCGAACGGCCGGGACGCCTCGATCACGCTCTCATGCTCGCCAGCTCTGGCGTGCGCGAGCGTCAGCAGAGCCGAGACATTGGCGCGTTGAACAGCATCAAGATTGCGCGTGCTCAGCTGACCGAGCACACCCGCCGCCTGTCGGTGTTCACCCGCCGCAAGCAGCGCCTGAGCCTGGCTGATCGCGGCCGTGGCGCCGCCTTCGTCATACCGTGCCGCCCGAGCAAAGTACGCCGCGGCCTCGGTGTGTTCCCCGGCGCGATCCGCGATGGTGCCGAGTTGCTGCAGCGCGTTGACTGCGATCCGCTCATCACCCGCGGCTGCGGCTCTTTCCAGCGCCTCGACCGCTTCTTCCTGTTCATCGAGCGAGAGTGCGAGCATCCCGATCTCGTACCACGCGCGCGGTGCGAGCGTGGAGTCACGCCGCTGGGTGACGAGCATCTGATACGCCGACATCGCGCCACGCCGATCACCGAGCTCAGTCTGCGCGATGCCGAGACGCAGCGCCGCAGCATCCCAGGACGGCTTCTCCGAATCGAGCTGCACGTACCGCTCGAACCACCTAGCCGCGTCCTCCCAGCGTTCTTCTGTGAATGCCCGCTCCCCAACCGCGAGCAGTCCGGGCAGGAAACGCTCGTCGATACTGTCCGATTCGTAAAGAGGCTCGAGCACCTCGGCCGCGGCCGCTGCGTCGCCCAGCTTCAGATGCGCCATCCCGAGCCGATAACGGACCGTCTCAACGTAGCGATGACTCCGCGGCAAATCTTCAAGCAATCGTGCATATGAACGCGCGGCAGCGCGGTAGTTCTCCTGTTTGTACGCGCTCTCGGCCGCGAGATACGCTGCATCTAAAGCAGCCTCGCCTTCCAATCCACCCGCCGCTTCGTTCGACAACGTCTCGGCGAGCTCGGTATCGCCTGCTCGCTGAGCGAATGAAGCCGCAGCGAGAAGCGCTTCGCCGGCAAGCGAATCGCCTTCGAATTCACGCGCCAGTGCCTGCAAGGTCTGGCAGGCCTCGACGTGCCGGCCAGTATTGCCAAGAGCGAGCCCGAGTTGGTACATCAGCTCGGGTCGCAAGGATGATTGCGGATCATCCTGCAGCGCTCTCGCAAGTGTAATTGCCGCCTCGTCATGATCTCCGCTGTCCGATTGCGCCCGGGCGAGCCAGTAGCGGGTGTCATCCCGCAACGACTCTGGCACACGCCCGTTCAGACGCGTGAGCACGCGCACGGCTTGCGCGGCTTCACCCTTGAGCACCGCCAGCCGTCCTCGTTCCAGATCAATCCGTGCGGATGCTTCATCATCGAGACCATTCGTCGGCAACGCATCGAGTTCGCTTGCCGCCTCGTCCAGACGATCGAGATCGATCAGCACCTGCACCAGCCCGATGCCCGCTTCGACGCCTTGAACGCCCTCGGCCCTGTCCTGTGCATTCCGGTACGCCGAACGCGCCGCCTCCAGATCGCCCAACTGCTGCAGTGAGCGGGCGAGCATGAGCCGTGCCGATCCGCCGAGAGCCGAGCTCGCACTTTCCAGACGCCCGAACCGCATGACCGCTTCGCGCAGGTTGCCCTGTTTGTACTCGGCGGTCGCGGCGAAATACCCCGCGCGCTCGCGCACCGCGCCGGACAGAAGCCCTTCATACTCGTCGTACGCCCGGATGCATTCATCCAGCTCCTCCGCTCGCGATAGCGATTCCACGTACAGAGCCGCGGCTTGCCCGACGAGCGCATGATCCTCATGCCGTCGCACGACCTGACCGAGCACACGCGAGGCATCCTCCGGTCGTTTCAGCACGAGCATCGAGCGCGCCGAGAGCAGCGATGATTCCACCACATACTCGAACCGTCTGTTGCCAACGAGCGGCTCGAGCGCTTCGATGACCCCCTCGTGATCACCCAGCCTGCTCCGGGCGATGCCCAGCCCGTACCGCGCCTGCTCGGCGAGTTCGTGGTCGCCGTAGCTCTCGAGAAACTTCTCGTATTCCTCCGCGGCCAGATCGTTCAGCCCCCTGGCGAGCATGCCCGAGGCGGCGTTGTAAGTATCGGCAGCCCGGACGGCGTCCTGCGCCGAGGCCGACAACACCGCTGACATGCAGACGACGACGAACGATCGGTAGATGTGCTTCATGGAACGCTCCCTGCCCGCCTGATGCGCGGGCCAGGCTCGCCCGTCATCAATGCTGCACAAAGGCCGTGTCTCTGTCCTTGGGCATGACGCACAGCCCGTTGCAGACGTTTCCGATGCAAATCAGTTTTTCTTTTCCAGTTGATTTCTTCGTGTGCGCACGCAAACACCGGCCGCGCGGGCCGGAGTCGCGTGCGTGAGGTGTCGGTGTGCGGCTGGTCCCACCGGGGTTCACGTCGGTTTGCCGCATGCCGACGGGTCCAACATACCCAGCCGGGCAGGTCGGCGGGCATCCAACCCGCGAACTCAACAAGAATGTCCCCCGGATACGCGGACAAGCCCCTGACTCGGGGCGTGCCGCGTGCGAAGTTTGCGCCATCCCTGGCTCCGGAACCGAACATCGGCCAGCAACGCGTCTATCGCCTGCGTCGCATGGCCCCCACGCCCGCCAGCGCGATCAGTCCCATCGAAGCCGGAGCCGGAACAACCCTCACATCGATCCCGTCGATGCCCATGTACGCGGCCGTGCCCGAGCCCGCCCACTGCGACTGCACCGCAAGCTCAAAGCTCGCCGACGGCGCAACAAAGTTCAGCGTGCCGAAGGTCCAGGTGATGTCATCCGTCTCGAGCGCCGCCCTGCTGAGTGTGACCGAGTCCCCGATCACGGATCCGTCGGCGTAGAAACGCCAGAAGCCGTCCGCCCCGCCCCAGCCGGTCGACGGATTCTGGAATCCGAGGTTGGTGGCGTAGAACTCGAGTGTGTAGACCTGTCCGGGCACGAACCCGGCTACGACCTGCGCGATGCCCTCGTTGACACCGAAGTCGTTGGAGCCGCCCCGTACGAACGTCCCGCCGTTGGGCGAGAGCACCCACGGGTTGCCCGTGTAATTGAACGGCCCCGACGCGTCGCACGTGTCCGCGGTGTCGGTCCAAGCCGTCCAACTGGGCGGCGGCGTGCTCACGGCCATTGGGCCGGTCAGGTCGCCGTTGAGAATGGTCTGTGCATCTGCACCCGATGTGATCCCCGCCGTGATGCCGGCGCAGACGATAAGCGTGCGGTTCATATCAAAGTCCCCTGCGTGTTCTGTGGTGATCTGCCGACCGGGGCGCTTGCCCCGCCACAGAGCTATCCGCAGCCCTCGCTGCGGGCCCGACACGAACAGGGGATTTTGTCTCTCACGCTCGTCAGCACTCGATCACGCGGACACTGACGTTGAGTGCAAGCCCGCCCTCGGCGGTTTCCTTGTACTTCGTCGCCATGTCCTGAGCCGTCTCCCACATCGTCTTGATGCAGTCGTCGAGGGATACACGGGCCTCGGACGGGTCGCCGCAGATGGCGATATTCGCAGCCGTGATCGCCTTGTTCGCACCCATCGTGTTGCGCTCGATGCAGGGGATCTGCACGAGCCCGCCCGCCGGATCGCACGTCAGCCCGAGGTGGTGCTCCATCGCGATTTCCGCGGCCATCAGACACTGCGCGACCGACCCGCCCAGACAGTGAGCCAGCCCCGCAGCCGCCATCGCGCTGGATACACCGATCTCCGCCTGGCATCCGCCCATCGCCGCCGAGATCGTCGCGCCCTTCTTGAACAGGCTCCCAATCTCGGCCGCGGTGAGCAGAAACTCAACGATCCCGTCTTCGCTCGCCTGCTCGTAGAAGCACCAGTAGTACATGAGCACCGCCGGTATCACGCCCGCCGCGCCGTTGGTCGGCGCGGTCACCACGCGTCCGAAGCACGCGTTCTCCTCATTCACCGCCAGCGCGAACGTGCTGACCCAGCGGTTGATCTTGGTGAAGTCATTGGTGCTCTTGGCGATCGAGGCGAGCCACTGATCGATCGTGGACTCCTTGGCACCCGGGACATCTCCCAGGATCTGCCTGTTCATACGCGCTGCCCGTCGCACCACATCGAGCCCGCCCGGCAGGATGCCCTCGGTGTGGCACCCTCGGTAGATGCTCTCGAGCATCGTGCGCCAGAGCTTCAGCACGCCCTTACGCGTTTCCTCCGGCGACTGCCACGCCTTCTCGTTCTCCATCACGAGCTGCGGAATCGTCCAGTTGTTCTGGGCACAGATCTCCTCGATCTCCTTTGCCTTGGTGATCGCATAAGGCAGGCAGACCATGCGGTGCTCGCTGGGGACGTACGCCTCCTGCACGACGAACCCGCCGCCGACGGAGAAGTACGTCTCATCGTGCGCCGAGCCATCGGCGAATGTCGCGGTAAACCGGATGCCATTGGTATGAAACGGCAGCCGCTCGTCCATGTGGTAGACGAGATCATCATCCAGATTGAAGGGGATGTCCCGCTGCCCCGCGAGCTTCATCGATCCGAACGCCGCCACTGCCTTCGCGCGGGCCTCCACATTGCTCGTGTCACAGGTTCGGTAGTCCTCGCCCGAGAGCGCCAGGATGACCGCGACCCCCGTGCCGTGCCCCCTGCCCGTCTTGGCGAGCGAGCCATAGAGATCGGTCCGAACCCGAACCGTCTCCTCCAGCTTCCCCAGTTCCTCAAGCCTGCGGAGAAACCGCTGAGCCGCCCGCCACGGCCCGAGCGTGTGCGAACTGGAGGGGCCGACGCCAACCTTGAAGATGTCGAAGACGCTGATGGGTTCCATGGCAGGATCTTAGGAAGCCGTCCGTGATCGATCGTTGTCAGCGGCTCACTGATTCCACCCCGGCTTACACGTCTTCATCACCCGCCCCACCCCTCCGGCACACGCACGCGCCATATGCAGAGCCCGGCAGCATCCACACTCTCCGGATCGCGTCCGCTGGTGAAGTAGAGCCACTGACCGTCCGGGCTCAGGCAGGGGCTGCCGTCGATCTGCGGCGAATTGAACGGCAGAAGCTCGGGCTCGGACCAGCCCTCATCCGCACGCACCGAGGTGTACAGGTCCGACGAGCCCGGCCCCTGCGGGTCGCCGATGCGGACGAAGATCAGGCGGTTGCCGTCGGGTGTCAGGAGCGCATCGTGCTCTCGGTAGCGCGTGTTGATCGGTGCGCCGAGCCGCTCAGGCGCAGCCCAGCCTTCGCCCTCTGGACGCGCCAGGAGTATGTCCCAGTTCCCCGCGATCTGTCTCGTCAAACAGAGCGTGCCGTCCACGGCTATGGTCGGATACGCCTCCGGTGCAGGGGTGCTCACCTCTTCGACCCGCCCCGGCTCTGACCACTCCCCCTCTGCGTCGCGCTCGGTAATCCAGATGTCCGCATCGCGATAGAAGAAAAACTGCTGACCACTCGGCGAGAGATGCCCGTCGCCCGCGTCGATGCCGTCAAGCCACTTGCCCGGCCAGGCGGGATCAGCGTGTCCAGCGTCTACCCAGTTCTCACCCGACCAGCGCAGCGCCTCGATCGTGCCCACACCCGAGGCGTCGTCGTACCGCGTGAGCACCAGCAGCCGTCCGTCGGACGAAAGGGTGGTATTGAAATCCGTGCTCTGTGTCGAAATGACACCCGGCCCGACGAGTTCCGGCTCGCCCCAGCCGCTGCCGAACACCTCGCACACCAGCACCAACCCGATCCCGACCGCTCCGAGCATCGCTCCGACTCCGCCCCGCCGCGGCTCTGTCTACCCGAGACCATGCAATGCGTTGCAACTCAACCCGACCGCGCACGCAAGTCGCAGAAGTGATCGCAGACGCGATCAGCCCCGTCCGTAGATCGCACCGAGCGCCGACTCGAGGTCCGGGTACACAAACTCGAACCCCTCGGCTTCCAAACGTTTGGAGACGCAGTATCTGCCGTAGAGCGCCAGCTCCGGATCGGTCCGCAGGAGCAGCGGCGCGCCGAGCCGGACCATCCAGCCCATCGCGGGCAGACCAACGGGCATCCCCACCGCCCTCCGCAGCGTGCGCATGAACTCGGCATTGGACACGGGCTTTGGCGCGGTCGCGACGTACACGCCCCGCATCGACTCGTTCTCGATCGCACGCATAAAGAGTCGGTCCATATCGTCTTCGTGGATCCAGCTCATGCCCTGCGTGCCCTTGGCGATCTTGCCCCCGAGTCCAAGCCTCGCCATCAGCGAGAGCTTGGGCATGGCCCCGCCTTCTCTGCCCAGCACAAAGCTTGTCCGCAGCACCACGCCCCGCGTGTCCTTCGGCTTGGCCTCGTCGAAAGCCTGCTCCCACGCCTTGCCGACTGTCGGCGCGAGCCCATAGCCAAACGCCGAGTCCTCGTCGCAGACCAGGCTGGGCGGGTCGCCGTAGATATGGGCCGTGGACATCTGCACCCAGACGGGCGGCGGGCTGTCGATCCTGCGCATCGCCTCGCCCAGCACACGCGTCGACTCCATACGCGAACGCAGAATCTCGTCGCAGTGATCGGGCGTCTTGATGCAGTCGACCGTGCGCCCCGCGAGGTTCACTGCCGCGCGTGCGCCGTCCAGATGCCTCGCCCAGTCGCCGACCGTGCGGGCATCCCAGACTTCGTGATGAACGCCATCGAGCCCGGCAGGCTTTGACCGGGAAAGAACGACAACCTCGGCCCCGCGACGAGCAAGTGCTCTTGCGAGATTCCGCCCGAGAAACCCCGAGCCGCCCGCGATCACCACACGCCCGTCAAAGCCAGCCTCACTCACTGCTAGCCTCCGCTGGCCCCGGCGGCAATCTGCACGCCTTCGAGATCCGGTACCGGTTGTCCGCAAACTTGCGGTAGCCCCAGTCGAACACGCCCCGCAATAAAGGCAGCGTCGAGAGCACATAGATCGGCACGAGCCACCACACACGCCGCATCACATAGCGGTACACCTCCGCCCCGCGGAGCGTCTGGCCGTTCTCGAACATCAGATGGATGTCCGTCAAGAGATCCGCCATCGGGACCGTCAGGCGGTCTTTCACCTTCGGGTTCTGCAGCGGCGTCACCTCAAGGCCCTGCCTGCGCACCACCGGCCTGAGTTTGGGCACCCAACTCCGGCAGAAGCCGCAGGTGTCGTCGTACAGGATGTGACCGATCGTTCTGCCCATGCGTGGATACTCGTGAGTCGGCACCAACAAATCCTAGCTCGAAAGCGAGTGCTGACCCACAGTCGCGTGGACTGGATTTCCTGAATCGAAGCTACGACCCCCGCAAGGGGTTCTTCCCCTTCGCCTCGCGGGCTTCATTGAGCGCTGCCAGCGCCCGCGGCTCCTTGGCGATCAGCTTGATGAGCTGGCTGCGCGTGCAACTCAGCCGAAGAGCCGCCCGCTTCATATCCAGACCCGCGTCATGGATCACATCCAGCGCCTCGGCGAGCATCGCGGGATAATCACGGTGATTGTGGTTGCACGCGATCTTCCCGTCCCGCACGCGTGAACGCCATAACTCCGAACCGATCTCCCCCAACGGCACCGGCGCCCGCGCGCCGATCGCAAGCTGGGTTCGCAGCCGACGCACCGCGACGCGTTTGTTCTCCTGAGCGCTTCGCCGCTCACCCGCGTGGGCTTCGAGGCCCGTGGGTGTGTGCGTGAGTTCAACGAGCGTCTGCACGCGGTTGCGGTGTTGCCCGCCCGGCCCGGACGTCCGCCCACGCCCGAGCTGGCACGACTTGAGCAATTCCTCATCACTGAGCGATGCCGGGTGTGGGCTTGGCACGAGGATCGGGTTCACCAGCGGGTGCGCACGCATCTTCAGCCGCCGCTCTTGATGGGGCTCATGCTGGGCGAAGCGCGCAGCGTCAGATCGTCATGCTCGCCCTGCCCCAATCGATGATGCCCGAGCCCCGCGATCATGGCCGCGTTGTCCACGCAGAACCGCATCTCGGGCAGCACCAGCTTCAGCCCGCGTCTCTCGGCGAGTTCACCAAGTTCGCGCCGAATCCTTGAGTTCGCCGACACGCCCCCACCGACGAGGATCGCCCTCGGCTTCTCCTCAATCGCATCGAGCGCGCGTTCCATCTTCAGGACAATCGCCTTGCTCGCGACGCGCTGGAAGCTGGCCGCCAGGTCTCGCTTGCGTTCGTGTGTCAGTGAGGCGTTCGTCCGCTCGAACACGCCGCCGGGTCCCGGCACACCCCGCACCTCGTAGAGAAGCGCCGTCTTGAGTCCCGAGAACGAAAAGTCCAGCGACTCTTTCCCGAGCCGGCTGACGGGCAGCTCCACCGCGCGGTCGTTGGCGTCCGCTTCCTGCGCCAGTCGATCGATCGTCGGCCCGCCCGGGTGCCCAAGTCCCAGAATCGCGGCCGCCTTGTCGTACGCCTCGCCCACGGCGTCGTCGATTGTTCCGCCGAGCCTGACCAGTTCGGTCGGCGCACTACACCGGAACATCGCCGTGTGCCCGCCCGAGATCACCAGCCCGAGCGCCGGGAACACATCGCCAAGCACGGCATCCGTCTCGAGCAGCCCCGCCCACAGGTGCGCCCGCACATGATCGACTCCCACCAACGGCACACCGAGCGACCACGCCAACGCCTTGGCAGCCGACACGCCCACCAGGAGCGCCCCGATCAGCCCCGGGCGATGCCCCACCGCGACCGCTTCGATCTCACCCAGACCGCAGTCGGCTTCCTCAAGCGCCCGCGTCACCACCGCTGTGATCCGCTCCGCGTGAGCCCGGCTGGCCAGTTCCGGCACGACCCCGCCGTATTCCTCATGGATCTCGTGCTGCCCGGCGACCACACTCGACCGCACCCGCCTGCCGTCCTCAACGACAGCAGCCGCGGTCTCGTCGCACGAACTCTCGATGCCGAGAATGAGCATGAGGGATAGTAGAGGCGTGAGGCATTGGGCAGTAGGCACTTGGGCATGAGGCATTAGGCATTAGGCACTAGGCATTGGGCATTAGGCACTAGGCATTGGGCATTGGGTGGTGAGGAGGCCTTTCGCTCTGTGCAGCATGGGCGTCGTTTGAATTCCTCATCACAATTGCAGAATGCCGAGTGCCGAGTGTCCGATGCCCCGACCCCTCCTACACTTCTCTACACCTACCTATGAACACCAGCCACCGCAACGAAGTGAAAATCCAGTCCGAACGCGCCGTCCTCGCCGCGGTTCGACTGCCCGATTCCCGTTACAACCAAGCCGATCCGTTCGGTGAACTCAAAGCACTCGCCGAGCAGGCCGGCGCGGTCGTCGTCGGCACGCTCGAACAGCAGCTCGTGCGCCCCGTCGCCGGCTCGTACATGGGCACCGGCAAGCTCGATGAACTCAGAGCCCTCTGCGCCGAACTCGACGCCAAGACCGTCATCTTCGACCACGAGCTGAGCCCGAAGCAGATCGCCAACATCGAAAAAGTCGTCGAACGCAAGGTCCTCGACCGCTCCGAGGTCATCCTCGACATCTTCGCCAGCCGGGCCACCACGCACGAGGCCAAGCTGCAGGTCGAGATCGCGCAGCTCGAATACACCTACCCCCGCCTGCGCGCGATGTGGACCCACCTCGAGCGCATCGTCGGCGGCTCACCCGGCGGCGTCGGAACGCGGGGTCCCGGTGAACAGCAGCTCGAGATCGACCGAAGACTCGTCCAGCAGCGCAAGAGCCACCTCAAGCGCGAACTCTCGGTTATCCAAGCGCGCAAGACGCGCTCCGTCGAGAAACGCAACGTCGACAGCTTCACCGTCGGGCTTGTCGGCTACACCAACGCCGGCAAAAGCACGCTCTTCAACTCCCTCACCGAGGGCGGCGCGTACGCAGACGACCGCCTCTTCGCCACGCTCATGACCCGCACACGCAAGTGGGACCTCGGTCAGGGCGTGAACGTCATGCTCTCCGACACCGTCGGCTTTGTCCGCGACCTGCCCCACAACCTCGTCGCCAGCTTCCGCGCCACGCTCGAAGAAGCCACGCACGCCGATCTCCTGCTGATCGTCCTCGACGTCTCCGACCCCTCGGCCGAGCTCCAGTACAACGAGGTCATCCGCACACTCGACGAGCTCTTCGACGAGGTCGAGCGCGAGCACAAGAAATCGCTCTCCAAGGGCGCAGGCCACGCCAACGTCCCCGACTGGAAACGCCCGGAACGCCTTGTCCTGCTCAACAAGGTGGACCGTCTCCGCGACAACCGCGAACTGCTCGTCTGGCAGCAGAAAATCCCTCAATCGCTCCCCATCTCGGCCCTTCCAAGCACGGAAGACAACCCGAGCCGGGGCCAGAAAGAGCTCACCCGCCGCGTGCGTGAAGCGGTGCTCGGCGAGGACCGCGAGGTGACGCTCACGCTCCCGCTCCGCGACTCGCGCACGCTCCACACACTCGAGACCCGCGCCGAGATTTTCGACCGCCAGTACGACGCCGACACCGTCACGCTCCGTGTCCGCGTCGGCAGCCGCCTGCTCACCCAGCTCCGCTCGGGTGGCTCGCAACTCAAACTCGACCCCGACGACGCGTCCAAGCCCGCCGCCTGGGCCCCCTCGCCCGACGCGGACACGAACAAGCCGCGCAACTTCTAATCCCTTGGCCCACCGCGAATCACCATCGCCCGCGACGCCGATGTGCAGATCGCGCACCCTTTCCGCGCCGCTGTGATCGCAGGTTCCGGGCACCACACCTTCACCATGGCTAGCACCGGCAGGTACGCCCCCCACACCAAGAAGGTTCACAAGCCGCTTTATTGCAATGGCTTACGGCATCCACTGCCGCCCTCGCCACCGCTCCGGGACGACTGCTGAGCGTTTTTCCGGCACAAGTGTCCGCCCCCTGCCCCGGCTTTCGGTCAGGGTGTTGGAGGGGAATCGCCCCCAAGAACACAAACTCACAGACCGGAGCCCGCTCATGTCACACAGAACCAATCGAATGCTGAGTGCGGCAGCGATGTTGCTTGCTGCAAGCACTGCACTCGGACAGACCACCGACGACCGCCTCTGTGCAGATCAGAACGCCGACGGCCTCGTCACCCCCGCCGACTTCAGCGCCTGGGTCAGCAACTACAACTCCAACAACCCCATCGCTGACGTCAATCAGGACGGCATCGTCTCCCCCGCTGACTTCAGCGCCTGGGTCAGCGCGTTCAATCTCGGCGAGGGCGGGCCGGGCTGCACCGTTGATCTCGGCGACGGCGGCCACGTGACCGGATCGATCTCGTACGTGGGCGACGTGGACACGTTCATCGTCCAGGCTGAAGCGGGCGACGACCTCCTCTTCACCATCGACGAGAACCCGAACACGAGCATCTACCTCAAGGTGAGCATGTACACCCCCGACGGCACGCTCTACGCGGTCGACTGGGGGAGCAGCGGCTACCGGCTGGATCGGTACGATGTGCCCCAGTCCGGAACATACACCTACGTCATCGAAGATTACTACGGCGACTACACGGGCAACTACGAGTTCACGCTTGTCGTCGCCGACGAACAGGTCGATCCGGACAACGTCGATATTTCCAGCGGCACCACCTACGACGCCTCGCTCACGCCGGGCGATATTGATACCTACACCATCTCAGCCAATGCGGGCGATGACCTGCTCTTCACCATCGACGAGAACCCGTCCTCGAGCAGCTACTTCTACGTCACACTGCACGGCCCGGACGGCGAATGGATCGCCACCGAATATGCAAGCAGCGGATTCCGACTCGACACGTACGACCTGCCCGAGACAGGACGATACACCTTCATCGTCCGCGAGTACTACGGGCAGTACGAGGGGGACTACAGCTTCACCGCTGTCGTCGCCGACGGCATCCCGGACGACAGCACCGTCTACATCGAAAGCGGCGAGCACACCTTCGGCACACTCGGCGCAGGCGACATCGACACCTACACCATCTCCGCCAACGCCGGCGATGACCTGCTCTTTACCATCGACGAAACCACAAGCACCAGCGCGTACGTCATGGTGAATCTCCACGGCCCGAACGGCGAACTCCTCGCTGCCGAATGGGCGAGCACCGGATACCGCGTCGATTTCTACAACGTCCCCACCACCGGCAACTACACCTACATCATCCGGGATTACTACGGCCAGTACGACGCCGAGTACGCACTCACCGCCGTCGTCGCCAACGGCGTCGCCGACACCGACAACGTCGTGCTGACCAGCGGCCAGACCATCCAGGACACGCTCGACACGGGCGATATCGACACATTCACAATCAACGCCTCCGCAGGCGACGACATCTTCTTCACCATCGACGAAACGACCAGCTCCAGCGCCTACATGATGGTCACGCTCCACGGCCCGAGCGGCGAGCTCCTCCTGTCCGATTGGGCCAGCTCCGGGTACCGGCTCGACCTCATCAACGCGCCCACAACCGGCACATACACCTATGTCGTCCGCGAGTACTACGGCCAGTACGAAGCCCAGTACGCACTGACCGCCGTCGTCGCCGATGCAAACTTTGACTACGACAACGTACAGCTCTCCGACGGCGTCCCCGTGGCCGGCACACTCGATGTCGCCGACATCGACACATTCACCATCAGCGCCAACGCCGGGCAGAGCCTCTCGCTCACCATCGCCGAGACACCAAGCTCCAGCGCGTACCTCTACGTCAGCCTCCACGGCCCGAACGGCCAGCTCCTCGCCTACGACTGGGCGAGCAACGGGCTGACGCTCAACTACAACGGGCTGCCCGCCACCGGACGCTACACCTACGTCGTTCATGAGTACTACGGCCAGTACGAATGTGACTACATGCTGACAGCGACGATCGGGAACTGATCCAGACCTGCACGTGTCAGAGCACTCCGCCCCGTTTGGCTCCTCTTCGCCAGCGGGGCGGGTGCTTCTGATCCCCTGCACCGACAAGCCCGACGCTATCATGGAGGCCGGAGTGCGACCATGCCCAAAAGCGAGAAACCAACGCTCGACAGCGTCCTCGATGCATGGGCCGATGCCAGATCACTCGGCGAAGATCTCAATATCGACGACCTCTGCGAAGGCGATGCCGAACTCGCCCTGGCCGCACGCGTGCGCCTCTCGAAGCTGACCGCCATCGAGAACGCCCTGGGCCTCTCAGGCGAAGACCACCCCACAGAACAGCCCTTCGGCGTCGGACACCAGCTCGGCGGGTACGAACTCGTCCGAGCCGTCGGCGAGGGCGGATTCGGCGTCGTGTTCGAGGCCAAACGGACCGACGGCCTGCTCGGCAGATTCGCCGTCAAGGTCCTCAGCCGCTCCATGTACTCACCCGACGCCCGCGCCCGCTTCACCGACGAGGGCAAAGCGCTCTCTCTGGCCAAACACGAACACATCGCTTCCGTCATCGACGCGGGCGTCTCCGACCAGGGCGTGCCCTACCTCGTGATGGACTACATCGAGGGCCAGACACTCATCGAGCACTGCGCCTCGAAGCGTCTCGACGTCAAACACCGCCTCTCGCTCTTTCTCCAGGCTTGCGCCGCCGTCGAGCACGCGCACGCCAAGGGCGTCATCCACCGCGACCTCAAGCCCGGCAACATGCTCGTGCAGATCGAAGAGGACAAGCCAAACCTCAAGGTCATCGACTTCGGCATCGCCCGCATCTCTGACGATCACAAGCAGCCCCGCAGACGATTCACGCAGGAAGGCGAGCTCATCGGCACAGCCGCCTACATGAGCCCCGAGCAGTTCGGCATCGGCGGCTCCGAGCCGGACATCCACTCGGACATCTACAGCCTCGGCGTCATCCTCTACGAACTCGTCAGCGGCTGGCTCCCCTACCAACGAGAGCCGGACGAGCAGCTCACCACCTACGAGCTGCAACGACGACTCAACGAATCAGGACCAACCTCGCTCACGTCCCGATTCCGCTCCACCACCCGAGACGAGGATCGTGAAAGCAACGACCCCTTCCCAACACTCCCCGACATGGCCGGCGTCGGTGACAGAGAACTCAACTGGATCGTCATGAAGTGCATCGCGATCGAGCCCGAGCGCCGATATGCCAACTGCCGCGCACTGGCAGACGACATCCGCCGTCTGCTCGAAGGCCGACCCGTCCTCGCCGGGCCGCAGAGCCGCGCGTACACCGTCCGGAAGTTCATCAGCCGCCACAAGCTCGGCACCGCGTTCGCCGCCGTTCTCCTCGTCACCATCGTCGCGGCTGCCACGCTCACGAGCTACGGCCTCATCAGCGCCGTCCGCGAAGGCAAAAGAGCCATCAAAGCCGAAGAAGAAACCCGCCGCGTCGCCGACTTCCAGGCCCAGCAGCTCGCCTCGATCGACGTCTCCACCATGGGCGATTCGATCAAAGAGCAGATCCTCTCAAGACTGCCGAGCACGCCCGAAGCAGATTCGCAAGCCACCACCTCCCAGATCGAGGCCCTGCTCGGCGAGATCCAGTTCGCCGACGTCTCCACCCGCGTGCTCCAGGACAACATCTTCGCGCCCTCCATCGAGACAGCCATCGCGCAGTTCGAGAACGAGCCACTGATCCTCGGGCGTCTGCTGCGTTCGGCCGGCGTCGCCCAGACGCTCATCGGGCTCAACGAGGAAGGACTCGAGACACACCGATTCGCGCTCGACTTCCTTACAGAATCGCTTGGCGAAGATCACCAGCAAACCCTGCTCGCCCTGACCGAGTACGCCAACACGCTGCGCGAGCTTGGCCGATCCGATGAAGCCGAGCCTCTTCTCCGTGATGCCCTCGAAAGACAAAGCCGACTCTTTGGCCCCACCGCCATACCGACGCTTACCATGCGCAACGACTACGCCATGATCCTCTTTGGCCTGGGTCGAGCCGAGGAATCCGCGGAACATCTCCAGTCCATCGTGCAGACCTCCGGCGAAGCGCTCGGCGAATCGCACAACCTGACCGCGACCATCCAGGGCAATCTCGGCGATGTCCTCGACCACCTCGGCAGAACAGACGAGGCACTCGCCCACCATCTGGCCAGCCTCGCCGCGATCGAATCAGAGTTCGGCCCACGCCACCAGGCCACCATCATCGCCAAAAACAACCTCGGCAAGTCCCTGGTTGTGCAGGGCAAGTACAAAGAGGCGATGCCCCTGCTCGAAGAAGCCGTCACCCTCGCCCGCCAGGAACTCGGCGAGCAGCACCCGACCACACTGCTGGCGCTCTCAAACCTGGCCATCACGCTCAACAGAACAGGCCAGTACGAAAGGGCCTTCGAGGTCAACCGCGACCTGCTCGACAGCCGCCTCGAGATTCTCGGCTCCGATCACCCGAACACGATCATCTCCATGAACGCGCAGGCCAAGATCCTCTTCAAACTCGGGCGTATCGACGAAGCCGAAGCCCTGGCCCGCCTGACCGTCGAGCGAGCCTCTGAGATCCTCGGCCCGGACCGCTACGAAACCGCCATCTTCCGGAGCACACTCGCTCGCGCCCTTGGCGCACTGGATCAACACGAAGAAGCCGGACGCATCTTCGAAAGCGTCCACCAGACTCTCGAGAACACCATCGGCGTGGACAACATCTACGCGCAGGAAAACGTCGCCGAAGCGATCGCGATGTACCAACGGCTCGATGAATCGCATCCCGAAGCGGGCTACAAGTCAGACCTGGCTCGCTGGGAGCCCCGGCTCATCGCCCCGGACGCGCCCTAGCTCTCGCCCGGCTCCAGCATTTCCGCGAGCCTGAGCTTCGCCCGCGCGATCCGTCGCTGCACCGTTTTCGTCGAGACCTTCAAGAGCTCCGCGATCGCCTCCTGACGCAAGCCCGAGTACACATGCAGAATCCATGTGTCCTTGAGTTCATCATCAAGACGATCGACCGCCTCGTGCAGCTTGACCGAATCGATCTGCACATCCGGATTCACAACCGGCTGCCCCGCGATCGCCGCAGGCTCCACATTCGTGCGGTAATTCCGGCCAAGCCCGTGCGAACCGAAGTGCTTGCGGATCATGTCGACCGCGGCCCATCGCACGTGCTGCCCCACGATCAGAAAGAACTGACCGACATGCTCGGGCTGCGCATCCTGCACCGCCCGATCCACCCGGATCAGCACCTCCTGCACCAGGTCATCTTCTTCTTCCCACCGCGTCACACCCGGACTGCGGGCGATCTCCTTGCGGACCATCTGACGGATCCGCCGGATGGCGCTGTCAAGCAACTCGTCGCGGGCGAACGTCCTGCCCTCGCCGTCGGCGATCCGGCCGAGGTTGCTCTGGATCCTGGCCGTCGTGTGCCCGATCTCGCCCATCACGAGAGTCTAGTGCTCAGGATCCGCCCGCGATTTGTCATCACAATCGACCGCAACCCACCAGCCGTGCAGGCAGTCAAAAACGCGAAACCCCCACGGTCCGTTTGGAGCGTGGGGGCCGGCTTTGGGCGTGAGCCCTTCGACAATCAGAAAGTGACCCCACGGGG
Source organism: Phycisphaerales bacterium (assembly GCA_965228265.1). Taxonomy (GTDB): domain Bacteria; phylum Planctomycetota; class Phycisphaerae; order Phycisphaerales; family UBA1924. Next base: position 2,684,122 of record OZ245804.1, read on the forward strand.
ATTCGAACCCCGGTTTTCAGGATGAGAACCTGACGTCCTGGACCAGGCTAGACGATGGGGCCATCGCTGGTCGGAATGGTAGCCGTCACCCGTCAAAGTTCAAGACAGGCAAGCCCCGCACTCACACAAGCAGCTGCACCCGGCTCGCCGACCGCCTCGCCTGCGCCAGAGCGTGGATGAGCGCCTCGTCCGTGCTCCCGGCGATGCACCGCCCCGATTCCCCCGCCACGTCCCACGTCGCGGTCACGCAGCCGAATTTCTGGGCCTCATCGACAGAGATCGTCGCGCCCAGCTCCTCGCACTCGCGGTCGATCCGGCTCTTCGTCGGATACCACCGCCCCTGCGTGTCCCGGTCGCACCCCGAGGTGTCCAGGGGAAGCCACCCCGTCGAGTAGAGATCGTCCACGGCGAATTCGTTGCTCATGGCTGGCTCCTTCCATTGGCACTATCGACCGGCGCCGCCAGCCCACTCAACCGGGGCCGCGGTCCATCGCCGGCAAGGCGACCAGAACAATCAGATCATAGATCGCATGAGCCCCGGCCGCGATACCCAAACCACGTCCGAGAAACAGGCTCCCCAGATACACACCCGAGGCCATATAGAACACCAGGGCCGCTACCACGATCTCCCCGCCCACCTCCGCCCGGTGGTAGGCCGCGAAAACCAGGGCCGAAAAGCCCACCGCAAACCAGTCGCCCAATTTCTGACGCATCCCTGAGAAATCCACCAGAACGGTGTGGACGACCGCGATCAACGCAAAACGGAAGACCAGCTCCTCGTACACCCCCGCCCCGACCGCGATCGTGGCCCGGGACCCGACCGAGAGGCTCCCGATCCCGCCCTCGCCTCCACCGCCACCGAGCAGGCCCGTCATCGCGGCCAGCACCACAAGCGGGAGCGCCCAGACGACCGACTCGATCGCCATCAACCCCAGCCCGCGCACATCGATCCGCCACGCCTTGCGCTCGATCATCTGCCACGAGAGCAGCACCGTGATCAACGCGACCGCCGGCAGGTGCACGCCCACCACGCCGAAGATCTCAAACAACGTGCTGAGAATCCGCCTCGCCTCGAGACTCGTCGCCCCCAGCTCGTCCGCCCACACGAGCGAGCCGACCTCATAGAAAATCACATAGGGCAAAAGAAAGACCAGCACCTGCAAAGGGCTGGTCGACATCGTCCAGTAGCTTTCGAGTTCCGACTCTTCGAGATCGGCTTCGTTGAAGTCATCCTCCAACTCAGGCGCCTCGGCCTTGTCGCGGGCACCCATCGCCGAAATCCTCTGACCGTCAGGAAGCGGCCTTGAACTTCGCAGTCAGGCGGCTCTTGCGGCGAGCGGCCTGGCTCTTGTGGATCACACCCTTCTGAGCCGTGCGATCAATCACCGAGCAGACATTGCGAAGGGCAGCCTGAGCCTCGTCCTTCTTGCCAGCCGAAAGCTTGGTCTCGAATTCCTTGATCGCTTCACGCATCGTGCGCAGACGCCAGCGGTTGCGGGCGCGGTGAGTAGCGTTCTGACGAACCCTCTTGCGAGCAGAAACCGAGTGAGCCATGGGGCAAGCTTCCTTCCGAGCCAATTCAAACGACAGCCGCCCGAACCACCACCCGGGGCCGGAAGCTGCTGAGGGCTATGTTTGGCCCCAATCCGCCCAAGATCAACTCCTCGGCCACCAGAGACTTGCCGAGGCCAAACCCCTTTCCTATTGTCACCCTCGCCACGCGGGCGTAGCTCAATTGGATAGAGCACCTGACTACGGATCAGGAGGTTGGGGGTTCGACTCCTCCCGCCCGTGCTTCAAAGGCCCCTTCTCGGGGCCTTTTTTGATGCCCGCACGCAGGCCCCTCAGACCCGCTCATACCGAGCCTGCATGAACGAAACCAGCTCACCATCCGCCCCCCGCATCTGCGACGTCAGCGTCCTGTGGGCTTCGTCCTCGATCCCGATCACGTCCCTGTACCACGCCAGCTTCGTCTGATCCTCGAAGCTCGGGCCCTCGGTCTCCAACGGCAACGTCTTCCCGCCCTCATCGAGCCTGCCCCGGTAGATAAACATGTGAGCCATCGGCGACCCGACCCACGACCCGACGAAGCACCCCTGGTTCGGATCAAACCCGAGCGTCATGAGATAGCTCATCTCCTCGCCCGTGTGCATCTCGCCGCCGCCCTCGAATACGGCCCAGAGATCGCCCATCATCCGGACCCGCTCCCTCCCGGGCACCTTCATCGCAGGCTCACCCGGCCCGGGCGAGAACTCGTGCTCGAAACGCCATTCCCCGACAAGTTGCTTCAGCCACGCGTGCTCTGGGCTCGGATCGGTGTGCATGGACATGCCTCCTCTGGATGAGCGCAGTCTACAAACCGCGCATCAGCACCCGGTCCACCCACCACCGGCAGGCTACCATTGAGAACCAGTCTCAACTAGACGGAGCCCGAGATGTCCCGACAGATCCTCGCCGCACTGATCACCATTCTCACGCTCGCTTGCCCGGCCAATGCCGACCCGGTCGAGTTCCGCGACGACCTCGGACGCACGATCAAGCTCGAGGCCCCCGCCGCGCGCATCGCCGCTCTCTCCCACTACGCCGTCGATCCGCTCATCGAGATGGGCACCGCACCCATCGCCCGGGGCGATGTGAAGTTCGAGCTCTCTGAAGCAGCCCAGGAAGTCCACGCCATCAGCGTGCGCCATTCCGCCGGCCCGAATCTCGAACAGCTCGCCGCCCTCGATACCGACCTCATCATCGTCTCCATCGTCCACGCCGGCTTCGTCGAAACCATCGAGAAAGCCGTCGGCACACCCGTCGCCGTCCTCGACCCGACAAGCTTCGACGATCTGCTCAAGGAAATCCGCCTCCTCGGCACCATCACCGGCAACGCCGACAAGGCCGACGCCATCGCCTCCCGACTCGATGAGGAAGTCACCGAGATCGTCTCGGGCACCACCACCTCCACCACCCGTGTCTACGCCCTCTTCGGGGCACCCGGCGCCTTCTTCGCCTTCATGCCCGAGACTTATCTGGGCGATGCCATCTCACTCGTCGGGGGCGAACTCGTCAACGCGGGCGAGGAAAGCAAACTCTTCCGCGGCTTCTCGCCCTTCAGCGTCGAATCCGCCCTCGCCTCAGATCCCGACGTCATCGTGCTTATCTCGCACATGGCCGCCGATCAACAGCTTGAGATGCTCGCCAACTTCCCCGGCTGGAACGCGCTGCGAGCCGTCAAGGAAGACCGGGTCGTCGTGCTCCAGGAGCACCACTTCGTCTCCGCCCCGGGCTACCACCCCGCCGAGGCCCTCAAGCTCCTCCAGGAAGCCCTCGACGTCGAATAACCCCGCACGGTCACCCCCATACTCCGGGCGGCATTCACCCGATTCGACCCGCTCGGCCGATTCCTGTGCAATGCCAACAACCGACCCGCGTTCTGCCGGCGTGACCAGACGCGCATTCTCACTCATCGAACTGCTCGTGGTGATGTCCATCATCGCCGTGCTCCTCGCCCTCCTGCTCCCCGCCCTGCCAAGGGTCATGGACGCGGGTCGACGAACCGCCTGCGCCGCCAACCTGCGGGGCGTCGGCCAAGCCGTCGAGCTCTACAAAGGCGACTTCAATGAACTCATGCCCACCGGCACCTACATGCCAAGACCCTGGCTCAACTTCATGAACGACGACGGCTCCTGGCCCACCTCGTTCAACGAAACACTCGACAACTACTTCGAGATCGACTCGCAGGCCTGGAAATGCCCGGGCGACAAGAGCGTCTACTCCGTCACCTATACCGACGACGCCGGCCGCGAACAGCTCGGCAAGTCCTCGTACATGTACATCTCCGCGCTCGGAGGCCAGAAGATCGAAGACTCGTTCTTCTACACCCGGCTCAACCTCCAGCCCGTCCGCATCCCCATCGCCCACGACTTCGACGGCAACACGTACGAAACACAGGACGGACGACTCATCCCCGTCGATTTCTTCCACGACACCCGAAATCTCCTCTTCGGAGATGGGCACGTCGGCAAGTATGATCAGGACGGCCCGTCCCAGCCGGGGCGCTAGACCCACACGGAGCACGCTATGAGCAAGTCACTCCTCGATGGCATCGAGTTCGGCGAAAAACGCAAGACCGTCGACGCCGACTGGACCAAAGCGCGCAAGATCGCCGTCGGCACCGCAGCCACACTCCTCGCCATCGGCGCACTCGGAGCGGGCGCCTACTTCGCCTGGGACAACCGCCCCGTCAGCCTGCCCAAGACCGCCGAGGAAGCCGTCGCCGTCATCAACTCAGGACGCGTCGACCGCCTGAGCGCCGACCGCAAACGCCAGTACTACGCCGAGGCCTCCCGCCTGATGGAAGACGTCCCCGAAGAAAGCCGCAGGGAGATGTTCCGCGACGAGGAAAGCCGCGACGCCATGCGCCAGGTCATGATGGAGCAGATGGACAACTCCATGCGCGAGATCGCACGCGGCAACGTCACTTTCGAAGACTGGGCACAGCAGATGCGCGAGCAATGGGCCAACCGGCGACCGCCAGAAGACCAAAGACGCGAACGCCCCGAAGCAGAAGAAGAAGGCGAACGCCCGAGCCAGGCCGACCGACGCGAACAGATGGTCAGCCGCATGGAGTCCGGATTCCAGAACGGCGACGGCCAACGCATGGGCCTCATGATGGCATTCCGCCAACGCATGGGCGGCACCATGCGCGGCGGGCCCGGCGGAAGGGGCGGACCGCCCCCCGGCAACCGCGACGGCGGCAACTAAACTATCCGTGCCACGGCGGCAACTAAACTATGCGTGCCACGGCTGTGTCAGCCGTGCCCAAACGCTCGTCCGCTCTGCCCCCGCCTTCGCTTCGCGCCCCCACCGGCTCCGCTGCTCGAGCACACCGGGTCAAACGGCTCCCTATAGTCTCCCATCATGGGTGAAAACGCACCGGCACTCGAAATCAACGAACTCAAATTCAAATACCCCGGAAGCGCTCCAAACGCGCCCTGGGTCGTCGATGTCCGCTCGCTCGTGCTCAAGCCCGGCGAGCAAACGCTCCTCACCGGCGCGTCCGGTCGAGGCAAAAGCACACTCCTCCAAATCATCGCCGGACTCATCGATCCGGATCGCGGCGTCGTCCGCATCCAGGGACGGGACATCCACGCCATCGCCGGCGCCAAACGAGACCTCTTCCGCGGCTCCAAGATCGGCATGATCTTCCAGAACTTCAACCTCCTCCGCGGTTTCTCAGCGCGAGAGAACGTCCTGGCGGCTCTCATGTTCTCCGAGGTGCCCCGCAAAGAACACGACGCCCGCGCCCTCGAACTGCTCGAGATCGTCGGCATCCCCACACCCGAACGCGACGTCGCCGAGCTCTCGATCGGGCAGATGCAGCGCGTCGCCGTCGCACGCGCCGTCGCTACGAACCCCTCGCTCGTGCTCGCCGACGAGCCCACCGCCAGCCTCGACCCCGAGAACGCCGGGGCCGCGATGGACCTGATCCAATCAACCTGCCAGAAAGTCGGCGCCGCCCTGCTCTGCACGAGCCACGACCCATCCATGGCAGAACGCTTCACCCGCCGCGAATCACTCGACCAGCTCGTCACCGCCTGAATTCAGCCCAGCTCTCAAGGACGTACCAATGCCCATGACCGACTGGACCATCATCCGGCGCAGCATGTCGAGCCGGCTCTTCTCCACGGTAACGACTGTCATCACCGTCGCCATCGCCGTGGGACTCATGCTCACGCTCCTCTCGATGCGCGACTCAGGCCGTCGAGCCTTCGAACGCGGCTCGGGCAACATGCACCTGCTCATCACCGCAGACTCGTCGCCGCTCGTCTCCGTGCTCAACGGCATCTTCTACGCCAACGCCCCGGCGCGACCCATCACTCCAGCCAAGTTCAACCAGCTCACAAACAGCTTCCCCGCCGAGTACGCCATCCCCACCCAGCTCGGCGACCAGTACATGGGCCTGCCCGTTCTCGCCACCACGCCCGAGTTCTTCACCAAGTTCAGCCCGAATCCCGACTTCAAGCCCGGCTCGGCCGAGCTCGGCTGGGCGCTCGCCGAAGGACGCATCTTCGAGGCCCCGTTCGAGGTCGTCATCGGCGCACGAGCCGCACGCGAGGCCAGCGTCAACATCGGCGACGAGCTCGCACTGACCCACGGCATGGGCGAAGAAGCGCACGTCCACCGCGACTTCCTCTACAAAGTCGTCGGCATCCTCGAACCCACCGGCGCCAGCCACGACCGAGCGCTCTTCACCGACCTGACAAGCTCCTGGATCATCCACGCCCACGACCGGCGCAAAGCCGACAACCCCGACGCAGGCAAACCCACCGAAGCAGACCTCACCGATGCCGACAAACTCATCACCGGCATCTTCCTGCGCCTGCCCACCCGCGGCGACTCGAACATCAGCTCGCTCCTGCCCACCGTTGGAGCCCAGCTCCGGTCCGACCCGACCATCACCGTCGCACAGCCCAGCGAAGAGATCCAGTCCCTCTTCCGCATCGTCGGCAACATCGACCAGATCCTCATCGCCATGGCCGCGACCGTCATGCTCGCAAGCGCCATCTCCATCATGCTCGCGCTCTACAACTCCATGGAACAGCGCCGACGCCAGATCGCCGTCCTCCGCGTCCTCGGTTCGAGCAGACCACGCGTCTTCGGCCTCGTCGTCACCGAATCCGCCATCATCGGCATTCTCGGCGGCCTCGCCGGCTACGCGGTCGCCTTCATCGGCACACGCATCGTCGCGGCCGTCCTCAAAGAAGAGCTCGGCCTCGTCGTCGAGCCCGTTTTCGACCCGCAGATCACGTTCATCGTGCTCGTCGCCTCGATCGCCCTGGCAGCCCTTGCGGGCCTGATCCCCGCAGCCGTTGCCTACCGGACCTCCGTCGCCCGAAACCTTCGTCCGACCGACTGAATCCTCCGGGCCTCTCGCACGTACAAACGTGTACCATACGTCGATATCCGCTCCCGAAAGGAGTCCCCCACGTGCGCACGTTCTGGGCTGTTCTCATCATCGTCATCGCCGCCGCCGGCTTCGTCGTCTTCTCAGGCAGCGACAACGCCACCTCGGCGCCCGCTCTGCAAACATCGACACCCGCCCCCGCACCCGCTGGCGATTCGCAGAACTCCCCCGCCGCTCTCGAGTCCGACACTCCCGCAGCGCCCGCAGAGATCGTCCGCGACGCCGCCGAGGATTTGATCGAAGACGCCCCGGCCCTCGCCGAGACCGAGACCACCGACAGCACCGATGCCCCCGTCGTCGAGAACACCGCCTCTGAGATCGCCTCGGAAGTCGCCGAAGCAGACGCCGCCGAAACCGAGACCCTCGAAGCCGACGAACTCACGATCGTCGACCTGACCGCCGAGGACATCGCCGAAGCGACGGAAGAAGCCGCAGCCGAGAACACCGCGACCGAGATCGCCGAAGCAGGCACCGACGAAACAGGCACCGACGAAGCCGTCCCCGGCTGGGACGCGCTCGCCGAGAACGCTGCCGACTCCACCGAAAGCGCCGCGACCGAAGAAGCCGCCACAGAAGAAGCCCCCGCCCCCGTCAACCTCACCATCACCGAGACCGAAGCCGGCGCCCTCCAGGTCGGCGACAAGTTCACCATCACCGGCAAGGGCACCAAGGACGAGCCCTACGTCGTCCCCTGGGATTTCCTCGTCTCCATCCGCCAGGCCTACAGCCCACGCGAAGGACGCACCGACATCCCCGAGCACTTCGCCTTCTTCGACGGCAAGTACATCTCCATCGCCGGCTACCTCCAGTTCCCCCTCGCCTCGCCACAGCCCACCGAGTGCCTCGTCATGCTCAACCAGTGGGACGGCTGCTGCATCGGTGTCCCGCCTACCCCCTACGACGCCATCGAGGTCGCACTCTCCACACCCGCCACACAAGCACAAAAGTTCGCCGTCGAAGGACGCATCGTCGGCAAACTCAAAATCGACCCCTACCTCGTCGGCAACTGGCTCATCGGGCTCTACCTGATCGGCGACGCCACCGTCGACGTCTCCGGCTCACGGTCCGCCGAGGAGGTCTACGGCAACACGCCCTCGCAGTTCCTCCCCGGGCAGTAACGCCCAGAGCGTGCCCCCGCTTCTCCGCCCTCAACAATCCGAGAACCGATCACTGATAGAAATCCAGCTCGCTCGCGCCGCCACCCGTGAAACTCTCCACGAACACCGGCAACGCCTTGAACGAGATCACGCCGCCCGCCACCGCGACCAGCGCGATCCGAACGCCAAGCCTCGTCTTCCATCCAAGCTTGCTCTTGAACTCGGGCAGCACAAGCAAGAACGGCATCGCCGCCAAAACGACCGCGTGCCACATCGGCATCTCGCTGTAGAAGTGCCCCACGACAATCACGCCGCTCAGCCACAACACAAACAGCGTGCCCACCGGCGAACCGAGAGACCGCCCCTTCACGATCAGCCCCACGAGCGCCATCCCGATCAGCGCCACCCCGACACCCACCGCGATCTGCCACTGCGCACTGGCGCCCGAATCAAAGACCGCCGGCACCGTAAACATCGGAACCGCAGCCATCGAGAACCCCATCGGCGCCGCATTGGTCTTGCGATCAATTAGATCCATCGCCCCAAACGCCAGCACCATCCACAGCCCGAAGCCCGCGGTCCACGCGATCGTCTCCACACCCGCTTCCCACTGATGCCGACGCGCCGAGGCAAGCTGAAGCCAGAGCACCAACCCGACCAGCACCAGCCGACCCGCCCACCGCAGCATCGGCTGCTTCGTTGCCCGGAGCGAGAACGCCTCCAGGCTCACCAGCACCACCCCGACGACCGCCAGCAGAAACTGCCTGTGCGAAGCCGACATCCGCAACGGGTTCCACTCGGGCGGCAAACCCTGGATCGCCCACAGCACAAGCACGAACGCCAGCCCGAAACCGAGCGTTGGCCCCAAACGCTCCAGCCGGCGTGCTCGCTTGGAATGCTCGTCCCGCCGCGTCATGTACGACGAAACCCAGAACCCGACAAACGCGCCCAGCGCACCGATCGCGCCCGGCGCCGCGATGCCCAGAAGGCCGTCGCGGAGCTGTTCCTGTGTCACTTGGAATCCCCTTCTGCGAGGAAGTGCGAACCGTAGCCCGTGATTACTGACGCATGCCCGTGATGGCAACGGTGATCGTGGTCTTGTCGCCCAGCGCACCGTTCTCCACGCCGTAGTTCACGCCGTAGTCCGAACGGTTGATCTCAAGCACAGCTTCCCAGCCCGAGCGGTGCCCGCCGCGCGGGTCGGCACGGTCCCCGATCCACTCGAGCACCGTCGTCTCCTCACGCGTCACGCCGTGGAACGTCAGATCGCCCGTGATCCTGACCTTGTTCTCCCCAGCCGACTCGAACGTCTTGCCCACGAACCGGATCTCCGGGAACTCCTTCACGCTGAAAAAGTCCGCGCCACGCAGGTGCTTGTCGCGCCCGTCGTTGTTCGAGTCCACACTCTCGGCCTTCACGACCACATCGAGCACGCTGCTGCTCGGGTTCTCCAGATCAATCGCGTACTCGCCAGCCATCTGCTCGAACGAGCCGTAGAAATTCGTCACGCCCATGTAGCCCAGCTTGAACACCACCGACGAGTGCGTCGCGTCAACCGCGTACGCGTCGGCCCGGCTCGTCTCGTAGACCGCCTTGTCCGCCGCGTTCGGGTTCGAGCCGAACCCGATCATCACGCCGCCGAGTGCCGCCGAACCGACCGCCGCAAGAACCATGGACTTCGTCTTCATCGGAATCTCCTGAGTGCATGAGCCGGGGGACCCGCCCACCGACACAGAATCTGATCCTACGTCGAACCCGGGAGGCCCGAAACATATTCGTTGTTTGAACAACAAATTATACCCGTCACGCAGGGGCCGGGCATCCGATGCGGTCCCGGCAGAGCCAGCCGCGACAGGGCGAGGTCTCGAATCAGCCCTCTTCGTCCGCCACTTCCAGGACAGCGACCTCGGTCACCGGCTGCGTCACCACGCCCGGCATCGCCGCCTCCAGATCGCCAGCCAGATCCAGCCCGTCCGCCTGCCACGCGTCGAGCAGATCCGCCAGCAGCACACTCGCTTCATCGCCCAGCGTCAGCTCCGCCAATTCGCCCTCATCCACCGACAGGGCGCGCCTCGCCGACCACTCGGCTCTGGCCGTGTCGTCGAGCTGCGCACTGGCCAGCGCAAAGCCCAGCTTGGCCACCGCATCCTCCGGGGCCTTCGAGGCCGCCAGCGCAAAGAACCCCTGCGCCCTGTTCGCCTCGCCCTCTTCGAGCAGCTCCCAAGCCTGCGTCAGACGGTCCTTGGCCGCGACCGTGTCCTTCACCTCGGGCGTGCGATTCACCGGGCGATCGTGGGTCGAAGCCACCGTCACCGCCGCCGGCATGGACCCGCCAAGATCCACCTCGCTCCACCCGCGATCATGCCCCCGCCCATGGTCCCGGCCGTGACCGCGGTCATGCCCACGATGCCGGTCATACCTGTGGTGGTATCGCCTCGGCGTGTCATACCGGTACCCGTACGAGTGCCACGTCGGGGCGTACCAACCCGTGTACCCGCCCCACGACGTGCCGCATCTATCCCGGTACGAATACACCGGCCGGTAGCAACCCCAGGAACTGCCGATCGAGATTCCGGTCGAGAACCCGATCCCCGAGCCACAGAACCCGATCGACGAGCCCAGACCCACATGGAACCGGATGTCCGCGTTGGCGCTCCCGGCCGAGGCCAGTGCAGCGACAACAACGAGCGATGCAAGCTTCTTCATGACCGAACCTCCTTCAATTGAGACGATCCGCAAGTAAGTATATACAAACTTACACCGGGTTGCAAGGACAATCTCCTGTACGCATCAGGTCTCATAAGTTTGCAGATCTTGCCAAGATCTGGTAGGCTGGGTCACGTTGATCGGGTACCACTCGGTGCCTGTAGACAATGAAGGGAGGTCCTCAATGGTTGATCTACCCCCAGAAGACGCTGTCAATCTCTCGCTCGAGGCCGCGCTGTACGACTCCAAGTCGGGTCGGTTCAGCAAGCCCGCCTCGCAGACCAAAGAGAACGACAGCAAAGAGCAGGCTGCCAACTCTGAGCAGACCATGCAGCAGCGCCCCAAGAACTGACCTCCTCAGGCCGGTTCAGGAGCGATCGACACCCTGTTTGTATTCGGGGCCACGTGTTCGGAGCCAAGCGTTCGGGATCAGATTCCCCATGGCGCTCTCGCTGCGCGCCCGACTTGGGGCCGATCTGTCCGATTGGGTGCTTTACGAGCCAGAGCCGTTCGGGCCAGAGCCGCACGAATTACAGCAGCTCGACGATCTCAAACTGCTTCACGCCCCTTGGCGCATCCACACGGATCACCTCGCCCACGCGTGATTTGAGCAGCGCCTGGCCCATCGGCGAATTCACCGAGACCTCCACGTGCTCGCTCATCGCGTTGCCTGAGAGCTCACCCACGAGCCTGTACGTGTCGTCGTCGCCCCGCTTGAGGTCCTTCAGACGCACGATCGAGCCGATGAACACCACACCGGCCGCCTGCTTCGAGGAATCGATCACCTGCGCGTGCTGGAGCTTCTCCTCGAGGCGACGGATCTCCGCCTCCTCCATGCCCTGCTGCTCGCGAGCGGCGTGATACTCCGCGTTCTCCTTGAGATCACCCAGCGCCCTCGCCTCGGCGATCCGCTCCGAGATCCGAGGACGGTTGTCGCGCAGATCCTTCAGACGCTTCTCGAGTTGGGCCTTCTCTTCGGCTGTGATGAGTTCCATGGCCAGGTGGTCTCCGTATCCATAGGAACGGACCCGAAAAAACGGGCCCGCAGCGGTCAACTTAGGCGGAATCCGCTCGCGATGCCACTCCCCCCCGTGTGGTGGACCGCCAGATCGCGACCAGTATCCACGATGACACCGCCAGACACGCCGTCATCCACGCCGCACGCCAGTGCGAAGCCCCCACGATCGCGTGACGCCCCGTCCAGATCCGCTCCTTGAGCAGCTCCCACGGAGCCGTCAGTGGCGACGACATCCGCAGCAGCAACTCCAGATCCGAAGACGTCCCACGACCGATCGACTGGAGACACATCAGAATCATCGGCCCTGCCCCAACAACCGACAGGATCGAGATCATCCAGAGCGTCCGCTCGAGACCGGGCCTCACACCCATGTCCGCCTCCAACGGCCCCTCGAACGTCCGAACCACCCGCCCCGGCCCGAGCGCCACCGCCAAGAACGCCCCCACGATGAGCGCCCACGAGACAATGAGCACAGCCGTCGCCGCGACCGCCCCGACCGTCCAACCCGTGATGATCGCCTGAGGCCAGAGCACCGCCTGCAACGGCACCAGCAGGATCACCAGATCCTTGGCGACCACCGTCGGCCCGCCCGCGATCGCGCTCACCTGGGAGAGCCGAACCATGGGCCAGAGCACCGTGATCCCGATCGTGATCACCGTAATCAGCCGGCGCGCCCCCTCGCGGTACCCCTCCGCCGTCACGCGGACCGGATCGCCGAGCGTCATAAAGACAAGCAGCGTCGAAACGAGCAGGAAGATCATCCAGAGCACCGCAAAGCCGCGCGGCTCGCCGCGACGATGCGCCCACGGATCCGGCGAGTCCTTCGGCGCTACCAGCCCGATGTGCTCGGCCCACTCACGGACCGCGCGACGATGCCCCGCTCGCTCCGGACCCGACGGCTGGATGGGACCTTGATCGTCCACTCAAAGAATCTTGGGAGCGTCAGGGGGTGTCTTCCACCAAAATCGGCCCCGAACTGACATCGATCAGCTTGCGCCCCGCGTCAATCCGACGCCCGAAATCCGGGTGCTGACGCAGGTACGTCAACTGACGCAGCTTCCCCTCCGTGCTCACCGCGTCCGGCACGGGGTCGCTTGGCATTCGGCCCCAGATGATCCGGTTGCCCGCATCGGTCAGGATGATGAGCCTGCGGAACCGCGGAAACTGCGAAACGTCGATCCCGCGGACCTGATCCGCGCCCCGTGTCCCGGGCAGACGCGCGTGGAGCAGGTTCAAAAGCTCGAGCCCCGCCTGGATGGATTCGTTCTCCCACTTCTGCCCGGGCACGACAGCCAGTGGATTGGCATCCCTGGCCCCGACGATGACAGGGAAGGGCGAGAAGTCCGCGCGCCAGCTCGCCTTGAGACGCCGGCCGTCGGTCGCGATGAGGTAATCGTGCGCGCCGTCGCGCACCACCGCGCCGGGCGAACGCCAGCGGGCCTTGATCTCGATCACGCCCTCGTCGAGCCTGTTGATGGCGTCAATATGACTCACCCACCCACTTCGGGCGAGCCAGACGCCCAGCTCATCGAGCGTGCGCGCCGAGAAGGGGCCCGAGTGATTCCCCACGATCTCGTAGGCATCATCGAGCAGATCTTTCTGAACAGCCTGCGGGGGCCAGTTCACGTTCTGGTCGCCCGAGACCGCATCGGGCCAGTGGATCCGCACCGTGGGCGGGCCGTCGGCTGCGATCTCGGCTGCTCGGCTGTCGGCGAAGCTGATGCCCACACCCATCCCGACCGTGAGCACCACGCCCGTCAGGACGATGCTGATCACGTTGGCGGTGATGTGGTCGTAGACCCACTCGGTGATGCGTTCCCGAGCGGTCGGGGGCTTTCTGCGTTTCCTGGCCATATGCAACAGAGGGTCGGGTCAGGGGGCCGTTTCGCTTGAATGCAGAGCCCCGGATCGCCCCTTTGCGCCCGTCAGGGCCTCTTGCACGAGATGGGCGCACAATTCGTGCATCTCCATCCCGGTCCGCCTGGCCGCCTGGGGCACCAGCGAGTGCGAGGTGAAGCCCGGCATGGTGTTGATCTCGAGCAGCCAGTGCCGACCGGCCTCGTCGATGATGTAGTCCGCCCTGCACAGATGACGCACCCCGATCGCGCCGGCGAGCTTCAGGGTGTCCGCCTGAATGGGGGCTGCGTCGATGCCCCCGGGGTCAACGGTGTAGACCGTGTCGTCACGCTTGTACTTGGCCTCGTAGTCGTACACCCCCTCGGCGGGTGCGATCTCGATAAGGGGCAGCGCCACCAGCTTGCCATCCTTTGCGATCAGCGGCGAAGAGACCTCGCGCCCTTTGATCAGCCGCTCGACCATCGTCACCTGCCCCGGGTGGGCCCGCAGATCCTGCTTGGCAAACGCGACGGCCTGGTCGACATCCTCCGGCGTCCGGCAGATCGAGAGGCCGACACTCGATCCCTCGAGCGCGGGTTTCATGACCAGCGGCGGCTCCATCGCGACGCGGTCGTTGTGGTTGTACAGACACGCGGGGGGCGTGCGGATGCCGAGCTTCGCGGCTTCGAGCTTGGCCGCGATCTTGTCCATGCACGTGCGAGCCGCGAGTGGCCCGCAACCGACGTAGGGGCGCCCGTCGCGCTCGAGGATGTCCTGCAGCGGGCCGCCCTCGCCCCACCGGCCGTGGAGCACGGGGAAGACGACATCGCCGGCGATGTGCGCGAGATTGTCGAGTTGGTCGATGATGTGAAGCTCGGCCTTCAGCCCCGCATCGCTCAGCGCTTTGGCGACGGCTGTGGAGCTCTCGATGGAGACTTCGCGCTCCATGTCCGGGCCGCCACCGAGGACCGCGACGTGTGTCACGACGATCTTCTCCAGACGACGACTTCGGTCTCGAGCTGGACGTCGAAGCGGTCGTGGACGAGCTTCTGGACTTTCTCGATGAGGCAGAGAATGTCGGAGGCGCTGGCGCCCGGGCTTGTCTCGATGAAGTTGGCGTGGCGCGCACTGACGACGCAGGGGCCACAGGACACCCCCTTGCCCCCGGCGCGGTCGATGAGCATGCCGGCCCCGACGCGCTGGTGCGCCTGACCGATGCCTTCGAGATCGTGGCGGAGAACGGGGTTGCGGAAGACGCACCCGCATGTCTTGGCGGCCAGCGGCTGGGTGCGGGCCTTCTGGTCCATGATCTCTTTGAGACGGTTTCGCGCCGCCTCGGGATCGCCCGGGGTGAGCTGGAGCTCGACCTCGGTGATGATGAGATCGAACAGCCCGCTGGTGCGGTAGGCGTAGGCGATGTTCTCGCGCGGGATATGGACGATCTCGCCCTGCTTGTTGAGGGCGGTAACGGATTTGACGACGTCGGCCATCTGCCCGTACGCGCCGCCCGCGTTCATGAACGCGGCCCCGCCGAGCGATGCGGGGACACCGATCAGGCCCTCGATGCCGGTGAGCCCTGTGCGCACACAGGCGTGGATGAGTTTGGCAAGGTCGGCCCCGCCGCCGGCGGTGACGATGCCCGTGGACTCGTTGATCTCGACGTTGCGGAAGGCCGAGTGGTCGAGCTTGACCACGAGTTCGGAGACGCCCGCGTCATCGACGAGCAGGTTCGCGCCGTCGCCCAGGACGCGGAGGTCGGGCTCGGCGTTCAGGCAGGCCTGGAGTTCTTCGATGGAGGTCGGGTGCGCCATGCGATCGGCGCGGCCGCCGACTTTGAAGTAGGTCGGGATGGGCGCGTCGCGCTCGATCTCGGGCAGTGTTGCGGTGCGGGCCATCAGGCGTGTGCTCCCTCGGTCACGGGGCTCGGGGCGCGTTCCATGAAGTTGCGGGCGATGGTCCAGACGGGGCCGGCGCCCATGACGACGAGCAGGTCGCCCGGCTGGGCGATGTCGTCGAGGTGTTCGGTGATCGCGTCGAAGGGGTAGAGGTGCATCGCGCGGGTGCCCCGGCTGCGGAGGCGGTCGACGAGATCGCCTGCGGAGACTTTCTGCTTCTCGGCCTCGGAGTCGCGGACGAAGTAGATGTGCGGGACGATCACGACGTCGGCCTGGCTGAACGCTGCGGCGAAGTCGTCGAGGAGGAAGCGAGTCCGCGAGTGCTGGTGCGGCTGGAAGACGCAGATGAGTCTGCCCCCGCGGTCGTGCGGGCGTTCGTGCTGGCGCAGGGCGCGGAGGGTCATCTCGACCTCGGTCGGGTGGTGGCCGTAGTCGTCGTAGACCCGGACCGAGCCGCCCGTGACGAGCGGGCGGTCGCCGATGAGTTCGAGACGACGCCCGATGCCCTTGAAGTTCTTGAACGCCTGGACGATGGCCAGGCGGTCGGCGCCGAGCGAGTCGGCCAGTGCGAAGGCCATCGCGGAGTTGAGGGCCGAGTGATCTCCCGGCATGGGGCAGGTGTACTCGGCAGCGGTCTCGCCCTTGTAGCGCAGGTGCACGCGGCGGGTCTCGGGGTCGAAGGCGATCGACCAGTCGGCGGCGGGGTTGAAGCCGATGGTCTCGATCTCGCAGTCGAGCCCGCTGGTGACGTCGCGGCGGTGGGCGTTGTCGTGCCCGATGATGAGCTTGCCGCCCATGCCCGGCTTGGTGGATGCGGGCGGGACGAGTTTGGCGAAGTTGTGGAACGCTTCGACGACGGCGTCAATCGAGCCGTAGATATCGAGGTGGTCCGCTTCGACGGATCCGATGGCTGCGATGCGCGGGGCGAGGTTGTGGAATGAGCGGTTGAACTCGCAGCCCTCGGCGAGCAGGAGCCCGGGCTGGCCGGCCAGCGGTCCCGAGGGGATACGGCTGGCGCCGAGTCGGAACCCGGTGGCGTTGCCCTTGGAGTCGAGCAGGTGGGGGCAGGTCGCGCCGACGATGACGCTCGGGTCGAGTCCGGCTTCGATGAGGGCGGCCGAGAGCATGGCGGTGGTCGTGCTCTTGCCGTGGGTCCCGGCGATGACGACGCCCGACATGGTGCGCATGGTCAGGCCGAGCGCCTCGGCGTAGGTGAAGACGGAGATGTCCTTGGTGGCGGCGTCGAGGACGAGCGGGTGATCGTGCTTGACGGCTGCGGAGATGATGACCGACCCGACGCCCTCGGGCAGTTCGGTGATGATCTGCTCGGTGGTGACGCTGATGCCCTCGGCGGTGAGGGCTTCGGTGGTCGGGCTGCGGGTGGAGTCGCTGCCTTCGATCGTGACACCCAGGGCGCGGAGCAGGCGGGCCAGGCCCGACATGCCGCACCCTCCGATGCCGATCATGTAGCATGTGCCATTGGCGGCGGCGAGCGAGTCGAATCCGATATTGAGTGGGGTGTTCTGCACGGCAAAGGAGCGTATCGGCGAATTGCCTGTCAACTCCTGAAACGAGCGGGTTTGCGCGCAAACGACAGGTTGTGCATACGATGCCCACGATGGAACACCCTGCCCTCCCGTACAAGCTGGCAACCCTCTGCGATATCCGCGACGAGAAGGGCCGGATTCTGCTGCTGCATCGCCTGCGCGAGCCCAACAAGGGTTTGTGCTCACCGATCGGCGGCAAGCTTGAGATGACGACGGGTGAATCGCCTGCCCAGTGCGCCAAGCGCGAGATCATGGAGGAGGCGGGTCTGGACATCCCGATCTCCAGGCTTCACCTGATGGGGCTGATCTCGGAGCAGGCGTTCGAGGGCAAGGGGCACTGGCTGCTTTTCTACTACCGGGTGCTGGGATCCGTGGAGCTTGAGGCTCACGACATGCCCGAGGGGCGTCTGGAATGGCACCACCCGGACGAGCTGGACGGGCTGCCGTTGCCTGAAACGGACCGGAAGATCATCTGGCCCCTGGTCAGGCGTCACGAGGCGACCGGTCCCAAGGGGCGGCCGGGCTTCTTTGCGGCCCATGTGGACTGCCGGGGTCCTGAGATGACATGGACGGTTGAGGAGCAGTTTGACCCCCTGCCGGCCCAGCGTGCGGATCTCCGAGGGCTCGTGTGAACGAACAGTGCCCCCAAACCCGTATACTTGAGCGTGATGCCGATCGCTCAACGGAATGAGCCAATCCTGCGGAGCCAGGGAGGGTGGACGCTTCGGCGGCTGCTCGTCCTGTTGCTGTCGCTTCTTCCCTTGGCTCTGACGGCCCAGCCGGCGGCGACGCCCGCCCAGCCCGTGACGGTGCCCGCTTCGAGGCAGGCCGACCGCGTGGCGATCATCCCGATCCACGAGCCGATCGACAAGGTGACGGCTTTCAGTGTGAAGCGGCGGATGGAGCTTGCCATAGAGGGCGGGGCTCAGGCGTTGGTCTTTGACATCAACACACCCGGCGGCGAGGTGCCGGCGGTTCTGGAGATCTGCTCGGCGATCAAGGCATCGAGTGTGCCGAACACTGTCGCGTGGATCCATCCGCAGGCGTACAGCGGCGGCGCGATCATCGCGCTTGCTTGCCGGGAGATCGTCGTCGCCGACGGGGCGATGATGGGCGACGCGCTGCCGATCATGATCGGTCCGGGCGGTGTGGACGTGGCGACGCAGGGTGAGCTTCGGAAGAAGCAGGTGCCGCCGGTCCTGGCGGAGGTTGTGGACTCGGCGCGCGTGCGTGGGTGGGACGAGTTCATCGTGCAGGCGGTGGTGATCGACCGGGTCGAGCTCTGGTGGGTGGAAGAGGTGATGCCGGACGGTTCGCCGGGTCGGCGGCTGGCGATCAACGAGCCGGAGTTCCGGATGCTGTTTCCGGGGCAGGAGCCTCCGCGTGGTTCGCCCGGGATCGTGGCGGCCAGCAGCGAGGGGCTCTCGGGGCTAACGCCCGAGTCGGCGGGTGAAACGGAGGCTCCGAGTGTGCCGGAGAATGAGCAGGCGTTCCGGCCCGCGACGCCGGCGCTCGAGGATCTGTCGCCCAGTCTTTCGGGCGAGTCGAGCGCGGCCTCGGTGCAGGACCTGGACATGCTGACCTCGGCCTCGGGCAGGCCCGTGCTAACGCCAGCCGACGCGGGCAAGTGGCGTGTGGTGCGGTATCTGACCAACGGCAGCGGTCCGATCGTGATGTCCAGGCAGGACATGCTCGACTACGGGTTCGCGTCGGAGAGCATCAACACGGACGACCAGCTCAAGGCGTACTTCGGCGCGAGGGAGCTTGTGCGGATCCAGCCGACGTGGTCGGAGCGGGTCGTCAAGACGCTCTCGAACATGTGGGTGCGGATGCTTTTGGTGGCGGTGTTCCTGCTGGCGCTTTTCATTGAGATGGTGAGTCCCGGGCTCGTGGTGCCGAGCGTGGTGTCGGGTGTGGCGCTGCTGCTGGTGATGGCGCCGGCGTGGATGCTGGGTCTGGCGGGCTGGTGGGAGGCGATCGCGATCCTGACCGGCATCGTGCTGATCCTGATGGAGATTTTCGTGATCCCGGGGTTCGGTGTCGCGGGTGTGTCGGGGCTCGTGCTGCTGTTTGGCGGTCTGGTGATGTCGTTCGTGGGCGCATCGGGCGGGCTGTTCCCGAGCACGCCGGGCGGGCAGGCGGATCTGACGCGGGCGGCGGTGACGGTGCTCATCGCGGCGAGCGCGGCGGGCGGCGGGATCTTTTTCGTGGCAAAGTACTTCGGTTCGCTGCCGGTGCTCGGTCGGCTGATTCTGGACGGCTCGCGCGAGAGCGATGAGCAGGAGATGAACCTGGCCGAGGCGATGGGCGAGCCGGACGATCTCGGTGCGCTTGTTGGGCGCGAAGGTGTGGCGCACTCGCCGCTGCGGCCCTCGGGCCGGGTGGAGATCGATGGCGCGTTGTACGACGCGAAGTCGTCACTCGGGTATGTTGAGACTGGGACGCACGTGCGCGTGGTCGGCACGGAAGGCTGGTCGATCGTTGTGGAAGAGGCCGGGGGGAGCGCCTGATGGATCCGATGCTTCTCTGGGGACTTGGGCTGCTGGCGCTTTCGGTCCTGATCTTGGTGATTGAGATCTTCGTGCCTTCGGGCGGGATGCTGGCGATCACGTCGGGCGTGGTCGGGATCGCGGGGATTGTGTGCCTGTTTCTGATGAAGGAACAGGGCACGCTCTGGGGCTCGGCGGGCATTCTGATGATGCTGATCGTTTTCCCGAGCGCGTTTGCGCTCTGGATCAAGGTGATCCCGAGCACACGGTTCGGGCAACGGATGATGGGCGTGCTGCCCGAGGACGAGATCTCGCAGCGTGAGCAGCTCGAACGCGAGGCGCACGAGATGCTCGAATCGCTGGTCGGGCAGGAGGGCGTTGCCAAGTCGGCGCTCAGGCCTGTCGGGACGATCGAGATCGACGAGGAGCGCTACGACGCGCTGGCCGAGGGCGTGGCGATCGAACCGGGGCAGAAGGTCCGGGTTACGGCGATCGTCAACGCGCAGATCAAGGTCAGGCCGATTTCCTGAGTGGGTCTTGCCAGCGCGTATACTCCCCCTCAACGCACGATGCTTACACCGAGCAAGGAATCCAAACCGATGCGCACCGCAATGGCACTCTCGGCAATGACACTGGCTCCCGCAGGCACGGTTCTCGCTCAGGCGGGCGGCGGCGGCGGGCTGAGGCCCTGGATGATCGTGGTCGGCGTGATCGCCATCCTGATCGTCCTGATCCTGCTCTTCGTGCTCGGGCAGTACGTCTCGCTCTATATCCAGGCGTTTACGTCGAATGCACGCGTGTCGGTCGTTGACCTCATCGGGATGCGGCTGCGGAAGGTTGATCCGCGGGTGATCGTGCTCAACCGCATCCGCGCGGTGAAGGCTGGTCTTGGGATTACGACGGCCCAGCTCGAGGAGCATTTGCTCTCGGGCGGACGCGTCAAGAACGTGGTCAGCGCGCTGATCGCGGCCAAGAAAGCACGGATCGAACTCGACTGGAACACGGCCTGCTCGATCGACCTTGCGGGACGTGACATCTTTGACGCGGTGAACACGAGCGTGAACCCGAAGGTCATCGACTGCCCGAACCCGGCGCTGGGTCGCGGGACGATCGACGCGGTCGCCAAAGACGGCATCCAGCTGCGGGCCCGTGCCCGCGTGACGGTGCGGACGAATCTGGCGCGGCTGGTCGGTGGTGCGACCGAGGAAACAGTGGTCGCGCGTGTCGGCGAGGGCATTGTCTCGTCGATCGGTTCGGCCGAGTCGCACAAGGCGGTGCTGGAGAACCCGGACCGGATCTCGAAGGCTGTGATGGCCCGCGGGCTTGACTCGGGGACGGCGTTCGAGATCCTGTCGATCGACATCGCGGATG
This sequence comes from Phycisphaerales bacterium, assembly GCA_965228265.1. GTDB lineage: Bacteria > Planctomycetota > Phycisphaerae > Phycisphaerales > UBA1924. Next base: position 2,705,036 of record OZ245804.1, read on the forward strand.
TGGACGTCGGCGAGAACATCGGCGCCAAGCTGCAGGCGGACCAGGCCGAGGCGGACAAGCGCCGGTTCCAGGCCGAGGCGGAGCAGCGCCGCGCGATGGCGGTCGCGCAGGAGCAGGAGTTCAAGTCCGAGGAGCAGAAGAACCGGGCGCTTGTTGTGCTCGCCGAGGCGGAGGTGCCCCGCGCGATGGCCGAGGCGTTCCGTCAGGGCAACCTGGGGATCATGGACTACCAGCGTCTGCGGAACATCGAGGCGGACACGAGCATGCGTCAGGCGATCAGCGGGCAGGACGAGGACAAGCCAGACCAGAACAACTGATCACGAACTGACGAGCCCGGATCGCAGGTGAGGCAATGAGCGTTTGCCCTCGCTTGCGATCCGGGCTCGGTTTTTTGAGTTCTGTTTTTGGGTTCTGTATTTGAGTTATGATTTCGGTTCAGTCGCGCCAGGCGTCGGTGACGATGCCGTTCTTGATCTCGATGTATGTGCCCCCGGCGGATTTTTCGGAGCTTGAGCCGCCGATGATGAGCAGGACCGAGCCCTTGTTGCGTTCGGTGCGCTGGTACTCGTAGGCCCAGAGCGAGCCGCCCTCGATCTCGGTTTTGCGTGTGGGCTTGCCCATGGCAGCGGCGACCCAAGACTCGGTCGTCTCGCCGATCTTGATGCGGTTGAAAGTGCTCTTGCCGACGTAGTCGCCGTCGAGTGAGGAGTACGAGCTGCCGTGGATACACCCGCCCAGTGCGGTGCAGGTGAGAGCGGCGGCGGTGATGATCGCGAGTCGGTTCTTCATCGGTGTTCCCCGTGCTGGACTGCCAAGGGAGATCGCATGCCCCCCTGACGGGTCATACGGGAAAGGGTGGCGGGCGTTTCACGCGGGCTCGGCGGCACTTTGCAGGAGCTGGGCGATGCGGAAGCGGCGGTAGATCTCGTTGGTGATGATCGAGGGCGGGCCGGGGATGGATTCCGGGGCTGGCGCGTCCTGGTGGGCTTGGGGGGCTGAGCCCGGCTGGTTGCGGGGGGCGGCTCTGGAGACGGTGGAGTACGGGTTCCGGGGCACGCTCGTGTCGAGGCGGTTGGTGGCGTTGGTGGGCGTGTAGGCCGGGGCGGCGTGGGAGCTGAGGATCTCGGAGGTCCCGATGTGGAAGACGGTGTTGGGCGGGATGAGCGCCTCGCCCGAGCGGGTGTAGTCGGACCGGGTGAAGACGGCGGCGATGCCCTTGTCGATGCGGGCGTAGACGGTTTTGCCGTCGGGCGTGGTGATCTCGTAGACCTTCTCGAAGTCCGATGGAAGGCGGAGGTCCTTGGGCGCGATGCGTGAGCTTCGGGCGATCGGGGAGACGTCGTCGACGCCCTGCTCGATGACGCGGGCCTCGGGCTGGGTGAGCAGTGCTGCGAGCAGGAATGTGGTGATCCAGAGTGTGGGTGTCATCGTGCGTGCTCGCTCGTCGATTAGAAGAGGATCTGGATCTCCACGGTGATTGTGGCGTCGGGTGTATTCGGGAGGGTGTCCAGATCGGTCCCCGAGGCCCGCCAGCGGTACACGCTATCGAGTATCGGCTGATCGATGGAATCGACGCCCGTGGCGGTGCCGGGCTTGAGGTTTGCGGCATAGACGGAGCCGTTCTTGGCGAAGCGGATGACCGCGGTGACGTTGCCACGCCTTGAGCGGAGTTCGAGCTGCCTTGTGGTGGCGTCGAACTGGGGGCGGTAGGTCTGGATGCGCAGGCCCTGTCTTGCCATGACCTTGCCAAGGTCGTTCTGGCGGATGGTCATTTCCGTCGTGGTTGCGTCGGATTCGCGGTCGTCGGGGATGGCTTCTTTCTTGGGCTCAGCGGGCTCGGCCTGTTTAGGCTGTTCTTCTTCGGCGGGCTTCTCGGCGGCCTTGGCACGCTCGGCGGACTCGCGGGCGGCCTCGAGTTTGGCGGCCAGCTTCGAGAGCTCGTTCACCCGCGTCAGGAACGACTCCGAGAGCTGCGAGGCGCTGGCGGCGGCCTGCTCGGCGGCTCGGGCGGCGGCGCTGGCGGCCTCGGGCGAGAGCTGGGGCTGGAGCGTCTCGGACTGCACACCCGAGTGCGGTGTCTCCTGGGTAAAGCCGATCCACGCGATCGAGACGCGGCTGCTCTCGTCGATGCCCAGCTTCACTTTCGGGGTGTCTTCTTCGTCGTCGGGGGTCAGCAGCATCCGCGCGAGGGCGGATTCGGGATCGGCCAGGGCGAGCACGCCCAGAACGTGGATGAGCAGGCTCACCAGCACGCAACCCCAGAGCACCCATTGGCCCGATCGGCTCGGCTGCATGCGAAAACGGTAGCATGTCCGTGTGAAAGACGGCGAGGGCTGAGTCATGAGCATGCAGAGACCGGTTGGGTTGGTTGTTTCGCTGGTTGTGGTGGTGCTTGTCGCGGTGCTCGGGTGGGTGCTGGTGCCCGGGGGGCAATCGGCCTCCCCTGACACCACGCCTCACCGGGATGTGGCGGATGAAGCCGAGCAGAGTGCGGCTGAGGAACCGGCGCCGGCTGAGGCCCCCACTGGCGAAACGGTCATGGTTTCGCAGGAGCGTCAGGCGTTCGAGCCCGGGCGGCTGCTCGTGGGTGATCCGGCGCCGGCGCTCTCGATCAAGCGGTGGTATCTGGGCGAGCCACGGGAGCGGTTGACGCCTGGCCATGTGCATGTGGTTGATCTGTGGGCGACGTGGTGCGGGCCTTGCGTGCGGGCGATGCCGGAGCTGACGGCGTTGCAGGCGGAGTATCGCAACAAGGGCGTGCGCGTGCTGGGTGTGAGCATCGACGAGGCGCGCAACGCCGAGGAGCAGGTCGAGCGGTTTCTCGAGAATCGCAGCGACACGATCGGTTTCGACATCGCGCTCGACGACGGCCGAACGGTGCAGGACTGGCTGACCGCGGCGGGTCGGTCGAGCATCCCAACGAGTTATGTCGTGGATCAGGAGGGCACGGTCGCGTGGATCGGACACCCGCAGGCGACGGACCCGGCGACGGGCGAGCCCGTGATGCTGACGGTGATCGAGGGCCTGCTTGAGGGGACGTACGACCTTGAGGGCGCGACGGCTGAGGCGCGTAAGGAGATCCTGCAAGAGCGCGAGCAGGCGCAGGCGGCAAAGCGCGTGGCCGGGCTCATGGAGGAGATGAACGAGGCGTGGGCCTCGGGCGACCGCGAGAAGACGATGGAGATCATCGATCGGGTGATCGAGATGAGCCCGGGCACGGCGGCGGAGCTGGCGGTGCGCAAGGCGGAGATTCTGCTGTACGAGCTGAACCGGGGCGCGGACGCATCGGCGTTTGTGGGCGCGATGATCCAGGGCCCATACTCGGAGGATTCGGAGACGCTGATGCGTTTCTCGTCGCTTTTGTCGGGGGATCTGGATCCGGGGCCTGGCGGCCGCCGGGCTGCGGTGGATGCGGCGAGCCGGGCGGTGGAGCTGATCGGCGATGAGCCGAACGCGCTGGCGCAGCTCGGGCACGCGCAGTTTGTCGCGGGCGATGTGCAGGACGCGATCGACACGATGATCCGGGCGCGTGATCTCTGCCCGGAGGACAGCGGCATGTACGGGGTTCTTGACGATCTCGTCGGTGATTACCAGCGATCAAACGATTGAGCAACGGCTCGGGTGCCACGGCTTGTTCTCAAGCCGTGCTTGTGCGCTCAAGCAACTTTCGGGCACGGCTTGCCGAGGACGGACAAGCCGTGGCACCCTTGTCGGGCGTTCACTCTGATTCTGAACCGACACCGATTTCGCCTTCGCTGCCGAGGATGCTGAAGCTCTCGATGCCGGCGGCGCGGAGTTGCTGGACGAGTTCGATGAGCCTGCCGCTGGCGGAGCCGATGTCGATCTCGAGCACGACGGGCGCATCGGGTTGTTCGGCGACGGCTTTGGTGACGGCTTCGGGGACGGCTGTGTTGTCGAGGAATTCGCCGTTGACGGCGGTGCGGTCGTCGCTGGTGAGCGAGACGACGATCGGCGCCGGGCCGCTGGCGGTGCTGCCGGAGGGATCGATGACGGGCAGATCGACATCGACGACGTCGGCTCGGACCATGACGAGCATGGCGAAGGCGAAGAAGGTGAGCAGGAGGAAGACGACGTCGAGCAGCGGCGTCATCTCGAGTCGGGGCTCGGGCAGGCTAGTTCGGAGCTTGGTGGCCATGCGCTTGAAGGGTACGCGGATTCGCGGGGCGTTGCCGGGCATACGATGCGTCGGGCCTCTGACAGGAGCGCGAAATGGCCGTCCGGATGGAGCTATCGAGAATCCTGATCCGCGAGCTGTCGGACTTCCAGCTTATCGAGCTGCGTGAGGTCGCCGAGCCGGGCGAGACGCTTGAGAACGAGGCGCGGTCGTTCCCGATTGTGATCGGTCTGCCCGAGGCGCAGGCGATCGACCGGCGGCTGCGGGGCCTGCCCATCGATCGGCCCCAGACGCACGACCTGCTCGCGTCGATGATCACGGCTTTGGGCGGCGAAATCGATCGCATCACGATCACGCATCTCTCCGACAGCACGTTCTTTGCGGAACTGACGGTGCGCAAAGGCGACGGCGAGGTGATCCAGATCGACAGCCGACCGAGCGACGCGATTGCGCTGGGCGTGGCATCGGACACGCCGATCTATGTTGCCGAGGAAGTGATCGAATCGGCGACGCGGGATATCCCGTGAGCGATCGTCTGCCCTACCTGACACACGACTTGCCCGGCATCGGCGGGCAGATCCGCCAGAGGCTCGAGGACTTTCTGGTTGAGGAGCAGCCCCTGTACCGCCCGAGCGGCGAGGGCGAGCACCTGTATCTGATGGTTGAGAAGCAGGGCCTGGGCACGCCCGAGATGGTCGACATCGTGGCCGAGCACTTTGGCGTGCGGCGGAGCGCGGTGAGCACGGCGGGGATGAAGGACGCGATCGCGATCACGCGCCAGGTCGTGAGCGTGCACGTGCCGGGCAAGAAGCTCGATGACTTTCCGATGCTCCGCGACGAGCGGGTGCGGGTGCTCTGGGCGGACACGCACACGAACAAGCTGCGCACGGGGCACCTGACGGGGAATCGATTCAGCATCCGCATCCGGGGTGTGTCGATGACCGATGCGCCGCGGGCGCTAAAGGTGCTGCGCGAGTTGGAGCGGCGCGGGCTGCCCAACTACTTCGGGCCCCAGCGGTTCGGCGCCAAGAACGACAACCACTTCGTCGGGCGGTCGCTCTTGCTCGGTCAGCTCAAGCGGAGGATGCCGACGCAGAAGCGCAAGCTGATGCTCAACGCGATGCAGTCGGCGATATTCAACGAGGTGCTGGCCGAGCGTGTGAGGGCGGGGACGATGGACGTCATTCTGCCCGGGGACATCGCGTTCAAGCACGACAACGGCTCGGTGTTCGCGGTCGATGAGGCGATGGCCGGCTCCGACGAGATCAGGGTCAGGCTGCGTGAGCACAAGATCAGCCCGAGCGGGCCCATGTGGGGCGGCAAGATGATGCGGGCCGGGGGCGGCGTTGCCGAGGCGGAGCTTGCGGCCCTCGATACGGCGGGCCTGACGCCCGAGGATTTTGAGACGAGCAAGCAGGCCGGGCTTGTGCCGGGCGTTCGGCGGCCGCTGCGTGTGCCGGTGACGGACACGGACATCGAGGGCGGGATCGACGAGCACGGGCCTTATGTGCGTGTGGCATTTGATCTGCCGGCCGGCGCGTACGCGACGATGGTGCTGCGCGAGATCATGAAGGACGATTAGCCCGGGTCGATCGCGACGTCGAGTTCGACGGTGACAGGCTCGAGGCACTCGGTGTCGCTGCACGCCTGGTAGGTGACGGTCACGATGGGCCTGCCCGAGATCTCCCCCGAGCGTTCGAGGACGATGTCGAACTCGGTCTCGCCCGAGTAGACGAGCAGTTGCATGTCCAGCCCGGTGGGTGCGTATGGCGAGCCTTCCGGGTAATCGGCAAAGACGGAGACGCCCGAGCCGCCCGTGAGCCCCACGCGGAGCGGGATGAGGCTCTCCATCGCGCCTGGGCCGGGATCTGCGGCGAGGATGTGATACTTCGGGTCGATCACGATGCGCACGCGGAACGTCGCGGGCTCGTCTTTGTTCAGTGTCAGGCGTTCGGTATCGGCGAAGACCTCGACGACCGACTGCTGCCCTGGCTGCGCGTCTTTCTGATCGGGTTCGACGGCTCCTGCGCTGGTGAACGCCTCATCCAATGGCAGATCGCGCGCCAGGCCCCGGTAGAGCGCGCGGACCGAGTTGATGTGCCCCACGGGCGAGCGGTGGATGTGGCTCGAGGTGCGCGCCAGCCCGCGGGCGGCTCGCTCGGCGAAGCGGTCCTCGCCCGTGATCTCGAAGAGGTCGATCAGCGCGTTGAGGAACGTGGACGTGGCGCTGGGGATGGCGCCGTCGTAGACGGATTGGGCGCGGACGAAGAGATCGGACTGGCCTTCGAGGGTGTCGTAGAAGCCGCCGGTCTCGGGATCGCCGAAGAGGGCATCGGCGCGGTCGGCGAGTTCGATGGCGCGTGCGAGGTGCTCGGTGTCGTCCGGGAGGGCGTGGTGGAGCTCGATGTGCGCGAGGGCGAGCCAGGCGTAGTCCTCGAAGAATGCGGGGATCTGGGCCTTGCCGTCGCGGGCGGTGCGGTAGAGATCGCCCTCGGGTGTGCGCATGAGGTTGTCGATCGCGCTTGCGGCTCGATCGGCGGCGGCGATGTGTTCGGTGTTGCCCGTGATGCCGCCGAGAATCGCAAGCCCGGCGATGGCGTTGCCGTTCCATGCGGTCAGGACTTTGTCGTCGAGGCGGGGCTGTTTGCGCTGGTTCCGGGCGGCGAGGAGCTTGGTGTTGATTGCGTCGAGCCTGCTGTGGAAGGCTTCGGGCGTGAGGTTGAGTTTGGCGGCGATGTTCTCGGGTCGGTCGGCCAGGCGCAGGACGTTGCGGTCGGGTTCGTCTTCGTGGTGCGGGTCGCGGAAGTTCGGGCCTTGGGCGAGGCCGTACACCTCGAGGGCGAATTTGGCGTCTTCCTCGTCCAGAGCGCTCTGGATCTCGTCGGGGAGCCAGAGGTAGTTGAGGCCCTCTTTGCCGTCGACCTCGGCGTCCTGAGCGCTGTAGAACGCGCCGTCGTCGTTCGTCATTTCGCGCGCGAGGTAGTCGGCGATCTCGGTCGCGGTGCGCTGGTATTCGGTGTCTTCGTAGACCGCGGCGGCCTTGGCGTAGACGCTGAGCAGTTGTCCCTGGTCGTAGAGCATTTTCTCGAAGTGCGGGACGGTCCAGGACTGATCGACGCTGTAGCGGTGGAAGCCGCCGCCGACGTGGTCGCGGATGCCGCCGGCGAGCATGGCATCGAGCGTGGTGCGGACGGCGGTGTCGATGACTTTCTTTGTGTCGTCGTCTGCGGAGGCGCGGACGGTGAGGAGGAACTCGATGTAGGTGGGCTGAGGGAACTTGGGAGCGCCCGCGAAGCCGCCGTAGCGTTGGTCGTAAATCCCGATCAACCCGGAGACGGCTTCTGAGATCTGGTCTTCGCCGATGATGACGGGGGTTTCGTTGTGCTGGAGCTGGTGGGCGACCGCGCCGGCGAGTGAGTCGGCCTGTGCGAGGACGTCGTCTTTCTGGTTGGTCCATGCGTCGGAGATGCCCACGAGCAGGTCGGTGAATGCGGGCATGCCGTGACGGGGCTCGGGCGGGAAGTAGGTGCCGGCGTAGAAGGGTTTGAGCGATTCGGGTTCGAGCCAGACGCTCATGGGCCAGCCGCCGCGGCCGGTGAGGGCCTGGGTGGCAGCCATGTAGAGGTCGTCGACGTCGGGGCGTTCCTCGCGGTCGACCTTGACGCAGACGAATCTTTCGTTCATGACTTTGGCGGTGGCCTCGTCCTCGAAGCTCTCGCGTTCCATGACGTGGCACCAGTAGCAGGTCGAGTAGCCGATCGAGAGGAAGATGGGCACGTTGCGTCGGCGGGCTTCCTCGAAGGCTTCTTCGCCCCAGGGCCACCAGTCGACGGGGTTGTGCGCGTGCTGCAGGAGATAGGGGCTCGTCTCGCGGGCGAGGCGGTTGGTGTGCATGGGTGGTGTCTCGGGCTGGGCGGCGGCGCAAGCCGACGTGATCGCAAGGATGCCAAGGACGATCAATCGCATCATGCGATCCTAGCGCCGGGGCGTCCGCCCGCCGATCGGTGCGATCTGGATGACACGCAGCGACTGGGATTCGACGAGCTGGGCGGCGGGCTGCTCGTGCCCGAGGACACTGGCGGCGGCGAGCGAGCTGGCGGTCAGCACCGCGTCGACGGGCTGCTCGGCGAGCGTGACAGAAACGAGCCCGATCACGACACGCGGATCGTCCGGGTCGTCGACGCGGGTCAGCTCGATGCGTTCGCGTTCCACGCCGACAGCGACGGCTTCGGCGGCGGCGCGGGTGCCCTGCTCGTCCTCGGCCTCGATCGCAAGCTGGAGCAGTTCGAGTTCTTCGAGCACACGGCCCCGGTATTCGAGGATGCGGTCTGCCGGTCCCTGGAGAATCACGGGCAGAGCGAAGCGCAGGACGGGTCTGGCGAGCTTTGATTCGTAGCGCTGCGCTTTGGAACGGTCGTGGCTTCGGGCGGCGACGAGGTCGTGACGGTGCGCGAAGCGGTCGAGGCCCGCGGTGACGGGCACGCTGATGGCCGGGTCCGGGCCCGTGCGGATGACGTCGCGGCAGAGCGCGCGGAGCATGTCGTCGCCTGCTTCCGCGAGCACGGTGCGCATGAATGGGCGCAGGCCCGCGTACCGGTCGTCTTCTTCAATCGCGCGGGAGACGCCGAGCAGTTCATCGAGCGGGTCTTCGCCCGACATCGATGTGCCGCAGAGCCCCGCGTCGAAGAGTGGCATGGCCCACTCCCAGAGGTGCATGAGATCGGCGTACTGCGTGACGCGTTCGGCTGCCCGCGCGACCGCCTCGCGCGTCGGGGCGCCCTCGGGTGTGGGCAGAGCGGTCACGACGTACTCGGCGAGCGCCAAGGAAGCCATCGCGGCCGGTTCGCGCGTGGTCATGTGGTACGGGCTGACCAGGATGATCACGGGGTGGGCTCCGCGGTCTTCTCCTCGAGCCAGTCGAGGATCGCGACCATGCGGACGGGCAGGGCCGCGAAGACGAGCTCGTGACCGACGGGCATGACCCAGCGTTCGCCCTTGCCCAGTCTTTCCCAGAGCAGCTCGCCCGTGTCGGCCGGGACGGCGGTGTCGGTCGAGCCGTGGACCATGAGCGTCGGGATGTCCGCGAGGGCCTCGGCGGTGTGGTAGCCGTCGAGCGTTGAGAACTTGAGGAACTCGGCATCGAGGCGTGCGAGTTCTGCTGCGGTGGGCTCGATGGGTGTGAACTCGAAACCGATGGCGTCGATCCAGTCGCGGTAGGAGCTGCGCCGGGCGATGCTGAACGCGTTGGCGCCGCCCGCGACGAGGACGGCCGCGTCGTAGGCCTCGGGCTCGTAGGCGACGATGGTGGGCAGCGCGATGGCGCTGCCGCTCATGCCGAAGATCACGCGCGGGGCGCCGGGCAGGCTTCTGCTGCCCCGCACGACGTGGTCGGCCATGGCTTTGACGGCGTAGGCGCACTCGGCGACGCGGCTGTCCATGTCCATCGCGATGCGGTTCATGACGGCGCTCGTGTCTCGGTCGATCGGGATGGAGTAGACCGTGTGCTCGCTCATGCGTGAGGGGGGCGAGAGCATGCGGAGCACGGCCCAGCCGCGCATCAGCAGCCCGCGTTCGGCGCGGTCGCACACCTCGCGGGGCGTGGCGAACATGCCGGGCATCAGGATCGCCAAGCCTCGCGGCTTGACATCAGCGGGCTCGGCGAAGGTGAACCAGGTGCGCTGGAAGCGGAGCCCGGCGGCCCGGTCGTCGTGCTCGGCGGTGATGTAGGTGAGGTACTGGCGGTACTCACCGATCGCGCCGGTCGGCTCGCCCTCGACGGGCCTGATGATGAACCCGCCGCCCACTTCAAGCTCCGCGGCCAGGCCCTCGGGGAGCGGGTCGGCGGAGCTGGCCAGGAGCAACTGAATCTGCTCGGCGTCGATCTCGTCGGGCGGGAGGATGAAGTCGTTGGGGATGCGGCCCGACTGCCAGTCGGTGATGTAGCGGACGTCTTCGTACACCACGCCCCGGTTGCCATCGGGGAACGAGCCCCACCGCTCTGGCCAGGCGTAGATCGCTTGCGGCTCGCCCGCGACCGGCTCGGGCTGCGCATCGGGAGCCGACGAGCAGCCCAGACTGACGAGGCACACGAATAGTGCGCACGCGATCGCGGGTGTGGTGCGTCTCATCCCGCGTACCCGTTCGGGTGCTTCTCGAACCAGTTCCACGCGGTGCGGACGACCTCGTCGACGTCGGTGAACTTGGCGGACCAGCCCAGCTCGTTCCTGATTTTGGAGGCGTCGGCGAACAGGGCCGCGGGGTCGCCGGGTCGTCGCTCGACCTCTTCGACCTTGAAGTCCTTGCCCGAGACGCGGCGGACAGCCTCGATGATCTCGCGGACGGAGTAGCCCTTGCCGATGCCCAGGTTGTAGAAGCGTTCGTCGCCGGGCTGAAGCGCGTTCATAACGGCGACGTGCGCGTCGATGAGGTCGCAGACGTGGATGTAGTCGCGGATGCAGGTGCCGTCGGGTGTCGGGTAATCGGTGCCGAAGATCTTGATCTGCTCGCGCACGCCGAGGGCGGCTTCGATGATGACGGGGATCAGGTGGGTCTCGGGGTCGTGGTCTTCGCCGACGAGGCCGTCGGGGTCGGAGCCTGCGACGTTGAAGTATCGCAGGGCGGCGTAAGCGAAGGGCTTGCCGGTGACGCGGCAGGCGTTGGCGTAGTCGCGGAGCATGTGCTCGACGTGCAGCTTGCTCATGCCGTAGGGGCTGATGGGCGATTGGGGTGTGGACTCGTCCATGGGCACCTTGGGCGGCTCGCCGTAGGTGGCGCATGTGGAGCTGAAGACGAACTTGGAGATGCCCGCTTCGTCGCACGCTTCGAGGAGCGTGAGGGCCGAGGCGGTGTTGTTGCGGTAGTATCGCAGCGGCTCATCGACGGATTCGCCGACGTAGGCGAGTGCAGCAAAGTGCATGACGGTGTCGACGCCGTGCTCGCGCATGAGTTTCAGGAGCGTCTGTTTGTCTCCGATGTCGGCCTTGGCGAAGTGGAGCTTGCCTGGCCCGACGGACCGGAGCGCTTCGATCGCCTCGGCGTGGCCTCGGAAGAGGTTGTCGACGGCGACGACCTCGTGTCCCTCTTCGAGTAAACGCTTGACCCCGTGCGAGCCGATGTAGCCTGCACCGCCTGTGACCAGAACCGCCATGAATACCTCCGAAACAAGCCAACACGAGCCGGATCCCTCAGGCGATACTATCGGCCAGCCCGGGCCGGACGCTGAGGCGATCTCGGCGGGTCTTCTGGTCCGCGCGGCTGTGGGCGGCGTGATGATGGGACTGGCGAACCTGGTCCCGGGCATCAGCGGCGGGACGATGCTGGTGGCCGTCGGGATTTACACACGCTTCATCGACGCGATCAGCAGCGTGACGCGCCTGAAACTGACGAAGCCGACGATTCTCTTGCTGGGCACCGTGGTGCTCTTTGCGGGCATCGCGATTGCGGGCTGCTCGGGGCTGATTGCGGGGCTCCTGGAGACGCACCGCTGGGCGATGTACAGCCTGTTCATCGGGCTGACCTGGGGCGGCGCGCCGCTGATCTGGCGGATGATCCGGGAGTCCGGGACGAGCGAGGGGGCGAGCCGGGGCTCGGGCAAGGTCTTCGACCAGCCCGTGTCGCTGGGCTTTGTCGCGGGCATGGTCGTGATGGCGGGGCTGGCGGCGTTGCAGCTGCGCGGGGCCGAGGGCGGCGGCGGGGATGCGAACTTCATCATGCTCTTTCTGGGCGGCATCGCCGGCGCCAGCGCGATGATCCTGCCGGGCGTGAGCGGGGCGTATCTCCTGCTTTTGCTCGGGCTGTACGACACGATCGTCAACGCGATCAAGGACTCGGTCAGCGCGGCCAAGGACGCGAATCTCGATGCGCTGTTCGATCAGCTCTCGATCGTGGTGCCCGTGGGCGTCGGCGTGGTCGTGGGCATCGCGGTCGTGGCCAACGTGCTGCGGTTCGTGCTGCACCGCTACGAGCGGGCGACGCTGGGCGTGCTGCTCGGGCTGTTGGTCGCGGCCCCGGCGGGGCTCTACCCCTTCCGCGAGGGCATCCCGCCCGAGGTGGGCGATGTCATCAAGGGGCAGACCATCGCGACAGCGGAAGAAGCCGCCGAGGTCAAACCCAAGGACTGGCCCCAGCGGACGTTTACGCCGACGGGGACGCACCTTGGCGGCTCACTGGGCCTGATCGTCGTTGGGCTGGGCGTGACGCTCGCGATCGATCGACTGGGTCGCAAGAAGCCGCGGAAAGCCTAGCCAGATTTCCCTTGCGGCTGCGATTCGTTAGGGTAATATACGGGCGATGCCCGAACCGCCCTGCCCACCTCTGAATTGGCTCTTTGTCGATATGAACGGCTACTTCGCGTCCGTGGAGCAGCATCTGCGGCCCGAGCTGCGCGGGCGGCCCGTCGGGGTGATCCCGGTCGAGTCGGAGGGCTCGTGCGTGATCGCTGCCAGCTATGAGGCCAAGCGGTTTGGGGTCAAAACGGGCACGGGGGTCCGCGATGCGCGGCGGCTGTGTCCCGGGATCGAGCTGGTGCGTGCCCGGCCCGATGTGTATGTGCGCGTCCACCACGCCGTCGCTGAGTCGATCGACCGGTGGGCGCCGATCCATAACGCGTACTCGATCGACGAGTGGGCGATCCGGCTTGGGCGCGGCCAGCGTGAGCCCGAGAAGGCGGCCCAGCTCGGTCGGGCGATCAAGAAGCAGATCCACACCGATTTCAGCCCGGCTCTCTCGTGCTCGGTCGGGATCGCGCCGACGCGTCTGCTCGCCAAGATCGCCAGCGATCTCAAGAAGCCCGACGGGCTGACCGTGCTGAGCGTCGCGGACCTGCCGGGCAAGCTGGCGCACTGCGAGCTTGAGGACCTCTGCGGCATCGGGCGCGGCATCGAGCGCAAGCTGCACCGCCACGGCATCCGCACGGTCGAAGAGCTCTGGACACTCAGCCGACGGCAGGCGGTGGCCGTCTGGGGCTCGGTCGTGGGCGGGCACTGGTGGGCGGGGTTTCACGGCGTGGATGAGCCGGAGCTGCCGACACGCAAGAACTCGATGGCGCACGAGAACATCCTCGAGCCTCGCCTGCGCACCGAGGCGGGCGCGCGGGGGATCCTGATCCGTTTGACGTGCAGGCTGGGTGTTCGGCTGCGCAGCGAGGATTATCTCGCCGGCGGGCTTGCCGTGGGAATTGATTACGTCGGCGAGGGCGAGTTCTCGGGGTCCATCGAGCTGCCTCTGGTGCAGGACACGACCACGCTGCTCGAGACACTGGATCGGATCCTGGCGCGGTGCACACCGATGCCGCGAGCGCCGCTCAAGGTGGGCGTGACGGTTTTCGGGCTCGCGCCGGCGTCGCAGATCGCCGCCAATCTGTTCGAACAGGCCGAGCGGCCGGCGCACCTGTCGCGGACGATGGATCTCATCACCAGCCGATGGGGCATGTCGTCGCTCTACTTCGCCTCGATGCACGACTATCGGCACCACATGGACGACAAAATCGCCTTCGGACGGATCCCCGCGATGGCGCGGACTCTCGACAAGAGCAGCTATCTGCGGATCAAGAAGCGGGACATGCGGTGAGTTCTTTCGGTCAGTTCATCGGGTGCCACGGCTTGTCCGTCTTCGGCAAGCCGTGCGGTTCAGCTATCCGGGGCACGGCTTGCCCTATCGGGACAAGCCGTGGCACCCGAGGCCCAGCCGGGCACGCGTTCTGCTGATTTCTTCTTGATAAACGCAAGCATGGCCAGCCCCAGGACCACCATGCCAAGGCTGAGAAGCTGGCCGCGTGAGAGACCGGCCAATCCGGACACGCCGGGGTCTGGCAGGCGGACGAACTCGGTGGCGATGCGCAGCAGGCCGTAGCAGATGAGGAAGAACGCGGTGATGACGCCCGGCTTGCGGGGTTTCCGCGCGACGAGCCAGAGCACGCACCCGAGGACGACGCCCTCGGCGAGAGCCTGGTAGAGCTGCGAGGGGTGGCGCGCTGAGAGCAGGGGTTCGAGGCGCTCGGCAACCTCGGTGGAGCCGGCCTGGACTTTCTGGATGATGTGCTCGAGCGCTTCGCCCGGGGACTGGTTGGGCAGGCTGTAGTCGCGGATGAGGTTGTCGAGCGCGATGTCCTGCTCGGGCGTGCGGAGGTTTGCGTCGTGGCCCGAGCCGATCTCTTGCGGGAATCTGACGGCCCACCCGGGCGCGTCCTCGCCCGGCAGCGCGACGACTTTGCCGAGCAGTTCGCCGTTGATGAAGTTGGCGATGCGTCCGAGCATGAGTCCGAAGGGCGCGACAAGGGCGTAGAGATCGAAGGTGTGCAGGACGGGAACCTTGCCCACGCGTTGATCTGTTTCGGTGCGTGCGCCTCGGGAGATGAGGATGCCCGCGACGAGGACGCCGATCATGCCGCCGTGGCTGGCCATCCCGCCGTGGTTGAGCATGAGCACGCCCCAGAAGGGCGGGTTGGACTCGAACATCCAGAGCAGTTCGGGCTGGTAGAAGAAGATGTAGCCGAGCCGCCCCCCCACGACCGCGCCCATGGCGGCGTAGATGATCGCGTCGGCGAGTCTATCGCGTGGGATGAGCGCCATGCCTCGTTTGTGGAGGAAGCGGAGCGCGAGCCACGCGATGAAGAACCCGAGCGCGTAGCTGAGGCCGTACCACCGGATGCCGAAGCTGCCCGAGATGCGCAGGGCAAAGGGAGAGAGGTCGTGCAGCCACGCGCCGAGGGTGGCGGTCATCGGCCGGCCCCGCCGGTGTGGTGCGCATCGATGCCGAAGAATCGCGCGGTGTTGTCGTTGATCGCGTGGTGGAACGTGTCCCAGTCCTCGCCCCGCAAGTCGGCCAGGAACCGCGCGGTGAGCGAGGTCATCCAGGGCCTGCAAGGCCGCTCACCTCGGCGGGGCATCGGGGACAGAAACGGCGCATCGGTCTCGACCATGATCCGGTCCATCGGCACAAGACGGGCCGCCTCCTGCACATCCCTGGCGTTCTTGTACGTCACCACGCCTGTGAAGCTGATCATCGCCCCGAAGTCGAGGATCATGCGGGCCTCGTCGGCGTTGCCCGTGAAGCAGTGGAACACGAACCGGGCCGGGTCGAAGGGGCTCGCCTTCAGGACGGGGATGAGATCGTCGAATGCCTCGCGGCAGTGGATCACGATGGGCTTGGCCAGCCCCGGCTCGCCCGCGGGGGATTTCTCGTTCTCGATCACCGCGAGTTGCTCGGCGAGGACGGCATCCTGAATGGATCGCACCGGCTCGCTGTAGTGGTTGTCGAGCCCGAGTTCGCCCCAGGCGACGCACTTCGGGTCGTGGGCGACGCGGCGGATGACGTCCCAGTCGTGCGGCCCCTCGTGGCTGTGGAGCGGATGAACGCCCGAGCTGCACCAGACGCGGTCGTGGGCGTGGGCGATCTCGAGGGCGTGCTCACAGTCGACGCTGGTGGTCGAGATGGTGATGCAGCCCGTGACGCCGTGCTCGGCGCAGAGGGCGAGTTCCTCGTCGGCTTTGCCGGCGAAATCGCGGAATGTGAGGTGGCAGTGGGAATCAATCACAGGACAGGGTATGAAGCCCGCAGGGCCCGGGGCGGTAGACTCTCGGCATGAAACACGCCCAAGCCTCGTTCGGTCGCCTGCTTGTCGGGATCCTGCTGCTGGCCCTCTCGCTCCCCGCGATGGGGCAACAGGGCGAGTCGAGCGAGCGGTACTACATCGTGCAGCTCGGCGGTCAGCGAGCGGGCTGGATGCGCGAGTCGAGCCGGACGACCGACGAAACGCTGACGCACGATGTCGAGCTGCACTTTGAGATCAAGCGTGGCGAGACGGGTGTGAAGATCTCGATGGAGAGCCAGTTCGTCGAAACGCTCGATCACAATCCGATCAGCATGTCCTCGACGCAGACGATGGCGGCCAACCCCGTGACGACCCGGGTGAAGTTCCTCGATGACGCACTCGAGGTGACCGTCGAGCAGAGCGGCAACTCCAGCACTCAAACCCAGCCGAGGCCCGAGGGGGAATGGCTCACGCCGGGCGGGGCGGAGGAGTACTTCCGCAGACGCCGGGAAGCTGGCGCGGAGAAGATCACGATGCGCGTGATCGATCCGATGGCGGGCGCTCGGCCGATCGTGACGACGTACGAGGACTTCCGCGAGGAGAGTATCGAGGTCTTCGGCCGTGAGGTGCAGGCCCTGCGCGCCACGCTGACGACTTCCGAGATGGCGGGTATCAAGACGACCGAGTACATTGACGACAAGGGACGGATGCTTAAGAGCTCGACCAACCTGGGCGGGCTCGAGATGACGGTGCTCGCGGCGGACAAGGAGCTGGCGCTCTCGGAGCTCGATGCGCCGGAGCTGATGCAGTCGACGTTCGTCCAGCCCAAGGGCCGGATCGCGTCGCCCCGCAAGACCGAGCGGGCGGTGTATCTGCTGAGCGTGCCCGACGACAAGCTGGACGATCTGCCCGAGGTGCCCTCGCAGAAGCAGACCCGTGTGAACGAGCGGACGATCCGCCTCGAGGTCACGATGGGTGAGGACGCGGCTGAGCAAGACGAGCCGGGCCCGGAGTACACCGAGGCCAGCTCGATGATCGACATCAAGGACCCCGTGGTGATCGAGCTGGCCAAGAAGGCGCACCCGAATCAGGACACGCCCCCGGCCGTCGCGGCCGAGGCGATGCGGAGATTCGTGTTCGAGCACATCGACGAGAAGAATCTGGGCGTGGGCATGGGCTCGGCGTCGGAGGTCGCGCGGACCTGCACGGGCGACTGCACCGAGCACGCGACGCTGCTGGCGGCGTTGCTCCGCGTGCATGGCATCCCGTCGCGCGTCGTCAGCGGGCTCGTGTATGTCAACAACTTCGAGGGCGCCGAGGAGATCTTCGGCTACCACATGTGGACGCAGGCATGGGTGAGTCTTGACGGGAACTGGCAGTGGGTTGATTACGATGCGACGCTCGGTCCGTACGGCCGATTCGACGCGACGCACATCGCCCTGAGCGTGAGCGCGATGCAGGACAACGAGACGAACAACTCGATGATCGCGCTCGTGCCGCTGCTGGGCAGACTCCAGATCGAGATCGAGAGCACGGATTGAGCGTGACGGACACGAGCCCGGTACCCGAACTGCCCATGCGAGACCCGCGCGGGCACAAGGGCACCTTCGGCACGGTCGCGGTCGTCGGCGGGTGCGCCAGGCGCGAGTCGCCGATGATCGGCGCGCCGGTGCTGGCGGCCCAGGCGGCCCTCCGCGGAGGATGCGGGCTCGTCAGGCTCGTGACGCCCGAGCCCATCATCATCCAGGCACTCTCGCTCACGCCCTCGGCGACGGGCGTGGCAATCCCGACGGATGACGAGGGCA
Organism: Phycisphaerales bacterium; assembly: GCA_965228265.1. GTDB lineage: Bacteria > Planctomycetota > Phycisphaerae > Phycisphaerales > UBA1924. Next base: position 2,722,506 of record OZ245804.1, read on the forward strand.
CGCCGGGCGCTGACCGCGTGGTGGTCGAGGCGCTCACCTCGGCGGACTCGATTGTCGTCGGTCCGGGCCTGGGCACAGATCACCTGAAGCACCACCCTATCGCCGAGCTTGTGCGGACAACGGTCGAGGTCGGTTCGCCGACGGTGATCGACGCCGACGGGCTCAATGCGCTGGTCTCGGGGGAGATGCTGCACCGGGTGGATCTCTCACGCTGCGTGCTGACGCCCCACCCGGGTGAGTACGCGCGGCTGGCGACGGCTCGCGGGATCGGGGCCGATCCGACGGATGAGGACGAACGCCCCGAGGCGGCGGCCCTGCTCGCCAAGAGTCTGGGTTGCGTCGTCGTGCTCAAGGGCGCGGGCACGGTTGTCTCGGATGGGAACCGATCGTGGGTATGCGGGCACGGGCACGCGTGCCTCGGGACGGCTGGCACGGGTGATGTGCTCGCAGGGCTGACCGGTTCGCTCATCGCCCAGCACGCCGAGCGCGGCATGTCGCTCTACGACCTCTCGCGCATCGCGGTGCAGGCGCACGCGCTTGGGGGCCAAGCGTGGGCGCAAAGGAAACAGGCCCACGCGGGCCTGCTTGCTTCGGAGCTTGCGGATGAGTTGCCTGGCGTGCTTGCCGGGCTCACAGCCGGCGGGGCGTCGCCGAGCCGACGAGCCTGATCGGTTCGTTGTTGTTCTCGTTGCGTCCCTCGACGCCGATCGGATCGAGATCGTCGTTTGGTCGGATGAGCAGATCGACGGTAGCCCTCTTGAGCTTCGGGCCGACGTCGTACTCGAGCACGAAGCTTGCGTCCTCGACGTTGGGGATCATGCGCGCTTCGACGGGGTCGCCCTGCTGGACGCCGTTCTCGAAGGTGTAGAGCACGAACCAGACGGCGCCGTAGTCCTCGCCGTCATCCGCCTCGCGGAATTCGATGCGTGAGATCTGGCGGATGCCGGTGTCCTCGTCCTCGAAGCTGACGAACTCGATGAAGTCGGAGTCGAGGGGGTTCTGCCCCTGGTCGAGCACGTCGCTCGGGAAGGGTCCGAACTCGGTGCCGTTGCGGATCATCGCGACGACGCGGTGCATGACGATCCGGCTGACGACGTGCGTCGATGCGGCGTCGGTGGTTGCGCGGTAGCCCTTGAATGCGGCGTCGAGCGCGACCATGGCGCTGGTCAGCACCATGCTGACGATGGCCAGCGCCAGCAGGAGTTCGACCATGCTGAAGCCGCGACGTGTTGTGCGCCTGACTCGTGGACTCATTTGCGCACGCCCTCTCGGTAAGTGCCGACCAGTTTCTTGCTCGACAGCGGCAGCATCAGACCATCGGGCATCACCATGTCCGGGTTGAACCGCAGCGAGATGCGGCCGTACCCGTGGAAGGGGACCGCTGCTGCGCCGGCGGCGATCTGATCGGCCGTGGGCGGCGAATCGGGGCCGAGGTCGGCCAGGCCGTCACCGTTCAGGTCCCAGCCGACGATTTTCTCGCCGTCGACTTCGGGCAGGTCGTCTGGGTCGAGGGCCTCGGCGTCGCCGTCGTCGGGGCCGAAGTAGCCCAGCGTGGCGTTGAAGTCCGCGGGGTTCCCGACGGGGACACCGAACGAGTCGACCAGCGGGCCTTCGCCCAGTTCCGGGTTGAAGGTGAGCAGCAGCGCGCCGTCGATGCTCGCGTTGCCGCGCACATCCAGGACGCCCGCGACCACGGCCCCGCGCAGACGCACGTCCTGCTCGGGCGGGCTGTTGAACGTCCCGATATCCACCGAGTAGTTCGGGACCATGAGCGAGCTCTTGGCGATCTCGTCCATGTCGGAGCTGTCCGGGTTCAGCTCGTCGTTGTCGGGCTCGCTCGGGTGCACGTTCGTGAATCGGCACGCGCCGGTGAGCTGGATCTTGTTCCGGGTGTTCGTGTAATTTCCCGGAACGTCGGCGATCAGCGAGCCCACGAAGAGCGTGTCGTGGAAGCGGACGTTGTTCGAGTACCGCTTCGTGTCCCGCTCGGCGCCGATGCGGACGTCGCCGTCGATGAAGGGCGGGTCGGGGAACTCGTCGTAGTTGGAGGGCCCGTCCTCGACGTTGCCCGTGACGTACCGGTCGAAGTCGCTCTTGTCGAGCGGTTCGTCCTTGGGCGTGGGCGGCAGGACGCCGTCGCCCTCCATCGCGCCGTACAGGGGCCAGTTGATGTGGTTGTTGGACGCGTAGCTCTCGATGCGCGTAACACCGACCATGGTGCAGTTGACGAACAGGCCGTTGACACCGCGGGGGATGACGACGTCCTTGAAGATCATGTTCGTGAAGACCGGGCGGTAGTACCAGTCTGACTGCGAGGGGGAGTTGAAGGGCATCTTCTCCCAGTGCGCGATCATGAAGTTGTCCGGCAGCGTGTCGCCGTCGGTGTCGGGATCCAGACGCTCGTACATCGGGGCGTCCGGATCGGTGCCGGTCTCGATGTAGGTATCGAGCGCCTCGACGCTCACGCCGAGATTCTCGGCGACCTGGGTCCAGAAGGGTCCGCCGTTGGCGGCGTCGTACAGCTCGCTCCGGCTGTCGGTGAAGCTGTCGGGGTTGATGTCTGGCAGGAGATCGCTCGATGCGTCGAACTCTACAGGGGATTCGCCGGCACCCGGGCGGATGGAGCCCTCCAGCGCGTCGTAGATATCGCCCTGCCCGTCGGACCACGCGGTCGCTGTGGTCAGGAAGACAAGACGCCCGTTGACCTTGACGTACTGGTCCTTGTAATCGATGAACCCGTCGCGCCAGCCGAGCACCTGGTCGGCCCACGCGCTGTTTGAGGCGTCGTAGTCGGCTGCATCCTCGCTGCCCGGGCTCCAGATGCCGTCGCCGTTGTCGTCATAGAACCCGTAGACGCCGTTCTTGTTGCGGTCGGGGGAGGAGTTATCGATGACGTATGCGAGATCGGCGTCGATGACGCGGCCGTCGCGCATGAACTCCGCGGTGTAGAGCGCAGCGGGCGTCCCGGTGGCGAGCCAGTCACCGAGCGCGATCTTGCCGTCGCCGTTCTCATCGAAGTGATGAATGAACAGGTCGAACTCGTCGACGTATCCGTCGCCGGTGACGTCACCGAAAGCGCCGTCGGGCGAGCCGTCGCCGTCGTAGTCCTCGCCGCTGAGCGGGTCGCCGTCGGGATCACCCCCGACGTTGAGGCCGGCGCTCTCGAGCGGGTGTCCGACGCGCAGGCGGTTGTCGCCGTCGACGTCGTGCAATTCGAGGTTGTCGTAGAAGTCGTCGATCTTGGCATCGAGCACGTCGTCGAGGCCGTAGAAGTCCGAGCGCATCAGGATCGGGTCGCCGTTCTCCTGATCGACCTCGGTGAATCGGCTTCCGACGTCGCCCTCGATGTGGACGTTCTTGCCGATCATGATTCGGCTGTTGCTCACGATGGCGCTGCCAACGCTCTTGACGATGCGGAAGTCCTGGCTGATGACGCGTGTCAGCGGGCGGCCGGGCCTGGTCGGGTCGTAGTCGTAGCCCGTGACGAAGGCCCGGACGTCGGTGCCGTTGGCCAGCGGCGCGTAGGTGATCTGGAACGCGGTGGGCAGGTCGTTCTCGCCCGACTGTGTGCGCAGCGCGATCGCGGGCGTGGTGACCCAGCCCTCGGCGGCGTACTCGGTCAGGTCCGTCCCCGCGGGGGCGGGACCGACGATCACGGCGTCGATGCCGTTGACCTCGACCGTGTTCGAGTCGGCGGCGTGGCGGTACGCGATCGCCTGGGCGATGCCCGAGGGATCGCCCGGTTCATCGTGACCCGACGGCGGCGGGAGGACGACGACCTGGCCGTCCCCGGCGCTGAACGTCCCGCGCCACAGGCGCGTGCCGAGTGTGACATCGATCTCGCCCCGCTCGACGATGAAGCGGTTGGACGCCTCGTTGAGTCGTTGCTCGGCGATGCGCATGCCGGTCTCGGCGGCCTGCATGGCGCGCATCACGTGCAGGTGCGTTGCGGAGTTGCGCAGGTTGCCCTGCGTCACGGTGCCCATCGCGACCGCCAGAGCGCCCACGAGGATGGCCATCATCATCGCCAGCACGCTCGACACGCCGCGGCGACGGAGCTTCAGCAACCGGCGGAGCTTGCCGGACTTCTTCGCCCAATCCCCCGCCCCGGCCTGGCTTGTGCCCGCGGCCTGCATGATTTCATGGGTTGTGCGCATCGGTCCCTCTCCAAAAACACAAACTCACCCCAACCGCGACAGCGGTCAGGGCACAATCCAGCTCAGCGACGTGATGTTCTCGGGCTCCGCGTCGTACAAACCCTGGTACGCGACGGAGACCGTGATCTTCAGCGGATACTGATCGACCCGGCGGCCTCGGAATTCGCCCTCGGGGTCTTCGCTGAAGGTCACATCGAGTTCCTCGGCGTAGTCGAAGGGATCAACCTTCGTGACCGAGATCGACTGCACCCACCCGAACTGAACGTTGTCGCCGCTGGCGCGGTCGGTCCCGTTCAGCACGTACTGATCGATCACATTGCCGGCGGCGTCGATCGGGCCGGGCATCTCGTCGTTGGCAAGGTCCGCGCCGGAGAAGACGAATTGCAGACCGTCGAGGTCGTCGATGTCGTCGATGTCGGTCGGGTTGATCTCGCCCGGCTCGAGTCCCCAGCCGTAGACGATCCCGCCGGCCCCGACGCTGAGCCCGGTGACGGGGTCGTGCCTTGGCAGCTCGCGGGTGAACTCGCGGATCTCGTTGGCCAGCAGCTCCGCGGTCGCGGTCCGGCTGGACCATTCGTTGGCGATCGTGAACGCGCTGTACGAGTCGAAGACCGCGGCCACACCGATCGAGATGATCACGAGCGTGAGCATCGTCTCCAGCAGGGTGAAGCCACCCCGGCTGCGTGATGCGCGTCTGACTTTCCGCGCCCTGGTATCCATCGGCGTCGTCTCCGTGCGTTGTCGCATACCAAGCATCGCATTACTTGACGATGGCGGACATCTTGAAGATCGGCAGGATGATGGCCATGGCGATGAAGCCAACGACTGTACCCATTACGATGATCATGATGGGCTCGATCATTCCGGTAACCGTCTTGATGGCCTCGCGCAGTCGCCTGTGGTAGTACTCGGACACTTCGTCCAGAACCTCACCCAGCTTGCCCGAATCCTCGCCCGCGGCGATCATCTGCACCACACTCATGGGCAGCAGCTTCGTCTTGCGGAGCGGTGCCGTCACTTTCTTACCCTGCTTCACGCTCGAGTAGACGGACTTCCACATGCCCCGATAAAGCCGGTTGCCCGAGATGTCGCCCGTGATGGCGATCGTGTCGAGCATGGGCACGCCCGCGTTGATGAGCTGGCCCATGGTCTGCAGCGAGCGCGAGATGTACAGCGCCCGGAACATGCCCTTGAGCACCGGGATGCGGAGCTTCATCTTGTCCACGAAGAAGCCGCCCACCTCGGTCTTGGCGAACGCGAAGCCGCCGGCCATGATCGCCACGGCCCCGATGATGAGGTAGAGCTTCTGCGTGATGACGAAGTCGCTGAGGTTCATCAGGAACTTCGTGGCCCAGGGCAGGATGTCTTCCTTGCCCTCGAACACGATGTAGAACTTGGGCAGCACGAAGGTCAGCAGGAAGACCGTCACGACCACGGCCATGGTGCCGATCACCGCGGGGTAGATCGCGGCGCCGATGACCATGCGGCGGGTTTCCATCTCCTGCTGGATGTACGCGGCGATCCGGTCCAGCATCTCGCTGAACGAGCCCGACATCTCGGACGCGCGGACCATGTTCACGTACATCTTCCCGAACTGCTTCGGGTGACGCGCCAGGCCCTCGGAGAACTGCTTACCGGCCTCCACGTCGGCCTTGATCTGGAGCACGATCTTCTTGAAGGTCGCGTGGCTCGTCTGGTCGGCGATGCCATCGAGGGCCGAGCGGAGGTTGATGCCCGCTCGCATCATGACCGCAAGCTGCGTCGTGAAGTCGAGGATGTGCGAGGCCTTGGGCTTGCCCGCGTTGAGCTCGCTGAGCTTCTGGAAGAGCTTGTCCTTATCGATGCCGGCCACGACCGGGGCGATGCTGACGATGCGCAGCCCCTGCCCGCGGAGGATCGAGGCCGCGGCCTCGAGACTCTCCGAGCTGAGGGTGCCGTTCTGCACCTTGCCCGACGCGTCGCGGACTGAGTACTTGTAATTGGCCATGCTGCTCCTCGGGCTCTTCGACTACAAAGACTCAGACAAGGATCACGCTCAACACTTACGCCGCCAGTTCGCGTTCCAGCTTGTCGGGGTACGCGGCCTGTGCGATCGCGTCGTCGCGGCCGATCATGCCGTTGAAGTACAGTTCGGCGATCGAGCTGTCCAGGCTCTGCATGCCCAGGTTCCGGCTCGTCTCGATCACGTTGGGGATCTCGAACGTGCGCGCCTCGCGGATCAGGTTGCGCACCGCGGGGGTACACAGCAGGATCTCAACGCCCGGGACCATGCCCGGCTTGTCGATGCGGGTGAACAGGGTCTGGCTGACCACGGCCTGCAGCGTGTTGGCGAGCATCGCCCGGATCTGGTTCTGCTGGTTGGCCGGGTACATATCGATGATGCGCTCGACGGTCTGCGAGGCGTTGACCGTGTGCAACGTGGAGAGCACCAGGTGGCCCGTCTCGGCCGCGGTGATTGCAAGCTGCGTGGTGTCGAGGTCTCGCATTTCGCCGACGAGCACGATGTCCGGGTCCTGACGCAGGGCGTGCTTGAGGCCCGAGGCAAAGGTCGGCATGTCGGCACCGAGCTCACGCTGCTCCACCACCGACTTGTCGCTCTCGAAGGTGTATTCCACCGGATCCTCGAGCGTGATGATGTGCTTGCGGTAGCGCTGGTTCATCGTCTGGATCATCGCCGCCAGCGTGGTCGACTTACCCGAACCCGTGTCGCCCGTGACGAGCACGAGGCCTCGGGGCAGGTAGGTGAGGCGTCCGATGACGTCGGGCAGCCCGAGGCTTGCAAGCGGCGGGACCTCGGTCTTGATCGCACGCATGGCGAACCCGATCACGCCGCGCTGCATATGGGCGTTCACACGGTAACGCCCGAGCCCGTCGATCTGGTAGGAGAAGTCGAGGTCCTTGTACTTGTCGAACTCTTTGACAAGCTCGTTGGCGACCATCTGGGTCAGGACCTTGCGTGCGTCCTCCGGGGTGATGACGTCGAATTCCATCGCCGTCATCACGCGGTGCACACGCATCATCGGGCGGTGACCCGCCACGAGGTGGATATCGGATGCGTCGGCGTCAAAGGCGGCCTGCAGTATGCGCTTCAGATCCACGGGTGGTCCTCCGGCGAGAAGTCTCTCTCTCGTCCCGCCAGAGATCGGTACAACATCGGACCCGGTTGACGGGGGCGATGCGCAAGCCCGCGGGGTCGTCACAGACATGCCGCTTAAGACACCTCTGCCGGTCGTCCCTTGATACCGGTGGTGACCCAGTAGCTATCTGGACGCTACCAGATCTTCTCGGGCCTTCACCGCGAGCCGATCCGCCCGCTCGTTCTCAGGATGACCCTGGTGCCCGCGGATCCAGTGCATGCGCACGTCGTGGCTGGATGCCAGCTCATCGAGCCGCTGCCAGAGTTCCACGTTCTTGACGGGCTTCTTATCGGCCGTCTTCCACCCGCGACGTTTCCACGAGCTCAGCCACTCCTTCAGACCCTTGAGCACGTACTGCGAGTCCGAATACAGCTCCACGATCGAGGGCTTCGTCAGCAGGCTCAGACCCTCGATCACCGCCATCAGCTCCATGCGGTTATTGGTCGTGTTCGCCTCGGCCCCGGCCCGCTCGATCTCCTTGCCCGTGGCCGGGTGACGCAGGATCAGCCCCCACCCGCCCGGACCGGGATTCCCCGAGCAGGCGCCGTCGGTAAAGAGATGGACTGTCGGCATGGCGTCGGTCACGGGTGTGGTTCCTTCCGGCTTGGGACGACTCGGGTGCCACGGCTTGTCCCGAAGGGCAAGCCGTGCGCTTGCAGGCTCTACTCACACGACTTGCCGAAGACGGACAAGCCGTGGCACCCCCGGTGGGCGAGAGCAGGACAAGCCTACGTCTTCACACTCGCACATCGGACCATCGCGGCCCGCTTCCCTACCATCGCCCATGACCACGTCCGATACCCTCGCCCAAGCCGGAGTCACCCGCATCGTCGTCCGCAAGCGCGAGGGCGCGCCCGATCCGGAGGCGCGTCGGCTGCTCCGTGAAGCACAGGCCCTTGGCACCACGCTCACCAGCGCCCGGACCGCTCGGGTCTACCTCCTCGAAGGCCCTATCACCCCGATGGACCTGGAGAAGATCGAGTCCGAGCTGCTCCTCGAGCCCGTGCTCGAAGAGCTTGGCGAGCAGCCCGCAGATGCGGTCATCGAGGTCCACCCCCTCCCCGGCGTGATGGACCCCGTTGCCCAGTCGGTCGAGAAGGCCATCCACGCCATGACCGGCCTTGCTGTCCGGGTCCAGACCGGGCACCGCTACGAGCTTGCCGGCATCACCCAGGAACAGGCCCACACCCTCGCCGAGCGTCTGCTCGCCAACACGGTCGTCCACCACATCCACGACGGCTCCTTCCACCCGGAATCCCTCCCGGTAGGGCACGAACGTCCCTTCGACCTCAAGCACGTCACGATCACTACGCTCGACGACGAAGGCCTCGAAAGGCTCAGCCGCGAGGGACACCTCTTCCTCGATCTCCACGAGATGCAGGCCATCCGCGCCAAGTACCAGGAGCTGGGACGCGAGCCGACGGATATCGAGCTGGAAACACTCGCCCAGACCTGGAGCGAGCACTGCGTCCACAAAACGCTCAAGAGCACCGTCCACTACACGGGCCCCAAGGTCGACACGATCGACTGGTCGAATCGTCCGGGCCACGTCGTCAATCCCGACGGCTCGGTGACGATCAACAACCTGCTCAAATCCACCGTCGCCGCAGCGACGTTCGAGCTGATCGAAGAGGGCATCGACTGGACGCTCTCGGTCTTCGTCGACAACGCGGGCATCATCGCCTTCGATGATGACCACGCCGTCTGCATCAAAGTCGAGACGCACAACCACCCCTCGGCGATCGAGCCCTATGGCGGGTCGGCGACGGGTATCGGCGGGTGCATCCGCGACATCATGGGCACGGGCCTGGCCGCCAAGCCCATCGCCAGCACCGACGTCTTCTGCGTGGGCCCGGCCGACATGCAGAATGTCCCCGCCGGCTGCCTCCCGCCGGGCCGCGTCCTCAAGCAGGTCGTCGCGGGCGTGCGCGACTACGGCAACCGCATGGGCATCCCCACACTCAACGGAGCCGTCTGGTTCGATGAGCGATACGTCGGCAACCCGCTGGTCTTCTGCGGCTGCGTGGGCGTCATGCCGCGCGAACTCATCGAAGGCGACGCCAAACCGGGCGATCTCATCGTCGCGCTGGGCGGGCGCACCGGACGCGACGGCATCCACGGCGCGACGTTCAGCTCCGCCGAGCTCACCGACACCCACGCCGACGAGTTCAGCCACGCCGTCCAGATCGGCAACGCGATCGAAGAGAAACGCGTCCTCGACGCCACGCTCCGCGCCCGTGACCACGCGGGCGGGCCGCTCTTTACCGCTGTCACCGACTGCGGCGCCGGCGGATTCAGCTCCGCCGTGGGCGAGATGGGCGAGAAAGTCGGCGCGACGGTCCACCTCGACAAGGCCCCGCTCAAGTACGCGGGCCTGACCTACTCCGAGATCTGGATCAGCGAGGCCCAGGAACGCATGGTCTTCAGCGTGCCCAAGGAGAACCTCGCCGAGTTCCAGGCCATCTGCGACGAGGAGCACGTCGAGCTTGCGGTGCTGGGCGAATTCGGACAATTCAACGACGCCAAAGAACCCGAGCTCGTCCTCAACTTCCACAACACCGAAGTCGGGCGCATGCCCATGCCCTTCCTGCACGACGGCATCCCGACACCAACTCGCACTGCGACGTGGTCCCCCCCTCTCCCGCGCCCCGCGGGAGAGGGTGCCGAGCGAAGCGAGGCGGGTGAGGGTCTTCGCTCAACACAACAACCCTCCATCAAAGACGCCCTCCTCAAACTCCTCGCCCACCCCAACATCGCCAGCAAGCGCGCGATCATCCGCCAATACGACCACGAGGTGCAGGGCAACGTCGTCCTCAAGCCCCTCGTCGGACCGGGCGGCATCGGGCCGGGCGACGCGGCTGTCATCGAACCCGTGCCCGGCTCGGGCAAGGGCCTTGCCATCGGGTGCGGCCTCGCGACCAACATCGGCGACCCGTCGCTCGGCGGCGACGCGTACCAGATGGCCCTGGCCGCGATCGACGAGTGCGTGCGCAACCTCGTCTGCGTCGGCGCGAACCCTGACCGCATCGCGATCCTCGACAACTTCTGCTGGCCGAGCTGCAAGAAACCCGAGAACCTCGCCACGCTCGTCCGAGCCGCCGAGGGCTGCTACGACGGCGCCAAGGCGTACAAAACGCCCTTCGTCTCCGGCAAGGACTCGCTCAACAACCAGTTCACCACCAAAGACGGCAAGACCATCGAGATCCCCCCCACGCTCCTCATCACCGGCATGGCGATCGTCGACGACGTCAGCACCTGCGTGACGAGCGACTTCAAGGGCACGGGCGGCAGCGTCCTGATCGTCGAGCCCAAGGGACGCGAGCAGTGGAAACGCCTGGGCGCATCGCACTACGCCCAGCAGTTCGGCGTGCCGGGTGACGCCGAGGACGCGATCCCCGAGGTCGATCTCGAAGCCGGCCCACGTGTGGCACGCGCCATCGCAGAGGCGATCAAGCTGGGCTACATCTCGGCCGCTCACGACGTCTCCGATGGCGGCGTGGCCGTCGCTATCGCGGAGATGCTCATCGGCGCCAAAGGCACGATTGGTTTCTCTGGCAATGCGGGTGCCGCACGCTGGTTCTCCGAAGCACCCCACGGCTACATCATTGAAGTCATCGAAGAAATCAAGATTCTTGACTTGCTCGAAACCCACGGCATCACTTGGACACGCATCGGGTACACCGACGACAGCGGCGCGATGCAGATCAATGACGATTCGATCTCCGTCACCGATCTCACCAAAGCCTGGAACGGCGAGATCATCTAACCGTCACCGACACGAAAAAAGCCCCCGCTGCCGGGGGCTCGATCTCTCTCAAATCGATTCGTGATACTCAGCGGGCCGCGGTCGTCGGGTCCCACTCGGCGTCATTGCGTCGCCTTGCGTAGTCCGACCACAGACGCCGATCCTTGAGCTCCTCGGCCGAGCGGAGTTCGACGTGACCGTCGAGCATCGCCGTCACAGCCTTCGAGTCGTACCGCGGGTCCGTGTTGTTCCACTGGTTCGGATCGGTCCGCTCGTCCCAATCGAGTTCCAGCGGCGGCGGCGCGACCACGGCGTACCCCTTGTAGATCTCTCTCGTGGTCGGGTCGATCCCGTACGCCGAGCTGAAGGCGATCAGCTCGCTGGGCATGAGCGCATCGCCCAGTCTGCGTGTGTAGCGGCCCTTGTCGAACACGGCCCGCCTGAGGGCGCTTGTGGTGTTGTTCGTGCCGCCGACGTAGAGCGCGTTGTAGCCGAACGAGGGGAAGACGCTGACCTGGTAGGCCCAGTTCTCGAAGTTGCTGCCGAAGCCGCCCGAATCCGCGAAGACTTCCTCGCGTTCGCGGAGCAGAGCTGCCCGCTCGTTGACGTGCGTCGTGCCCGCCCAGACGTACTCGAAGTAGCTCCCGAGACGGTACGGGTACCGCTTCTTGATCTCGCCGAACGTGATGGGCCGCCCGAACTCGTCGAGCACATCGAGATTCACGGCTTCGACGGTGCTGTACCCGCCCCGCAGGAGCTCGTCGTTGTAGTCGTTGGCCCGTGCGTGCAGGGCCTGCACGAGCGTACGCGAGGAGGCCAGCTCGATGCACTTGCGCGCCTGCTGCTTGGCCTTGCCGAGCGCGGGCAGCAGGATGCCGATAAGCAGCGCGATGATCGCGATGACCACCAAGAGCTCGATCAGTGTGAAGCCGGCGCGCCTGCTCATCGGATCAACACCCCGCGTTGAAGTTGGAAACCCAGGCCGAGAAGTCTGCGGGGCTGCACGCGCCGTCGCCATTCTGATCGCACCCGGCCGACTGCGCGTTGAACGCGGCGACCCAGGCCGAGAAGTCCGCGGGCGTCACCGAGCCGTCGCCGTTGACATCGGCAAGGCACGACGAGCCCTCTTCGCTGAACGTGTCGACCACGACCGAGTCGAGGCTCATGGATTCGCCGTCGGACTCGAACCCGATCACGACCGTGCCGTCGGCGGGCACCTCGAAGCGCCAGAGCGTCTCGACGAGGTAGCCGCCGCCGATGCCGTCCGGTCCGAGGTTGAAGCGGTAGAGCTCGACGACCTCGCTCGGCGCCACGCCGTCGCAGTTGACCGTGCTCGCGTCGATCTCGCGGCCCTGCGTGCGTGTCTGAAGGAGCACGGTGGTCGTGCCGCCGGTCACGGGAGCCACGGGCGCGACGACCTCGATCTCGATCGGGCCGCTGAAGGAATAGATGTTGCCGGTGCTCGTGACGAAACCGTTGCCGCTGAGTTCGAACACATCGGGTGTGGACCAGCCCGCAGGCAGCGGCGAGGGATACGAACCCAGATCGGGCACGTTGCCGCCGCTGACCGAGGTGAGGTCGTCCCAGCCGAAGTAACTCGAGTCATCCACCCCGCGCGACCAGCCGTAGCTGTCGGGAGTGGTAAAGCCCTGAGCCGCGCCGGTGCCGGCGACAAGGGAGATTGCAAGCGTTGCTGTGAGCGTCTTCATGATGTGATCCCCTGCACACATTTCCTGTTTAGCAAGAACATCCTCATCGAGTACAGCAACAGTATTGCTACTGAGACTCATTCTCAATTGATATCGACAAAAAGATCGTCTTTGGCGTGCAAAGCGGCTGCAAATTCTGAGCCGGGCGGTGCTTAGCGCAGGCCGTATTCCTTCAGCTTGCGGTAGAGCGTCCGCTCGCCGATGCCCAGGAGCTTGGCCGCCTGCTCGCGGTTGCCCCCGGTCAGTCGGAGCGTCTCGCGGATCGCCCGTTTTTCGAGCTGGTCGAGGCTCGTGCCCGCCAGCGACCCGCCGCCGGGCGCGTCGTCGAGATCAGTAGCGGCGCTCTGCCTGACCTCCTCGGGCAGGTGCTCGACACCGAGCTCGACCTGCTGGCCTTCCTCGCGGGTGGCCATGCCCATGACGACCATGCTCTGGACGGTGTTGAGGAGTTGGCGGACGTTGCCCGGCCAGTCGCAGGAGGTGAGCCGGAGCATGGCCGCGTCGGAGACCGTCGGCTCGGGCTCGCCCGGGGCCATCGTCTCGCTGAACTTCTTGACCCCGTGCACCACCAGCGGCGGGATGTCCTCGCGCCGCTCGCGCAACGGCGGCAGATGTATCCGGGCCGCATTGATCCTGAAGTACAGGTCCTCGCGGAAATCGCCCGACTTGATCGCCTCGGTCAGATCGCGGTTGGTCGCGCTCACAAAGCGCACATCGACATGCTTCGCGTCGTTCGTGCCGAGCCGCACGACCTCGCCCGACTCGAGCACGCGCAGGAGCTTGGGCTGCATCGCCACGGGCATGTCACCGATCTCATCGAGAAAGAGCGTCCCGCCCGAGGCGTACTCGAAGACGCCCTCGCGTTCCTTCTCGGCGCCTGTGTAGGCGCCCTTGACGTGCCCGAAGAGCTGATCTTCGAGCAGGCTCTCGCTCTGCCCGGCGCAGTTGAACGTGACGTAACGCCCCGAGCTGCGGTTGCTGTTGCGATGGACAGCCCGTGCGATCAGTTCCTTACCGGTGCCGCTCTCGCCCGTGATGAGCACTGGGATGTCGCTCTTGGCGACGGTCCGCACCATCTGCAGGACTTTGCGCATGGGCTCGGAGACCGCGATCAGGCCCTCGAATCCCGACATCTCCAGCTCGTCGCGCAGCTCGCTGTTCTGATGCCGCAGGAGCACCGTCTGGGCGGCCCTGTTCACCAGATTGCGGAAGACCTCAAGATCCAGCGGCTTCTCGATGAAGTCGTACGCGCCCTCTTTGAAGGCCGAGCGAGCCGTCGGGACGTCGCCGTGGGCCGTCACCATGATCGTCTCGATCGTGGGCTGGAGCTTGGCAGCCGCCTTGAGCACGACGAGCCCGGCGTTGGCGCCGCCCTCTTCGACCGTCGCGTCCTCGAACGCGGTGCCCGCGGAGCTTGGCATGCGAAGATCGGTCACGACGACATCGAAGACGCCGCCCTTGAGTTCCTCGATCGCGCCCTGAACGCTGGTCACGATGGTGCAGACGTGCCCGGGCTTGCGCAGGGCGTCGGCCATCACGTCGGCGTGGGCTTCCTCGTCCTCGACTATCAGGACCTGTGCCCGGCTGTCGCTTGCATCGATGCTCATCGGGCGATCGTATGCCGTTTCACGCCCGAACCCGAGCCCAGACCCGACGGAAGCAGCGCCCGCTGGCGGCAGGCAATCGCGATCGCCAAGGCGTCGGCGATGTCGGCGGGCTTGGGCGGCTCGGGCAACCGGAGCAGCCTGGCGACCGAGGCCTGCATCTGCTCTTTCGTCGCCCGACCCGACCCCGCGATCGAACGCTTCACATCCGCGGGCGGAATCTCCGCGATCTCGCACCCGAAGCGCCGGGCCACCAGCAGAATCACCCCTCTGGCGTGACCCATCAGGACCGCTGTGAACGGGTGCTCCTTGTGGGAGAACAGCGCCTCGACCGCGACGAGTTGCGGCTTGTTGCGCTCGAACACCTCGATCAGATCCCGCTCAAGCTCGACGAGCCTGGGCGCGATCTCGGGTGTCGGCCCGGAGCCCCGCACAAGACGGATCACCCCCGCGTCGACCATGACTGGCGCAGCCGCGATCTGCTCCGGGCCCTCGACGCACCCGAAACCCGTCAGGCGGAGACCGGGATCGATCCCGAGCACCCTCATGCGCCGGCGCCCTGCGCATAGTGCCTGAGATAGTGCACGACCGTCCGGGCCATGATGTCGGTCTCGATGTTGCACTGCTCCCCCACCTTCGCGTGTCCGATGGTGGTCTCCCCGAGCGTCGTGGGGATGAGCGCGACCTGGAACGTGCCCTGATCGGGGTCCACGTGGGCGATGGTCAGGCTGATGCCGTCGATCGTGATGGAGCCCTTGGGCGTGATGCAGGGCATCAGACTCGCCGGCGGCTTCAGTGTCACGACCCATGCCGGATCGGTCTCGACGCTCTCGATCGTGGCAAGCCCCTCGACGTGGCCCTGGACGACGTGGCCGCCAAGAAGCGTGTTGGGTGTGCAGCTCGGCTCGATGTTGACCCGGCTGCCCTTGATGAGCGATCCGAGCTTGGTCCGGCTGAGCGATTCGGGGATGACGTCGAAAGCCATTTCCATGGCGTCGCCCTGCACCTCGGCGGGCTCGGCCAGGGTGAGGCAGCAGCCGGAAACGCAGATCGAGTCGCCCGGCGAGGGGCGGTGATCCCAGCCTGTCGTCTTGACCCGAAACCGAACACCCGATCCATCCGGCTCGCGGGGCACGATCTCGATGACCTCTGCAGTGGTCTGAATCAGTCCTGTGAACATCGCCGCGGCACTCCTTCGCCCCCACCCCCGGCTTGACCAATGGGCGGCCCGGCTCGATACTCCATCACGGCCCCGATGCCGACCCCGGATCAGCCTACGCCGAGCGGCCCCGCTGCGCCGGCCCGAGACGCCCACAAACGCCCAAGAGGTGCCCTGAATGCGTTCATACCGATCCCTCGCTCTCCCGGCTGTCGCCTTGGGAACCCTCCTTGCCCTCATGCCAAGCCTCGGCGGCTGCGCCAAGCAGACGATCCTGACCGCCGACGAGCGATCCGCAAGGCTCCCGATCGTTCACAGCGACTGGCGCAAGATGGGTTACCGATGGGACTGGAACGCTTTCCCCGTCATGCTCGAGGGCGAGAGCCCCCTCCGCAGCGAACCCCACGGCGAGCTCGTCGTCTTCCAGGAAACCGGGGGCACCATCAGCGGCATCGACGACCGCGTCGGCGAGACCATCTGGTCTAACAAGCCCGCGGGTGATCTCACCAAGTTCACAGGCATGGACCGCCGGGACGAGTTCGTCTTCGTCACCAGCGAGTCCGAACTCTTCGCACTCGACTCGACCACGGGCGAGCTCGTCAACCGCCAGCGCTTCGAGAAGCTCCTGGCGACCGACTTCGTGATGTTCGGCGATCAGGTCGTCGTCGGCACCGCGGGCGGCGAAGTCATGGGCCACTACCTCCCCGCGGGCATCCGCATCTGGGGTCACGACATGCCGGGCACGTTCGACGAGGACCTCGTCTCGATCGGGAGCGTCGTCGGCGGCGTGACCTCGACGGGCCGCGTGATCTGCGTCGACCCCGTCACCCAGCGCCAGACCGGGCTCAACTCGATCTTCGAGGGCCCGGGCGCGGCGATCGCTGCCAGCGACGACCTCATGTTCGTCCCCAGCCTCGACCAGTCGCTCTACGCCTTCCGCGGCGAGGACGCACGCGTCGCCTGGCGCCACCTGACTCCGAGCCCGATCACCGAGGCCCCCGTCTATCACGAGGGCGTGCTGTACTGCTCGCTCGCCGACACGGGCCTCACCGCGTTCGACGCGCAGTCGGGCACGGTGCTCTGGGTTTCCGAGGGTCAGTTCGGTGAAGTCATCGGTATTCGCAACGGTCGCCTGATGGTGTTCGATGGTGTCTCGCTCGTGGCCGTCGAGCCGCAGCGTGGCGTCGTGCTCGACAAGATCAGCTTGTCCAACGTATACGACATCACGACC
The DNA here is from genome assembly GCA_965228265.1 of Phycisphaerales bacterium. Taxonomy (GTDB): domain Bacteria; phylum Planctomycetota; class Phycisphaerae; order Phycisphaerales; family UBA1924. The sequence continues at coordinate 2,739,248 of OZ245804.1, forward strand.
AGCCCGTTCGTTGACGGCCCGATCTACCTGACCAGCCGCGAGGGCGTGGTCGCCAAGTTCGTGCCGGTCAACTGAGATGACAACACCAGCCAAGCCTCTCGCACTGATCTCCGTCAGCGACAAGTCGGGCGTCGCCGAGTTCGCTCGCGCGGTCGCCGAACGCGGGTACGAGATCATCTCGACCGGCGGCACCGCGCGCACGCTGGGCGTGGCGGGCATCGCCGTCACACCCGTCGAGAGCATCACGGGATTCCCGGAGATGCTCTCGGGACGCGTCAAGACGCTCCACCCGCTCATCCACGGCGGGCTGCTCGGTGTGCGAGATGACAGCGAGCACGCGGCGCAGATGGCCCAGCACAACATCCGCCCGATCGACCTCATCGTCATCGATCTCTACCCGTTCGAGGCAACGATCGCACGCGAGGGCGTGACTCGCGAGGAAGCGATCGAGCAGATCGACATCGGCGGCCCCGCGATGATCCGCTCGGCGGCCAAGAACCACGCCTCCGTTGCTGTCATCACCGATCCGGGCGACTACGACCGCGTCCTCGAAGACATGGACGCCTCGGGCCGGACCTCGATCGAGCTGCGCAAGAAGCTGGCCACCAAGGCCTTTCAGCGGACCGCCTCGTACGACGCCACGATCGCGTCGTATCTGGCCGAGGACGAGGAGCCCATGCCCCGCTCGATCACGCTCGCGCTCAAGCGAGACCGCTCGCTGCGTTACGGCGAGAACCCGCACCAGCAGGCCGCGGTCTATCGCACGGGCGCCGATGAGGGCGGCGTGCTCGACGCGACGCAGCTGCTCGGGAAGGAACTGAGCTTCAACAATCTCGCCGACGCGGCGGCCGCATGGGCGCTGACCTGCACACTCGCCGAGCTCGAGCCGCGCAAAGTTGCATCGGTCGTGGTCAAGCACGCCAACCCCTGCGGAGCCGCGGTCGCGGACTCGGTCTTCACCGCGGTCGACGGCGCGATGGCGGGCGACCCAGTCGCGGCCTTCGGCGGGATCATGGGCGTCAGCGCGGAGATCGACGAGAAAGCCGCACACCGGCTCTGCGAAGAGGGCGTGTTCCTCGAAGTACTCGCCGCGCCCGGCTTCACGAAGACCGCGCTCGAGATCCTGTCGAGCCGCTGGAAGAACCTGCGCCTGCTGGCGACCAAGCCCGTCAAGCAGCCGACGCGGCTCATCCGGCTTCTGCCGGGCGGCGCACTCGTGCAGACGCCCGATGCGCTCTCACCCGATGCCAACGCATGGCAACTGGCCGCGGGCGAAGAACCGGGCACCGAGCACCGGCGCGTCGCGCACGTCGTCGAGGCGATCGGGCAGGCGCTGTCGTCCAACGCGATCGCGCTGGGCGGGCTCGACCCGGACCGACCGGGCTGCGTGCGTCTCTTCGGCGCGGGCGCGGGGCAGATGGATCGGCTCACCTCGTGCCGCCTCGCCTGCGAGAAGGCGGGCGAACTGGCGCGAGGATCGATCGCCGCCAGCGACGCGTTCTTTCCCTTCGACGACGGCCCCAGAATCCTCGCCGACGCGGGCGTGAAGGTGATCGTCCACCCGGGCGGCTCCAAGCGCGACGAGGACACGTTCAAGCTCTGCAACGAGCGAGGGATCGCGTGTCTCCTGACCGGGCTGCGCCATTTCAGGCACGAACCGCTGCGCTAGTCGTACTCGCTTCAGGACAAGCCGCTCATCGGCAGCGTTTGCAACTCCTGTCTGAACCAGAACTTGACAAACCGCCTCCAAATGCCACGCGTTGATCAGGCGACCAAAATCCGATAGGATACATGCGAACACCGAACAGGCAGACGGCAGAGCCGTGGGCCGGAAGGTAAGGACGCATGGCCGGGCACGGCAAGAAGCCCAAGCACCCCAAACCCAACGGGGACTCGCTCTCCGAAGGTGTCGGTGCCGACGCGGAAATGCTCGGCGTCGATCCGAGCGGCGGGGTGACCTCCGGCCTCGGGCTCGACGCGAAGGTCCTCGTCCTCAACAAACTCTACATGGCGATCCGTGTCATCCCCGCGCGCCGGGCCTTCAGCCTGCTCGCCTGCGACCTGGCCGAGGTCATTCATATCGACGACGGCGCCTACCTCAACTACGACTTCGAGTCGTGGACCGAGGTCAGCCAGGCCGCGGCCCAGCACGACCGCGAGCACCACGACTGGGTGCGCACCGTCCGCTACGACATCGCCGTGCCCCGGATCATCCGGCTGCTCGGCTACGACCGCCTGCCCGCGCAGTGCGTCAAGCTCAACCGGCGCAACCTCTTCGCACGCGACCGCAACCACTGCCAGTACTGCGGCTCACACTTCCCGACGAGCGAACTCTCCATCGACCACGTCATCCCCAAGAGCCAGGGAGGCCGGGACACGTGGGAGAACCTCGTCTGCGCGTGCATCCGGTGCAACGCCAAGAAGGGCGGACGCACGCCGAAGCAGGCGCACATGAAGCTCATCACCGTGCCCAAGCAGCCACGGCGGAACCCGCTCATCTCGATGCGGATGGGGCACGAGCGGTACTCGTCGTGGAAGCAGTTCCTCGACAACGCGTACTGGTCGGTGGAGTTGCGCTAAGCCATTCGATCGGGTGGCATCACACCTTGGCGAGCTTTTCCGATTCGTCGGCGAGGTCGAAGTCTTTCTGCGTGATGCCGCCGGCGTCGTGCGTGGAAACGGTCAGCGTGACCTTGTTGTAGCGGATCAGGACATCGGGGTGATGCTGGACGCGCTCGGCGTACTCGGCGATGCGGTTGACGAACGCCATCGAGGCGCGGAAGTCGTCGAACGTGTAGGTGCGGGTGATCTCGCCGTTGACCGCAGACCATTCTGGCGTCTTGGCGATAGCTTGCTCGATCTCGGATTCGCTGAGCTTGTCCATGCACGACTCCTGCACATCTCCGCCCGAGATCGGGCTTGAAGATCAGTGTAGTCTTTCGGCGATGCAGCGTCCGGCAAACAAAGCGAACGAGTCTGAAACACCCGTTCCGACGACGAGGCTCGCCCCATCCCCCACCGGGGCCCTGCATCTTGGCAACGCCCGCACCTTTCTGGTCAATTGGGCGCTGGCGCGCCAGAACGGCTGGAAAGTTGTATTGCGGATCGAGGACCTGGACACCCCCCGCGTCAAACCGGGCGTGATCGAGCAGACGATCCGGACGCTGCGCTGGCTCGGGATGGACTGGGACGAACAGGCCCCGCTGCAATCGGCGGATCTGACGCCCTACCGCGAGGCGATGTCGAAACTGGCCCGCGCAGGTCGAGTGTTCCCCTGCTCGCTCTCGCGCACCGAGATCGCCGAGGCAGCCGGTGCCCCGCACGACGGCTCGGGCGAATCACGCTTCGACGCGAGCCTGCGCCCCTCAGATTTCCCGCGTTCGTTCGACGATGAGGGAACCAACTGGCGGCTGGTTGTGCCAGCCGGTGACATCACGTTCACCGACGGCTTCCTCGGCCCGCAGTCGGTCAGCCCCGCCAAGAGTGTGGGCGACTTCGTCGTCTGGACACAGCGAAGCCAGCCCTCGTACCAGCTCGCAGTCACGATCGACGACCACCGCCAGGGCGTCACGCACGTCGTGCGCGGGAGCGATCTGGTCGATTCCGCCGCGAGGCAGACGCTCATCCGCCGGGCGCTTGGGATCGAACGCGACCCGGCCTACATCCACCTCCCGCTCGTGCGGGGCGAGGACGGTCGGAGACTGGCCAAGCGTCACGGCGACACGCGGATCGATCACTACCGCGAGCGCGGCGTGCCCCCAGAACGCCTCATCGCGCTCATCGCACGCTGGTGCGGGCTCCCCGGTCGGCACGAACAACTCTCCGCCTCCGATTTCGCCTCGGGGCTTTCGCTCGATACGATGTCCCGCGAAGACGTCACCTTTACCCCGGAGGACGACCGATGGCTCTTGGACGCCGCGTCCCGCTGATCATGATTCTTGTCTCGGCCCTCGTCGCGGCTCTGACGCTGTTCACGCTGCAGAGCTGCTCCGAATCGGGCGGCGCCTCGGCCCCCGACGGGCTCGTCCGCATCGACATCCCGAACGCCGAGGGCAAGCAGCAGTCGTTCTTCCTCGAACCCGCCCTCGACAACGCGACACGCTTCAAGGGCCTGAGCGAACGCACGCACATCGACGACGACGGCGGGATGATCTTTGTCTTCACCAACTCGGCCGTCCGCAAGTTCGTGATGCGCGACTGCCCGATCCCGATCGACATCGTCTACGTCGACAACGGCGGCCGCGTCATCGCCGCCCACGCGATGCTCCCCGAGGAGCCCCAGCGCGAGGATGAGTCCGATAGCGAGTACGAAAACAGACTCAGCCGATACTCGAGCCGGTACGCCTGCGACGTGGTTATCGAACTTCAGGGCGGCATGATCGAGAAGCTCGGGCTCGAAGAGGGCGAAGTTGTCACGATCCACGGCATCAAGGACCTGAAGGCCCGGGCCAAATAAGACGATGCCTTCTCCGGGTGGCGCCACGGATGCGCCTAGCCGGGGGGCTCGATGTCATATCACCGTCTGAAGCTGATCACGACGCCCGAATCACTTGACGGGCTCAAGGACCGGATCAAAGCAGTCTCCAAGCTCTGGCCCGAGAAGGACGCCAAGCCGCAGCTTCTCACCCAGCCGATCGACGCCTCCATCCTGGGCGACACGGGCAACGAGATCGCCATCGACGACGGCTCGGTCCTCGTCATCGGCGTGCCCGATTCGACCCCCGCCCCCGCGGTCTACAAGACGATCGACCTGCTCCGAGCCGCACGCATCTCTGCGGTCCTGATCCTGCCCGACGGCTCGCCCTGCGAGGGGCTCGCCACGGGCGGCGTGCTGACGACCACCAGCTCGATCGCCGACGACGTCCTGGCCGCCAAGCTGCACGCGCTCTCGTCGCGACAGGAAACCATCAACGATCTCGCCCGCGATCTCTCGATCAGCATCCGCTCCTCCGGCGGCGTGCGCGAGCAGATGGAACGCATGAGCCAGGAACTCTCACTGGCGGCCAACATCCAGCGAGAACTCATCCCACGCGAGATGCCAAAGGTCGAGGGACACGAATTCGGCGTCCTCTACCGACCCGCCGGCTACGTCAGCGGCGACATCTACAACATCCAGAAAATCGACGACAAACGCGTCGGGTTCTTCATCGCCGATGCCATCGGGCACGGCGTCCCAGCCGCACTCCTCACCATGATCATTAGCCAGTCACTCCCCATGCGCGGCGGGGTCAGCGACGGCAGACTCATCTCGCCCTCTGACGCGCTGGCAAGGCTCAACGACGACCTCTGCGACGTCAGCGACGGCACGCCGCGATTCGCCACCGCGGTCTACGGCATCCTCGACACAGAGACCGGATTTGTTCAGATCGCCAACGGCGGGCACCCCTCGCCCCTGCGTATCGGCGAGAACGAGAACTACGAAGTCGAGGCCGGCGGCCCGCTCCTGGGCGTCTTCCACGACGCGCACTTCCCCGAGGAAACGCTCCAGCTCCGCCCGGGCGAAACGCTCCTGATGTACTCCGATGGGTTCGAGCTCGCTTTCCCGGAAAAGGCCGAGGCCGTCAACACCAAGCAGACCGGAGCCGCGGCGTACATCGACCAGATCCTCTCGATCGCGGGCTGGAAGAACAAGGGCAAGAAGTCCCTCGCCTCGGCTTTCAAATCGCTCGAACGTAAACTCGACGAGGCCAGCGGATCACTCCACCAGGCCGACGACGTCACAGCTCTTGCGATCTCGCGCTGTCCTGTGGCGAGCCGCGCTGCGGCCTGACCCGCTCGGGGTTGCGCACGTCCGTCTCGATCAACCCGTCACGCAGACGCACCACACGCTGGCAACGCTCGGCGACCTCGTCGTCGTGCGTGACCATCACGATCGTCTTCCCGTCGTCGTGCAGCTCGTCGAACAGGTCCAGGATCTGATCCGTCGTCTTGGAATCCAGGTTGCCCGTCGGCTCGTCGGCCATGATGACCACCGGGTTGCTCACCAGCGCCCTGGCAACCGCCGCCCGCTGCTGCTGACCGCCCGAGAGCTCGCGCGGGCGGTGACCGATGCGGTCCTTGAGCCCCACCCTCTCCAGCGAGGCGTACGCCCGATCCAGACGATCCTGCTTGGGCACACCCTGGTAGAACAGCGGCACCGCCACGTTCTCCTCTATCGTCAGCTGCGGGATCAGGTTGAACGCCTGGAACACGAACCCGATCGTCTGCCCCCGGAATATCGAGAGCTCCTCGTCGTCCATCGTGACGACCTCGCGGTTCGAGAGCAGAAAGTTGCCGTGCGTCGGGCGGTCCAGGCACCCGAGCACGTTCATCATCGTCGACTTGCCCGAGCCCGAAGGGCCCATGATGGCGATCGACTCGCCCTCGGAGATCGTCAGGTCGATCCCGCGCAGGGCCTCGACCATGACGGAGCCGTCCGGCTTGTAGTACACCTTCCGCACGCCGCGAAGCTCGGCGACGGGCCTCGGGCCCTGTTCCATGGCCGACTGATCTGGCTGTGTGCTGACTGTGGTCATCGTGGGGTTGTACCGTGCTAAGCGCCTGCGGGTGCGTGCTGTTGATGGACTCGCGCCGCGCTTTGGAAGACACCGCCAGCCGCGACGATGACGAAGCTCAGCGGGTCGCCTCGGCGTCGGCATCGGAATCCGAATCACCGAGCTGGATGCTCGCCAGAGCCGTCATCGGATCCGGCGCCACGTTGAAGAGCTTGTCCAGCCCCGTCACCATCATCACCGACCAGACCCGGTCGTCGACCGAGCAGAGGAGCAGCTCCCGCTTCACCTCGTGCAGCAGCTTGCGCAGACGGATGAGCTGGGCCAGGTTCGAGCTCTTGATGTAGGCCACCAGACCCATGTTGAGCACGACGTGCGGGACCTGATCCGTCTCCGCCTCGGCCACGCGATCAATGATCGCCGTCAGCTCATCGCTGAGCTGCGGGTCGTCGGCGAGATCCACCACCACGATGTCATCGGACCAGTCCGTCAGCATTGTGTGCAGTCTACTCGGCCTGAGCCTCGGTTGCCTCTTCTGTCTCGGAATCACCTGTATCGGCGACACGGGCCACCGCCACGACGGCGTCACCGTCGTTCAGGCCCACCACCCGAACACCCTGCGTCCCACGCCCGATCTGGCTGATATCTGAGGCCGCCATCCGGACGAGCTGACCCTTCCGGCTGATCACGACCACATCGTCCGTGTCCGCCACCAGGCAGGCCGCGATCGAAGGACCGTTGCGGGTCGTCGTCTTGATATCGGCCCTGCCCTTGCCGCCGCGGCTCTGGCTCCGCATGGGGCCCGACTCGGGCTGCACGCGGTACTCGTCCACCAGCGTCCTTTTCCCGTAGCCGTTCTGGGTCACCGTCAGCAGCGAGAGCGACTGGTCCGCGGTCACGCGCGAGTGCCGCTGCTCGTCGGTCTCGTCCTCGCCGGCCTGGAGCATCGGGATCGCGATCGCCCCGACCAGCTTGCCGTCCTCGGGCAGGCTGATGCCCTTGACACCCGAAGCCGAACGCCCCTGCTGGTTCGCGTCGTCCTCGGGGAAGCGGATCGCCATGCCCGTGTTGGACACTAGCATCAGGTCGTCGTGCCCCTGCGTCAGCAGCACGTTGAGCATCTCGTCGCCCTCGCGCAGGTTCACCGCGATCAGGCCCGAGCGGTTCACGTTCGCGTACGCCTTCAGCGGCGTCCGCTTCACCAGACCCATCTTCGAGATGAACGTCAGGTTCAGGCTCTGAGCCTCGAAGTCCTCGACCGTCAGATACACCCGCGCCCGCTCGCCCTCGCGCAGGTTCACAAGGTTGACGATCGAACGCCCCTTGCTCGTCCGGCTCATCTCGGGCAGCTCGTAGACCTTCAGCTTGAACACACGCCCCTGATCCGTGAAGACCAGCAGGTTGTCGTGCGTGCTGGCGACGAAGACGCGCTCGATGAAGTCGTCGTCCTTCGACTCCGACGCGCGGATCCCCTTGCCGCCGCGGGCCTGCGATCGGTACGTGTCCAGCGGCAGCCGCTTGGCGTAGCCCTGGTGACTGATCGTCACCGTGACCTTGTGCTCCTTGATGAGCGATTCGAGATCGATGTCGCCGGCCGCGTCCTGGATCTCGGTCCGACGCTCGCTCGCGTAACGGGCCTTCATCTCCGCGCAGTCCTCGCGGAGGATGTCGAGCACGCGGTTGTGGTCCGACAGGATCAGCTCGTAGCCCTCGATCTCCGTGACCAACTCCGCGTAGTCCTTGACCAGACGCTCGATCTCGAGGCCGGTCAGCTGGATCAGACGCATGTTCCCGATCGTCTCGGCCTGCACGCGCGAGAGCAGCACGCCGCCTGCCGGGTCCGCGTCACGGACCATCTGCATCAGCCTCGGCGGGATCTGCGGCGCAAACTGGTGATCCGCCGGGATCTGAAAACGCTTCTCGATCAGCTTCGTGATCGCCTCTTCGCGCGTCTTGCTGCCCCGGATGATGCGGATGACCTCGTCGATATCACAGACCGCGTAGATCATGCCCTCGAGCACGTGGGCGCGCTTGCGGGCCTCGCGGAGCAGGTGAGCCGTCCGGCGGCGCACAACCTCTGCACGGTGATCGATGTACAGCCTGATGATCTCGAGCAGGCTGAGCGTCTTGGGGCGACGCCCGACCAGCGCGATCTGGATCATGCTGAACGTCTGCTGCAACGGCGTGAACTGATAGAGCTGGTTCTCGACGACCGCCGGGTCGCCCGACTTCTTCAGCTCGATCACGATCCGCGTCTGCGCGTTCCGGCCCGACTCGTTGCGGACATCGCTGATGTCCTTGATCCGCTCGTCCTTGGCCGCCTCGACGATCTTCTCGACGAGGTTGTTCTGCACAAGGGCGTACGGGATCTCATCGATCACGAGCGCCTGACGCCCGTTGGATTCCTCGACGTGGACCTTGCCCCGGACCGTGACCCGGCCGCGCCCCGTCTCGTAGGCGTCCATGATGCCCCGTCGGCCCAGGATGATCCCGCCCGTCGGGAAGTCCGGGCCCTTGACGCCAAGCCGCGTCACGTTGCCCTCTTCGTCCACCTCGTCCGTCATGATCTCGCCGAGCGAGATCTCGGGGTTGTCGATCACCCGCGTGATCGCGTCGAAGATCTCGTCCGGGTTGTGCGGCGGCAAGCTCGTGGCCATGCCCACCGCGATGCCCATGCCGCCGTTGATCAGCAGGTTCGGGAACTTGCCCGGGAGGACCGTCGGCTCCTCGAGGCGGTCGTCGTAGTTGGCCTGGAAGTCGACCGTGTCGAGCTTGATGTCGGCGAGCATGTCCATCGCGCCGTGGGTCATGCGGGCTTCGGTGTATCGCATCGCCGCGGGCGGGTCGCCCTCGATCGAGCCAAAGTTACCCTGCGGGTCGATCAGCGGGACGCGCATCTTCCACGACTGCGCCATGCCGACCATCGTCGGGTAGATGACCGACTCGCCGTGCGGGTGGTAATCGCCCGAGGTGTTGCCCGCGATCTTGGCACACTTGAGGTGCTTGCGGTTGGGGCGCAGGTTGAGGTCGTTCATCGCGACGAGGATCCGCCGCTGACTGGGCTTGAGCCCGTCGCGGACATCGGGCAGGGCCCGGTCCATGATCGTGCTCATGGCGTAGGTCAGGTAGCTGTCGCGCAGCTCGCTCTCGATCTCGAGATCGACCACCTTGCCTGTAATGATCGGCCCGGATTGCTCCTCACCGGCCGGCTGAGAATCGTCGAATTCGCTCATCCCAGTTGGACTCCACAGGGGGCGTCCGGGCCCCCGATTTGGCGCTCAGCAATGGTAGGCAAGAGCCCGATCGTCGGCCTCTTTTTGAGGCTTCCAGAAGCACGATTCGGACGGTTTTTAAGGGGTCGAACGGGCCTCTAAACGCTCCAAACCCTCGATCGTCTGGCAGACGCAGATCAGCGTCATCGAGCTGGCCTCGATGGGCATCGTCTGGTCCCAGGGCGCGGGCCGAACACCCCACGCCCAGTCGCCCCTCGCCGCGTACATGTGCCCCTCGTGATCACCCGCCGAGAGCTGCCTGAGAAACCGCAGCGCGTCGAACATGCGTGCCATCTCGGAGGGCAGCTCGGCTGGCTCGGTCAGCCTGGGCTCGGCGAGCATCGGCCCCATGAACGCCAGAGGTCTGGCAACCTGCCACGTCGGGAGCTTGGTCAGGGCCCGTGTAAAGACGACGCCCCCGATCAGGTCCGCCGAGGCCGCGTCGGTGTCAGCCCGCCGGATCTGTAGCCGCCACATCATGTCGCGCATCTCGCGCAGAGCCGTCGCCGATGGCACGCCATCGGACCCGACCAGCTCGATCTCCGCGAGCCCGAGCCAGGGCATCTGCCCGACGAGCATGCCCGGGTGCTCCGCCCGCCGACAGATCGGCATGATCGCGCGGGCCTCGTCGTACCGCGCATGTTTCGCCAGAGCCCAGGCCACCATCGGACGCTCGGGCACCGGGACCGACTCGATATCGCCCGCCAGGCGCACAAGCTCCGTGATCGCTCGCTCCGTCGCAAACGCCCTATCCGTCTCATCGAGCAACGCCGACTGGAGACTCACAGCCAGCAGCGAGACGACCGCCGCCCCGATGGGCACCTCGTCGTCCCACGCTTTCAGGATCACCGACGCCTCGTGCGAGGCCTCTCGGATCGCCCGGGTTGAGCGGTCCTCGTCGCCGGTGACACCCGCGTAGCTCACGAGCGCGTACATCCGCAGCGCCCGCTGGATCGGCGAGGGCGCCGAGCGGATCGTGTCGTTGATCGGCAGGTACACACCCTCATCGCGGTGTGACAGCAGGTACCCCCCCACGCCCTCGGCCCAATCGCGCAGGGCCTGCATCGATCGGATCTCCGCGCTCTGGATCACCTTGCCGCCGCGATGGATGAGCCTGGCCTCCTCGCCCGGCTTGAGCTGGGCGACCTGCCTCGTGCGGAAGCGGAGGATGGTCATGTTGCCCCCCTCGACCACCTCCGGGATCGGGCGCAGCGCCAGCGAGCGGTCGCCGGTCACGCCCGCGATGAGCCTGCGGAGCGCGCCCGGGACGTCCTGACTCGTCCAGAGCATCTCGCCCGGGTAAACGGCTGCCGCCAGATCTCCCATCCGCAGCGCGACGCCGTGGATGCCCGGCGAGAAGCCGTTGATCAGGTCCGCGTCCTCCTGCGCGAGAAACGGGATCGCGGGGCCAGCGATCTCGAGGCTGATCGTGATCTGCTGCGACGCGAGCCGGAGACGCTCTTCGAACATCGCGTCGCGCGTCACGGGCAGCTTGTCGCGGGCCGAGGCGATGGCGATCCGTGTCGCGTCGGGCAGCGAGCGCGTGCCGCCGCCGAAGATTGTCCCGATCCCGATCACCCGCCCCTCGTAGCGCAGCGTCACGCACGCCCCTACCACATCGGGGCCCGCCGCGTCTTCGGGAACGTCCATCTCACGCACCCAGGGCTCGATCAGTTCGTACGCCCGGACCGTCTCGATCAGGCTCGGCGGCTCGTCGGCGAGCTGGGCCCGCGCGGCCCCGGTGCAGATCGCAGGTCCGAGAACCGCCAGAACGCACACCATCAGCGTGACAAGACGGGTGTTGCCGTGATACAACATCCGGGTCACGGATGAGGCCCACGGGCAGCGTGCCCGCAGTTTCGGCCCGCATTTGAGCCCGGAATCGGCCCTGCGACGGATCGCACCGGCCCCCGCCCACGGTTGGCACGGGGGTTGCCTTGGTGTTTGGTAACTCAAGAGGTGATCCGACATGAACCAGAATCTCCTGACTCCGCACCGCCAGCGCCTGCTGACACTTGCCGTTCTGTGCTTCCTGGCCTTGTGCTAGAAGCCTATCACGCCGCGGCTCACCCGACGCCCGAGTCGTCTGGTGCCACCATGCATCTCCGATGCGTGGTGCAAATGCCACCGAGCCCGACCCGGCATCACGCATCAGAGATGCGTGATGGCACCGAGTTGAGAAACGGGCATTGACTGATATCCCCGCCCTCATCGCCCATGCCTCTGTCAGGCATGGGCGACTTCTGCGCGCGCACGGCCGGGATCTCTGATGGCCGAATCTCTTTGCGCGGCCTGAGTTCCACGCGCACGCCGTCGGCCGGTTTCGTCGACACACCCGCGCGGGCCGCGTTCTCGGCGTGGACCGCCTCGAACTGGAACAGCTTCACGCACGCGCCCACGACGAGCGCCACCTCAAGCTGACCCAGGTTCTTGCCCGGGCAGAATCGCGGGCCGTGACCAAAGCCGAAGTGCAGCAGGTCCCGCTTGCGAAACCCCTCGGCCATCGGCGTGAGCCAACGCTCCGGGCGGAAAGCCCGCGCCGGATAGCCCGTCTGCGCCACGCCCCAGATCTCTTCGCACCGGTTGGCGTGCCAGACGTCGAGCAGGATGTGCGTGTGCGCGGGGATGTTCAGCGTTTCGCCATCGTTCGTCTCGACAAGCGTGTCCGTGACAGCTTTCCGCGGGTGGAAATACAACGCGGGTGTCAGGCGGAGCGTCTCGTCCAGCACGGCGTTCAGGTACGTCGCGCCCGCCAGGGCCTCTGGCGTGTACGCGTTCACGTGCGCGATCTCGGCGTAGAGCCTCTTCTGCATCTCGGGGTGGCGCGCCAGGTGCGAGATCGCCCAGCTCGCGTACGACGTCGTCGCCTCGAGCGCCCCGGCCAGGAACACGCGGATATTGGCGCGGAGCGCCTCGTCGGGTGCGTCCGACTCGAACCGCGACCAGAGGCCTTCTTTGCGCCTGCGGGGTTCGAGGACGCGGGTGGTGAGTTCCTCGAAAGCCGCCTGCGCGCGCTTGGTCTCGGAGATGCCCCGCGTCCAGCTCGGGATGCGCGCCAGCGGGATGCCGAGCTTGTTGACGACCGTGTCGCGGACGATGTGACTGATCACGCGGTCGAGCGCGGGGACGTACTTCTCGCGGATCTCGGCCGGGTCGATGTAGGCGCCGAAGAAATTGCACACGAGCATCTCGAGCATGAGCGACTTGATCTCGGGCTCGAGCTCGACGCGCAACGGCGAGCCCTCGCGTTCGATGCGCCCGCGCAGCACTTCCAGTCTCTCGCGCACGGTGGCGCGGAGCGTCTGTTCGAACTCGTCGAATTTTTCGGGCACGAAGAGGGCCGCGCGTGCGAAGGGGGGCGTCGAGACTTTCTTCTGGTGCTTCCAGCGCGGGCCGTTGGCGTAGAGGAGCGTGTCGCCCCCGGTCGCGCGGGCGATGCCGGTCGAGGGGAGCGTGTCGCGGTCGAACATGCCGGGGCGGTCGCCCGTGGCCTGCGAGATCGCGCGGATGAGCCGCGGGTCGCGCGTCACGAGCACTGGCGCAAACCCGGGCACGTCGAGGTACCGCGTGTGTCGGCTCGCGCCCTCGGAGCGCTCGGCGCGGTGGAAGAACGTCTCCAGGATCGTCAGCGGCTCGCGGTAGTTCCAGGGGTGCGGGAAAGGCAGAGCCGGCCGGGCGTCGTCGAAGTCGATCAGCGGCACGCGCCCGGGCCTGATCGAGCCCGTAAAGGGCGATCGGCACGCGACTTGCCGGGGAATCTGGCGGAGACGGGGGTATCTGGCGCGGGATACGGGAGGGGCGGTTTGGCTGGGCTCGGGCATGGTGGGCTCCAATACAGCTAGTACACACTAGCTATTCGGGTGTCTCAGCCCGCGGTTTCAAGCCACCCGGAGCACGCACAGCAACTACGGCTTCACCGGCACAAGCCACTTGGCGCCATTGCGAGTCTTCAATACGAACCGGTCCGGATCACGCAGGCACCGCTGCGCACCGGAGATCAATTCATTCTTCTTGCCTTTCTTCGGGAGTTGTATGCCTTCGAAGGCAACCCCATTTATATTCGCGCGGAACTCGTACTCAAACGAATCCGCACCCCCATAGATTAACGCGAGCAGTCCTGTCCACTCGATGTCGAATGTCGGCGCATCGGTCGCCTTCGTGATCCGAATCCGATGATCCGCCGATGCATCGTGACCGAGCAGGTACACGGGGAAAGGCCTTGGCCAATCGTTCGGGTCGCCAGGATTCTCGTCGCAAGTGAGTTCGAGGACCCCGTCGAGATCGAGAGGCTCCTGCTCGGTGCCCGCGAGCACACCCTGGTCGCCGCCCTCTGCCTCTTCTGCCCAGAAAGTGGACGACAAGGTACAGCTGTGGTAATTGTGCCAGAGGACGGTACTCGTCCAGTCGTCGACTTCGCCCTCGTCTTCTTCGTCAGCGTTCGCGTCGTCACTTGTGTCATTGGCGTAGTAGTTCTCAGTCCTGAGATGCAAGTCGATCCAGATTCCAGAATCGGGCACGTACCGCGCTGAGAACACGAACTCGGTGACCGCGTGCCCATCGGGCCAGGGGTTCCCGGGAAACGTGATGCGACCTTCGACGTTCGGCATAGAACCTCCGCTTGCACAGAATCATAATCGATGCTTACAAAGAAAGCCCCGCAAGGGAGAACCTTGCGGGGCCTGGTTGAGTTCAGGTTGTCAGAGCAGCTTGTTTAGAAGCTGATCTTGTCGGTGCCCATGGCGCCGTGGTCGTCCATGCCGCCTCGGGTGGGGCCGAAGTCCTGGCCGCCGCCGCCCAGGTCGTCGCCGCCGGCCGCGGAGGTGTCGCCCCACTGCGCCCGCTTGAGCGAGAGGCCGATCTTGCGGTCGGAGGAGTCGACGCGGAGGATCTTGACGTCGACCTCCTCGTTGGGCTTGACGACATCGAGCGGGTTGTCGACCTTGTGGTCGGCGAGCTCGGAGATGTGGAGCAGGCCTTCGAGGTCGTCCTCGAGCTCGACGAAGACGCCGAAGTTCGTGACCTTGGTGACCAGGCCGCGGACGACCATGCCGGGCTTGTAGTGCTCGGGGATGAGGTGGAGCCACGGATCCTCGCTGAGCTGCTTGACGCCCAGGCTGATGCGCTGCTTTTCCTGATCCACTTCGAGGACGACGGCCTTGATCTCGTCGCCCTTCTTGTAGAGCTCGTTGGGGTGGGTGACCTTCTTGGTCCAGGACATGTCCGAGACGTGCAGGAGGCCGTCGATACCCGGCTCGATCTCGACGAACGCGCCGTAGTTGGCGAGGTTGCGGACCTCGCCCTCGATGATGGTGCCCGGGGGGTACTTCTCGGCGACGAGCTCCCACGGGTTGACCTCGACCTGCTTCATGCCGAGGCTGATTTCCTGCTTGTTCTTGTCGATGTCCAGAACGACCACGTCGACGGAATCGCCCGGGTTGACGAGCTCCGACGGGTGGTTGACGCGGCGGGTCCAGCTCATCTCGGAGATGTGGACCAGACCCTCGACACCCTCGGCGAGCTTGACGAACGCGCCGTAGGACATGATCGAGACGATCTCGCCCGTGATGCGGCTGCCCACGGGGAACTTGGCCTCGATCTCTTCCCACGGGCTGGCCTCGGTCTGCTTGAGGCCGAGCGCGATCTTCTCGCGGTCGTGATCGATGTTGAGGATCTTGACCGAGAGCTCCTGGTCGACCTTGACGAGCTCGGAGGGGTGGTTGATCCGGCTCCAGGACATGTCGGTGATGTGGAGCAGGCCGTCGATGCCGCCCAGGTCCACGAACGCGCCGAAGTCGGCGATGTTCTTGACGACACCCTTGACGATGTCGCCCTCGTTGATCTTCTCGAGCAGGCGCTTCTTGGCGGCGCTGCGCTCGTCCTCGACCAGCTTGCGGCGGCTGATGACGATGTTGCGGCGCTCGACGTCGATCTTGAGGATCTGGGCGCGGATCTTGCGGCCGATGTACTCGCCCACATCGCCCGGGCGACGGACGTCGACCTGGCTTGCGGGGAGGAAGACGGGCACGCCGATATCGACGAGCAGGCCGCCCTTGATCTTGCGCATGACCGTGCCCTCGACCACGTCACCCTCGTTGGTGGAGTCGGTGATGCGGTGCCAGGCGATCTGGCGGTCGGCCTTGCGCTTGGAGAGCTGGATGAGCCCGCTCTCGTCCTCGAGTGTTTCGAGGAGGACATCGACGACGTCGCCCACGCGGACTTCCTCGTCGCCGAACTCTTCCTTGTTGACCAGGCCTTCGCTCTTGAGCCCGACCTCGATGACCACGTCATCGCCGGCCATACCGATGATCTTGCCCTTGATCAGTTTGCCGGGCTTGAGGTCCTGGAGCTGATCGCTCAGCAGGCCCTCCATCCCGTCCGTTTCTCCCATTGCACCTTGAAGAAGTGCATCCGCCTCGGCTTCATCGAAACCGAGCGACGCGATCAGCGTCTCATCAACCATTCGTACTCTGTGTCCTTTCCCGATCGCCCATCCGTGCGGTGCTCCCGGTCGCGGTCCGGAGCCCAGCCAGCGGGCGACGGCGTTTCGCCTGACCTTTGAATCGGTCGGCGGCCCCCCTGGGGCGGTTTGAGGCATGCGGGCCCAATTCACCCGGTGGCAACGCACCGCCAGGCGCCCCGGCTCGCGATCCGGGGTGGGAGGCAACATTAGCCTCCTATCGGCTCCAAACCAAGCCCGTTTGGATACAGATCGGGCCAAGAGGGCCCGGGTTGTGCTCCGACGGACGCTTTTGTATACAAAGCTGGCCACCCGAACATTGAGGGTGCGCCGAGAAAGGGCTAGCGTACGAGTCTGGGCGTCTGAAACGGGTTCAGACTGCCTTTATGAGGCCCGAGAGGGGAGGGACAACGCCGTCCCGACCCGCACTTTGCGTTCTTGGAAGGGCCCTTTCAAAGCCCTTCCCCGGAGTGTGTTTCAAATGAGCACGACTGCGACGGATGTGAATCAGGCTGCCAGCGATGCCGGCGGCACCGAGTGGGACCCCATCTTTGATGAGGTCGGACTGCCCAAGGATGTCAACAACATCTACACGCAGACGGTCGCGGCGATGCTCAACGCGGCCGAGATCGTCAACCTCCGTCACCGCGTCCGGATCATCCTCGCCCAGCCCAAGAACGAGATCATGGTCCACTTCCCCGTCCGCATGGACGACGGGCACCACAAGCTCTTCAAGGGATACCGAGTCCAGCACAACAACGCCGTCGGCCCATACAAGGGCGGGCTCCGATTCCACGAGCACGTGCACCTCGACGACGTCAAGAGCCTGGCGTTCCTCATGACCATGAAGTGCGCCCTCGTCCGCGTGCCCTTCGGCGGCGGCAAGGGCGGCGTCAAGTGCAACCCTCGCGAGCTGAGCCCGGGCGAGCTCGAGCGCGTGACGCGCCGGTTCACGGCCGCCATCGCCAACGACATCGGCCCCGACTACGACATCCCCGCGCCGGACGTGGGCACCAACGCCCAGATCATGGCCTGGATCGCCGACACCTACGCCGCCATGGCCGGCCGCAGCAGCACCAACCCCTTCGCCGTCGTCACGGGCAAGCCGATCTCGATCGGCGGCAGCCTGGGGCGTGAGAAGGCCACGGGCCAGGGCGTCGTCGACGTTCTTCTGGAGATGCTGCCCGATCTGAATATTCCCGTCGAGGACATGCGTGTCAGCCTGCAGGGCTTCGGCAACGTGGGCTCGTGGGCCGCGCGCATCCTGGCCGACCTGGGCGCGAACATCACCGCGGTCCAGGACCACACGGGCTGCATCCGCAACCCCGAGGGCCTCGACGTCCACGCCCTCTCCGAGCACGTCGCCCAGACCGGCGGCGTCAAGGGCTTCGAGGACAAGGCCAACACGGGCGGCTCGTCGCGTCACAGCGGCAAGGGCTGCGAGGTCATCAGCGTCGACGAGTTCTGGGAGACGCCGGTCGACGTCTTCATCCCCGCGGCTCTTGAGGGCATGCTCGACGAGAAGCGCGCCAACCAGCTCCGCGCACGCGTGGTCGCCGAGGCAGCCAACGCCCCCACCACCCCCGAGGCCGACCAGGTGCTCGCCTCGCGCGGCATCGAGGTCATCCCCGACATGCTCTGCAACGCCGGCGGCGTGACGGTGTCCTACTTCGAGTGGGTCCAGAACCGCAGCAACGTCATCTGGGACGTCGAGCAGGTCGACCGCGAGCTCAACCGCATCATGTGCGCCGCGGCCCGCCGGGTGATCATGGCCAAGCAGAAGTACAACACCACGCTCCGCACCGCCGCGTACATCGCGGTGCTCGAGCACATCGGTGACATCTACAACCACCGCGGCATCTGGCCGTAAGGCGGATCGGACAACCGAATCACAACGAGCCCCTCGCGCGAGCGAGGGGTTTTTCATTCCGGTGCCGCGACCGTTCTCTGATCGGTCGTGCGACAGTCATTGATAGGTGCTACGAGCACCACCCCTCCGAAAGGATGGTGATACAGGGTGGTATCGAGGATTACAGAGAAGGATCTGCAATGCGCGAAAGCCAATCACTTGTTCTTATATCTGATCCGACAGTAGCAACGTGATCTGCCGATAACTGGGCAGTATTATACAATTTATTCATCACTTCAATTCGTTTGCCATTCTCCCAATACTCATGATATTGCTCTTTAGACATCTCGCCAGACTTATATTTACCAGTCGCAACCACATCTTTGGCGAGATGCAATCTCCATTCGAATAAAAGAGCTGTGATTTCGTATGTCCTAGCCGTGATATCCGTTGCATCAATTATGCCCCGACCGAGAATGCAAATGCGGTCACAGGCCGCTTGGAGTTTTTGGCTCAATGCATCTGATTCAACATCATCTCTTAGATAGGGGCATGATCTCGCAAGGCCAGCCCATGCGGCATACTCCAAGGCAATTTCCCGCCTCAAAGAAGCATTTCGCTCAGCTACTATTAGAATAAGTGAGAAACCAAATCCTATGAATGCACCAACAACAACCGCGATTATTTCTGTCATCGTTCGCCTTTCTGTCTAGGCATAATTCTGTCGCGTCGGCCGCGGCAAGGCACTACGCACGAATCAGGGCAATCCATTCGATGCGGAACAAACTCACAATATAACAAACAGCCCCTCACGTTCTCGCAAGGGGCTGCCTGATTGCTTTTGCGTCAAGTGTCGTCTTACCGCCTGCGACGAACAGCCACGAGCCCGCTCATCGCGAGCAGAGTCGCGCCAGCGGGCGTTGGGACTTCGCGGATCAGGATGTTGTTGATCTGGATGAGGCGGAACGCGGTGCCGCTGGTGACGCCGTACTCGGCGCGGGTCGTGTTGCCGACGTCGACCGAGGCGGGAACGTCGAGCCCGTCGAGGAAGTCGCCCGGGGTGTCGGAGACGAGATGAAGCTGGAAGGTGAAGAAGTCGATCGGGGCGCCGGGCACGATCATGGCGATGTCGAACGCGTCCTGGTACTGGCCCGGGTAGTTCGAGGTGTCGTTGTCGAGGATGCCGAAACCGCCCTGCACATCGTCACCCGTCCGCGAGAACGAGAGCGGGCTCGATGAGAAGGACATCGCGGCGTAGATATCGGGGTCGAACCAGAGACGCCCGGTCGGCTCGTCGACCGAGGGGGCCACGCTCGAATCGATCGTGAACTTGTACGTCGTGGTCATGCCCGGCGTCAGGTTCTCGAGCGGGTTGCCCGAGGTGATGTTGCGGGCGGTGTCGGTCACCGTGCCGTGGAACGTGAACTCGTAGAGCTGAGCCGACGCCGAAGTCGACGCGAGACCAGCAACCATCGCGAGTAACGAAACACGAACAGTCTTTGTATTCATAGTCTTCATCGTCATAGTTCCCTTGCTCTCCCCACGCACACAGATTCGAATGCGTTCATTCTCATGAATTGGACGCCGCTCCGGTCAATTGGTTCGCAAAGCAGGCACAAATTATGTTTTCTTCGTACTTTCGATGAGAGACCTGCGGGCGGCGACACCTCTGGAAGAAGCCGATTCCAGACCGGATTCGCACTCGCAAACACTTCCTGCACAAGGCTTTACCGTTCAGGCACGAAGAACCGAACACCACTTCCGATCTTGGGCCGGTCGTGCGAGCAGATTCTCAGCCTGCGTCACGCAATTCCCATCGGAGTTGGGTGATGGCACCGGGAAGCCTTACGGGTACTCCTGCCGCGTGGGCCTGATCAGGATGTCGCTCACGTGCACGCCGGCGGGCTGGGAGAGGGTGAACATGATCGATCGGCTGATGTCCTGGGCGGTCAGGACGGGGCTGATGCTGTTCATGAACTTGCCGAAGCCGTCCATCTCGTAGCCGGCGGATTCCTGGAACTCGGTCCGCACGATGCCCGGCTCGATGAGCGTCACGCGCACGCCATACTTAGCTAGCTCGCGGCGGAGGGCCTCGGCCAGTGAGTTCACCGCGAACTTGGTGGAGCCGTACATCGAGCTGAACGGGCTGATGTGACGCCCGACGGTCGAGCCGATGACGACGATGTCGCGGGCCGGGCCGCCCGAAGCGATGAGATCGGCCCACGCCTTGTTGAAGGCGGGCTCGTCGCTGGCCGGGTCGGGCATTTGCGCGCGGAGAGTGTGGGCCGCCTCGCGCATGAGATGGCAGGCGCCGGTGATGTTCGTGCGGATCATCTCGTCCCACTCGTCGGTGTTGGAATCGGTGACCGAGCCGCGCAGACCCCGGCCCGCGTTGACGACGACGAGGTTGGGCTCGTTGCCGTGCGCGTCCTTGCAGGCCTGCATGAGCTTGGAAGGTGTCGCGGGATCGCCCGCATCGCCCGCCAGGACACTGATCTGTCCCTCGGGGTACTGGGATGCGATCTCCCGGAGCTTCGCCTCGCGCCTGGCGTTGATGACGAGCCTGGCCCCGCTCCTGGCGAGGTCGTGGGTGAGCGCTTCACCGATGCCGGCACTGGCGCCGGTGATGATCCCGATGCGGTTGTCGAGTGATGCCATGGCGTGTCCTCCTGCTCGGGCATGGTACGCGCCGCGGCCCTATGGTCGGGCATGTTCGGATCCCACCTCTCAGTCGCCGGCGGCATGGAGAATGCCGCCATCGAAGCCGAGTCCCTGAAACTCGATTGTGTACAGGTCTTCACCAAGAACCAGCGTCAGTGGAAGGTCAAGCCGCTGGCCGACGAGCAGGTCGCCGCGTGGCGGGGCGAACTCGAACGTCTCAAGTGGATGAGCACCGAAGGCCCGGCCCGCACGGTGAGCCACGCGAGCTATCTCATCAACCTGGCCAGCCCGGACGACGAGCTGTGGCAGAAATCGATCGATCTGATGCAAGAGGAGATCGAGCGTTGCGATGCGCTCTCGATCCCGCTGCTCGTGCATCATCCCGGCGCGTACACGTCGTCGGACGAGAAGTCCGGCCGGAAGCGCATCGCGCAGGCGTACAAGAAGCTGTTCAAGGCGACCAGGGGCGCGCGGGTGATCTCGTGTCTGGAGAACACGGTCGGCTCGGGCACGAACATTGGGCGCACGTTCGAGGAACTCGCCGAGCTGCGCGCGATGATCGCCGACGCGACGGGCGAGGGCGAGCGAGTCGGCTTCTGCTTCGACACCTGCCACGCGCACGCGGGCGGGTACGACATGTCGGATCGCGACGCGGCCGATCGCTCGCTGGACGAGCTGGAGCGGCACTGCGGCCTGGAGCACGTCCTGTGCCTGCACCTGAACGACTCGATCGGGGATGTGGGCTCCCGGAAGGATCGCCACGCGCATATCGGCGAGGGGACCCTGGGCCTGGCGGGCGGGAAGGCGGGCGGAAAGAAGTTATCACTCGAAAAAACAGGCTTCGCAGCGGTCGTGAATCGACCCGGCCTCTCCGATCGACCGATGATCATGGAGACCCCCAAGGGGGAGAATCCCAAGGGGACGCCCTGGGATACGATCAACGTCCGCAGGCTCCGGCGGTTGGTGGACTCACCCCGGGCCTGAATCAGACCCGATTCAGGGGATGGATTCCCCGCAACCCTCGCAGGACGTGACGCTTGAACTTGAAGCTTCGTGATTTGATGCCGGTGCTGGTGCTTTCGGGCGCGATCGCGCTGCCGGGCTGCTCCATGTTCGATGGCTCGGGCGGCGGATCGAGCAACAACGGCAACCGTGGCTCGCGAGCGAGTCTGGAAGCCGTGCTCGCTGCTGACGAGGCGACGCAGCGCGCCAAGCTGCTGATGGCCTCGGGGCGACTGCGCGAGGCGCTGACCGAATTCGAGAAGGCGGTCGAGCTCGACCCGCGGGCCGTCGATGCCCGGATCGGGATCGGTGACATCTACAAGGAAGAGGGCGACTTCAACCGCGCCGAGCGCTGGTACGGGCAGGCCGCCCAGGTCGGGCCCGAAGTGTTCGAGGCGCAGTACGCGCACGGGCTGGTGCTCCAGCTCATGCAGCGGTACGCCGAGGCGATCCGTGCGTATCTCCGCGCTCTGCAGATCGACCCGCGCAGCTTCGATGCGAACATGAACGTCGCGCTCGCGTTCGTGCAGGTGGGTCAGCCCGAGCAGGGTCTGCCCTATGCCGTCCGCGCCGTGCGCCTCAGCCCCCAGAGCGGGCCGGCCAACTACAACATGGGCGTTGTGTACGCGGCCCTCAACCGGCACGAGGACGCGATCACCAGCTACCGCCTCGCGTCGGAGTACATGGGCACGAGCCCGCAGCTCTTGATGGGCATCGCCGACAGCCAGTCCGCGCTCGGGCAGTACGTCGATGCCGCCCGCACGATCGAACGGCTCGTCGCGACCGACCCCTCCGCCGACGCCTACCACCGCCTCGGCTCGTCGCGCTTCCGCAACAAGGAATACGAGGCCTCGCTCTCGGCGTTCCGGCAGGCGCTCGAGTACGACGAGAACCACTACCCCGCGCTCAACGGCGTGGCGGTCTGCCTGCTCAACCAGTACCTCTGGTCGGAGAAGTCAGACACCCAGGCCCTCGACGCAGCCGTCCGCGCCATGCGACAGAGCCTGCGCATCAAACGCGACCAGCCGAAGATCGTCGAGCTGCTGACAAGGTTTGGGTGAGTGACGCTCGAGGGTGCCACGGGTTGTCTTGCAACCCGTGCTTTCCTGATCGATCGCTCTTCACGGCTTGCCGAGGACGGACAAGCCGTGGCACCCTAAGGTTCTCCATGCCCGACTACGCACTGCTTGAATCGTTCCCGACCCCCTCCGAGACGCCCTTCGTCATCGAGCACGTCGCCGAGGAGTTCACGAGCGTGTGCCCGGTCACGGGTCACCCGGACTTCGGCGTCGTGAACGTCACCTTCCAGCCCGGTCCGCCCAGCGCCGGCGGCACATGCGTGGAGCTCAAGAGCCTCAAGCTCTATCTCCAGAGCTTCCGCAGCGAGGGCATCTACTACGAAGCCGTCACCAACCGCATCCGCGACGACCTCGCCAAGCTGATGAGCCCGACGTGGATGGTCATCAAGACCGACTGGCGGGGCCGAGGCGGGATTCGCTCGGTCATCCGCGCGACCTCTGGCGAGGTGCCGACGATCTGGCAGAAGTGAGGCACTGGGTACTAGGCATTAGGCACTGGGCACTGGGCACTGGGGAAGAGGTGACAGGGGGTGCTCTGCCGCTCTTTGCATTTCCTGATGCCTCATGCCTAATGCGTTGTGCCTCCCCCCCTAGCATCCTCCCACGGGCTTTGATGCCCACAGGAAAGGAGCAGTGCGCATGGGTGCAGCCGGGCCGAGGCAGTACATCAGGGAGTTCGGGCCGCAGGAGCGGGTGAGCGGGGCGTTCGCGATTGCCAACGCGCAGCTTGGACGCACGCGGAACGACAAGCCGTACCTGCGCTGCCTGCTGCGCGACAAGACGGGCGAGGTCGCCGCCCGCGCCTGGTCGTTCGACGAGGCCTCGTTCGCAAGACTCCCGGTCGACGGGTTCGTCTGGATCGAGGGCGAGACCCAGCCCTACCAAGGCGAGATGCAGCTGATCATCCACCAGATCGACGCGCTCGAGCCCTCGCCCGAGCAGCTCATGGAGCTGCTGCCCGCGACGGACAAGGACGTGAACAAGATGTTCGCCGAGGTGAAGCAGATCCTGGGCGAGCTCGAACACCCGGCGATGAAGGCGCTCGCCGAGACGTACCTCGCCGACGAGTACCTCATGGACCGCTTCCGCGTCGCGCCGGCTGCCAAGAGCATGCACCACGCGTACCTCGGCGGGCTGCTCGAGCACACGCTCAACCTGATGCGCCTGGCGCGGGCCGTCTGCCCGCTCTACCCGAAGATCAACCAGGACCTCGTCGTGTTCGGGCTCTTCATCCACGACCTCGGCAAAACGCGCGAGCTCGTGTACGACCGCTCGTTCAGCTACTCGGACATGGGCGAACTCGTCGGCCACATCGTCGAGGGCTCGCACATGCTCCGCGACAAGGTCAAGGAGATGATGGTGAACACCGGCCAGCGCATGCCCGCAGGGGCGGCGCTCGTGCTCGAGCACATCGTTCTCTCGCACCACGGCATCCCGGAGTACGGGGCCGCCAAGATCCCCGCCACGCCCGAAGCGATCCTCGTCTCGATGCTCGACAACGTCGACGCCAAGACAACCATCGCGCTCGACGCCGCCCGGCCCGACCGAGCCGCCAGCTTCGACCTTGGCGGCAACTTCACGCAGAAGCAATGGGCCCTGGACACCAAGCTCTACCGGCCCGACCCGCTCAAATAAGCGTGTTCGCCTGACGAGCAGGGTGCCACTGCTTGTCCGTCTTCGGCAAGCAGTGCGTGACATCTCTCAATCGCACGGCTTGCCCTGCGGGCCAAACCGTGGCACCCGGCTCGTTTCTTGCGCACACCGAGGTACACTCCGGGCATGGACTACGAGCAAGCGGTGCGCGTCAATTTCGGCAGGCCCATGCCCGTTTTCCCGCTCTCGACGGCGGTCGTCGTGCCTCAGCAGGTCGTGCCGCTGCACATCTTCGAGGACCGGTACATCCAGATGATCCGCGACGTGCTCGACGGCGCGGGGCAGATCGCGATGGCGGTCTTCGCGGGCGAGGACTGGAAGACGGGCTACACCGGTCGGCCCGCGCTGCGCCCTGCGGTGTGTGTCGGGCAGATCATGCAGCACGAGTCGCTGCCGGGCGGGCGGTTCGACATCCTGCTCCAGGGCGTCTGCCGGGCGCGCGTGAAGATGGAGATGCCCGACGACGGCAACCACCCCTACCGCCTGGCGCACCTCGAACCGACCGAGGGCCCCGAGCCCGACGACGCCGAGCTCCAGCCCATGCGCGACTGGATCGCCGGCGAATTGCGCACGGGCGAACTCGCCGAGTTCGAGTCGGCCGAGGATCTGCTCGAGTACACGCAGGACGAGCGCATCAACACCGCGACACTTCTGGAACTGATCTCGTTCACGCTGCTGACCGACGCGGAGCTGCGCTACAAGCTGCTCGACGAGGGCAACGCGATCGCGAGATCCAGGATCGTGCGCAAGGCGCTGGAACAGACCTCCAAAATGCTCCGCCTGGCCCGGCACCAGCATCCCGAGGACTGGCCCAAGGGGTTGAGCTGGAATTGATCCTGCTCCCTCTCCCCGCCGGGGAGAGGGCTGGGGAGAGGGGCTTTCGGCTTACATGAAGAGCATCGAGCGAAGACCCCTCTTCCGTCTGCTGCGCAGACACCTTCTCCCCGGATGGGAGAAGGAGAAGAAGATCAGAACGAGTACGGGTCATCGTGCCCGCGGCGGCGCTCGAACTTGGGCGGCGGCTCCACGAGCGCTTCCTGGCACGCACGCTCCAGAGCCTGGTGCAGCTTCTCGTGCTCGGGCAGGGCGTCGAGGCGTTCGATGAGATCCAGCACCCGGTGGGCGGCCGGCTCGTCGGGGTCGATGCTGGCGATCGCCGCGTCGCCCAGAGCCTCGGCTGCGGCCTGGAACCAGCTCATCGGGATGGCCTGCGTGATCTCGTCGTGCGTGACGCCCGTTTCTTTGGGTTTCACGCCCGGGGGCGGCGAGAGCTTGGTTCGGATCGAGAGCGCACCGACGGCGGAAACGGGCCAGAGGCCGTCACGCGTCATCGGCTCGCGGGTCAGGACGAAAAGCTGCACACCCCGGCGCAGCCACGCCTCGCGGTAGGAGCGGGCCTCGGCGGCGATCAGCGGCGGCTGGAACAGGTAGCAGCCCGTCTCGGGCTTGATGCGGGTCTGCGCCTGCGTGTCGACGAGTCGCACAAGGCCCGTGTCGGTCGCGTTCTGGCGGCGGAGCCTGCGGGCCTCCTGCAGGGGCAAGATGATCCGGGCGGCCCGGTCCCAGTCGCTCGACTTGACGGCCATTTCCAGCGCGCGGAGGCAGAGAAACTCGGCGTCGATCGCCTTGGTCTGGGCGAGCAGCTGGCTCGCCTGCTCCATGATCTGGTCGATGCGGTTCACGTCCTGGGCGTCTTGCAGTTCTGGCACTCGCGGGCTCCGATCCTCAAACACATTCGGATGGAGCGACTCACGATTGCGAGATCGCCCCCGCGGCGTGATTCAGCACGCCGGCCCACACCCCCGCAAGAGGTTCTAATTCATACCCGACAGTATCGGCCAAGGCTGCAAGATCGTGGTCTTCGAGTGATCTTCGCACTTCGCGGAGCTGCTCGCCGAGCTGGGTCAGCAGCTCGTTGAGCGTCTTGCCCCCGGCGATGGATTCGGGCAGATCGAGGGTGGAGGGATCCTGACCCACAAGGGCGTAGCCCCGCGCCAGGACGTCCTGAACGCCCTGCCAGACGCTCAGGGTGCCCGAGAGCTGGTTCAGTGCCTCGGCGGTGTCCGCCCCGGACTGGAGGCGGCCTGCGATGTCGCTGTGCGAGCTCCTGGCGTTTTCCAGAGCCGCGGCCGCGTCGCGGAGCGACTGCTGGACGAGCTGGATCGGATCGGCGGTGAAGAGCTCGACCCGGGCGTCCGGGATGGGCTCGGTGGAGACGTCGACCAAATCGTCGCCCCGCACGGCTTTGCCATCGACCAGGACCTCGACCACCGCCCGGCCCGATTGCTGGGCGATCTCGACGCCCGCGGACATGGCGGCTGCGAGGGTCTGATCCTCGACCTCGATGGGATTGTCATCCAGCAGGACGTTCATGGGGCGTGCCTCCGCTCGCGGAACTCTCCCCCAGATGTCGGTCTTCTCGGGCTCGGTGCTTGTGAATCAGGCGCAGATTCCGCGCGTAGATCACGATCCCGGTCGACTGACCGAGCACCCCCACCACATCGACTCGCCAGACGAAGTAGGTGAACAGAAAGATCGCCCCGACGAGGCTGAACCACCAGAAGACCTCGGGGACCTGGCTTTTGCGGCTTTTCTCGCTGACGACCCACTGCACGAGCATGCGTCCGAAGAAGGCCGCCTGCCCGATGAGCCCGATGGCGACCCAGCCGAAGTTCACCCAGCTTGAGATGTTGAAGAACCCCATGAGCGCCCGTTCCCATGAGGGTCGGGCGTTCCAGTCGTCGACCTGCTCGCGGAGGATGCGGTCTTTTTCCGCGGGCGTCACGACGCCCAGGCGTTCCAGATGGTCGGGGTAGACAAAGAGGTAGCCGTCATCGCGCTCCTGGAGGCGGAACTCCTTGGAGCCGATGCGGATGTCGATGTCGAACGCGTCGCGTGAGAGGGCGGGCTGGAGGACGAGCCACATGCCCACGACGATGAGCGCGATCATGGCGATGACGGGGCCGGGCTTCATGCGTGGGTCTCGGCGTGCGTGTCGGCGGGGGCGCCCGCTTCGGCGGGGGCGTACTCGGTGATGTCGATGTGTGTGCGCCGGCGGCTGCGCATCCAGCGGACGGCGAAGCAGTCGATGAGGCCGGGCAGGGCGCGTTTGGTGATGCCCATGCCGTACTTGGGCTCGCCCGCGTGTCGGTGGCGGTGCGCGACGGGCAGCTCGACGACGGTGTAGCCGAGCTGGCGGGCGGTGACGGGTATGAACCGGTGCATGCCCTTGAACTCGAGGGGGAGCTGGGTGGCGATCTCGCGTTTCATGACGCGGAGCGAGCAGCCGGTGTCGCGGATGGTGTCGGAGAGGATCAGGCGGCGGAAGAGGCGGCCGATGCGGGATGACTGCTGACGGATCCAGGCGTCGCCCTTGCTTCGGGCGGCGGAGCGGTCGCCCTGGACGAAGTCCGCGTGTGTGCGCTCGAGCTCGGCGATGAGACGGGGGAAGTCGGCGGGGTCGTTCTGGAGGTCGGCGTCGAGCGAGCCGACGAGCTCGCCCCGAGCGGCTGCGAAACCTGCTTTGAAAGCCGCCGATTGCCCGTTGCCGCCACCGGCTTTGGGCCGGGCGAGCGAGATGAGGCGGAGATAGGGCCTGGTGGCCTGCATCTGGCGGACGCGAGCGGGCGTCTGGTCGGTCGAGGCGTCGTCGACGATGAGGATCTCGAAGCCCGTTTCCGAGAGCGTGGGCCTCAGGGCGGCCTCGATCTGCTCGACGAGCAGGACGATGTTGTCCTCCTCGTTGTGGGCGGGGGCGATCACGGAGAGCCTCGGCGTGGGGGCCCCTGACTGAACTGGATTGGGCTTGGGCATCTGTGACAACAGTATCGGCCTCGATCGCCCGCACCCGGCAGGATCGGCCCCTGAGGTGGACTGCCGACCTGGCGGGTCACTATATTAGAGTGTTTCCAATCTTCTTTCTGTCACGGAGTACGACATGCATCTTCGACACTCTGACCACGACCACGGGCCCAAGACTGTCAAGGTCGTCTACCACCTCGAGGACCCCCACTCCCTGACGGGCGGCGACGAGAAGCGGATCGAGCTGATGGCTGCCAAGGGCGAGCACCTGCTCGAGGTCGCGGTGGAGAACGGGATCAACATCGAGCACGCCTGCGGCGCGGTCTGCGCGTGCTCGACGTGCCATGTCTACATCGAGAAAGGGATGGACGATCTCTCCGAGCCGACCGAGGCCGAGGACGACCGCGTGGAGGAGGCCCCGGGGCTTCAGCGCAACAGCCGGCTGAGCTGTCAGTGTGAGATCGAGGGCGAGGGCCCGATCGAGGTGCGCGTGCCGGCGTGGAACCGGAACGCGGTGAAGGAAGTGCCTCACTGAGTCCATTTCATATTTGAGTGTCTTGATGCTTGCGTGTGTCTGTTGGCCGCGGGTTTCATGTTGTCGGATTCTGAGCGGATTCGGCGACATATGCCTATGGTGAGAATCACCATTTGCCCTGCGACCAAAGGAGGCACATGTCTTCAAGCGATGCGCAAACAGAGAATCGGCACGGCGACAATCGCGAGGTCGAATCGCTTCGCGCGAAGGTGCGTGAGTTCCAGCAGATCATCGACGCCCTGCCGATCTATCTGTTCTACAAGGACAACAACAACAAGATCATCGATCTGAACGTTACGGCGGCCGAGTCGATCGGCTTGCCGATCGAGGAGATCCGCGGCCGGCAGACCGAGGAGTTCTTTCCCGAGGCCGACGCGGCGAAGTTTCTGAAAGACGACCGCGAGGTGATCGCCAGCGGCAGGCCGAAGCTCAAGATCAACGAGCAGTACGAGACGGGCGAGCAGGGCGAACGCCGTCATATCCAGACGGACAAGATCCCGATCCGGGGCCCGAGCGGGAAGCTGGATCGTCTGGTGGCGATTGCGCGCGACACGACGGACGAGGTGCGCACGCGCGAGCGCGCCGAGTACGCCGAGCAGCGGCTCTCGATGGCGATGAAGGCCGCGAAGGTGGGCCTGTGGGATTGGAATATCCAGACGGGCGAGACGTACTACAGCGACACGTTCTGCTCTATGCACGGGTACGAGTTGGGCGAACTCGAAACGGACATTTCTACGTGGGAACGCATCTGCCATCCAGAAGATGTGCCGGTGGCCTACGCGGACGCTGAGCGACACATCAGGGGAGAGACGCCGCTCTTTGTCAACGAGCAGCGGATCCGGCAGAAGGACGGCTCGTGGCGGTGGGTGCGGGCGATCGGCGAGGTCGTGGAGCGCAACGACGCTGGCGAGGCGGTCCGGATGCTGGGTGTGCACGTGGATATCCAGGAGATCCGCGAGGCGCTGGAGCGGGCCGAGAACGCGAGCCGGGCCAAGAGCGAGTTCCTGGCGAACATGAGCCACGAGATCCGCACGCCGATGACCGCGATTCTCGGGTACTCGGATCTCATGGCGGGCGACAAGGAAGTTGCCAAGAACGCGGACGAGCTGGCGGAGATGGCCAAGTCGATCCAGAGCAACGCGAACCACCTGCTGGCGGTGATCAACGACATTCTGGATGTATCCAAGATCGAGGCGGGGTATCTGAATGTCGATCTGATCGAGACGAACCCGCTCTTCCTGATCGAGGAGGTGGCCTCGCTGCTTCGTCCCCGCGCCAAGAGCAAGGGGATCGAGCTGAACGTGCGCTACGAGACTGGCGTGCCGAGCGTCATCATCACCGACCCGACGCGCGTGAAGCAGATCCTGTTCAACGTGATCGGGAACGCGATCAAGTTCACGGAGATGGGCTCGGTGACGCTGGGCTTCGGGTATGACCAGGACACGCGCGGGCTGACGCTGACCGTGACCGATACGGGCATCGGGATCTCGTCCGAGCAGCTGGGTGTACTGACGACGTTCGAGCCCTTCATGCAGGCCGACGCGTCGACGTCGAGGCGTTACGGCGGGACGGGCCTCGGGCTGCACATCTCCAAGTCGCTTGCGCGGATGCTGGGCGGGGGGATCGAGATCGAGTCGGAACCGGGCAGTGGCACGACGGTTCGGGTGAGGCTGCGCGCGACGATGGGGCACAACGCCAGCATCGTCGAGCCGAACAACTCGAACCTGCTTCTGAGTCATGGTCGGGCGCAGAAGAAAGCCGAACAAGCCGTGCGCGAGACGGCTGGCACGCTGAGCGGTCGGCGTGTTCTGCTGGCCGAGGACGGGCCGGACAACCAGAGGCTGATCGCGTTCCATCTGCGCAAGGCCGGGGCGGACGTGACGATCGCCGAGACGGGCACCCAGGCGATCGAGATGGCCAGACATGTCAAGCCCGACGTGATCCTGATGGACATGCAGATGCCCGAGATGGACGGCTACGAGGCGACGCGGCGGCTTCGCGCCAGCGGGTGCGGGCTGCCGATCATCGCGCTGACCGCGCACGCGATGGACGGCGACCGGGAGCGCTGCCTCGAGGCGGGCTGCAACGAGTACCTGGCCAAGCCGCTCGACAAGCACAAGCTGATCGACATGTGCCGGGTGTTTGCCGAGTCGGTGTAAGACCTGCCGATCATCGCAGCTCGATCTCGATGCGTGTGGGCAGCTGATCGATGCGGAGTTCGGGCGGCGTGTCGTCCGTGCCGACGATCCGGGCGTTCTCGGGGAGCCATTTCAGATCGAGCCAGAGGCCGGCTTCCGGGGCACGCTCGCACTGGGTGATGTCGATGGTGATGCGGCTGCCCTCGCGCTTGGCGGACCACGAGATGTTGCCAAGGGGCGTCGAGAGGTTGCTGATTGTGAGGCCCTGTCCTTCCAGCCAGTCGAGGCGGAGGCCGCGCGCGAGTGTGACGCGGTCGGCGTGGCGGTTGACGCCCACGAGCATGGCGGTGATGGAGTTGACGAAGTCGCAGGCGACCCATGAGTGCGGGAGGTCCCCGATGAAGCCCGGGCCGCGGAGGTCGTTGTGGACGACCTCGGGCCACTGGCGCCAGCCGGTCGGGGTCTGCTCGCTGAGGAAGTAGTCGATCATCTCGTGGGAGCGCTCGGGTTTGCCCATGTCGGTCATGGCGCCGATGACGCGGACCTCGTAGGGCGTGTAGTCGCGCCACTCGATGTTGCCGTCGCGGCGATCGACGAACATCTTCCAGTACCGATCGAACGTCGCGTCGACGGCTTGTTTGGGGAGTGATGAGAGTTCCCAGACGGGGAAGGCGGCGATGGCGGTCGAGGTGGCGTCGAAGTCGCCGAGCTCGGCGCAGCCGGGGATGTAGTCGATGTCGTGCTGCTGCATCGCCAGCGCGATCGAGTCGGCGAGTGTGGTGCGGAAGTCGGCCTCGAGATCTGCCCAGGCTTTGGCGTCGTCATCGCGGCCCAATTCGCGCGCGATGTTGGCGGCATCGGAAATGCCCAGCAGCACGAAGAAGTCGTCCCAGTACGAGTGCATGGGCTTGGCGGAGTAGCCCTCGTGGCTGATGGACTCGGGGACGAGGCCGAAGAAGACGTGCTCGGGTGCGCTGGGGTCGTTAAATGGCGCGCCCATGCGCTGGTCGCGGAGGCTCTGGATGTAGGCCATGGCGCGCTGGATGCTTTCGTAGTGGCGTTCGAGGAAGGAGGTGTCGCGGGTGAAGGCGTAGCAGGACCAGACGGTGTGGATGTACTGGCCGGTCGAGTCGTGTTCGTCGACGGGGTCGGAGCCGCGGTGGTCGACGCAGCAGGGCGCTTTGCCGTTCTCGAAGAGGTAGCCGGCGTACCAGTTGATGAAGCCGGTGGCGACATCGTGGAGTCCGGCGCTGAGCATGGCGTGCGTGGTGAGCGAGCCGTCGCGGATCCATGTGCGTTCGTAGGTGCGTGAGCCGGGCTGGATGGCGGGTCCGTCCTGATTGACGAGTGCGTAGGCGATCGAGGCGCGGACAGAGTCTTCGAGGTGCTGCTGGGCATCGGGGAGGTCGAGCCAGAAGTCGCCGAGCATGTCCTGCCAGATCGAATTGGCGGCGAGCAGGCACTCGTCGAAGCTCTCGGTGACGTTGCGCCGGCCCAGGTAGACGTCGACGCTCTGGCTTTGCCCCGGCGCGAGTGACATGTGGTGCGCCCACGCGCCGGAGGCGAGACCGGCGGGGTCCTGCACGCTGGCCGATGGGTGGAGTTCGGTGCTTCCCTCGGCGAGCCGCTGGAAGATCTCGCCCGAACCGAACGTTGTTGCTGCCGATTCACTGACCGGGCTTGGTGAAAGGAAGAAGAAGCCAGTGCCGGTGTCGATCGAGTTCTGATCGATCCTGAGTTGGTCGAGCTTTGCGACGCCGCCGGTGACGTTCAGGAACTGCCACTGCGGCAGCACTTGGAAGGGTCGGACGGCGAGGACGAGCTTGGCCTGTGTGTGATCGGGGCCGCTGTTGATGAGTGTGTACCTCGCGTAGTAGCCGCGTTCACCTTGAACCGGAACGAGCTGGGTGTCGAGTTTGAGATTGCCGTGCGTCCATGAGGCGGTTGGGATGGGCATCCACCCGCTCAGCAGTGATTGCGTGCGCGAGTCGGCGTTCCAGCCGCCGAGGAGTTTGCCATCGACGAGGAGCGCGGGCTGGAGGCGGGGGCCGGCTTTGACGGGTTCGATGGAGCCGTTCTCGTCGAGGAGCGCTTCGCCCTTCTCGCCCGGCAGGCCCGCGACGGTCCAGAAGGTGCGCTCGCCCGTGTAGTACGCGGGCAGGTACGTGCGCTGGCCGGTGGTTGCCAGGATCTCGAGGAGGCGGTTGGGGTTTTCGTGCGCTTCGATGGGCAGGAACTCGATGCGATTGACTGCAGCGGCTTCGTCGGCATCAACATGCGCGGCGAGCCTGATGGCGGTCAGTGATTCGCCGTCGAACGTGACGACGCTCGTTGCGGTTTCGACGCGGACGTCAGCGGCCAGATCGACCCACGCGCCCGAGGCGTCCCGGCCTTGAACGGCGAGGGTGAAGGGGTCGGCCTGCGCGTTGTCGAAGCCGAGGATCAATCCGCCGAGCGGGCGGGGTGTGCCGAGGTGGATCTCGACGCCCTCGTCGAGCGGCGTGTGCGCGAGTTCGATCGGGCTTTGGGTGTTTGCCACGATCTCCCGCTCGGACTCGGTGCTGGTGAGTCGCACGGAGGCGTCGATGGGCAGGGGTTCTGGCAGGGGCGCAAAGCGGAGGTCGTCGATCCAGATGGTACCCTTGCCGCCGGTCGCTGAGGCGATGGCGAACTCGATGCCCGCGACGTGACGGAGCGTGCGGTCCTGGCTCGGTCCCCAGGCGAACTCGATGGATCGGCGCGAGGAGGAGAGCGTCTGCCAGTTTGCGGGCGGGGTGTATCGGCGGCGGTTGTGCCACCACACATTGTCGCCCGAGTCGTCGAGCAGTTTGAATTCGAGGTCGTTGGCCGGCGCGTCGCCCTTGACGCGGAAGCTGAAGACGTGGTTGCCCTCGACATCGATATCGACGGCTCGCCGAACGATGGCGAACCCGCCGCCACGCTCGAAGGCGTAGTCGATGCGGAGTGCGCCCGCGTCGGGCGTGATCTCGACACGGACGCCTTCGGGCGCGAAGGTGGTCCAGTCTTCGATGGAGTCGAAGTCGTCGATGGTGACCGCCTGCGCGCAGGCTGGGGCTGCGTGCAGAGCGAGGGTCAGTGCCGATACGAGTGTGAGGATGATCTGGCGGAGCGGGCGGGCGGGTGTCACGGGCAGCGTCTCCGTGCGGTGTGGGGCGCGGGTGCTCTCAGGAAAAACACGACGCCGCCGACGTTGGTCGGCGGCGCCATGGTCACTTTGGGTTCACTTGGTCAGTTTGACGCAAGACAGTGATGCTCCGGGGCTTAGTCGCAGCCTGCGTTGAAGTTGCTGACCCAGGCGCTGAAGTCGGCGGGGCTGCAGACGCCGTCGCCGTTCTGGTCACATGCGGGGCTCATCGCGTTGAACGCGGCGACCCAGGCGCTGAAGTCGGCGGGGCTGACGATGCCGTCGCCGTTGGTATCGGCCAGGCAGGGCTCTTCCTCGCCCTGCACGAGCTCGATGTCATCGAAGAAGACGGTGCCCGTCGAGCCGGCGTCGCCGAAGCGGAGCGGGAGCACGGTGACGCTGGTGGCAAACGGCGGGAAAGCGCCGGCGGCGTCCATCATTTGTTGGTCGGTCACGGTCATCTCGAACTCGACCCACTCGTCGTTGGTGTGGCCCGTGATGGAGAGCTCCTCGAACGCGGTGGCGATGGAGGAGTTGTCGCGGCGGAACTCGAGCTTGATGCCGGCGTTTGCGGTGAGGGGCATGTCGCTGGGGATGTAGTACCAGCCGCGAACGGTGACGTCGCCGCCCTGCCAGACGTAGGGCGGATCGAAGAACTCGAGGGTGCTCGGGTTGAAGACGTTGGTGGTGCAGCCGGAGAAGTCGGTCCCGGAGGGGAACTCGATGGAGGCGCTGCCGGTGCGGACCTCAGCGGCGGGGCTCAGCCCGTCGCCGACGGTGCGGAGGCGAGCGGTGTTGAAGAAGGACCAGCCTTCGGGCTGTCCGCCGACGATGGTTTCGAACGAGGGGTTGTGGACGAGGTTCTGCGCCAAGGCAGCGGGCGCGATGGTGATGCAGCACGCGGCGAGTGCGAGACATTTGGCGTTCATGACGGGCTCCTGTGTGGATCTCTCAATCGGGACCTGGTCATTCTGAACCAGTTCTTTGTCCGAAACCGGGCGAGCGCCCGGATGTAAGCGTTTCCATGAGTGTGACAGATCCTTTCGGACGTGTCAAGGGTTTCTGTATGCGATTGAATACGTGATTTGCGAGGGGGCTTTATCTCCTCCCCCGCTGCCAGCGGGGGAGGTGTCTGCGGAGCAGACGGAGGGGGCTGAGACACCTGGGTGCCGTTCTAGACAGTGAAGGTAATGAGAAACACACCCGACAGACTCGCCTTCCTAGCCGGAGATGGCTCGCTTCAACCGCCTTCCAAATGCCTATAATTCACCGTACTTCAGTCTGCCGGTTCGGAGCCGACTGGACGGCCTGCGGGGCGGCTGCCTGGTGGTGGGTTCGGGCTCTTTGGGCGATCAATTCGGGTGGTGACGAGAGCACGAAAGGAGGTTTCTGCGAGGTTGTGTGCCAGCAAATAATCCAGCAGATACACAACCGACATAACTCATATTTTGATTTTTTGTTGCAGTCAACTACTAGGCGAACTACGCCAGAAAGGAGCCCCTATGGCTTCGAGCAACAGACGCCCCTTGGGCAACATTTTTCTCAACGCGGTTATCCTCTACGTACTCGTGTTCACCGAACCCACCGTGATGTGGCTCGAAATGAATGGCTGGGATGTCCAGACACAGACACACGCGTTTGGACTCACCCTCACACTGGTCGCGTTGAGCTGCTTGACCGGTCAACGAATCATCCCTGTGTACCTCAATAGAGGTTCGTAACTCAATGTGAAGAAGTGAGTCACACGCATAATCTCGTCACCCCTGTACGTCAAGGGGATCCCAGCTGAGTGCACAGCCGGGGTCCCCTTGAACATTTGGATGACACGTGAACTCGGGACGGCTTTCTCTCATACCCCCTCCGTCTGCTGCGCAGACACCTCCCCCGTCGGCGACGGGGGAGGAGGGAGTTATCCCTTCACCGCCCCCGACATGCTCGAACGGGTGAAGAGGCGGTTGGTCAGCATGAACACGATCAGGACGGGGAGCACCGTCATCGTGCTGGCGGCCATGAGCAGGTTCCAGGGGGTCTGGCCCGCCTTGGACTGGTAGAGCTGCAGACCGAGCATCAGTGTGAACATCTCTCGGTCGACGATGAAGACCAGCGGCGCGAGGAAGTCGTTCCACATGTAGGTGAAGTGCAGGAGCACCACCACCGCCAGGGCGTTGCGCGAGAGCGGGAGCGCGATGTGGCGGAAGGTTTGCCAGTGGCTGCAGCCGTCGATGCTGGCGGCCTCGTCGAGCTCCTTGGGCAGCGACTTGAAGAACTGGTGGAGCAGGAAGATGCTGAACGCGTTGCCCAGCCAGAACTGCGCGTAGAGCGGCAGGAACGTGCCGATCCAGCCGAGCTTGGCGTAGAGCATGAACAGCGGCGCCATCAGCACCGGGAAGGGGATCAGCATCGTGCCGATGGTGATGACGATCAGCGGCTTGCGTCCCGGCATGGGCACGCGGGCCAGGCCATACGCCACGACGACGCTGGAGATGACGCACCCGAAGACGCCGAGCGCCACGACGACGATCGTGTTACGCATGTAGAGCGGGAAGTCGACGGTCGGGTCTTCGAGGACGGCTTCGTAGTTCTCCATCGCCTGACTCGGCGCGGAGGTGACGGGATCGGGCAGGAGGCTGAGGCCCTGCGACATCGCCTGCGATTCGGGCTTGATGGAGGTCGCGGCCATCCAGACGAGCGGCATCGCGAAGATGATCGCCACCACGAGCATGAGCAGCGAGCGTGTGACGCGGGCAGCGGGGTTTGGGCCGCGCAGGCTCATTTGTCGGTGCTCCAGAGCTTGCGCGTGACGGCGTAGATCGCGAGGATGCACGCGGCGATGAGCATGAGCTGCACCCAGGCCATCGCGCTTGCGTAGCCCATGCGCTGGAAGAGGAAGGCGTTGTCGTAGAGGTAGTGCGAGTAGAAGTAGGTGCTGCGGTCCGGGCCGCCCTCGGTCATGATGTAGGGGGCGGCGAAGACCTGCCAGGCGGTGATGGTCTGGATGATGACGTTGAAGAAGACGGCCGGCGCGATCGAGGGCATGGCGACGTGGACGAAGCGCCGGACGGGGCCCATGCCGTCGAGCTGGCCCGCTTCGTAGAGCTCGCGCGGGACGTCCTGCAGGGCGGCGAGATAGATGACGACGGGTTGCCCGATACTCCAGAGCGCCATGATGACAAGGGCCGCCATCGCGAAGCCTCGCTCACCGAGCCAGTTGGGCCCGCTCATGCCGATCATGTGGAGGAAGGCGTTGATGAGCCCGTGGTCGCCGTTGAAAAGCCAGAGCCAGATCATCGCCGAGGCGACCAGCGGCACAACGGTGGGCGTAAAGACGAGCACACGCACGAGACGCGAGAGACGCGAGTCGACATCGAGCAGGCCGGCGATCGCCAGCGCCAAGACGACCGAGAGCGGGATGACGAAGGCGGCGTAGATGATCGTGTTCAGGACAGCTTGCTTGAAGACATCATCTTTCAAGAGCGATGTGTAGTTGTCGAGCCCGACCCAGAGCGGCGGCTCGAGCATGGAGTAGTTGGTCATGCTGTAGTACGCGCCGAGCCCCATCGGCGCGAGGAAGAAAACGCACAGGCCGATGAGCCAGGGCGTCACCCAAAGCAGACCCGCGTACTTTGATCGGCCCGCGGCGCTCATGCGTGGCGCCTGGCGCGCATCGCGGCCGCCTGATCCAGCGCGTCCTGCGCGCGTGCGTTGATGCTGCTGAGCATGGACGCGGGTTCGTCCTGCAGGAGCCAGAGACGCTGGAACGCGGCGTCGAACTCGCTGACATACCGGGGCCAGACGCGGGTCTTGGGGAAGCGGAACGCGCGATCGCTGGCGGCGATGGCGTTGTGGGCCGTGATGCCGCGGTTGGGGTGGCCCGCGATGAACGCGTCCGACACCTCGGCCAGCGGCGAGTTCTTCGCGTGCGCGGTGGCGATCTCCTCGATCTGCTTCTGCTCCTGCATCCACGCGATGAACGCGAAAGACGCCTCGGGCTCGCGGGCGCCGGCGGGGATGGTCAGGACGTCACCATCGACCAGCCCGACGGGGCGCGTGGCATCGGCGATGGAGGAGATGGTGGGCATGGGGACCACACGGTAATTGAGATCGGGCGCGAACGCCTGGATGAGGTTGGCCATCCACGGGCCCTGGATGGTGAGCCCGACGCGTCCGGTGAGGAACGGCGCCTGAGCTGTGCCGTAGAACCCGACGCCCGATTGGAACTTGATAAGCTCGCGCGAGCCGTAGGTCTTGGGGTAGGACTGGACCCATTCGTACGCGCGGACGTTCTCGGGGGCGTTTGCGGTGGCGGTGCCTGTTGTTTCATCGAGCAGCGAGCCGCCGAAGTGGTAGCCCCAGAGCCAGCTCCACCAGCCGGGGTCGGTGTGGATGAAGCCGAGTTTCTCGATGTCGCCCGTTGGACGGCGCTCAATGAGCGCTTCGCTGAGCGCATCGAGTTCTTCGATCGTCGCGGGCGCGGGGGCATCGGCGAGGCCGGCCTCGGCGAGGCGGTCGTCGTTGATGTAGAGCGCGATCGTGCCGCAGGTGCTGATGAGCGAGAAGAGCTGATCGCGGTGCGTGAGCATGGGCCAGACGGCCTGGGCGTAATTCGTGGATGCGATGCCGTTCTTGGCGGCCAGTTCATCCAGCGGCATCAGCGCGCCGGCCTCGGCGAACGAGGGGATGTTGAAACTCCACAGCCCAAGAATGTCGGGCGGCGAGCGACCCGCGACGGCGATCATCGCCTTCTGGTCGATCGAGCCGATCGAGAGGTACCGCACGAAGATCTCGGACTGCGACGCGTTGAACCGATCGACCAGGCGCTGCATCGCCAGGCCCTCGGCCCCGGTCCACTTCTCCCAGTAATCGAGGACGATGCGGTCCTTCGGGACATCCTGACGGGGCTTTGGCCCGAAGAGCGCAAACCCGGCGGCGCTTGCGGCGATGACGCCGAGCGAAGCGCGGCGGGAGATGTCCAGAGCGCCCGAGAGCGATGGGCGGGAATCGCTCACCGGTCGTTCTTCTCCATGACCGCGCGCTTCTCTGCGTTGATCCGTTCGATGACATCATCCCAGTCACGCGACTTGTTCACCGGGAATCCTGTCGGCGTGCCTGTTTCCGGATTGGGCAGACCCTCGGCCGGGTCGAGCATGCCAGGACGCAGATACAAAGCCTGCTCAAGACGTCCGCGGCTCATTTTCCATTCGTCGCCTGTCTCGGAGCAGCGGATCGTGACGTCCTGTGTGAGACTTTCAGTCGACCCGGGAGGTGCACCAGCGACCGCTCGATAGACGAGAAAACCGCCAAGCCCAAGCGCCACAACTGCAAGTGAGATCAATATGCCTTTACGAGCCCCGCCATTGGCCATACTCAGTTCCCCCAACGATCAGGGTAGTAATGACCCCAGTTCCAGAACGGGCCTGGTGCATTGTACGGATCGCGGGACTCGACGAAGAAGTACTCGCTGCGTTCCATCGCGACTACACGCATATCACCAAAGAGCAGGTTGCTTTTTGCGGTGTTGCGTGCGTTGCTGCTGAAATCGCTGCCGGCCAGATTGCTGCGGCCGCTGTGGCGAGGCAACCAGTCGATCGCGTCCATGGAGTACACCGCGAGCGAGGGATGCGGGATTGCTCTGATCTTCTGATTTGATACACCAAAGCTTTTCGAGCCGTTGGGCCCATAGGTTGTCGCAGGTACGTCGTTGAACCAGTATTCGGTGAACTCTTCGTCTTCTTCGTCTGCCGTGAAGGGCGGGTCGTAGAGGTTTTCCTTGTCGATATCCCAGACGTGGAACATCCGGTTTTGTTCCATGTCCCGTCGTGTGATGGGGTCACGAACGCTCGTTTCGCCCTGTGCCGCCGGGCAATCAAAGACCCCACCCTCGCCCATGCCGCCTTCGAGATACGGGCGGAGTGCGACCATGACATTCCAACGATCAAAGGCCAAGTCGCTCCGTGGGAACAGATCGGGGTAGACCGGGTCCTTCTGATCATCAAAGTACATCTGGAAACCCAGGCCAATCTGCCGGAGATTATTCTGGCAAAGAACGTTCTTGGCGGTATCACGAGCCTTGCCCAGCGACGGCAGCAAGATCCCGATCAAGAGCGCGATGATCGCGATCACCACCAGGAGTTCGATCAGTGTAAAGCCTGTACGACAGAGGCCACGGCTTCGTCTTTGAATCATCGTGGGGCTCCTACGGGCCGCGTGGGCCGGTGTTCGAGATCGCTGGCGGGCAACGGAGTCCATCGCACCTGCACCTCCAGCGGCGAATCGTCCTTGGGCAGCATGTCTGGGGTGATCAGGCCGCCCTCGGTTTCTTTCCCGGCCACGGTGATACTACACGCGGCGCCGGGGGTGTGTTCGTTGGTGTCGGCGTGGACGACGATCGTCCGACCTCGCCAGCGGCGCTGCGCGGTGATGCGTCCGAGCCCCGCGATCGGGCAGGGGTCGATGCGCAGGGCGCCGAACTCGGGGCGGATGCCCAGCACGCGTGTGAGCGAGATATTGGTGAGCCACGCGGCAGAGCCGGTGTACCAGGTCCATCCCGCGGCTCCGGGCGTTGCCGAGTCCGGGCCGTCGACGTTGCCGGGCGTGACGTAGGGCTCGGCGCGGTAGTGGGTTTGGTCGCGGTCTTCACGCGCGGGGCTGATGGCGTTCCAGATCGTGGTGGCGGCCTGGGTGTCGCCGATCTTGCAGGCCGCGGCGAGCGCCCATGTTGCGGCGTGCATGTAGACGCCGCCGTTCTCGCGCGAGCCGGGCGTGTAGCGGGTGATGTATCCCACATCCGTCTCGGGCACAGAGTACGCCGGCGCCAGAAGCAGCGGGCCCATCTCGCGGACGAGGTGCTCCTTGACGGAGTTCCACGCGGCGTCGAGGCGGTCTTTCGGTCCCGCGTCGGCGAGGATCGCCCACGTCTGCGCGTTCAGGTAGATGCGACCCGCGTCGTTGTCCTTCGTGCCGAGCCACTTGCCGCTGTCCATCGTGGCGCGGCGGTACCACTGGCCGTCCCACGCGTGCTCGTTGGCGGCGGCGATGTACGCCTCGCGCTTGTCGAGCATGAGCTTGGCGGTCTCGGTGTCATCGATGAGCTTGAGCACCTCGGCGAAGTCGCGGAGCGTGAAGGCGAGGAAGAAGGCGAGCCAGACGGATTCGCCCTTGCCCTCGATGCCGCAGGCCGAGAGCCCGTCGTTCCAGTCGCACGCGCCAATGTGGGGCAGCCCGCGCTCGCTCGCTCGACGGAACGCGCGGTCGAGCGACTTCTTGCAGTGTGTGAGGACGGTGTCCTCGCCTCCGTCGACGTAGGGGGTGACCTCGTCGAGAATGGAGAGGTCGCCGGTCTCTTTGATGTACTGGCTGATGCCGAAGGGCAGCCAGAGGTAGTCGTCGCTGCAGGAGGTGTGGTTGACGATGATGGAGTTGGGGTGCCACCAGTGGTGGACGCTGCCGTCGTTGAACTGCTGGTGGGCGTGGATCATGAGCTGCTTGCGCATCTCGTTTGGATCCAACGGCATCCAGACCTGTGAATCTTGGAGCTGATCGCGGAACCCGAACGCGCCGGACTGCTGGTAGTAGCCCGTGCGCCCCCAGAGGCGGCCGCTGATCGCCTGGTAGGGCAGCCAGTAGTTGTTGAGGTCGTTGAAGTCGGTCTTGTCGGTCTTGACGTGCGCGCCGGCGAGGCGATCTTTCCAGGTTTTCTCCGCGACCGGCGCGACGCGGAAGGCTTCGTCGATCTTTGCGTAGCGGTTCATCTCCTCGTCGAGCTGCTCGGCGGTCTCGCTGACACCGATGAGGTAGGCGAGCCGGCGTGATTCGTCGGCCTTGAGCGAGATGTCCGCGCCCAAGGCGGCGCAGGCATCGGAGAAGCGGCCGAAGCTCGGCTCGCGCACGCCGGCGCCCTCGATGAGGGCCGCGGGTTTCTCGCGGGTGCCCCGGCCGATGAAGACGGCCTTGTCCCCCACCGCGAACGTCTCGTGCTCGCCCTCGACGACGCACTGATGTGCGGCGACGAAGGGCCAGCCCTGGTTCCAGTGGTCCTTCTCGTCGTTGCTCGGGACGTCCCACATGACCTTGCGTGCGGACATGCGGGCCTTGGCGTTGTCGTACTCGGTCCCGATAAAGAGTCGGTGGAACTCGCGCTTGGAATCGGGCGCGACGCCCAGGCACCATTCCATGTAGCTGACGACGCGGAGCGAGCGCGGCCGCCCGGACTCGTTGTGGAGCTTGAGCGTCCAGACCTCGACCTGCGCATCGGGCGCGACGGTCATGGTCCACTCGGCGCGGATGCCGGCGTACTTGGTGTTGAATGTGGTCGAGCCCGGCGCGTGTCGGCACGCGTAGTGGTCGTACTCGACGCGGCAGGGCGATGGAGCGGCGGACCAGACCTCACCCGACTCGGTGTCGTGGATGTAGAGGTGCTTGCCCGCGCGGTCCTCGATGAGGTCCATCTCCCAGCGTGTGAGAACGTTCAGCTGGCTGTTGTCCAGCCAGCTGAACCCGCCCCCGTTCTGACTGACAACGAAGCCGTAACGCCCGTTGCAGACCACGTTCGTCCAGGGCTTTGGTGTCCCGGAGTCTGTGATCTCGTAGGCGAATCCGTCCTCGATGAACCGGCCGTAGGTGTGGTCGTTTCGCATTGGATTGTTTCGGCTTCCTGCCATCTGCGTGTGTCTCTCTGAACAGGGGAACGAATGTGATCAGAGCCTTTAGGCCCTGCGGCGGCGCGAGCAGGCGAGGATACCGGTGAGGGCGATCACGCCGGTGCCGGGCGCCGGGACGAAGTTGAAGTTGCTGAACAGGACGTCGACCGAGCCGCCGGGGCCGCCCTGGCTCTGGATGCCGACACCGATCTTGGCGCCGAACCCGCTGGGGATGCCGCCCTCGGTGTTGGTGAAGTCGATGGGGCCGGAGCTGACGGGGCCCGAGCCGAGATCGATGATGTACTCGATGGTGCTGACGGGCGTGAGGCCCTGACCGGCACCGGGTGTGTAGATCATGCGGAGGTCGACGTCGGTGCCGTTGGTGTAGACGTTGCCGAAGCTGTGGAAGGGGAGGAAGGAGCCGAAGGCGGCGATCTCGCCGTTGGGCAGCGCGCCGAAGAACCCGAAGCCGAAGAGGTCGGTCATGATGCCGGCCTCGCGTCCGTCGACGGGGCTTGCGTTGAGGTTCATGGTGACGGCGAAGTCGAACCCGTTGCCGTAGTCAAAGGTGCTGGCGGTGGCGCCGGCGTCCTCGGAGGCCCAGGCCATGTGGCGGTTGGCGAAGCCGCCTGCGCCGAAGTTGTCTTCCTGGATACTCAGCGAGGCGGGGTAGGCGTTGACAATGTTGAGCGAGCTGCCCGGGTAGTCGTTGAACACACGCGCATTCACCTGGAGGCCGTCGTAGGGCTGAGCGGCTGCGCCTGCGGCACAGATCAGCCCGATCATTCCGATTGCTGAAGCTTTCATGAATCTCTCTCCGTGTCTCGCGGCGCCAAGGTGTCTTGCCTCGGCGGGCCCCACAAGGGCCAAAGCCGACGGCGCCATCCCATGTAAACGATTTCATCGTAATGTGTTCTTCACGATCACACAACACCCTGTATGCGCCTGTCCACGATTTTTTCGCGCCCGGGTTCGCCTTACTCACCGCCCGTTCAGGGCTTACGAGCGGGCTTGAGGCCCAGCTTGCCGTACGCATTGCGAACAAAGTCGTGCGACGCGAAGGTCTTCCAGATCAGGCCCGTCCGGGCGTTCTCGATGCAGACCAGCATGGGCCCCGCGTCGATGGCGACGCGGTCGTGGGCGACCCACTCGACCGAGCCGTCGTCGCTTGGGCGGAATGAGTCCGCAAACCCGAACCCGCCCGAGGATGGATCTTCCCAGAGCGACGGGGCCTCTTCATTTGCAAGCTCGCGGTAGTGGCGCAGGGCCCCCACCGCCGCCTCCGGCTCGAAGATGATCGCGCTGCCCGCGGTGTACGGCGCGACCGTGCCATCGCGCCAGTCGTCTTCCATCTCGATCGTCAGGTGATCGAACTCGGGCCTGCCGAGCTGCTCATCGGAAAGCTTCGGGAAGTGCCCGGGGACGAGGTAGCCGCCCTCGCCGTCGCACGCGGAGAGGCCCCAGACGTTCTCGTTGAAACCCTTGTGAGGCCTCTTGGGATCGGTCGCTCGCTGGCGGTGCAATTGCACGAGCCTCCTGCTGTTCTCCCACCAGTCGGTCGGCTTGCGGTGCTCGACCTCGAACGCGGCGGGGTCGTCTTCGCCCATCGCGGCATAATCAATCCAGCAGTGCGCAAAGAACGCCGTGAAGAGCGCCCCCGACCACGG
This sequence comes from Phycisphaerales bacterium, assembly GCA_965228265.1. Taxonomy (GTDB): domain Bacteria; phylum Planctomycetota; class Phycisphaerae; order Phycisphaerales; family UBA1924. The sequence goes on from OZ245804.1 coordinate 2,783,634, forward strand.
GAACCACACGACCTCACCCTCGCCCGGCACATCGCCCAGCGTGCGCCTCGGCTTGTAGTACGTTTCGGGCGGCAGACGGTGGTCCGCTTCTTCGGGCGTCTGCGCGATGAAGTAGATCAGCCGTTGCTCGTCGCCCGCGTCGGCCCAGGTGTAGTGCATGAGCCCGTCCTCGAACGAGGCGTCCTCGTCGGCCGGCTTCTCCCAGCCCAGACTCACGAATCCCTGCTCGAAATCCCGCTGGTGGTCCTGCTCGACGAAGGCGGTCCAGTCGGCCTGGTTGACCATCTCGTCGGCGAGCGTGGCGATCTCGCCCCCGAAGTGCGCGCTGGCGGTGAGCAGACCCGCGAAGAGGATCGCCGAGTCGATCGTGCTGGCGACCTGCTCGTACGCCCCGCCGCTGGGCCCCGCGGTTTCGGGCGCGAGGAAGTGGTAGAACACACCCCCCGGGCGGTTGTCCGGGTTGGCGTGCAGCGCGCGGACGATCTGGAGCGTGCGCCCCTTGGCCTCTTCGTGCGTCACCCAGCCCCGTTCGTCGGCCACGACCATCGCTGCAAGCTGATACCCCACCCCCGCCACGCTGATGAAATCGGCGCTCGTCCGGTCGCGGACCATGCCCGTCACCGGGTCGACGGCGTTCCAGAAGTAGTTGAAACACCCGAGCTGGACCTCCTCGAGGAAGGCCTCGTCGGCCTCGGCGAAGTCGAACGGCGGGCGATCGTGTTTGGAACGATCACTCTGCCCAAGTGCGCCCGTCGCGGTCAAGGCCAGGGCCGTCGAGCAGAGAATCGTTCGAATGGGGCGTCGCAGACTCATGGGTGCTCCTTGCTTGGACGTCCGATCACCTGTGTACCGCGTCGGTCATGCCCGGGTTCAGCGTATACTGCCGCTGTGGGTAAGAGCGAGATCACCAACGGCAGCCCCTCTTCCGAGGGCAACGGGCACGACGCGCACAAGCCCTCGCTCATCACCGACGTCGCCAGGCTCGCCAATGTCTCGACCGCGACGGTCAGCCGCGTGATCAACACGCCCGAGGTCGTCGCGCCCGCGACAGCCGAGCGCGTGCGCGAGGCGATGAGCGAGCTGCGCTACCGACCCAACATCTTCGCCAAGGGCCTCGTCTCCCGGACAAGCCGGGTGCTCGGGATCATCATGCCCGATTTTCTCGGCGAGTTCTACACCCAGCTCCTCCAGAGCGCCGACACCGTCGCGCGCGAGCACGGCTACCACGTCGTCGTCACCAGCGACACACGCCTCGGCTCGGCAGACGCCGTCCAGAGCCTGCCGATGAATTTCCTCGACGGCATCATCGCGCTGCTCACCTTCCCCGACCGCAAGCTGACCAAGTCGCTCGTCGATCTGAACATGCCCATGGTGCTCATCGACACCGAAGAGGGCGTGCCCGGGATCGACCGCATCCGCATCGAGAACGAGCCCGGCGCCAGACAGGCCGCGTTGCACCTCCTCGAGACCGTCGCGCCCGAGGACTGCTTCCACGTGGGCGGCCCGGCCACCAACTTCGACGCCAAGGACCGCGCCCAGGCCTTCAGCGATGTCCTCCGCGAGCGGGCCGACAAGATCGACAAGCAGCAGGTCATGCTGGGCGACTTCTCCGCCGACTGGGGCTACGAGTGGGGCCTGGCCAACCTGCCCGCACGGCGAGACAAGATCACCGGCGTCTTTGCCGGCAACGACGAGATCGCACTTGGCATCATGAGCGCCGCCAGCGAGGTCGGGCTTTCGATCCCGAGCCAGCTCCGCATCGTCGGTTTCGACGGCACACGGATCTGCGACATCATCCGCCCCTCGCTCTCAAGCGTCGCGGTGCCGTTCGAGTTGATCGGGCGGTCAGCGGTCGAGCTCTGCCTGGCCCGCATCGCCGAGCCCTCGCGCGAGGCGGAGGTCATCCCCGCCGAGACGCACCTGGTCGTGCGCGAGAGTTCGAAGCCTTGAGTCGATGGGTGCCACGGTTTGTCCCGCAGGGCAAGCCGTGTGTCCGTGATCGCTAACCCCTCACGGCTTGCCGAAGACGGACAAGCCGTGGCACCCGGTCCGTACTTTCCGCTACGATGTCCCCTGCACTCCAAGGAGCCCGGATCGTGTCCAAAGTCGAGCTGAGCGGTGTCTGGAAGATCTATGACAAGAACGTCGAGGCTGTGCGCGACGTCAACCTGGCGATCGAGTCGGGCGAGTTCGTCGTGCTGGTCGGGCCCTCGGGTTGCGGCAAGTCCACCACGCTCCGCATGATCGCCGGCCTCGAAACCGTCAGCCGCGGGCAGATCTCCATCGGCGACCGCGTCGTCAACGACGTGGCCCCCAAGGACCGCAACATCGCGATGGTCTTCCAGAACTACGCGCTCTACCCGCACATGACCGTCGAGAAGAACATCGCCTTCGCACTCAAGATCTCGGGCATGCCAAAGGACGAGATCGCCAAACGCGTCGAGCGCACCAGCTCGATCCTCGGGCTCGATGCGCTGCTGAAGCGCAAGCCCGGCGCGCTCTCGGGCGGTCAGCGCCAGCGCGTGGCGCTCGGCCGAGCGATCGCCCGCGACCCGGCGGTGTACCTCTTCGACGAACCCCTCTCCAACCTCGACGCCAAGCTCCGCGTCTCGATGCGATCCGAGCTCAAGGCCCTGCACCAGCGTCTCGGCACGACGACCGTCTACGTCACGCACGATCAGGAAGAGGCGATGACCCTCGGCTCGCGTCTGGTCGTGATGGCCGAGAGCGAGGTCCAGCAGATCGGCACGCCGCTGGATGTCTATCAGAACCCCGTCAACCGCTTCGTTGCCGGCTTCGTGGGCAGCCCCACCATGAACTTTGTCCCAGGCCGCATCGAGTCGGGCGTCTTCACGTCGAGCGCCGGCTCGTTCCAGCTGCCCGTGCCAGCCTCGGCTTTGGCGGGCGAGGAGGCCCGGGGCGAGATCGTGCTGGGCTTCCGCCCGCAGTCGGTCGTCGCGGGCGAGAGCACACCCGGCGCGTTCGAAGCGAAGGTCGAGCTGACCGAGCCCCTGGGCGATCAGGTCGATCTGCGTCTGGACATCGGCGCGGGCGAAGCCGTCGGCGCACGCATGCCCATGACCAGCATCCCAAGCGCCGGCCAGACGCTGCGCGTGTCGATCAAGCCCGAGGAGATCATGCTCTTCGAGCCGGGCGAGTTCGGCAGGCGACTCGGGTCGGCCAGAGCGCCCAGCCGCGTCGCTGCGGGCTGAGCGCTCCGGCTTTCCCGATCCGATTCAGAAGTCGACGCTGACACCGACGTAGACCGCGCCGTCGGAGTTGTCGCCGAAATTCTCATCCGTCGAGAACCCCTGGGCGTACCCGACCTGCAGGCCGATGTATCCATTCTCCTTGATCTTGGTCGGATCACCGACCTGTTTCTCGAACGCGAGCCCGACGTTGAAGATCGCGACGGGCGCGGTGGAGGTGTCTGTGTCGCCCCCGTCGTCCATGATCGTGATCGCAGGCGTGCCGATGCCCGCGGACCCGACGATGCCCAGACCCCAGCCCTCGAGGTCGCCGCCGGTCGCCACGCCCATGTCCCACCAGTAGCCCACCTCGATGACATCGATCGACGCGGTGATGGAGCCGTTGACAAAGATGTCGGCCTCGTTTCCCGGGTCGTCGTCGCCAATGTCGAAGTAGATGCGAGCACTCGGATTGAACATCCTCGCCCGCCACTGACTCGCCTTCGCTGTCGATCCCGTTGAAGTGATAGACAATTCTTCACTTCCTTGATTGAGATTGATCAAGACGTCGCCATCGAAGAAACTCTTGATGACACCGGGATCACCCTCTCGAGGCTGGGTCTTCACCGTTGCCGCCGGAACCCCCTCGGCTCTGTCGGCGATGCTCCTCAGCAGGCTCAGATCCTCGGCACTCAGCTTGGCCGACTCTGATTCCGGCTGCTCCGGCGGCCCATTGTTCTCCTGCCCCCAGGCACCCGCGGCACCAAAGAGACCAACCCCAACGAACATTCCAATCTGCCTCTTCTTCATAGCGATCTCCCATATCGGAGAGCTCTGTCCGAGAACGACTTACGATCTCGGCAGAATACCGTCGTCTTTCTACGATGGTTTGAATCATCGGTTTATCCACATTCTGAACCCCTCACATCCGGGGTGCGAGCACGCTTGCTTCGCATGATCTGAACAGAACTCCGCGTTTGTGCGCCAATTTCGTGCTTCTGCCACGCCTGTGCGCCAATGACCGGCAGTGCACGCAAGAGGGCTCCACATGCGGGCACAGGGGTGTCACGATGCCCCCATGAACAGAAACACCACACCATCGGAATCGTCCTGCAACCGCCTTGCCTCACCCGCGACACCGGCGCCCGAGATGAACACGCTCGAGTTTCTTCGGCTGCTGGCGCAGAGCCCCTACTCACGCACGCAGCGCGACGTGCTGCGGACGATGCTCACCTTCGCCGACCTCAGCACATGGAAACTCTGGCCCAGCATGAGCACCATCGCCCGTGCGATGGGGTGCGATCGGCGCACCGTGCAGCGGACCGTCCGCGTGCTGCACGAGATCGGCATCCTCACCACGCTCGGGGCCACACGCACCGGCACGTGCATCATGCGCATCGAGACCGGCATGCTCCGCGAAGTCGTCGAGGGTCAGCTCCCAAGTTCGCCGATGCCCGAGTCGTCCACCACGACAACCCCCACGACGTCATCTGCGACACCCCCCGCGTCATCACGCCCCATCCCCCCGGGGCAGAATGACGCACAAACAAACCAGAGAACAAACCAAGGAACAACACACACAACAAACCAGCCGACAGAGAGCCTTGCGGACAAGTCGGCGCACAAGTCCGACGTCCCCGGCCGACCTGCGACGCCCGAGGCTGCTGCTGTTGCTGCTGCTGTAGCCAGGATTCTTGGGTCAGAGGCTTTGCTCTCGCACCCGAAAGCGACGCCCGAGCGGTTGGCGTACATCGCTCGCGTCGCGCCGGGCAAGCAGAACCCCGCGGGATTTGCCGCAAGCGCCATCCGCGAGGGATACGACATCGTTCCACCCACCCGGGCCGAGCTTGAGGCCCAGCGTCATCGCGAGCGAGAGAACGCGAACCGCCGCTTCCGCGCGATGCCCGAAGACCGCAGACGTGTGATCTGGGACGAAACCCGCAGGCGCTATGGCAGGGTCCTCGAGCAGCACAACTCCGCCCGCTACCGCGAGCAGCTCATCGCCCGCACGATGCGCGACCTTGGCCTCTGACGGACTCCACGCACGCCGATCGCCTCAGCAGCCCGCCTCAGCAGCCCGCGTTGTAGTTGGCGACCCACGCGGAGAAATCCGCGGGCGAGCAGAGGCCGTCGCCGTTCTGGTCGCACGCGGGTGATTGAGCGTTGAAGGCCGCGACCCAGGCGGAGAAGTCGGCGGGGGTGACGGCGCCGTCGCCGTTGGTGTCGGCGAGGCAAGGCACATCGGATGCCTGGAACGACTGGATACTGCCGTAGAGCTCGTAAAAGAGGCCGCTCGCGTTGTACAGACTGAACCCGTCGATGAGTGCGCTGGCGGAGCTGAGCGGAATGGCGTTGATATCCGCCGCGGTCGGGGGCAGGGCGGGGTCGAGGACATCTTGTCCCGCGGCTGCAACGAGTTCGACGATGACCCGGTCACGGTTGTTGCTTGGTCCGAACGTGACATCGAACTGGATCGCTCTGCGATCCGATGCGAAGATGTCGTCGCCGACATATATGTAGCACCCGACGTCATATTGAATCGTCGGCTCGTCACCGACGTTCAGCGTGATCGTGCCCGGCCCGTCCCAGACTGTTGCACCTCGCCAGTCCATTCTGGGGTCGGTCGGATCGAACTCACACGTGAACTCAACCTCGTACGGAACGCCGACATCGACGTCCCAGTGGTTCGCACTCACATACCCGATGTACCCCGAACAGCGGAGGGAGATGAACTGCGACTGGCTATGGCTGGCTCCAGCGGCAACGATCGCGACGGCAGCAAATAGTGATTTCATGGCGACATGCTACTGGATCGCATCCCGACACAGATCGCTCTGAGCATTATTTTTCTCGATAGGGCCAAATCGGGATTCAGCAGCCCGCATTGTAATTGGCGACCCACGCGGAGAAGTCCGCGGGCGAGCACTGGTCATCGCCGTTCTGGTCGCACGCGGGTGATTGGGCGTTGAAGGCCGCGACCCAGGCGGAGAAGTCGGCGGGGGTGACGGCTCCGTCGCCGTTGGTGTCGGCGAGGCACGGATCTTCACAGAAATCGAACGGGATCGGAACTGCAAGAACCGCGTCCACGAAGCCGGGCTGGATGAGCTCGGCCAGGCCGAGCGCGCCCATCGAGACATCGGGCAGGCCCGCGGAGTTGGGCGTGTAGCTCGGGTCGATCGCGGATCGGCGATAGAGCATGCTCGCCCCCGATGCGAACTCGGCGCGTGCGCCCTGGCGGTAGGCGTTGTAGGCGGCCCACGCGGGCTCGTGCTCGCCGAGTGCGCCGAACGCCATGAGAGCCGTCAGCGTCGTGACATCGCCCGGGTGGTTGCTCAGGCTGTCGGCGTTGTAGCCGCCCCACTCGGCTTTGGTCGTGCCCGCCGAGAAGACCGTGAACAGCCTCGGCCCGTTCTCGTCGGTCCACGCTGCGTGCGTGACGAGCACGTTTCTGGCGTGCATCATCCAGGCGGGGTCGCTGCGGAAGGGTTCCTGCAGCAGGAGCGAGTACGCCGTGATGAACGCGGGGAGGTAGCCGCCGGGCGTTTCGCCTGTGACGGGTCTTCCGAGCACGAACGTCGCGGTGGGCCAGAGGTTTCGGTTGATCCATCGGCTCCACGCGTTCTGCGAGATGTTGCCGCCGAATGCGCCGGCTTGTTCTGCGAAGACGAGGCCTTCGGTGAAAGCTGGGTTCCACGCGCTGGGGTCGGCCCCGCCTGCGCCGAGCGATTTGAGATAGACCTCGTCGTTATTCGACCGGAAGTAGTCGTCCCAGTTGGTGACGCCGCAAACGATCGCCTGGGCGGCCTCGCGGATGTCGGCGTCGTTCGGGTAATACGCGCGGGCGCGGATGGCAGCGGCGACGATCTTCATCGTGCTGTAAGTCGCGAACTCGGCGCCCCAGCCCGGCTGCGTGGAGCCGGTGTCGGGGTCGATCCAGTGCGTGTAGAAGCCGTCGGCGGATCGAGCGGGCGCGGGGCCTGGCAGGTGGCCCGCGTATCGCTGGAGGATCTCGCGGATCATGGGCTGGGCCTCGGCGTCGCCCGTGAGTTCGTCGCTTGCGAGCAGCGTGAGGATGACCCAGCACGCGCCGTCGGGGGTGGCCGGGTGAAAGCGTGACGAGCCGAGTGTGACGTCGGCGTCGATCACCCAGCCCGCGGGCTTGCCGTCGGGCGAGATGAGGCCCTTGGCGAACGTCACCTGCTGCGCGAACTCGTCGGTGAGCCACTGGTCGTAGGTCAGCCGCGTGTCGGCCCCCTCGCGGATCGAGAGCGTCTCGGTCGGCGCTGCGACGACGAGTTCACCCGTGGCGGTGCGGGCCAGGTCGCTCGCGTCCTGCGTGAGCGTTGCGTAGGTCGAGGGCGTAAAGAACGTAAAGCCCCGCACGAGCGATGCGCCGGCGAATCGCACCTGCGTGCCCGCGGGTTCGTCCGTGAGCAGGTAGAGCCCGTCGCCCGCGCCGAAGTGCGACGAATACGCGATCGCGCGCACGTCGGTCACGGTTGTCACCAGTGCGAGTGTCGGCGGCTGCTGCGTGATGGGTGCGCGGTACAGGCCGAAGTTCCCCGTTGCAAACAGAAACCCGCCCGCCTGATCGACGGCCAGCCCGCGGATCACCGAAAGATCCGTGAGCGCGGTGCTCCACGCGACGCTCGAGGTCGATTGGTTGCGCCCGGCGCTCAGGCCAAAGAGATTCCCGAAAGCGCTCGAGACATACAGCGTGCCCCTGTGGTGCAGGGCGGCCAGGTGCGAGGGCTGGGATTCAGTGTCCGCAAGTTCGAGGCGGGCAAAGCGCACCAGGGCGTTCTCGTAGCGGTCATACAGCAGCACAACATCGGAGGCCAGCCCGTCGCCCGGCAGGGACGCGTCGGCGATGGCGATGTAGAGGCGACGCCCCGAGTCGGAGAAGGCCAGGGCGACCGGGCCGTCGTGCGAGCTGTCGAGGTTCATCCACGGCGCCAGGGCCGCGATCTCGGCGCGGGTGATCGTGCGGAGCGTCTGGTCCGAGGCGTTGCGGATCGTGACGGTGTCGGTGCCCGCGTCGGCGAAGGCGCTGAACCCGCCGAGACGGGCGCTGGCAACGCAGTCCGTGCGCGACAATCCCGCGACGCTCGTGACCACGGGCTGGGCCCAAGTGGCGCCGACCGCGCAGAACGAGAGCAGGAGCAGCGTCAGCAGCAAGGACAATGAGGTGCGCACGAACAGAGCCTCCGGCGACCCATCACCCCCTGCCGATGAGAACGCTTACAGCATCCTACACGCTGAGCCCGCGTGCACAAAGGAAGTTGCCCGGCTTCGAGATACCGGACCCGGGCATCAGCAGCACATCTGATGGGAACGTGCACTGATGGGGAAATGATTTGGTGGGGGCGGCGTCTCGCCGCCCAGTGCTTCCCGGAGACAACATGACCGACCCACACAGGTTTGCAGCATGTGCTGAGCGGGTACATGTGTCGATGGGCGGCGGGACGCCGCCCCCACCTGGAAATGACCATCTCACTCGGCGACGCGGATCGAGCGCACCTGCCGCCGTGCGAAGCGCATCTCCTGTTCGATGGGGCCGACCACGACGGTGAAGAGGATCGGGTCCGCATCGGGTTTGGACGTGAGCCTGCCGCGGAGGGTTCGGCCGTCGGCCATGTCGATGACGTGCGTGATCTCGGGCGTGGGTGTGTCTTCGGTCGGCTCGCGGTCCTGGCGGTCCAGCAGGTCGGATTGGCGGGCCATGTACTCGTCGTGCGGGATCACGCGGATCGAGACGGGTGTGCTGCGCCAGGTGACCCTGTGCTCCCACGGGCCGAAGGTGCGTGTGCGTTTGACAAAGCCGAGCAGGTCGGTGGGCTCGGTGTGGTGCGTGACGCTGCGCGTGCGGTCGGTGCTGAAGGTGTGGTTGCGGAGCGTGGCCCGTCCCTGCTCGACGGCGCAGGCCAGCTCGGCGGCCGAGGCGCGGATGTCCTCTTCATACAGAGGCACGTACAACGGCAGGGGCGAGCGGTCCCAGTATTCGCGCCGGCTCTCGGCGGTCTTGCTCAGGGGCCAGAGCACGCACGACTGCTCGAGCATCCCGCCGGCAAAGCGTGCGCCGGTGCGGTGCACCGCGATCCGTTGCGAGACGCGGGCGCGGTCCTTCTCGACATAGCCGATGAGCCAGTGGTCGGTCTGCTGGATCACACGGAACGCGAGTGTCTCGATCGAGTCTTCTTTCGAGCCCAGCAGCACAAAGGCCGCGGTGGTTTCGGGCTGCGGGCGGATGGGCAGCTCGTACAGCGGCGGGAGCGACGCGAAGTCGAAGACGGTGTCGCCCTCCTGCGCGTGCGCTTTGTCGTTCGGGTTGTAGCTGACGCCGCCGTTGGCGTAGCGCACGGTGATGGGTCCGCGCGGCGCGAGGCTGTCGTATTCGCGTTCGTATCGGTCGCGTGCGCCGGGGCTGACGGTACGGATGCGGTCTTCGAGTTCGCGCAGGGCCAGGGCGCGGTAAGCGTCGATCACGTCGCCGTTGGGCATGACGAGGTACTGGCTCGCGTTCTTCTCGAGCCAGCCCACCTGCGAGCGCGAGACGCGTTCGAGGATGTCCGGGCAGTCGACGGGGGGCTTGCCGATCCGGGGCTGGGCCGCGAGGATCTCGCCCTCGCGGTCGAGCTCTTCAACCTGCGAGCTCGGGAGCGAGTCGCGTTCGTACTGAGCCAGGGCCGAGGGGGCGAGCGCGACCGACACCGCCAGCGCAGCAGCGGCAGCACGGAAAGGCGACTTCAGTTTTTTCAGATTCGGAGCCATACGGATACCTCCTGCACAACCTTAGACAGCGCAGGCCGGTCCGCGGTTCGGGGAGGCCTCCTGACACATGAAGGGACAATCGGCCCTGTCTTTCTGGTCGGAGACCGGGCGGGCCGGGGGTTTGGGGGCCGAGCCCGTCCACGGGGCACAAGGGCCAAGGGGCACACGGGGTCATTTGCCGGGCACCGGGGCGGTGCGTAGCCGGCGACACATCCGTTCTCGGCACGCAACGGGTCTGCTTCCAGGGGGTATGGACCGGGACAGGACGGCTTGTGTTTCAGCGGACTCGGCGAAAGTCTCGTCGGCGTTGAAGGTGCCGAGCCCATCAGGCAGATATGTGCATCATGCTTCACACACTCGCCGAGACGGACTGGATCATCTTCATCGGACGCCTGCACCCGATTTTTGTGCACCTGCCCATCGGGATGATCGCGGCGGTGGTCATCGTTGAGGCGATGACGCTCGTCACGAAGCCGAAGAAAGTGAGCACCACTCGGAAGGTGCTTCTCTGGGCGACCGCGGCCTCGGCGACCGCCTCCGTCGTCGCGGGGTGGTTCCTGGCGGACGAGGGCGGGTATCCGGAGGATCTGCTTTTCTGGCACCGGTGGCTCGGGATCGCGTTCGCATCGGTGCTGCTCCTGGGCGCGCTGATCGCGCTGACGCCGAGGTGGAGCTCTGTGGTGGTGCGATCGTTCGTGCTCTTGTTCGCCTTGGTGCTGATGACGGTCGCGGGGCACATGGGCGGGACGATGACGCACGGCGAGACGTACCTGACACGGTACGCACCGCCGTTGATTGCGAACCTGCTCGGACCGGCCGGAGAGGCAGAAGAATCCCTGCCGCTGGATATGGTCGAGCAGGTCGGCGATGCGCAGATCGTGATGGCGATGCTCGAGGCGCGGTGCGTGGAGTGTCACGGCGCGAGCAAGCAGAAGGGTCGTCTGCGTCTGGACACGCCCGAGGGGATCGGGACGGTGGTGACCGCGGGCGATCCGTCGGCGAGCGAGCTGTTCCGGAGGATCTCGTTGCCGGCCGATGACTTCGACATCATGCCGCCGGAGGGCGGGGCGATCGCCGACGACGAGGTGCTGGCGGTGATGCGCTGGATCCGTGACGGCGCGGAGATGACCCCCACTCCCACCCCGGCCCCAACCTTGGCCCCGACGCCGGAGGCCGAAGTGCCCACCGAGACGGCAACGGGCGAGGGCGTGCCCGGCGATGCGGATGATTCGGTCCCAGCGCCGGACGTGAACGAGGCAGAAACCGACGAGGACGCCCCGTAAGCGGATGGCCGAGACGGGCAGCCGCGACGAGGGGCGGTGAAGCAGCACCACTCGGCATTTCAAGCGTCTGAGCGTTTGGATCTTGCGCAGAGGCGAAGTAGTCCGGATATCTCACCCACCCCGGCCCCTGACGACCTGTTCATTTCTACAGCGTCCACCCGTCTGGGGTACCAAGCAAACCTCAGAATGGGGTTGTCCGTGCACTCAATGAGGCGGTTTGGGGGATCCGGTTTCTCGTGTTCAAGCCCCGTACCTCGGCTGACGACCGATAGTTGCGAGCCGACACGCCATCGGCTTGAACGGGGTGCCGACCACGCATGACGCGCACGGACACACAGCCTTTTCACGCCAACCCCGCGACGCGGGCGGTGCTGCTCTGCGCGGTGTTCGCCTTCTTTGGTCTGGGTGTGGTCGCGGCGACGCTTCGGCTGCTCGCCTCGCCGGCGCTCGGTGCTGCACCGAACCCGCTTGCGATCGAGAGCGACGTCCTGACGTTCCTGAGTGTCGCGCCCTTCGCGGCGGCGGGGTTGTTCGCGGCGATGTGGTGGGACGCACAGCGGGATGCCCCGACCCGCAAAGCGGCTGCGGCGACAGGCAGCCCATATGACGACATCTTCCTGAGCGATGCCTGCAAAGCGCTGACGAACGAGCTCGAGACGGCCTGTCTCAAGGTGCTCGACGAGAACTGCAGCGTGCTCGCCATGAACCAGGCGTGCGTGGATTTCATGGAGGCCGAGTCCGCCGACCAGTTCATCGGGATCAACGCCACGGAGTATCTGACCCCGAGCGACAAGGCCCGGTACATCGAATCCATCAAGAAGGCCGTCGACGGCGAGATCTCGGAGGTCGAGTTCGAGCTGACGAGTATGCACGGCACCAGGCGGTGGCTGCTGCAGAGAGCCAAACGGATCGAGATCCCCGGGACCGACCCCTCGGTGCGCAAGGTGCTCTGCCTGACCCGCGAGGTGACCCAGAGCAAGCTCACCAAGGATCGCCTCGACATGGCGATCGATATCACGCGACAGGGCCTCTGGGACGAGTGGATCCAGACGGGCGAGATCTACTACAACGAGAACTGGTACACGATGCTCGGTTACGAGCCGGGCGAGCTCAAGCAGACGTCGGCGACCTGGCACGACCTTGTCCACCCCGATGATCTCGACGCGGCGCAGGGCGAGTTCAAGAAGCACATCCGGGGCGAGACGGAGACCTACCGCGCGGAGTACCGCATGAAGGCCAAGGGCGGCTCCTGGCGGTGGATCCAGGACGTGGGCCGGGTCATCGAGCGCACCGAGAACGGTGTGGCGCTCCGCGCGATCGGCGTGCATATCGACATCGACCAGTCCAAACGGCTCGAGCACGCGCTCAGCTCGATCGTCTCGTTCCGCCAGATCGATTCGAGCGAGTCGATGCTCCAGCACATGTGCCGGGTGCTCACCGAGGCGCTCGACGTCGACATCGCATGCATCGCCAAGCTCGATGATCACGGCGTGCCCAGCGCCCGCGTGATCGCCGGCTGGTCACCCGAGGGCCCCACGAGCGAGTTCGAGTACGATCTCCACGGCACGCCCTGCGAGGTCACCCACCGGAGCGATTACTGCCACATTGAGAACGAGGTACAGTCCTCGTTCCCGTCGGATCTGTTCCTGACCGAGGTCGGGGCCGCCAGCTACACGGGGCTTGTGCTGCGCGACAGCTCGAACGAACCGATCGGTCTGCTCGTGCTGCTGGACACGAAGTGTCGGCGTGACACGCCCGAATCGCAATCGATGCTCAGACTGATCGGCGCGCGAGCGGCTGCGGAGCTCGAGCGGCACCAGATCGAGGTCGAGCTGCACCGCACACGCGAGCGCCTGCTCTCTTACGCGGACCGGCTCGAGACCGCCACCACCGGCGCCGGCCTGGGCGTCTTCGAGTTCCGTTTCGAGACGGGCGAGATGATCTGGGACGACACGATGCACGATCTCTACGGCACCGGGGAGGTCGAGATCGTGCCGAGCGTCGAGCTGTGGGAGTCGCGGCTGCACCCGGACGATCTTGCGCGCATGCTGAGCGTGCGCAGGCAGATCGAGGGCGGGCTCGACCACGTCGAGACCAGCTTCCGCGTCCTGCCCGGCGGGGACACGATCAGGTACCTCAGCGTGGCCGCCACGGTTTCACGCCACCCCGACGGCACACCGATCTCGCTGACCGGTGTGAACTGGGATATCTCGGACCTGGTCCACGCGAATCACAGCCTGCTCCGCGCCAAGGAGATCGCCGAGAGCGCCAGCAGCGCCAAGAGCGAGTTCCTGGCGAACATGAGCCACGAGATCCGGACGCCTCTGACGGCGATCATCGGGTACACGGATCTGCTGGTGCACGACGATCAGTACGTGCGTGATCCGGCGCTGCTCAGCAGTTCGCTGAAAGCCGTCCACAACAACGCCGAGCACCTGCTGGTCATTCTCAATGACATTCTCGATCTGACCAAGATCGACGCGGGGATGATGCAGATCGAATCGGTCGAGCTGTGCCCGGCGGAGCTGATCCGCGAGGCGGCGGCGATGCTCTCGGCCCGCGCGGTCGCCAAGGGGATCGGGCTCGAGGTGAACTTCCTGACCGAGCTGCCGACCGCGGTGATCTCCGACCCGACGCGGATCCGGCAGATACTGCTGAACCTGATCGGCAACGCGGTGAAGTTCACAGACGAGGGACACGTCGCGGTGGATGTGTCGTACCAGTCGCTCCCGGACGGCTCGGGTCGGCTCGTGATCGCGGTGCGCGACACGGGCATCGGGATCGCCGCCGACGACGTCGAACTCCTGAAGAACTTCGACCCGTTCACACAGGCCGACGGCTCGACCACGCGCCGGTTCGGCGGGACCGGGCTCGGGCTCAGGCTGACCAATTCGTTCGCCAAGCGGCTCGGGGGCAACCTGTCCATCGAATCCGAGCTCGGTGTCGGGAGCACCTTCACGGTCGCCATCGAGGTCCTGGCCAACCCCGACGGCGTGATGCAGCACCCCGCGCCGGTCGAATCGTGCGAGTATGAGAAGACCGCGCAGCGCGAGACGATCAAACAAGACGGGCTGAGCGGCGTGCGCATCCTGCTCGTCGAGGACGGGCCGGACAATCAGAAACTGCTCTCGTACATGCTGGGCAAGGCGGGCGCCAACGTGAGCATCGCCAGCAACGGACGCGAGGCCGTCGAGATCGTCGAGCAGCTCGGAGAAGCCGAGAAGAACAGCTACGACCTGGTCCTGATGGACATGCAGATGCCGGAGATCGACGGCTACTCCGCCACGGCGATGCTGCGCGACCTCGGGTTCTATGGCCCCATCATCGCCTTGACGGCTCACGCGATGGAGGGCGACCGCCAGCGCTGCCTGAACGCGGGCTGCCAGGACTACCTGACCAAGCCGGTGCCCTCGCGCGTGCTGGTAGAAGCGTGCCAGAAATGGATCGGGTGGGAGTGGACCCGTCAGGCCGCGGCCTGAGACGGGAGTCTTCCCCCGCGACTACCCTCAGCCATGAGCCAAGCCCCCCAAGAGAAACCCATGGTCGGCATTGTGATGGGCTCGACCTCGGACTGGCCCACGATGAAGCCGGCGTCCGACGCGCTGGCCGAGCTGGGCGTCGCGCACGAGTCGCAGGTCGTCTCGGCGCACCGCACGCCCGATCGGCTGGTGGAGTACGCCAAGTCCGCCGCGGACCGTGGGATACGGATCATCATCGCCGGCGCTGGCGGGGCGGCCCACTTGCCGGGCATGGTCGCCTCGATGACGCACCTGCCTGTCCTGGGCGTGCCCGTGCAGTCGAAGGCGTTCAGCGGGCTGGACTCCTTGCTCTCGATCGTGCAGATGCCCGGGGGCGTGCCCGTGGGGACACTGGCGATCGGTGAGGCCGGCGCCAAGAACGCGGGGCTGCTTGCCGCTCAGATGCTCGCCACGACGGATGATGCGCTCGCCGAACGCGTGAAGGCATTCCGCCAGAAGCAGACCGACAGCGTGCCGACCGACCCCGCCTCGGGCAATCAGCCCGGGAGCACGAAGTGAGCGACGCTCCCGTGCTCGGGATTCTGGGCGGGGGTCAGCTTGCGCAGATGATGGCCAGGGCGGCAAGGCCCCTCGGCATCTCTTGCATCGTGATCGACCCGAACCCGGACGCCTGCGCCGCCAGCGACGCCGAGCTCTGGGTGAATGCCTACGACGACACAGCGGCGCTCCAAAGGCTCGCCGATCGCGCCGACGCGGTGACGTTCGAATTCGAGAACGTGCCGGCGTCGAGTCTGGAACTGCTCGCCAAGAAGGTGCGGATCGCGCCCAGCGCCGAGGCGCTGCGTGTCTCGTCGGACAGGATCGTTGAGAAGCAATTCTTTGATTCGACGGGCGTGGCGATCGGGCCTTACCGGGAGGTGTCGAGCGCCGACGAGCTGAGGGCCGCGGTGCGCGAGCTCGGGTTGCCCGCTGTTGTGAAGTCGTGCTCGGGCGGTTACGACGGCAAGGGCCAGCGGGTGCTGCGCACAGAGGCGGATGCCCAGGCCGCTGCCGATTGGATCGAATCGACGCGCTGCATCTACGAGTCGTTCGTCTCGTTCGACCGGGAGCTCTCGATCGTGGCGTGCCGATCGGGCGACGGGGACTTTATGACCTACCCGCTCGCCGAGAACACGCACGAGCAAGGGATGCTGGTGCGGAGCATCGCGCCGGCCAACGTGACCGACGAGACCGAGACGCAGGCCAGGCGCGCGGCCCGCAAGATCGCTGAGCGGCTGGGGTACGTCGGCGTGTTTGCGATCGAGTTCTTCGACGTGGGCGGGAGGCTGCTTGCCAACGAGATGGCGCCGCGCGTGCACAACACGGGGCACTGGACGATCGAGGGCGCGGGGGCGTCGCAGTTCGAGAACCACGTGCGGGCGGTGATGGGCCTTGGGCTCGGGCCGACCGGGGCGCTCGGGCACTCGGAGATGCTCAACATCATCGGCAAGCGTCCCGGGGCGGGCGTGCTGGAGGGGATCGAGGGCGCCCACCTGCACGACTACGCAAAGGCCGAGCGCCGGGGGCGGAAGATCGGGCACATCACCGTGACCGACCCCGATGCCGGGCGGTGCCGGGAGAAGGCGGAAGTGATCCGTGGTCGGCTGCGGAACGAGTTGCCGGGGGACTAACACACGGGCGGCGGGACGCCGCCCCCACCGGGAGACCACCGAGAGTTCCACCTTCACCGCCCCACCGCGGATCAGCGGCATACCATGTGCCCACGCCACCTTAGCTCAGTTGGTAGAGCAGCGGTTTTGTAAACCGCAGGTCGTCGGTTCGAGTCCGACAGGTGGCTTTCAGGATTGCCTAGCCTAACCGCAGTTTATATTCTATAAACATGATACTACCACTCACTATTATTTGTATCGCTGTATTTTTGATCATCAACAAATTAATTTGCAACACCAATGATGACATAGCTGCTAAAGCGATCGTCGCAGTGATCATTACCCTTATCACCGAGGCATTGATTGCTTCACTACTAGAGAGTCAACAGTCATACATTGCAAGCATCATTGCTGTAATAGCTGGACCAACAACTGCGTGCTTGCTAGCACGCTTCTTAGATCCAGCATTGAATTCTTAACAATCTACTGCAGGATACCATTGCCCACAAGCTTGGCGTGCGCGCCGTTGCCCGATTCGTCGATCAACCACGGCCCCATCTTGCGGTCCATGTCAAAGAGCAGAACCGTCGCGTCGTCGGTTTCCCACTGATCCGCGGGCGTGACGGCCTCGCCTGTGTAGCGGGTCGTGCTTGAGAGGCGGACGGCTTCGATCGTGCCGGTGAACTCACTGGTGGGCTGGCCCGCGCCGCTCACGTCGCCGCCGATGATCAGCGGGAGCGTGTTCAATCGGCGTGCGCCGGCTTTGTCTTTGCTGGCCACGAGTTTGCCATCGAGGTAGAGCCTGGCTTGCGAGCCGTCGTAGACGCCCGCCAGGTGGTAGCGTTTGCCCGGCTCCAGGACGGCTTGGTTCAGATTCGCGTTCAGGTAGCTGCCGCCGATATGGATCGAGAAGCCCGGCTTGCCGTCGGTCACGAAGAGCCCGTACTCGCTGCCCTCGGTTTTGGTGACGAGGCCGCGACGCCCGTTGTAGTCCTCGCCCGTGAACCATGCCTCGAGCGTGAGCGGGCCGTCGGGGAGTTTGACCCAGTCGCTCTGCACGACGCCGCTGGACTGACCATCGAGCACGAGCGCCAGGTCCTCAGTGGCCGGCGCGAGCGAGTCCACGTCGAGCTGGACGGGCACATCGGCCTCGATCGTCGGGACGCGGTAGCGGTGGCCCGGCAGGAGCATCTCGGCGTCAACAAGAACGGCCAGATCTCGATAGGTGTCGTCGAGCCCGCCGGCGTGGGCGACCTGGAACGTCGCGCGGAGTTCTTCGCCCGGTTCGAGCGAGCCGTGGAGGTGATCGGGCCAGGCGACCCACCGGCTGTCGCGTGACTCGGGCATGAGCGTGTAGTCGACGGTGTACTCCGTCGGGTTGCGGAAGCTGAGCTTCACCTCGCCTTCGCTGACGCCGGTCGAGTCGATCGAGAGTGCCGGCGAGAGCGTGACGCTCTCACGCGCCAGTTGCATCGCCTGATCGGCGACCTCGCTCGTCAGCTCGCGGACATCGATGACCTGCCCGACGGGGAGGGCCGCGTGCGCGACCTGGTTCGGGCGGACGGTGACGATGTTGTAGTGATGGAGCCATCCCGCGTCGGGGACGACTTTGTTCTGGTGTCCGCCCACGGTGGCGAGCGTGACGTACTCGATGCCGTCACGCGGGTCGTAGCGCATGCGGTGGATGTGTCCTGCAAAGACGGCCGAGACGTTGCCGGCCTTAACGAGCATGTCGTGAACGGTGTTCCACGAGTCGCCGTAGTTCCCGCCGATCCAGCGTGGGTGGTGCATGAAGAGGAAGACGTGCTGTGCGTCCTTTCCCTTGTCGAGCATCTCACCCAGCCAGGCGAGCTGCTCTGGGCTCATCTCCTGCGAGGCGGCCTTGCGGAAGTTGCGCTCGCCCGTCTCCGGGTTGCCCTCGTCGGTGTAGAGAATGATGAAGAAGCAGTTCTTGTGCTCGAAGGCGTACCAGAGCGGGCCGAAGTGCATCTCGTAGTGCGGCTCGTGCTCGTCGGGGGTGCGTCCCTCGCCGCGGTAGTAGATATCGTGGTTGCCCGCGACGGGGAACCACGGGCAGATGAGCTCGTCCATGACGCCCTTGAACTCGCGCATCTGCGCCATCCAGGCGTCCGTTTCGTTGTAGCCGTCGATCATGTCGCCCACGGTCATGACGAAGTCGGGCTCGAGCAGGTTGGTGTCGCGGACAGCGTCTTTGAGGATGTTGATGCCGGAGTCCGGCCCGCCCGTGCGGTCGCCGTAGACCACGAACGAGAACGCGTCCTCCTCGCCCGGCAGGGGGAGCACAATCTCGGAGGAGCGGTTCGTGAAGAACCGGTTCCGGTCATCGGAGGTCGCGTGGTCCGGGTTGTGCTTGTGCAGGTGTCGGTCGTGCGCGGGGGCCGTGCTCTCGTCCTGGACTTCCTGGGCGAGCGCCGCAAAGGTCGGCATGACTGCGATGAGAGTGGCAACGAGCGCGCGAAACGGTGTGTGTGACATGTGTGATCCCCTGTCAGTCACAGAAATGTACTCGGGATCAACCTCGCCCGCATCCGAGTCGCGCAAAGGCATTGTGCAGATTCAGTCGACCTGCTGGGCGGGGTCGGCCTCGTCCGCCTCAGGACCCGAGACAAGACGCGTTGTTTCGCGGGCCATGATGACCACGCCCATCACGACCAGGAAGATCGCAAACGCCTTGCGCAGCGCCTGCTGGCTGATCCGCCCGCCCACGGCCTTGCCCACGAACGTCCCGCACGCGCCGACACCCACGAACATCCCGATGATGCTCCAGTCGACATACACCCCGTCGCCAGCCAGCCCGGTGGTGTAACGCACGAACGCGACGGCTGAGTTGGCGGCGATCACAAGCAGACTCGTCGCGACGGCCCGGTGGATCGGCAGCTTCCCGAGCAGCACGAGCGCGGGCACGATCAGGAAGCCGCCCCCCACGCCCACGATGCCCGTCATGATCCCGACGACGAGGCCCTGCAGCGCGATGAGCACGGGCGCGGGGCGTGCGTGCTCGGGGTCGGCAACCTGGTCTGCATCCGGCGAATTGGTGACGGGCTTGGCTCTGGACTTGCGGAACATGAACGTCGCAGCCGTGAGCATGACGAGGGCGAAGAGGATGAGCTGGAGCGTGTTGTCCATCCACGCACCGATGATCGCGCCGAAGAACGCGCCGAGCATGCCGGGCAATCCGAAGATGAACGCGGTGTGCCACTCGACAAGCCGCTTGCGCGCGTGCGGGATCACCCCCACCGCCGCGATGCCGCCCACGATCGCCAGCGATTCTGCGATGGCGATGTCGCCCTCGCGACCGAGCATGTAGACGAGCAGCGGCAGCGTCAGGATCGACCCGCCCGAGCCCATGAGGCCCAGCGTGGTTCCGATGGCCAGTGCGCCGATGAGGCTCAGGATCAGCATGGGGTGTTGCGAAACTCCGGGCTAGGTCACCCATGCCGAATCGCCGGGCGCTCAGCATTGTTGCGCCAATCGGGTTGTCACGCGCGGAGGTCCAAAAATGACGGCACCCGCAGGGGAGCGGGTGCCGCCGGGGACTGGGAGGAATCAGAGAATTCCTGCCCGGGTATTGTGTGCGTCACTTACTCGGTGCAAGTGATCGGGCTGCCGCTGGTGCTGGCGTTAAAGGCGGCAACCCAGGCCGAGAAGTCGGCAGGGCTGCAGACGCCGTCACTATTGGCATCGCAACGGGCGCTCTGTGCGTTGAAGGCGGCGACCCAGGCCGAGAAGTCGGCGGGGCTGCAGGTGCCGTCGTTGTTGGCATCGCAGCAGTCGTAGGTGACGGCCCCGCCGCAGGGATCGGGAGCGGCGCCGGTGATGATGTCGAGGTCGGCCGCGGTGACCACCCCGTCGCCGTTGACATCGCCATCGGCCCAGCCGCCGGCGCTGCCGAGGTTGCCCGATGCGATGCTCTCGTCGGCCGCGTTGACAACGCCGTCGAGGTTGACGTCGCCGCTGGAGGTGCCGAGGAACGCGAGCGTGGCGCAGATGTCGTCCTGGTTGACGAGCAGATCGCCGGTGACGTCGGCCGAGAGGTCACGGATGAGGCCGAGGCGGTTGGGGGTCGTCACGTCGTCGGTGTCGGCCCAGTCGAGCTCGCCGCCGACGAGGTCGGTGAACTGAGCGTGGATGTAGTCGAGGTCGGCAGCGCCGATGGTGCCATCAGCACCGACGGGGGCGAAGCCCGGAGTGGTGCCGGTTGCGCCGGCGACATCGGCTGCCGAGGCGCCGGCGGTGTAGGAAGCGCCGGTGGCCAGCACGGTGCCGAAGGCGTTACCCGAATTGGACGCGGCATCGGCGCGAGCGAAGCCCTCGGCGCGGTTCAGAACGCCGGTCGCCGGGTCGACCGCGAGGCCGTCGGCGAAGTAGCGGACATCGACGAGGTCGAAGTTGCCGTCGCCGTTGAAATCACCGGTGAGGTCGAGGACGAAATCGCCGCCCGGGCCGGCGACGCCGCTGGCCGGGGCCCATGCCGGGCCGGTGCCCGCGCGCTCTTCCCAGGCATCAACGATGGCAGCCATGTCGTTCCAGTCACGCATGGCGTCGGCGTTGAAGTCGCCCTGAATCTTGTTGCGGCTGGAGATGGTCGTGGAGTACGAAACAGTCGCGCCGGACTCGGAGATGTAGCTGTTGCCGTTGGCGACACCGTCGGCGTAAACCACGCCCGTGGTGCGGACGGGGACGCGGCCGTTGGCGGTGTGGTCGAACGCGTCGTACACGGCGTTGCCGAGGACGTTGGTCGAACGCACGAAGTTCTGGAGGGTGACGTTGGTCACGTTGACGACGGGGTCGCAGGTGCCCTGACCGGGGATGAAGTCGGTCGCGTCGGTCGGGATGAAGTTGAAGGCGAGGTACTCGCCCGGGCTGAAGAAGTCCTCGGCGGTGCCGGGATCACCGGCGAACGCGGCGACGGCTTCACGGATGTTGTTGAGGTAACCGGCCGCGGCGGGGTTGGCCATGGGCGGGTTGGTGTTGCCGGGGATGCCCCCGGGCATGGTCTCGTTGCGCGGGTCACCGATCGAAGCGATGTCCGAGGGTGCCTGCACGAGGTAGCCGCCGTCGGCGGAGTTGTTCAGGACGTTGTCGATGTTGGGTCGGTTGTACGTCGCGCCGGCGGAGCCGAAGACGTCGTTCCGAAGGGCGGCCATGTCCATCTGGCCCGTGCCGTTGTTGCCGGTCTTGTAGCCGTTGTTGAAGAGGCGCTCGGCGCCCGTGTAACCAACACCGAGACGGGTGTTCCGCGTCGTGGCGTCCATGCGGCTCGAGCCGCCCTTGTTGGAGGGCTGGTAGTCCGGGCCGATCAGGTCGTTGGACGAGCTGGAGGTGCGCGGCCCGATGTTCTCACCGATGCCGTAAGACGGGTCGAGACAGATGCCGTTCATCGCGGCGTTGCGCGTGCCCGAGCCGGAGTCGCGGGTGACGAAGGTCAGGTTCTCACCGGTGGCGAGACGGCCCGTCGCGAAACCGTGACGGACGTTGGTCACGTCGAACTGCGAGTAGCCCGTGCCGTAGTTCACGAGGACGCCGACGACGGCGGTGGTGAACTGCGTGGAGTAGATGGTGTTCTGGTCGGGGCTCGCGGTGTTCGTGTTGGTGTTGATCAGTGTCTTGAGCGCGTTGCTCTGGCCGGCGACGGTGCCGTCGACGTTGAGGCTGGTGATGGTGTTGTTGCCGTAGCCCGGGGTGTTGGGGAGCTTGTCGAACATGCCCGAGCCGGACTGCGTGATGAACCACGCGACGGGGACGTCGGTGGGCGCGAGGTCGATCTGCACGCCGTGGGTCGCGTCGTTGGTGCTGGTCGAGGGGCTGTGCGTGCCGGCGACGTCGGTGCGGAACGGGTAGCCGCGCGGGGTTCCGGCGCTGGCGATCCCGATCCGGCTGCCGCCGCTGACGAATGCGACGCGGTTCATGAAGCCGTCGGGCACGTTGGCCGAGGTGAAGGCGTCGTCGCCCATGATGTTGCCGGCGATGCCGCTGTAGGGGTTGTCGGGGGTGACATCGCCCGAGTCATCGACGCCGCGGAGGTAGTTGGTGACGCCGTCGACGAAGCCCGACGGGTGCTTGCGGCTCCAGCCGCGGGTGTCGAGGTCGGCGATGCCGTTGCCCGAACCGACGGCGGTGTACTGGATGATGAAGTAATCGCTGTTCAGCGCGGCCGAGGTCGTGGTGCCCTGGTTGGCGAGCTGCTCGTTGTCGAGGTTGATGCTGCCGGCGATGCCGTCGCCGTCGAGATCGATGAAGTCGTTCGTCGAAGCGGACGAGACAAGGAAGTTCTCGAGCAGCGTGGCGCCGGAGATGGTGACTTCGTAAGGCTGGGCGTTGACAACACCCGCCAGGCCGCAGACGGCCACGAGACTCAGGATTCTGGCTTGGCTCTTCATGATGGATCTCTCTGTGTGAAGGACCTGTGAACAGTGCGAATCACAACGCGGGACCGGGACACACCGATCGCGCACCGGCCTCCTCATGCCGGCTCTGATACGGATGAACGAGCTTCCCTGCTCGGGATCTCTCTCGAAGCACCGACGCACCCTTTCGGGTGCGCCGGTGTGTAGCGGTCAGTTGTCCCTCGAAGCCTTCTGGATGCGGTTGTCGCCGGTGATGGCGTAGAACTTGTCGCCCCAGAGTCTCTTCTCGATGGTCTCGACGGTGGTCATGGTCTCGACGTGTCCGTCGAGGAAGCAGAAGTTGCCCTTGCCCGAGTGCGGCTGGCCGACCATGTCGAGGCCGCGATCGATCATCGAGCCCTCGCCCTTGTCTTCGTCCTTCTCGACGAGCTCGCCGTCGTCGGGATCTGTGCTCTGGTAGCGGTACCGCGCAGGTCCGTTGCCGCCCGGGTAGCTGGGCGCGTTGTAGATGGCCTGTTCCGTGAAGTCGCCGTTGGCGCCGAAGGGCTGAACGGGGCGGTGGCTCTTGATCTTGAACGAGCTGCCCGGGTCATCGCCCTGACGATCCGAGAGCGACGACCAGCTGAAGCCCGAGTCATAGATCTCGCAGAGCAGGATTGTCTTGGAGGGGTTCCAGACCTCGGCGTCACGCACGAGACGGTTCCGGCGGGCACCGGGGGCTGAGCCCAGCTTGTTGCGGGGAAACAGTGCGCCGTTGCCGGCGAACGCGACACGTGCGAGCTGACGATCCTGGGGCACGTTGGCCGAGCTGTTCGCGTTCTGATTCAGATCGTTGACCTGGGCCGACTCCCAGTGCTCCGGGTTCTGCCCGGGATTGGTCCGCGGCGCGCCGCCGTTGGTGGCGGCCGGGCTCTCGAAGGCTTCGCCCGCGGTGCTGTCGCCGTCAAAGAGCGACTGTGACCAGTGGATGTAGCCGTTGACCGCGGTCGGGTTGGTGGTTTGCTGATCCTCCGGGTTCCATCGGAAGCCGGTGGTCTCGGCACCGTACACGTACGACGGCGGGATGTAGTCCTTGTTCGAGCTGTTGTACGCGGCGTTGGCCTGCGCAACACCGCGCTGGTTCGCGGCGGCCGCGATCTGCTGCGCGGTTGCGCGGGCCTTGCCGAGCGACGGAAGAAGAATGCCGATCAGGAGCGCGATGATCGCGATCACGACGAGCAGTTCGATGAGCGTGAATCCCTGACCGCTTCGGCGCCGCCAGTGTTGCGTCCTGCAGAATCCGTTGATATCCATGCCAGCTCCAGTTCCATTTCCAGTCTTCTTTGGTACAACCCGGATGAGCTTCCCTCACTCATGGGCGAAGACTAGTGAGAACATCGCGGCGCTATGTCAAGAGCGGATACAGACTCTGCGAAGAGAACGCTACTTCATTTTCACTTCATTCATTGAAGACCCTCACGTCTGATTCAGCGGCCCGTTTCGGCGGCTTGCATACCCTTCACAGAGTGCTGCCGGAACCGTCTTCACACTTTCTTGACACGCTCTTTGCGCGGGCTGCACAATGTGGATTTCTCCCTCCGGATATAACTCGGCCTCGTCGGAAGGGGACACCGGCGTAGTGAAAGTTTGGGAGAACCGGGTTGGCCTACCACACGCGCCAGAGGTGTGCGGGACAGCGAGCGTTTACGCTCATCGAGCTGCTCGTCGTCATTTCCATCATCGCACTGCTGATCGGGATCCTGCTGCCCTCGCTCGGGGCCGCGAAGGACACCGCTCAGAAAGTCAAGTGCGCCTCGCAGCTCCGCCAGCTCGGCGTTGCGTCGCTCACGTACAGCGTCGACAACCAGGAGTTCTACTGCTCCGGGCCCTTCGACAACCGCATGCGGACCAACCCGACCAACCTCGTGCGGGGTTACGGCAGGTTTGATCAGGCCGGCTGGGTCGCAGACTTTGTCAACGGCGAGTACGCCGTCCCGGGCGAGCTGCTCTGCCCGACCAACCCCGCCCA
Organism: Phycisphaerales bacterium; assembly: GCA_965228265.1. Lineage (GTDB taxonomy): Bacteria > Planctomycetota > Phycisphaerae > Phycisphaerales > UBA1924. The sequence continues at coordinate 2,808,380 of OZ245804.1, forward strand.
GTTCAGCCAGAACCTCATCCTCAGCCGCGTCAACGAGTCGCCCTACCACACGTTCTCGCAGGAGGAGGTCGACAAGCTCATCGACCGCGGCTTCAACACGAACTACACACAGGCGTGGTACATGGCGCAGTCCGGCCCGCAGAAGCGCCACGCGACGAGCTCGGGCGACCTGATCCCGATCGGGCCGCTCAAGGACTCGTACATGACCGCCGTCTCGCCCTCGCGCGTGCCGCTCATGGCCGACGCACGCACCGACACGCTCGATACCGCCGACGAGATCGTCCGCCCCGATGGCCGATTCCCGACCGTCAAGGCGCTGACCGACGGCCCGATCATCCGCGACGCACGCACTCGGGTCTACGGCTTCCAGGACTACACAGACTTCGGACCCGCTCACGGCCGAGGCAAGTTCTCGATCGGGGGCGGCAAGGGACACGACCGCACGACGTCGAACTTCCTGTTCGCAGACGGGCATGTCGCGGACTTCAAGGACTTAAACGGCGACAAGGAGTTCGGCGGACGTCGCGACGGCGACCGCTACGTGTACGACGACTTCGAGAGCGGCGAGGTCTTCGCCGGCGATCTGCTCTCGGGGCGTCTGGATCGAAGGTAATCACGCGAGCGCCAGGAGAGCGCCGCGCACTGAGGAGAATGAGATGCAGAAGCGTCATATCGCAGCAGCCGCGCTGCTCGTCGCCGCCGGACAGGGCGCCAGCGCCCAGGTCGTCATCAACGAGGTCATGCACGATCCCCCCGGCGCCGAGACCGCCTGGGAGTTCTTCGAGCTCTACGGCAGGCCCAACATGGACCTCACCGGCTACGCCATCGCGTGCATCAAGGGCGGCAGCGACACCAACGGTGACGGCGTCCCCGAATCACCCGCTGAGATCGACGAGGCATTCACGCTCGACGGCCTCAGCCTCGGCGCCGACGGCTTCCTCGTGCTCGTCAACGACCCGTTCGGCGACGTCCCCGACTACACACACCCCACCGCCACCATCGCCGACTTCGCGGCCCAGCACATCCCGACCGTCGACACCGCTGGCAACCTCGCCAACGGCGACAGCACCACATACCTCCTCGTCCGCGCCCGCCCCAACCACTCGATCTCCGGCGGCGTCAGCCTCTACGACCCGGGCTACAGCTTCCGCAAGGACGTTGATCCCGACGTCAACTACGACGGCAAGCTCGACTTCGGCATCGAGGGCGGCGCAGCCCTCGCGGTCGACCCGCTCCAGATCGTCGACGACATCGCATGGAGCGACAACGGCGGCAAGGAGTACGTCCGCTCGAGCGATCAGGAGATCTCCGACACGCAGGGCTTCGATCCCGATGCCATCAGCCGCGTCAACTACTTCGGAACCAACCCCAACCACGGGCACCGCATCAACAGCGACATGGAAGTCGTCGGCACGCGCAGCGCCGATGAGGAATTCATCTACGGCGAGATCCTCCGCCTGCCCCCAGTCCGCCCGCTGCCCGAGTTCGGCTTCGACCCGCTCGACATGGCGCTGCCCAAGGCCCCGACCTACCTCTCCGGCCCTCTCTACGACTGCCCGCCCAGCCCGACGGGCGAGGGCGACTGCACCGTCAGCGGCTCGGGCACCTTCCGCTTCGATGACATCACCATCGTCAACGACGCCGGCACCACCAGCGAGACCGGCTTCAACATGACGCCGGGCACGTTCAACGACGACCCCCGCTTCGGTGTCGCGCAGTTCCGCTTCGTGCTGGCCGACTTCAACTTCGACGGCCTTGCCGATGCCGACGACCTGGCGCTCATCAACGCGAGCGTCGGCGCCACGCTCGACGACCGCACCGACTGCCTCGACGAGTTCGGCGCTCCGATCATCGACCCCGATACGGGCATGCCCTTCCAGTGCTATGTCTACGAAGGCCGCGCGTTCAACGGCCTCGAGGCCATGCGATGGATGGACCCGACCGACGGTCCGGGCGGCAGCAACGACGACGCCGTGACGGTCTTTGACGTCATGGCCGCCGAGGCTGTCATCCCGACGGGCCGACTCTGCGCCGATCAGAACATGGACGGCTTCGTTTCCCCCGCCGACTTCTCGGCGTGGGTCGCCAACTTCAACATCAACAACCCCGTCGCCGACGTGAACCAGGACGGCAGCGTCAGCCCCGCCGACTTCTCGGCATGGGTCGCCGCGTTCAACCAGGGCGCCAACGGTCCGACATGCAACCCGTAACCCGATCCCCTTTCACGCCCCGAGCGCTCGCCGCGCTCGGGGCGTCTTTGTTCGCGTGCGGAGCAGCCGCCCAGCACGCACGGCTCGAGCTGCTCACACAGCTCGAAATCGGCACGCCCACCGAGATCGCAGCCTACGACCAGCAGAGCGGGCACGTGCTCGTCACGCTCGCCGAGCCTGTTGAAGTCCTGGTGATCGACGTGTCCGACCGCCGCGCACCCCATGCCCTTCGGCGGATCGGGTTCGCAGACGTCGGCGGCGCGATCAACTCTGTCGCCTGCCATAATGGGCTCTTTGCCGTCGCGCTCACCGCCGAGCCTTCGACCGATCCCGGCCTCGTCGTCTTCTTCGATGGCACAGGCCATCGCACGAAGACGGTGCGCGTCGGGGCGATGCCCGACATGGTCACCTTCACGCCCGACGGCAAGTACGCCCTCGCCGCCAACGAGGGCGAGCCGGCCAAGGGCATCGACCCCGAGGGCAGCGTCTCGCTCATCGACCTGAGCGACGACTCGGTCCGCACCGTCGCGCTTTCCGACGTGAAGGAAAGCACCGACGCGACTTGGCTGACGCCGCCCGAGAAGATGCCCGCGGCACTCATCGAGCCCGAGTACATCGCCGTGACGCCGGATTCACGCTCGGCGTACGTCGTGTGCCAAGAGAACAACGCCGTCGCGGTGATCGATCTCGATAAAGGCGAGCGTCAATCGTGGCACTGGCTCGGCACATCGAAGGTGGGCGGCATGGACGCCCTGCGCCAGCCCGACACCATCATCGCCTTCGACACACCCGCCGGGCTGCGCATCATCACCGCCAACGAGGGCGACCCGCGCGACGAATGGGGCGACGATGGCGTGGCCGAGTACGAGGGCAACGACGTGGTCGCCTCGATCCTCAAAGCCGAGAACCGTCCCGTCCGCTTCGGCGCGCAGAGCATCTCACTCTACGACGCCTCGATGCAACTGCTCGACGATTCCGGCGACGCGTTCGCACGCCGGATTGACGCAATGCACCAAGAAGGCATCGTCGACGATCGCACCGTCAAGATCATCGCCAAGCGCGACGACAAACGCGGCGTCGAGCCCGAGGGCCTCGCGCACACACGCATCGGCGACACCGAACACATCTTCGTCGGGCTCGAGCGGGCCGGCATGGTCGCGCACCTGACGTGCAGCGCCCCCTATGACACGCTCGAACTCATCGAGATCATCCAGATCGACACGCCCGACACCAACGGCCACCTCGCCTCGCCCGAGGGCCTGCTCGCCCTGCCCGGCGTTGGCGATACGCCCCCCACACTCGTCGTCACCGACGAAGTTCACGGCACGCTCACCTTCTTTGCGATCACCCAAACCGAACCTACTTCAAAGCCTTGAACGCCTCGATCGCTCGCACGCGGCTGGCTTTCACATCCACGATCGGCGCCGGGTAGTCGAGCTTGTCCCTCGCCATCGGCGGGAGCTGCGACGGGTCGTGGATGTCTTTGGCGTCGAGCTCTGACAGCTCGGGCACGAACGCGCGGATGAACTCGCCCTCGGGGTCGAATTTCTTGGACTGCGAATACGGGTTCATGATGCGGAAGTACGGGGCCGCGTCCGTGCCGGTGGAGGCGGACCACTGCCACCCGCCGTTGTTGGCCGAGAGGTCGCCGTCGATCAGGTGCTGCATGAAGAACCGTTCGCCGATGCGCCAGTCGATGAAGAGGTTCTTGGTCAGGAACATGGCCGCGATCATGCGCAGGCGGTTGTGCATCCATCCGGTCTGCACGAGCTGGCGCATCGCCGCGTCAACGATCGGCACGCCCGTGCGCCCCTCCTTCCACGCGCTTAGGTGCTCGTCGTTCTCGTTCCAACTGAGTCTCTCAGTTGCTTTGTTGAACGCCCTGTGCATCGAGACCCGCGGGAAACCGACGAGGATGTGCTTGTAGAACTCGCGCCAGATCAGCTCGCTGATCCAGTGCACCGCGCCGGGCGAGCCCTTGTCGAGCTTGCCGTGGTTCCACTCAACAGCCTCGTGCACGCACCGGCGCAGTGAGATCGAGCCGCACGCAAGGTAGGGCGAGAGCACACTCGTCGCGTCGCTGGCGGGGAAATCGCGGTCCTGCTTGTAGGTGTCGATGCGATTCTCGAGGAACGACTTCAATCGGCGCTGGGACGCGCGTTCGCCTGCTGTCCATTCTGCGATGTGCCCCGGCACGTCCTCGTATCCATCAATCGTTCCCGGCAGCCTGTCGGGCTTGCCCACCATCTCCGCCAGCTTCCGCGGCTTGCCGATCGGCTGGACCGACTCGGGATCGCTCTCATACGCCTTGTACCACGCCCGCTTGAAGGGCGAGAACACCGTGTAGAAATTCCCCTCGCCCGTGCGCACGGTGCCGGGCTTGAAGACGCACTGATCGGTGAACGCGCACACCTCGCCCACCTCGTCCTCGAACAGGTCCGACACCGCCTCGTCGCGCCGATCTTCGTTGACCTCGTACTCCTCGTTGTAGAAGAGCGCATCGCAGCCGTGCTCTTTGGCGAGTTCAACGATCGCACTTGGGACACGCTCAAAGTCCGGGAGGGTGAGAACTCGCAGCGCGATGTTCTTGGCCGCCAGCGATTCCGAGAGCTCCGCGAGCATCCGCCTGACGAACTCGACCTTCACCGGCGACCAGTCGTGCTCATTCCACTGCTTCGGCGTGATGGTGTACACCGCGACCACGCCCCCGTCTGAGCGCTTGCACGCCTCGCTGAGCGCGGGGTTGTCATCCAGGCGCAGATCGTTTCGAAACCAGACCAGTCCCCGCACGCTGCGCTCCTACCCGACGTTGCACCGACCCGTGTCGCAGTTTGCACCCTTGCCGCCGCGCTGGAGCCTTGGCCTTACTTTCGCGAAGGCTCGGTACAGCGCATCGAAGATCGGCCGCAGAATCGGCCAGGCCGTCGGCGCGACGAGCCAGCCCAGCCCGATCGCGCGATAGGCCCTGCGGAAAACCTCCACACCCGTCACGGTCTCGCCGCCGGCTGTGACCGCATGGATCGAGCCCATGAGCTGTTCGAGCGTCTTGCCGTAGGGCGCCGGGTCAAATTCCGCATCGGCGATGTCGACGAACCGCAGCCGGTCGCGGGTATCGCGCCGACCGAGCCACGCGACCTCGCGCTTGCAGAGCGGGCACTCGCCATCGATCAGCAGCGTCAGCGGGTAAGGCCCGGGTTGTGCTTTCGTGCGATCTTCCAAGACGCCTCTTCTCCGGGTGCATCCGCTCCCTTACCGCATTCGTCGGTCGGTCGGCCCCGGATTCAGCACCACACGCCCCCGAAAGATCGCCGGAAAGGGCTATGCGGGCTTGAGATACCGCACGCGGATGTACGCCCACCCGAGCAGCGCGCCGATGAGGTCGGCGCAGAGATCCAGGGCCGTGTTCATGTAGCCACCCACGCCGGTGCTCGGCACAGCGAGCGTCACGAGAAATTCCACGATCTCGTTGAACGCCCCCACGCCCAGGCCCGCCATCACGACGACGATCGCCAGTGAGACCGAACTCCTGATCCGCTCGCCGAACGCCGCGACGACCAGGCAGTACATGACCAAGGTCGACGCGAAGAAGCCCCAGATGTGCACAAGCTGGTCGTAGCGGAAGATCGGCACCTTCTCCGACATCGGCACGAGCATGACGTCGTAGAGCCGACCATCACCGACCGGAATCCCGCCGCCGGCAAAGTGCATCCCCGCCCAGACCGTCAGCCCCACCAGCGTCGCGTCGGTGTAGCTGACTTTCTTCATCGAGAGCCAGACCACCGCCGTAAAGAAAAGAATCACGCCGACGTAGATGATGAACTCGGTGTTGCCCCGCGCCAGAAACGACGCACCGAATCCGAAGATCATCAGCGCGATGGCGACCAGAAGCGCGATGTGCAAACGAGCCATCGTCTACCCCTGCTTGAACTCCGCAACGATCGCGGCCATGGATTTCTGTGCATCACCAAACAGCATCCGCGTGTTGGGCCGGAAGAACAGCGAGTTGTCGACCCCCGCAAAGCCCGAGCTCATCGAACGCTTCGAGACCACCACCGTGCGGGCCTTGTCGACCTCGACGATCGGCATGCCATACAGCGGGCTCGACTCGTCCTCGCGCGCGTCCGGGTTCACGACGTCGTTGGCGCCGATCACGAGCGCCACATCCACATTCTCCATCGTCGGGTTCACATCGCCCGGCTCGGCGAGCTGCTCGTACTCCACGCCCGCCTCGGCGAGCAACACGTTCATGTGCCCGGGCATCCGCCCCGCGACCGGGTGGATCACGAAACGCACCTCCGCGCCGTTTTCTATAAGCAGCTCGGCGAGTTCCTTCACCGCGTGCTGCGCCTGCGCGACCGCCATGCCGTAGCCCGGCACGATGACCACGCTGCGCGCCGCCTCGAGCAGGGCGTACGTGTCGGCCGCGTTGATCGGCTTGGCCTCGCCCGCCTGCTTGGTCGAGCCGCCGGTCGCGGCCGTCGCGCCGAAGCCCGCGAACAGCACGTTGCTGAGCGAGCGGTTCATCGCCTTGCACATCGCGCCGGTCAGCATGAGACCAGCCGCCCCGACCAGCGTGCCCGCGACGATCAGGACCGGGCTTGCCAGCGCCAGTCCCGCGAACGCGGCCGCCACGCCCGAGTACGAATTCAACAACGACACGACCACGGGCATGTCGCCCCCGCCGATGCGGATCACGCTCATCACACCGAGCCAGATCGCGAGCACAGACAGGACGATCATGATCGAGCCGTGCGCATCCGTCGGCACAGCCAGGCCCGCGACCACGATCGCCGCGACCGCCAATGCGCCCGTCAGCGTGAGCTGCAACGGGAAGATGATCGGCTTGGTGTTCACTTTGCCGGCGAGCTTTGCGAACGCCACGAGACTGCCCGAGAACGCGACGCCGCCGATGATGACCGCAGCCGAAGCCGCGATGCGCCCGGCGACCTCGACGTCTCGGCCCGGCAGGAGCTCGATCAGCCCGACCGCCAGCGAGGCCAGCCCGCCCGAGCCGTTGAAAAGCGCGACCATCTCGGGCATCGCGGTCATCTTCACGCGCACCGCCGCGAACACACCGATGAGCGAGCCGACGATGACCGTGATCGCGATCGTCACATAATCGACACCCGTCGCGGTGATGGCCACGATGACCGCCAGGATCATGCCGGCCGCGGAGACATAGTTGCCGCGCTTGGCGCTGGCCTGCTTGCCCATGAGCTTGAGGCCCACGAGGAAGAGCACGCACGCCAAGATCTCCAGCACGCCCCGAAGGGTGACGTCGCTCATCGCTGCCCCCCACTCTTGGCGCTCGGCTTGCCCGCAAACATGCCCAGCATGCGATTCGTCACGACGTACCCGCCCACGACGTTGATCGTCGCTGCGAGCAATGCCAAGACCGCAAGCGCCTTGGCCCAGTCGCCCTCGATCGAGGTCGCCAGGATCGCCCCGACGAGCGTGATGCCCGAGATCGCGTTCGAGCCCGACATCAACGGCGTATGAAGCTGCGACGGGATCCGACGGATCAGCTCGATCCCGAGGAACGAAGACAGTATCAGTACGAGCAAGAGCAGCGTCATCGTGCGTCTCCGTTGGTTGTATCCCCGAGCAGCCCGGCGACGCGCTCGTCGCGCACCTGGCCCTCGTGGGTGAGCAGCACACCCGAAAGAATCTCGTCTTCATCCGGGTTCTTGAGCTGTTTCGTCTCCGCGTCGAGCACACGCGTCAGGAGCGAGACAAAGTTCGAGGCCAGCACCTGGCTCGCGTCGCGAGCCACGCGCGAGGGCAGCAAGGGATCGCCGATCACCGTCACGCCCTCAAACTCGATCTCCTCGCCAACCCTGGCCACCTCGACGTTCCCGCCCGTTGCGATCGCGGCATCGACGATCACCGAGCCCGGCTTCATCGCCCGCACCATGTCCGCCGTCACGATCACCGGCGCCCGGCGTCCGAAGATCTGAGCCGTCGTCACGATGATGTCCGACTCGGCGCAGAGCTTGGTGATCTGCTCGCGCTGCATGTCGAGCTGCTCGGGCGTCAGCTCTTTCGCGTAGCCGCCCGCGGTCTCGCCCGTTTCACCCAGGTCGATCTTGGCGAACTTCGCGCCCAGCGATTCGACCTGTTCCTTGGCCGTCGGTCGCACGTCGTAAGCCATCACCCGTGCGCCGAGCCGAACCGCCGTCGCGATCGCCTGGAGCCCCGCCACGCCCGTGCCCACCACAAGCACCCGCGCTGGCTTGATCGTGCCCGCCGGCGTCGACATCATCGGCAGGGCCTTGGCCAGCCTGCTGGCCGCCAGCGTGACCGCCGCGTACCCCGCCAGACTCGCCTGCGAGCTCAGCCCGTCCATCGACTGCGCGATCGTGGTTCTGGGGACCAATTCGAGTGCGAGCGACGTCACACCGCGCTCGGCGAGCCGACCGATGCGCGCGGGCTGCTGAAAGGGGTCTAGAAAGCCCGCGAGCATCACGCCCTCGGGCAACGCATCCACAAACGCATCCGAGGGCACCGAGACGCACACCGCAACATGCGCACCGTCGAGCAACTGCTGCTCATCCACCAGCGTCGCGCCGGCCTCTTCATACGCGCCGTCTGTGTACCCGCTTGGCAACCCGCCGCCGCGTGGCACGCGCACGTCCCAGCCCGCAGCGACATACGTCTTGGCGGCCTCGGGCGTCACCGGCACGCGCCGGTCCTGCGAATCCATCGGCACGATCGCCGCGATCACGGGCCTCGCCCGCTGGGCAACCTCTTCCTGCGTCACGCCCGGTGTGTCCTGGTCTGCCATCCTGCACCCCGACTGAGGTGGAGCGGCAAACCCGCCCCGCCAACGCTTAGATTACGAGCGTTGGCCGGGGCGTGCATATTCCCAGACCGACAGCCGAACGAGCCGATCAGGCCATGCGTGAGATACCTTCGCCTGTCGGAGCCGGTTCAGCAGCCGGCGTTGTAGTTGGCCACCCAGGCGGAGAAGTCCGCCGGCGTGCAGGAGCCGTCACCGTTCTGGTCACACTCCGGCGCCAGCGCGTTGTACGCCGCGACCCAGGCCGAGAAGTCCGCCGGGCTCAGCGTGCCGTCGCCGTTCGTGTCGGCGAGACAGTCCGCCGCGGCCTCGAACGTGATGCGGTCGATATTGAACCGGTCGCCGTTGAACGACGCGCTCCGCAGTCGAAGCGTCTGCACACCCGCCTGGAGTGTGAGCGTGAATGGCACATCGATGTACGTCGTCCAGCCGCCCGTCGCGGGAACACCGACCGAGCCCGTCAGATCGGTGCCGTCACGCTCGATCAGGAACGCGCCCCCGCCCGGATCGGAAGCCACGCGCGCCACCGCGTTGTACACGCCGGGCGTCTGCACATCGACGGTGTACTCCATCCAGTCGGCCGGGCAGATGTACCCCACGTTGAACCCGCCGCCCGGCATCGACTCGATATCGACATCGACACCCGTGCGGAACGCGCCGCCCGTGTTGTCCAGGTCGCAATCGAAGTACGCATCGCCCGGGTAGCCCTCGTCGAACTCCTCGGCCTCCACCACGCCCGGGATCACCGCGGGCGTGCCGCCGTAGGGCGCCTGCACACGCTGATACACACGCACCCAGTCGATCTGGAACTGCTGCGGAAAGACGGAAGAACCATCGGGATATCCGGGCCAATTCCCGCCCACCGCGCAGTTGAGGAGCAGGTGGAACTCGTGATCGAACGGCGCGCGTTCGTTGTCCGGGGCGTTGCTCGACCACCAGCTGTTCCTGTTGAGCGAACGGTACAGATTGCCGTCGACGTACCACCGCATCGCGTCGGGTTCCCACTCGATGGTGTAGGTGTGGAAGTCAGCCGAGAAATCGGTCCCCGGCGCGTACGTGCCGCCCGTGGACGTGTTCTCGGGCCACTGCCCGCCGAAGTGGATCGTCCCGTGCACGCGGTCGGCCTGGTTGACGCATTCCATGATGTCGATCTCGCCGCCCGAGGCCCAGCCGCCGTAGGGCGAGTTCGTGGGCAGCATCCAGAACGCGGGCCAGATGCCCTGCGTCGAAGGCAGCTTCATGCGCGCCTCGATCTTGCCGTACTTGATATCGAGGTTGTTCTGCGTGCGTATGCGCGCGGACGTGTAGTTGTACCCCATGTACGACTGCTGCCGCGCGATGATGTTGAGCTTGCCGTCGGCGACGTTGATGTTGGACGGGAGCGAGGTGTAGTACTGGCTCTCGTTGTTGCCCCAGCCGGCCAGCCCGTAGTTGTGGCCGTTGCCGATCATGTACTCCCAGATGCTCGTATCGAGCTGCGTCCCGTCGAACTCATCCGCGAAGACGAGCTGATAGGGCGCCTGCGCCTGGACACAAGAACCAAACAGAATACTAGCAAGCAGTGTCGTGCTCTGGACCTTCATCTGGGGCTCCGTATGCGGGTGTACTCGACCGGAATCAGTGTAATCGTTTCATTGCGGCATACGCAACAGGGTTCCCGGCATTCCGCGGCCTACCCGGATATCCCGCTCTGGAAGCCGTTTATCGGCCAGAAATCCACATTTACACAATTCGCTTGACAGCACCCTCATGTGTCCTTCACAATGTAACTGTTACATCAAACCCGTACTCACGGAGTGCACACACATGCATACCAGGCAGACCTGTCGCGAGCGTTCACAGTGTCGACAACGGCATACCGCTTTCACGCTCATCGAACTGCTCGTGGTCATTGCCATCATCGCGCTGCTCATCGGGATCCTCCTCCCGGCGCTCGGCAGCGCCAGAGACTCCGCCCGAGGCGCGATCTGCCTCACGAACCAACGACAACTCGCGACCGCAATCATCACCTACTCACTCGACTACAACGAACAGCTCCCCCCCAACATCTACGGCAGCCAGTACCGATTCGAATCCGACGGCAAGATCGGACTCCGCTGGTTCGACGACATCGTCCTCGGCTCCTACATCCCCAACTCCGACGACGACGACATCGACCTCAACAACACCAACGAACGCCCCACCGTCGGCGGCGGCGTCATGGAATGCCCCAACCACCCGCAGGCCTCACGCTCATACGCCATGAACTACTGGGGCTCCTCAGCCGTTGAAGGCATCCGCACCTCGTTCACCTCGCAAGACTTCCGCTGGCTCAAGCCCGGCTCGCTCGACGCGATGGGCGGCTCGGGCCTCGAAGGGCCCGGCCGCGGGTTCGACGCCGCGGTCAACTACGCATCCGACGTCATGATCATCGGCGAGGCCTGGGGCCTCTACGGCAAGCCCGACGGCGAGACCGGCCAGATCGAGTACTACACGGGTGAGACCATCGGTCGACGCGCTCTGCCCGGCGAACGCTTCGGCTCCAAGGAATACGAAGCCCAGGGGTCCGGCACTTCGCTCTTCCCGCAGTTCCAGTACAGCGCCGTCAACTGGGACACCACCGGCTCCATCGAGTACGAACGCGACCCCGGCGCCTACATCCCCTGGTACCGCCACCCCCGCAGAAGCGACGACTACCAGGGCATCGAGGGCGGCTCATCCATGGCCTTCATGGACGGCAGCACACGCGTCATCAAGGCCGAGGACACCTTCGACACCGACACCGGCGCCAGCACGCTCAAGGTGCTCTGGAACCCCTTCGACAGCAGAGCCGAACGCGACATCCGCAACTGACCCCACACCGAAACCACAGAGAGACGAGTACCACTTGAAGCAGCGTCCGAACAAGAAGGCCTCCATCCGTGAACTCGCGCTCGAGCTTGGCGTCTCGACCGCGACGGTCTCTCGCGCGCTCAACAACAACCCCTCCGTCTCGGAAGAAACACGCACACGCGTCCTCGAGCTGGCCGACCAGGCCGGGTACATGCCCCGCGTCGGACAGCGGTTCCGCAACGTCGTCGGGCTCGTCTACCCCTCCAACCCCGTGACGCCCGAGTTCGGCAGCTTCGAATCCGCGCTGCTCACGGGCGTCATGAAAGGTCTCGACGCCGACCGCTACGACCTGGCCCTCATCGACATCCAGCGCGACCGCGCCAAGTCCGAGAGCTACACCCAGTTCTTCCGGCGCAAGGGCGTGCGCGGCGTGATCATCCGTCCCGTCAGCCCCGAGCCCACGATCGCAGACGCCATCGCCGACGAAGGCTTCCCCTGCGTGATGGTCGCCGATCGCTCGGACCACCCGAACATCGGGTTCATCTGCAGCGACTCGGGCCGCGACAGCTTCCGCGCGGTCGATCACCTTGTACACCTGGGTCACCAGCGCATCGCCCTCGTCTGCCACGCGGTCCTCGACTCCGACCACCGCGACCGTGTCGAGGGTTACCGCCGGGCGCTCGCCGAGCACGGCATCAAGCGGGACGAATCTATCGAGCTCTTCCTCCCGGCGAGCATGGAGGGCGGCGCACAGGCGATCGACCGACTCCTCTCCCACGAGAACCCGCCCACCGCCATCTTCATCACCAACCCCGTGCCGACCGTCGGCGCGCTGCACCGCTGCCTCGAACTCGGTATCCGCGTGCCCGACGATCTGTCCATCGTCGGCTTCGACGACTCAGACGTGCGCTCACGCACCTTCCCGAAGTTCTCGGCCGTCTGCCAGAACGCCGAGCAGTTCGGCTACGACGCCGCCCGCTGGCTCACCCGCCGACTCGAGGGCACAGAGACAGGCGTCATCCGCGTCCACCGCCCGACCACGCTGCAGTTCAACCGCTCCACCGGCCCGGCGCCCGAACGCCCCATCCGGCTCGCGTCCAACCGCAGCGACGTCATCCGCGTCGAGTTCCCCAAGCGAAAGAAGAAACCCTGACCCATCCGCGGGGGTTTGGGATCCCCCCGGAGTATTTGATTTGTGCACCATCAAGGAGAGACAGAGATGAACAAGATCGCAGCAATCACGCTCGCACTCGTCGCGAGCACAGCATCGGGACAAAACCTGCTCAACAACGCCGGCTTTGAAGACCCCCTCGGGTTCGACTTCAGCAACGTCACCAACTGGAACGGCTTCTTCGGCGGCCCCGCCGGCACGTTCCTCCAGGCCTTCAACGACACCGGCGCCGCCCCCCTCTCGGGCAGCAACGCGCTCGTCCTGACCATCCAGGGCGACGCCAGCTTCCCCACGACGGGCTTCGACGCCTTCACGGGCCACGTCCAGCAGATCCCCGGCATCGCCGAGGGCGCCGAGTATGACCTCTCGATCTGGGCTCGCGCCAACGGCAACGTCAACAACGGCGCCGAGCTGCGCATCGAATGGTTCGATGCCGCCGACAACAACATCGGAAGCACCGGCAACCTGGAATTCCAGGACCTGCTCACCAACGACTACCAGCAGTTCTCCATCTCCGGGGTCGCCCCCGCCGGCACCGTCCGCGCCAACGCCGTCATCGCGGTCCAGAGCTTCCTGAACGACGGCGTCATCGCCGACATCAGCATCGCCGTCGACGACGCGTCCTTCGTTCTCGTTCCCGCGCCGGCCTCGGCCGCACTGCTCGGCCTCGGCGGGCTCTGCGCCACGCGCCGCCGCCGCTGATACCTCTACTCGCCCCGCGTGATCGAAAGAACGCGCAGGGCCTTGTCCGTTTATCACACACCCCGTGGGCACACGCCCCGAACGATCGATCGTGAGGAGAACACCATGAAGATCCAGACCACAGCAGCGCTTGCGATCATGGCGATCGCTGGCTCCACCCAGGCACAGCTCTTGAACCCGAGCTTCGAAACACCCGGATTCCCAGACGTCTTCAACGCCTGGGGTCAGTTCGGCGGCAACATCAGCCCCGACCTCGACGAGCTCATCCTCGACGGCGATGTCTCTGCCAAAATCTTCGGCAACTTCACCGGCGGCTTCAACAACTCCGGCATGTTCCAGACCATCTCCGCAACCGTCAACCCGGGTGATATCTGGCAGGCTTCCATCAACACCGCACACCTCTCGGGCGACGAACTCCAGGAAGGCGCCCTCGCATTCCTCAGCCTCGTCTACATCGATGCCAACGGCGTCAACCTCTACGACTACGCCGTCGACGCCCTCACACCCAGCGACCCCGCCGACACATTCATCCTCCGCACCGCAGCCGACGTCGCACCGCTCGGCGCCGCGCAGGTCCAGATCGTCATCGGACTCAACCAGTTCGCGCCCACCGCAGACGTCAACGGCGACACCGTCATCGACGGCGGCGACCAAGCCGGCGGTGCCGCGCACTTCGACCTCGCCGGACTCACATTCCAGAGCGCCGGCAACCCCATCCCCTTCCGCAACGGCGGATTCGAAGAAGGCGTCTACGGCCGCGAATTCGAAAGCTGGACCGCCTTCGGCAACGGCATCGGCAACGTCGGTCAGAACTACGACGTGGTCCGTGCCGATGGCGCAGCCGCCTGCTTCATCTACGGCCAGTTCAACGGCGCGCAGAACGACTCGGGTGTTTTCCAGGGCGTCCCCGCCAGCGCCGGCGAGAACTGGGAAGCCTCCGTCAAGGTCCGCCCGAACCCGGGCGATGAGCCGGGCCTCGGCAACACCGCCACGCTCTCGCTGCTCTTCCTCGACGCATCGGGCAACGTCCTCGCCGACAACCCCGTCCTCGCGGCCGACCACACCACGAGCTCCTCGATGTTCCACGACGTCAGCGTCTCCGCCACCGCTCCCGCCGGCACAGCCGAGGCGCAGATCGTCCTCGTCTACTCCCAGGCCGAGCCCCTGAGCGACGTCAACGGCGACACCGTCATCGACGGCGGCGACCAGCCCACCGGCGCCATCATCTTCGACGGCGCCAACCTCGCCATCGCCGATGCCGCCGGCCCCTGCTGCGATCAGAACGGCGACATGGTCTGCTCGCCCGCCGACTTCTCCGCATGGGTTGCCAACTTCAACTCCGGCAACCTCGACGCCGACGTCAACCGCGACGGCGCCGTCTCACCCGCAGACTTCTCCGCGTGGGTCGCCGCATTCAACCTGGGCATCGCCTCGGGCGCGACCTGCAACTGAATCTGATATGGTCTGACTCCTGATTCGGGGTGCGTTGGATAACTCCGACGCACCCCTTTGCGCATGGAAGAGCGATTGAAGGCCACACCCGCACACAACCGGCGCTCGTTCATGTCGAGCCCATGGTCATACGCCTTCTCACCGGGCGTCATCGTGATGATCGCGCTCGCGCTCATCTCGGGCATCTGGATACTTGTTGACGGTTCGCGCGAACGCTCGGGCGAACTTTCCATGTGGACGTTCGCCGAGCCCCACTACGCCATCTATGTCCCAGCCGTCGAGGACTGGAACACAAGTGACCACGTCCCCGTCGATATGCACCTGATCGGCAGGCAGGTCATGGACCGCCGCCTGCTCGGAGGATTCCTCGGCTCAGTCCCCACCGCCGACGTCATCGAGGCCGAACGCTCGACCGCCAGCCTCGCCTTCGCCGGCCCGCTCGAAGCCGTCGGGTTCGTTGATATCACCGACCGCCTCGAAGCCGAGGGGCTGCTCGAAACGCTCAACCCGCCCTCGCTCAGCCCCTGGACCTACAACGGCCGCGTCTTCGGCATCCCGCACGACGTCCACCCCGTCATGCTCGGCTACCGCGCCGACATCGTCGAAGCCGCCGGCATCGACATGGACAGCATCGAGACCTGGGACGACCTCTTCGAAGCGCTCCGCCCGCTGCAATCCAAGGCGGGTGAGAACGGGCTCGACGTCGACCGCTACATCATGAGCATCGCCGAGAGCGAGTCCGACATGCTCGAGACCCTGCTCCTCCAGGCCGGGGGCGGCGCGTTCACCGACACGGGCGAACTCGCCATCGACCGTGAAGTCAACGTCAGAACTGTCGCCAAGATGGTCAGCTGGATGATCGGCCCCGACCAGGTCACCACGCACGTGCCCGAGTTCAGCCCGACGGGCGACCGCCTCAAGGTCGAGGGTCACGCCATCTGCTACCTCATGCCCGACTGGATGTGCAACGTCTGGCGTCGAAACGTCCCCACGCTTGAAGGCAAGATCAAAGTCATGCCCCTGCCGGCGTGGGAGCCCGGAGGCCGACGCACCAGCGTCTGGGGCGGCTCCATGCTCGGCATCGCCAAGACCACCAAGGACATCGACGCCGCCTGGGACTTCGCCAAGCACCTCTACCTCTCCGAAGAACTCGCCCTCGAGCTCTACCGCGTCGGCGACATTATCACCCCCGTGCGTGAGCACTGGGACAACCCGCTCTTCGACGAGCCCGACCCCTACTTCTCTGGTCAGCGCAAGGGCCGCATGTACATCGACCTCGCCCCGGACGTACCCATCCGGGCCGCCACGCCCTACTTCACCCAGGCCCGGGCCGCGTTGCAGAACGCCGTCAGCCGAACCCGCTCCGAAGCCGAGCGCTCGGGCATCTATGACGCCAAGTCCATCGAGCCCATCGCCCGCCGACAGCTCGAACTCGCCCAGCGCGAGGTCGCAAGCCTCATCGCACGCAACGCCTTCCACCGCGACAGCGTCGCCGGGGGAGGTGACCAGTGAGCACCAAAGCCAGATCAAACTCGGGCCTGGCGCCCTACATGCTCATCGCGCCATTCATGGTGCTCTTTGTCGTCTTCACGCTCATCCCGCTCATCCAGGCCATCCCGCTGGCGACGAGCCACACCTTCGGCCCAAGCGCCACGCAGTACGTCGGCTTCGAGAAGTTCTCGCAGGCCCTGCACGACCCGCGGTTCTGGACCGCCATGCGCAACACGCTGCTCTTTACCGTCGGCTCCGTGTTCATCCAGCTCCCCGTCGCGCTCGGGCTGGCGATGCTGCTCAACAAGCCGGGCATCAAGGGCCGGGGCTTCTTCCGCCTGCTTTTCTTCTCGCCCCAGCTCGTCGGGCTCGTCTTCGTCGCCGTGCTCGCCTCGGTGATGTTCCAGAAGCAAAAAGGCCTCGTCAATTCGCTGCTCGCCGGCGCCGCCGACTGGCTCCGCGGCCTGCCCCTCCTCAACGCCGACGCCTGGCTCCCGACGCGCTCCGAGCTGCTCAGCATCCCCTGGCTCGAAACACTCGCCCTTCCCACGCTCATCATCACCGCGCTCTGGATGTACGCGGGGTTCAACATGGTCTACTTCCTCGCCGCTCTCCAGAACGTCCCGCGCGAGCTCGAAGAAGCCGCCATGATCGACGGCGCCGGCCCCTGGAAACGATTCACCAACGTCGTCCTCCCCTCCATCCGACCCGTGGCCATCTTCGTCGTCCTGCTCTCGGTCATCGGGAGCATCCAGGTCTTCGAGCTCGCCTACATCATGCTCCGTGACGGCGTGGGCGTGCAGGACAAGGGCCTCACCCTCGTCACCTACCTCTTCAAGAGCGGCTTTGAAACCGGAGACCTCGGCTACGCCACCGCCATCGGCTGGATGATCGCCATCATGCTCGCCGCAGCGGCCATCACGCAACGCGTCCTCCAACGCCGGGAGATGTCCGCATGAGCGCCGGCAGCCGAAAGTCCAAAGCGACCACCTTCTTCCTCACGCACGCGATGCTGCTCGTCGTCTCCGTCGTCGTCATCGTCCCCCTGCTCTACCTCCTCGTCAGCGCCTTCAAAACCGAACAGGGATTCCTCGAACACCTCTTCCTCCCCACGGGCGACGGCTTCCTCGGCGTCGCATGGGACGAACTCACGATCCGACAGCTCCAGCGGCTCTTCACCAGCGAGGTCGGCATCGGCAGGGCACTGGCCAACTCGATCTTCCTCTCGGCGACCACAGCCGTCCTCGGCACGCTCATCTGCGCCGCCGCCGGTTACGCCTCGGCCGCCCTCCGATTCCGGGGTCGCAAGTCCTTTGAGTGGCTCGTCCTGGCGGCCCTGATCATCCCGCCGCCACTGCTCATCGCCCCCAGCTACCAGTGGCTCCACACCCTGGGCCTCCTCGACAGCTACGCGGGCCTGATCCTCCCGGCCATCGCCCCGGCCTTCGGTGTATACCTCTTCCGCCAGGCCACACTCCAGAGCGTCCCCAAGTCCATCGTCGAGGCCGCACGCATCGACGGCGCGGGCGATTTCCAGATCTTCGCCGTCATCGCACTGCCCATGCTCCGACCTATGGTGGGTGCGTTCATCATCATCACCTTCCTGGCGATGTGGAATAACTTCATCGGGCCGCAGATCATCCTGCAGTCCGCAGAGAAACAACCGCTGTCCGTGGTCATCTATCAGACACAGACGGCCTATTACAGCGACTACGGTCTCTTAATGGCGGGGACACTGGTCTCCGTCCTGCCAGTCATGATCCTGTTCCTTGTCCTGCAACGCGACTTCATCTCAGGCCTGGCCTCGGGCGCGGTGAAGGGTTGAACTGATACGGAGTGAGTATGTCGAATCACGCACGCACATTTCCCGCAGATTTCGTCTGGGGCGCCGCCGCAAGCAGCTACCAGATCGAAGGCGCCGCCGAACCAAGCCAGCGCGGACAGTGCATCTGGGATGAATTCGGACGCCGACCCGGCATGGTCCGCGGCGGCGACACCGGACGCGTCGCCTGCGAGCACGTCGACCGATACAAGGAAGACGTCCAGCTCATGAAAGCCATGGGCCTCAAGGCCTACCGCCTCTCCATCTGCTGGCCCCGCGTCCTGCCAAACGGCACAGGCAAGGTCAACGAACAAGGCCTCGCCTTCTACGACAACCTCATCGACGAACTCCTGGCCAACGACATCGAGCCCTGGGTCACCCTCTACCACTGGGATTACCCCGTCACGCTCCACCGCCGCGGCGGCTGGCTCAACCCCGCAAGCTCCGACTGGTTCGCCGAATACGCTCGCGTCGTCGTCGATCGCCTCTCCGACCGTGCCACCAAGTGGTTCACCATCAACGAACCGCAGGTCTTCATCGGCATCGGCTGCGGCACGGGCGAGCACGCGCCGGGCATGAAGCTCTCACTCGACGACCAGCTCCGCATGAGCCACAACGTCCTCCTCGCCCACGGCAAGAGCGCCGTCATCATCCGCGAACACGCCAAGAAAGAACCCATGATCGGTTGGGCACCCGTCGGGGTCTGCGGCATCCCCGCAACCGAATCCGTCGAAGATATCGACGCCGCCCGCCAGCACACCATCGGCACCGGCGAAAACCCCATCTGGAGCAACACCCTTTACAACGACCCCGTCTTCTTCGGCACCTACCCCGAACAGCTCGAAGGACGCATGGACAAAATCCTCCACGCCGGCTGGCGCAACGACATGAAAACCGTCTGCCAGCCTCTCGACTACTACGGCGTCAACATCTACAGAGGCGACCTCGTCCGCGCCGGCCAGGACGGCAAACCAAGCATCATCCCCCCGGGCGTCGGCACCCCCCGCTCAGACTTCGGATGGGAGATCACACCCGACGTCCTCCGATGGGGCACGCAGTACCTCTTCGAACGCTACCAGAAACCCATCATCATCACCGAGAACGGCATGTCCAACGCCGACTGGCTCGACGTCACCGGCCGAGTCCAGGACCCGCAGCGCATCGACTACATCGCAAGGCACCTCCGCGCCCTCCGCACAGCCATGGACGACGACATCCCCGTCATGGGATACTTCCACTGGTCGCTCATGGACAACTTCGAATGGGCCGAGGGATACCACCAGCGCTTCGGCCTCATCCACGTCGACTTCGTCACCCAGCAGCGCACGCTCAAAAGCTCCGCCTACTACTACCGCAAAGTCATCGAAACCGACGGCGCCTCCATCTGGGAGAACGCGAGCCACACCAGCGAAGGGGCCGAGCAGTGATCGCAAGACTCCTCCTCGCACTCACCTGCATCGCCACCAGCGCCGCCGCGCAGACCGTCCGCGTCGAGCAATCGCCCGACACCGGCTTCTGGCAGATCCTCGTCGAAGACAAGCCTTACTTCGTCAACGGCGCCGGCGGCGACAACAACCTCGAACTCCTCGCATCCCTCGGCGGCAACACCATCCGAACCTGGGGAGCCGACCAGCTCGAACCACGCGTCTGGCCCGACGGCCGGGAAATGTCCCTCCTTGACAGAGCCCACGAACTCGGACTCAAAGTCTGCGCCGGCTACTGGGTCGAACACCCAAGCCACGGCTTCAACTACGACGACCCCGAAGCCGTCGAAGCACAGCTCGAAGAAGTCCGTGCCGTCGTCAACAAGTGGAAAGACCACCCCGCCCTGCTCATGTGGGGCGTGGGCAACGAGGTCGCCGGCCCCGATATGGCCCGCGTCTTCCGCGAACTCAACACCATCTCCAAAGAGATCAAGAAACTCGACCCCAACCACCCAACCTACACCGCGACCGCAGGCATCTGGCCCCGACACGCCGCACTCTTCCGCGAGCACTGCCCCGACATCGACGTCCTCGGCGTCAACGCCTACGCCGGTCTCCCTGCCGTCCCGCAGGAACTGCTGCGCCAGGGCTACGACGGTCCGTACCTCGTCACCGAGTACGGCCCCATCGGCCACTGGGAATGCGCCGTCACACCGTGGGGCGCCGAGATCGAGCAACCCTCCGCCGACAAAGCACGCACCTACGCCGCATTCCACCACTCGGCCATCACCAACCAGCCCGACCGCGCCCTCGGCGGACTCATCTTCCTCTGGGGCCAGAAGCAGGAACGCACCGACACCTGGTACAGCATGTTCCTCACCACGGGCGAGAAGACCGCAACCGTCGACGAACTCGCCAAAATCTGGACCGGCAGCTACCCCGAAAACCGCGCGCCGCTCGTTGAAGGCATCGATTCCAACCTCTTCTTCGCCACCGCCAAACCCGGCTCGAAGCACAGCGCCAAGGTCAACGTCACAGACCCCGAGAACGACAACCTCTCCTACGAATGGGTCGTCCGCCGCGAAAGCTCCGACAAAAAGCACGGCGGCGCGTTCGAACAAGCACCCGAAGACGTCCCCGGTGCCGCCCAACCCAGCAGCACCGGCGCATCCGCACGAATCACCGTCCCCGATGAACCCGGCGCGTACCGGCTCCACGTCTACGTCCGCGACGGCCAAGGCGGCGCAGGCACCGCCAACATCCCGTTCCAGGTCACCGAATAAGCCGTTCAGCGCCGGAGCATTCCGCCGACCGCCCCACCTACCGCCCGCACGGCGAACACCTCGCCCGTTCGGCCCGTGCGCGATGCGTACGCCGCCGCAAGCTCACGCGACACTCCCTCCGCCCGGTCGCGCCGCACCAGCACCACCGCGCACCCGCCCATGCCCCCGCCCGTCATCCGTGCGCCGTACACACCATCGATCGACTGCGCACACATGGCCATCGCATCGAGCGCCTCGCCCGTGATGCGAAAGTCATCCCTGAGTGACGCGTGCGAAGCATGCATGATCGCGCCCGCCTCCGCCCATCGCCCCGCGCGGACCGCTTCTGCAAACGTCTGCACCCGCGCGTTCTCCGTCACCACATGCCTCGCGCAGCGCATCACCTCATCATCACCGCCCGGCTCATCACCGACATCGCGCAGCGAATCCACACCCAGCCGACGAGCCGCCGCCGCGCACGCCGCGCGCCGATCCGCGTACGCGCTCCCTGCCAGCGTCCGCGCCTGCCGCGTATCCGCCACGAGCACCGCCACCTCAGACTCATCGATCTCCACGCGCTCGCTGCTCAGCGACCGACAATCCAGCAGCATCGCCGAACCCGGATCTGCCCCCGCGATCACCGCCTGATCCATGATGCCGCAGGGCACGCCCGCGTACCCGTGCTCGACGCGCTGGCACAGCTCGGCCTTCTTCATCGCGCCGAGCGTTCGCCCCGCCAGTGTCTCGATCAGCGTCGCGATCCCCACACACAACGCCGCGCTGCTCGAAAGCCCGCTGCCCGTCGGCACGCTCGACTCGATCCACAGATCCAGCCCGCCCGCATCAAGGCCCGTTTCCCGGCAAAGCTCCACCACGCCCCGCACGTACCGCGTCCAACCCGCATCCGTCTCATCTTCAGCAAGCGTGACGACCTCACCGCCACGCGTCGAGCCCACTCGGATCGCGCGATCCGTGCGCACAGCACCCGCCACCGCCGTGTACCGATCGATCGCCATCGGCAGCACGAAACCCTCGTTGTAATCCGTGTGATCCCCGATCAGGTTCACCCGCCCCGGGGCAGCCGCCACCGCTTCCACTTCGCGTTCATAGCGCCTTTCGAACCCGCGGACAGCACGCTCCGCAAGCGTCCCGCCCGCATCCCCGAACTGGCCCCGCAACTCCCGCATCGCCCCCGCTTCCCGATTCGCCGCCCATTCACGCCCAGTTTCAACGTGCCCGCCGCCGGCCCGCCGATACTGGTTCCGGCCCACATGGACACCCCACCATCCAACCCGACCGTCCAGCCCTGGCGCGACCAACTCCACGAGATCATATTCGAGGCCGACACACCCAAGGGCAAAGCATTCGACGTCGCCCTGATCCTCACGATCTTCGCCTCCGTGGCCGTCGTCATCCTCAGCACCATGCCCTCGGCCCGCATCGAGCCTTACGACTCCGTCTACCTCATCCTCGAGTGGTGCTTCACCATCATCTTCACCGCCGAGTACATCCTCCGGCTCATCGTCGTCCGCAGACCCCTGCGCTACGCGCTCTCCTTCTTCGGAATCATCGACCTCCTCTCCATCCTCCCCGCCTTCGTCGGCATCTTCATACCCGGCAGCGAACGCCTGCTCGTCGTCCGCACACTGAGGCTCCTCCGCATCTTCCGCGTCTTCAAGCTCGCGCGGTACCTCTCCGAAGCCAACGCGCTCAAACGCGCCCTCTACGACAGCCGGCACAAACTCGCCGTCTTCATGGCCACCATTCTCATCGTCGTCCTCATCACCAGCGCCGCCATGCACGTCGCCGAAACCACCGGCGACAACCCAAACCCAAACTTCGACTCCATGCCCAAAGCCATGTACTGGGCCGTTATCACCATGACCACCGTCGGCTACGGCGACGTCGTCCCCACCACCGCCTTCGGCAAGGTCATGACCACCGTCCTCGTCCTCGTCGGCTACTCCATGATCATCATCCCCACCGGCGTCCTCTCCGCAGAGATCACCAGCACCCGCAACAAACCCATCACCACCCGGGCATGCCCCTCCTGCATGAAAGAAGGCCTCGATCTCGACGCCGTCTTCTGCAAACGCTGCGGCGAACGCCTCGACCCGTAACGCGTACAATCACGCCACATGGGCCACGACGACACCGCCAGCATCGACACGCACGGCCCCGAAGACCGGAGACACGCCGCCACACGCGCCGTGGGCGACCCAGTCACCACAGGCGACATGCTCGGCGTCTACAAACTCCTCGAACGCATCGGCGAAGGCGGCTTCGGCGCCGTCTACCTCGCCGAACAGACCGAACCTGTACGCAGACGCGTCGCCGTCAAACTCCTGAAATTCGGACAGGAAGCCGAGCACATCCTCGCACGCTTCAACGCCGAAAGACAAACGCTCGCGATGATGGACCACCCCAACATCGCAAAGATCCTCGACGCAGGCCAGAGCGACCGGGGCGTCTCCTACTTCGTCATGGAGTACGTCCAGGGCTCGCCCATCACCGACTACTGCGACGGCGCAAGACTCAACATCCGCGAGCGCATCAACCTCATCCGCGGCGTCTGCCACGCCGTCACCCACGCACACCAGAAGGGCATCATCCACCGCGACATCAAACCAAGCAACGTCCTCGTCACACTCAGCAACGACAAGCCCCTGCCCAAGGTCATCGACTTCGGCATCGCCAAGGTCGTCGCCTCCTCCAATTCCGACGACAGCGCCGCCTACACACGCATCCACCAGATGCTCGGCACGCCCGCATACATGAGCCCCGAACAGGCCGGCGGCGCCGCGCACGCCATCGACACCCGCTCCGACGTCTACTCCATCGGCGCCATGCTCTACGAGCTCCTCGTCGGCGCGACACCCCTCGACGGCAAACTCATCAGCGAGCTGCCCGTCCTCGAACTCCACAACAAAATCGCCACCGAGCAGGCCCCGCCGCTCATCACCCGGCTCGAACAGGTCGAACACCGATCCGACCAGATCGCCATGTGCCGAAGCACATCCGTCTCAAACCTGCGAAACGCCGTCAAGGGTGATCTCAACTGGATCGTCCAGAAGTGCCTCGAGAAAGACCCCCTCCGCCGCTATCCCACCGTCTCGGCGCTCGAGGACGACCTCCGCCGCTACCTCGCCAACGAACCCGTCGTCGCGGGCCCGCCCTCGCAGCTCTACCTCTTCAAGAAGTTCCTCCGCCGCCGACGCGTCGAGGTCGCCGCCGCGCTGACCGTCGTCGTCGTCCTCGCACTCGGTTTCTTCGGCACCGTCATCGGCTGGGCACGCGCCACCGAAGAATCCAAACGACTCCAGTTCACCATCGACTTCTTCTCAGAGTCCCTCGCAGACGCCTCCGCAAGCTCATCGCCCATCGCCATCTGGTCCGAGACTCCCAGCCTCACCCTCGGCGACGCGCTCGCGCAATCACAGAGCCTCATCGACAACACCTTCGACGACCAGCCCGAGCTCGAAGCCACCATCAGACAGCTCATCGGCCTCGCCCAGCTCCGCGGCGGGAAGTTCGAGGACGCGCAGCTCCAGCTCGCACGCTCACTCGAACTCCGCAAAGACCAGCTCGGACCAGACAACCCCAAATCGCTCGAGCTGCTCCTGCCCATCGCCGAGGCC
Organism: Phycisphaerales bacterium; assembly: GCA_965228265.1. Taxonomy (GTDB): domain Bacteria; phylum Planctomycetota; class Phycisphaerae; order Phycisphaerales; family UBA1924. Next base: position 2,833,162 of record OZ245804.1, read on the forward strand.
AAAAGCAAAGCAGGCGACGTCGCCGGCGCCATCGCCGCAGCCACACACGCCTACGACCGGCACGCCTCCGTCTACGGCCCCGACTCCGAGATCACACGCGCCGCCGCGCTCTGGAACGCCCGGTGGTTCAACTCCGCATTCAGATTCGCAGACGCAGAGAACTACTTCGAAAAAGCCATGCTCACCGTCGGCGGCACGCCCGACACCGACGACCCCATCACGCTCGCCGCCATGATCGAACGCGTCGCCGTCTCCGTCAGCGAGGGCGAACTCGCACGCGCCGAGTCTCACCTCCGAAGCGCCGAGCCCCGTATCAGCCAGCTCGCCGACTCCGATACCAAGCTCCGCACCCTCTTCACGCGACAGTTCGGCATGCTCCTCGTCCTCCGGGGCAAGACCGACGAGGCCATCCGCTACCTCACCCCGCCGCCCAGCGCCGAACCCAAGAACGAAGACCGCGTCCAGACCCGCCTGCTCGCCTGGGCCGAGGGCCGCGCAGGCAATTTCGTCGACGCAAACGCCATGTTCAACCAGATCCTCGAGGTCGAACGCCAGAACCCCGGCACCCCCTTCCGCGAGATCTTCGCCAGACTCTTCTTCGCCGACATCCTCCTCGCCCAGGGCAACGCAAGCGCTGCCGCCACGCACGCCGATCTCGCGATCGAGAAATACGACGCCTTCGAACTCCCCAACGACCCCGACCGACTCTGGGGCAGAGCACTGGCGGCCATGGCGCACACCGAACTCGGCGAACTCGACGTCGCCGAGTCACTCCTCAACGAAGCACTCCAGATCCAGCAGCTCTTCCCCGAGCACAAGCTCCACGTCCCGACCGTCCTGCTCGCGCAGGCAAAGTTCGAGCTCGCCAGGGGCAACACCCAGACCGCCGACAACACCGCCAAAGAAGCGGCCAAGCTCGCGATCGAGATCTACGGCCCCGATCACAGCTTCACACGATCTATCCAGAACTGGCGCGACGCGCTCTAGCGACGACGACGCGTCGCAACAAGGCCCATCATGCCCATCAGCACACCCGTCGCGGGCGCCGGCACATAAAACTCGCCGTCCCACTCAAGAAGAAGCGTCGTCCCGTCGAAGCTCGTGTCGAACACGCCCGTGCCGAACTGCGGCTCCTGCAGACTGTTCGAAAGCCCCGAGAAGATCGAAGCGAATTGCATGATCAGCGTGTCACCCGTCGCGCGCTCGAGCACCACCGTGCCCGCCTCGAAAAACTCGCCCGGCGTGCTGCTGGGAAGCCAGGTGATCGAGTAATCCTGAATCCCGACAATGTCCGTCGGCCCGTTGTACGTGCCTGAGATCACGCTCTGCGAAACCCAGTCCGCACCCCCGCCGGAATTCACGACCGTTGAATCGATCTGCACGACACTCCCGGGCAGCCCGATCCACTGAAAGGTCCGGCTCGTCGCGTAGTTCCCACCCGCGAGTGCAAACAGGTTGTCCGGCGACCCCGGATCACGGAACGCGTTCGAACACAGGTTCGAGATGAGCGAGGCCGAGAGCGGATCAAACGACGAAGGCCGAGAGCTGAAATCAATCCGGGCCTGGCTCATGCCGTTCTGGCCCAGATCCAGTATGCCCGTGCCAGAGGCCTCAACCGTGCCGCCGTTCACCGTGCCAGAAAAAGAAGCTTCAAAGTCTCTCAACTGCCCCTGGGCACCCGCGGCGCAGGTTGCAACAAGGACCATCCCGAGAATACGCATAGGGCCGCTCCAAACAATGAACGCGCACAACGCCGGCAGGGTCACCGGCTCCCTCCAAAGAGAGCACCGATTCACACATCTGCCAGTCAAATAGGGAAATATCCTACCTATTTCGTCCGAAACAGGATTATCCCAGACGAATCGAGGCCGCAGAGAGGTCATCCGCAAGCGGGCCCCCGGCAAACGCCCTCACAGCCCCGACAAGGCTCGAAATCTCGTCCGCCGGGCTCGCAGAGCCATCCAGCACCCTAAGCACTCGCTCGATCCCGAACTGCTCGTCCTTGGCGTTCACCTGCTCGATCACGCCGTCACTCACCAGGATCAGCCTCGCACCGGCGGGCACGCTCATCCGGATCGCCCGGTGCCCGGCCCCGTCCTGCACACCCAGCGGCACAGAGCCCTCAATCGTCAGCTGCTCAGCAGCCTTGCCCTCGCTGCGCAGGAACAAGTACCCATGACCCGCGTCGACCAGCTCGAGCTCGCGCGTCTGCGGATGCCAGCAACCGGCCACCAGCGTCACAAACTGCCCCGCGTCCGTCCGGCGCATCAGGCTGTCGTTCGCCTCGTTGATCGCCTCTTCCAGCCCGACCCCAAGACCAAACAGCGTCCGGAGCTGCGTCTGCGTCGCGACCATCTGCATCCCCGCGCCCACGCCCTTGCCCGTCACATCGCCCAGAAAGAACGCCGCCCTCCCGTCCGACGTCACCAGGAAATCAAAGAGATCCCCCCCGACATACCGGCCGGGGATCGACTCGAAGACATACCCCGCACTGTTGTCGCCGCCCTCTTTGGGCGGGAAGAGCAGCTCCTGCGCGTTGCGCGCCGATCGCAGATCCTGATCGAGCTGACGCCGCCGATCTTCCATCTCCGCCGACAGAATCCGCTCGATCGCCAGCCCCGCGATCCCCACCAGCGCCTGGCAGAACGCGGCCGTGTCCTTCTCGATCCGGTCCTCCCCGCCGCGCGAATCCACGTACAGGTAGCAATCGACCTGCCCGCCCGCGCTGACCGCCGCGCACAACGCCGTCTGGATATCCAGCTCGATCAGCGAGTGCGAACGCGTGTCCGGGGCCGCCCCGCTCATCAGCTGCGCCACCTGACCCGCCGAGGCCTCGCTGATCAGCGTCTGGCTCAGCCTGAGCTCGCCCGGCACGTTGCTCGACGCGATCACATCGAAGTCATCATCGCCCAGAGGCCGGACAACATAGACACGCTGACACCCCTTCAGGTCGCGCATCGCAGACACCATCGCCTCGGCGACCTCGCCCCTGGTCGTGGTCACCGAGAACGAACGGGCCGCCGCCAGCAGCTTGTCCAGCTTGATCTGCGCCAGACCCTGCAGCGCATGATGCTCCAGACTCTTGACCCGGGCATCGCGGTCCACGATCGTCTGCATCATCGTCGCGCTGCGCTCGCCGGCGACCATGAACCGCCAATTCCCGAGCGAAACAACATCGCCCTGGCGGATCTCGACCTCTTCCTCCGCGTCGAGCCGGACACCGTTGACAAACGTCCCGTGTCGGCTGCCAAGATCCTGGATGTACACCCCGCTCCCGCGCACATGCACACGAGCGTGACGACGCGAGATCCCCGGATCGCCCACCCGCCAGTCGGCCTCGTCCGATCGCCCGATCAGCGCCGATCGCTCCACCCCCGAAAGCGGATAGGGTGTCACCACACCGCCGGTGTCAGGGTCGATGGGCCGAAATGTCCAGTTCGTGTGGTTGCCCTGCATCGTGCTAGAGCTTAGTTGATATCGCCTCCGCCGGGCTCTGGGCCAGTAGCTCTTCGGAAAGCCCCTCGACCGCCGTCCGGATCACCTCGACCGCCCGCGCGTACTCCTCGAGCGAGAGCCGCTCCTCGGGCGTGTGGTCGAGCGAGCTGTCACCCGGCCCGTACGCCGCGATCGGGCACTGCCAGATCGGCCCGACCACGTTGAAGTCCGCCGTGCCCGTCTTGAGCTTGGGCCTTGGCCGCCCACCCGCCTCGCGGATCGCAAGCGTGAGCGCCCGCGCGACCGGATCGTTCCGATCGCTCTTGATCGCCACCTCCATCCCCTCGAATTGAAGCCGCACGCGCCCCTCACCCAGGATCCGCATCGTGCGGACCAGGTCCTCGGGCTGCACCCCGATCGGGAGGCGGAACCCCGCGCTCAGAGCCGCGGTCTCGTGGAGCCCGTCGTCCTCCGACGACCAGCTCCGTATGTTCGCCTGCACCTGATCGAACGCCCGCTCGCGCCCCATGTTGAAACGCGCGACCCGTCCGAGCACCTCGCCCCACCAGGCGTGCAGCTCGTCGGTCGCCGACGATTGTGGGCCGGCTGTGTGCGCGCAGCTTCGTGTACACGTTGCGCGCACGAGCAGCCGGCCCTTGTACCCGAGGGTGACACCGTCCCACCCGCTCGGCTCACCTATAACGCACGCGCTCGGGCGGTATTGCTGCGCCAGATGACGCGCCCCGGGCGAGCCGGCGGTCTCCTCCCCCACCGCACCCGCCACGGTCACGCGCACATCCTCTGGCAGTACCGCTCGCGAGGCCCCCACCAGCATCGCCGCCAGCGGCCCCTTGGCGTCCACACTCCCCCTGCCGTGCAGCACCCCCGACTCCACACGAACCGGGATGTCACCCGGCACCGTGTCGATATGCCCGAGCAGCACGATGTGCACCGGCGCATCGATCGCCCCCCGGTGCGCCAAGGCGTTGCCCGCTTCGTCGATCTCCGCGTCGTAGTCGAGCTCGCTTGCGTGACGGACGAATACCTCCGCCGCTTTGCGCTCAGAACCCGACACACTGGGCGTCGCGACAAGATCAAACAGCACCTGTTCCGCTTCGTTCATGACGCCACCGCCCCGCATGCAAAGACCGTGCCTCGCCCCGCTCTGGCCCGCGCGATCGCGCCCTCGCCGCCGGCCGAGCCGATGACGACACGGGTGACACCCCCGGATAAGGCCTCCTCCGCTGCCAGCACCTTGTTCTTCATCCGCCCCTTGGCCGCCGACCGCGCGTCTTCCAGATCCTCGCGCTCGACCGACTCGATGAGCGAATCCTGATCCGCCGGATCACGCAGGAGCCCCGGCACATTCGAGAGCAGGAGCAATTCCTCCGCCCCGAGCGCCCCGGCCGTCGCAGCCGCGGCCCGGTCGGCATCGACGTTGATCGCGATGCCATCCTCCGTCACCGCGGGGGGTGTCAAAACGACCACCCGCCCGGCATCCATGAGCAGATTCAGGAACGCCGCATCCACGCGATCAACCCTGCCCGAGAGGTCGTCGCGGATGATGAACGTCCTGCCGTCCTCCACGGCCCGGATGGCCTCCTTCCGCGAGCCGATCCAGAGCCCCGCGTCGATCCCGCTGAGCCCGACCGCGTCGACGCCTTCTTGGCGCAGGCTTTCGACCACGGCCTTGTTCACCTTGCCGCAGTACACCATCTCGAAGATCTCGAGCGTGCGGCGATCGGTGCGCCGCGACTGCCTGCCGCCCGGGCTGGTGATGGTCTGCGTCGGGTGCCCGAGCGCCTCGGCGAGCACGTTGGTCTCGTGCGATCCGCCGTGGACGACGACGACCCGGTGGCCCTCGCGGACAAGGCTTGCGATCTCGGGGCTAAGAGCCGTGGGCTCGATGCCTTCGCCGCCGCCGATCTTGATGACAATGGTGGACATGGTGACTCTCTCTCTTCTTCGTGAGTGCGCTGTTTACGCGGGGTGCAGGCCGGGGAATGTGAGGCCCAGAGTTTCTTGGAGCCCGAGCGCGACGTTCATCGCCTGGATCGCCGAGCCGGCAGCCCCCTTGACGAGGTTGTCGATCGCCGAGATCGCCACGATGCGCCCGGAGCGCTCGTCGACCGCGAAGCCGACGTCGGCGTGGTTCGACCCGACGAGCACACGCGGGTCGGGGAAGCGGTTGGGGCCGGAGCGCTCGGCCACGATGCGGACGAAGGGTTCATCGCCGAACGCGCCGCGGTAGAGCTTCCAGAGTTCCTTCTGTTCGACGGGTCTTGTGGGCTCGACGTGGGCTGTGCAGAGCACGCCGCGGACCATGTCGATCGCGGTGACGGTCGCGTCGATGTCGATCTCGCCGAACTCCTGCTCGACCTCGGCCAGGTGCCGGTGCCCGAAGGGGCTGTACGTCCGGGCCGTGCGCGCACGGACCGGGTGATGCGACCCGGCGCTCGCCTCGGCCCCCGCTTCGGAGGAGCCGACCTTGATATCCGCGACAACGCGCTTGATGAGCCCCGCCCTTGCCAGCGGGAGCAGCGCCAGGTTCATGGCCGTCGCGTTGCACCCGACGCCCGAGATGAGTCGTGCGCCGGGGAGTTGGCTGCGCGAAAGCTCGGCGAGGCCGTAGACCGCGCCGTCGAGTGCGTTGACGTTGGGGTGCGGCTCGCCGTACCAACGCTGGTAGGCGTCCGGGTCCTTGATGCGGAAATCGGCGGAGAGATCGACGACGAGGGACGCGGCCTCGCGCCAGCGGTCGATCTGCTTGCTGGCCTGGCCGTGCGGCATGCAGAGGAAGACGACGTCGCAGGGCTCGATCTCGTCGGGCGTGACGAAGTTGTGCGCCAAATGCCCGCGAAGGTTCGGGTGCATGCGGGTGATCGGCTGGCCCGCCAGCGAACGCGACGAGACCTGCGCGATCTCGGTTTCGGGGTGAGCCAGGAGCAGGCGGAGCAGCTCGCCGCCTGTGTACCCGCTCCCGCCGACGATGGAAGTGCGGATCGTCACGCGAGTGCTCCCTGCTCTGTGCGCACATTCTCGGCGATGCGGACGGCGTGGGCTGCGACGCGGCCCGGGATGTCGATGCCCGTGGTCGCGATGGAGTTGCGGAACTCCATCGAGTGGTTGATCTCGTTGACGAGCAGGCCCCGCTGCGGGCATTCGAGCAGGTCGACGGCCGCAACGTCCGCGCCGACGGCTGCGACGGAACGCTCGCTCAGGTCGCGCAGCTCGGTCGTTACTTCCAACCCCTCGGCTGTGGCGCCGCGCGCGGTGTTGGTGACCCAGTGCCCGCTTGAGCGCACGATCGCGGCGATTGCCTCGCCCCCCACCACGAAGACGCGGATATCCCGGCCCGGCTTGTCGATGTGCTCCTGCACGTAGAACACGCCCTGTTGGACCGAGCCGAGCGTTTCGCGGTGCTCGATGATCGCCTCGGCGGCGTCGCGGTCGTTGACCCGGGCGACGAGCCTGCCCCACGAGCCGACGGTGGGCTTGAGCACCGCGGGGTAGCCGATCTGCTCGACCGACTCGATCGCGGATTCCGCGCCAAGCCCCACCCGGACGCCGGGCGTCGGGACGCCGGCGCGGATGAGTGCGATCGTGGTGTCGAGCTTGTCGGAGCAGACCCGGATCGCGGCCGAGGGGTTGATGCACCGGATGCCGAGCCCTTCGAGGATCCGGGTCGCGGTGAGCGAAGCGGTGAGGCTGACCGAGCGGTCGACGACGGCGTCGTACTGCGTCCATTCGCCGGCGCTGGCGGGATCGAACACGGCTTGTCGAAGGTCGATGGGAGTGACCCGGACGCCGGCGGACTCGAAGGCGTCGAGCAGCAGGCGTTCCTCGGCCCGGAGGCGGGTGTAGGTCATGGCGATATGCATGGGGGCGATATGCATGGGGGTGCTCCTTGTGTGCGCAGTTGGGTGGCGTTCAGGAGCCGATCACTCGCCCCAGTCTTCTTCGACCTCGGGTGCGAGTTCGAGGCGGACGGGGTTGGTGCAGGTGACCTCGAGTTCCGAGCCGCAGTCGGGGCAGCGGGCGACCTGGCCGTTGAGGGGCGGGCGGTCGAAGGTGATGGCGGCGTCGCACTCGGGGCAGGCGGATTGGATGGTCTCGGTGGCGGACATGGCGTTTCTCCTAATGGCTGGTTTGCTGGTTCTCTGACGGGTTCACACGGACGGAAAGCAACGAAAAAGAAAGCACCCCCGGAGGCGTCCGGGGGTGCTCGGTGTTCGATCTGGTCTTTGGCGAGAGCTTGCTAGCCTGCCAGGACCCAGTCCACCATCACAGCCCGGACGCCTTGGGCGCCTTTGGCTTTGACGGCTTTTTTGGACTGAGTGAAGCTCATGGGTCGCGGATACTACCTTGCTTGTTGCGGCTGTCAACCGCTCGGGGAGTACTTCGGCTCGGCCGGGCGATCGGGTTCAATCAAACTCGGGGAATCGCGGCGAAGGCTTGGCGGGTGAGGCCAGCCGAGGCGGGAATGGCCCGATCAGGGCTGGACCACACCCTCGCGGATCGCCCAGCGGACGAGATCGACCCGCGAGCGGACGTCGAGCTTACGCATGGCGTTGGTGAGGTGGCTCTCGATCGTCTTGGGTGATCGGCCGAGCTTCTCCCCGATGACCTTGGTCGTGCATCCCTGGGCGGCCAGCGCGATGACGGCGAGCTCGCGGGGGGTGAGGATGCTGGCCTTGGGCTCGGCGATGCTGCTGAGTATCCGGGAACGCACCGCATCGGAGTAGACGTGCTCGCCCTTCATGACGTTTTTGATGGCTTCGATGATGAACTCGGCGGGCTCGCTTTTGGTCAGGAACCCGGCGAAGCCGCAGCTGACGGCTCGGCTGATGTTGTTGTCGGTCGGGTAGGCGGTCAGCGCGATGACCTTGAGCTCGGGCTGTTCGCAGCGTGCGTCCTCGCTGGCGTCGAAGGAGTCGCACCCGGGCACGTCGAGATCAGTGATCAGAATGTCGGGCTCATAATCCCGCACGATCTCGATCAGGGCGTCTCGGGATGCGCAGCTTCCGACGACTTCGATTCCGGCTTCGGAATTGAGAAGGAGTGTCAGGCCGTCGCGAACAACCCTGTGATCATCAAGTATGGCGCATCGAATAATCATGAGCTTGGACCATAGAATGTAATCCGAACCGGCTCCATAACAGACACCATGAACACCAACAGATAACAGGGAGTATACACAAATCGCGGGAAAACCCTCGCCCGGATGATGGAACGGACGGGGTGAAATTTCTTTCACCCCGGGCGTCGGTATACATCACTCTGCCGTCGGCAATTCAACGATGAAGTCTGTCTGACCGGGCTTGCTGCGCACGCGGACCGATCCGGCGTGATCGAGCACGATGCCGTGCACGATCGCCAGGCCCAGTCCGGTGCCCTGCTCGTGCGTCTTGGTGGTGTAGAAGGGGTCGAAGATCCGGTCGGCGTTGTCGGACGGGATCCCCGGGCCGGCGTCGGTCACGCGGATCTCGACCGTAGACGAGTACCAACTCGCCCTTGCGATCCTGACCGTGATCTCTTCGCCGACGGGCGAGGCGTCACGCGCGTTGACGACCAGGTTGAGCACGACCTGCTGGAGCTGGGCGGCGCTCCCGATCAGCTTGAGCGGTTTTTCGTCGTTGATCTCGATCGTCAGCCGGTACTCGTCGCCGACGAGCGACCGGAGGGTGGGCTCGAGCGACTTGACGACCTCGCCCAGATCGATCTCGGTGTGCTCGATCTCGTGGCGCTGGGAGAAGGTCTTGAGTGAGGAGATGATGCCCCTGGCCTGGGTGACCGACTGGCGGATGACGTTCGTGGCTTGCTGGATATCCGCGGGCTTGCTGCGCTCGTTGCCCAGTGCGATCGCGCTGGTCTCGATGGCGAAGAGGACGTTGTTGAAGTCGTGGGCGACGCCGGAGGCGAGCGAGCCGATCGCCTCGAGCCGCTGGGTACGCCTGAGCTGCTCCTGGACGTTCTGCTTCTCGGCTTCGACGGCTTCGCGCCGTTTGATCTCGGAGACGAGCTCTCTGTTGTGACTGGCAAGACTGGCAACGCGGGCGCGGTAGAGCAGCCAGATGATGGCGAGCAGCACCGCGATCACGAGGACGAAGAACCACCTGGTCTCGTAGAAGTGCGGCAGCATCGTGAACTGGAGTGACGCGCCGGTGGGGCTCCAGACGCCGCTGTCGTTGCAGGCCTGGACTCTCAGCTCGTACGCACCGGGTGGGAGATTGGTGTAGCTGACGGTCTGCTCCTGCCCAACATCGATCCATCCCTCGTCGTGACCGACGAGCATGCGTCTGTAGCGGACCTGCCCGGGGGTTACGTAACTCAGCCCGACGTAGGACGCCTTGATGTCGTCGTATCCCGGATCGATCGTGAGGTTGGGTTCGAGCGGTGTTGGCTTGCCCCCGACCCAGAGTTGCTTGATCTTGACGCCCGGCGGGACATGGTTGAACCCGACGAGATTGGTGTCGATGGAGACGAGGCCGTGGACCGTGGGGAACCAGAGCAGGCCCTCTTCGGAGATCCAGCCGCCGTGATGGTTGCACTCGCCCGAGTGGATGTGCGTGATCCCGATGACCATGGCGTCGTAGTCGATCGCGTGGTTGAGAGCGTCGATGGAGACGGCCAGCGCGCCGGCGTTGGTGTTCATCCAGAGCCTGCCGCTGGCGTCTTCCTGCAAGTTTGCGATGGCGTTGTCGTGCAGGCCGTCGTCGGTGGAGAGTCTGGAAAGCCGGCCGTCTTTGTAACGAAGCAGTCCGCTGCCGTAGGTCGCGATCCATTGCACTCCGGACGAGTCCGTCAGTATGGAGCGCACGTTGCGGATCGGTTGGCCGTCGTCGCAGGTGACGGCGGCGACGCTCTCGTCGGCTTGTTTCCAGAGGAACAGGCCGTCATGCGACCCGAAGAGCACACCCTGCTCGACGAACTCGACGCATCGCACGATGTTGGTGGCGTGCTCGGGGATCGAAGCGATTGGGCTGAAGTCTGGGTCTGACGCGGAGCGGAGGAAGACGCGCGACTTGCCGCCCAGAGCGACCGAGCCGTCGTCATGCTCGGCGTACGAAAAGATCTGGGTGCCCAGATCCCATCGCCTGATGCGTTCGAGCTCCGGTGTCAACTCGACGACGCCTGTTTGCGTGCTGATGACGATGTGACCATGCCGGTTGGTATAGAGCAGGTCGCTGGTTTCGTCGGGCAGGATCTCGACGCGCTCAAAGCCTGTGTCCGGCGAGCGCCTCGCCCAGTTCCAGTTCTGATTGCCGCCGGCAACGACCAGGTCCCCCACCCCTGTGACGGATTGCCCGGGCTGATTCTCGCTCAGTGTCCACTCGGTGTACCCAGAGGGTCGTATTGCAAAGAGCCCCTCGGTCAGCGTACCGATCCAGATGGTCGATTCGCGGTCGATGTAGGGGCGTGTGTAGGTTTCTGGCGGGAGCGTCAGGCTGTGCCAATCTGGTTCGCCCTGACGCAGGCTCGTCAGCCGGGCCGTTCGGCAACGCTCGGGGCCGAAGAGCCAGAGCTGCTCGTCGGTCAACAGGACAGCCACATCCCGGCTGGCGCCCAGATTCGTGATGACCGGCTGCCCGTCCTCCCAGTGACCGAGTGAGACCGAGTCCTGCGTCAGGATCGCAACATCACCGACCGAGTTGGCGTTGATGACGTACGCCCGTTCATCGAGGACCGTGAACTGCTTCTCCGGGTTGTCGGGGTCGAAGCAGCGGACCTCGTCGAGGGAGTACCACACGTGGCCCTCGGCATCTTGAGCCAGACCTCGTATCGGGCGGAGTGTTTTGATTGGCTGGTTCGGCTCTGAGATGAGCCGGAAGCTGTCGCCCCTGATCTCGTAGAGCCCGATGCGTGTGAGCGCGAGCAGGTCGCCGTTCTCTTGCGCGACGAGCTGATAAGGCGTGGCGGGCAGCTGGCAGATGGTCTGGAACCCGCCGTCGAAGTGGACGATATAGCCCTCTTCGGTCGCGACCCACATGCCCTCGGCGTGATCGAGGATGAGCGACGTGATGCGGATGCTGGGTATGGGCGAGTTGGTGAAGTCGAACGTCTCGAACGCGACGCCGTCGAACCGAACGAGCCCGCCGTTGGTGCCAAGCCAGATGTAGCCGTCGGGCGTCTGGCAGATGGTGTTGACGCTCGCCTGCGGGAGGCCGTGCTGCGTGCCCCAGGATCTGATCGTGAACCCCGGCGACTCCGTGTACGCCTGGGCGCGTGCGGCACCGACCGGGTGCAACGCCAGCATCGCGATGCCGAGCAGACAGACCACACGCATCCGTCGGCTTGCGATTCGGACAGTCTCACCCAGTAGCCGCGCGCATGCACGTTTCACAGCTCAGATCATGGCGTGTGCGGTGCTGGACTGTCAATCGACGGCAAGCCAGGTCGCAGACACGTAGAGCAAAGAGCGAGGAGCGAGGCGGAAAGAGCGAGACAGGAAGAAAGTGGGCGGAGAGGGATTCGAACCCCCGAAGGCTTTCGCCGACAGATGGGGTTTTCAGACTCCACCGGCGCAGAATCCGGCGCACTCGGCGCGCACAAGCCCCCCTCCCCACCGGCAGATCCGGCCCTCGCCCGGCTGATTGAGGCATGGCCCACCCTGCCCGAAGCCGTCCGAGCCGGGATCGTCGCCATGATCGACGCCAGCGCCGGGCAGTAGGCTCCCCCTCCCCGAGCGGGGGGCAGACGCCCTGATCCTCTCAGAGCCCGCTGAACGCTCTCAGAGCGCCCTCTGGCTTAGAGATAGCTCAGTCCAGTATGCTGGTCCCCTCGCAGCCTGAGCCGCCTCAGTGGGCAAGGGGGGACCAATGGGTGGGCATGATCCAAAGCAACCGAGCGAGCCGGGCGAAACTGCCCCCGAGATTCCGTACGCCACGAAGCGCAACCCGATCACCGGCGCGATCACGGTTCACTACAAATGCCGACAGTGCAGCGTGCCACTGCAACTCGATACGCGACTTGACAAACTCAACGCCACACAGGGGGATCAGCATGGGCAACGATGAGCACCAAGCGAACGGCGATACTGCGATCCCTATCGACGACGAGCCTTGGTACATGAAGCCCCAGCCCAAAGGCGCTACGCCAACCACCACGCCGGGCATTTCGCACCGCAAGCCGTTCAATGAACTCACCACCGATCAGGCTCGGCAGGTCATCACGCGGGCGGTTCGATGGGGTGTCTTTCAGGGGCTGCTGATCTTCGCAGCGTTCTGGCTCATTCTTTTCTTGGTGTGGGCGTTCCTCTCCTACACAATCGACACGTCGCTCTATATGAATTGACGTCCGACCGCAAGTAAGGCTTACTCCCCTGGGGAGCAGTGACAACCAATCACCCCCCCTCCAGCCTGCTCCTAAATTGTATTCCGCTATCCTCAATGCCCATGACCCCAGCCGCATTCATCGCCAAATGGAAACGGGCCGAGCTCTCTGAGCGGGCCGCTTCGCAGGAGCACTTTCTCGACCTCTGCAAGCTCCTGGGCGTCAAGACGCCCGCTGAGCTTGATCCCGTCGGGGACACGTTCACCTTCGAGAAGGGCGTCGCCGTCGCCGGGCCTGCCTCTGCCGGCTCGGGCGGGCAGCGGGGCTTTGCCGACGTCTGGTACAAGGGCCGCTTCGGGTGGGAGTACAAACGCAAGGGCAAGTACGCCACGCTGACCGACGCGCTGCGGCAACTCCTGCAGTACCGCGACGCGCTCGAAAACCCGCCGCTGCTCGTGGTCTCGGACATCGCCCGCACGGAGATCCACACCAACTTCACCGGCTACCGCTCCGACGTCTACACCATCGAGCTCGAACGCCTCCACGAGCCCGACCAGCTCGCTCTGCTCCGCCGCGTCTTCACCGATCCCGAGTCTTTCAAGCCCGAAGAAACCACCGAGCAGGTCACCGAGAAGGCCGCCAAGAACATCGGGGCCATCGCCCAAGGTCTCCGCGAGCGCGGGCACGACCCGCACGACGCGGCCCACTTCCTGATGAAGGTCATGTTCTGCCTCTTCGCCGAAGACGTGGAACTCCTGCCCAAGGGCGTCTTCCAGACCATCCTCGAACGGGCCGACAAAGACCCGGCGCGGCTCTGCAAGCAGATGGACACCCTCTTCGCCGCCATGCGCGAGGGGGGCGATTTCGGCGTTGACGAGATCGCGTACTTCAACGGCGGGCTTTTCGATGACGCCGCCGCCATCGAGCTCACCGAGCAGGAGATCAAGTACCTCATCAAGGCCGCCGAGAAGGACTGGGGCTCGGTCGAGCCTTCCGTGTTCGGCACGCTCTTCGAGCGTTCGCTCGACCCCGACAAGCGCGCCCAGATCGGGGCGCACTACACGAGCCGCGAGGACATCATGCTCGTCATCGAGCCGGTCATCGTGCGCCCGCTCCGCAAGGCGTACGAGGAGATGCAGGAGGCCGTCGAGGCCCAGCTCGAACGCCGGCGCAGCGCCACGACCGCCGCGACGAAGAAGAAGGCCGACGACGCCATCGCCGAACTCCTGCGGGGCTATCAGGATCGGCTTGCCTCCGTGCGCGTCCTCGACCCGGCCTGCGGCTCGGGGAACTTCCTCTACGTCGCCATCCAGCAGCTCCTCGAACTCGAAAAGGAACTGATCCTCTACGCCTCGCGCCCGGAGCTCGGCACGGGCGGGCTCATCCCCCGCGTTCGGCCCACGCAGCTTTCGGGCATCGAGATCAACCCCTACGCCGCCGAGCTGGCGCAGGTGGTCATCTGGATCGGCTACCTCCAGTGGATGCACGCCAACGGCTTCAACGCGCCGCGCAACCCCATCCTCGAACCGATCACAACGATCGAGAACCGCGACGCGATCCTGAAATGGGAGACGCCGGAGGGCGAGCCGCTCAGCGTGTGGGAAGAGGGCGCGGTCTGCGCCGGACAAGCCGAGTGGCCGGAGGCGGATTTTATTGTGGGGAATCCGCCGTTTGTAGGATCAAAACTTTTTCGAAAGTTTGGCATTCCAGACGATTACATCAAAGCAATGTATAGACAGTACGACATCGCAAACACCAGCGATTTGTGCTGCTACTGGTTCGCCCTCGCTTCAATGACAATCGAAGCGTGCCCCGCAGTCAGGGCTGGTCTCCTCGCTACTCAGGGAATTCGTGGTCAGTTCAATCGTGATGTCATGACTAGCATTGCCGAACGGACGCCAATGTTCTTCGCCTGGTCTGACCGAGAGTGGGTTCTCGACGGTGCCGCAGTTCAGGTCTCGATGGTCGGCTTCACGGGTAAACCCTCTGACAAAGTCGAGCTCGATGGGCTACCTGTTGTCAACATCAATGCCAACCTGACCAGTGGTCCAGATCTAACCACATCCGTCACCCTTCGAGAGAATGCTGACCTCACATTCATGGGCAACACGAAAGGTGGTTCATTTGACTTGGATTACATTGACGCTCGCACACTGCTCAGCACGCCGACACCGCACGGCCAACCTCACTTCGATGTGGTCAAGCCTTGGACAAACGGAATGGACCTCACCCGTCGCTCCAGAGCTATGTGGCTGATTGACTTCGGCTTAGAGAAAGACAAAGGCGAGGCCGCCAGCTACGAGGCTGCATTCAGCCGTATTGAGACAGACGTGAAACCCGATCGCGAGAGCAACCGGCGCGAGTCCTACGCCAAATACTGGTGGCTCCATGCCGAACCTCGACCAGCGATGCGAGAAGCGTTGAATGGACAGGGGTATATCGCGACTCCGAATCTCACCAAATTTCGTTTCTTTGTACAGATTGCTGGCACCACAATTCCAGATCACCAACTCATTGTCTTCGCCCGCTCCGACGACTACTTCTTCGGCGTCCTCCACTCCAGCATCCACGAACTCTGGGCTCGCCGTCAGGGCACGCAGCTCCGCGAGGCCGAGAGCGGGTTCCGCTACACCCCCACTACCTGCTTCGAGACCTTCCCCCTCCCCTGGCCTCCCGGCTCGGAGCCCAAGGAGGGTGAGGACGGCTACGCGCAGCACGAGGCCATCGCGGACGCGGCGGCCGCGTTGAACGAGCAGCGGGAGAACTGGCTCAACCCGCCCGCGTGGGTGGAGGAGGTCGCCGCGCAGGTGGACGCGGAGGACGACTTCGCCGACGTCGCGGCTGTCAGCGGCGAGGAGGCGCGGCGGCTGATCCGTCAGAGCGTGATCGACGCGGCCAGCGCCAAGCATCCCAAACTCAAGAAACGCACGCTGACCAACCTCTACAACGAACGCCCGACCTGGCTCCGCCTCGCGCACAGGGCGCTCGATGAGGCGGTGCTGGCGGCCTACGCCCACACCGACAAGGCGGGCGGCTGGGACACGTCGTGGGCGGAGGTCTTCGAGGAGACCGGCGCGGGTCAGCCGCTGCCCACCCAACCCGACGGACAGCCCCACGCCCTGACCGAGCGCCGGGCGGAGGTAGAGCAGCTGATCCTGTCAGCCCTGCTCCGCCTCAACCACGAGCGGGCGGTCGTCTGAAAACGCATCCAATCTGGCGTTTGAGCGGCAATGAGGCACCGGTATCGGCGTGAACTGCGCGCGGTTGGTGTCGGAAGCGGTGGACAACCTGCAAGTACCAGATATCGCACTTGACGAATGCCGGGCACCCATATATCGTCGCTACCAGTCCCCGAACTACTCAGCCATGGTCGGCGTGGGGGCGATGCACGGAGACAGCAATGTTGAGTTCTACACCCACAATCTGGACCATTGGCCGGATCGCCCTCCACTTCGGGGTCGAGCGGCATCGCATCGAGTACATCGTCAAATCCAGACGCATCAAGGCCGCCCACTGGGTGGGCAACGCACGCGTTTTCAACGACGATTCTGTTCAGTTTATTGGAGGCGTCCTGAATCAACAGGATGACCAAGGAGACATCGCATGAGTCGAAGAGTTAGTTTGGCAGTCGCCAAAAACAATGAAAGCCCCTCGATCCCGCCAAGAATCAAAAGGGGCACTAGACGCGAGAATGTTAGCACGGCTCTCAAGCAGACACAACCTCATCTGCACAAGTGTTTTCGTCGTTTCGATGATGAAAGCATCACCATGGCCACCCTGATCGGGGCCACGCGAAAGGCGGTGCGTGATGCACGAGCCTGAACGCTACTCGCAGTGGGACCGTTGGATTGATCGTCGGGATCGTGAACTCCGCCGCCCATGGGCGACAGGATCTCCACGCTCGGGTTCCCTCCGCAGCATCTTCCTCAACCAATTCCTCGATGGGCTTTCCATTCCCGATCCGTTCGAGGACTGGGATGACGACTGCGGCCCGGAAGGGGGTGCGCGTTGAGCACGAGCACAATCACCCTCGACCCCCCCGAAGGCATCCGGCCCGAGACTTGGCTCCGCCTCGCCCGCGAAGGGGCGGGGCACTGGAAGATCCACGAGCGAGACGAGATGGGCGAGGTCATCGGCACCGCCTATCGCAACGCGGACGGGTCCAAGCATTTCGAACCCGGCGGACGACGTGGGCTCATTCTTGAGTGGCCCCTCAACAACTACGCGGGCAGCTCCCCCGCTGATCCTGTGTTTGTATGCGAGGGCGCATCAGACACGGCTGCGATGCTTCAACTCGGCCTGGACGCTGTGGGCGTGCCTATGGCCGGGTACTGCGGCGACATGCTCGCGGCTCTCCTGAAGGGTCGGCACGCGGTCATCGTTGCGGACGACGACGAAGCTGGCGAGCGTGGCGCGGAGAAGATCGCCCAGCAGCTCGTCATCGCCTGCGAGTCGGTGCGGATCATCACGCCGCCCGAAGAGGGCAAGGACGCCCGCGAGGCGCTCCAGAATGGCGCGACAGCCGACGATTTCAAGTCGCTCGCCAGTTCGGCGGAGTTGTTTTCGGTTCAGCCCCTTAGTCATTCGGCGGGGAGAAACGAATCGAACTTCATTTGGACGTCCATCGAGAACTTCGAACCCGCCGAAGAACCGACCTGGGTATGGCCGGGCTACATCGCAGAGAGCACCATCACGCTTCTCACCGGACAGTGGAAGTCCGGGAAGACGACGCTCCTGACACACCTGCTCCGCGACGCCTACGGCGGAACTGGGCTGGTGGATTCACCGATCGAGAAGCCCATCCTCTACATCTCGGAGGAGAGCCCGACCATGTGGTCCACCAGACGCGACCTACACCACCTCGACCCTCGCATCCTGTTCCTCCAACGCGAGAGCTTCCGAAGGCTCGATCCGAAGGGATGGAAGGAACTCATCGAATCGACGGTGGCGGAATGCAAGCAGACCGAAGCCGCACTCGTCATCATCGACACGCTCGCGGGTCTCTGGCCTGTCACAAGTGAGAATGACGCCGCTGAGGTCAGCGAGACCATCGCCCCACTCCGCGACATCACCGAGACGGGCGCGGGCCTCCTGCTCGTGCATCATCCTCGCAAGGGCGATTCGTCCAACTACAACGCCGCGCGTGGCTCGGGGGCGCTTCCATCGTTCGTGGACATCATCATCGAGATGAAACGCTACACGACTGACGATCCCAAAGACCCGCGACGGATTCTCAACGCCGTCGGTCGATACTGCGAGATCCCTGACGAGGTGGTCATCGAGTACACGGACGAAGGCTACATCATGCTCGGAGAGCGTGCGGACGTTGGCAGGGCTGACGATATCGACACTCTGGAGAGCATCATCAAGGATATCGGAGACGGTGCCATCGCCGAACAGATCCGCGAGCGCTGGCCGCACACGCCTTGTATCGGGAAGGGTCGGCTCGGAAAGCTACTCAGTGAAGGCACTGAGCAAGGCCGATGGAAGCGCACGGGCAGGGGCGTCAAAGGCGATCCCAAACGCTTCCATCCGAACCTCGACTCCCCCGATTCGATTCTCCCCACCTCTCAGACATAGGGGGGAAACCGAAACAGAATTCGCGACGCTGCTCAGTATCGGGTAGCACAGACTGGCGCGCCGCCGCAGCTCGCGGCATAATGGCGCACGGAGGATTATCCATTGGCTTCACTCGCATTCGACGATGATGGTGTCCGGCTCATCTTCAAGCTGGGCACGGAGAAACGCAAAACGGTCCGGCTCGGCAACGTCTCCCGCAAGGCGGCCAAGGACTTCAAGCTCTACACCGAACGGCTCATCAATGCCCGCAACCTCAATACCCCGCTCGACCCTCAGACCGAGTCCTGGCTCGATGGACTCAGTGAGGTCATGCACAAGCGTCTCGCCCGCGTCGGTCTGGTAGAGAGTCGCGAGCCGTCGGCTTCGATCACGGTGGGTCATTTGTTGGACCAGTTCGTCGAGTCTGCGACGGTCAAGCCCAGCACCATGGCCGCGTACAGGCAGACCACCGAGAGTCTGCGGGCGTTTCTTGGCGAAGCTACGGCGCTGACCGACATCGACACCATGGACGCGGACCGCTGGCGGAAGTCTCTCACCGAGACGGACCGGCTCGCTCCGGCTACACAGGTGAAACGGTGCATTGTCGCCAAAGCCATCTTCAAGCGCGCTGTACGCTGGGGCTGGCTTGACGAGAGCCCATTCGAACACCTTCGCGGGGGCTCCCAACGCAACCCCAAGCGGGCCTCATACGTCAGCACCAAGACGATCGAGAGCGTTCTGGACGCCTGCCCTGACGCACGCTGGAGGGCCATCGTCGGGCTTGCACGCTACGCGGGTCTCCGATGCCCGAGCGAGCTGACTGAACTCAAATGGGCGGACGTCGCATGGGACCAGCACCGGCTGACAGTGCGGAGCCCAAAGACCGCTCAGATTGACGGGCACGCTGTCCGAGTGGTCCCGATCGCGCCGGCGCTGATGCCCATCCTTCAGGATCTCTATGACGAGGCGGAGGAAGGCGAAGAGCGGGTCGTCGTGGGGCTCGACTCCGCGACCAACCTGCGAACCCACATGCTTCGCATCCTCGCCCGAGCTGGGGTGAAGCCATGGCCGCGGCTCTTCCATGCGCTCCGGGCCTCGTGTGCGTGCGACTGGGTGGACCAATTGCCCGAGCACGTGGTTTCGAGCTGGCTCGGCCATTCACCGCGCGTCGCTGCGGAGCATTACCTCCAGACCCGCGATGAGCACTTCCGTAGAGCCGCCGGGCTTCCCAGCTTGGAAAGTGGCGCACAATCCGGCGCGCATCGACCGCAATCTGCGGCAAACTGTGCTACATCGCCGCCCAATGCCCACGCGAATCAAGATTCAGAAATCGTTGCACAGCAAGCGGTTAGGCTTGGAGCGAGGAGCAAGGAGGAAAGAGCGAGACAGGAAGAAAGTGGGCGGAGAGGGATTCGAACCCCCGAAGGCTTTCGCCGACAGATTTACAGTCTGTTCCAATTGTCCACTCTGGCATCCGCCCATCGTGGTCACCGGCCCGGGGGCCTGGGTGGAAATGTAGGTTCCAACCCACCCAGCGGCAAGCCTGCGGGGTTGGCGGCTGTGATCCGGCGTGGGGCTGTCTTCGGGCGGGTCTATTCGGGCTTCGTCCAGTCCCAGTCCTCGTCCTTGTGGAGCTTGGTGGCCCCCTGGCGGATGCAGCGGAGGCAGATGATGGCCTCCGGGTAGGCCGGGCTCTGCCAGCAGCGGTCCTTGCGTTCTTCGAGGCACATGGTGCAGGTGTAGCCGGGCTCGAGGGCGGTCTGTTCCTCGAGGACGACGAACCGGTAGGCGAGCGTGAGGCAGTCGCCCGAGATCAGGCTGCCGCGATGACCCTCGACGAGCGGGAACTGGCCGTCCCACGGCTTGCGCGAGAAGTCGCAGATGAAATCGGTGATTTCCATGTTCTGTGGATCGGCGCCTTGGCGTTGCATGGGGGATGGTAGTGTCGGGAGATGGCGTTGGGCATAAGGCACTAGGCATTAGGCATTGGGCATTAGGCATTGGGCATTGGGCATTGGGCATTGGGCATTGGGCATTGGGCATTGGGCATTGGGCATTGGGCATTGGGCATTGGGCATTGGGCATTGGGCATTGGGCATTGGGCATTGGGCATTGGGCATTGGGCATTGGGCATTGGGCATTGGGCACTCGGCACTCGGCACTTGGCACTCGGGGCGGGGTTAGGGGAGGCTGAGGACGATGTCGGCGAAGCGGTGGCCCAGTTCGATCATGCCGGGTTCGTCGTAGTGGATGCCGTCGGGCAGGAAGGCCAGGTCGTCGGTGTCGAACCAGTAGACGCCCGGGGTGTTCATCGCGACGCTGACCTGTGCCTCGCGGACGGTCTCGGCGTGGGGCTGACCCGCGTCGCGGATGCGGCCGAGGATGAAGGGCAGCTCGGGATCACCCACGTAGGTGCGCATGCTGGCGATGAAGCTCGACAGGTTGCCGGCGTAGGCGCGGGCCCGGTAGCGTTTGTCGGCGTCGCTCTCGCCCTGCATCCAGAGGAAAGCCTCGACGTCGTACTCGTACCCCATTTCGCCCAAGGCAGTGAAGGCTTCGCCCATGACGTCCTGGAGCTGGTTCCAGAGGACGCCGCCCTGTGGGTATTCGCCGGTGGGCGTGGTCCAGTACTCGTACATGGATGTGCCGCCGACGGCGAACTTGATGATGACGACCTGCTCATTCGGGTTGGCCAGAGCCACTTCGCTGCCGAAAGCGAGTTCGGGTCCGAAGAAGAACTGGGGTCCGGCGTTTGAGCATGTCGCTCCGGAGGTGCCCGGTGCGAGCGACTGGAAGGCCGGGGCGAGGTCGTTGCCCCAGTACATCATGACGTCGGCGAACTCGGATCGCCACATCGGGTCCACGTTTCGGACATCGTCGCAGCCGGCCATGTTCGACTGTCCCGCCAGGACGTAGACCTTGAGCCTGCTCAGGTCCGGTCCGGGCAGGTCCTTGCCGTCGATGCGGATCTGGCGGAGCGCGAAGACTTCTCCGGACTGCGAGGTGGTTTCGCCGACGATGCGCAGGTCGGTGATGCCGGCGAGGACGGCCTGGAACTCTTCGGATGTGGGCGCCCGGCCCTTGCCCACGAGGCGCCAGCCCGCGGCTTCGTCGAGTCCGATGGTGTAGTGCTCGAACACGCTCGGGCTGGACGGTCGGGGGAGATTGACAACGAGTCGGAGGGTGCCTGCGGGCGTTTGCGCGGTGATCCAGACCTTGGGCAGGCTTGGCGCGTAGCGGACGGCGGAGTTGCTCATCTCGAAGGAGAGCGTGCCGCCGTAGGCGCGGGATTGATCGCCCAGGTACTTGGCGGGAGCGCGGAAGCACATGATGCCGCGGTATTCGTCTTTCTGGCTGATCTCGCCGGTGCGCCAGCGTGTGGGTGCGTTGTTGTTTCCAACGGTGACCCAGCCGTCGTCACCAAGGGCGAAGTCGCTGGACACGATCTGGGCATTGGCCTCGGCCGCGACGAGCAGACCGATCGCCAGCCCGAGCAAGGCAAAGCCGCGCGGGGTCGTCATCTCTGGCAGTCCATTGCACGTTCGATGTCGTCAAGACACGGACGTTGTTCCATCCCTGCCCCGGGCAGAAACTTCCCGGGGCGCAGGACTCACTCTCCGCACATGACCATATCGCGGGCTTGTGAACTCGCAAGACGAAAAATCAGATTCAGCATTGAAATGGCATGAGATATCGGTCGCTCTGCCGTTACCGGTCGGCGGCGGGTCCGATCACTCCTGGGTGCGGACGGCGTCGACCACGATGTCCATGTCCGCCTGGTCGGCGACGCCGTCGCAGTTCAGGTCGGTCGGGTTCTGGGTCCACTCGTAGAGGTCGTCGACGTCGGCTTTCCCGTCGCGGTTGACGTCGCCCAAGGGGTCGACGAAGCCGTAGAGCTTGTCGAAGAAACGCTCGCCCAGAACGAGCATGCTGGGTTCGTCGTAATGGATGCCGTCGGGCAGGAAGGGGAGGTCGTCGGTATCGAACCAGCAGGTGTTCGGGTCGGCGTCGGCGACGGCGACCTGTGCTTCGCGGACGGTCTTCGCGTAGGGCTGGCCCGCGTCGCGGATGCGTCCGAGGATGAAGGGCAGGTCGGGCCGTCCGGTGTGGCTCCGCATGCTGGCGATGAAGTCGGTGAGCTTGGAGTCGTAGGCGTTGGCGCGGAAGCGTCTGTCGCCGTCGCTCTCGCCCTGCATCCAGACGAACCCGTCGATCTGGTGCTCGTAGCCCATCGCGTCGAGGGCGGCGCGTGCGTCGTCGATGTGCTGCTTGAGTTCAACCCAGAGGGGGCCGCCGTCCGGGAATTCCCCGTTGGGGCCCGTCGGGGTCGTCCATTGAGCGAAGAGGTCGGTGCCACCGACGGCGAACTTGATCAGCAGGCACTGCTCGTCGGGGTAGCGCTCGGCCAGCTCGCGGCCGAAGGTCAGCTCTGGGCCGAAGAAGAACTCGGGCGCCACATCCGAGCAGGACGCCCCGGACGTTCCGGGCGCCAGCGGGATGAAGCCGGGCATCACGTCGTTGCCCCAGTAGACCATGACCTCGTGCACGGTGTCCTGCCAGCTCGGATCGACGTTGCGGACATCGTCGCAGCCGCACATGTTCGACTGGCCTGCCAGGATGTAGACACGCACGTTGGCGGGGGTGAAACGGACCGAGTCGAGGGCGATGACGTCGTCGGGCTGGGCTCCTGCGTCGGCGATGATGCGCAGGTCCGTCAGGTCGCCCATGAGTTCGCGGAACTCGAGAGCCGTCGGGGCCCGGGCCTCGCCCACGACTTCCCAAGGCTGGTTCTCGGAGAGCTTGACGGTGTAGGCGTTGAACATGAACGCGCGATACATCGGCCGGAGGTCGATCGAGAGCGTCAGGCTCCCGCCGGATGTGTTGCCCGTCAGTTCGACGCGCGGCACGCTTGGTGCGAAGAACTCGAGTGATGAGAACAACTCGAAGGAAAGCTCGCCGCGGTAGCCGGCCGAGACGTTCCCGAGATAGCTGGCGGGTGCGATGAAGGCCATCTCTTCGGCGCCGGCGTCGATTTGCGCGACGTAGTCACCCATGAACTGGATGGGCGTGCCGCCGTTGCCCGCGGCTGTCCAGCCGTCGACGCCGGATGCGAAATCACTCTGAGCGAGCTGGCCTGTTGCCGAAGACGCGTAGAGGAGTGTGAGTGCGGCGATAGAACTGGTCAGTTGATGATGAGATGGCATGAAAGAGCATTCCCTCGCTTGTATACGTCCCGGTCCCCGGAACGCGTCAACCCACACCACGATGCGTCAGTCGGTGACGACAACGACATCCCGGCGGCCTCCCCTCAAGCAGAATATTGTATCGGGTGAGAGGATGGGCAAGCGAAACCCGCGATTCCAAAGGGGTTTAGGGCTGTCGGGTCTGACCGGATCAGACCTGATATCCCCACCCCTCATCACCGTAAACGGGGATTATAGATAACGCCCCGTCAGCTTATGAGCCTTCAGAACCTCCGCTCGGCTCAAAAGAGGCATACGGACGACGTCCTTGAGGTGAGGCTCGACCATCGCCCGGAACTGGACCTGCTGCTCCGCAATGGGCAGCATCGCGTCGATCACGGAGAGCCCTCGCTCGTCGACGAGCCGCTCGTACTCCTCGTAAATCCGGCCCTGGAAAAGACGGAAGCTCTGGTACGGGTCTTCGCTGAGACCGAGGTCCATGCCTGCCTCGTAGTACTTGAGTTCGGGGCGTCCGTGGAGGATGCGTCCGAGCGCGACTTCGAGCGGGAGTCGGAAGTAGACGGCCAGGTCGGGCTTTGGCGCAAAGCGGTACATGCGCCGGACGAAATCGCGGTCCATGCCGCGGGCCGCGTCGCGCGCGAAGGCGGTGTAGATGTAGCGGTCGGCGAACACGACGCCGCCGGCGCGGAGAGACGGCAACATCTCGCCCTCGAACCGGTCGGCGAAGTCGGCGGCGTGGATGAGCGAGAAGGTGAGCGGGCTGAGCTGCCTGGTGGCCTTGCCGCGTTTGGTGGTCTCACGGACGAGGTCCGACGAGTTCCACTCGCTGAAGTACGAGCAGTAACCGAGTGAGGCGACCCACTTCTTGAGCAGGTCGAGCTGGGTGCTCTTGCCCGAACCGTCGAGCCCTTCCACGACAATGAGCTTGCCGGGCAGGGGCTCTTCCATGTACGGCTTGTACGGCGCCCGACGCGTCTGAGGCTTGCCGCTCTCGGCGCTGCTCGAGTCCGACCAGCGGATGATCGTCTCGAGCCCGAAGACGTTGGCGATGAGGTCGGCCTTGCGCTGGGCGCCCTCGATGCACGCGACGGGGTTGTTCTTGCTGTGCGCCAGGATGCGCAGCGTCTTGTCCTCGAGCTCGATCTGGACCGACTCGACATCGCGGGTGTGGGTGCGGTCGAGCCCGTCGGCGACGCGGAGGACGGCCGCCAGGTGACGAGCCGCGTCCTGGTTCTCGCTCGAGAGACGCTGGAACTCGTCGTGGTCCTTGCTGGGCAGGCTCTTGCGGTGATAGCGGGCGACGACGGCGATCAGCTCGATCTCTTCCTGTGTGAAGCCAGCCAGCCCGCTATGGATGATCAGGTGGTAGCTGTGGCGGTGGTGACGGGTGTAGTTCATCACCATGCCCACATCGCGGAGGATCGCGGCGGCTTCGAGGATCTCGCGGTTGCGCTTGTGGTTGGGGATCAGCTCGAGATCGGCGAGTTGGTCGTAGATGCTGGTGGCAAGCTTGGAGACGTGGATCGCGCCCGGGATGTTCACGCCGCAACGGTCGGCGAATTCGATCGCCGTGGCCAGTGTGGGCAAGGCGCCGGCCGCGACGGCCGAGGGCGCGCCGGCGAGCTCGTCGATCATCTCGAGGATGATGCCGTCGCGGACACCGCGGTCGTGCACCCGGATGCGGTCGACCTTGAGAGACTCCATCAAGCCCTCTGCGATGGCGAGCCCGGCGACGATGATGTCGTAGCGGTCGGAGCTGAGCCCCTGGATCGCGCCGCGATCGCTTACTGACAGATTCGAGAGCTGGTCGATGAAGTCCTTGACCTCGGCGAGCGTCACCTCGTGCCCGCGCGTGGAGTTCGGGACAAGGCCGAAGGTCTCCGTGCCCGGCTGGGAGCGGAGGCTCATGGCCGCGAGCGTGGTGATGGTGCCCCCGGTGCCGACGAGCATCTCGGGCATCTTGGCGAACTTCTTGGCCTCCTGGCGGATCGCGTCCTTGACGAACGAGCGGAGTTCCTTGAGCGCCTTGCCCTCGCCCGGGCCGCAGGAGCCGAACTGCTCGGTCAGCCGGACGGCGCCCAGTCGCAGCGGGTGGACGGAGGCGATGCTGCCGTCGTCGAGGCTGACGAGTTCGGTGCTGCCCCCGCCGATATCTGCGACGGCCATCGCGCGGCCGGAAAGGTCGATCTCACCCGCGACGGACCGGCAGGCCAGCTCGGCCTCGCGCTCGGCGGAGATGACCTCCACCTTGTGCCCGGTGCGGGAGAAGATCATCTCCAGGAACTCGTCTTTGTTCTCCGCCTCGCGCACGGCAGCCGTGGCCACGATCCGCAGCCGACGCACACCGAAGCCCTTGGCGATCTCGCACATGTGCGCCACCGCGTCGACGGCCGAGGCCATCGCGTCGGGATCGAGTTTGTTCGCCTCAGCGGCCTTGCGCCCGAGCCTGGGCATCGCCTTCTCGTCATCGATCACGCGGTAGCCGCCCGAACGCGGCGCGTCGGCGATCACGAGGCGGACGGTGTTCGTCCCGACGTCGATCGCGGCCAGTCGCGAAGCGCGCTGGCCCGAGCTTGCACGAGGGAACTCGTAGGAGAGCATGGTCATGGCTTAGCCCTCCTCCTTTCGTATGGCCGAGCTCGGCCTGACGCCCGTCTGGTGCAGCACGCGCTTGACCTCGGTCTGCAGGTCGCTGAACACATGGTTCATATCGCGGTTGGCGTCGATGCGTACAAGGTCGAAGCGTTCGACGAGGGAGTCGAAGACGCGGAGCACGCGCTCCTGATACTTCATGAAGGAGCTGTAGATGTCCCGCTCCTCGATGAAGTCCATGCCCGATTCCCAGTAGTCGAACCCGCCGCCGGCGATCACGCGGGGGACGAGGTTCTCGACCTCAACGTCGAGGTAGATGACAGCGTCGGGGATGGGCGCGAAGCGGTAGATGTCCTCGACCCACTCGGGGTCCGAGCCTCGGACGATCGAGCGTGCGAGCGAGGCGAAGATGTAGCGGTCGGTGAGCACGACGAACCCGGCCCGGAGTGCGGGGATGATCTCGTTCTCGACGCGATCGGCAAAGTCGGTCGCGTAGAAGAGGTCCATGGTGAGCGGGCCGAGGGTGTGGCCCTCTTTGGCCCTGCGGAGCCCGTCGCCGGCCAGGCCCGATCGGGTGAGCGCCGAGCGGACGACGCCGTAGCCGTCGTTCTCGAGCCATTCGTGGAGGAGGGCGATGTGCGTGGAGCGTCCGACGCGGTCGGTGCCCTCGACGCAGATCAGGGCGCCCGGGTACTCGCTGGTGTCGACGGGGCCGGCGCCTGTGAAGGCGTACTGCTGTCCGTAGGAGAGGCCGCGGTAACCGGTCTCCTCGAGCTGGCCGTTGGAAGGTGTGGGTGTGGGCTGCATGGTGTCTCCGAGTGGACTCGGAGGATCATAGACGCTCGTGCCCGGAGCCCTCGCATTCGCGGGCGCTTCACTCGGCGTTTACGGTTTCTTCAAACATGGCCTCGACGAATCGGTCGGGGTCGAAGGGCTGCACGTCGTCGGGGGTCTCGCCCACGCCGATGAGTTTGACGGGGATCTCGGTCTGCTGGCGGATGGCGACGACCATCCCGCCGCGGGCGGTGCCGTCGAGCTTGGAGAGGAAGATCCCCGTGACGCCCGCGGCCTCGGCGAATCCCTCGGCCTGGCGCAGCGCGTTCTGCCCGGCGGTCGCGTCGAGCACGAGCAGCACCTCGTGGGGCGCATCGGGGATCTGCTTCGTCGCGACGCGTTTGATCTTGGAGAGCTGGTCCATCAGACCCGCCTGGGTCTGGAGGCGGCCGGCGGTGTCGAGGATGATGACATCCACACCCCGGGCCACGCCCGCCGAGCACGCGTCGAAGGCGACGGCTGCGGGGTCGCTGCCTTCCTGACCCTTGACGATGCCGACGTCCAGACGCTCGGCCCAGATCTCGAGCTGGCGGACGGCTCCGGCGCGGAAGGTGTCGCACGCGCCGAGCAGGACGGTCTTGCCGTCGGCTTTGAACTGGCGTGCGATCTTGGCGATGCTGGTCGTCTTGCCCGCGCCGTTGACGCCCGTGACGAGCACGACGGTCGGCCCGGTCTCGGCGAGGTTCAGGCGCCGATCCTGTTCGGGCCACATCGCCTTGATCTCTTGCTTGAGGTAGTCGAGCGCGTCCTCGCCCTTGGTCATCTCGCCCTTGCGGTAGGCGTCGCGGATGCCGCCGCTGAGCGCGCGGGCCGCGGTGACGCCGACATCGGCGCGGATGAGCCGGGCCTCGATCTCCTCGATCAGTTCCTCATCGAGCTTGCGGCCGCGCAGCAGCGAGACGATGCCCCCGAGGCTCTGGCGCGTCTTGGCCAGGCCCGTGCGCAGTTTGCTGACAACGCTCTTGAAGATCGCCATCGCTTACGACCCCGCTTCTTCCGTGGCCGCCCCGTTGGTTTCGAGCACGCGCTTGAGCAGCTTGTCGAGGATCGCGTTGACGAACGCGGGGGACTTCTCGGTGCTGAATTCCTTCGCGAGTTTCACGGCCTCGGCGACGGCGGCCTTGGGCGGCGTCGTGCCGTGGGTCATCTCGTAGTGCGCCAGCCGGAGCAATGCCCGGTCCACCGCGGGCTGGCGGTGCACGGGCCACTCGGGCGCCAATTCGGCGACCGCGTCGTCGGCGGCCCCGCGATGCTCGAAGGCCTTGCTTGCCAAGTCGAGCGCTTTGTCCACCTCGCCCGGCTTGAGGTCCTCGTCGATGTCAATCGAGGCGCGGACGCGGTCGAGCTCGGCGTCCTTGACCGCGTCGAGCTGGTACAGGGCCTGGAAAGCGAGGCGTCGGATGAGGCGGGGTGTGGCCATAGGCGTTTATTCGTTCTCGGATTTGTCTTGAGGGAGATTCGTTTCGAGGCGTTCGACTTCGCACGGACGCCCCTGCGCCACGGCCCGGGCGATCGCGTCCATCGAGGTCAGCGTGTCCATCAGAGCAGCGGCGGCTTCTTCGCCCTTGTTGCCCTTGGCGCCGCCCGACCGGGCGCTAGCGTGATCGGCGGTCTCGGCGGTGATGAGCCCGAAGGCGACGGGGATGCCCGTCTCGATGGTGATCCGGGTGATGCCCTGGGCGACGGCGTCGGCGATATAGCGGTCGTGCAGGGTCTCGCCGTGGATCAGGCAGCCCAGCGCCACCACCCCCTTGTAAGCCCCGCTCCGGGCGGCGGCGTTCGAGAGAGCCGTCAGCTCGAAGGCCCCGGGGGCGTCGATGACGGCGATCTGGTCCGCGGGCACGCCCCGGCGTTCGATCTCGGCCCGGGCGGCCTCGAGCAGGCGCGAGGTCACCGACCGGTTGTACCGGCTCACGACGATCGCGATGGGCGAAGGGGGCTTCACAGACGCGATGGTAGGCCCCGGGGCGGTAGGATCCGCCCATGCGAGGTCTGATCCAGCGAGTGGCCCCCGTGCTCCAACTGACACGGGTGACGGGCGCGTTCTCGGCGGTTGCCAACGTCTGGTTTGTGATTGTCTGGACACGGGCGTTCGAGCAGGAGGCGGGCACCAGGCAGATCGACGAGCGATCGATCTGGGTCCTGCTCGCCGGCGGCGCGATCGCGGCTCTCGGGCTCTACGCCTTCGGGGCGGCCCTCAATGACATCCTCGACGCCAAGCGGGACCGCACGCTTCGGCCCAACAGGCCCCTGGCCTCCGAGCGGATCTCGGAAGAGATCGCCATGAGCGTGGTGATCGGGACGCTGGTCTGCGCGATCCTGGGATCACTGGTGCTCGGGGCGGAGGCGGTGACGCTCACCTCGGTCGCGGCGATCGGGATCACGATCTACAACGTGGCGGGGAAGTTCGTGCCGGCGATCGGGCTGCCGGTCCTGGCGCTCGTGTACGCGGGGCACATGCTGGCGCCGAACCATGCGCTGGTCTTCACGCTGCCCGTCTGGCTCGTCATGACGCACGCGATGGTCGTGGGCGGTCTGGCGCACACGATGGAGCATCGTGTGCCGAGGCTCAGTTCGCGAGCCGTGCTCTTTGCCGTGGCGGGCTGGGCGGCCTGCTCGGCGGTGCTGCTGGCGCGAGGGTCGGCTCAGAGCGAGGGCGCGGGCATCTGGCCCAGCTGGGTGCCGTGGCAGGCTGTGCTCTGGGTCGGTGCGACGGCGATCGTCTTTGCGCTGGTCTGCTACAGGCGCGTGCGTCGGCTCGGGTTCAACGAGCGGTCGGGCGAGAAGGTGCGCCGGTATGGCACACTCTGGCCCGCGGTGTACGCCTGCGCCTGGCTTGTGGGCGCGGGCAAAACAGGCGAGGCGTGGCCGCTGATCGCGCTTCTGGCGGTGGGCGTACTGGGGATGACCATCCTGCGCGAGGCGTACGCGATGGTCGAGGAGCCGATCGAGTTCCGTCGTTGAGCGCCGATTAGTTGAGTTTGAAGATGAAGAAGATCGCCGTGAAGATTGAGTCGGCGATGATGATGGAGACGAGGCACTGGACGACGGTGTCGGTGGTGGCCCGCCCGACGCCCGCGGCTCCGCCCGAGGTTTTGAGGCCGTTGGCGCAGGCGATGGCGCCGATGAGCGCCCCGAAGATGCCCGCCTTGATCATGCCTGTCCAGAAGTCGACGCCCTTGAGCTGGTTGAGCATGTTGTCCCAGAAGATGGAATAGGGGATCGCCAGCACAAGCCGGGAGATCAGCATCGCGCCGCTGACGGCGACGATGTTCGAGATCACCGCGAGCGAGAACATGCTCAGGATCGAGGCGATGAGCCTGGGCACGACGAGGAAACGCACAGGGTCGAGCGCGTGGACCTCGAGGGCTTCGATCTCCTCCCCCACCACCATCGTCCCGAGTTCGGCGGCGATGGCGGCCCCGGCGAACCCGGTGAGCACGATCGCGGCCATGAGCGGGCCGAGCTCACGCAGAACGGCGACGCCGATGATGTTGGCCACGAGCTGGCGCGAGCCGAACTGGTCCAGCGGCGGTGCCATGTTGAGCGCGAGGATGAGCCCGACGCTGAACGAGACGAGCGAGACGATGAAGATGGACCGCACACCGATGCGGATCATCTGGGTGCTGATCGCGCCGGTGCCCATGCGTTTGCGGTTGGTGCAGTTCTTGAGGAACCAGCGCAGCGCCTCGATGACAAGCAGCAGGACCGAGCCGGTGTGGGTGACGATATCGATCGCGCGGGCCCCGATTTTGTAGACGGGCGCCAGGATCGCGGGCGGCTCGGGATGGGAGGGCTGCTGGCTCACGCGTCAGGTGCCCACGGCCTCGTCGAGGGTCGTGGTGATCGTAAAGAACTGATCGAGGCGGGCGATCTCGAAAATCGAGTGCACGCGTTCGGTCAGCGAGCAGAGCACGAGCTTGGTGCTCGCTTTG
This sequence comes from Phycisphaerales bacterium, assembly GCA_965228265.1. Lineage (GTDB taxonomy): Bacteria > Planctomycetota > Phycisphaerae > Phycisphaerales > UBA1924. The sequence goes on from OZ245804.1 coordinate 2,863,994, forward strand.
CGCGCCAGCTGCATCGCCTCGACGAGGGTCGCCACGCCCGAGCTGTCCATGTACGAGACGCCGGAGAGATCGACAACGAGTCGGCGGGGCTTCTCTTCGATGGCCTTGCGGATGTCGTTGCGGAGGGTGGGTGATCGGCCCAGGTCGATATCGCCTTCGGGTTTGAGGATGGTGGTGTCGTCGCGGGTTTCCCAGACGACTTCGAGTTCGTTCGGACTAGCCATTGGCGTGCTCCGGCGCGTTTGTGGGGTTTGGAGTGAGTGCTTTCGTCATGATGAGGCGCATGCCGACTTTCTCTCGGCGTTCGTAGACAACGGAGTCCATGACTTCCTTGATGATGTGCACGCCGAGGCCTCCGGGCTTGACGTCGTCGAGGTCCCGGCCGCAGATGGCGTCCGGATCGATCTGCTTGGCTTCGTCTTCGACGACGATGCGCAGCCCCGGGACGCCCGGGCTGGCGTGGGACCAGATGGAGATCCAGATGGGCTTGTCGAGCTGGCGCTCGTAGCCGTGGTTGATGACATTGGCGAGGGCCTCGTCGACGGCCAGCGCGATCCGGCCGGACTCGTCCTGCTTGAAGCCGAGGCGGCGGGTGAGACCCAAGACGAGTTCCCGAGCCCCGGCGAGGTAGGTCGGGTCGCTCAGGAGCCTGATCTCGACGGCGGGCTTGGACTCGTTCACGGATCAACCCTCCCGGACGGGGTGTCCTTCTTGCTGGCAAACCAGTTCGCCCAGCGCTCAGAGGCCTGACGGCGTTCGGGGTCGCTCCCGGCGGGGTCGTAGCCGAAGTCCTCGCCCGTGATTTGTACGAGCGTATCCGAGGCGACGAGTCGCATGAGCGGGTCATCGCTGGCGAGCATGCGGATCAGGGGCTCGACGGCGTTCTCGTCGCCGGTGCGGCGAGCCTTGGCGACGGCGGCGAGGCGGTCCTGCGGGACGGGGGAATCGAAATCGGGCTTCACCTTCACTTTGGGTGCGCAGCCGACAGGCATGCCCGTGAGCAGCGCGAATGTGAAGATGGACACGAGGGTCGTCCTCAGCATGGGTGAGATCCTAGAGTCTCCGTTTCCATCCCGCCCGACCGGATCAAGGAGCAGGCACAGACATGGCATCGACCATTCCCACCCCTGACCCACACCAAGACCCGCACAACGAGATCGTTCCGGTCCTGGACTGCGGCGGACAAACCATGCAGCTCATCGCCAGAAGACTCCGCGAGGCTGGCATTTATTCGATGATCCAGCGCTCGGATATCACCGCGGCCGAGCTCAAGGCGATGAATCCGAAAGGGATCGTCCTCTCGGGCGGACCGGCGAGCGTGTTCGAGGAGGGCTCGCCCCGGATCGACCCCGAGATCCTGAACCTGGGTGTCCCGGTGCTGGGGATCTGCTACGGGATGCAGCTCGTGTGCCAGCACCTTGGCGCGAAGATCACGCCGGCCGACCATCGCGAGTTCGGGCGCGCCAATCTGGAGATCAAGGACGACAGCGATCTGTTCGGCGCGGTGCCCCAGCGGACGACCGTCTGGATGAGCCACGGCGACCAGGTGACCGACCTTGCCAGCGCAAACATCGAGACGATCGCATCAACGCCGACCTGCCCGCAGGCGGGTGTCCGGTACAGCGAGAACGGTGTGCGGTTCTACGGCGTGCAATTCCACCCCGAGGTCACGCACACCCCCCACGGCTCGGACATCATCCGCAACTTCGCGTACAACATCTGCGGCTGCACCGGCACCTGGCATATGGCCGAGTTCGCCGAGACCGAGATCCAGCGCATACGCGAGCGCGTCGGCAGCGACCGCGTCATCTGCGGACTCTCGGGCGGCGTGGACTCGTCCGTTGTGGCGGCTCTCCTGCACAAAGCCATCGGGGATCAGCTCACGTGCGTCTTCGTCGACAACGGCTTGCTCCGCAAAAAGGAACGCCAGCTCGTCGAGACGACCTTCCGCGATCACTTCAACGTGGACCTGCGTGTGATGGACGCGACCGAGCAGTTCCACGCGGACCTGGCTGGCGTGACGGACCCGCAGGAGAAACGCAGACGCATCGGGCACCGGTTTGTTGAGGTGTTCAAGGAGGCCGCCGAGAGCGTCAAGGGGGCCAAGTTCCTGGCTCAGGGGACGCTCTACCCGGATGTGATCGAGTCGGGACACGGGCACTCGGGCAAGTCGGCGAACATCAAGCTGCACCACAACGTGGGCGGTCTGCCCGAAGATCTGGGGTTCGAGCTGATCGAGCCGGTGCGGGAGCTCTTTAAGGATGAGGTCCGCAAGCTAGGCGAGGTGCTGGGCGTGCCCGACGCGATCCTCTGGCGGCATCCGTTCCCCGGGCCCGGACTCGCGGTGCGGGTGCTGGGCGAGGTGAAGCCCGAGAAGCTCGAAGTCATCCGCGAGTGCGACGAGATCGTGCTCGAGGAGATCATCGCGGCGGATCTGTACCGCCAGACGAGCCAGGTCTTTGCGGTCCTGCTGCCCGTGCAGAGCGTGGGCGTGATGGGCGACGGGCGGACGTACGAGAGCGTCGTGGCTGTGCGTGCGGTGGAGACGCGGGATTTCATGACAGCCGACTGGGCGCGGATCCCGTTTGATGTGCTGGCGCGGATCTCGAATCGGATCATCAACGAGGTGCGCGGCGTGAACCGGGTGGTGTACGACATATCGAGCAAGCCGCCGGCGACGATCGAGTGGGAATGATCCGAGAGCTGACCATCCAGACACCCGGGCGCGGGCTGCACGAGATCACGCGCGAAATCGCGGGGGTTGTGCGCGAGTCGGGTGTGGATGCGGGGCTGTGCACGGTGTTTATCCGGCACACGTCGGCGAGCCTGATTATTCAGGAGAACGCCGACCCGAGCGCGCGGCGTGATCTTGAGCGATGGCTCGATGCGCACGTGCCCGACGGGACGGCCTACGAGCACACGGACGAGGGGCCCGACGACATGCCGAGCCACATCCGATCGGTGCTGACGGCCACGAGCCTTGGTATCCCGATGATGGACGGCAGGCTCGCGCTCGGGACGTGGCAAGGGATGTATCTCTGGGAACACCGGCTCGCGGCGCACACGCGGCGGATCGTCGTGCATGTCTCGTCATGAGCGCACAGGAACGGCACAGACTGGCTGAAGGCGAGAAGGTGTTTCTCCGTCACCCGGTCGAGAGCGATCGGGAGGAATGGTGCGCGTTGTGGGATGCGAGCTGGCCGTTTCTTGAGCCTTGGTTCCCGAGGCCGAGCAGCCCGTCCGAGGGCGAGGCGGGCGCTCGGTTTCTGGCCATGATGTCAACGGTTCAGACGACGACGGATCAGAAACACCTGATCTGCCGCAAGACGGACGGCGCGATCGTGGGCATGGTGAACCTCGGGCAGATCTACCACGGGCCGTTCTGCAGCTGCTTCGCGGGCTACTGGGTGGGCGAGGCGTTCACCCGAAAGGGCTACACGAGCGAGGGCGTCGGCCTTGTGCTGGGGCGGGCGTTCGGTGAGCTGAAGCTGCACCGCGTGGAGGCGAACATCATCCCGAACAATCTGGCTTCGATTGCACTGGCCAATCGTGTCGGGTTCCGCGAGGAGGGGTACTCGCCCCGGTATCTCAAGATCGCCGGCACATGGCAGGATCACATCCGGTTTGCGATGACAGCCGAGGATTGGCAGGCGTTGCGCGCCGATCAGCCGAAGTAGTCGGGCTCGTTGCCGGGCTTCCACTTGATGTTGCAGCCCATGCTGGGCTTCTGGTCCGTGCCGACGTCCTCGCCGGCGACGACGGCGTTGATGGCTCGGCGGAGGTCCTTGCCCGTGATGGGCTCGTCGGAGCCCGGGCGGGCATCGTCGAGCTGGCCCCGGTAGGCGAGGTTGAGGTCGGCATCGAAGAGGAAGAAGTCGGGCGTGCAGGCGGCTTTGTAGGCCTTGGCGACTTCCTGGGTTTCGTCGAAGAGGTACGGGAAGGTGTAGCCCCGCTTCTCGGCTTCCTCTGTCATGTGGACGGGTGCGTCGGCGGGGTGTTTGTGGGTGTCGTTGGCGTTGATGGCGACGACCCCGATGCCGTGGGCCTTGGCGTCGTGCCCGAGCCTCGCGAGTTCGTCGGCGACGTGGATGACGAATGGGCAGTGGTTGCAGATGAACATGACCAGCAGCCCGCGCGGTCCGGCGGCGTCCTGGACGCTGACACGCTCCTCGCCAGTGCCGGTGTTGTAGTTGGGCAGGTCGAAGGCGGGCGCCTTGGTGCCGAGTTCGAGCATGGTTGATGGGGTGCGGGCCATGTGGGACTCCTTTGGTGAAGCCTGTCGCACGAGGCCGAGACCAGAGCCGCACACCTGGCGCGAGAAGAAAGCGGAGCGGGAGGGATTCGAACCCTCGGTACGGGTAAATCCCGTACACCGGATTAGCAATCCGGCCCCTTCAGCCTCTCGGGCACCGCTCCGTGGGACGGCATGGTACGCCCATCGCCCCCAAGGAAACCACGCCCCGAGCAAGCAAACCCGATCCGGACTCGGACCGGGCCTTGCGGCTCGCACCTGGATGGCTTGGGCTGGCCCGGGCGATGGCCCGCGCGTTGCGGCTTAGTCGCAGCCGGCGTTGTAGTTGCCGACCCATGCCGAGAAGTCGGCGGGGGTGAGGACGCCGTCGGCGTTCTGGTCGGCCGGGCAGGAGTTGATGACGGCCATGACCGCGTTCTGCGACAGGATCGTGCCCGCGGCATTGGCCACCTCGACTCGGTACGTGCCCTCGGTGTTCAGGTCCGGATTGATGGTCAGTGTGTCGGTGGTCGTGCCGGTGAACCGGGCGTCGTCGGCCAGGGGGGTGCCGTTGAGGTACCACTGATAGGTGTCGGCCAGCGGTGCGCTGACGGTCATCTGCTCTGCCGGACCGAAGGCGGTGGCGACGACGCTCTGCGGTTGGCTGGTGATGCTGAGGAACGGGCCGCACTGGTTGATCAGGAGGCTCACGCTGTCGCCGAAGACGTTGGCGGTCACGAGATCGATGGCGAAATCGTTGTTGATGTCTCGTGCGAGGAGGGCGATTGGTCCGGTGCCTGCAACAAAGAAGAAGGGCCCGCTGAAGTTGCCTGCACCGTCGTTGATGAGCGTGGCGACCTGGGATGTGCCGCTGAGAAAGACCGTGATGATGTCGAGGTCGCCGTCGTTGTCGAGATCGGCAAGGGTGTTGTCGCCCGGCACTTCGGTGACGTCGTAGTCCACGGACGTCGAGAACGTGCCGTCGCCCGCACCGAATCGGACGCGCTGCTTCATCGTGCCATTGATGGATTCGACGAGATCGAGGTTGCCATCGCTATCGAGATCACCGAACGCAACGCCGACGGGTCCGTCTTCTGATGGGATGGTGATCTGGGATGCGAACGTGCCGTCGCCGTTGTTGAGGAGCAGGCTCAGATTGTTAGAGCCGGTGTTGGGTGTTGCGATGTCGATGTGGCCGTCGTTGTTGACGTCGCCGTAGGCAGCGAGCTGGGAGCTGGTTCCGACTGCATACGCGACTGCTGCGGCGAACGTGCCGTCACCGGCTCCGACAAAGACGTTGATGAAGCTACCGGCGGCGGCGTTGGCGACGATGTCCAGTTCGCCGTCGTTGTTGATGTCAATCAGCTTGAGGTGCGTGGGGCTTCCGCCCGTGATGGGCAGGCTTGCGCCGATGGAGAACGCCCCGCTGCCGTCGTTGGTCAAGATGCCGACTGCGTCGTTTGTGATGTCAGCAATCACCGCGTCGAGATCGCCGTCGTTGTCGATGTCACCGAGCGACACATCGAAAGCCTGGGCGTCGGCGGCGTAGAAGCTGACAGGCGCGAACGCGCCATCGCCGATGCCAAGAAAGACACCGAGATCATTGGTGATCGCGTTGATGGAGACGATATCGGGGATGCCGTCGCCGTTGACATCGCCCGCGTCGAGCTCGTAGGGCCCATCGCCCGTGGCGAGATCGACGCTCTGTGAGAACATCGTCGCCGGGTCGCACTGGGCGTGCACGGATGAGGCGGCGTTGGTGAGCAAGAGAAGCGTGGCGGCGGCGGTCAGTCTGGGTGCGCGCATACGTGAGTCCTTCCGGGTTCCGGCCTTTGTCCATCTGGGGCCTTGCCAAGCTACGCGTTCTTCCGCGCCGGCGCGCTGCAGAAAAAGCAAACCAGACCCGATCTCGGGCCTGGCCTGCCAATGGGGGCGCTTTGGGTGCTTTGGGAGGCGGGATTCTCGGGCTTACGCCTCGCCCTCGGGGCGGCGTTCGAGAAGAGCGCGGAGCTGCTTGTTCTCGCGGCGGGTGGCTTCGAGATCGAACACGAGGTACTTCACGCTGACACGGAGGTAGTCGAGCGAGTCCTGGAGTTCGGAGATCGTCTTCTTCATCTGCTCGTGGCGGGACTTGGTATCCGTGGCGAGCTCCTTGAGTTTGCCCTGCTGGTCGCTGGGGAGGGTGTTGATCTTCTCGAGGAGTTTGTTGAACTGGTTCTGGAATTCTCTCTCGCTCATGGTCATCTCCTGCCTGTCTGTGTCATGTGACGCGGCCGCCTTGGTTGGACGCGTATGCCAGAGACAGATCAACGCGGATGCCCGGCGTGCCAGCGGGGCCGAGCGCGATGTGAAGTCCGAGAAAACCGAGCTCCGCTCGTGTTCAGGGAAGGATGCAAGCGGCGTGCCGGGGCTGTGCCGCTCGTTCCGGTTGGCCGATTGATCCGGGTGTTGCCCGGGATCAACGCCTGGCGAGGGCGCGACGCAGCGCCTGTTGCCCCGCTTCGGGGGCGCCGCTGGTGATGGCATTCAGGGCCGCCTTGTCCTGCCGGGCCAGCTGCGAGCCCAACTCACCCGCGTGGCGGTCGAGCGCCCGGCGGAAGGCGGCAAAGTGGATCTCCAGATCGTGGCGCAGGAAACGGGTCAGCGGGTCGGCCAGACCTGTCTGCATGGCGGCCCAGTCCAGCAGGGAGCCCCCCTTGTCCGAGAACCGGTAGAGCCCGAGCGTCGTCTCGAGGCGCTTGGCCAGCGGGATGAACGGATCGACCACGCTCTCTGGGAGGCTGGTGAGCTTCTTGGCGAGCTCGGCGTCCGTGGCTTTCTGGGCCTCGGCGGAGGGGGCTTCGACCTCGGCCTGGACCGGGGCTGCGTCGGCCTTGCGGATATTGGCCAGGGCCGAGGCGAGGGTCTTGATGCCTGCCCGCTCAAACCGGATGGTCAGGCGCTGGGTCGGCCGCCCCTCGACCATGATGGGCTGTACAGCGGTAATCTGCCCCACCCCCCATTCGGGACGGTCGGCATGGGTGACACGGTCGCCGAAGGACCAGGGAGTCGCTGACATGGAAACCTCTTCGTGGGGATCAGTCGGCCGCGGGCGTCCCCACGACGGGCGGCTGGAACTGATCGGAGCTCTTGGGGGCCTGCCGGGCCGGGTTTGAGCACTCGGTCGCCGCGGCGGGGCGGGCTGCATAGGATCGTGTCCTGCCCGGAAGGCCCGGTCAAGCGCGATGCTGACCCGTCCTTCACCGGCGATGAGAGCCCCCGATCATGATCGAAGCATTCAAGAGTGAAGAGGTCGTCGACAAGTTTGGCGGTCGGTTTCGTCTGACCGCGGTGATCCAGCGCCGTCTGGTCCAGCTCATGGAGGGCGCCCGCCCGCTCGTCGAGCGTGACGGCCGATCCGATCTCGAACTCGTCGTGCAGGAAATCCTCGAGGACAAGATCGAGATTGTCGAGAACGCCGACGGCGACTTCGAGGTTGTCGCAGAGGCCGAGGAAGCCCTGCTCTAAGGCCGGCTCCCTTCGTCAGGAGGGACATACGTGAGCACAACGAAACAGACGCTCGACGGCAAGCGCATCATTCTTGGTGTGTGCGGCGGGATATCCGCGTACAAATCGGCTGCTTTGACGAGCAAGCTGGCGCAGGCTGGCGCTGAGGTCACGGTCTTGATGACCGAGTCCGCGACACGGTTTGTCACGCCGATCACCTTTCAGGCGCTCTCGGGAAAGCCTGTCTATACAAGCATCTGGGAACACGTCGAGGCGAGCGATCCGCAGCACATCGCGACCGCGTCGGGAGCGGATCTGGCTGTGGTTGCGCCGTGCAGCATGGACTGCATGTCCCGTCTGGCGACCGGACGGGCGGACGACGTGGTGACGCTTGTGCTGAGTGCGGTCGACCGTGCGAAGACGCCGGTGATTTTGGCTCCCGCGATGAACGAGGTGATGTGGAGCCAGCCGGCGACGCAGCGGAATCTGGAGACGCTGCGAGGCGACGGGTTTGCGTTTGTCGGTCCGGAGTCCGGCTGGCAGGCTTGCCGGGCGGTGGGTCCCGGACGGATGGCCGAGCCCGAGTCGATTCTGGACGCAATCGCCGCCCGCCTGGCCTGACGCGGCGCTTTGCCGGTGGCTATCATGGCGTCCCCAACCGTGACCTTCGGAGAGGTGGCAGAGCGGTTGAATGCGCTGGATTCGAAATCCAGTATGGCCTCCGGGTCATCGGGGGTTCGAATCCCCCCCTCTCCGCTTCGATAAGACCCTGCATTTGCAGGGTCTTGTTTTTTAGGGGTTTACGACGGAGCACTCCGAGACGTTTGACCCTGTTGGCCTTGAACTGGCCTAGATCAGCGACGCGACGATGCCGCGAGCTCGGCGGATACGTGCCTGAGCGTTTGTCGGCGAGCGTTAGCTTTCAGCTTCGAGCCGCTTCCATGCCTTAGTGGCTTGCGACTTCAGCGAGCCGGCCTTGGCTGGGCTGAACATCGCCCGCTCATGGCGTATGAGCTGCTCGTGCTTCATCCACCTCAGGGCGGTCCGGATGTGGTAGTCGGGCACCCGCTCGCCGAGTGCTTTCTGCACGGCCTCGTGCAGGTCGACGAACTTGCACTGCTCGAGGTCGCGCACCGCGTCGGCGGTTGCGAGCACAATGTCCTTTGGACAGCGGAACGGCTCCGCGTCGGTGCTCCGGTACTCGGCCAAGACTGCCGGCCGCGATGGGAACTTCTCGACCTTGTAGTCCTCGACCGTCTTGGCGGCCTTCGGACCGCGGCGGCGTGCCGTCGGCCTTTCGCCGGCGTCCGCGATGAGCTCGCGTTCAAGTGACTGCAATGCGGCCAGTGCCTTCGCGATCCGGGCACCCGACGACGGGCACTCGCCCAGCACTCCGGTGAGCTCCTCTCGGGCGATGTCGATCTGTCGAAGGGCGTAGGCGGCGTCAGGCATTGAACCAACTGTACCACAACCTCACGGTTTTTTCTAGGTGGGCGTTGACGGATCATCCAAGGCGAGCTACTCTCGGTGGATTTCTGTAGAGGTCTGCCATATGAAAGAGACGCAAAGCCTAGCCGCACTGCTCACCTCGGTCACCCGGGGGCACCTCATCATCGCGCTGGAGTACCTCGCCGAGCTCTCCGCAAATGGGATGGTCACATCCGAGGTGGTCGACGCGATCGACGAGGAGCTGCCCGCACACGGAGGTGTCGCGACTTCCGCCGTGGTCGAGCACGCCCGGGCACTCGGGCTGATTTCAGCCACGATCGACAGCGACGGTTTCGCGAAGTTCTTCATCCACGCTGCCGCGTTGGACCTGCTGGGCCTTGACATCGAGGCCGTGCACGGAAGTGAAGAGGCAGAGTTACAGGTGTTGGCGGGCGTCTTCGCCTGCTACCAGCGTGACGCCGCTGGCAACAAAGGTCGCGCCTGGCGAGCAGCGGCTTCCCTCATGCTGCTCTTGGAAGCCGAGGTCGGACCTGAACAAATCGCCCGGCTCAGCGAGCGGGCGGTGGGCAACCAACGGGGCCCGAGCACCGCGAAGGCGTTCTGGCTCGCCGAGTCGCAGCTCGGTCTTCAAGTTGCCAAGGCCGAGGGCTTCATCGATGAGCCCACCGACGGATCCCTTCGGATCACGGATTACACGCTGACCGACCGCGGCAGAGCATGGCTGACCAGGGACGGCTCACCGATCGCGGCGAGCGTCCGCAACATCGAGCTGAGGGGGGTGCTGTGATGCCCGCGATGAGGTCTCTCATCCTCCGATCCGCCCGAGCGTCCTGGCTTTTTGCCCGCCGCGCCGGCTTCGTCCGTGGGCGCACCGTCCGCATCCCCCGCACCGAGCCCACTTTCCCAAGCTCGCGTCGTCTCATCGGACTCAACATTCCGCTGCACGAAGCTCGGGCGTTGGCTGAGGAGTACGAGTTGCCGCCCATCATCACGCTTGACGAGGCCGCCAAGGTCGCCCGGCGGTCACCGTTCACCGTCAAGCGGCTCGTGTCGGAGGGGCGGTTCCCGAAGTCGGCCAAGCCTGGTAAGCCCCTGCTGTTCCTCCGCGATCGGTTCATCCAGGAGCTCATGAAGGAGCACGGGTGATGCTGGCCAACCGGTTCGAGGTCGAGGGCACGAGCAACCCCATCATCCACGTGGGGCACAAGTCGTACCGAAAGAAGGACGGCACGTCGGCACGCACCAAGACCTACTACGCGGAGTGGAGCCTCGGCAATAAGCAGCAACGCCGGAGCCTGAAGACCAAGAACAAAACGGCCGCGATCAACGCGGCCCATGCCTTGCACGACAAGATCTGCAACGGCGAACGCCTCGAAGCCCCCAAGGAATACACCGTCGACGAGGCGGTGAAGCTGTACCTCGACACCTGCCGGGCCCGGCGGCTCAAGCCGAGGACCATGGCGGCGTACGAGCACACGCTCGGCAAGCTCAAGGACTTCTGCAAAGACCGGTCCATCGTCTACCTCGGTCGGTTCGGACAGGTCGAGTTCTGGGCGTTTGTGAACACGATGAATCACTTGTCGAAGAAGACGGTCTACGACCGCATGGTGATCGTTCAGCAGCTCTTCAAGTGGTGCTGCGAGGTTGCTGAGATCCTCGCGAAGAACCCGATCCGCAAGCTCAAGCTGAAGAAGCCGGCGTCGAAGAAACAGCCGTGCTTCACCCCTGAGCAGATCCGCACAATGATCGACACCGCGGACGACAATCTCCGGCCCATCATTGTGTTCCTCGCCTACACCGGGTGCCGCGTCGGTGAGATGCGGGACCTGCTGTGGGAGGATGTCCACCTCGACGCCAACGGCAACGGCGTGCTCGACATCCGGCACGGGGGCTCCGACGACGAGACAAAGGGGAAGGAGTCGCGTCGGATCCCGATTCACTCCGAGCTGCGGCCGTACTTGGAGTCGATGCCGCGGATCGACGAGCGGGTTTTCCATTCTCATCCGTCAAAGCGGTATCCCCGCGGAAACGGAAAGCTCGTTGATACGCGGCTGCTGGATCAGGTGAAGGCGTTGTGTAAAAAGTGCGGCTTCGAGAATCCCACGCAATACAAAGTGCACACGTTTCGACACGCGTTCGTCTCGATGCTGGCCCGGCAAAATGTGTCGTATCGATACGCGTTGCAGCTTGTCGGGCACTCGTCGAGCAAGATCCTTGATCTGTACTTCTCCGTCTATGACGAAGACGCGGCGAGAGCGATCGAGTCGATCGAGCTCCCGCCCGGTCAACCTTCCGACGATTGATCAGGACCGACTTCGAAGGGCTCACGCTGCAAGCTCGTCCAGGCTTCCCGGGTTGCTCGTGTAAACCCGGCCTTAGTGCCGACGCGGGTGAACCGTGCACCTTCATGATGGACGAGACCTGAGGCGGACCAGAATCGCAGCGAGACGCGGGCGGCGTAGTCGGGCAGCTCCTCTCCAAGCCGGCGGCTCGCGGCGGCCTTGATGGTGGCGAAGAGTTGTGGCTCCGCGGTGGACGCGACCTCGGTGGCAACCGCCCTGTAGTACGGCAGCGGCACCTTGTACGGTTTCGCCGCTGCGCCTGGGCGGATCTCAATGAGGGCGGGGCCGCGGCGTGACTCTTCGACGGTGTAGGTGGCGGCCCGCACACGGGCACGGGGGCCGATGATCCGCCGACGACGGGCGTCGTTCAGGTTGTTAATCTCACCGGTGACCGCGGAGTCAAGTTCGTTGAGCTTGCGGAGTAGTTTCGAGCGGCCTGTACCCGTGCGCGACGCGAGCTCGCGTACCTCATCAAGCACATCTCGCCATGACTGATTTGGTGTACCTGCTCGCGGCATGAGCATGATGGTACGCCGGATCTGCGAGTTGGCGTCTATACCCGCGTACCCGAGATACCGCGATTCCCGTCAGGATCCATACCGGTTTGGGCTGGATCCTGATGCGCCTCCGATTCCGTGTTGAAATTGTCGAGTTCACCGCGGACGGATCCTTGCCTTCCGTCCAAGTCACCGCTATGTACGCCGTATTGACCCATTGGCGTACACAAGCGGAGCATCGGATGACGGACGAGAACACCCACACGGCGGACGAGATCACAGCGGCGGCGGACGGCCTGCTCGCATGGGCCAAGGAGCACGGGAGCGTGCTCGCGGTGGCGGCGACGCTTGGGGAGGACGGCGATGGCCCGTTTCCCGCGGCGCGGCCGGAGGCGTTGGTGGCTGGGGCGGTCGGGGCTCTCAACGAGGTGGAGGTCGCAGTACTTCTCGCGCAGCTCGATGTCGCGGTGCTCATGGTGTTGTCGCAGATGGCAGCGGGCGCGGAGATGGGCGAGGAGGCCTTCCGCGAGCTCGTAAACCAGGCACGGCGCAAGATGCTCGATGCGGCGGGGCTCGACCTGTGCGATGACTGCGGTGGATGAGGGCGGAGGGGAGAGAGGCTCGCCGTGGGGCTAACGCCTCGCGGCGGGTTTGGTGGTTCAGTCCTTTAGTGAGAGGTACGGCGATGACAACAACGCACACGTTCAACGGCCCGGATGGGATGGCGAGGAAGATCAGGCTGCTCGCGAGCAACTGCGAGGCGGCGACGGCGGGGTTGTCTCGCACCCTGCTCATCGCGGTGAGCGCGCCGGATCCGGTGGGCACCCCGGACTGTGAACACGCGGACCTGCGTGGGATCCGGATCCAGACGCTCGACAAGGGCATGACGAGCACAGATATCGCAACCTTGATGGGTGTCGTCTATGGCATGCTCGATGTGATCGAGGACGGGTACGCGCGAGAGTTCGGAGAAGGCTTCCGCGAAGCGGTAGACGAGGCGCGCGGCACACACGGGCACGGTCAGCGGATGGCCGTGGTGCCGGTTGTTCCCATGGACACCAAGCCGTGGCGGGCACGCGTGAGTGAGCGCAGAAGCTGAGAAACCTGCAAATCGGAGCGGTCGCGCCCGTCAATACCAAGAAAACTGGCGCGCGAGGGAGGAGTCGTTGCATGACTTGTGGAAATGAGAAGGGCGAACCACACCTGACGCAATCCGGCGGCGGCCAATGCGGCGAGATCGTTTCTCGTCGTCGCGGCCGTCCGCCGCGGCAGGTTCCGGTTTCCGTCTCGTATATACGGCAGAACCCGGAGGAGGAACAGCAATGCAACGACGCCCTTCGACTTCTACTTGCCTCCATGGTCCGCAGGCGAATGGGCGGACATGAGGAGGAAGAGACATGAAACGGAAGTCTCGACTCAACGGAAAACGAGCGGTCCCCATGCCGCGATGCAGTACGATGGAGCAGGCCGATACCTCCATCGACGATCAGATGAACTCCATGGAGTACTTCGCGGAGGAGTACGACATGGAGCTCGCCGACGCCTTGCAACTTGTCGGCAAGTCCGGCAGCATCAAGGCCAATCTTGAAGCGGCGATGGACGAGATCATCGCGCGCAAGCGGTCGGGCGAGCGGATCGATGTCGTCCTGTTCTATGACCAAAGCCGGTTCGGGCGTTCGGGGCCGCTCCATTTTGGGGCTCTGGCCGATCGCCTCTTGGACGAGGGCATCGAGATCGCCGAGACTGACGCGTTCATGGAGGATGCCAACAACGCCACCATGGTCCGCATGATGAAAGCGATGATCGCTCAGCAGACCGCCCGCGGCATCGCAGACAACTCGGCCAGGGGGTCGCAACAGGCGCTCCGCGAGGGGCGTCGCAGTCATGCGAGCAAGGGGGCGTACGGCATCGACCGTCTCTATATGACCGAAGACGACGAGCCGATCTGTATCATCCGCTTGCTCCCGGATGGAACGCGGCTCAACCTGGATCCCGAGACCAAGGAGGTCCGGCTCAGGTACGAGCCGGGCAAGATGGGGTTCAAGAAGGAGAAGAAGGACAAAGTCACGCTGATCCCGGGCGACCCGGAGCATCAGGCGGTCGTCATCCGAATCTTTGCGATGCGGCACGAGCAGGGCTTCGCGGGTACACGTATTGCGCGCGTCCTCAATGATGAAGAGATCCCGTCGCCCAACGGCAAAAGATGGACCAAGACCGTCATCGATGCGATGCTGCGCAACGAGACCTACTGCGGCGTTGGCTATGCCAACCGGCATTCCTCTGCTCTCTATTTCAACCAAGCAGAAGGACGCCCGGAGCCGCTGCCCCGCGAGCAAGGTCGTCGCATCCGCGGCATCCGGCCCGAGAGTTCATGGTACTTGATCGCATACCCGAAACTCCGCGACTATCTGCCCGAACATCTGCGGCGCGCGGCGATGGCCGAGCAGGCCGAGCATCGCGCCAAGATCAAGTCGGGCTGGATAAAGGATCCGGCACGCCGCAACGGCCGGACGACCCATCTCCTATCTGACATCCTCGTCGAGCCGACGACCGGCAAGCGGCTCATCGCAAAGCGAAGCCGCGGGCGGATTTACTACGGGCTCAACAAGAGCATCGATATGCCTGCGAAGGGATCGCAGCGTCGGAGATGGCTGGCGTCGGGGCCGCTGCATCGCGCGGTCTTGGAAGAAATCGAGGCGTTGATCTGCTCGCTCCCTGATCTCCGCGAACGGATCATTAAAGAGATCGGCGAGCAAGACAAGCAGCGTCGGGGCGAATCGGGCGAGGCCGAGCAACTCCTGGCAAACCTCGACAAGCTGAAGGCGCGCCTGAAATCGCAGGTCCGTCGTCTCGGCGGCGACGACGATGACATCGTCAACGATGCGATCGACGAGACGACCAGGCAGATCCGCGTTATCGAGGACAAGCTCGCCGGCATGAACGGCGGGCCCGCGTTGACCGAGAAGGACATCGCCGCGATCACCGATGGAGTTATCAAGGATCTCTCCGCCATGCTCCAGGCGTTGGCGGAGGAGGGCGAGACCTCGCTCCGCAAGGTCGCGGAGACCCTGATCAGTTCCGCGGTTGCGAATCTTGATGAGAACGAGGTCGACTTCGAGTTCGCGATCCCGGCAGAACTGATCGAGCAGCGGAATGTACGCCTAGCGGCTCGTAACGGACCCGCTCCATGCCGCCAGGCGTACAAATGGCGGCCCATCCCCCTTGATGCCGTAACCGTTGACATTCCAAAGCGTTGCAGCGGCGACTGTTGGGAGCCGTTCGAGCCATCGGGCTGCGATGACTGCCGTCGCCAACCCAAAGCTGCATGAGGATCCCGGCCTAAGCGGCCGGATCCTGTGATGTCTTCGCCGCCCTCGACCAAACGGCCGGGGGCGGCCTTCAGAAAAAAAATTTCGTCGACGGCGGAGCCGTCGAGCATACCGGAGACCCCCATGGACGAGAAACTCACCGACATTGAGAGAGCATGGCTGGTGTCGCTCGATGCCCTGCTCGTGCAGACCACAGTGGACGCACACGGGGCGGTCGCCGGTCGGTTCATCGATCTTTGGGACAGTGGCGGCCCGACCTTCCGGGCCGAGCTTGCCAAGCGGGCGTCGCTTTGGCGACAGCGGCATGTCAAGGTGCAACAACTCATCCTGAACAGCCACGGTGCGTGCGAGCGACTCGTCCGGCTCATGGGTGACCCCGAGCCTCCGCAACGGAAGCCGGTGAAGACCAAGTCAAAGCCTCCACGGGATCGAGTTGTGCCGAGCCGCCGGAAGCACGCCCCGGTGCAGGAGATCACCGAGGATGAGGCCGCCAAGTTCATGGCGATGCTCGATGCTGAAGGCATTGCCGAGGTGTTCGACCCCGGCGTCAGCATTCTCGATGACAAGCTGTACCGGCCGCCGTTGATCATCCTCAACAAGGTGAGCGTGTTCTACGAGGACATCGCACCGGCGTACGAGCGTGAAGCGATCGATCGGCGGTGGGATCCCGTTGAGCGTGAGCCGGCGATCGCATTGGCGTTCGACCTCGCGTTACTCGTCACGCTTCGGGAGAGTCGGTGGACCTGGGTGATCTCCGATCGGCACTTTGGCCGACTCCCATGGGGACACCCGTGCAAGGTCACGCCGGAGGGGCGGCCGGGGTGGAAGCTGATCACCGGACTGCTTGATCGAGCCGGGCTCATCGAACGGCGGACCGGGCAGACGTGGCGGCTCACTCGCGAGGCACGCCCTGTCATCGCCAACCATCTAATGCCGGCCTGGGTTGCTGTCGCAGCATCTGGTCGAGACTGACGTAGCATTAAGCATCGATGGCGTCGTGAACCGTCACGACGCACAACACTATCTTACATCATTGCACTCATTTCGCCGAGTGCACGGATTTGAAGTGCGGCTGTCGAGTGTCAGCTTGAAGCAGTTATCGACAGCGTCAATGTCGGCCGCGAATTCGGACAGGGCTGACCTGCTGGGGCAACAGCCTCACTTCAGCCCTAGCTTCCGCTACCCGCCGGCTTGTTAGGTGAGTGATCAGTCACTAATCCAGAACTGAACATAGATACGGGAATGGGCTCGATCGTCACATGCTTGATGCCGTGGTCGCTCCCGAGCGATCGACGAACACGCTCGATGATATCGGAAGTCGCGGTGAGAGGGGACTCGTCGCGGATCGCGATCTGAGCTTCAAGGGAGACGGCATGTTCGTCAATTGGCCAGACATGGAGATGGCCGACGTCCTGGACACCCTCAACCTCGCGGATGGTCGATGCGATTGCGTCGAGTGCGAGTTCGTCCGGGGTGCTCTGCATCAGAATCCGGATACACCGCTTCATAGGCGACCACGAGATCCACACGATGTAGACCGAGATTCCGATGGTCGCAACGATGTCGGTCCAGTACCAGTCGAACAGGATGATCAGGGTGCCGGTGATAATGACCGCCACCGAGGCGAGAGCGTCCGCGACGTTGTGAAGGAACGCCGCCTTGATGTTCACGCTCTCCTTCGACATCGTGTAGGTCAGAACGGCCGTCGCGGCATCGACAGCCAGTGCAATGCAGGCGATGATGACGACCATCCAGCCGTCGATCTCGGGACGGTCGAAGGTGCGGTTGATGGCCTCAATGAGCAGATAGCCCGCGATGACCATGATGGAGGTGAGGTTAATCAGGCCGCCGACCACCTCGGCTCGCCCGTAGCCGAAGGTGCGTTGCTCATCCGCGGGACGCCTGGAAATACGCCGAGCAATCAGGGCAAGGAGCAGTCCGGCTGCATCGCTGAAGTTATGCAGCGCGTCCGCGATCAGCGAAAGGCTCCCGGAGAGCACGCCCCCGATGACCTGGGCCGCAGTGAGCAGCAGATTAATGGCGACGGCGATACCCAGCCGTTTCGATCCAATATCAGCACCGTGATTGTGGTGGTTCGTCTGTGTCATCGGCGCTCACCGCGGGCGATGCTTCCCTCCAGTCGCCCAGCGAAGTACTCGAGCTCGACGAGCGTGTGGCGGTAGGCGGCCGACCTGAATCGGAGTAGTGTGCCGATGACGCGCTCGATCACCCAGCCTACGAGGCCTTTCGGGAACTCGCCCCATACGCGATGGACGAGCCGTACACCGTCGCCCTCGGGCTCGATCCGAAAGTCGCCGCCTTCCTTGACCCTGACACACATTCCAAACGGCTTGTAGATAGCCTCGCCGGTCCAAGAGAACGCACGACCCGGCCGCGTGTCGTGCACCGTCGCGGTGAGTTCGCCGGTCAAGGGACCGACACCTTCGCGTTGCCACCAGCGCAGGCCATCACGGAGGGGCTGTTTGGGCTCGGTCAGTACCTCGGTGCCCTTGTGCTCGGGGTTCGATGGCTCCCATTCGCCCTCGAAGTCCGAGATCAGTTCCCATGCTTCAGTTGCGGTTGCTTCGGCATGGACGTTTGCGGTCACATCGATCATGGCTTATCCCTCAAGAGGCATCGAGCCGACAGTGCGATTTCCGTTGACGGACTCGATCTCGATCCAGAGACTCGCACCGTCCATCGTCGAGGGCGATTCGGTCTGGCCGTGGAAATGGTCGTCGTGGGCGTCCGCCTTCGATTTCAGCGCGCCCGTCCCGGCCTCATCGCCGATCCAGAAACGCACGGTGGCGGGGATCGGCCCGGATTCGACTTCGAGATCGAGGTGCACCTCCGATGATGGTCGGATGTCGCTGGACACTGAGACCGCCAGCTTCGTTCCGGCGATCGTCACGCTACCGAGAGACCGCATCTCACCGTGGTCATGATCGTCGTGTTCACCCTCGGCGTGGTCGTGCCCCTCATGGTCGTCGCCGTCACCAGCGTGATCATGACCGTCGTCCGCGGTGTGTGTCTCGGCGGACTTTGATTCTGAGGACTCCCCGCAGCCGGGTAACGAGATCGAAAGCGCGACGGTCGTGCTGGCGGCGGCGAGAATCTTGAAAAGGTCGTTCATGATCAGGACTCCTTCGAGGTGATGGTCTTGGGTCGGCGGAATATGCCCACGAGACGCGTGAGCACAGATGGGTGATCAGCGGGACGACGCTCAGGCTTGTGCCCAAAAACGAGCGAGTACCCCGCCGGAACAACGATCAGGTTCAGGAATGTGGAGGTCAACAGACCCCCGAGGGTGACGATGGCGAGGGGCGCGAGCAGTTCGCTGCCCGGTTCTCCCGCGGCGAGCGCCAGAGGGACAAGCCCGAGCGCCGCTGAGATCGCGGTCATCAGGATCGGCACAAGCCGTTCCATCGACCCCTGAACAATGGCTTCTCCGAGCGGCACACCTTCGTGCTGCATCAGATGGTTGTAGTGGTTGATGAGCAGGATGCCATTACGGACCGCGATGCCGAAGAGGGTTATGAAACCAACAAGGCTGGCGATGGAGATCACCGGCGGGATATACGGGCCCCCGATGCCGACGAGGGCGAGCGTGTTTGCGATCGGGCCGCCCCCCTCGCTGATGTAGATCGCGGCGATGCCGCCGATCAACGCGAGGGGCATGTTGAGCATGACGAGCACCGCCGCCCGCATCGACCCAGTGGAGATCTGGAGCAGCATGAGCATGATGAGTGCGACGGCAATGCCCGCGACGAGGATCGTCCGTGACGCGGACTGCTGCGCTTCAAACTGACCTCCGTAGGACACGGTCATGCCAGCCCGCTGGACAATGGGATCGACACGCTCCTGCACCTGGGCGACAAGGTCGCCCAGATTGGACCCCTCGGCCACATTGAGCGACACCACGGCTTTCCGTTGAGCGTTCTCGCGAGTGATCAGATTGCTTGATCGTTCCGGACCGATATCAGCGACATCGCTCAAACGAACGGTGGCCCCTCCCCGGCCACGGAGAAGCAGGTCTCGGACCTGCCGGAACGACTCACGTTCCTCAGGTGCGAGCCGAACGACGAGATCATACTGCCGAACACCTTGGTTGACGGTGTCCACAACCTCGCCATAGAGGGCTTCGCGGACTTGCTCCGCGGCGTCGGCGGGGCTGAGACCGACCGCCGCGAGTTCCGCATGGCGGTAGCGGATTGGCAAAGAAGTGATCAATACCTCTCGGTTGGCGTTGACATCACGAGCGCCCGGCAGGCCTTGGAGTTCGGCCTCAATCGCCTTGGCGACATCACGAAGCTCGGTCAGATTTTCACCGAAGACATTGATGGCGATCGCCGCGGGCGTGCCCGACAGCACATGGCTGAGCCGGTGCTCGATGGGCTGGCCAACCATCGTGGTGATCCCCGGTACGGCCCCGAGGATGCGGTCGATCTGTTCTCGCACCTCGAACCGGTCGCTCCCCGCATCAACGGTGACCTCGATCTCGGAGTTGCTGACCGGCTCGGCATGCTCGTCACGTTCGGCCCGGCCGGTACGCCGGGAGACGGAACGGACCCCGTCGATCTGGACGAGTTGCTTCTCGACCTCCGTCGCGAGCCGATCGCTCTCGACGATCGAAGTGCCGGGAGGAGCGAGCAGAAAGACCGTGAAGGTGCCCTCATTGAACGACGGAAGGAACGAGCTGCCGAACGTGCTCGCGAGCAGGAGTGCGCCGGCGGTCACGGCACCGGCGGTGCCGAGCACCCACGCCCGGTACCGAATGGCCGCTCGGAGTGAAGGCTCGTACGCCCTTTTCAGAAGGCGGACCAGGAATCCGTCTCGGTCCTCGTGCTTGCCTCCGAGTTTGCCCTTGAGAAGGAACCGGCACATCGCGGGCACGACCGTCAGGGCCACGACCAGCGACGCAAGGATCGAGATCATGTAAGTAAGTGCCAAGGGCTGGAAAAACCGGCCTTCGAGCCCCTGCAGGAAGAGAAGCGGCACGAACACCATGACGATGATGACCGTCGCGAAGACCATCGCCGGTCGGATTTCGTTGCTGGCGTCGAAGATGACCTCAGTAAACGGACGCCGATCCGCCTCGGGGAAGGCCCGGTTCTGCTTCAAGCGGCGGAAAACATTCTCAACATCGATGATTGCGTCGTCGACGAGCACGCCGATCGCCACAGTGAGCCCTCCGAGAGTCATGACATTCAGCCCGAGATTCAACGCATCCATCATCAAGAGGCCAACGGCCAGTGAGATCGGGATTGCGGTAAGTGTGATGAGCGTTGTCCGCAGATTCATCAGAAACAGAACGAGCACGACGAGCACGATGATGACCGCCTCGCCGAGCACCTTGGTCACATTGTGGACCGCCCGGTCGATGAAGTGCGACTGTCGGACGACATCTCGGTTGAGCACGACGCCCTCGGGCAGTGTCGGCTCGATCTGATCAAAGAGCGCATCAAGACTGTCGGTCAGGGCGAGCGTGTTCGTGCCCGGTGACTTCTGGATAGACAGCACGACAGCGGGTTCGCCCCCCTCAGAAGCCGTGCCCCGCTTGATCGCCGGCCCGAGGATAACCTCGGCAACCTGACCGATCGTCACGGGCACGCCCTCGTGATACTTGATGATCGTGTTGGCGATGTCCTCCGGGCGCGTCACCCGGCTCTGCTGACGGATCGGGATCTCGAAGTTGTCCACATTCACCAAGTAGCCGCCGCTCGCGGTGCTGTGCGCGCCGCCCGCGGCCTCGACCACATCCGTGATGGTCAGGTCGTAGAGCCTCAGCCGCTCCTGATCGACGTTGACCTGATACTCTGGTAGCTCGCCGCCGATCGCGACGACTTGGGCGACACCGGGCACCGCGAGGATTTTGTTACGCAGCTCGAACTCGCCGTAGGAGCGGAGTTGCATGGGGTTGGCCGAGCCGTCGGGCGACGACAGGGAGATCAGCATGATCTCGCCCGCGATAGACGTAATCGGCGTGATGAATGGCTCGACCTCATCGGGAAGGTTTTCGCGAGCGGTGACGAGCCGCTCAGAGACGAGTTGACGGGCATCGTAGAGGTCAGTACCCCATTCGAGGTCCACCCAGACGATACCGAGTCCGATCGCACTCGCGCTTCGGACACGGCGGACACCCGTCATACCGTTGACGGCAGTCTCAATAGGGAAAGTGACATACTGCTCGACCTCGTCGGCGGCGAGCCCTCCGGACTCGGCCATGATCGTGACGGTCGGCGCGTTGAGTTCGGGGAACACATCAACGCTCATCCTCGGCAAGCGATAGCCGGCGTAGCCGACGATCATGATCGCCGCGATGAGCACGAGCGTTGAATAACGGAGTGAGAAACGAATGACGGCTTTCAACATGGCTCAATCCTCCCCTTCGTGGAATGTGCCATCGGAGTGGAAGTGGCCACCCTTCTGGATCGAACCGCTAGTGGCGAGCATGAGCTGAAAAGCACCGTCGAGGACGACCTCGTCGCCGTCACGAAGACCGCTGAGCAGGGCGACCCAACGCCCATCGTCGAGACCGAGGTCGGCCTCCATGCGGATCGCCTCGTTCGGGTTGCTCGGGTTGCGACGGAAGATGACGGGTGAGAGCCCATCACGCTGCACGGCGGCGAGCGGAATGGCGAGTTCGGGCGAAGCCGTCGAGTCGGTCACGATCTCGAGTTGAGCCGAGACGCCCGGTCGGGCCCATGGCTTGAGTTCATCGGGTACGACGAACAGTTCGAGTGTGCGGTCATTTGGGTCGCCTGCCAGCCCGAGCGAGATGGTGCCGTCCATAGTCTCGGTCAGAGGCACGGCGCGTCCCGCGGCAGTCGGCGTCGGCGGGACGATCCGAGCCGAGAGCCCGTCCCGCAGCACACCCAGGTCGCTTTGGAGCCCGGACGCACGGAAACGGAGCCGATCGGGCTGCACGACGGTGACGACGGGTGTCTTCTCGTCCGCCCACGAGCCGTTGGTCAGGCCCAGCATCTCCACGACGCCGGCTTCAGACGCAGTGACCTCGATTGCGGCGATCGTGGCCCAAACAGGCTCGGTCCCATGAGGCGTCTCGACGGTTCGGGCGAGTTCGTCTCTCGAACGGGAAACGACGGAGGAGGCGGCGTCGAGCAGATAGTCCAGGCGTGACCGGGCCGCACGAAGATCAGCAACGGTCTGCTGCCGGTCCGCTCCGAGTTCCGCCTTCTTCTCCATCACGTTGGCAAGGTCAGCGCGAGTGCTCGCGAGCGACGCACGGGCCTGGGCGAGTTCATCGACGCGGCCGCCGCCCGCCTCACGGACCGACTGCAACTGTTCGACCCGCTCGTTCCAGACCGCGACACTCTCGTGGAGGCTGTCCTCGTGCTGCTGGTGCGCCGCGAGCAGCGGCTCAAAGGTCTCAAGACGTGCACCCAGCCGCTCGATCTGTGACTCGGCGTCGGCCAGTTGCTGCTGCATCTCCCGCCACGCCGGCGAATCGAGCCGGTAGAGCGGTTGGCCCGCTTGGACCCGGTCAAACTGCTCGACGAGCAGCTCAACACGACCGGGGACGGCGGTCCGGTACTCGCGTCGCGCCGTGGGCAGGTACTCGAACCGACCCGGCACGCGGAGAGTCTGCTCGACCCGCCGGCGCTCGACCTTGACGAAGCTGATGCCGAGGTTCGACCGAACCGCGGCCGGGATGGCAACACGGTCGGACCCGGTTGCCTTGGTCTCGGCCTCTGAGGCGTGGTCATGCCCGTCGCCATCGCCGTGCTCAGCAATACGTTGTTCGTTGGAATCTGATCGATCGCAGGACACAAGGAACACAGTGGCGATCGAGAACACAAGGATGAAAATCAAGGTCCGGATCATCCCTCACCCCCTTCGCCATCCGCGATGTGTGCGCATGCGACTTGGAGGCGAGTGACGAGTTCGCTCACCGAAGGTACGCCATCGGGTCCTTCGTACATACGGCAGCCCATCGAAGGCATCGTCGGTGCCTCCATGCCGAATAGATCAGATCCATTCACGAGTACCGTTGGAGCGGGATACCCGCGGCGGATGTCTGATGTAGCTAAAGATTGCTGGTCGATCTGGACAAGATCCACGTCTTGTCCGAGTATGCTGATCGCCTGTTCAAGCCGCTCGTTCATAATCGGCGTGAGCGGGCAGCCGTCGAATCCGAGTAAGGTGATTAACATGGTTGTTTCTCGATTATTAGGAGCAATGCTCACTGACCTTTGGCTGTTTGTGGTCGCATGCTGCCGTTGATCCGTTGCGCTGTTGCAGGCGGCCAGCGTCAGCGGTAGAACTGCCGCGAGGGCGATCGCGATCGCCCGTTCCATGATGTTCATCGGGATGCCTCCTCGGCGGGCGTATCGCCTCGCGCCGCGGTATGTGGTGTGTTTGCTGTTGTGGTGTCTTTGTCGGTCGCGGGCTCGACAGGAGCCGGCATTTCCGGCTCGTCCGGACCGAGCAGGCGAGTGATTTCAATCGCCGCGTTGGTCTCGGCCAGACGCAGATCGAGCAGGCGGCTCTTGGCCTCGAACCGTCGAGTGACAGTTTCGAGCAAGAGCAGCGTGTTCACCTCGCCAAGATCGATCAGTTGCTCGACTTCGGATGCCTGCTTGTCGAGCATCGGCACGAGGTCACGCTCGAACGCGTCTCGCTGCGTTCGCGAGGCGTCGTACGCGGCACGGGCCATCGCGAGTTCGCGGGTCAGACGCTCGAAGGTCGTCTCCGCCGCGGCCCGAGCCACCTCGCGGCGAGCCTTCGCTTCCGCGATGCCCGCCCGGTTGGCGTTGAGGATCGGTATGGGAATCGACACGCCAAGCAGGAGGCGGTCGTCGTTGTCTTCGCTCCCGTAGCCCGTGCCGATCGTGATGTCCGGATACTGCTTGCGGACTTCCAGGCGGAGCGTCTCCTCGGCGACCTGATACTCGGCGCGGCGCACCGCAAGGGTGGTGTTCGCCTCGATGAGTCGCTCGTTCGCACCGGTGGTCTCAGCGATCGACGCGGGCGGAATCGCCGGCAGCAACTCCACCGGAGCGTCCGGCGGAAGCCCCATCAAACCGAGAAGTTCGACCCGGGCCCGGGCCTCTGCGAGCACCGCCTCGGCGACATCCGCCCGGGTCTCGACCAACTCGGCCCGCAGGAGCCGAGCCTCGACCCGCGTGAGTTCTCCCGCCGTCTCCAGCTGGTCGGTAATGGCGGAGATCCGCTCGACCTGACCGATCACCTCACGCAGCAATAGGAGCCGCTCGGACGCCACAGACCACGACGCCCAGGCCGAGCGAACCGCGGCCCGCGTGCTCCACTCTGCATCGACGATTCGCCGCAGCTCGGCCTCGTACGCCGCCCCGGCCCGATCCTTCTCGACGCCGAGCCGACCCGAAATCGGGATCGTCAGGCTCAGCATGAGCCCGTAGTTGAACGGTCCCGAGAGGACCTCTTCGCCATCGAAGCCGAACTGCGGATCGTCCCACAGCCCCGCAGTGTCGAAGGTTGCGAGCGCGACACCGGCATCAAGCCGAGCGAGCCGGAGGTCGGGGTTGTAGAACAGCGCGAGCACCTCGCCCTCTGCGGGCGAGAGCCCGTCGTTCGGGTCGAACCGCTCCGGCACCTGGTTGCCGGCCTCGGAGAGCCGCTCAACGAAATACGAGATGGGTTCAGTTGCAATGAGCCGTGCGTCGAGTGCGGCCCGATGGTCGGCCAGCTCCAGCGGTACCCGTTCATACGACTGGCAGCCCGCCAGCACGATTAGGGCGACCGCCGAGCCGAGACCTGGCAGCATGACCCGCGTTCGAGGCGGGCGTTTCAGATTGTCCATTGTTTTGATTCCTGTCTGGATCCAATGCGATGACCACCGCAACGGAGAACACCGCCGCAGTACGCGCGAAGGAATAGAAAGGAATCAGATGGTGAGGCGAACGCTCGCCACGATCGCGAGCCTATGTGCCCCGCTGGGGTCAAACCAACGCGGTGGCATCGGCGGGCCGCGGCGTCCAAGGCCGGTCTCCGCAAGGACGACGCCCCACGAGGGAGACATGACGATCGCGGGCGGCACATCACTCCCACCATCGCCACGGGGAAGCGTCAAAAGTTCCGCGGTCGTGATTTCGACATCGGTACAACCGCAGTCATGCTCGTGCTCACCCGCGGGAACGGGCAGCGGCCACGAGCTGTCATGTCCGCAGGCCGAATCGCAGTGCTCGGTCTCCGCGGGTGCATGCTCGTGCCCCCCACCGAGGCACAGCACAGCCATGCCGCCAGCGCCGCCGGCGAGGGCATGGAACGCGATGATCGCGATAAGCAGAATGGCGAGTGGACGATTACTCACGGTGGTAGTATACCTCGGGTCCAGTCGAGCGTGGCTTGAGATCAGACGAATTTATCGGGGAGGATCCTCCTTAGAGACCCCGGATCGCCTGATGGACAACGCCGACATTGCCCGAACTATTCAAATACAATTAGTTTCGACCACCCTCGCTTCTCCTTGAGTCCGCCAGGATCTGGACGCCTCCACGCACCACGACCATGACGACAATCGAGCCAACCACAAGATCAGGGACGCGGCTACCCGAAACCATCACGAGAAGCCCCGCCACGATGACACCCGTGTTTGCGATCACATCATTCTTGGAGAAGATCCAGGACGCACGCATGTGCGCGCCGCCGTCGCGGTGCTTCGCGATGAGCCGCAGACAGACGAGGTTTGCAGCAAGAGCAACGGTCCCGGCTCCGATCATCAGATGACTCGTGGGCTCGCTGCCAAACACCGCCCGCCGAATGACCTCGACCAGAACGCCGAGACCCAATGCGATCTGAAGTACGCCGCTCACTCGCGCTGCGGTCCGCTGTGTGCCTCCAGACCGGCTCGCAGCGTACAACGCGATGCCGTACACAGTGGCATCGGCCAGCATATCGAGCGAGTCGGCCAGCAGCGCGGTGGACTCCGCGATCCATCCAACGACGACCTCGGCGACGAACATCACGCCGTTAATTGTCAATAGCGTCATGAGTGTTCGCTGTTCGAGCCCAACGGCACTCTCTGCGCAGTCGCACCCGCTCATTGATCACGTTCCGCGTCAGCATCCTGCGGGCTTCGCTTCATGAATACCGATGCGATAACCGGAAGCACGAACAGTGTGAGGATCGTCGAGGTGATCATGCCGCCGATGACCACCGTCGCCAAGGGGCGCTGGATCTCGCTACCGACACCTGTTGCGATCGCCATCGGTATGAATCCAGCTATATCGGTGATTGCTGTTGCGAGCACCGGTTGGAGGCGGGTCTTCGATGCCGCGATGATCGCATCCTTGCTCTGCTGGCCTGTGTTGAGTGTGTCGCGGATCGCGGTGATGAGGATCTGCCCGTTGAGCACGGCGATGCCCGTGAGAGCGATAAACCCGACGGCGGCGCTGACGCTGAATGGGATATCTCGCCACCACAACGCGAAGATCGCACCGACAGCAGCAAACGGGATGCAGGTGTAGATAATGACAACATCCCGCAGGTTTTTCAGGCTGAAATACAGCAGAAAGAACACCATGAGTAGGACCGCGGGCACAACGATGACCAAGCGAGTCCTGGCGCGTTCCAAGTTTTCAAACTGTCCGCCCCACTCAAGCACGTAACCCTCGGGTAACGTGACTCGTTCATCAATGGCTGCCCTTGCTTCACTGACAAACGATGCGGGGTCTCTTCCGCTGACGTTCGACTGCACACGGATGAGTCTTCTGCTCCACTCGCGGTTGATCGTGGCCGATCCTTCCGAGAGATCGACCGAGGCCATCGACGAAAGTGGCACCGCGACGCCCCCTTCGGTCGGAATGCGTACTGATGACACCGCTTCTACATCTTCCCTGAATGTCTGCGGGAGTCGGACGACAAGCGGGAAGACACGCTGGCCCTCGAATACCTCACCGACGCGGATCCCGCCGATCGCCTCAACGAAGTCCAACACCTCGCTGGCGGCGACGCCGTACCGGGCAACACGGGACTGGTCGACAGAGACCGACAGCGATGGCTGCCCCGTGATCTGGTCGACCGAGATGTCTGATGCTCCTGGGATGTCTAGAAGCACGCGCTGAACTTCGTCGGCGATCCGGAGCAGCTCGTCGAAATCGTCGCCGAAGATCTTGATCCCGATATCAGATCGGATGCCCGAAACCATCTCGTTCATACGCATCTCGATCGGCTGCGTGAACACCATATTGACACCAGGGAACTGTGAGATGGTCTTCTCCATCTCGATCACGAGCCCCGCCTGCGTGTCCGCTCTCGTCCACTCTGCACGCGGCTTGAGCGTCAAGAAGATGTCTGTTAGCTCGATCCCCATCGGATCGGTCGCCACCTCGGCGGTCCCGATGCGGCTCCAGATGTGCTCGATCTCGTCTGGGAAATCATCGAGCAGCACTTCTTCGATCCGCGTGTTGTACCGCACGGACTCATCAATTGAGACGCCAGCGAGCCGGATGGTGTTCACAACCATCGAGCCCTCGCTCAGCCGCGGGATGAACTCGCCGCCCATCTGCGTGCTCCGGTAACCCGCGACACCAAGTAGAGCCACGGCCAGCAGCATCACGACCCACCGGAGTCGAATCGCTCCGCCGACGGCCCAGCCGTATGCACCGGCCAATCCCCTCAACAGAATGGCGTCCTTGGGTTTCGCGCGACGCGGAAGGAAGTAGTACGACAGAACGGGTGACAGAAACACCGCGACCAGCAGGGCTCCCAGGAGCGCGAAGATGAACGTCCACGCCATCGGCCGGAACATCTTCCCCTCGATGCCTTCAAGCGTCAGCACGGGGGCAAAGACGAGCGTGATGATGCCCATCCCGAACACGATGGGTCGCACCACGCGCGCACTAGATTTCGCGATCGATTCGAGCCGCTCGGAAGGCGAGAGTTTCCGGCCAAGCTCTCGCTGGCGTTCCTTCAGCGAGCGGAGGTTCGCTTCCGTCATGACCACCGAGCCATCGACAAGGATGCCGAAGTCGATCGCACCGAGGCTGAGCAAGCTCGCTGCGATCGCGAACTCATACATGCCCTGCACGGCGAACAGCATTGAAATCGGGATGGCGACCGCTACGAGCAGCCCGGCTCGGATGTTGCCCAGAATGATGAGCAACACAACAATCACCAACACGGCACCGATCACGAGGTTGTGCTCGACCGTCTTGATGACCTGCTCGACCAGCAGGGTCCGGTCGTACACAACATCCACGACGACATCGGGCGGCAGCGACGGCGCGAGGGATTCAAGGCGTTCGCGGAGTTCCTCCGTCACCACACGACTGTTCTCGCCCATTAGCATGAAGGCCAGGCCGAGGACGACCTCGCCCTCGCCGTACGCCGAGACCGCGCCGCGGCGGATCTCGCTGCCGATTTCAACCTCCGCGACATCCTGAATCCGCACCGGCGTGCCGTCGCTGGAAGCAACCACGATGTTCTCGATCTCACCGATCGTCGCAACACGCGCCAGCCCCCGCACCACCCTCGCTTCACCGGAGGTCACGATCTGCCCGCCGCCGACGTTGGCGTTGTTGCGGCGCAGCGCATCCAGCACATCCTCAAGCGTGAAGCCAAACTTGATCAGTGCTTCAGGCTTGACGACGACGTGATACTGCCGCTCCAAGCCACCCCACGAATTGACCTCGGCCACACCCGGGACCTTGCGAAGCTCGGGCTTGATCACCCAATCGTGGATGGTCCGGAGTTCTTCGATAGAGTGTTCGCCGGTCTCCGACCGGATGACGTAGTGAAAGACCTCACCGAGACCGGTCGCGATCGGGCCGAGCTCCGGCCTTCCGACACCATCTGGCAGTTCGACTGCCGAGAGCCGTTCGGTAATGTACTGCCGCGCGTCGATAATGCGGATGTCGTCATCGAAGGTCGCTACGACCTGCGAGAAACCGAACTTTGAGACGGACCGCACGTTCTGGAGCCCGGGCAGCCCGCCGATCGAGAGTTCGACAGGAAGGGTGATCTGCTGCTCGATTTCTTCCGGGCTGAGCGCGGGGGCCACGGTGTTGATCTGCACTTGGATCGGCGTGGTGTCTGGAAACGCGTCGATCGGAAGCTGGATCATCCGGTACACACCGGCGGCGCACGCGATCGCGAACAGCAGAATGACAAGCACTCTGTTCCTGAGCGACATCTCGATAAGACGGGTCAGCATGGTGGCTCCGGATCAGTCGTCGACACATCCCGCACCGAGGCGAGACTTGAGGAACTCGGTCTTCATGGTGAAGCTGCCGCCGGTCACGACGGACTCAGTCTCTGTGAGGCCCGCCAGAATGGCGATCGTGCCGGAAGCCGTGCGCGGCCCGACATCAACACGCCGAACCGCGAACAGATCCGGTTCCTGCCGCACAAACACGAACGATGTGCCATCGATCTCGTGTACCGCTTCACCCGGCACAAGCAGCGAGTTCGAGGTGCCGCCGATCATTGCGGAGACCTCAGTGAACATGCCATGGCGAAGGATGCCACGATCATTCTGAACCGTCGCGCGGGCCCGTACCATCCGGGTTCGTTCATCGATACGCGGGCTGATCCATGTGATCTGTCCGGGGATCTCCAGCTCGGGCAGAGCCCGGACGCTCGCGACGATCTCCCCGCCGCGCTCGATCTGAAACGCCTGCTCTTCCGGGACCGCGAGCTCGATCCACATCGTCGACAAATCAGCGATCTCGAAGAGCGAGCCCTCTGAATCCGCTGCCTCGCCAAGAACCGCGGTCCGCTCGACGACGCTGCCAGCGAAGGGTGCCCTGACGTAAAGGTCCGAGGATGACGACTGCTCCGCCGCAATATCCGCGACTTCCGATTCAGTGAAGCCGAGATTGATGAGCTGCTGATGCGTGCGACGCACTTCCAGCTCAGCGAGCTTGAGCGCTGCCTGGGCATCCTGGAAGTCCCGGCGTGCAGCAATGTTCTCGTTGACGAGCTTCTGCTCACGCTCGAACACGGTGGTTCTCGCTTCGACCTCTGCGATCTTGGACAGGTACGCGGACTTCGCTTGTGCCACCGCCACGGAGTTGATGACCGCGAGAATTTGCCCTTCTTCAACCTGGTCGCCAACATCGACACGGATATCAGTGATCACACCGGGGGCCAACGGTGTGAGCTTTGCCAATCTGTTCCCGTTGTAGCGGACCTCGCCCAACAAGCTGATCGACGCTGAAGCATCGCCACGATTCGGTTGCTCAAGCGTCAGCCCGGCAAGCTCTGCCGATCTCGCGGAGGGCATGCGGACGAGCAGCGACTCGCCAGCCTCAAGCGTCCCAGCGAGCTGAGGCTGGCAGATTCCGCACTCGATCTCATCGACCCCGTGCTCATGACAGAAGAGAGAGGGGGCACCATCGCGGGAGGGCGTCGCCGAGGCGTCTCCCAGCAGAGCGGGATTGCACAGGTGGCACTCGTCTTCGTAAAGGAAGTGCTCCTCGCAATACGCCCGGTCCGCGTCTTCCAACTGTGGCTGGCAGATCCAGCACCGGTCTTCATAACGAGCGTGCTCGCTGCACCACAAGCGGCCCTCATCACGCTTGGCCGGATCACAGATGAAGCAGGCCTCGTCAGCGCTGTGTCCATGGAGCCCGCCAGACGACTCGTCGGCTGCGTTCTCCGAGGCATCGAGTGCCGGGTTGCAGAGATGGCATTCGTCCTCATACAGATAGTGCTCGTCGCAATACGGCCGGGACGAATCCTCAAGCTGCGGCTGACAGATCCAACACCGGTCCTCGTAACGGGCATGCTCGGTACACCACAAGCGACCGGCGTCGCGTTTCGTAGCGTCACACACAAAGCAAGTCTCGCCGTTCTCGTGCGAGTGCGCGACTTGAGTCACATCAGATGCGCGTGATCCGTTGGACGCCGATGATGCTTCCTGTTCGCGATCGCACCCGCCAAGCAGGAGCGCCGTTGTGAACAGGCAAACGAGTGAAATGACGCCGTGTGATGGTTTCACGGTGTGTCTCCTTGATTGGGGTGATCAGAATGTTCGCGGAGCGAATGGGTGTTCAGCGGCTCTGAGATGAGCCCCTCGACCTGCACCTTCGCGGCGTGGTATTCGGCGAGAGCTTCGAGCCTTTGGGTTTCAGTATCGAAAAGGGTGCGCTGCGCATCGAGGACATCGAGGTACGGGAGCTTGCCTTCGTCGTAGGCCCGACGCGTCGCGTCGTATGCGTCCTTCGCCGCGGGGAGTAGGGCGGCATCAATCGCCTGGGCCTCGTGATACGCGGCGGTCAATCGGGCGTGTGCCCGAACAAGTCGGGTGGCCAAATCGCGTCGGGAAGCCCGCCCCTCGTCGATCGCTTGTGCTGCTCGGAGCCGGGCGGCCAGTATTCCTCCCTGATTGCGATCGAAGATTGCCAATGGCACGGACACGGCCACGACGA
This sequence comes from Phycisphaerales bacterium, assembly GCA_965228265.1. GTDB lineage: Bacteria > Planctomycetota > Phycisphaerae > Phycisphaerales > UBA1924. Next base: position 2,895,701 of record OZ245804.1, read on the forward strand.
GACCGACATCTTCGCTCTCTTCGGCATACCGAATGCCAGCACCAGCCGTCACGTCGGAGACGGCTTGAGCCCGTTCGAGAGCGACCACCGATGATCGTCGCTCGGTCTCTGCAATCCAACGCTGAACTTCCGGATGGTGCTCAACGAGATCCGTCAGGGCATCGAGCAACGGCACAGGCATCAGGTCATCCAGCGATCCGATGGCCGTGTCAAAGCCGGGGTCGGTTGCATCCCACATCGCACTGAGTTCACGCCTCGCGGCCTCAAGTTCCCGGCTGAGTCGATCTGCGGCGATGCGGGTGGATTCGCTTTCGAGCCGGGCCTTGATCTCGTCGATGGGTGAAACATCTCCAGCCTGCACCCGCCGATCGATGACGCGCCGGTTCTCCTCTGCGAGTGCTTGCGCGCGAACGGCGAACTCAACACGCTGCTGGAGCTCCAGCACCCGCACGAAGCGGGACGCGGTGTCGGTGAGCACGGCCAGCCGCTGTGCTTCGTAGTCGAGAGCAGCAACAACCCACTGCCCCTCGGCGACCCGCACGCGGCGGTCTCGCTTCCCGCCAAGCTCAAGAAGCTGGCTAAAGGCTATGGTGGTCTCGGCAGAATCAAAGCCACTCAAGCTTCCAGAGCCCGCGAAGTCTTCGACCTCAATTCCGACGCTTGGATTGGGGGAGAGCCCGGCTTGCAGACGACGCGCTTCCGCAATCCTCGGCTCCCAGGCAAGCGATCGAAGTCGCGGGTTGCGTACGAGCGCAGCCGCGAGAGCTTGGCGGAGGGTCAACTGCTCACCGATGGTGACTACATCCGATCCTGGTCCGACTCGATCAGGGTCCTCCGGTGCTTCGTAACGAGGCATGTCGCGCAAGAGAGGCCTTGCGGCGGGGGGCTCGAAGTCGAATGGTGACGGCGCGCAGCCGCCCAAAAGGATGGAGACGCCCAGGCAGCAAAACAGCTTTGGTTCAGTAAATCTCATGTGTTCCACTCGGATAGAGACGTTGCCCGGCGCACGCCGAGCCTCTGGGAAAGACGAACGCAGTTCATGAACTGCGCAGAATCCCAGGCCGTTCTAAACGAGCAAAATCACGCTGCGAAGATGGCAAACACAGAATCCAACGCCCGATAGCACCAATGGTCGGAGGGCGGAAGTCGTACTTGCCGATCTGTCAGTGAGGAACTCCAACCAAAGCAAGGGCTGATCACCAGGCCCATCAAGAGTCCAATCTTCGTCCGTGTCTTTCTCAAGGCGATCAACGGCGACGATCAACTCGGATTCCACCTCAGTGGACCGGCAACCGCCGTCGGGGCAGGCAACGCGGTGACTCGATTCGTCGCTGTGCTCCGAGGGAACCGGGCACGGGTCTTCCCCCGGACCGTCGCAGCAGAATTGGTCGCCGAATTGTGTGGTCGTTGACCCATCAGCACAGATGCAGAGGAACCGCGGGCCGAGCCCGGCTCCCAAGGCGAACCAAAGGGCAAGCAGGATCGAGATGGACGAGTGGTGTTTCACGGGTGTGGGTCAATCAGGCTAGCGACTTCTTGACTATTACACTACATCGTGTAATAGTCAAGCGTGGTCCAGCGCTGTTCTAGTAATTGAAGGGGTCCCACATGGAGTCTTGCCGCCCGAAACTGCCTCTGGATGCTCGCCCGCTGATCGGGGCCCTTGAAGCGGAGCGGGTCGGCACCCTTTTCAAGAGCTTGGCCCATCCAACCCGACTCCGTCTGCTCCACGCCCTGATTCGGGTTGACGAGCTCAGCGTGGGTGACCTCGCAGACGAAACAGGGATGACGGTGCAGGCCATTTCAAATCAGTTGCAACGCCTCGCCGAGGTCGGTGTAGTTGGCAGGCGGCGCGATGGGCTTCAGGCCCTGTACCGTGTGATCGACCCTTGCATTCCCGTACTGCTCGAACGGGGCTGGTGCCACATCGATGAGTACGACAACGGAACTGCCACGGAAACGCCTCGGGGATCAGCCATGGAAGTCAGTCAAGACATTTGAGATCCACTGGACACTTCACGGCTCATTTCGACGATCCGGTGTACGGTGGATCCAAATGCAAGATGAGCTGCCCGCAGCCACATGATCGCTTGAAGCATGTTCGATCACTTGAGCAGAAGTGCAATGCTGGAGCCCCTCACGGTGGCTGTCATGGGCCTAGAACTGGCCTTGATTATCCAATCCAAACCAGTTCGAATCGCATCAGATAATTTTGGATCTAACAGCGCAAGTGCCTTTCAGGCAGATGCTTATCAGCAAAAACCGCATCTGCTGCTCGTGGGCCGTGCCAAGCCAATACAGTCCCCCCCTCTCCGCTTTATTGCTCGATATGCGCAGCAGCGTCCCCTGTGACTCGCCAGAAATGGCGAGTATCCCGGGGGATTTTGCTTTATTGGCAAGTCTCGGAGACTGTTGGTCTCCGCGAGTAGCGGACGAGCGAAGGGGGCAGCAAGAAGGATAGCAAGGCTCGATGCCTCGCCGTTTGCCACGGCCTCAAACCGGATGTCGCCGCCCGCTACGCCTCGATCCCGTCCCACACCCCGTCATCCAGGTGGGCCAGGAGTTTGTGCGCTGCCCTAGGCGGCATCTAGGCGGTGTTCCAACACCCGGATGACCGGATATGCCAATCGTGGATCACCGCAGACACACCGCCGTTGCATTTCAATTCTGGGCTCGACACCTCCTCTCTGCCTATAAGTCACAAGGTCAATAGGTGAAACGCCCCGCTCCACCTCGGAAGGTACCAATGTACCATGGGCTGAATGTGGCCGGTACCGGTTGTGCCATTTCGCGTACGCGTCAAGTCGGCGTTGAATCGCTCGCGTCCTCGCCGGCATCGCCGATCGACGCACCCACAACTTCACGTCTTTGAAGACTCGCTCGACCTTCGCGTTGAGCTGCCACGTCCGGACTTGGCATCGGACATGCGTGATGCCAAGCGACTCAATACTTGCTCGGAATCCAGACCGGAACTGGCTGCCGTGATCGGTCACCAGAAACCGCGGCGACGCCCCACCGCTTTCGATCGATTCTTCAACAAGTTTCGACAGATCATCAGATGTAGGCCGCTTGCCAAACGCCTTCATCGCGACGATCTTCCTGCTGAACCCGTCGACAATCGCGGCGATCTCGATCTTCTTCCAGAGAACGTGGATCTCGGTCATGTCCAGATGCCACACCTGGTTCGGCTTCGCGGGATGACGCACGTGTGCTGGCGCCTGGGTGATTCGTGCTTTGGGATGCGGCTTCGGCGGAGCCGGCGGACCCTCCTGAAGCACACGTCTAATCGAAGTCCGGCTCACTCGGATGCCCGCTCGCATGATGTGCCGCGCGATCGTCCTAGTACCAAACTCAGGCTCAGGGAAGGCCTCTCTTATCTCGTGAACGAGCCTGCGGACACCGTCGTGCAGACGGTTCCAAGGCGGCCCTCCGAGCAGTTGCTCGGCTCGGAGCTTGTCACGCACAGCCCTCTGCCAGTTGCGGATCGTGTTGGGATGCACAACGAAACGCGCACCGGCTTCCTTTGCAGACCATCCACGGAGCTTCATAACCTCGAGGATCTGCGCTCGCTCGGCGGGCGAGTAGTGCGGCCGCTGGTGGGCAGGCTTCCGCTCACGCTGCGATCGGAGTACGGCCATCTCCCGCTCAAGCAGAGATGCTTCGTGATGCAGAGCATCCCGCTGCCCGAGCAGCCGAATCAGAGGCGAGGCGTGCTCAAGCATCCTGGTCCTAGCCGTCATCGCGGCACACATAAAGGTAGTGGCAATGCCATCGGCCACCTCCCACACAGATCGCTCTTTGCCCAATTTAACACCCCTGCTGCGATGTCCGGCCTTGCACAAGCGGACACCCATAAACCGCTGCAATTCAAGCAGTTTAGAAGATTTCACACCCTCGAAAGCCGGACACATCGGACATCATTTAGGAGGCGCACAAACTCCTGGCCCACCCCAGTGAGGGCAGATTGGAGGGCACCAAGGCGGACTAGCTAGATGACCCCACTACTGGGCAATTGGAAACGCCGCCAGATGGCGGCGCGAGAGACAGTCTGACATATATGGGATCGCCCACCGCTCATGATGTGCCGTGCGATCGTTCGCGTTCCGAACTCCGGCTCAGGGAAGGCCTCTCGGATCTCGTGGATGAGTCTTCGGACACCGTCGTGCAGTCGATTCCAGGGCGGGCCACCGAGCAGGTGTTCCGCCCGCAGCTTGTCATGAATAGCTCTCTGCCAGTTGCGGATCGTGTTGGGATGCACGACAAAGCGGGCACCGGCCTCCTTGGCAGACCATCCCCGGAGCTTCATTACTTCGAGGATCTGCGCACGCTCGGTGGGCGAGTAGTGCGGGCGTTGGTGCGCGGGCTTCCGCTCTCGCTGGGATCTGAAAACGGCCAGCTCCCGCTCGAGCAGAGATGCGTCGTAGTGAAGTGCGTCCCGCTGCCCGAGCAGCCGCACAAGCGGCGAGGCGTGCTCCAGCATCCGGGCTCTGGCCGTCACGGCGGCACACATAAAGGTAGTAGCGATGCCTTCAGCCATCTCCCACACAGACCGATCTTTGCCCAATTTAACACCCCCGCCACGATGTCCGGCCTTGCACAGGCGGACATACATAAACCGCTGCAATTCAAGCAGTTTAGAGCATCGCATACGCCCGAAAGCCGGACACATCGGACATCATCCGGGAGGCGCACAAACTCCTGGCCCACCCCAGTGAGGGCAGATTGGAGGGTACCAAGGCCGATTAGCTAGATGACCCCATTACTGGGCAATGAGAAACGCCACCGTATGGCGGCGCGAGAGACTGTTTGACATATCCGGGATCGCCCACCGCTGCGTCACAAGTTCACTCTGCTTGGTCCGTAGCTTCGCTGATCCCCAGAATGGCATGAGGCATCTCCTTTGCTCACTTAATGCGATAGAGCACTACGCGCGCGAGAACGTACAGTAAAATGGAACGATGGATAACCATAGAGTGTGGAAAGTACCCTAGGTCGTGTCGCGACCTTCCTCTTATCGTTACTCCAAATGGTTAAAGTCTAGCAATTCGACGCTGACAAAGTCCGTGCGCGAGCTGCAAGGAAAGCGTGGGGGCATACTGCTCTCTATGTAGGTTGCATCCGCATCATGTCTCACTCACCGGTTCACCACTACTTTTGTTCCGTGTCTTCCTTTTTAGCATGACATCGTTGCTTGGGGCGCTTATAGGTGGAGTGGCGTAAGATCCACTGGTGTCATCTTAGGCGCCACTGGCCTAGTGACTAGATCTGAAACTACGCGGTCAGCATCAGACCAAGCATCGCTGCGGCCATGGATGCCATGGTCAGATCCTCGACGAGGGTGACCTTGGTCATCGGGAGGTTGAGGGCGGTGCCGAGGCAGGCGCAGCGGATGGCTCGCTTGTCGAGGAGTGCCTTGAGCACGCCGGCTGCGCCCACCAGCATGAGGACGAGTGTCACCGAGTTGGTGACGACCGGTGCCCAGGCGAGGAGGTAAGCGACGCCAAGGCCGAGCTCGACGAACGGGTAGGCCCAGCCCCACGCGGGGACCTTGCGGGCGACGAGGTCGTAGCCGCTGTAGGCGGAGACGAAGCCGGGCGGATCGAGGAGCTTGAAGAACGAGAAGACGATGAAGAAGCCGGCCATGAAGTGCCGCATGATCGGCTCGAGCGCCCAATCGCCGGTCGCGTAGGCGACGAGCAGCGTGACGCCGGTGATGAAGCCGACGATCAAGAAGAGCGGGTAGAGGCTCTCCTTCGGTTGGTCTTCGGCGACGGCGTGGTGCTGCTGGTCCGACGCCTCTGATCTTGTATCGGGCGTGGCCTTCTCCACACGCGTCAGCGTGTAGTCGCCGGCTGATTCGACCGCTCCGCGGAGCGTGTCCTCGGCGGGTGTTGCACTGCCCGTGATGACGGCCGTGCCGCTTTGAGGAGACACATCAGCGGTATCTACACCGTCGAGCTTGAGCAGCGCTGCGCTGACCTTGCTCGCACAGCCGCCGCAGTGCATGCCATTGATTCCAATCGTCACTGTCTGAGTGGACACAGTCTTTACCTCGCGTTCCTGTAGAGCAGTTCGATCAACTCATCGCTCGCCTCTTCAAACTCGCTTTGTCCGAGCTTGGCTGCGTCGCCGACGCAGTGCTTGAGGTGATGACGCAGCAACTCCTTCCCGACCGACCTCATGGCCGATTGGACGGCGGCGATCTGGGTGAGGACATCGACGCAGTAGCGGTCCTGTTCGACCATCTGCGCGATGCCACGGACCTGCCCCTCGATCCGCTTGAGGCGGGCGAGGTTCTTGGCCCGGTTCTCGGCGCAGACGTTCGTGGCGGCTCTTGCTGAGTTCTTGTTACCCATACCCCCTAAGGGTATTGTGGCCGAGGTTGCAGGTCAAGTGGGCTCGTCATTGGTCTCGGTGGACTTCGCCCTCAGGAACCATGCTGCGAGCCCGAAGATCAGGACCATCGAGCCGAGAGCGACGCCGACGACGAGCGGATCGGTCGTGAGCTTGAGATAGAGGAACGCCCCGAGCACAACCGCGTCGAGCACCAATGCCGTCAGGAGCACCCAGCCCCGCGCGTTGAGCTCCGATCGGAGGTGTTTGAAGACGCCCCAGTGGATCGCCATGTCCATCACGATGTAGAAGATGGCCCCGAGCGAGGCGATGCGGCTGAGGTCGAAGAAGATCGTGAGCGCGAGGGCGATGACGGCCGTGTATACGAGCGTGTGCTTCTGGATTCTGCCCGGCATGCCGAAGTGGCGGTGCGGCACGAGATTCATATCGGTAAGCATCGCGAGCATGCGCGAGACCGCGAACATGCTGGCGATGATGCCCGAGATCGTTGCGACGATGGCGAGGCCGATGGTCAGCCATTCACCCCACTGGCCGACAGCGGGACGAGCCGCTTCGGCGAGCGAGGAGTCCCGCGCCGCGATGATCTCGTTGACGCTCAGGTTGCCGGCGACGGCCATTGTGACCAGGACGTACAGCCCCGTGCAGATCAGGAGGCTGAAGATGATCGAGCGGCCAACGTTTTTCTTGGGCTCTTTGATCTCATCGCCGCTGTTGGTGATGGTCGTGAAGCCCTTGTAGGCCAAGATGGAGAGGGCCACGGCGGCGAGGAAACCGCCCACGCCACCCGTTGCGTCCGAGGCTGAGTCCGCAGACGCGCGCGATCCGGCCAGTGAGTCAAACGAAAGACCGGAGATCCAGAGCCCGATGCCGGCGAACACCGCGATGCCGACGATCTTGATGATCGCGGTGATCTTGCTGAGCCCGCCGATGACCTCGTTGCCGAGCAGGTTGACGATGAACGCGACCACGATGAGTCCGACGCCGAGCGTGGGCACCAGCCACGAGTCCGATCCCTCGCCGAAGATCCGCATGGTGTAGGTGCCGAAGGTCCGGGCGACGAGGCTCTCGTTGATGACCATGGAGAAGTACATCAACAGCGAGCAGCCTGCTGTGACGACGCCCGGCCCGTAGGCCTTCTTGAGGATCATGGCGATGCCGCCGGCCGACGGGTACTCGTTGCAGACCTTGATGTACGAGTAGGCGCTGAAGGCGACGACTGCCGCCGCGGCGATAAAGGCGAGCGGGAACAGGCCGCCGGCCAACTCGGCGACCTGCCCCGTCAGCGCGAAGATACCCGCGCCGATCATGACGCCTGTGCCCATCGCAATCGAGCCGGTGAGCGTCAGACTGCTTTCCCTGTATTGATCCCCGTGATCGTTGCCATCAGTCGTCATCATTTGTCTTCCCTGATATCGCGTTCCGATCTTTGAGCATTCGGTTCATCGCGGCGAAGATGAATGACGCAGACCACGCGATGTATAGCAACCCACTGAGCCCCTGAGTCGCAGCGATGAATCGCAGATGTCCGGTCGGTAGGATGTCACCGAAGCCGATGGTTGTGTACATGACTGCGGAAGCGTAGAAGTGACCGAGTGGTCCGTCAGTCCGCTCACCGGTTAGTGTGCCAATGTCGAGGGCGTGCCAAGCGAAGTAGTACGCCACCGCATAGACAACGATGTCGAATAGGTGGCTGGCGTAAATACCGAGCATGAGGCAGAAGAAGCGGTGCCAAGTGAATCGATCGGCATCGAGGGTGTATCGCGCCGCGATCACAAAGAACGCGAGACGAACCCCCGTTGTAATCAGCACGAGGGTGATGCTGATGAGGACCGAGGCGATCATGGCCGGAAGCTCTCTCGGGGGGTGCCATCAGAACGCAAGGCGTACACCGAAGATCAAGGACACGCTTTCCGTATCGACGCCGGCCGACTCAGCGATGCTCGCGGTCTCACCGGCGAGCAACCCGTAGCGCACGCCGACGTACGGAGCGAACTCCCGCTCGATCTCGTATCGCAGGCGAAGATCGAGGTTCGCGTCGGTGAGTCCCGCCCCCAATGCTCGATCGGGAATGTCCTGAAACGCGAAGCCGAGTTCGGCGCGGGGCTGAAGGACCAGGCGCTGTGTGATCCGGAGGTTGTATTCTGCTTCCACGGCCGCGGTAACATCGGCGTCTTCGGAGATGTAGAGCGACGAGTCCATCTCGATCATGCCAGGGGCAAGCCCCTGAAATGCCAGCACGCCGGACCATCGATCCTCGTAGTCTCCGGACTCCCACTCGTTTGCGTACTGCGCTCCTGCTTGAATGCTCCAAAATGGTGTTACGAGACGCGAGTAGAGCAAGTCTGTACTCGACTCGCCCTGGCTATCCCCGTCAAAGGCCACTTCACCCTCTGACTTCCAGACGAATCGATTGTAATCGAACCCCACCCAGCCTTGAGCTTCCCATCCTAATTCTCCGGCATCGCCGCCGTCGGGAAGGCGGTACTCGAGTTGTTCGATGAGGGTAAAGAACCTGAGTTCGTCGTCGGCGACGGGGTCGGGGTAGTGCGACGGTGGCGGCCCAGCGGCGTAGTCGAGCACATCATCGAGGGACATGCCTGTCGGCAACGGGGGCTCATCGTCGCTTTGGCGCTCGGCGGTAGGCTCCGCCCGTGTTTGAGAGTCTTCAGTACTGTCTGTGGGCTGGTGCTGCTCGTGCTGCGCCAATGCGGACCACGAAGTGAAGGCGTACACGAGCACTACGAGGGGGATTTGCTTATGAACCTGCATGGGTGGCCTCCTCGTCAAGGGAACGGACGACTGCGACGGTGCGGAACATTCCCATCTTCATGTGATACAGGACGTGGCAGTGGAACGCCCACTGCCCCGGGGCGTCGGCCGTGATGTCAACCGTGAGCAGCTCGGCCGGCTGGACATTGACGGTGTGTTTCCTGGGGTTCTTGGCGTAGTTGTCGCCAGCGTAGAGGTCCATCCACATGCCGTGCAGATGGATAGGGTGATTCATCATGGTGTCGTTGATCATGTTGATGCGGAGGCGCTCACCGTATTGGAACCGGATCATCTCCGCCTCGGACCACTTCTTACCATCGAATCCCCAGATGTACTTATGCATGTTCCCGGTCAGATGCAGGTCGAACTGCCGGGTAGGAGCACGCCGATCCGGCGGTGTCTCGAGGCATCGAAGTTGCGAATAGGTCAGGACGCGTCGTCCGTCATCACCGAGCCCGGACCCCGGATCACTCAGTTGACGGTAACGCGTCTTGCCCATCACAATGGCGCCTGGCCCGTGCGTGTCAGGCCCGTGCTCGATTCGTTCTGGAAGTCCTGATGTTGGAAGTGGACCGGCTGAACCGGCACGCTTGGTGTGCTCCGAACCGGCGTCCTCCATACCAGCAGTTGCTTTGTGGTCGCCATGGTTTGTCGACCCGGTCTCGGCGGACTCGTTTCCCATGACCGCGTGCATCATGCCCATATCTGCCATGGTCAGCATCGGACGGCGTCGGCGTTCGGGAATCGCTGCCTGGAGACCGGATTGTGGGGCGATCGTGCCACAAGCGAAACCGCTCCGATCCATAGCCTCTGCGAAAATCGTCCGCGGACGGTCGTCGGGCAAGGTGACAATCACGTCATACGTCTCGGCAACGGCGATCCTCAGCTCGTCGGTCTCCACCGGCTCAATGTTCTGGCCATCAGCCTGGACCACGGTCATCGGCAAGCCTTCAACGCGGAAGTCGTAATACGTCAGTGCAGAGGCGTTGGCGATGCGGAGGCGGACACGCTGACCGGGCTTGGCAATCGCGGTCCAGTTCTCTTCCGACGTCTTCCCGTTCATCAGAAATCTGTAAGTCGCACCCGTGACATCCGCTATGTCCGTCGGATCCATTCGCATTCGTTGCCAACTCAATCGTTTCTTGATCACATCGGCGATGCTCTCCCCGCTCGCCTCAGCCTGCGTCTCGAGATTGGCGAGCGTCGGTCGCTGATAGTTGAAGTACCCCTCCATCGTCTTGAGCTTGTCCATAACGACATATGGGTCCATGTCGGTCCAGTCCGAAAGGACAATCGAGTGTTCAATGTCGTAGTCCACCGGATCATCGTCCGCAGGATCGATGATCAACTGGCCGTAGTGCCCGAGTTGCTCTTGGAGTCCGGAGTGGCTGTGGTACCAATATGTGCCGTTCTGTCGCACCTGGTAGCGGTACGTGAACGTGGTTCCGGGACCGATGCCTTCGAAACTGACGCCTGGAACACCGTCCATTGTGAATGGAAGCAGAATGCCGTGCCAGTGGATAGAGGTTGATTCGTCGAGCCGGTTGTGTACCCGAATCAGTGCCTCGCGTCCCTCTTGCATACGGATGAGTGGGCCGGGGACGCTACCATTGATCGTGATCGCCTGCGACCGCCGCCCCCCGATTGCGATTGATTGTCGTTCTATGAACAGGTCGATTCCGCCGGGCGCGGTTGCATCGAGTGCATTCGGTGCTCCTAAAGGCGAGGCGGCGAGGGCAGTGCGAAGGCCGGGGTGGAGCATGCCGTAGGCCGTCAACGCCGCGCAGCCACTTGTCCCGAGAAACCGGCGCCGTGTCCAGTGATCCGAGTGGAAGTGTGTGCTATCTATCATTCCGTTTATCTCCTATCGAGAACGCATATTAGCGTGCACAGATGAATGGTTTTTAATGATGCGGTCGACTCTGTGTCACCAAGCCAGCTTTCTTTAGGACACCCATGAATGCCAACCCAGGCTCCTTGAACTCGGCGAGTCTGAGCGTGTTCCAGTGGCGTTCGATGTAGCGCTCGAGGTGGTCGATCACCTGAGAGAGGAGGACAACGTGGCAGGTCTGGGCGCCGCCATCGCCGCGTGTGGAGCCGAACGCGGCAAGGCGTATGCGGTGGCCGTGCTCGGTCTTTGTTGCCCCGTATTTGGTGAGTTCGGTCGCGAGGCGTTCAGCGTGACTGTGGTCACAGCAACCGAAGCGGGTGAGCGCGGCGCGTAGTACAGCGGGCTGCGTAGCACCGCGGTTCAGAACAGCTTTGCCCTCTTTGACCTCGCCCACCAGCATGTCTGCTTCGCCGTCGAGCAGGCCGAGTGCCGGATCAATGTCGGCAACGGTAACATCGCGAGAGGACGAGCGGCCATGATGAGGCACGAGTCGCGCGGCGTTTTGGAAGCGGAACGCTAGGACATCGATGTCGGTGGCAGTGCGGTGCTGGCCTGACCTGCCCGCCTCAATGACCGGGAACTCGGTGACCGTAAAGTAGCCGTTGATACGCAGATATGCCTGCACAAGGGCGACGGCGTTGTCCATGGGATTGGCCCTTCCTGTGGGCTAGGGGCGCGTTGCCGAAGCGAGCATCGCCTCTGCCTCAGCGATGTAGTACTCGGTCGTGGCAATACCAAAGGGCGAGAACACACCAGACTCAACAACTCGGTCGTTCCAGGCCCGCATCCACTGAAGATGGCGTTGGATTGCGTCGGCTTCAGTACCTTGACGGTGGTCGAGTTGGATCAGCTCGATCTCGGCCAGCATCCGGCGCTTCGACCAGAGGTAGTTAGACTCGGCGCCGGCGCCGCCACGCGGTGAACCGCTCTCAGGATCATGGAACATCTGACAGATCCGTTCGGCGGTCTCAAGCTTCGCCCGTGCGGCGTCGAGGCGTCCTTGATCCACGGGGCTTGCGTCCGGTTGGCCGGCCCGGGCGGTGAGGCCGCTCATCGAGATGACGAGGATCGTGGCCAACGCGACAGCTGTAAGCAGTGCGGGAACGGTGCGGCTCATGGTTCGGTTCCTTTCATTAGGCGAATCCGGACAGAATCCAGTACTAGCGCACGTGTGGGGACAACAACTGCTAGCAAAGGCCCCCGCCGGTTTGTCACCCCGCGGAGACGTTGGGTCAACTACGCCATGGCGTTGCATGAGGCAGCGCACGCGCGGCACGCCTCCGCGCAAGCCCTCGTCGGTTCGTCGTCGATACCGAGCGCCTCGCAACAGGTCGCACACGCTTCACACACGGCTGCGCACGCCGTGCATATAAGCGAATGGCGTGACGACCCGCGTCTCAGGTAGTTGTGTGTGACACCGCAGATCTCAGCGCAGTCGAGCAACGTCTGGATGTGCTCAGTCTCTGCGGGGCGACCGTTCTCGACACAGTGGTCAAGGCAGTACGGAATGAGGGCCATGCACTTATCGGCGCAATCGTGGCACGTCTCGGCACACTTGGTCATGTCACTGTCAGACATCGGTGATATTCCTTTTCGCCGGCACGATGTGCCGGACTTTGGTTGGCTCGAACTCCGCCCGCCGAGCCATAGGGCATTCGGTCAGTCTGGTTGCTGGCGGTCGATGCGCAGCATCCGGGCGTTGATGGAAACGATGACGGTTGAGAGTGACATGAACACCGCCCCTACCGCGGGTGAGAGAACGATGCCAAGCGGATAGAGCACACCGGCTGCGGCCGGGATGGCGAAGGCGTTGTAGCCGGTGGCCCACCAGAGGTTTTGGACCATCTTGCGGTACGTCGCACGTGAGAGCTCCACGACGGCCGTCACGTCACGCGGGTCGGAGCGGACGAGGACGATGTCAGCGGACTCGATCGCCACGTCGGTGCCGGCCCCGACGGCGATGCCGACGTCGGCCTGCGTGAGCGCTGGGGCGTCGTTCACACCATCGCCGGTCATCGCGACGACGAGCCCTCGCGACTGTACCTCCTTGATCTTGGAGGCCTTCTGGTCCGGGAGGACCTCAGCGAAGTAGTCATCGAGCCCGAGTTCTTCCGAGACCCAGCGTGCGACGGCTTCGGCGTCTCCGGTGAGCATCATCACCTGGATTCCCATGGATTTGAGCCGTTCGAGCGCTTCGCGCGACTCCGGACGGATGATGTCCGCTAGTGCGATCGCACCCTCGACAGCGCCGTCGATGAGAAGATAGACGACAGTTTTGCCCTGATCGGCGACGGCGCGCACGCGGTCGTCGGTGACGGTGAGGTCGTGCTCGCGCAGGTAGCCGGGGCTGACGATGCGGAGCCGTGTTCCGTCAACCACCGCCTCGGCACCACGGCCCGGGATCGCTCTGAACTCGGACGGTGGCGGGAAGCTGATGCCACGTTCCTGGGCTCCGCGGACCACGCCCTCGGCGATCGGGTGCTCCGACTGGCTTTCGAGGCTTGCAGCGAGGCGGAGGAGGTCCTCCTCGGAGCGTTCTCCAAGCGTGATGACGTCGGTGACGCCGAACCGTCCTTCCGTGAGTGTGCCGGTCTTGTCGAAGACGATGGCGTCGAGGTCGCGCCCGCGCTCGAACGCGGTGCGGTCGCGGATGAGCAGGCCGTTGCCGGCTGAGATCGACGTCGATACCGCCACGACAAGGGGGACGGCCAGACCGAGCGCATGCGGGCAGGCGATGATCATGACCGTGACCGCGCGTTCGAGTGAGAAATCGAAGGGTTTACCGATGAGCAGCCATGTCACGAGCGTGGCGGAGCCCACTGAGATAGCGATGATCGTGAGCCAGAACGCTGCGCGGTTTGCGAGGTCTTGCGTGCGCGACTTGGACTCCTGAGCCTGTCGCACCATCTCGATGACCTGGGCGAGGTAGGTCTCGCCCCCGGTGCGGCGGACCTCGATGGTGAAGGCGGCCTCGCCGTTGACAGCGCCGCCGATGACTTCGTCTCCCTCGCTCTTTTCGGCAGGCTTACTCTCGCCGGTGAGCATGGCCTCGTTGATGGTTGAACGTCCCTCCACGATCACGCCATCGGTAGGGATCTTCTCGCCGGGCTTGACGAGCACGCGGTCACCGTGGTGGAGGTCGGTGACCGGTACGTCTCGAGTGCTTCCGTCCTCGGCGACGAGGTGCGCATCCGAGGGCATGAGCTTGACGAGTTTCTCGAGCGCGGCCGAGGCACCCATGACCGACCTCATCTCGATCCAGTGCCCGAGGAGCATGATGTCGATGAGCGTGGCCAGTTCCCAGAAGAAGACCTCGCCGGCGAGCCCGAACACGACGGCGCTTGAGTAGAAATATGCGACCGAGATCGCCAAAGCAATGAGGGTCATCATGCCCGGCATTCGCCTGCGGAGCTCGGACGCGAGGCCCGAGAGGAACGGCCATCCGCCGTAGAAATACACGACGCTTGCGAACATGAACTGGACCAGTGAGTCGCCAGGGAAATCGAGGGTCTCGGAGAGCCCGAGCCACGACTGAATCATCGGAGCGAGCGCGACGACCGGAATCGTGAGCACGAGCGATACCCAGAAGCGTTGCTTGAAGTCAGCCACCATGTGCGCGTGGTGATCGTGGTGGCCACCTCCATCATGGCCGTCACCGTGGTGTTCTTCGTGATGGTGTTGCTTTGGGTGGTGATTCTCGTTCATGTTGCGGCCCTCCCGGCGGCGAGGTTGTAGAGGGCTGCGACGAGAGCGCCAATCAACCACCCGAGGATTGTGATTTCGATGACGCCGACACACGCCTCCCACCAAGGCATGTCCCAGCGGACGATCGGCTCGATGTCGAGTCCATGCATGATGCTATTGAAGAAACGGACGACGACATCTCTGGGCGCGATCAGCATGAGCGCGGCGCACGCGATGTAAAGTGTGCCACACGCCATGCCGACTGCGAACCCTGCGGCTTTGACGCTAATGATGTTCATGGCGTGTTTCTCCTTGTTTACTTGAGGTCGCGTGGTGTTTGTGGCCGCGAAGCATCAACAGGTGGCACCCGAACATCAGCACGATGAAAACGAACACCGCGGCCTCGCCGGAGACTCCGAACAGTGGGAGCAGAAAGACGGCCAGGAGCGGCAGCGCGCAGCCAAGAACGTGTAGAAGTAGGTGTTTCATCCGTTTACCTCCTGTGCACGAGTCGTGGTAGAGACTTCCAGCGCGATGACGGTCATGTCGTCACTTGCGGGGCGACCATCGAGATGACGCCGGGCGGTGTCGAGGACGCTTGCTGCAGCGGACTTCGCGCTGACACAGGGATTCGCGCTGACACAGGGAGTGGATCGCAGCGAGTCGGCGATTCGCGACCTGCCGAGGAGCCGGCCGCGCTCGTCCATCGCCTCGCTGATCCCGTCCGAAATGAGTACGAGTACGTCGCCCTCATCGAGGTCTAGGTTGGTGTCCACAAACTCAGCCTCGGGGTCGATCCCGAGCAGCCCGCCGGTCGAGGAGAGTTCGGTCACGAGGCCGTTCGCGTGCACGGCGAAGCATGTCTCATGCCCCGCGCTGGCGTAGCACACGGGCCCATCGCCGTTCGGCAGACGGACGGCGATCATCGAGACAAAATCTTCCGGAAGGCTCGCCCGGAGCACCCCTCGGTTAACTGCATCGAGCAGCTCGGCCGGCGTGAGGTCTTGACCTTGGAGCGAGACGACGAGTGCTTTGAGCACCGCGGCGCCCATCGCGGCTGGAACGCCGTGACCCACGACATCACCGAGGCAGACGATGCGGTCCCCACAGGGGAGCGTGAGGATGTCAACGAAGTCCCCTGCGACCTCATCGGCGGGGTGGTACTCGACAGCGAGTCTCTGGTCTCCGGCCGGCGCGGAGATCAGATGGCATTGCAAGCGTCTAGCCCGTGCGAGCTGCGCAGTTCTGTCCGCCTCGCGCCTCGCGAGGTCGCTCATCATGATGCCGAGCTCTCCGGTAAGCGTTGCGAGCTCTGCGCTCGACGCTTGGGGGAGCGGTACGTCGCTGCGGGTCTGTCCGAAGGTTCGCACAAGTCGCGCCAGATTCTCGACCGGCGTTGTCATGAGGCGTATCAGGAGGGTGTTCACAACCCCAGCAGCCACGGCTGCCGCTCCTAGGAGTACGGCCGCTCGCCTCAGGGCGGTCGTCCTCGCAGACTCGACTACGGGGGCGGCCAGCTCCGAGACGCGGACAAGCGTTGGCTCGCTGCCCGACTCACCCCGGATGCGTGATGCGCTTTCGCGATCAACCGTGTGGGTGTGCGAGGCAAAGTAAAGGCCCGTGGCCTGCCAGGCCTCGACGGTGTGCCCGGGCGAGGTGCCTGAGTTCATCGCAGTGCACACGCTGTCGAGATAGGACTGGATGGCGTCAGAACCGTGGTGGCCGAGCGCGTTGACGGCCTCGGCGATCGCGTTGGCTTCGTCGGTGAGCGACTCAGTCTTACTTCGGAGTGCCGCGTCCATGCTCGCTCGGTAGTCGAGGTAGAGCATGCCGAGTGTTGTTCCGCCGACGACCAGATTCACAGCCAAGAGAAGTTGTGTCCGCAGTCTGAGTGAACGGAGCCATGCCGTTATGTGATTGATCCGTTTATTCATCCGCAGTCCTCCTGGGATGACCGTCGCGTCTGAGCTCGTAGGCGATGCTCAGACTCAGGACCGTACGGATGACAATGACCGATCCGAGCACCGCCATTTCCTCTAGCGTCGGAGTGACAACAGTCTTCAGAATGTCCGCGGCGATAAGGAACTCGAGCGAGAGCACGAGCCGCTCGGCAAGGCGAAGGCGGGCTTCGGTGGTGCGATCGCGCAGTCCGTGACGAACAGCCGCCGAGATGATCTCAACAGCGGCCGCGACGACGGACGCGGCGATCATAACGGCGGCAATCGCCTCGATGAATTGGACCGTGATACTGATGAGTTCTTCGATCATCGGCGGCTCGACTCTCCTTTAGTGGTGCTTGTACCAGCCGATCCCCGGGATCTCATTCCATGAGTTCGTGCGGTGACACTTGAAACAGTCGGTGACCTCGACATGTTCGACGCCCGCGACGCGCTTCGAGACCATTTCAAAGTGACCCATGTAGTGACTGGGCGGAGCGCTGTGACACTGCACGCAGCTGGTGGATTGCGGCGATGGGTGGCGGTACTCAGGAATGCGCCAGCTCGCCGTCGAGTGGCAGGAGGCGCAGTTGTTCCCGAAGAGTGTTCGGTGCGGTTCCTCGTTGACGTGGCAGGAGGCGCAATCGAGCATCAGTTCCGTCGACGTGATGCGTGCGTGCGGCGTCGGCGTCGCGGATGCATGCACGCGCAGGCTCTCGATGAGTGCGCGGGTTCCCTCGTCCGCATCGGCACGAGCGATCGCTACAAGCAGTTCGTGGTCCATCGTGGTCGTGGTGGACGTCGATGTCGGCATGGCGTGCTCGGTGTGACATCCGACGCATGAGTCGACCGAAGCATGGAACGCCGTATCGGGCGTTGAGAGCAGCTTCTCGTTATTCGCGTGGCAAGAGACACAGTTTGATGTCTCTATCCCAACGTGCGGGGTGTGGCAGGCGGTGCAATCGTTCGCAAGAAACGCGTGTGCCTCGGAGAGCGGACCTGGACTGACCATGTCCTGCCAGCCAATCGCGGCGTCCGGTCCCTCACGGTGGACGACAATTGGTAAAGCGAATCCAGCTCCGAGCGCTCCGAGAGTCAGAACTCCATAGATGATTTCGAGTCGTTTCATGAGAGCCACCTGATGCCGAAGTACCACGCCGACCAGATATGCACGAAAAGCAGCCCATACAGCACGATCGCGATGACGATGTGGCATGTCAGCCAGCGCGTGAACAAGCTCTTGGCCGAGCTATGGGTCCTGATGGCGAGCTCAAGGTCCGAGACCGACTCGGCGATGCGTAGTGCCAGCGCGGGAGCGCGAAACGGATCTGTCGGGTCACGTGCGACCACTAGCGAGGCGATTCGTCCTGGCAGGGAAGCCCCGCGGCGCACGAGTGCCATCGCCTCCGGATTGGCCCGGAGCTCATCAGAGAGCGAGCCGTACGCCCTGAGTAGCTCGTCGCGGTCGGCCCGCATCTGGCGGATGTCGGTCGAGAGCCGGCCGAGCAGGTAGCGGCCGACGAAACCGCTGACGGCGACGGTAAGCATCATGAGCGTGAGCGCCACGCCCAGTCCGCTTTGGAACTTATGCCCGGTGTGGAGCACGCCGAGGATCGGCGCGAGCACGCCCGTGTAGATGTGGATAGTCAGCAGCGTACGCATCGAAACGTGCGGTGTGATCCGCCGCTTGAGCCACGGGATGCGCTTGACGAAGAGGTAGAGCAGCGGGACGAGCATGAGCGCCGCGGCGGCCACGCCGAGCAGCCCGCCGGCGAGACTCCCCGCGAATCGCGGGTCCCGGTGCACGAAGAAACCGAGCGTCAGAACCAGTAGAAGAACAATCAGGCCGGTTACGATGACGCGTTGACGCTCTTGCATCTCAGGCCTCCACCTCGAGGTCGACCTCGGATTTCGCTTGGCAGGCGAGGATGACCCCGTCGCGGCGGTCGTTGTCATCGAGCGCGTCCTCGACGTCCATGCTCACCCGGCCTTTGAGCAGGCGGACCTTGCAGCTCCCGCAGGTGCCGGCACGGCATGAGTTGTCGATGTCGACCCCGACCGATTCCGCGGCCTCGAGCACGGTCGTCTCCGGCCCGATGGGCGCGGACTTGCCAGAAGCGGTGAAGGCGACCGTGGCGGCCCCAGCCCCCGGCCTCTCCGTGGCCTGAGGTCGCTTCGCGGGCCCAAACGCCTCGGTCTTGACGCGGTCTTGTGGTACGCCCAGCTCGCCGAGCATGCCTTTGAGGGCCTCCATCATGGGCGGCGGGCCGCAGAGATGGACGAGCTTGGAGGCGATCTCGGGGACGCACTCTCGGATGAGTCCGGCAGAGAATCGCCCGGTCGGGCCGACCCAGGCGCTGCCTCTGGCGCGCGTCATAGTGGCCGTGACATTCAGGCGGGGGTGCTTGCGCTGAAGGTATTCAAGCTCGTCGCGGAAGCAGAAATCGTCCGTCGTCCGGCAGCAGTGCAAGAGGTAGATGTCACCGTCCCAAGCACGGTCGGTGAGGTATCGAATCACGCTCATCATGGGTGTGATGCCGACGCCACCGCTGACCAGCACGATGCGGCCTTCCTCATCGCCGGTAAACGTGAAGACTCCGGAAGGCCCGGTGACTGTGAGCGAGTCGCCGACGGAGAGCGAGTCGTGCAGCGCTCGGCTCACGACGCCTTGGTCCTCACGCTTGATGGAGAGTTCAACATACTCCGACCTCGTCGGGCTTGAGGCGATCGTGTACGAGCGTTTGACGACCTTGCCGCCAACCGGGACCTCGACTGTGAGGAACTGACCGGGCAAGTACGTAAACGGCACCGGTTCTCCCGAGGGCGGCATCAGGCGGAAGGTCCGGATGTCTGGCGTTTCTTGGAATGTCGCGGCGAGTTGCAGGGCGCCCGTCCATCGGTCACCGGTTCGCCGGGTTGTTTTGGCCGGCATCGCGGCCGCGGGCTGGTCGGGAACGTCGAGGACCGGTGCAACAGAAGCCGCAGGCTGTAACGATGTAGCCCCAGAAGTTTCAGGTGCTGGCGATGCGGCCGGGCCACGCGGCTGCGCCGCGAGGTCCTGCAGCAATTCAGCCGCGCGCCGCATCTTGACGAAGTACAGCGCGATCATCGCCATCGCGAACACGATGAGCACGGTCATCACGGACATATGGAACCAAGACCAGCCGAACGGCCCGGTGCTCGCGGCCCCCGCGGGCGGTGGCAAGAGATTCATTTCACGCTTGAACCAAGTCATGGCGGCTTGGTCAGGCGGCGTGTTCGAGTTCATGACGCGGTGCGCCGCGAGACCGCTATCGAATTGTCCGAGGCCCTCGCGGAGCGCATTGACGGCGGACTGCATCGCACCGAAGTCCTGCGTCGGCGATGCCTTGAGCAGGTCATCGAGCGCCTGGCCCATGAGTGCTGCCCCGGTCTGCATTCGTTCATGAGCGAGTCGCTCGAAGGTGTCCCGCTCCTCGGCCGTCATGTCGGGCAAGTCCATCAGGCTCGGGTAGATGTCCTTGGGCGGGGGCACGCCCATGCGGCTCATCATCTCGCCCATGTCACCCATGCCCTGCATGCCGCCCTGCTGCGGAACGTCTCCCTCGCCGGCTGGCTCACTCTGGTCCGGATGATGCGCGGCGTGCTCCTCGGGAGACACCTGAGATTGTGCGTTCGGCGCGAACAGCAGCAGTGTCGCGAGCATGCTCGTCGCCTGGAAGAAGCGTCTCATGCAAGTTCTCCCTGTTGCGCGTGTTCCGTGATCGACTCGGGCGAGTGGCGGTGAAGGTGCTGGAGCGCCTCGAAAGCGCGTGGGTCGAGCCCGGTGCCGACCAAGGAGGCCATCTCGTCGAGCGCTTGCTCGGACGACATCGCTTCGTGATAGGGGCGAGGCTCCGTGAGCGCGACGAAGATGTCCGCGACGTGCAATACTGCAGCTAAGGGGTGAATCTCTTCCTGAGTGAGCCCTTGCGGGTACCCCGACCCGTCTGGGCACTCGTGATGCTGGGCGACAAGACGGGATATCTGCTCGGTCCCCGGGATCTGGTCAAGCATCTTGACAGCGATTTGAACGTGCTCTCGCATCGTCATGCGTTGCTCAGTGTCGAGCGGCCCATGCTTGAACAACACCGCATCAGGGATTCCTGCTTTCCCGATGTCGTGTGCGAGCGCGGCGAGACGAATACAGCCAACCGCATCAGCCTCGTATCCAAGGTGCTCCGCGAGTGATGTCGCGACATCGGCGACTCGGCGCGAGTGAGAAACCGTAGAGGAATCTCGTGCATTCACAGCCGCCAGTAGCCCGGCGAGGCCATTGATCAGCTCCGCGTGTCGGGTCCGGGCGATGACCTCGTCACGCTGACGCTTCCGAACGTTTGCGGTATGGACGAGACGGCCGGCGATCAGACCGATCACGGGATACACGCCGAGCCAGCCGAACTGGTCCGGGTTGGCCATCGGCGAGTCGCTCCACGACCAGAGAAGATGGGCCAAGTACGCGACACTCACGGCACAGGACGAGAGCAGCCCACCGACCCACCCGAATGCAATCGCCGCGCTCACGACGGGCACGATGTAGAGACCGGAAAGCACAATGTGCAGCCAATGCAGCGAAGGCGACTGCGTGGTGATCAGAAAGTGCAGCATCGTGATTGCGAAAATCCAGATTCCAGCACTGAAGATGTGGCGTCTCTGCTCAGAGCTCATTCGTGCAGCCTCCCAGCTCCGAAGCAGCAGCCACCACCTCGCACCGGGTAACACATGCATCCGGTGCGCGGCGGACCGCTGCGGTCGTGTGACTGTGCTGGATTCACCGCCCGTGCTCGGGAACGTCGAGCACGCGGTTCAGTGTCCCAAAGGGATTCGGCGTGCAGCCCTCGGACCCGACGTTCGGGCGATCGCAGCCAGCCTCGCAGCACCACTGGCCATCGACCACGAACTTGTACTCGTAGCGACCGGGTGGGAGTGCGAGCTCGGTCTCCCACCATCCTTGGTCGTCCCGCGTCATGGGGTTGGCCGTCGTGCTCCAATCGTTGAACGAGCCCGCTATGAACACCTCGCACGCATCCGGCGCGGCGAGCGTGATCCGCGAAGTCGTTGATATTGGCGCTTGCTTGGGCATCTGATGCTCCTTTCAGTTGTTGACTCTGTTCAATCACCCTCACCCTGGCCCGCCATGTCCACGGGGCGGGTCCCGGCGAGCGTCTGCCGCTGCTCATCCGTCAAGACCTTGGCCGCCTCTCCCACCGCCCGGATGAACGCGAGACGCTTTTCGGCGCGTTCAGATTCGATCGCGCGAACCGCTTCCTCGATTCGCTCGATGTCCGGCGTCGACGCCGCGGTCAACGACCACAGCGTTTCCTCAAGGCGCTCGATGCGTCGGTCGTGCTCGGACTGGGCGAGAAGCGTCTGTTGCATCTTCGTGTTGAGTCGGACCTGCTGGTCGGACGTCAGGCCGATATGCTCGGCGTGGTCGAGGAAGAAACCCGTAGCACCGATGTGGTAGAGATGCGAGGCGCCGGGGAAGCCCGGCAGGTCGGTACGGACCTCCATCGCGTCGGTCACGCCGCCCTGGTCCTTCGCTTTCGGCCCCATCCCCATCATTCCACGCATACCGCCCATGGCCATAGCGCCGTCTGTCGCCATAGCCCTGCCCATGCCCATGTCCTTGCCCATGCCCATGTCCATGCGCTGTCCGTCGCCCGCGCCGTGACCGTCCTTCGAGCCGTGGCCCTTGTGGGTAGCGGTGGACTGGTCCTCGGCCGTTACGGGGCGGTGCCCGAGTTGGAGGACGGCCTCAAGCTGTGCGACTCGGGCACGGAGCGCCGCGAGTTCACGAACAATGTCCTGCGGCTCGTTGTGAGCCGCTCCGTGTTCACTGTGAGAGGCCTGGTCGTGGTCTTGGGCCACGGCGGGCGCAACAGCGACGATTGTCGTCAGAATGGCCGCGAGGGCGGCCGACGTTTGTGCTCGTGTTCTCGTCATATCAGGGCTCCTTGAGTTTGTGACCGCGCGGACAGTCTGCGGCCCGCATAGGGGCTGAGATGGCCTGCCATCGCCCGAAAGATGCAAACACTATCATCTTTGAATGTATTTCGCAAGCGCGACATGTTGTCGCCCCAGAACAAGACGACCCTTATTCTGTGTGGGTTGTGTTGGACAAGACGGCGGCCGTCAGCTTGAAAGGATTGGATGATTTCTCGGCAAGTAGCGATGGCAGCGATGTGCATGGGCCTCATCGGGCGTGAGGGCTCGGGGGACGGCATGCAGATCCCCGATCTGGTCGAGCTGACGGGGATCTCCCGCCCGACACTCGGCAAGGTGGTCAATGCCCTCGCCCGCAAGA
Source organism: Phycisphaerales bacterium (assembly GCA_965228265.1). Lineage (GTDB taxonomy): Bacteria > Planctomycetota > Phycisphaerae > Phycisphaerales > UBA1924. The sequence goes on from OZ245804.1 coordinate 2,918,661, forward strand.
AGTTTGTGCGGACACAGCGCGGTTTTGGAGGCGGCGTCCGCCTCGCGAAAGATGCAGAATCCATATCGCTGTACGACCTGTGTGTTGCCTTCGATGACCCCGTGATCGAGTGCCACTGTTCGTTTGGGTTCGGGCACTGCGCTGAGATCGGCCCGTGCCCGCCGGGCTGCCTGTGCGTTGCCCAGCACACCAAGCAGGTCGAGTATCTCAAGAGCACGAGTGTGCTCGATGTCGCCGATACCATGGCGCCGCGTCTGAAACAAGCTGCCAAGCGTGCAGAGCAAGCCCAGCGCAAGAGATAGGCTGAACATTGCCTCAAGATGGTGACGGGCTGGGCATTCATGGCAACAGGTACTCCCAGCCGTACACGAGCGATCCACCGAAGTGACCGGCAACGCCGACGAGCGCCGCGGTTACGAGCAGAGTGACGGTGGCGAAGCGGCCACCCGGCTTCTTGGCGCGCCGTTCCACCGCGATCCATGCCACGATCGCGAGCAGAGAGACGGAGATGCCGAGCGCGCGGTGCCACCAGAACACCCACGAGAGTGTTCCCGAGTAGTCGTCCGCCGAGCCGTGGAGCAGGCCGAGCGTCGTCGCGACGAGGGCCGAGAGCGCCCCCATAGCGATAAGAAGCCGGACCGTGCTGTGATTCTGCCATCGATGGCGGACGACGCCCACGAGTTCGACGAACCCGGCCAGAATCAAGAACGCGATCGGGAAGTGTATCGCGACCACATGCAGCCGCCCGAGCCGTGCGACCGCCGATAGCCCGTGGTCAGTGGCATGGTCATGCGCCTCATCGTCCGGCCCATCGTCGTGCTCGTCGATGGTGTTGCGCTCGGTCCCAGCCGTCTGGCCGGCATGGTTGTGGTCATGGCCGCGGGATGCGGGCTGGTTTCCCGATGGCTCCGCCGCGACCGGCATAACGAGCGCGAGCGATTCGGCGTACGCCTCGGGGTCCTGCTGGAAACGCAGCTGGCACCGTCGGCAGCAGAAATACACAGTCTGCCCTTCGTACTCAGCCGAAAAGCTCGGGTCGACCGTCTCCTCGGGCGTGACCGGGCAGACGGTGTTGGCGGCCCCTGGCCCCTCCCCGAGTCCGTCCGGGGAGGGTGCCTGAGCCGCGAGAACGGGGAGTGCCGCGATGAACACCAGCAGCACAAACAGCGGAGCGAGGTGTCGGTGGATGGTGGTGCTCATACGTGGCCTCCTTGATTCAGTCGTCGCCATGGTCGTGATCGCCGTGTCCACGGTGATCGTCGTGATCACCCTCGTGGATCGGAGAGCCGTGAAGCTTGCCCTGAGCCTCATGGACCGGCTTCCACGCCGCATCAATCCTGGTGATGAACTTCGCCGGGTCGGCCTCGAAGGTCGGCTGACAACCGGCGCAGCAGAACTGCACGAGGCGATTGGCGACGACGATCTTGGCAGGCTCGCCCATCGAGCCGAGCTTGCTATTCTCAAGTACCGCGCATGTTGTGAGCGGGTAGTCCTTCAGTTGCGCCTTCACGACCGCCTCGTCGAGCGCCTTGAGGTACTTGGCGGGGTCGGCCTCGAAGTCTCGGACGCACCCCTTGCAGCACAGCCGCACGAGCCGGTTTTTGTAGACATGGTTGATGCCGATGTCTTCGCCGTCTATGGCGAGCGGCTCACCTGTGACCACGCAGGTCTCAAGCGGGTAGAACGGCATCTGCTGTTTAGCAATAGCCTTGTCGACCTCGGCAAAGTGCTTCGTTGTGTCGGCCTCGAACCTCCCGACACACCCGCCGCAGCAGAATCGCACCTCGCGCCCCTCAATCGTCTTGACGATCGGATCGCCCATTGATCCCAGCTTCTGCCCTGAGATCGGGCATGTATCGAGCAGGTACGGGTCGCCCTTGGGCTCATCCACCTCGTGTGCGGCGTGAGCATCGGTCGCACCGGGCTCATCCCCGCGCATCGATGCCAGAACGAAGTTCGTACGACGATCCTCGTCCCAGTTCATGAATGCCTTGTCGCATCCAGGGCAGCAGAACCCGATAGTCTTCCCATCGTGCTGGACGAAGGTCTTGCCATCGATCGGCTCCTTACCGACCGGGCACATCGCGTTGACGGCTTCCGTGTTCTGTCCGGTTGCAGCGACATGGCCGGCGTGTTGGGCCATCGAAAGTGAGGCGGGGGCCGTGAGGTAGAGACAAGCAATCAGTGTTGCAGGCTTCATACGGAATCTCCTTGTGCTCATGGCACATCAGGGTTTCGTGCCGGGCGTGACAAGCGGAACTTCCACTCGGCAACCCAACAGTACAGAACGGGAACCACAAACCATGTGATGGAGGCGACAGCCATGCCGCCGAACGACGGGATAGCCATCGGAACCATGATGTCAGAGCCTCGCCCGGTGCTCGTGAGCACGGGCAGCAGTGCGAGGATTGTTGTGGCACTCGTCATGACGGCTGCACGGATGCGGAGTTGGCCACCAACGACTACAGCTTTGCGGATCGCTTCGATCGAGTCGGGCTTCTCCTCCGCCATCGATTGCTCGATACGGGTTGCCATGATGACACCGTCATCTGTGGCTATGCCGAAGAGCGCGAGGAACCCGACCCACACAGCGACACTGAGGTTGTACGGTTCGATCTGAAAGAGACCGCGCAGGTCGATCCCGAGCAGCGAGGTATCAAGGAACCAGGGCTGGGCATAGAACCACAGCATGAGGAATCCACCTCCCCACGCGACGAAGACTCCCGTAAACACCATGAAGGTGATACCAACCTTGCGAAACTGGAAGTACAGCAGAAGGAAGATCACCGCGAGCGCGAGCGGAAGCACGATGCTCATCCGCTTGGCTGCGCGCACTTGGTTCTTATACGATCCGGAGAACTCGTAGCTGACGCCGGGGGGGACCAAGACCTCGCCGGAATCGATCGCGTCCTGAATCAACTGCTGTGCATCGTTGACAACCGTGACCTCTGCGTAGCCCGGCATCTTGTCAAAGAGGACGTATGCAACAAGGAACGTGTCCTCGCTCTTGACCATCTGCGGGCCGCGGCGGTACTCAAGCGTGCTCAGCTCGCGGAGTGGGACTTGTGCTCCCGACGGCGTGGGGACCAGGATGTCGCCGAGTGTCTCGGGTTGGTCGCGCAGCTCGCGGAGGTAGCGGACACGCACCGGATACCGCTCACGTCCCTCGACGGTCATCGTCAGCGGCTTGCCGCCGATCGCGACCTCGATGACCTCCTGCACGCCCGCGATGGTCAGCCCATACCGGGCGATCTTCTCGCGGTCGATGTCGATTTCGAGGTACGGCTTGCCGACGACGCGGTCCGCGAAGACCGCGAGCGGCTGGACGCTGGGCACTTGCTTCAGCAGGCGTTCGAGTTCGAGGCCGAAGGACTCGATCGATTCGAGGTCGGGCCCGTAGACCTTGATCCCCATCGGCGCGCGGAAGCCCGATTGCAGCATGACGATCCGCGTTTCGATAGGTTGCAGCTTCGGGGCGCTTGTGACCCCCGGCATATCCGCCGCTTCGACGATCGCGTCCCAGATGTCCTGGTTTGATTCGATCTCGTCACGCCACTGACGGAACGGGCGGCCGTCTGCGTCTTCGATCAGGTTGCCCTGATCGTCGCGGACAAACTCGCCGGCCGATGTGTCGTAGCGAAAGTTGAGCCGTCGGCCCTGGTCATCGACGCGGTACTCGCTTCTGTACTCAATGATGGTCTCGACCATCGAGATCGGTGCCGGGTCAAGTGGGCTCTCGACGCGCCCGATCTTGCCGACCGCGAGTTCGACCTCGGGCACGCTCATGATTCGGCGGTCGAGTTCCTTGAGGATCTCGGTTGCCTCGCCAATGGAGGCGTGGGACATGGTGGTCGGCATGTAGAGGAACGCGCCCTCGTCGAGGGATGGCATGAACTCGCTACCGAGGCCCGGGAAGGCATGAGCGATCTCGACCGCGGTCTCGTTTTGGCGCACCGACTCAGGTAGCCAGCCCCAGACCCGATCGAATCCAAGCCAAACAGTCGTGCCGAGCAGAACCACACCGACCGCAGGCGAAAGGCCAATGAGTTTGTGACGCAGCGTCCAAGCGAGCACATGCGGGAACGCCAGCCGAACGAGCCAGAATGCGAGCAGCAACCCACCCACGATGACGCCGATAAAGACGGCGTTACCGAATAGGCCGGGCTCAGGGCCGAGCGGTTCCCACGCGCCCGATAGCACGACCAGCACAACGATGACGGCAACAAGGTTGGCCGACAGTTGCAGGCCGCGGGCGACGAACGCGGGCAACCACGGCTTCGAGAGGTAGAACGCGCCAAACGCTGCGATGACTATCCCGCCGATCAGCTGGAGCCAGATCGCAACGGTGATGCCTGCGATCAGCAATCCCAGAGAACCGACGACGCGGATCAGCTTGGCCTTCGGACGGAAGCCCATGAGTACATGTGCAGCCGCGGGCAGGATCGTCAGCGCGATGATGATCGACGCGATCAGCGCGAAGGTCTTGGTGTACGCGAGCGGCTTGAAGAGCTTACCCTCAGCCGCTTCCATCGTAAAGACGGGAAGGAAGCTGACGACTGTGGTGGCGACCGCTGTGAGGACCGCGCCGCCGACCTCGCTCGTGGCTCGATAAATCACATCAAGTGTTGGCTCATCGCTCTCGGCTTGCTCTGATTCCTCAAGGCGGCGGAGGATGTTCTCGCTGAGCACGATCCCCATATCCACGATCGTGCCGATGGCGATGGCGATGCCCGACAGCGCGACGATGTTCGCGTCCACGCCGAACGACTTCATTCCGATGAAGGTCATCAATACCGTGATCGGCAGCATCGCGCCGATGAGCAGGCTGCTCCGAAGGTGCATGACCATCAGGACGACGACAATGATCGTCACGAGCACCTGCTGGCTGATCGCGGCATTGAGCGTTTCGAGTGTCTCGCGGATGAGCCCGGATCGATCGTAGAACGGTACAATCGTCACACGGCTTTCAGTCCCGTCGGCGAGGACCTTCGTTGGCAAGCCCGAAGCAATATCCGCGATCTTGTCTTTGACCCGCTGGATCGTCGCCATCGGGTTTTCGCCGTAGCGGACCACGACGACGCCGCCGACAGCCTCGACGCCCGCCTTGGTGAGCACACCTCTTCGGAGCGCTGGGCCGAGCGAGACCTTCGCGATATCACTCACGAGAATTGGCTGGCCGTCGCGGGCCGTGATCGCCGCCTGCTCGACATCTTCTACGGTCTCGATGAAGCCGAGCCCGCGGACGATGTACTCTGCCCGGTTGACCTCAATCGTGCGTGCACCGACATCGAGGTTGCTTTGCCGTACCGCACCGATGACCTGCTGCAGCGAGACACCCGCCGCCCGCATTGCGTCCGGATCCACGTCGACCTGGTACTCCTGTACGAAACCGCCGATCGAGGCAACTTCAGACACGCCCTCCACCCCGGCGAGCTTGTACCTGACGATGAAGTCCTGGATCGAGCGGAGTTCATCGGGTTCCCACCCGCCGGTTGGGTTGCCTTCGGCGTCGCGGCCCTCGAGTGTGTACCAGAAGACCTGTCCGAGGGCGGTTGCGTCGGGTCCGAGCGCGGGCGACACGCCGAGCGGCAGCGTGCCCGCAGGCAGCGAGTTGAGCTTTTCCAGTACGCGCGACCGTGACCAGTAGAAGTCCACACCATCCTCGAAGACAACATAGATCGTCGAGAAGCCGAACACCGAGTAGCTGCGGATGTCCTTCACGCCCGGGATCCCGAGGAGCGCCACAGTCATCGGATAGCTGATCTGGTCGTCGATGTCCTGCGGGCTTCGCCCGGGCCACTCGGTGAACACGATCTGCTGGTTCTCGCCGATGTCCGGGATCGCATCGACCGGAACAGGGTCTCGAGCAAGGCCACCAAGATCCCAGTCGAAGGGAGCGACGAGCACACCCCAGAAGAGTGTGCCGACTAGCAAGATCGCGACGACCAGCTTCTGTTCAAGACAGAAACGGATGAGAGCGTTCAGCGGACCACGGGGCGGTGGTGCGGCATGGAGGTCATTCATCGCTGTGCCCCTCGTGTTCATTGCCCGCGGGCGATGCATCAAGCGGGCCGTATGCCTCGCGGATCTCTCCGCAGCGGAGCATCTGATCACCGAAGTACGGGTTGTTGATCTGTGTGCCGCGCTGGAGCCAATCGGCCCCCTTGTTGTCGAACGCCATCGGACAGTGGGCAATGCTCCATGTTTCGCTGCCGCGGTGCCCGAATCGTCGCTGCAACGCGATAACGCCCTCGCTCATCCGCTCGAAGCGAGCGCGTGCGGTATCGATGCTCGTGATGGCATCTTCAACGCGAAGCCTGGCCGCAGCACGACGCCACTCGGCCAGAGGTTCGCCAACGAGCCCGGCCTCTTCGACGAATTCGAGCGCCGTCTTGATATCCGACGCGGCCTGGATGAATCCACCGAGGTCGTCCGCCGCGAGCGACTCCTGAGCATCGAGATACGCGGCATACACCGGCTTGAGCGCGAAGACAAAGCCGTCGGGAACGGGGACACGGGTCGGCATCTCCGGCATGGAATCGCCTGTCATTCCACCGTGGCCTGCATGGGGGTTGCCTCCGCCACCGCCAGCGGGCGTCATCATGCTCGGCTTCGCGGCAATCTGCATCGCACTGTCAATCCTGAACGCTCCGTTGACAACGACGGACTCGTTCCGCGTGAGGCCGTCACGCACAATGTAGAAATCACCAGCACGCGGGCCGAGCACGACGGATCGGCCCTCATACGTTGGCTGTTCAGCATCCGCGACCTCGACGTAGACCACCGAGCGCTTGCCCGTAAAGAGCACTGCCGAACGCGGGATGACCAAAGGCTCCTCTGCATCCGCTGGATCACCAACGACGCCGAGCGACTCAGCAGGCACCAAGTCCATTCCGCAGATGCTGCACTGCCCAGGTCCGTCTTGAACCTCTGTTGGGTGCATCGGGCTGACCCAACGTCCTGCGAGCTCGTTGCTCACAACCGCGCCATCCTGAGCCACACGCGTCCTTGCGACCGCGGACGCAAACATGCCCGGCTTGAGGCGGCGATCCGCGTTGTCAACAGCGACACGCACCGCCGCGGTCCGAGTTCGGGCATCGACTTCCGGCTCGATGAACGAGATCCGCCCTTCGAACGTCTCACCCGGGTGAGCTTCAACTTCAAAGATCACCTTCTGCCCCCAGCGAAGCAGCGGGAGCTGTGACTCGTACGCTTCCATGTCGAGCCAAAGCCGCGACAGATCGGCGATGGTCGCAATAGGTGCGCCCGTCTCTACATAGTCCCCTTCACGCACGGCAAGGTGCGTCACAACACCACCGATTGGGGCGAAGATCGTGAGGCGGTCCGACTCAAACGAACCATCCTCAACGGCTGCAATCTGCTCCGGTGAGATGCCAAAGAGCCTCAGTTTTTCTCGTGCTGCGACAAGCGTGTCTCGGGTCGCCGAACGAACAAGCTCGCTGCCCAACGCGCTGTTTTCAGCTGCGGCCAAAGCCTGACGAAACTCCTCGAACGCGGCAAGCAGATCAGGGCTGTAGACCTCTGCCATATGATCGCCCTTTGAGACCGGCACGCCAAGGAAGTTCACGAACAGTCGCTCTATTCGCCCGGGGAAATATGCGGCCAGGCGAGCGACCGATGTCTCGTCGTAAGTCAGCTTGCCGTACAGGCGGACCTCCGCGGTCGGGAAGAACCGGCCGACTGGCGCCGTCTCAATCTGGCTGAGCGCGGCCGCGGACTCGCTCATCGTGACCCGCAACTCACTCCCCTCACCGCTGTCCTCGGTCACGGGGATGAGATCCATAAAGCAGATCGGGCACTTCGCGTCGGGGTCGGGCAGACGCACCGAAGGGTGCATTGAACAGGTGTACATCTGCGGCTCACCCGCCTCATCAGCGTGATCATGCTCCGCCTCAGCTTCCTCCGGTGCTGGCTCGGCATCAGGGCTGCCCATGCGATAGCCCACGACGAGCGCCGTGATGATCAGCAGTACGGCGATACCCGCCGCGGTGTGTTTCCACAGCCACGCCAGTGAAGATCGAATCGTCTGTATGAACTTGTTCATGGTGTGTCCTCGTCGGGTCCGGTGCCCGGCGTCTCGTCTTCCAACGCCTCGGTAGTGGCTTTACCTTGTGTTGGCACGGGCTGGCCAACAAGACGATTCAGGCGGGCGAGCGCCTGTCCACGGTCGGCACGTGCCCGCTCGGCGGACACCGCAAATTCGAGCAGCGTCCGCTCTGTATCCAGCAGATCAAGAAAGCTCGTCTCACCCGCGCGGAACCCGGCGAGTGAAGCCCGGAGCGACTCCTCGGCCTTTGGGATCAGCGTCGTCTCGAACAGCCGTACCCGTCGGTGCGCGTCCGTATGCTCGAACCACGCCCGCTGGATCGATGCGGTGATCCGGTTCGCTTCGTCCGCACGCTCGAACGACACGGCGAGGCGGCGGGCCATCGCTTCGCGAACGCCCGCGTCGTACTTGTCGCGCCAGAGTGGCACGGTGATGCCGAAGCTCAGCAGGATCGGATCGTCTCCGCTCTCGGCGATCGAGCTGTCAATCGCCTCGTCGGTCACGATGTAGTCGAGCCCGACCGTAAAGTCAGGCAGGCCTTCTTTCCGCGCGATCTCACTCCGGATCCGTTGCTCCTCGATCCGCTCGTCGAGTGCAAGCAGCACGGGATTCGAACGCCGTGCGATCTCGGCGAGCCCAGGACCGTCGACCGACGCGACCCGGCCGGGGAGTCGGGCGAACGGCGACACGGGCGCATCCGTCGCTCGATTGAGCGCCGCGTTCAGATCCGCAACGTACGTCGGTCTCATCGCCCTGAGCTGCGCGAGGCGGTCTTCTAGCTGCCCGAGCTCGACCTGCACGCGAATGAGTTCTGGATGCGAGCCGGCTCCGACGCGGTACCGGGCCCGTACGACCTCCTCAAACGACGACAGCAGTTCCAAATTTTCAGCGGTGATTCGAATGGCCCCGTCGAGATACGTAACCTCGTGAAGCGTCTCGACGACGCGCTCAGTGACCTCCAGCCGCGCCGCCTCGAACTGACGCCACGCGGCACGGGCTGCCATCGCCGCCGCATCTTCGCGATCTGAGAGCAACCCCGGCCACGGGAACGACTGGCTTACGCCGACGCGAGCCTGCTGGGCTCCGGTGCGCGTCTCAACCTCATCGAGAAAGAAGCCGAAGTTCACGCGCGGGTCAGGGAGCGAACGCGCTTGCGGTAGACGCTCGGCCGCAGCGACCCATCTCTGGTACGCCGCCTCAACCTTCGGACTGTGAAAGAGCGCGTAGCGCACGAACTCGTCCGCCGAGGCGGTCGCGTCGAGCACGGGCGCATCGTGTTTCGATGCTGAATCATCGCGGTAAACAGAACGCGGCGAAGAATCAGCGCTATCCGGGAGAGATCGGGCGAATGACGGTGGCAGACCGCGAGTCGAATCGAACGGCGACGAGCAGCCGCCAACGAATCCGACCCCCGCGACGCCCACCGCGCACGCGATGAGACGAATGGCCATGAAAGGCTCCTGGGTGCTTGGATAAACGCGAGTCCGAGTGATCGACGCAAGGACGGGCAACACTCACAGCGCGCACCATCCCTGCGGAACTCGGGCTCTACGTTTGCCAAACGCCCAGAAGGGCCTGCACTTCGTTGTGGGTCTTGCCCGCGCGGAGGCCAACGACGAGCGACACCATCGAAGGCGTCGACTCGTCGGGCTCGATCACCGGAGTGATCTTCGGCGGGCCGTTCGGAAGTCCGGTCGGTGAATCGCGGTCAGTCCGCGGCAGCGGAGCGTCAGGAAGCCGATCCGGAGCCGGCGTCTCGGATATGCCGCATTTGCACGGACCTTCACTCACCGGGCAGAATGCCTCGCTGCCGCAGTCAAGGTCAGAGCATTCGTCCGGCAGTGAATCGCCGCAGCAGTCCATGTCAATGACAGGCTCATGGCATATCGTGTCATCACAGTGATCTTGCCCAGAGACCAAACCGACACCAAGCCTCGGCAGCCCGGCGGCGATCAGGATCGTGATGGCAAGAACTCTGAGCATGGAACGACTCATTGTATCACGGCAACGACTAGCTGCCAACACCCCGGGTGAGCGGTCTATTCCCCACCAGGCTGGTGTCCGATTCCGTTACTCCGAGCGATGATCGATCTGTTGGTGAGCCGGACAGGCGGCACCGTCGCAGTTACTTGGACGATCCCGAAGCGGCTTTCGTGATGGTTTCACACCCGACCTCACAGCCCGTGTGCGTCACCGGCGTTGAGACATACTGCTATCGCGACCCGAATTTGGGGAGTTTTCGCACCTTTGTAGATCAGCCAGAAATTCAAAGCAGCTAGGCCTTCAACAGGATCGAGACTTCTGCGCTGTCAGTTGGCCTAGAACTGGCCTAGATTCGCCAATCCGAAACGGTTCTTATCGCAACGTATGATTTGGGATCGATCGACGGAAGATCTTTATTGACAGTAACTTAGGTGCAAAATCCGCGTTTGTGGTGCACAGGCCGTGCCCGGCCGACACAGTCCCCCCCTCTCCGCTTACTTGAGACCCCGTTGCTCGGAGCACTGTGTTTGCAGTGGTATGCGAGCGACGGGGTTTCTTGATTGAGCCTACTGCCCTATTTCTGCCCTAGTTTCGACAACGCTGCTGTTCATCACAACGCGATGGCGGGGCAACCGACCGCTCCACGCTGTGCACTGCCTTGTCGCTCATCGGCAATGCTGATCGACGCACCCACGACTTCGCGTCCTTGAACATCCGCTCGACCTTTGCGTTGAGCTGCCGCATCCGGACTTGGCATCGGACGTGCGTAGCACCGAACGACTCGATGTTTGCGTGAGACCGAGACCGGAACAGGCTGCATTCATCGTTCACGAGAAACAGCGGCGATGCCCTTCCGCTCCTGTCATACTCGCGTGTTGTGTGATCCGAAAATCTGAGCAGCTGACACGGATGAGAATCAGGATGCTACGATTTACGAACAATCGAGCTCCCGCTTGAGCCACGCCTTGGCGAATCGCCAGTCTGCCTCCACGGTACTCTGCGATACGCCAAGAAGGTCTGCAGTCTCCGGAATAGTCATCCCTCCAAAGAACCGGCACTCGACGACTCGGACGAGCCGTTCATCCTCCACCGCCAACCTTTCGAGCGCTTCGTGAACTCCGAGCACGTCGATCGCATCCGGTTGATCACCCGTCGCGCCGACGCCGCTGAGGGTCAATCGTTGACGACCGCCGCCTCGCTTCTCTGCATTGCGAGCTCGCGCATGATCGACGAGCACCTGCCGCATGACTCTGGCGGCTCTACCGAGAAACACTCCGCGGTTGAGCTTGGTTTCACTCCCAATCCCAATTCGCAGATACGCCTCATTGACGAGCGCTGTTGGCTGGAGCGTGTGATGCCGGCGTTCGGAGTTCATACACGCCTGCGCGATGCCGTGCAACGACGTATAGAGCCGCTCGTTCAGCCCATCGCCCGGTTGTGCATGTTGGATCTGCTCTTCCGGCATGCCAAGAGGGTACTGGAAATCGGTCCACAATTTTTTGCGAGCGACCAAGGGATGCTTCCATAGCTTCCGCATCTCCCTCTGACAGGCCAACTCGAGGCCCTGAGCACGCATCCTGAGGAGATCCGCCCATGTTATCAGACAGACCACTTATATTTTCAAAGGCTCTCGGCATCGCTTTGGCCTCGGGCCTTGCGAGCGGAATCGCCGCCCAGCCCGCATCGTTCGGAGTCGATGACCAGGCCTCGTACAACCAGTTCAAAGCAGCCGTCCGCGCCGCCGAATACGTCCGCGAGGACTACATCGTGGGCTCGATCCCAACTGTCGATGGGAACGGCAATGTGATCGGAGAAACCGAGGTCGGAACGAAGCCGCGTGTGGCTGCCGTGCTCGCTGCGACAATGGCCTTTGTCGAGCAAAACCCGTCTGCAGGTGCAACTGATGTCAGCGCCTTCATCGATTCGTTCGACACCAAGATTGCAATGATCCATCCCTCCGACCCCGATCTGGTTCGTCCTGAGAACTTCCTCGCGGCGATTCGATTCTGCCGAGTTGTCGGTGACGTGAGCACACCTGAACTCAATGCACTCATCGGCTTTGATACAGCCGTGAACGAACGAGCCTTCGAGCTTTTAGGGCTTGAACTGCCGAGCGCAACATCGAAGCCACAGATGGAACGCCGTGTCAGGGCGCACGAAGCCGCGACCGGTGCGAATATCGGAGCATCGCCTGAATTCGGCGAGTTGCTTGTGCGAGCTTTTACCAACCAGAGTCCGAGTGGCGAACAGCATGGATCGGATATCGCCACTCCGATCGCGGCGTACCTTGCATCCAACGGCTATGACCCGGAGCTAGGGGGCAACCGAGCCGAGCATGCTGCCGTGAACACAGCAATCGCTCAGCTTCCAGTCACGTACTTGGATCTAGCTGCCGAATTGTCTCAGCCGTTTGTTGATCTCGAGCGGCTGCCGGGTGAATCCGACGAGGACTTCCGAGCGCGTCTCGCACCGAGCCCGTTGCAAAACCGCATGCGAGCAGCGGTGTATGGCACATTTGATATCACAAGCGCTGCCATCGACGAAATCGGCCCTGAGCTGACCTTCGACGACAGCAGTGCTCTCTCACCGGCTGAACGCCAGGCGATCCTGGCGGACATGCGCGAAGACATCCGTGCGACATCGGCACCCCGCACCAGCCTCTTGGCCAACTCGTTCCTGCTTTACAACGACATCCAGCAGCCCGCTGATCTCGTGTTCGAAGCCCACGAGACCGGCTCGAGCGCGGTCGGCATCAGCAACGCACTCTCGACAAGTGTCGCCGCTGCCAAGCTCGGCGTCGCGGCTTCGAGCCTTCGTACGCTCTTCGCCGCGGGCGATGCCGCGGGAGCTGTCGGCCCCTTCATCAGCACCACAGATGGCCTGATCAAGCTCCTGGGAATCAGCGATAGCAACATCCTCGGCGGCCGAACCAATGGTGACATCTACAACCAGATCACCCAGCTCCAGGGACAGCTCATGGAGATGGAGCAGCGCATCGACGGCCGATTCGACCGTGTTGATGCCAAGCTCGATGTGCTGTTCGCGTCGTTGAACGACCAGTTTGCAGCCGTGCTTGACCTGAGCGCCACAGTTGACTTTGCCGTCGATGTTCTTCTCGACCAGTCCAACGCCATCAGGCGGCTTGATGACACCGTCCGAGCCATCGGCCGAGACGAGCTGGACCAGCTCTTCAACATCGGCGTTGATCTCTACCTCGGAGCCCGGCAGAACAACGCGGATCTTCCATGGGTCGGCGGGTTCGATACGGCTGCGAACCTGTTCTTCACGGCCGCCACGTCCACCTCGGACGATACCGCTTTCGTTGGGAACGCCTCGAACCCGTTTCTTCTCTCAGAAGCCGACGAGACTATCGGTGATGGTGCTATCTCGGGTCGACTCGCCGAGTTGCTCGCGTTCGCGGCGCCATTCCTAGACAGCACCGTCGGCCTCGATCCAGAAGTCGTCGGCCCGGAGCCGTGGAGCCTCTCCGCGACGGCGTACGCTCAGCTTGCTCACGAGAGCCCGTGGTATTTCGCCAAGTGGATTCGGAACCAGACATCGTCGCCCCGTGACATTGATGACATCATCGCCGAGGGTGACAAACTCGAGCGATCGATCAATGTCCTCCGTCAGACCGGGTACTACGGCTTCGTCGACGACAACGGTGACCCGGTATCCGAGTACACGATTTTCGTGAACCTGATCCATGAGTACCAGCTCGCCGCGCAGGCCTTGCAGGTTGAGATCAACACCGAGATTGAACGTGCGCTCGCAAACGACTTTGCAACGCCGCTGAGCGCCGGGACAGTCACGCTCAATCTCTGGGCCGATGATTTCGATCAGGATCTTGGCCCGCTCGTTGATGAGGTCGATCGGATCGTCACGGGTTGGGGAGGTTCGTCCTCGCACCTCATCACTGGCGCCCCCTCAATCGGCAACTTTGTCAAGGGTTACTCATACCTTGCCCGTGCCAACGTACCAGGTACGACTGGCAGCAACTACATTCCCGTGATCTATGGAGCCCAAGCACGCTCGCTCGTGCGCCAGGCGCGTGGTGGAGGCGTCAGGGCGATCCACTGGTACAATTCTCGGGTGGACGATCGGACCTGGAGCATCGTATTTGAGGTGAGTCTCGACAGCACCCAGCCCACCGGCGGGGAGTACGACGTCCGGCGAACGATGAAATATCTCCGGGAGTTGGATCTGCTCAATTCAGGAAACTGGATTCCGAACCCGCCCACGAACGTGTCGGATGCGGCGGACATCTTTCTTGATGTGCAAGCCGCAGGGAATACCGTCTTCTCTTCGCAGTGGGACGACTCGCTCCCGATGCCCGGTCTTCTCGGCACATCGCCGTACGTGTATTCAGCAACCGGGGGCACGGGCCTTGGCCGCGTGAAATTCATCAGCGACGGTGTCGACGTGAACCCAGAGGCGATCGATCTGTATCAGGAAGACCTCCGGTGGGTCCGGTCGCAGATCCGCAACACAATCAAGCTCAAGCTGGCTGATGAGACATCCTCCATCGCTCAGGCTGCGGCGGCTCTTGACGATATCGAAGCAGTGATCGACGCCTACGTCGCGCTCGTCCGCCCCAGTCTTCTGGATAACAGTACAATTGCGCGGTCGATTCTGCGAGGCGTCCCTGGAGGCCCCAACGCAATGAGTAACGAGGCCAGCCTGGTAGAACTGGGCATGCGTTCAGAGACGCTGCCCGGCCTGATCGATCGCTTCGAAGCCGCGGACCACAGCGGCTGGGGGAACCCATCCTTTGATGTCCGCAACATTGGTGACCTGCTGTTCATCAACGCGGAGACTCTCAGAGAGGAACTTGTCAACGCTCTTGATTTGCCCAACGAATCGGCTCCTTACTTTCGCTGGACGTTGGAAGAACTCAAGAACCTGCGAGATCATTCTGACAGGCTCGCGGTCGACGACATCTACGAGACCCACCGTGCAGGCAGCACGCAGAGCGTGCTGGATAATGACACCAGACAGCTCCGCACACAGGACGTCGTCAACGGCCACGTCATTCAAGAGTTCAGGCCGATTGAAGTTGATACCAGCTTCGGCCCGGGCGACCAGGGATATGTCGGCCCGAGTCACGGGTTGGTCACCTTCAATACCGATGGCACCTTCACCTACACTCCAGACTCCGGCTACATCGGGCAGGACCGGTTCACGTACCGGGCACTCTGCGACATCACCGCTGATGTGAACGGCAACAACGGCGGAACCATCGCCTACAGCGCCCCCGCGTGGGTCGTGGTGAACGTCACCGATTCGTGCCTTGCGGATGTCAACGGCGATGGCGTCCTCTCGCCCGCAGATTTCTCATCCTGGGTCAGTGCGTTCAACAACCAATCAGCGGGATGCGATCAGAACAGCGACGGAGCTTGCACCCCTGCCGACTTCTCCGCCTGGGTTGCAAACTACAATACAGGCTGCTGACATCTCATCCGGCCGTCCCGGAGAAATCCGAGTCGGCCGATTTCAACAGGACACACATGACATTTGCAGAGGGCCTTCATGGGTTTTCAAGAGATTCGACAGATCTTCACCGCAGTCAGTGCAGCCCCACCAGATGAGCGTGAGCGCCTGCTCGACAACCTTTGTCCACCCGGTACCGCCGTGCGTAGCGAAGTCGAGGAACTCCTTGCATGCGACTCAGACGAATCATCGGTATTCGAGCCACCCGATACACCTGCACGACTCCTCGTAGGGGATGTCACCGAACACTTCACGCTCAGTGCAGGCGAATCCGTTGGTCCGTATGTCATCAAGAAGCTCATTGCCGAGGGAGGAATGGGCGCAGTATATCTCGCTGAGCAACATGAGCCGATTCAACGGACGGTTGCACTCAAAGTCATCAAGATAGGAATGGATACCCGGAGTGTTGTCGAACGCTTCGAGCGCGAACGCCAAGTCCTGGCGCTGATGAATCACCCTTGCATCGCGAATGTCTACGATGCCGGCGCTACTTCCACGGGCCGACCCTACTTCGCAATGGAGTACGTCGACGGCACATCCATCATCGACTACTGCGCCACACACGAACTAAACGTTGACGAGCGAATCAGCTTATTTATCCGAGTGTGCCAGGCCGTCCAGCACGCGCACCAGAAGGGGATCATCCACCGAGACCTCAAGCCCGCCAACGTCCTTGTATGCAAGGTTGGTGGTGAAACGCAACCGAAGATCATTGATTTCGGAATTGCCAAGGCCACGGCTGAAAGCGACGACAATCTCACACGCGTGACATCGGCAGGCCTACTTGTCGGAACACCAGACTACATGGCTCCTGAACAGCGAGCAGGCGCCACCAACAGTATCGACACAAGGTCCGACGTGTACGCGTTAGGCGTGATGCTCTATGAGTTGATTACGGGACTGCTTCCTGGTACAAACACGCCTGACAACGGCACTGTGACCAAGCCAAGCAACGTCCGCGGGAGGTTGCCGCAGCGACAGTTCAGGACCGAACTCGACTGGATTGTCATGCGGGCTCTGGAAGCTGCCCCCGACGATCGTTACTCAACCGCCGATCAACTTGCACGCGATCTGCATGCGTATCTTACAGATATGCCGGTGACTGCGTCACCGCCGAGCAGGTCACTCACGTTAGCTCGCTTCGTACGCCGCAACAGGAAAGGCGTTCTCGCGGGCATGCTTCTATTATGCTCTCTGCTGCTTGGGGTTGTGACAACTTCGATCGGATTCAGTCGTGCACGGACCGAACGTACCGCTGCGCAAACCGAATCCGAAACGGCCTCGCTCGTAAGTTCGTTCCTGACCGATCTTCTCGCAAGTGCAGATCCCGATCAACTCGGCAGAACAGACGTAACTGTTACTGAGCTGCTGTCCGATGCGAGTCAGCGGCTGGATAGAGGCGAACTCTCAGACCGGCCTTCGATTCAGGCTCGTCTACGGCTCGTGCTCGGGCGATCGTACCAAGGTCTCGCCGACTACGAACACGCAGCACATGAATTCACACACGCACTCAACATTCTCAAAGCCGACCCCGAAACAGACCCCCTCGACATCGCTGTAGTGATCGATGAACTCGCGAATTCTTATACACACCTTGCACGCTACGAGGAAGCGGAGTCACACTACCGTAGTGCAATTGCGATCAGAGAGGCACAGGGACATTCCACACCTCTCGCATCACAATCAAATGGCAATCTTGGTATTGTCTTCCACTGGACTGGGCGATTCGAAGAAGGCGTGCGGTACTTCAGCGACTCCCTCGACCAGCTCAGACACGCCCCAACCCCCAACAAAGAAGCAATCGCGAGCGCACTCGGCTGGCTCGGCGTCGAGCTCAGTGTGCTCGGCAGGAACGACGAATCAATAGAAGCGCACCTTGCCGGAATCGAGGCGGCTATCGGCGTGTACGGCGAGACGCACACAGTCGTCGCGGCGGCATACAACAATCTCGCCAACTCGTATGAGGCCGCGGAGCGATACGACAACGCGCTCGACGCACACAAGCACAGCCTCTCGATTAAACGCGCGATGCTCTCTCACGACCACCCAGATATCGCGATCAGCCTTAACAACATTGGGCTCATTCTGATACGCCAGAAGAAACCCATTGAGGCAGAGTCCTATCTGCGAGAAGCGATCGCACTGCACGCTATAGGTCTCGGCGACACCCATCCGTCGACCGCTGTCGCCCACGCCAATCTTGGCCAAGCTCTGCTCGAGCAGGGTCGACCGGCAGAAGCGATCCCAATGTTCGAGCGAGCGATCGACATTGCACTGATGCAACTCGACGACAACCATCTCATGCCGACCGCGTTCCGCATCAATTATGCAAGATGCCATACAGCCCTTGGTCAGTATGAGCAAGCAGAACGCATGCTCCTCACCGGGCACGCAAGACTCCTTGAACTCTTGCCGCCCGACCATCGCCGGGTCAAGGCATGCAAAGAACACATTGCTGACTTATACACTCAGTGGGGTCGTGCCGAAGAAGCATCACGCTGGCTTCGCTAAAGTAGCGGACGAGCGAAGGATGTAGCAAGACGAATAGCAGGCACGGCGCTCTCACTGTTGCCTACTCGCCAGTGTCCATATACTCAGCCGGCACAGATCGGTGCGGCCCCATCACAACATAACCAACTCTTAGCGGGCTAGTAACTGACGACACAGAGGGCTCTGATACTCCAGACACCGCTGAGTCCTTTGTTCAGTTTTGCAGAGTTACTGTGATCGCTCACCGCTTCTGATAGGAGAGTTGTGGACATATGAGAATAGGACTCGACTAATTGCCGCCCCGAATCGCCTTCGCTTGAATCGTCAGTTCATATTGTTCCATGATTTGCTTGTAGAACGCATCGAACGACAAGTTCCGTACCGCATGCTCGCGAGCATATTTACCTAACTTCACTGCTTTTTCACGATCTGAGACGATACGCACAATTGCGTCGGCCCACTGAGCATGCTCACCCGGCGGAGCCGTGTAACCGGTCTTGCCCACGATGTTCTGCTCTGAGAGCCCGCCTGTGTTGGTCGTGATGACAGCTGTTGACCGCATCATCCCCTCCGCAGCAACCAAGCCGAACGGCTCCTCCCAGAGCGACGGCGCAGCTTGCACCCAGAGATGCTCAAACTCACGGTCCATGTCTGCTTTGCTGAGATGCCCCAGAAACCGCACCGACTCCTCGATGCCGAGCGTCTTGGCGAGCCTCTGGAGCTCCTGCCTGGACTCACCCTCTCCCGCTATCAACAGCGAGAGATCGGGTACTTGCTCTCTTGCGATAGCAACAGCGCGAACCAGTATGTCCACGCCCTTCTTCGGTACGAGCCGGCCGGCGTACCCGATCATCGGAGGGCCGGGACAGAGCTCCGAACGCTCGGGCGTAATCGCAACACCATTCCACACCACACCGTCGACTCGAACACCCTCCGCTGAGAGTCTGCTTCTGACCCAGTGACTGTTCGTGATAAGGCGGTCGCGCGCTCGCTCGAAGTATCGTGAACGGATCGCTCGCTGTGCTAAGAATCGAGTGTATCCGGGAAAGCTAAGGCATCCCTCACTCATGCAGACTCGTCCGGCGCGATGGTTGCATGGCTGCCCGTTCGGAAGAGTCTTTGTGTTGACGGGGCAAATCAGATCGTAGTTGACAACATGAACCAGGCATGGCCAGTCCGCGAGGCAACGAAGAATCAGCGGCGATAGCTGCCACTGAAACATACGAAGGTGGACGATGTCAGGCCGAAAGCCGTTCAGTAGTCGATCGAGCCCTCGCATCGCGGACAGATTCACGACTGACAACACAGACTGGCTATGCCCAGAAGCGCCATGGCACATCACATCCGCGTCAACCGGAACATCAGCAACGGGCTGGAACGAACTGGAGAACAACATTGCCTCGTGACCGTCAGCGCGGAGTCTCTCGCGTAGACAGAGAGAGACACGTTCTGCCCCGCCCGTATCGGTGCCAAGATCGTTGACGATGAGGACCCTCATCAGCCTTTGCTCCCCGATCCACCTGGCTTCCAGCAAGCACGCCAGCTCTGCAGGCGGGTGTACTTCACAGCAAACGCCATCAGATCCCAGAAGCTTGGCTCGCCGAGTTCATACATTTCACGCAAGAGCACTCTGAATGCCCGCCTTCTCGCAGGGCCACCCGGTATACCTGAAGCGATATGCGCCGCAGGACCGCTGATAAAGCCTGCAACAGCACGCGGCCCGAGTTCATTCGCATGCCTCCGAGCCCACACAAGCGAGTAACGCCAATCACCCGAGGCGCTCACACGATGACTTCCGCAAAGATTCCATCGTGCCAAGGGGCCCTCCTCCATCGGGATCACATATCGTACTCCCTCAGCAAGCTGTAGCCGCAGGAACCAATCGGGATCAGCATGACGCCGCATACCGCCTCGAAAGGAAATACTCTTTGCGAGTGCTGTTGGCAACATCACCATTGACGTTTGCATGAGCGTGTGACCTGACAGAATCGATCTCCACCCCCTACGTGTGTAGAGATAGCTGCCGATCTCCTCACCGAGTACTGGCGCCCTTGAAGGCCATTGCATCTCTCGTTGCTCGGTCACAGCAAGAACAACGCAGCCCACGACCGGATGCATAACACCATCATCGACAAGCTGCTTGGCAACTTCGAGTTGCTTCGCCAGTTTCGCGGGCATCCAAGTGTCATCGTCATCGAGGAAAGCGCACCACTGCCCATGTGCCTGACGAATGCCCTCGTTCCGTGCGGTCGCGTGCCCGCGTTGGCGCGGAAGCAACAGAACCCTGAGACGTTCGCTCTGGAACGCGTTCAATGCTTCGGTTGTCTCAGGGTCAGTACCGTCCTGCACGACGACGACCTCGACCGACTCCCCCTCAGGCATCCGCTGATCCAAAGCCGAGGCTACGGCTTCACAGACCTGCTTCGGTCTGCCACGGGTCGGGATGATGACCGATACCGTGGGCATCATCGCTCATGATCCTTATCAGAGATCCGTTCTGATAAAGCGCCACACGCGTTCACCACCTGCGCCATCAATAACAGCGCCATGAGCCTGAACTTGCGCGAATACCCAGATTGCATCGGGGAGAGAACCAAACGCAGATAGAAACTCAGTGGTTCGGGAACAGAGCGCTGATCCTCTCCGTCTCGCAGCGCCCGAAAGCGTGCTGAGCCTACACCGTAAGCGTAATGCTGTTTCAAGAAGCCATATAGTGTTTGGGGGTGTGCGTGATCGACAACCGCCTTTGGTTCAAGGCCAGTTTCATAACCGAGTGATGACCAGCGGTCGCAGAACTCTCTGTCCTCTCCCGTCGCACCGAACGCCTCACAGAACCCACCTGCATCCAGAAATGTGTTCTTGTGAACAGCGAGATTGTTTGGTGTAAATAATCGAGGCCTGTCTGTATTCTGTACTGACTTGAGGTATTCCACAAGCAGGTGGCTCGCGGTTGGGCACAGTTCACCCGGCAGTGCATGGCGAACAGTGCCCCCTATCAATGCCCGCTGCAAACCGTTCGTCTTGAAGGCAGCCGCGTATCTCGTGAGCCAGTCTGGAGCAGGCCTGCAGTCGTCTGCAGTGAATGCGAGATAGTCCATCTCAGATAGTTTCGCCGCGGCGTTGCGCGCGACGCCGGGCCCCGAATTGTCCTGTCGGACGTACCTTACGCTCACAGGCATACGCACGCTCTGAACTGCAGGGGCAAGCGGCTCTTGCGAACCATCATCAACGACGAATACGTCCCAGCAGTTCGCCGGGTAATCAATTTCTGATAAGCCTACTAGCATCTGCGTGAGTCGAGCCGGCCGGTTGTAGCTGGGCACAACGACAGAAAACGTCGGGAGTTGGCTCGACTCCGAAGTCATGCGTTGTCCGGCACCATGAGATGGCGTTCGTTTCTACGCAGGTGTCTTGCCCGAGAGATCTCAAAGTGCGCAAGCTCTTCTTTGACCTTACCGGGGCCTATCGTGTGACCAAGGAACTGACCGACCCCGTCCAATACAACTCCTACCACAAGAGCTGGATACGCTCTCCATCCGATCCGCTCGCGGCGAGCCTTACTCGTGAGTAGTTCCTCTCTTAGCAATCGAAAGCGGATGAACGGGATCGCAAACCCGAGGGCTATGTACATCGCTCGCTTAGGTGTTGACCACCGCTCCTTCTTCATCCTGCTTGATGCGAACAACCGGCCAGAACCTATTCTCAGCTGTAGTGTTGAACGCCACGTCGATGGATTGAGATGCTCGACACATGTTTCAGGGATCTGGTAGAACCTTGCTCCGCGAGCAAGCAGATCATCGAGCAGACCACCGTCGCGTCCCATCATTTCTGAAAGCTCAGAGCCGTACTCTCGTTCGAGTGTCGCGCGGCGGAAGGTTGTGTTGTGCCTAGCCACATGGATAGTCGTGCCTGAGAATTCAGCGGCGACCCACCTGCCGTAGCTCATCAGCATGTTCGCCCATGAAAGCACGGTTCCTGGGTTACCGTTCTCGATCCGAGTTCCGACCGCATCCCACGGGCCGGATTGTGCAGCAGAAACGATGCGCTCGGCCCATTCGGGCTCAGGGAACGCGTGGTCCTCGAGGAACGTAATGAAATTAGCCTGCGCGTGCTTGAGCGCCATCGCGGCGGAGCGGTCTACATCATCGATCTCACCAACGCAGATCACCTTATGGCTCGCAAACGCCGCAAAGCGGGACTGCTCTTCGGGCTTGATATCTTCTTCATGCTGCGTTACCACGATCACCTGCAGCTTGCTCGCGATCGTCTGCTTCGTAAGAAATCCCAATACCCTGCCGATACCACGCATCCCTGTCACGGTCACAAGCACCACAGTGAGCGTGGGGCTCTCCGCTTTACCTGTCGATGGCACAGCGCTATCTGCATGCGTTAATGTTAGGGGAGTTGCGTCACCGGTGTGGCTCGCTTTCTTCGGGCTCCCGATGACTTTGATTGTCTGAGAGTCCTGCGAGGCAGATTCCATCGCGGCTAGCACAACCGCGAGACTACGCCAACCATCCTCAATATCTGGCCGCTCAGCATTACCACCGCGTACAGATGCGACGAAAGCGCGCAATGCGGGCTCGAATGACGGATCAAGTCTCGTTCGGAATGCTCTGAGCTGACCAACTGCAAGCGCGCAGGAACGAGTGGCCATCTCGGGCATTGTGGCGCTCTGTGAGCGAGGTGATCGCGTGACTGTTCCCCGGAACCGATCTGCGTGAATTACCCCGTCCTCACCGATGATCTCGAACCTGTCAGATTCCGCCCCGGTCATCGAGACCGACGAGTGCACGAGTACTCCATTCTCGAGTGTGTAGGTCACCTGCGCGTTGTCGTCTTCGCTGTACAGACTCCGCGTCGTCGCGCTCACAGACGACACGCGTTCGCCAGTATGATGCATGACCAGATCCGCGTGGTGCGAAAGAAGATCGAGCAGGACCCCGCCGCCGCTCGTTCGGCTCTTCTTCCACTCGGGCAGCGCACGGGGGGGCGTTGAGAACAGCGTGCGGATGGTCGTGATTCTGCCCACAGCTCTCTGGCGTAGCAACTCGTGCAACTTCCTGTGCACAGGGTGGAAGCGGTAGTTGAACCCAACCATTGCGGGAACGCTCTTTGGCCCCCAGGCTTCGAGAATCAACGCTGTCTCGACCTCACTCGTTGCGATTGGTTTCTCGACATAAATCGGGATTCCTTCATCGAGCAGTCGCACGGCGTACTTTGCGTGCAGATGTGTGGGCAGGCAGATACAAGCCGCATCGAAGCCATCCGCATCGATGAGATCTTCGACCGAGTCGAATATCCCGACCTCAGGGTTCAGCCTCGAAGCGATCGCCTTTGCGTCCGCGCTTGGATCTGCAACTGCTGCCAGTGACGCGCCCGGTATCCTCGCGATAATCGGCGCATGTACTCTCTGCGCTACCCGGCCGCAACCGAGCAATGCTACACGAACATGTGAGTCACGATTCACTTGAGTCATGAGACCAGACCTGAACCATTACGATGGCGAACGGAAGCTCCAAAGATTGAAGCGATCTTCGGCGACAAGTGCTCGAGACACGCCCTGAGCTCATCACGCCCCCTTCCTGGGATGAACCAGGCGACCGCGTTGCACAGCATGAATATCGCAACCCCAATACACAACGCAAGAACTGATGCCTTATAGCTAACCGCATTCGATCCGAGGAACAGCACAGGCACAGAAGCAACTGTGCTGGCAAGCATCGGGCGCATCGCGGGCATCAGCATGTCGCGAGGTCTGATCTGCGATCCCCTGCAACTCATCCACACCGCAAACGGAGCGGCTACCGCATGAACGAGGAGCACGGCTACCGATACACCGACCGCTTCACCCCGGAAAGCTCCAATCGCGGCTCCCGCCACGAGTACCGGGACAAATACAAGCGTCCAGATCAACTGGTCGTTCGATCGGCTCTCAGCTAGAAAGACCCACTTGCCAGCCTGAATAATCAGCCGAAACAACATCGCAATACATAGGATGGAGAAGAATGGTGCCGCTTCGACCCATTGCTCACCGAGCAGCACACCGATGACGAGCTCACCCCGGATCGCACCGAAGATGAGCATCGGGATCGCAATCGCGTACAACACCAGAACCGCCTGCCTGAACCCTGCCGGGTACGACCCGTCCTCGGCGTTCTGCTTCCTGCTGAACGCCGCGATTACAACCCCCATCATCGGAAAGTACACCTGCCGGGACGGAAACTCGGACCACACATAGGCCTGTTGATAGAATCCGAGCACCCGATCGCCAACGAGCCCCCCCAATATCAGCCTGTCAGCGCTCGCCCCGAGCGTACCGATGCACTTTGAGAGTGAAAGCCGAACGCCGTGCCAGATCAGTTCGCTCTCTCTGCGAGCTGATCTAAAGCTCGAGAGCGGGCTGCTCGGAAACCACCTCGTGCTGAACACACAGACTGCAAGACGAGCACCAGACTGCGCAAGCTGCTGCGCTGCCAGTGCCCAGACTCCGTACCCCATCAAAGCAACCACGATCGCTGCGACCGCACCCGCTGCCATCCCAGAGATGTCCTTCGCGGCAACCGTGCCGAAGAACAGCCTGCGTTTGAGCAGCCCATCATGAACCGATGTGAAACCCGTCAGAAGCGACGCCAAGGCAACCGTCGGCATCAGCAGCCCGAGCTCTTGCATGCCATAGAACGCGCCCAGGATTGGCCCGAGCAGCGCAACAACCGATGTCACGAGCAGATTCATGACCTGCCCGCTCCAGAAAAGACCAGACACCTTCTCGCGGGTCAGATTCTCCGCGTTCACGATCGCGGTTGAGATCCCGACATCACGAACTGTTGCGATGAGCTGAACAACAACCCATGCGATCGCGAAGACACCGAAGTCCTCTGGCGAGAGGATGCGCACGAGCACGAGCGTGGTGCCGATACCCAGCACCATCTGAATCTCGTTGGACACCAAGGCCACGAGACCTGAGCGGGCGGCTTGACGACCAAGAGCACTTCCAACGTCCTCAAAGAAGATGTCTGATCTTCGTTCGCTCATTCATCGCCCACGGGTATGACGCTGTATACATCTATGACCGAATCACCGATCGGCGTTGAATCGATTAATTGAAGCTCAGCCGAGAAATCTGGCGGGAGAATCTCGGGCACCATTAGTCCATCGGCATCTTTGCCCCGGACATGAGTCACCGAGTTGCGGCTCAGCTTCTCCAACGCGGAGGTGGGATCTACGATCTGCCGGCCAAAGCCGCGTTTCTCAAACTCAAAGTTCAGCAAGCGGTACGCCTGCGGGCTCGCCACGATGTGTGTTGACTTTGGCTCACCCTGAGCGAGGTGCTCCACGACCCGCGGTGCATCCTTCGTGCCAAGTCTGTATGGGAAATCATTTGGATATCCAGACAGCAATACTCCGAGCGAGGCGATCAATGCAGCGCACAACCCAGCTACCGACGCGACCACCGGTTTCGGACTCACGAGCACTGCCCCCATCGAGATGGGCGTTGCCCAAAGGAAGCAGAGGATCGGGACAAACCATACAAGGATCCACCATGGCGGCGGCGCCAAGCCAGACACGAGGTATACACCGAGCATCCCCAGCACCAATCCAACCACCAACGCCCTGGGCCAGCCGGTTCTACTCAACCACATCGAGATGCCGGAAAGAGCGAGTGCAAACAACGCTATCGCAACCAGCGAGGGCATGGGCCAGGTCCACTGTGACCAGGCGGCGTGCAAGTTGAAAGACAATTCTTCATAACGCAGGAACCCGTTGCTGTCCTTGTACCCTTTGGCAGCACGGCCGAGCGTCCGCATCGGCCCGTTCCCGCTGCTGAGCGCCCAAGCGGGAGCGTACAACAATGCGATCAGTCCCAGCGTGGCAAAGCCTGTGCGAAAGACTCCTAGCACATGCTTGAGAAGTGGTGTGCCCTTGGTTGGTCCCATGAGCAGCCAACCGGCGTAGATGAACGCGAGCGGATATGCCATCACTGGGCACGCATAGAACCCGAGCGCCCCGATGACAGCCGCTGCGACCCCAGCGCCAGGATCTCGATTCCGAAGCGCCGGCAGGAGCCCGAGTAGTACGAGCATCGCCACGATCACGATCGGATAGCCCCTCGCGTTGGTCGCGATATCGACGCCGATCACACTCCCCGCGTAAAGACCTGTACCAACTAGAGCGATCATCGGGCTCAGAAGCGAACGCCCCGCTGCGAGCATGCACACGGGGATCAGCATCGAGAACGCAAAGGCTGGAATACGAGCAGAGATCTCAGACGGTCCGAAAAGCGACACGCTCAACCACATCATAATCGAGTTCAATATGTGATTGTTCGGCGTGTCGTACGTCAACAGAGGCACCAGCGGTGACGCGGACGCATACATCGCAAATGACGAGGCCTCGTCGAGCCTCATCTGCTGGTTGATATGCATCACTCCTAGCACACCAGTGATAAGTGTGAACACTCCGACCATTGCAAAGTCTGGTTTCGGGAAGACAAAGAGCTCTCTGAGCCGATCGAATCCGGACTGGCAGCCCGAGAGCAGTGCCCGAGGACCGATGTGCGCCATACAAGCGGACATTCCAATCAGCGTTAAGCCGAATACTACAAGCCGGTGTTGAACAGGCCCGAGAGTTTCTAGGTTGTATCGGTGAGTCGCCGTGCTTCCCTCGAACCTCGACATTGCGTCGAGCAATGACTGAGTGCTGACAAAGCCGAGAATAACGAGAGAGAAGCCGACTCCACCAAGACAGACGAGCGTGATGCCGCTCAACAGCATGAACGGCACGGAACGATCGTCACTTCGAAGCCAACTCTTCCACCGAAACCATGTCACCGCCGCCATGTAGATCACAACCGCGTAGAGAAAGTAGCAGAAGTGCAGCACCACGCCGGCAACAAGCGCCCCCAGTCCCCCTCGCCTTGCGATCAATCCGAAGAGTTTCCGATTGAGCCAGATCCACAGCCCGGCAGGAAGAACCACTGAGGCGGCCGCGGCTAATGCGCCTATCGCAGCAAGAGTGATAGGCAGCATAAAGACTGCCAGGCACAGAGTACCAACGAAAAGGGCGGCCAACTGCTCCCGACGCGACGAGTTGAGTGAACCCCGCAGTTCTTCGTGCAGCACAGAGAGCCTGCCCCAGGGCAACGCCCGAGCAATCACATCGGTGCGCCAGAGATTGCCCAGTGACCATCGCTTCAGGTGAGTTGCGGTTGCTCCCTTGACGACTTTGATGCGGCCTTGCTTGCGAAGCCTAAGACCAAGCTCGACATCCTCGATCGAAGGTTTCGCGAAAGCTACATCGAATCCGCCAACATCCTGGAATGCCTGTCTCTGAACAGCCCCAAGGCCAGACCAAAATGTCTCCGCTTCAGCACGGGCATTCTGATGCACATAGTGGTGCCTTATGTTGGCATAGATAGAGACAGCGCCCGTAGCCTCAGGAGTGCTGTCGTAACTCCCGAACGATGCGATGATGCCGGACTCCTGCCGGAGAGGCTCAATCAGTGCCGCTAGAGTCTCACGATGAACTCTGACATCGGCATCGATAAACACGATGATGTCCTGCGTCGCGGTCTGTGCACCGGCGTTGCGAGCAAGTGCCGGCCCGCCGGGCGTGTCTGAGACGCGGATGACCCGCACCCGCCCGTCAATCTCAGCAGCCCGTTCAGGCGCCCCGTCGGTAGAACCATCGTCCACAAGGATGATCTCTTCCGAGATAACGCTCGACTCCAGAACGGCTCGCACCGCCGAATCGAGGTCCACCCCACCGTTGTGCACTGGGATGACTACTGAGATCGGCGCCGATCGGGTCCCGTCGTCATCGCCAGCCTCAGAGCCGGTTTCCTTATCCTTCTTATGAACCACAAAGTCTTCGTGGTACGACCGCTCTACATTGACCGACCAGATATCGTGCGACTCGCCGACGATGTTGCGTGCCGCGAGCATCGCCGCGAGCATCGAATGGTCCTGGTTGTTGTATCGGTGCATGCCATTGCGGCCGACCGTCTGAAGATTCTCGAATGTCAGCAGCCAGTCCTTGATAATGTCTAGGTTCGCCTTGTAGTCGGCGTCGTAGACGGGGTATGCCTTTGGCTGACGGATTACCGTGCCGTCCACAACACTCGACGCGGGTGCGAGATCGAGCCTCTCGAGTTCCTGCTTTGCAAGATCGATCAGCTCTTCGTCGCTCGAGTTCCAGAGCCCGTCGCCCACGTGACAGAAATACTCCATCCCGATGCTTGCTGTGCTCTTGTCTGGCAGCATCGCCTCGGACCAGGCACGGAAATTCTGGATGCGTCCGACTTTCACATCCGGGCTGTGAATGTAGATCCAGTTGTCGTCGAAGGGATCCGGGTGGTTGAGCACGAGGGTGACAATGAGGAAGTCGCGGTAGTTGAGCCGATCCGCGGCCTGCAGCACCTCATCCGGTGCCGCGGGCGAGATGCACCGGACCAATTCGGTAATCGGCATCGAGTTCATAACGTGGTCGCACTCGACCAGCGTTCTGCCCGCATCACGAGTCTCGATCTCAACACCCGTGATCCGGTTGCCTTTACGGTGGATTATGCTCGCACGGGTCTGAAGCCTGACCTCGCCCCCTTGGTCTTCGATCAGGTCGGCAGCAGTCTCCCACATCTGACCGGGCCCAAGCCTCGGGTACTTGAAAGTCTTGATGAGCGATGCTGTATCACCCTTGCCCGTCAAGGCGTCGAATACTGCTTTCGTGAGAGAGAGATCCTTGATGCGCTGCGCTGCCCAATCGGCACGGATTTCAGTCGGCGGGATCCCCCACACCTTCTCTGTATACGTGCGGAAGAAGTGCCAGTAGAGCCGACCCCCGAACCTATTCGAGACCCACTGCTCGAAGTTCTCTTCTTCTTTCGATGGGAAGACTTTCCACTTCGCAAAGCTCAGTGCAACGCGAACTGATTCATAGATGCCCAGATTGCCGAGCGCGTTCCCGATTGACAGCGGGTAGTCATAGAACCGACCACGGTAGTAGATTCTGCTCGATCTGGGGACGTCGATCATCTCGTCGCCCATGATCTCCTGCCAGAGCTCCTCGACCGGCTTGACCTTCGTAAAGAACCGATGCCCGCCGATGTCGAACCGGTACCCCTTGTACTCCTCGGTTCGTGCGATGCCGCCGACGCGCTGACCCGCTTCGACGACAAGCGGTTTCATGTCCGGAGCATGCTTGAGAAGCTCGTAGGCACCCGATAGCCCAGCAGGGCCGCCGCCGATGACAAGCACCGGCCAACGCTCGCCCGATGTGCCCGAAATGCCATTATCCTGCGGCGAGACCTGCGACCCTCGAGCTGGTGAAATGGCCTCTTTCATAGTTGGATCAGTCTAGCTGATTCTTACAGGATTATGCCCTACTCAGGTTTTTGAATGGCACCAGCAATGTCTTTCCTACCCTTTACCGCCCGATATCTACGAGACCTCTCGCGAGCTCCTCGCACTGCTGTATATAGCCCTCACTATGGGCGTCGCCGGAAACGGTTGGCGTTCGATTGATATCGAGGAGCACAGGCCGCCCGCGATGGAGGATGTAGTCGATTTTGCCGTAATCGATCCCAAAATCGTTCTGCACGGCGAGGATTTCTGCCGGTGGGTTCTCGAACGAGCCCAGGCTGCTCGACACGTTCTTGATGAATGGATCGGATGAGAGCAGGGTCCGCCCCAGCCCCCTCTCGCCGAAGACGATCCAGAGATACAGAACAAACTCACCTTCGTCGTTCTGATCGGGCAGGAAGAACCTCTCAACGACCAGATGAGGATTCTTCCATGCCGCCTTGGGCACATCCGCTTGATGCGGGAATATAGGGTAGTCCGTCAATGTCTTCGTCCAACCGAGCGATCTCGGTTGGATAAGCGGATGCCACGCCGCTCGCTTTCGGAGCCGATCCAGTAGAGTCGGTCCTCTACGCCCCGAGAACTCCAGATCCATGAATCCGCCGCTGTTGTTGTTCGTTTTGACGATAACCGGCCCATCCCACTGATCACCCTTTCGGAGCAGATTCTCGCTGATCGCGGTCTTCCGGATGTCGCGGATCCCGCCGTTGACGACTCTCGGATGTGCTGAGATCACCTCCCAGTAGTCGTCATGGATGTACGAGCAATCAATGTGCGGAAGAAGTACATCCGCATCAGAGCAAGGCTCCGGCCCTCGTACGATTCGGACATCAATCTCCGAACGCCGCCAGTTTTCGGCAATCGGCCAGATGCGATAGTTGCGGCTCTCTGCCTCCAGATCACGCTCATGAAGCATGATGGCAATCGATCGGACACGTTCTTGGTTCATCACACGCCGCTCATTATCATTGCAACTCTGCACCCAACCAGAGCATCATATGAGATATTCGCATATAACGTTCCAGGGCGGCATATGTCGGGCGCTCAGGCATACAACACACGAGTGAATTAGAGTCGGTGACTAGTAATGCCCAAAACCTGAAGCCTCATCGTCGACAGTACACCCTCGGACCAGAAAAACACTTAGTTGATGAGAATTGGCAGACGATCGTACTCGGGGCAGTTGTCCTGAGTTTTTGCTCAGAGCTTCGTGTGCAACAGGCTGAAGATCTTGACGGCCTGACGTGGGTACTGCTCGGTCTTGCTGCACAGACTGATCCGAGTGGATTGTCTCCCGCCGAGCAAATCGCGAGAACTCGCACAGCTGACGTTCCCGAACTCCGGCACGACTGGTCCGGTCGGTGGCTACTTGTTGCAAAGCACCGAGTTCAGCCAGATGCGGGGAGCCAGATCGGCGTCCTAGTCGCACAGGATACTTCGGGCCGTAGTTGGATGAGTTCGAGTCCCGTACTCCTGCAGGAGCTCTGCGGGAATGACTGGCAGCCGCTTACGCCGTCATACCAAACTGGCGCTGAGTTCATTCCTATCCCGGCCTGTTCACTTGTTGGCGC
This sequence comes from Phycisphaerales bacterium, assembly GCA_965228265.1. Lineage (GTDB taxonomy): Bacteria > Planctomycetota > Phycisphaerae > Phycisphaerales > UBA1924. The sequence continues at coordinate 2,949,620 of OZ245804.1, forward strand.
AACCAGGCTGCTGCCGAGTCAATGGGTTGAACCGGGGAGTGGGCGGATTCACGCATGCCAGCTTCTGCCGGATATCCCGACTCAACGCCATGACGATGAACTCCTCGATGAACTCGCGGTGCGTCTGAAGACGGGCTTTCAGAACGTCCCGCACACGGACGAGCTGTTCTGGTTTGGTTTGTCTGCTGGTGGTGATTCGCGTCTCTTGCTTGCCGCAGCAGCCGCGTCTGGGAGAGAGATCAGTACGTTCACCTGGCTTGCAAGCCGAACAAAGCTGTGCGATCGTGTCCTGCCTCCAAAGCTGGCGGAGTGTGTCGGGATGAGTCACACCTATGTCCGCGCCGGACCGATCGACCGTTCCCGCGAGCGACTCGCAGAGAGTCACGCTGGAAAGTGTCTGAGCCGTGGCAACATCGTCCCTTTGCTGAGGGGGGCCCGCCTAGGCCTGACTGGACTGTGCACCGGGGGGCAGTGTTTCGATGCCTGTAAATCAACCAAATTCGGCAAGTTTCCTGAGGACATTTCCGAAAGTATCCGTGCCGGCAACCTCATTGCAAAGTTCTATCTTGAACGTCCGGGCTCATTCTACGCGAGGCAATATGCGCTCTGGCTCGATCATGTCATAGCCACCGAACAAGAAGGTCTCGACTATCGCAACCGCTGGCCGATCGAGCAGAGCGCCGCGGCGTGGCAGGCCGGTAAAGAGCAGTTGTACGATATGCAGCGGCTCGAGCGGTTCTCGATCGCTAACTGCGGCGCGATCCAAGCTCTCTCTCTGGGGATCAGCTTCGACCGCGCCCGATCCAGACAGTACGAACTCGATCTAATCGATCGTCTGGCTCCCAAGCTGGCGTCATTCCCAAGAAATCCAGCCGACGCTGATCTGATCGGTCCGATACGGGCAGTCGCACGTCGATTCACAACGCCGACCGAAAACCTCCGATCGATCCGTATCCGCGTCATCCGACGATACCGAAGCATGCTCGCCGAATTCAGTCAACACAAATGAAACTCGAGTAGAGTAGCGGACGAGCTAAAGGTGCGTCATGAAACACAGCAGATACCGCACTTCCGCAGTTTACATTTCGCTTCATTCATATATCACCAGTTCACACAGCATGAATCTGCTCCAAGCACCACCATCCAGGCGGGCCAGGAGTTTGTGCGCTGCCTTACGCGGCATCTAGGCGGTGTCCCGAGACTCTGATGACCGGATAGGCCAGTCGTGGATCAACCCGGACACACCGTTTGTGCATCTTGATTCTGGTCTCGACACCTTCCCTCTGTCTGTCACATACTGCCTCGATAGCCGAGGCTCCTCGTTCCGCCTCGGAAGGTGTCAATGTACCATGGGCCGAATGTGGCCGGTACCGGTTGTGCCATTCCGCGTACGCGTCAAGTCCGCTTTGGATCGCTTGCGTACTTGCCGGCAATGCCGATCGACGCCCTGTCTCTGTCGTCGGCCTCACCGCTGACCAACCGACGTGAGAGCGTGAGCCATGCGCAGACGCAGGCACTCGATCGCATTCAGGGCGGCACCGCGCCTGAGCTGGTCGCAACAGATCCACAGCGTGAACCGGCGTCCGGAGTCGGCCTCAGATGCGCGGATCGGGGCGACGTGCACATCATCGCAATGCGCAGCTGCGCGGGGTGAGAGGTCATAACCCGGGTGAAGACGAACGCCCGGGCTTTGGCGGAGGGCTTCGGTGAGTGCGGGCGCGGTCGTGGGTGTTGCGGTTGTGATCACGATGCTCTGCGCGTGCGCCCGTTCGACGGGGACCCGCACGCATGTCGGGAGAAGGTCCAGCGTCGGGTCGTCCCAGATACGCCTGGACTCATCGATCATCTTGCGCTCCTCGCCGCAGTAACCAGCCGCGTCGCGCGATGACTCGTGGGGGAACACGTTGAACGCGCAGCTCACGGGGAAGACGGCGGGCGCCGACTCTTCGCCCGCGAGTGCGCGAGTGGTTTCGGCGAAGAGTTCTTCGATCGCCGGGGCCCCGGCTCCCGAGACGGCCTGGTACGTCGAGACCACCACCGATTCGATGCCATAGGCCCGCCGGATCGGATCGAGCGCTGTCAGCAGCATGATCGTGGAGCAGTTCGGGTTGGCGATGAGGCGCGGCGGCGGATCCGCAGACAGAAGGTGGCCGTTGATCTCGGGAACGATCAGGGGGACATCCGGGTGCATGCGGAAGTGCGAGGAGTTGTCCACCACGCACACCCCATTCTCCACGAGCTCTGGGGCTATCTGCGCAGACACCTGGGCGCTTGTGCAGAGCAGTGCGCCCCGGCACTTAGCAGCGTGCTCGGGCGCATAGGCATGGATCTGCACGCGGTGAGCGCCGAACTCGAGCACTCGGCCCGCCGATCGCTCCGATCCGAACGCCACGATCGATGCGGGGTCGTGCCCGCGCTCGAGCAGAATGCCGATGGCTTCCCGCCCCACCGCTCCGCCCGCGCCGACGACCGCGATCGGTGTCCGCTTGAACTCAGACATGCTCCACCACCTTCTGCAGAGACTCGATGCGGCTGATCCGGAGCAGGTCCGCGATCACCGATTCCGCGGTCGGCCAGCGGCCTGCGCCCAGACCTCGCAGGGTTTGCTTACTCCCGTCCTGATACTCGATCGTCACGGCGTTCATCTCGCCCGGCAGATCAAAGAGCGGATCGTCGACCCCCACCGCTTCGAGTTCGACACGCAGGCCGGCATTGTCCAGGCTGGCAACGTGACGCAGGTGTGTCAGTATGCCATCGGGCTGACGCACGGACGTAGGAGTGATCGGCTGCTTGATCGCGTTGTCAGCGTCAACAGCAACTCCGATGGCTTGCGCAAGCACACGGAGTTTGTCCAGACTGTCCGAGCCATCCAGATCGCGCGTCGGGTCGGCCTCGGCGAGCCCTTTGGTTTGCGCTTCGCTGAGGGCGTCGGCGAACGGAATGCCCAGACGTGTGCGCTCAAGTATGAAGTTCGCGGTCCCGTTGAGCACCCCGCGGATAGACCGCACGGCAGCGTGCGCGGCGTGCTCCAGGACGGGCAGGCCGCCGCCGACCGAGGCCGAGCCGTGCAGCTGACATCCATTCGCGTGCGCCACATCTCGGAGCTGATCGCCCGCCTCGGCGAGCAGGGCTTTGTTGGCGGTGACGACATGGCAGCCTGTGTGAAGCGATTGCTCGATGAGCTTCCGGGCATCCGTGACACCCCCGATCAGTTCCACAACCACATCCGCGTGGCGCGGGAGGGCGAGCAGGTTGGTTTCGACGCGGTAGCCCTGATCGGTGAGCTCTTGTCGGGTTTGCTCGTTTCGGCAGCAGAGAGCCGACACCTCGAAGCATTCGGGGAGCTGCCCGAGCAGTTCGAGCACGCCCCCGCCCACTGTGCCGACGCCTGCGATGGCGACGCGGAGTCTGCGTGGCAGGTCTCGGTGGTCATTGGTGACGCTGGTGCCCTGGCTGATGACTGTGGGCGCTGAGCCGCCGAGGCGACCGACTTCGAACTCAACGCCGTGTTTGTGCGCAAAGCGTGTGGCTTTATGCTGGATGATGGAGCCGTCGGTCAGGAGCGCGTCTTCGTAGGCGCAGCGTGCGTAACGCCTGGGGGGGGTGGGAGATGTCGCGGGGTCCTGGGTGTAGAGGCCGTCCACGTCCTTGACGAGTCGGCACCTGTCTGCAGCGAGTGCGTGGGCGAGGAAGAGGGCTGTCAGATCTGAGCCCCCTCTTCCGAGTGTGACATGGTTCCCGAGGCGGTCAACCGCAACGAAACCGGGGATGACAACAGTGCCCGGGTCTTGGAGCGCTTCGCTCAGGCGTGCGCGATCGACCTCGATCGGGTGGGCGTCGAGCGGGTCGCCTTCGCCGATCAGTCCGATCGCGGCGGGTGTGAGAACGCGATGGGGCAACCCGACGCGGTCGAGCTGGACGCCGAGCAGCGCGGCGGACTCGGACTCGCCCAGTGCGAGCGTGGAGGCGACGGCGCCGGGTGAGGCGTCAGGCGAGCAGGCCTGACAGATGCTGAGCAGTTCGTCGGTTTTGCCGGCCAGCGCGGAGACGACTGCGACGACGCCGAAGCCCTTGCGACGCCAGCGGTAGATCTCGTGGACAGCGAGTCTGAGTCGGTCGGGGTTTACGAGCACTGAGCCGCCGAACTTCAGGACGATCAGAGGCTTGCGGGGCATGCTTCCACCTCACTTTCGGCAGCAGTACATGCGAGGGAGATCGCTTCGAGGCCTCTGGTCAGGTCTTCGATGATTGACTCTGCGGGCTCGAGGCCCACGGAGAGGCGGAGCAGGCCGTCGGTGATGCCGACCTCGGCGCGTTCGCTGAGTGGGACGTCGGCGTGGGTCATGGAGGCGGGATGGGTGATGAGTGTTTCGACGGAGCCGACGTGTTCGACGAGCGTGCAGAGGTTGAGGGACTCGACGAATCGCCTGCCTGCCTCGATGCCGCCGCGGACTTCAAAGGAGACGACTGCGCCGTTGGCGTCGGGGTGCTGACGCTTGGCCAGGGCTGCGGCCTCGGGATCGTTCAATCCGGGGTAGTAGACGTTTGCGATGGTGTCCTGGCTGGTGAGCCAGCGCGCGATGGTCTCGGCGGTTCTGGACTGCTGGGCGAGGCGGATCGGGAGTGTCTTGAGTCCGTTGATGGTGAGCCACGCGTTGAAAGGTGTCTGGATGGCGCCGGTGCACTTGCGGATGAAGCGGAGTTGTGCGAGGACGTCCTCGTTGCTGCTGACGATCGCGCCGCCAAGGGCGACGGAGTGGCCTTCGATGAACTTCGTGGTGGAGTAGACGGAGATGTCTGCTCCGAGGTCGAGCGGCCGCTGGAGCGCGGGGGTGAGGAAGGTGTTGTCGACGGCCAAGAGGGCTCCGGCGCTGTGCGCAATGGCTGCGACGGCTGCGATGTCGGTCAGTTCGAGGGTGGGGTTGGAGGGCGTTTCGACGAAGACGAGCTTTGTTGCTGGTCTGAGCGCTCTTTCGATCTCGGCGGGGTTTGTGGAATCGACGAATGTGCATTCGATGCCGAGGTCTGGGAGGAGTTGTTGGAGCAGTCGGGTCGTGCCGCCGTAGACGGAGCGGCCGCAGACGACGTGGTCTCCGGCTTTGAGGAGAGCGAGAAAGAGTGCGGTTTCAGCGGCGAGTCCGGTGGTGAAGCAGACGGCCTGCGGTGCGTCTTCGAGTTCGCCCAGAGCGGTTTCGAGGGCCGCGACGGTTGGGTTTGAGACGCGCGAGTACTGGTGATCGGGGTTGGAGCCGACGCTTGTCCGGGTGAATGTTGTGGACTGAGCGATGGGCGCGATGAGCGGGTCGCCGTCGCCCTGGCCTTTGCCGATGCAGGTGCAGATTCGGGAGGCGTTTGCCAGGGGTGACTGCGCAGAGATGGACTTTCGCATGCTGTGAACTCCTTCACAGCATCGAGAGCATCCAGTGTTGGCGTGGAATGCGGCACTTTGCCGCTGCACTTTGACGGGTCCCGTATTGGTCCCGTCCGCATCGTTCCCCACGCCGGGGCTGGTCTCGGCACCGTGGCTGGATTTGACCAGCTCGGTTGCCGCCCGGGACCTTTGAGACATCCCGGGACTCTTGATGCAAGGCCTAACAGTACCAACCGGATCGGGGTTGTCAAGCGAAAGTTGACACGGGCCCACCCGGGATGTGCCGGGGAGGAGGTTTGGCCGGCGCATGGGGGCCAGACTCGGCGACGTGCGGATTCATCTGATGCACATATGAAGTCCGCGTTATGGAACTCCCGTTTCGTTCTTGACATCGGTTTCGCGGACGCGGCACGAGTATGTGGCTTACGCCATCTGTAAACGCACAGCGTGTTGACTGAGACAGTTCTTTGTGTCCTGAGACTGACACACGCAGTTGCGTGTGCGTTCCATACGTATCGGAACAACACCTATGAAACGGGTGGATTCCCTCTTCAGCAGGACCTGTTCCAACTGGTTTCAGTGTCTTGTATTCCGTCGATGACGGTTTAGTCTTGCGGCGTCCTGGCGATGTGCCGGGGTAAGAAGAGGGTTCGAGCACAACTGATCGGCTTGTTTGCGGGGCATGTGTGCCGCGGCGCGATCTGTGCGCTCGGGCTGAACGAAGAAGCAGGAGTAGATTATGAATCGCAAGACAATGGCAGGCATTCTGGGGCTGATGATGCTCGCGGGCACCGCGGCCGGTCAGGTTGCACAAATCGGCGGGGGCACCGCCCCGCTCAATGGACAGTGGATGAAAGACGCCACTGACTTTGGAGATTGCTACATCTCCGAGGTTTGGGTTGATCCGCAGGACGGCGACGATTCGAAGGAGTACATCGAGCTTTGGAGCCCGGAGTGCAACTACGTCCTGAACGGCAAGATGATTGTCGTCATCGCTGATAGCAGCGGCGGCGCCACTGAGGTCGAGGAGTCCTACATCTTTCCCGCTGCAGGCAGCGGTGTGCCCACCTACATGACCAACGAAGAGGGGATCTTCGTTCTGTGGAACTCGGATGATGATCGTGAAGTCGCCGCTATCAACACGGCTGACAGCACCTACCAGAGTGACATGGAAGCCCAGGCAGCCGCATCTGACATCTACGAAAGCCTGCCGACCACCGTTCGTCAGACAAGCCCCAATGGCGTGAACCCTGGCCCCACACCCGACATCGGTGAGCTCTCGATTCGTTACGAGGCATCATTCGACGAGATCGGCACCAATGGCACTGGATCGAACGATTGGCCGGGCCAGCTCTCGAACGAGGACTCCAAGACCATCCTCCTCATCGACCTCGATGAGACGGGGCTGGACAGCACCGAAGTCCTCAAGCTCCACAAGGATCGCAACCCAGACGGCGACAACGATGGCTTCATCGAAGACGGCGAGGTCGGCTCGGGCACGGGTGACTACCTCTGCGTTATCGATGCCGTCAGCCACAGCCACAACGGCGGTTCCGAGTACACCCCCTACGAGGGTCAGGAGTGGGACTACAGCCCCGGCTTCAACGCGGACGCCTGGGTTCGCGTTGGCACCGTGACCACTGCCACCAGCAGCGGCAGTCTGATTTCGAGCTGTGGCGGCGGCAGCGACACCTATCGCCAGTCTTATCGCAACTGGATGATGGGTGAAGTCAGCAACATCGGTTCGGGGAGCAGCCTTGGCGGTGAGTTTGACAACATCTGTGAGCACTTCGGCGGCGTGCCCGATCCGGGCGCGAGCAGCACAGTCAATGTGGGCAGCGCCCCCGACTACACCCTTGACACCAGCGTTGTGCTGACACCGGGTGAGCCGAACGACAGCGCTCCCGGCATGGGCTACGCATTGCCGGCCAGTTCGTGCGTATCGCCTCTGAACGGCATCAGGGGCGACCTCAACTTTGACGGCGTCGTCGATTACCGCGATGTTCAGATGGCTGTCGAAGCCAAGGATGTTGACATGTTCATGAGCGTGATCAACAACCTGCGGTAAGTCAGGGCTTCTCTGATCTGAAGATCTCTCTTACTCGCCCCGGCGGGCGGAATGCTCGCCGGGGTTCTTTCTCGCTATGCTGCTGCAGTCAATGAGAAGGAGCCCCACTGTTGCGGGGCTCCTTCGGGAGTGCGCATCGTTCGAGTGAGTGAGTGTGATACCGATGCGACGAGAGATCAGCGCCGCCGGCGGGAGGCAACCAGGCCGCTGAGCGCGAGAAGTGATGCGCTCGCCGGGGCGGGGATCACCTCGATGGTGAGTGTGCCGCGGTTGGTCTGGTCCAGATCAGTAAACCCGTCGGTGAGCACGGCACCAGTTTCCATGAAGTTATCGATCCAGAAGGTCAGATCGAGTTCGTCGCCCGCAGCAACATCGAAATCTCCGGTGAACGATGAACCAAGATCACTCGCAACACCCGCGCCGGCGCTGAAAGCATTGGGCAGGGCATCCCCACCGAATGTGAACACCGCGAGGTTGCTCAGGACTCCGGCGCTCCCGAGCTCTTCACCGACCATGCCGCCGAGTTCGACATCGAGCGAGATACGAATCTGAGTGTCCTCGTCGAATCGGAGGCGAATACCCTGGGGTCCATACGTGCGAACGGTGCTGATGAAGAGTTCTGAGGCACCCGATGTATCGATGGAATCTGCAAAGTCCGCCCGGTAGGCAAGGTCCCAGGAGAACTCGAAGAAATCGCTGCGAGTCTCGCCGGTCAGTTCGACCGAGGATTCGAGCTGATCGATCGAAGGATAATCCGCTGCATTGAGGTTGAAGTTGTCCACGATCGTCGTTCTGTTCGGCTTGAAGAACTCCTCGGTGTCGAGGTAGCCGAAGTCCGTCCCGAAACTAGTGTGGAATTCGAATCCGCCATCCCACTCTGTGTAGACATATGATTCGATTTCAATATCATCCGGACCACTTGCGGTGTTGTAATCGATCTGTCCCTGCGCAGCCCCCGCCAGGGCGATGGCGGCCAGTGCGATCCCGGTTGTCTTGCGATTCATGTCTCTGTCTCCATGTCGTCATCATCCGCCACTCGGGCGGCGCGGGGTGTCTCTCTCTCCTCCGGCGGGCTCCCCGCGAGCCCCCGGTGCTCGTTTCGCTCTCACGCTTTGCGAGAACGCTTCCTGTGAAACACCGCACCGGGCGGGAGCCCGGGTACGGTGCGGTAAAGAGGTGCCCCGACATGGCGGCTGAGGAGCTGTGATCAACGCCGCGAGAGGGACTCCCGGGTCAGGGGCAGATCGGGCCAGTCTGGCCCTGGTTGAAGTTGGACACCCAGCTGCTGAAGTCGGCTGGGGTGCAGAGGTTGTCGTTGTTCTGGTCGCAGAGCTGGGCGTTGTTCACGTTGAAAGCGGCAACCCAAGCGCTGAAGTCTGCGGGGCTGACCATGCCGTCATTGTTCACATCGGCGCAGAGTCTTCCGGTTTCGCATGGATCGGGGATGCCGTTGCCGTTGTTGTCTGGGAGGTCCAGCAGCGTGTCGAAGGCCGCGAGATCTGCTGTCGTGACGGCGCCGCCCCAGGCGACGATCTGACCACCTTGGATCACCTGGCCGCTGGTCCATTCGCCGGTTGAGCCGTCGGTGAGATCCATGCGGATCATCGCCAGTGTGGCGTTGAAGACTTCGGCCTGATGGGCAAAGCCGGTGTAAGTGACATCGTCGGAGGGGTCGTCGGTGTTGAAGTCCCTGATGAGGTCGTCGCGGAGATCATCGAGAGTCCAGCTCTCGGCGGCTGCGATTGCGATCAGGTCGCGGTCGTCGCAGTCGACGTCGCCGTCGAAATCGAAATCGCCTGTGACGTAGCGGTCCTGCTGCGCAATGGCGGTCGCGGCGAGTGGCGTGCCGAGCGGGGCGTCGTTGAATGTGTTTGGGGTGATGCGGTACCCGGTGATGTCATAGGGTTCAAAGAGGAGAGTGCCAGAGGGGTCGAGCGCGCCGGAGTATTCGTAGAACGGGGCCGTGAGCGGGTTGTCATCGCCGGGTCCGTCGTAGCTGTATTTCGGGCCATCCGGGTCAATCGGAGCCATGTGGTTGAGCTCGTCGTCGAGCGTGCCAATGGTGGTGTCGTCACCGGGTTCGATCAGCGGCTTGAACATGGTGTAGTCGGCCGAGCCGGGCTGGACATTGAGTGTTTCGCCGAAGATCCAGCTCTCGTCGGCGAGGCTCGTCCGATCGAGTTCGCCAGATCCGCCTTTGACCGTCCAACCGACGAGTGGGTTGGTGGAGTCGTAGCGCACGCGTGAGACCGCATCGGGATTGAAACCGGGTGTTTCAGTGATTTTGTTGCTGAGCAGATCGCGGTCGCGGAGGTTGTATTCTTTGCCGCCGGAGTTGGACCATGACAGTTCATCCACGATCTGGACTGGCTCGAGGGTGAGTGCGGTGGTTTGTGCTCCGTCGAGGCCGTTCCCGAAGTAGAGTGGCACCCCGCGGGTGTGTTCGTCGCCGAAATCAAGTCGGCTGTTGAAATCGACGTCGGGTGTCACGTCTTTCTTCCAGCCGTATTCGGGGGCGTAGTTGCTAGTGCCGGCGGGTGAGAGTGAGTGGCCCGGGCGACGCCTGATGATGAGATATGTGGAGGAGCCGTCGTTCTCGAGGTTGCCACCGATATCGACGCTCGGAACAGCCGAGACCTGGAATGAGGCGGCGTGGAGGTATCTCGGGTTGTCGGGTCCTTCGGGGAGGAAGAAATCGAAGTCGGGGTTCACGGTCAGATATGGCTCGAGGCTGGTGAAACCGAAGTCTTCTCTGTTGTAAAGAATGAAAAGGCCGTTGGGTCCGACGGTCCAGCCATCGAGCGAGAAGGCTTCGTCGATCTCGGGGGCGTCGTTATTGCCGTTGCCGTCGGGGATGTCGTCGTTGTCGACGTCCATGCCTCCCTTGACGAGCGCCACGGCATAGCCGGTGAGGTCCATGCCGGGAGGGCCGTAGAGCTCGATATATTCCCAGGTCCCGTCGCCGCCGTTGGGTGGGTTTTCGAAGACCTCGTTGAGAGTGAGCTGTCCGGCGGCCTGTCCGGCGGCAAGCGTCATGAGCAGAGGGACAAACTTCGTTCTATTCATCATTCTCTCTCTTCCATCGTTGCCGCTCGTGTCGGCGGTTCGTCGGACGCGAGATCTCTCAACTCGCGTGATTGGTGAGTGGCATTGGCGATTAACGATTCCGGAGTGGTGAGCCGGGGTTGGTGAAGCGGCCACTGGAGAGGTGGCCACCGAAGACGTGCTGTTCGATCTCCGGGTATTTGTCGTTGCTCGGGAGGGCCCCGCCCGGGGGCAGGTCCCAACCGAATCCGCCGTTGCGATCATCGTCTTTGAAGTTCTGGACGTGTCCGTCGGCGAAGAGGATGTTTCCCTTGCTGCGGTCGTGATCGTCGCTGTTGGTCTTTGGCGTTCGGATATGCGCAGGCCCGAAGTCTGCGTAGTTCTGCCTGCCCCAGAGCCCGCTCGGGTATCGCACGGGGCCGTCGCCGAAGGCCTTGGCGACGCGCATGGGGCCTTCGCCGAAGTCTTCGTAGTCTTCGAGTGCGCCGTCGGTGCGGCCGTCGGCCATGAGCGGGACGCGGACGGGGCTGACACGGGCGAGGAATCGGTCGCTGAGCGGTCCGATGACACTGTCGATTTTCTTGGGTGAGCCGACGTACGCGTTCCGCGGTTCGCGCATTTCGGTGAATCCGAAGTACCAGGACATCGTGTAGTTGGTGTTGTATCCCGCTTTGATGAGTTTGTTTCGCTCTTCTTCGGTGAAGGATTTTTGTGGTCTGTTGTCGTGGAGCCGGTCCATGGTCATGTTCTGTGTGTATTGAGCGGGGTTGCTCGGGCAGAGGAAGTTGCCCGGGACGAGGTACTCGCCGTTGACCATGTCGGCGAGCCAGCCCGCTTCGTCGATCGGGCCGTAGCTGTTGAGCTCGCGGTTATCAAAGGGGCCAGAGCAGTAGGTTTCGTCGTTGGAGAGGCTGTATGCGAGTGTGCCGATCCCGATCTGTCTCAGGTTGCTTGCACAGGTCACGAGCCTTGCCGTTTCCTTGGCGCTCGAGAGCGAGGGGAGGAGTATCCCGATGAGCAGGGCCAGGATCGCGATCGTGACGAGCAGTTCGATCAGCGTGAACGCCTGTGCTGTTGTGCTGTTCCTTCGCATCGCCCAGAGCGTAAGCAGAAGTGTCCAGATGTGAAGGCGTTTGGCTTCGCTATACAAATGAAGATATTGTGATTTTGGTGTGACCGCCATAGGTGGCGTCGTCACCCGTAGCGTGCATCCGGAGAGGACGGGTTACCTATACTCGGAATCCCCTGTTCCACGAGGCCCACAGTAGTATGAACACGTCTTTTCTCTGGTTGTTTCTATGGTCGTTTTTCACTGGCGCTGCGAGCGCTCAGGTCTTTCTCAATGAGATCCTCGAGAATCCGCCCGGGGCCTCGTTTGCCGAGAATCAGTGGGAGTACATCGAGTTGTACGGGCGGGCGGGTCTGTCGCTCGATGGGTATGTGCTGCTGGTCCTGAAGGGTGGTGTCGACGACGACCGCAACGGCGTTCCAGAGATCATGCCACAGGTCGACGAGGTCTTCCTGTTGGACGGGCTTCGGCTCAGCGGAGATGGCCTGCTCCTGCTGGTGAACTCAGATCCGAATACGGGGCGTTCGGTTCTCTCGGCGATTGCCTCGGGCGAAACGGATTACGCCGGGCGTGAGGGGCTCGACGCCCGGGCGTCGGCGACGTTCCAGCAGATTGGCGTGGACCGAACGCGGACGGCGCCGAGACTGGATCATGACGGCTCATCGACATACATGCTTGTGCGGCAAGTGACGCCGACGGTCCTGGCGGAGGTGCTGGTCCCCGGGCATGCGCACGACGCTGACTTTGACGGCCGATTCGACGTCTTTACGCCGGAGCACACTGATGCGGAACGCGTGCGGCGGTTTCAGATCGTTGATGTCGTGAGTTGGTCGAACCGGGGCGGCAAAGAGTACGGCTGGCTCTCGGGTTATGAGCTCTCCGAGACGCACGGGATCAACCCGGATGGGCTCAGCAGGGTCGCGTTTTATGTGGATCCGCCGAGTGTTGGTTCGCGCACCAAGGATCGGAGGGACCATGCGGGTCGGGTCGTGGGGTTTGAAGTGCTCCCCACTTCGATCGCTGACGAGTCGTTCGTGTATGGCGTGCTCGATTCGGCGGCCTTTCCGCGGTCATTAGCGTATTACACGGGTTCAGATCTTGACGGGTGGCCCCAGATCAAGTCTCCGACAGACGTCGGGGCGCTGCCCTATGAGGTTGACCGAGTTGACCCGGAGCCTGACACGGACCCGTTTCCGCGGCATGTCCGGCAGTCCGTGTCCGGCGAGGTGCTTCTCGCCGACCGTGATGTTGCGGGCTTTGGGTTGACGCCCGGTGTGCTGAATGACCTGCCCGGACGCGGTCAGTACCAGCAGAGGCTTGTGTTCGGCGATCTCGACTTTGATGGCGATGTTGACGAGAACGATGCTGCGATCGCCGAGGCACTGTTGGGCGCATCGCCGGATGATGTGCTTGAGTCGAGCACCTTTATCGATGCGAAATGGCAGGGTGGCTCGCTGCAGAGAGTGCTGGCACTCGTTGAGCTTCATGATGATGAAGCGGGCGAGGATGCGGTTGTCTCGGAGGAAGATGTGCGACAGGTCAGAGCTTTAGTTCGGGCGGCCTTGGGCAACTGACCCGGACTTGCCCGAGCGGCTGGCTTGATCTGCTGCGGAGCTTGGTTCTGCGTAGATGAGGTACGAGCCGTCGATCACGGTGTCGAGTGCCTGAGGGTAAGTCTCGGCGGCTGCGTCGACTCTCAGCACGCGATCGGGCTCACCGTTGACGAGTCGCACGGCGACCACCTGGCCCGAGGCCTGATTCGTGAGCCAGCCGCTCCTGTGGAGGAGGTCGCCAAGGGTGACATCGTTGCGTCGGCCGAGTGTCCAGACCTGCGGGTTTCTGACGGCGCCTTCGACGGTAACAAAGCGGATGTCCTGAGCCATAGGTATTGGAGAGCGTCCGCCTGAAGCCGCAAGGCGGGCACGCAGATCGATGAGTTCGCCCGTGACGCGTTGCATTTCGCGATGATCGTTCAGTGTGTTGCTGACGTTGTAGAGCGACAGAACAAGGGCAGCGGATGTGCTCAGCAGGACGCCTGCCAGAATGTAGACCAGCTTGCGGTAGGGCCGGATGATGTGCTCACTCAAGGCGGCAGCACGCAAGCCTGAGAGGTCGCCGAAACGTCGGACCGCCTCTGTTTGTGCTTCGACGGGACTGATCCCGCTCTCGATGAGATCGTCAACGGATTCTTCGAGGTGCGACTGAAATTCCTGATCGAGAGACAGGATGGTCCGCCGGACTCTGGAGCGCAACGAGAAACGGCTGACGAGTGCATTGGCCCAGCGTTTCATGGGTGGGCGCCCTTGGGGCTCAGAACGTATGAGCTGAGAATGTCGTTCATGACCGAGGCGAGTGAGAACCACTGCTTGGTGCGGCGTTGGAGCCATTGCTCGCCTGCGGGAGTCAGTGAGTAGATCTTGGCCTTTCGGTTGCGCTCGGTGCGTCCCCAGTAAGACTCGACGAGTCCCTGCTGTTCGAAGCGATGCAGGATTGGGTAGATTGCGCCCTCGCTCAGGCGGATCGAGCGTTCCGTGCTCATGCGGAGACGGCGGGTGAGTTCGTAGCCGTGGCAAGGCTTTCCGCTGAGAAGAGCAAGGATGGCGAGCCCGATTGCCCCTTTCCGGATTTCGAGGTCGCCGCTGTCACTCATGCCGGGAGTGTAGTGCTCACTGCGACGCTCGCTCCACTTCCATGATACGAAGATACGTTGTGTGGTATGAACTTTTCGGATGACAGTTGACGGATGCCTTGTGTTAAGTTTGCGTCTAGTTTCACTTGTTACCGGGACGCGGGGTGTTTGCACTTGTTCACGTGTTTGTTCGGATCACCTTGCCACTCATTGCTACTCAACACGCTTTCACTTGGGCACTACGCGGCTGAGCGCACTTGCGCGGTGTGCTTCGAGTCCTTCGATACGGGCGAGGGCCGCGGCGTCCTGCAGCGTGGGCTTGGCTTCGAGTACGGATTCAATCCGGAGCCAGGTCCGCAAGCGGAGGAAGTGCATAACCGAGAGCCCGGCTGCGTATCGCGCCGAGCCGCCTGTGGGCAGCGTGTGGTTCGGTCCCGAGCCGTAGTCGCCGAGTACTTCGGCGCTGGCGGGCCCGATGAAGATGCCACCGGCGTTGCGGAGTCGTGAAGCGATCTCGTCGGGTTCACGCATGAGGATTTCGACGTGCTCGGCTGCGATCTGGTCGGACAGTTGGCACGCGGCATCGCGTGATTCGACCACGCACGCGAAGCCGTTCTGCAGGGCCCGCCTGGCTGTCAATGCTGTGGGGAGTGATTCGAGTTGCTGCGAGAGTGCCTGCTCGACGAGGTTCGGGAGCTCTGTGCTCGTGGTGACGAGCATGGGCACGGCGTCGTCGTCGTGCTCGGCCTGGGCGAGCAGGTCCGCGGCCACGACGCTCGGGTTTGCAGTTTCATCGGCGAGGATGAGCAGTTCGGATGGCCCGGCGAGCATGTCGATGCCCACCCGGTCGGAGACGAGGTGCTTGGCGGCGGTGACCCATTTGTTGCCGGGCCCCACGACGACATCGCAGGAGGCGAAGCCTTCGAAGCCGAACGCCAGCGCGGCGATGGCGTGTGCGCCACCGACGGCGAGGTATTCGTCGGCACCTGCAATGGCGGCTGCGGCGAGCATGACAGGATCTCTGCTAGGCGAGGCCACGACCACACGTTTGCAGCCCGCAACGCGCGCGGTCATGGCTGTCATGAGCACCGATGAGGGCAGCGGGTGCCGACCAGCGGGCGCGTAACAACCTGCAGAATCGACCGGGAGCACACTGTGACCAGCCTCGCCTCCGGGTATGGGGAGACTGAGCTCGAGGATTGAATCCCTTTGAGCCGAGGCGAAACGCTCGATCCGTTGGCTGACGCGTCGGAGCAGTTCCAGTGCGTCCGAGTCGACGAGTTCGATTGCCTGTTGCAGCTGATCCCTGTTCAGCACAAGCTGCTGGCCCGGTTTGAGTTCGCCGAATCTTTCGGCTTGCGAGCGGACCGCTTCGATGCCACCTGATCGTACATCATTGATGATGGCTTGAGCGTCTAGCACTGCATTCGGATCGAGTGTGTCCCGGACATAGCGGCGGACGTTGCCCGGTTCGATCCGGCGCAGCAGTGGCGTCGTGGTGCTCATGACTGATCTCCTCGCTCAGGCTTCGCGTTTCCCGGTCGTCTCGTGACGCGCAGGGCCCGGCGATCGAGTTCCTGTTCGATCGCTTCGAGGCTGGCGCCACGCTGCAACGCGGCGGTGAGTGTGAAGTAGATCACATCGGCAGCTTCGTGCACGGCGTTGTCCTGTGTGTGTGCTTCCAGGAGTTCGCCGACTTCTTCGATGAGTTTGCTGCGGAGGAGCGCCGGGTCGCGTGACAGGCGCCGGGTGTATGAACCCGCCGATTCGTCGGCCAGCCTTGCTGCGATGCTCTTTGCGAGCGCGTCCAGCCCGGCGGCCGGGCCGAAGCATGTTTCCTGTCCGGTGTGGCAGAAGCCATTGCCTGATTGTCTGACGGTGAATCGCAGACAGTCTCGATCGCAGTCGGTCTCAATCGCGATGAGTTCCTGCACGCAGCCGGATGTTTCGCCCTTGATCCAGAGCCCGCCGCGGGACCGGGAGTGGTAGACGCCGCGACCCAGTTCGATCGCCTGTCGCACGGATTCGAGACTTGAATAGACAAGCCCGAGTGCGCGTCCGGCGGGGTCGGATACGACCGTTGGCCAGAGGCCGTCGGGTCGATCGGTTTGAAGCGCGGCGCAGAACCCTCCTGCGAGATCGAATGCGCCTGAGTAGAGGGCCATGCCGACTTGTGCGTCCGCTCCGAGTCGATCGGCTTGTGCGATGTCCTCGGGGCACCGGACACCGCCCGCGATGGTCAGGCCTTTGGGTGCTGCAAGCTTGACGAGTTGTGCGATGCGATCGAGAGGCAGACCGGTCATGCGGCCTTCGATCTCGACGAACGTGACGAGGAACCCGCTCACGTATGGTCGGAGTTCTTCGATTCGTTCTTCGACTGTCTTCCCGGTGGGCTTGGTCCAGCCTTCGGTGACGATTTCGCCTTCCTTTGCGTCGAGTGCGGCGATCACACGGTCCGCGGGCAACTGGCACAGAACATCGGTGGTCGCGGCAGTTCCGAGTATGACTTTCCGAGCGCCGGCGTCGAGCCACTCGATGGCGGCTTTCGCATCGCGAATCCCCCCACCGACGCGGCAGGGCACACGGCGGACGATCTCGCGGATGATGTCCTTGTTGCTGCCCGTGCCGAGGGCCGCGTCGAGATCGATCACGGCGACTTCGCCGACACGACCGAAACGCTCGGCGATTGGGATCGGATCACCCGCGTTGAGAGCGAGCGTTTCCCCGCCCACGAGTTGCACGGCATTGCCGCCCTGGATGTCTACCGATGGGACAATCACAGTCTGACCTCCTGTCCGAGCGCCGAGAGTTCGCGTTTGATGGATTCAACGGTGCTGACGCCGTCGTGGAATATGGAAGCGGCGAGGACAGCTTCGGCGCCCGCCAAGAGCGCGTCGGCCATGTGAGCCGCGGTGGATGCGCCACCAGATGCGATGACCGGGACTTCGACGACGCTGGACACTGCGCGCAGCAGGTCGAGGTCGTAGCCGCCACCGACGCCGTCTTCGTCCAGACTTGTCAGCAGGATCTCGCCTGCGCCGAGTTTGACGCCCTGCGTTGCCCAGTCACTCGCGTCGAGCTCTGTCCTGTTCGTGCCTGACCGGGTCACGACTTTCCATTGTCCCGGGCGTTGCGCCGAGCGGGTGGCATCGATGGCGAGGACTACACATTGTCGGCCGGTGCGAGCGGCGAGCTCGCTGATCAGCTCGGGGCGTTCGACGGCTGCCGAGTTCACGGCGACTTTGTCCGCGCCGGCGTCGAGCAGTCGCAGTGCATCATCGAGGGTTCGAACGCCGCCGCCGACGGTGAGCGGGATGGGGAGCACGCTGCGGACCTGGTTCACCGTATCGAGCGCGGCTCCGCGTCCTTCTGGTGTCGCAGAGACATCGAGGATGACGATCTCATCGGCCCCCTGCTGCGCGTAGATCTCGGCTCGCTCGACGGGGTCGCCCGCATCGCGGAGTTCCTGGAACCGGACGCCCTTGACGATCCGTCCATTGCGAATGTCGAGGCAGGGTATTACACGGCGGGCGAGCATGACGACACCTCCTTGGTGGTGGC
This sequence comes from Phycisphaerales bacterium, assembly GCA_965228265.1. Classification (GTDB taxonomy): domain Bacteria; phylum Planctomycetota; class Phycisphaerae; order Phycisphaerales; family UBA1924. Next base: position 2,967,363 of record OZ245804.1, read on the forward strand.
AAGCCAGCGCCGCATGAGTTCAGAGCCGAACTGGCCTGACAGTTCGGGGTGGAACTGGCATGCGACGATGTTGCCCCGTTCGATGGCGGATACGAACGATGAGCCGTAGGTGGTGGTTGCCGAGCGCCAGCCCGGGGGCGGGCTTTCAATGTAGTAAGAGTTCGCGAAATAGGCCTTGCCGGTGGTGAGCACTCGCGTGCCGGATTCTGCGACGACGGTGTTCCAGCCGAACTGCGGGACGCGGAGTGCTGGTGCGTTGAATCGTCTGGCTTGGCATTCCAGAATGCCGAGGCCCTCTACGCCCGGCGACTCCTGTGAGGCGGAACAGAGCAGCTGCATACCCAGACAGATGGCCAGTGTCGGGCGGTTGGCTTTGATGCGATCCCGCAGCCGCTCGACAAGATCGGTCGCTCTCAGGGCTTCCATGCCGGCGCCGAAAGTGCCAACACCGGGCAGGATCAGGTACTCGGCTTGCTGCACCTCCGGTGCGGAATTGACCAGACGGGGTTCGTAACCGAGGCGCGTGCACGCTGCGCAGACCGATGCGACATTGGCGACGCCCGTTCGGACGATAGATACGGTAGGTTGACTCATGTCAGTGTGCCTTTCGTTGAGGGGACGCCGACGGGTCTGTCATCGAGCGCGACCGCGTTCCGGAGCGCCAGTGCGAGAGCTTTGAACGCGGCTTCGGCGCGGTGGTGGTCGTTCTCCCCTCTGAGCACATCGATGTGCATGGATGCTTTGAGATTGATCGCCAGGGTCTGGAACCAGTGCGTGATGTTCTCGCAGGCGATCTGGCCGATCATGTCTCGACGGAGCCCCAGATCGACCACGGGCGCGGGCCTGCCCGAGAGATCGATGACGCACCGGGCGAGCGATTCGTCGAGCGGCGCGAAGGCGGATGCGAACCGCACGATCCCGGCGCGGTTGCCCAGAGCCTGATCGATGGCTTGCCCGAGCAGGATTGCGGTGTCCTCGGCGGTGTGGTGGTCGTCGACGTCGAGATCGCCTGTGCATTGCAGTTCGAGATCGAGTCTGCCGTGCACGGCCAGAGCCGTCAGCATGTGATCGAGGAAGCCGATCCCCGTGGAGACGTCGGCGGCCCCGGTGCCATCGAGGTTCACTTTGACCAACGTTTGTGTCTCGGTGGTCTTTCTCGAGACCGAAGCGGTTCGCTGGGTCATGGCAGTATCTCCGTGAGTTCTTCGAGAGTGTCCAGCACTCGGGCGGCTCCGCTGGCGGTCAGTGTTTGGCGGGTCGTTTCCTGCCCGGGTGCGGTGATGCCAACAGGGAGCGCGGCTGCGGTTCTGGCGGCGATTATGTCGTCGGGCGTGTCGCCGATCATCCACGCGGCAGAGACGCCGAGCTGGTCCATCGCGCGCAGGACCGGTTCGGGTGAGGGCTTGGCGGCTGCGTCTTCCATACAGACGACCGCGCCGAACAGATCCGTGAGGCCGAAGCGGTCGAGGAACCATCTGGCTTCGGAGCGGGGTCGCCCGGTGACCACGGCCAGCTTGAAACGCGAGGCCAATGAACGCAGGAGCTCAGGACTCGGAATCAGGCTTTCTCGCTCGCGCAGTCCTGGCTGTTCGGCGCTTCCGAGATAGTGCTGCTGGAATCGTTCCACGATTTCTTCAAGGGGGGCAGTGATCCCCTGATCCGCAAGGATGCGCTGGGTGACCAGCCAATCGTTATTGGCGTTGCCGGCGTCCTTGATGTTCTGGATCACATTTGGTGTGGCGGTTGCGCCGTAGTCCGCGGCGGTTCGGATGATGGCTTCTCTGTAGGACGTGCTGACGTCTGCGAGCACGCCGTCGAGATCGAAGAGGATGGCTTCGGGTGCAAGTGTCGTCTCGATCGCCTGGCGCAGGCGGTCGTAATTCTGCTGCCCACCCGGCAATGTGATGCGCAGGGCATCTTCGAGCTCTGTCTGAGCGGTGAAACGCCTGACCGAGATGCCCAGTGCGCGAAGACCCTGCCAGAGGAATTCTGCACGCGGCGTGCGTGCGAGGATGAAGTTTGCTTGTGATGGGCTCACGATGCAGCCAAGTCGCGAGAGAACCGCTGCGAGGTCCGCTCTTTGCTCACGTACGACTGACGCGAGTTCCAGCGGTCGATCGGCTTGCCTGAACATGATCTCGGCGATTCGGAGTGACGGAGCGGAGACGGGATAGGGCCCCCCTACTGCACGGATCAGCGGAGCGTTGGATTCGGGGACAATGGTGTAGCCCACGCGCAGCCCGGCGAGACCGAAAGCCTTTGAGAACGTGCGCACGACCAGGACGTTGTCGAGCGCGAGCAGACTGGTTGTTGGGTCCTCGTCGGCGAACTCGATGTAGGCCAGATCGACGAGGACGAGTGCGCCGGCGCGACGGGCTGCTGCGGCGACCTCGATGATTCTTTCGGTCTGGACGGCCCGGCCGGTCGGGTTGTTCGGGGTGACGATCGAAACGAGGCCGGTGGATTCTTTGATTCGGTCCACGAACTCCGGGAGTGGGAACTCACCATCCGTCCACGCGACCTGATCGATACGGGCACCGGCGAGCTTGGCGCTTCGGATGATCATCTCGAAGGTCGGCGTGTGCGCAACGAGTGTTCGACCCGGTTCGAGTGTGATCCGGCAGATTCTGTCGATCGCGTCGTCGCCCCCGTTCGTCACGATCACTCGGGTTGGGTTGATCCCGAATCGCTCGGCGATTGTCTGCTCAAGCGATGCCGTGGAGGGATACTGACGCACTGCATCCGAATCGATCGCGGGGAGTTCTGCGAGTTGTTCCGGGCGTAGAGCTGGTCCTTCGTTCGCATCGAGGACGAGATCGGCCCAGGGCGCACGCACTCCGGGCTGGTACGGCGACTGACCCCGGACACGTTCTGCGGGTGTGAAGGTGAATGCCATCGGTTGATACGTCGTCATGGAACGATCTGCTCCGGCCTGGTGACAACGATGTCGGTGCCACCGAGCGCTTTGATGGTGGGGATGAGTGCGGGGAGCTCGTTCTTCTGGACGGCGACTTTGACGGCGAAACCCTCTTTCGACATCAGCTTGGCCACTGTGGGCTCACGCATGCAGGGCAGACATTCCACAACCGCATCCAGGCGATCTCTCGAAACGTTCAGCTCGAGCATGACCCGGCGCCGGGCTTCGAGCACAGAACCCACAAGCAGGGCAAACTGTTCGATGCGTTCGCGTTTGGCTGGGTTCTCGAGGGCGAAGCGAGAGGCGTAGAGCCTCGTCGACGAAGTCATGATCTCGTCGATGATGTCGAGCCCATTGGCGGCGAGCGTAGCGCCAGTAGCGGTGTTGTCGATGATGCAGTCGGCGTCTTCGGGGGGGAGCACTTCGGTGGCGCCGTACGAGATCAGCAGCTTCGCGTTGAGCTTTCTGGACTCGATCCAGTTCCTGGCAAGATTCGCGTACTCGGAGGCCACAACGATCGGACGATCTGGGAATCGCCCCTCCTCGCAGAGCCCGGTGGGTGCGGCTGCGACAAGTCGAACACGGTCGAGATTGGTATCGAGTATCTCGACAATGTCGGCGCCGCCTTCGACGACCCAATCGGCGCCGGCGAAGCCGAGATCACGCGTTCCCTCCCCCAGCATCTCGACGATCGCACGCGGCTTGAGGAGTTTGACCTCGTAGCCGGGCTGTGCGATCGCGGGGCGGTAGTTCCGTGCGGTGGAAACGATGCCCAGTCCGGCATTAGCGAGCAGACGCGTGACGCCCTCGTACATCCGCCCTTTCGGGATGGCCAGTTTCAGGTTGTCTCTGTCATAGGTCGGACTCATGGCTCTACTCCGCAATCTGCGGCTGCGAGCCGGGTACCGAATCGAGCAAGTGCCCAAAACGAGAAACGCCGGCCCGAAGCCGGCGTTCGTGTCTTGAATCAGAGATCCATCAGACCAGAATCACAGCCGGCTCCCTTGCGGGTGCGAATGGTGGCTGTGATGGTGATGGCAGCTGGACGTATTCATTCCACCCCGAGGGTAGCAGGCTTTGAGTGTGAGTCAACCGGGGGGCGGGGCGACCCATATCCTGACTTCGCGATCGCCATTGGCCTGCTCGGTGTGGCCAGGGACCGGGACCGGGTGCTTGTTTCAGTCACAGAGCGAAGCGGGCCTGTTCACACAGAGCTGAGCAGCTATGCAAAGCGATGTGGAGCATAAGGACATATCTCTTTGGGTTTTCGTACTTCTCGCATGTTTCATGCGTCGACCGCTTGTATGCACTCGGTTTGTCCAGTATTTCGGGTGCATGCCTGCAGTCAGGTTGGCAGCTCATGGGCGCTGCCCGTCGGGCATGAAGGGAGAAGAGATGAGAACAACACACAAGTCTTTGGCATTGATCATCGGTAGTTTGTTGTGCAGCGCTGGTGCTGCGCACGCGGATATCACGCACGCGTCTTCGAGCGGCTATGGGTTAGCCGCGGATGTGTCGCTGCTGGTGGCGAACCTTGAAGTCTTGCCGCAGGGCCATGCGACCGGCACGGCTCCGGGGCCGTACTCTCAGAGTGAGAGCACGCTGAACGCGTCGTTTACGACGGCGGGCCTGGCAAACATCAGCGCGGGGGTTCTTAGTGGCGAGGCGTACTCCGATGTGGACGGTTTTGCCGGTACACGGACAGCAACCGGCATGGGTCGCGTCACAGATCTGGGGACTGATCTTGTTCTTGGGACCATCCTGGATCTGAACGCAGGCGTCATCGAGTCAGAGGCCGCGGTCAGCGGCGATTACGGCAGCCTCCTCGCAACCGGTTCTTCGATCCTGACCGATGTCGATCTCAGTGTTCTTGGGGCCGAGGTGCTCATCGACGCGAACGCCGCCCCGAACACGGTTCTCTTTGACGCACTCGGTATTCGGATCGTGCTGAACGAACAGATCGTTGGTGGGAATGGGATCGATGATCGCACGATGGAGGTGAACGCGATCCGGATCTCGTTTGACAATGTCGTTGCGGGGCTTGGTTTGCTCAACGGCGATATCAGGATCGCCCATTCTTACGCGGAGATGGGCGCCGTCGTGCCGGCCCCGGCGAGCTTTATGCTCCTGGCCACTGGTGGGCTACTCGCATCTCGCCGGAGACGATGAGTCTTTGCCCCCGCTACTCGGGTTGGTGTCGGAGATGCCAACCCGAGTCTCATTTTGACTTGCCGCGGAACGGGTTTCACTTTCCTGCCTGACGACGTCGTCTTCATGTACTTCGCAGCCATTCAGCACCGATGATGGCTGCTGTCCACGGCTGGCTGCCCAACCGATCGCGGCTGCCCTGCGTTCGAGTTCGGCGGCCAGCCTGACGGTATCGATCGTGTGCAGTGTCTGCGAGTTGCGTGTGTCGTCGCCGACAAGCAGCCAGTTCGCGTCGACCCCGAGGCGTTCAACGATGCGCATCAGAAAGACGGCCGGTGGCGACGTCATCCCACGGACATACCGGCGGACTGATTCATGATTCAGTTCGAGGATACGCGCGAACTCGGCGATGCCCCGGTCTCCGACCGCCTCACGGATACGGGTGACCAGACGGCGCTCTTCCTCGATGTGGCTTGCTCGTCTGCCCAGACTTTCTGCTGACATTCGCGCCCCCGTTGATTGACACACTCTCTCCGTATGCAGCATCTATGCGGCCCCACGCAGCTCATACGTAGAACTGCCCGCGAGTGCGTTCAGGATGCAGGCACCCACCTGAGCTCGGCTGCACGTCATGATCTGGAGCTGCACTCCAGCGTCCCCGAACGCGACACTTGCGCCCTCGGTGTTCATCCACAGTGGTTCGGTGCATCTCGTTTCATCGTCCGCGGCGACGATGGTCCTGCCATCGTCTGATGCGCGCACGAAGGCGTACGGGCCAACAGACTTGCACACAGACTCGTACACGTCAGCGATCGATAGCTTTGAGCTCATCGAGATGATCGCTATGACGATCTTGGTAAGGCCGTCGTGTTCATTGTTCACACTCTCATAGGCGTGAAGCGTTGCGGCCGAGGTATCGAGAGGCAGAGTGATGGCCAAACCATCAGGCACGGCAATAAGCCCGACTTGCGCGTACAGGGCCCGTGCGATGATGCCATGTGATCCCGCGACATGCCGGGACGCTGGCTCGTAGGCGATGTTGCAGTTTTGAATTCTTCCGGTACGTGCCGCACGAGCTGGTTTGTTCGACGTATTTGCTCCCCTCACGAACAGTGTGACTGTGGACGCCGATCTGTTGATCGAGACTTTGAGTGTTCCCGGCTGGGCTCCGTCGGCGAAGCGAGCACAGAGCGTGGCCAGGAGTTCTTCAAGCAGCCTGGGATCCGCATACACCGTTTGCATCGCTTCGGGCGTTTCGGGAGCGATTGCATACGCATCGCATTCTGATATTTGCGCCAGACGGGTACAGACCGAAGACAACACGTCTTGAAGCACGACGGGCTTGCGCTTCACATTGAACTGGCCGGTTGCGAGCTGTGCACTCAGGCTATGTGTATCCAGCTCGTGAACAAGCCGGTTCAGGCCAATACGTGCAATCCTGACACTGCCGGCCATCCCCCCATTCGCGTCGCACTCATGGTCGCAGTGCCGTTCGGCTGTGCGTACAGCAAGCATGCACTCTTTGGCACTCTCAGCGGCATCCAGAACACTCATCGAGAGCGTCTTGATCACGCTGTGTAGTTGCTTGCATAATCGCTTGTGGTTCTCACTTGCTCTGCGTAATCGGCATTCTGTTTCACGCTGTTCGCTCGCGTGTTGTTGCAACATCTCGACAGTCTTTCGTTTCTCGGCTTCCAGTCGAGAGGCGAGCTCAGCAAAGGCCGTGTCGAGGTAGGCGTATTCCGATCGGCGGTTGAGAGGGACTGGATCCAGGGGTTTCTGCAGCAGCGCACGGCGGATGTTTGAGTGCAGCCTGTGCAGATCCCGTATGCACTTCGTGCGCCAACGCATCATCAGCCATGATCCGATCACAAGTGCGGCTGCCGATCCTGTCAGTACACACGTCACGACCGACATTAACGCCTGCTGCTCGTCCGGATCAATGAGCCCGATGTGCAGCGTCATGCGCTCGCCGCGTTGGCCGTGGTAGGTCCTCGATACGATCGCCTGGACCTTTCGGTGCTTCTCAACTGCATGCTCAGCCGCGTAGCTTCTGTTTCCCAGGAAGAACGTTTCTTCACCCTGCTCGTTGCAGAGTTTGACGTAGACCACCGCGTCGCCTTTGAGCAGTGGACGCAGTTTCATGAGAGCGACCGCCTTCCAGCCGTCGCCTTGCAGTTCTTCCAAATGGTTGGCAGTGAGCAGGGCCAGTGGTTGGTATCGCTCGCTGAGCTTGCTCTCGTTGTGCTTGATTGAGTAGAGCGTCCAGGCACCTGTTGTCGTGAGCGCTGCGATGACGATCGAGACTACGAGGACGATCAGCGGCGTCATATGCCGCCCCGCACGCGGGACGTCCGGCGTCACACCCGTGCCGGGGGATTCACCCGCTTTCGTCAACAGGGTCTGATGCCTCATTCTTCTTCCCACCCGATGATCTGTGTCTCGCCTGTCCACAGTCGACGGACATTGGCAACGACGACATGCGAGGCTTTGTCCATTCTGGACTGCGCGCGGATTGTGACGGGCGTATCGGTTCTTGCGACTCTGACGTTGTCGAACGTCACCTCCGAGAGGATGCCCAGACTCTGCGCATGCATTTCCAGGCGGAGAGGTTCGGGCGGAACCGATGAATCGGTTTGGAATCGGAGCTCACAGGTGTACTTGTTCGTATCGACGAGGGTCCGGACGAGGACCGCCGGGTACTCTGCGATGTTGAGCAGACTGGTCGCGTCCTCGAGGACTTCACCGAGATCCGAGAGATCGAGGAGCACACCCGCTTCGCGCGAGGACGCGAGAAGCGTTTCGCCCGCGTATACCTCGAACCAGGCGCTGTCTTCCAGGATCGGCAGGCTGGACGCGCCAATGTCAACACTGACGGCATAAGTCGCCTCCGGCTCGAGTTCCTGCTGAAGTGTGCGGCTCACGGTCCCTGAGCCAATGAGCGCAGCGACGAACGTGACGTATGCCTCGCGACTGCCGTCGGTGGACCGGGCTGAGTTTCTGACGCCGATCCTTGGCACCGTGAGGCCTGTCCCGGCGAGTGCACGTCGCTTGAGCGTCCAGCCACCAACGACACCCTGCATCGGAGGATTGAAAAGGGGATTCGACAATGCCCCTGTCCCCTCTTCGAAGCTGTGGTTCTGTACTTCGATACCGGCGTCGGTCTCACTCATGAACTCAACGCGCATCTCGACGGGCTGGCCGTCGATACTGATCTGACCCTCCCACGCTCCGTCTTCGAGCTGCGAAGACCATTCCTGGTTCGCGATGAGTTGCATCCTGGCAAGGTCCACAGCGGACTCCGCCGTCATCCGCGCCTGAGTGGCCGCGGCTGTGTGCGACACACGGGAGTAGAGCGGAGTCCCTGCAGCCATAAGCCCCATCGCTGCCAGAATCGCAACCCCGACTGTACCGACGACGAGCAGCAGAACCGCGCCGCGACGATGTGCGTTCCTGGCTGTCCAAGGGACGACAACCCGCTTCTTCGGCAGTAACGTATTACTCATCTCAATCACCTGTGCACCGCGGGACAGCGATCACGGTCGCCTGCAAAGACGACCCCTCCAGTTCGATGTGTGCCGAGACGATGCACCTGTTCGTTGCTTCTGCTTCACTGGTGCCGAATAGACATTTCGAGACCCCACTGGCCAGAACTTCCGGAGTATGCGTCTCCCCAATCTGATCGGGTACAGTCATCGGGTCTTCGACCACGGAGGCGGCTTGATCAACAATCCCTTCGAGCGGCGCGAAACGGGTCATACTGCCTGACGGCTGGTCCCAGCTGTAGTAGATGATCTCGTTCATCGCAGGCTGAGCGTCGCCGTCCGCATCATGGACCCACAAAGTCAGACTGTGTTCCTGCTGGTCGAGCACGGCTGTGCTGCGACGCACATCTCGGGCCAGTGTTTCGGAGAAAGCCTGCAACTCGATCGCGTTCATACTCAGTGATGCGCCTTTGTCAGCCGCCTGGCTTGTCGAGGTGAGCATCATGAGTACAGCCGCGGCGATGAGCGCGGTGATTGCCATCGCCAGCATGGTCTCGAGGAGCATGAAAGCCCGCGGCCCGGGGCCTTTGCCACCACCGCAATTCACGGGACCACCTCTGCAAGCGGAACACACCGGGTCAAGGAGACCGTCCAGTCGTCCGGGCTTTCGACGTGCACGGTGACACGGCGCCCAGCGTACTGTTGGGTTCCCCCGCTCAGATCTGGCAGGTGACAGGGCTCGACAGATGCACGCCTTGTGTAGATCTGGTCTCTGGGTACACAGAGTTTGCCCGACGCCTCGGTCAGCGTGCCGGGCGTTTCATACAAACCGTGGTAATCCTCAACGCCCCAATTTGAACGCTGGCCACCCATTGAGGCAACGGGCCTGGTCGTGATCTCATCGATCAGCCTTTCCGCAAGGCGGGCCGCTTCGAGGCGTTTAGCGCTTCGATCGATGTTTCCTACGGAGCTCCCCAACGACGAAGCGAGGCCGACGACCGCCAGTGACAGCATCGCTGCCGCGATGACGCATTCCACGAGCGTAACCGCTCTGCATCGGCGATTCGTTCTGTTCTTCCCCATGTCGCACATGCAACGACATTCGGCGTGTTGACCACTTCACTCAAGATCACTGATTGCCCCGCTGCGCAGAGACACACCCAACGACTTGTTTTCTCTACGCCTTCCACCTTGGCGTGGGTGCCTCCGCCCCACCTCTGTGACAAGCGGCGTTGACATGACTCATTCTCGTGGCCTCCTTGCCGTGGTGGCGCATGGCTGCACACGTACCAGTTTGTTCTTCTTAGCACGCACTCGATGCTACATCAGTCCTGTGTGTTTCTGTTCTGGTTATGTGGTTTCTTGCACACGTGCATCCGAGTACTGAACAAGCCGGTGCTTGACACCGATACTTCGACCGCCTGATCGCATCAGGGCACGGGGGTTTGTTCAGTGTTCCACTCTTGCTCCGGCATCTTTATGCACAGCCATGGCTGCTACCTTGTCACGCACCTGCCTGACAACGCCCCTGACGTGACGGTGTGCAGTGATCTGGCGACCGCACTTCAACAATGCAGATTCTCAAGGCAGCCGAGGTGGCGATTCCGCCGCCGGCATGTCCATGCGGGTGTGGCCATCGGCACTGAGGAGACGTTCCTCCACCAGCTCAGGCTTGCCCGCATGCCCGAGGATGAACTTGCCCCCGCGCTGCACTGGAAGATCAGCAAGGACACACAGCAGGCTGAGGATCGATTGATCAGCGGCATCTGCTCTACCACGGATGCTGACACACCGGACGGCGCGTATTGCGATGTGCTGGGAGCTTCGATCGAGGCGGCGCGAGCCGAGTCGATTCGCAGGTCCTTCGACGGCACAGGCGTCGTCTTGCGAGCGATCGACACAGTGCCGGGCGCGATCGCGAGGTGTTTCGGCGGGCCGGCAGATGAGAACAGCGCCCACGGGCTCACGGCTGTCGCGCTGTGTGATACCCAGCAGGCCTGGCTGCTTGCGTGCATGGGTGGTGAGCTGTGCTTTGCTCATCGGTTGACCGGCTCACAGTTGAGCATGTCCGACAGTATCACACCATTTGGCTTGGATTACGACACGGTCGAGATGCACAGGGAGCTCCGTGCCGGCGTGCACTACATACTGGAGCGCTTCGGTGATACGACCAGCTCCATCGCGGGCACAGTGATTCGTGTCGGGATCGATCAGGCCGACGACGACGACGAAAGACTCCTGCGCGTGATGCAACAGAGTTCGCGTATTGAAACGCATGACTACCGCTCGCTCTTGAAGCCGGAGCTTCAGGCTTGCCTGAGTACTCTTCCGAGTGAGTATGACGCGGCCGCGACGAGTATCGCTTTCGGGATGGCTCTTCACCCAGACGTGACAGGTCATTCTTCGAGGGCAGCGGCATGAGAGCCGCGAACCTGATCGACATCCCGGCAGGTAGCCAACGACGGTCCATGCACCTGAGCAGTCGTGCGGCTGGACCTCTGCTGGCCTCGGTCGCTGCAGCTCTATGGCTCGGCACGACACTCTATGAGATCGGTCTGCTCCGCCAGGCGATCACCCAACAGCGCGAAGAGCTTACGCGTATTCGGCAGATGGACAGGAGTGTTCCTGAACCTGATCCCACAGCGCCGGTGCTGCGAGACGCGATGCTCAGCATCCAGAAGTACCGCTCGGGCGACCACGTGGAGCATGCCATCACCGATGTTTTGGTCTCGAGTGGCACACATTCAAACTATGAATCGCTGATCATCCAGCGTCAGCAGACCGGGGCGAGCTCGCTCGCGACCTTAGGCGATGCGCTCGGTTCGACATACACGGTCCAGGTGCGTGGCACGAGCCGCGACAGCATGGAACTGGCACGACTCGCTGGTCGTTTCGCTGACTCGGGCGGCTTGAGCAATGTACATACAGAGACTTTCAGCGGGAGGCCGGACAGACCGAACGCGCCGGTCCCCTTCCTCGTCCGAGCCGAGTACGCACCCTTGAAATCACACGGCAGAGCCGGAGCACAACCATGATCCGTCATCGCCTCAAGATACTCATCTGCACCGTGCTCTCTCTGGTGCTTTGTGCGACCCTTGCCTCAGGGTACAGCCAGTCCAATCGAGACAAGCTCCGGAAGCTGCGCACACAGGCTGACAGGGCTTCAGCAAGCATTGGGGCTGCTCTGGATACGCCTCGGCCGCAGACCTTGAGCAACGAGGATGTAGAAACCATGGAACGAGCGATCCCACGGGATACCGCAATCGACCCGCTCATCAACAGCCTGACCGGTGTGCTTAACGAGCACAATGCATCGGCCAATGACTGGCAGGTCAAGACGTTCAGTCAGAAAGGCGGCATGGGGCTGATCACGGTCGGCTTCATGGCGACCTGCACCTCAGATGCTCTTCCGGCCCTGGTGCAAGCACTCAGATGCCACGAACGGCTCATTCTGATCGATCACATTGAGATCCGTTCCGCTCCGGATTCAGCTCCTGACTTGCTTCAGGTGATGTTCCAGCTCTCGGCATTCTACCGAGACAGCGAGGACTCTGGCTCCGTCAGGGAGGCTTCCTGATGCTGCCGTGGCTCGTACATCTGCGGCAAGCTGCGCTGAGGCGACCGGTCTGCACAGCGGTGACTGTGTGCGCCATATGCACGACAGCATCGACGGCCGCTCGGCTGGTGACGACTGATCTTACGATCAGTCACGCGCCGCTGATTGCTGCCGAGACAGTTGCTACCAAACCCGTGCTTCATCTCCATGACGATTCGCCCCGTCCGACTTCCGCAATCCTCCACAACCCGTTTTCCAAGCCAACCGAAGTTGCTCCCCCACTTCCCGTCCCCGAAGAAGTCCGATCAGTCCCGGAACTCACGTTGACCGCGGTTGCCATCGCAGCCTCACCGACAGCGATCATCAATGGCCGTCTTGTGCGCATTGGTGACACGATCGATTCGTTTGAGATCCGGCAGATCGATCGTACCGGCGTGACTCTGCGAGGAGACGATGAAGAGTTCCGCCTGGAGCGGAGCAAGAGATGAGTCGCTCGGTTTCATTCCAGTCCAAAGCGGCGCACAGGAATCTGACATCCACTCTGGGTCAGGCGTTTGTCGACTTAGGCATTCTGACGAGTGAACAAGTAGACAGCGCGTTACGGAGCCTGCCCGAAACCGAGACGGGCGACCAGGCTCTCGCCGCACGCGTGGTTGAGCTTCACCTTGCAACGAAGGAGGATGTCATCAGGGCATCCGCCCGGCTTGCTGGGCGCACCTTTGTCTCACTCGAGCCGAGCATGGTGGACCCTGAGTGCATGGAGATTCTGCCCCGGTCCTATGCAGAGTCGCATAACTTGCTCCCGATCACTACATCGGATGATCGGCTCGTGCTTGCCGCGGAGCGATTCACGGATCTGGTGCTGCTGAAAGAAGTCGAGCAACTCAGCGGGTGTTCGGTGGTCGTGCTCGCCGCGAGCGGGGACAACATCAGAGAAACACGGCACGCCATTCTCAAGATGCTCGAATACGAGCAGGCAGCAACTCCCCACGATTCATGCCAGACGCTCGACGATCTCCTGCATGATCTGGATAAGGAACAGATCAGCGTTGTCGAGAACACGATCGAAGAGGACAATCTCGAAGCCAGCGCATCTCAATCGCCCATCATCTCGCTGGTGAATCAGATCATCAAATCCGCCGTCCGTGCGGCGGCGAGCGATATCCATATCGAGCCATGTGAATCACACTTCCTGGTTCGATTCCGGATCGACGGCGACCTCACCCAGTTCGCGCAGCCTCCCGCCAAGCTGCTCCCCGCCGTTGTCAGCCGGATCAAGATCATGGCGGAGCTGGACATCTCGGAACGCCGCTTGCCGCAGGACGGCGCCATCTCGATTACGCTCGGCGAGAAGTCGGTCGATCTGCGCGTCTCCACGATGACCGCTCGTTTCGGCGAGAAGGTCGTCATCCGGATCATCGAACGCGACGAGAGGCCACGCGATCTCTCTTCACTCGGCATGTGTTCCGAGATGCTCAGTGATTTCCGGCAGGTGATCACTCAACCGAACGGGATTGCACTCGTCACGGGCCCGACAGGCAGCGGGAAGACATCAACGCTCTACGCAGCGCTGAGTGAGCTTGTGACAGAACGGAACAATGTCAGCACGATCGAGGATCCTGTGGAGCGCGTGCTGAGGGGCGTAAATCAGTTTCAGGTCCACCCGAAGGCTGGGTTTACGTTTGCCGGGGCACTCCGCGCGATGCTCAGGCAGGATCCGAACATCATCATGGTCGGCGAGATCCGCGACACCGAGACCGCACAACTCGCGACCGAGGCGGCTCTGACGGGGCATCTCGTCCTCTCAACGCTGCACACCAACGATGCCCTGACCGCGATCCCGCGACTGATCAACATGGGCGTCGAGCCATACCTCGTAGCCGCCACACTGCGTGGCGTGATCGCTCAGAGACTTGTCAAACGCCTTTGCCAATCGTGCACCGCACCGGCTCCATTGAACGATGCCGAACGCACATTCCTGCAGAGCATGGAATTCGATCCGACAGATGCCGTGTTCGCAAAGGGCAGCGGGTGTCAGCGGTGCGATCATCGGGGAACAAGAGGACGCATCGGTGTCTTTGAACTCGTCACGCTCACAGAGATGATGACATCCAATGTCATTCGCTCGCTTGGCCAGGAGCATGCCGCGATCCAGAGCGTCGGCTCGTCACGAACGTTCTGGAAGGACGGCATCGCGAAGGCACTGGCCCACGAGATACCGCTCATCGCATTAATGCAGATTCTGTCAACCACTGCGATCCAGCCGTTGCCCACGCAATCCGCCACCCGTTTCGCCGCCTAGCAGGAGATCACGCCATGGCAAGCAACCCATCCAGTCATCTCACGACTTTTCGCTACCGGGCGCGCAGCGAGTACGGGGAGCCGATCACCGGCACTCTCACCGCAAAGTCCCGCGAGGCAGCAAGCACCCGACTCGCAGAACAGGGGCTGTACGTGATCGACCTGGAGATGTCGGCTCACGAGAGTGCCGGCGTGAAGTCGCCCGGAGCGACTCGATCGCAGATTGCCTGGCAGATGTCGCAGCTTGCCACAATGCTGGAAAGCGGCATGTCGCTCAGCGAGAGCCTCGGGTGTCTGGCCGATCAAGCCAAACAGCCGAGACTGAAAGCCCTCCTCGAGGATGTGCACCGCGCCGTCTGCGAGGGACAGTCGCTCTCCGATGCCATGGCCCGCTACCCGAAGGCGTTTCCGTCAACCATGATCGCGATGACCCGTGCGAGCGAGATGACCGGATCGCTCAGCCTCGTCTTGCGCAAGAGCTCGGGCTACATGCTGCGCGACGCGCAGATTCTCTCCAAGATGCGCTCCGCCCTGGCGTACCCGGCTTTCATGCTCTCGGTCTGCGGCATCGTGGTCCTCTTTCTGATCACGTTCGTGCTGCCCACATTCTCGCGTGTGTTTGAATCTCAGGGCGCAGCACTGCCTCTGCCCACACAGCTTCTGATCCGCGCCAGCGAAAGCATCACCGGGGCCTGGCTCTTCTGGTTTTTCGGGGCTCTGGCGATGGTTGTCAGTTTGTACTTCTGGGCTCGTTCTGCTGGCGGCCGCCGTTTCATTGATACTCTGTTCGTGTCGTTGCCGATCCTGTCCCCGCTCTACAACACACTCCACCAGGCCCGCGCGTTCCGTACGCTCGCGATGCTGCTTGGCGCACGCGCCCCACTTCTCGATTCCATCAGTGTGATCCGTGACATAGTGCCCAACAGCCGGTACCAGACACTCTGGGAGGATGTCGAAGAACAGGTGAAGGTGGGCTCCAGGCTCGCTACGCCGCTGTACTCGGTACCGTTCATCGAGAACGCCGCGGCTCAGATGATCGACAACGGCGACCGCTCGGGGAACCTCGCCAAGGCTCTCGATCATCTTGCCGAGCACATGGAAGAGCGATTCACCAAGTCCATCGGCGTGGTCTTGCAGATGCTCGAGCCGCTCATGATTCTCGTGATGGGTTGCGTGCTCGGGTTTGTGGCCGTCGCGATGATGCTGCCGCTGTTCCGCTCGGCGTGGGTCCTGGCCAACTGATCTCTGTACCGTCATGCAACCGCACACGCTACGAATTAGACATACATAACGCTCCACTCTGCCTGACAGAACCCACGCTCGCCGCCGATTCTGGTGTCCGTAGCGGAGAGCGTCCTATTACGGAAGAGTCATTCCAATTGAGCACCACGCTTGATTGCCGCGCTCTGAGCCGCACTGAAAGTACGTGGGGCGTTCCACTTCACGCCGCACGATTCCCGCAACCGATCGTGCGAGCCGTGCTATCACCTTGTGCACAAGAGAAACAATGGCGTCCTACACTCAGCGACCGACGGAACCACTGACCCGACCACAGGGATTCCCCAATGCGCCGAACCGCACGATTCTCCGTGATCGTTGTCATCATTTTCCTTTTCGTTGTCATCGCCGGCGCGACTGTATACAGACTGCTCGGAAGTACAGGCACGTCCAGACAGACGCAAGGACCATCGGCGATCCCGGTCGAAGCCTCACCGGTGATGATCCGCGAAATCTCCGAACACAAGACCTTCAGCGCCACACTCGAGGCATCCGCGGAGGTCATCATCGCGCCGAAGATTCAGGGTCGAATTCAACGGCTCGCGGTTGATCTCGGTGACGAGGTCAGCCAGGGTCAGGTCATCGCCGAGCTCGACAATGCCGAGTTTCAGCAGGATGTGCTCCAGGCCAAGGCGGAACTCGCGGTCGCCGAAGCGCAGCTCAGCGAGGCCCGCAACAGCGCCGATATCGCCGGCCGCGAGCTGACACGCATCCGGGCGCTTCACGAACGTGGCATCGCTTCCGATGCCCAGCTCGACTCAGCCACGACACAGGAACTCACGAGCCAGGCCAGCGTGAAAGTCGCCGAGGCACAGGTCCAACGCGCACAGGCTCTGGTGCAGAGCGCCCAGATTCGGCTCGGCTACACCAGCATCCGAGCCGAGTGGGAGGGCACCGACAACAACCGAGTTGTGAGCGACCGGTTCGTCGAGGAAGGCGATACCGTCGGTGCCAACACGCCCATCGCCGCGATCGTCGAGATCGATCCGGTCAAGGCGATCATCTTTGTTACCGAGCGCGACTACCCCGCGCTGGCCCCGGGCCTTGAGGTCACGCTCACGACCGACGCATACCCGGCACGCGAATGGACCGGAACCGTCTCGCGTGTCTCGCCCGTCTTCCGCGAGGGCTCGCGCCAGGCACGCATCGAGATCCGTGTGGACAACGAAGACCACCTGCTCAAGCCGGGCATGTTTGCACGCGTCGATACCATTCTTCGGACCGTCGAAGCAGCCACGATCGTGCCCGCGGCCTCGCTGCTGAAGCGCGAGGGCAACGACGCCGTCTTTGTAATCTATCCCTACACCATGACCGCCTCGCTCGTTCCCGTCACCATCGGCATCCGCGACGGCGAGAATGTGCAGGTCATCGCCGACAACCTCGAGGGACGCAGCGTCGTCACACTCGGGCAGCATCTTCTCGGCGATGGCGCCGCTGTCATACTGCCTGGTCAGACCACACCCGATGAACAAAAGGCTGGCGAGCCATGAACCTCCCCCGCCTGAGTGTCCAGCGTCCCATTTTCACGACGATGGTCACGCTCATCGTGCTCGTCCTCGGATCGGCTTCGCTCAGCAGGCTGCGCATCGACCTGCTCCCGAGCGTTGAGATGCCAACTCTGACAGTGGCCACGTCCTACGAGGGCGCCAGTCCAGAGGTCATGGAGCGCCTGGTCACTCAGATCATCGAGGAGATCATCGCCACGGTGCCCGGCGTCGAAGAGATGGAGTCCACCTCTTCTGAAGGTCAGAGCAACGTGCGCGTGACCTTCACATGGGGCATCGATATCGACGAAGCCGCCACGGAGGTGCGATCCCGCCTCGAGGACGAACTCGACGAGCTGCCGGACGAGGTCGATCGCCCGCAGATCCGCAAGTTCGATGTCAACAGCTTCCCCGTCGTTCTGCTGGGCATCTCCAGCAAACTCGACCCGATCGAGCTGACATCTCTCATCGACGAACAAGTCCGCGACCGATTCGCACGTCTCAATGGCGTCGCGCAGGTCGATATGTGGGGCGGCTACAACAGAGAGATCCGCGTCGAGCTCCTCCCCGAGCGCATCCGCGCCCTCGAACTCCCGCTCAACGAGATCCTCTCGGCCATCCGCGACGCCAACCTCGACCTGCCCGCGGGCAGCATCGAGAGCGGTCGATACGAGGTCACGCTCCGGGCACCAGCCGAGTTCAAGAGTCTCGACGATATCCGGGACACCGTCGTAGCCGTACGCCAAGGGGCACCCGTCACGCTCGATCAGATCGCCGAGGTGCGGGATACCTACGAACGCCTCACACAGATCGTCCGTGTGAATGACCGCCTCGGGCTCCGAGTCGCAATCCGCAAACAGGCCGACGCCAACACCGTCGAAGTCTCGCAGGCCATCCTCCGCGAGATCGAGCGCGTGAACGAGGACTACCCGCAGATCGAAGTCTTCCCAGTCATCAACCAGGGCAACTTCATCGAGCGTTCCATCAAGAACGTTGCCAATTCCGTTCTCTACGGCGGCGGGCTCGCCGTGCTGGTCCTGCTCTTCTTCCTCCGCAACATCCGCAGCACGCTCGTCATCGCGGCAGCCATCCCAATCTCCGTCGTCGCAACTTTCATGCTCGTGTATCTGGGCGGATTCACGCTCAACCTCATGACGCTCGGCGGCCTCGCGCTCGGCGTGGGCATGATGGTCGACAGCTCCATTGTCGTGCTCGAGAACATCTTCCGAAGGCGACAGGAAGAATCACTGGGTGCCGTCGAAGCATCCGTTGCCGGCGCGACCGAAGTCGGCCCCGCCATTCTCGCCTCGACCATCACCACTCAGGTGATCTTCCTGCCCGTGATCTTCATCGCCGGCGTCAGCGGCATTCTCTTCCGCGAATTGGCATACGTGATCGTCTTCTCGCTCATCTGCTCGCTTGTCGTCTCCCTCAGCCTCGTCCCGATGCTCTCGTCGAAGCTGCTGACAAACACCAACGCCCAACGCAGCGGCCCGCTCAAGCGTCTCGCCGACCGCGCGGGAACGTGGTTCGATGCGCTCGACTCCGCGTACCGCGATCTGCTGCGATGGGTCATCCGTCATCGCATAGCTGTCATCCTCGCAACGCTTGTCATCTTTGCGCTCACACTCCCGCTCTTCACCAGACTCGGCTCTGAGTTCCTGCCGCCGAGCGACGAGGGCGAGGTCCGTGTGACTGGCGAGATGGAGACCGGGACTCGATTGGACATCATCGATCGCCAGACGCAGATCCTGGAGGCGGCCGTGCGCGAAGCGGTTCCCGAACGCGTCGCCTGGGTGACGCGTGTCGGTGCTGGCGGTCGGAACCCGAGCGATGCCGCCACCGGCGAGATCCGAATCGCTCTCTCCCCCGCCGCCGAGCGTGCACGTTCCAACACCGAGATCGCAAACGATCTTCGCGCTCGGCTTGCGGACAAGGTCCCGGGCATGACCGTGCGCACGCGGGCACCGCAGGGGCAGTTCATTCTCGAACGCATCATCGGAGGCGATGACGGGCTCACCGTCGAAGTGCGCGGCTTCGACCTCGACGCACTCGCAGAGCTCACCCGCCGAGCGATGGCAAAGCTGGAAACGATCCCGGGCGTCACGGAACTCGACACAAATCTTACCGAGGGCACGCCACAGGAAGAGATCCGCATCGATCGCGCCAAAGCCGCCGACGTCGGTGTCAGTGTCCGCGACATCGCACAGGCGATCGAGACGGCCATCGCCGGCAGCCAGGCGGGCGAGTACCGACCCGAAGGTTTCTCCTACCGCATCCTCGTCCAGCTCAAAGACGCCCAGCGCCTCGACATCCAGGACGTGCTCGATCTCACGGTCCGCACCGCGTCTGGTGAAGACGTCGCGCTGCGCAATCTCGTTCGAAGCGAACAAGGCCGTGGCCCGACCGTCATCGAACGCAGCGATCAGCAACGGCAACTGACGATCACCGCCACCATCGAAGGACGCGATCTCGGATCGGTGGCTCGCGACGCCGAGGCCGCGCTCGCTGAGATTGCCCGGCCAGAGGGTTACTCGATCACGCTCGCGGGCAACGTCGAGGAACAGCGCAAGGCTTCGCGTGAGCTTGGCATCTCCTTCGCGCTCGCACTGCTGCTCGTCTACATGGTGCTCGCTTGCCAGTACGAATCCTTGCGCGACCCGCTCATCGTCATGTGCTCCGTACCGCTCGCTGCGATCGGCGTCATCCTGATGCTCTTCAACACGGGCACCACGCTCAACATCCAGAGCGCGATCGGGTGCATCATGCTGGGTGGCATCGTCGTCAACAACGCCATCCTTCTGGTCGATCAGGCGGGCCAGCTCCGACGACACACGAACATGTCCACCGCAGAAGCCGTCGCCGAGGCCGGGAGGCGCCGTCTCCGCCCCATCCTCATGACATCACTCACGACAATGCTCGGCCTTCTCCCGCTCGCTCTTGGTATCGGCGAAGGCGCCGACGCACAGGCGCCACTCGCGCGAGCGGTTATCGGTGGACTGCTCAGCTCCATGCTCACCACACTCGTCGTCGTACCCGCGGTCTACACACTCGTTCACCCCGACCACACTCCCAAGAACAAGCCGGAGCCTACGTCGTGATGCGCAGGCACCTCCTTCATACCACACTCCCGATCTTCACCCTTGCGCTGGCTGGCTGCACGGGCAGCACACTCGACCTCTACGCGCCAGATTGGCAGCCCATCGCCGTGGAAAGAGGCGACCGCGACCCCATCCAGCAATCGAGCATCCCAACGCCCACGGCGGGCCAACCGGTCGAAGAACTCGACATCAACGCCGACGGCATTCTCTCTCTCTCACTCGAACAGACCGTCCTTACCGCCCTCTCGCGCAACCGCGATCTCCAGGTCGCGCAGCTGACGCCCGTCGAAACCGGCGCCTTCGAACTCATCGAAAGAGGCGCGTTCGATCCCGAGATCTTCGCCGAGGCCAGCATCGGGAAAGAGGAGTCCATCGAAGTCGCCCGCTCCACTGGCGACCAGTTCCCAGTCGACGCCGATACGAGTTCCATCGAAGCCGGCATAAGCGCCAGCACCCCCACCGGTACCAATCTTGAACTTGCTGTCACGCAGGAACGCGACATCTCCAACCGTTCACCCGAGCAGCAGACCGCGCGTGCGGGCCTGACCATCACGCAATCACTGCTGCGTGGGCTTCGTCCCTCCGTGAATCTCGCAGCGGTCCGCCAGGCCGAGCTCGAAACCGACGCGTCGCTGTACGAACTCCGCGGCCTTGTCGAGGCGCTCGTCGCCGAAACCGAGACCGCCTACTGGCGATACGCCCTGGCCAAACGTCGTATCGATATCTTCGAGCGATCGCTCGAGGTCGCCAGGAAGCAGAGCAACGAGATCGACCAGCGCATCGAGTTCGGGGATCTGGCTCCAGCCGAAGCCGCCGCCGCCAGGAGCGAGGTCGCGCTCCGCGAACAGGGACTCATCGATGCCCGGGCCTCGCTTGAGGCCGAACGTCTCCGGCTTCTGAGACTCGTCGACGCCCCCCTGAGTGTGCAGGACGTGCTGACAACAGGACTCGATGAGATCTCGCAAGACCTCCCGCCCGATCTCGACGACACCAACAGCCGCGTCGAGTTGGCACTCAAAGCCCGCCCCGAACTGAATGAGGCCCGTCTCCGGCTGGAACAGAACCGCCTCGAAACCATCCGCACCCGCGACGGCCTGCTCCCCAGACTCGAACTCTTTGCCACCCTCGGCAAGACCGGTTACGACGACACCTTCGCAGGCTCATTCGAGGAACTCGACGGCGACACCTACGACTTTACACTCGGCATCCGATTCGCGCAAGCGCTCGGACGCACCGAAGCCCGCGGCCGCGACACGCTCGCGCTTGCCAGCCGAGACAAGGCCGCCCTGGCCGTCAGCAACCTCGAACAACTCGTCGAACTCGAGGTGCTGCTCGCGGACAATGAAGTGAGGCGAGCCCGAGATCAGATCCGTGCGAGCCGAACAACACGCCAGCTCCAGGAACAAACCGCACAAGCCGAGGAAGAACGTTTCCGCGTTGGCGCCAGCACAACGCTGCTCGTCGCCCAGGCCCAACGCGACCTGCTCGATGCCCAGATCGCCGAGGTCGAAGCCATTATCGCTTACCGACTGGCGCTCATCCAGGCACACCTCGCAGAGGGCACACTCCTCGAACGCCGACGAATCACGCTCGACTCGGCATCCGAAACGCAATCTCCCCAAGAGCAATAGATGAGCCACTGACGGCTTTCTTCAATCAGCCCACTCGCAAGTGCAGCGTGAACGAAATTCGCTCTATCTCGCCAACGCAATGGCTGCGTGTCGTAGCTTAGTTCCAGCTTCTTGCGCCCGCTCCGCTCGGCTCGATCACTGCAAGATCTGCAATCGGCAGGCCCGAGCGCATCCTCGAGTTGATCGCCTTCTGCAGCTCGGTCACCTGGGCGCGGGTGACTTTGGCACCTGCTCCGCTTTGCTCGATTGCCTCGAGTGTCAGATTCGCGAGGGCCGCGTTGAAAGTGTTGAACGCGACAATTCCCGGATGGGCGGACGCGTTCTCAAGCGTCTGGATATACCCGTGCGCCATCCGCAGGTCTTCGCGCGCGAGCACGAGGAGCTCATCGCGACCGACACACATTGGCAGGTAGCACCGCCCCGCATGCAGATCATCTTCCGCGTCACGAACAATGTTGACGAGTTGCAACCCTTCGCCGAACGCGGCCGATCGATCCTGCAAGTCCTTCTCGATCGACCCGAGCTCCGGCTGATGGACCACAAAGAGTGAGGAGCACATCTCGCCAACGATGCCTGCCACGATGTAGCAGTACGCCTTCAGATCGGACACCTGTCCGCCAGACAGATCACGCCCAAGATACTGCGCCATCCCCCGAGCGGTACGAGCGAGATGCCCGGCAATGACCATCCTGACTTCGCCATCAAGGCGTTGATACTCCTCGAGCACGGCAGGCGCATTGCGAAGCAGTTCGACATAGCCATCGTCACGGGGCGCGGGCATGGACGAGAGCAGGCTCTCGACTTGGTCATTCAGCACCTCGCTCGCATGGCATATCTTTGATGAAATGGCATCGAGCGCTGCTGCCCGGACGTCTATATCCCCTTCGAACTCGTCCTCGATTGTGTCGACGATCCGAAAGATGAGATATGCAACCGTCACCGACCGTTGGAGCTCTGCGGGGAGAAATGGGACAGACAGTGCAAATGTCCGGCTTGTTCGCTCCAGAAGTCCCGACATGGTACTCATGACGCAGCTCCAGCAAGCGACGAGTCGCCGGCCGGCACGCGCTCCCGCGCAGTGTCAACTCCCAGAGCCTTGAGCAAGAGGCCAGCAGTGATCTGCGCCGACAGAAAGATCACAGGCAGACCCGAGCCCGGGTGCGTCCCCCCACCAACGAGCCACGCCCCGTCGGCGAAAGGCACCTTGTGCTGCGGACGCTTGTGCAACATCTGATCGAGCGAATGAGCCAGATTGAAAGTCGCGCCGAAGTTGATGTTCTGACTCGCCCAGTCGTTCGGCGTCAGTAACAGCTCCTCGCGAATCCGCCCAGCCAGATCAAGACCGAGCACCGACCGCATCCGCTCGAGCAAGAGCGACCTGCACGCATCGGACCTTTCTTGCCAATCAATTGGCGCCCGTGTGTTCGGCGTGGGCAACAGGACATAGAGCGAGCTGCAACCAGCCGGCGCGAGCGTCGAATCAGTCACACTCGGGTTGCACACGTAGAAACTCGGATCATCAGTGAGGCTCCCCCCCCAGCCCCCCTCCCTCCCAATGTCAGCAAGATTCCCCTGGTAATCCGGAGCCGTGCGGATAGTGTGATGAGGCAGATCAACCTCACCCTCAACGCCCAGATACATCATGAACGTCGAGCAGGAATACTTCTTCTTATCGAGAGACTCGTCCGTAACCTTTCCCCGCGAGGCTTCAGGAAACAGGTTCTTGCACGCCCAGGTCGCGTCGGCGTTGATGACCGCATGGTCGCACGCGACGTACTCGTTCTCAAACTCAAGCCCGACGACCGCTCCCCGTTCGGTTCTGACGCTCCTGACCGGCATACTCGTGCGGATCTTCCCCCCGAGTTCGACCAACACATCCGCCAGTGCCTGCATCAGGGCATTGCAGCCCCCTCTCGGATGCCAGACACCATACTCGTACTCGATGTACGGCAGGATCGTAAAGAGACTCGGGCAGTCGTACGGGCTCATACCCAGGTACTTGCTCTGGAAACCAACCGCGATCTTCGATGCCGGATGTTTGAAGTACTTCGAGCTGAGCGAGTCAACCGTCTCGGTCGGCTTCAGTACAGGCAGCACCTTGGCGGCGTCCGTACGGATGAGATCTACGAACGAACGGATGGGCCGACGAAGGATCGGCTCGGCTGCGTTGAGCTTGCGCCGATTGTGCGCCACGAACGACGCGAACGCCTCCCCGTCCTCTGGGTGCAAGCTTGATAGCTGGCGCGCCATCGCTTCAATATCTTGCGTTGCGTCAATCGTGATGTCAGACTGATCTTGCTGACCAATCACGAGCCGATACATCGGGTCGAGCCTGACCAGATCGACATAGTCGTTCATGTCTCGGCCGGCGGCGCTGAAGATCTCTTGCAGCACGTGCGGCATCAGAAAGAACGTTGGCCCACGATCGAACTTGTACTCGCCCAGCTCAATCCTGCTTGTTCGACCCCCTATCTCGGGCTGCGCTTCATAGACGGTCACGTCGAGGCCGCGAGAGGCCAGCAACACCGCAACTGCGAGCCCACCTGGGCCAGCACCAACTACTGCAATCTGGGGTCCACTCATACGATGTGCTCCAACGTACAAGCTGTTTCGAGAAGCCAGATTTCTCAGATTCATACCGGTGACGCGAATCTGCAATCAGCGGCTCAGGCGAATGCACTACAGATGTTGCCCTCCCGAGAAGATCTCGCCTGGATCAGGCGGTTCCGTCTATCGATTGCCCGGGATATCCCACGGCTCCAGGAGATCTGTCGCGAAGAACTCGACAAACCAGCTTTCGAGACGCTGATGTCCGACATCGTGCCGCTGCTCGACGCCTGCCGATGGCACGAGCGGCATGCCCGGAGTGTTCTACGGCCAAGCCGCATCAAGCACGGCGGAATCTGGAGACTGGGCCAACGACACGTACTCACCCGAAGACCCATCGGGCACGTCGCCATCATCGCGACCTGGAACTACCCCTACAACCTGCTCGGTACTCAGCTTGTGCAGGCCATCGCCGCGGGAAACCGCGTGACCGTCAAACCCAGCGAACGTTCGCCCCTGGCGCACGAAGCGCTCCTCGCTCACGCACGCGAGGCCGGCCTTGACGAAACGCGACTGACTACAACCGCTGCCACACGCGAAGCCGGCATACGTCTGCTTGAGTGTGGGCAGTTCGACCATGTGCTATTTACCGGCTCAACAAGCGTCGGGCGGTCTATCGCTGCAACGCTCGCCGATTCACTCACTCCCAGCACGCTGGAACTCTCGGGCGCTGATTCAGCTCTTGTGCTCGATGACGCGGATGTGCAACTCGCCGCCGAGTCGATCTACTTCGCGTTCTCGATGAACGCGGGGCAGAGTTGCATGGCCCCCCGGCGTGTGATCGTCGAGTCAGGTGCATTCGACAGATTTGTGGCCGCCCTCAGGCCACTCGTGAACCGAGTAGATCAAGAACGCCGGATTGGTGAACAGGAAGCCAATCGCCTACGCGAGATGCTCAAACAGGCCTCAACCCAGAGTCCAGTGGTTTCCGCCAGTACATTCCCAGATTCGGGAAACAAGGTCGCACCAGCGGCCGTGCTCGAATGCACGCCGGACTCTGAGATCGCCACGGGGGAGCACTTCGCACCGGCAATCGCTGTGCTCCGATCTGAGAATCGGGCACAAACGATCTCGCTCGCGCAAACTTCGGTGAAATCCTTGACCGCTTCTGTGTTCACTAGAAACCCGGTCCAAGCCCGAAGGATCGCGCACGATCTCGATGCAGGCTTCATCACGATCAACGACTGCATGGTGCCCACTGCTCACCCGGGCGTCAGCATCGGCGGTCGCAGGCTGAGCGGCTGGGGCGTGTCGCAGGGCAAGCTCGGTCTGCTCGAGATGACAAGGCCGCAGTTTGTATCACAAACAAGCCCACGCTTGCGCATCCCAACAGAGCCCCCGAGCAACAAGGTCCAGAAGAACATCCACCGGTTCGTACGTTGGTGGTACACCCGGTAGCAGCACTGGAGAACCCAGATGACACAGAGCAGCCATCCCAAACGAGTCGTTGTCATCGGCGGCGGCCTGGCCGGTCTTGCGTCAGCTATCGAGCTGCAAGGCCAAGGCGCCGCAGTCACGATCATCGAAGCCAATGACCACCTCGGCGGCAAGATGAACGTCCTGTATGAGAACGGCTACACCTTCGACATGGGACCAACCATCCTGACTCTCCCCGAGGTCCTCTGCGGCATCATCCGGCGAACCGGGAACAAAGTGCAGGACCTCATCGATCTCGTCCCACTCAACCCGCAATGGCGCTGCCACTTCGAAGACGGCATCACGCTCGATCTCCACCAGAACGTCGACGACATGGCGGAGTATCTCGAAACTCAACTCCCGAACACCGACGCTGCCAGCGGCTACCGATCGTTCATCCAGTACAGCAGGCGCATGAACAGACTCAGCCGATCCGTCTTCTTCTACAAAGACGTCGGCGGCATCCGAGACGTCATGCGTTCAACGCCCGCCATGGACAAGCAGATCATGGCAGACGCCATGGCGATGCGTCTGCACTCGACCGTCGGCGCGACCATCGCCAAACACGTGAAAGAGCCGCACGTCGCTCAGATCATGGAGCACTTTCTCCAGTATGTCGGATCAAGCCCGTTCCTCGCGCCTGCGATCCTCACCATGATCGCATCGGCCCAGGTGGATCAGGGATGCTGGTACTCAATGGGCGGCACCCGAATGGTCGCACGATCCCTCACCACTCTCGCCAACCAGCTTGGTGTCCAGGCGATGACCGTCACGCGCGTGGAGCAAATACTCACCGACAACAGACGCGTGAACGGTGTTCGGACAAACGACGGCAAGACCATCGAATGCGACGCGGTTGTTTCCAACTGTGACGTCCAGCGCACCTACCGAGATCTGCTCGCGACGCCGCAGGCCGTTCGCACACAGTCCCGCATCGCGCTTACACACACGCCGGCGTGCAGCGGTGTGGTGTTGTACCTCGGGCTCGATCGTCAATACGACCACCTGCTCCACCACAACTTCCTCTTCAGCAAGAACTCAGAGGACGAGTTCGGCGACATCTACACCAGAGGCATCCCGGCGCGCGATCCAACACTCTACATCGCGGCCCCGTCACGCACCGACCCCCAGCAGGCTCCCCCAGGCGGGGAGGCACTCTACATCCTGGTGCACACGCCCTATCTCCGGCCCGGGCATGAGTGGAACACGCCGGGCGGCATGCTCGAGCAATACCGACCGGTCATCATGGACAAACTCAAACGTTTCGGCATGGAAGACATCGAAGACCACATCGTCGTCGAGCGATCACTCACACCCACCGGCATCGAACGCATGTACAACGCCGAGGGAGGAGCAATCTACGGCCTCGCTTCGCACGGCAAACTCGGTGGCGGTTTCAAGCCACGCAACTCATCAACGATCGAAGGTCTCTTCGTGGCTGGCGGCAGCGCCAACCCCGGCCCGGGCGTGCCGATGGTGCTTATGAGCGGCGTCACAGCCGCGCAAGCCGCTGCAGCACACCTCGGTCTTGCGGTAGCCGATCTCGATGATACGAGCTACGCCCCCACCCCCGACGAGATCGCAAGCCCGCACGCCGTGGCCACCACATGACCCAGGCCATCGCACCAGCCCGTCACTCTCGTCAGTTCCTGCGAGTCTTCGGCTGGTACGCCTGCCGACTGCTGCGCAAGCGGTTCGCTTCGGTGAGGATCGCAGACGACACCGATGAAGTCATACGCAGCGTCGCCGATTCCGATCAGCCGGTGATCGTCGCCATGAACCATCCGAGCTGGTGGGATCCCATCATCGGCGTCACCATCAAACACCTCTTTATGCGTCAGCGATTCGCGATCTCCCCGATCGACATGGCCATGTACAAGCGCTTCGGGTTCATGAAACGCCTCGGCCTTTTCGGCATCGACCTTGACTACCCCGAAGCGAGCAGCGCGATGCTCGACTACATCCAAAGCTGCGCCAGTACCCACCCGGACATCGCACTCTTCATCACCCCCCAAGGTCAGTTCAGTGACACCCGAACACCCATCATCGTTCGCCCGGGCATTGCGTCGGCTGCTCTCTCGCTGACGAACGCTGCGGTGCTGTCGCTTTCAGCCGAACTCCCCTTCTGGCACGATCAACGTCCCGAACTTCTGCTCCGAGCCGAGCGATGCAAAAGGCCAGAATTGCACACCACGACCGCCTGGGTACGCGCCATCCGCGACTGCATGCAACACAACGCCGATTGCCTGGCCGAGATCGCCATCGCTCGCGATGCCCAGCGTCTGAGGCCGCTGCTGACCCGCAAGGGTTCAGCGGTGAACCCCGCGTTCGACCTCTTGCAGAAAGCTCGCGGCAGATCGGCGGGCGTCACACTCAGAGACCACCACAACTCCGAGGCCTCGTCGTGACCAGTTTCGAGATCTACCTCACCTCCTGCGCCGCGGTCTCGCTCATCACGTTCGCACTGACACTGCGCAACCTCGGCCTATTCCATAAGCCGAGTCCGCCCGCTTCGGCATGCGACTCTCTCGTCAGCGTGTGCATCCCTTGCCGAAACGAGGAGCACAACGTCGCCGAGGTCATCAACTGCGTCATGCACTCTCGGCACAGGCCCATCGAGATCCTGCTGTACGACGACGACTCTACCGACGCAACAAGTGAGCTGATTAGCAGGTTCACCGCACTTTCTCCGGAGGTCCGGGCTGTACCGGGTCAGCCGCTCCCTCCCGGCTGGTGCGGCAAACAGCACGCGTGCCACAGACTCGCCGCCGAAGCTACGGGTGACTGGCTGCTCTTCATCGACGCAGACGTCAGGCTCGAACCGGACGCAATCGGAAACGCCCTCGCGTACGCACACGAAGCCGATGCAGCCCTGGTCTCAACATTCCCGAGACAGATCACGCACACACTCGGCGAGAAGCTGATCGTGCCAATGATGTTCTACCTGCTGCTGGGTTACCTGCCATTCGATCGGATGCGCCGCTCACTGTCGCCGGCCGCCAGCGCCGGCTGCGGCCAGTTCATTCTTGCGCAGCGCGATGCGTACCTCGCCACTGGCGGGCACGAGTCTGTCAAGGCCTCGATGCACGACGGCATCAAGCTTCCACGCACGTTCCGCAAACACGGATACAGAACCGATATCTTCGACGGCACGCAACTGGCGAGCGTCCGCATGTACACCGGTCTCCGCGAAACATGGTTCGGCTTTGCGAAGAACGCATATGAAGGACTCGGTTCGCTGACACTCCTGGTGTTTCTGACCGTGCTGCACCTGGCCGTTCACGTGACGCCTTGGGTGCTCCTGCCAATCCTGATTCTCACCGATTCAAGCATCATCGTCCTGACACTCAGTTCCTCGGCTATCGTGCTGCAGGTGTTGCAGCGCTTGGCCTTGACCAGACGCTTCGAACACTCGTCGTTGCTCGCCCTGCTGCACCCCTTGTCGGTCCTGCTGCTGACAACTGTCCAGTGGCACTCGTTTGCATTGCAGCTCCGATCCCGACAATCATGGAAGGGAAGAACCATGTCCTCCGACCCTGCGCCCGCGAACCAGTCCAAAGAGCGAGTCGTCCTTGTCGATGCCGATGACCGCGAAGTAGGCACGAGCGAGAAGATCGCCGCGCACACCAACGGCGGCACGCTGCACCGAGCCTTCTCAGTCTTCATCCTGGACCGCAACGACCGGCTCATGCTCCAGCAGCGAGCAGACTCAAAGTACCACTTCGCAGGCTTGTGGACCAACACGTGCTGCGGCCACCCGAGACCACAGGAAACACCGATCGAAGCCGCCGGCCGAAGACTCCAGGAGGAAATGGGCTTTACGACACAGCTGACGCCCCGCGGC
Organism: Phycisphaerales bacterium; assembly: GCA_965228265.1. Taxonomy (GTDB): domain Bacteria; phylum Planctomycetota; class Phycisphaerae; order Phycisphaerales; family UBA1924. The sequence continues at coordinate 2,997,131 of OZ245804.1, forward strand.
CAATTCACGTACAAAGCGACAGATGCCGAGTCAGGCCTGACCGAGCACGAGATCGACCACGTCTTTGTCGGGCGCTTCGAAGGTGCGCCCACAACAAACCCAGACGAAGCCGCCGACTGGCGATGGGTGGACTTGCGTTCGCTCGCGATGCAGCTACAGACCCAGCCAGAGAAGTTCACGCCCTGGTTCCCGATCGCACTAGCCGAGCTCACCGAGTACCAAGCCGCTGCAAACTCTCTGCCGCCCCTTGATCGCTCAGCACACTAACACGAGACTGATTGTGCACCGGGATGCCGAACACCTTCACGAGTTCCCGGCCTTCTTCGGCAACAATGCCGACCGTGCCCGCGTCCCTGGCGACCCACGCGCGCTGGCTGAGCACAATGCGGGCCGGCCCAACCGAGAATGAGAGCTCGGACTCAAACACGAACGCTTCAAAGAGACCGGCCGGCACCTCAATGGTCTGTGAGCCGATCCCGCGAATGGTTGATGTGCCATCCCCTTCACCCGAACCGAACATCGGCCCTGTTGCGCTGACCCGGATCTCGCGGACAATCTCCTCCCCGGCAAGCAGTGTTGCCGGCATGAAAAGCGCCCTCGGTTCAAACGCGCTCTCCATCCCGTTGGCCACATTTGAAACAATCAGGATCTCGCCCGCGTCGCTCTTCTCCAGAACATTTCGACCCGTCGCCGTCGACTTCGTCTCAGTCATCAGTTCAACAACGAGCGTGCCGTCGGATTCTGGTGAGAGCGTGCGGGTCACCGCTTCGGGCGTCTCGGAGCTCGATACAAAGCGCAGAAAGCGGTCAACCCTACCCGCAGTCGCCCAGACACTCTCCGCTCCGAGCTGCCCCTCCTCCAACAGTTCACCGACACGCAGGCCGCTCTCTCGCTCACTCAATGGCACGGCCAAGACGCCAAGCGGCTCATACACCGCCACCGCCCGGGATGAACAAGCATGCGACACCAGCGTGAATCCAACAAGGCCAACGCTCGAAAGCGAGAGTAGAATCAACGAAGCGGGCTTTCTGGCCATGAGTATCCCCTGCGGCGTCATTGCGGACCTCCGGCGCACGTTGCATGCCAAAGACGCATTCGCCACGTCGCACCGCCTTGGATTCAGCGGGCCGGGGAGAATTTGATGAATGCCCTCCGTATCGGTGACCCGGCTCCAGACTTCACGATCGATACAACGACCGATGCCACGCTCCATGCCCTGATCGAGGAGAGGCAGACCGCCGCGGTTGTATATTTCTATCCTCTGGATTTCTCTCCAGTGTGCTCGGCACAGGCCTGCATGATTCGCGGCATCCAGAAAGGGACAGATGGCGGGCTTTCGCCGCTGATCATCGGCGTCAGCCCCCAATCGGATCGCGTCCACTCGAAGTTCCGAGACTCCAAGAACCTGCCTCAGCTTCTTGTGGCCGATCGAAACAAGGCGATCGCCACCAGCTATGGCGCTGTCGGATTGCTTGGCATGATCCGGCGTGTGTCATTCCTGATCAATCCGAACATGAGAATCGCCGACCGAGCCTTCGGCACACTCAGCCTCGCTCAACATCAGAAACTCGTCAGCGACTATGTCGGCTCTCTGGCTGACCCGCCCGATGCCTGAACATGCTTGTGCACCAATCTCTGGGTGCATTCGGACAATTCGATTTCCGTCCGTCGGACGACCTGCCCCGCTCTCACGGGGACCAACGCAGGCCAACCTTCTCCTCGGAAACAGACCATAAACGCATCGCAGCATCTCGATCGAGCGCATGCTCCTTGAGTTCGCACTCACCAACAGGGCCCTTGAAGTACCCAAAGCCCGTCGGCCCATAGAAGCCCTGGGGCTTCAGGTTGCGCTCAGTGGCACAGAGAATCTCGGGCCATGCCCCACGCTCAGCCGACTGCGCGATGAGAGGAGCCGTCACAGCCCACATCAGCCGTGAAGTGAACGACCCCTCTTCCTTGACAAGCGTGGTCTTCGAGGCCCCGGGGTGACAGACATGCACCCCCACGCTCTTGCCTGATTCGCTCACGCGCCGTTCGAGTTCGTACGCAAACATCATCTGAGCAAGCTTGCTCTGGGCATAAGACGCCCACGGCGAGTAATTCTTGTCGAAGTTCAGATCCTCGAATTGGATCCTCTTCAGCCCCATGTTGTAGCCCATACTCCCCACCACCACGATCCGCCCCGACACCGACTCGATGTGATCGAACAGAAGCCCGCTGAGCAGGAAATGACCGAAGTGATTCACCCCGAGCTGACTCTCAAACCCATCGGCCGTGATCTGCTGCTTCGCGACCTGCGCAATCGCGGCATTGCAGATCAGCACGTCGAGTTGTGCCACCTGCTCCCTCACCTGAGCCGCCGCATCCCGCACGGACTTCAGATCGGCCAGATCCAACTGCACGAATCGAACGCTTGCTCCGTCGCGGACGTGTGATTGCAACGACCTCATGGCCGCCTCTGCCTTCTGCGGATTCCGGCAGAGCATGACGATGCTGGCACCCTTGCCGAGCAGGATCCGTGACGCCTCATACCCCAGCCCCACATTCGCCCCCGTGATGGCGAACGTCTTCCCGGCCTGATCGTCGAGACCTTCAGGCGTCCAGCCGTTCGGTCCGAACCGATTCCTCTTCTGGTCCATGGTTGACACTCCTCATACCACCCGGCGACCCCAAAGTCGACTATGAACATTACTACCACATTTGCCTATATCAATACGTTTTCCGCTCAATTACTTGCCTGATCGTCTCAACATAATTGCATTACGACATTCGCAGGCGATACTGTACGTATGAACCATGACCTCTTAGCTTTCGTTGAGAGACACGCGCCAAAGGAAGGCCCCACGCAGACCCTCATCCCGGGCCTCCAGCTCTACCGCATCTCCGGCCCGATCCAACGGTCCCCTGCGGTCTACACGCCACGAATCTGCATCAACACCCTCGGCTGCAAACGAGTCTTCTCCAGCGCGGGCATGCACACCTACGACGCACACCGATTCATCTGCTGCACCATGCCCGTACCGGTCGAAGTCGAGGTTCCCGATGCAACCCCAGACGAACCGGTCATGGGCATCTCCCTCGAACTCGAATCCGCGCCCTTCCGCGAACTCATCCAGACACTCTCCGAGACGCAAGGACTCAACACCGATTCCGCTCCCGAGACAAAGGGGCCGCAAGGCTTGGCCTCCGCACAGTTATCCGACCAGCTAGAGGAAACCATGTACCGGCTGCTTGTGCTGCTCGAGGATCCCGCAGCATGTCGCGCCCTTGCGCACGGACGCCTGACCGAGATCTACTACCTCCTGCTGACCGGTCCGCTCGGGCCCGTGATCCGTCGCAGGTTCGGCACCTCACAAACTATCGCCGAGACTATCTGCTACCTCCAGAACAACATCTCCGAGTCGCTCTCGATCGACCAGCTCGCCAAGTGGGCAGGCATGAGCCGGGCGACCTTCCATCGCAAGTTCAAAGACGTCACAGGCCTGGCGCCCATCCAGTTCATCAAACAGTTTCGACTCAACTCGGCGGCTATGCATCTCGCCGCAGGCATGCGCACAGGCGAAGCCGCAGACAGGGTTGGTTACCACAGCCCCTCTCAGTTCAGCCGCGAGTTCAAAAGACAGTTCGGCCTCTCCCCCAGGGATTGGGCATCCAGCATCCCGTCCCAGTGACAACCCAATGGGCCAGCTTTGCCATCGGGGGGCACACAACACGCCAACGGCACCGTCCCCGATCACTCCGTCCTGAAACATCACGAGGGATAGATAAGGATCATGCGACCACTCAGAAGCACCTAATCGGATGCCAAGATCCCGTAACGGGCCCGGATCTCGCCCCCGCAATCTGCATCTGGGTGACCAAAAAGATATTGGTGAGACGAAATACGTGTTTCAAACGTGCGTTTGAAACCCCGTGGACCCCAAACTCCAAGACATTCCGAACGAGAATGACACGAAGCAGCGGATACTCGATGCCGCTGTCGTCTTGTTCAGTCAAAGCGGTTACCGATCGACTTCGGTCGCAGCCATCTGCGAGAAAGCGCAGGTCAATGTCGCCGCAGTCAACTACCACTTCCACTCGAAACTCGAGTTGTACGTCCAGGTATGGAAGGTCGCCCTCGAACGCGAAGCCAACCTCAACCCACCGGACGGGGGTGTTGCCGAAGACGCTCCCGCAGAGGACCGGCTCAAAGGCAGAATCCGATCCCTGATCCACAGGTTCGTGCGCCCCAACGCTCCGAGTGAGCTGTCAATGCTCATCATCCACGAACTCGCGTCACCTACCGACCCGGTCATTGATCAAATCCGATTCGATGCGGTTCAACCGCCCCACGCGGCCATGTGCGCACTCGTCCGTGAAATGCTGGGGAACTGCGCAACAGATCGAGATGTGCTCTACACCACGATGGGGATCGTCGTCCCCGTTGTCGGGCTCGGCCTCCAACTGCAATCCGTCTACCGGCGGGATCGTACTTCCAACGACGAATACGGGTCCGAAACACTGAGACTTCCGGGCGCCGAGTTCCGCCATGCCATCGAACAAGAGAACGGATTCGAAGCACTGATTGATCACTTTACGATGATATCACTCGCCGGCATCGAAGCGGTGCGCCGCGATGTTACGTCTCGAGGTGCACCATGAATGACCGACTCGCCTTGGTGTGTCTGACAAGCGTTCTCATCGGCTGCCACTCAGCACCGCGAGACTTTCAGTCGCCTGTGGCCGTGCCTGCTGAGTGGTCAGCGACACACACAGGTTCTGTCGTACCCGATCAGTGGTGGACAGCACTGAATGATCCGTCACTCAACCAGCTGATTGAGACGGCCCTGAATGACAATTTCAGCCTCCGCATGGCGTGGGATCGACTCTCCCAAGCCAGAGCAATCGCACGCCGTGACGGCGCAGAGATCTCTCCAACGCTCGATCTGACTGGCGGCGTGAGCCGTTCGCGGGACCAGAGCTCGGTCTACACAACTGACTGGGACCTTGGCCTGATGGCGAGCTACGAACTCGATGTCTGGGGACGCGTACGCAGCACGCGCGATGCAGCCCTGCTCGACGCCATGGTCGCCGAGGAGGATGTGCATACCGCGGCCATCTCACTGACTGCGGATATCGCGAACCGATGGTTCGAGTACGCGGAACAGATCCAACGCATCGAGGTTCTCGAGCGTCAGCAGCAGAATAACCGGGATGTGCTCGAGATCATCACTGCCCAATTCAGAGCGGGCCAGGTCCGTGCCGAGAACGTTCTTCGTCAGCAGAATCTCGTAGAATCAACAATCGGCGATCTCGCGCTCGCCCATCGACAGGCCGAGACGATTCGTTTGCAGCTCTTGGTCCTGCTCGGGCAATCGCCTGACACCACACTGCCGGCAAGTGACGCCTCGCTCATCGCCCTTCCTCCGCTCCCGGATATCGGTATCCCCGCAACGATTCTCCAGCAGCGGCCCGATGTACGCAGCGCTTACAGAGCGGTTCAGGCCGCAGACCAGCGGACCGCCGCCGCGATCGCGGATCAGTATCCGAAGATCAGTCTTTCTGCATCGATCAGTACATCTGCAAACCGGGCCAGCGATCTTTTCGACAACTGGGCCGGCAGCCTGGCCGCAAACCTGGTTCAACCGCTGCTCGACGGGGGACAACGCAGGGCCGAGGTTGATCGCACGCTGGCAAGCACATCCGAAGCAATCAACAGCTACGCGCAGACGGTCCTCACGGCAATCAGTGAAGTCGAATCCGCTCTGGCTCAAGAACGTCAGCAGATGGCGTATGTACAGAGCATTGACAGGCAGTTCACGACGGCGCAGCAGGTCGTTGAGCGCGTCCGCGACAGCTATCTTGGCGGGCAGAGTGACTACCTGAATGTGCTCGATGCGCAAACAACCGTTCAACAACTCGAGCTGCAGCAACTTGAAGCCCATAGAGTCTTGATCGGCTACCGCGTTGATCTCTATCGAGCACTTGCCGGCGGCTGGGCGGCGACGGCGCCTGATCAGGCACGCTTCGTAGAAAGAGACAACCCGACGGTTTCGCCAGATCACGATTCGTCACGTGATGCTACATCAGGAGATTCGCAATGACCAACGGTCTACACAATGCGCCCCGCTCGAAGCCCCGGTTCGGCGCACGAGTTCTGGTGAAACTCCTCGCTTGCATCGCGGTCCTGCTGGCTGGCATCTGGGTGTTCTCTTACTTTGTCATGAACCCTACGACAGCTGAACGCCGAGCACCTGAAAAGACAGCCTGGCTGGTAGACACCATGACTGCAACGACTGGTGATAATCCCGCCAGGCTCTCGGCCATGGGAGAAACAATCCCGGCGACAGAAGTGCAACTCAAGCCACAGATCAGTGGACGAATCATCTCCATCTCACCGTCATTCGTCCCCGGCGGTCGATTCAAGGCCGGGCAAGAGATCCTTCGGATCGACCCGAGTGATTACGAACTCGCGCTGGCACAACGGGAAAGCGAGGTCCTGCAAGCACAGAGCCAGATCATCGCAGCCCGTGCCGAGTTGACGAACGCAGAGCGAGAACTCTCGATCGAGCAGGGAAGCCAGAACGTCGCCAGACGTGAGTTTGAACTCCTGGGCGAGAAGATCTCGGAGCGAGATCGATCACTCGTATTACGTGAACCACAACTCCAGGCCGCCCAGGCCGCAGTTGAATCCGCACAGTCCGCTATTGCATCTGCTGAAGCGGCACTCGACGCAGCAGAGAACCGGCTCGCCCAGGCACAACTCGATCTGGAACGAACAACCGTGTATGCACCATTCAACGCGGTGGTGATGGAGAAAAACGCGGACGTGGGCGACATTGTCAGCACGTCCACCGTGCTCGCGAGTTTGCTCGGGACTGACCACATCTGGGTTGAGATCGCTGTTCCGATGTCGGACACACGCTGGATCGAAACAGGTGCACACGGCGAAACCCCATCGCGTGTCGAAATCCGGAACCCCTCGGCATGGGGCGACGATGTGCACCGTGACGCGAGCGTGATCCAGATCCTGCCGCAGATCGACTCGACATCACGAATGGCGAGGGTACTGGTCGAGGTTGATGACCCCCTCGCTCTCTCGGACCAGAGCGGTCAACTCCCCATTCTGCTGGTCGGAAGCTACGTCCAGGCTCAGGTGATAGGCCCGACAATCCACGACGTGGTTCGTCTGCCCCGCGCCGTGGTCCGCGATGGCGATCTGGTCCGGATCATGAATGACTCCAACGAGCTCGAAAACCGCCGGGTGACGATCGCCTTTCGCGAACCAGACTCTGTGCTGATATCAGAGGGCATCGAAGCGGGCGAACAGATTGTCACTACCAACCTTTCGACTGCCGTTGACGGACTTCCGCTTCGCACCGCTAATACACCCACCAACGCACGCCCAGAAAACGGCGCCCCCGAAGGAGGTCGTGAGTGACCCTGCCAAACGCGCAAGAATCAAAGAGCGGCGCCATCGGGTGGATGGTCCACAACCGTGTCACGCCAAACCTGATCATGCTCCTCCTGCTCATCGGCGGACTGCTGACCTACACCCACGGCATCACGAAAGAAGTCTTCCCGAGCTTTGACACAGATACAGTGACCGTGCGCGTCCCGTACTCCGGCGCGAGCCCCGAAGAAATCGAGCAAGGAATCATTCTTGTTATCGAGGAAGCGATCCGCGGACTCGATGGCATCGAAGAAGTCGTCGCGACCGCGAGCGAGGGCAGCGGACAGGTTGTGGCAGAACTCATCGAGGGTGTCGACCGGCAGGTCGTCTTCCAGGACATCCAGCAGGAAATCAACCGCATCACAACGTTCCCAGACGATGCCGAAGAACCCATCATCAGCCTGAATGTCCGGCGGCGTGAAGTCCTCGAACTGCAGATCTACGGCAACGCAGGAGAATCGGAACTCCGAGAGTCTGTCGAGATGGTGCGAGACGCACTGCTCCAGAACGAAAACATCACACAAGTCGATCTCAACGGCGCTCGCGACCGTGAAATCCTCATCGAGATCCCACAAGAAGCCCTTCGTCGCTACGGCCTGACCATACAGCAGATCAGCGATCGGCTGCAGTCAGAATCCACGGAAGTCCCCGCCGGCTCGATCGACACCACTTCTGGCGATGTGCTCGTGCGTATCGATCAACGCAGCGACTGGGCAAGCGAGTTTGCCGGAATCCCTGTCGTAACTACCGAGTCGGGCGGAATCGTCCGACTCGTCGACATCGCCACAGTGCGAGAAGGATTCGAAGACTCGGATGTCTACAGCAACTACAACGGACTGCCCGCGATCGAGATCAAAGTCTACCGCATCGGCGACCAGACCCCAATCAGCGTTGCGGACGCGGTGTACGACACGATGGCGGAGATCGAGGCGAGCCTCCCCCCGAATGTCTATTGGAGCGTGACCGACGACGACGCGGAACTGTTCAAGGAACGCCGCGACCTGCTCCTCAAGAACATCGGGATGGGTCTGGTCATCGTGCTCATCGTTCTTGGCCTGTTCCTCGAACTCCGGCTCGCGTTCTGGGTCATGATGGGCATCCCGATCTCGTTCCTCGGAACGATTCTGCTCCTGCCCTACGCCGGGATGAGCATCAACATGATCTCTATGTTTGCATTCCTGATCTCACTCGGGATCGTTGTCGATGACGCCATCGTGGTCGGGGAAAATGTCTACGAGTACCGCCAGCGAGGACTTTCAGCAGTCGACGCTGCGATTCAGGGCGCTCGCGATGTCGGAAAGCCCGTGTACTTTGCGGTCATCACGAACATTGTCGCCTTCCTCCCACTGGCCATGATCCCCGGCTTCCTTGGAAAGATCTGGGGTGTGATCCCGGTCGTGGTTTGCACCGCGTTTGCTCTCTCGTTGATCGAGTCCCTCTACATCCTCCCGTCGCACCTCGCCCACAGCGCCGGAGAGCACCGCCTGAGCGTCTTTCGCTGGATCGATCGGAAGCAGCAGGATTTCAGCCTGCTGGTGCGACACTTCATATACAAGATTTACGGCCCGGTCCTGGAGTTGTGCGTGAAGCAACGAGCATTCACACTGACGACCGCGACCGTCATCCTCCTCGTGTCACTGGGTTATGTTCAGTCTGGCCGCCTCGGTCTGATTCTGATGCCACGCATCGAAGCCGACCAGGCTGTTGCCAGCGCCACGCTCCCAGTCGGATCGCCTCTGGCCCACATGCTTGAAGTCGAGCAAACACTCCTCGATTCAGCGAACAAAGTCGCCGAGGAGTCCGGCGGGGATGATCTGGTCACGGGCTACACCAGTTCGATCAACGAGAACACCGTTGAAGTCTCGATGCTGCTGACCCCTCCGGAGATTCGCCCGCACAGCACTGCAGAGATCACGCGCCGCTGGCGAGAAGCAACACCAAGCATTCCTTCATTGGAGACCCTCAAGTTTGAATCCGACCGGGGCGGTCCGGGCGGCGGTGCCGCGATCAGCATCGATCTGAGCCACAGGGATACCGACACACTCGAACGGGCCGCACAAAGACTTGGCGCTCTCCTCGAAGAGTTCGGATCCGTCTCCGATGTGGATAACGGCGTAGCCGCTGGAAAGCAACAACTGAGTTTCCAGATCAACGACTACGGCAGAAGCCTGGGGCTCACCGGCGCCTCTCTGGGTCGGCAACTCCGAGACGCGTACCAGGGTTCCGAAGCAATCAAACAGCAACGGGGCCGAAACGAAGTCACAGTTCGGCTACGTCTCCCTGACACTGAACGTGTGAGCGAGTACGACCTGGAGCAACTCGTCGTCACTTCTCCGGACGGCGTCGAAGTCCCACTCATCGACGTTGCCACACTGACGCGCGGATACGCTTATACCGAGATCACGCGAACCGACGGCCGCAGAACAACATCCGTCACAGCGGACGTCACTCCGATCGATCAAAGCGCAAGCATCAAATCTGCTCTAACAGCAACAATCCTTCCGGAACTCATGAACGACTTTCCCGGGCTGACTTGGAAATGGGCGGGACGCCAGGCCGATTTGGCCGATTCAATGAGCGCACTCGGAAGCGGCCTTCTGATCGCCCTCTGCATCATCTACTTCTTGCTCGCAATGGCATTCAGCAGTTACATGCAGCCGTTCATTGTCATGGCCGCAATACCATTCGGTGTCATCGGCGCAATCATCGGGCATGTGATCATGGGATACTCGATGTCATCCATCAGCATGATGGGGGTCATCGCGCTCTCAGGTGTTGTGGTCAATGACTCGCTCGTCCTGATCGTCAGTGCGAATCGCATCCGCAGCGATCAGAACCTCTCCGCGACAGAGGCGATCCACATGGCCGGAGTTCGCCGCTTTCGCCCCATCATTCTGACAACACTCACAACCTTCGGCGGGTTGGCACCCATGATCTTTGAAACATCAAGACAGGCGCGCTTCATGATCCCGATGGCCATCTCGTTGGGTTACGGCATCCTCGTTGCCACCGCGATCACGCTCATCGTTGTCCCAGCCTTGTACGTCGTAACTGACGACATGAACCGGTTCGGGAAATGGCTCAAGGGCGGCTGACGAACTTTCCAAACCTGTTCCGTGAACACGGGTTTCAATCCAGTTGAACGACTCTGACGCAGCCGTCAATTCCTCGATTCCACCAGCCCGAGCTTCCCGTGCATCCCGTGCGAGGAGTCACAGGACTCAGAACCGAAGCCATTGCCTCTTCAACAGGACCGAGAGCACAGCTCGAACCCGCCTGTTTCACCGACCGTCATAACGGCACAAGCACGCCCCACCACCCAAAAGAACAAGCCCCTCGACGTGCTCGCCGAAGGGCTTGATATTTCAAGAATCGGGGTGACAGAACTCCAGTTGAACTTTTCACAGCCCAGATCGGCCTCTGGGGGCCAGAAACGCGGATTCTGATTTTGCGGTGAAAGCTCCGCGATAGCAATCTGGACACAGACTCGCTGCACCAAGCCGAAATCGGAGAGTCGCTTGCTGGGCATCATTGCGCCTGTACCCGCTTGGAAAATGACTGGGTCACACGGGATATCACACACAGATTTGAGTTGCCGCACTCGATGCATCACGTTCATCAATCAGGCGGATATCAACGTATACTTCCGTCATGGACGTTCCAGAAGAAGTCGTCAAAGCAATCGCGGAGTTCGATGCTCGAACTGACACGTTCGATGTCATTGAGGTGGATGGAGCGGTCACCCGTTCAGTTGACAGGGAGACGCTCGATGAGAATTTGCGCGCGGGTCACTGGGCAGAGTTGGCAGCGTTTCGGTTCCACGCCAGGGATACGCCCGATGGCGGTCCTTGGGGGACATACTTCCAGCCGATGATGACGTGTACGCGGGCAGATGGCACGCTCGTGTGTGGACCAGACATCGCAGACGCCACCACCGAGACTATTGAATATTGGGCAGAACGTGCCAAGGCAGTGAAACACCCGGCTCTCGCCGCAAGATACGCTGACCTAGTCTGGGACTTCAGCAAGCGAGTTACCGGTAAAGGCCCCGGCATCGAGTTCGCCCGACTCGCGATCGACTCCTACATCGAAGCGCTCAAGATGGACAGTGGCGAAGCGTGGGGTGACAACCACCAGAACGTCGAGCGTGTGCTCCAACTCGCTAGGAGCATCAAGGACAGCGATCGAATCACGCGCGCCGTGGATGCGATCATCGACTACTCGGATCGCACTTCCGATGACGGCAAGCTTGGAACGTATTGCTATCTGTTTGAACTGTTGATCTTGCCGAAGAACGCGCCGCCCCTGGAACCAGAGCAACGTGAGGCGATCATCACGCGATTCGAGACGCTGTTCGCCGAGATGACGACTCCCGGCGAATACGACGCGGATCCACACTCACCACAGACCATCGGATTGCTCCTCGCCGACTACTACAAGCGTGAGAGCCGAGACGAGGACCGGAAGCGCACCCTCGTGGATATCGCGAAGGCTCACGAGCGCCGAGCGAGAATCGGCGATGCTATGGGCGGGATGTACTTCCTCGACGTAGCACGCCAGTTCTACGTCGAGGCTGGAGAGAAGGACGAGGCGGAGCGAGTCATGCGCGCCGCCCAGGATCTCGCCCCGAAGGTCAAGGGTGAGATGGCTCAGCACACGGTCGAGTTTGAGATTCCGAACGACACAAAGCAGCAGTTTCTCGACTGGATCATGGCGGAAGGTGTGGACAAAGGCCTCCTGAAGTGGACCGCCCGATACATCCCGCTCCAAGCCGACATCAAAAAGCAGAAGGAGGAGCACGACAAGAAGTTCGTGTTCCGCGCTTTGTTCCCGCCGACCCTCATGGACGACGAGGGCATCACTGCAAAGGTGGCCGATACGCGCGGAGACCCCGATGGCCCGATGGTCTATGAGACCGCGAGCTACATCCAGCTCTATACCGTGTTCATGTCCTGGGGCCTCGATCATCTGATCCAAAATGGGCTGGATTCACAGAAGTTCGCCGAGTTCATCGCTCAGTCTCCGGTCTTCGAGGAGTCCAGACTTCCGCTCATCCGTCGCGGAATCGAGGCCCACATCAACGGTGACTACACGCAGGCGATCCATATTGTGATCCCGCAGATTGAGCGAGCGCTGGTCGAGTTGATTCACAAGGTCGGAGGCTCCAGCAAGAAGCCGCACCGAACGGGCCGGGGAGTCATGCAGTCAAAGAGCCTGAATGACGCGCTCGCCGACGAGCCCACCCGAAAGGCGCTGGGTGAGGATCTCACGATCTACTTCGCGGCCACGCTTTCCCACCCGAAGGGCATGAACATCCGAAACCTCGTTTGTCATGGGATCATGGATCCGGAACACTTCACTAAGGGAATGAGCGAGCGAGTGCTCCACACTCTGGCGGCCTTGTCGCTCATGCGTGCGAAATCGGTTGAAGAGGTTGACGATACGACCGACACCAACGGAAGAGACAGTGGGCCCCGTGATACAGGTCCTAAATCATCCCCGAAGGATCATGAGGAGTGAGGGTGCGGCATGGCTCAATCCGTCGTAGTCATACCCAAGGTGACAGAACGTGGTTGAACCAGCCTTAAATGCTTGTGACCCTTGCATTTGCCGAGGCCACAAGCAGAATGAATCGGGGTGAGAGGATTTGAACCTCCGACCTTCTCGTCCCGAAATCTCAACCATTCTCACACTGTTACGGCTCGAAACATTACTTGTACCGTAACTTACAACGACAGTCTTCGAATTCCAATCAGTGGCATCGTAGAGCAACCCGTCACAAGTCGTGTTGGTACGAAGCAACGGCGTTCAACTCGTATCATCGGCATATACAGCACACTTAAGGATATTAACGTGGCTTGATGACAAGCCATGTTGATACATCTCCTCATGGACCTTTGCAAGGCGGTTCACTGGAGCCCACCCCATGTACCACGGCTTCGTCCCTCTGGCTCTGCTGAAGTAGAACTCGAAATTCTTTCTTCAGTTCGGTGTTCGAGTTTATGGTCAGTTTGGGCCGTTGCCACGAGTGGAAACCGCAACCAATCAGCACTGCCATAGCTGTACTTCCATCTGCGACTGCCCAGCCCCATACTGCCAGTTGATTCAGGGCATTCTCCTTTGCTCGGACCACAGATCCGTCGAAAACCAAGCGGAGCCGGTGGTAAAGCGGCTGCCACATTTGACACAAGAAGCTCTGGTAGCATGTCCGTATGGACAGTCCCGAGGCTCAAATAACGCTCCTGCTTCAACAAGCAGGCCGAGGCGATCCGGACACTTCCGCGAAGCTGCTGCCGTTGGTGTATGACCAACTCCGCAAGGCCGCCGAGGTCCATTTCCGGGTCGAGGACAAGGGCCAGACGCTCCAGCCGACGGCGCTGGTTCACGAGGCCTACCTGAAACTCGCTGGGCCTCGCGATATCCCGTGGGCCAACCGGGGCCACTACTACGCCGCTGCCGCTCAGGCGATGCGGCAAATCCTTATCGACCATGCCCGTTCCCGAGGGGCTCGGAGGGCCCGAGAAGCCGCCGCAATCGCCTTCTCCGACCTCGAAACCCTGGCCCAGCAAGATCCCGAGCAAATCTTGGCAGTCGATGACGCCCTGTCTCGCTTGGAGGGTGAGGACCCGGAAGCCGCCGCAATCGTGAAACTGCGCTTCTTCGCTGGCCTCAGCATGGAGCAGGCCGCCCAGGCGACGGGTGTATCGCCCCGGACCGCGGCCCGTCTCTGGTCGCTCGCCCGCGCCAGGCTCCATCGCTTCCTGACCGAGCCGGGCACGGAGACGACCCATGAATGACAACCTGCACCAACGCGCCAGAGCGGTGTTCCTCGAACTTTCGACTCTTGACGGCCCCGTGGCCAGCAGCGAACTCGATCGCCTCGTCGGAGACGATGCCGCACTCCGCGCCGCCGTCATCAGCCTACTCGATGCAAGGCAGGACGCCAACGACGCGGGGCTGATGACCGAGGAAACCAGGTCGCAACTCTCGGCCCCTATCACCGAGTCAGCCGGAACCATCATCGGCCCCTACAAGATTCTCCAACTCATCGGCGAAGGCGGATTCGGCTCGGTCTTTTTGGCCGAGCAAGCCGAGCCTGTGCGCCGGCGCGTCGCGCTCAAGATCATCAAACTCGGGATGGACACCAAGCAGGTAATCGCCCGCTTCGAGGCCGAGCGCCAAGCGCTCGCGCTCATGGATCACCCGCACATCGCAAGGGTCTTTGACGCAGGCTCGACCGACTCCGGCCGCCCGTACTTTGCCATGGAGTACGTCGTCGGCGATGCAATCACGAAGTTCGCCGACGACTACAAACTCGACATCGATGCACGGCTCAAGCTGCTCGCTCAAGTCTGCTCCGCCGTGCAGCATGCCCATACCAAGGGCGTCATCCACCGCGATCTCAAGCCCGCCAATGTTCTCGTCAGCATGGTCGACGGCAAGCCATTCGCTAAGGTCATCGATTTCGGCATCGCCAAGGCGACGGCCTCCCCACTCACCCACAAGACGCTATTCACCGAGCATCGCCAACTCATCGGAACGCCCGAGTACATGAGTCCCGAGCAGGCGGAAGGCTCGCCTGACATCGATACCCGAACCGATGTCTACGCGCTCGGTGTTCTGCTCTACGAACTGCTGACGGGCGCAACACCGTTTGATGCAACCAGGCTTCGATCCGCTGCATGGGCAGAGATGCAGCGAATCATCCGGGAGGAAGAACCGCCGATCCCGAGCATGCGGCTAAGTCGCGACGCCGCCTTGTCGCAACGGACCGCCGCGACCCGGCAGACCGAGCCGCCCAGGCTCGCCAGTAGCATCCGAGGCGAACTCGACTGGATCGTCATGAAGGCTCTCGACAAGGACCGAGGGCGGCGATACTCCACGCCGTTGGAGCTTGCCGAGGATATAGGCAAGCACTTATCTGGCGATGCCGTCGAGGCGGCTCCGCCAAGCGCAGCGTATCGGCTCCGGAAGTTTGCTCGGCGCAACAAGGGGAGCGTCATCGCCGGAGCCGTGGTTTCCGCCGTACTCATTTTGGGAATTGCCGGAACAACGACGGGATTGCTCATTGCCCAATACAACGCTAAGGCGGCACTTCACAACGCCGATCTGGCTATGGAGTCAAGTAGCGAGGCCGAGTGGTCCGCCTACACCGCGAACCTTGCTCTCGCACAAAACGCTATGGACGCCGGCGACTGGCCCAAAGCGCGAGAGTACCTCGCCGCTTGTCCCGAATCAAAGCGAGGCTGGGAATGGGAGTTTCTCGGGCAATACGCTCACTCGGTCACGATCGAAGTGCCGGGGTTTTGGTCAGCAGCCTCCTTCGACAGTGATGGCACTCTCCATCTCCTCGGAAATCGTGAAACGTCCTATCAAACGGAGGATGAACGGACGTACACGTTTGCTGTTGATGCAGAGAGCATTGTTCCCAACGGGGCAGGCCGCCAGACTCTCGTTGCGCTATCACCAGAGGATGACATCGAGTCCTCCAGCACGGCATGGACAACCACGTTTGAGAACTATGTCGGCTTTGTACATGACTGGAAGGAGCAGTTCGCCACATTTCATCCGAGAGGGTGGGGGTACACCATCCGGGCATTGCGGCACGCCGCAGATGGCCGTGTTGTCCTTTCAACTCAGTCGTTCGAGTACCCGCATCTTCAGGTATTCGACACCCGAAGCGAGACTCTTGTGGGTAGCTACCACTATGGCGAAGGGGAAGCTCCGCAGATCATCAACATGAGCGGTGACTTGCGATGGCTGCTCGCAATCGTCAGATCAGACGGTGACGGTTGGCGGGATAAGTACTGCCGAGCCGTACTCATCGATACGAGGAACGCTGGCTCCCCTGTCAGAATCCTGGGGTCGGGAGATAGAACTCGGCTCGCCATAGCCGACATGCTTGGATCTGCTCCGACCGAGCCCGTCAAGTCGATAGACCTGCCTGATAGGTCCAGACGAATCGCCATCGGACCTGATCGCGATATCCAATTCTTCGATACATCCGGCGGCTCTGACCCATTGAAGCAGAGGCAGATTGCGAGTTTCCGTGTGCCGCTGGCTGCGTTGTCTCTCCATTTGTCTGATGATGAGCAACGCATAGTGGTGACCTTGGCCGATGGCTCGGCTCAAGTCTGGGACATCCGCGACCCGGCCGAGCGTCGTATCGACATCGAGCGGGAGTGGAACGAACGAGAACCCGCTACCAAGTATGTCGCTTCACTCCTATCATCTGATGCCACGTCGGATGCGGATGAACTGAAGGAGTCCATCCTTCGCGATGACTCACTTACACCACTCCGGCGATATGTCTCCATCGACATCCTCTACGAGCGTCTGAATGAGATCGCCTTGGATGCGTCATGGGAGTTTGATCGCATCACAGCGAACCAGACCGACAAAGACGTCGTCCTCGCCGCTGCGAGGGAAAGCGACCTTGTACCGCGGGAAAAGGCAATGCTTCTCGCCAAGGCCGAGGCATGGGAGTACCGCGCTCCAGATCGCTCTACGGAAGCCCGGCTTGCCGACGAGGTCAGACAACGGGAACTCGCGGAGAGAGCGCTGCAAGCACGTTCATATGCGTACTACATCCAAGAGGCCTACGCGAGTTGGGAGCGATCTCTTTACGATACCGCGAACGACATACTTTCTTTGTGTCCCGAGGATCTTCGAGGGGTCGAGTGGCATGCACTCAGAAGTTGGTGCAATGTTCGCAGAGAAACGTTCGCTGCTCATGACGGACCCATCGCAGCCCTCGCATTCTCGAAGCTACCTGGCATTCTGGCATCTTCGGGCGCAGACCGCTCCATCAAGGTGTGGGACTGCCAGGTTCAGCCGCCCAACTTGACATGTGCCGTGGCGAACCTCGACGCTGTTGCTCGATCGCTCCGATTCACTCCTGACGGGTCGGCACTACTGAGCGTGGGTGATGGCCCAGGCATCACAGTTCGAGACGGCAAGACTCTGGCCGTACTTCGTGTGATCGGGCGAGATGAAGGGTTGCTTGAAGCTCTGGCCGTTGGGCGAGAAGGCACATGGTGTGCAGCAGGGCGTTCCGACGGGCGGATCATCATCTGGGATCTCAACTCTGGCGATCTGTTCCATGAACTGCGAGGCCATGAGTCCCCAGTAACCGCGCTGTACTCGGCACCACTTCGTGACCTGCTCGTGTCAGGCGATGAAACTGGCTGGCTGATGATGTGGGATCCTATTCAAGGCGTTCGACACACCAACGGATCAACTCGGTTGGGCGACGACACGCCGTATTCGATCCAGGCTATCGGCCATGATGGCAATGGCCGGATCATTGCTGGACCACTCGCCGGAAGATCTATGCATGACGACAGCCCTCCAATCACACTCGCCCCAGACCTTCCAGGGGTCTTGGAGCGATCTGTCGTGTCATACACCAGCGATGACCTTGGTGAGTTTGATGCGTACCGCTTGCGGATCAACCCGTACACCTGGCTTGGAAACTCCGGCAGTCCAGAACCAGGATATGACTGGCAAGAACAGATTCCCGACGATCGTCCAATCAGGAGCCGAGGCGTCGCTTCTTCGTCCGACGGGCGATGGCTCGCGGGCGGTAGAGATGATGGCACCATCCGCTTATCTGTTGGATGGCACGGGTATGTCCCAGACCCGATCAGAGTTATCTGGGATTCGGTTCCCGGGTTCTCGGATGATGGAATCGCCGGGCATAGTAACGGCAACTCGATTCTGGTCCAGGGATCCGCTGGCTTGCTGAGGATTCCCATGGCATCCGGCGAGCCTGATGCATGGATCCGTACTGACTCCAATATCCAATCGATCGCTGCGTCCTCCCCGGACGGGCGATGGGCACTTCTCCGCATGAAAGACGGCCCAACTCAACTTCTTGATACGCGTAAGAACCGGTATCTTGAAGGCTTTGATCTACCCGGCACATTAACGTTTGCCCCGTCAGGCGAATGGTTTGCACAAGCGGATGATAATGCGATCACCATCCGCAGCGTGCCGAGCGGCGAAGTCTTGCGCTCATTTGACATCCCGCTCCGATATGGAGCCCAATTTACCTTACTCGCGATCTCGCCCGATACGCGGCTGATAGGTTTCGCAACAATCAATCGGAGTCCAGATCGGGAGACCTATCCCATTGGAGGAATTCGAGGTGGTGATGTCGGAGTAGTTGACGCTGAGAGTGGGGATCTCATCTGGACGAGTGACGAGTTCCCAGCAACTCGCTACGAACTCAACACGATGCCGCCGCCTGTCAAACTCATCGCCTTTGATCCCAACTCGCAGCGCCTTCTCGTCGCGTCTCGTGGCCTGGCGATGTTCGAGGCCCGATCCGGAGTACGCGTCGGTTCGGCGGTCGTCTCACGTGTCGGAAGTTTGTGCTTTACTCCAGACGGAAGTCGATTCTTCACGACGCAACCGAGTGCTGCTTACGGGCGTCCCGATCAGGTTTCGATGTGGGATTCTGAATCCATGACTTGCCTATTGACCTGGGATATGGAGTTCGCCTCCGACTTGTTCATGGATCCGTCAGGAACAGAGTTGGTTGTCCTGGGCGGTTCAAATCTCACCCTCGTTCCATTCGGAGAGGTTCGAGGTGCGAGACCCATCGAATACGCCATCGCCCCCGTACGGCTGGCGACAGAGATCGCTGAGGAACTGCAAGCGTCGCCTGAAACGCTCACCGAAGGCTTGGAGTCCGTCACTGCTTCAAAGGCTCTATCGGACTCTCAAAAGGAGTGGGTCCGTGGACTCATCGCTCAGCCCAACAAGGCTGAGAGCGGGAATCAGTAGACGAATTGCCGAAGAGGGGAGTGCTAACGGAATGGCATACCCTGATCCGGATTATCGCCGATCTCGCCCGAATTATCCGGCGCGAGCCCTACGCCTCACAGCAGCGCACAAAAAAGCGGAAACCCCTTGTTTCCAAGGACTTCCGCTTTGAATCGGGGTGAGAGGATTTGAACCTCCGACCTTCTCGTCCCGAACGAGACGCGCTACCAAGCTGCGCTACACCCCGGAATGTGCCGCCCACTATAGGCCGCCACATCGGTCAGTCTCTCCCGGTCCCGCCGGTCGGCTACTCGAAATCCGCCGTCTCGGCCGGGAACCTGGGCTCAACAACAGACCCGTAGATATTATCCTCACGCGTCCCGGGGTCCCCGTCAGGACCCGCCGAATAGAAGTACACCCGCTCGTTCGGGCAAATCCCCTCATCGGCGTCACCGATCGCGTTGTCCCCTGCCGATGACTCGTTGAAGGGGCGATAAGACCGCCTCAACCGAAGCGTCTGGTTCGAACCCCCATCCATGTAGCTCACACTCAGCGTGCTACGCGTCGTCATGCTGTCCGAGTCCTGGCTCCAGAAATCTCCGAATCCGCCGTCGTACGCCGGGTGGACCACGCGGATCGGGTTGTCCCAGGCATCGAGCAGTTCGACCCCACGAAGCACCTCGCCGCCTGCGGTCCCGATCTCGTTGTCACGCACCAGCGAGCTGTCCAGCCCGCCCCACCGCTCGCTGCTATCGCCAAGATACGTATCACCTGCCGCGATAAATCGCATGAGCGAAGGGATCGCCCGGTCACTGGGGGTGTACCCGGCACTGTTCTCACGGCCGTCCGCGACAGGGAACTCGTACTCCTGCCCCATCACCTCGGTCTTGAACGCCCTGTACGACTTGGCATCCTCGCCCGTCGCGTCCAGGTCAGCCAGATACGTCTCGAGCATCTGGAGCGTGCTCTTCGTCGCGTTCCCACGCCCCGAGTTGATCACGCCAAAGCCCACCGACAGCCCGATGCCCATCAGCACCGCGATGATGCCGATGACCACCAGGAGTTCGATCAGCGTGAACGCACGCCCGCCCATCATCTCACGGCTTCGCATGACTCGATCTCCATTCCGGGTCGCCCGATATCGGCAGCATAACGCCTCTTCCGATACGAGCCCGAGCCGATCCTGATCCCTGTTTTTCATGCCTGACCACCCGCAGGACCGCCCTGGCCGCCCCCTAAAGCCCCACCAGCGGGCGGATTCCCCCCCGGAGCACTCCCAAAGCCGGGCCCGGCGATCGAGGAGCCAAAGAAGCCCCCACCGCCGCCACCACCGGCTCCCGCCCCGGCTGCCTGAGGCCTCGGGGCCTGCTGCTGCGGCGGCGGCATGTTCGCCGCGGGATTAATCCGCGCCTTGTACACGTACTCGGCCACCCGCTCCTGCACGTCCGTCAGCATCTCGCGGAACAGCTCCGCACCCTGCTTCTTGTACGCGATCTTCGGGTCCTGCTGCGCAAACGCCTGGTAGTTGATCCCGTCACGCAGCTGGTCCATCGCATAGAGATGGTCCTTCCACGACTGATCCAGCGTGTCGAGCACCACCGTCTGCTCAAGCTGGAGCATCTCAGGACGCAGCCGAGCCTCGACCAGCCCGCGCGACGCCTGGTGGAACTCCTCCTCGTCGAGCCACTCGAGCCAGTCCGGCGCCTTGCCGCCAAACCGCTTCTCCAGATACGCCTCGACCTCCTCAACGTTCTTGCACGCCGAGACCTCTTCGAGCGCCTTGCCAAGCTCGTCCCGCTCGAACCACGCCCGGATGCCCGCCTCGAGCTGATCCTTCATCTTCGAAGGCCCCGCCTTGCGCACCTCGTCCGGGTCCAGCTCCAGGTCGTACCGCATCTTCGCCCACGAGATCAGCGCATCGAGCGCCTCCTGGGGCGACGAACGCATCCCCATCACCGTCATCGCCAGCGCATAATCGATCGGGTACTCAACCTCACGCATCTGGTACCGCTTGCGCGCCCGAGCCTTGAGCTTCTCGTGCGGCGACTCCTCGCCCGACTCGATCGCCTTGCGGATCTCATCCCGGTTCGACTCGATCCCGAACTTCGTCTTCGCCCACGACACCAGACGATCAATCCCATAATCCGGATCGACGAACTCGGCGATCTTCCCGAGATCCGCAGCATCCACCTGGGCCTCAGCCGCCTCGATAAGCCGGTCCTGCACAGCCCGCCGGCTCGCCTGATCCGCCTCCGCCAGCTCGGCTACGTCGATATCGATCCCGAACCGAGTCTTCGCCCACGACACCAGGCCCGCCGAGTCGAAATCGACCACGACCTCCGAGCCCTCGGCCGAGATGTACTCGCCGAGCGTCACATCGATCATCGACCGCGCCTCGTACTTCGCGTCGTCGCGGATCCGCTTGTCCATCTCCTCGCGGTCCTTGCCACGCAGCCGCTCGACCGAAACAGTCGTCTCGAGCTTCTCGCGTGCCAGATCCGCCGCGCACCTCGCCGGGTAATCCTTCGACAGGTACTCCGCGCACGCGTCGTCGATGCACTCGTCGATGTACTCCAGGATCATCTTTTTGACGTCCCGGCTCTCGAGCGCCTGCTGCCGGATGCCGTAGAACCGCTGGCGCTGGTGCTCCATCACCTCGTCGTACTCGAGGATGTTCTTACGGCCCTGGAAGTTGCGCTCCTCGATCTTCCGCTGCGCCTTCTCAACGCTCTTGGACAGGATCGGATGCTCGATCGCATCGCCTTCCTTCATGCCGAGACGCGACAGGATCCGCATCGTCGTCTCGCCCGCGAACATCTTCATCAGGTCGTCTTCGAGCGACACGAAGAATCGGCTCGAACCGTTGTCACCCTGACGACCAGACCGCCCTCGCAACTGATTGTCGATGCGTCGGCTCTCGTGCCTCTCCGTGCCGATCACGTGCAGACCGCCCAGCGACTCGATCGAGTCATACCAGCCGATCCGGTGCAGCAAACACCGACCCGTCGCGTCGAGCTCCTGGATCAGCTCGTCCCGCGTCAGGCTCGCAACGCCCTTGCCCGCGAACATCCCCTTCCCATCGCTCAGCCACGTGTACTTCCGCGCCCAGTGGCGCAGCAGCTCCAGCTCCAGCGTCGGGTAATCCATCGACTCCGCCTCGCGCTTGGGAATCCCAAGCTCCGACGGCGCCACCTTGCGGTACACATTCTCGCGGACCTCGTCCTCGGTCGATTCGGGCGTCAGCCCACGACCCGCGATCCCCCGCTTGAGCCAGTGATCGATCAGCTCCTCCCGCTTGAACTTGCCGAGCTTGATATCCGTGCCTCGGCCGGCCATGTTCGTCGCGATCATCACCGCGCCGATCTGGCCCGCGTTCTCGACGATGTTCGCCTCACGCTCGTGCTGCTTCGCGTTGAGCACCTCGTGCTTGATCCCGTACTTCCGCGACAGCATCTGACCCAGACGCTCGCTCTTCTCGACGCTCGTCGTGCCCACAAGGATCGGCCTGCCCACGTCGTGGAACGCCTTGATCTCGTCGACGATCGACTCCCACTTGTCCTTCTCACGCAGGAACATCAGATCGTCGTAATCGTGCCTGACCACCGGCCTGTTCGTCGGGATCGTCACCACGTCGAGGTGGTAGATATCGTGGAACTCCTGCGCCTCGGTGTCGGCCGTGCCCGTCATGCCCGCCAGACGCTTGTACATCTTGAAGAAGTTCTGGATCGTGATCGTCGCGACCGTCTGCGTCTCCTGCTTGATCGGCACTCGCTCCTTGCACTCGATCGCCTGGTGCAGACCGTCCGACCACTGACGACCCACCATCGGACGACCCGTGAACGTGTCCACGATCGTGATCGTCGGCTCGGGCCTGCCCGTCATCTGGTTGGGCAGGTTCATGATCACGTAGTCCTTGTCCCGCTGATACACCGCGTGCGCTCGCAGCGCCTGCTCCAGAAGGTGCGGGATGTCCGTGTTCTCGCCCACATAGAACGAACCCACGCCCGCCGACTTCTGCGCCGTCGCGATGCCCTCATGCGTCAGGTGAACCTGCTTGCGGTCCATCTGGATCTCGTAGTACTGCACGTGCTGATCCCGGGCCGCCTCAAGACCGGGCAGCTCCTTCTTGATCGCCTCGAGCTGCTTCTGCATCTCCGGCACACGCGCCTTGTCCTTCGCCTGACGGATGTCACCCTCAAGACCCTTGATCCGCTGAAGCGTCTCCTGGACCTTGTCCTCCTGCTCCTGCCAGGGCCTCTGCTTCTCCAGCAGCTCCGCCGCCAAACGGTCCGCCAGGTCATACCGCGGCTGGTTCTCGTGCGCCGCACCCGAGATAATCAGGGGCGTCCGCGCCTCATCGATCAGCACGCTGTCCACCTCGTCGACGATCGCAAAGTCCCGACGACGCTGCACCTGCTGATTCACGTTCCGCTTCATGTTGTCGCGGAGATAATCAAACCCGAACTCACTCGTCGTGCCGTACACAACATCACACATGTACATCACGCGCTTCATCTGCTCGGGCTGCATGTGCTGCGGGTGGATCGCCCCGACCGTCATCCCCGCCCCGTAGAAGAACGGGAACGTCCAGTCGCGGTCACGCTGCACGAGGTAGTCGTTGACCGTCACCACGTGCACCTTCTCGCCCTTGACGCTCGCCCAGTACGCCGCCAAGGGCGCCACGATCGTCTTGCCCTCACCCGTCTTCATCTCAGCGATCTTGCCCTGGCTCAGCACCATCGAGCCGATCAGCTGCACATCGAAGGGCCTCGCGCGGAACGGCGGCCTCGACTCCGGATACAACTCACGAATCGCCGCGTAAAACGCCGCAGGCAACTCCACAAACCGCCACGCCGGCGTCGGCTCCGTGCAGCCCCGGAAGTCGCCCTCGGGAGCCGCCGGCTCCATCGAAGACATGTCCGCAACCGCCTTGTCGTACCAACCCCGCGCCTCGCCCGAAAGCAGCTCCGGATCAAACCCCGCCTCCGGGTTCAGCACGTTGCGGATACCCACGTTGCGGTCCATCACCTCACGCGCCACTGCGATCGCCTCGATCATCACCGCGTCCTCGCTCTCGCCCTTCTTCAGGCGATCGCTGAACTCGGCGTGCTTCGCACGAAGCTGCGCGTCCGTCAGAACCGTGATCTCCGACTCAATCGCGTTGATCCGCTCGACGCGGCTCGTGTACCTCTTGACAAAGCGCTCGTTCCGGGTACCGATGATCTTGTTCAGAATCGGCCCAACGACGGGGATGCCCTTCTCGGTCTGCATGCTGGATTTCTCGTTTCGCCCGGCTCAACCCGGGCATTGGATCAATGATCTGGCTTCGGGCGCCACCGCTCATCAAATGAGTGGACGCCGCGCACGCTGAATCGAAAGTGGATCTCGCCACGAGCAAATCGCCCGTCGGCTCGATGTGACTGATTCAGAGCGCCGCGGGCGGGGGCAGATCGATCAGCCCGAGCCGCGCCAACTGCTCGCCGTCACCGACCCGACGCGCCACCGCCCCTTCCGGCAACACCGCATCACGCCGCGAAGCCGCAAGGTCGGTCTCATCGCCATAGTCAGGCGAAGCATGCTGGTGACGAGCCACTCGCTCCGGCAGCACCGTCATCGCCAGGCTCACGCCCGCCGACCCGATCAGCCTCGCCGTGCTCACACCGCCGCTGGTCAGGACAATCAGCGTGACCGCAAGCATGAGCGAAGGCCCGAGCCCCATGGCCCGTCCCGTCTGCCGCATGCTGGTCGCGTTGGTCTTCATCCTGATCCCTGAATCATCGACACGCTCGCCCCCCCGAGCAAGCAATCCCGCCCGGACCGGCCCCGAATCGCCCACTTTCACGTTCGGAAACCCGCACTACCGATATCGCTCGCATCCCCAAACCGGGATTGCGCTGACCAGAATCAAAAGACCAAACGGAAGCCGATCACATGATAGCCACCCGCCAATCGCTCCCCGACACCCGCGACTCGGTCACCCACAAGTTCAGCGTCGGGGGACACGAGGGCTATCTCACCATCGGCCTCTACGCCGACGGCTCGCCCGGCGAGATCTTCATCAAGATCTCCAAGGAAGGCTCCGCCCTCAGCGGCATGTGCCAGGCCTTCTGCAGAGCTTTCAGCCTCTCCATCCAGCTCGGCCTCTCCGTCAGCGAAGCCGTCACCCGATTCAAAGGCATGCGCTTCGAACCCCACGGCATGACCAGCAACCCAGACATCCCCGCCGCCGACTCCATCGTCGACTACGTCGCCCGATACCTCGAAATTCACTTCGCCAACAAACCCGCCCACTGCGACGACCCCCTCCGCCGCGCCTGATCGCCGCACTCACACCACACGGTTCGGCGGCTCGCGACCCTCAAGAATCGCCTGCGCGTTCGCCTCGCACATCTGCGACATCGTCTCCCGCCAACGCCGCTCCGCGCTCCCGATGTGTGGCGTCATCACCACGTTGTCTAGCTTGGCAAGCTCCGGATGCACCACGGGCTCCTCCTCAAACACATCAAGACCCGCGCCCCAGATCCGCTTCTCACGCAACGCCTCCGCCAGTGCCGCCTCGTCGATCGTCGGCCCACGCGACGTGTTCACCACGATCGCCTCTCGCTTGAGCATCCCGATCCTTTCACGGTTCAAGAGATGCCGCGTCTCAGGCGTCAGCGGCGTGTGGATGCTCACCACATCCGCCGCGCGTAGACCCTCCTCAAGCTCCACCCGCCTCGCGCACAACGGAGCGATCTCAAAGTCGATCTTCCGGCTCCGAGACGTGTAGATCACATCCATCCCGAATGCCCGGGCCCGCAGCGCCATCGCGTACCCGATCCGTCCCGCGCCCACGATGTGAATCACCCGCCCGGTCAGTTCCAGACCCAGAAAGTCCATCATGCTCAACGGGCCGTGCTCCACCCACGCGCCCGTTCTGGCAAAGCGGTCCGCCTCGATCAGACGCCTCGCGGACGCCAGAAGCAGGAGAAACCCGATATTCGCCGTCCCCTCCGTCACCGCGTCGGGCGTGTTCGTCACGACGACCCCACGCTCCCGGCAAAGATCCAGATCGATGTTGTTGTGCCCGACCGCGAAATTGCACACCCCCTTGAGCCCTGGCCCCGCCGCATCGAGCAGCTCCCGGTCCACCTTGTCCATAAACATCGAGACCACAACCGACGCGCCGCGGACCACCTCAAGCAGCTCGTCCCGCGTCGGCATCGTCTCGCCCCGCTGGCGCATCTGAGCGCCGGGAACCTGCAAATCACCGCCGGGCGTGGCCCGAGTCACCGCAACAACTGGGAGCGTGTTCGTCATGCCGCAAGAATACGCCCGACGCCCCCATCACGCCCGTTCGCAAAAACTAAGCGATTTTCCGTGCATTTTCGCGCATGTTGCGCTCATCCGACAGACCCCGAGCTCGAAACCAACCCATCACGCGACTCGCCCGAAGCGAGAAATACACTGTTTTTTTCGAGGAAAATCGCTCTCGCGGGCCGATGCCGACTTGCGAAACGATCGCACGCGGAGTACAACCACCGCAAGTTTCTCGGGCGAGGATTGCCCGTTACGGAGAATATGGATATGGCAAAGCGCACCGCAAAGAAGAAAACGACCCGCAAACCCGCCGCCCGCGGCAAGAAGGTCGCCAAGAAGACCACAACCCGCAAGACAACCGCACGCAAGACCACAACCCGCAAGGCCACCGCCTCGGCTGCCAAGAAGCCCGCCAAGATCACCGGCGCCAAGGGCAAGGCACGCACCAAGAGCGACGTCCAGGCCACCATCGCTGAGAACGTCGGCATCTCCAAGAAGGAAGTCGCCGCCGTCTTCGAGACCATGGGTCAGATGATCGCCGCCGACCTCAAGAAGGGCAACGCAGGCACCTTCAACGTCCCCGGCCTCATGAAGGTCACCGTCCAGCGCAAGCCCGCAACCAAGGCTCGCAAGGGCATCAACCCCTTCACCGGCGAGCCCACCGTCTTCAAGGCCAAGCCCGCCCGCAACGTCGTCAAGGTCCGCCCCCTCAAGGCGCTCAAGGACATGGTCTGATCGACCAACGACAACTCTGATCAACCTCAACGGGCCGACCTCCACAGGTCGGCCCGTTGTCATTGCTCACTCGCCGCCCGACCCTCGGAGTCCTTCATAGATCCCTTCGATCGCCCCCGTCAGCCCACTCTCATCTGAAGACTCCAAAGCCGCCCGGACTTCCGGCAAGGGCCACGCCCCGTACCCGTTCGTCGGATCCGTCGCCACGAGCCGGTTCTTGAACCAGTCCCGACCCTCGATACCCGACGGAGCAAGCCAGCGCCGATCCGCACGTATCACATCAGCCGTTGTCAGAGTCGACGGGTCGTGCACCGGAATCTGGCCACGCAAAGCCTCGGCGAGCGCCCCAAGCACCTCCGCCTGCTCCTCGTAGGCTCCCGCAAGCGCTTTCAGTTCCCTCGCGACATCAAACCTCGCCCGCTCCACATCCATCGGCGGCACCGGCGCATTCGCCAGCCTGCTTGCCACCGCGTTCGTCATCCTCGCAATCATCAGCGCCGGCTCATAGTCCTCCCCCACCACCTGCCTGTACCACGTCAGCGTGTCCCTTGCCGTGTGATACGCCGTCCCCGGGCTCCCGCCCCCGCTCAGCGCCGCCGACGCCACGCCCACGTGGCACACAAAACCGATGTGGTCGCTCCCGCCGCCGAGCCACCCGATCGCCGGCTCGCCCTCCACCTCTTTATCCGGCGACCGTGCGAACCACTCCTCATACACACTCTTCTCAGGCTCCCGCGCCTGGGGCACGGACCTTGCCGCCTCCACGATGAGCCTCTTCAAGCTCGGCGAAGCCCCCGCCCCGAACCTCGGCCCCATCGAAGCCATATCCAGATTGATGTACGCCACCGCCGACTGCTCGAGCATCTCCCGGTTCGCCTCGACCCACTCGACCGAACCGATGATCCCCTGCTCCTCCGCGCCCCAGCCGCAGAACACGATCGACCGCGCCGGCCGCTGCCCGGCCTCTGCCATCTCCGCAAAGCTGCGCGCACTCTCCAGAAGCGAGATCATCCCGCTCGTCGCATCACTCGCCCCGTAGCCCCATGCGTCATGATGACACCCCACAATCACCTTCTCATCAGGCCACACCTCGCCCTCGAGCGTCGCGATCACGTTCGCCGACCGCACAAGCCCCCGCTTCTGCTCGACCTTGAGGCGCACCGTGACACCCCCATCACTGGTGAGCCTGTACGCCAACGGCAAGCCGCCCTGCCAGCCGCCCGGCACGTACGCCCCCTCCATCTTCTCCATGATCGCCCGAGCCGCCGCCCAACCGATCGGCTGCACCGGAATCGCCGGCAAACCAGCCTCGCTCGGATCGACCCGCTCGGCGTCCTCCGTCGCCTCCACAAACGGCGTCAGCGGATCGCCAGGCCAGGGCGTTGTCTTGATCGACCCGCGCTGAATGCAGGTCTCCGTCTGCCACCCGCCCTCCGGGTACGAGATCCCCTTCATGTACCCCGAGTCCGCGGGGTCCGTGTAAATCAGCAGCCCCGCCGCGCCGGCTTCCTCCGCGTACTTCACCTTAAAGCCCCGGTAGTTCCCGCCGTACCGCGCGATCACCACCTTGCCCGTGCAATCGACGCCCAGCTCTCGCAGCTTCTCGAAGTCCGCCTTCGTGCCCCGGTTCGCGTACACCACCTCAGCCGTGACATCCCCTGTTGCCGCGTACGCGTTGAACCCGAACTCCGGCACACCCTCAAGCACATACGGATCACCCGCAAGCGCCGCCTCCGAGATCGGCAGCGCCGCCTCCACCGGCTCGACGATCCAGAGCCCCGCGTCCACCGGCTTCGACAGATACGCCCAGAACTCGTGCCGCTCGACACTCAGCCCCATCTCCCGGAAAGCCTCCTCGAGCTGCTCGATCGTCTTCCAGTCGCCCTCCGTGCCCGCGATGTGCACGTGGCCCGCGGTCATGTCGTGCCACTGGCGCAGACGCTCGGCGCTCGGGATCTCCTGCAATCGGCGCTCATACTCGGCGTACGCCCCCCGCTCATCCTCGGGCCAAGCCCAGAGGTGCTCCGCCTCGATCACAGGCTGCGACACCGTGACACCCGCGACACACAACCCCACGAACACACACAGCTTCTTCAACATCAGTCCCTCACCCTTCACACACCCGCCGGGAGCCCGCGTTCACTCCGCTGGCGCACGACCAGCGCAGCCGCCTCGATCACGATCCATACCTCAAACACAAACATCATCGCCATCACGCACGTCAAGAGCAGCTTCCCGTCCTGCTGCACAAACCCGCGCATCAGCTCCACACTCGCCCAGCCCGTCATGACGAGCATGAACACCATCGGCACCGCCGTCACCCAAGCGGACCGCTTCTGCCGAACCAGCCAGATCGTCACCACGAGCAACGCCAGCCCCGCCAGCAGCTGGTTCGTGGCCCCGAAGATCGGCCAGAGGATCAGCCCGCCCTTGCCAGCGCCGGCGAGCCCGACCACGGTCCCGTCGGCTTGCTTCGTCAGCGCATCGCCAAGCGCCAGCGCCAGAGCCGTCACCACCGCCACGCCCGAGCCAACGAACCTGTTGGTCAAGACCGGGATCCGCATCGCCTTGGCACCGGTTTCCTTCCCGCCGCCCGCAAGCTCGGCGATGATGTACCGCTGGAGCCTTGTCGAGCTGTCGAGCGTCGTCGCCGCGAACGAGGCAACAAACACCCCCATGATCGCGACCGCAAAGCCATGCGAGAGCCCGATGGACTCGATCATGTTCGCCGAGCCTTCGATGAACGGCGTCAGCTTCGCGCCAAGCCCCTTATCCCCGCCCCACGTCGCGTAGTACTGGTGCCACACCTCCACGCCGGTCGCCGGGTTCACACCCTTGCCCGCCGACATCCCGATCCCCGCCGCGCACGCCAGGATGACAAGCGTCGCAAGGAAACCCTCGGTCAGCATCGACCCGTACCCGATCGCCTGCGCATCGCGCTCGCTCGAGAGCTGCCGACTCGAACACCCCGAGGCCACCAGGCAGTGAAACCCGCTGCACGCCCCGCACGCGATCGTCACAAACAGGAACGGCAGGAACCCGGGCACCACCGCCCCCTCCGCCGCCGGCGCGGGCGAGAAATTCACCGCGTCCGCCACGATCGCGGGCCGGCTCACGAGCAGCCCCACAAGCACCAGCGCCATCGCGATCAGAAGCTGCACCGCATTGATAAAGTCCCGCGGCTGAAGAAGCGTCTGCACGGGCAGCACACTCGCCACGAACACGTACGCCATCAGCAGCAGCGTCCAGAACGCCACGGGCGAGATCACGCTCGTCAGCCCAGCGGGCAACAGCGGCACGCCCTCGCCCCACACGTTCGCCCAGTCCACGCCCGACGACCACGCGATCGTCGCGTACATCAGAACAGCGCTGACCGCCATCCCGATCATCACACTCCCGCCGCGACGCACCCACACCCCGAGCCCCACCGCGATCGGGATCTGAAGCCACACCGGCGCGATACTCGACGGGAACACCGCGAACACCACCGCGATCACCAGCCCGAAGATCGCCAGCACAATCCAAAGCGCCACGAGCACGATCAAGAGAAACAGCAGCCGCACCCGCGGGTTCACCACGTCCCCCGCAAGGTCCGCGATCGTGCGCCCGCGGTGCCGCATCGACACGATCAGCGAGCCGAAGTCGTGCACGGCTCCGATGAAGATCGAGCCGAACGTCACCCACAACAGCGCCGGGACCCAGCCCCACACCACCGCCACCGCGGGCCCCACGATCGGGCCCGTCCCCGCGATCGATGTGAAGTGGTGCCCGAAGACCAGACTTCTTTTGCTCGGGACGAAGTCGACGCCGTCCTCACGCTCCACCGAGGGCGGCACACGATCCGGGTCCACCCGGAACACCCTCTGCCCCAGGTACCGCCCGTACGTGCGGTACGCCACCACGTACAGCACCATCGAACCCAGCGCGACCAGTACCGTCTCCATAGGATCCCCCGGGCTATCCCAAGGAAACGAGCCTACAGGAAGTGAGCCAATCCATGCCAGACCAGCACCGCCCGGCCCGACTCATCAACCGAGCCAAAGCGCCAGCCGTCGCGCTCGAAACCACAATCCTGGTCCACGGCCTCCCGCCCGAACAGGCCCTCGCCGTAGGAGAGCAACTCGAGAACGCGGTCAAAGAATCTGGCTCGAACCCCGCGCTCATCGGCGTCGTCGACGGCTCACCCGTCGTGGGCATGACACGCGACGAACTCAAGCGCCTCACCGAAGCAGGCAGCGTCCCAAAGCTCAACACGTCCAACCTCGGGCACGCGCTCTTTGCCCGCTCCCACGGCGCGACCACCGTCAGCACCACCATGGAACTCGCCGAGCGCAGCGGCATCCGCGTCTTCGCCACCGGGGGCATCGGGGGCGTCCACAAGGACTACCACCTCACCCCCGACATCTCCGCCGATCTCTTTGCGCTCACCCGTCATCGCGTCGCCGTGGTCACCTCGGGCTGCAAAAACATCCTCGACATCCCCGCCACCCGCGAGATGCTCGAGACCCTGGGCGTCCCGGTTGTCGGTTACCAGACCGACGTCTTCCCCGCTTTTTACCAGCGCCGAACGGACCTCCCCGTGGACGCCACCTTCGACGATGCCTCTGAGTTGGCCGACTACCTGGCCTTCGAACTCGCCCGCCACAAGCGCGGCGTCGTCGTCGCCAACCCCATCCCCGAAGCGGACGAGATCGACCAGAACCAGTGGGATGAATGGCTCACCAAGGCGCACAGTTTGCCCAGTGTGAAGGCTGCGACCGGTCGCGACGCAACGCCCGCGCTTCTTGCCGAGGTACACCGCCTGTCGGATGGCAAGACCGTCGAGGCCAACATCGCGCTGGCTCTGTCGAACGCCCGGCTCGCGGGCAAGCTCGCCGCCGGTCTGCGATAAGACGAGCGAGACGTCCGCTGATCAATAACCGACATTCTCGGACGAACAGGTACCGGTCATAACAAAAGCTTCATCGCCAAAATATCGCACTTTGACAGCCCAACCAGACACCCCGAGCTACCATAAAGCAGAGGAGATTCGTGCCACAGCCAAGCCCGGAACCCGTTTCAGGGCAGCGGTTTGTGGGCAGTGTGCTATCGCTGCATACATCAATGAGGCGTCCAGTTTCATCAGCTCCGACTGAGGACCCGGGCGCGATCGAAACACGTTCGCACGCACACCGAGGTGCGCCGCGATGAGAGAGAGTTCGTCGAGAGAGAACCTGCGGCCAATGTCCGCAAAAATGGGGAAAAGAAAATGAAGATTGCCCGTCTGATGACCCTCGCCGCCTGCGCCGGTCTCGCGACCCCCGCGCTCGCCCAGGACAGCGTTTCCAGCACCGGTGCCGGCGACGCCCTCGATGCGTACGACACCACCACGCAGGTCGTCAAATTCAGCACCAAGCTGACGCCCTTCAGCTCGAGCCTCGGCAACAGCTACGGCATCGTGCCCCTCATCAAGGCCAGCGACTCGCTGCCCGTCGACTCGTTCTTCAGCCACCTGATCTCGGGTCAGGCCATGAGCCGCTCCATCGTCGACAACTCGCTCACCACCGGCAGCTACGCCACATGGACCATGCCCGGCCAGGGCGTCAACCCCCAGAACAACACCGCTCCCGGTTCGGTCAGCGCGCCCGCCAGCGGCCTCAAGAGCGTCGGCGTCGCCTTCGCTGAGTTCGGCAACTCCGCCAACAACATCATCACCGGCCTCGTCTCCTTCGACCCGAGCGTCCGTGACACCCTCTACGTCGACCGCATCGTCGCCGCGACCAACCAGCCCTCCGGCACCGTCAACTCCGACAACGCCGCCTTCGGCATGGGCGTGATCGACGCCAACATGAACGTCCAGTTCCGCGCCGACGACTTCAACGCCTCCGGCGCCAACAACGTCTCGGGCGACAACGTCTTCCGCGTCAACGCCGAGCTCCGCTCCAACGGCAACCTCAACGTCATCGGTGGCGCCGGCGGCACCCACGCGGGCACCACCGACGCGCTGCTCGTCGGCAACGCCACTGTCCACAGCCCGGGCGCACAGATCGAGGAAGCCTTCGGCGGCCCCGTCGGCTACGGCCCCAACTTCAACGGCCAGCTCGCTTTCAACAACTACGCATCCGTCACCACAAACCACCTCTCCTCGACCTTCGCCGGCCTGCCCAACGCCATGGATCAGCGCGGCACCCCGGGCTACTCGCCCATCAACCCCCTTGGTGGTGTCGCCACCGCCATCACGCTCGCGCGTGACACCGCGACCACCAAGCTCAGCATCTTCGGCCTCAACGCCGACGCCTCGCCCGCCAGCGTCGCGGTCTTCGAAGCACCCACCATGATGTCCGACCCCATCGACGGCTACGCGGCCCCCTACGCCGAGTTCCGTCACTACCGCAGCCAGATGGCCTTCAACGGCCCCTCCGGCTCCGCCGCCGTCTCGCAGGACGCCGTCACCGGTGAAGTTCTCGCGGCAGCTGTCTACGACATCGACTGTGCCAACTGCGGCCTCGGCGGCTACGGCGCCGGTTCGGCGACCGCTCCCGTTCAGGGCATCTCCGTTGCCCGCTTCGATCCGGCAAACCCCGCCGGCGTCACCTGGAACCTCGCCGCCTGGGTCGACGGCGACACCGGCACCGGCAAGCCCGTCTTCGACAGCATGAACAACCAGATCGGTGAGCTCACCGCGATCGCCGTCTTCGGCATCGCCGGCCCCTCGATCTCAGGCGTCTCCATGGACGCGGCAGGCAACATTTACTTCATCGCACCCTTCTACGACTACGGCCCCGACATGATGATCGGCGGCGTCGATGACGACTTCGACTCCGCTCTCTTCCGCGGCATCTACGACTCCGCCACCGGCGGCTACCGCCTCGAGAAGCTCCTCCAGACCGGCGACGTCTTCACTTCCGCCAACAACGGCCTCAACTACGTCATCACCTTCCTCTCCATCGCCGACAGCAACTCCACCTCATCGGGCACCTTCTTCGGGCACAACACCTCGTTCGACGGCTACCCCGGCGCCGCTGACCCCACCAACCCCGCCAACCACAACAACCTCGGCGGCCTCGTGGTCTCGGCTGACATGACCTACGACAGCAACAGCGACGGCCAGTTCGACGAAGCCACCGGCGACGAGGGTTACAACTACCTCTTCTACATCGCCCCCCTCGGCGGCACCGGCATCACCGACTGCAACAACAACGGCGTCGACGATGCCACCGACATCGCCAACGGCACCTCCGACGACCTCAACGGCGACGGCATCCCCGACGAGTGCCCGGGCCAGATGGACCGCCTCTGCGCCGACGTCAACAACGACGGCAGCGTCTCCCCCGCCGACTTCTCCGCATGGGTCTCGGCGTTCAACACCTTGAACTACCGCGCCGACCAGAACTTCGACGGCCTGGTCACCCCCGCCGACTTTTCCTCATGGGTTGCCAACTTCAACCTCGGCGTCAACGGCCCGACCTGCCTGAACTGATACAGGGCAGCACGACCACCATTCACCCGCCCGTCCCGAAAGGGGTGGGCGGGCTTTCGTAAGAGCCAATCCCATTGCATCGACGGTTCCGGTCGTGCATCATGGAAAGGCCAGAACCAAGCAGACCCCGGAGCCAGTCATGCCCATCCGCTTTACCGCCATCTCGACACTCTGCATCGCACTCGCCTCTACAGCGCACGCCCAATGGGACCCCGCCAACTCGCAATGGGGCAAGACGGATGCAACGGACGTGCGTGTCATGACCTGGAACGTCGAAGACGGCATCTGCCGGACCGCCAACAAGACGCAATCCACCGGCTCGTGGGCCGCCCTGGCGCGCATCACCGCCGCCATGAAGCCCGACGTCCTCATCCTCCAGGAAGCGGGCGACAACTCAGGCAACGGCACAGGCTCAGGCGCTGACTCCGTCGCCAACCTCACAACCGTCCTCGAGCTCTTCATGCACGGCGGCTCCGACCCCTTCAACGGCGGCTCGGTCACCGAATACGTCCAGCTCTACGCCCCCGGCTACGACCTCCCATACATCTTCGTCAGTTCGAACACCGACAACTTCAACCGAAACGTCATCCTCAGCCGCTGGCCCTTTGCCGACCTCAACGGCGACACACGCTCCACGTACAGCAACTTCTCCGTCGGCTCGAACGCCACACCCATCGACGGCGGCACCGGTGGCATCCGCGGCTTCCAGTTCGCCGAGATCGACCTCCCCAACGAAACCTACATCGGTGACCTCGTCGTCGGCAACGGCCACCTCAAGGCCGGCGGCTCGAGCAGCGATCTGAGTCAACGACTCGACGCCGCGCAGAACATCTGGTACTACGCAAGGTACTGGTACAACGGCAACGGCACCGGTACCGTCGACCCAGAAAACGCCGTCAGCGATATCCCCGTCGCCACCGATGTCCTCGACCCATTCACACCCATCATCATGGGTGGCGACCTCAACGAGGACGAAGAATCAAACGGACGCAACGGCCCCGTCTTCTGGATGACGTACGGCCCAACGCAGGGCGACTCCACCACCGGCGTCGACGTCGACGGCTCCGACGGCATCTACGACGCCTCCACCGAGTTCTTCTCGGGTGATCCCGACACACAAGGCTCGAGCAAACTCGACTCGCTCATCTGGCAGGACTCCATCGCCACGCGACGCCGGTCGTTCATCTTCCAGAGCGCCGAGGTCCCCCTCGGCAGCATGCCGCCCGAGATCGCCGACTTCGGCTTCCCGCCCGCACAGAACGGAGCCGTCACCAGCACCTTCGCATCCGACCACTTCCCGGTGATCGCGGACTTCATCCTTCCCCTCGGCTCCGCGCCCACGCCCGGCGAGTTCAACCTCCTCTCGCCCGCCGACAACGCGACCAAGATCGGAACCTCCATCCTTGCAACGTGGGAAGCAGCCGACGACGCCGACTACTACGAGATCATCGTCGCCACAGACCCAGCCCTCACCAACGTCTTCTACACCACCAGCCCGCTGCCCGGCACTTCATCAATCATCTTCGGGCTCAACACCTGCACCAACTACTACTGGCAGGTCCGCGCCTACAACGCCAACGGCTACACCGAGTCCACACCAAGCGTCGCCATCTTCACCACACTCGGCTACGGCGACCAGAACAACGACGGCATCGTCACCCCCGCAGACTTCTCCGCATGGGTCGCCAACTTCAACGCAGGCGACCCGCTCGCAGACGTCAACCAGGACGGCAGCGTCTCACCCGCGGACTTCTCCGCCTGGGTCGCCGCCTTCAACAACAACTGCCCGTAATCAATGGCCCGTCATCAACGGCCTGTCATCAACGGCCCGTCATCAACCGTTGACCCACAGGTCGGCCGGATCAGGAAGCCGCGCCCTGATCCAACTCGCGCAGCCTGCGGATCGCAAGCTCAAGCCGACGACGGATCTGCTGCACGTTGATCTGAGACTTCACGCGCGCCAGGAGCTCGAGCCGCTGCACGGGCTTGGTCAGGAAGTCATCCGCGCCCGCCTCAATCGCACGCTCGACATCCGAGATCTCGTTGAGAGCCGTCACCATCACGATCGGCACCGATGAGGTCGCCGGGTCCTTCTTCAGCTTCTCGCAGACCTGGAAGCCGCTCATCCGGGGCATCATCACATCCAGCACCATGACGTCCGGCACGCGCTGCTTGGCGATTTCGATCGCCTCGGCTCCGTCCCGCGCCAGATCGATCTGGCATCCCAGGTCTTCCAGGTACGCCTGGAGCAGCTCCAGATTCTGCGCGTTGTCATCGACAACCAGAATCCGGGCATCGGGCGAGACCGTCAGCGTGTCCTCAGCGTTGAAATTGCCTGACATATTCCGAATCCTCCAGCAATTTCTGCATCCAAACCCGG
This sequence comes from Phycisphaerales bacterium, assembly GCA_965228265.1. Lineage (GTDB taxonomy): Bacteria > Planctomycetota > Phycisphaerae > Phycisphaerales > UBA1924. Next base: position 3,034,205 of record OZ245804.1, read on the forward strand.
GGCTGTCGGTTCAAATCGGGTGCCCACTCTGCGAGAATAGCATCTCCAGAGCCATCCAAGCACACCCGAGGGAAACCATGCCCGCCTCCAGACAACCCAGCCGATCGCCTTGGGAGGACCGTTTCACCACCCCCACGACCGATCTGCTCCTCGATCAGTACGAAGGCCCCGCCCAAAACCTCGCCCGAACCGCCCTCGATCAGCTCGAAAAGATCGCTGGACAGCCCCCAAAGCTCGAATGGCTCGGCCTGAGCTGGAAATGGACCCTCGTCTACAAGGTCCCGGGCGAATCCGAACCCAGCGCCTATTTCGTCCCCACACCCGACTGGCCCTCCATCGCACTGCCAGTCCCCATCCCGATCGCTGAGGACATTCTCACCCGTCGTGGAAGCAAATACCTCCGCGAAACCCTCGTCCACGCCTGCCAGGTCGACCAGATCCGCTGGGCCCAGTGGGCCATCCAAGGCAAAGCCCAGCTCGCCGACGTTCTCAAGCTCACAACGGGTATCGTTGAGGGTCAGCCCGTCTGACCCCAGCAAACCGGCCCGCGTTTCAACCGAGACGCCCCGTTGCGCCGATCCGTCTGGGACACACCCTCGCCCGTCCGTGCAAGGAGGCCCCGCATGTCGGCGACTGTCCGTTCTCTCGCGCTCATTACGATCTCGGCCCTGCTGGCGATCCCGCTCGCCGCGACCGCGCAGATCCGTTCCGAGCTCGAGTCCATCGTCCGCAACGCCGCCCTCGGTCAGAACGGCATCGCCGGCGTCAGTGTCATCGACCTCAACACAGGCGCCACCCTCTACGAACACCGCGCCTCTGAGCCTCTCGCCCCGGCTTCCAACATGAAGCTTTTCACCAGCGCCGCAGCCGTCGAAATCCTCGGGCCCGACTTCACCTTCCAGACCGACCTCTCCATCACCGCCGACGGCACCGTCGTCCTCATCGGCTCGGGCGATCCGGCGCTGGCCGACCCCGAGGTCATGAAAGAACGCACCCCCTCCACCATGCCGAGCGATCTCTTCGGCGCACTCGCCAGCGTCGTCCAGAAGAAAACCACACGCGTCAAGGAAGTCGTCGTGGATGACCGCGTCTTTGAGCGCAAACTCATCCATCCCGACTGGCCGACCGATCAGCTCGAACGCTGGTACTGCGCCCCCGTCGCGGGCGTCAACGTCCACTCCAATGTCCTCGCCTTCTACCCGAACCCCGGCACGCCCGACACGGGCACCACCGTCGACATCTCACCCCTCGCCCCCTGGCTCGAAGTCGAGAACCTCTCGCGGCGCGTCTACGAGGGACGCAACGCCGTCTGGATCCAACGCTCGGGCACCGATGAGAAATGGACCATCCGCGGCACCATCAACGTGCCCACCCAGGTCCCCATCGAGGTCTCCATCTACAACCCCGCCCTCTTCATGGGCAAGATCCTCGCCGACCGGCTCTCGGCGCTTGGCGTCCTCGTCGGCACGGACCGCACGCCCTACACCGCCGTCCGCCTCGCGGGCGAGCACGAGTCCTTCGAGTTCGAGGGCCCGCCTCTGGCGCGTCACGTCTCCACGCTCGAAGAGATCCTCCACCGCGTCAACTACGACTCGCACAACATGTACGCCGAGGCCCTGCTCAAGCGCATGGGATACGCCGTCACGGGCGAGCCCGGCTCCTGGGACAACGGCCCGGCCGTCATCCGCATGCTCATCGCCGAAAGGCTCGGCCCCGATCACGCCTCGTCCACGATCATCCGCGACGGCTCGGGCCTCTCCCGCGAGAACCGCGTCCGGGCCGACACCGTCACCGCGTGGCTCTTCGAGATGTACCACAACGACGACACCCGCACCGCGCTGCTCGCCTCGCTCCCCACCGCTGAGAACAAGCTCGGCAGGCGCTTCCGCCTGGGCAGCGTCGGCAACGAGGTCTACGCCAAGACCGGCACCATCAACCACGTCCGATGCCTCTCGGGCTACATCATCAACCCCGAGACCGGACAGGGAGCCGCCTTCAGCTTCCTCCTCAACGGCCTCACCACCGGCGACTCCATCGCCAGCGCCCGCAACCTCCACCGCGACCTCGTCGAATGCCTCGACCGAAACATCAACCAGTTCACCATCCCAGCCGAGCCCGCCAACCTCGGCGGCTGATTGACCATCCAGTGGCGGAGACTTCCAGCCTCCGCGCCCCTCCCCCGGTGGGGGCGGCGTCCCGCCGCCCGGTTTCACCGACTCAGGGAATCCCGTAGCCCTTCCAGTTCTGGTCGAGCAGCGATTGCGTCGCCTCATCCGTCTTCAGATACACCGGCCAATCCCGCACCGGCACACCGTCCACCTCGCCCGGCTGCTTGGGCGTCGAATCGAACCACATCGTCCGCCCGATCACCCGCGCATCGCGCAGCATGTCCGCGTTGGCGACCCAGTGGAACATCGCGAGCCCGTCATCCGTGATGTCCACATCCTCGCTCACGATCACCACGAACGCCGGCTCCGACGCCACGACCACACGAGCCGCCAGCGACTCGATCGCCTCGCGTCCGCGTAGAGCCGTGCTCACAAAGAGCCACCCGCCGAGCGTCTCGGGCATCGCCGCCGCGTGCACGCCTTCGAGGCTGCCAACGTTCTGCGCCACCTTCGCGTGATCCACGAACGTGCGCTCAGGTGTGAGCCCCACGCGCACGGCCCGCTCCTCGCCCGGCCACTTGGGTGTGCAGTCGAAGCCCATCTTGCCGCCCGCGCCGAGCCACGGGGCCGCGTGATCCAGGATGTCCAGAGGCCCGCGCACCATCTCGACATCGCAGGACGGATCGCAGTTCGCCGCTGCTGCGCGCATAACCGCTCGCCAATCGTGCACGTCCACGGACTCGTCTACAACAAAGATCGTCTTCGTCCAAGCCATCTGCCCGGCGCCCCAGATCGCGTGCATCACACGCCTGGCCTGAAGGGGGTACGCCTTCTTGATTCTCACCATCGCGCAGTTGTGGAACGCGCCGAACATCGGCAGGTCGTAGTCCTCGATGTCGTGGATCAAAGTCTTGAGCATCGGCAGGAACACACGCTCTGTCGCCTTGCCGAGGAAGTAGTCCTCCTGCGGCGGGGGCCCCACCACCGTCGCCGGGAACACCGCCTTCTCGCGCATGGTGACCGCGCTCACCTCCACCACCGGGTACCGATCCGGCAGCGAGTAGAAACCCGTGTGATCGCCGAACGGCCCCTCAAAGACCGCCCCCGGCCCGAGTTCATCCGTCCGCGGATCGAAGCCGATCTCCCCCGCGTCCGTGCGCACAAAGCCCTCGATCACGATCTCCGCATCGCTCGGCACCCACAGGGGCACACTCACACCCCGGCACATGCGGATGCCCTTCTTATTCAGGAATCCCGCGAGCAAGAGCTCACTGATCCCCGGCGGGAGCGGAGCCGTCGCGGCATAAGGCAACACGCTCGGCCCGCCCAGCACGATCGCAACGGGCATGGGCTCGCCGATCTTCTTCCACGAACGCCAATGGGCAGCCCCGTCGTGGTGCACGTGCCAGTGCATCGCCACGCGGTCCTTGCCCATGAGTTGCACGCGGTACATCCCGATGTTGTGACTCGCCGGCTTGGCCTCGTGCCGATCATCCGCGTGGATCGTGTGAATCCCCGCGAAGGTGATATACCGCCCCTGCCAATTCTTCATCCACTCGGCCGGCTCAATGGATGGATGCCCAAGCCCGGGCACGTGGTCGTTCACGCCCGCGGGGTAGCCCATCGAGGCATAGTCGCCGTCCTGCGCCCAGCAGCGGAGAAAGGGCAGGCGCGTCAGGTCGATGTCCTCGCCCCGCAGCACGCGCTCCTGACACGGGCCGGGCTTCTTCGAACGCTTCGGCGCGACCTTCAAGAGCGGCGCGAACTTCCGCGCCATCCCGAGCGCATCCTTCAGCGACTTCGGCGGCTCGGGTTTGAGGAGTTCTCCGATCGTGCGCCCGATCGCGTCGAACCCGCCCGGCGTATGCCCAGCATTGTGACACCCGAACGCCATCTCCGTGCGCGCATAGCTGCCGTACGCATTGATGAGCACGGGCAGGTCGGAGCCCTCGACGTTCTCAAAGAGCAGCGCGGGCCCGCCAAGGTCCCAGGACTGGGGGTCGTTGCGTTTGGCCGAGGTGCTGGGCTCGCGGGGTGCGCGCTGTTTGCTCACGCGGTCGGCGATCGCGGCGATCTCGAGCACGGGCGAGACCTGCTCACGCACGCGCACGAGCTCGCCCGTCTCTTCCAGGGCCCGGAGAAATGCCTGCACGTCGGGGTACATACGATCGAACCTTATGTCAGAAACCGATCCTCAGCACGCCACGCCCCCACCAACCTTTATCTATGGCGCCACGCGCGACTGGCCGGGCTATTTCGCCTCTGTCGCCGGCAAGCCCGCGCGGGAGACGCTCTTGTTTGCGCTCGATCGCTTCGGCAGCGAGCCGCCCGCGGATGCGATCGACCTTGGCTGCGGCGAGGGCCGCGACACACAGGAACTGCTCAGTAGGGGCTGGGATGTTCTTGCCATCGACGGCTCACAGGAGGGCATCGATCTGCTCCTGACCCGGCCCGGCCTCAAGAATCACCCGAAACTCACAACGCGCGTCTCGACCTTTGAAACGCTCGACGATCTGCCCAAGGTCCGGCTGCTCAACGCAAGTTTTTCGATCCCGTTCTGTCACCCGGATCATTTCGAGCGATTCTGGGGCGTTGTCACGGGCGCGATCGAGCCGGGCGGCCGATTCGCGGGCCAACTCTTTGGCGATCGGGACTCTTGGGCCGAAATCTCCGACCGCTCTCATCAGCCCCTCGCCGAGGCAAAGCGGCTGTTCGAGGGATTCGAGCTCGAGATGTTCGACGAGGAAGAACGCGACAAACAGGACTTCCAGGGCATCGAAAAGCGCTGGCACGTGTACCACGTTGTGGCGCGAAAGCGTGGATGAATCAAACCTAATAGGATGATGGCCACAGGCGGGGGGGCATCCATGAGTGACCTGGCGATCGACCTGACAGGGGTCAGCAAGAACTACACACGGCGATTCAAAAAGCCAACGCCCGCGCTCCGCGGCGTGGACATGCGCGTCCATCGCGGCGAGGTCTTCGGGCTGCTCGGCCCCAACGGCGCGGGCAAGTCCACGCTCGTCAAGATCCTCATGACCGTGATCCGACCCACCAACTGTCAGGGCACCGTGCTCGGTCAGCGGGTCGGGCACAAGCCCACGCTCGCCAGGGTCGGCTACCTCCCCGAGCACCACTCCTTCCCGGGCTATCTGACCGGAGCGCAGGTCATCGACTTCTTCGGCGCCATGACCGGCGTGCCCAGACGCGAACGCAAGCAAAGAGCGGGCGAGCTGCTCGAACTCGTCGGCATGAGCGAGTGGGCCAAACGCAAACTCAAAAGCTACTCCAAGGGCATGCGCCAACGCATCGGCATCGCACAGGCCCTCGTCAACGATCCGGAGCTCGTCCTGCTCGACGAACCGACCGACGGCGTGGACCCGGTCGGTCGGCGCGACATCCGCGGCGTCATCGAACGCATCAAAGACGAAGGACGCACCGTCTTCATCAACAGCCACCTCCTCAGCGAGCTCGAGGTCGTGAGCGACCGCGTCGCGATCCTCGTCAAGGGCGTCGTCGCGCAGCAAGGCACGATCGACGAACTGACGGTCGGCCAGCTCCGGTACGAGCTGGTCATCGGAGACTCCGAGAACGCGAGCGAGCTCCTTCGTAAGGCGCTCGGCGTGCCCACGCAGCAGGCTGCCCCGGGCGTTGGCGGCTACGAGGCCAAGCTGCCGACGGGCGAAGCCGCCCATGTGACGCGGAACACGCTGACGGTGGGCACGAACGACGCGGCTCAAATCCAGCCGATCATCGACCGCGTGCGGGCCGAGGGTGGCGTCATCACGAGCGTTCGGCACGTGCGTCCTTCGCTGGAAGATCTCTTCATGCAGGCGGTGACCGACCCGACGACGGGCGAGGCACTCAAGCCCGGAGCCGAGGAAGGAGGCAAGCGATGAGCGTCATCGTGCGCCAGACAACCGCGATGCTGATCGATGCCTACCGCGAGCTTGCGGCGGGCAAGCTCTTCTGGGTCACCATGCTGCTCTCGTTCCTGTGCGTGGCGGTGTTCGCCATGATCGGCCTGAACGAGCGCGGCATCACGGTGCTGTGGTACACGATCCCGATCGAGGTGTTCAACACCAACGTGATCAGCGAACCCTTGTTCTACAAGATGGTCTTCCTCAACCTCGGGATCGGGATCTGGCTCACGTGGGTCGCCACGGTGCTGGCGCTCGTCTCGACCTCGGGCATCTACCCGACGCTCCTGACGGGCGGGCAGATCGAGACGATGCTCAGCAAGCCGATCTCGCGCTGGCGGCTGTTCCTGACGAAGTTCGGCACGGGGCTCCTGTTCGTGGCGCTCCAGGTCTCGGTGTTCTGCGTCGCGTCCGTGCTCGTGATCGGGCTGCGGGGCGGGGCGTGGATGCCCGAGATCCTGCTCTCTATCCCGATCGTGCTCGCGTTCTTCAGCTTCCTATTCTCCATTATGGTGCTCCTCGGGATGCTGACGCGCTCGACGATCGCCTCGCTCCTGCTCACGATTCTCGTCTGGTTCGTGCTTTTCCTCGTCAACACGACCGACGGCATCATCGTGTCCCAGCACGAGGGCATGAAGATCCAGGCCAATAAGCTCGAAGAACGCCTCGAACTCGCCGAGGAGAACGCACGGGTGATGTACATCGCCACACAGCGGCGTGAGGGCAACGAACTGCCCGAGGACTATCAGGCGACCGACGATGAACTGTACACGGTCAACGTCTTCCTCCCCTCGCTCCGCGATCGACTCGAGGACCGCAAGGAGATGATCCGCAGTCTGGCGCCCTGGCGGCAGGGGATCTTCATCGCCAAGACGCTCCTGCCCAAGACCAGCGAGACCATCGGGCTTCTGAATCGCTACGCGATGTCACAGGAGGATCTCGACGCTTTGATGGACGTGGGCTCCGACAAGCAGCGCACCACGGTCGACGAGGAGACGGGCGAGGTGCGCGTCTCGCAGGCCGATCAGAATCGCGCGATGACTGAAGCGATGAGCAAACGCTCCGTGGGCTGGGTTCTCGGGACGAGCTTCGCGTTCGAGGCTGTGATGCTGCTGATCGCGGGGACGATGTTCGCCAGGCGGGATTTCTGAGCCCTATTGGGGTGCCACGGGTTGCCTTGCAACCCGTGCCCGACGTGAGATCACGGCTTGCCGAGGACGGACAAGCCGTGGCACCCTTGACGTTGCACTCGGTCAGTCTCGCCCGAGTTCGATGCCCCGATCGCGAGCGGCGACGATGCCCTTTGCGATCGCATCCATCACGCCGAGTTCGTCGAACGTGTCCGTCGCGGCCTGCGTCGTGCCCTTCTTGCTCGTGACGCGGCTGCGCAGCTCGGCGGCGGACAACGCGTCGGCATGCAGAAGCTCGGCTGAACCGAAGAGAGTCTGTTCCACGATTGTGCGCGCCGTCTCGGCGTCGAAACCCACGGCGATCGCGCCCTGCTGCATCGCCTCGGCGAGATAGAACAGATACGCCGGGCCCGACCCCGCAACCGCGGTGAAGGCGTCCATCATCGACTCGTCGAGCCGAACGACCACGTCCCCCACCGCGTGGAAGATGCGCTCCGCAAGCGCGGCGTCGTCTGCCGTCGCGCCGGCGGTGAGCGCGATCGCGCTGGTGCCCTTGCAGACCTGCGAGGGCGTGTTGGGCATGACGCGGACGACCCGGCACGAGCCGCCGAGTTGTTCGCGGATGCGCCCGCCGGTCATGCCCGCAAGGATCGAGATCACCACCCGCTCGCGCACGAGTTCGGAGATCTCACAAGCGACGTCGCCCAGCATCTGCGGCTTGACGGCGAGCATGATCTGACCCGAGCCCGGCTCGGTTTCATTCGCCAGGAGCCACTCGAGGGCCTCGGCTGCGGTTGGCACGGCGACAGGGAAGGTCTTCCGCTTGGATTCGTTGCGGTCGGCGACGCAGACCTTGCCCAGCACGCCGGCCTCGGTGGCCCCGTGCAGGATCGCCGAGGCCATCGCCCCACCCCCGATAACCGCCAGTGCTGGCACCGATTCGCCCATATCGCCGATCCTTCCTCTTGTGCCGCGAGCCCCAGATGGACCCTATGCCGAGCGCCGGGGTCTGTGTGAGCATAAACTTTCCCTGGCGGAGCCACCGACCGGACAGACGCTGACGGAGCAGATATGGGAACGTTCTACACGCTGGATTTCGAAAAGCCTCTCGCCGAGCTCGAGCAGCAGATCCGCGAGGCCCGGAAGGGCTCGCAGATCCCCGGCGCGCCGGTGGGTGTGCAGGGGGTCGAGGCCGACAAGGCACCCAGCGCCGACGAGATCGCCGAGCTTGAGACCAAGCACCGCGCGCTGCTCGAGGAGCTGTACACGGAGCTGAGCCCGTGGGACACGGTGCGTGTGAGTCGTCACCCCAACCGCCCGCAGTCGCGGGATTACATCGAACACTTTGTGCGCGACTTTGGTGAGCTCCACGGCGACCGGCGCTACGGCGACGACCCGGCGATCATCACGGGGTTCGGACGCATCGGGAATCACAAATGCCTGGTGGTCGGGCACCACAAGGGCCGAACGACTCAGGAGCGGATCGAGTGCCATTTCGGGTGTGCGCACCCGGAGGGATACCGCAAGGCGCTGCTGAAAATGAAACTCGCCGAGAAGTTCGGGACGCCGATCGTGACGTTCGTGGATACGCCCGGCGCGTATCCGGGGCTCGAGGCGGAGCGTCGCGGGCAGGCCGAGGCGATCGCGGTGAACCTGCGCGAGATGGCGAGGATCCGCGTGCCGATCGTGAGCATTGTGATTGGCGAGGGCGGCTCGGGCGGGGCGCTCGGGATTGCTGTGGCAGACAAGGTCGCGATGATGCGCAACGCCTGGTACTCGGTCATCAGCCCGGAGGGGTGCGCCGCGATCCTGTGGAAGCAGGCCAACGAGCAGACCAACCGCTCGGCGGCGGAGGCCCTGAACCTGACGGCGGCTGACAACCTCAGGCTCGGGATCATCGACGACGTGGTCGACGAGCCGATCGGCGGAGCCCACAGAGACCCCGCAGGAGCCGCGGTCCTGCTCCGCGACTGGATTATCGAACAGCTCGACAGCTACGCGGGCAAGGACACCGACGAGCTGCTGGAGGGACGTTACCAGCGGTTCCGGAACCTCGGCTCGTACATGGAGCGTGCGGAAGAGACCACGACGGCCGCGACAGAGTAGGATTACGTTCGGGCCGTTCTTCTCTGCTTTGACTCGATTTCACGCGAGGCCTACCCTTGGCCCACCGCTGCGTCGGGCAAGGATTCCGCATTTTGTTCGGTTTCCGTCAACGCCCCCGTCCCGCCGCAGCCACTGACGAGGACTCGCGGTGGCCAAGAAAGCTTCGACAACCAAGAAATCGACCAAGAAGACGACGAAGAAGTCGACCGCCAAGAAGTCGGCCAAGAAAGCCGCGACGACAAAGAAGTCAGCGGCCAAGAAGTCGACGACCAAGAAAACCACCAAGAAGGCGGCTCCAACGAAAAAATCAACAACCAAAAAGAGCACCACGAAGAAGGCGACGACAAAGGCGTCTGCTTCAAAGAAGGTGACGAAGAAGGTCAGCAAGCAGGACCAGGCGGCCGCGAAGAAGGCAAAGGACGAGGCCGCCGCGATGGCCGCGGCCAAGAAGGCCGCCGAGAAGAAGATCGCCGACGCCAAGGCTGCCGACGCCAAGAAGAACTCGGGACGCAAGGGCATCACGATCGTCGACGACAAGCCCAAGCGGCGTCAGTCGATGAGCAAGCCGGCCAAGGTGCTCGGCCCGCCCCCGGGCGTTGGGCTACTCGGCACCAAGCGCAAGCCGTTGATCGCGTCGGGCCCGAAGGCGCCCGAGAGCGAGCACAGCGTCTTCGGCGTGGACGAGGAGCAAGAGAGCAAGTCCCGCAAGAAGCCCAAGAGCCCCTTCAACAAGCGCGAGCTCGACAAGTACCGCGAGATCCTGCTCAACAAGCGACGCGAGTTGGTCGGCGATGTCTCCACGATGGAGATGGGCGTGCTCAACCTTGGCAACAAGAGCGGCGACCCCGCGACCGACGTCGCCGAGCAGGGCTCCGACGCGTACGACCAGTCGCTCTCGATCGGGCTGGCCGAGGTGGACCGCAAGCTGATCCGCGAGATCGACGCGGCGATCCAGCGGATCGAGGACAAGGTCTACGGGCTGTGCGAGTTGACGGGCAAGCCGATCTCCGCGACGCGTTTGAACGAGCTGCCCTGGGCGCGGCTCTCGATTGAAGCCGCCCGCGAACTCGAACGCCGCGGCGGCTGACGTGAGCGAGGCACCCACCACAGCCACGGCCCTGCGAAGCCCGCGTGCGTGGGCGCTCCTGCTGATCGTTCTGGTCGTCGGGCTGGTCGCGGACCTTGCGAGTAAAGAGATCGCCTTCCGCACGATCGCCGATCACCCGGTGACCATCACACGGGCGGATGTGCTCGCCTCGGCCGACCCGAACCGCGAGCTGATCCCGCGGCACAGGCCCGTCACGGTTGTGCCCAAGGTGCTCGACTTCACGCTCGTACTCAATCAGGGCGCGGTCTTTGGCATGGGCGCGGGCAAGCGGTGGCTCTTTATTGTCTTTACGGTCGGCGCGATCGGGCTCGGGCTCTGGATGTTCGGCGCGTGGACGAAGCCCGGGAACTGGGTGGCGCACGTTTCTCTTGGGCTCTTGCTCTCGGGCGGGCTCGGGAATCTGTATGACCGGCTCGTGTACGCGTGCGTGCGTGACTTCATCCACCCGCTGCCGGCGGTGACGATCGGCTCGTGGGAAGTCTGGCCGTATGTGTCGAACGTGGCCGACGCGCTCTTGATCATCGGGATCATCGGGCTGATGTGGCACCTGTGGCGGGCCGACAAGCCGGTGACGGTCGATGAAGCCGAGGTGACTGGCTAGCTCCCGACGTGTTCGCCAGCGCGTTGACGCAGGCTCGGCATCATCTGCTGCACTTCCTGGGCCATGCGCGAGTTCGGGAACTCCCGGCTGATCTGTTCACCGAGCGAGATCGCCATCCCCCACTGACGGTCCTGACAGGCGAGCTTGAAGGCGGCGCCGAGGTTCTCGCGGGCTTTGCCGATGACGCCTCTTGCGACTTCGCGGAAGGGCTCGGCCTCCTGCTCGGTGAGGTAGTGATCGAGGTCCTTGAGGATCTCCATCGCTTCCTCGACGCGCTCGGCCTGCGCGGCCAGAAGGAACCGGCGCTCCAGCTCTTCCTTGTACTGACGCTTGGCGGTCGCGACCCGTTCACGCAGCCCGTGCACGCGGGGCGAGACGGGGAAGCCCGCGGCGATGCTGTCGGCGGTCGAGATCGCCTCGTCCCAGCGGCGCTGGACGATCAGGTGATCGAGATTCTGGATCGCCTCGTTGACTTCCTGATCGAGCCCCTCGGCTCGGGCCATCTCGATGCGCATCCGGAACTGCTCGGCGTCGCGCTCGTAACCGAAACGCTGGGCCAGTTCGGTGACGAGCACCTGAGCCGCGGACCAGTCCTGCGAGCGGATGTCCTCCTCGATCGCCCGGCAGAGCAGCTCGCGCTCTTTGGCGCGATTGAGCACGCGGCGAGCGTCGTCGGAGAGAGCCGCGTGCTGCGCACCGCGTTCCATGGTGAGCTGGAGCTGACGGAGCTGCTCGACGATGCGTTCGGTGTCGGCCTTGTTCGAGGCGGGTTTCTGCCCGAGGACCGCGACCACGACGGCTGCCGAGCTCGCGGCGACGATGAGCCCGAGCATCCCGAGGTTCGCCAGTTCGGTGCCGCCGCCCTCTTGCTGCGATTCCAACACACCGATGGCGATCATGATCAGCGAGACGATGGCCGCCGAGGTGAGCATGACGACCGCGATGGATCCACCCTGTTTCTTCATCTCGCTTCTCCGAATCCTTTAGTCGCTGCCCGGCGTGGGCCCGCCGCAGTTGCGCTCGACGGGGACCATGCAGAGGAATCGCAGCGGCTCATCGCCAGACCGGAACTGGTGTTCGAGGTCGGCCTTCACATAAATAACGTCGCCGGCGCGGATCTGTTTCGTTTCGTCACCCAGAAGAATCGTGCCAGAGCCCGAAACGACGTAGACCTCGTGCTCGTAGTTGTGGCTGTGACGGGGCGTGTGCCCGCCCGGCTCGACGCGGAAGCTGCGCAGGGCGAAGTGCGGTGCACCGTCGCCGCGACCCACCATGACGGCCATCGAGGCCCCCTCGACGCCATCCATCTGAACCGGGCTCATCTGCACATCGTCGATGTTGCGGATCATTGCTCGTTGCCTCCTGTCACAGTCTACCATCGGCTCTATGGCCAGTTCAGATCTCATCATCCGTTCCGCCCCTCTTGGGGGCTACCAGACCAACTGCTACACGGTTCAGTCGGGTGAGCACCTCTGGGTCGTGGACGCGGGCTTTGAACCGGAACCGTTGCTCCAATTGATCGGTGAAACGGGGCTCACGCCCGAGGCGATCGTCCTGACGCACGCGCACTCGGACCACATCGCGGGCATCCGTCAGGTGCTGGAAAGCTACCCGGATGTCCCGATCTGGATCGCCACAGAGGAAGAGCGCTGGCTCGCCGACCCGGAGCTGAATCTGAGCGCGTACCTCGGCTTGGGCGTTACCGCGCCGCCCGCCAGCAAGCTGCTCAACGACGGCGACGAGCTGACGCTGGGCGAGACGACCTGGCGCGTGCTGCACACGCCGGGACACTCGCCCGGCGGGCTGACGTTCGTCTGTGACGAGCACGGCGTGGCGATCGCGGGCGATGCGCTCTTTGCGAACTCGATCGGACGCACCGACTTCCCGGGCTCGAGCCACGAGCAACTGGTCGAGTCGATCCGGACGAAGCTCTACGCACTCCCGGACGAGACGCGCGTGCTGCCCGGGCATGGACCCGAGACCACGATCGGGCGAGAGAAACGGTCCAATCCGTTTGTGCCGGGGGAGTAGATCCCGACCCTGTTCGATGGGCGGCGGGACTTAGCCTCCAGTTTGTATCGATCAGCCGCCGACGTAGCGGGCGTAGATCGATCGGGCGCGGGCGGGTTCTTCGGTGCCCTTGACAATCGCCCGCCCGTCACTGAACACCGTCAACTCGAAGGCATCATCGGTTTGGTCGGAGATGATCGCACGGATCATGCCGTCGAGCGCTGTGACGGAGCCTGCCAACTTCAAGCGATCCGTGACCGCGAGCAGATCGATGCGTCCGACATTGGCCGGTGTGATCTGCACGGCGTTGCGTCCGCAGAGCTTGACCGTTCGCCCGACGCCCTTGCCGTCAAGAAATTCGTGGTTGCCCTTGCCGCAGCAGATGCAATCGGGATCGCGCGCGTCGGCGAGGTCGATCGAGCGACTCTGACCCGTCCACGCGTTGTAGGACTCCAGTTGGCCTGGGAATGCATCGGTGCCCTCGATGAGCAGACGCATTGCGAGGGCGGCCTGTCTCGCGCCGATCATCGCGACGATGGGGCCGAGAACTCCCGCGGTGTCGCAGGTCTCGGTCTGCTCGGGGAGTGTGTCGTGCAGGCAGCGCAGACACGGACCGCGTTCGGGGATGATGGGCAGCACCGTGCCGCGCGTGGCGATCCCGCCGCCGAGGACGAGCGGCGTCTCGGCGTCAATCGCGTAGTCGTTGAGCAGATATCGCGTCTCGAAGTTGTCCGTGCCGTCGACGACGACGTCCGCGGGCTCGAGCAGCTCTTCGATGTTCTCGGGTGAGAGATCGGCGGCGTGGGCCTCGATCTCGATCGTGCTGTTGACCTGCTTCAGCCGATCGCGAGCGGCGCGGGCCTTGGCGACGCCCGCATTGGCGTCGGCCTCGGTGTAGAGCGTCTGCCGCTGGAGGTTCGTCGGCTCGACGATGTCGCGGTCGATCAGGATGAGGTGCCCCACGCCCGCCCGGGCCAGCATTTCCGATGACGCCGAGCCGAGTGCGCCGACACCCACCACCGCGACACAACTCCGCGCGAGACGGGCCTGCCCCTCGCGTCCGAATTCGGGCAGGAGCGTCTGTCGGTGGTAGCGGTCAACGGGCATCGCGGAATCGTATGGCTCTCCACCCGAGGTCGCGTTACGCTCCGGGCATGGCAAGGTGTGACAGCGAGAATCGGTACCCGGCAGAGGGCCTCGGCTGGCGGCCGCCGGATCTGACGACGATCCGGTTCGAGACCGAACGCCTCGTCATCCGCAACTACGAGTTGTCGGACATCGAGGCCGTGTATCGCGCGATCGAGGAGTGCAGGCCCCACCTTCGGCCCTGGATGGGCTGGGCGGAGAAATCGCACCGCGAGATCGCCGAGACGGCCCAGTACATCTCGAATCAGATCATGAACACGCGCAAGCCCGAGACGTGGGAAAACGTCGGGCTGGGGATCTTCCTCAAAGACGACGGCACATTCGTCGGCGCGACCGGCGTCCACGACGTTCGGCGGGACACCGCCAGCTGCGAGACCGGGTACTGGATCCACGCGCTGCACCGCGGCAAGGGCTACGCAACCGAGGCGTGCCGGGCGTGCATCTCGTGGGCGCTGCGCGCGCAGGACGACAACGGGCTCGGGCTTCGAAGGGTCAGGCTGTTCTGCTCGAAGGAGAACGAGGCCTCGGTCCGCGTCATCGAGAAGCTGGGCATCCGCAAGGAGCTCGAGATGGTCGACGACTACTGGGTCGACGGCGTCGGGCTCACGACGCGGATGGGATGGGGTGTGATGGCGGGTGAGTGGGATGCGGAAAATCATTTATCACTATTGAGTATCACGACCTGATCTTTGTCGGCATGGTCTACTGTGGTGGGGACAATGCGGATCTCATCAAATGTCGCATCCTTTAACGTGCTGCGGAGTACGAAATGCGTGAGTCCTTCAGCGGGGTCATTCGGCACCGAGGCTTGTGATTCCAGCTTCAGGAGGTACCGTCCGGGCTGACCGTCGATGGACTTCGCGTCTTTGAGTGTGACGAACCCGACGGCGGGATCATTCAGAGTTCCCCAACGCAGCGCAAGGACCGTCCGCTGTCCGGGTTCGGCGGATTCGACCTCGACAGTGACGCGTTGGTTCTGAATGATGAACAGTGGGTTCAACACATACTCCACGTCAACGAGCGTGGTGTGATCGAACGCGGGCAACGATTGCCCTCGGAAAGTCACGCCGCTTTTGCCTCGCCCGATGAAGCGAATGTCCACGGGGAGGCAGTCCGCTTCGTCGTTGGATTGTGAGCTCTCGATGTCTGCTGCCACCGCGAGGTTGTTTCTGAGTGTCTTCTCGACGTTGAACTGGAGCGCGAGAAAATCCAAAGCAGCTTGGGCGGCATTGACCCGTGATTTGCCCGGTTTACCTGCTTCTCCATCGTGCATGCCCAGAAGCGTGCCGTCTGTGCCCGCCTGACCTGGCATCCCGGCGATGCGGGCGTTGCCTCCGTCGCCTCCATCCCCGGCGTAACGCCCATGCCCCCCGTTTCCACCGTTGCCACCTGTCCCCTCTGGGTAAGCGTTGCCTCCATCACCTCCATCACCTGCGTGGCCTCTGGGTGCGTTTCCTCCGTCACCGCCACGCCCAGCCACCCCGTCTGAATCGATGTGCCCCCCGATGCCCCCATCGCCCGCGTCACCGGAGCCAAAGGCATCGCCCCCGCGCCCGCCGTCGCCACCCGCATATCCGTTCCCGCCTCGGCCGCCGTCGGGGTGATCGGCGTCGCCCGGTCTGCCGTCAAAACCGTTGGGATGATCGAGTGAGCCGTGCCTTCCAAACGGGTAGTCTGCGGGGTACGCGGCGAGCGTCGTGGTCTCGATTCTGGGGACTGACTGGCAGCCTATTGATCCCAGCAGAAGAAGGCTCAGGCAGGCGATGCGGTAGATGCCCATCAGTCAAGCTCCGTACGAGGCTCAGTCCCGGGAGCAGCGAAGAATTCGCAATCGGGATTATTTAAGTCTAATAGAAAAGCCCACGGCCAAGCGACCGTGGGCTTTGAGTTTTTCGATTCTGATCGTATCAGGCGAAGTGGCTGAACGCCTTGTTGGCCTCGGCCATGCGGTGGACCTCTTCACGCTTGGTGATGGCCTTGCCCTCGCCGCGGGCGGCGTTGAAGAGCTCGTCGGCCAGACGCTGAGCGATGGGCTTGCCCTTCTCGCTACGGGCGGCCGCGATGATCCAGCGGAAGCTGAGCGCCTGCTGACGCTTGCGGTCGACCTGCATCGGGACCTGGTAGTTCGCACCGCCGACACGCTTCGAGCGGACCTCGACGAAGGGCTTGACCTTGTCGATGGCCATGTGGAAGCAGTCGAGCGCGGACTTGGGAGCGTTGGGGTCGTCGATCTTGTCGAGACGCGCCTGGATGATGTCCATGGCGTTGTAGATGTTGCGCTGGGCGACGGACTTCTTGCCGTCGTACATGATGCAGTTGGTGAACTTGGCGAGGACCTTGTCGCCGTACACGGGGTCGGGACGAAGCTGCTCGCTGCTCTTGGTGAAACTCTTGCCGCCCATTCGGAAGCCTCCTGGCTGGTCCGCCGGTGGTTGCCGGCTTACGTTCACCCCGCTCGTCTGCGTGCGGGATTACTTGCCACAGATGAAATGAAACAGGAGCCGCGCGGCTCCTGCAGGTGAAACGGTTTACTTGCCCTTCTTGGCGCCGTACTTCGAACGGCCCTGCTTGCGGCCGTCGACGGCGAGGGTGTCGAGCGCACCACGGACGATGTGGTAGCGGACACCGGGAAGGTCACGCACACGACCGCCGCGAACGAGCACGATCGAGTGCTCCTGGAGGTTGTGGCCTTCGCCGCCGATGTAGGCGGTGACTTCCTTGCCGTTGGAGAGACGCACACGTGCGATCTTCCGGAGCGCGGAGTTGGGCTTCTTGGGGGTGGTGGTCTTCACAGTCAGGCAGACGCCGCGACGCTGCGGACATGCGTTGAGGTCGCGCACCTTGGACTTGGCCTTGGGCGAGCGGCGAGGGTTGCGTACGAGCTGGTTGATCGTTGGCATGCGAGTCCGATCCCGTTGGGCGTGTCGCCCTGCCCCGTTGGGGCTGTCCAAATCCGTCCTGACGAAACAATGCCCACCGCGGACAGGCCACCCCGTGCCCGCCTGAGCCCGGAAGTGTACCCCTCTGACCGGCTTCTTCAAGGCCAACCGGGTACCGAAACCGCGCCCAAAGGCCCTCAAACGGGCCGATTTGGGGGGCCCGGCACTGAATCTCGGCCTGCCGGGGACAGACGACCCCGGGCAACCGCCCACTGACGGCTCACCGGCTGGCGGTCTTCTTGATCTCCCGGCTCTCGATCCAGACCTTCTCGTTGGTCTCGATGTCGATCAACTCCAAAGTCACCTGGTAGAAGTTGACCACCTGCCGCTGGTCCACGCTCCGCTCCTTCAGGTCCTTGATCCGGCCCAGCATCATGTAATCCGCCCCCTTCTCCATGGCGGCGTTCTTGATCGTCGCCGGGTCGCGGAACTCGAGATCCTCGAGCCGCTCCTGACGCAGCTCGGCCCGCAGATCGCGCTCGGCGATGAAGCGGACCTTGCCCGAGTTGAGCAGCTCTTCCTGGATCACGTCGGTGAAGAGATCGGGGTTGATGTAGTCCTCGGTCTCGTTCTTGACGTTGCCCACGACCACCAGCGGCCGCTTCTCGTTGACTGCCATGAACTCGTTGATCCAGGGCTTGCCGAGCGCATCCTCGATCATCCCCCGGGCGACCTGGCGTGCGTCCTCGTCGTCGAAGCGGTAATCCAGATCGACGGTCTTCTCGGGGTCGATGCGCTTGACCTTCCAGTTCGGGCTGCACGCGCCGGTGGTCAAAGCCAGGGCCGCTGCGCCGGCTGCGATGATGTGTGTGTTGAATCTCATGACGTTTCTCCAATCACCCGGTCTGTTCAGCCGGGCCAGTATTCGATGACGGAATCGAGCCCGTGCGCGCCGCCGCGCACGGGTGCCCACTCCCCGACGTGCAGGCGTTGCCCGCCGGGGCTCAGGAAAACAAGTCTGGCTTTGTGCTCGCCCTCGGGCAGATCAAGGACCCCCGCCCACGCGACGCCCGGCAGCATGGACCAGCACCGCACGTCGGCTTTCTCGGTCGCCGAGAGGTACACCAGCCCGCCGATCAGCGACACCAGCAGCCCGGCGGCCTGAGCCTCGGGGCTGTCGTCGGAATTCCGGATCGCGATCCCGCCCGCGGTAAACAGCCCGCTCTTGGTCAGGGCGCGGACATATGTCCGGGCGTGCACGACCGGCAATTCCTGCTGAAAGTTTGCCTCGGCGACAGCGGACAGATCCTCGATGAGGCTGAGTTCGACCGTGCGGGTCGAGCCATCCGGATCCTCGATCTCGACAAGCGCCCGGCTTGCACGCGAGCCGCCCGGCACGATCTGGGGCAGCTCGAAGTAGATGGGCGTCATGTAGATATAGATCGGCCCCACACTCTGGCGCGCCAGCCGAGGCCCCACGCCCCCCACCGCGACGAACAGCGCGTCCTGCTCACTCGCGCCCCGCTCTTCGAGCTCATCGACGTACGAGGTATCGCCCGAGATGCCCAGCCCCGCCTGCGCCGCAGCCGCGGAACGCAAACGCTTGAGAGCCGTCGAAGCCATGTTCGATTCACCGTTCTCGCGGAACGCGATCGCCGAGAGGTAGACGCCCAAAGGGCTCTCGATGAACGCGCCCGGGTTGCTGAGTGTGTAGGCGTCGTCGACGCCCCGGCTGCGCACCTCGTCGAGGACGTCGGCGAACTTGTCGCGCATCTGGTCGGCCTTTGAGGCCATGCGTCGCGCCTCGACGGTCGGCCCGTTGTCGATCCTGCCCGCCTGGAAGTGGGCGAGCATCTTGATGACGTTGATGTACTGGTTCTCGTACGCACGCGTGATGTACCGCGTGGCCCGCTCGCCGATGAGCCACTGACCCGCGATGTCCGTCGCGCTCTGCGAATAGAACAGCTCGGTCTGTGCCTCGGCGCGGTTGAGGGCGCTGACGGCCAGGTCGCTGTCACCCGTCGCGGCCGCGGCTGCGCCACGCTCAAGGAGCCAGAGCACCTCGTTCTTCGAGCCGTAAAGCATCTCCTCGTTGGCGTGGTCGAGCTCGCGGGCGGCAGCGGCGAAATCGCCCCGGTCGTGCGCACGGATCAAACTGACCCGGTGCCGATCGAACGCGGACTCGCACCCCGACGCCGCGCAGACCAGTGCCATCAAGATCAGGATCAGGAGACCAGCAGGATGGACCGACCGCCTCGGCATCACGTTAGTATAGTATCTACTAGCATCGTCGGCTGCATGGTCATTCCTACGCTCCGCCATGAGCAACGACGGCCTGACGGACATCACCGTTTCCCAGATCCAGGAGCTGATCCGCGAGCGGTACTTCGCATCCGATAACGACCGGGGCACCGGGGGCACCTTTCTCTACTTCATGGAAGAGATCGGCGAACTGGCCACCGCCCTCGCCAACAACAACCGCCGACGATCCGAGCCCACCCCCGAGGAGCGGGACAACCTCGAGGAGGAGTTCGCCGACGTGATCGCCTGGCTCTGCACGCTGGCGAACATCAACGGCATCGACCTCACCAAGGCCCTGACCAAGTACACCGACCCGACCCGCGTCGAGGGTGTCAAGGACTGATCGATTCGCTCACGAGCACTTCGCGAGAGCGGGCGCGGTCGTCGCTTGTGCGCACCGGGCGGTAGATCTCGATGACGAGTGTGTCGTCATCGGGCGGCCCGCCGCGATGATGGTCGACAGCCGACAGAACCGTCGCGGGCCAGCCCCCCTCGGATTGGGCTGTGACGGAGGACAGAATCCCCTGCATGCCCTGGATGCCGAGCATCTTGCCCTTGCTGCAGCGGGCCTCGGTGGCGCCGTCTGTGTAAGCGACGAACCGGTCGCCCGGTGCAAACCTCACGGTGTGCATCTCGGAATCGAACGTCTCGTCATCCACCGCGCCGAGGAGGAAGGTGGTCGAGTCGAGCTGATCGATCAGGCCGTCGGCCCTGATGTGGAAGGCCGGCGGGTGCCCCGCGTTGGCGTAGAGCATCTCGTCGTGGCTCGGGTCGATTTTGACTGCCAGCCCGGTCACGAACACGGAGTGTGTCGCCATCGTCAGGCGTACGTAACGGTTGAGCAGCGCCAGGACGTGCCCGGGTTCGATCTCGGGGTCCTCGGCGTAGAGACGCGCCAGCTCGCCGTAGAGACGGTTGACGGTGAGCGCCGCGGGAATGCCGTGGCCCGTGACATCGAGCACGACGACCGACATGGCCTCGTCTTCGCCCGCCTTGGACTTGCATGCGTTGATGTGGAGGTAGTCGCCCCCGATCTGGCGCATGGGCTGATAGCGGTAGGTGAACCGCACCTCGCCCGTGGTGACGGGCGCGGGGAACATGGCCTCGTGGATGCGCCGGGCGTCGGTGAGCTCACGCCGGACCTCGCCGTAACGCCGCTGGAGGAAGTGGAACTGCGAATCGCGGAGGCGACTTGAGGCGCGGTACCAGCTGATGAAGAAGCCCGGCAGAATAAACAGCGACGACACGAGCACGATGAAGAACTGATTCCAGCTCAGCGAGCCCTCGATCGGGGTCAGGCGGCAGATCGCGTTCACGCCCATCACCGTGCCCGCGACGATCAGCGCCTGGCGGACGGTCCAGGGCAGGAAACTCGCGGCGATCGTGTACGAGATGAGAAACCCGAGCAGGCCCGAGGCCATCGGCAGATCGAACACGCGCATCGCGATATTGATCAGCCCGTCGAGACTCACGATGATCACCGAGAGCCAGACGAGGCGTGTCATTGGCGGTCGCTTCAGGGCCGCGTAGAGAAACGCGCCGACGTACAAGGCGGTCCACGCGACGAAGATGCCCATCGACCCGAGCATGTCGCCGTTGATCCGGCCCTCGGTCTTGTACGCATCGAGCGAGTCTGTATAGAGCAGGAGCCAGAGCAGCGGCCCGAGCGACAGGATGCCCAGCACGCCCATGATCCCGCTGAACCAGAGGAACCGCCTATTGAGCAGCGAGCCCATCTGGGCCGCGAATTCGTACTTGAACTCAGCCGTGTAGCTGGCGTTGGGACCAGACAAGGAACACCCCGCGTATGTGAAACTCTCCCGTCGACTGATTCGAGATCGGTCACCCGGGCTTTCAGAATCCGCATTCTACTGCGGATTGCCCCCCGGCTCACGCTCGCCGCCGGGAACCCAGAGCACATCGCCCGGCCCGCCCTCGGCCCGGTTGACGTATCTGGCCATCACGAACAGCAGGTCTGAAAGGCGGTTGAGATACCGGATGGGCTCTGCCACCTCATCCCGGCCGATCTGGGCACTCAGCAGCACGACCTCACGCTCGGCCCTGCGTACCACGGTCCGCGCCACGTGCAGATGCGCCGCCAGAGGCGTCCCGCCCGGGAGCACGAAACTGGTCAGGGAGCCGAGGTCGGCGTTGAGCTCATCGATCTGGGTTTCGAGCCAGGTGGTCTGATGCCCCGTCACCCGGAGCGCATCGCCCACGTGCTCACCCGGCTTGCGGGGGGTGCAGAGATCGGCACCGACGTCAAAGAGATCGTTCTGGATGCGCGTGATGATCGCGGCAACCCGGCTGTCGGCTGCGCCGCAGGCTGCGGCTGCGACGCCCAGAAATGCATTGGCCTCGTCGACCGTGCCATAGGAAGCCACGCGGGCGTCGATCTTCGCGACGCGCGACCCATCGCCAAGCCCCGTCTCGCCCTCGTCGCCGGTGCGTGTGTAGATCTTCGTGAGTTTGACCATCGTTCCGAGTCTCCGCTCACCGGCAACGCTGCGCCGGGCTCTCGTGCTAGTCTACGGCGTGACCACAGCAACACACGAAACGATCCGTGGACGAGCCAAACGCTGGATTCTGGCGCCAAATAGTGCACCCGCCGGCAGCGACCTGATCGCCCGCATCTTCGCCGCTCGAGGCCTCGATTCCGACGAAGGCCAGAAGATGCTCGCCTGCACGCTTGCCGACCTGCACGACCCCGCCTCACTGCCGGGCGTCGATCGGGCCTGCGAGCGGTTACTCGCGGCACTCAAAGCCGGCCAGCAGGTCGTGATCTATGGCGACTACGACGTCGACGGCATCACCGCCTCGGCGATCCTCTACCACACCTTCATGGTCGTCGGCGGCGCGAACGCCAACGTCCGGACCTACGTCCCCCACCGCCTCGAAGAGGGCTACGGCCTGAACGCCGAGGCCATCGAATCGCTCGCGACCGAGGGCGCCAACGTCATCATCAGCGTCGACTGCGGCATCACGGCGGTCGAAGAAGCCAAGATCGCCAGAAAGCTCGGCGTTGATCTGATCATCACCGATCACCACAACCCGCAGAGCGACGGCCAGTTGCCCGAGGCGTACGCCCTTGTCCACCCGAGGCTCCCAGGTTCGGCTTACCCGTTCGGGGAACTCTGCGGCGCTGGCGTGGCGTACAAGCTCGCGTGGCGGCTGTGCGTGCTCGCCGACGGCAGCGACAAGGTCTCGGCCCCCAAGCGCGATCTGCTCCTCGAACTGCTCTCCTTCGCATCGCTCGGAACGATCGCGGACATGGTGCCACTCGTCGGCGAGAACCGGGCGCTCACCCGATTCGGGCTCAACCGCATCCAGCGTTCACGATTCGGCGGCTTGCGGGAGCTGGTCTCGGCCTCCGGGCTCGACGGCGAGAACATCAGCGCCGACGACGTGGGCTTTCGCCTCGGGCCCAGACTCAACGCCTGCGGGCGCATGGGGCACGCGGCCGAAGCCGTGGAACTCTTCACGACGGCCACGGGCATGCGGGCGCGGGAGATCGCCGAGGGCCTGCACCGCCAGAACCTCGACCGCCAGGCCGAGGAACGCCGGATCGTCGAGCAGGCCGCGAAGATGGCCGAGGACCTGGGCATGACCGGCCCCGATCGCCGGGCGATTGTGCTCGCTCACGAGTCGTGGCACCCGGGTGTCGTCGGGATTGTCTGCTCGAGGCTCGTCGAACGCTTTGCACGCCCCACCGTGCTGCTCTGCAAGCAAGAGGGCAAACTCAAGGGCTCGGGGCGATCGATTCCGGGGTTCAACCTGCACGGCGCGCTCGATGCGTGCGCGTCCTGCCTGGCGACCTACGGCGGGCACGACATGGCCGCGGGGCTCTCGCTCACGCCCGACAACTACGACGCCTTCCTCGACTCATTCAGCGATCACGCCGCCTCGCTGCTCTCGCCCGACGACCTCGTCAACGAACTCCGCGTCGACACCCACGCGCTGACAAGCGAGCTCTCGATCGCGTCGGCCAGCGAGATCGACAAGCTCCGCCCCTTCGGGCAGGGCAACCCCCGTGTACGCCTCTTGCTTCGGCAGGTCCGCATCGACCGCGACCCGGGCGTCTTCGGCGCCAAGGGCAAGCACCTGTCGCTCCACCTGCGACACGAGGGGCGGGCGCTGCGGAGCATCATGTGGAACGGCGGCAAAATGCGAAACGAGCTGGCGCGGGGCCAGCTCGTGGATGCGGTTGTCACACCACAGGTGTCGAGTTTCTCGGGCGAGGTTGAGCCGGTCATCGAAGACTGGCGCTTCGCCGATTGATGCTTACTCGTCGGCGGGGAAGCTGGCGACACCCGACTGGGTATTGAGCAGATCGAGCATGGCCTTGGCCTTGGTGTTGGACGGGTCCAGCTCGGTCGCGGCTGCGTAGCTGCGCTGGGCCGCGTCGTTCATGCCGAGCTCCTGCTCGATCATCCCGCGGAGCAGGTACGCCTCGACGGGCATGCTCGCGGTCTTGAAACCCTTCTGCAGCGTGGTGAGTGCGCCGGCGTTGTCGCCGTGCTTGCGCTGCCAGAGTGCGCGGTAGAGGTGACCCTCCGCACGATCGGGCGCCAGCTCGATGATGCGCTGGGCGGCCTGACGCAGGCGGGGCATGTCGTTGATGGAGTAGCTGACCACACCCAGATCGAGCCACGCGCTCAGGTCCGTCTGGCCCTCCTTGGCCTCGGTGAGCTTCAGCAGTTCCTCGCGGGCTTCCATCGTCCGGTCGAGTTCGAGCAGGCAGCGCGAACGCAAGCGGTGGATATCCCGGCGATCTTCATACTCTTTGTGCTGGAGCAGCTGCGTGATGTTGTGCTCCGCCTCGGCGAACCGCCCAAGAGACATCTGGGCGTTGATCAGGTCTTCCAGGATCGCCGGCTCCTCGGGCGAGAGCGTCCACGCGGTGCGGAAGCGCGACTCGGCCTCGGTGTCGTCGCCCTGGATCATCGCCAGGTGCCCAAGCGTCTGCTGCACACCTGCGTTGTGACCGAAGACGTTGGAACGCTCCGACAGGTAAGCCTCGGCCTCATCGGGACGGCCAAGGTCGATCAGGATCTCCGCGGTTGCGACGGCGTACATCGCCTCGGCGGGATCGAGATCCGCGGCCTTCTGGTAGTAGGTCAGCGCCTCTTCCTTCTGGGCGAGCCGCTCGTGCACGATCCCGAGGAAGTACACCGCGTCGATCGTGTCGGGCTTGATGATCTCAGCCCTCAGGAGCGAGTCGCGGGCCTCTTCCAGACGACCCATCTCGAAGAGGATCTTGCCGCGAAGCACGTGGCTCTTGGCGACAGAGGGGTTCAGTGTGAGCGAGTTGTTGACGCTCTCAAGAGCCCGTTCGAGGTCGCCGGCCATGTAGCTCTCGTTGGCCATCTCCCACTGCGTGGCGCTCTTGATCTGCGCCATGCGTTCGTGGGCGAGTGTGAGGCCCTCGGAGGTCGACTTGCCGTGGCCCGAGCACCCGATGGTGCCCGAGATCAGGGCGAGTCCGAGAACTGCCGAGGCCGAGAGAGTCTTTGCGCGTCCTGCGTACATCATGGGAAGCCTGCTCCGTGTAGGTCCGGGGGTGACGAGGGTCGATTACTCGTCGTCCGAGCCGTCGTTCTCGATCGGGAAGTCCGCAAACTCGCCCGAGTCGATGGAGCTATCGGCACCTTCGCCCTCGAACTCTTGCGAGTTCTCGGCCGTTTCCGTTGTTTGCGCTCCCTGGTAGGTGGGAGGCAGCTCGGGGCGGGCGCCCTGGACCTTGGCGGGGATCAGGTTCGAGACCGAGTTGTTCTTCTTCTCATCGAAGAGGCTCTCGAGCTCGCCCGTGATGATCTCGTCGAGGTAGCTGTCGTTCCAGCCGCTCTCCTGGCCGACCAGGTTCTCACGCATGGCGATCACGTTGGGCTGGGCCGGGTTCATGCTGAGCGACTGCTGGATCTTGAACAGGGCCTTCTTGTAGTCGCCCTGAGCGATCAGCTCCTGAGCTTCGACGTTGTAGATCGCCGTGAGCTTGGTCCGGCTCCAGGGGAGCAGGCCCTTGCGGATGCCCGTGCGGGCGTTGTCGATCGTCGCCAGGGCGCGATCGGCCTCGTCGAGGAGGATCTGATCGTTGACGATCGTGGGCTTGACCATGAAGACGATCTCCTGGCGGATCGACTCGTCGTCGTTGCCTCTGAAGGCGTGGCCAAGGATCGGGATGTCACCCAGGAACGGGATCTGACGGCGGGTGACCGTGGTCGACTCGCGGAACAGACCGCCGAGCACGATGGTCTGGCCGTCGCGGACCATGACGTTCGTGGTCAGCTCGTTGGTGACTTCGTCGGGGATGGTGATCGCCGAGCCGCCGACCGCGGTGACCTCGCGGATCTCAGCATCGGAGACCTGCGGCTTGAGCTCCATGCGGATGAAGCCGTCGTTGGAGATGAAGGGGCGGAAGTAAAGCTGAGTACCAGTATCGAGGAACTGGACGGACTGCGTCGTCGAGGTCTCGGTGGTGGTCGAGCTCAGGTAGCCGATCTTGCGACCAACAAGGACGCGAGCGGGCTGGCGGTTGAGTGTGAGGAGCTTGGGCGAGCTGAGGATGGTGACATCCGTGACCTCGTCGAGCATCCGCATGAAGACGGCGAAGTCGCCGCTGACGATACCAGCGCGGAACGTGGCGGGCCCGGTGGTGTTGCCGACCGTCGAGGTCACGCCGCCGCCCTTGCCGTCGTCGGGCGTGGCGATCGGAGTGTCCGTGCCGCCGACGAGCGTGCCGCCCTGACCACCGATCAGCGAGGGCACGACCGAGAGGGGGCCACCCGAGCCGGTGAACTCGCTGAAGTCGAGGTCGCCGACGATCGAGAAGTCGATGCCGAAGGCGTTGGCCTCGTTGAGCGAGGTCTGGAGGATCGTCGACTCGACGAGCACCTGCGCCGGGCGGGTGTCGATCAGCTGGATCATCTCGAGAATCGCGTCGACCTCTTCGTCGTAATCGGTGACGATGACCGTGCTGCCAGCGGCGAAGCTGTCGGCACCGGTCGGAACGTCACCGGGAAGGCTAAAGGGTGCCGTCTCGGGGCTGACCGTGATCGAGCCCTTCTCCGAGAGCATGGGCTCGACGAAGATCTGCACGTCCTGTGCCGAGACGTAGTTGAGCTTCACAAGCTCGCTGCGACGTGTCCGCGTGGCTTCCTGGATGCGCTCGAGTTCCTCGAGGCCGTAGACGTAGATGAAGTTGCCGCGTTCGATGTAGCCGTAGCCGTTGACGTTGAGGATGGCTTCGAGAGCCTCGTAGAAGGTGACGCCGTAGAAGTTGGCTGTCACACGACCGGCAACGCTCTGGCCGGTCACGACGTTCTTCTGAGCCTGAACGCCTAGGAGCTGGAGAACAGTGTTCAGATCCTCGTCGTTGACGAAGAGCTCGGTGATGAGGTTCTCGTCCACATTCACCTTGCCGCCCGGCTCATTCAGCGAGGGCTCACCCTCGGGCTGTGCCTGTGCAGGCATTGCAGCAAACGCTGCACCGGACGCCATCACCAGCAGAGCGGCGGCACGAATTCCCCACGCCCGAAGCCCACGACCAGCAAAGTGCGATTCCAACATCCCAGGTACCCCTCGGTCCACGACGACTCTCGGTGAGTCGCTTTCAACGCTTTGAAGACCCGATCCGCACATGCGGGCCGATCTCAGACACGTTGGTCGACCCCTTGAGAAGGGCACTTTCGTGGGGTTCTCAGTTTTTTGGCAAGATAGGGGAGATAGAACACCTGGGATATCAGTACCCACCAGATTCGGGAGCCTGATTTTCAGGCTCAGAACCCGGGCGCAGCGTGTTCGTGTCCAGATCCTCTTCGGCGCGCTCCGCCTCAGACGACTGTTCCTCTTCCGGCACGGCATAGGCCATCCGCGGAAGATCGGTCACGAAACGCATCTTCCCCCACACCGCAACAGAGATCAGACCCCCGAAGAGGCCCAGTGCGTAGAGCGTTGTCTTTCGCTTGCTCTGCTGCTTCATCCCCACCCCCGACTGGCTCAGTCCCCGTCCCCGGCGACCGCACCGAACCGCTGCACGGTCACACGACCCGTGTACGGTTCGACGGCAAGCTGGTACGCGGTTCCGTCATCACCCCCGACCACGATGTTCCCGCCCGCGCTGGGCGCATCGCTGTCGATCCCTGCGACCGGGCCGCCGAGCTCGTCGAAGACCAGGACGGCATCGCCGTCGAAATCTGCCGAGACGATCTGAGCCGCCCCGCCGCTGGTGATGTCCACATCGACCAGGAACCGCTGGTCCGGGCCGTCGACCTTGTACATGGCGTCGGTATCGAAGTCGAGCTCGTCGCTGTTGACCTCGGCGATCCAGTACGTGTTGCCAGCCGGATCGAAGACGACCGCCCGCCTGGCCTGATACGCGAGCGCATCGCTCTGGGCGTACATGATGTCCGAAGCGATCGCGCGCACCGCGGTCTGGATGCGGATGTTCTCGCTGCCGCGCACGTTGGGCACGACCATCGCGGCCGCGACGCCCATGAGCACGAGCACGACCATCAGCTCGAGCAGCGTATAACCGCCCGACCCCCTGCTCCCGCCCACGTTGGACGAACGCGCGATCATCGGTTTAGTCCTTTCCCTCGGCCTTGGGCTGCGGGAAGTTCATCACCTCCACACGGAGCTTGCCCTTGAGCTGCGTCTCGATCGCGCTCAGGCGACGATCGATGCTCTTGAGCTGATCGACCATCTGCTTACGCTGGAGGATCGGGTTGGCGAACTGGTTCGCGGTGTCTTCCGGCTGATACGAGACAGGCACAGCCTGCGCCGCGTCCACGGGCGTGGCGGCGGAATCACCGACAAACCTGGCACCGACGTCCAAAGCGAGCAGGCCCGCGATAGCCGCAAGCAACGTCGTCTGGAATCGTGACTTGCCGTTTGTGTGCTGGTTCGACATGGCTTCCTCGCTCGTGCCCTTGCGGTTGAGTTGCGTGTGATTCAG
This sequence comes from Phycisphaerales bacterium, assembly GCA_965228265.1. GTDB lineage: Bacteria > Planctomycetota > Phycisphaerae > Phycisphaerales > UBA1924. The sequence goes on from OZ245804.1 coordinate 3,062,467, forward strand.
ACTCGAAAGTACGGCCGGCCCTTTCGGGCCGACCGCATGGCTACGTCATCAGACGAAGTTCGACTTACTCGTCGCCCGAGGGCCACGGCTCGCCGGTGTCGTCATCGTTCGGGTCGCGGTAGTTCTCGTTGAACGAAGCGGCCCAGATCTCGCCGGTCTCGACGTTGTAGAACCAACCCACGTCGGTGTCCGCCATCGCGGCGTCCATGCCGTCCACACCGGTATCATCGGTCGCAGTGATCTGCGACGAGTTGGTGCGGGGGTTGACGGGGGCAGCCTGCAGAAGCTGAGCGGTGATCATGGGCTCCCAGGCAACAGCGCCATCGGCCTCACCCTCAACCAGCTCCGGGAAGTCGTTGCTGTCCGACTGAGCACGGAAGAGCTGGATCTGGGTACGCAGCGTGCGAAGCTGGGTTTCGACGTTACCCACCTGGGCCTCGTCAGAAGCGTTCACGAACTGCGGGATGACCACCGCGGCGAGGATGCCGAGGATCACAACGACGATCAGAATTTCAACAAGCGTAAAAGCACGGTTCAGCTTGGCTCTCATGAGCACGTTCCTCCTTCAAAGCACCGGTGCGAGCAATCCCAAATGCCTTCCGTCGAGTGTGTGCGCCCGTCGAACACTCGACGAAGCCGGCCTCCCCCCGCTCGCCCGGGATCACTTCGAGGCCAACCCAACGATCGGATACGTCCGCCCCCGGCTTTGGCCTTGTGCAAAGCTGTTTTCACCCAGAAAGTCCGCTTATGCGCTCTGCGCACGAAAAAACAGGCTGGGCCGTCCTCAAGGACAGCCCAGCCTCGATCATCTGCGCGTTATAGGCTCTGATCACACGTCCGAGAACGCGGACAAGAACTCACTGACCGGCAAGAATCAGACGCACAAGGTCGCTCTCTGAGACACCAAGTGCACCGATCACCGTCGCCGCAGCCGTTGCTTCCTGATCATCACCCGTTGCCGAGAGCTGAACAAGCTGCTCCGTCAGCGGACCGTTGAGCATGTTGCCGTACCGGCGAGCCGAACCAGCGAGCTTATAAAGAAGCTCGATCCGCTCGGAACCGCTCGCGGCAAGCGAGGCCTCCGCCAGTGTCGTCTGGGCGTTCGAGCGACCGATCCGGCTCAGCACCTCGGCCACCTCGACCCGAACCGGGCCGGTGGTCTCGTTCATCGCCGCGATCAGGCTCACCGTCGCGTCGCCGACGTCGAGAACGCTGTTCTCAGCCACAGCAAGGTCACGCAGGGCCGCCAGCGAACGCATCGCAAACTCACGAGCCTCGTCCTCCTCGATCACGCCGCCCGCGGCCACATCGACAAGATCCGAGATCGCTGCCGTCATCGAAGCCTCGTCGATCCCGAAGGAGCGAACCGCGATGGAGATGTCGCTGCCGTGCACCCGGCGAAGCCTCGGGAGCTCATCCGTAGCCACGAGCGAGAGCACCGGAGCCGCTGAAAGCTTCGCGCTCGAGCGGATCGCGTTGATCAGCGGCTCGGTCTTCTCACGACCGGCCTGCGTCACGATCAGATCGACACCGGGCACCTCGGCGATCGCCTGGGACAGCTCGCTGACCTGGCTGCCGAAGGGAAGCACCTCATACCCCATGCCCTCGAGCACCCGACGCGTCGAGCGGTACTGCTCGTCGCTCTCGGCGATCACAAGGGCGTAATTCGTGCCGGCAAAGCGGATCGAGCTGGCAAGGATCGGCACCACACGCTCGGCGCCCTGGAAGCCGGCGCGGGGCTGCGACGATGCGATCGCCAGCGCCGCGTCGTACTGCACGCGCCGACTCGGGTAGTTCAGAGCTGCCACGAGCGGGCTCTGGCCCGACTGGCGGTCCCAGATCAGCCCCGGACCCGCGGTCCGCTCAATCGCCTCGACGGCCCGGCGGGCCAGTCGCGTATCACGATCCTCAAGAGCACGTCCAAGAACGTTCTCGCTCACCACCGGACCCGAAGCCACGGCGTAGTACATCGCCTCACGCATCGAGGGCGGGTAAGCCGGGTTGTCGTAACCGTCGGCCTCGTCGATCTCACGCGAGAAGTTCGACGCGACCCAGAGGCTCAGCGCCGACGGGCCCTGCGAACCGAGTTCCATCGCACGCTCGGCCAGACGCATCGTGCGGGCCTCGTGGTACACGCGGGTGTCGATCGCCGTCGGGATCAGCCCGACCGACGGGTCGTAGTTCCAGAGCAACTGGAAATCCTCACCGGGGAAGCTGGTGAGCTCGTCACGCTCGTTGTAGTAGCCCTCGGCGAGCTGGCGGTAGAGCTCGGACGTCGAGCCGCTGACACCCAGGTTGTCCAGCGCCCGGTCGCAGGCGTTGCGGACGGGGTCGCTCAGGGTCTTGTCGCGGAGCTCAGAGATGTACGGGGCCGCAGCCGCGTAGCCGAGCTGGCCCAGCACGTTGACGAGCTGTTCCTGCCCGGCGGGGTCGATGTCCATGAGCGACACCGAAAGCGGGATGACCGGCGCCCGGCCCGATTCGTTCAGAAGCCGCTGCACCTGCGTGCGGAGCTGCACGTCGGTGCGTTGCAGCATCGCGTCGATGAGCTGGGGCATGGCGTACTCGCCGGCCGCCTTGAGCCGCTCACGGGCGTAGAGGCGTGCACGCAGCCCACCGGTCAGGCCCTCGATGTTGCGTTCGATCTCGTTCGGATCGCGGGCCCGCTGGAGCCGGCCATCGCTGAGCATCGTGACGATCTTGGCCGCGATGGGCTCGATCTCGGCCCGGCGCAGCGCCTTGGCCAGCGCCTCGTCGAGTTCGTCCTGGATGTCGGACTCTTCGACGAGTTCCAGCAGCTCACGCGGGGTCAGGCCCTGTCCGAGAATCTCGGTGGCCGTGCCCGCGGCCGCGTCGGCCTGATGCACGTTCACGTAGAAGATGAAGTCACGCAATTGCGACTTCAGATCCGGCTCCTCGTCCTGGGCATGGGTCAGGCCCGAGAGGCCGAGTGTCATTCCAATGCCGGCTGCGCGCAACAGCCGAACCGATCGATTCCAATCCATCCGCACGCCTTCACTCCAGGTGGCTGGGATCGGGGGAGATGACTCGGGGCACGCCCGCGGGCCGCCTTGCCCATGCATCTTCCAATCTGTGCCTCGGTGCCAACCTATCTCAACCGCTTCAGAGGGCTCCTTGCCCCCCTCACGACGCCGCCACGCCCCGCGTGCGGCAGATCAGCCTAGGCAAGGTACCAGCCAAAGTGCCCGCCCGTCAATCAGGGGGACCCATGTTCATGGATCTGCCCCACGACCCATCCAAGGTCCGAATACAAGCAAACACGACTCGGACCATCCCCCGAGGTCAAGACGCACCCGCCGTAGACCGATGCCATGCCGGGTGCAAGGTCTGTCCCGGTCGTATGGGCCGGGCCTTGTGGCGCGATTGCTGGGGTATTGGCCCCGCTGGCTGAGGTGAGATCCATGCCGATCGACAAGGACGTGCTGACGACGGGCGAGGTCGCCAAGATCTGCAACGTCGCACCGAGAACCGTCTCGAAGTGGTTCGATTCCGGTGCGCTCAAGGGATACCGAATCCCAGGGTCCAAGGACCGCAGAATCCCTGTCCCCGAGCTCGTCAAATTCATGAAGGCCCACGGCATCCCCCTCGACGGGATCACCGGTGGCCGCACTCGCGTGCTCATCGTCGATGACGATGTCGATGTCACCAACACACTCAAGGATGTCCTCATCGAGCGCACAAACTACGACGTCCGCACCGCCAGCTCCGGCTTCGAGGCCGGCATGGAGTGCGAACGCTTCCGCCCTCACGTGCTCCTGCTCGACCTCCACCTGGGCGACAACAACGACGCCGACCGCGTCTCAAACCTCGTCCACACCTCCGACAACCTCCAGATGACCAAGATCGTCCCGATGAGCGGCAAGCTCACCGACGGACAGGCCGCGGCTCTGGCGAGCAAGGGCTTCGAGGGCTTCCTCCGCAAGCCCTTCCAGGTCCGCCAGGTCGTCGAGTCCATCGAGGCCGCGACCGCGATGGTCTACTGAGACACACCGCACACACACGACTTCTTGCTACGCGAGACGGGCCCCGGCCCGTCTTGTCGTTTTTACCCGATACGCACGAGCTTTTTCCGCGTCGGTGCGTCAAGCACACACTGCGCATCACCCAGCCATCGGCGCGCGTCTGAGTAATAGCCCGCCGTCGGTTTCAGTTCGTCCAGCAAACCCGAGAAATACCGGTTGAACCGCGCCATCGCCAGCTCACGCGTGAGCTTGGCGAAGATCGACGCGCTCGCCACGGGCAGGTGCGCCCGCTCGGAGTCGATCTCGAACATGATGCGCACGTCGCCCGACCAGCCGTGCAGCCTGTAGATGCTCCGCTCGGGCGTCTCCATCAGCCGCTCGGCCCTTGTGCCAGGCAGCTCGCGTTCGATGAGGTTGGCGTACCCCTTGCGCGCGCCGAGGCGGTCGCACACGATCCGCACATCGTCGCCCGAGTCCTTGAACCGCCGCTCGATCGTGCGTAGGTGCGTCCCGATCGCCGAGGCCGTCACCTCGCCCTTGGTGCCCGCGGCCCGGACGATCTGGTTGAAGCGTTCCTCCCCCACCGCGATGCACGCGAGCTCCTCCGCCGCGACGCCCGCTTCAACCATCGCCGACCCGAGCACGTTGGTCGCGATCCCCAGCTCCCCCTCGCTCGACCCGAGCGGGAGGGCGATCGCCTCGCCCGCGTACCAGCTTTCATCGGGTAGCGTCGCGCCCAGGGCCGCCATGAGATGCCCGTCATCCGGCACGCTCACGCCCGCCGAGCCGAGGAGCGTCAGCGCCGCCCGTTCGAGGTGCGTCAAAGGGTGCCTGGTCTTGGACTGGTTCGAGAGCTTGAGCTGCTTGGAATCCGCGATCGCGACCCGGCCCCTCTTGTCGGCCCGGCTTTCCTTGAGCGATCGACACACCCCTGCACTGAGGACATCCCACAGATCGGGGACGTGCGCGTCGTGGTCCCACCGCTCCACACGGAAGCAGGCGAGCCCCACGCACAGCGGCCCGAGCATCGGGCCGTAACCGGCTTCGTCGATCCCGCAGTAAACAAGGGCCATGGCCAGTGAGCCTACCCGACCCCGCCCAAAACGACCCGCGGCTGACCCGAAGGTCAGCCGCGAAGTCTGTCAGTTGAATGCGGATGAGAGGACTTGAACCTCCACGGGGTTTTACCCCCACTAGGACCTGAACCTAGCGCGTCTGCCAATTCCGCCACATCCGCAGCGGGGCGATCCTAGGTCCGCCCCGGGCAGGCTTCCACGAAGTCCGCCCTTCTCTCGGCAGGATCAGGCCTCGGCCAGTTCCTCGTCCACCTCGGCGCCCTCGGACTCCTCGGCTTCCATCTGGGCCAGACGCTCGCGCACCTTCTTGGGCAGCTTCGCCTCCAGCACCGCCTCCCGGATCTCCTCGAAGAGGTCCTGGTTCTCCGACAGAAACCGCTTGGCCGCCTCGCGACCCTGCCCCAGACGCACGTCGCCGTAGCTGAACCACGCCCCGGCCTTGTCGGCGATGCCCGTCTCGACCGCCAGATCGAGCAGGTCACCCGAGGAGCTGATGCCTTCCTCGTACATGATGTCGAACTCCGCGTCGCGGAAGGGCGGGGCGACCTTGTTCTTGACGACGCGGGCGCGGGTTCGGCTGCCCACGGTCTGGTCGCCCTCCTTGATCGCACCGGTCCGGCGAACGTCGATCCGGACCGACGAGAAGAACTTGAGCGCCCGGCCGCCGGGGGTCGTCTCGGGCGATCCGAACATCACGCCGATCTTCTCGCGGATCTGGTTGATGAAGATGACCGTCACCTGGCTGCGGGCGATGACACCCGTCAGCTTGCGCATGGCCTGCGACATCAGGCGGGCCTGGAGGCCCACAGCCGCGTCGCCCATCTCGCCCTCAATCTCGGCCCGCGGGATCAGAGCCGCGACGGAGTCGACGACGATCAGGTCAACCGCGTTGGATCGGACGAGCAGCTCGACGATCTCGAGCGCCTGCTCGCCCGAGTCGGGCTGGCTGACGAGGAGGTGGTCGATGTCCACGCCGATCTTCTTGGCCCACGACGGGTCGAGCGCGTGCTCGGCATCGACGAACGCCGCCACCCCCCCACGCTTCTGCGCCTGGGCGGCGATGCTCAGACACACAGTCGTCTTACCCGAGGACTCCGGGCCGAAGATCTCGACGATTCGGCCCTTTGGGATGCCCTTGCCGCCGAGCGCGAGGTCGAGGCTGATCGAGCCCGTGCTGATGCCCGGGATGGAGAGGTAGGCGTCCTCGTCCAGGCTCATGATCGCGCCCTGGCCGAAGGATTTTTCGATCTGACTGATTGTTCTTTTGAGGACCTCGGCCCGAGCATTCTCGGTGTCGGTCTTGGCCTGAAGGGTCTTGCCGGGTCCGGTTTTACGCTTGGCCATATCGGTGGCCTCCTTTGTGCTGCGACAGTGGTCGGTGGATGGCGGCCCCCGTCAATCGACGGGCGGTCGGTCCACCGGCTGACGCCGGTCCCGATGCGGATCCGGGGGTTCCTCAATCGGAACCCTCACGGGCCGGGGGCGGCATCGGTCGCGTGCCCAGCGGGCGAAGTCTACCACATGGAGTGTTGTTCTGTCTACGTCAGGCCCAAACAAATTTGTGACAAACGTATCTCTCGGCCTGATCTGGACTTAGCGAATCGCCCGTTCAAATGAGCCGCGGGCGTGAGCACGCGGAGGGGGCATAAGGCATTGGGCATTGGGCACTTGGAATACGGGGAGTTCGGTCCAGTGGCGGAGGCTTCCAGCCTCCGCGTCTTGTCAGAATCACGTCCGCGTGCTTACGCCCGCGGCTCATTTCAGCGCGTTGCTCGCAACAGGCCGATCACGCTTCCCGTATCTTGCATGGAAGCAGCATTTCGGAGCACTGTCATGCGACGAGCGGGGTTTACAATAGTTGAGCTCGTCGTTCTCATCGGCGTGTTACTCGTACTAGTAGCAGTACTCGGATTATTCTTCCCCGCCTATAGCAAACGCCCACGTCCCAATCAGCAGCTTCGAGACGCAGTTCAACTTCGCGGCATTCACTCGGCGTTTGTACTCTGGGCTGGCAACAACGACGACAGATACCCACTCCCCTCCGCGTTCGATGTCAATAACCACACCGTTTCAGAGCTTGGCCGGGCCAAGGACACCACGGCAAACATCATGTCTATTTTGGTGAGCGAAGGCTTCATCACCCCAGAATTGCTCGTGAGTCCGTTCGATCGGAAGTATGACAGGATCAGGACGTACGACAACTACGAAGTCGAACATCCGACTGATGCCGTGGACCCCGAGAAGGCCCTTTGGGACCCAAAACTCTCTGCTGATTTCACTTCCGAGGCCGGCGGGCACATCAGCTATGCGCATCTGATCCCGCAAGGATCACGGCTTGCGAAGTGGGGTAGCACATACAATGCTGAGGAAACAATCCTCTCGAACCGCGGCCCCGAAATGCGATTGGTAGAGCAGAAAGATGGCGAAGTCACAACACACTTTGCGACCCCAACGACAAGGACAACTAGGTTTTTCACGCATTCTGATTTTAAAAATAAAGACAACTGGTGGTCGGGCAACATTGCTTACAACGACAATCATGTTGAATACGGCCAGTTCATGTACGCGGATAATAAACCTGTCGGCACACCTTATGACATACCCCGCCTTAAGCTCCCACAGCAGGACGGCACAACACTTGACATCCACGACGTGATATTCGCCGACGAACAGGCCCCCGAGGGCAAGGACGCCTGGCGCGAGGCGTACGACGCCAACCAGTTCCTGGGCATCTTCACCACCGCCGGCGAGAACCGCGAGGACTTCACGTCGATCTGGGATTAAGGGGAGAGGCATTAGGCACAAGGCATTAGGCACTCGTAATGCGAATGCCTTCAGAACCTCGTGCCCAGTGCCTTCCCCCACGCCCTAAGCTTGCCTCATGCCCGAAACCAGCAAGCTCCAGAGCGTCACCACCGAGTTCCTCGCCCAGGAAGCCTCCATCCGCGAGGGCGGCGGCTCCAAGGCCATCGAGCGCCAGCACGCCAAGAACCGGCTGACCGCCCGAGAGCGGATCGATCGCCTCATCGACCCCGGCTCGTTCTTTCAGGAACTCGGGCTCTGGGCCGCCTTTGAGATGTACAAGGAGCACGGCGGAGCCCCCGCGGCCGGCGTCGTCACGGGCATTGGGCGGGTGCAGGGCAGGCTGCACATGGTCATCGCTAACGACGCGACCGTGAAGGCCGGCGCGTTCTTCCCGATGACGTGCAAGAAGATCATCCGCGCCCAGCACATCGCGCGGATGGCGAGGCTGCCGCTCATCTACCTCGTCGACTCGGCGGGCGTGTACCTGCCGTTGCAGGAGGACGTCTTCCCCGACACCGACGACTTCGGGCGGATCTTCTATCTCAACAGCCGGATCTCCGCCGAGGGCATCCCGCAGATCTCGGCGATCATGGGCTTCTGCGTCGCCGGCGGCGGGTACCTGCCCGTCCTCTGCGACACGCTGCTCATGACCGAGGGCTCGGGGCTCTATCTGGCGGGGCAGGCGCTCGTCAAGGCTGCGATCGGGCAGGAGGTCACCGACGAAGAACTCGGCGGCGCATCCATGCACGCGAGCATCTCGGGCACGATCGACTTCAAGGAGCCCGACGACGAGGCGTGCCTCCGCCGCGTGCGCGAGCTGGTTGGGAAGTACCCGGCTTCTCCTTCTCCCCGCCGGGGAGAAGGTGGCTGCGAAGCAGACGGAAGAGGGGCGAACGGCGTCGTTTACGCCAAGTGCGAAGACCCCTCTCCCCGGCCCTCTCCCCGGGGGGGAGAGGGAGGCCCAACCCCACCCTACCGCAACCCGCAGGACATCTACGCCCTCTTCACCGACAAGCCCGGCGAGCAGTACGACGTCCGCGACATCCTCGCGTGCGTCGTCGACTCGCGCACCGCGCCCAACGCCGAGGGCCACGAATCGCTCGAGCCCGATCTCGACGAGTACAAAGCCGAGTACGGGCAGTCGCTCTGCTGCGCCTACGCCAAGATCGGCGGCCACCCCGTTGGCATCGTCGCCAACCAGGGCAAGCTGACCGAGCGCACACTGCCGGGCGGCAAGGCGGGCCCGAGCAAATCGACCAACATGCCCCGCGTGATCTACGACGACTCGGCGGACAAGGCCGCCCGGTTCATCATGGATTGCAATCAGCGCAAGATCCCGCTCGTCTTCATGCACGACACGACCGGCTTCATGGTCGGGCGCGACAGCGAGCAGGGCGGCATCATCCGATCGGGCGCCAAGCTCGTCAACGCGATGAGCAACTCCGTCGTCCCCAAGATCGTCGTCATCACCGGCGCCAGCTACGGCGCGGGCAACTACGCCATGTGCGGGCGCGCGTTCGAGCCCTTCATCAGCCTCGCCTGGCCCGGCTCACGCTGCGCCGTCATGGGCGCGGCCCAGGCCTCGGGAGTGCTCGCGATGATCGAAGAGCGCAGCCGCCAGCGCAAGGGCGAAGAGATCGACGCCGAGACCCGCGACGCGATCCTCGACGCCGTCCGCGCCGGCTACAACGAACAGCAGGACATCCGCCACGGCGCCGCCCGCGGCTGGGTGGACCGCATCATTGAGCCCCACAAAACCCGCGAGGAACTCATCGCCGCGATCGAGGCGGCAAGGCAGGGGTGGGATGATTCGGTGGAGTTCAAGACGGGCGTGCTGCAGACGTGAGGCCGGGTGTCACGGCTTGTCCGACTTCAGGAAGCCGTGGGCAAAGAGTGCACTTCGCGATTGCATCGCTTGCGAGCGGTCCCGGCCGATCACAGGAACTCGTTCTAGGATGCCTCACCTTCCAAGGAGCCCCACCATGCACCGCCTCGCACCGATCTCGCTCGTTCTCGCTGCCACGTTCACCATGCCGGGATGCATCATCTGGGACGCCTACGACCAGCTCGAACTGGCGAACCAGCAGCTCGGCGAGATCAACACGAACCTGACCGAGATCGACGGCAACCTCGAGCTGATCGACGCCAAGCTCGCGACGATCGACGAGAACCTCGACACGGTCGATGCCTCGCTCGCCGAGATCCAGCCGATGCTGACGCAGATCGACGGGCACCTCGCCTCGCTCCGCAAGACGATCAACAACATCGACTCGACCATCCCGTTCCTCGGCATCTCTGGCGACAGCGAAGAGGAACAGGACGCGCTCGAAGCGGGCGAGGAGGCTGAGACACCCGCTCAGCCCGTCGGCGACGACTCGGGCGAGCCGTAAGCACAAAGCCAGGACATGGCTCCACAACCGATTGGCGCACCGCGCATCCTGTGTGTAGGCTTCGCCTATGAAGCTCATTGCATGCGCCGCCGTTCTGTTCGCGCTCAACTCGTTCATCGCTGGTGCCGCGCACGCGCAGGGCGAAACTGATCAGATCCGATTCCAGGGTGTGAGCTGGAACGCGGGCGAGAACATGCCCGAAGTTCTTCCTCAATTCTCATCCACCGGCGCGTTTTTCGCGCAGACGTTCTACCGGACGGACGAGACCACCCGGCCGATCGAGATAGACAGCCGTGTGTTCTTCTTCCGGGTGGCGCAGACCGTGATGCCCCTGGAGGAAGTGGGCACAATCGAGCAGGTCCTGGAGATCCTCGGCAACGATTCAAGGGAGCTTGTCAGGCAGCTCGGGACTGCAGATCTCGACGTTGAGATCTCCGAGTGCACGCGGACGATCGGGGGCGTGAAACGATGGGGCAAGGCCGTGACCGGCATCGTGCTGCCCGGGTCTTCCGAGGGCCAGCCAACCATGGGGCGGTACGAGTGCTACGCGTTCGAGCAGCAGGGCAAGGGTTGCGGCGTGATCGTCAAGATCGCCACCTCGGACGAGGCCCAGAACGCCATCGACGAGGCAAACGCCGATGCCTTCCTCTCCTCCCTGAAGATCGATCCCGTCGGCCCGATGGACGTGTACAACGCAACGATCCACGGCACATCCTTCATACTGCCGATCGCTTCGGCGCTCTCGAACGTGACACAGCCCCAGCAGGGCGTCGGCATCGCGGACCTGCAGATGCAGGGCGCTCAGGCGAGGCTGATCGCCGCGAACCTGGGCGCCGAAGAGGGCGCGCTCAAGCAGCATCGCGCACTGGTGAGCCAGTTCACCGCGGACAACCGGAACACCATTCTCAATGATGAGAGTGCCACCGTCCTAACCGAACGCCAGCTCCGTTTGGCAACCGACGACGGCAACCCGGTCCTGATCGACGCGCCGATCGTCGTGTACGACACGCCCAACGGCCCGATGCTCCACACGCTCCTTTCCTATATCGAAACGTTCGGGAAGTACGAGAGCCTGACCGTTTCACTCGAAGATCCGGATCGGGCCGGCGCGATCGTGCGGGCGCTCGGCATCGGTGTGCAGCGCGGGTCGGACACTATCGGCACAGGCACCGTGACCCGGCTTGCGCCGGACATCAGGCTGACACTCGATCAGTCGGCTGCTCTGCGGCCCGAGCTCAGCGACGGGCTGTTCGAGGTCTCCCCGAACTACTTCCAAGTCACCGAGGACCGTATTGACGTGATCCACCAAGGCCGATCGTTCAACGCCCTCGGCCTCGCGCCCGATGGCGAGTCGCTCATGAACCTGCACAACACGTTCGTCACGCGATACACCGAACAGCACAATGCCCGGGGTCCCAAGACGCTGGAATCGCTCGCCGAAGGCACAACGCGCATCGAGCCCGACGCCGCCCTCAGGATCATGCGTCCATGGATACGCACCGAGCTGCCCTGCGTGAGTGAGAACGCGACACTCATGGACGACGTCACCATCAGCTCCACGATCATCGAGTACCCGGACACCAAGCGAAGGCTCGTCGTGCACAACGTCTCGCCCAAGCTCCTGCGCGGGATCGAGATCGGCATGGCCGAGGCGATCATCCACGGCGCAGCCGTGCTCGACGAAGGCGAGCGCCACCGCATTGGTGCGATAGAACTGACCGGCGAACTCGCCGACAGCTTCTGGAACGCCCACCGAGACTCCCTCACGAGCACCACGCATTACACCACGTCGATCGGCGACTGCCGGATACGGGTGACGGTGTACGACGACAACCCCCGCAACGCCGCCCTCTCCTCCAGACTGCTGGCCGACGGGAACCTCCGTCACCGGTTCGAGTTCTTCCTGCTCGAGAACGAGATCCGCGCGTTCCGAGAGAACCCCAACGAACTGCTCGAAACAACGATCGCTGGCCACGACGCGATGATGATCCAGAATCTTTACACAGGCAAGGACCAGAACAGCTCGAATGAGAGACTCGTCACCGCGAACATCCGTGGCTACGGCATCCCTCACGGCGAGGGATACACGGTCGTCATGTTTGTTCAGGAGAAGGAACCCGACGACGCGAGACTCGATGCCCTGGCCAAGATGTTCGCACCGGTATCGGAGTAGGCCCGCACGCCTATAGATCTGATATGTACACCACCGATCAATCGGTCCACTCGCTCGGCCGGGTGCGTCTGACGCTCGCGGCCGCGGGCGGCGCCTGGCTGGCGTTCGTCGCCGGCTACGTGGACGCGGTGTTCTTCCGACTCGCCGGCGTCGCGGTCACGCACGTCACGGGAAACGCCGCTCTCTTCAGCGCCGACGCCGCAGCTTCCAACTTCGACAACGCGGCCAGACTCGGCGCGGTCGTCGGATGCTTCGTCATCGGCGCCATCCTCTCGGGTGTCATCGTCGGATCACCCAGCCTCCGCTCAGGGCGACGCTACGGCGTCGTGCTCGTCATCGAGGGGCTCCTGCTCGCGGGCGCAGCAGCCGTATTCGCACAATCCACCACGGCCTCGGCCTGCCTCGCCGCATCCGCTGCGGGTCTCCAGAACGCGATGGCCTCGACCTACATGGGCCTGATCGTCCGCACCTCCCACCTGACGGGGATCGCCACCGACATCGGCTTCCTCATCGGATGCCTGCTCCGCGGCCGACGCTTCGAGCCCTGGCGTCTCGGGCTGCTGTTCCTCCTGGCAGCGGGCTTCGTCGGCGGCGCGGTGACAGGCGCTCTGGCCTCGGGCCAATGGGGGCCGGATGCACTCTGGGCCGTCAGCGGGAACGTGATCCTGGTCGGAGCCGCGTACTTCGCCTGGCGCATCAGACGCCCATCCAACCTCTGACTTACTCAGGATCAGGCTCGGGTTCTGGCTCGGGTTCTGGCTCGGGTTTTGGCTCGGGTTCTGGCTCGGGAATGGTGATCGTGCCAAGCTCGATCGGACCGCCGAGAACTGAGGTCATCCTGCCACGGTTGCTTCTGGCAAGATCAGGGGCATTCTGATAGCTCACCTGCACCGGCCCGGAAACGAATCCGGCCAGCGGCATGTAGTTCTGTGTCGTGGAGTGCGGTTTGTAGTATGTAGCGATGGAACGCACAACCAGATCGCCCTGCGTGAACACGATATGGCCGCCGAGACCGATGCTCGGATCAAGTAATTCTGCGGTGCCGACGCGGTACATGATGCCCGGATCACTGCCCGTCTCCGCGTGGGAATAAATGTTCACAGGTGTGAACTGGATCAACGACGACGGATCGACCGACAACGACGAGGGTTCAACCACTGGCGGAATCAGTGTCTCTGCCTCAACAACTTCGATCTCGAACGGGAACGTATAGACGTGGTTGAGTGTTGCGAGCCGTTCCAGTTTTTCCGCATCGATGCCGGGCCACTGACTGGCAACGATCTCTGAGAGAAACTCCAATTCGACACGGACTTCACCGAACTGCGCCCCCAGCGTGCTCATTGCATGCGCATTGAAAGAGATGACTTCGTGCATCTCTTTCGAGACCGTTGTGGCCAGTGGAATCTGGACGATGCGTCCAAACGGGTCGTGATCTCCAGTTTTGATCTCTATACCATGCTCGTCCCGCATGACCACATCGATGTCCATGCGATATACCAGCCCGCTATTCCCCATGGCCCCCGGTCGAGTCACACCCGCCCGGAAATTCAAACCGACAACGACATCAATCGCTTCTTCCGGCGCAAGAGGACCGTTGAGCGAGTTAACTTTCATCAACCGAACATCGACGACGCTGTCGTTCCACAGTCGCTCGATCTGCTCGAAGCTCAGTTCGTTGCGCCCCATGGCATTGCAGATGACCACCCACTGCGCATCCGGAAAGCCCCGCCACGTCTGTGCATGCCTCGCCAGCGCCGTGCGCACCAACCGGTCTCTGGCCTCAACACCGAGCGCCCCCCTGGTGATCCGGTCAACGAGTTCATCTGTCGCCCTGCTCGCGCGGAGATCCTTCAGCAGGTACGCCTCTGCCTGGAGCAACGCCGCGGGCTTGTGCGTATTCAGCGGGAAAAAGCCTGTGCGGTTCATCGCGTCCAGGCCGACAAACGCGCCGCCCATCAACGCGAGCCCGACGAACCAGCAGAGCCCCCGCTTCGGGCTCGGGCGTTGCCCTCTGACCATCGCGCGGGGACCCGCCAGATCCCGGCCGCACTCCGGGCAACGCGCCGGCTCTTTCAAACCCACCAGATTGAATTTGCACTTTCGGCAGTGCGGCTCATCGCCCCCTCGAGGCCTCACAAACACCCAGACCAAGACAAGAACACCGACGAGGACAAGCAACAGCCCCAGGTAGTACTCCATGCGCGGAGTCTACCTGAACTTCCACTTCCGTTCACTCCCGGCCAACCCCCGGTAGAATCACAGCCCCCGACATACGAACACGGCCCCACCGCTTTCGCGGAAGGGCCGTTGAATATGTCCTCGCGTCCTGCGCGGACTCCCGCACGGCTCAGCCCTGCGGCTTCATCAAACCATCTGTATCGATCAGTCGATCGAAATCTTCTTGGGCAGCGCCTGCTCGGACTTCGGGAGCCTGAGCGTCAGGACGCCGTCTTTCAGCTCCGCCTTCGCCTTCGTGTCATCGACCTGGCTCGGCAGAGCCACGCGGCGGGACAACGAGCCCACCCGGCGCTCCTTGCGGTAATACCGCTCACCCGTCTCCTCCGACTCCTCGCGGTGCGTGGCGTTGATGCTCAAGACCCCGTCGTGCACCTCCACCGAGACATCCTCTTTCGAGAAGCCAGGCAGCGAAGCCCGGACAACCACGCTGGTTTCGTTCTCAGAAACGTCCAGCGCGAGCGTGCCCTCCTCGAACACGGGCGCCAGCTCCACCAGGAACGGGTCCCGCCCCCAGACGTGCTGAAACATGCGCTCAATCGGGCTGAGGGTCGTCGTTTCGCGACGTGCAAGTTTGCTGGTCACTGCGATTCCTCCTTCTCTGAGCCCCATAAATTTGGGCACCAGGTATGAGGCAAAGCCCGTGCCTGAGAGAAGATGGCCGTTTCGGGGGTGCATTCGCAATCCGAGGGTGCTGGCCTGACAATCGGCCCACGGGCGTCCTGTCAGTTTGACGCCC
Source organism: Phycisphaerales bacterium (assembly GCA_965228265.1). Lineage (GTDB taxonomy): Bacteria > Planctomycetota > Phycisphaerae > Phycisphaerales > UBA1924. The sequence goes on from OZ245804.1 coordinate 3,077,868, forward strand.
TCGGCGGGGCCACCACTCGCCCGATCGGGTGAGGCTGAGCGTTCGTCATCCCACCGCCCGAGATCATCAGATCAGGCTGCGTCGCACCGGCAGAGGTCGAGTTCTGGATCATGATGTCGTCGGCGAGTGCGCAGCCGTCGTCGGCGGACGTATCAAAGCTGCTTAAGACCTGGCCCGCCGCGGCTCCTGCGAGAAAGGTCGTCACTGCGGCCAGAAAGCAACTCGGATAAGTCAAGCGGCTCCCGTTCGAATTCGCGTCTGGTTTCCGAGCTCCTGAGCGACTCGGTCTTTCCGGACTGGGTCAAGATACAAACCCATCTCCAGCACCCGGGCATGCCTCCACACATCCCGGTCGAGCGGTGTGCCTCTCGCCCTTCAAAGCCATTTCGCCGGTGCCCGTCCGATCATCTCCAAAGTCCTTATATCTCACACACGCTGTGAATCCAGAGAGCCTGCACCAGCCGTTCCGCCTCGGATTCAGGGGTTTCACTCAAGGCTCTGGCATATCCGCACAGGCATCGCATGCTGCGCTCCCAAAGACAGACGGAGCAGCGCCATGCAGACAGTCCACCTCAAAGACGACGGCATCGAGATCATCGATCGGGTCCGGTATCACCGCAGAACCCGCAGACCCGTGCTCGCCCTCACCGAGGCCGGCGCGACAAGCAGGGAGAACGCTCGCTACTCGTCCGAGGTCGGGCTTGTGCCCACGCCTTACTCCTGGTGGCTCGAGCGTCGCGGCGTGATCCGGCGCACGGGCAGCGGGAAGTACTGGCTCAACGTCAAACGCCAGGAAGAACTCCAGGCCGGCGCGCACATCCGCGTAGCGATCTACCTCGCCGTCGCGGGCCTGTTCAGCGGCGCCAGCATGGCCATGGCCTCCGCCGGTTTCTGAAACATCGTCACACCGTTTCTGCACACCACCCTGCCCCCTCCCGTGCGCGACTCGCGGGAGGGGGCAAACGCTTTTTGAACCTTCAGTGTCAGTGCCAAGGCGTGTCCGTCCTCGGCAAGCCGAGCATCGAGAGAGCCCCATTTACGGGTAGCAAGACCACCCGTGACACCCCTCCACCCCCCAAGCACTACGATCTCTCAATGCCCAGGCCCACCAAGCTCTTCAGCGACCGCACCAGGCAAGAGGTCGAGGACGCGATCTTCGACGCCGAGCAGAAGACCGGCGCCGAGATCGTCGTCGTGGTCGCCAACCGCTCGGGCGGGTACGCGCGCGTCGCCGACGTCTTCGGCCTCGCCTGCGCGACCGCGATCACGCTCGTGCTCATGTGGGTCTTCGAGGACAAAGAAAGCCAGTGGGTCTTCCCCGCCCGCACGCACCTGCACCCCGCTGTCATCCTGGGCGTCATGATCGGGGCGTTCGCCCTCTGCACAGCCGTCGCCGACACGAGCCCCGCGATCGTCCGGACCATCGCGGGCCCGAAACGCCTGAGCCGACACGTCGACCGCGCGGGCCCCTCCTGGTTTCAACGGCTCCGCGTCCGTCGCACCCAGGACAGGGTGGGCGTGATGCTCTACGTCTCACTCTTCGAGAAGCTGGTCACGATCATCCCCGACGACGCCTTCGAGTCGATCATCGCCGAACACCAGCTCGAACCCGTCCGCCAGCGCATCCAGCGCGCCCTCAACAGGGGCACCCTGCCCACCGAGTTGGCGCCTGGAATCCAAGAGGCGGGCGACATTCTCGCCAAGGCCCTGCCCGCTCCGCACAAGAACATGGACGAGCTGCCCAACGAGCTCCACCTGATCGATTGAGCCCCCATTTCCCTCCCGGCACGCCTGTTGCGTGAGTCCCATTGGGCTGAGCCCGAACCGGAGGGAATTGCGCGATGGTACAGAGCGCCGAAACAACGTCTATTGGTCGCCTGCGAGGATCGCAGGCCGCCGCACTGCTTGCGCAAGGCAAGCTCGGGACTGAACTTATCGCCCGGGCCGAGCGCCTGACACGCCAAGCCCACCCCGAAACCCGCCGCATCGTGCCCGATCAGGCCGAGGCCCTGCGCTGCGCAGTCAATGCGCCCCAGTCAACCCGCTTCGGGGGGGACGCGGCTTGAACTACGGCATGCACATCTCGTCGTCGGGTGCGCTGACGAGCATGTACAGGCTCGACACGCTCACCAACAACCTCGCCAACGTCAACACCGTCGGCTTCAAGCCCCACACCCCCTACACCCGCCAGCGTGACGTTGTCCGCGTCGAGGACAACCTTCCCTATATGGACTCCAACGACCTGCTCGAGCAGCTCGGTGCCGGCGTCCAGCTCGCGCCCACACGCGTCGAATTTACACAGGGCTCGCTCACCTCAACGGGCAACCCGCTCGATCTGGCCATCGCGGGAGAGGGCTTCCTGACCGTCAAGGCCGACGCCAGCGGCGACACCGCCGCATTCCACCTCACACGCGACGGGCGCCTCGCCATCAACCAGACAGGCCAGCTCGTCCTGGCAAGCTCGGGCCGACCTGTCCTCGATACCACGGGCCAGCCCATCCGCCTCGACGACACCGCAGACATCAAGTTCGGCCCCGACGGCCGCGTCTACCAGAATCAGGAAGAGGTCGCCCGCCTGAATCTGGTCGACGTTCCCGACCGCACCCGCCTGACCAAAAAGGGCGAGGGCATGTTCACACTCACCAACGACGCCCTCGACAACATGACCGCCGCGACGGGCCAGCTCAAGCAGGGCATGGTCGAGAATTCAGCCGTCAACGAGATCTCCGCGCTCATGGCCGTCCAGGCAGCCGCGAGTGATGTGCGCACAAACCTGGACATGATCCGCTACCACGACCAGCTCATGGACCGGGCCATCAACCGCCTTGGCCGGGCCGTCTGACACGAGGAACTGAACACCAATGGCTAGCATCGCCCTCCAATCCGCCGCCTCGGGACTCAACGCGCTCAGCTCGAAGCTCGACGTTGTCGCCAACAACCTCGCCAACGTCAACACCACCGGCTTCAAGTCCAGCCGGGCCAACTTCCAGGACCTCCTCTACATCGAGCGACAGCAGCCGGGCGTCGAGAACGCCAACGGCGACCAGCGCCCGATCGGGCTCCACGTCGGGCTCGGCGTTCAGGTCGCCGGCACGCAGCTCAACTTCGAGCAGGGCTCACCCATCGCCACCGAACGCCCGCTCGACATCATGATCGACGGCCTCGGGTTCCTCCAGGTCGGCATCGAAGAGGGTCAGACCGCCTACACCCGCGCGGGCAACCTCACACTCAACTCCGACGGCGAGCTCGTCCTCGCCTCCGATGTCGGCCGACGCATCGAGCCCCGCATCAACATCCCTGCCGACGCGCGCACCATCACCATCGGCGCCGACGGCCGCGTCTTTGTCTCCCAGCCGGGCGAGGCCGAGCCGCAGGAAGTCGGACAGATCGAGCTCGCCTCGTTCATCAACCCCGCGGGCCTCACACAGATCGGCGAGAACCTCTACACCGAGACCGCGGCCAGCGGCGCCCCCATCGTCGGCAACCCCTCCGAGGGTCATTACGGCCGCATCCTGCAGGGCCAGCTCGAATCGAGCAACGTCGACGCCACGTACGAACTCATCGAACTCATCCGCACCCAGCGCGCCTTCGAGATGAACTCGCAGGCCATCCGAGCCGCCGACGAAACCCTCCGCTCCGTCGGTCAGCTCAGGCAGTAACCCAGGAGACCCCGCCGCGTGATGCCGCGACTCGTCATCCTGCTGCTCGCACTCCTGACCGCGTGCTCATCGCTCGCGCAGGGCGTGGTGACGCTGCGCCCCGTGGCCCGCGTGGAGATGGGCACACCCATCACGCTGGGCGACATCGCGCTGCTCACGGGCGAGGCCAAGGCGTTCGAGTCGCTCGTCATCGACGCCCACCCGGGCGACCGGGCCGGCGCCGACCGCAGGCTCGACATCACGCTGGAGGACATCCGCACCCGTCTCGCGTCACAGACCGAGTTCGCCGCCGGACGCATGACGCTCCGTGGCGAGGCCTGCCGCGTCATCCTCCGCGTCCAGTCAGCCTCTCAGACCGACACCGATACACCCAGGCCCGTGATCGATCCTGCAAGCGTGGGCGTAACCATCAAGGACCACATCGAGGCCCGGCTTGTCCAGACCTTCGGTGTGCCCCGCGACCACCTCCAGCTCACCTATCAGGACAGCGAGGCCGCCCTCCTCGCCTCCTCCACCGAGGGCTGGGTCGTCGACGTGCAGCCGATCGGTTCCTCCGAAACCATGCCCATGCGCATCACCATGTACGACGAGCGGGGCAACATCCGAGACGAGACCGCACGTGTCGGCGTGCGCATCTTGCGCCAGACGGTGCGCACAACCCGCGCCCTGCGCCGGGGCGAAACCCTCTCACGCGAGGATTACGAGACCGACTCGGCATGGCTTGCGCCCGACGTCCCCTTCATCGAGCCCACAGCCGTCGGCACCATCAGGCTCCGCCGCAACACCGGCGCGGGTGAGATGCTCACCACCGCGCACGCCGAGCAGGCCGAGGTCATCAAGCGGGGCGAGATCGTCTCCGTGCACGTGCTCTCGGGCACCATCGTCCTGCGCTCACCCGCCCGGGCCCTCGAAGCGGGCCGCGTCGGGGACACCATCGAGTTCGAACCCCTCAAAGGCGAGGGGCGCTTCATGGCCGAGGTCAAAGCGCCGGGCCGGGCCGTCGTCATCGCAAACGCAACGCATCTGACGGGAGACCAGGGATGAAACGCCAACTCATCTGCACCCTCACCTCGCTTCTCTGCGCGCAAGCCGCCGCCCAATCTCTCTACGAAACAAGGCCCGTGGGCGTCCCCGAAGACATCAACGGCAACGCCATGCCCAGCGAATCGCTCTCGGGCTACAGCATGTTTGTCATCGTTCCCCCGCCCCCGAAGCGCCTCGAGATGCACGACCTCGTCACGATCATCGTGAACGAAACCAGCAGAGCCGAACGCTCGCAGTCGCTCGAAACGGACAAGGAATACTCCGCAAGCGCCGAGCTCTCGACCTTCCCGAGCCTGTCCGAACTGATCGAAGCCCGCCTCGAGGGCAGCGACGCCGACAACAGCGACCTGCTCGACATCGCCTCCACCCACGAGTTCCAGGGCGAGGGCGACTACGAGCGCACCGACCGTCTTACCGCGCGCATCCAGGCCGAGGTGATCGACATCAAGCCCAACGGCGTGCTCGTGCTCGAGGCCCGGAGCACCATCCAGACCGACGAGGAAGTCCAGGTCTTCGTCCTCTCGGGCAACTGCCGAAGCGAGGACATCACCGAGCAGAACACCGTGCAGTCCAGCCAGCTGCACAACCTCTCGATCATCACCAAGAACGAGGGCGAGGTGAGCAAGACCGCTCGCAAGGGCTGGATACCTCAGGCCCTGGAGACCATCTTCGCCTTCTGACCCGGCCCTCGTTGCCGCTGGCACGCGGATTGCGTTGCCATCACATATGAAGAATTTTGCGCCCTGTGCACGCCGTGGAGACGTCGCGTGAACAAGCTCATCGCCATTCTCTGCTCACTGCTCTTCGCGGCAAGCACCGCAGCGGACACCATCAAGGACCTCGTGCGCATCGAGGGCGAGCAGGAGAACGTCCTCTTCGGGCTCGGGCTCGTCTTCGGTCTCAACGGCACGGGCGACTCGGGCAAGGACCTGGTCACGGTGCGCCCCCTCGCGCAGGTCCTCATCAACTCGGGCAACGCCGTCGCCTCCCTCGAAGAACTCGAAGCCACCAAGAGCGTCGCGCTCGTCATGGTCAAATGCGTCGTCCCCGCCGGCGGCGGTCGTAAGGGCGACAAGCTCGATATCCGGGTCTCCAGCCTCGGCAGCGCCAAGAGCCTCGAGGGCGGCGAGCTCTTCCTCGCACCGCTCCGCTACGAGGTCCGCGGCCCAGTCGAACTCGATCGCCCTCTGGCCATGGCTCAGGGCACCGTCGTTGTCACCAACCCGAACGCCCCCACCAACGCTGTCGTCCGGGGCGGCGCCCGACTGCTCGAAGACCTCACCATGAGGCCGCTCGGCTCGTCGTTCAACCTGACCGTCAGCCAGCACTTCGCCGGGCACTCGGCCACGACCGCCATCGCCAGCCGGATCAATCAGGAATGGTTCGGCACGCCCGATCTCTTCGGCCCCGCCGTGGCTTCCGTCATCGACGACCGCACCATCCGCATCGATGTGCCCCAGGACCAGCGTCAGAACTCGGCCGCGTTCGTCGCCGAGATCCTCAGCTACCAGATCGACCAGCGCGACCTGGGCCTGCCCGCCAAGATCGTCGTCAACCGCGATACGGGCGTAATCCTCGTCACCGCCGACGTGCGCATCGGGCCCGTCGCCATCACCCACAAGAACCTCAGCATCACCACCATCATGCCCGAACCCGTTGCCACGGCCGAGCAGCCCCGCGTGCGTCAGCAGGAATGGACGGGCCTCTCCACACACACACGCCAGAGCGAGATGGCTCGCTTCGAGGACCTCATGGCCGCCATGGAACGCCTCGACGTCCCCGTCGAGGACCAGATCGAGATCCTCCAGAGTCTCCACAAAACAGGACGGCTGCAAGCTCAGCTGATCATCGAATGAACCTCGGCTCCACTTCCATTCTGACGAACGATCTCTCGGTTATCGACTCTGCCGATCGCCCCTCGGGCGTCGATCAGGCCGAGCGGTTCGAGCAGCTCTTTGAGCGCGCCAAGCGTGGCGCGCCCGAGGCCGAGATCCGCGAGGCCGCCGAGCAGCTTGTCTCCGCGACGTTCATCGTCCCGGTGCTGAGCCAGATCCGCGAGTCGAGCAACGCCGCCCCGCCCTTCGCGCCCACGCAGGGTGAGAAGCAGTTCGGCGCACTGCTCGACCAGCGCGTCGCCGACGAGATCGTCAAGTCCTCGCGCCTGCCCATCGTCGACCGCCTCACCCGCGACTTCGCCTCACGCGCGGGCATCAAGCTCGACCAGCCCGCAGGCCAGCACCTCGAGGTTTCCGCATGACCACTCCCCATGCACCCATCGAAACCGAGCCCCTCGAGCACACGCTCGTCGCCCTCGCCAAGGAGCACGAGACGCTCATCGAGCTCGCCAAACAGCACCGCGAAGCGCTGCGCAAGGCAGACTCCCCCACCATCGCCAGGCTCGCCGACCTGCGGAACCAGACGAACCAGCGCATCGTCAAGCTCGATCAGGAACGCGCCCGCATCGTCGCCGAGATCTCCAAGACCATCGGCATGCCCGGCGCGAACCTGACCATCCGCGCGCTCATCGCGCAGATCGGCGGCCCAAGCGCCAAAAGGCTCAGCCTTCTGGCCGAGAAACTCCGTCAGCTCATCGAGAGCGCCCGCGCCGAGCAGTCCGCGCTCCGCGAGGCCACCGCCGCATTCGCAGGCCACCTGGGAGGCATGCTCGCGCAGGTCGTCCAGACCTGCAACGTCGCAAGAACGTACAACGCCCGTGGCAAAATGGCACAGGGTGTCGCCATGTCCACCGCCGTGGACTTCAGGCATTAAGAGAGGAACGGAACGTGGGCATCGGAGCAGCGTTCACAATCGGTCGGTCGGCACTCGCGGCGAGCCAGCTCGGCGTGCAGGTGGCCAGCAACAACCTCGCAAACGCCGCGACCGAGGGCTACACACGCCAGACGCTCGGCCTCCAGCCCATCGCGGGCGACGCGAACACGCTCGAAGGCCAGATCGGACAGGGCGTCCGATTCAACGGCGTCCGCAGACAGCTCGATCCCGCGATCGAGTCTCGCTACAACACAAGCATCAGCGACTCCGCAGCCGCCGAGGAAATCCTCAGGGCGTTCTCCGGCATCGAAACCATCCTCAACGAGCTCACCGACCTCGACCTCTCCAGCGAGCTGGGCGACTTCTTCACCGGATGGAGCGAGCTGGCCAACGGCACGCAGGCTCAAGCTCAGGTCGTCGAGCAGGGTGAGCTGCTGGCGGGATTCATCCAGCGCCTCCGCTCCGACCTCACCAGCCAGCGCAACGAACTCGATGACCGGCTCGGAGCCCTCACCAGCGAGGCCAACAACGCGCTCACCGAGATCGCGCGGCTCAACGAACAGATCACCGCGTCCGAGTACGGCGGAGCCACCAACAACCCGCTCCGTGATCAACGCGACCAGCTCGTCCGTGAGCTCAGCGAGATCATGGACGTCACCGTCATCGAGCAGGCCTCCGGCTCGATCGATGTGCTCGTCGGCTCCACCCCCGTCGTCCTTGGCTCGAGCAACCAGGGCATCGAGCTCCGCAACGTGCCAAAGGGCGATCAGATCGAAACTCAGGTCGCCATCGCCTCGACCGGGCAGGTCCTCGACATCCGCAAGGGCAGGATCGGCGGCGTCTTCGACAGCCGCGACGGCACCGTCGACGAAACCATCGGCAAGCTCGACGAACTCGCGGGCCAGCTCATCCACCAGATCAACTCACTCCACGCCACCGGAGCCAACGCCCAGGGCCTGACCAGCACCTCCTCGCAGCTCCAGTTCTCCACCACCGATCAGGCGCTCTCGCTCACACACCCGGCCAACTCGAGCATCGCCGAGCTGCCCGTCGCGCCCACCAACGGCGGCTTCATCGTTCGCACCGTCGACGAAGCCACCGGAGCCGTCACAACCACGCGCATCGACATCGACCTCGACGGCCTCACGAACACTGGTCAGCCCGGTTTCACCGACGACACCTCGCTCCAGGACATCGCAAGCGCCATCGACGCCATCACCGGGCTCTCGGCGAGCATCGCCGGCGACGGCAAACTCACCATCAACGCCACGCAGGGCACGACTTTCTCATTCGCTGACGACACCTCGGGCGTGCTCGCGGCTCTGGGTGTCAACAGCTACTTCCAGGGCACCGATGCCACCGATATCGCCGTCAGCGATCACCTCGCCAGCAACCCGCTGTCGCTCATGACCGGGCGATACATCGACGGCACCTTCCACGAGAACGGCACGAGCCTTGCCATCGCCGATCTCCAGGACACCGGCATCGCGGCCTTCGACGGGCAATCCGTCGGCGCGTTCTGGCGCACCAGCGTTCAGAAGCTCAGCGTGCAGACCGGCTCGGCCCGTGTCATCGCCGAGTCCACCGCGATCGTCCGCGACGGGCTCGAGTCACAGCGGCTGGCCATGAGCGGCGTCGACAGCGACGAGGAAGCGCTCAACCTCATGCAGTACCAGCGGGCCTACCAGGGGGCCGCCCGAATCATCCAGACCACGAACGAGATGCTCGACACACTGATCAATCTGATCTGAAGGCACTTATGAGCTCCATCCCATCCAACGTGAGCCGGGCCCCGTCGCTGCTGGTCAACCAGATCCAGCTGGCGAACCTCCGTCGATCGAGCCTCGGGCTCTTCGAGACCCAGTCGCAGCTGGCCACGGGCCGGTCCGTCCTGCGCCCGAGCGACGACACCGTCGCCACCGCGGCCATCGCGCAGCTCGATGACAGTATCCAGCGCTCGAGCCAGCGCCTCCGCAACATCGATCAGGCCGACGCCAATCTCGCGCTCGTCGAGTCCAGCCTCTCCGAGGCCAACGACCTGCTCCTCTCGGCCAAGCAGATCGCAAGCACACAGGTCAACATCGGCACCACGCAGGAGGAACGCGAGAACCAGGCGCAGGTCGTCAACTCGCTCATCGACGGGCTCCTCACACAGATGAACCGCAAGTCCGTCGACAACTACCTCTTCGGCGGCAGCAAAACAAGCACACCGCCGTTCGAGGCCTTCGGCTCCGGCTTCATCTACACGGGCGAGTTCGATCAGCTCACCACCGACATCAACCTGGGCAAAAGCGTCCCCGTCACGCTCGTCGGCATCGATTCCATCGGCGACGAACTCAGCAAAGTCAAAGGCGATGTCGACCTCGCCCCATCGCTCACGCCCGACACACTCCTCTCGGATCTCAGGGGACCCGTCGGCCTGGGCGTCTCCAAAGGCGTCATCCAGATGCAGCTCGACAACGGCCCCGTCGTCGAGATCGACCTCAACTCCGCCGACCGCATGGAAGACGTGGTCACACGCATCGAAGCCGCCATCCGAGACTACGAGACCACCAACGGCGTGACGATCCTGGATACCGGGGGCGTCTCGCTCGCAGGCGAAGCCATCACCATCGACGTCGTCAGCGGTGCACCGGGCACCGATCCGCAGCTCACATTCACAGAGGTCGGCGTCGGCACCACCGCGAGGGATCTCGGCCTGACCACCTCGGGCGGCTTCGCGTTCGAGGCCACCCAGACCACGGGGCAGGATCTCGATCCAAAGCTCACCATGCGCTCATCCATCGCGTCGCTCGCCGGGCTGACCGGTGCTCTCGACGAGATCGTCATCAACAACGGCGGGCGAAGGGCACAGATCGACCTCTCGGGCGCCCAGACCATCGAAGACCTCGCCAACGCCATCCAGGGCGCCGACATCGGCGCCCGGCTGGTCATCAACAGCCAGGGCACAGGCATCGACATCGTCAACCTCGTCTCCGCCTCCCCGGATCAGTCGATGACCATCGAGGAAGTCGCCGGCGGCAACCGCACGGCAGAAATGCTCGGCATCCGGTCGCTCAAGTCCTCCACACGCACCGACATCCTCAACGACGGGCGGGGCGTGAGCGTCAAGACAGGCGGCACCGACCCGCTCACGGGACTGGCCGACCCAACCCTCGACGTCGACTTCGAAGTCGTCCTGGGCGATGGGTCCAGCTTCACCGTCAATCTGCGACCCGAGGACGCCGTCACCATCGGCGACGTCATCGCGCGCATCAACGACGAAGCCAGCAGCCAGGGCATCCCCCCCACGGCCTTCCAGGCCTCGCTCGGGGACGCCGACAACGGCATCGTCTTCACACAGGATGCCAGCTTCACTGGCACGCTCTCCATAGAGAGGCGCAACAACTCCTCCGCGATGTTCGATCTCGGGCTCGGGGACGCAACTTTTGACCCTACGAGCGCAACTCTTGCCGGGAGCGACCCGGCACCGGTGGTCTCGAACACCGTGTTCACGCGTCTGATCGAGCTCAGAGAGGCACTTACGGCCGGTGACACGACTGGCATCACGTTTGCAGGAACCAAACTGGAAGAAGTTGTGGACTCCGTCGCACAGACCCGCGGCCTCGTCGGCAGCTACAGCAAACGGCTCGAGTCGGCTCGGGTCAGGGAAGAGGACGTCAACGTCATGGAGCAGAGTTTCAGGAGCGAACTGCGTGACCTGGACTTTGCGGAGGCATCGACCAAGCTCACCCTACTGCAGACACAGCTGCAGGCCGGGCTTCAGAGCATGTCGATCGCGAATCAGTTGAATCTGCTCGACTTCCTCGGTTAGCGGGGTCGGGCTGGAGAAATGGAACAGGGCTCCCCCGTATCGGCCGCGGGGAGCACGAGTCAGAGTCAGCAGGCGAGGGACGCCTGCCAGGGCATCAAAGCCAAGGCCGAGGTCAAGGACGATCGCATGGAAGTCCAAACGTCACGCTTCGGGGTGATTGAGATCGCGGAGGACCGCGTGATCACCTTCACGAAGGGTCTTCTCGGGTTCCCGGCCATGTGCCGGTACTGTCTGCTGCAGCCGGGCGAAGACGCGCTCTTCTTCTGGCTGCAGAGCCTCGACGACCCGGATCTCGCCTTCGTGATCACCGATCCGACGATGTTCTACCCGGAGTACAACGTACCCATCCGGGCGGAGCAGATGGAGGCGCTCTCTCTCGACAAGCTCGAGGACGCGCAGGTATTCGTTATCGTGAACAAGGTTGAGCAGCAGCTCACGGGCAACCTCCAGGGCCCGCTGGTTGTCAACACCATCGACAGGACGGGTGAACAGCTCGTCCTCGCCGACAAGCGGTGGACAACCAGACAACCGCTGATGAAAGTCGGTCAGGCCGCTCAAGCGGCCTCCGCCTGATTCCGCGGGACAGAGTGCGGCGCCCCGCAGGGAAGCGGGCGCCTCTTGGGCACGGAGGACGCTCGGCCGGAAGCCGAGCCCCGGGTCGGTGTTGTTTCCGACTCGGCGTTGGAAGGAGCCAATCGAATGCTGGTGCTTTCACGTCAGCGCGATGAGACGATCATGATCGGTGATGACATCGAGATCACGGTCGTCGATATCCGAGGCGACAAGGTCCGCCTCGGCATCACTGCGCCGACTCAAATCGCCGTACATCGTAAAGAGGTGTACGACGCAATTAGAAGAGAAAACGAACAGGCGGCGTGCTTCAAGCGCGACGACCTGGGGCCGCTGAGTTCGGGCGCGGCTCCGAAATCCGTCCGTCCGGGACGTGCTGCCAGGGCGTCATCCCTGGCCTCCCAGAACGGTAACGGCGGCAACAAGCCCGCCACGAGCAACGGAGTCCACCCGCAGCGGACCGAGGTCACCTCGGCGAGCGCTCACGACTCGACGCCGACGCGGACCACCGCCTAACAGGGCGGCCCGCAACCGCCGCGAGGACGCGGTCGGAGGCGTGCGAACGTCAGTCACGGAGGATCGACAATGAGTCGAATCAACACAAATGTCCCGAGCCTCATTGCTCAGTCAAACCTGACGAGAAGCAATGAAGACCTGCAGCTCAGACTCGAGCGGCTCTCGACCGGACTCCGCCTCAACCGAGGAAAGGACGACCCGGCCGGGCTCATCATCTCGGAACGCATCCGCTCAGACCTCGAAGGTGTCCAGCAGGGCATCAAGAACGCAGAGCGGGCGAGCTCAGTCATCGCAACCACGGAAGGTGCGCTCACTGAAGTCAGCGACCTCCTCAACTCCATACGCTCGCTCATCGTCGAGTCCGCCAACACCGGCGGCAACTCGGCCGAAGAACGCGCGGCAAACCAGCTCCAGATCGACTCGGCCATCGAGTCCATCACCCGGATCGCCAACACCGCGACCTTCGGCGGGCTCAAGCTCCTCGACGGGTCACAGGACTACATCGTCTCGGGCGTCCGAAGCTCGGCCATCTCGAAGGCTCAGGTCTTCAGCGCCAACTTCAGCGGCAACGACGCCATCCAGGTCGACGTCGCCGTGCTCGCCTCGGCGCAGCTCGGCGCGCTCTATATGTCCGGCTTCAACGCGGGCACGGGCGGACAGGTCACCAGCAGCACCACGCTCCGCATCGCCGGTTCGCTCGGCGTCGGAACCATCGAGGTCGTCTCGGGCACCTCGCTTGCCAACCTCATCAACGCTGTCAACAACCTCAAGTCCGTCACGGGCGTCTCCGCATCGCTCATCAGCGCTGCCGACCCCACGTCGGGTGTCGTCTTCAATTCCACCACCTACGGCTCGGACGCATTCGTCTCCGTCGAACGCATCGGAGGCCCCAGCGATCCCGCCGAGGACACCGTCAAGCTCTACAAAGCCGCGGACACTTACCAGATCGGCGCCGGCACAGGAAGCATCTGGACCGAGCCGACCGCTGCACTCTCCACGTCCAACCGAGATACCGGACGTGACGTCACCGCGCTCGTCAACGGCACACTCGCCGACAGCTCGGGGCTCGAACTCTCTATCTACTCCAGCACGCTCTCACTCGAGATGCTCCTCAACGAGGACCTGGCAACCTCACTCAACGCCACGACATCCTTTGATATCACCGGCGGCGGCGCCCTCTTCCAGCTCGGACCGGAGGTCACAAGCCTCCAGCAGAGCTCCATCGGGGTCCAGTCCGTCGCTTCCGAAAACCTCGGCGGCACACTCGTGGACGGCAAACTCGCCTTCCTCAACTCGCTCAGAAGCGGACAGGACAACGACATCCGCACCAGTGCCAGCCGAAACGACTTCAGCCAGGCATCAAACATCATCGCCACCGCCATCGACGAGGTCTCAATCATGCGAGGCCGACTCGGAGCCTTCGAGCGGAACACACTCAGCACGAACGTCCGTTCGCTGCAGGCGGCCTACGAGAACCTCACCTCGAGCGCCTCGGTCATCCGCGACGCAGACTTCGCGGAGGAAACCAGCAACCTGACGAGGGCGCAGATCCTCAATCAGGCCTCCACAAGCGTGCTCGGGCTCGCCAACCAGCAGGCCAGCCAGGTGCTCTCACTGCTCGGATAAGCCCATAAGGTCCTGATAAGGGCCGACAAACCCCCAGATCCAGCGAGCCGGCGGACCAAGTCCGTCGGCTTTTCTTATGGACTGACCGAGAAATCTCACTCCGCAAGCACGTCCAACTGAACCCGCCCCCCACAACCGCCGATGCCGAGGCGTCCCCGGAAGATGGACCTTCCGGGAACAGGGTGGCTCGGCACGGTGCCGGGCAATGCCCCGCAAAACGTTTCGCCCACTTTCGCCAGAAAAGGCAACAAGGGCAGACACGCGGGGCGGTGTGTCAGGGGCGAAGAGCCCGAGTGTTCACGGAGGATTCATTCAAATGAGTCGCATCAACACCAATGTCACGTCTCTCGTTGCTCAGCGCGTGCTGGGCCAGAACAACTTCGGCCTCAACGATTCGCTTGAGCGCCTCAGCACCGGCCTGCGGATCAACCGCGGTAAGGACGACCCCGCCGGTCTGATCGCTTCGGAGAACCTCCGGGCCGAGATTAAGTCCGTCGAGTCGGCCATCAACAACGCCGAACGCGCCGAACGCGTCGTCAACATCGCCGAAGGCGGCCTCTCGGAAGTCTCCGGTCTGCTGACCGAGCTCCAGGGCCTCATCACCAACTCGGCCAACGAAGCCGGCCTCAGCAAGGCGGAAAAGGAAGCAAACCAGCTTCAGATCGACTCGATCCTCCAGACGATCGACCGCGTCTCGGATCAGACCTCGTTCCAGGGCACCAAGCTCCTGAACGGTAACTTCGACTTCCGCGTCTCCAGCCAGGCCACCGGTATCGATGACCTCCGCGTCAACGGTGCCAAGTTCGAAGGCGACAGCCTCGACGTCTCCGTCCTGGTCACCCAGTCGGCCCAGCAGGCCGGTACCTTCCTGAGCTTCGGCGCTGCTGCGCTCGATCTCGGTGGTGCGACCGCAACCGACGGTGCCAGCTCGACCTTCGTCGTCGAAATCGCCGGTTCTAAGGGCACCCGCGAGTTCAGCTTCGCTTCGGGTACCACGGTTGCTCAGATCCAGGACACCATCAACACCTTCAGCGACGTGCTCGGCGTGACCGCCAGCGTCTCGGGTACCGGCGTCCGTCTTGAGTCCTCCGAGTTCGGCTCGGACGAGTACGTCACCGTCAAGGTCGTCGATGACGCCCAGCAGGGTGGCGGCGTGTACGGCCTCACCGCTGACAATTTCGCGGCCGCCGATACTACGACCGGCAACACGTACAGCTCCACCGCGGCCACCAACGGCATCCGCGACTCCGGCCAGGATCTCGGCGCCACGATCAACGGCATCGTTGCCACCACCAGTGGCAAGACCGCCAAGATCGACACCGACTTCCTCAACCTCGAGATCACACTCAACGACACCAACGCCCAGACTCCGGGCGCTGTGGGCTCGGGCCGCACGTTCGCCATCGCCGGCGGCGGTGCTACGTTCCAGCTCGGCGGCAACGTCGACATCCAGTCCAAGGTCACCCTGGGCGTCTCCGAGGTTGCCACCCGCAAGCTCGGCTCCAACGCCGCCGGCGGCTTCCTCGACGACCTCGGCTCGGGCAAGGGCTTCAACGTCGTCGACGGCGATCTCACCTCCGCTCAGAAGGTTGTCTCAGAGGCCATCGAGCAGGTCTCGACCCTCCGCGGCCGCCTCGGTGCATTCCAGCGCAACACGCTGGGTGCCACCAAGCGAAGCCTCGCTGTCAACCTCGAGAACAGCTCGGCTGCCGAGTCCGTCATTCGCGACACCGACTTCGCGTCGGAGACCGCGGCCCTGACCCGCTCGCAGATCCTTGTCTCCGCAGCCACCAACACCCTGTCGCTGGCCAACAACCAGCCGCAGACCGCGCTGCAGCTCCTCGGCTAACGCCGAGAAAGCCTCTGACAGGCACACACACCCGCGCCCGCCTCGGTCCTTCCGAGGCGGGCGTCTTTCAATTGGTACCCTCTCACTCCAACACAACACCCCATCGCGTCGATACAACTCAAAGACATGAGCCCGAGGGTCAAAGCACAACCCGACCTCCCACCACTCCTCGCCGGCGCACGCCGAGGATTCATGCAGTTCATCACCATCGAGTGCGGCCTGCGTCCCGCAAGCCAGGACGCCTACGCCCGCGACCTCGACGAACTCCTGAACGACCTCAAACAGGCAGGCATCACCGACTGCGAATCCATCACCCCGAGGCACCTCAGCGAGCACATCCGCAAGCTCTCAGCCGAACGCAAGCTCGCCGCCTCGTCCGTCACCAGACACCTCGCCACGATCCGCGTCTTCTGCCGATGGATGCACGCAACGGGCCGGGCCCCCCAGAACCCCGCCGACGTCCTCGAACGCCCATCGAGCTGGAAGAAGCTCCCCGGCGTCATGAGCCCGGGCCAGATCCGCAAGCTCCTGAGCGCCCCGACCGCGGAACTCGAACACAAACCCGAACGCCGCGTCTACGCACTCCGCGACCGCGCGATCCTCGAACTCATGTACGCCAGCGGCCTGCGCGCCTCGGAAGTCTGCGCCGTCACACTCGAGGACTACGTCGAAGACGGTGCCGTCGTCCGCGTCACAGGCAAGGGCGACAAGCAGCGCCTCGTCCCCATGGGCACGCCCGCGATGTCCGCGATCCACACCTACCTCGAAAGCGCCCGCCCGATCCTTGCCGAGGCATCTGAACGTCCCACGCGCGCGATGTTCCTCTCGCGCACAGGCCGACCACTCGAACGCGTCGCGATCTGGCAGATCGTCCGCAAGCACGCCGACGCCGCGGGGCTCAAGGACATCCACCCCCACCTCCTGCGCCACACATTCGCCACCCACCTGCTCTCCGGCGGCGCCGACCTCCGCGTCGTCCAGGACCTCCTGGGACACGCCGACATCACCACCACACAGATCTACACCCACGTCGACGGCGACCGTCTCCGCCAGGTCCACAAGCAGTTCCACCCAAGGGGATAAACCGTCACATCAACACAACGACAATCCCCACGCGCAAGCGAGGGAACCCGAAATTCATGCTTGATTCCGAGGCTCAGATCGGCCGCTTGTAGTCCGGCTTCTCGTCGCTGTTGGTCATCGACAAGGGCGAACGCCTCCTCGCCGGCGGCTCAGATGCACGTGTCCGCGACGTGTCATCCTCAGGCGCCACACTCGGCGGCCCATCGGGCAGGAACACGTTGTTCACCGCACCCGCCTGACGGTTCGACGACAGATTCGCACGCGTCGCAGCCATCGCCGTATCCACCGCGTCCATCGGCTTGTTCTTCAGACCCGCGACTACCGCGACCTCAACGCCAGAGCCAAAGCGCAAAGCCGCGACCATCGCACCGGCCATCGCAGCCGCGGGAATACCCACGAACAGAAGCATGAGCTGGAACGAGCCGCTCGTCCCCTCGCTGGCCGCGACCATGCCCGTGTAACCCGTAAACACACCCGCAAACGGCATCGAATTGAACACGTCCTGCCAGGGCAACGCCAGCAGGCACAACCCAAGCCCCCACATGCACGCGGACACCGCCTTCTCCACGCCCGGCACCGATGCGCCGCCCGCCACGATCGAGCCCAAAAGCGTCAGCACCGCAAGCCCAACCGCGGAGAAGATCCCGATCACCACAGCACCCTGACTGAACCGCTTCAGGATCACGTCGAACGTGCTCGCCACGCGGTTCACATCGGGCACCGTCTCAGCAGCCGCCTGAACGGACAACGGCTCGGGCTGAGGACCCGCCTCCTGAGTCGACAACCCCCCACGCACCCCGCCCGTGGCCGTCTGTGTCACCACAACAGGCCGATGCTCCGCAGGACTCGCGTTCTCAAGCGTCTGATATCGGACGTCCGTGAAGTGCACGAAGCCGAAGACAAAGAGCTGAATCAGGGCGGCCAGGAACAGCCCCGTCGCGCAGAGATAGACCCCCCGCTTCAAGCGGGACAACGCGGCCGAGGTGTGCTGCTGTATCGCCATCCGATCTGTCCCCCTATCAAGAATCCATCATCGGTTTCATGAAGCGAACGTTGCATAAGCCTTTGTCAGGGCATGGTCTCCGGCCTCCCCCCACGCCCTCTCGCCCCGCACAGCCCGCCGAACCGGCAGACCTTGGCGTCCGAGAAATCCATGCCAAGGGGTGGAAATCGTTTCAATGGTTCCTGAAAATAAAGAAGCCAGCGAGCCCTCGCCGGCGAACACGGAACGGGAAGGATTCCGCATGGCCACCATCTACCAGCCACTGCCCACGAAACCCGGCGCCGATCCCTTCGACGCCGGCTTCCTCGCCGACGTCGCCCAGGGCGTCGTCCGGCTCACACCAGAGCAGGGCCTGGCCCTCCTCGAAAGGCAGGAACTCTTCGAGCTCGGGCGATGGGCCGACGCACGCTGCCGAGCCATCCACGGCAACGACCTGCGCACCTACGTCATCGACCGCAACATCAACTACACCAACATCTGCACCGCCAAGTGCATCTTCTGCGCCTTCAAACGCACCGCCGAGGATCACGACTCATACACGCTCGAGTACGAACAACTCTACGAGAAGATCGAAGAACTCACCGCCGTCGGCGGCACACAGGTCCTCATGCAGGGCGGCATGAACCCAGAGCTCCCCCTCGACTGGTACATCGACCTGCTCCACGGCATCAAAGAACGCTACCCGCACATCCACGTCCACGGCTTTAGCCCGCCCGAGTTCATCGAGTTCGTCCACTTCTTCAACCCGCCCGGCAAGAACCTCGAAGAGAAACTCCGCTGGGTCATGATCAGACTCCGCGACGCGGGCCTCGACTCGCTCCCCGGCGGCGGGGGCGAGATCTTCGCCAATCCCGTGCGCACAAAGATCGGCCTCGGCAAATGCGACGCGGAAGCGTGGCTCACCACCATGTACGTCGCGCACTCGCTGGGCATGTACACCAGCGCCACCATGATGTTCGGACACATCGAAGGACTCGCCGACCGCATCCATCACATGGAACTCGTCCGCCAGTGGCAGGACCGTGCACTCATGGAGTTCGGCGAGGGCAGCCCCTACACCCGTCACCACGAGGGCGAACTCGCACCGCCCGATCACCAGCCGCCGGGCGGCCACTACAAGGCGTTCATCTCCTGGCCCTTCCAGCGCGACAACACCGCGCTTGGGCGCGTCAAGGAATGGGGAAGCCAGCCCGAGGACCGCGAGCCGGGAGCCGTCTTCCCGGGCGACGCCGTCGCCGTGCTGACAGGCGAGAGCGACCCCAAGGCCCACAAGGAGTTCGGCCGGCGCATCCGCCTCTCGGGCTCGACCGACTACCTGCGCACGCAGGCCGCGAGCCGGCTCTACCTCGACAATATCTACTCGATCGGCGCCAGCTGGGTCACGATGGGCCCGCACATCGGGCAGGTCGGGCTCCAGTTCGGCGCCAATGACATGGGCTCGGTCATGATGGAAGAGAACGTCGTCAGCTCCGCCGGCACGACGTACTGCCTCGACGAGGCCGTGCTGTGCAAGCTCATCCGCGACGCCGGCTTCACCCCCGCCCAGCGGAACAACACCTACGACATCCTCTCCATCAAGCTCGGCGACGACGCCCCCGACGCGAAAGTGACCGACTGGTCGAACCACCGCGCCAAGCGGCTGCACGTTGAGTCCGTGCCGGTGAATGCGAAGGCGGATCTGACCATTGGACAAACCTCAGATTGATCGATTTGCTATAATCACACCATGATCGTTGAAATCATTTCGATTACGGCACTAGGCGCACTCACGTCGGCAATCGCGTCTTTTCTTCAGTCTAAAGCTGAAAAGATCGAAGCAAATCGCCAACCGCCGTTATCTCAGCGCATCGAAGATGCAGTAGGCGATCTGCGCAAAGCCGTCAAAGTTTTTGAAGAACTAGATTCGGAAGTACACAGAACAAAACAACGTGCGGAAGAACTGTCTAACGAAGCAAAGAAGTACCAGGCAATCGTGTCTGCCAACCAGGAACAAGTCGACGCATTTCTTGCCACTTTTAGCGAAACTCTCGACAAGAAAGATCGCAAGAGCTTTATCAGGAGCTTCTTAGTCAACCTCACGTTCTTTGTACTAGGCGTGCTCGCCTCTGCACTCATAGCGATAACGGTTTAGGCAGTACACCGATTTCAATCACACACCTGAGCTTGAGAGACCCAGCCATATTGTGTGTCACTCGATTTAAACTACACAGATGCCGCAATTACCACAAATACTCAGCCGATCCCCGCCGCGTTCCGCCAGACGGAAAGCTGCCCGAGGTGGTACATCTCGTGCGAGGCCATGTAGTACACCGCCGCGTGCCCCACGGTCGGGAAAAACTCGCGGTAGTCCTCCTTGGGCAGCACCTGCTCGAAGTCGGCCTGGGTCATCTGGCCCACGCGTTCGGACAAGGCCGCGTGGCGCTCGGCAAGGATCGACATCACCTCGTCCTTCTTCGGGTACACCGAGCGCTCGGGCTTAGGCTCCGTGCCCGGCTTGTAGAGCTCCGACCACTGCGGGTACTTCATTTCACCGCCCGCGAGCATCAGCATCAAATCCGCCGCCAGGGTCATGTGACCGACCAGCCACGCCGGGTGCTTGCTCGTGCCCGCAAGATCGGCGCACCGCTCGCACGGCACATCCTCCATGAGCCGCTGCACCTCGCCGAGCGAGTACGAATACATCCTCATCAGCTGCGTATTCATCACATCTCTCCAACAAATCGACCGGCTCACGAGCCCTTGATCTGATCGTACACCGCGCCCACGGCCCGACTCTTGACCTGCTCGAACCCGAGACCATCCATAAACGGCCACGTCATCTGCTGCGCATCCTCTTTGCTCGTGCCCTTCTCGATCTCCGCGCCGACCGCCTCAACAAGCTGCTCGAGATAGCCCCTGGCCTTCTCGATAATCTCGCGCCCGCCGACCGGTCCGTGCCCCGGCACAACCGTCGTCTCCTCATCGCAGAGATCCAGCACGCTCGACAAACTCCGGATCCAGCCCTTGGCGGTCACGCCGCCCCTCGGGTCGAAGTACGGGTGCAATCCGTTGAACACCAGATCCCCCGTGTGCACGACGTTCTCGCTCGCGATATGCACGACGATGTCGTTGTCCGTGTGCCCCGCGCCGAAGTGATGGATGTCGAGCGTCAGCTCGCCGACGTCAATCCGCGACCCGCCCTCGACCGCGTCCGTCGGAACGAAGTCATCCGCCGACATGTTCGCCGCGTTCTCGGCCACCTCGACCGCCAGCTCGATCGCCCGCCGATTCCCCGCCAGGTTCTGGCTCACCTGCCCCACCGCCGCCTCCGCGCCCGTGCGGTAGTTGTCGATCTGCCCGCGGATCCGCTCGATCGCCTTGGGGTGCGCGTACGTCTTGCCCCGCCCGACGAACGCGCTGTTCCCGCCCGTGTGGTCGCCGTGATGGTGTGTGTTGAGCAGGCTGACACTGTCCCCGCCCGCCTCGGCCTTGGCGTCCTCGCGCAGGGCCGGGCCGAGGTACGGAAACTTCGAATCGATCACCAGCGCCTCGCCGCCCGAGACGACCATCACCGAATTCCCCCCGAGGGCCAGGTTCACGACCGCTTTCGTCTGCCCGGTCAGCTTCGCCCAGTCCAGAATCTGCTCTTCCAAGCCCAACCGAGTCCGGCCCACCCGAGCCAGACCCTCCCGCGCCAGGGCCGACGGGGCCAGGCACCCGCCGAGCGTGACCATCGACGTCCGAAGTACAAAGCCGCGGCGATTCATGAGCATGGGTCTGACCTCCGATGATGCCTCTCTCGAGGGGCGTTATGCGCCCCCATCAAGCCTACCATGGGCGGTGTCGGCAAGGCCGGCAAACCCACGAATCCCACTCAGCAAGCAGGCAGGAGCGAAGATGCGGGCCAACGAACTCAAACCAGGCATGGCTGTCAACCTCGACGGCAAGCTCTACGTGTGTGTCAAAACCGAGCACGTCAAGCCCGGCAAGGGCCCCGCCTACGTCCAGGCCAAGTTGCGGGGCGTCGACGGCTCGGGCATGGCCGAACGACGCTTCAACTCCGACGCCACCGTCGACGGCGCCACCCTCGACCGACGCGACATGGAATACCTCTACTCCGACGCCTCCGGCGCCACCTTCATGGACACCGAAGACTTCGAACAGCACATCATCCCGGAAAGCGTGCTGGGCGATTCGCTCCTCTACGTCCGCCCCAACGGCACATGCACCGTCCTCTTCCACGAAGGCAACCCCGTCTCGCTCGAACTCCCCTCAGCCGTCGACCTGGTCATCGCTGACACCCCCCCCGGCATCAAGGGCGCCACCGCGACCAACCAGATGAAAGAGGCCACCTGCGACACCGGCCTCAAGACCAAGGTCCCGCCCTTCATCGTCACCGGAGAGACCATCCGCGTCAGCACCGACGACGGCTCATACATCTCTCGCGTCAAGGCGGAGTAACTCGGCATGCTGCGCTCGATCGTGCTCATGGGCCTGCGGGGCTCAGGTAAGTCCACGGTCGGGCCCTTGCTCGCCAATTCGCTCAACTTCGACTTTCAGGACCTCGACGAAGCCGTCCTGAGCGACAGCTCGTTCGGCTCCATCGCCGACATCGTGCGCTCAGAAGGCTGGGATGGCTTCCGTGCCCGCGAACGCGAACAGCTCGAAGTCTGGCTCTGGGCCCTCGACACACTCCCTGAGCGTCGCCTCGTCCTCGCGCTCGGCGGCGGAACACCCACGCACGAACCCTCGCGCGCACTGCTCCAATCCGCCGAACTTCACGGCATCGTCGCTTCCGTCTACCTCCGCGCCACCCCCGAAACCCTCGCCAAACGCATGGCCGCCTCCGCCGATCGCCCGAGCCTGACCGGCAAGGACCCCGTCGACGAAATCCGGGACATCTTCAACCAGCGCGACGAGCTCTACCGATCCATCGCCGACACCGTCATCGACATCGACACGCTCGATGAGGCTGAAACCGTGACCGCGATCGAGTCGGCGCTACAGCAGCTCTGAAACTGCTCCCTCTCCCCTTGGGGGAGAGGGCTGGGGTGAGGGGTCTTAGGTGAGAACGCTCGTTCAGAGCAACTCCGCATCTGCGCGCACAACCGCTTTGCAGAACGCCCGGATCAGCTCCGGGTCCTTCTCGCCGCGCGATCGCTCCACGCCGCTCGACACATCCACCGCGAACGGGCGCACAGCCTTGATCGCTTCGCCCACGTTCTCAGGCGTCAACCCGCCGGCCAGGATGATCGGTGTCGTGATCCCCTCAAGGTGAGGCGTCAGCTGGTCCCAGTCGAACGCGATCCCCTCGCCGCCCGCCGAGCCGTCGATCAGAATCGCGTTCACCTCGTCGAAGGCGTCATAATGCCTCAGCCTTTCGGCGATCGTTTCCGGATCGAACTGGACCGCCTTGATCAGGTCGGGCCCGATCATCTCCACGATCTGGTCGCGCTCGTTGCCGTGTAGCTGCGTCAGCGTTGTCGGGCACACCTGCTCCACCTCGGCGAAGTCGTCCACGCCCGGGTTCTGGTAGAGCCCCACCGTCGCGACCATCGGCGGGAGCAGCCCGGCCAGCTTCCACGCCTCTTCGGGACGGATGTACCGGGGGGAGCTCTCCACAAACACAAAGCCCACCGCGTCGGCGCCCGACTCCGCAGCCGCGGTCAGCGAAGCCTCGTCCCGAATCCCACAGATCTTGATGCGTGTACGTGCCATGCCCGGATGCTAGCTTCCTCCGCCCAACCTCCGTGCCACGGCTGTGTCAGCCGTGCGCTTCCCCTCTTTCAACTCGGGTGCCACGGCTGTGTCAGCCGTGCTCTTCCTCTACTTCAACTCGGGTGCCACGGCTTGTCCGCCTTCGGCAAGCCGTGCAAGATAGATCGCTCAAGAAAACACGGGTTGCAAGACAACCCGTGGCACCCAAACAGACACGGGTTGCAAGACAACCCGTGGCACCCAAACGGACACGGGCTGCAAGACAACACGTGGCACCCAAACAAACTCTACCTCACTCACTCCTCCGCCTTGACCCCAAGACTCTTGAGCAGTGTCTCGGCCAGTTCCTTTTCCTGCCCGGCGAGCTTGGGCAGCGCCTCCTCGATCAGGGGTCTGGCTTCTTCTGGTCTGCCCAGATCCTCGGCCAGCATCAAAGCCGCGATGAGCATCGCGCCCGGCGCTTCCCGGTCGAACTGGTACGCCCTGGCAAACCCGACATACGCCCGCGCAGCCGAGGCGCGATCGCCCGTGCGCATCAGATGCTCGGCCAGCCTGAGCTGATGATCCCGGCTGAGCACCGAGGTGGGCTCATCCGTCCCGAACTCGTCCACAAACACCCGGTACTCGTCGGCCGCTTTCTCGAGATCGCCGCCCGAGACAAGCTCCCCGATCCGCGCCCGCGCCTCGTACAGCGCCTTTGTGCGGGGCGTCTCGGGCCGCTCCGAGCCCACCCGCTGCTGGACCATCTCGGTGTGTGCGCGCGCCGCCGACGCGAATTCGGCCTTCCGTTTCTTCTGCCTGAGCACGCTGAACAGGTCGTACGGCTCGCGCTTGAGCACATTCGCCCAGAGCAGGATCATCGTCGAACCGATCCCGAAGAAGTACCCGCCAAGGTGCGCCGCGTGCGCGATCCCGTCGCGCTTGCCGAACCCGTTGGCGAGCAGATCAACCGCGATCGAGAACCCGATGAACCACCACGCGGGCACCGCGATTCGGCTCAGCGTAAAGATGAAAAAACAGATAATCCGCGTGCTCGGGAAGAGCACGAGATACGCGCCCGTCACCGCCGCGATTGCGCCCGACGCCCCGATCGCGGGGTTGTCGCTCATCAAGAGGTGCGCCCCGCCCGAGGCCGCCGCTCCGACGACATAGAGCAGCGCAAACCCGACGTGCCCCATTTTGTCCTCGACATTGGGCCCGAGCGCCATCAGCACGAACATGTTGAACAGGAGGTGCATCCACCCGCCGTGGAGGAACGCGCTGGTCAGGAGCTGATACCACTGGAAGCCGTCCTTCTGTACGGCAAAGGTCTCCATGAGCCTGAAGAAGGCCACCGGATCGCTCGACTGCACCGAGAGCGTCCAGACAAACACCAGGGCATTGAAAAGCACCAACGCATGGATGAGCACCGGGCTGCGACGCCTGGGCCTGTCGGTTGTCATCGGGATCAGCACGCGGCAGGCTCCGGCGGACTCGCCCGTCCGCAGTGGCATCTCTTCGGGGGAAGCGAACGAACGCCTTCCTGATCTTTGGCCCCGAGGGTTCTATAGTTCCGCGTTCCGGCGCCAACGTCACCCCGTTTGAACGCCGATACCCGAACAATCCGCGGAAATCCGCGCAAGAGGAATCAGCATGAGCACCTACGCAAAGGGCCTTGAGGGCGTCGTCGCAGCAGAAACCCAGATGTCCTGGATCGACGGCGTCAACGGCGTCCTCGAATACGTCGGCATCAACATCGATGCCCTCGCACAGAACTCAACCTTCGAGGAAACCGTCTACCTCCTCTGGAACAAAAAACTCCCCACCCGTGCTGAGCTCGACGCCTTCACCAAGGAACTCCGCCAGCACTACAGCATCTCCGACGGCATCGTCGAGAGCATCCGGAAGATCCCCACCACCGCTGAGCCCATGCACGTGCTCCGCACGCTCATCTCCGAGCTCGCCTTCTACGACGACGACCCCAACGCAAACGACGTCGAGAGCGCACGCAAGAAAGCCATCAACATCCTCGGTCAGGCCCCCACCCTCGTCGCCGCCTACGACCGCATCCGTCGCGGCCTCGACCCCGTCAAGCCCAACACCGAGTTCGGGTTCAGCCAGAACTTCCTCTACATGCTCAACGGTGAGAAGCCCACCGACACCATGGCACGCGCCTTCGACATCTGCATGATCACCCACGCCGACCACGGCCTCAACAACTCCACATTCGCCGCCCGCGTCGTCATCTCGACGCTCAGCGACGTCTACTCCGCGCTCACCGCGGCCGTTGGCTCGCTCCGCGGCCCGCTTCACGGCGGCGCCAACGAGGGCGTCATGAAGATGCTCAACGAGATCCCGAGCGTCGACGCCGTCGAGGAGTACGTCCTCAACAAGCTCAAGAACAAGGACCGGATCATGGGCTTTGGCCACCGCGTCTACAAGGCCAAGGACCCCCGCGCCAACGAGCTCCAGAAGCTTGCCGAGCAGCTCGCCAAGGACACGGGCAACGAGGCGCTCTACCTCAAGTCCAACAAGATCGAAGAGATCATGGCCCGCGAAGTCGGCGCCAAGGGCATCTACCCCAACGTCGATTTCTACTCCGCGACCACGTACCACTGCATCGGGCTCAAGCTCGACCTCTTCACCCCGATGTTCGCCATGAGCCGACTCGGCGGCTGGTCGGGCCATGTCATCGAGCAGCTCTCCGACAACCGCCTCTTCCGCCCCAAGGCCGAGTTCACCGGCGACCACGGCGTCCCCTACGTCCCCATCGACGAACGCAAGTAACGATGCAAAGCCGGGTGCCACGGCTTGTCCGCCCTCGGCAAGCCGTGCCCGATTCGTGTGCAATTCCCAATTGATTCAACGAGCCCCTCGCGCAAGCGAGGGGTTTTTCATTGAGAGTCCAAGCAGCTAGAGCCCAAGCAGCACAAGTATCTCATCAAGCGTGATCCGCGCGCGGTCCTCGTTGCCGACGGGCCGCGTTGTGATCCGCACCACGAACCGACGGCCGCTCGCCGACGCACGCACGATGATCTTGTCGACCGGACCGGCCTGCGCCGGCTCACCCACCACGATCGCACGGTCTTCCGTCTCTGTGCGCTCGGTGATGGTGTACCCCATCCGCACCAACGCCCCCTCGGCAGCCGCGGCGATATCCGCCGCCCGGTACCCCATCGGGAGCTCCGCCTCCAGCGAGGGCGACCACCAGTTCGCGCGGATGTCGTGATACCCCTGCGTCGCCGTCGTGGGTGTGCACGCGCCGACACAGGCGAGAAAAGCTGCAAGCGGGATGATCAGTCGCCGAGCCATTTGGTCATGTCTAGATCGTCCAGACTGAGCCTCCCGCGCCACTCGCGGAGCGCCTCGAGCAGGATCGGGTCGATCGGCTCGGGGTCCGGCTCGGCCCTGGACGCGGGCTTCGGGGCGGGCTCGGGCTTTGACTCGGGCCTGGGCTTGGCCCTGAGCTTGGCCTTGGGTTTGGCCATGTGCTTGGGCCGTTCATCCGGCAAAGTGGATGAAGCTGGCGCCTGCCGCGGCTCAACGGCTTCAGGGGGCAGGTCCGCCTCATCGATCCGGAACAGGTCCTTCCAGTACCGGATCGCACTCGGAGACAGCGGCACCTCCGTCGTGA
Organism: Phycisphaerales bacterium; assembly: GCA_965228265.1. Taxonomy (GTDB): domain Bacteria; phylum Planctomycetota; class Phycisphaerae; order Phycisphaerales; family UBA1924. The sequence continues at coordinate 3,105,111 of OZ245804.1, forward strand.
ACGCCGGCCTGAGCCAGCGGCTCTTGCCGCGATCCACATCCCGTATCAGCGAGCGCAGAAAGTCGTCGCTCGGGATCACCCGCGCCCGACGGCGGCGGGCGGCTTTCTGAAGCCGACGGTCGGAACTCACCACCGACATCCGCCTGGGCGCGTGCTCGGCCTCGATCAGACGCTCGATCAGCGAGTCCGCGTCGCGGCCCGGGCCGGCGTAGATCAGCTCCGCGTGCTCGACCTGGAACCGCAGTTCAGCGCACCGGTGCGCCATGGGCCCCATGTTCCGGGGCATGCCGTCGCAGACGAGGACGGCCCGGCTTCGCCTGTGCCTGCCCGCGGCGATGAGGGCCGCCAGCTCGGCTGCCCCGGCATCATGCGGGAGCTCGCGGTGGGCCAGGGGGTGATGGAGCACGTTGTATGTGTCAACAATCAACATGGACGGGGCGTGGTGCTCACTCTGCTGGGCATCTGATCGGGTCGGCCGGGGGGCGACATTTCGGGCCCCGATGGTGCGATTCGGTGGATTCCCGGGGGATTGTGGCCTTTACTAGCGGCCCGGGGACGCTTGGCCCCGGTTCCGCAGACGAGCATACGACCCGAGGCCCTCCGAGGAGTGAGGGGCGGGTTCAGACCCACGAGGACGGCATGGCTATTCGGATCAAGTCCCGCAACAACGAGTCGGTCGAGCAGATGATGCGTCGCTTCAAGAAGCTTTGCGAGAAGGAAGGTCTCACGAAAGAGATCAAGCGCAAGGAATTCTACGAGAAGCCCTCGGAGCGCCGTCGCCGCGCTGCACGCCGCTCGGTCAGCCGCTCCTCGTAATCCAACGAGCCTGCGCCCGGTGAAAGCCGGGCGTCTTTGCTTTTCAGGAAACCGCCCGCGATCCGAAGGGATGCCGATCCGGGCCTCCGGTCCAATGCGAGAGTCGCACGTTCCATGCCGATTCCACGCCTCGACCGATAGATGTATACACCGTTCAGCGCAGCGCCGAGACTGTGGGGCGCTCGACACCTTCCATAGCCGGTCCTCGGCAGAGCCGAGACCGAGCCAACCGGGAGCACTGCAGAGATGATCGATTCACTGACGAATGCGTCGGCGACGCTTGCCGATATCGGCAATATCCCCTGGCTGTACTACGCAGCGCCCATCGGAGGCCTTCTGGCCCTGATCATGGCCAAAGCGTTCAGCTCGGCTGTGATGAAGAACTCCGAGGGCGACGAGGAGATGGTCCGGATCGCCCAGGCTGTTCGCGAGGGCGCGATGGCCTACCTCGTGCGCCAGTACAAGGTTGTGGCTGGCGTGTTCGTGCTGCTCATCGCCTTCCTGGCGGGCATGGTCGCGCTCAACCTGCAGGCTCCGCTCACGCTCATCGGCGTGCCGATCGCGGGTCTGCTCTCGGGCCTCTGCGGCTGGTTCGGTATGAAGATGGCCACCAACGCCAGCGCCCGTACCGCCTTCGCTGCCAAGCAGTCGCTCAACGACGGCCTCAAGGTCGCCTTCCGCTCGGGCGCGGTCATGGGCCTCGTCGTGGTGGGCTTTGCCCTTCTCGACGTCAGCGTCTGGTTCATCGTGCTCAACTCCTTCACGGACTTCTCGCTGCCCGTGATCTCAACGATCATGCTCAGCTACGGCATGGGCGCCTCGACGCAGGCGCTGTTCGCGCGTGTGGGCGGCGGCATCTACACCAAGGCCGCCGACGTCGGTGCTGACCTTGTTGGTAAGGTCGAGGCCGGCATCCCCGAGGACGACGCACGCAACCCGGCGACGATCGCCGACAACGTGGGCGACAACGTCGGTGACGTGGCCGGCATGGGCGCGGACCTGTACGAGTCGTACTACGGCTCGATCCTGGCCACGATCGCACTGGGTGCCGCTGCGGCATTCACCCTGTCGCTCGACACCGCCGAGCAGACGACCAAGCTCGCCTTCGCTCTGGCGGTCGCGCCGCTGGCGCTTGCTGGCGTGGGCATCTTCTGCTCGATCGCGGGCATCTTCACGGTGAAGGCCGAGGAGAACGCGAGCTTCGCCAAGCTGCTCAAGGGTCTGCACAAGGGCGTGTACGTCGCCTCGTTCCTGGTCGCCATCGCCGCCTTCGGCGTGCTCTGGGCGCTCTTTGGCTCGGGCGCAACCGCCGAGGCATTGGCCGGCGTGGGCACGAGCTGGTGGAAGCTTGGTCTCTCGATCCTGACGGGTCTTCTGGCTGGCAACATCATCGCTTACGCGACCGAGTACTACACCAGCTACGAGCACCGCCCGACGCAGCGCATCGCCGAGCAGGCCTTGACCGGCCCGGCGACGGTGATCATCTCGGGTATCGCCGAGGGCATGAAGTCGACCTGGGCTTCGCTGCTCGTTGTTGTGGTCGCGATCATCGCGGCGTTCGCCTTTGCGGGCGGCAGCGAGAGCTACCTGATGGGTCTCTACGGCGTGGGTATCGCCGCTGTCGGCATGCTCTCGACGCTCGGCATCACGCTGGCGACCGACGCCTACGGCCCGATCGCCGACAACGCGGGCGGCAACGCCGAGATGACCGGCCAGCCCCCCCACGTCCGCGAGCGCACCGACATGCTCGACTCGCTCGGCAACACGACGGCCGCCACGGGCAAGGGCTTTGCCATCGGCTCGGCCGCTCTGACCGCTCTGGCGCTCTTTGCCGCCTACATCCAGGTCGTTCAGACCCAGATCACCACGCAGAGCGAGACCTTCGTTGACAGGGGTTCCTTCACCGCGCCCGCGGGCGAGAGCCTGTACGCGGTCTACGAGGGCCACGGCAAATTCGCGGTCATCAACCCGGGGCACACCCACGACGGCGAGTCGCACGGGAGCTGGGTCGACGGCGGCATGTTCATCAAGGACCGCGCCATCCGCGAAGACGCGCACAACGCTTTCCATCTCGACGACATCGCCAAGGGCACCGTCTTCATGGACGTCAACCCGGTTGGTCACGACCACGCCCACGGCGAAGAGCATGACGCGCACGCGGCCGACAACGCCAAGAGCTACACCATCCACCACTCGATCGACCACGGCGATCACAGCGACGAGGTCGTCTTCGAGGTCGCAAGCTCCCGCAACGGCTCGGTCGGTGACGTCATGGGCTTCTACGACGTTTCGATCACGAACCCGCGCGTGCTTGGCGGCATCTTCATCGGTGTGCTGCTGGCGTTCCTGTTCTGCGCGATGACTATGAACGCCGTGGGCCGTGCTGCCTACGCGATGATGAACGAGTGCCGTCGTCAGTTTGCGATCATGCGTGACGCTTTCCGCAAGAACGGCATGAGCGAGGAAGACCTTGCCGACCCCGAGAGCTGGCCCAAGCAGGTCGACGTGAACGGGAAGAACTACCCGGACTACGCCAACTGCGTTGCGATCTCGACGGCCGGCGCTCAGAAGGAAATGGTTGTGCCCGCGATCCTGGCGATCGTGGTCCCGATCCTCGTCGGTCTGGTGCTGAGCGTGCCGGGCGTGATGGGCCTGCTCGCCGGCGGCCTGACCTCGGGCTTCGCGGTCGCGGTCTTCATGGCCAACGCGGGCGGCGCCTGGGACAACGCCAAGAAGCTCCTCGAGAGCTACGGCAAGATCTCGGCCAATGACGTCGTCAACGGCACGGGCGACAGTGCCAAGGTCCCCGCTGAGATCAAGGACGCCATCAAGGCACGGGCCGAGGAAATGGTCAAGGCCGGCCACGGCGACGAGATCGTCTACGGCAAGGGCTCGGACGACCACAAGGCCACCGTCGTCGGTGACACCGTGGGCGACCCCTTCAAGGACACCTCGGGCCCCTCGCTCAACATCCTTATCAAGCTCATCTCGATCGTCTCGGTCGTGTTCGCCGGCCTCGTGGTGGCGTACGGGCCCGTCATCGGTGATTTGATCGGACTGGGCTGATCGGACCGGGCGCCAGCGCCCGTGCTGAACACAGACTGATCAACATATTCGCTGTATGCAACCAATGCCCGGGCTTCGGCCCGGGCGTTTTCTTTGCGCACGCCGCGTTCCAAATCAGTCGTGGTTTCGTGTAGACTCTGAATCGGGCGTTCGCCCGTTCGGGGAATTGAGCATGCAGGATCAAAGCAAACGCCGCAGCCGCGGCGCGTTCACACTCATCGAGCTCCTTGTCGTCATCTCGATCATCGCGCTGCTGATCGGGATCCTGCTGCCCTCGCTCTCGAAGGCCCGCGACACGGCGCAGGCCACGGTTTGCCTCAGCAACATGCGCCAGCTCGGCGTCGCGTTCGTGTCCTACGGCATGGACTTCGAGCAGATCCCGGGTGTGATGCCCCACGGCGTCGAATCGGGCAACTGGGAGGGCAACCTCGACTGGTGCGGCAAGAACAACCAGGACTATCTCGACAACCCCGACCAATACAACCACCCCTTCGATACCTCGCCCCTGAGCGATTACCTCTCGAAAGTGGACCACATCCTCGAGTGCCCGACCGTCAAACGCCGGGCGAACCTGCTCTATGACTACGGCATGCTCGCAGGCACCGCCGGGGCCAGAATCGATACGAGCTGGCCCTTCCTGTACTACACCGATCCCTCGGTCGGTTTCCGCAGCGAGCTGCGACCCATGCAGGGCATCCCGCTGCTGATCGAGGAACACGAGACCTTCTACAACGAGGTCTACGACGACGCGATGTGGTCCAACGACGACCAGATCACCGCACGCCACTCGGGCAAGGGCAACATCCTTTTCCTCGACGGCGCGGTCGCCGGCTGGGAGGCCCCGACGGGCCCGAACCAGCTCGTCAACGAGCGGGGCGACTTCGACTCTCACATGTTCCGGGTGCGCTACCGCAGGATCAATTACAAGGTCGATACCTCGAGCATCCAGCGGTACGGCTGGATCAACCAGCCCAGACGCTGACGGGCCCTTGAGCAACCTCCCATCGGCTGCACGGGGTTGCGGGTCAAAGTAGACTCGCGGCCATGCCCCCACTGCTCACACTGTTTGTCGTCATGTCCCTCGCGTTGCTCGCCGGCGCGGGCGTGCTCCACCTGATCCCAAGGCTCGGCCCCGGTGGCAAGGCGCTCTCCGCGTGGCTTTGTCGGGCGCCGGGTCTCGACCTCATGATCGCGTACTTCACGGTCGTGCCGATGATCGTCGGCCCGATCATGGGCGCGCAGTACCACGCCGCCTGGTGGGGTTGGCTCGCCGGGCTGGGCGTGGGCGTGGGGTCGCAGGTCACGATGGTGATGGTCTGGACCGTGCTGCACGAGCTTGCCAACCGCAAGCATCTCAAAGGGCCCAGGATCGTCAGCAACATCAACAAGCGTGTCGGGCGTGTGCGCAACCACGCGGCGGTCTGGACGACGGCTCTGGCGGTGCCCGTCTTCGCGATCGTGCGGCTCAGCGAGTACATCGTCTACCCGCCGCTGACCTGGCTCATCCGGCTGCCCAAGTACAAGTCGGGCGAGTGGGTGAACGTGAGTCGGCACAAGTTCGAGGGCCTCGTCGGGCACGATCTCATCTGGTGCCTCTACTGCGACTGGATGACGGGTATCTGGTCGCTCGGCACGGAGATGCTCCGCAACGTCGAGAGCTTCTGGTGCCCGATCCGGTTCGACTCCACAAAGAAGTGCGCCAACTGCGCGATCGACTTCCCGGATCTCGACAACGGCTGGGCCAAGGCCAACGGCAACATGACCGACGTCGACCGCGTGCTCAGCGCCCACTACCCCGCGCCCAACGGCGACAACTCGTGGTTCGGACACCCCGCGCGGCTGACCGTGAACGGGGAGGACCACGACTGGACCGACGACAGCAAGTAACACGTCAGCAGTCCGAGACGCGAACACCCGGAGCCGGCGCGCGGGCTTAGTCGCCCGAGAGAATGGCCGAGAAGAGCGCCGGGTCGACGTTGCCGCCGCTGAGCACCACGCCGATGCGCCGTGCGTCGGCGAGCACTCCGGACTGCGCCGCCTTGATCAGGCCCGCAAGCGCCAGGACGCCCGTCGGCTCGGCGACGATCTTCATCCGCTCGAAGCAGAACCGCATCGCCTTGCGCAGCTCATCGTCGGAGACCGTCATCATGTCGTCGACGTGCGTGAGCATCATCGCGAACGTGTAGCGCCCGAGGTAGGGCGTGCGGGCGCCGTCGGCGATCGTCGGCGGGTTGAGCACCGTCTGGAGCTTGCGTGTGCGGAAGCTGCGGTTGGCGTCGTCGCCCAGTTCTGGTTCGACGCCGATCACCTTGCACGAGCTGAGCATGGCCTTGGCGGAGATCGCGCTGCCCGAGAGCAGCCCCCCACCGCCGCAGCAGACGAAGAGCGCATCGAGTTCGCCCGCATCCTCGATGAGTTCCATCGCGGCGGTCCCCTGACCCGCGATGACCTGTGGGTGGTCGTAGGGCGCGATGATCTCTTGCCCGCGCTGCTCGGCGAGTTGCCGTCCGATCTCCTCGCGGATCTCGGTCTGCGGGTCGTAGAGCACGATCTCCGAGCCCTCGATGCCGCCCGCCTCGAGGTAGCCGCGCGTCGCCTTGAGCTTGACGCTCGGCGCGTTCTTTGGCATCACGATTGTGGCCCGGATGCCCAGCAGCGCCGAGGCGCACGCGACGGCCTGTGCGTGGTTGCCCGAGCTGTACGTCAGGACGCCAGGCCCGCCGCTCTTGACCTGGCAGATCGCGTTGGTCGCGCCGCGGAACTTGAACGCGCCGGTGCGTTGGAAGTTCTCGCACTTGATGAAGACGCGCTTGTCGAGCTGTTTGTTCAGCGCCCGCGAGGTCATCACGGGCGTGCGGTGCGCGATCCCGCGGATGCGTTCGGCCGCGTCGGCGATGTCGCCGAACGAGAGCTCGCTTGCCAGTTGGAGGTTGGGTTCGGTGCCTTGCATCACGGCGTGAGGATATGCGCATCAAAAAAGCTGCCGACCCGCGTTTGGGTCGGCAGCCGTAGGAATTTCATTCCTGCGATTTGAGTGGGCTGCACCAACGGCATCCCGTCGGCTTGCCGCTACCGGCGCAGCCCCTTCGTACAGTCACAATTGATCACTGGACCACCTCCCTTCTCGATGAACCGCCCCAGCCGACGCGGCTTGTACAGGCCGCCGCCGGGTTTCTTTCCCCGGAGCCGTCACTCCGGGCTCATCGCCCGACGCCGGGTGTGGACGTCGGTCGTGGCGGGCCGGTCTGGAGCCGGTGCCCGGGTTCGCCGGGCCGTTCTTCCGGGCCTGCCGCCCGCCATACGCAATGTATCGCAAAACAGGCCCGCGCGGTTTCAATCTTCGTCAGACGGAACCACAAATGGGCCAGTATGAGGGAGGGTCCTGTCGTTTAATCCTCGAATTCCTTGAACGCCCCCTTCTCGGCCTGCTCGTTCAGATAGGCCTGGAAGTCCCCCATCTTGTATGAAATGAAGCAGAACGCGTGGTGCAGGGTCAGCCATTCGATATCGGAGCCGTCCTCGTCGAGGTCCTTGCGGAGTCGGTTGAGCTCGGCGAGCATGGTTTCGGCGCGCATATTCGGTCCTTCCGTGATTTCGGGCCCTCCAGTCGGGCATGCCGGATCGTAGAGCCCTCCCGCCCGATTTGAGCCCTCGCATGGCATGGGCCTATGATCTATGCACAACTGGGGCGGTAGCTCAGCTGGTAGAGCGACGCGTTCGCAATGCGTAGGTCGGCGGTTCGAATCCGCTCCGTTCCACTCTCACAACGACCCCCAATTCCGGCGGGTCGTTGTTGTTTTTGACCTACCCCGTTCAGGCGATGACACCACCACCCCCTGAACCCCTCCCCGGACTGAATGGACCTTCCAAAGGTGCCGATAGCCCACCTGGTAGCAACACCCAGGCGGCGGAACTGCATGCTGAACGAAGTACCATCACTGTGCGCGGCGACGGCATCGGTCGCGTTCGTGCTCGCATTCATCGCGGCCTGGTTCGAGCCCGCCAAGCGGACCGCGGGCACGCTTCTGGGTCTCGTCGCGCTCGGGGTCCTGACGTACACGGCAGGCGCATCGAGCATCGAATCGCTCATCACCTCTGAACATCAAGCCGTGACCAACCCGAGCCTGATCCAGCTCTTTGGACTGGCATTGGCTGGGGCCGGCGTGCTGCTGTACTCGCGCCGTCCGGTGACGATGACGCTCCCCGATGCACCGATCCGGCGCATCCTCGAGACCAAGGCGCTCGACCTGCACAACGCGCGGAGCATCACCGAGAGCATGCTGCGCAGCTCGCTCGGCGCCAAGCTCGTGATGAAAGCCGACCGCACGCCCAACGGGCACATCTTCACTGTCACGATGGTTAACGGCGCGATCGAGCAGCTCTTCGGGGCCCCGGCGTCCAAGCTCATTGGATCGAGGCTCGAACGCTACTGCCCGCCCCACCTCTACCCGTGGATCGCCGGCATTGCGCGCGAGTCGCTCGCCACAAGCCTGCCCTGTCAGGACGAACGCCGGTTCGACGGCAAGCACACGCAGTGGTACGAGATCCGCGCGGTGGCCTTCCCCACGGGCGTGACGATGACGATCGCGGATATCACCGACCGCCGGCGCATCGAGGACGCGCTTCGCCGCGAGGCCCACACCGACCCGCTGACGGGCCTGGCCAACCGCACGCAGCTCAAGGCGACGCTCGCCAAGTTCGTGCACCGAGCCGCGATGAAGCCGGGGCGGGGGCTGGCGCTGTTCTACATCGACTTTGACCGGTTCAAGGTCATCAACGACAGCCTCGGTCACGACGTCGGGGACGAATTGCTCCGCAGCATCGCCGACCGTCTTCGTGAGGCGCTGCGCAGCAGGCCCGAGTCGCGCATGGAATCGCTGGCGGCCCGACTGGGCGGCGACGAGTTTGTCGTCCTGATCGAGGGCCTGAGCGACGAGACCGAGGCGCAGGACTTTGCGATGCTCCTGGTCGACCGTTTCCGCGAGCCGCACAACATCCAGGAACACTCGATCGTCTCCACCGCGAGCGTCGGGCTTGTTGTGGACGACGGCGGGTACCGCCGGGCCGAGGAACTGCTCCGCGACGCGGACATGGCGATGTACGCCGCCAAGGACGCGGGCAAGGGACGCTACGTCGTCTTTGACAAGAGCCTCCGCGAGCGGGCGCTCTCGGCGGCGACGCTCGAATCCGACCTGCGGGCCGCGGTCGAGAACGGCGACTTCGAGGTCGCCTACCAGCCGATCATCAATCTGCGCACGGGCGAGGTGCACTCCTTTGAGTCGCTTATCCGCTGGGAACACCACACCCGGGGCAACGTCTACCCCGATCTGTTCATCCCGATGGCCGAGGAACTGGGGCTGATCGACCAGATCGGCGAGTTCGTGCTGCGTCAGGCGTGCAACGCCGCCAAGCTTCTGCAGGAAGTGACCGGCAACGCCAAGCCCATCACGGTCGCGGTGAACCACTCGAAACGCGAGCTGCTTTCCGGGCGTTTCGTCGAGAAGATGGCCGACATCCTCGCCGAGACCGGGATTGAACCGTCGCTCATCAAGGTCGAGGTGACCGAGAGCATCTGCGTGAAGCATCAGGTCGCTGTGGTGCCCGTGCTCAAGGGGCTGCGCTCCCTGGGCGTGCAGACTGTGGTCGACGACTTCGGCACGGGCGACTCGTCATTCTCCTGCATCGAGCAGTTCCCGCTCGATCAGCTCAAGATCGACCGGCGGTTCCTCCAGAGCGGCCGGGACGACCAGACCCGCAGGGCGATCCTCTCCACGATGATCGAGATGGCGCAGAGTCTGGGTGTGCCGGCGGTGTGCGAGGGCATCGAAACCGAGGAAGAACTCAAGCTGCTGCTCGAGCTCGGGTGCGACCTGGGTCAGGGCTGGGTCTTCGCCGAGGCGATGGGCCTGCCCGAGGCGCTCGAACTCGGGGCGTCGGGTCTTGGGCGTTGGATCGAGAACCTGCCGCTGCTGGATGCGATCAACGAGAACGCGCGTCGCAAGGATGCTCAGCGGAAAGCCGCCTAGTTCGTCGACTCGACGAGATCCTGCACGGTGGTCGATTCGAAGACCTCGTCGACGCGCCTGGCTGCTTTTTCGATCAGCTTGTGGACCGGGTCCAGGCCGTTGTCACCCCAGGATTGTGGCTTCATGGTGCCCGCTGTAGCGCGGAAGACCTGAAGCACTGAGATCTGGCTCGGGGGCTTGAGCAGGACATACCCCCCACCCACGCCGCGCTGTGAGCCGAGGATGCCCGCCTTGCCGAGGCGTCGGAGGATTTTGTGCAGGTAGCCCTTCGGCACGCCGGTCGCTTCGGAGATGTCCTGAGCGACAGCGGGCCCGCCCCCGGCGTTTGCGAGGAAGAGGACCGCTTTCAGAGCGTATTCTGCCGTTTGTGAAACCATGCGTGGCATTCTATCGATTACTCTATCTATTTGTCAACTTTTGAGTTGCGTCGTTCTGGGGCCCCAGGCGTGGACATGCGGGGTTTGGTGGCCAGAAATAGCCATGCCGAAAGGGGATTCACCCAGAGAGAGCCGATCGCGCGTGGCCGGGGCAGCCAGACACGAACGTGTCCGGGAGGCCCATTCCGCCGAGATGGCCGAGGATTACGTCGAGGCGATCGCTGCGATCGTGGCGGACCAGGGCTCTTGCCGGGTCGTGGATCTGGCCAAGCACTTTGGCGTGAGCCATGTCACGGTCAGCCGAAACGTCGGGCGTCTGGTGCGGGATGGTCTGGCTCTGACCGAGCCGTACAAGCCGATCAAGCTGACACGCGCCGGGCGGAAGCTCGCCGAGACCTCCCGCGATCGCCACGAGGTGGTTGTGCGGTTCCTCCTGGCTCTTGGCCTCGATCCGACAACAGCGGAGATCGATGCCGAGGGGATCGAACATCACGTGAGCCCCAAGACCCTGCGCGTCTTTGCCGATTTCGTGCGCCAGAAGGGTCTCTAGCCGCACCGAAATAGTGAAACGACACAAAACACATCAGATGCCGATTGACAGAATCCGTAGCATTGGCTACGGTTGTCGCATGACACACACACCACTGACAAAGCGACTGTTCGGTCTGTTTGCGATCACGGGCCTGCTGCTGGGTTGCAGCAACGAGCAGTCGACGGACGACACCCGGCAGGACACGCCAAAGGTGGTCGCGACCACGGGCATGATCGCCGACGTTGCACGGGAGATCGCGGGCGAGCACGCCGAGGTCGAGCAGCTCATGGGCGCGGGCGTGGACCCCCACCTCTACGCGCCGTCGCGCACGGACATCCAGAAACTCATGGAAGCCGACCTGGTGCTGTATACGGGGCTCCTGCTCGAGGGGCGCATGACGGACACGCTTGTGCGCGCAGCCGGTGGCGATCGCCAGGTCATCGCGGTGACGGACAAGATCGATGCGTCCGAACTGCTCATGCCCGAGGACTTCGAGGGACACCCGGACCCGCACATCTGGATGGATGTTTCGATGTGGAGGCGCGCTGCCGATCGGATCACCGAGGCACTTGCGGGTATCCAGCCGGAGCGTGCGGACGACATCCGCTCAGCGAACTCGGCCTATCAGGAGCAGCTGGACGCGCTCGACGCGTACGCTGACCGGTGCATCGGCTCGATCCCGGAGAACCAGCGTGTGCTCGTGACAGCTCACGACGCGTTCAACTATCTTGGCCGTCGCTATGACCTCGAAGTCGTGGGCATCCAGGGCATCTCGACCGAGTCAGAGGCGGGCGTGGGCGACATCGAACGCCTCGTGGACCTGCTCGTCTCGCGTCAGATACCGGCGGTGTTTGTCGAATCGACCGTCGCCGAGCGCAATATCAAGGCACTCGTCGAGGGCGCCAAGGCCCGCGGACACACGGTCACGATTGGAGGCACGCTCTACAGCGACGCGATGGGCAAGGCGGGCACCTACGAGGGCACATACATCGGCATGATCGACCATAATGTCACGACCATCGCAAGGGCGCTTGGCGGTCAGGTGCCCGAGGGCGGCATGCAGGGGAAGCTGGGCACGCAGTGAAGGCAACACCCTCATCATCGCCACCACCCCCACCACCCCCAGCGCCGCCGCTCACACAGACGACGAGCGCCCTGCACGCGCACCCGGAGCACTCGGCTGAGAGTCCGCTCTCGGTGCACGCGCTCACGGTCGCGTATCACCGCAAGCCGGTGTTGTGGGATGTGGACTTCGATGTGCCGCCGGCTTCGCTCATGGCGATCGTCGGGCCAAACGGCGCGGGCAAGAGCACGCTCATCAAGGCGTGTCTGGGTCTGATCCCCGCGGCGGCGGGCCAGGTGGAGTTCTGGGGCGAGCCCTTGCGCCGGGCGCGCTCGCGGATCGGGTACGTCCCCCAGCGCGAGAGCGTCGACTGGGACTTCCCCGTCTCGGCGCTCGACGTCGTGTGCATGGGGCGGTACCGCAAGATCGGCTGGCTCAGGCGTGTCAGCGGGGCGCACAAGGCTGCGGCGATGGCGTGCCTCGAGCGCGTGGGGATGCACGAATTCGCGCACAGGCAGATCGGCAAGCTCTCGGGCGGGCAGCAGCAGCGGGTGTTCCTCGCCCGGGCGCTGGCGCAGGAGGCCGACCTGTACTTCATGGACGAGCCATTTGCGGGCGTGGACGCGGCAACAGAGCGGGCGATCATCGGCGTGCTCCGCGATCTGCAGCGTGAGGGCAAGACGATCATCTGCGTCCATCACGATCTGCAGACCGTGGGCGCGTACTTCGACCACACGCTGCTGCTCAACATGCGCGTCGTCGCGGTCGGGCCGACGAGCGAGACGCTCACGCAGGAGAACCTCGTCAAGTCCTACGGCGGGCGTCTGACACTGCTCGAACAGGCGGGCGAGGCGATCGCCAAGATGGGGCCCACGCGGTGACCGCCGACACGACCAGCCTGCTTGGAATCCTGCAGAAGACGATCGTCGAACTGCCGAGGCTCTTTGCGGGTCAGGCTTCCAACACGACCGTTGTGGTCGTCGCGTCGGGGCTCTTCGGCGTCGCGGCGGGTCTGGTCGGTGTGTTCGCTCTCCTGCGCAAACGCTCGCTGACCGCCGACGCCATCGGGCACGCGACGCTGCCGGGCGTGGCCGGCGCGTTCATTGCTGGGACGATGCTGGGTTTGCCCGTCCGCGAGGGGCCCTGGCTGCTCGTTGGCGCGGCTATCGCCGGGGCTCTGGGGGCGTGGATGATCCAGCTCATTGCGCACCGCACGCGACTCGGCGAGGACGCGGCGATCGGGATCGTGCTGAGCGTGTTCTTCGGCGTGGGCGTCGTGCTGCTGGGTGTGGTGCAGAACATGGAGTCGGGCACGCAGGGCGGGCTCTCGACGTTCATCTTCGGGCACACCGCCTCGATGCTGGCCGCCGACGCGAGGGCGATGGGCCTGATCGCTCTCTTTGTATTGCTTGTCACGTTCGTGCTGCGCAAGCAGCTCACGCTTGTGTGTTTCAACGATACTTACGCTCGCGCGACCGGCTGGCCCGTGCAGTTCGTGGACCTCCTGCTGCTCGGGCTCATCATCGTCGTGAGCGTGGCGGGGCTCAGAGCCGTCGGATTGCTACTGGTCGTGGCGATGATCACGATCCCTCCCGCGGCGGCGAGATTCTGGAGCGATCACCTCGGCAAGATTGTTCTGGTCTCGGCGCTCATCGGGGGCGTCTCGGGCTCGGTCGGGGCGGCGATGTCGGCGCTGGCGCCGGGCAGGCCCGCGGGCGCGGTGATCGTCCTGACCGCGGGCGTGTTCTTTGCGTTCAGCATGCTGTGCGCCCCAAGGCGGGGCGTGCTGGCCGGCGGGATCGGCCGGGTGCGCTCGCGCGTGCGCATTCTGAGCGATCACACGATCGAAACGCTCTGGGAGCACAGCGAGGAGGGCAGCTCGCCCGACATGGGCCCGGTGCGCGACCTGCCGGGCGGGCTCAGGGGGAGGCTCGTTTTCCTGCTGCTCAGGCTGCAAGGTGCCGTGCGACCGTCTGGCGATACGTACGCGCTGACCGAGAGGGGACAGGCCGAGGGCGCGAGGCTGAACCGGAATCACCGTTTGTGGTCGGCCTACCTGACGACCCATGCCGAGGTCGCGCCGTCGCATGTTGATTGGTCGGTCGACCAGGTCGAGCACGTGCTCTCGGACGAGCTGGTGCAGAAGCTCGAACGCATCGTCGAGCTCGAGGACGCCCGGGCATGAGCGATGCGCTGCACCATTTCATCGCGGGCGATCTTGTCGCGCTGCTCGCCTGCACGCTGGCGGTCATGACCTGCGGCGTGCTCGGGAGTTATCTCGTGCTCAAACGAGAAAGCCTGATGGGCGACGCGATCTCCCACGCGGTGCTGCCCGGGCTCGTGGTCGCGTTCATGATCAGCCACTCCAGGGCACCGGTGCCCATGTTCATCGGCGCGGGCGTGGCGGCGGGGCTGACGGTGCTGCTCACGATGCTTGTCCGGCGGTTCGGCGGCGTCGAGCCCGGGGCCGCGATGGGCGTGGTGTTCTCGGTGATGTTCGCGCTCGGCGTCTATCTCATCGAATCCGAGACGCTCAGAGACATCGACCTCGACGCCTCGTGCGTGCTGTACGGGCAGGTCGAGTATCTCGTCTGGTGGAACGCGCCCGACGACCCCTCTGCGTATCTGAAGCTCTCGACGTACACGGACACGGGCATCCCCTCGGCGCTCTGGGCGCTGGCGGCGATCTTTGTGGTCGCGGTCGCCTTCGTGCTCGTCTTCTTCAAGGAACTGCGCATCACGACGTTCGACCCGCAGATGGCAAGGGCGGCGGGCTTCCCGGCGTGGCTCGTGCAGGGAGCGCTGGTGCTTTTGGTTGCGCTCGCGGTAGTCGCCTCGTTCCAGGCGATCGGGTCGATCCTGGTCATCGCGATGCTCATCTGCCCGGCGGCGACGGCGCGGATGCTGACCGACAGGCTCGGGGTGCAGGTCCTGCTCGCGGGGCTTGTCGCGGGTTTGTGCGCCATCGCCGGGTACTTCGCGGGCGCGAAGCTGCCGACGGCCCTTGGCGGGGAGCACGCGCTCAATATCGCTGGGATGATCACCGTGGTCGCGGGGCTCGTGTTCGCTGTCGTCTGTTTCGCCTCGCCGAGCCACGGGTTTATCGCGCGTGCCCTGCGTCAGCGCCGATTGGTTGAGCGGATCGCGCTCGAGGATCTGCTCGGGCTGTTGTATCGCAGCACCGAGTCGGGCGAGGCGATGGTGCCGACCCAGCCCATCAGGGCTGCGGGCATGCCGATTGCGCGATCGACCAGGCTGGGACTTGTGCGCGAGGAGGCGTCAATGCTGTCGCTCACCGAGAAAGGGCGAAGGCGGGCCGAGGGGCTGATCCGCAGGCACAGGCTCTGGGAGGGGTACCTCGTCGAGCGAGCCGGGCTTCGGCCGGACCACGTCCACGCGACGGCGGAGCTGCTCGAACACGTCGATCAGCCCGCGGCGATCCCCGCCCAGTCGGCGGAACTCGATCCGCACGGCAAGGCCATCCCGCCCGCACCCGATTCCGGACCACAAGGGGGATGATTCACCTGAATTGGTCCCCCACCCCCAGCCCCCCAATACTCCTGCATGCTCCACACGTCCGATGCGTCCTGCCCCTCGATGGCCCAGCTCGATGAACTGGTCCAGCTTCTGCTTCAGTCAGAGGTCGACACACCCGTCCGCCCGACACTGGACCCCTCCAAGGTCGAAAGCGAGCTGGGGCTGGCGATCCCGGCTGGGGGGCTTTCGATCGAGGAAACGATCGACAAGCTGCGGAGCGTCGTGCTCGCCACGCCCGTGACGTCGGGCGCGGGGTTTTACAACCAGCTCTTCGGCGGCCGCGAGCCGATCGCGGTGCTGGCGGAGATGCTCGGGGCAATCCTAAACAACTCGATGTACACCTACAAGGCTGCGGGTGTGCAGGTGGTGCTCGAGCAGATCCTGCTCGACAAGATGGCCTCGCTGGCGGGCATGACGGGCGGCGACGGGCTCTTCACGCCGGGCGGCTCGATGTCGAACCTGGCCGCGATGATCATCGCTCGCAACGAGAAGGTCGGTGGCACACGCGAAGAGGGCTTGCCGGGCGGTCGGCACATGGTGTACACGTCGGCCGAGTCGCACTACTCCGTGCGTAAGAACGCGGGACTCATCGGGCTCGGGCGTGAGAACGTGCGCAAGGTGCCGGTGGATAGCGCCGGGCGCATGATCCCCGAAGAACTCGAGCGGATGATCAAAGAGGACCAAGAGCGCGGCAACCATCCCACGATGATCATCGCGACCAGCGGCACAACAGTCATGGGCGCGTTCGACCCCATCAAGCCCATCGTCGAGGTCGGGCACAAGCACGACCTGTGGGTGCACGTCGACGGCGCGTTCGGGGGCAGCGCTCTGCTCTCGAAAAAGCACGCGGCCCTCATGGAGGGCGTCGGGCTCGCCGACTCGCTCACGTGGGACGCGCACAAGATGATGGGCGTGCCCCTGATCTGCTCGGTGATGCTCACACGCGAGCCGGGCATGACGACCACCCACTTCGACGAGTCGGCGACATACCTCTTCCAGCAGGACGAGGACAGACTCAACCCGGGCACGCGCTCGCTCCAGTGCGGCAGGCGCAACGACGCGCTCAAGCTCTGGGCCGCCTGGCAGCACCTGGGCGACGAGGGGTACGAGAAACGGCTGCACCGGCAGATGGAACTGGCGGCTCACTTCCGCGGCCGGGTCGCCGAAGACACGGAGCTGACGCTCAGCTTCGAGCCCGAGTGGATCAATGTCTGCTTCGAGGTCACGGGCAAACCCAGCGACAAGATCTGCGATCTGCTCGACAAGCGCCAGCTCGCCAAGCTGGGCTGGGGGATCGTCTTCGGGCGGCGGGTGATCCGGATGGTCTGCGTCAACCCGGCCCTGACCGAGGCGGACATGGACGAACTGCTCGCGAATGTCAAACTGGTGGCCAGGGAGCTGCCCGAGGCGGACAACGCGATCGACAACCGACAGGCCTCGGACGACTGAAACGAGCCCCGATGCCCTATCGTCCGAGTCCATGGGCGAGGCCAAAGTCACACCCGCGATGCGCCAGTATGCGCGATTCAAGGAGGAGCACCCCGAGTGCGTCCTGCTGTTCCGCATGGGCGATTTCTATGAGCTGTTCTACGACGACGCGGTGCTCGTCTCGAAGCAGCTCGGGCTGACGCTCACGCAGCGGACGGGCGGCGTGCCCCTGGCGGGTGTCCCCCACCACCAGCTCGAGAACTATCTCCGCAAGCTCGTGGCGCTTGGTCATCGCGTGGCGATCGCCGACCAGATCCAGGACCCAAGCGAGGCCAAGGGCGTGGTCGAGCGCGCGGTGACGCAGGTCGTCACGCCCGGCACGCTGGTGGATGATGCGCTGCTGGACGGGGCCTCGGTCAACCGCGTGGCTGCGATCGTGTTCACGGAATCGGGCGACGACTCCCCCGCTTCGATCGCGGTCGCCGAGCTCTCGACGGGCGAGCTGACGCTGTTCGACGCGCGGGCGGACAATCTAGCCGACGAACTGGCTTCGCGCGCGATCAGCGAGCTGATCTACGCCGAGGCGGGCTCGGGCGGGCCGCCGATGCGCACGCAGCGCGTGCTCGACCGCCTGGAGATCGCGGGCACGGGCCGGGCGGCGTGGCATTTCAGGAAAGAGGAATCGGCGCAGGCGGTTCTGGAGCAGTTCGGCGTCAGCACGCTGAGCGGGTTCGGGCTGGAGGCTGACGACCCGGCCGTCGCAGCGGCGGGCGCGTTGATCCGGTATTTGCGCGAGACGCAGGCGATCGGCGATGAGGGCGTCGCATCGCGCCCGGGGGCGCACAGTGCGCCGACGCTGGCGCATCTGAGACCCCCAAGACGCGAGGAGCCGAGCGGCAGATGCGTCGTCGACGCGGTGAGTCTGCGAGCGCTCGAGGTCGAACGCACCATCCGCGACGGGAGCACGAAGGGCTCGGTCGTCGGGCTGTTTCTCGGTCAGACGGGCGCGGGCGGGTGCCGAACCGCGATGGGTCGGAGGCTCGTCCGCGACTGGCTCTGCAGGCCGACCGCCGACCTTGCGGAGATCACAAGCAGGCACGACCGCGTGGCGGCTCTGGTGAGTGATCGCAGGCTCGCCGACGAGATCGGTGAGGCGCTCGGGCCGATCCAGGACGTGGCGCGGATCGCCGGTCGGCTTGCGCTCGGACGCGCTTCGCCGAGGGATGTCGTCGGGATCGGGCGATCGGTGGGGATCATCGAGCGTCTACTGGAGTTGACGGAGACAACGCCGGCCTTTGGCGCGCAGCACGCGGAGTTGTCGGCGATCGGATCCAAACTCCGCCCGCTCGCCGAGCGGATCGCCAAGGAATGTGTCGACGAGCCGTCGGCCTTGTTGCGGGATGGCGGGGTCTTCCGCGAGGGGGTCGATCCCCGCCTCGACGAGGCGCGCACGCTCCAGACCGACGCGGCGAGCTGGCTCGCGGGGTATCAGGCGAAGATCGCCACCGAGCTCGACCTGCCCGGGATCAAGGTCGGGTACAACAAGGTCTTCGGGTACTACGTCGAGCTGACCGCGGTGCAGGCGGCGACGGCGGGCGACCGGCTGGCGCAGCACGCGTTGACACGCAAGCAGACGCTCAAGAACGCGGAACGCTACATCACGCCCGAGCTCAAGGAATTTGAAGAGAAGGTGATGCGGGCCGAGTCGGTGGCGCTCGAGATCGAGCGGGAGCTGTTCACGAAGCTGGTCCGGCTGCTGGCGGATCATTTGAGTGATTTGGCTGCCTTTGCGCGCACGGTCGCGGAGCTGGATGTGCTGGCCGCGTTCGCCGACCGCGCGACGCGTCGCGGCTGGAACCGGCCGGAGATGACCCAGGACCACGCGCTCTCGATCGTCGAAGGCCGACACCCCGTGCTCGAGGAGTCGCTCGAGCAGGATTTCGTGCCCAACGGCCTGCAGCTCGGCGAGAAGGAGCCGGCGCTGGCGCTCATCACGGGCCCGAACATGGCAGGCAAGAGCACGTTCATCCGTCAGGTCGCGCTTCTCACACTGCTGGCGCACGCGGGGAGCTTTGTGCCGGCGCAGTCGGCGACGATCGGCGTGACGGATCGCATCTTCACCCGCGTGGGCGCCGACGATGCCCTGCACCGGGGCCAGTCGACGTTCATGGTTGAGATGATCGAGACGGCCAACATCCTCAACCACGCGACGGACAAGTCGCTTGTCATCCTCGACGAGATCGGGCGGGGCACCTCGACACTCGACGGCCTGAGTCTGGCGTGGGCGATCGTCGAGACGCTCGTCGATCGCGGGCCAAGGACACTCTTTGCGACGCACTACCACGAGCTGACTGATCTGGAATCGCAGCTCGAGGGGAAGGTGCGGAACCTGCATGTCGCGGTGCGAGAGTGGACGGGCGAGGGCGGCCAGGCGGAGATCGTGTTCCTGCACCAGATCGAGCCCGGGCGGAGCGAGCAGTCCTTCGGCATCCACGTGGCTCGCCTGGCGGGTGTGCCGACGGGCGTGACTTCGCGCGCCAGGGAGATTCTCGGCTCGCTCGCGGTGCACCACGGCTCGGCGCCCCCCGCGGCTGCCAAGGCCAGTAAGCAGCCGCCCGCGCAGATGTCGCTGTTTACCGAGTTCGTGCCCCACCCGGCGGTCGATCGACTGCGGGAGATCAAGCTCGAGGAGCTGAGCCCCATGCAGGCGTTCGACGAGCTCCGCCGACTCTCGGATTCGGCACGGGATGGAATCGATTAGCCTGAATCCCGAATCAGTTTCCAGTCATCACGCGGGGGATCTCAGGTATGCGAAACGAGAAGGTGCTGCTCGAGGCACAGTTTGACAGCGCGGTGCGTTACTACGTGATCTCGATTGCGATCGTGCTGGCGATAACGGTCGTGGGCATCCCGCTGATGCTGATCTTTTTGCCGCTGGTCTACATTCTGCGCACGATCGAGTACAAGCACATCGAATGCACGCTGCTAGAGCGTTCGCTGCGCGTCAAGCGGGGCGTTTTGAACAAGTCCGAGAAGACTGTGCCGCTGGACAAGATCACGGACCTGGGCATCACGCAGGGCCCGATCATGCGGATGTGCGGCGTGGAGGCGATCAGCATCGAGACCGCGGGCCAGAGCTCGGGCATGGGCTCGGCGCTGGTGATGCTCGTGGGCGTGCGCGACGCCAAGGCTTTCCGCGATGCGGTGCTGGAGCAGCGGGACCTGCTGAGCGAGGGCAAGCCCGCCAAGCGCGAGGCCGAGACGGCCGTGCAGGACGCCGGTTCGACCGAGATTCTGCGCGAGATCCGGGACACGCTGGTCAGGATCGCAGACAAGCTGGGCGCGAACCAATAAACAAATTTGTATACAGTGCGGTTCTTTCGGTGTGACACGAAATAGGGGTGTCGCTCACGCCGTCTACGATGAGACCTTGGTTGCATCGATTCACACCCGAAGGAGCTGACACATGGCACTGAATGACTACATCACACTCGGCCGCAGCGGCCTGCGCGTCAGCCCCTTCTGCCTCGGCGCGATGACCTTCGGCGAGGACTGGGGCTTTGGCTCGAGTGTCGAGGACTCCGTCAAGATCCTCGACGCCTACGTCGACATGGGCGGCAACTTCATCGACACCGCCAACATCTACACCAAGGGCCATTCCGAGAAGATCATCGGCGATCACATCGGCAAGCACCCCGCCAAGCGGGACAGGCTGGTCATCGCGACCAAGTTCCTCAGCAACATGTACCCGGGCGACCCGAACGGGGGCGGCGCGCACCGCAAGGGCATCATGGCCGCCTGCGACGAGTCGCTGCGACGCCTCCAGACCGATTACATCGACCTCTACTGGATGCACTTTTGGGATCACCTGACGCCGATCGACGAGACGATGCGTGCCATCGACGACCTCGTGCGGATGGGCAAGGTGCGGTACTTCGGCATCTCGGACACGCCCGCGTGGAAGTGCGCCCAGGCGCAGTACGAGGCGATCTTCAAGAACTGGACACAGGCGATCGCGCTGCAGATCGAGTACTCGCTGGCCGAGCGCACGGTCGAGAACGAACTGATGCCCATGGCGCGCGAACTGGGCATGGGTGTGACGCCCTGGTCGCCGCTCAAGAGCGGCGTGCTGACGGGCAAGTACACCCGCGCGAACCTGGATTCCGTCGATCCGATGCGGGGCGAATGGGTCACGAACAACCTGACCGAGCGGAATCTCGACATTGTCGACGCGCTCGTCGCGGCCGCCAAGGAGCTTGGGCGCACCCCGGCCGAGGTGGCGCTGGCGTGGGTGCTGGCCAGGCCCGGCGTCGCGAGCCCGATCATCGGCGCACGCACGATGGAGCAGCTCGAGCAGAATGTCAAGGCGCTTGAGGTCACCATCCCGCCCGAGCTGAACGCGAAGCTCGACGAGGCGAGCGCCATCGAGCCGACCTTCCCGCAGTCGTTCTTGCCCGGTGTCACGGGGAATGTGCACGGCGGCACGACGATCAACGGGATCGAGACAGAGATCTCGCCGTTGGTCCCTCAGAACGATGGCGAGCGCTGGTAGAGGCGATTTATGTAAAGTTCATTTGCAGAGTTGACAGAAGATTCTGAATCTGCCATCATCCCGGCGTCACCGAAAGGGCCCGGGATGTTTGGAATTCTTCTTCTTATTATCTTTCTCTGTGTGATGGGCTTTATTCTTGCGCTCATCCACAACATGCTCTCCGACGACGAGCTCGAAGTCAAAAGAGCGATACTGATCCTCTTCCTGACCGGTGTTGTCGGTTTCATTATCAAAGTAGCGTTGCAGGACAATGACCCGAACGAAGCTGCGTTTGCGGGGGTCGCTGCTCAGTTTATTACTTTAACGCTATTGCTCAAATTGATGGCCTATGTTCCGATACCCAAGGCACTGCTTATTGCCCTCATTTACAGCATTGTCGCGTTCCTGTTCGGGCTGTTCTTGTCCTACATGCTCATGCCCGCAACACCGGCTTAGTTCGCATCGCTACGATACCCCATGCTCACACCCGCATTCCTGCGCGAGAAATTTGAGGCCGGCCAGAACTACGAGGATTACCTCGCGTCGGGCTCTGCCCAACACCGCGCGGGATGGGATCGGCTGCACGGGCTGATCGAACTCTCGGCCGGCGAGCGTGGGCTGCTCGGCTCGTTTGAACGGCGGTTGAATGTTGTGATATCCAGCGGGATTTGGTGCGGCGACTGTGCCCAGCAGATGCCGGTGATCGATCACATCGAGCGGGCCGCGGGCGGGAGAGTGGTGTGCCGATTCCTGGACCGGGACGAGCACGCGGATTTTGCCGAGCGGGTGATGCTCTGCGGCGGGCTGCGTGTGCCGGTGGTTCTGATTCTGAATGAGGATTTCGACCTGCTGGTCTTCGCCGGGGATCGGTCACTCTCGCGGTACCGAGCGATGGCTGCTCGGCAGCTCGGGCCGTCGTGCCCGGTGCCGGGCGCAGATCTGCCGGCTGACGAGATCCGGGCGATGACCGTCGATTGGGTCGCCAGCTTCGAGCACGCCCACCTGATGGCGCGGATGAGCACGAAGCTTCGGATGCGATACCGGGACTGATGGGCGTACCATCGCAGCGTGGCCAAGACACCAGGAAAGAAATTGCCCGGTAAGAAGCTGAGTGCGGCGCAGATCGCCGAGGATCAGCGGCTTGGCGCCTATGCGCAGCAGCTCCAGACCGAGGGCCGGCTCACCGAGTCCGCTCAGCTCCTGGAAGATCTGATCAAGCGTCACCCGAACGAGCCGAGCATCATCTTCAATCTCGGGCTCTGCCGGATGGGACAGCTCAACCACGGCGAGGCCCGCAAGCTCATGGAGCGGGCGTGCCGATTCCCGCAGGTGCCCGCCGACACGCACGCGCTTCTGGCGGTGTGCTGCCTGGCGCTGCAGGACATCCCGGCCGCCGAGCGCGAGCTCGACAAGGCGCTCCAGAAAGACCCGAACTCGACGCGGGCGATCCGGGTGAAGGCCGAGTTGCTCAACATCGCGGGCAGGCCCGCCGAGGGGGCGGACCTCATCAAGCCTTTGGTCGAGAAGGACCTCTCCGATGGGCAGAACGTAGCGACGTTCGCCAAGTGCTGCCGGGCGTGCGATCGGCGTGCTGAGGCGCTCGAAGTGCTCGAGAAGGCCGAGAAGGTCGAATCGAACAACAACGAGGGCCGGGCGTCGATTCTGTACGAGCTGGCTGCGGAGTACGAGAAGCTCGGCCGCTACGACGAGGCCTGGGCGGCCGGCGCCGAGGCGAATGAGCTGCGTCCCTCGCAGCACACGGTGGAGAACTGGCAGCGCTGGATGGACCAGCGGATCGAGGCCTTCAGCGCCGAGCGGATGCCCGGGCTCCCCCGCTCACGCCGGGATGGCTCGGGGCTGGTCTTCATCGTGGGTATGCCCCGGTCGGGCACGACGCTGGTCGAGCAGATCATCGCGAGCCACCCCAAGGCCACGGGCATCGGCGAACGGCAGATCATCTCCGCCGCCTCGCGCGAGTTGACGGTGATCCGCTCGGCGGACGAGACACAGATCGAGAGGCTGGATGCCTTCAGCCCGGCGGGTATCGACCGGGTGGCCAGGGGCACGCTCGCCGAGCTCAAGGCTGCCGGCGGAGATGCGCCCGTCATCGTCGACAAGCTGATGCAGAACTTCCTGCACGCGGGCGTGATCGAGCTCCTGCTGCCCGGCGCGAAGATCATCCATTGCCAGCGCGATCCGCGGGACACGTGTGTGTCGTGCTTCTTCCAGCACTTCCCCGGGCCTGAGAATCAGGCCTATTCCCGGAATCTGGAGACCCTGGCCCACTACTACCGCCAGTACCAGCGTGTGATGGAGCACTGGAAGTCTGTCCTGACGACGCCGATCCTGGACGTCCGGTACGAGGACATCGTGGCCGACAAGCGGGGTCAGGCTCAGCGGCTCATCGAGTTTGTGGGTCTGGAATGGGACGAGGCGTGTCTCGAATCGCACGCCAGCGGGCGGACCGTCGTCACGCTCAGCGTGGACCAGGTCCGCCGCCCGATGTACACGTCCTCGATGGGCCGGTGGCAACGATTCGAGCGACACCTGGGTCCGATACTGGAACTGGCCTGAGCCGGGCCGGGATCGATACCCGAACAAAGCGCGATCACATCGGTTCAGACGTCAGATCAAACAGCTCCCTGATATTTTTCCATTGCGGCTCTTCCCTGATTGGGGTAGGCTGATTTCACCGGCCGTCATGGGCCCGGTACGAGCAGGAAGACGAGAGACCTTCTGCGATACAACGCGTTGAACTTTGCTGGCGTTCGCCAGCGCGCGCTGTGAGCGAGGACTCCCGTCGCAGACATCGAGTTCGGTCGTGTACCGACCTCACAAGACATTGGGAGTAGAGACATGACAAAGATGATTCTTGCTGCTGCGGGTATCGCCGTTGCTTCGTCGGCCTCGGCTGACCTGACCAGCGCTCCGCACGCCAACCTGCTGAGCCCCGAGCATTACTCGATCACGGCGACCCCGATCGGTGCTCCGGACATCGCAGGTGTCTTCGGTACGGCTTACTCGAACATGGACACCGGCCCCAACGGCTACCAGGCCTTCCCCGCTGCTGGCGGCGCGATCGGCTTTGATGACTACGACTCGATCGGCAGCCCCGGCTCGACGATCGATGTCTCGACGTTCCGCTTTGTTGGTGGTGTTGACACCGCTGGCGGCGTTGCCTTCTTCGAGTTCTACGACACCACCAGCGCTTTCGTTGACTCGTTCGGCGTGGCTCTGACCAACCCCGGTAACTTCATCTACACCATCACCATCAATGCCTACCCCGGCAGCGTGATCGTCCCCGAGGCCGGCCTCATCCAGATGGTTGTCGATGATGCTGGTGCTTTCGGCCCCGCAACGCTCGGCCAGTTCTTCCTCGGTGACGCAGGCGCCACCGTTGGCTCTTCCGACATCACCGTCGGCGGAGCGACCGGCTTCGATCACAACTTCGAGATCAACGGCGATTACGTCCCCGCCCCCGCGACCGCGGCTCTGCTCGGTCTCGGCGGCCTGGCTGCGACCCGTCGTCGCCGCTAATCGCTTCTGACCTCTCAGAAACGTGTACTTTCGCTGCACCCCCGTCATTCATTTGGCGGGGGTGTTCTTGTATGCGAGCAGAACTGGGCACCGGCTTTGGGATCCCAAGATCTCACTCTGCCGCACTTTTCCCCCTGTGGCCGAGGCAGATCTTCCCGCCCGATACGAATGCTTGCCGTACGGGATGCCCCGCCGGCCTCGGGGGGCTGGCTTCATCCCCACACCTCAGCCATCCTGGTTCAGTTGATCGGCTATATATAATTTTTCTTTGAATGCTCATTGAATTCTATTGCGTCCGGTTTGGGGAGAGATATGATCTTGCTACCGGCCGTCATGGGTCCGGCGCGAGCAGGAAGACGAGAGACCTTCCCAGATACATCACGGCTCATTTCGTCGGCGTGTGCCTACGCGCGCTGTATCCGAAAGCTCTCGGCACTCATTTTGGACCGGACATGAACGCCGGCCCCCTGATTGGGAATTGAGACATGAACAAGACTCTGATTACCGTTGCCGGCCTCGCTCTGGCATCACCGGCCTTTGCCGATCTGGCGTCGGGCCCCCAGACAAACCTGCTGAACCCCAGCCAGTACTCGATCACCGCCACACCCATCGGTGCTCCTGACATCGCCGGTGTTTTCGGCACGGCGTATTCGAATATGGCCGCCGCCGCTGGCTACCAGGCGTTTCCTGCCGCGACCGGCGCGATTGGATTTGATGACTACGACTCGATCGGCGCACCCGCCACGAGCATCGACCTCTCGACGTTCCGCTTTGTTGGCGGCGTCCAGCAGGCCGCGGGCACCATGTTCTTCGACTTCTATGACACCAACAGCAACTTTGTTGATTCGTTCGGCGTGACCCTGACCAACCCGGGCAACTTCATCTACACCATCACGATCAACACCTACCCAGGCGGCGTGGTCATTCCCGAAGCCGGTTTGCTCCAGGTCACTGTGGGTGCCGGCTTCACCGGCCAGTGGTTCCTCAACGCAGATGCCCCCACCATCGGCACCAGCAACTCGGCGATTGGTGGTGCCGCGGGCGGCCTGCAGCACAAGTTCGAACTCAACGGCGACTATGTCGTTCCCGCACCGGCATCCGCGGCCCTGCTCGGCCTCGGCGGTCTGGCCGCGATCCGTCGCCGCCGCTGATACCAAGTCAGCAATCGAACATGTCTTTACTCACGCCCCGTCGAAGCAAGCGGCGGGGTCGTTCTTCTTTTTGCACTCTGCCATAATAAAGAACCCGCCCCGGTGGGCCTGCGAGAATCCACCGGGGCGGGCATCACAATGAACGAATAGGTAACCGATCAGCGACGGCGGCGGGCCGCGACGAAGCCGGCAAGACCCAGGAGCGAGGCCGAGGCGGGAGCCGGGATCGCGAACCGGATCTCGAAGACGTCCGAGTCGGCGTAGCCCGGCGAGCCCATGTCCACGACCTGGAACTGCACGCTCCACTCCTGCTTGGCGGGGTCGAAGGAGGGCAGGTCAGTGTTGAGGAACCAGAACGGGTGCGTGTCGAACTCGTCGCCGGCACCGAAGGCGAAGGTGTCGCCATTGGCGAGCCCGGGCACGTCGAAGAAGGGGTTGTAGACCTGCATCTCGAGGTCGCTCGTGCCGACGAGCTTGAAGTGGATGTCGGCCCCGGCGCCGAGCTTGAAGAAGCCCTCGTCCGGCTCGTCCTCGTCGAGAGCCGTGAAGCCCGGCGCGTCGGAGATGTAGCCGTTGAGGCCCGAGCCCGAGAAGAGTTCCTCGAACTCGAACGTCTCGTCCAGATCCATCTCGATATCGAGCTTGCCCGTCGCGTCGACGCCGACGACGCCGTCTTCGCCGTGGTGGTGAGGCTGTGCGATGGCGATCGTCGTCATCGAACCCAGGATCGCTGTCATCAAAGCTAGCTTTCTCATCTCTCTATCTCTCCTCTGCGGGGTGTGAACGAATGCCGCTGAAGCTCAGCAGCCTGCATTGAAGTTGGAAACCCATGCACTGAAGTCGGCGGGCGAGCACGCGCCGTCGCCGTTCTGATCGCACGCGGGGCTCATGGCGTTGAACGCCGCGACCCACGCGCTGAAGTCCGCGGGTGTGACCGAGCCGTCGCCGTTGACGTCCGCGAGACAGACCGTGCCCGGGCAGCCGAAGGCGGCCTCGGCAAACGCGTAAGCCTCGTCGAACTCAGTCATCGATGCCTCCTCGGAAATGACGAGCCAGAAGGGCTCACTCGGGGCGTAGCTAGCCGTGTTCGCCTGAAGCTCGAGCTGCAGGAGGTACACGCCGTCGCTTGCGGCACCCGTCGCGGGCAAGCCGTCGAGCTCGAGGCGGAACGCGTAGTGCGTGTGCCACTCGCCGTTGGATGTGCCGACGTAGACCCCTTCCAGCGGCATGGCGGGGTCGGTATCGGGCGTTGAAATCCCCGGCGCGGGTCCGAAGGAGATGCGCACCTTCTCGGGCGGGATCGTGTCGAAGTCGGTGCCGTCCCACTTGCGCAGAGCCGCACCGATGAAATACGCGAGCTCGGTCCCGCTGGCGAACGTGCCGGTATCGCTGTCGAAACCGGGATCTGTTGTGCGTGCCTGCGATTCGAGCGCGACCCCGAACACACACTGTTGTTCGGTGATCGTGCCCATGCCGTCGGTCGCAGTGCCGATGGTCAATACGCCGTCATTCACGCCCACGGCGATGTCGCCCTCGTGGATCTGCGCCCCGGCGTGCGCGGCGCCAACCGTCGCGAGCAACGCAATGCTGCAATAACGAGCACTCATGTCTTTCCTCTCCTTCATTTGGCAACCCTCGGGAAGAATCTGTTCGTGTAGTAATCCGAGTACACGCGTTCGAAGTCGTTGGTCTCTGCGTGCCCGTCGAGGTAGCCGTAGTTGGACTTGGCTTCGGGCTTGTCGTTCTGGCCGCCGTGGGCCGCGATCTCGATCTGTTCGCGGGCGGTCATCCAGGGCAGGTCGCCCTCGCCGCCCCAGCTGAACGGGTGGAAGTGGTCGGCGGTCGCGTACTGCGGGCGCGAGTCGCCTGTGATCTCGGTGTCGTCGAAGACCATGAGCGTCCACTGCACGGTCGAAGTGGGTCTTGCGATCTGCGCGAGCTTGCGAGTCGCCTCGATGCGCCCGTACTTCGGGTCGGTGAACGGGCTGAACTTGCTCGTCAGGAAGTCACTGAGCCCGTAGCTCGTCCACCGTGTCGGCGGCAGCGTCGAGGTGTACGCGTCGATCGCTGCGTCGGCATCACCCGGGTTATCCTGCTTGATCACGTCGATCCGGTGCAGGAACGCGGCCAGCGTCGGGCCCTCGCTCAGACCGCCCTGCTCCACCGGCCACCACGGGCTGCGGTCGGCGGGCGAGCGGATGGCGTCGGGCGAATCGAAGTACACGGACAGGGTCTGGATCCACGAGGACGCCGGCTCGCCGATCGAGCCGTGGTCGATGCCCGCGTCGATCAGCCACTCGTCATTTGCGTCGGCGTACATCGCCTGAGCGATCGTGAGCTGGCGGACGTTGCTCATGCACACCACTGTCCGGGCCGCACGCCTGGCATTGCCGAGCGCGGGCAGCAGGATCCCGATGAGCAGCGCGATGATCGCGATCACCACGAGCAGCTCTATAAGCGTGAAAGCGCAGCGTCTGTGCATGGCACGACTCTCCCGTCACGGCGCAAGTCGATGCGCACGTGAGAACGTCTATGAATCCGGTTGGATATGGGGAAACGGGTGTCAGAAATCAGCCGGCGCAGATCAGCGTCGGCGGGCCGCGCGCCAGACGCGCGGGCACGGGGAGTGAATCGATCAGCGCCGAGGGCACCGACTCGATCATCGAACCGTATTCGAGCGTCCCGATGGCGCAATCGGCAAGCTCGATCCCCCACTGCCCGCCGGTGGCGAGCATGAGGCAGAGCTCACAGTCGTGGTCGTCGTGGTGGTCACGATCACCGGGCGACTCGGTGTCGCCGTGGTCGTGATGCGCGTGTCCATCGTGGTGGCACGCGTGCGTCGTTTCTGCGGGCACGCCGTAGCCGTGGGCCGTGATGCGGTGCATCGCCCCGGGCAGACCGGTCGAGATGAGCGTGACCGCCAGTGCGACGAGGATCGCGACCCGGGTGGACACGGTGCCACTGGTCATACAACCACCCCGCTGCAATCCGGGCATGTGCCACGCAGGATGATCTCGTGCGACTCGACCGCGAAGCCCTCGGGGGCCAGGCTCGAGACGCCACTGGCGCAGCCGGGCACGTCGTAGACCCGCTTGCAGGCGTCGCATTCGAAATGGTGATGGTGCGGGAGGTCGGCCGGCTCGTACCTGGCCGGGGCGCCGGGCAGCTCCACCCGGATGATCTCC
Organism: Phycisphaerales bacterium; assembly: GCA_965228265.1. Taxonomy (GTDB): domain Bacteria; phylum Planctomycetota; class Phycisphaerae; order Phycisphaerales; family UBA1924. The sequence goes on from OZ245804.1 coordinate 3,134,360, forward strand.
CCCTCCTCGGCCGCTTTGTTCACGATCCGATACACCGTGGCGATCCCGATGCCAGACTCCCTGAGCCCGTCGCGGATCTCGTCAGCGCTCACCGGCCGCCCGAGGCTCCGGATGAGGCCGATCACCGCTTCGCGATGTGAGGGGCTGGCACCCATGCGAGAATGATAATCGATTCTCATTCTCAGAATCAAGCCTTCGCCACGGATTCACGCAAGAAAGGCGACGAGGACCGTCCTCGTCGCCCCCGAGTGGGCGGACTGGCTCCCAGCTGGGCCCGGAGGGGCTCAGAAGTCCGCCATGTTGGAATCCTGATTCAGGGGGATGACATGCTCGACGTCGCCTCGCCGATCCGTACCTGCGGCTGAGATTGCCCGGGCCCTTGGGGCACCAGGCTGGGCGGGTGACGATTCACCACCCCCATTCCCGTTGGTGGCGATCACCTCTCGGAGGGTGACGACCTGAGAGGCGGTTTCCTCGGCGGCGGAGGCGAGCTCCTCGGCGTTGCCCGCGTTCTGCTGGGTCACCTTGTCGAGTTCGGCGACGCCGGTGTTGATCTCGGCGATGCCTGAGGACTGTTCCCTCGCGGCACTGGAGATCTCGCCGAGCAGTGCGTTGACCTTCTTTGTTCCGACGGTGATCTCTTCGAAAACTTCGCTGACCCGGCCGGCGATCGCGACGCCGTTGTCGGCGCGCAGGCCCGACTCCTCGATCATCGCCGAGGTGTTTTTGGCGGCCTCGGCCGAGCGCTGGGCGAGGTTGCGCACCTCGTCGGCCACGACCGCGAAGCCCTTGCCCGCCTCGCCCGCGCGGGCGGCCTCGACGGCTGCGTTGAGCGCCAGCAGGTTCGTCTGGAACGCGATCTCGTCGATCACCTTGATGATCTTGCTGATCTCAGAGCTCGACGCCTTGATCTCGTCCATCGCCTGTGTCATCATGCGCATCTCGGACTGACCCTTCGTCGCCGATCGCTCGGCTTCCTCGGAGAGCGTCGTCGCCTGCACCGCGTTCTCCGCGTTCTGTGTGGTCATCGCGGCCATCTCTTCCAGCGAGGCGCTGATCTCTTCCAGACTCGCGGCCTGCTGCGAGGCTCCCTCGGCGAGCGATTGGCTCGACATCGCGATCTGCTGCGATCCAAGGTCGATCTGGTCTGCGCCGCTTGCGACATCCTCGAGCAGCTTCTTGAGAGCCGCCTGCTGCTCGGCTTCACGTTTGCGTGAACGCTCCTGCTCGAACTGCAACTCTTTCTGTGCGGTAATGTCCGTGGCGTACTTGACGACCTTGCACACGAGTCCGTTGTCGTCGAAAACGGGGTTGTACGAGGCCTGGATCCAGATCGCGCTGCCGTCCTTGCGGATGCGCTTGTACTCGCTCGCGTCGAACTGGCCTTTGCCGAGTCTTTCCCAGAACCGCCTGTAGTCGGCGCTGGCGACGTACTCCTGCTCGCAGAACATGCGGTGGTGATGGCCTCTGATCTCGTCGATCGTGTATCCGACCGCGTTCAGGAAGTTCTCGTTGGCCGTGAGGATGGTGCCGTCGGGTGTGAATTCGATGACAGCCTGCGATCTGTTGATTGCATCGACATAGCCTCGCAGCTCGCTTTCGGTGTACCGGCGCTCGGCTGAAACGGCTGAATCCTGATCTGACATCGCTCTTGCTCCCGCGTTCGGTGTGCCGGCGAACCGGTCCGCACATCCATGTTCTAGCTGACGTGCCAGTTCGCCGGCATGTCGTCCACGGTCCCAGCGTTCGTCTTGAACAGACGTTTGCTTGACACGGCTTTGCGAGGTCCAGATCCGCAGTTCTTTTTTCTGATTTGATTTATCCACGGAATTGAGCAGCGTTCAAGCGCCCGGGCCCGCGGCGGGGATTTCCTGGCCATTGGTGACTCAGAGCGGTGTGCGCGTCGCACAAAGCCGGGCGCGGAGAGGTTGTGGGACGTTCGAAGAATTTTCTGCGCCACTTCTGTACCAAGGGGCCACCGGATCGGGGAGCCATCTTCCGGTGATCTTGACCAGTTTGTGGCTCACACCCCCCCGGGTGCCTTAAGCCACCCCGAATTCGTGTCGAATCTCCACACTGTTCTGGAATGACCGCACCAATCGTGCGGCGAGGCGTTTATTCGGCACAACCCGTTCCGGGTGCCTGCTTACCACGGAGAGATCGCATGTCCGACCAAACCACTTCGAACACTGAGTTTACGAACCTCAAAGGCATGTCGGACGCGATCAATCGCTCCCAGGCCGTGATCGAGTTCACACCCGACGGCACCATCCTCACGGCCAACGACAACTTCCTGAACGCCGTGGGCTACACGCTCGATCAGATCAAGGGCAAGCACCACCGCATGTTCTGCGAGCAAAGCTACACGAGCAGCCCCGAGTACGCGGCTTTCTGGCAGCGCCTCCAGAACGGGCAGTATGACGCGGGCGAGTACAAGCGCTTCAACAGCCAGGGCGACGCGATCTGGATCCAGGCCTCGTACAACCCCGTCTTCGATACGAACGGGAAGGTCGTCAAGGTCGTGAAGTTCGCGACGGACATCACCGAGCAGAAGATCAAGAACGCCGACTACCAGGGCCAGATCGACGCGATCAGCAAGTCGCAGGCGGTCATCGAGTTCGACATGGACGGCACGATCCGCTGGGCCAATGAGAACTTCCTGATGACCGTGGGCTACACGCTCGACGAGATCAAGGGCAAGCACCACAGCATGTTCGCCGAGGCCACCTACGCCACGAGCCCGGAGTACGCCGCCTTCTGGCAGCGCCTCAACGAGGGCCAGTTCGATTCGGGCGAGTACAAGCGATTCGGCAAGGGCGGCAAGGAGATCTGGATTCAGGCCTCGTACAACCCCATCACCGATGACTCGGGCAAGCCCTTCAAGGTTGTGAAGTACGCGACGGACATTACCGCGCAGAAGCTCCAGACCGCGGACTTCCAGGGCCAGCTCGACGCGATCAGCAAGTCGCAGGCGGTCATCGAATTCGAGATGGACGGCACGATCCGCTGGGCCAACGAGAACTTCCTGAGCACTGTGGGCTACACGCTCGACGAGATCAAGGGCAAGCACCACCGGATGTTCGCCGAGGCCGATTACGCCGCGAGCCCCGAGTACACCGCCTTCTGGCAGCGTCTCAACGACGGGACTTTCGACGCGGGCGAGTACAAGCGTCTGGGCAAGGGCGGCAAAGAGATCTGGATCCAGGCCTCGTACAACCCCATCTTCGACCCGAGCGGCAAGCCCTACAAGGTTGTGAAGTACGCGACGGACATCACCGCGCAGAAGCAACTCCAGCAGCAGGTCGCCGAGAACGCCGAGCGTGAGCGCATCGCGGCCGAGGAGCTCCAGCGCAAGGTCGAGCAGCTGCTCGAGGTGGCCGTGGCCGCGGGCGAGGGCGATCTGACCCAAGCCATCACGGTCGACGGCGTCGACAGCATGGGCCAGCTTGCGACGGGATTCCGCGAGATGATCCGCAACATCTCCTCGACGCTCGAGCAGGTGAACAACGGCGCGAACCAGATCGATTCCGGTTCGAGCCAGATCGCCTCGGCGAGCCAGTCGCTGGCGTCGGGCGCTTCGGAACAGGCCGCGAGCCTGGAAGAGATCAGCGCTTCGCTCGAGGAGCTGGCCTCGATGACCTCGCAGACCGCCGACAACGCGGTCCAGGCGACGGCTCTCTCGGAAGAGTCGCAGCAGTCTGCGATGAAGGGTCAGAGCGAGATGAACGTGATGAGCCAGGCGATGGACGAGATCAAGGCGTCGAGCTCCGAGATCAGCAAGATCATCAAGGTGATCGACGAGATCGCGTTCCAGACGAACCTGCTGGCGCTCAACGCAGCCGTCGAAGCCGCACGTGCGGGCGAGGCGGGCAAGGGCTTCGCGGTGGTCGCCGACGAGGTGCGCAACCTCGCCCAGCGCTCGGCCGAGGCCGCCAAGAACACCTCGGCGATGATCGAGGAATCCGCTAAGCGGGCCGACAACGGCGTGGCGATCGCCGGCCGCGTCAGCGAGGCTCTCGAAGAGATCGTGACGGGCACGCAGAAGGTCAACACGCTGCTGGGTGAGATCTCGTCGGCCGCCAAGGAGCAGTCGACCGGTATCGCCGAGGTCAACACCGGCGTGACGGAGCTCGACAAGGTGACCCAGCAGAACGCCGGCAACGCCGAGGAGCTCGCCTCCGCGGCCGAGGAGACCGCCGCCGAGGTCACGCAGCTGCGCAACCTGGTGAGCCAGTTCAAGATCAACAACACCGGCGGCGCGGCGACGTCCAACACCCGTGTGCCCGTTGGCGCTGGCGTGGCCGTCGGTGACTCGGGAACGGTCGACAAGACACCGAGCCAGGCACCCAAGCCCTCGATCCCGACGAATCCCGAGCCGGCCGACTTCATGGACTTCTAAAGCCGGCACACGAATCCGCTCACTGTGAGCCATCACCCCCGACGGTCGATCCGTCGGGGGTTTTTCGTGCGCCCCGCGTAGATGGCCCATACCATGCACCCATGGCCAAACGCGTGCTCCAGGACAAGTACTTCAGAAAAGCCAAGACCGAGGGCTACGTCGCTCGCTCGGCCTTCAAGCTCAAGGAGCTCCAGCAGAAGTTCGAGCTGATCCAGCGCGGCGGGCGCGTGCTCGATCTCGGGTGCTCGCCCGGGTCGTGGCTGCAGGTTGCCGCCGAGTACGTGGGCCGAAAGGGTCTGCTCGTGGGTGTCGACCTGAAGCCCACCGCCGTGAGTCTCCCGTGCACGTGTCACACGATCGTGGGCGACCTGAACGATCTCGACACGGACAGCATCCTCGAGCTCGCGGGCGATCGTTTCGACACCGTGCTCTCGGACATCGCGCCCAACACGACCGGGCACGGCGACGACCTCGTCTCGGCGCACCTCTGCCGATCGGTGCTCGCCGTCGCCGAGCGTGTTCTCAAGCCGGGCGGTCGGCTGGGCATGAAGATCTTCGACGGTGCGGAGTACCAGGACGTGCTCACCGAGACCAAGTTCCGGTTCATGCAGGCCAAGGGCTTCAAGCCCGACGCCACGCGCGATGTCTCGCGTGAGATGTACATCGTGGCACGCGGCTTCAAGGGCAAGGGACTCGACGCGTGACGCTGCTCGATCCGCTCTCGGCCATCCTGACCGGTGCGATCGCGGCAACGATTCTTGTCGTGCTTTATTTCCTCAAGCTCCGGCGGCGGCGTCTGCGCGTGGCCTCGACACTGCTCTGGCAGCGAGCCGTGCAGGATCTGCAGGTCAACGAGCCATTCCGTTGGCTCCGGCCCTCGCTTCTGCTGTTTCTCCAGCTCTTGGCACTGGCACTGCTGGCGATCGCGATCGGTCGGCCTGCGATCCCCGGCGGGCTGTCGGCTTCGGGGCGTGTTGTCTTTCTCATCGACCGCTCGCTTTCCATGAACGCCCTCGACGGCGACGGGGGCACCACGCGCTTCGACGATGCGATTCGCATTGCAAACGAGACCCTCGACGAACTCGACCGGGGGACGAGTGTGTCGATCATCACGTACGCGGCGAGGCCCGAGGTTGTGCTCGCGTCCACGACCGATCTGAATGCCGTGCGGAGAGCCCTTGAGCGCCTCACCCCGACCGATCAGCCCGACGACCTCGCCTCGGCTCTGGAACTGGTCGGCGCGCTGACGTCCACGGGCGGTGACGAGACACAGTCGCCCGAGCCCGCCTCGGTCATCCTGCTTTCCGATGGCAACGCCGAGCCGAAGGATTACGCGTTGACCGGCGCGGACCTCACTTACCGGCGCGTCGGTCCCGAGGAATCACGCATCCACGACAACCTCGGGATCACGGCGGTCAGCATCGCAAGCGACTTCAACGACCCGACACTGACACGTCTGTTTCTGCGGCTACAGAACGCGCTGAACCGCGAAGTTGCCGCCACCGTCGTGCTCACCGGCCCCTCGGGTGAGATCGGACGACGAGCGGTGCGCGTGCCGGCCAGTGAGGGCTCCACCACGGGCGGCGCGAGCCTCACCTTCGAACTCGACCGCGGTCTGACGGGCCTCGTCACGGCGCAGATCAACCGCGAAGACCGCCTCCGGGCCGACAACACCGCGAGTGTTCTGATCACGCCCACCAACAAGCCGCGCGTTCTGCTGGTGACACCGACCGATGGCGCGGGAGAGACGAGCTGGGTGCTGGGCGATTTTCTCGATGAGATGGACTTTGAATCGCTCACCCGGCGATCCGAATCGGCGCTCGATGAACTCCGCGAGTCGGACGAGCTGGCCGGGTATGACCTTGCGGTGTTCGACCGTGTCGACGTGCCTGCGGGGCTCCCGGTGCCGACGATCTCGTTCGGGGCCTCGATCCCCGGCTACCGCGTCGAACGCGAAGATGACGGGACGGATCGCTTCACCGCCTGGAAGCGCACGCACCCGGTGATGCGGGGCCTGGTGCTGGATGGTGTCCGCATCGCCCGCCCCGCGTGGTTTGCCACCCAGGATGGAGCCCCGCCCGCCGACGAGCTCGCCTCGGGTCGGCTCGGGCCCATCATCCTGCTGCTGAGCGAGGGTCGCTGGCGTCGGCTTGGTGTGGCGTTCGAGCCGGCGTCCTCGAACTGGCCCCTGCTGGACATCTCCTACCTGCTCTTCCTGGTGCAAGCTGTTGAATTCTTTACATTCGAGACGGGCACACTGGCGAGCTCGCTGGCTACCACTTCAACGCCGGCCACTATCGAGGCCACACCCGGAGAAGGTCAGCTCGTGCTCGAAGGCCCCGTTCAGATCAGCGTCCGCGTCCCCGGCAACACGCCGGCTGGTCAGCCCGTGCGTGTGAGTCTGGGGATCCCCGAACGCGCGGGCGTCTACACCGATGCGCGCGACCGGCCCGTTCTGGCGGTCAACACCGCGAGCCCTCGCGAGTCGGCGCTCGCCACACGGGACACGATCAACGTCGCCGGGCGACCCGTCGCGGCCGGATCCATGGGCGAAGGCTTCCGTGAGATCTGGCACTGGTTTGTTCTGATGGCCACCGGTGTGCTCACAGCCGAGTGGCTCCTGTTCGCCAGAAGGATGAAGGCATGAGTCGCGATCGTTCACCGTCTGCCACCCTCTCGCGCCGGCATCTGCTTGGGATCGGTGCCGGCGGCGCGCTCGCCTCGGCCGTGCCCGCCTCCTTCGCACGCGCACGAGTGCCCACGCCCCGGTGGAGCAAGCCGAGCCGCCCCGTGCGCAACGTCATCTTCATGGTGGGCGACGGCATGGGCCAGGGCATCATCACGCTCGCCGACGTGATGCTCAAGCTCCAAGGCCGCGGCCCCTCGCACTATCAGAAGATCATCGAGAGCGGGTCCTTCCGTCGCGCCACCTGCATGACGCACTCGGCCGACGGATGGGTGACCGATTCCTCCGCAGCGGGCAGCGCCTGGGGTATCGGCGAGCACATCAACAACGGAGCGGTCAACTTCACACCCGACGAACGCACGCCCGAGCCCATCCTCATCACCGCCCAAAACGCCGGCCGGAAGACGGGCCTTGTCACTTCCACACGCATCACACACGCCACCCCCGCGTCCTTCATCGCCAACGTGCCCAAGCGCAGCATGGAAGACGAGATCGCCAGGCAGTTGCTCGATCGGCGCGTTGACGTTGCGCTCGGCGGCGGGCGCAAGCACTTCCCGGATGACCTGCTCGCCCAGCACACGGATGTCGCGCTCGTCACCAATGCCGCCGAACTCGCAAACGCGCCCTCCGAGGGACGACTGCTCGGCCTGTTCTCGCAAGACCACTGCCCCTTCGCGCTCGACCGCCCGGATTCGTGCCCGAGTCTCCGCGAGATGGCCCTGACGGCTCTTGGCCGACTCGACACATCGCCCGAGGGCTTTGTGCTGCAGATCGAGGGCGGCCGGATCGACCATGCCGGTCACGACAACGACGCCGGCGCGATGGTGTTTGATCAGATCGCGTTCGACGAGACGATCGGCGCGGTGCTCGAGTGGACCAAAGACCGCGACGACACGCTCGTTGTCGTGACGTCCGACCACGCGACCGCCAACCCAGGGCTGACGTTCTACGGCAACACGGGCAAGCAATCATTCAAGCGCCTCGGCTCCTGCCGCAGAAGCTACGAGTGGATCGCGGGCCAGTACAAGCAGGGCGAGAAGAGCCTTGAGCGTTTCGTTTCGCTCGTTGAAGAAGCAACACAGATCGAGCTGACGGGTGATGACAAGGCCAGTCTCGCTCGGTCGCTGATCGAGAAGCAGCAGGTCGATCCGTTCAACGTCGCCAACGGCGTGTGGATGGTTTTGGGTTCGGTGCTCGCCAACCACACGGGCGTCGCGTTCCTGAGCCCGAACCACACCGCCGATTATGTTGAGGTGTACGCCTCGGGCCCCGGCTCCGAGTCTTTGCCGGGCTTCATCGACAACATCCATCTGCACGGGATGCTGCTCTCGGCGCTCGGTGTGCGTGCTGACGGTTAGCGTGTCCCGAGACCGCCCCACTGCGAGAGATCGATAGCCGCGCGGGCACACGATCCCTGCCAGGGCAGCATCGCGCGGGGCCAGGCGGATCGACGCGCCAGGGCATCGCGGCGTTCGATCCCGATCCGGAGCATCTCGCCGCGCGACTCGATCACGCGTTCGGGCACGACAAGCCTTGCGGACCAGCCGCCCGGGAATGTGTCGATCTCGACCTCCGGGGCAAAGTCCGTGACCGGGTTCAGCACCCCGCCGCCGAACTCGACGAATGCCTCACGCACCGGTGAGAGCTCGATCACCAGATCGCTTGACGATCCCTCAGCGCCGAGCGTGACGCGGACGCGTTCCTCTGCGGAGGTGTTGTCCTGTGAGCCGCACTGCACGAAGAGCATCCAGCGTCCCGCGGGCTCGCGGTAGAGCAGCGCCCGCGTGTGCCAGGGCTCGCCGCCGGGCCAGGCACTCGGTGCGCCCGCGAGCATCGAAGCCAGCGTCCAGTCGCCCGCGAACTGATCGAGCCGCAGCCCGGGTGGCTGAGCGACCAGCTTCGCGCCGCCCACGCTCAGGCGGTGCTCCTCCTCACCCACACGCGCGACGACGATCGGCGTCTCGCCCGTGCGCACGCGGCTCGTCACTTCGTACGCTCTTGCTGTCAGGGGCGCAAGTGTTGAGAGATCCGACGACTCTCCCCCGATCAGACTCGATACGGAAGTGAGCTTCGATTCGTAATCCACGTTCGCCGCTGCGATGACCGTGCGGGGCTGACCCGTGGCCCCGTCGACGCGCGGCGCGTCGCTGACCACCCACGCCACAGAGGTTGGCTGCTCGTCGAGCCAGATCCGGGCGCGCCGGGCGCGTTCTCTCGGCGTGAGCTGCTGGTCGAGCAGGTCCGACAGCAGCCGATCGATGCCCTCCTGCTGCACGGGCCAGACCGGGGCCAGTTCGCCTGCGCCGAAGTCGACCACCGCGCAGAGCCTTCGCCGCACGGCCTCGGCCAGTTCGTCGTCCGCCTGATCGAGCCGCGCCAATGCAATCGCCCACTTGGATTCCTGCTGACGCGCCAGCGTCTCGAGCACGCCGCTGACAAGCCGACCCGCGGCCCACTCGACATCGCCCGAGCGTTCTGGTCGACGGACGCTGCCGTCGAGTTCCACGATCCGGCGTTCAACCACGGGCGAGAGCTCGCCCACCATCAGCTTGTACCGCCAGCGCCGGAACGGGCTCGTGCGCTCGGCCTCGACGATGTAGCGCAGCTTGCTCGACTCGCGCATCACGGGCGCCAGCGGGCTGAGCCACGCGCGCGAGCTGACGCGCGCCGCCACAACCGTCGGATCGGGGAGCCAGTTCACCGTCCGCCGCTGACCGGCGATCCAGAGCCCCTGCCCCACCGCGTCGATGGGCGGATCCACGACCAGCGCCCATGTCCCGACCTCTCCCCTGGGCACGCTGCCGGCGAGCACCTCATCCACCGTCCTGGCGGTCCACTCGCCCGAGGGCACGAGCCAGGACGTCCCCGCCTCGCCCGGTTTCACGCCGATCCAGTAGAGGCCCGTTTCCAGCTCGCGACCGTCGTCGAGCACCACCGGCCCCACGTCCTCGGCCGGGAAGCCGCCAGCCAGTTCGATCAGGACAACCAGGGGCGTCCCGAGGACAGCGTCGATCCGGCCCGACACGAACACCCCGAAGCGAGGGTCTTCCATGAACTCGGGCGCCACCGGCTCCCAGGGGCCGGGGTCAGGCTCGTTGGAGCCGCAACCGGTCAACGCGATCGCGCACGCACAGGCGCACAACGCGAGCCATCGGCTGATCTCTGTCGAAAGTCGGCGCACGAACATCGGCCTCTCATATGCGGATCGGTCGGATCCCACGCCCACTCATCGGCAAGGCCGGGCGGACGGGGACACATCCCCCGACACTTCAGACGCCCTCGGGGCCGGTTCGGTTCCGAATCAGGCCGACGTCGCCATCTCGCGGGGGATCGTCGAGACGGCGTTGTCGATGATCTGGTCCGTCGTGATCCCGTCCGCGTCGGCTTCGAAGTTGGTCAGGATGCGGTGCCGGAGCGCCATCTTGGCGATCTTCTGGATGTCCTCGACGCTCGCGGCAGGGCGGCCGGCGACCACGGCCCGGCACTTGGCGGCCAGCACCATCGCCTGAGCCGCGCGGGGCGAGGCACCCACCTCGACATACTTGTTCACCATGGGCGTCGCGTACTCGCCCTTGGGGTGCGTCGCCAGGACGAGGCGGACCGCGTAATCCTGCACGTGGTCGGCGATGGCGACCATCCGGACCAGCTTCTGATAGTTCAGGATCGACTCCGCGTCGAGCACCGGCTCGATCGCCGGCGCGTCGCCGCGCGTCGTGCGGACCAGGATCTCCGACATCTCCTCGCGCGAGGCGTAGCCCACGATGAGCTTGAAGAAGAAGCGGTCGAGCTGCGCCTCGGGCAGCGGGTACGTGCCCTCCTGCTCGATCGGGTTCTGGGTCGCCATCACGAAGAAGGGCGCGGGCAGTCGGTGCGACTCGCCCGCGACCGTGACGCTGCGTTCCTGCATCGCCTCGAGCAGCGCCGACTGCGTCTTGGGCGTGGCGCGGTTGATCTCGTCGGCGAGCACGATCTGGGCAAAGATCGGGCCGGGCTGGAAGGTGAATTCGCGCGAGACGCCGCCGCCGGCCCGCTCGACCTCGGTCACGATGGTCGTGCCCGTGATGTCGGCGGGCATCAGGTCGGGTGTGAACTGCACGCGGCCGAAGTCCAGACTGAGCGCCTGCGCGAGCGAACGGATGAGCAGTGTCTTGCCGATACCCGGCACACCCTCGAGCAGGGCGTGCCCGCCCGTGAACAGGCAGACCAGGACGCCGTCGATAATGGATGTGTTCCCGACGACCACGCGGCCGATCTGATCGCGCACCGCGACGTAATCCGCCTGGAACTTCCTGCGGAGCTGATCCAGTTCCGCGTCGCTCATCGTCGCCGGGTCCGCGCCGCCTGCCATGGGCTACTCCTTCGTCTCCGTCTTTGCCGCGTGCGCCATGATGCTGACGAGCCTCTGCCCGTTCTGCGGCGTCACCGACTGCTTGGGAGACACCACCGTCAGTTTATTCGTCTCGCTCACGACAAACAGCGGCACCGCGTTCTCGCCGTGCTCTTCCCGGAAATCGGCCAGGGTGTAATCGGCCGAGAGCGGCGTCACCTGCACCCCACCGTTCTTCGCCCAGATTCCGGTGATCGCGCGGTAGGTCGCCTTCGCGCCCGAGAGCACGCGGCCCTCGCCTTCGGGGTGTTCCTCGTGCTCGCCCTCGGCCGCGGCCCGCTCGGCTAGGCGGTAGACGCTCGCGCGACCGAAGACGCGCGTCATCCGCTGAGCCGCGAGCGTGTTGACCTGGTCGTTGGGTGTCAGCGCGATGAATCGACCCAGCCCCGACATCTCGATGTCCTTGAGTGCGCCCTCGGAGAGCACGCTGCCGTGGTAGGCGGGCACGCCCTCCATCCACGCCGCGGCGGTGTTCGAGTAGTTCGTGTCCACGATCATCGCGTGCACCCCGAGCGACTTGAGCGTCTTGCCGATCGCTCTGGCCCATGGCTGACCGCCCAGGATGAGCACGCCCTGCGGGTTGGTGTCGGCGAGCTTGAGGAGCCTGGCGATCATCGGCGCGAAAATGCCGTAGAACGTCACCGTCCCGATGATCACCGCGAACATCAGGGGCACGATCCGCGAGGACTGCTCGGGATACCGATCGGCAAGGTCGTAGGCGAGCACGGGCGTAATGGCCGCGGCCACGATCCCGCGCGGCGCCATGCACGCCAGCAGCGCCCGCTCGCGCCAGTTGAGCCTCGACCCGAGCGTCGAGCACATCACCGCCACGGGCCGGACGATCACGATCAGCGCCGCAACGAACCCGATGGACGACCAGCCCAGGTCCTGAAGTTCCTCCAGATCCAGCCGCGCAGCGAGCACCACAAACAGCGACGAGATCAGCAGCACCCGCAGGTTTTCCTTGAACTCGAGGATGTGCTCGACGTCGGCGGACTTCTGGTTGGCCAGGTAAACGCCCATGACCGTGGTCGCCAGCAGCCCCGATTCCTTCTGCACGCTGTCGCAGAGCGCAAACGTCACGACGACCATCGCGAACGAGACCGCGTTCTGCAGGTAATCGGGCACGAGGTAGTTCTTGATGATCGTCGTCATGAGCCAGCCGGCGATGACGCCCAGCCCGCCCCCGACGATGATCGTGGTGATGACGCCGTAGAAAACGTCGTTGGCCGCCGACGTTGCACCGCCGGCGCGGACGGCCTCGAACACGAGCACCGCCAGCAGCGCGCCGATCGGGTCGATCACGATGCCTTCCCAGCGCAGGATCGGTCCGGACGCACCCTTGGGGCGCATGTACTGCACCATCGGCAGGATGACCGTGGGCCCGGTGACCGTGAGGATCGCCCCGAACACGAGCGCGAGCCCCCAGGGCAGCTTCATGAACAGCACGCCCGCCAGCGTCGCCAGGATCCATGTGACGAACGCGCCGACCGTCACCAGCATCGTGATGACCTTGGCCCCCGTGCGCAGCTCGCGCACGCGCAGCGTCAGACCGCCCTCGTACAGGATCATCCCCACGCTCAGCCCCACGATCGGGTTGAGCAGATCGCCCAGCAGGTGATCCGGGTCGATCGCCAGCGACGAATCGGGAAAGAACTTCCGGAGCACCGGGCCCACGAGGATGCCCATGAGCAGGAGCAGCAGGATCGCCGGCGAACGCAGACGGACCGCCATCACCTGCGCCAGCGCGCCCAGACCGAGAATCACCGCGATGGAAATCAGTGTCTGATGCAGAAAGAAATCCCTCCGGCACCGGGCCCAGCGAACAGAAAGCCTACCGCGAACCCGAGCATCCCGCCTTGGGGGCTGCTCATGGGTTGGCTGCCGGAAAGGAAAGGCCGCGGTGGGATTCGAACCCACGAATAACGGATTTGCAATCCGTCCCCTTGGACCACTCGGGCACACGGCCGGTGCTTTCTTCCGGCTCAAAAGGTAGACCAAAGCCCCGAACGGATCAACAACCGCCGCTGGCCCTCAAACGCCTACCCTGACGATACTTCCTCGGAAGGACCAGAGGAACCACATGAAACGCAACACGTCCCTGACACTTCTCATCGCCCTCGCCGGTGCCGCCAACGCCCTGGCGCTCCAGCCCGAAGAGGATCCGATCATCCGCGACCAGAGCGTGGACGAGATCTCCGAGCACCTCCTGGACGCCGCGGACAAGCCCGATGGCATCGAGCCCACACGCACGCCCCGTGTCACGCCAGTGCGCCCGCACGCGGACATCGAGGTGCCCGAGCAGCCTGGCCGACTCCTGCCCGAGGGCGCGTTCATCGTGCAACTCGAGGGCCGCGTTCACGCGACGGCACCCGGCGCGTGGGTCTTCGAGCCCACCCAACTCGTCGACAACGCCGCGATCAAGCCGATGGTCATCCTGCCCTCACAATCGCTCGCACGCCTGATCCAGCTCGTCGGACAGGACGCCGAGAACAACCTGGTCTCGCTCACGGGTGAGACGCTGCTGTATCGCGGGCGGAACTACCTGCTCGTCAGCGCGATCGCAGCGCACGCGCAGGAAGCGGACATCGCAACCCCCGAGCCCGCAAGCGATGACACCTCGGCAGAAGAAAACGAGAGCCAGCCCGAACCCGCCTATAGCCAGAGCGTGCAGGACCTCATCAAAGAGCTCGAACAAGCCCGGCACGCCGACCGCACGATCCTCCAGCCGACAACGGTGCAGGCCGGTTCGGGTCGCGCACCGGTGCCCGAGGGACGCACCTTCATGCGCCGCCGGGCGAGGCTGACCTACCTCACCGCGGGCGAGATCGCGCTGGCGTTCGACAACGATCCGGACCAGATCATCGACGTCCCGCTTGTCGTGCTGCCCTGCCACCTGCTCGAACGCATGGAGCGCATCGTCGAATCCCGCGGCGACAGCCTCGCTGTACGCGTCAGCGGGCAGAGCTACGCCTACAACGGACGTTCCTACGTCCTCCCGACGAGCATCACGATCGAACGCCCGGGCGAGCTGACTTCTCGGCAGTAATCACCAGGACAAAAGCCCGATCGGTTTACATCGCCGGGGCGGTGCCCTCGACCGGGCGATCCTCGGTGGCCAGCCCGCTCGGAGCGGCCGTCGTCACGTGCTCGCCCGGCATCGGGTTGAATCGCGAGCCGTACATCGGCACCCGGCGGTTGACCTTCTGCTTGGGCAGAACGGGCAGCAGCGCCATGATCACCAGCGTCAGAACAACATTGGCGGCCAGCAGCTCGTACCAGGCTGTCCACTGGTAGAACACCATCACCGAGGTCATCACGAGCAGGATCATCCCAAGCGGGATCATGCTCTGCCAGCCAAGGAACATCACCTGGTCGTACCGCAGACGGGGAACCGTCCAGCGGATCACCATCATGAAGGCGATCAGCAGCACCACCTTCGTGAAGAACACCGCGACCTTGAGGATGCCCGCCGCGATCGACGTCTCCTCGATCCCGAGACCGGGGATCACCGGCAGGTGGAACCCGCCCAGGAAGAGCAGCGCGAAGAACGCGCAGCTCGTGATCATGTGCATGTACTCGGCCAGGAAGAACAGCGCAAACCGCATCGACGAGTACTCGGTGTGGTACCCGCCCACAAGCTCCTGCTCCGCCTCGGCGTTATCAAACGGAGCCCGGTTCGCCTCGGCGAGGATCGCTGTGAAGAACAGGAGCGCCGCCAAAGGCTGCGAGAAGACGAGCCACCCGTTCTGGATCTGGTGCTCAACGATGCCCATGGGCATCACCGTGCCGCAAACGAGCAGCGCGCACATCAGCCCGAGCCCGAGCGGGATTTCGTACGAGACCATCTGAGCGCTCGCACGCAGGCCGCCCAGGAACGAGTACTTGTTGTTGGACGCCCAGCCGCCCAGCACGACGCCGTAGACACCGAGCGACGCGACCGCGAGCAGGTAGACGACGCCCGCGTTGATGTTCGCGCCGGCTAGCAGGATCCGTCCGCCGATCTCACCGAGCAGGGGCACCGTCATGTCGGGGATGTCGATGAACCCGCCCCAGGGGATGATCACAAAGCCGATCATGGCGGGGATGACGATCGTCGCCGGCGCGAGCGTGAAGAGCACCTTGTCGGCGCTTCTTGGCATGTAGTCCTCCTTGAGGAGGAACTTGATGCCGTCGGCCAGCGGCTGGCCCAGCCCGATGGCCCCCTTGAGGAAGCTCAGGAAGGGCAGACCGAAGTCGAAACCGACGCGGTTGGGTCCCACGCGGTCCTGGATGTACGAGCAGATCTTCCGCTCCAGGTAGATCAGGTACGCACACGTGATCAGGATCACGTGGACCATGATCAGGATGAAGGGGACGCTCACGAAGAGCTGCGTCGCCGAGATGCCTGTGGGAAGGATGTTCATGGGGTCACACTGTAGATCGGTCAAAGCTGGGGTGCCAACCACAAGACGAGCCCGAAGCGCAAGCGAGGGTGGTCATTCCGAGTCCCAAATACCCTCGCTTGCGCTTCGGGCTCGTCAAGGCTCCTTTTCCCAGTCCATCGTCATCGCCAGCCCGAGCCGCTGACCCAGCTTGCGCCATCGGCTCGCCCGGAGTTGCTCGATCCGCTCGCGGAGGAGGCGGATCTCGGCCTCCTGCTCCCGGCTGATCTGGGCCAGGGTCTGAAGATCCCGCTCCAGCTGCGCCACCTGCTCGCTCTGGGGTTCCTGTGTCATTCGGGCACCTCGCGGTAGTCCATCCGGATCGGCTCCTCCGCCTCGACGAGGCATTCGACCGCTGTCACGGAGACCGTGCGGGCCAATTCCCGGTTCAGCAGCACGCTGAGCTCGGGACGATCCCCCCACTTGTGCGCATGGAACCGGTCCTGGTTCGCAACCGACAAGCCCGCACCAGCGAGCATCTCCTCGTACAGCCCGAGCCTCGGCTCGACCACCGAATCACCCAGACCGGAACTCACCATGCAGATCGGCCCGTCCAGATGCGTCTCGATCGCAAGCTCCTGGCGGTTCCAGTCCACCACCGCGATCCTGGGCTCGATGCCCAACTCGCCCTCGGCCAGGTCCACCGCCACGAGCCGAAACGGCGCGTACCGCTCCACCTCGATCGACTCGAAACCGTCCACCACGCCCTCGATCCCCTCGCTGGCGATGAGCCTCGGGATGATCAGGCCCCGGCTGATCGGGTCATCGGGCAGTGCGGGCTTGGGCTCCGGGTTGGCGTTGACAAGCGCGAGCGTCAGCCCCGTCTCGGCGGCTGCGATCCACGTGCCCCCGCCATCGGGATCGACGGGCCAGATCGCACGCACACCTTCGACCTCACGCCACTCGGGCGGCTGCGCCCGGCTCCGCGTGCGCAGCTCGTCCCGATTCATGACCAGGCGGTAGCCGAGCTTGCCCTCACCCGTTTTGAGATTGATCACCGTCAGTGTGCACATGGATTGACTCATCTCTTCGGGTGCCACGGCTTGTCCGTCCTCGGCAAGCCGTGATCCTGCAACACGGGTTGCAAGACAACCCGTGGCACCCGGAACACCTGTCTCACGAACAGGTTACACCGGGTTGCTGGCGATCACGCCCTCGATGAAATCGCGGTGGTTGGCGCATCTCGGGCATTTGTGCTGCCCGCCCAGCTTGCCCCGGCTGTCGAGCCACGCGTGGAACGCGCCCTCGCGCAGAACCGTGATCTTGGGCTCGGTCATCCCGAGGTTGTCCGTGCGCTTGGTCGTGTAGTCGACGTTCTGCTCTTTGATCGCCTCGTCCACGAGATCGCGGAATTTCTTTGCCCGGTCCGCGTCCATATCCGCCTCGATCGCCAGTTCGAGCCCGGCTCGGGTGGTTTCAGAGGGATAGATCGGGGCTGCTGTGAACTCACCCACGCGCACGCCGAGGGCCTGGGCCGCCTTGGCGACCGCGTTCTCGATGTGCTCGACGATCAGGTTCTCGCCAAAGGCGTTGATAAAGAGCCTGTGTCGCCCGACGATCCGCATCCGCAGCGGCCCGGTTCCGCCGTTGCCGTCAGGCCCGCCGGGGATCGTGTCGAACTCGACAACATCGCCCAGGATGTACCTGTAGAGCCCCGCGCACGTGGAGAGCACCACGACGTAGCGCACATCCCTGACGACCTCCCACGCGGCGAAGGCTCGCGGGTTGTCGTTGTGGATCTCATCGACAGGGACGAACTCGTAGAAGTTGCCGTGGTCCGCGCACAGCCGCAAACCGCGGTCGCCCTCCGTGTCCTGCAACGCCACGAAAGCTTCGCTCGCGGGGTAGAGCTCGAGGCGGTGCGGGAGGTCCGCCTGCGCGTCGCCCTCGACCAGCTCGGCGATGCGTGGCTTGAAGGGCGCGTAGTTCACGCCCCCGTGCACAAAGAGATCGAGATTGGGCCAGATGTCGCGCATCCGTGAGACGTTTCTGCCTCGCTCCTGCGCGAGTTCGATGACACGCGCAAAGAGCACCGACGCCCAGCTCGGCATGCCGCTGACCATGCGGACGTCCTGGTCGATCGTGCGCTGCGCCATGGCTTCGATCTTGGCGGGCCAGTCGCTCATGAGCGCGATGTCCGGGCCGGGTGTGTAGACCTCGCTGATGGGCCATCGGATCAGGGGCGTAACCAACCCCGAGAGATCACCGGTCCGGATGCCGTGCTCGTTGATCGACAGGTCCGTGGACCCGCCCAGGAAGAGACACTTGCCCGACATCATGGTCGGCAGCGAGACACCCCAACTCATCAGCGTCGCGAAGATGTCGAGACTGGCGCGGTAGTTTGATTTGAAGAGTTCCTTCGAGACGGGCATGAACTTGTCGCCCGAGGTTGTGCCGCTGGTCTGCGCAAAGTCGCGGACCAGCCCGGGCCAGAGGATGTCGGGCTCGCCGCCCTCGCGCATGCGTTCGATCAGGCCCCGGTAGCCCTCGTAGTCGACGATGGGCACGGCTCTTCGGTACTCACGGAGCATGTCCAGGTCGCCGAGCTTGGCCATGCGGGCGAAGCCGTGGGCCCGCCCGAACTCGGTGCGGGCTGCTCTTTTGAAGAGTCTGCGGAGCTGGGTGAGCTGGATGAATGCGGTGTGCCTGCGCCAGAACTCGGTGTCCTCGAGCGAGGGTGCACGCAGCGCCAGGCGGGCTTCAAGGGCTGCGCCCACGAGCGAAGTCCATGTGCTTGGGGATCCCGCCTCGATCACCGCCGGACTCCGATCAGCTTCCAGCAGCGGCACGAGCGTCGAGCTCGTCCATGAATTCGATCATCGCCTGCGAGAACTTGCCGGGCCATTCCATCATCGGGGCGTGGCCGCACTCGTCGAGCCAGAGGATCCTGGCATCGGGCAGGCTCTCCATGAACTGACGCGCCGCCTCCGGGGGCGTCACGACGTCCTGCTTGCCCCAGACGAGCAGCGCCGGGCACTTGATGTCCTTGATCCGTGCGCCGAGGTGATCGTGCCTGGCCGATCGGCTGAGCCGGACCATCGCGCGGGCGCCGCCGCGGACCGAGAGCTCGGCGTGGGCGCGATCCAGATCCGACTCGCGGACGTGGACCTTGTCGTAGAAAAGCTCCTCGAGCTTCTCGGAGAGCCACTCCCGGCTCGGGCGGATCTGGGCACCTTTGACCATTGTCTTCTCGATCAGACCGCTCGAACCGGCCAGCACGAGTGAATCAACCAGCTCGGCGTGATCGAGCGCGAGCCGAAGCGCGACGTGCCCGCCGAAGGAATTGCCCACGAGTGTCGCGGGGCCCTCGATGTGTTCGCGGAGGAAGTTGGCCGTCAGCTCGGTGACACCCGAGATGGAGCAGTCGTCACCTCTCAGGCTGAGCAGTGGCAGCTCGAAGAGCACGCACCGACGTTTTTCTGAGAGTGCCAGCGCCGCGTCTTCCCAGTGGTCGTTCAGGCCCACCAGCCCGTGCAGGAAGCACAGGGTCTTCCCGGAGCCGAACGCCTTCACGCGAGCCTCGATCGGTCGACCCGAGGGGCCGACGATCTCGATCACACCCTCCGTGGGCGTGGCAGAATCCGTGATGGAGGTCATATGTGATGACACCTGGGGCTTGGTCTCCGTCCGCTAGGATAGCGCAAACTCAGGCCTGAGAAAGGGAACATTAGTACCCACTTCAGGCCCCAGCAGCCTCTGCTGCTGTTGGCTGTCGAATCAGGCCGTCGGCCATTTCAACCACGCGGTCGGCTCTCCGGGCGACCTTGGGGTCGTGGGTCACCATGACGATCGTCCGTTCGGTCTTTCCTCGCATGCTTTCGAAGACATCGAGCAGCTCGGCCCCGGTCTTCTGATCGAGGTTGCCTGTCGGTTCGTCGGCCAGCAGGACGGGCGGATCGTTGATCAGGGCCCGGGCGATGGCGACCCGCTGGCGTTCGCCGCCCGAGAGCTGGCTTGGCTTGTGCCCGAGCCGGTGCGAGAGGCCGGCCTTGCCCAGCAGTTCGCGGGCCGACTCCTTGAGCTTGCCCGCCTCGCGCATGTACCCGAGCTTACCGAGCCGGATCATCGCGCCCAGCAGGGTGTTCTCCATGACCGTGAGCTCGGGGACGAGGTGATAGAACTGGAAGACGAAGCCGACGTGGTCGCGTCGGAACTGGTTGCGTTCGCTTGCTGAGAGGTCGCCCAGGGCCTTGCCGTCGTAGGTGATCCGCCCGCCGGTCTTGCTGTCGGGCCGATCGAGCCCGCCGAGCAGGTGCAGGAGCGTGCTCTTGCCCGAACCCGAGGCGCCCAGGATCGCCAGCCACTCGCCCGACTGGATCTGCAGCGACACGCCGCGCAGGACGGGCACCTCGACCTTGCCGAGCTTGTAGGTCTTGTGCAGGTTGGTGACCTCGATCGCGCTCATTCGAACCTCAGCGCTTTGACAGGGTCCATCCGAGCTGCTCGCCAGGCGGGGATCAGCGCGCCCAGGCCGCAACTGACAATCCCCGCAGCCACGATGATGACCGCCTTCGTCAGATTGAAATCCTCGGGAATCCGCGCGAAGTAGTACACCTGCGGGTCCCAGATCGACAGGCCCAGTGTCCGGCCCATCCAGTCGTGGATCGCGTTGATATTGGTGATGACGACGTACGCGAGCACGGCTCCGAGCAGCGAGCCCACGACCCCGATCGCCAGCCCGTAGCGGACCCAGAGCCAGGCCACGCCCGGTCCGCTTGCGCCCAGCGCCCGGAGAATGCCGATGTCCTTGGTGCGCTCGCTGATCATGCTCCAGAAAATTGCGAGCACGAGGAAGACGCTCGTCAGGCTGATGATCCCGAAGATAAAGAGGACGAGCGCGGTTTCCTTCTTGATTGCGCCGATGAGTGTCGCGTTGCGGTCCTCCCAAGTCAGCACATCAACCGCGCCGATCGGGGGCGCGTAGTCGCTCTGGGCCTCGAACCGGGTGTAGATCTCCATCACGCGCTGCTGCAGGTCTTTGAGCGGGATGTGGTCCCCCGCTCCTCGCACCAGGACCGAGGTCACCCGCGCGGGGGTGACGCCCACGACCTCGGGCAGCTTGCGTCCGATGGGGTTGCCCTCGTCGTCGTAGATGAACTCGATCGGGCCGCCGGTCTCGACGATCTCGGCCCGGTCCATCTTGAGCATGTCCTGGAGCTCGTCGAGGGGGATGTAGATGGTCTGGGAGTCGATCTCGTAGATGTTGCTCGAGAACTCGTTGCCGATCTGGAGCTTGCGGGCGACGGGCTCGAGGAAGCCGCCGCTCATGTCGATGGGCAGCACGTTGAGCGTGACGTCCATGCCGGGCAGGAAAACCCAATCGAACGTGACGAAGCCGGCCTCGGAGCGCAGGCCTCGCTTGCTGAACACCTCGATCCCGAGGACAGCCTGATCGCGGTCGGACTGTGAGCCGACGTCGTAGCCGAAGAGCTCGCGTCCGAGCTGCTCGGTCATCTCGAAGGTGTCGCGGTTGTCGGGGTCGAGCCGCGGGTCTTCGCGTTTGGTGTCTCTTGGGAGTGGTTTGTCGATCGGCTTCCAGTAGAGCGTGTCGTAGTAGCCTGTCACGCGGTCGAAGCTCTCGGGGTCGATGCCCTTGATCCGGCCCGTGGTGACCTGCTGGGAGCTGAGTTTGATGAGGCCGAAGGCGTCGATCGTGGGCGTGGCTGCTTCGATCCACTCATCGCCTTCGAGCATCTCGATGAGCTTCTCGTAGTCGCCGAAGCCCCGCTGGGGTCGTGAGATCTCGACATCGCCCATGAGGGTTCGGCCCGACTGGATGAGCTGGTCGAGGAAGCCGCCCATGACGGACCAGGTGATGAGTTCCATCGCGACCGAGAGCATGACCGCCGCCGAGGCGAGCAGGGGCATGACCTTGCTGGTCAGATAACGGCGTGTGAGGAGGCTTTGGAACACTGGGCGGACTGTACCCTTCTCGTTGAAGTGGCGCTCGGCTTTGGCGGCCGGGCACCTTATCATCGGACAGTGATTGGGAAACCACTCCAGATCGGTGCGGTCGATCTCTCGACCAACATGCTCCTGGCTCCGATGGCCGGGTATTGCGACCTCGCGTGGCGGCTCACGTGCCGATCCTTCGGGGGCGTCGGGCTGGCGTGCACGGATCTGCTCAGCCCCCACGGCCTGCTCCGCGGAACGCAGCACTCGCTCGATCTCGCCAAAACCAACGATCAGGACAAGCCGGTGGGCATGCAGCTTTACGGCTCGGACCCCGAGATCATGGCCGAGGGCGCCAAATGGGCCGCCCGAAACGGCGCGACGATCGTCGATATCAACATGGGCTGCCCGGTGGACAAGGTCGTCAAGAAAGACGGCGGGTCGAAGCTCATGTGCGACATGGGCCAGGCGGTGGGTATCGCCGAGGCCGTGCGCAAGGCGCTGCCCGATGAGATCCCGCTGACGGCGAAGATGCGTCTTGGCTGGGATGAAGCCGCGTACGAGAACGACTGCGCCCCGAAGCTGGCGTGCCGATTGATCGATGTGGGGTGCGCGGCGATTACGGTGCACGGGCGCACGACGGAGATGCGTTTCAAGGGCGACTGCCGGCGCGAGGGCATCAACCGCGTGGTGGACGCGGTTTCGGCGCACACGAACGGCGCGATCCCCGTCATCGGCAACGGCGACGTCAACGCCGCCGAGGACGCGCTCGACATGCTCCGCGAAACGGGCTGCGCGGGCGTGATGATCGGTCGAGGCTCGCTTGCGAAGCCCTGGATCTTCCGCGATGCGTGGTCGCTGCAGACGACCGGCGAGCTGCCCGAGCCCCCCACCGTCGACGAGATCGCGGCGATGGTGCTCGGCTTCTTCGAGCTGATGCTCGAATTCCGCAACGAGCACTACGCGATGCACAAGCTGCGCACGCGGATCAGCTGGTTCATCAAGACGATGAACACGCGGGCAATCAGCTGCAAGCCACTGGGCGAGGCGATCCGTGGGGCCAAAAACGCGGACGACGTGCGCCGGGTGATGGATGAGTTCCTGGCGGGCGGGCATCGGCTGATCGCCGGCCAGCGCGAGACGCTCCCCGCCTGATCGGGCGAGCGCCATCGGGTGCAATCAGGGAAAATCCCAAACGGATGACAGGTCTCCCGTGTGTGCGCATCTGCGTGCCTGTCCGGTGCCACGCACCACAAGGGGGACACCATGACGATCTCACGTCGAGGCTTTGCCAGTGCGCAGTGGAAGCTCCCGGTCGCGGGTATCGCGGCTGCGGGGTGTATGGGGCTCATAATCTGGAACCTCATCCCCTCGCGCAGCGAGCGCACCGACAAGCCCAAGCCCACACTCGTCCGCGCCGACGGCACGACGCCCGAGCCCCAACGCCGAACCCGGCCGGAAGAGATGAACTGGGAGAGCGCCGCCGAGGACGAGGGACGCGAGTACACATTCGAGCGTGTCTCGAACGCGGGCGACGTCGCGGGGCAGATGGAGGCGATGTCGCAGGTCATCGGCGCACTCAACGGCGACCCGTCGAATGGCGAAAGCTCGCTCGGCGGGAGCGTCCGCGCGTTCCTCGAACCTCTCAACGCGGGCAACGAGGCGGCGCTGACAGAGGCGGTCACCAGCCTCGGCGGGAGCGTGGAGCCCGACGAAGAGGGCGACATCCCAACCGAGGGCCTCTACACGCTCTTTTCGGGGCTGCTCCGGTTCGCCTCGCTCGACACGAGCAACATCGAGGTCCGCCCCCCCACACAGGACGTGGTCGGCCAGGACAACATCAGCGTGAACATGAACCGCAACGTCGATGCAGACCCGGTGACGGGCGAGGATGTCGAAACGGTGTCGAGCACGATCTCGGGGGCGCCGATGCGGCTCTTTCCTGACGCCGCCAGCGCCGAGGCGACGGGCAAGCTCGTCGAGCTCCGTCTGCCGTTCCTGGCCAAGGGCTCCAGGACCGAAACGCCCGACGTTGTCGTGAATCTGCAGATGCGGCAGATGTCGGGCGGCCGATGGCAGCCGGCGGGCTTTGTCGTGGATGTGCGGAACGAGGAACTGATGAACGAGGTCATGCAGGCCTTGATGTCACGCCGGGGCGGCTGAGAAAGGGACGAGGATGAAACGCGGATTCACACTCATCGAGGTTCTAGTGGTCATCGCGATCGTCAGCCTTCTGATCGCGATCACGCTGCCGGCGCTCGGCTCGGCGCGGACGACCGCCCGTCAGACGCTCTCGCTCACGAACGTGCGTTCGATCGGGCAGACGTTCTCGATGTACGCCGACACGCACGGGACGTACCCGTTTCCCGGCCAGGTCGAGGATGTCGATGTGCCGGGCGGTGAGCTGATCTACAGCTTCGAGTGGTTCCCGCGCGGGGCGATCGTGGCGACCTCGAGCATCTGGCAGTTCGGCACGCTCTGGCCCGCACTGGTCAGCAACATCACGCCCTGGGAAGAGGCGTATTCGACGTGGGTCAGCCCGGGGCGCGACAAGTCGCTCCCGACGCTCGAGGACATCTTCCTGGATCTCGAGCCGCACGAGGTGGTGAGCTACGAGTACAGCAACAGCTTCCTCGCCTCGCACCGCAACTGGCAGGAGAACGCGGTGGAGGATCCCAAGCAGCTCGGCCCGAGGCGCCCCGACGAGGTGACGTACGCCTCGCAGAAGGTCATGCTCTGGGACCGGCACCTGACGTACCTGACGGAGCAGCCCGAGATCATCGAGGGCCACTACGACGCGGACACGCCGATGGTCTTCGCCGACATGCACGGGGCGGTGCATAACCCCCTGGATGCGGAGGAGGGCGCGGCGAACCCGAACAACCAGACGGACATCCGTCGGCTGCACAACACGCCGAACGGGGTGCGGGGCCGGGACTACTGACCCGGCCGAGCCTCGGGCCATACCGGACCTGGCGGCCCGCCCCTGTTTGCCCCCCCCAAAGCCCTATCATTTCCTGGCGCGTCCTGCTCGCTTCAAACCGGGCAGGACGTTCCGGTTTTGTGATCGGTGCGCTCAGATTCATGCCCATAGGGTCAACGCAACCCGGGGTGGGTGGTACCGTACAGTGGAGAGGCCGGCGGACTTGCCGGTCCGAGGGGTTGAGAACACGATTTGGTCCCGGGGCCGCTCGGTCCCCGTTCCGGAAGAGGATGAAATGAAGATGCGAGCCCACACCGCCGCGTTCGTTGCCGCCCTTGTCGCGATTGCCGGGGCCCCGGTGTCCATGGCCCAGACCGTCACAGAGCCAGCCGCGAGCACCGCGAGCCAGACCGGCCCGCGCCTGACGCTCAGCACCGAAACTGTCGATTTCGGCGAGATCGACGACAGCGGCCCCGTCTCCACCAAGGTCACCATCACCAACGAGGGTGACGAGGTCCTCGAGATCGGCAACATCCATGTGACCTGCGGCTGCACCGCGGGCGAAGTCGGCACCAAGACCCTCAAGCCGGGCGAGTCGACCGATCTGACCGTCAACTTCGACGCCCGCAACCGCTCGGGCCAGCAGCACGGCAAGCGCGTGACGATCGACTCCAACGACCCCACCGGCGCCAAGTCGATCGCGATCGACGTCTGGGTGCTCCCCCGCGTCGTGGTCGAGCCGGGCCTGGCCAGCTTCGGTCAGGTCGTGCAGGGTGAATCCAAGTCCGTCGTGTTGAGTGTCAAGGGCATGTCCACCGACTTCGAGGTGCTCAGCGCGAGCGTCGACCGAGAGGACGCCTTCAGCGTCAAGCTGCTTGAGCCCAAGGTGACCGAACGCGAGCACCCCCGGACCGGCGAGACGATCGAGGTCGGCGAGTCGCTCATCGAGGTGCATATGTCCGATCAGGCCCGCGTGGGCCGGATCGACGGCGGCATCCGTATCGAGACCAACGACCCGAACTCGCCCGTCAAGACCATCCGCGTGACCGCGGTCGTCGCGGGCGATATCTCCGCCGAGCCGACGCGTGTTTCGCTGGCGGCCCTGACACCGGGCGAGACGTTCGAGGAGACGTTCAAGCTGGTCAGCGCCCGCGGCAAGCCGTTCCAGATCAAGAAGGCGACGCTCGTCACCTCGACGATGAGCACGCTCGACCGCGACCAGATCGAGGTCAGCTACGAGCCGATCCCCAAGCCCGAGGATGAGAACGAGAAGGCCGAGGTCGGCTACATCGTGACGGTCAAGGGCCAGGCGACGGACTCGATGCGGATCATCCAGGGCAGCATCGTGATGCTGACCGACGCCGAGGGTCAGCGTGTGGTCCGCACGCCGATCACGGGTGTGGTCCGTGCCCAGAACGCCGCGGCGGACCAGTCGCAGAGCCGGGGCCGCTGATCGTGTTCAAGGCATACATGCTCAAACTCGCCGGGATCGTGGTTGTTGGCTCGGCAGCCGGGATCACCAACTGGGCGATCAACCCGCCGCTGAAGCTCCATCTCGATGAGATGGACGAGGCCTCGGGCACGGTTGTGCTTCCGACGAAACCCAAGCAGACCGAGCCCAAACAGACCGAAACCGACCCGGCAACTGAAACTGGTGAGCAGGCCGAGCCCGAGGTGGTGCTGGAACCCGAGGCAAGCGAGACGATCATCCTCAAGCGGGAGATCACGCTCGACCAGGCGCGGATGCTCTTCGAGAACGGCCTGGCGGACTTTGTGGATGCCCGGCCCGCCGACGAGTACGAGGACGGGCACATTCTCGGGGCGTACAACGCGCCGCCCGACGCCTTCAACCGCGGCACGCCGGCGGTGGTCGACTTCTTCGAGGAAGACCGCCGGATTGTGGTCTACTGCTCAGGCGGCGACTGCCACGACTCGCACGTCGTGATCGAGCAGATGATGCTCATCCGTCCGGAGCTGACGCTGCTGCACGTCTTCACCGACGGGTACCCCGCTTGGACCGAGGCGGGCCTGCCGACCGATATTGGTCCTGACCCCCTGGCGGAGTGAGGACCGGATGGCAGACGCAACAAAACCCCGTGGGCCGCAGAACGCCGGCACCTTTGCCAGTTGGCTCTCGCTGATCGGTCGCCTGGGCGCCGGTCAGGTGTTCATCTTCGCCGGTCTGATCAAGGTCGCCGACCCTGCCGAGGTGGCGCGGTCGATCCAGGCCTTTGGGGTGGTCGAGAACGACTCGCTCATCTCGCTGGCTGCGTACGTCATCCCCTGGACCGAGATCATCGCGGGCGTGCTGCTCGTGGCGGGTCTCTTCACGCGGGCGGCGGCGACGGTCATCCTGCTCATGCTCGCCGGGTTCGTGGCACTGATCCTCAACGCGATGAACAAGGGCCAGGAGCTGACCTGCGGCTGCTTCGGCAAGATCGAGCTCTTCTGCAGCGGGCCGCTGGGCCTGTGCAATTTGATTCAGGACGGCGTCTTTGCCGCCCTGGCTCTGATGCCCCTCGTCCTCGGTGGCGGCCGGGCCTCGGCAGACGCCCTGGGCAAGGCCCCCACCGACCCCTACGCGAGCTACGGCGAGGACGAGGACGAGGCCTTCGACTAAGGCCAAAGCCACCGGATACCCAGAAACCAGATGCCCTCACCCCGGCCCTCACCCCAGATGGGAGAGGGAGGAAGATTCGCCCCTCGACGATCCAGAGCGACCCGCCTACGCTCTGTGTCCACGGAACTTCCGTTGTCGGGCCTGTTTGAGCCCGGCCAGAACGACCAGAACGGAGACAGCAGATGAGCAGGTTCAACCGATTCGGCCCCGGCGGCCCCAAGCCCAAGGCAACCAAGACCTCCAACAAGGACGTCACCTACGTCGATTGGAAGGACTACGAGGCCCTCCGCCGCATGATGAGCCCGAACGGCAAGATCTACAGCCGCAAGCGCCTCAGCACCACCGCCCGCGAGCAGGCGATGATCGCTCAGGCGATCAAGCGTGCCCGCTTCATGGGGCTGCTGCCGTACACCTCGGCGACCCTCTGACGGGCGGCTCCGGTTCGGAGCCCACACGATGACACGAGACTACGCCCGGATCCGAGACGAACTCGATCGCGCGATCAGTGCGCCCATGTCGCGCGACGAGCGCATGCAGGTGTTCGTCGATGTCCTGTGGCCCATCCTCTCCCCCACCGGCGTGAGCTGGCTCGGGTTCTACTCGCGGGCCGGGGGCGCCGATGAGATGCTGCTCGAAGCGAGGCGCGACAAGCCCGCGTGCTCGCCCATTGGGCTGCACGGCGCGTGCGGGCAAGCAGCGCTGACCAGGACCACGCTCGTCGTCACGGATGTCGCCAAGCTCGGCGAGGGCTACGTCGCCTGCGATCCGCGGGATCTGAGCGAACTGGTCATCCCGCTCTTCGATGAATCGGGCGACTGCTGGGGCGTCTATGACGCGGACAGCTTCGATGCAGGATCGTTCGATGCGCAGGACGCCGAGCGTGTGCGCGAGCTGCTCGTTGTTGCGGGCCTGACGACCGATGTGCCCGTCGAAATCAAGACGATCTAGAACGGCACTTCCGATTCAAAGTCGACGAGACGCTTGCTGCCGGGCGGGCGGATGCTGAGCCGGGCGGCGTGGAGCATGAGGCGGGGGTGATCCTCGCGGGCCGGGCCGTGCGCATAGAGGCGGTCGCCCAGGATCGGTGCGCCAAGGCCCTGCGGGTCGGCGCAGTGAACGCGGAGCTGGTGCGTGCGTCCGGTGACGGGGATGAGTTCGAGGCGGGTGCGTTCGGTTTCACGCGACAGGACGCGGAACTCCGTCTGCGCGGGCTTGCCCTCGTCCATGCAGACGATCTGGATCGGCCTGTTGGGCCAGTCGACGCGGAGTGGCAGATCGACGTAGCCCGTGTCGCGTTCGATGACGCCGTCGACCAGAGCGATGTAGGCCTTGCGGGTGAGTCGGTCCTGAAACTGGACGGAGAGATCCCGCTGGGCGCCGGCGTCGAGGGCGACGACGAGCAGGCCCGAGGTGTCCATATCGAGGCGGTGCACGACCATGGGGCCCGTGGCTTCGGGGAAGAGTTCGAGCACGCGCGCGATGACGCAGTCGGCTTTGTCCGGGCCGCGACCGGGCACGCTGAGCAGGCCCGCGGGTTTGTCGACCACGACGAAGCGCTGATCCACGTGGACCAGGCGGAGTTCGAGCGAATCGCTTGCGGGGGTGTCGGTCATCCTTCGACTGTACGGCTCAAGTATCTGATAGGCTTCCCGCATGATCGAGCCGGAAGATTTCGGGCTGGACTGGGTGCAGACGCTCGCGCACGTGTCGGAGGCGTGCCGATGCCGGCTGCACGGCGCGTTCTGGCAGCAGTGGCACAAGGCGATCGATGACCACGAGCCGAGGCTCGAGACCATCTCGCCCGACGACGACCCCTCCGACCCGACAGCCACACACACCTACGCGGGCGTGGGCAGCTGCCGAATCGGTTGCCGGCTCCAACTGCCCGAGGGCAAGGTGCGGGCGGTTCTGATGCTCCTGCACGGCTACGAGGACCCGCCCAAGCTTGCCGAGTCGATCGCCAGAACCCCTGTCGCGCCCGGCGTCGCGGTGATCGCGATGCGTGTGCGCGGCTACGCGGGCTCGCGAGCCGGTGTGGGCAACCTCTCGGCGAGTGAGCTCGGCTGGATCACGACGGGCCTCGAGCGGCCGCCCGAGGACGGCAAGCACGTCACCGAGTGGTGTGTCTCCCACGCCATCGCGGATCTCTTGCTCGGCATCCGGGCCGCCCGGCACAAGCTGGGGATGGAGCTGCCCGTCTATGTCCGGGGTGAGAGCTTCGGGGGCGGGCTCGCGGTGGTCGCGGCTGCTCGTTCCTGCGCGATGTCATGCTCGCACCCCGAGCAGCGGATCGACCGCATCGCGGTGGGTTTGCCGACGCTCGGCGACTGGCGCTGGAGGCTGGCTCGGCAGCACCCGCGGAGCCTGGGCGCGGGCGGGCAGATCAAGCGTTTCCTGATGGCCTCGGGCGAGGCCTCGGAGGAGATTGCGCGTCTGCTCGATCTCTTCGACGCGGCTCTGCACGCCGAGCACGTGGATTGCCCGGCACTGGTGAAACTCGCGGTGCGCGACGAGATCGTGCCCGCGCCGACGCAGGCCTCGGTGTACAACGCGCTCGGCACGCCGCCGGGCCTGAAAGGAAGGTTCGTGACGCGCTACGGGCACTTCGATGGCGGGCTGAATGATCTGCGCAGGCACGCGCTGTTCGAGAAGATGTCGGCCGAGTTCCTCGACCCTGCGCGCCAGCCGATGGAGGTGCTTGCGCGGTGGGAGTCGGTGATGACCTCAGGCGCGCAGTTGCCGGAGGCGGTGGCGTGAGCGGGTCGCTGTTTGGAGAGGTGAGCCGAGACGCGCAGGACGAGGCGATCGTCGGCGCGTACGAGCAGGTCGGCACGACGCTCGACGCGTTGCCCTATACGCCCGAGTTCGAGAGGCTGATCGAGATCGTGCGCCAAACCGATGCGCACGCCGAGCACCGCGCGGTGTTTCACAGGCTTCACAACCTGCGCAAGGCGGGCAAGCTGCCGAGGATGGGGCGTGCCAGTTCGTCGCCGCCCGTGCTCGATTATGAGCATGAGCAGCTTCTGATCCGGCTGGTAGCGGCGGAAGCGGGTTCGCTGGGTCAGCGGGATCAACTGCCCTATACCGAGGGTTTTGACCGGGTTGCGGGCGCGTTTGCCAAGGAAACGGGGCTGAACCTGTCGCAGCACGATCTCTGGCGGGTGATCGCGAAGCTGGCGAAGTAGATGAAACTGCTTTCAGTGGCGGAGGCTTCCAGCCTCCGCTTTGTCATCGTCTCACATTGCCCAAGCAGATGGGCGGCGGGACGCCGCCCCCACCGCCTCGGGGTCTATGGTCTGGTCTCTGACGGAGGACCTTGCCATGCCCGCTTCGATTGATGCGCTCCTCGACAAACTCATCGACTACGCCGGCCTGTTCCCGCCCGCCAAGCTCGAGATGGAGCCCGCGGTGAGCGAGTACGCAAGGCATCTGCGCGGGCCCAACGCGGGGGTGCTGAGCCATTTCATCTGCCCCGCCTGGCGCCTGGAGGAATTCAGCAAGCACGCGGCGATCATGATGCCCGGCACCTACGCCACCAGCGGGTACACCGAGATGGTGGATGTGACCGAGCCATGGAAAGTCTCGGCGATCCTCAAGCCCGAAGAGCCGGGCGAGGGACTGGATGCTGTCCACGCGTTCAACGAGCGCCACGCCCGCGAGGAGAACGGGCTCGCCAAGATCGACGCGGTCGAAGTGAAAGCGCCGAGCGCCGACTTCATCGACGAGGCCATCGAGGCGATGCCCGATGACATCATCCCCTTCTTCGAGATCGACCACACCACCGACCCGCGCGGCATGATCGCGGCCCTGTCTGGACTTCCCGCCGCGGCCAAGATCCGCACGGGGGGCGTCACGCCCGAACTCATCCCCACACCCGAAGAGGTCGCTCGCTTCATCCGGTGCTGCCAGGTCGGCGATGTGCCCTTCAAGTGCACCGCGGGGCTGCACCACCCGCTGCGGGGCGACTACCGCCTGACCTACGAAGACGGCTCCCCCACCGGCACGATGTTCGGCTACCTGAATGTCTTTCTCGCCAGTGCTTTCATGCGCCACGACAAGATCGACGAAGCCCAGGCCGCCAGGCTGCTCGTCGAGACCGACAAGAGCAAGCTGAGCTTCGATGACACGGGCGCGTCCTGGCAATCGGAGGGCGGCAAGGTCTCACTCACCACCGACGAGATCACCGATGCGAGGCGGCAGTTCGCATTCAGCTACGGCTCGTGCAGCTTCACCGAGCCGACGGAGGAGTTGGCGGAGCTCGGGTGGTTGTGAGGCGGACGAGAGGCAACCTCCCTCTCCCGCGCCCCGTGGGAGAGGGTGCCGAGCGAAGCGAGGCGGGTGAGGGTACTTCTCCTCCGCCTGCTCCTCACACACATTCACTCCGGAAAGCTGAGAGTGGAACGCAGCGAGCCCGTCAATTACGTGAGGATCAGACACCTCCTGAGGGAATTCTCTGGAAAGAGCTCCGCTCAAGCAGGCTCGGTGGTTTCAAGTTTCGCAGACAACACCCTGTCGGGTGCTATGTGCTGGACTTTTATTGTCACAGTGCGGGGCTGGCGATTGAGGTGGATGGCTCCTCGCACAGCGGCGACCGTAAACTCAAAGATATCAGACGCGATGCCTGGCTTAATGCACGAGGCATTTTGGTGATGCGTGTGACCGCATCGGAAGTCTCGAAAGATCTCGATTCTGTGCTGCAAACGGTGCTTCGCAGGTGTCGTGAGCGGAAAGAGGCGATCGAGACGGGAAGGATGCAGAAGAAAGAGTAGCCCTCACCCCGACCCTCTCCCGCGGGGCGCGGGAGAGGGAGGAGAATGACACCATGCCCTACGACATCGACGAAACACACGACCCGAAGCTCGAGAGCTGGGTTGAATCCGCCAACGACCCGGCGACGGACTTTCCGATTCAGAACTTGCCCTTTGTGCGCGTGGTTTTCGCGGATGAAGCGGGCGAGCAGTTCATCGCCTCGGCGGTTGCCATCGGTGACAGCGTGCTGATTCTGGATCTGGTCGCCCAGGCCGGGCTGCTCAACGACGTGATCGACATCGAACAGGGCGAGTCGCTCTTGATCGACGAGATGTACAGCGAGATGACCCCTTCGGATCGGCAGCGTTTCCGCGCCAGGCTGACGGCTCTGTTGTCTGCCAAGAACGATGAACTCAAGAAGCACGAGATCGCCGAGCACGCCGTGATCCCGATGGATGATGTCGATCTGCTGCCCGCGTTCGATTGCCACGACTACACGGACTTCTATGCCTCCGTCTACCACGCCACGAACGTCGGCTCGATGTTCCGCCCCGACAACCCGCTCTTGCCCAACTACAAGTGGATCCCCGTCGGGTACCACGGCAGGGCCTCGTCTGTCGTTCCGAGCGGGACGGCTGTGCGGAGGCCGACCGGGCAGCTCTCGCCCGCGGAAGAGGGCGGCCAGCCGGGCTTTGGACCTTGCAAATTGCTTGATTACGAACTCGAGCTCGGCGTCGTTGTCGGACGCGGCAACGAGCTCGGTCAGCCGATCCCGATCGGTGAGGCCGAGGATCACATCCTTGGGATATGCCTGCTCAACGACTGGTCGGCAAGAGATATGCAGAAGTGGGAGTACGTCCCGCTCGGGCCGTTCCTAGCGAAGAACTTCGCGACGACGGTCTCGCCCTACATCGTGACGATGGAAGCGCTGGCGCCGTTCCGAGTGCCGGCGATGGAGAGGCCGGACGGCGACCCGAAGCCGCTGCCCCACCTCTCTGACGAGCGCGACCAGACACAGGGCGGCATCGACATCACGCTCGAGGTGTTCCTCGCCAGCAAGCAGATGCGCGACAAGGGCATGGACCCGGTGCGGCTCAGCAAGGGTTCGTTCAAGGACATGTACTGGACGATCGCGCAGATGCTCACGCACCACTCGAGCAACGGGTGCAACATGCAGCCGGGCGATCTGCTCGGCTCGGGCACGATCTCGGGCCCGACGCGCGAGGCGCGCGGGTGCCTGCTGGAGCTCACCTGGGACGGCGACCCGTTCGCCACGCCCGCCAAGCTGGTGCCCGGCACCGAGCGCACGCCCATCAAGCTGCCCACGGGCGAGGAGCGGAAGTTCCTGGCCGACGGGGACGAGGTGATCATCAAGGGCTATTGCGAGCGTGAGGGCTTCCGGCGGATCGGATTCGGCGAGTGCCGGGGGATCATCGAGCCCGCAGTGGGCTGAAAGCGGATTCATCCCCCCGATTCTGCGGTTTGGGGGCGTCAGAGACCGATTCTCGCCGCGGGGAACAAACCCTGCTAGGATAATTGTTCGTATACAGGCAGACACGCAAGGCGGCAACTCAAGGGTCGCCTTCAGAACGGGGACAAAGCGCATGGCTAAGGGTGGTGGAAAGAACGCGATACTTCTTATCGTCGCGGTCGCAGCGATCGGCGGGGCATTCTTCTTCTTCCAGTCGATGATGCCGGAAGAGAACTCGCAGTACGACCAGTGGGTCTACTACGTTGATCCCGAGACGCTCAACGACGAGCAGCAGGTCACGTACAAGATCCGCGCTGACCAGATCGCCGAGTACGCAACGAAGCAGCTCGCCGACGACCCCGCTGTGGACGAGCGCCTCGTCAACGCGGGCATCTGCGGCCACTGCGGCAAGTACATCCCGCTTGTGGGTCACGGCGCGCTTCCCGAGACCTGCCCGATCTGCAACGAGAGCCTCGCAGGCTACAGCAAGTCGGGCGAAAAGCTTCCCTGATCGTCCGAACAGGGATCTGCAAGACTGACAGTCTGAATCAATCCACGAGCCTGGGGCTTCGCAAGAGTCCCAGGCTCGTTGTCATTGTGTGGAGATAGCTCTGGTCCCCCACCGGGCCGAACTCGCCATCGGCGAAGAAGCCGGCGACGGGCAGCGGCCTGCTGTCGACGTCGATGTGTTTGCCGCTCTTGGCCTGCTGCACGCCCGCCTCGGTCGGCGAGAACGCCCGCGCGATGTTCGAGGCGTCGTGGTGAGGCTCGCTGAAGAACCGCTTGCCCCGGCTGACGCACGTGAACACGAGCCCTGCCTCGGGTCTCGGCCTGAGTTTCTGAGCGTCCAGCAGCATGCCCAGGTCGCCGTGGGCTGTCTTGGCGTCGCGGATATGGATCTGCACGGTCTGCCCGACGCGGAAGAAGTCGTTGGCGATGACCGCTCCGGTGGTGGCGTCGATGCTGTGCACGCCGCGGATGAGGAAATCGCCCTGCCCGAAGCGGTCTCGGTATTCGTTGATGACCTTGCCGAGCAGCATGCCCTTGGCGAGTGCGACGCGCTCGCCGACGGGCAGGTCGCCGACCACTTCCTTGAGCATGTCCACGGCCCGCTTGCCGCCGAGCTGCTGGATGATGTTGTCACGGGCTTTGGTGACGACCATCGTGGGCCCAATGGGCTTGCAGCCCTGGCTGACAACGCCTTCGAGGTGGAGGTCGCCCGAGAGGCTGAGCCCGACGCCGCCGGCGTTTCGGATGTCGTCGTTGAGTCCGATCGCGTTCTGCCCGGGTGCGCCGGCCGAGGACGCGAAGCCGCCGAGGATCGGCATCGCCCGCGTGGCCTTGCTCATCGCGGGCAGCGCCCGCACGAGGGGCACGGAGTACGGGTCACAGAACAGGAGCATCCCCGAATGATCGCCCTCGACGTGCATCGCCTCTGCGAGCACATCGCGGTGCCAGTCGGGCCCGGGCTTGGTGGGCACCTTCGGGAGCTCATCGACGAGGAAGGGACTGATGCGCACACCGGGCACGGCCGCGAGCATGAGCGAGACGCCCGGCGCGTCCTCGACCTCGATCTCGCCCCCGATGACGCCCTTGGCGCTGCAGGTGACGACGTGCGCGGCTCCGGTCACCTGCCGGATCAGGGCGGCCATCGCCGAGGCGTGCAGCACGTGCGGGCCCGTGATGAAGACGAGCGCGAGGTCTGGAGTCTGCCCGCCCAGACGCGTGAGCGCCCGCTCTGCGGCTTCCTTGGCCGCCGACGCGGATTCTGTCCGTACGGAAAGCGCCGCGGCAAATCTCGGAAGAATGGGCTGGGGGGCGTCTGGCATGGGCGAACCGATCGTACCGGTCATCCGGGAACGGGTGCACTAGACTGAAGAGAGATTTCTGAAAGGGATCCCTTTGAGCAGCCACCAGCAATCCGTCTCACGCGCCGCGATCGTGATGTTTCTCTACGCCGCACTGATCCTGACCTTTGGGATCATGGCGTACCTGATCGCCCCGCCCGGCGCCAACGCCAAGACGGCTGTCGTCGTCACCGCCATCTGCGCCGTCGTGATGAGCGCGATGGGTGTGATGACGCTCATGATCCATAAGAAGCGCAACATCGGGATGATCGGCATCCACGTCGGTCTGCTGCTCCCCCTGATTTTTGCGTCGCTCTTTCTGATGCGGGCGGGCTCGAACTACCGCGCTTCGGGTGTGTACAACTACTTCCAGAACGCGTACCAGGCCGACCTAGACGACCGCAAAGCAGAGGACACCACGGCCAACCGTGACTCATTCCTCTCCGGCGCCAAGCCCGAATCCGGCGACGAGATCCCCACGGGCGACAAGGGCTACCTCGGCTTCATCCTCACGATGCTCTTCGGGGTGAGCGTGGCGGCGTTTGTGGTGCTCCTCCTGAGCAGGCCCAAGCTGCCGCCCAAGCCCGCGACGGCTCCCGAGCCGGTGACGTCCAAGCCCAATGCAGAATCGTCCTCAGCACCCAAGAGCGCCGAGGACGATCCGTTCAGCAAGACCTGATCTGTTTCGCCTGCGAGCTTACTGCTGACCCGAGCCGGCCTGGATCAGGTCGATCTTCAGCGGCTCGATGATCAGGAGGTTCAGCCTCGGGTCGAGCTCGGGCGTGCCGACCACGCCGATCGTCTCGCCCAGCATGTTCTCAAGGTTGATGTCGTCGCTCGGACGCAGGTAGCCCATGGTCCGCGGGGCCTCGGTCACGCCCAGCGACTGCACGCGGTACATGCGGGGCAGGCGGCGGCCGTCGTACACGGCACTCGGGAGCAGACGCCCCACCACCGCGTACGAACGCTGGATCTCCAGCTCGCGGACCTTGTTGACGAGTTCCTGCTCGCGCTCGCTGGCCCGTTCGCCCAGGCTCGCGTTGGCGCGGGTGGCTTCCTGCACGCGCTGACGGATCTTGAGGACCGACTGACGCTGACGCAGAGCCGTGCGAAGACCCGCGTTCTCGGGGGTGTCCGGGGTGGCCTCGTACATGCGGGTCACCTCGGCGAGCAAGGGGCCGTACTCGGCTTCCTCGGTCGTCTGCTTCTGCACCGCAGCGAAGAGCTGCTCCAGTTCCTCGATGCTGCTGATCCGGAGCGGCGCGGGCTTCTCGGCCTCGGGCTGGGTGTTCGTATTGGTCGGCGTGGCGACGTCGGTGCCGGAGGTCGGGTTGGGGGTGGTCGGGGCCGTGTTGGTCGGCGCCGTGGTCGGAGTGGTGTTGGCGGGGGTGGACTGCACTGGCTGGGGCGTCGGGGTGTTCGCCGCGACGTCCTCGTCGATCATCGGCTCGACGAGCGAGTCGTCCTGCCCCGGGTCGACGGCGGGCTGTTCGTCGTTGGTCGCGACTTCGACATCTTCCTCGGGCGTGACCACGGCTCCGGGATCAACCGCGGGCTCGTCGGTCTGAGAGTCGTCGTTGTTCTGTGCGACCGCCGGTGCGTCGCCCTGATTCTTCCACGCCTCGACTTCCGAGGGCGTGGCGGCCCGGAGGAAGGAGAGACGCACGTAGCCGCGGGCATCCTCGGGCGCTTCGACGCGGTAACCCGCCAGCTCGCCCGAGAGGTCGTTGACGGCTTCACCGATGACGGTGAACTGTGTGCCGCGGGGCGCGGGGGTGGAGAGCAGCTTGCTCCAGCTCCCGCGAGCACCTGCGAGGGCGTTGTACGCGACGAGGCTGTCGTCGCGTGAGAGCGTGAGCGACTTGCCATCACCCGAGATCTGGGCATATTCGGTGCGAACGAGTGCGGCGGCGGACTTGGGGTAGGCGACTCGGGCCCAGCCGCTGGAGGTCTCGCCGTCCATCACGAGGATGGTGCCGGCGCGGAGTTCGGCGACGGGGTAGTACGCGGTGCCGGCCCCGCATCGGATCATGGCCCGCTGATCGGTCACGAGCATGTGCTGGGGTTCGATCTCGCTGACCTGCGAGGAGACCTGTGCCGACGCGTCACTCACGAATCCCGTCTGGGGGAGTCCGAGTGTCGTGACAAGCGCAACCACGCCACCGATCCACTTGCTAGCCATAAATGCACGCTCCTCGTGTCTGAAATCTCACCCGGTTCCACCCACCCAGATGTCGAAGGTTGCGACAAAGGGGCGCCGGGCGGCATAGTCTACGTCACCAGGACGAGGCTGACAGCCGGAAACCCCGGAGCTGACGGCACAAAGGACCATTCCCAGATGGACAAAGCGAAACTTTCCCCCGCGATCATGCGTCTTCTGCCTGTCGTTTGCGCAGGATTTGCTCTCTCGGGGTGTACAGGGCCGGTCGTGGACCGGGACCGGAGCGTGCTCACCCGCTCGGTGATCGACGCTGTTCGCCGTGAGATGGTTGAGGCAGAGAAGTCCCCCGAGTACCTGCTGACCGACCGCCAGGACTCGGTTGAGAGCCTTGGGATCCCCGAGGCCCGGATGAGCCAGCTCCGCGAGATGGGCGGCCCGGAGTCCTACGAGCCCGGCGCGTTCCCGATGGACAACGACCTGCTCGGCGCCGAGCAGCGGATGGTGGCCGTCAGCCTTGAGCGGGCGATCCGCTCGGCCGCGGAGCGGAACTCGCAGCTCCAGTTCGACCGTCTCCGCCCGGCGATCTCGGAAAGCCAGCTCGTTGCCGCCGAGGCCAACTTCGACTGGACGTTCTTCGTTAACGGGCAGTACCAGTCGATCGACCGACCTCGCACCAGCTCGACGTTCTTCAGCACGGCCGCGGACGTCTACAGGCAGAGCGACCTGACGACGGGTGTCCGCCGGCGGCTGACCAGCGGCGGCACGTTCACACTCGACACCTCGTGGACCAACTCGGACAACGAGACCCCGGGCCTGACCGTCGTGCCCAACCCGGCCAACACCGTGACGGTCGGCGCGCAGCTGACGCAGCCCTTGCTGCGCAACGCGGGCTCGGACTACGCGCTCTCGCAGATCCGCATCGCCGAGAACGCCGAACGCGACGAGGTCGCCACGCTCGAGATGAGCATCATCAGCACGCTCCGCCAGACCGAGGAGGCGTACTGGGGCCTCGTGCAGGCGCACCAGAACCTGCTCATCCAGCAGCGTCTGCTCGAGCGCGGCATCGAGGTGCGCGACAAGATCGTCAACCGACGCGATCTCGACGCGACCGATGCGCAGATCGCCGACGCCAAGGCCGAGGTCGAGAGCCGCAAGGCCCAGGTCATCCGCGCCCAGCGCAACCTGCGGGCGGCCAGCGACTCGCTCAAGGTGCTCATCAACGACCCCGATCTGACGATCGGCTCGGAGGTGCTGCTCCTGCCGGCGGACATCGCCATCGATGAGCCGATCCGGTTCAGTCTTGTCGACGCGGTGACGACGGCCCTGACCGAGCGCCCCGAGATCGCACGGGCGCTGCTCTCGATCGACGACTCGACCATCCGCAAGCAGGTCGCGCGGAACCAGCTTCTGCCGAGGCTCGACCTTGAGATCTCCGCGCGGTTCTCGGCGCTCGACGAGGACGCCAGCGACGCCTACGGCGACGTCTGGGAGGGCAGCTTCGTCGACTACATCATCGGGCTGTCGTACGAGTACCCGATCGGCAACCGCGCCGCCAACGCGGCGCTGCGTCAGCGGCAGCTCGAGAACATCCAGGCAGTCACCTCGTTCCAGAACACGGTCCAGCAGGTCGTGCTCGAGGTGAAGAACGCCCTGCGTGACACGGTCGCCGGTTACAAGCTCATCGCCCAGACCCGCGCCTCGCGCGTCGCGGCGACGGAGAACCTCCGCGCGTTCGAGGTCGTGATCGAGACTAGCGGCGGATACTCGGCCTTCAACCTCGACCAGTGGCTCAGCCGCCAGCAGGCGCTGGCGCTCGCCGAGGCCGAGGAGGTCCAGGCGCTCGTGAACTACAACATCGCGATCAGCCGCCTCTACGCCGCCATCGGCCGCACGCTCGAGCGCAACGGCATCAAGTTCGTGGTTCCCGAGACCGCCGACGAGTAAGCCGTGTTCATCCATGACATCCAAGACGCCGCCAGAATCCTCGCCGAGGGCGGTGTCGTCGCGTTCCCGACCGAAACGGTCTACGGCCTCGGCGCCGACGCACTCAATGCGGACGCGATCGCCAAGGTCTACGCGCTCAAGGCCCGACCCGCGAACAACCCGCTGATCGTGCACGTCGCCTCGATCGAGATGGCAAGAAGCGTTACCAGTCAGTGGTCCGAAACGGCGGACAAGCTGGCGCAGGCTTTCTGGCCCGGCCCGCTGACGATCGTCGTGCCCAGGCACGAGCGTGTGCCGAGCATCGTGACGGGCGGGGGCGAGACCGTTGCGCTGCGCATGCCCGCGCACGAGATGGCGCGCGGACTCATCGAGACATTCGGCCGACCGATCGTCGGGCCGAGCGCCAACGCCTCGGGCTCCATCTCCCCCACTCTCGCGGCCCACGTCACACAATCGCTCGGCGAGGGCGTTCCCGTGCTCGATGGCGGCCCCTGCGAGCGGGGCATCGAGTCGACCGTCGTGCGCGTTGATCAGAGTTCCGTGAGCATCCTTCGGCTCGGTGTCATCGGGCGCGATGAAATCGCACGCCTTGTCCCTGTCATTGATGCACCCGCTCAGAATGCGGGCGATCCGCTGCCCTCGCCGGGCATGCTGACGAGGCACTACGCCCCGCGCACACCGACGCGGGTGGTCGAACCGGGTGACGTTGCCAAGGTGCTCGCCGAGCACCCAAGGGCGGCTCTCATCTCGATCACACCCACGAACCTGCCCGGCTCGATCGCGATGCCCGCGGATGCCTCGTCGTACGCCAGGCGTCTCTATGCCGCCCTGCGCGAGGCGGACGCGATGGACGCGGATCTGATCCTGGTCGAAAGACCGGGCGGGATCGGGCCGATCTGGGATGCGGTGCGGGACCGACTCTGCCGGGCGTCAGCGGACCACTGAGACGCGCGCGGGCTATGGTTCGCTGCATACAACCGCAAACCCCCGAGAGAGGCTCAAAATGTCCGATAAGCTCCAGATTGCGCTCGCCGAAGGCGACGGCATCGGTCCCGAGATCACCAAGGCGTGCCTGACCGTATTCGAGGCCGCCGGGTGCTCCGAGCACATCGAGTTCGTGCCCGTCGAGATGGGTTCGCGCGTCTTCGACGCCGGCGACACCCGCGGCATGACCGACAGCGCGATCGACACCGTCGAGCGTCTGGGCCTGCTCTACAAGGGCCCGATGGGCACGCCGATCGGGGGCGGGGGCAAGTCGATCAACGTCACGCTCCGCAAAACGCTGGGCGCTTTTGCCAACCTGCGCCACTTCCAGAGCCTGCCCGGCGTCGAGACCGTGTACTCCCAGGCCGGCGTGCCCGTCGACT
Organism: Phycisphaerales bacterium; assembly: GCA_965228265.1. Classification (GTDB taxonomy): domain Bacteria; phylum Planctomycetota; class Phycisphaerae; order Phycisphaerales; family UBA1924. Next base: position 3,175,230 of record OZ245804.1, read on the forward strand.
TCTACGTCGTCCGCGAGAATGTCGAGGACACCTACGGGGGGGTCGAGTACCGCCTCACCAACGACGTCGTCGACTGCAAACGCATCATCACCGCGCCGGGCTGCGACCAGGTGCACCGCTACGCGTTCGAGGCCGCCAAGGCGTTCGGCATTGACCGCGTCACTTGCGGGCACAAGGCCAACATCATGAAGATGACCGACGGGATGTTCCTGGATCGGTTCCGCCAGACCGCGCGAGACTACTCGGATATCGAGACCGAGGACGTCATCATCGACGCTCTCTGCATGAACCTCGTGCTCAAGCCGCAGCAGTACAAGATGGTCGTCCTGCCCAACCTGCAGGGCGACATCGTGAGCGATCTTGCCGCGGGCCTTGTCGGCGGCCTGGGCTTTGCGCCGTCGGCGAACATCGGTGAGAAGGTTTCGATCTTCGAGGCGGTTCACGGCACCGCGCCCGACATCGCGGGGCAGAACAAGGCCAACCCGACGAGCCTCCTGCTCTCGGGCCTGATCCTGCTGCGCCACATCGGCATGCAGAAGCAGGCCGGCACGATCGAGAACGCGCTGATCTACACGCTCGAGTCGGGCGTGCACACGGGCGATGTGCGTGGCGAGAAGGAGCCCGTGGGCACCGCCGAGTTCGCACGGGCCGTCGCCGACAACCTCGGCAAGACCCCGAGCGAACGCTACGCCCGCCCCGTGCCCGCGCAGGACACCCCGAGCTTTACGCCCCCCGAGCGTCCTCGCGTCAACCGCATGATGCGCACCTACGAGACGCTCACCAGCGCGATCGTCGGCTGCGACATCTACATCGAGACACTGCTGGCCCCGCACGACCTCGCGCAACGGCTCGAGATGATCTGCGCCAACACACCCTTCAAGCTGACCATGATGTCCAGCCGCGGCACACAGGTCTGGCCCACCGGCTCGGTCTACACCGAGGTCGTTGACTACTACCGCGCCCGCTTCGAGCTGCGCGACAAAGCGATGACCGGACGCGTCGGGCAGCAGACGCCCATCTTCCTCTTCGAGAAGGTCGGCGAGAAGTTCGACGTCGCCAGCTTCCAGATCCTCAAGGAATTCGAGGGCAAGCGGGGCTTCTCACTGGCGCAGGGGCAGTAAAGAAAGCCAGTATCGGGAACGCTCAATGCTCAAGGTCGAGCCGATCTCGCCGGCGGATCGCGACGTTTGGCTCGCGATGCGCATGGCGCTCTACCCGGACGAGCCGGTACACGTGATCGAGAGTGAGATCGATTCGTTCCTCAACACGGGCAAGATCGCCGGTCGTGAGCACGGCGTATTTAACGCATGCCTTCACGACGAGTCCGTTGGCTTTGTCGAGGTCAGTGATTTCGGCCAGAACCGATGTCATATCGAATCGTGGTACGTCTCACCGATTACGCGCGGCGCGGGAATCGGTCGATCCCTCATCGCGGCATGTGAGCACTGGGCACTGGCGCGCGGTGCAAGTGTGCTGACCTCGGACACCAACGAGAACTACCCAGACTCGCCGCCCGCGCACAAGGCCTGCGGCTTCCGCGCCTCGGAAGACGACACACTCTTTGAGAAAGAGCTCGGCGATCAGTCCTGACGCATGAGCCGGTCGATCTTGCCGCCGCGATCCACGAGCACCTCGTCGGCTTCGCCCAGGAAGAGCCCGTGATCGATGACGCCCGGGATGTCGTTGAGATGGGCGGCCAGCTCTTCGAGGCAGTGATCGGGCGTCAGGGGCACGTCGAGGATCAGGTTGCCGTTGTCGGTGATGAACATGTCGCCGTCCATCGTTCGGCGGCAGACGCCGTTCAGACCCACGCTGCGGAGCGAGGCCCGCGTGCTGGCCAGGCCGTAGGCCATGACCGCGACGGGGAGCGTGGCGTTGGTGCCGAGGTTCTCGACCATTTTGTGCCCGTCGACCATGTAGACGCGTCGCTTGCTGGCCCAGGCGACGATGCGCTCGCGGGTCATCGCCCCGCCCGAGCCTTTGAGCATGCGGAGCTTGCTGTCGACCTCGTCGGCGCCGTCGAAGAGGTAATCGACTTCCTCAACAAGCGCGAAATCGACGACGCGCAGCTCCAGCTCCCGCGCGAGCTGCTCGGTCGCCTCGCTCGAGGCGACGCAATCGACCTTGAGGTCTTCGGCTCGGATGCGCTCGGCAAGGGCGCGCACGCCCCGGCGGGCGGTTCGGCCCGTGCCAAGACCCACAAGCATGCCCGACTGGATCGGGGCGACGGTGGCTTCCGCCAGATGATCGGTGACCTGCTGCTCACTCAAAGCGAATCCCCTGTGCCAGTCGAAGCTCACTGCCGTAGTTGATCGTGCACGTCTGACGACGCATGTACGCCTTCCAGCTGTCGCTGCCGGCCTCGCGCCCGCCGCCCGTGTCTTTCTCGCCGCCGAACGCCCCGCCGATCTCGGCGCCGGACGTCCCGAGGTTGACGTACGCCAGCCCGCAATCGCTGCCCGAGCCGTCGACGGCGAGGAACCGCTCGGTCGTGTTGACGTTGCTGGAGAAGATCGCGCTGGAGAGGCCCTGATCGACGCTGTTCTGCATCGCGATCGCGTCCTCGATGTCTTCGAAGGTGAAGACGTAAAGGATCGGAGCGAAGGTCTCGTCCATCGCGATGGGCAGATCGTTGGAGGCCGGGGCGCGGATGATGGTCGGCTCGACGAACGTGCCGCCGAGGCCGTCGGGCTTGGCGACCTTACCCCCGACGAGCACCTCGCCGCCCTGGGCCTTGGCCTGCTCGATGGCGTTCTGGTACGCCTCGACCGTGCGCTCGCCGATGACGGGCCCGACGAGCGTGCCCTCGGCCAGCGGATCGCCGATCTTGATCGTCTGGTACGCCTTGACCATCCGCCCCACCATCTCGTCGACGATGGACTGATGAGCGATGAGTCTGCGCGAGGTGGTGCAGCGCTGACCGGCGGTGCCGACCGAGCCGAAGACCGTGGACTTGACCGCAAGGTCGAGGTCTGCGTCCTTATCGACGATGACGGCGTTGTTGCCGCCCAGCTCAAGCAGGCAGCGGCCGAGTCGGCCCGCGACCACCTGGCCCACGTGACGCCCCATGTTGCAGCTGCCGGTGGCGCTGATCAGGGGCAGTCGCTTGTCGGCGATCATGCGCTCGCCGACCTCGTCGTCCGTGCCGATCACGAGGCGGAACACACCCGGGTGCCCCATCTCGGTCGCCACGCGGTCAGCGATCGCGTTCGTCGCCATCGCGGTCAGCGGCGCCAGGAGCGAGGGCTTCCAGACCGTGACGTTGCCGCAGATCGCGGCGATCATCGCGTTCCAGCCCCACACGGCGTTGGGGAAGTTGAAGGCCGTGATGCACCCGATCACGCCCAAGGGGAGCCACTGCTCCATCATCCTGTGCAGCGGACGCTCGCTCGGGACCGTCTTGCCCCCCACCATGCGCGAGAGGCCCACGGCGTAATCCGCGATGTCGATCGTCTCCTGCACCTCACCGATGCCCTCGGCCCGGATCTTGCCGACCTCCATGCTCTCAAGCTCGCCCAGAGGCACGAGCAGGCGGCGCATCTCAAGTCCGATGTTGCGAACCACCTCGCCCCGCACCGGCGCGGGCACGGCCCGCCATCGCTTGAACGCCTCCTGTGCCTCGGCGATCGTCTGCTCATAGGAATCCGCCGAATCGAGCTTCACACCCGCGATGGGCTCGCCCGTGGCGGGATTGAAGCTCACCACGACGCCGCTCTCCGGGCTCTCCCGCCCGGTCACGCCGGCGACGTAGCGAGGGTCCTGCTCCAGGTTCAAACTCGGATCTGGGGTATGCATCCGGCGATCGTAGGCGACCAATTACCGGGCCTGAGACCTCGGAAGATCTCTCAGGAACTCGGCAAGCCGATCCCGGCTCGGACTCTTGGCGTCACGCACGTACGCCCCGCTCACCGCGCATCCGACGGCCAGACACGACGCCAGATCGAGCCCGAGATTCTGCGCCATCGCGAACCCGCCGTTGAAATGGTCGCCCGCACCGGTCGAGATCCTGGGCTTGATCGTAAATGGCCCCTCGAACCACGCCGTCGATGTCGCGTCGGCAGCGGCGGCTCCCTCTCTGGGGTGCACGACGCAGCAGGCGAGCCCGAGCTTGGCGCGGATCGTCGAGGCCGCGTGCTCCATCGCCGAGCCAAGCGACTGATTACCCGGGCCCTCATAAATATCCACACCCAGCACGCGCCCCATGCGCTCCGCCTCGGCCTGATTGAGCCCGAGCGTGACGGGCACGTATCCCGAGAGCTCCGTCAGATATCCCGCCGCCCGGCGCACATCCTCGTCGGTGCGCTTGGCCGGGTCGCAGAGATCAATGAACACGCCACGCTTCTTGTCCTTGCCAAGTCCGGGCAGCACGTCGTCGATCAGGCCGCGCCAGATGCCCTCGACGCCCTGAAGCATCACCCAGTTGACGATCCCGATCGTCGTCGCGTCCTCGTAGATCTGTCGCACCGTGTCGAGCCCGATGACGTCCTTGATGAGTGACCACGACACGGCCTGCACGCTCGCCGTTTTGCCGAGCATGAGCTTGCCATCTTCAAATTCGAGCGCATCGGTCTGGGCCGCCGGCGCAATCGGATAGACCTTTTTGCACCGATCCGCCATCGGCTGGTAGACCGGGCTGAGCAGTTGCGGGTCGTCTGTCGTTCCGACGGCGCCGATGTAGGTCACCGAGGCGCCCAGGCTCCCCATCGCGGCCGCCAGCAATGGCCCGTTGCCACCGAACCTCTGCTCGGCGACGTGGAGTTCGATGTTCGTGCTCTTGCCCGCAGCCGCGGCACACCGGTCCGCAAATCCCGTGATCGTCGAAACAGGGCGGAAGTCCTCGGGCTGCATCGAGTGGCGCTGGTCGACGACGCGGATGATCGAGTCAACAAAGCCATCGAACCCCACCACCGCATTCACGGCTCTGAGGTCGGCTTCGGATTTGCCCGCCACCGCTTCTGCGGCAGCCTCGGCGATGGCGCGTCGGTCACTCGTCATGCCCGCATTGTTGCCGCCCCGCTCGACTACAGTCACCCATGACCGGCCCACTCGACCAGCCCATCGTCCTGGCCTCGGGGAACCCCAAGAAACTCGCCGAGATGCGCGAGATCCTGGGCGCGATCGGCCTCGAAATCGTGGGCCTGAATGATCTCGGCCTCGATCTGACCGAGCCCGAAGAAACGGGCACGACCTTCGCCGAGAACGCCCGGATCAAGGCCATCGGCTACGCCGAGCAGACGGGCCGCGCGTGCCTGGCCGACGACTCGGGGCTTGTCGTTGATGCCCTTGATGGCGAGCCGGGCGTCTACAGCGCTCGTTACTCCGCCGACGAACACCCGGGCGACCTGCCAAGAGCAGAGCGGGATCGGCTCAACAACGAAAAACTCCTGCGCAGGCTCGCGGACACACCGCTCAAAGATCGCACCGCAAGATTCGTCTGCGCAATGTGTCTGGCGACTCCCAAACCCGGTGGGGGCGGCGTCCCGCCGCCCACTACAGCCACTCCCCACCCCACACTCATCAAACGCAAATCTGGCAACCTCCCCCACTGGCGATACGAAGGCTCCACATACTTCGTCACGTTCCGAGTTCTTGAGGGTGAACTCACTCCCGATGAGAGACAGCTCGTTGCAGACGCGTGTCTCCATATTCACAACGAACAACGAGCCGTTTTGCACATCGCAACGATCATGCCCGACCATGTCCACATGCTTATCCGCCCGCGAGAAGGCCACGACCTCTCAAAGCTGCTTCACAGTCTCAAGAGCTTCACAGCACATCAGATCAATACCGAGCGTGGTGCATCGGGCAAACTCTGGCAGCGCGAGTCCTACGACCGGATTATGCGATCAGCGGATGAGATTGCCGAAAAATACAAATACATCGAGCAGAATGCGGTCCGGAGAAGACTTGTGGATCGGCCAGGTGAATACCAGTGGACTGTGATAGGTGAAGACGATGGGCGGCGGGACGCCGCCCCCACCGGGGAAGCCTCCGCCACGACAACCCCGCCTCAGATCCTCGCCGAAACACAAGGCACCTTCGAAGGCGTCATCGGCCTGCCAGGTGATGTCCCGCGCGGCGCGAACGGCTTCGGGTATGACCCACTCTTCCTCGTCAAGCCCGACCTCGCCCGCAGTTCCGCCGAGCTCACGCCGGGCGAGAAGCACGCACTGAGCCACCGAGGCCACGCCGCCCGCGCAATCGCCGAGAAGCTCCGCGCACTCAAACCATAAGAAAACGCCCGCCGCAATCGCGACGGGCGCTCGTGTGTTTGATTCTCGACTAGTGCCTTATGCCTAGTCCCTTGTGCCTTACTTGTCGTCATCCTTGACGGTGAAGTCCGCGTCGATGACGTCGTCATCGCCGCCCGATTTGTTCGACGCGGCCCCGTCCTCGGCGGCCTGGTTGCCCGCGGCAGCGGCCTGCTCGTAGGCGACCTTGCCCAGCTCCGACGAGACCGACTCGAGCTCCTTCAAAGCCGCTTCGATCGCGTCCTTGTCGTCGCCCTTGATCTTGCTCTCGAGGTTGCTCATCGCCGACTCGATCGAGCTGCGGACCTCGGCAGAGACCTTCTCGCCGTGCTCTTCGAGGCTGCGACGGATGCTCGACAGGAAGCCCTCGGCGCGGTTCTTGAGATCCACGATCTCGCGGCGCTTCTTGTCTTCCTCGGCGTGCGCTTCGGCGTCGGCCTTCATCTTCTCGATCTCGGACTCGCTCAGGCCGCCCGAGTTCGTGATGTCGATCTTGTTCGACTTGCCCGTCGCCTTGTCCGTCGCGGTCACCTTCAGAATGCCGTTGGCATCGATGGCGAACTCGACCTCGATCTGCGGCATGCCGCGCGGTGCGGGCGGGATGTCCGTCAGCTCGAACTGACCGAGCGTCCGGTTGTCCCGCGCGAACTCCCGCTCGCCCTGGAGAACGTGGATCTGCACGCTGGTCTGGTTGTCGGCCGCCGTCGAGAAGGTTTCCTTCTTCGAGGTCGGGATGGTCGTGTTGCGCTCGATGAGCTTGGTCATCACGCCGCCCTGCGTCTCAACACCCAGGCTCAGCGGGGTGACGTCGAGCAGGAGCACGTCCTTGACGTCGCCCTGGAGCACGCCGCCCTGGATCGCCGCGCCGATGGCGACGACCTCGTCCGGGTTCACGCTCCTGTTGGGCTCCTTGCCGAAAATCTCCTTGGCCATCGCCTGCACCCGGGGGATGCGGGTCGAGCCACCGACAAGGACGACCTCGTCGATCTTGCTCGCGTCGAGCTTGGCGTCGCGGAGGGCCGCTTCGCACGGGCCGCGGAGACGATCGAACAGATCCTTGCAGAGATCCTCGAACTTGCTCCGGCTCAGCGTGACCTGAAGGTGCTTGGGCCCGTTCTGGTCGGCCGTGATGAAGGGCAGGTTGATCGTCGTCTCCTGCATGGTGGAGAGCTCGATCTTCGCCTTCTCGGCGGCTTCCTTCAGACGCTGCATCGCCATCGCATCGCTCGAAAGGTCGATGCCTTCCTTGCTCTTGAACTCCTTGACGAGGAAGTCGATGATGCGCTGGTCCCAGTCGTCACCACCGAGATGCGTGTCGCCGTTGGTCGAGAGCACCTCGAACACGCCGTCGCCCACGTCGAGGACAGAGACGTCGAACGTACCACCGCCGAGGTCGAAGACCGCGATTTTCTCGTTGGTCTTCTTGTCGAGGCCGTAGGCCAGTGCCGCGGCCGTGGGCTCGTTGATGATGCGCTCGACCTTGAGTCCAGCGACCTCACCCGCGTCCTTGGTGGCCTGGCGCTGGGCGTCGTTGAAGTACGCCGGCACCGTGATCACCGCGCGGTCGACGGTCTCACCGAGATAGTCCTCGGCGACCTTCTTGAGCTCCTGGAGAATGAACGCCGAGATCTGCTGCGGCGTGTACTCCTTGTCCTTCACCTTCACCGAGACGAAGTCGTCCGCGGTCTTGTGAATGACCTCGTAGGGCACACCCTTCTCTTCTTCCGTCACTTCGCCCGCCCGGCGACCCATGAATCGCTTGATCGAGTAGATCGTGTTCTTGGGGTTGGTCACCTGCTGGTGCTTGGCGGGCTGGCCGATCAGGCGTTCGCCCTTGTCGGTAAAGGCGACGACCGAGGGGGTGGTGCGGTTGCCCGAGCTGTTGATGAGCACCTTGGGGTCCTTGCCCTCCATGAGAGCGACCACCGAGTTCGTGGTGCCAAGGTCGATGCCGATGATTTTGGACATATGTATGAACCTCCGATTCCGCCGAGCCAGGCACGGCAAGGCACAGATTGCAACACCTGTGCCAACCCCCGCATCGGCGTTTTCGGGCCGCCTTGGCCTCTCTGGACCGCCCGATCGGGCCCGCCAAGCCCCGCTGCTGCCGATCTGGCAGGGACGCTAGGCTGACACCGTGACCCCTCCCCCCCCGGCAATGACACCCCCACATGTGATGGTCATCGGGGGCACCGGCATGCTCGCGGGCCTCTGCCAGACGCTCGCCGATCGCGGGCACCCCACTTCCGTCCTGGCGCGACGCAGCCAAGACCTCGGGCCGGGCGTCTTGTGCTTTACCTGTGATTACACCCGTGCCGATTCGCTCACAGCCGCGGCGGACCAGGCGATGGCCGAACTCGGACCGGTCGGGGTGCTGATCTCGTGGATCCACAGCACCGCGCCGGGCGCAGCCATGCACGCACATCGGCTGACGAATCCGGATCGTCATCTCCGGATCCTCGGCAGCGCGGGCGCGCAACGGCCCGCCCCGGATCCCTCCGAGGCGGGCTGTGAACGGATCACGTTGGGGTGGGTGCGGACCGGTTCCACCAGTCGCTGGCTGTCGCATGCGGAAATCTGCCTGGGCGTCATTGGCGCGTTCGATCGGCCTCAACCGGAAACGATCGTCGGCACCGTCGAGCCCTGGAAACACAGGCCGGAGTGACTCAGCCTTATTGCGCTCAGCCCTTGGCGCTCTTGGGCTTCTGGCTCCACAGGCGGAACCCGCGAGCGAGCGTGCAGAGGAAGACCATCGCGGAGATCGCAGTGACGACGATCATCTCGTTGCTCTGCACCTCCATCACGAGGCTCGCTGCCCCGGCGATCCAGAGGCCGGCCCAGGCGATGAGGATCATCGAGCCGAGCCTGCGCATGCCCGCTGCGGGCGAGAGCGTCATGCCCAGACCCGCGAGCACCGCCAGCGCCTGTCCGCCGGCGATGACCGCGCCGAGCTGCCCCTCGTAATGGAGCCCGAAGGCGGGGAAGGTGAGATTCCCGAGCCGGGCGCTGAAGAACTCGGCCATCCCGCCGCGCCAGACCTGCTCGGCGAAGATGATGCACTTCGAGGCTGTCCCGATCGAGAAGACCCAGACCACAGCCGAGATCATGAGATTGATCACGCTCTTGCTGATCTTCTGGCGGATGCCGAGCTTCTTGGCGTCCTGCTTGTCTGAACCGAGGCCAAAGCTCGGACGTCCGGTCGCAGCGGTCGACATGCCCAATCCCTCCATCTGCACTGCCCCCGCATTGAGGGCCTTACCGGGTAGACATCGGATTCAGTGGGCCGAACTTCACCCCTAACTCATTGCCTATCAGTCATTTGAGGCGAATCTCTCCAGTTGGGAGGGCTGTGCCGGCACCTGCCTGGCCCGAATACGCGACCGGAGGGCACGAGTGCTCTATAATTCTTTCAGGAATCATTGAAATCACCTCCCCGCGAGAGACGACATGACCACCCTCGAGGCCAGCCCCGCACCCATCCGACGCACCGGCCGACTCGACCCGGCACTCGAAGCCATCCGAGAAAAGGTTCTGGCGGGCCAGCGCCTCACGCTCGCCGAGGGCGAGGTCCTTTACACCACCCCCGATATCTGGAGCGTGTGCGAGCTGGCCAATCTCGTCCGCGACCGCATGCACCCGGGCGTGGCGTACTACAACATCAACCGGCACATGAACTACTCGAACGTGTGCGCGCTCAGCTGCAAGTTCTGCGAGTTCTACCGCAAGAAAGACGAGAGCGGCGCGTACACGCGCGATCTCGACTACATCCGCGAAGAAGCGCACAAGGCCATCGAATCCGGCGCGACCGAGATGCACATCGTCGGCGGCCTGCACCCCTACTTGCCGTGGGATTACTACCCCGACATGGTCCGCACGATCCGCGAGGTCGTTGACAAGGCGGGCAGCAACCTCAACATCAAGGCGTTCACCGCGGTCGAGATCGTGCACCTGGCCAAGATCGCCAAGCAGTTCAAGCGCGACGACCGCAAGGCCGGCATCCGCTGGGTGCTCAAGGAACTCAAGGACGCGGGCCTCGGCTCGATCCCGGGCGGCGGCGCGGAAGTCTTCGACGACCGCGTCCACGACGAGGCCTTCAAGGGCAAGATCCGACACGACGCGTGGCTCGATGTCCACACCGTGGCGCACGAACTCGGGCTCAACTCCAACTGCACCATCCTCTACGGCCACATCGAGCAGCGCAAAGAACGCCTCGTGCACATGGACATGCTCAGGCGCGCCCAAGACCAGGCGCTCACGCGACTCGGCTACACGGGCGACTCGGACTGGAGCGCGTACTCGAACGCCTACGAGGGCATCGACGACAACACCGTCGATGCGATCACACTCACCCGCGAGGGCACCAAGATCCCCCACCCCGGCATGAACGAGAACGCAGGGTACTTCCAGACCATCATCCCCCTGCCCTTCTTCCCCGACGGCTCCGAACTCGAACACCTTTACGGCCCATCCGGCCTCGAAAACCTCCGCACACTCGCCGTCGCCCGCCTCATGCTCGACAACTTCCCCCACGCCAAGAGCTTCTGGATCATGCAGACCCTCGCGATGAGCCAGCTCATGCTCAAGGCAGGCGCAGACGACATCGACGGCACCGTCGTCTGGTACGACATCACCAAAGTCGGCGGCCAGACCACGCACCAGGAGACGACCGCGTGGGACCTCGAACGCGCGATCCGCGAGGCGGGCTACGAGCCGGTGGAGCGGGACACGCTGTACCGGCGGGTTGTGCGGGAGGGGAAGAGGTGGAGTTTATCTTTGTGATAAACTAACTTCATGAGCAAGCGACCCAAACTATCGAAGCCAATTGAATATGATGTGCTTTACGCTTCTCAGTTTCGCTGCTGCATCTGCGGTAGTTCTCGCGTCCAGATCCATCATATTGATTTCGACCGGACGAATAACGATCCCAAGAATCTCGCCGTGCTTTGCACGCCGCACCACAACGATGCCCACACAACGAGCACAGTAACGAAGAACTTAACACCTGCACACATTCGAAAAGCCAAGAAACAGTGGGAATCGCTACTGGCTGAAAACCTTGCAGCAGGCTCCTCGCTCAACAGCCCAGAAGGACCTCTATTCCGATACTGGTCATACCACGACCTCAGACTTTTTATTTTTCTAAAGCAGTCCGGTATCGATCCCACACTAAGCGAATATTTTGACGATCTTTTCAGTGCAAACATTATCGACGCCAAAGGATTGCCGACATACCAATCAGGCAATACACGCGTGAAGTCAAGTACGCTATACCGCGACCTTCACGCTCGCGACGCACTGCATCTAAACAGCTACCTCGCTAATTTGACGGACGAATTAATTCGCCTGACTAAGCCAAAGATGATAAATCTTACATGGCCCTCAAAGGCTGTAAGATCGATGCTTGAGCCAGGAAGCATAACCTACCTTTGTCGACAATTTTATTTTCGAACAATTGAAGACAACGAGAGTTACGTAACAAAGGAAATGCACACTTCTGCAAATGGCTTTCGCGCCATCGCTCAGTTCGATACCCGGAATGTTCACAGCACTTCCGCACTGAGTCACTTCAGTGGAAATAGTGTAGTAGCAGGACTGTTTCTCGTTCGATCTGCTGACCAAGATCCAAATAAGTCAAGAAGTACTCTGATCAAACTAACACCAATCGCACTCGGAACAGGCTTTCTTAGTTTGTCGGGCCACAAACCACTCGTTGCAATTCAGCGAGAAGAGGAAGAAGAGGCCTAGGATTGGGATGGCGATATTGATTTCTAATAACAACATTTGAGCACGCGACATAGTGTGATCTTCAACGTCTTCTGGCATATCCACCTCAAAGCATCAACACATCCCCAAGCCCCGGGAACTCAGCTTGAAGGCCGTAGGTCGACGAGAGCTTGCGCGCCAGTTCCTTGCGGGGCTTGTCCTCGCCGTGAGTGAGAACGACGCGGGGTTTGGACTTAGCGAGGTCTTTCATCCATTCGACCAGGCCGGTCTGGCCCGCGTGGGCGCTGAAGCCGCCGAGGGTGTGGATCTTGGCTTCAACGTTGATTTCGTCGCCGAAGACTTTGACCTTCTTTCGGCCGTCAACGAGAAGGCGCCCCAGTGTGCCGTGGGCCTGGAAGCCGACAAAGACGACGTGTGTGTGCTCGTTGCGCAGGCCGTGGCGGAGGTGGTGGACGATGCGTCCGCCCGTGCACATGCCGCTGGCGCTGATGATGACGATGCCGCCGCCCTTGCCGTTGAGGGCCTTGCTCTCCTCGGCGTCGCGTGTGAAGCGCAGGCCATCGAAGTTCAGTGGCTTGTGCCCCGAGTCGATGATCGCCCACGATTCCTTGTCGAACAGCTTGCGGTGCCTGCGGTAGAGCTTGGTCGTGTCGGTCGCCATGGGTGAGTCGACGACGACCTCGGTCTGGCGCAGCCGGCCGTTGCGGATGAGTTCGCCCATGAAGTAGACGAGCTGCTGCGTCCGCCCGACGGCGAAGCTTGGGATCAAGACGCGCCCCATCGGCGAGTGTGCGTTGTCGATGATCTCGGCGAACTCCATCACCGATTCTTCGAGCGAGCGGTGATCGCGGTCGCCGTAGGTCGATTCGAGGAAGACCATGTCCGCGTGCTCGAACGTCGTGGGGTCGCGGAGCAGCGGCACCCCCTTGGGCCCGATGTCGCCCGAGAATACGAGCGTCTTGGTTTCGCCGTTCTCGGTGACTTTCACCTCGATGCTCGCCGACCCGAGGATGTGCCCGGCGTCGACGTAGCGCGCTTCGACGCCATCCGTCACGCGGAAGGGCTCGCCGTACTCCACCGGCGCGAACTGCTGCATGATCGCGTCGACATCGACCGAGCTGTAGAGCGGGGTGGCATCGGGGCTGTCCAGCCTGCCGCGCCTGATGGCGCGTTTGGCGTCCATCTCCTGGATGTGCGCCGAATCGCGGAGCAGGATCTCGACCAGCTCGATCGTCGCGCCGGTTGCGTAGATCGGCGCTCTGAATCCTTTGCTCGCCAGTTGCGGCAGACGCCCGGAGTGGTCCAGGTGCGCGTGCGTCAGCAGCACCGCGTCGAGGTCTTTGGGCGCCACGGGGAGGTCGTTGCGGTTGATCTCCTGGATCTCCCACCCGCCCTGGAAGAGGCCGAAGTCCACGAGAAACTTGGTGGTTTCGGTCTCGACGACATAGCAGGAGCCGGTGACTTCGCCAGCGGCCCCGACAACATGGATTCTCATGAGTTCTCCCGGTGCTTTCAGCTGAGTTTACCGGGAAGCGTCGTCCGTGCAATTGACCGCCTCGACCGACGCGGTCACGTGATCCGCGGGCAGCTCGCACGACTGATCCCGCTGCGAGCGTTTATACCGCTGCGTGGTGATGTGCTGGACGGCGAGCATCGTGACCGCCCCGGCGACCGCCATGCCGCCGGCCACCCACTGGTTCCACTTGAGCACGTCGCCGAACCAGATGTAGGACAGAATCGCGACCACAAAGGGCTGAAGCTGGATCACGCCCGCCGAGACGGCCACACCCAGCCGCGCGATGCTGATGTAGTACAGCACGTGCCCGGCGCCGATGCCGATGACCGACGAGACGAGCAGCCAGATGATCTTGTCCGTTGGCATCTCGATCGCGGTGATGCCCGAGCGATCGCCGAAGATGAGCATCAGCACGATCATGCTGCCGGCCGTGTACTGGCTGATGGCGGCGAAGGCGTACATGGAGTTGATCCCGACCATGCACTTGCGCACAGCCAGCGCGTAACAGGCGAATCCCGAACCGGCCGCCAACGCGAGCAGCACCCCCACCGTGTTCGCTTCGGAGCCGAAGCCCTCGTCGAAGGCGATCGTGCCCGCGGTCCCCAGTACAACCAGCGCGAGCCCGGCAAGGAAGCTCGGCTTCCGGATCGCCATGCGCTCGATCGGGAACATGATCGCGGCCCCGATCGCGACAACGACCATCTGTGCGCGCAAGCCGAAGGTCAGCAGGCCCGGATCGATGAGGTAGTGCGCCTTGGTGAAGGCGATCTGGCTGATGCTGTTGATCGCGCCCGGGATCAGGGCCGCGACAAAGAGCCTCGGCGGGAGCTTCTTGCGGAAGAAGCCCACGATGAGCAGCGGTGCCCACAAGAGGGCGGAAAAGCCGTAGCGCCAGCCGTTGCTCGTCCAGAAGTCGATGAGCGGCGCGAAGTACTTGATAAAGAGCGGCGTGACGGACCAGCCCACGAGTGTCAGAACGACCGTGGCCAGGCCGATGAAGAGCGCCTTGCCCTCACTCTCGGGTTTCTGTGGTTGGGTCACGCATGAGCGTAGGTCTCCCGAACCGGGGGGCTGATGCTCTTTGTTTGCTGGCTTGGGGGCGTCGCCTGGAGCGCTCTAGGTGTGTTCCCGGTGGTCCGCGATCGTTATCCGTGTTGGAGCGCCGGATCGGACTGATTTTGGGGCCTTGGTTTGCCGTTCTAGGTCGCGGGGAGTCTCCCCACATTTCCGCAGACCGGAGGCGAAGCCGTGGCCACGCGATCGAATCAGCAGACGAACACCATCGAGACCGCGCAGGCGGACTCGATCGCCGAGAGCAAACTCGCGCGGATCCAGCTCATCGCCAAGGAAGCGCTCGACCTCCTAGGCGAGGACTCGCCCGAGGTGCTGCGTCAGAACCACGCCGAGGCTGTGGCTTCGATGCAGCAGCAGGTCGCGAACCTTGAGGCCCGCCTGGCCGGTGCGGCCGAGCAGCTCAAGAGCGTCGAAGGCGAGCTTCGCCACGCGCAGCGCGTCGCCGACGATCGGCTCCAGGAGGCCGAGAAGGTCTGGGACGTCGCCGCCGAGCAGGCCCAGACAATCAAACAGCAGCAATCCGAGATCGAGTCGCGCGACACCACGATCAGCGAGCGCGAGGCCTCGATCACCGAGCTCAAGAACAAGCTCAGCACCGCCGGCACCGAGGCGCGCAAGCTCCGCGACGAGATCAAAGCGCACAAGTCCGACGCGGAAGCGGTCAAGGCCGAGCTCGAGAGCAAGATCGCCGAGCTGACCGAAGAGATCAGCGCCCACGAGGCGAGCCTCGCGCAGCTCGGTTCGGAGCTGGCCCGAGCGACCGAGGAACGCGACGACGCGCTCACACAGATCGAAGAGAACGAGACCGAGCTCGCCCGGCTCCGCGACGAGCTCGCCGACCAGACGGCCCGCCTGACCGAATCGACCGACGCGGCCAGCGCGCTGCGCCAGCAACTCGAAGAGGTCGAGGCCCGCGCCGCATCGAGCGAGTCCCTCGCGGAGGACCTCGAAGGCCGACTCGAAGCACTCGAAGGGCAGCTCACAGAACTTTCACAATCCGAGCAGGACGCCCGGAGCGACCTGGCCGAGGCGCGTTCGGAGATCGCCGACCTGTCGGGCAAGCTGGCCGAGAAGGACCAGACGATCGCCCGCCTCTCGCAGCAGTCGAGCCGCACGCCGGCGCAAATTGAGCAGAAACCCCTAGACGTACCTGCTCCGATCGTGGACATCCCGGCCGAGGTCCAGCGTCTGCGCGACGAACTCGACGCGAAGGAAACCGAGGCCGCGTTCATGCGCGAGCAGATGGACCGCGCCGACGAAAGGGCCGAGAAATACCGCGATCAGGCGCAGGAAGCCCGGGAATCGCTCGAAAAAGCCAACGCCATCGTGATGCGTGCCCGTCGGCGCGCATCGGCCCGGACGCAGCAGTACTCCGAGACTATCGAGGCGATGTCCGCCCTGCACGTGAAGCACGACGTGCTCAAGGGCGAGCTTCGCACGATGGAATCGCGAGCCAACCGACACCTGCTGATCGCCCGCCTGTGCGGTGCTGCGGCCGGTCTCACCGGTCTCTTGGCGATCATCTCGGCGTTCTGAGCTGTATACAACAATTGCCTTACTTTTGGCCCAATGAAAACGCTATCCTTGTCGCAACAAGGGCCCACCATGCGGGTGGGTCCGCACACGAGGATCAGCCGTGTCAAAGGGTCTGCGCACCGTTGTCTATGACTTTCTCTGCGAACAGCTTCTGACTGGAGAACTCCGCGCGGGCAGCCGCGTGTGCGAGCTCACCGTCGCCAAGCAAACCGGCGTGAGCCGCAGCCCCGTCCGCGAGGCGATCGGCCAGCTCCGTTCCGAGGGTGTCCTCGACCATGTGCCCGGCTACGGCGCGTTCGTCAAAAGCCCGAGCCGCGACGAGCTCGACGAGGCCTTCCAGGTCCGCGAGTGGCTCGAGTGCGAGGCCATCCACGCGCTGGCCTCGATGCGTATCCGTCCCTCGCTGGACAAGGCGCGCATGGTCCTCGACAAGATGCAGGACATGCTCCGCGCCGACCGGGGCGTCAGCAGCGAGCAGGAGATCTCGCCCGAGACCTACGACCTGCTCGAACGCCTCGACCGCGACTTCCACGCCGCCATGCTCCACGCCGCGGGCAACCGCCGCGTCGTGAAGATCATCAACGACAACCGTCTGCTCATCCACGCGACGGCTTGCCGCCCGCGTCCGCTCAGCTACGAGCGGCTGGGCGAGATCTTCGCCGACCACGACGTGATCCTCCGCACCGTCGAGCGGGGCGAGGCCGAGAAGGCCCGCGACCTCATGCTCGAGCACGTGCGCTGGGCACACCACGAGTCGATGCGGGTCTACGACGAGCTGGCGATGCTGGCCGAGGAAGACGAGCACCCCGCCGATGTCGCACGCAGATTGGAGCAGTCCGCCCGTCGCGCGTCGATGTAAGGGGGAATGTTCACTGGTGACATCACTCAACAGGCGCTCATCGCGGCCATCGGACTCCTCGCGGGTCTGATCGGTGGCATGACCGGCCTGGGCGGTTCGCTCGTCATGCTCCCCGGGCTGGCGATCTTCATCGGGTACAACGACCCCTCGCACCCCGAGCAGCACACCTACCAGGCCGCCGCGATGGCGGTGAACTTCTTCGTGGCCGTCCCCGCGACCTGGCGCCACACCAAAGCCGGCGCCATCCGCCGATCGATCCTCACGCGCCTGCTCCCAACCGGGACCGCGTTCATCATTCTCGGAGCCCTCGCCTCGGACCGGTTCGAGGGCGCGGTGCTCGTCAAACTCCTCGCGGGCGTCATCGCGCTCATGGTCATCCTGGGCGAGGTCAGCCAGCGTTTCGGCGACAAGCACGACGAACTCACCGACGACCAGCGCATCAAGCGCGCCACCCCCACCATTCTCGGCACGGGCGTTGTGACCGGGTTCGTCGCCGGGCTCTTGGGCACGGGCGGCGGGGTCATCACCGTCACCGCGCTGCACGCGCTGGGACGCATCCCCATCCGTCAGGCCATCGCTGCCAGCACCGCGCTCATGTGCCTCATGTCGCCCATCGGCTGCGCCACCAAGATGGCAAGCCTCTCACAGCACGGCCAGGACCCCATGGACGCCGTCCGCCTCATCGGCCTGCTCGGGCCTGCCGCGATCATCGGCTCGCTTGCCGGCTCCTCGCTGGTCCACATTCTCCCGACCAAGATAGTCCGGCGCATCGTCGCGGTTGTGCTGCTGCTCGCGGCCGCCAAGCTCGGCGGGCTCTTCTGATCCCCTGCCCGCGCGGTAGACTCGCATCATGCCTGTCGATGTCATGAACTGGACGCTCCCCGGCGCGGGCGGCGAGACCATCCTCGGGAACACACACCTGCCCGAGACCGCCCCGAGAGCCGCTGCCATCATCGTCCACGGTTTCCTCGGGTACAAGGACTACGGCTTCTTCCCCACCATCGCAGACACGCTCGCCCGGCACGGCATCGCGGCGCACCGGTTCAACCTCTCCCACTCGGGCATGACCGAAAACATCGAGACCTTCGCACGCCCCGATCTCTTCGCCAAGAACACCTGGAACAAACAGGTCGAGGACATCGAGCGCATGATCCACGCGCTCGACCGCAAGGAACTCATTGGGCCGGGCATCCCCGTCGTCCTCATCGGGCACTCCCGCGGCGGGGTGGCGTCGCTGCTCTGCGCCGGGCGTCGCGCGGTAGCTGCGATGAAACCCATGGGCGCGATCATCACCATCGCAACGCCCGACACCACCGCACGCCTGTCCGATGAGCAGCGTGCCCTACTCGACACGCAGGGCTTCCTGGAAGTCACCAGCGGCCGCACGGGCCAGACACTCCGCATCGACCGCGCGTTCTGGGATGAGCAGGACGCCGAGCCCGAAGCCCACGACCTGCTGGGCCTGGCCTCGAACATCCCTTCGCCCACGCTCGTCATCCACGGCACGGAGGACCCGACTGTGCCATCCGATTGCGCCAAACGCATCGCCGAGACGATCCCGAAGTCCCGGCTCATGCTCATCGAGGGCGGCAATCACGTTCTGAACACGCCCAACCCCTTCGCGGTCGGCAGCGAGCCCTCGCCGCAACTGGCCGAGGCACTCGGCGGGATCGTGAATTTTCTGGATCGCCTGCTCGCTGCCCGATAGTGAATCAGGAGCACCCGAGACGGAGAACCGACCATGAAACGCTGGCCCGCACTGCTGATGACGATTCCCGCAGCCGTCGCCCTTGCCGAGGAGAACGACCGCCAGGGCCTGCTCTCTTCGCCGTCCTGGGCTCATCTGGAATCGATGCCCGCCCAGCTCCTGGACTCGCCCAACGCGGGCGATGACACGTTCGTCAAGATCCGCGCCGGCGGGATGTTCGTCTTCGCCGACGGCGAGATCACCTCGGGCGACGAGATCGGCGGCTCGACCAACGTCCTCGACCTCGAAGACACGCTCGGACAGGACACCGACGATTTCAGCCCCATCGGCAGCGTCGCCGTCGCGATCCCGGTGGTCGATCTGCTCATCGAGGCCGGCTACGTCGGCAGCTACACCTTCGACGGCTCAACCACGAACTCCATCAGCTTCGACGACCAGGAATTCTCGGGCACCGTCACCAGCTCCGAAGACCTCAGCATCTTCGAAGCCAACATCATGTACGAACTCGCCGAGGTCAAATTCGTCACGGTCTACATCGGGGGCGGCGTGCGCCTCATCGACGCCGAGGTCGAGATCACCGGCGAGGTCATGGGCTCGACCCAGACCGAAAGCGAGGATCTGATCCTCCCGATCCCGGTCGCCGCCGTCGGCGCGAACCTCGACCTCGGTTCCAACATCGCCATCCGCGGCAAACTCGCCGGGCTCTACCTCGGTGACTACGGCTCGGTCATCGACGCCTCGGCGGAGTTCGGGTACGACTTCAACCGCTTCTTCGGCGTGTTCGTGGGCTACCGGCTCATGGCCGTCGAGAGCGATGAGTTCGACCTCGAAATCGACGCGACGCTCCAGGGCATCTACGCCGGCGCCGAAGTGCGCTTCTGATGACTCATGTATGACGAGCCCGAAGCGCGAGCGAGGGAGATTCTTGGCACTTTCCCTCGCTCGCGCTTCGGGCTCGTCAAGTCACTTCATCGCAATGCGTTCAGCCCTGCATGAGCTCGCAGATGATGTCGAGCCCCTTCTCGATCTTCGCGCGCGGGGCCGAGAAGCTGACGCGGAAATGTGTGTCGCGGTCGCTGAACACGCTGCCCGGGATCACCATGACTTCGCGCTCGAGGCACCGGTCGACAAACTGGTTGCTCGTCAGGCCGAGCCGCTCGGGCACCTTGACGAAGACGTAGAACGCGCCCTCGGGCACCGAGACTTCCGTGTGCTCGCGCAATCGCTCGACAACCATGTCGCGGCGCTGCTCGAAGTCATCCACATGCACGGACATGTCCACGTCGAACGCGGCCATCGCCCCCCACTGCACGATCGACGGCGCACACACGTACGTGTACTGGTGGATCCGCGTCATCGCGTTGATCACGGGCTCCGGCCCAGCGGCATACCCCGCGCGCCAGCCCGTAAAGCCGTAGGTCTTGCCAAAGCCGCGGATCAGCAGGACGTCGTTCTCGGCGCCATCGAACCTGGCCGGGCTCGGGCAGCGAGGCGTCTTGCCGTCGCCCTTGGCAACATCCGTCAGCCCGCCCTTGAACGTGAACTCGTCGTAGATCTCGTCGGAGATCAGCAGCACGCCTTTGCTCCGACAAAGTTCGAGCAGGTCGCGGCACTCATCGACGGTCCCCACCACGCCGCTCGGGTTCCCGGGCGAGTTGTAGAGCACAAACTTCGTCTTCTCGGTGATCAGGGGCTCGACGCGCTCGGCGGTCATGCGGAAGTCGGGGTACGTGTCGCAGCGGACGGCTGTGCCGCCGGCGATCGTCGCCATGTAGGGGTACATCGCAAAGTACGGATCTGGGATGATCGCCTCGTCGCCCGGACCCATGAGCGCCAGGAACGCGAGCGTGAGCGCGCCGGATGTGCCGCTGGTCACGAACGAATCAACACCCGAGCCCTCGCCCCCATCAGTGATGTCCCAGCCGAGATCGAACTTGAGGTGCGCGTTGATCTTGCCCAGAAGCGGCGCGATGCCCCTGGTGAGCGTGTAGCCGTTCTTGTCCTGCTCGATCGCCTCGATCGCGCCGCGTTTGACGGCCGCGGGCACGGGGAAGTCGGGCTGACCGATCGAGAGATTGATCGGATCTTCCAGCTTGGCAGCGAGGTTGAAAATGCGCCGGATTCCGGACGCACTGACACCCCGCGCACGATCACAGATCAAACGCTCGGTATTCATATCTCGTTCCCGACTGGGTTTGGGAGAAGCTTACTTCTCGACGACGTGCGTCTTGGGAAGACCAAGCGGCGAGTTCTCGCCGTTGGTGAACTTCTGGTCGTTCTTGAGCTTCTCGATCCGCTCGGCGCGCTTCATGACGCTCCGCTTGCCGGAGAGGTTGCCCTTGGTTTTCAGCGATCGATTCAGGCTCATATCTTCACTCTCTGCGATGCATCGGCTCGGTCACGAGCCGTCGATTTTGGCTTTGTACCACACGGACTGGTTGTCCCGGCTGAAGTCAATGGACCCGCCGAAGTCGCTGAACCATATGCCACCTAGACGCTTGACCTCTCGCTCGTGGTCGATCTTCTTCGTGCTCGTCGACCACTCGTCCGAGGGGATCCCCACCAGCGTGATGATCTCGTGCCCGAGACGCCCCCCCCGGTACTGCTCCCGGATGAAGGACTGGATCCCGTTCTCAGCAAGGAACCGCTGGAGACGCCTGGCCTCCTCCGGGTCCGCCAGGGGCGCCAGGTGCAGGTAGTTCTGGCCGTCAACCCGCGTGTCCTCGTTCGTAATCTGAACGGTGTTCGCCGGCTCGGACTCCCCCGCAGCCTCTTCGCCCGTAGCCGCTGCACCCGCCTGCTCGGTCGCCCCTTCGGGCTCGGCAATCGTGGGCACCACGCCCTGCGGGCTGGTGAACTCCGGGTCACGCGTCAGGTTCAATGGGTCGCGGAGGCTGGCGTCCTCGCCCGTGTTCGGGTTCGGCTGCACATCGAGCCCCGAGAGCTCGTTCTCGGCCTGGTCCCGGAGCATCGGCGCCAGATCCCGCTTCGTCGTCGACGTGCCTACGAGCGTTCCGATCAGGTACGCCACCAGGATGATCACCGGGATCGCCGTGATGATCATGCCCACCGTGAAGGTGGAGAACGTCATCTGATTCCCGACCCGTTTGACGAGCGGGTACTTCGTCTGATCGAAGCCTTCATCCTCAGCCGCGACCTCGCCCTGCGGCAACGCCGGGGCCTCTGCCTCAGTCTCAGGCATCTTCTCGGGTTCAGGCGCCGAGTCGGGCTTGGATGCTTTCCCGGGCTTGCTGCCCCCAACCTCGGGCTCGACCGTCCGCTCGACCTTCGGGGCCTCAATCCTGGCTTCTGGCTTGGGCTCCGGTTTGGTTTCCGGTTTGGACTCGGCCTTGGGAGCCTCGATCTGCTTTACAACAGGCTCGGGGGTCTTCGTCGGCTCGGGCTTCGAGTCGGTCTTTGCTTCAGGCTTCGACTCGGGCTTCGACTCGGGCTTCGACTCGGGCTTCGACTCGGGCTTCGACTCGGACGCGGATGCTTTCGCCTCCGGCTCGGCCTTGGGCGCGACCTTCCGCCCGGCCTTGAAGGTCGGCATCGACAGGAGCGGGTCCACCTCGCTGCCCGCATCGGCTGATGTGAAACTCGCGGACTGCTTGGACTCAACCACCGTCTCAGACGCGACTTGCGACGCCAGAGCATGCGAATCGTCGGCCTGCTCGGCTTTCTCGCTTTGCTCGGCCTCGGCGGGTGCTTCCTGCTCGGCCTTCAGAGCCGGGTGCCCCGGCGGCCTGGGCGCGGTGTTCTTCACCGTCCCGCCACCGAGCTGCGTCCGGAGCTGCTCGCCCCCGATCTGCCCCGTGCGCGTGGAATTCGAGTCCCGGAGGAGTTCAAAGAGCGCGGGAGCATTGCGACGTTTGGCCATGGCTACGGCATTCTCCCCGCGCCGAGCCCCCGTTGCAAATGCCAACACGAAAGTGGATCAAACTCCACAACAAGGCCCCCGCCACCAGTTCAGAGCCCCACACCCCGAGCTATACTCCCGCCCCATGGCCATCGACGACAAGGACATCATCCGGATCGCCCCCAAGCCCATGAACAGGCTCGAGAGCGTCTACCTCCCAGAGCTCTTCCGCGGCTTCGGGACCACGATGAAGCACTTCTTCGGCTCCTTCGGCCAGGGCAAGCTGAGCCGAACAATCCAGTACCCCGAGCAGCGACGCGAAAACCGCGCCCCGGAAGACGGGGGGATGGAGAAATCCACCTTCCGAGGCTTCCACCGCCTCAACCGCGACGAAGAGGGCCGGGTCAAATGCGTCGCCTGCATGATGTGCCCCACCCTCTGCCCCGCCAACTGCATCCACATTGTCGCCGACGAATCCCCCTGGGATGACCGCGAGAAGTACCCCAAGAAGTTCGAAATCGACGAACTCCGGTGCATTTTCTGCGGCATGTGCGAAGAAGCCTGCCCGGTCGACGCCATCGAGCTGACCACCGAGTACGACATCGTGGGCCTCTCCCGTCAGGAGATGGTCTTCGACAAGGAAAAACTCCTGTCGATCTACGACATCACCATCGACAAGAAGCCCATGTAAACACGCCCGGCGTGCCCTCTTGCCCAAGTTCACAGGGCAAGGCTCCGATTCGCAAAGAAAATCGGACCTTTTGGTTGCGGTATGTTTTTTCCGTGGCACCTTCTCCCTAACGGAGAATGAGGAGATTCCGGCTCACGGTGCGCAGCCGTCGGGATCCGGTCGAAGTTTTCTATTGAAAGGGTCGCTATGCGTCTCGGCGCGATCGTTTTACTTTCTATGGCCGCTGGTACCGCCAGCGCTCAAAATGTCACCTTCAGCTTTGCATCCGATGTCGCCAGTGCCGTCCCGACATTCGAAGGACAGGCCAACACTGGCGTGATCAATAACGTCCGCGTCCCGACGAATCTGTTTGTCGACGACGCCAACGGCCCGCTGCCCACGCTGGAGTACGACACAAGCTTCTACGTCGATTTCCAGATGACCTACTCGGGCTCGTTCAACCTGCCCGGCGGACAGGTCCTGCACACCTACGGCATCGACGGCTCGTTCCGCTTCCAGGCTTCCACAGTCATGGAAGTCACCATCGAAGACGGTGTCCTCACCGCGCTCGGCGATGCCAACGGCTGGGGCTCGACCGCGACTATCCAGGCCTCGAGCCTCTCGGGCAGCAACGTCACATACGAATGGCAGTCCGCATCACAGCCCGCGTACAACCTCTTCACCGGCTCGAGCACCTCGGACATGACCGATGCCGCCTTCACGCTCACAAACATCTTCTCCTTCCCGGCAGGAGCCGGCGGCGTGGCTGGCGTCACGATTGACGCGCAGACAGGCCTGCCCAACGTCGCCTGGGAATCAGAAGGTTCATACTCCGGCTCGGCATTCTTCGTGCCCGCGCCCGGCACCGCGGTCATCGCAGGCCTCGGGCTCGCCACGCTCGGCCGTCGCCGCCGAAACAGCTGACTCACACTCGTTTCTGTGAGACGTGCCGCCGGCCCCATCGCGGGGCCGGTGCGTTTTTTGGGCTTCGATGTTGAGCGTTGATCGCTTGCGTTTACAGAACGCTCGCCAGATCCGCGTGCATCGCCTCGGCGGATCGCGCCACCGCGTCCTGCCACGACTCACCCGCACGAGCTTCCGGGTAGATCACCGATCGGCTCGCGTTCACCAAGACGCCCCGACCGGGAAGATCCGTTTTCGATGAGAGCAACGGCAACAAGTCCGAAGCCCCGCCGCCCTGTGCGCCGTAGCCCGGCACCAGAAAGACCTGCTCGGGCATCAGCTCGCGGAGACGCTCGCCGGCGGCGGACTTGGTCAGCCCCACCACCGCGCCCGCGTCGCTCAGTCCCGTGGGTGTGATGTAGCTGCTCCCGAGTGTGCGCACGAGACCGGCCATCCGCTCGGCGACACGCTCGCCCGTTCCGAGCCGAGCCGACTGCACCTCGTCGCTGTCCGGGTTGCTCGTCCGCACAAGCACAAACACACCCAGCTCCGCCTCGAGATAGGGCATCACCGTGCTCGGCCCGAGATACGCGTTCACCGTCACCGCGTCGGCGCCGAGCGCCCGCACGGCCTCGGCGTAGTGGGCCGCGGAGATCCCGATGTCGCCCCGCTTGGCGTCCAGCACCACCGGCACGCCCAGCTTGCGGGCATGGGCGATCACCCGCCCCATCGCCGCGAAACCCGGCGCTCCGAGACGCTCAAAGCACGCCGACTGCGGCTTGAACGCGGCCGCGACCCCGGCGCTCGCCTCGATCACGCCCAGACAGAACGCCTCGACCGCCTCCACGTCCGTGCCGAACTTCGCCCTCAGCTCTTCCGGCAGCTTGCCCACGACGGGGTCGAGCCCCACGCAGACGGGTGAGCCGACGTCGCTGGTGCGCTGGATGAGGCGGTCCACGAACCGGGAACTGGGCATGCGTGCTCCTTGTGTTGGGGCCGACTCAGCCTATTCTCCGTCAGCGATGCACGACCTCTCACCCACCGACATCGACCTCAAAAAAGACCGCGGGCTCACGATCCAGTGGGCCGACGGCAGCGCGTCGTACTACTCCATCGCCTACCTCCGCAAGATGTCCCCTTCCGCCGATATGAAGCAGCTCCGCGCCGAGATGCAGAAGAACCCGCTCACTGTGCTGCCCGCCGCTGCAGGCCAGGGCGCGGGCGAGGTCACCGCGACCAGCGCCGAACTCGTCGGCAACTACGCCATCCGCATCCGCTTCTCCGACGGGCACGACACCGGCATCTACTCATGGGCCTACCTCCGCGAGATCGACCCCGCCAATCAGCCCACGCCCTCCCCCGCGCCCTCCCCCGAAAGCGAACCGGATCGGGACAACGACCACAGGAATGACCCGGCGTGAGCGCCAAACGCCTCGAACTCACCTCGCCCATCATCCAGGTGCCGGGCATCTACGAGCGCACCGCCCGCGATCTGGCGACGCTCGGGCTCAAGGCGATCGGGCAGCTCGTCGCGCACCTTCCCAGCAGGCACGAACACGAGCAGGCCGAGGCCCCCATCATCGAGCTCAAGCCCGACCACAACGTCTCGGCCCGGGGCGAGGTCACCGATTGCCGGATGTCGGGCTACGGCAAACGCTCACGCTTCACGGCCGTCCTCTCCGACGGCACCGGCAGACTCGATCTTGTCTGGTTCAACGCCCCCTACCTTCGCGGCAAGATCCACCCGGGCATGACCATCCGCGTGCAGGGCAAAGCCAAGACCTACAACCACGGCCTCCAGCTTGCCAACCCCAAACTCGAGATCCTCGACCCCGACACCGACACGAAACCCGCGCTCTCCGACCGTCTCCGCGCGGTCTACCCCGCCAGCGAACGCGTCCCCTCCCGCGTGATCGAGCGAGCCATGGAAGCGGTCCTGCCGGAAGCGCTGCCGCTGATCGAGGATCACCTCTCGCCCGAGTATCGGGCCGAGCGCGACCTGCCCGAGCTGCGCGACGCCTACCGCATGCTGCACGCCCCGAAAGACGAGGCCGAGGTCGCCAGGGCCCGCAGACGCCTCGCCTACGACGAGCTGCTCATGCTCCAGCTCGGCGTGGCGATGAAGCGGTACGAACTCCGCGATGCCCAGCGCGCCCCCGCCCTGCGCTCGAGCCCGGTGGTGCAGAGCAAGATCCTCTCGATGTTCCCCTACACGCTCACCGGCGCGCAGCAGCGGGTCGTGGGCGAGCTCACCGACGAGCTCACGCGCGATGTGCCCGCCAACCGCCTTGTCCAGGGCGACGTCGGCTCGGGCAAAACGCTTGTCGCGCTCTACGCCATGATGCTCGCCGTCGAATCGGGCCACCAGGCCACGCTCATGGCCCCGACCGAGCTCCTCGCCGAACAGCACTTCGCTTCCATCTCGGAAGTCGTCAAAGACAAAGGCCCCCGCGTCGAGCTGCTGACCGGCTCATCGCAGGGCGCCGAGCGCCAGGCGATCCTCGATCGGCTCGCCTCGGGCGAGATCGACATCCTCGTCGGCACGCACGCGCTGCTCACCGAGCACGTCCGCTTCAAGTCGCTCGCGGTCGCGGTCATCGACGAGCAGCACCGCTTCGGCGTGCGCCAACGCGCCCAGCTCCGATCCAAGGGCGAGGACGAGACCGGCACCACGCCGCACGTCGTCGTCATGACCGCCACGCCCATCCCGCGGACGATCTCACTCACGCTCTTTGGCGATCTCGACGTCTCGACCATCGACGAGCTCCCGCCCGGACGCCAGCCCATCGATACCACCATCGCGCCGCTCACCGAACGCGAAACCGTCTACAGCATGGTCCGTCGGCACATCGAAGCTGGCGAGCAGGCCTACGTCGTCGTCCCCGCGATCGAGGGCGAAGAGGGCGGCCTCATGGGCGTCCGCGACCTGACGAGCGAACTCGAGAACGGGTGGCTCAGCGGCCTGCGCATCGCAGCCGTCCACGGCCAGCTCAAACGCCACACCCGCGAACACATCATGGAACGCTTCCGCCGAGGCCTGATCGACGTGCTCGTCGCGACGACGGTCATCGAAGTCGGTGTCGATGTGCCCAACGCGACGGTCATGGTCATCGAGCAGGCCGACCGCTTCGGGCTCGCCCAGCTCCACCAGCTCCGCGGGCGTGTCGGCCGGGGCAGCAAGGCCTCGCGGTGCGTGCTGGTCTCGGGCACCCCCACCCCAGAGAGCATGGAACGCCTCGGGGTGATGGCCTCGACCACCGACGGCTTCGTCGTCGCCGAGCGCGACTTTGAACTCCGAGGCCCGGGTGAGATCTTCGGCGCCAAGCAATCGGGTCTCCCTCCGTTCCGTGTCGCAGACCTTGTGCGTGACACTGATCTGTTGCAAATGGCCCGCCGCGACGCGCAGGAATGGGTGCTTCGCTCACCGAGGCTCACGCAGCAGAGCGAAACACTCATCCGAAACCGCGTCATCAAGACCCACGGCGAATGGCTGGACATCCGCGTCACCGGCTGATTTCAGTTTCGGCGACGCCCCAGGCCAGTCTGCCCCGCTGCCGCTCTCAAACCCACATCATCAGGTGGGTTCTGGATGTTTTTTCTTACACCCCGAGAGATCTACACTTTTGAGATCCGCATGTGTGATATGTGTCATATGACACACAGGCTCATTCACCGGATCTGGAAATCCTACACAGATTTGAGTGTTTTCCAGGCCCCCACACCCTCTGTGAGCTGTCGGTTGATCCTCGTGCGACAGGTCCGAAGGTGCAGGGATCATGGGGCCTGACCGAAATCTTTGTAGACTCACTCAGTCTTGTGTTGATCCCCACACTCATTCGGAGGATTCCAGCGTGGCGACGATCGAAGCCGTCTCACCCCTGCACGAGCGACTCCTGGCGGCGGTTGGTGACCGTACCTACCGCCGAGTGGGAGAAATCACCAGCACACACCCGGAGACCGTCCGTCGATATCTCCAAGGGCAGGCCCCCAGCGTCGAATTCGTGATGTCGCTCTGCTCGGCGTTGTCGATCAGCGGGCAGTGGCTCCTGACGGGCGAGGGTCCGATGAAGGCCGCCGACGCCCGGCACCACGCTCTCCAACACGCCAATCCTGGGGAACTCCTTGCCGCGATTGCGGGTACGCTGGACACACTGAGCGACCGCCTCGATCGGCTGGAGCTTTTCGTCCAAGGGCTCGAGGTCCGAGTCCGTGGCCGAGGGGCCGGTGCTCAGGGAGGGAACCATGGATCAGGAGCCCCTGCTCAAGGAGCCCAAGCCAACCCGAGGGCCAGAGCCATCGGGGGCGCTCTCGCCCAGCGATCATCTCAGATTGCTGGTTGACCTGCTCAAGCCCGTCGGCCCCGAGATCGCCAGACGTTGGGTCGCGGCTCTGATTCTCATCCCCGAAGAAGAACGCCTCGCTGTCATCGAGAGCGTCGAAGCCGAGATCGTCCGCCAGTACGGCTCGAACCAGGGCCCGTCCGATCCCCCCGCTGATGCCTGAATGAGGTGGGTCGCACCCACGCTACCATGCCATATGGGCTTCAACGCAGACCTCCACAGCCGACTCGACGAGATGGCGACACTTCTCGAGCTGACCGGGGCTAACCGGTTCCGGGTCAATGCCTTCGCCAGGGCCGCCCGCGCGGTCGAATCGCAGACCAAGGACCTCTCGACGCTCGACGAGAAAGAACTCGTCGCGATCGACGGCATCGGCAAGGGCATCGCTTCGTTCATCCGTGAACTGGCCGACACGGATGCGGTCGCTGAACTCGAATCGCTCCGAGCGGAAGTCCCCGCGGGATTGGCGGACGTGCTGGACATCCAGGGGCTAGGGCCCAAGACCGTCCGTCTGATGTGGCAGGATCTGGGCATCACCGACCGGTCGAGCCTCAAGAAAGCAATCGACGACGGCTCGCTCCTGACGCTCCCACGCATGGGCGAGAAAACAGTCGAGAACATCAAGGCGGCGCTCACCTTTGCTTCCAAGTCGAACGAGCGTCTGGCGCTTGGCATCGCGTCGCCGATCGCCGAAGCCATCGTCGAACGGATGAGAAAGGTCAAGGGCGTCAAGCAGTGCGCGTTCGCGGGCTCGATGCGCCGGGGCAGGGACACAATCGGGGATATCGACATTCTCGTCTCGACGACGAACCCCGAAGCCGCGGCCGAGGCGTTCTGCGAGGCGGACAACGTCGAACGCGTCATCGCGCGGGGCGAGACCAAGTGCTCGGTGCGTGTGACCGTGAACGGGAATTCAGGTCGCTGGAAGTCCGACGGCAAGTTGCCCCCCACCATCGGCGCGGACCTGCGCATCGTCCCCGACGCCGGCTTTGGCGCAGCGCTCATGTACTTCTCGGGCTCCAAGGAGCACAACGTCCGTCTCCGCGAGCGGGCGCTCAAGAAGGGCATGACGCTCAACGAGTATGGGCTCTTTCCTGAGGACAAGTCGACGACCGAATCGCCCCAGAGCCGGGGCATCAAGCCCGTGGCGGCCAAGACCGAGGAAGCGATCTACACGAAGCTCGGCCTGCCCTACATCCCGCCCGAAATCCGCGAGGACGCGGGCGAACTCGATCTCGAAGAAACGCCGGCGTTGATCGAGCTTGCGGACATCAAGAGCGACCTGCACGCGCACACGACCGCCTCGGACGGTTTGATGAGCCTGCACGAACTCGTCCAGTGCGCGATCGACCGCGGATTCCACACGATCGCTGTCACCGATCACAGCAAGTCGAGTGTCCAGGCCGGCGGCTTGTCCGTCGAACGCCTCCGCGCGCAGCGCGACGAGATCGAAGAAGCACGCAAGCACTTCGGGAAGAAGATCACGATCCTGGCGGGCTCGGAGGTCGATATTCTGGCCGACGGCTCGCTCGATTACGACGACGACATCCTCGCGTGGCTCGACATCGTCGTCGCCAGCCCGCACGCGGCTCTCTCGCAGGACAGCAAGGCCGCCACCAAGCGTCTGCTCAAGGCGATCGAGCACCCCAACGTGAACATCATCGGACACCCGACGGGCAGGCTCATCAACCGGCGCAAGGGACTCGAGCCCGCGATGGACGAGATCATCGCCGCGGCCGTCGAGCACGACACGGCTCTTGAGATCAACGCGCACTGGATGCGCCTCGACCTCCGCGACACGCACGTCCGGGCTGCGGCAGAGGCCGGCTGCAAGATCGCCATCGACTGCGACGACCACGCCCCCACCGACTTTGACAACATCCGCTTCGGCATCGCCACCGCCCGCCGAGGCTGGCTGACGCCGGAACTCTGCGTGAATACGTGGACGCCGAAGAAACTGCACAACTGGCTCAAGAAGAAACGGTAAGCTGTTCTGTATGAGAACACCCTTCCGAGCCGTTCTGACATCAACACTCCTGGCCTCACTCTCGATGACTCTTGCCATCGCTCCGGCAGGCCAGCCCGAGCAAGATCAGCGTGCGCCCGGCGTTTCCAAAGCACAGAAGCACGTCCTCGTGTTCACGAAAACTGCGGGCTTCCGTCACGCCTCCATCCCTGATGGTGTTGAAGCCCTCCGCACGATTGGTGCGTCACGCGACTGGGTCATCACGCAGACCGAAGACGCCGAGATGTTCACCGACGAGGGCCTGGCGCCCTACTACGCCGTGGTGTTCCTCAGCACCACCGGCGACGTTCTGAACGACGAGCAACAGAGCGCGTTCGAACGATACATCAGAAGTGGACGCGGATTCATGGGCATCCATGCCGCGACAGACACGGAGTACGACTGGCCGTGGTACTCAGAACTTGTGGGCGCACAGTTTCGCAGCCACCCGCACATCCAGGAAGCCCGCATCATCGTCATCGATGACACTCACCCCTCAACCGCACATCTGGATACCGAATGGGTACGCACTGACGAGTGGTATGACTTTCGAGCCGCCCCTGACGAGACTGTCTACCGGCTCCTCGCCCTCGACGAATCAAGCTACACCGGCGGCGTCATGGGCAAAGACCACCCCATCGCATGGTGCCACGAATACGACGGCGGGCGCAGCTTCTACACCGGCGGCGGGCACACCAGCGAATCCTTCACCGAACCCGATTTCGTCCAGCACCTCGAGGGCGGGCTGGCGTGGGTGCTGGGTGAGGAAGACTAAATCAAACACACGGGTGCCACGGCTTGTCCGTCTTCGGCAAGCCGTGATTGCCAATCGCACGCCAAAATCGCACAGTTCCACGGCTTGCCCTGCGGGACAAGCCGTGGCACCCGAACTTCATTCTGTGTCCGCCTACACTCCCCCGGCTGCGGTCAAGCCATGACATCCCTATCCGGAGCGTCCCGCCAACACGGGGCGGTGTGTCATGTTCGATCGACTGTCCGACGGCTTCAATAACGTCTTCCGCAAGCTCTCAGGCAAGGCCGAGATCAGTGAGGCCAACGTCCGCGAGGCGATGGCCGAGGTCGAGACCGCGCTGCTCGAAGCCGACGTGCAGTACGACGTCGTCAAGACGTTCTGCGACCGGGTGATGCAGGAAGCCGTCGGGCGCGAGGTGACCAAGAGCCTCAAGCCCGGGCAGGAGATGATCGGCATCGTCCACGAGCAGCTCGTGGAGTTCCTGGGCGGGCAGGGCGAGAACCCGGGCATCCTCAAGGTCGCGCCGGGCCCCACCGTCGTCATGATGTGCGGGCTGCAGGGCTCGGGCAAAACGACCACTTGCGGCAAGCTGGCGGCGTACCTCAAGAAGCAGGGCCGGAGCGTCATGCTCTGCGCCGCCGACCTTCAGCGCCCCGCGGCGGTCGAACAGCTCGAGATCGTCGCCAAGCAGGCCGACGGCATGGCGGGCAACGCCAAGGTCCATTTCTACGCCGAGCCCGACAAATGCAACGAGTACGGCAAGGCCGTGGGCGTGGCCGTCAAAGTCTGCCAGAACGCGCTCAAGAAGGCCCGCGAGCAGGACGTTGATGTGCTCATCCTCGACACCGCAGGGCGTCTGCACATCAACGACGAGCTGATGGGCGAGCTGCACAGCGTGAACACCGCGCTCCAGCCGCACCAGATCTTCCTTGTCGTCGACGCGATGACGGGGCAGGACGCGGTCACCAGCGCCAAGGCCTTCCACCAGAAGCTCTCGGTCGACGGCGTCATCCTCAGCAAGTTCGACTCCGACACGCGCGGCGGGGCGGCGATCAGTGTCAAGGAAGTCACCGGCGCACCGATCCGCTTCATCGGCACGGGCGAGACGCTCGGCGCGATCGAAGCTTTCAACGCCGAGCGCATCGCCGGTCGCATCCTCGGCATGGGCGACATCCTCAGCCTCGTCGAGAAGGCGCAGGAGGAAGTCAGCGAAGAAGAAGCCGAACGCCTGCAGGAGAAGATGGCCAAGGGCGAGATGACCATGGACGACTTCCTCAAGCAGCTCAAGACGCTGCGGCGGATGGGGCCCATGAAGCAGCTGCTCGGCATGCTCCCGGGCGTCGGGCAGGCGCTCAAGAACGTCGAGTTCGACGAGAAAGAACTCGACCGCGTCGAGGCGATGATCAAGTCCATGACCCCCGAGGAGCGGGCCAAGCCCAAGCTGATCGACAACTCCCGCAAGCGGCGCATCGCCAAGGGCTTCGGGGGCGACCAGGGCCGGGTCGGGCAGGTCGTCAAGCAGTTCGGTATGGTCAGCCAGATGAGCAAGCAGATGGCAAGCATGGGTG
Organism: Phycisphaerales bacterium; assembly: GCA_965228265.1. Taxonomy (GTDB): domain Bacteria; phylum Planctomycetota; class Phycisphaerae; order Phycisphaerales; family UBA1924. Next base: position 3,207,997 of record OZ245804.1, read on the forward strand.
CCGGCGGCAAGATCGGGGCCGTCAAGAAGCTCGCCGCCGGCGGTGGGCTCGAGGGCATGATGCCCGGCATGTCGGGCCTGCCCGGGATGTCCGCCAAGGGCTCAACCAAAGGCACTTCCAGCAGTAAAAGGTTCAAGCAGCGCAAAAAGCGGAAGAAGTAATTCCGCTCGCTGCGAAAGACTTCGACCGGAGAGACAACATGAATCGCAAAGTCGCGGCGGCACTGATCGGCTTGGGCGCACTGACTGCTGGCGGCTGGACCGCGGCGGGGCTCTTCCAGCCCGAAGACGCCCAGCGCATGCCCGAGGTCGCAGCCGAGGATCTCGAAGCGATCGACGCGGTCATCACCGAGCTCTACGCCTCGATCTCGGGCCCGGTCGGGCAGAAACGCGACCGGGAGCGGATGGCTGCGGTCTTCGCCGAGGACGCGCGCCTCTGCTCGATGCAGCCCACCTCGCGCGAGTTCAACGCGTTCACCCCCGCCACCATGACACCGACCGAGTACGCCGACCGGTCGATCCCGCTGCTCGAACAATCAGGCTTTACAGAATCGGAGATCGGTCGCACGCTCGAGATCTACGGCACGATCGCCCACGCCTTCAGCGCCTACGAGGGCCACTACACCAACGCCGAGGGTCAGGACCAGCACGTCAAGGGCATCAACTCGATCCAGCTCGTCAAGACCGAAGGCGAGTGGAAGGTCTACACGATCCTCTGGGACCAGCAGTGGCCCGAGGGCCGCAACCCGGTGCCCGAGCGGTACATCCGGCCGAAGGCCAATGAGAATGATGCAGATGTCAGAATCATGAAAGCGGGAGTATGCCCTCATTGCGGCAAGTACTTCCCACTGCTCGAGAATGATAAAACGCCCGCAGAGTGCCCCATCTGTCACGAAGATCTGAGTGACGACGGGGCAAACTGATCGTACATGCGAGTGAACGCCTAGCCCTTATCGATCGGCAGGAAGTCGGGCCGTTTGCCCGCGATCCATTCCTGGAAGCGGGGCCAGAAGATCTCCTGCAGCAGGATCTTGATGCACGCCGCGAGCGGGATCGCCAGGAGCAAGCCGTAGACGCCCATGAGCGCGCCGCCTGCGAGCGTGGCGAACAGGATCGTCGGCGTGTCCATGCCCGTTGACTTGCCCTGGATGAGCGGCGTCCAGACATAGTCATCCAGCGCCTGTCCGAGGAAGTAGAACCCCACGGGTGCGCCGAGTGTCCACATGATCGACCCGCGGATACCCGTGCGCTCTTCGAGCCAGAGCAGGGCGATCGAGACAGGGATGCCCACCAGCGCCGCGTAGGGCACGATCGAGAGCAACGCCACCGCGACACCAAGCAGGACCGGCGCGGGCACACCGATGATCCAATACCCGAACGAGAAGACGATCGACTGAATGAACGCGATCGTCAGCCGCCCGCGGATAAAGCCAGAGACGACCTCATCGAACCGCTTGAGCAGGTGCAGCGTGAACTCGCTGTGTTCTTCTGGGATGAACTTCCGCGAGAAGTCGAGGAACCTGCCGTAGCCAGACGAGATGAAGAAGAAGAAAAACGCGGTCAGGAAGAGCGTGAACCCGACGTAGATAATCGACGTCACCGTGCGCACGAATGCGTCGAAAGCCGCGGTGCCCGTCGCCAGCGCCCGATTCGTCACGGCCTGCGCATTGCGCTCGACCCAACTCAGAACGACCTGCATCGCCTTCGTGAAGTCATCGTCCGGCAAACGCTTGGTGCGTTTGATGGACTTGCCCTCGATGTACGCCTCGCTCGGCTGGAACTCGTCCGGGCCGGATGCCCCGTCGGATTCGCCCGAGGCCATCGGCTCGGCGTCCCCGTCATTCGTCTCGTCAACCGCCTCGGGATCCGCCTCGGGGTCCGCCTCGAGATCCTCGGGCTCGGCACCAGATGCATCCGCGACCGCTTCGTCGGGCATCTCGGCATCCTGCCCATCCGCATCGGGCGGGCCGGGATGCTCGGATGTGTCTGTCTCGGGCTCCGGCGGCTGCGTAATCGGCGAGCCGTCCTCGCGGACCGGCGCGTTCCGTGCTTCGAGTTCCTCAAGCCGCTCCCGCTCGCGCTCGCGTGAGTCGAGGATCATGTCGCGGATCCACTCGGGGATCCGTCCCTGCACGCGGTTCTGCCGCAGATCGTCCTCTGGGTGATCGATCGCGTCCTTGATCGCGGTCGCCTGCGTCGCCACATCGCCCGCGAGCTGGATGCCCTGGATCGCGGCGAACGAGAGCCCGATCGTCAGCGGCACAACCACGACAGCCGCCATCAGCGCGATGATCGCCGCGGCTGCGCCCTGCCTGCTCATCCACTCGGCCCGCGTCATCCTTTTGATCAGCGGCTCAAAGACATACGCCAGCGTCACCGCCAAGAGCAGGGGCACCGTCACGACCGAGAGCTTGTACCCAAGCCAGAAGATGCCGAATACTGCCGCGATGACGAGCAGATCGCGCACGGGCTGGATCTGCCACAGATGGCGATCAAGCCACCGCTTGGGCAGATCACGCTCGGCGTGGTGCTCGTTCTGGTCCTGCGGATCCATCGCGGCAGAGGATACCCCAATTGACGCCCCGGCGCTCGGCCTTGGGACGTCACATCAGGCACTCGGATCGGGGATTAGATCAGCTCGCCCTCGGCGAAGGCCTCGTCGAACGCGTAGACATCAACAAAGTCCTCGAACGAATCGTCCTCGGTCTTGCGGAGCACGCCCACATCGATCAGGGCGAAGACGACCTTGCCGAAGTCGGCGGTGCTGCGCACGTTCCAGCGCTCAAGCACGGTCCGGGCCAAAGGGCCGTAGCGACGGATCGCCAGATCCCGGAGCCCTTCGCAGAGCTCCTGCCCCGTGACATGCCTGGACTCGTCCTCACCGAGGTTCTCGGCGTGATGGACGGTCTCCGAGGCGTGCTGGAGCCCGTCGCGGACGAACTCAAAGACGTGCGGGCTGTAGCCGCCTGCGTCCTTTGCGAGCTTGTGCCAATCGATGACGGGAACTTCGGTGCTCATGTCACTCTTCTCTCGGCTTGTCGCCGCCGGGTCCTTGAGACCCGCCCTCCGGAGCCAATCGTAGCATCCGCCGGGCAACCCTCAAAGCCGGTTTCGGGCCATGCCGACCCCTTTCTGGGAGTGCATACGAAGAGATGTCACCCTTGGATCTGTTCCCGGCGGAAATATCGGTCGACCAAACTGACACCGATCGGTTTATCCGGGTTCTTCCCCAGGGATGAAAACCCCGAAAAACGCCCCTGATTGCGCCGGTGCCCCCAACTCACATCACGCGTACGCGTGGAGCCCCGGCAGCAGCAGGTTCACACCGAAGTATGTCCACAGCATGATGAAGAACCCGATCACGCTCAGCCACGCCGTGACGAGCCCCGGATTCTTCAGCCCCGCAAAGCGCACGTGGATGACGACGAGATAAACGATCCACGTCACGAGCGCCCAGGTCTCCTTCGGGTCGAAGGCCCACCAGCGTCCCCACGAGTGATCCGCCCACCACGCGCCTAGCAGCGTCCCGACGCCGAGCGTCCAGAACGCCAGCTGCAGCACGCTCAGCTGCGCCTTGTGCAGGTCAGAGAGCGTCCGCTGCACACCCGCCGATTCACCCCCGGAGATCCCGAGTGCATCCGCCGCGAGCAGCGCCTTCCCCTGTGCGCCGCGCGCCCTGGCGAGGTAGTGCGTCCCGAGATAGAACAGGCTCACGATGAACCCGAGCGCGATCAGGCCGTAGCTGGCCAAGACCGTCGTCACGTGGTACTTGAGCAGCACACTCGTGTTCAGGATCGCCGCCTCGCTCTGAATATCCCGACCGGGCACGCCGGTCTGCGTCGCGGTGATGAGCACCAGGAAGCCAACCCCCGCCGTCGCGGCCCCGAAGAGCCACTGCCTGCGGATCAGCATGAGCGAGCCCCCCACGATCGCCGCGAACAGGCTCAGCCCCGTCATCGACTCGAACTGGTTCTGGATCGCAAACCGGTCGGCGACGATGCAGCGGAGCACGAAACCGATGCCGTGCATCGTGATCGCAAGCGCCAGCGTCCCGATGCCGAGCATGATGAGCCACTTGCGTCCCGTGCCGAAGGCGAGCATGAGCGTGACGAGCGCGAGGCCGTAGAGCCACAGCCCCCACTCGAACGCGTTGAGCTTGTTGTACGTCGTCTCGATCGAGAGCCGCCCCGTCGGGTAGAGCTCGGCGTTCACGGTGGGCAGGAGGCTTGCGAGCTTGGTGATCGCCTCGTTGGTCGCCTGCGCATCGCCCGAGCGCCACGCGCTCCCGAGTGATCGCGTCGCCTGACCGATCTCGGTCCCGCTCCCCCACTCGCCCAGGTGGTGCCACTTGTTATCAATCGAATTCGGCGCGACCATCTGGAAGTTGTTGATGCTGTTCTGATAGAGCCCGAGCCTGCGGTCGATCCGCCCGATCGACTCACGGAACGCGGTGTTCGATTCGTTGGCGGTGTACACCCGCCCGCCGAGCTGCACCGCCATCACGGGCGAGAGGCGCCCCAGCTTGGTCCACCTCTCGCGCGCCTTGGCATCCTCCGGGAACGCCAGCTCCACGAACGCCTGTCTCGCGGGCAGGAAGTCCGCCGCCAAGAGCGGCTTGTCCGCGTAATACCCGGGATCAATCACCAGATCAAAGAGCGTAAAGACCGGGTTGTACTTGAGCTTCTCGGGCGAACCGTTGCTTGCGGGCGGGCCCGGCTCGTCGTAGCGGCGTTTGCCCGTCAGCGAGAAAACCGTCTCCTCCGCGAGCGTGCCGATCGTCTTGACCCGTCCGTTGTGAAAGACCGCCAGCGATTCGAGCGCACCGACGTCGATCTGCTTTGCAAAGCTGTGCTTCTCTGCGGGCGACATCGCGCTCCGCGCCGGCGGCGTGCCGAACACACCCGTCACATCGCCCTCGACCTCGTCGACAAGCTTCGTCTCCGGGTGCGCGTTGCCGTCGGGCGCGTACTGCCCCCCTGCCCGCCCCGCGCCGACCATCAGAACAACGAGCACGAGTGCGATCAGTGCGCGACTCATGACAGACTCCCTTCCAGCACCTCATCGGGCGCTGCGCTTGCTTCCTGCTTCCGCTCGGTCTGATCGGCGTGCTGCGCCTTGAGCTTGTCGCGCTGACGACGCACGAGCCAGGGCTTGATGTAGAACGCCCAAGGCGTGCCCACGCCCATCAGCACCCCGCCGAGCGCGATGATGTGGATTCCGGGGTTGTTGCCCACTCCCAGAATCGTGAAGTTTGCCCTCGGCCGCTCGAGCACGCCCTGATCGACCAGCTCCTGGCTCTGCTCCCAGCCCGCGCGATCCCAGCCGGCCTGCGAGAACTTGTACTGCCGCGGGCTCAGGTGGCTTGCGATCTCGCCCACAAGATTCGCAAGAAATCCCCGCGTGCTCGACCAGAGGAACGGCGCCTTGAGCGGCGCGTTGAGCCGCGTCACGTGGTCGTACGACTCGAACGAGCCATCGGTCGACTCGACCCGCACCAGCGTCTGGTAATCGCGTGGCGAGCCGCGGTGGTCGTAGCTGAGCATCTTGAAATCCAGCATCCGGAGCTGGAAACCGGGCAGCCTGTGCTGCACGCGACCGAACACCAGCGAGATGCGCCGACCGTCCGGCAGATCCAGCGCCCGCTGGGACGACGCGCGGAGCGACGTCACATCCGTGTACTTGCAGAAGGGCAGCCAGACCACCTCGCTCCAGTCCGAGCTCTTCTGTGACACCTCGACCGCGATCATCGCCTTGTCGTACGTGCCGACCATGTTGCCGTCACGCTGATCCTCCGGCACCGAGACGGGCACCTCGATCTGCCGGGCATCTTCCCAGCGGTCGGCCAGATCGAACGACAACCTCGGCACGGGCTCGCGCAGGCGCGAACCGGGCGCAAGCCCCTCGCGCACCTCGATGCCGCCCGGCGTGCGCACGATCGCGTCCACAAGACCCGTCGCCGGGTCCTCGTTGAAGTACACCTGGAGCTTCGTCGCATCAACGAACCCGACGCGCACGCTCTGGTCCGGATCGCGACGCACGGGCCTGCCGTCGGCAGACGCCTGCTCGAGCAGATCCTGCGAGATCTCCGGGAACCGGTGGTACACCCAGCGCACGAACGGCTCGCCGAGCGGCGGCTCAAACCGCACGAGCGCCACGCTGCTCGTTGCGCCCTCGTACCCGGGCGTCACGATCGGGAACGGGGGCTCGGGCGCGATCTGCTGGAGCGTCAGGTGCCAACCCGTATTGCCCACCGGCGTGCGCACATTGACGCGTGGCGACATCACGCCCTTGTAATTCGCCTCGGGGATCTCGATCACCAGACCAGCCGGCGCCCCCACGGGCAGACGCGTCTTGAGATCCGACCAGCGCACCGGGTCCATCCCCACCGCGTACTCGACCGCAATCTCGGGCGTCTCGTGCATCCTGCTGACCGCGTCGCCCGGCGCCAGCGCAAACCAGAGCATCCGCTGCCCTTCCTCGTCCGGCTCGCCCGTCCCCGCAAGGTCGTGCGCCACGAGATACACCAGACGCATCGGCTGACGCTCGCCCTCAGAACGCGCGGGCACCACGCGCTGCCAGCGCCTGGCTTCCTCCGCGTACGTAGCGAAACCGACCACGTTGAACGAAAGGTCATCCGTGCCCGCCAGCGGGCGGTCCGTGTTCAGATCGATCGAAAGCGGACGCGCACTGGCGTCCGCATGCGTGTGCTGCGAGACCAGTTCGTGGATCGTCTCGCCCGTGAAGGCCTCGAGGTTGTAGTCGTTGTACCGGGGCAGACCCTCGATGCGGCGTTGCTGCCAGTCCATACCCGCGTGGATCCAGAGCGCCGGGTCCTCGCGGTCGTAGAACGCGGCCTGCGCGGGCCCCGGGCCCGTGCCGATCTGGCCCTGCATCGCGCCGCCGGCCAGCAGGAGCGCGTCGCCCTCCTGCTTGAACATCTGGTAGTACACGCTGCCGACCGCTATCAGCACGATCCCCGTGTGCACGGTCAGCACGCCTAGGTTCACGAACTTGAACTCGATGCGCCGGATCGTCGCGACGATGAGGTTCACCGTGAACAGCATCAGCATCGCGCGCATGGGCCACCACGCGTAGAACTCCAGCTCCGTCATCTCGAAGGCGGGGAGTCTTCGGATCGTCGTGCTCGCGTACCGCTCGACGAACGGCGCAAACAGGCGGAACCCCTCGCCCGTCGCCGGCTCGTAGCGCATCGCGGGCCATACGAAATCGACCCAGACAAACACACCCGCAGCCGTCACAGCGAAGAACGCGCCGACTTTGAAGAGGAACGACGGCGCCCGCGCCATCTGCTTGCCAGCCGCGACCCGACCCGCCAGCGCGTACGTGATCACACCCGGCACAATCGAGACCAGCACCAGCGAAAGGATGTAAACGATCCACGTCGGGATCAGCGCCAGCAGCCCGACGGGCACGCTCGCCAGGACGGCATAGAGCGCCACACCCACGAGCAGGATCGCCGCCAGCGTGATCGAGCTGAGCGCGTGAAGAACATACCGAACGGGCGTGAGCGGACCGGTCAGGTTCTCACGGTCCCACGCCTGTACTCGCCGCCACTTTGCACTCAACCGACACTCCCGATCCGTAGGGGAATTCTTGCTCGGCAATGTTACGCAGGACACCCGTCCAACTCCTGCCGAGCGGGATCAATTCCTGCCTAGCAGAAATTCGGGCGCAGCGTCCGAGCACAGCACCCGTTTCGCCGGCGAACCGGTCCCGGACGCCGGGATCGCGAGGATGCCAAGGGGCGTCGACCCCTCGGCGAGTGTGACGAGATTGTCGTCGAAGCCGAGCACGCGCGAGCCGTGGGTCGTGATCATTCTGACGAGTGTGTCCGGATCGGTGCCGTCGCGGGCGTGCAGGAATCTCGCTTCATCCAATGTGCCAAGGCCGAGGCCCGCTTCATCCAGAACGCCGGATGGAAGGTTGATGACCGAGTCCGTCCCGAGCGCGACCTCGATACCCGCGGCCAGCATGTCGCGGTACCGGTGCGGCCCGAAGTGGCGCTCGGCGCCGAAGTACGCGCTGGCGCGGGGGCAATAGACCACCCGTGTGCGCGCATCGGCGAGGATCGCCAGGTCCTCGTCGGAGCACTGGTTGACGTGCACCGCGCTTGAGCCGCTCTGCCGGATGAACGACTCAAGATGCCCGATCGGGGTGAGTCCCTTGCCGAAGTCCGCAGCGGCCTGGTCATCCCAGATCCCGAGCGTTCGGAGCAGCTCGAGCTGCGGGCCTGCGCACTCGGCGATGAAACGGCGTTCTTCGGGTGACTCGGCGAGGTGGGTGATGAGGGGGAGGTCGTGCTGCGCGGCGAGCCGGGCGGCGGCCGCGTACCCCGCGGGCGAGACCGTGTTGGGCGCGTGCGGCTGGAGCCCGAGACGGACATGGCCCTGCTGGAAGTTGCTGAGAGAGGCAAGCTGTTCTTCGAGCCGGGCGATCGAGGCTTGGGTGCGGGTGCCGATGGCGAAGAACTCGAGGTAGCTGGTACCCGCAAGCTCTGATTCTGCAAGGGCTTGCCACGGCTCGAAGCTCGGCTGCCCCCCCGCTGCTCCGGCGATATCGCCCACGAGGGCGACGCCGCCTTGGCGGAGGAGTCGGCAGCCCTGAGAAACGGATGCCCGGATCAGGGCGGCGTCGGTGTGTCGCCCGGCGCGGACCATGTCGACCCAGGAGACGAAGCCGGCGTCCGGATCGTGGGGTCTTGGGCCGATGTGGGTGAGATCGAGATGGGTGTGCGCGTTGACATGGGCGGGCATGATGACGCAGCCGGGTCGCTCGATGCGGTTGGCCCTGTCGGTTGCTGGGTGTGCGCGGAGATCGTCGAGTGAGCCGACGGCAAGGATGCGGTTTGATGAGGCGTGATGCTCGATGAGTATCGCGGCGGGAGCCTGTCGGTTACCGGGTATGGTGACTTTTGCGCATGTGACAGCGTCGGCGGTGATGAGTGTGATGGAAGTTGCTGATCTGTGCACGAAGTTGCGTTCTCCGGCGGCATTGTGCGCGTGCGCTTGATATCCTTGCCAGTCCATCGGCGTCGCGAGCGGCATATTTGTCGCCACGCCGCGGGCCTGGTGGTTGGGACGATCCAGAGAAAACAGGAGTGGTCGAGATGTCCGCACGCATGAATTACAAGTTCCGGGTTGCTGGTCTGGTCGGTCTCGGGCTCACGATGGGCCTGGGCGGTTGTGTTTCGCAGCAGCACTACGACCAGATGGAGATGCAGTACCGGGCCGCGGCGGACCGCAACGCGACGCTCGCCCGTGAGAACGAGCAGCTCCAGAGCGCCCTGGCCCTTCAGGGCAACGCGAGCAGCGGCACCCAGAGCACGCTCGAGCAGCTCCGGGCGGAGAACGCCAAGCTTCGCAACGAGCTGGCGGCGAACAACCAGCTCCTGCTCGACCTCGACGATCAGCTCCGCGGTCTGAACCTCATGGACCCGGCGACGGACCGGGCGCTGCGTGAGCTCGCTCAGCGTCACCCGGATCTGGTGACGTACGACTCGCGTCTTGGCATGCTCCGCTTTTCGAGCGACCTGACCTTCAACTCGGGCTCGGATCAGCTCCGCGAGGGCGCCAACGAGACGCTCGCTGCACTGGCGAACGTGCTCAAGGGTCAGGAAGCGGCCCGCTACGAGCTGCAGATCGTCGGTCACACAGACAGCCAGGCGATCAGCGCGGGCACGGCTCAGCGTCACCCGACGAACACGCACCTCTCGGTGCACCGGGCGATCTCGGTGAAGCAGAAGCTTGCTTCGCTGGGCGTGCCCGTGGAGCGTCTGCTGGTTGCGGGCTGGGGCGAGAGCCACCCGGCGGTCCCGAACTCGGCGAGCGGCAACACGCCGCAGAACCGCCGCGTGGAGATCTACTTCCGTCCTGAGAGTGTCGCTGGCAGCGGCTCGACGGTGACGAGCAGCGAAGCGGATACGCAGGCCTCCCCGGCTCGCCCGCTGGACCCGGTGAAGTAAGATCGGCGGGTGATTGATCCGCCTCGATCCATGAACGGAGAAGCGGCCGTCCCGGACGCAGAGAGTCAGTCCGCGTCGGCGCGGAGCGTGCTTGGCGCGCTGGCGTCGTTTGGTGCGCGGGTGGACCTGTGGCTTCAGGACGCGGGGAACTTTGCGCGGTTTCTCGCAGAGACGATCCGGGGGCTGGTGTGCTTCTGGACGTGGCTGCGCTGGGACAGGCTGGCTCGGCAGTTGTTCTTCATCGGGACGATGAGCGTGCCGGTGCTGGCGGTGACGGGCGCGTTTATCGGGATGATCCTGGCGATCGAGGGGTATCTGCAGTTCGCGGCGATCGGTCAGGAGGCGCGGCTTGGCGGGGTGATCAACATCTCGCTGACGAAGCAGATCGGGCCGGTGCTGGCGGCGGTGATCCTGGCGGGACGCGTCGGGTGTTCGCTGACGGCCGAGCTCGGGTCGATGCGCGTGACGGAGCAGCTCGACGCGATGCGGGCGATGGCGGCGGACCCGATCCGCGTGCTTGTCTGTCCGCGTGTGGCGGCTTGCGTGGTGATGATCCCGGCGCTGACGATCGTGTCCAACGCGTGCGGCGTCTTCGGCGGGTGGTGGGTCACGACGCAGGTGTACGAGGCCAACAGCGATCAGTTCTGGCAGTACTCGTCGGCGCTGGTGACGTGGTTCGACCTGTTCAACGGCATCACCAAGAGCCTGGTCTTCGGGTTCGCGATCGGTGTGATCAGTTGCTACAAGGGCTTCAATTGCAAGCCGGGCGCGGTGGGCGTCGGGCGTGCGACGACGGACTCGTTCGTGACGAGCTTTCTGGCGATCGTGTTCATCAACCTGGTGCTGGCGAAGGTGCTGAACGAGATCGATCTGTGGCGCACGGGTGGTGTGCTGCGGGCGGTGTTTACGTAATGCTGTGAGGAATGAGCGGCGGGATTGGACTGCTCAAGACCCTCACCCGCCTCGCTTTGCTCGGCACCCTCTCCCCAAGCGGGAGAGGGAGAGGTGGTTTCTCGCATTGCAATCAATGAGTTGGCGATGGGCGGCGAGACGCCACCCCCACCCAAATACACTTCACTGATATACGTCCACTTCGATATGCGCAAAGGCGTCCCCCCGCTCACGCGGGGGGCTCGTTTGGGTTCTCTCTTTCTGTTGAGCTATTCGGTGCGTTTGGGTGGGGCGAAGAGGAAGCCGGCGCTCAGGATCATGACCATGCCGAAGACGCCGGCGAGGAAGAAGTCGAGTCCGAACTGGAGTGAGGCGTCGTTGTCGAACTGGGGCTTTGGTCTTGCGACGGGCGGGATGGAGGTCATGGCGGCGTCGTACTGCCAGGTGCCCTCGACGAGTTCGCCTTCCTTGGGCGGCTCGTTGCCCCGGCGCTTGGAGGGGTAGGCGAGGCGTTCGTGGACGATGTCGCCGGCTTCGGTGAGTTCGTAGATGTCGAAGGTCCAGCCGTGGGACCAGACCTCGCCCCAGGTGCGGTGGTCGGCGCCGGGCGGCGGGTTTCGGACGACGATGGCGAGGCGGTCGTCGACTTCGTCGGTTTCGATGGCTTTGACGGCGTCTTCGGCGGACATGCCCTTGACGATGATGAACCGGTAGACGCGGAGCCAGTCTTCGTATCGGCGGAGGTCCGGGAGTTCCTCGACGCCGCCGGGGATGGTCTCGGTGAGGCGGATTGTGTCATCGCCGAAGCTGACGACGACGACTTTTTTGCCGGTGTGCGAGGTTTCCTCAGTGAAGTGGACTTCGCGTGAGCCGAAGCGGAATTGCTCGGCTTCGATGGGCATGAAGTGTGCGCGAGCGGGGAGTTTGTCTCTGTTGAAGGAGACGATTTTGTTTGCGAGCAGCGCGGAGGTGGCGACGAAGGCGATGGTTGAGATCACCAGTGCGAACGCGGGTATTGGTCTTTTGAGGGCCATGCCGCTCCGTGGTGTGTGTGATCAGTGCTCGCCGGCGTCGTTGTTGTCGTCCGCGTGTTCTGCGTCGTCGGCGTGGGCTTCATCGGCGTGGTCATCGTGTTCGTCGGCGTGGGCGTCGTCATGATGACCGTGCGCGTCGTGGTCATCGCCGAGGTCTTTCCAGACGCCCGTCGAGAAGAGGCCGGGCGTGAGGCCTTGGCGGGGCCGGCTTGCGTCGGCGGATGAGAGTTCGTATTCGCCGTGGCCGGCGTGGTGGGCGTGGAGTTCGTGCTCGTAGGCGTCGAGGCCGTGCTTGGCGATGTAGCTCTCTTTGACCACAAGATAGAGAGGCGAGTTTGAAGCACCCTTGAAGTCTTCGTTCAGGCGTTCCTGAGAGATGGAGTTCCCGCTCTGACCGAGTCCTGAGAGTGAGCCCCCCGGGATGATCTCGCCTGCGCGCCAATCGGTGATGTGGCCCCGGTTGTTGAGGTCGATGGCGGTGAACATGATGAAGAGCCAGACGGCGAAGAGCGTGAAAAGGAGGAGGATGATGTTGATGCCCTTGTCGTAGCGGAGCTGCATGAAGTACATGACGACGAGGGTGCCCTTGATGGTGGCGATGCCCATCGCGAGGACGACGTTGACCCAGCCGGGGATCTGCCAGCCCCACTCGTGTGCGGCGAACTTCTCGAACTGCGCCTGGAACACCGTGAGTGCGGTGAAGGCGAGCAGCGCGAGCAGCACCCCGAGGAGGATCTGCCACGGGATGATGACGTGTCCGTGGTGGTCGTCTTCGTGGAAGCCGTGCGGGTCTGCCGGGTTGTAGACGGTCGGCTTTTTCTGTGCTTGGGCTTGGCTCATTGGTGCGTCCTTGTGGGTGCGCTCAGTGGACGAGGTACAGGAGGGGGAAGAGGAAGATCCAGACGAGGTCGACGATGTGCCAGTAGAGGCCGACGCCTTCCATCAGTGTGTAGTGGGTTGGGCCGTAGGCGCCCTTGCGCTGGCGCCAGATGAGGAGGAGGATGAGTGCCATGCCTCCGATGACGTGTGTGGCGTGGATGCCGGTGGAGACGTAGTAGATGCCCCACCAGATGGGTTCGTGTGCGTGCTCGGCGAAGGGGTAATCGAAGAGGACGCCGGGGCGTTTGCCCTGTCCCCACTTGGGGATGTACTCGTATGTGAGCTTGATGAAGAGGAAGAGTGCGGCGCAGACGAATGTGATGATGAGGTTGATGCTCGCCCACTTCTGCTTATCGAGCTGGACGAGTCGGATGGCGTTTGCCATCGTGAAGCTGGAGAGCAGGAGGACGACGGTGTTGAGGCCGCCCCACCGCCAGTCGAGGTAGCTCGAACCGGCGGAGATGGATTCGGGGTACATGATGCGGAAGAGGGCGTAGGCGCAGAACATGCCCGAGAAGAGCAGGATCTCGGTAGAGAGGAAGAGCCAGACCCCGATTTTGGCAGCGTCGAACTCGTCGTCCGCGGTGCGCCAGTGGTGGCCGTGGTGGTAGCGCTTCCAGAGCGGGACGCTTTTGTCGTCCTTGCTGAGCGCGGGCTGGTGTGTGTCGATCGTGGCCATTTGAAACGTTCCTCAGGGGGAGGGTTTCGGTCAATTCGGTGTCAGTGCTTGCTTCCTGCGGGCGCCGGCTCGGGGAGGGGGTAGTCCTTGGGGTCCCAGCCGGGGGGGACGACCTCGTCGAAGTCGTACGGGCCGTGGGTGAGGACGGGCTCGTCGTGGAAGTTGTGTTCGATGGGCGGGGTTTCGGTTTCCCACTCGAGGGTGAGGCCGCCCCAGGGGTTCTGGGGTGCTTTCTCGCCCAGGAAGAGTGAGTGGATGAAGACGCCCAGATGCACGAAGAAGCCGAGGCCCAGGACATACGAGCCGTAGGTCGAGATCTGGTGGAGGAGCTGGAATTCCTCGACGTAGCTGGCGTACCTGCGGGGCATGCCCTGTGTGCCGAGGAAGAACTGGGTGAAGAAGGTGACGTTGAAGCCGACGAAGACGAGCAGGCAACCGATCTTGGCGCCGGGCTCGTTGTACATGCGGCCGAACATCTTGGGCCACCAGTGGTGCAGGCCGGCGAGGAAGGCGATGACGGTGCCGCCGAACATGACGTAGTGGAAGTGTGCGACGACGAAGTAGGAGTCGTGGAGGTGGAGGTCGGTCGAGAGGGTGCCGAGGGGCAGGCCCGTGAGGCCGCCGATGGAGAAGAGGAAGAGGAAGGCGAAGACGTAGAGCATGGGAGTGGTGAAGGTGATGGAGCCCTTGTAAAGCGAGGCGATCCAGTTGAAGACCTTCACGGCGGTCGGGATGGCGACGAAGAAGGTGAGGAAGCTGAAGATCATCGCGGCCAGCTCGCCCTGGCTGGTGAACATGTGGTGTCCCCAGACGAGGAAGCTGATGGCGGCGATGGCGAGGGAGCTGAACGCGATCGCGCGGTAGCCGAAGAGTCGCTTGCGGCAGTGGACGGCGAGGACATCGGAGATGATGCCCATCGCGGGGAGGATCATCACGTAGACGACGGGGTGCGAGTAGAACCAGAAGAAGTGCTGGAAGAGGACGGGGTCGCCGCCGAGGCCCGGGTCGAAGATGCCGATCTGCAGGATGCGCTCAAAGAGGAGCAGCAGCAGCGTGATGCCGATGACGGGCGTCGCGAGGACCTGGATGATGGAGGTGGAGTAGACGGCCCAGATGAAGAGGGGCATGTCGAACCAGCCCATGCCGGGGGCACGGAGCTTGTGGGTGGTGACGATGAAGTTGAGGCCCGTGAAGATGGAGCTGAAGCCGAGGATGAACGCGGCGAGCACCATCGCGATGACCTGCGGTTGTCCGGCGGTGGTTGTTGAGTATGGGGTGTAGAAGGTCCAGCCGGTGTCGACGCCTCCCTTGAGGATGGAGAAGACGCCGAACATGGATCCGAAGACGTAGACGTACCAGCTTGCAAGGTTGAGACGTGGGAAGGCCACGTCCTTAGCGCCGAGCATGAGCGGGAGGAAGAAGTTGCCGAGCGATGCGGGGATGCCGGGCACGATGAACATGAAGACCATGATCGCGCCGTGCATGGTCATGACGCGGTTGTAGAGCTGGCCGACGGAGGTGGGCGTCACCTCGCCTTGCACGAGGGCGCCGAGTGCGGCCCCGGTGACCTCGCCCGCTTCGTTGATGCGCGTCGGGTCGAGGAGCTCAGTGCGGAGCATGAGCGCCGCGACGCCGCCGAGGAAGAACATGAAGAGGACGGCGAAGAGGTACATGACGCCGATCTTTTTGTGATCGACGGTGGTCATCCAATCCCAGACGGTGGCGATGGGGCCGTACTTGGGCGTGAGGTAGGAGCCCTCGTCGTGGTGCCCGGCGTGCCCGCCCAGGTTGTCGTGTGATCTGTCGACGGTGGTCATGACACTTTCCTTCCGCCGCGTTCGGCGGTGACTGTCTCGGCGGTCTGCGCCGCCGGTGAAACTTCTTTACTCAGCGCCCTCAGCTGCTTCGAGTTCGGCGGCCTCGGCTTCGAGGTCTTCAAATCCTTCGATGTTTGCGCTCGGGTTCTTGTCTGAGAGTTCACGCATGTAGGCGATGACGCCCCGGAGTTCGACGCGGCTGAGCTGGCCGTCGAAGGAGGGCATCGCGTTCTGGAAGCCGGCGCGGACTTTGGCGCCCGGGTTGATGATGGACTCGCGGATGTAGTTATCCCAGAGGAGCGGGTCGCCGTCGATGTCGGCCTGGCTCATGGCATCGGCGTTGGTGAACTCACGCGGGTAGCCGTAGGCGTTGAGCCATGTCGGACCGGTGCTGGCAGAGCCGTCGATGGTGTGGCAGACGGCGCACTTGGCCTGCCAGACGAGCTTTCCGACCTCGGCTGGCGGGGTGGCGGCGTCGTAGGGCGGCGTGTTGAGCCAGGTGTTGTAGTACTCGGGCTCGACGACGCGCAGGGTGGCCATCATCTCGGAGTGCTGGTCGCCGCAGTACTCGGCGCAGTAGACGGTGTGGTCGCGGTAGTAGACGGTGTTGCCGTCCTTGGTTTCGAATGTGGCGACGCGGGGGTCGTTGCCGGTGCGGTCGATGGGGTTGGCGGTGAAGACGTAGGGCGTGTATCGGTTGGGGACGACGTCGAGCTTCGTGCGGAAGTCGGGCACCCAGAAGGCGTGGAGCACGTCGGAGGAGTTCATCTTGAGGCGGACGGGCTTGCCTGCGGGGACGTAGAAGATGGGCGTGTTGGCGTTGCCGCCGACGGTGTGGAACTCGCTGGCGCCGATGCCTGTGGAGTAGGCCATGGCCCAGCTCCACTTTGAGCCGGTGAGTTCGATTTCCTCGGCGTAGCTGGGCGCCATCTGTGCCTTGAGGTAGCCGTCGAAGCCCCAGAAGAACATGACGGCGAGCAGGAGCGAGGGCACGACGGACCAGGTGATCTCGAGGGGTGTGTTGTGGCTCGGGCTGCGCTCGGCGGGGACGCCGGGCTTGCGCCGGTAGACGACCATGCAGTAGACCATGATGCCCATCAGCAGCACGAAGAAGAAGACGCTCACCCACCAGATGAAGAGGAAGAGGCTGTCCGAGCCGCCCGGGCCTGAACCGACGGCGGAGTCGGCGTGCTGCCCGAAGAAGAGCTTGATGACAAGATCGTTGATGCCGGCGAGTGTGGCCGTCATGATCCGACTCCGGTGACAGAGGGCACGGCCTTGCTCTTTGGCGTGGGCCTGCTGCCGGTGGGGGTTGACATGTTCTGGGATGCTTTGTGCAGTTTGCGCCGCACGGATTCCTTGATGCGGAGCACGACGAGGAGCGTGCCCACGCAGATGATCGAGGCGATGCCGCCGAGCTTCATGATCTGCTTGGCCTCGGCGGAGAAGGCGCCGGCGTTCGGGTCGTAGACGAAGCAGTAGTGCAGGAAGAAGTCGGTCAGTGATTGGGCGATCTTGCCGTCACTGGCTTCGAGGAGCGCGACGCGGAGCTGTCTGGACTCGTAGCCGATGCCCGAGAGATAGTTCGAGACGCGGCCGTCGGGCGTGAGGATGTACATCACGGAGGGGTGGCTGAACTCTTTGTTCTGCGGGATGTAGCGGTAATCGAACCCGACGGCGTCGGCGAGACGGCGGGCGTCGTTGGCGGTTGTGGTGTGGAAGAGGTAGTGCGACTGGCCCTCCTCGGATAGGCCTCTTTTGTAGCTGTTCTGCAGGAACTCCTGCTTGCCGGCGGCCATGGAGGTGGTGTTGGTGTGGTCGAAGCTCACGACGATGATCTGGTAGTCCTCGCCGACGTCGAAGGTGACGTCGTTGACGACCTTGTTCATGTGATTGAGCATGACCTCACAGAGCTTGGGGCAGTCGTAGTAGACCAGCATGAAGAGCGTGGGTTTGTCGGTCTGGAAGTAGTCGCCGATGTAGACCTGCTCGCCCTCGGCGTTGTAGATCTGGATGTCGCGAGGGATGGCCTTGCCCCGCATGTCGGCGACCTCGAGGCCGTCGATCTGGTCGGGGAGCTTGTCGCTGAGCACCTGCGCGTGCACACCGGCCGCGATGAGCATCGCGGTGAGCGAGAGCAAGATGGTGCGGGCGAGAAGGGTCATGGCTTAGTCGTTTGATTCCTCTGCGTCGCTTGCGGGGCCGCTGTAGGAGGTGACGACACCTCGGGCGGCGACATCCCAGGGGATGCGGACGGTTCCGGCTTCGCGGTCGACCCAGCCGTACTCGCTGAGTCGGCTCTTGGCTTCGGTGGCGTAGGGCTTGTACTGGGTTTCGTATTCGTAGGTGTTCTCAACGAAGCTTGTGCGGAGGTTGGTTTCGCTGTGGTTGAAGAAGACGACGAGCGCCCCCACCGTGATGAGGATGAACAGCACGATGGCGACGAAGAAGATGAGCAGGAAGCGGATGTTGACGTGGGAGCCGTGTTCCTGCATCGGCGCGACGCCGTGGGGCTCGTGCCAGGCATCGATCTCGACGGGCTGAGGCGGGGTTTCCTGATGTTGGCTCATCTTGTTTTCCCTCGGCGGCGTGCACGTTGCACACCGGAGCGTATGCGTTCTCTGTCCTGCCTAGGCACAAGGCCTCTGGCGTTGTGTTCGTGGGCGGCTTACACGTAGTTTTTGTGGTGCAGGCAGCCCGGGAGGCGTGGGTCGTTGAGCGGGATCAGTGGACCCGTAAATACGTTTCTGGCGACGACGGCGGCGAAGAGGCCGACGACCCCGATGATGCCCGCCAGGTCGAGCCAGAGTGCCTTCATCCCGATCGGGGCGTGCCCGTCGTGGAGGAGGTGGGCGTCGGCCATGGGGCGGATGATCCAGTACATGTCCACGAAGTGGATGACCAGTGCCCAGAGGGCCATGATCGTGAGCGCCAGCCCCGAGCGCTTCATGGGGCGGGGCAGCATGATGAGGAAGGGCAGGCAGAAGTGCCCCACCACCAGCGCGAAGGTGAGGTTGGGGTAGTTGAGCTTGCGTGCGAGGAAGTAGCTGGTTTCCTCGGGGATGTTGGCGTACCAGATCAGGAAGTACTGGCTGAAGCCGATGTAGGCCCAGAAGACGGTGAAGGCGAAGAGCAGCTTGCCCTGATCGTGACGGTGCTCGACGGTGACGATGCCGTTCATCTTGCCCATCGCCGAGAGGCCCCGGGTAATGAGGATGTTGACGGCCATCGAGCTGTAGGCGGCGCCGGCGAAGAAGTAGACGCCCCACATGGTGCTGAAGAAGTGGTAGTCGAGGCTCATGAGCCAGTCGAAGGCGGCGAATGCGACGGTGATGCCGAAGACAACGAGCCCCCAGGCGCTGGTGAAGCGTGCCTTGTTGGAGAGCCAGCGGTCGCCGGTCTCGTCCTGCTTGCGCTGCCAGGTCCAGAACTTGCGGACGAGCGTGAGCCAGAGGGTGAAGTAGATCGCCAGTCGGAGGAGGAAGAAGGGAACGTTGAGGTATCCCGACTTGTGCTGGTAGATGGGGTCGTGAGCGACGTGCTCGAGGTCCATCCAGGTGAAGAGGACGCCGTTGGAAGCGACCTCGAGGATCATGATGGGGAGGATGAGGATGAGGCAGAGCCACATCGCCCGCATGACGTTCTCGAACTGTCTGCGGAGTGTGACGCTCCAGGTCGCGCTGAACATGTGGAAGAGCATGACCCAGAAGAGCGAGCCGAGGCAGATCGCCAGAACGCCCATGACGCCCACGTGGTAGGCGGCCAGCGCGTACTCGAGACCGATGGCCTGCGCGCCGACGAGCGTGAGAACGATGCCGATGGCTCCGATGGCCAGGAAGAGGCCGACGAGCTTGGCGGGCGACTTGCCGACGAGCGTGATGTTCTCACGCGTGAGGCGGGAGTCGCTGACGATCTGGCTGAGGCTCTGGCCTTTGTTTGCGGCGGCCTGACTCATTGCTCGCCTCCTTCGGCGATGTCGGTGCCTTGCTGTGCGGGGCTTGTTTCATCGGACTGGCCGACGGGGTTGCCCTGCTGTTCCATAAGCCGCGAGCGCTGAGCGCCCGGGATGATGTCGCTGTCGATGGAGACGCCCCGTGAGGCCTGGAGCGTGCGGATGTACGCGACGACGGCCCATGCTTCCTGTTCGTCGAGGGCGTGGCCGTAGCCGGGCATGCGCATGGTGCCGGCGGGGTCGTAGAGGCCGTTGCGGGCGACGTGGAAGATGTAGCCGTCGCGGCCGAGGATGTCGTCCTTGTTGGTGTACTTGGGATCGTGGAAGTTGGCGGGGCGGACGGTGTAGCGGTTGCCCACGGGTCCGTATCCGTCACCTTCGTAGCCGTGGCAGACGGCGCAGTAGATGTCGAACTGTTCCTGTCCCTCGCGGATGAGGTCCATGGTGACCTCGACGGGGATGTCCCGGACGTAGTGTGCGGCTTCGTCGGCGGGTGCGTTGGTGGTGCCGAAGTACACCGACTGGTTTTCCTTGAGCAGACGCTCGCGCTCGGTTTCGTAGGTGTCGCCCCAGCCGGCTTCGACGGCGGCTTCATGGTCGATGGCGGCGCGGCCGTAGGCGACGGTGCCCGCGACGCTCGG
Organism: Phycisphaerales bacterium; assembly: GCA_965228265.1. Classification (GTDB taxonomy): domain Bacteria; phylum Planctomycetota; class Phycisphaerae; order Phycisphaerales; family UBA1924. The sequence goes on from OZ245804.1 coordinate 3,227,871, forward strand.
GCGCTGGGCTCGGCCGTCGGCGAAGAACTGGGTCTCGTGCTGGGGCTTGAAGCGTTCCTGGTCGTCCATGTCGGGGAAGAACTGCCTCGGGGGCTTGTCGGAGCGTTCGCCGCGGCAGCCTGTGAGGGAGCCGCCGGCGATGGCGGCCAGCCCGAGTGCGATCGCGATGGAGGTGCGTGCGTGGTTCATGATCAGGCGTTCCCCTCCGGGTCTTCGACGAGTTCGACGTTCGTCGCGCCGGCTTCCTCGAGCAGCTTGCGGGTCTGATCGGGATCGAACTTGCCGTCGGCGGCTTCGATCGAGATGAAGAAGGCGTCGTCGGTGCAGCGGAGGAAGTTGTCGCTGTTGAAGAGCGGGTGGTGGTGACGGGGCAGGCCGTTGAATGCGAGCATCGAGAGCAGCGAGCCGAAGGCGGTGAAGAGGATGCCCAATTCGAAGGTGACGGGGACGAATGGTTCCCAGGCCTGGTAGGTGGGCTTGCCCTGAACGATGATCGAGTAGTCGACGTTGATGAAGTACTGCATCAGGTAGCCGCCGCCGGCGCCGCAGATGGCTGCGCACCCGATGACGAACATCATCGGTGCGATGGCTTTGCCGACGATGCCCATCGACTCTTCCATCTCGTGGACGGGGAAGGGTGCGTGGGTGTCCCACTTCTGGTAGCCCGCGTCGCGGACTTTCTTGGCGCCCTCGGAGAGGGTGTGCGGGTTGGCGAACTCGGCGAGCAGGCCGAAGACGTTCGCACCCGACTCGGTTTTGTACACGGTCTTTGCCATGTCAGTTGGCCTCCTGGACGTGGCCTTTGTGGTGGTGCGCGTCGGGGTCGCCCGCGTCGTGGTGATCGTCGTGATCGTGGTAGTCGTGCGGGCTGGCACCGGGGATGACGTTCTTGATCTCGGAGATCGGGAAGATGGGCAGGAAGCGGATGAAGAGGAGGAAGAGCGTCAGGAAGATGCCGCAGGACCCGACGAAGGTCAGGATATCGACGGGAGTCGGGAAGAACATGCCCCACTCGCCGGGGAGGAACGCGCGGTGGAGGCTCGTCACGATGATGACGAATCGCTCGAACCACATGCCGATGGTGACGAAGAAACCGACGATCCAGATGGCCAGCGGGCTGCGGCGCATCTTCTTGAACCAGAAGATCTGGGGCGAGATGACGTTGCAGGAGATCATCGCCCAGTAGGCCCACCAGTATGGTGCGCCGCGTTCGCTGACCCAGCTCGGAGTGACACGGTTGTAGATGAAGGCGTCCCACTCGAAGGTGTTGCCGCCGTACCAGGCGATGAAGAACTCCATCGAGTAGGCGAAGCCGACCATCATGCCCGTGACGAGCAGGATCTTGGCCATGTTCTCGAGGTGGCGCAGCGTGAGCAGGTCGGCGAAGTTGGGCAGCAGTGCTCGCAGCGGGATCATGAGCAGGAGCACCATCGCGAAGCCGCCGAACACGGCACCGGCGACGAAGTACGGCGGGAAGATCGTGGTGTGCCAGCCGGGCAGGACCGAGGTCGCAAAGTCGAACGACACGATCGAGTGCACCGAGAGCACGAGCGGGGTCGAGATGCCCGCGAGGATGAGGTAGGCCTTCTCGTAGCGGTACCAGTGGCGTCCGCTCATCCGCCAGCCGAGGCTGAGGAAACCGAAGATGTACGCCCGGACGAGGTCACCCCGCCAGGGGAGTTTGATCGTGGGCAGGGGCAGCGGGACGGGGAAACGCAGCTCGACGAACCTGCTCTTGTTCTGACGCAGACGTAGGTGGGCCCGGTCGCGGAAGGTCGCAAAGTCCGGGATCATGCCCATGTACCAGAAGAGCAGCGAGACGGTCGCGTACGTCGAAACGGCGAAGACGTCCCAGAGCAAGGGGCTCCGGAAGTTGGGCCAGATGGCGTTGGAGTTGGGGATCGGGAAGAGCATCCAGGCGAACCAGACGCGACCGACGTGGATGCCGGGGAAGATGCCCGCGCAGATCACGGCGAAGATCGTCATCGCCTCGGCGGCTCGGTTCACCGCGGTGCGCCACTGCTGCTTGAGCAGGCAGAGGATCGCGGAGATGAGCGTTCCGGCGTGACCGATACCGATCCAGAACACGAAGTTGGTGATGTCCCACGCCCAGTCGACCTGGTTGTTGAGACCCCAGACACCGACGCCCGTGATGATCAGGTAGAGGATCATGATCTGGGCGATCGAGGCGACCGTGGCCGCGAACCCGAGTGCGTGGAACCACCAGAAGCCCGGGGCTTTCTCTGAGTAGCCCGCGACGATCTCGGTGATGTCGTGGAAGGATCGGTTGTTCAGAACGAGCGGCGCGGTCTGGGCGGGATCGTCCACGAGGCTGCCGTCACCCAGCGTGGGATCGGCAGGCGAGCGGACAGCCCCTCGCCGGAGGCCGGCCAGGCGTTCTGCGTTGATCTGGTCGGGGTTGATGACGCTCATGCGTGCACTCCCACGGCCGCGCCGAGGACGCGGAGACTGCCGGCGTAGCCGGAGTCGTCATGCTTCTTGAGGGGATCGATGAACAGTGCGTGGCCGTTGCCTTCCTCGGCCCCGTGATCGCCTTCCGAGCCGTGCTCGTCGTGTCCGTGGTGGAACGGATCGGTGACGGGCGTGCGGAGACGCGGGTTGGGGTTGGAGAGGCTGACCTTGTACGTGGTGCGGGGACGGGTGTTGAGGTAGCCCAGCAGGCCGTAGCTACGACCATCGCCGGCGGCCTTGGCGACCTCGGAGTTCTCATCCAGCAGGTCGCCGAAGACGATCGCGCCGGTCGGGCACGCGGCCTGGCAGGCGGTCTGGAAGAACCCGTCGGGCATGTGGTCGAGATCCTGGAGCTTCATCTCGTAGCGGGCGGCGTTGATGCGCTGGATGCAGTAGGTGCACTTCTCCATGACGCCTCGGCTTCGGACCGTGACGTCGGGGTTGTTGCGCAGCTTCTGGATCTCCTCGACCTTCTCGCGGAGACGAGGCGGGATGAGGTTGATGTTCTCCGGCTTGGGCGTGCCCTCGGGGAACTCGGAGCGGTAGCCGCCCTTGGTTTTCTTTGTCGCGTAGTCGAAGAAGTTGAACCGGCGAACCTTGTAGGGGCAGTTGTTGGCGCAGTACCGCGTGCCGATGCAGCGGTTGTAGACCATGTAGTTGAGGCCTTCTGGGCCGTGGGTCGTGGCGTTGACGGGGCAGACGGTCTCGCAGGGTGCGTTCTCGCAGTGCTGACACATGACCGGCTGGTGGTGCATGACGCCCGGCTCGTTCATATCGGAGCCGGTGAAGTAGCGATCGACGCGAATCCACGTCATCTCGCGGCCCTTGCGGACTTCGGTCTTGCCGACGACGGGGATGTTGTTCTCCGCCTGACAGGCGATGGTGCAGGTCGCGCAGCCGATGCAGGTGCCCTGATCGACGTTCATCCCCCACTGCGGCCCGACGGTGTAGGGCGCGCCCGGTGCCGGCTCGGCGCGGGACTCGTTGAAGGGGTTCTCGTAGATCGACTCGTTGGGTGGGGTGTGGCTGAGCTCACCGAGCTTCTCACCGAAGTTGAGCTCGGTCTTCTTGCCGTAGTGCCCGATCTTCTCTTCCTTCACGTCGCCGTGACGCAGGTAGGCGTCGAGGTCGACGTTTCGGACGATGGAGGTGCGTGACTCCATGGACCAGTGGTTCTGGGTGCTGGAGATCGGGTAGCGTCCCTTGGCCGGCTCGACCTTGGCGCCGGTGTAGACGCGGTTGCCGGTGAGGTCGCGGATGGGCTGGACGTCGAAGCCGACGCCCGCGCCGATGACGCCCACTTCGCGGCGGCCGTAGCCCTGGAACATCACGATCGTGTTGTCGGCCATGCCCGGCATGACCCAGACGGGCACCTCGACAGAGCGGCCGTCAACGGTGACCTTGGCCATCTGGGCCTTGGGCTCCTTGACGGTGTACGGGTCGGGCTCGAGCCCCAGCTTCTCGGCGGTCTTCGGGCTGACGAGGGCGGGGTTGTCCCACACAACGGTCGTTCCGAACTGCGGAAGTTCCTGAAGCCAGGGCAGGTTGGCAAATCGCCCGTCGTACATGTTGTTGGTCGTGACGACGACGTCGAGGGCATCGCTCGAGGGGTTCACACCGACCGCGGCCGAGCCGAGGACCGACGCGACGTTGGCGTAGAGCGAGCTTGCGGCCTGCCCGCCGTTGTTCCCGCGATTGGAGGTGCCGGCGACGAAGCCGTCGTGCAGAGCGCGGCGCCAGGACTTCTCGAAGTCGGACCAGTCGAAGCGCCCCTGCCAGACGCTGCGGACGACGTCGTAGCCCGCGGGCTGGCGGGTGTAGTCGTCGGGGCTGCGCTTCTCGGCGATGAGGGCGAGCAGTTCGATGTCGCTGAGTGCGCCGTCGTAGAGCGGCGCGATCATGGGCTGGATGGGTGCGATGGTGCCGTCGTCGGCTTCGGTGTCGCCCCAAGACTCAAGGAAGGTGGCTGCGTTGAGCTGCCAGGTCGCCTTGGCGGTGGTCTCGGAGGGTCCGATGCTCAGGACGATGCGGTTGGTCACGCGTTCGAAGGCCTCGGCGAATCCGAGAGCCGTCGGCGTGTCGTAGCACGGGTTGGTCTCGACGCAGACGCAGGTCTTGACGCGGCCGGCCCGCATGGTGCCGATCATCTCGGCGAGATCCGAGAGCCCGTCGCGGGTTTCTTCGGCCCCGGCGGGGACGTAGGAGACGGTGTTGCCCGGTGCGCCGAGCACCTGGTTGATCGCGGCGACGAGGGCGTGGATCTCTGGGGGCAGATCCTGACCCGCGGTCACGATCGCCCTGCCCCGGGCCTTGATGAGGTCGTCGGCTGCGACTTCCAGCATCTCGCGGAGCTTGGGCGAGATCTCGCCACGTGTGTCGAACGAGCTGACGGCATCGGCGAGCGAGCCCGCGCCGCCGACGCTGTCGATGATGATCCGTGCCAGCTCAACCACGGCCGCGGGGATGCGAGACGGGGCGAGGGCGTAGCGGTGATCCGCGACGGCACCCATCGGGGTGTAGTTGCCTTCGACGGCGTAGACGCGGCACATGTGGTCGTTGGTCGTGCGCATCCGGCGGGCGGCGCCGAACCCGCGGGCGTTGCGCAGGGCGCTCATGCCCTTGTCGAGGTCGTCGCTGGCAAAGCCGAAGACGACGTCGGCGTTCTCGAGGCTCAGGATCTGACGCTTGGGCTGACCGAAGGCCATGCGGAGGCCCGCGGCTCGGTTGTCCGGGCCGGTCGGGTCGTAGGAGATCCACTGCGCTAGAGGCCAACGGGCGGCGATCTGTGCCTGCATCGCGTCGCGCGTCGGGCTGGTCTTCTTGTCGACGATGAACACGAGCCCGTTGCCGCTGGTCGAATCGAACTCGGCAAAGTGCGATGCGCTCCAGGCGCGGAAGTCATCCCAGGTCGCGACGGCTTGCCGGGCGTTGTCGCCCTGGCCTTCGCGCATCACGGGGTACTTGAGCCGCTCGGGGTCGTAGATGCTCAGCGTGCTGGCGTTGGACCAGGCCGAGCTCTTGCCCTGGTTGAGCGGGTGGAGCGGGTTGCCCTCGACAAACGTCGGGCGGCCCTCGTTGGTCTTGACGAGCAGGCCCTCAGCGCCGCCGCCCGGCAGGGGCATGCTGGTGGCGTAGTAGAGCGCCTTGCCCGGCACAACGTCGCTCGGGACGTTGCGCGAGTAGGTCATGATCTTGTGGTCGGGCCTGCGGCAGCCGGGGATGGTCGCGGCGCCGGCGAGCGCCATCGCCCCGCCCATCAGCTGGAGGAACGTGCGGCGGCTCGAAGCCATCAGCTCGCTCGCCCCGGCGGGGAATTCCCGGCTGAGGAACGACTGGAACTCGCCCGCGTCGTTGGCGGCGAATTCGTCCACGCTCCGCCAGAGCTTCTGTGCGTTGCCGTTGACCGTGGAAGCGCGATCCTGCTTCGGATCCTTCTTCCCGACCGTCGATGGGCACTGGTCTACTCGGCTCATGGTCGCTGTTTCCTGTCAGTCGCCCCCGGCGGGCGTGTCGATCTGGTTCCGACGTTCGATGCAGAGATCACTGGTGGCAGGCGCCGCAGTTCTGCGGGCCGCCCTCGGCGACGCTGCTCTTGAGAGATTCGATGATCCGCTTGGCCTCGGGCGTGGCGTTGTCGGCGCCCCGGGCCCGTTCCTTCAGGTGTTCCTCGACCCACACCAGGTCCGTCACCTTGCTCGGGCCGACGATGTTGTCCTCGACGTTGCGGTGGCAGTCGAGACACCAGCCCATGCTCAGGCTCTGGTCCTGATACACGACCGGCATGCCGCGGATCTGGCCGTGGCACGAGTAGCAGCTCACGCCGGCGTCGACGTGCATGTGGTGCGGGAAGTTGCCCACGTAGTCGGGCAGCTTGTGGATCCGTCGCCACGGGATCGACTGGTCGGCGGCGTAAGCCTCACGCACGAACGCGACCTTCTCGCCCGGGTCGAACTGCTGCGCGAGCTTGCCCTCGGTGTGGCAGCCCATGCAGGTGTTGACGGTCGGGATGTTGGCCCAATGTGAATCTTCGACGTTGGTGTGGCAGTAGCGGCAGTCCATGCCGAGACGACCCGCGTGGATCTGGTGGTTGAACCCGGTGCCCGGCTGGGTGGGCATGTAGCCCACCTCCCAGAACTCGGGCGTGGCCCAGTACCACGTGCCAAGGGCCGCGGTCGTGAGCCCGCCGACCGCGCCGATAGCGGCAACGGTTGGGAGCGCGTTCATCCAGCGTGGGAACAGCATGTTTGACATGAGGAATGTCCTCCGCCCGTCGCTGCGTCGTGGAGCAGTCGATGGGCCCCCGCCCTGCTTTGGGCCCCGAGCGTCCCCGGGGCGAAACCGACTCTGAGCGCCAAGACCTGATATCGGCCTATGGCGTTCTCGTATGGCCGAAATTTCTCCACTCAGAGCGTATCCTGTCAAGGCATCCAGAGTCCTGCGGCACAGTTGAGACCCATTCTCAATCGCTTGTCAGGCCCCGGAAACCCGATTCGGAGCGAACCGACATGTCAATTGACCCCACCGATGCGATTTCTGTAAAACAGGAAACTGACTCGAATGGGCCGCTCTGGCCCGGGGTGACGGTCGGATTCATGGCTGCGATTGCGATGTGGCTCGTCTGGTACCCCTTGCACCTGCCGGGTTTACGTGTCCCCACGCCCGTGGCCGGCCCCCTGCTGCTGGTGGTGCTGGTGGCGATGATCGCGATGAAAAGCAAGACTGCCGGGGGGCGGGCGGTGGCGGTTGGGGTGATCGCGGGGCTGGTGAGCGCGGCGGTGAACCTGCTTCTTCTGGGGAATCAGCTCACCGAGGCCGGCGCGACACCTGCCGACGCCGAGAACGCCAAGGTCCGCCCCGACGCGGCCCTGATCGTGGGTGGATTCGTGGCGGTGAGCCTCGTTGCCGGGCTCGTCGGCGGGCTGATCGGGAAGAAGCTCGCCAAGCCGGGAGCCGGGCCCAAGGACTGGATCGCTTCGTTCGGCGTCGCGGCGGTGGCCTCGATGCTGCCCCTGGTCGCGGCCGGCGGCGCGGTGACCAGTGCCGGTGCGGGCATGGCCGTGCCCGACTGGCCCGGGACCTACGGCTCGAACATGTTCCTCTACCCGATCGGGCTCATGGCCGACCCGCGGATCTTCCTCGAACACACCCACCGCCTCTTCGGCACGCTCGTCGGGCTGACCACGCTTGTGCTCATGATCGCGGTCATTGCCAGCAAGAAGAGCAAACTCTCCAAGACGCTCGCGATTGTTGTCTTCGTCGGCGTGTGCATTCAGGGCGTGCTCGGCGCCATCCGCGTCACGGATATCAACCCGGGCTTCGGCATCATCCACGGCATCCTGGCGCAGTTCATCCTCTGCGGCGCTGCGATCCTTGCGGCGACGCTCACGCAGACCTGGCGCGGCAGGCTCGATGTGAAACCAGAGCTTGCACGCAATGCGCGCAAGTGGACGGATATCGCCATCGGTGCGCTCTTTTTGCAGCTCATACTCGCGGCGATGTACCGGCACCTCGGCTCGGGTCACGCGATCATGACGCACGCGGGCTTTGCGATCATCGCGACCATGTTTGTGCTCATGTCCGCGTTCAGTCTCATCAAGATCGCCAAGGAATCGGGCGGGAACCGGACACTGAAGAAAATCGGCACGTTCATGATGCACGGCGTCGGCCTGCAGGTCGTTCTCGGGCTCGTCGCGTTTGTGATGCTCAGTGACCACGCGGCCTCGGACCGGGTGGTGATGCACGACGAGCTCGCCGAGGCCCCGCCCGTGCCGCTGGCCAATGTGCTGGTGGCGACGGCCCACCAGCTTCTCGGGGCGTGTTTGCTGATGGCCTCGGCCCTTGCAGCGGTATGGGTCCGGAGAGTGCGGCCTTCGGGCGATTCGGCCTGAAATTGTGCAATCCGGTGCCGATGGGCGCGTTAGGCTGGGCGTGAGTCGATGGAGGTCGGCGTGCATCCGCCCGGGAAGGTCTGCGCATGAACCAGGGACGCATCAGGGACGTGGATTTCGGGTACGACCAGGCGCGGCATCTCCTGCTGCGCGCCGGCTTTGGCGGGACACCCGACCAGATACGGGTGCTCGCGGACTGGGGCGCTGAGAAAGCGGTCGATTACATCCTGAATTATGAGGACGTGCCCGACCCGGACCGCCCGCTGCCGGATCGGTTCGACCGCGACATCATCCGGCCGGTTTCCGCGGACGAGCGCCGGATGTACGCCAATGCGCGCAGCCGGGGCGATGAAGATGCGCTCGCGCAGCTGCGGCTGCGACAACAGCAAGCCGAGCGGAACGATCGACGACAGATGCGCGAGATCCAGAAGTGGTGGCTCGCCAGGATGATCTCCTCGCCCCGCCCGTTCGAGGAGAAGATGACGCTCTTCTGGCACGGCCACTTTGCCACGAGCTTCCGCACGATCGAGAACAGCTACCACATGTACATGCAGAACCAGCTCTTCCGCACACACGCGGCGGGGAACTTCGGTGAGCTGCTTTATGCGATCATCCGCGACCCGGCGATGCTGGCCTATCTCGACAACAACGACAGCCGAAAGGGTCAGCCCAACGAGAACCTGGCGCGTGAGCTCATGGAGCTGTTCAGCCTCGGGCTGGGCAACTACTCCGAGCGTGATATCAAGGAGGGCGCGCGGGCGCTGACGGGCTATTCGTTCCGGGACGACTCGTTCGAGTTCATCGCAAACAACCACGACACGGGACGCAAGACGATCCTGGGTGTGAGCGGGAATCTCGATGGCGACGGCTTTGTGAAGGCGATTCTCTCGCAGCGGGCGGCGTCGGTGTTTATCTGCCGGAAGTTCTACAACTTCTTCGCGACGGAGATCGACATCACCGCGCGCGAGCGTGACCTGCCCAAGGAGCCGGCGCGGATGATCTCCGATATGGAGCGCGCGATGCGCCGGGCAAACTTCGAGGTGAAGCCGGCGCTGCGCGAGCTGTTCCTGAGCGAGCACTTCTACTCGGACGCTGTGGTGCGCGAGCAGATCAAGAGCCCTGTAGGACTGATCGTGGGCACGGTCCGTTCGCTGAACACGCCGGTGCGTGATCTCTCGGTGCTGCTCGATGCGCTCGATCTGATGGGGCAGAACATTTTCTTCCCGCCGAGCGTCAAGGGCTGGGACGGCGGGCGGACATGGATCAATACCTCGACGCTCTTTGTGCGTCAGAATATTCTGGCGTATCTGCTGACGGGCAAGATGCCCCAGGGCTACGACGCGCTGGCCGAGACTGAGTCGTACGACCCGATGCCCCTGCTCAGGCAGCTCGACAAGGCGGTGCCCGGCGCAGACAGGGATCCGGTCGCGGTCACGAAGTATCTGCTGCGCTTTGCGCTCGGGACGTCGTCGGGCTCGCCCGAGGAAACGCTTCGTGCGTTCCTGGCTCAGCATCAGAACGTCGTCAACAAGGAAACGGTGACAGGGATCCTGCTCCTGATCAGCGCGATGCCGGAGTATCAGCTGTGTTAGTTCAAGGGTTCGGCATCCGGTGCTCGGCACCTTTGATGAGGGAATCGCGATGAGTCTGCACAACGATCCGACGGGCGTGAACGCGTACACACGGCGTCTGTTTCTGGGCAAATCGCTGGCGTTCGCGTCGGCGGCCGCGACGGTGCCGAGCTTCATCCAGTCCTCGGCTTTGGGCATGCCCATGCCGGGCCTTGGGCTCAGCTCGATCCCGGGCGTCGATGAGGGACGCATCCTGGTCATCGTGCAGCTCGGTGGCGGCAACGACGGGCTGAACACCGTTGTCCCCGTTGGGCACGACGACTACTACCGCGTCCGCCCCACCATCGGCATCGCCAAGCAGAACACGCTCGATCTGGACCGGGGGCGCGATGTCGCGCTGCACCCGGCGATGGAAGGCATCAAGTCGCTCTACGACGACGGGCTCTGCGCGCTGGTACAGGGGACGGGGTATCCGAACCCGAACCGATCGCACTTCCAGTCGATGGACGTCTGGCACACCGCCGACACGTCGGGCACCGGAGCAGGATGGATCGGGCGGTATCTCGACTCCGAGTGCTGCGGCTTTGGAAAGGGCGAATCGGGACAAGAAGAGAGCGAAACGCCCTCGCAGCCGGCGATCGCGATCGGGCGCACCGCGCCGCTGGCGATGGAAGGCGGTCGGATCAAGCCCGTCGCGTTCGAGTCGGCGGATCTCTTCCGATGGACGGGCTCGGAGATCCACGGCTCGCTCGAGAAGCCCTATGAACAGCTCACGATGCGCGGCTCGAGCGAGGAATCGTCCGAGCATCCGATGGCGGACTTTCTCATGAAGACCGCGCTCGATGCGCAGGTCTCGAGTGACCTCATCCGCAAAGCCGTCAGCAAACGCCCGATGACGCAGTTCCCAGCGACGGAACTGGGAAGGCAGCTCCAGATGGTCTCGTCGATGATCCGCGCCGGGCTCAACACGCGCGTGTACTACGTCTCGATGGGCGGCTTCGACACGCACGCCGGTCAGGGCAACGTCAACGGCAGCCACGCGAACCTGCTCCGCCAGTTCGGCGATGCCCTCCGCGCGTTCTACACCGACCTCAAACGCCAGGAGAACGACGGTCGTGTGCTGACCATGTGCTTCAGCGAGTTCGGCAGGCGCGTCGGGCAGAACGCCTCGGGCGGCACGGACCATGGCACGGCTGCCCCGATGTTCCTCTTCGGCCCGATGGTCAGGCAGGGCGTCATCGGCGATCACCCGTCACTGCGCGACCTCGACAACGGCGACCTCAAGTACAAGATCGATTTCCGCAGTGTGTACGCGGGCATTCTCGAGGACTGGCTCAGCGCCGACTCGAACGAGATCCTCAAGGCGCGGTATCGCCCGCTCTCGGTGCTTGCAAAGGGCTAAGACCACACAGTGGCGGAGGCTTCCAGCCTCAGCATTGACCTGAGCACATAAGACAGCGGAGGCTGGAAGCCTCCGCCACTTTTACTTGGATGTTGTCTGCGCTGGTCTGTCGCCCAGAGAGGCCCCCTGCTTCTGCAGTTGGAAGGCGAGCACGTACATCAGCGTCGCGAGCACAAGGAACGGCAGCATGAGGTACAGCGTCAGCAGCACGCGTTTGCGCAGGCTGGGGCCGGGAGGTTTGGGCTGATCGGTCATGCGCGTGGGCGCCTTCTCAGGCGATGGCGACCTCGTACAGCTCCGAGACCTTGTTCCAGTTGACGACGTCCCACCACGCGCTGACGTAGTCGGGGCGCTTGTTCTGGTAGTTCAGGTAGTAGGCGTGCTCCCAGACATCGAGGCCGAGGATCGGGGTGCCGTAGAACTCGCTCATGTCCTGCCCGAGCAGGGGCGAGTCCTGGTTGGGTGTGGAGCCGACGACGAGTTCGCCGTCACGGACGACGAGCCAGGCCCAGCCCGAGCCGAAGCGAGTGGCGGCGGCGTCGGAGAACTTCTGCTTCATCGCGTCAAAGGAGTTGAAGCTCTTGACGATGGCGTCCATGAGGCCCTTGCTGGGTTCGCCGCCCTCGCCCTTGGGCGCCATGATCTCCCAGAAGAGACTGTGGTTGGCGTGCCCGCCGGCGTTGTTGCGGACGGCGTTGCGGACGTTGTCGGGGACGGTTGCGAGCTTCGTCAGGACGGTTTCGACGGTCTCGTTTTCAAAGGCTGTGCCCTTGAGCGCATCGTTGGCCTTGGTCACGTACCCCTGATGGTGCTTGGAGTGATGGATTTCCATCGTCCGCGCATCGATGACGGGCTCGAGGGCGTCGTAGCTGTACGGCAAATCGGGAAGTGTGAAGGGCATGGTGCGACCTTTCAAATCGGATTGGTCCTGATCGGACCGAATGGTACCCGAAAATGTGGAACTGGGGTATTGTATTGATTGTGCGTATGCAGAGCGTGGGAACAGCTTGACAGCCGTTCCAGCAGCGATTAGCGTGCAGAACGTGCGTCGGTGAATGGGTGCTTTCTCCACGGAAACCTCTTTCTTCCGACCGATAAAACGTAGGTGCTCTCAATGGCAGGGTCAATGTGGACCCCGCCGAGCCGGTATATGGGCATGGAACGCCTGAATTGCCGTCTCAGGACGAAAATTCGAAGTCTGTTGGATAGGCCAAAGCGGAGCTTGGACCTTCTCATCTGAGGGATCGGGCGACTGTGGGGCTGACGGCGATCGTGAGGGATGTCCCCTAATTTACGGGCATCAAAAACCATTTTGATCGCTTAGGCGTACAACATAGGGAAATTGAAACCGGCGATCGGCGTCTCAGCACGAGACGGCCGGTCTGAAGGGTAGCTGTGCCTGCGTCATTCCCCGCAACTAGGGGGACCAGCCGCGAGCAGCCCGGAAAGTGCCCCGCGACAGGCACGCATCGGATTCATGACCCACCAGGAATGAACGACGCCGAATCGGCCCGTGGCCGAAGCGGTAGAAGAACGCAAGGAACGCACTCGAATGACACGTGTCCAGCACAAAACACCCAGCCCGCTTGAGCAAGTCCGACGCCGACACCGCGTCCGTGTTGCCACGACGCCCGGCTCGGCCAGCAGCCGGAAGGTCACGCGCAAGCTGAGCCCGGCTGACGAGCGGTTGCTGCAGCGTCTGCTTCAGGGCGAGCAGGACTTCATCGACTCTCCGGTCTTCTACGAGGAGGACGCGGAGGCGAAGATTTACAACGAGGTCCCCGACGTCCAGAAGCCCGACACGACGTGGTACCACCCGGTGATGGACGATCTGAGTTCCGCCAGCCGGAGCCGGACGATCAAGTCGAGCCAGCAGGTGATCCTGACGGGTGCGGAGGAGCGGATCCTCTTCCACCAGTTCAACTACGCCCGCTACACGGTGAACAAGCTCCAGAAGGAAGTCCGCAGCCAGCCGGGGCACATCCCCACTGCTGAGCAGGCCGAGTCGATTCTGAGCTGGCACCGCCGGGCCGAGCGGATCCGTGAGCAGATCGCCGAGACCAACCTCGCGCTGGTTCTGGCGATGGCCAAGCGGACCCGCATGAGCGAGGTGGACTTTGCCGATCTCGTGAGCGAGGGCAACATGGCCCTGCTCCGCGCGGTGGACAAGTTCGACGCCGGCCGCGGGTACAAGTTCTCGACCTACGCGTGTCGAGCGATCCTCAAGGCCTTCAGCCGTCAGGGCATGAAGCTGAGCAAGTACCGCCAGCGGTTCCCGACGGACTTCGACCCGAAGCTCGAGAAGTCGAACTTCCTCGAGACCAAGCGGGCCGATTTCGAGAAGGACACGGCTGCCGAGGTGCGTGAGATCGTCCAGGCCAACCGGGCGGACCTCACGGATGTCGAGCGGACGGTGATCGAGCACCGCTTCGGGCTGGAATCGGGCGAAGAAAAGCCGATGACACTCGAGCAGGTGGGCCAGATCATCGGCGTGACGAAGGAGCGTGTGCGTCAGATCCAGAACAAGGCGATGGAGAAGATCCGCCGCGAGCTGGAGTCCAAGTTCCTTGGCCACGGCGCCGAGGATGCGGAAAACGCCGAGGAAGCGGCCAAAGCCGGCTCGAACTGACGAGCCCTCCAACCGAACTGAACCAGACCAGGCCCGGCACACCGCCGGGCCTGTTTCATTCCGGGTTGTCGGAGCGGGGCGAGGCGGTCATATTCATGGGCAATCCGTGCCCGAATGGGACGCATGGATCGGCTCCAGCGGATATCGTGTAGCCGTGGAACCGACGGGGCGGGGGCTGCGCAGCAGAATCCTGTCGGGGACCACCCGAGGCCTGCGCGATGCACGCCGACTTGCCGACCGGCCGGGCCGGGATCGGTGACCACCAAAGAGGAAGTTCGCAAGATGAGTGTTGAGAGCGAAATCCATTCCGATGCAACAGCCGTCGGACACGTGGCAATGCCCGCCATGAAGAAGCAGGACCCCCACGCGACCCGCTGGGGTGATTTCCTGAAAGCCACCATCAAGCTCGACAGTTCCGACCTCATTATGAAGTCGGGGCAGCAGCCCAAGGTTCGCGTTCGCGGCTCGCTCAAGCCGCTGAACACCGAGCCGGTGAGCCAGGAAGAGTTCTGGCAGATCGCCCAGCACATCCTGACCAAGGAGCAGGTGGAGGACCTGCACAAGTTCGGCTCGGTCGACTTCGCGTACGACTACACCGACAAGAACCGCTTCCGCGTCAACCTCTTCATGGCGCGTGGCAAGCTCTCGGTCGCGGCTCGAAACATTACCAGTGACATCAAGCCCTTCGAGGGGCTCTACCTCCCGTCCATCATGGCAGACATCGCGATGCAGCCTCAGGGCATCGTGCTGCTTTGCGGCGTGACGGGTTCGGGTAAGTCCACGACGATCGCCTCGATGCTCGATTACGTGAACGCCCGCAAGGCCGTGCACATCCTGACGCTCGAAGACCCCATCGAATACATCTTCGAAGACCGCAAGGCAACGATCAACCAGCGTGAGATCGGGCTGGACTGCCTCGACTTCAAGACGGGTCTTCGCGCCCTAGTCCGTGAGAATCCGGACATCGTGCTCATCGGTGAGATGCGTGACAAAGAGACGTTCGAGGCGGCGCTGCACGCGGCCGAGACGGGTCACCTTGTGTACGGGACCATCCACGCCTCGAGCACGACGCAGACGTTCAGCCGAATCTACGGCCTGTTCGAGCAGGAAGAAGTCGAGCAGGTGCGTCGCATCCTGGCGTATCAGATGCGTGCGTTTGTGTATCAGAAGCTGCTGCCGACCCTGCACGAGAACATCGCCCGTATCCCCGGCATCGAGATCCTGATCAACAACGGCGTCGTGCGGACGCACATCCTTGAAGGCCGCGAGGGCGAGCTCCGCGAGTACCTGCGAACGATCGAGGCCGAGCAGTCTGGCATGATCGACTTCAACGGCACGCTGGTGAGGCTTGTGGAAGAGGAGTACATCCACATGCGTGTGGCACTGGAAGCCTCCCCCAACGTGGATGAACTCACGATGCGCCTGAAGAAGCTCGGCTAATCTGTCCCCATCGGGCGGGCAGAGCCGCCCCGGATCGAAGGAAAACCGACCATGCCTATCGAGGCCGACCCGTCTCACTCTCAGTTCACGGTGGCGCTGCTCGCCGACGCGTTGTTTCTAGTGTCCTTCTGGAAGCCGGTGTTCTTTGTGCTTCCGCTCGCGGCCTGGGGCTGGTTCGTCTCGAAGGTGATGGACAAGCACGCGGCTCGGTTCCACCTGCCGCGCAAGCCGTGGAACCTGATCCATCTGTTCGTCGCGCTCATCGCGCTTGCGGTCGGGTTCTTTATGCCCGTGCCCGGCATCGGTGGGTTCTTCGCGGGCTTCGCGGCGATGGTCGTGATCCTGGCGGCCGACATCGCGATTTTCGCGTCCCTGCACAACAAAGACGATCGTGTGCCCGAGAGCCACAAACTCAAGCTGGACTTCTCGGCGATGGCCGAGGCCCGCGAGGCGAAGAAGTCCGCCAAGGAAGCCGGGACGGTGCAGCTCAAGATCGTCTCTGCAGAGGGCAAGACCGCCGAGATCCCCGAGAAGGAAACGCCCGAGTACGAGGTGCGTGCGCTCGCCGAGGACGCGATGATCAAGGCGGTCGACGTCCGTGCGAGGCTGTACGAGATCGCCCCCGCTGGCGAGGGCGCGTACGCGGTTTCCGCGATTGTCGATGGCGTGCGCCAGGTCATGGAGAAAATGCCCGCGCCCAACGCGGTCAAGATCATCAGCTTCTGGAAAGCCTCGGCCGGCCTCGACGTGCAGGACATGCGCCGCAAGCAGGTCGCCGAGATCACCGCTTCCAAGGGCGATATCTGGCACCACCAGGTGCGTGTCGAGACGATCGGCGGCCAGGCCGGCCCGAAGCTGACGCTGACGTTCAACCCGGCCAAGGCCGTGCAGCGGAAGTACGAGGACATCGGCTTCCTCGATTCGCAGGAGAAGGCCCTCGAGGAAGCTCGCAGCGAGGCAGGCGGGCTCATTCTGGTCGCGGCCCCTCCGGGCAACGGCCTGACCAGCCTGACCTACGGGCTCATCGGCAGGCACGACCCGTACACCTCGATCGTGCAGACCATCGAGTACGACGTGCAGGCGCCGATCGAGGGCGTCATGCAGAACAAGTTTGATCCCACGGGCAACGCCGAGTACGCCACGACCGTGCGTTCGATCCTTCGCCGTGACCCGAACGTGGTCGGCGTCACCGATTTCCGCGACGCCGAGACCGCCAAGGAAATCGTGCGTGCGGATCTGAAGCGGACGAAGGTGTATCTCTCCGTGAAGACCGACGGCGCGATCCGCGCGATCCAGACGCTCGTGAAGTACCAGGGCAGCCCGGGCGACTGCGCCAATGCGCTGACCGCGGCTGTCGCGCAGAAGCTCGCCCGCCGACTCTGCACCAACTGCCGCGTGCAGTACGCGCCGGACCCTGCGCTGCTCAAGAAGCTGGGACTCCCGGCTGACAAGGTCAAGGCCCTGTACAAGAAGGGCGGGCAGGTGCTGATCAAGAACAAGCCCGAGGTCTGCCCGATGTGCTCGGGCGCCGGCTACTTCGGGCAGATCGCCTTCCTCGAGGTCATCCCGATCGGCGATGCCGAGCGTGCGATGATCACGGCTCAGAATTGGAACGGCCTCCTGGGCGAGTTCCGCAAGCGGGGTCTGCCGACGCTGCAGCAGATGGGTCTGCGCCGCGTCGTTGAAGGCCACACCAGTCTCGAAGAGTTCAGTCGCGTGACCGCGGCAGCGAAGCCGGCCGCGGCTGCCAAGCCCGCCGCCAAGCCCGCCAGCGCGTAATCGATCCGCATCCCCCACCGGCCCGGGTGTGAAGTGCGGGTCAGTCAGTCATCGGAGTTGCAGTCATGTTCATGAATCTGATGAGCATCGCCATCATCCTCGGCCTCGGGTACCTGTGGGTGACCCGCGGCTTCTTCTCGGCGCTGCTGCACCTGGCGTGTGTCATAGCCGCCGGCGCGATCGCTTTCGGGCTCTGGGAGCCCATCTCGATGTTCCTGCTCGAGAAGTCGCCCCAGTCCGGCGTGGGCACCTTCATCGGCGACGCCGCTTGGGGTCTTGGGCTCGCGATCCCGTTTGCCGCCTCGCTCGCGCTGCTCCGCGTGGCGACCGACAAGATCGCACCGGGCAACATCATCATCGATGACACCTACGACTCGATCGGCGGCGGGATCTGCGGCGCGGGCATCGGGCTCATCACCGCGGGCATCTTCGTGCTCAGCACCGGCTTCCTGCGTGTGCCAGCGAACTTCATGGGCTACCAGCCCGTGCAGATGGCCAATCAGGGCAACTTCGAGATTCAGCAGAAGCTCTGGCTGCCCGTCGACCGCATCACCTCGAACCTGTACAACTACCTCTCGCAGAACGCGCTGCACACCGAGACGCCGCTGGCGTACTACTACCCCGATCTCGCCTCGGCGGCCGGCACCCAGCGCATGAGCGAGGGCAACGGCAACAACAAGAACAACATCCGCCCCAACGGCTTCGACGTCGCGATGCGATTCACCGTGGGCAAGGGTGGCAACACCTCCGCCGACGATGTGTTCAGCGACTTCCTCAACCCGGGCACGCAGCAGATCACGCTGCTCGACGGCTCGACGCTGCCAGCCGGCTCGTACATCGAGGGCTTCCTGATCAACTTCCTCGCCGACGCCAAGGAATCGTTCGGCCAGGTCGTCGTGGGCAAGGGCCAGCTTCGTCTGGTGGCCCACAACAGCGCGGGCGAGGGCATCACGCTCTACCCCATCGCGGTCACCTCGCAGGCACGCTCGGGCAGCAACCAGTTCGGTCGTTTCCGCTTTGACGGCGAGTTCTACGTCGCCTCCGTCGGCGGCGCGACCGAAGCGCCGATGGCCTTCGAGTTTGCCGTCCCCGCGGGGTACGAAGCCAGCGCGCTGTACGTCCGCAACATCCGATACGAGCTCGATGGCTCGGCTCCGGACCGCGAGTTCGCCGACGCTTCGGCCCGCGACCTTGCGATCCAGACGGGCGAGCTGCTGATCGGCGACGCCTCGGCGAACCTGAACCTCGCGCACGCTGTCACCATGGACGCCTCGGGCAACCGGGTCGAGGGTGTGGAGATCACCCGTCGCATGGCCGACCGGACCGTACTCCAGAAGGGCAACACGCCCGGTCTTGAGATCAACGACGAGAACGAGATCGTCAACGGCGACGGCGTGTTCAACCCGAGCGATGTCGGCGGGCGGGGGCTGGACCGGAACCTCCGCGTCGATAGTTTCTTCACCACGCCGGATACCGACATCGTTCAGATCCAGATCACGGGTGATCCGACGCAGTTCCCGACGAGCTTCTTCTCGACGGCTGCGGCTCCGGACCTCAAGACCGACGTCCCGCCGCGACTGATCGATGCCAACGGCCAGGCGTACAACGCGATCGGTTACATCTACAAGGACACAAACAAGGCGCAGATCCGCTACACCCCGGGCCGACCGATGATGGGGCTCGACGAGGCCGACGCACTGGTGCGTAGCCGAGACGACCAGCTCATGTACCTGATCTTCCGCCCGAGCATCGGCGTGCAGATCGAGCACTTCGCGATCGGTGATGTGGTGCTCGCCACGTTCGATCCGCCCATCGAGCTCGAAGCCCGCCGTCGCGGCCGCTGATTCCCAAAGCCCCGGCGACGCGGCTCACGGGCACAGCAAGCTCGCCACACTCAAGCCATCACACCAAAGAAAGAGCCGACCCGCGAGAGGGTCGGCTCTTCTTTTGCAACTGAATGTCCGCTTGGCGTGCGGTCGCTGACGAGTGATTACTCGGCCGGCGCGGCTTCCTCGGCCGGCTTGGCCTCGGGAGCGGGCTTGGCGTTCGACTTCTCGATGAGGTTGCCCTCGTTGTCGAACTCCATCTCCTCGCGGCGGTCGTCTTCCATCTCGCGGTCGGCGACGACGTGGATCTGGATGTGCTCCTCGAACCCGCCGGCGAGCTTGATGTTCACCTCGAACTGGCCCAGACGCTTGATGACCTGGGGCAGACGCACCTCGCGGGGCTTGACGGCAAAGCCGAGAGCCTTGAGGGCACTGGAGATGTCCTGCTGGGTCACCGAGCCGTAGAGCAGGCCCAGATCGTTGCAGGCACGCTCCATGGTGATCTCGACACCCTCGAGGCGCTTGATGAGGGCTTCACGCTCGACACGGAGCTTGGCCTGCTCGGCCTCGGCCTGCTTGCGCTTGTCGGCGAGCGAGGCGATGAGCTCGTCATCGGGCTCGGTCGCCAGGCCGTGCGGCAGGAGGTAGTTCCGGGCGTAGCCGGCGCGGACCTTGACGACATCGCCCACGATGCCGAGGTTGTCCACGGTCTCAACCAGAAGAAGCTGAACGTCTTTACGCATGACAGTTTCCTTCGCTGTCTTCCCGGGCATGCCCGGGAGTTGAGGAGCCGATCTTCGCGGCCCCAACGACGCCCCGCCGACGATCGGCGAGGCTGGGAGGGATGAGCCTAGGCCCGCGAAGGGCGCAAGACTCAGGATTGAGGACACAGGCGTTTAGAACGGGATGTCGTCCGGGCTGACCTGCTCGGCGTAATCGTCGTACCCGCCTGACTGCTGGCCTGCGGGCTGACGCCTCGGGCCGGAGGAGCGAGCCCCCCCGCCCCCACCGCCGCCGCCGCCACCCTGGCCGCCGCCGCTGTCGATAAACTGGAAGCTCTCGACGACGACCCTCATTTTCGAGCGGTTGGAGCCGTCGTTTTTGTCCTGCCAGGTATCGAGCTTGAGACGCCCTTCGATGAAGACGGGTCGGCCCTTGGAGAGGTACTGGGCCATGACCTCGGCCTGACGTCCCCATGCCTCGCAGTCGATGAAGGTGGTCTCGTCGCGATCCTCACCCGACTGGGTGCGGAACCGACGGTTCACGGCCAGACCGATGTTGGCTACCGATTGGCCGCTGCCGATCTGCTTGATTTCGACGTCCCGTGTCAGGTTGCCCATCAGCAGGACCTTGTTGTAGCTGGCCATCGCGTTCTCCTTCCGGGGCCGGGTGTCGGCCCCATACGAGCATATCCGTTCGGATTCGAGTCGGGCGCGTTACTCGGCGTCGGTGCTGGCCTCGGCTGTCGCTTCGGCGGGCTTCTCTTCGCTCTGCTCGGCTTCCTCGGCCTTGGGCTCGGGCTCGGGGGCCTTGGGGGCACCCAGGGAGACCGTCGAACTCACGCCGGCCTGCTCGCGCTCGGCGGCACGCTCGGCACGCTCCTTGGCCTCGGAGGCCAGGTCGGTCCGGCGGTCGAACGCCTTCATCTCCTCGTCCGTGAGGTGGTCGGCGCGGATGAACATCGCACGCATGATGCGCTCGGAGATGTTGCAGTCACGCTCGAACGCCTGCATGTTCTCGGCCGGGGCCTTGATGTAGGCGAGGATGTAGACGCCACGCTTCTGCTTGTCGATCTCGTAAGCCAGACGACGCTCGTCCCACTTCTGCATCGCGACCACCTCGGCACCTGCCCGCTCGAACAGGTTGTCGATGTGCTCGATGACGCCGGCGAAGTCGGTCGCCTCGGCCTGGCTGATGAGGAACATCACCTCGTACGCGTTGATTCTCTGCTGATCTGCCATTTCAGTTGCCTTTCTCGCGGCGGCTTGCCGCGATCATTCCTGACTCTGCGATTCGCCCTCGGGCTCGGCGGGTTTGCCCCAGCCAGAGGTCGTGTTTCGTGTATTGAACTTGTTCATCGCGGCGTCGATCCCCTCGGCCGCGAACACCTCCGCCGCATCCGCCGCCTGTTTCAGCGCCGGCGTGAGACGGTCCATCTGCTCCTCGGTGAAGCGCCCGAGCACGTAGTCCTCGAGCCGCATCACGGGTGGTTTCTCGTCGATCCCGATGCGGAGCCGGGCGTAGTTCTCGCTGCCCAGCTTGCGTGCGATATCGGTGAGCCCGTTGTGCCCGCCCGCGCCGCCCGTGGCCTTCAGACGCACCACGCCGCAGGGCAGCGCCACGTCGTCGACCAGCACAAGCACGTCCCTGGACGGATCGAGCTTGTAGAACCGGCAGGCCTCGGCGATCGCCTGACCCGAGCGGTTCATGTACGTCACGGGTTTCATGAGCAGGCACCGCTGCCCGCTTACCGGAGCATCGAGGAGCATCGCGTTGAACTTGCTCCGCGGTGCCTGCCCTGAGCCGTGGCGCTCGGCGAGCAGATCGATCGCCATGAACCCGGCGTTGTGCCGGGTCTTGACGTATTCCGCTCCCGGGTTGCCCAGGCCTACAAGCAGCTTCATCGCAGAGCTCGCTCCTCACGGGGTTACTTGTCCTCGCCCTCGGGCTTCTTCTCGCGGATGACCTCGGGCTCGGCTTCCGACGAGACCTCGGCTTCCTCGGCCGACTCGGCTTCGCCACCCGAGTGCGTGATCTGCGCGACGATGCCGTCGGCTTCGCTCAGGAGCTTGACGCCCGAGGGCAGCTCGATGTCGCCCGCGTGGATCACGCCGCCGGCCTCGAGGTCCTTGACGTTGACGACGATCTCGTCGGGCAGGTCCTTGAGCTTGCACTCGACGGTCAGCTCGGTCACCGGGTGCATGAGCAGCGTGCCGGCGGTCTTGAGGCCGACAGCGTCGCCCTTGAGAACGACGTGGACGTGGGCGTGGGTGACTTCGTCGAGGTCCACACGCGACAGGTCGCAGTGAACGATGTCGTCGCCCAGGTAGTTGAACTGCACATCACGGAGCAGGACGGTCTCGATCTTGCCGTTGATGTCGATCTGGAAGACGCGCTCGCCGCCCTCGATGTGACGGATAGTTTCCTTGGCATCGACGGAGATGGCCGCCGGCTCCTGGCCGTGACCGTAGACAACCACGGGCAGGCGGCCCTGCTCGCGGAGACGCTTGGCGTAGCGAGAGCCGAGGCGCTCGCGGATCTCGCCCTTCAGAACAGGTGATTTCTCGTGCATGACTGTTTCCTTACAGAACGCCGCTCGGCACGCGCCGGGCGGGATGACTCGTGTGAATGACTATCTCTTGAAGCCCGCGGTTCCCTCGAACAGCGCGCTGACCGATTCCTTGTGGTGCACCCGGTGGACCGCGTCCCCCAGGAGCTTGCTGACATCGAGCACCGTCAGCTTCTCGCCGAGCTCGTCCATCGCCCGCTGAGGCGGGATCGAGTTCGTCACGACGACCCGGCTGATCGGGCTCTTGCGGATCCGCTCGAACGCCTCGCCCACGAAGAGCCCGTGGCTGGCCGCGGTGATGACGTCCTTGGCCCCGTTCTCCATCACGACCTCGGCCGCGGCGCAGATCGTGCCCGCGGTCGAGATCATGTCGTCGACCATCAGGACCGTCTTGCCCTTGACGTCGCCGATGATGTGGCCCGTCTCGACCAGATCGCCCGAGAGGCGGCGTTTGTTGATGATCGCAAGGTCGCCGCCCAGCATGTTCGCAAAGCCCTCGGCGACCTTCACGTTGCCCACGTCCGGGCTCACCATGCACAGGTCGTTGAGCTCGTCGCGGTGCTCCTTGAAGTACTTGCTGAAGACGGGCGTCGCCGAGAGGTGATCGACGGGGATGTCGAAGAAGCCCTGGATCTGCGCCGCGTGCAGGTCGAGCGCGATGATGCGGTCGGCCTTGCCAGCCGTCAGCAGGTTCGCCACCAGCTTGGCGGTGATCGGCACACGCCCCTCGCTCTTGCGGTCCTGACGCGCGTAGCCGAAGTAAGGCAGCACGATCGTCACGTACTCGGCCGAGGCCCGGCGGAGACAGTCGAGGAAGATCAAGAGCTCCATGAGGTTGTCGTTCACGGGCATGCAGGTCGAGATCACGATGTAGCAGTCACGCCCCCGGACGTCCTCTTCGACCTTGAGCATCATCTCGCCGTCGGGGAAGACATGCGTGCGGGCCTCGCCCATCGGGATGTCCAGATGGTTGCACATCGACTCGGCAAGATCGCGCATGTGCCGACCGGCAAAGATCTTCAGCTTGTCCGCGTCCTGGTTCATGCTCGACGTCCCCTTAGCCATTGTCTGCAACGCTCCGGCGCGACCGGAAGATCGCGTCCACCTCGGCCAGCTGCGCCGGCGTGTTGATGCTCAGCACGTCCTCGGGCGGGACAGCGTCGATCACTTCCACCCGCTTCCCGTCGGCCAGCAGGAGCTCGGGCACGTCGGTGACGTACTCCTCGCCGCTCTTGGCGTTGGGCGTGATACGTGCCAATCCGTCTTTCAGATCGCCCAAGCGGAAGCAGTAGTAGCTCGGGTTGATCTCGCGGATCGCACGCTCCTGGTCGGTCGCGTTGGCCTGCTCGACGATCTTCAGGAAGCGTCCAGCGTTGTCGCGGACGATCCTGCCGTAACCCGTCGGGTCTTCAACCACAGACGTCGCCATCGTCGCCGAGGCGTTCGTCTTGGTGTGCAGGTCGAGAATGGTCCGCAGCGTGTCGCTCCGGATGAGTGGGCCGTCGCCGCAGAGAATGAAGATGGGCGTCTCGTCGGGGAGCGATTCCACAGCGGGCAGTGCGCACTTCACCGCGTGCCCGGTCCCGTTCTGCTTGTCCTGCACGGCGAACTCAACGCGTCCCTCGTACGGCGCCAGCGCCTCGCGCACGAGGTTCTGCTTGTACCCCACCACCGCGACCGTGCGATCGCACCCGGCTTCGAGGCAGGCGTCCACGACCGCGCAAACCATGGGACGACCACCGATCGGATGGCAGACCTTGGGCAGGTCGGATTGCATCCGTGTGCCCTTGCCGGCGGCGAGAATGATCGCGATGGGTGCTGGTGTGCTCACGGCGACGCGTTGAGCGACCGGCTCGTGATTCAGAAGAAATCGGAAGTAACCCGACCAGGACTCGAACCTGGACTAACAGTATCAAAAACTGTGGTGCTAACCATTACACTATCGGGTCAATTCGATGATCTTTGAATCGGCCGAGGCGGCCTGGCTCCTCCTGCAATGCGCGAGCATGGCTCACGCGGGTCCATCGGCTTGCGAGCCGACGGCCCGATGCAGGGCGCCGGCCGCGGACTGGGCAGTCGCACTCACGACCACCGGGGCTGGACCTCGACCTTCCGCGGCTCTGCGGATATGAACCCGCTCACCCGGCCGAGACCCATGGCCGCGCCTCGGCAATCGCCTCGTCACGGTCGGCCCTCTCTGATAGACAAGTCTAGGCCCCACCGGGGCTCAGCCAAGGCGGGCGGGCTCAGGATTCGTCGTCCTCGGTGCCCTCGGCTTCTCCTTCTCCGGGGTCAGCCGGATCGGGACCGTCCTCGCCGCCCTCGCGGGCCTGCTCCTGCGTGAGGATCTGCTCGCTCACCACGTCGTAACAGGTCGCCAGAAGGCCCACGAGCGGGAATCGGCTGCCCTCGAAGGGGCTCTGCCCGAGTCGGCGGAGCAGCGGATGGCTGACATCCGGCTTCTCTGGGGCCAGGTGCAGGTGCTCCAGACCCGAGGCCGGGTCCCAGAAGTGTTCCAAGCACTCCTCGAGCGGCTTGGCAGTAATCGTCTCTACCGCCTCGATGTGGGGGGAATAGACGGGTGCCGACCCGCCGCCCGAGCCGGGCAGCAGGCGAAGGTGCTTGAGCTGCTCGATCAGGTCTTCCCGCTCGATGCCCCGGAGCGAGAAGATCGTCCAGGGGTCCTGGGCGAGCCTGTCGGCGACGATCAGGGCCGCGCAGACCGAGTGCTTGCACCAGCCCAGTTCCGACTTCGGTTCCTCGCAGGAGCAGCTCGGCTTGACGTCCTTCTCGGTCAGCGGGAAGAGGTGCAAGCCGAGCGGGGCGAAGAGCTCGTCGATCGTGGTCGGAAGTTCGCCCGAGAGCAGCTTGGCGGTGTACCGGGCCTGCTGCGCCATTTCATTGATGACGCGGTCCCAGCTCTCGGTATTGAACGAATCGAGCTCGATCGAGACGCGGTAGGCCTTGGGCAGGCGTCCCTGGACGAGAGCCGCGACCTTGCCAGGCTCGATCTTGAGCGTGCGGGTCTGGCCCAGACGCGCGTACTCGAGCCCCTCGGCCTGGTCGTCTGTTGTCGCCCCGGCCTCGATCAGCCGGAGCCAACGCTGACCCGCCCAGCTCTCGCTCGCACGCTCGTTGGACGGGACCTTGATCCCGGAACGAACCCGGCGGGGGTGCTTGGTTTTCTCTGGGGGCTTGCGTGGGAACTGCGGCTGCTGCATCGGCCTGTGGGTCTCCCTCCCGGCGTGGGTCCTTCCGGTGGACGCCTTTCTCGCGGGCCAGAATCAAGGGTTGGGCGCATAGGCGCGGATATCCACTGGCCGGCTCACTTTCATACCACAAGGACACGCGGCAGAGCCGATAGAACGATTATGGTTTCCCCCCACCCCTACGAAGGCCTCCCGCTGCTCGTTCTGACGGGCGTCGGCCGCAGCGGGACGACGGCTCTCCGCAAAGCGCTTTCGACGCACCCTGCGATCATCTCCACGGGGCACGAGCACAACGTCGCTTTCGATGTGCTCGAATGCGCCAGACGCAACCGGACCGAAGGCAGCCGACGCTTCGCGATGCAGACGACCGACGAGGTCCACGATGCGCTCTTTCGCAGGCTCATCTACGACCTGGTTTTCCCGGAGCCTGCGCCCGCCCGCGAAGGGCAGTGTGTGATGCTCTTTACCAACCTCTTCCCGGAGACGGCGACCTACCTGACCGAAGCGCTGCCTACCACGCGTGTCGTGTGCCTTGTGCGCAACGGGGTCGAGGTCATCGCCTCGCGCATGAAGCACGAGCATTTCGGGAGCGATGACTTCGAGCGGCACTGCCACGTCTGGACAAACGCCGCGGCTATGAGCGACTGGTGCGCCGAGCGCAGCGATTCGATCGTCATCCGCTACGAACAGCTCAAAGCCGATCCCGTGAGCGTGTGCGACGAGATCGCCGACCTGATGGGGATCGAGCCGAGCGCCGCACCCGGCGCGCACCTGCGGCAGCACACGTATCATCCGACGGATCACAGGGGGCCGGCATGGGCATCGTGGACCGATGCGCACCGGTGCACGTTCGAGACGCTCTGCGGCGAAGCGATGCGGCAGCTCGGATATGACATCCCGTGGCTGAGCAAGGCCGCCCACGCGAGCTGAGCAAACACGTCGATCCGGATCAGACCTCGCCCACGGCGTCGCCGCGCAGAGTCAGCAGATCACGCAGCGCGTCCGTGTCGAGTTCGGTGAGCCACTGTTCACCCGCGCCCACGATCTGCTCGGCGAGTTGGCTCTTGGTTTCGAGCATCTCGTCGATGCGCTCCTCGAGCGTGCCGCGGCAGACGAACTTGTGGACCTGCACGGTCCGCATCTGCCCGATTCGGTACGCACGGTCGGTCGCCTGGTTCTCGACAGCGGGGTTCCACCAGCGGTCGAAGTGGAAGACGTGGTTCGCGGCTGTGAGGTTCAGACCGACACCACCGGCCCGGAGGCTGACGAGCATGATGGGGGTCGAGCCGTCACGCTTCTGGAACTCGTCGACGAGTTTCTGACGCTGAAGACGCGGCGTGCCACCGTGGAGGAAGAGCACCTCGCGGTCGAGCGCGTGGCGCAGCGTCGAAGCGAGCAGGTATCCCATCTGGCGGAACTGGCTGAAGATGAGCGCCTGATCGCCCGCGGCGAGGATCTCGTCGAGCATCTCGATGAGGCGTGTCGTCTTGCCCGATCGCGCGGCAGACGGGGGCGTGGTCTGGCCCTTGACGACTTCCTTGAGCGCCTGCGCGGGGTGGTTGCAGATCTGCTTGAGCTTGACGAGTGCCGAGAGCACGATGCCGCGGCGGCGGATGCCCTCGGTCGCGTCCACGTCGGAGAGCATCTTCTTGACCGTCTGCTCGTACAGCTCGGCCTGCTCGTTCGTGAGGTAGCAGTACTCGCGGCTCTCGACCTTGGGCGGCAGATCCCCCACCACCTTCGGGTCGGACTTAAGGCGCCTGAGCACAAACGGACGCACGAGCGAGCGGAGCTGGATGCTCTTGGCGTCGTCGCGGTACTTCTCGATGGGCACGGCGAACTTCTTGCGGAAGCCGCCGGGCGAGCCGAGGTAGCCCGGGTTCAGGAAGTCCATGATCGACCAGAGTTCGCTCAGTCGGTTCTCGACAGGCGTACCCGTCAGGGCGATGCGCGAGCGGGCGCGGATGCTCCGCACGGCCTGGGCCTGCTTGGCGGCGGGGTTCTTGATGAACTGCGCTTCGTCGAGCACCAGACGCCCCCACTCGATCGCCGAGAGCAGGTCCTGGTCCCGGTTGGCCAGCGCGTAAGTTGTCACAACAAAGTCGGCCTTGGCGACGCGCGCGATGAACTCGTTGCCCGCCAGGCGGCCCGGGCCGTGGTGCACGACGACATCGAGCTGCGGGCAGAAGCGGTTGGTTTCGCGGACCCAGTTGCCCACGACCGAGGTCGGCACGATGAGCAGCGTGGGCGGGACGCGGTCCTGCCCCTTGGCTTTGGCCTCCTGCCGCTCGCCCGCGAGGATCGCCAGGAGCTGGATGGTTTTACCCAGACCCATGTCGTCGGCGAGGCAGGCGCCGAAACCGAAGCGTTCGAGGAAGCTGAGCCATGAGTAGCCGCGGAGCTGGTACGGGCGGAGCGTGCCGTGGAAGTCGGTGGGCTGATCGAGGATGGGCAGCGCCTCACCCGCGGATGAGCCGCCGAAGACATCGGCGAGCCAGCCCGTGGTTTCGAGGCCGGTCACGTGCAGTCCGCTCGTGCGCGCGTCGGCACCAAAGGCCATGCGGATCGCCTCGCCCACGGACATCTCGCCGCCCGGGTTCTCGCGGATGAACTTGATCGCGGCTTCGACGTCCTCGGGACGGATCTCGACCCATTTGCCGTTGATCTGCACGAGCGGTGTCTTGCGCTCGGCGAGCTCCTCGAACTCCTTGAGCGTAAGCGTGACGTCCCCCACCGCGATCTGCCACTGATAGCCGACGAGCGCATCGAGACCGAGCTTGGCAGCGCCCGCGACCGAGGGCGAGCCCGCTTCGATCGATTCGTCCATCGGGTCCGAATCGAGCAGCAGCTTGGCACCGAGGCGTGAGGTCGTCGAGCCGAACCAGCCCGGCTCGATCACGCCGAAACCCTGCTCACGTAGCAGCGGGCGGATCTCGCGGAGGAACTCGTACGCCTCGTTCGTTTTCAGCTCGACGTCGACGGGCTCCGTCTCGTCGAGAGCTTTCTCAAGACGCTTGTAGAGTCGGCTGGCGCGTCCGAGCTCGGCCAGCAGCAACTCCTGCGGGCTGTCGAGGCGTCGGCCCTCGATGGTGACGGTCTCGCTCGAGAGCAGCCAGATATCCGCCGCGTCGACGAGCACATCCTCGGCCCCGATCGGCTGGAGATGGAAACTCAGCGCCCACGTCGCGTCGGCGGGCTCAATGATCGCCGGACGCTCTTCGTCCTCGTCCTCGACCTTGCTCGGCAGCACCAGCGGCTCGTTGAGACGCAGGCACAGTCGCCACTCGGTGCTGGAACCACGCTCCTCGAGGCGACCGATCCAGCCACGCACATCGCGGATCAGGGCGCGCCGGTCGGCGGGCTCGACGGTGTGACGATCACCGAGAAGCCCGAAGAGCCAGGCCACGCTCGGGTCGCTCGGGTCGCGTCCCTCGATCACCTCGGGCAGGTCGTCGTCGATGAGCGCCCGGCGGGCACCCGCGTCGACCAGAGCCGTCACCATGTCGTCGAAAATCCCCGCGGGGTCGTGCGATCGCGCGTCCTCGACACTCCGGACGGCGGGCGGCATCGCTGAGACGAGCGTGCCCGCGTCCTCGGCGGACTGTTCATCGGCGAACCACGCCTGCCACGAGCCGTCGAGCTCGCCCGTCGAGCCCTGACGCAGCGCGGGCACAAACCGCTGCTGCGCGAGCAATCGGCGTGCGAATCGCGCGACCAATGAGAGGTAGTCGACCGTGCGCCCGATGAGCATGCTCTCGTTCGCGTCGCTGTCGGCGAACTCCTGGAGTCGCTCGAGCAGCGCGGGCGTCTGCTCCGGGTCGACGGCGATCGAGTCCACCGTCACGCTTGAGAGCCCGTCGGCGCCCCGACCGGTCAACGCGATGCCCGCTGCGTGAGCCAGACGCGCACTGGGCAGCACCACGCCGCCCTGCGAAGGCACCTTGAGCTTCACGCTCGAGAGCTGAGGCTCGCTGCCCAGAAATTCTGTGAGCACGGACTGGAGTTCTTCGCACGAGAGCGCAAACGGGTGCGCGATGGTCTCGGTGTGGACCGCGATCTGCGTGGCGACGTCACCCTCCGCCTCGGGCTGGTCTTCAGGTTCGCTCTCGGGCTGATCAGCGTCGAGCGACTCGTCCTCGTCGTTGAGATCCTCGACGGGCGAAGCGAAGGCCGCGGCTCCGCGGGCGCTCTCTGCCCACAAGTGGAGCCTGCCTTCCGTCCACACACTCTGCAGTACGATCATCCGTGCGTATTCCTCTCGCCGACGTTCCTGCCGCCGGTCTGGATCGTAGGCCTTGCCCGGGCGAACGCTCCATGCGGGGTTTTACCGTGGCAGACCGGGCGCGTAGGCGTCATACTGCGAGGAATCGAAGGAGCAAGACATGGCAGCCGATCCGCAAGCGTTTCAAGCCTCCCGTCGCCAGGTGCTCGCCGCCGGCGCGGGTCTCGGAGCCGCACTGATGACCACCCCCGCCACCGCCCTGGCCTCGCTCGGCGGGCGTGAGCCCAGGTTCCGCGTGTCGCTCGCACAGTGGTCGCTGCACAAGCTGATCTACGCGGGCGAGATCGACAACCTCGACTTTGCCAAGGAAGCCAAAGACATGGGCTTCACCGCGATCGAGTACGTCAACGGCTTCTTCAAGGACAAGGCCAAAGACGACGCGTACATCGCCGACATGAACAAACGCGCTCAGGATCACGGGCTCAAGCAGCTGCTCATCATGTGCGACGGCGAGGGGAACCTGGGTGACCCGGACGACGCCAAACGCACGCAGGCGATCGACAACCACCGCAAGTGGCTCGACGTGGCAGCCAAGTTCGGGTGCCACTCGATCCGCGTCAACGCCGCCAGCTCGGGCAGCTACGAAGAACAGCAGAAACTGGCCGCCGACGGGCTGAGCAGACTGACCGAGGTCGCGGCTCCTTACAAGCTCAACGTGATCGTCGAGAACCACGGCGGGCTCAGCTCCAACGGCAAGTGGCTCGCGGGCGTCATGAAGATGGTCGACAAACCCCGCTGCGGCACGCTGCCCGACTTCGGCAACTTCTGCTTCGACTGGAGCAAGGCCGACGACCCCGAGGCGTGGTACGACCGGTACCTGGGCGTCGAGGAGATGATGCCCTACGCCAAGGCTGTCAGCGCCAAGAGCCACGACTTTGACGAGAACGGCGAAGAGATCCACACGGACTACCACCGCATGGTCAAGATCGTGCTGGACGCGGGGTACGAGGGCTACATCGGCGTGGAGTACGAGGGCCAGAAACACCCACCGCGCGAGGGATGCATGCTCACCAAGAAGCTGCTCGAGAAGATCGCCAACGCATAACACAGAACAGTAGTGGCGGAGGCTTCCAGCCTCCGCTGTGTGATCTTCCCTCCCCTGTCGCCGACGGGGGAGGTGTCTGCGCAGCAGACGGAGGGGGTCTGGTAAAGCTGGGCAGCGGGACGCCGCCCCCACCAATGACTATGAAGTCGGACTCCGGAGGCAGGAAGCCTCCGCCACTTTAAAGTGCCTGTGCTTCTTGGTTTGCTTTCTTCCCCGGCAGCAGCATCTCTGCCATCACCAGCAAACCGAGCAGCCCCACACCCGCTGACGACAGGAACCCGCCGACGACGATCGCGTACGCCCAGAACGCCTGGAACCGCGCGAGCCACTGGCCCGTGATGTCAAAGAAGAGCCCGACGCCCGCGATGGCCGCGATGCCGCCCACGAGCAGCCCGGGCCAGCGTGTCATCGCGCCGAGGAGCGTGAGCATGATCAGCACCATCGAGAGGCTCGGTGCGTGCACGTGCATCGACAGCGCGATGATGCGCTCGTTCTTTGGGTTGATCTCACGGCTCACCGCGATCGGCTGGATATCGCTGAAGTAGCCCAGCGGCACCTCGTCCCCGATGCCGTCGCCCTCGGTTGCGCCGCGGGTGTGGCAGTTCAAACAATTGACCGCGATAATCTCGGCCGGCGCCATATCACCAAGGTCAAAGTTGTCGTAGTCCTCTCCGATGCGGTCGCTCTCGAGCCACGAGATCAGCGCGGTCCGCTCCTCGCTGGCCAGCGTTTCCGGGTGTCCGCTCTTGAGTGATTCGAGCAACGGCGAGGGCGAGACGACGCCGTGGTACGCGCCGACGATGTC